>NZ_CP192696.1:0-2902500 GCF_021462805.2 Allorhizobium sp. Av2 | reverse complement strand
GTGGTTCCAGGAAATAGCTCCACCGTATAGACCGTACCCGAAACCGACACAGGTGGTCAGGTAGAGTATACCAAGGCGCTTGAGAGAACTATGTTGAAGGAACTCGGCAAATTGCACGCGTAACTTCGGAAGAAGCGTGACCCCTTTTTACGCAAGTGGAGAGGGGTGGCACAGACCAGGGGGTAGCGACTGTTTATCAAAAACACAGGGCTCTGCGAAGTCGCAAGACGACGTATAGGGTCTGACGCCTGCCCGGTGCTGGAAGGTTAAAAGGAGAGGTGCAAGCTTTGAATTGAAGCCCCAGTAAACGGCGGCCGTAACTATAACGGTCCTAAGGTAGCGAAATTCCTTGTCGGGTAAGTTCCGACCTGCACGAATGGCGTAACGACTTCCCCGCTGTCTCCAACATAGACTCAGTGAAATTGAATTCCCCGTGAAGATGCGGGGTTCCTGCGGTCAGACGGAAAGACCCCGTGCACCTTTACTATAGCTTTACACTGGCATTCGTGTCGGCATGTGTAGGATAGGTGGTAGGCTTTGAAGCTTGGACGCCAGTTCGAGTGGAGCCATCCTTGAAATACCACCCTTATCGTCATGGATGTCTAACCGCGGTCCGTTATCCGGATCCGGGACAGTGTATGGTGGGTAGTTTGACTGGGGCGGTCGCCTCCGAAAGAGTAACGGAGGCGCGCGATGGTGGGCTCAGACCGGTCGGAAATCGGTCGTCGAGTGCAATGGCATAAGCCCGCCTGACTGCGAGACTGACAAGTCGAGCAGAGACGAAAGTCGGTCATAGTGATCCGGTGGTCCCGCGTGGAAGGGCCATCGCTCAACGGATAAAAGGTACGCCGGGGATAACAGGCTGATGACCCCCAAGAGTCCATATCGACGGGGTTGTTTGGCACCTCGATGTCGGCTCATCGCATCCTGGGGCTGGAGCAGGTCCCAAGGGTTTGGCTGTTCGCCAATTAAAGCGGTACGTGAGCTGGGTTCAGAACGTCGTGAGACAGTTCGGTCCCTATCTGCCGTGGGTGTAGGAATATTGACAGGATCTGTCCCTAGTACGAGAGGACCGGGATGGACATATCTCTGGTGGACCTGTTGTCGTGCCAACGGCATAGCAGGGTAGCTATATATGGAATGGATAACCGCTGAAGGCATCTAAGCGGGAAACCAACCTGAAAACGAGTATTCCCTATCAGAGCCGTGGAAGACGACCACGTTGATAGGACGGGTGTGGAAGCAGGGTAACCTGCGAAGCTTACCGTTACTAATAGCTCGATTGGCTTAATCGTTCTCATTGACCATGCTCATCAAAGCCTTCGGCTTTGATGATGCCATCTGTTTTGTCCTGACGCTGTCGGCTCTTTGAGCCTTCGCTGCGGACGGCCCGCACCATCAGGTGCGACGGCCCTTGGCCTTGCGAGCGGAGCTCGTCACGGCCACGGAAACAAAAAAGACGTGTTCACACAATAAGAAAACGGGCAACGCCCACCAGCTTCTCAATTATGCAAAGCATCAATACGGTTCCGTATCAACGCTTTGGCACCCTTCTGAGCGCAAGCGAAGAAGATGGGTTTGCCAAAGAAAAGGGAACAATGTTGATGCGAGAGCATCAACATTGCCCTTAGCTGACCTGGTGGTCATGGCGGGGCGGCCGCACCCGTTCCCATTCCGAACACGGCCGTGAAACGCCCCTGCGCCAATGGTACTTCGTCTTAAGACGCGGGAGAGTAGGTCGCTGCCAGGTCTGCTAATGGCAATGTTGTAAAGACATCAATCAAATCAATCATCTTCTCTCCAAAAATTCGGCCCTGCCGACAACAAAAAGGGTCGCATAAAGCGACCCTTCTTACGTTGAAAAATACACTAAAATATAACGCGGGGTGGAGCAGCCCGGTAGCTCGTCAGGCTCATAACCTGAAGGCCGCAGGTTCAAATCCTGCCCCCGCAACCAAATAAATCACCGCAATACCATCAAAGCCCCTCAACCGCAGGGGCTTTTTTGCGTTGCTTGGTTTCATATTGGCCAATTGCACAAAGCCAAGGGTATCTTGACCTAACAAAGCCCCCACGCAAATTTAATCATCACGCTCACAAACTCTTCAAATTCCAAAACAAGCCAAAACCTCTCCAATCATAAACCGCCAACTCAAACTCACCTAAAATAATAAAATAAATGCCGAATATCGAAACTGTGAATGTACCATTTTGTGATAAATACGAGCACTTCTGCTCTCAAAATCCGTCAAATTAGCTCAATTTCCAACGTCTGAAGGCATCATTCAGACGAAAATATTAGGCATCATTTCATAAGCGATTTCTTCTATTCACGAATCCTTTATTGTTCTTCACAATAATCGGATTGTCGACTTTTGAGGAGCATGACGAATTCGTCCGGGTCATGCCTGGCGAATGACACTCACCTTCGATCCAGATTGATAGACTTATTGTAACGCGTTGGATGGCTCACGATGTCCTTATACACACAGTTCAAAAAATCTTCCCGAGCACAGCTAGCAATTACAGAGATCGAAAATCTGACGCGCAGTATGGCTGATGGCGATACATCGCGTCGCGCGCAGGTGGACATTGCGACCGGCGAAGCAAAGATGCTGCTGGACGCGGTCAACAGATTGCTCGACGCGGCTATGCGTCCAGTCTCCGACCTCCGCGATGCCACGACTCGCATGGCAGTGGACCACGACAAGGGTGATATTGATGCGGTCCTTCCGGTCGATGCCTTCAAGGGCGATCTTTCCGTCATGGCGAAGGGCATCAACGAAATGGTCGCTGGCCATATATCGGTAA
Source organism: Allorhizobium sp. Av2 (assembly GCF_021462805.2). Lineage (NCBI taxonomy): Bacteria > Pseudomonadati > Pseudomonadota > Alphaproteobacteria > Hyphomicrobiales > Rhizobiaceae > Allorhizobium > Allorhizobium sp. Av2. The sequence continues at coordinate 2,899,689 of NZ_CP192696.1, read as the reverse complement.
AAAAGAAGGCGATGGCCTGCGTTCAGGAGTTCAGCGAAGGAAATTTTGAGGCTGCGCTTGAGCGGTTCCCGGGCAAGAAGGCATTCATCAATGACACGGTGGAAACTTTGCGTGGCAATCTCAAGGGCTTTATCGCCGAGATGAACCGGATGTCAGCCGAGCACGATAAGGGTGATATCGACGTTTTCGTGCCTGTCGAGCGGTTTAAAGGCGACTTTGCGGTGATGGCAAAGGGCGTCAACGACATGGTCAATGGCCATATCGTTGTGAAGAAAAAGGCAATGGCTTGCATCAAAGAATTCGGCGAAGGCAATTTTGACGCGGCGCTCGAGCATTTTCCAGGAAAGAAGGCATTCATCAACGAAACGATAGAAACGCTGAGGAGCAATTTTCGAGACATCGTTACCGAAATCCAGCGTTTAACTATCGCGTCTACCGCAGGGAATTTGAGCGAACGAGGCGTCGCCACTCGGTTTGTGGGAGATTTTTCCAAGATGGTTTCCGGCATAAATGGCATGCTGGATGCCATTCTGTTGCCGATTGGTGAGGGAAATCGAGTGCTTAATCTCGTCAGCATTGGCGATCTGACAGAACATGTCGAAATTGCCTGTGAAGGCGACCATCAGAAAATGAAAGACGCGATCAATTCATTGGTCGATAACCTGACCAGCTTTGCAACCGGCGTCGCCACTGCGGCTGATCAGGTGACCAGCGGCAGCCAGGCGCTCTCGTCCACCTCCGAGCAACTCTCGCAGGGTGCGACAGAGCAAGCCTCTGCGGCTGAAGAGGCGTCGGCGTCCATGGAGCAGATGGCCGCTAATATCAAGCAAACCGCCGATAACGCATCCCAGACAGAGAAGATTGCCCGCCAGTCTGCGAAAGATGCCGAGTTATCCGGTGAGGCGGTTGATAAAGCTGTGAATGCGATGCGAACGATCGCAGAAAAAATTTCCATCGTTCAGGAAATTGCTCGTCAGACAGATCTCCTGGCGCTGAACGCCGCGGTTGAAGCCGCCCGCGCAGGTGAGCATGGAAAAGGCTTTGCTGTTGTTGCATCCGAAGTCCGCAAGCTTGCTGAACGTTCACAGGCCGCAGCAGGAGAGATCAGCGGTCTGTCTAGCGAGACCGTCAAGGCGGCTACCTCTGCTGGCGAAATGCTGCACCGGCTCGTTCCTGATATTCGCAAGACCGCCGAACTGGTCACGGAAATTTCGGCCTCCTGCCGTGAACAGGATTTGGGTGCCTCCCAGATAAACGAGGCCATTCAGCAATTGGACCAGGTCACGCAGCACAATGCCAGCGCATCGGAGGAAATGTCGGCCACCTCTGAAGAGCTTGCATCTCAGGCGGAAGAATTGCAGTCTTCGCTCACTTTCTTCCAGACGGGAGACAATGGCAACACCCAGGCACGCAAATCGCGGGGGACTGTTGCACCAGTTCGCAAGGCAGCCCCACCGGCCCAGCCGGTCCGCAAGCCAATAGCAAACCGATCCGTTGCGGCGCAGCAAGCCCGCGCAAAGGGCTTTGCTCTCGATCTTTCGATGGGTGGCCCTGACGCAGAAGATGATCGCTTTCATCAACTCACTTAATACCAAGGTATCGCAGATGCTCCCGCATCCTCGCCTTGAGCAGCTTGTCAATGTCTCAAATACATTAAGTGTTTGAGACATTTGCAAAAAGAATACGATGAGTCATTTTCAATGACTCATCGTATAAAGCAGATGAGACGTGATCAGCTGTTACATCATTCCTCGAGCTTCCACATGGCTGCCATCGCTATCCTTCCTGACGTAAAAACCATTCGGGATTGCTTCCTGAACAAGTGGAACATGGGATATTAGTCCAACGGTGCGGTTCTGGCTGGCGAGGCTATTCAAGGCCTGCAAGACCAGATCAAGTGTGCCTGAGCCATGTTCAGTATCGAGGCTGCCAAAGCCTTCATCGAGGAAAATGGTATCGAGGCGCACCTTGCCGCTGGCGCTTTCGACCACGTCGGCCAGGCCGAGGGCGAGCGCCAGGGCGGCGATGAAGGTTTCACCACCGGAAAGGGTTGCGGTGGGTCTCGCCTTGCCAGTATGGACATCGAAGGCGAGAATGCCCAGCCCGCGCTTACCCCGTCCGCCGGTTTCAATGTCGCGTTCCAGCCTGTAGCGACCATTGGTCATCGGCCCCAGCCGCAGGTTGGCGGCCTGCAAGACCTGCTCGAACATTGCGCCGATGGCAAAGGTTTCCAGTTTCAGCTTTTGCCGGTTCTGGGCGTCGAACAGGGAAGCCAACTCCCGCAGGGGGCCGGATGTTGCCTCGGCTTCGTCAAGTCGTTTGGCAATACCGGCAAGCTCTTGGCGCAATTTCTGCAAGTGATCGAGCCGGGCCGCCGTTGATGCGCGTAGCGTAACAGCTGTATCAAAAGCGGTTTCCGCCGCCGAAAGCGCATCTTGATGGGCGAGAAGGTCCGGCGGATGTTTACCCGCGAGAGCGGTCTCCAATTCCAAGAGCTTTTCATTGTCGCGCTGCAATTGGCGTTTGTGGTCTTCTATCGCGGCTTTGTCACGCTCAAGTGTCGTGATGGCTGCTTTCAGACGTTGCAAATCCTCCCGCGTCAGGCCAGCGTCGCGTAGGTGGACCTCGAAGCCAAGATTTTCCTTTTCGTGGCGGGCCTGCCGTTCGTCCAGGATATTTTGGGCGGCCTCGCTGTCTTTTTGTGCGCTTAACGCCGCCTCGCGCGTCGCCGTGGCGGCCTCTTCGCTGCGCTTCAGCGCCGTTTCCCGGCTTGTCATCAAGGCCTGCGATTGCTGAATCTGGCGTTCCAGGGCTGCTTTATCTCGCAGATGCATCGCGATGCCGGAGAGCATTTCGGCAAGTCGGGCTTCACCATTGCTGGTCTCGGTATTCAGCGCCGCCAGCCGATCCCGGTGCTGGTCCAGTCGGGCTTGCGCATCTGTGATGGCTTTCCCAAGATTTTCCAGTGCGGTTTCGGCAGCGACGATATCGATGGCCGGGCCAAGCTCGCGAAGGGCGTGCTCCATACCTTCCATGTCCTGGCGCAGGTCCTGGATAGGACGTTCCGGCCGCTCCAGATCCGCCAGCCTGCCTTGGCGCTCATCGACCGTGGCTTGCGCAGAGGCGTGAGCGGTGGCGCTGTGCTGCTCTTCCTGTCTCGCTTTTTCCAGGGCCTGTTTCGCGTCACGAAAGGCCTTGTCCAGCCCGGCCTCGGCGCTGTCTCCCATCGCAGGGGCCGGATGGTCGGTCGCGCCACAAACAGGGCAGGCGAGGCCAGGCGCCAGTTTTGCTGCCAGATGGAGCGCTTGTGCTGAGGCCAGCCGGCGTTCGGCCTGATCGAACAGTGCCGCGGCGCTGATAGCTTGAGCCTGTCGTTCGACATGGATGCTTGCGCTATGGTTTAACCGTTGGCGCGCCTGTTGCAGATCTTTTTCAGCCCGTTCCACGATCTCGGCTTGCTTCACCTGCGCCTGCAACGCCGTAAGGTTTGCGGTCAATGACTGCCTGCGGTCATGAGCAAGGCGCGCCTGTTTCAAGGCCAGTTCCCGGACCTGCTGTTTGTTGGTCAACGCATCGAGACCGGCCTTTGCGGTTTGAAACGCCGCTTGTTCCTCCTGCACACGCCGTTTGGCCGCTTCGACCGATGCGGTGAGGCCGGTGGCTTTTTCCAGCACATCCCGGTCGCGTTCCAGTTGATCGATTGTCCGGCGCAGCGCCTCGATTTCGCTTTTGCTTTGTATTTGTTGAAGGTAGGCAGCTTGCGCTTGTTGCGCCGTTGCCTGCGTCGATGTCTGGATCTGCATTGCCAGAGACAGCGCGGCCTGTGCATCCTTGCAATCGCGCTGTGCCTCGATCACTCGGTTCTCAGCATCGGCCAGTGTCCGGGCGCGTTCGGCGGCTGTGACCTGCGCTTGCAGCGCGGCCATGTCTGCGGCCTGATCCAGGGTTTTCTGCCGTGTCTGGCGGGCGGCGTCCATGGACTTGAACAGGCTGTCGGTGGTTCGTGCCGCTTGCAGCGCAGCGCGGGCGGTGTCTGCCTCTATCCGGCTGTGCTGCTCTGCCTGCTGATGGTCGATGAGCGATGATGCCGCCTCGGCGATCCCGTCCACCAATGCCTGCATGCTGTCGAACCCGTCGGCACCGAGGCGGCGAAGGCAGACGGCGCGCTCCTCGCGCACCAGCCGTTCGGCGCTTTCGGCATCGTTTTTCAGTTTTGCCGCCAGCCGGCGATAGAGCGACACATCGAACAGGGCGCTGAGAATATCCTGTCGTTCCTGGGTTTTGGCGGAAAGAAAGGCCTCGAATCGACCCTGCGGCAGAAGCACGATCTGCTTGAACTGTTCAGGACCGTAGCCGAGCAGATCGGTGATTTTTTCGCGTACCAGACCGATCTTTTTCTCGGCCAGCACCTTGCCCGGCTGGGCGGCGGTAATCTCGCTTTCGCCAAGCCCGGTGGCGTCGAACAGCCAAGCCTCGTGGGCGTCACGGGTTTCGCCGCCGCCGCGTTGTTTTGGCCGCATCTGTTCAGGGCGACGGCGGATCACGTAACGGCGCGCGCCGAGATCGAATACGAACTCCACCTCGGTGGCGAGATCAGGCGAAGCATGGTCGGAGCGTAGCGAGATGGTATCCTGCTCGGCTCTCGCCGCTTCACCGAACAGGGCAAAGGTCATGGCGCTGAAAATCGTCGATTTCCCTGATCCCGTCTGGCCGTAGATACCGAACAGGCCTGCGGCGACCGCTTCGCGAAAATCGATGGATTGGCGTCCGGCATAGGGGCCAAAGGCCTGCATTACCAGGCGGACAGGTCTCATGCGGCATTCTCCTCGGCGTCCAGATCGTCCAGCATGGCTGTGACCAGTGCGCGTTCTGGCTCGGAGATCGGTTCATCGCGCACCTGGGCGATGAAATCGGCGATCACCTCCAGCGGATCAGCCGGTGCAGCCATGCTGACGGCAAATTTCAGCTCCGGTGCCCTCTCGTCACGGGCATAGGTTAGCTGGCAGGCATTGGGGAAGACCGCCCGCAACCGCTTCATCGGATCGATCAGTGGGGTAGGATCGGTGAGCACCGCCTTGATGAAGTCCTGCGACGGCTGGGCCAGAAGCAGTTCAGCCAATAGCCCGCGCAACAGGCGCACGGCCCGTGGAGGTCTGAAATCAATGGTTTCGATTCGTGCCTTACCATCGGCGTCGAGATCGATCAGGGTCATGGATTTCTGTTCGCTGGCCTCGCCGAAGCTGAATGCCAGCGGGGAGCCGGAATAGCGAATGTGAGGGGCCGAGACACTTTGTGGCTTGTGCAGATGACCGAGCGCCACATAATGAGCGCCTTCGAAAATTTCCGGTGACACGGTCTCAATACCGCCGACGCGGGCCAGTGGACGTTCTGTGTCGCCGCTTGTTCCTCCAGCGACGAAGGCATGGGCGATCACCACCCAGCGCGCACCCTCCGGCAGGCTGCGGCGCGCGTCGGCCATCTGGGCGGCCAACACGTCCTGCGGTGTGGCGATGGCCGGGTCGGCAAAACATTCGCGGGCGGCAAATTCATAGGCGAAGGGCAGGGCGGAAAAGGCCACCGGTCCATGGGCGTCATGCAGGACAAGGGGGGCCATTTCTCTTGCAACCGGGCCCTGAATGAGCGCGCGCTGCCTGTCGGTCATGATTGCCATGGCGCCGATCCGGTCGCCGGAATCATGATTGCCGGCAATGATCGCCACGGCGGCGGTGGTTTCCATTGCTACCCGCGACAGAAAGGCGTTGAACTGGCGCACCGCTGTTGCCGGAGGTGCTGCCCGGTCGAAAATGTCGCCGGCAATGATCAGGATATCGGCACGGGTCGTGGTGAGGGCATCGACGATCTGGTCGAGAATGACGGCTTGATCCTCGTCCAGCGATAATCCGTTCAGCTGGCGGCCCAGATGCAGGTCGGCGGTGTGGAGGATTTTCATGGCGTCCGATCCGGTAAGCGATGTCCGTCAGGATTATCTATCGGCATAACGTCGCAGGCTCCAGATGAAACACCGGCCAGGACGGCTTTTCCCGCGCTCTTTGCGTGCAAGGCGAGGATGTGTTCAGCTCTTCAGGCCTTGGTATGGTGGTAAGCCGGATAAGGATTGCCTTTTTGCTATTCACCTGCGATCACTTTGGTGCAGCGGTTTGGTTTTTTTGCTATCCTGCTGGGCAGGATGGCTTTCCGGCAGCCTGGCTTGTCCTTATAAACAATCTTCTTGAATGGACGACGCAAGGGCGTTGTTCGGCACGAACAGTGGTCCGCGTGATAACCAGCTGATGGAAAAAAGCCTACTCCTTTATATATGGCGGCATACGCGCAAGCAGCAGATCTGGGTTCTGACGATTGTTATCCTGTCGATGGTGCCGTATTTTCTGGCCTTCGACCTGCCCAAGCGCATCATCAATGGGCCGATCCAGGGAAGCGGGTTCGAAGCGCCGGATTCGCGACAGCCGCTGTTTGCCTTCGACTGGACCGTGCCTTTGACCGATTGGTCATTGCATTCTCGCGGCATTTCCCTTGACCGCATGTCGAGCCTGATGGCGCTGAGCGGCGTCTTCCTGCTGTTGGTGATCATCAACGGGTTGTTTAAATTCTATATCAATACCTATAAGGGCAGGCTTGGAGAGCGGTTGCTGCGGCGGATCCGCTATGAGCTGGTGGACCGGGTGCTGCGGTTCCCGCCAAGCTATGTCAAGCAGATCCATTCCTCCGAAGTCTCGACCATGGTGCGCGATGAGGTGGAGCCGTTTGGCGGCTTTACGGGGGATGCCTTTGTGCAGCCAACCATGCTGGGCGGCCAGGCACTGGCCGCGCTGTTCTTCATTTTCCTGCAAAGTTTCTGGCTTGGCACGATTGCAGGCGCAATGGTGGCGCTTCAGGTCGGCATTATTCCCAAAATGCGCCGCCGCTTGCTCATCCTTGGCCGTCAGCGGCAGCTTCAGGCCCGGCAATTGGCGGGCAAGGTCGGGGAAATCGTTGATGGCGTTGGCACGATCCACGCCTATGATACGTCGAATTATGAACGCGCCGATATTTCGAAGCGGCTCGGCGATATCTTCAAGATCCGTTACGATCTCTATCGCTGGAAGTTTTTCGTCAAATTTTTCAATAATTTCCTGTCTCAGCTGACGCCGTTTCTGTTCTACTCCATCGGTGGCTATTTCGCGCTGAAGGGCAGCCTGGACGTGGGCCAGCTGGTGGCTGTCATCAATGCCTACAAGGATCTTCCCGGTCCGTTGAAGGAGCTGATCGACTGGGATCAGTCCCGCCAGGACGTGCAGGTGAAATATGAACAGGTTCTGGAGCAATTCGAACCGCCGCAGATGATCGATCCCGTGCTACAGGCGCTGGCGCCTGTGGGGATGGCTGCCCGCTCTGGCCCGCTCGCTTTGCAGAATGTGACCTTGCAGGATAGCGGCGGCGCCAAGGTGGTGGAAAATCTCACCTTGAAAATCGGCCCGGGTGAGACGATTGCCGCAATCGACAATCGCGGTGTGGGGGCGGAAGTGATGGCCGAAGCCATTGGCCGGTTGAACTGGCCGGTGGCGGGCAAGATCGTGCTTGGCGATGCCGACCTGCTGGAATTGCCGGAATCGGTGACGGGTCGGGCAATTTCCTATGTATCTGCCGATGGTTATTTCTTTCATGGCAGCCTCAAGGACAACCTGATTTACGGCCTGAAACATGCGCCGACCAATTCGGTGAACTATACCGGGCGCGAGGCGATGAAACGTCGTTGGGAGATCAAGGAGGCGCAATTGTCTGAAAACTCCGATCTCGATCCCAATGCCGACTGGATCGACCGGCGGGCGACGTCCGTGCTGCACGGTGAAGCCAGCGACCTGAAAAAATCAATTTTGACGGCGCTGGATACCGTGAAACTGACCAGCGACGTGATGGAGCTTGCACTGCATTCCATCGTCGATCCGCTTGATTATCCGGACCTGACGGAAAAAGTGGTGGAGTTGCGTCTGGCGCTGCGTGATGAATTGCAGCGGCAGGGTCTTGCCAATCTCGTGGTTCACTTCGACCCCACTGCCTATAATGCCGAGGCGACACTGGGAGAAAACCTGCTGTTTGGAACGCTGCGTCCGATTGTCAATGGACCTGTCTATGCCCATCAGAGCGATTATTTCTATGATGTGCTGGAGCGCGCCGGTCTGCTCAGCCTGTTTTATGAGATGGGTTTTCTGATTGCGGAAAACCTGGTCGAAATCTTCGGTGGCCTGCCGGCCGATCACCCGTTCTTCCAGCAGCTCGATGTCCTGACCGCTGACGACGTGGTGTTTTACCAACAGATCCTGCAACGCCTTCAAGGCCGGACCAAGCCGGTGCCAAACGAGGAAGAGCAGCGGGCAATGATCCGGCTCAGCTTCAATTATGTCGAGCCGCGCTATCGTATGGGTGTTTTGACGCAAGACGTGATGGACAAGATCGTCGGCGCCCGTGACCTGTTCCACGATAACCTGTCACCTGACCTGCGCCACAGTATCGAGCGCTACGATCCGCATCGCTACATGGCGGCGGCGACGTTGCGCGAGAACGTGATTTTCGGCAAGCTCGTCAACCGCAATCCCGAAGCCCAGCCGAAATTCCGCGAGCTGGCGGCGAAACTGAGCTCGAAGAAAGGCCTGACGGAACGGTTCCTGGCGCTTGGATTGGAATTCGATATTGGCAGCGGTGGCCGCAGGCTGACCATCGTTCAGCGCCACAAGCTCAACCTTGCCCGCGCGCTGGTGCGGCGTTGCGACTATTATATCTTCAATAAAGCCCTGCCGGGCCTCGACGCGCGTGTTCAGGAGGATATTGTTAAGGATGTGCTTGCATTTCTGCGCGAGCAGGACAATGATCCCTCTATCCTTTGGGTTTTGTCGAACACATCATTGTCAAAAAACTTTGATCGTGTTCTGATACTCGACAGCGGTTCATTGGTCGCGGACGGCACGTTCGAGGCTCTGGGCAATGAAAATGATATTTTCAAGGCATTGGTGGCATGAGGGGTCAGGCCACCGAAAACCGGGAAGTTGGTGGCAAGCATGTTACTGCGAGACGAAGTGCAGCTATTGCGGAATATTCCATACTTCAAGCACGTCGATCCGTGCAAACTGAAGCTTCTGGCCTTCGCTTCGCAAAGGGCAACCTATAATACCGGCGACATTTTGTTTCGCCAAGGCGATGGCGGCGATGCTGCGTATGTCATCCTGTCTGGCAAGGTTGATTTGCTTTCAGACATGCCAACAGGCCAAGTCAGGATCGGTGAAGCAGACAGCAAATCCATCATCGGTGAAATGTCGCTTCTCTGCCAGGGTCCAAGACGAATGACTGCACGTGCTGCAACAGACGTTGAAACGCTTCGCATCGCCAAAGATTGTCTCGGCAAGGTCATGGCTGACAGCCCACGCATGAGCATGGAGTTTAGCCGTGCATTAGCAGAGCGTCTTCGTGCGATGACAACCGAACTCGATACTGTTCGCTTGCGGCAACTTTCTCTTGTCGATTAGGATGTAAACCATTCCTCACGACACCCATTAGCACCGGAATTTCGGGCGGATTTGAGGCAAATGCCTTGTATTGCCGATGTCGATGCAAAAAATCAGGGCAGGCGGCGATAGAAGAAATAGCGGTCTTTCTCGATATGGTCGAGGACCGGTAACGGCTCGAGTGCTGTGTGGTTGAGTGGCAGGCCACTGAGCGCATAGCCGCCGGGCCGCAGCATTCCCGCAACCATGTCCGGCAGCCAAGTGAGCGTGACCGCGTCCCGATCGGGATAACCGGTGCCGATATCGGCATGGACGAAGGCCGCGCCGCAACCGATGAAGTCCTTCCCGGTCTGGTCGATTTCTCCCAGGATCAGGTCGCCATCCTCTGGTATGGAACTGCTATGCGCGCCCAATTGCCGGTCGAAGGCGACGATGCGGCGACCGGTGAAATTCTCCCGCAAATGACTGAAGGTCCGGCCATTGCCAAGGCCGATTTCCAGCACTGGGCCTTCGGGCAGGGGGTAATTATCGCGCACATGGTTCAAGAGATCGCGCTGGGCGCTCATGCGGTTGATGAAACTGTCGAGACGGCTCATGGGATCACGCTTTCACAATCGTATGGCCTGCGGCCTGATCGGCAATGCTGCGGCGGGCAAGGGCGTTGCGGGTGTCAACGATCAGCGGACACCAATCGGCCAACTGCTGGTAATCGACAGTGTCATGGTCCGTGGCGATCAACACGGCATCGAAGGCGGTGAGACTTTCCTCGTTCCAGGCAATACTGCGACGGCCTTTCAGATGGCTATATTCGCGGGTTTTCGGAATTTCCGGCAGGAAGGGATCGAAATAGGCGACCTCGGCGCCGCGCTCCAGAATAAGCTCCATCAGCCGCAGCGACGGGCTTTCCCTGATGTCCGGAACGTTTTTCTTGTAGGCCAGCCCCAGGATCAGCACGCGCGACCGACTCAGCGCCTTGCCCGCTTTGCGGTCCAGCGCTTCGGCCAGCCTGGAGACGACATGATGCGGCATGGACGTGTTGATCTCGCCCGCCAGCTCGATGAACCGGGTCGGCTGGTCATACTGGCGCGATTTCCATGTCAGGTAAAACGGATCGATGGGAATGCAATGGCCGCCGAGGCCAGGGCCGGGATAAAACGGCATATAGCCGAACGGCTTGGTCTTGGCGGCGTCGATCACCTCCCAGACATCGATGCCCATGGCGTCGTAGACCAGCTTCAATTCATTGACCAAGGCGATATTGACGGAGCGGAAGATGTTTTCGGTCAGCTTGACGGCTTCCGCTGTCGCCGTGGAGGAGACGGGCACCACGGTTCTGACCACCGCACCATAAAAGGCCGCCATCAAGGCTGAAGCGTCGGGGCCATCGCCAGCGATGATCTTCGGAATGGTCGAGGTTTCAAATTCGCGATTGCCGGGATCTTCCCGTTCCGGGGAAAAACCGAGGAAGAAATGCTCTCCGGCCCGCAGTTCCGAATGTTCGAGGATCGGCTTCACCACTTCCTGCGTGGTGCCGGGATAGGTGGTGGATTCCAGCACGATCAGTTGTCCGGGCCTGAGTGACTTGGCAATCTGGCGGCAGGTGTTTTCCACATAGGACAGGTCTGGATCACGGTTCTTGGTCAGCGGCGTCGGCACGCAGATGGCGATCACGTCATAATCGGCCAGCGCCAGAAAGTCCGAGGTTGCGGAAAAGCGGCCCGCCGCGCATTCTTCGCGCAGAATATGCTCCGGCACGGCCTCAATATAGCTTGTCCCAGCTTCGATGGCGTCGATCTTGGTGGCGTCGATATCAAAGCCCATCACCGTGAATCCGGCCTTGGCAATGCTGATGGCCAGTGGCAGGCCGACATAGCCTAGGCCGATCACCGCTGCCTTGGCGCGGCGGGACTGGATGGCGGACAGCAATTCGGCGGCAACGGGATGATGGGACATGGGGGGATAAAGCTCCGCAGGCGATTTCAATACCGGCTTCAGTTGCGGTCCGCATGATGCGATGTCAAGGGTGCGCGATGATCTTGTCGGGCAATGTTGATTGGCTGTGATGGATGACGATAAATCTGCCGCTGCCTCTTGCAACAGCCTGCGGACTGCGCACATGTCCCTGCATGACGATGAGGCTGCCCATGAAAATCGGCTTTTACGCGCCGCTGAAATCCCCCGACCATCCCGTGCCTTCCGGCGACCGGTTGATGGCACGCCTCCTGCTGCAGGCCTTGCGGCTGGCGGGCCATGATGTCACCGTGGCGTCTGATCTGCGCAGTTTCCACGCGACGCCGGAGACGGTTCTGCCGGATCTGGCCCAGGCGGCGGAGGAAGAGATCGAGCGGTTGACCCGGCTTTATCGACGCCAGGGCAAGCCAGATCTGTGGTTTTGCTATCACCCGTATTACAAGGCGCCGGACCTGATCGGGCCGCAGCTCTGCCACCGGTTCGCGATACCCTATGTCACCGCCGAGGCTTCCTATTCGCAGCGGCGTAATCTGGGCGTCTGGGCTGGTTTTCAGGACAGGTTGCTGGAGACGATCAGGAGTGCCGCTATCAATCTCTGCCTGACGGCGCGGGATATGCAGGGTTTGCAGGCCGTCGCTCCGCAAGCCCGGCTAGCTCGGCTGACGCCTTTTATCGATGCGCAGGCTTTTCTTGTCCACCCGCGGCAGCCAGAGCAACATGTGCTGGCAACCGTGGCGATGATGCGCCCCGGCGACAAGATAAGCAGTTATATCGCGCTGGCCAAGGCCCTTGCACTGCTGCCCGATCTTGCCTGGCGGCTGAAGGTGGTGGGTGATGGACCTTGCGGGGCCGAGGTGCGGGCGCTGTTTTCCGGCTTTCCGTCGGGCCGGGTTGAATTCCTGGGCGAACAACCGCCACAGGCCGTCGCCGAGATCTTATCGACCGCATCAGTCTATGTCTGGCCCGGCCACGGCGAAGCCTATGGCCTTGCCTATCTGGAGGCACAGGCGGCAGGCCTGCCGGTCGTGGCCGAGGCCGTGGCGGGAGTGCCGGAAGTGGTTGCGCCTGGCATCACCGGATTTTTAACGCCGCCCGGCGACGCGCTTGCCTATGCCAAAGCCATCGAAACCCTGCTGACCGATGCGTCCCAACGCCAGACAATGGCGCAAGCGGCCCGCCAGATGGTCGCGCAGGATCGCTCGATTGAGGTAGCCAGCGCTCGGCTTTCCGCCCTGCTGGAACAGTGTCTGGGCGATAGTGCTAAACTGGAATCGGAAGGCGGGAGTCATAATGTCTGAAATTCTCTTGAGACAGCGCCTCGATGATCTCGCCGCCCAGGAAAAGACGGTTAACCTCTGGCTGCGCGATGACGATGCGGTCGAGCCGAGCAATCCATTGGAGACTTTGCTGGCACTTGCTCGCCGCTTCCAGATACCGCTGACGCTGGCGGTCATTCCCGAGCCGACCGGTGCGGCGCTGGCAGCATCGCTTTCGGTAGAAACTCATGCCACCATCGCCGTGCATGGCTGGAACCACCAGAGCCATGCTGGTCCGGGTGAAAAGAAGCAAGAACTGGGCGGGCATCGCCCGGCGGCAATCGTCCTGGACGAGCTGCGTCAGGGATTGGCCAAGCTGCACGGACTTTACGGCGAAAAGCTGTTGCCGATGCTGGTGCCGCCGTGGAACCGGATTGACAAGGCTTTGCTACCAGCACTGTCGGGTCTCGGCTTTACGGCGCTGTCGGTGTTTGGCCGGGAGAAACGCATAAATACTCTAACCCTTCTCAACACCCATGTGGATGTGATGGACTGGCACGGGACGCGCGGTGGGCGTGATGCCGATATCCTGTTTGCGGAACTGGCTGGCTATCTGGCCCCTGAAGCTGAACCTTTACATGCCATCGGCATCCTCACCCATCATCTGGTTCATGACCAAGCGGTCTGGGATTTCCTGACGCGGCTGTTCGCCCTGACTGCTACCCATCCGGCCTGCCGCTGGGACAGTGCGCGGACATTGCTTCAGCGGCAAGCTTAAGTGCCTACCAGGATTTCCAGCCGATCAGCAGGCCGCCATCCGTGGTCAGGGCTGCATCCCGAGCTGCCTCCACCTCGGTAAATGGTGCGCCGCGTTCCAGATTGGCGGCAAGGAGGCTCGCATCTGGAACGGTAAAGCTGGTGCCTCGAAACACCACGGTCATCAGCAGCGGCCCGGTCGACCACCAGGCGGGGGCATCCGGAAGCAGCGCCATGGCCTGCGGCATGGCCTCGATCATCCGCGCAAACACCGGATGGCCGGGCGGGCTGGCGATGAAGGAATTGGTCAGCAGCAGGCTGCCGAGGCCGGTTTGGCGCGGCGTGTCCTCGGCAAGGGCGGCAAGCCCGACCAGAGAAAGACAATTGGCAAAGCTGATATCGTCACGGGCCGGATACCAGTCGCAATCAAGGTAAATCCCGCCGAATTGCTGAAGGATCAGATAGCGCGCCACATCGACAGCGCCGGGATAGTCGCCGCGTGCCAGCATGGCTTTAAAGCTCGGATGCTGGTCAAACCCCTGTGCTTCAAGGTCGGCCTCGCGCCAGAGCCGATAGGCAAAGCCATGGCGGGCGCAGTGGGCGGCCCAGGCCTGGCAGGCAGGTGGCAGGGCCAGTGTGCCGAGCCAGATTTGGTGCAGCACTCTTGGCACTGCCTCGCGGTTCAGCGCTGCCATATTCCGCCGCTCATGGCTGCTGAAACGCGAAAACGGCAAAAGCAGGTCCGGCGGTGGCGCAAGTGTATATTGCAGCCCGGTGACCCGCAGCCGGTCTCCGGCAATCTTGGCAATCTTCAGATAGGCCGAATGCAGCTTGCGCGGCAGGCCAAGCACGGTGTCCGGCCCCAACTCGGCCTGCGCCAGCAAATCATGATCGCCAGCCAGGGCATCAAGCATAGTCTTTGCCGCCTCTAGTTCTTGTTTTTTGGCAAGCTCCAGGCTTTGGGCAATCATGGCGCGACTTTTCAGTCTCGGGGGTAAGTCTTGGCTCACGATGACAGGTCCATTTTATCAGTCTTCTGACCTACCGATAAAAAACTGACATGTGCAAGCCGTAAAGCCATGTCCGGGTCTCGATTGAAGCATGTGTGTCAGCGATAGACATCAATGATTTGCTAAGATACGGTGGCTACAAAGTCATAAGACGGGTTGGGAAAAGTGACGCATGGCAGAATGCGCAGATCTGCTTTATGTGGATAATATCAGTGTGTCTTTCCCCCTGTTGGGCGCAAGCATTCAGGCGGTCAAGTCTTTCAGCATGACGCTGCGGCCCGGCAAGGTTACGGCGCTGGTCGGTGAATCCGGGTCCGGTAAATCCGTGCTCGGGCGCTCGATCATGGGGATCGAATCCAACCTGGCACAGATCAATGGCCGGGTTGTTTTTAATGATCCGCAAAAGGCAGCCCAGGTCGATCTGCTGTCCTTGCCCTATGACGGTCGCCAGATCCGCCAGATTCGCGGCAACCGGATCGGCATGATCTTCCAGGAGCCGATGACCTCGTTTTCGCCGGTCCATACCGTCGGCAATCAGATCGAGGAAGTGCTGCGGGTCCACACCACGCTCTCGCCGCGCGAACGCCAGGAGCGGCTGGAGGAAATGCTGGGGCTGGTCGGGTTCAACGACCCGGCCCGTGTCGCAACCATGTACCCGTTCGAACTGTCCGGCGGCATGCGCCAGCGGGCGATGATTGCCATGGCGCTGATCTGCAATCCGGCGCTGCTGATTGCCGATGAGCCGACCACGGCGCTTGACGTGACCATCCAGGCGCAGATCCTCAAGCTCCTGAAGGAATTGCAGGAAAAGCTTGGCATGGCGATCCTGCTGATCACCCATGATCTCGGTGTCGTCGCCAGTCTTGCCGATGAAGTCGTGGTGATCTACCGCGGCGAGGTGATGGAATCCGGCCCGGTCGAGGCAATTTTCAGTGCGCCTCAACATGCCTATACCAAGGGCCTGATGCAGGCGGTGCCGCATTTTGATATGGACCGCAATGAGCGCCTGAAACCACTTCGCGAAATCCACGTCGATACCGGCCGGTTGATGGACAAATGTCGCGTGCCGTCCGGCGGCGACGGCGTGCTGCTCTCGGTGCGCAATATTTCCAAATCCTTCCAGTCCAAGGGGTCAAACGGATTTTTCTCGCGCCCGACTGCGCCGACTTTGGCCGTCAACGATGTCTCCTTCGATATTTTTCGCGGTGAAACCTTGGGGCTGGTGGGCGAAAGCGGTTGCGGCAAGACCACGCTCAGCAAGATTTTGATGCGCGGCGTCACGGCCGATCAGGGTACGGCGATCTATCAAGGTGCCGATGGTCCGCTGGATATGCTGAAGGCTGAAGGGTCAAAGCTGCAAGACCTGCGCACCCGTATTCAGATGGTGTTTCAGGACCCGGTCTCTTCCCTGTCGCCACGCATGACCGTGCGCGGCATCATCAGCGAACCCTTGGAAATTCATGATCGTGGCAACCGGGCTGCTCGGCTGGATCTGGTCAACCGGCTGATCCATGCGATTGGCCTGCCTGAGACGGCGCTGGGCCGCTATCCGCATAGTTTTTCCGGCGGTCAGCGGCAGCGGATCGGCATTGCCCGGTCGCTGGCACTGGGGCCGGATCTTGTCATCTGCGATGAGCCGGTCTCGGCGCTGGATGTTTCGGTACAGGCGCAGATCCTCAATCTGATGAAGGATTTGAAGGCGGAGCTTGGCCTCACCTATCTGTTCATTTCCCACAATCTGGCCGTGGTGAATTACATGGCCGACCGGGTGGCGGTGATGTATGCGGGCCGTATTGTCGAGATTGCCTCTTGCGAGGTGATCATGCGCGATCCGGTCCATCCCTATACCAAGAAATTGCTGGCGGCGGTGCCGCTGCCCAATCTGGATCATCCGATGGATTTCAACCTGATCGGAGAACCGTCGCTGGCTGCCAAAAAGCGCTGGGCCAGGCATTTTCACGATGAAGGTGATCCGACAACGCTTGCCCATGCCGATCTGGGTGGTGGCCATCTGGTTTTGGCCCGCCGTGAGGTGGATGCTAGGGAGTTGCGCTCGTGATCCGCCACCGCTTTACCCGCCGTCGGGCGCTTGCGCTGATGTCCGCCGCCTTTCTGCCGCGCCCGCTTCTGGCGGCGTCTCATCCAGGTGAACCGGAACTGCTGAAAGCCAAGGTCGAGTCTGGCCAACTGCCGCCAATGGCTGAGCGCTTGCCGAAAGTACCGCGCGTCGTGTCCCTTGACGGACCTGAGCGGGCGCCGGGGCGCTATGGTGGAACGATCCGCATGTTGATCGGCGGCCAGCGCGATATCAGATATATGCCGATCAATTGTTACTGTCGGCTGATCGGCTATGACCTCGCCTTCAATTTCCAGCCGGATCTGCTGGAACGGTTCGAGGTGGTCGAGGAGCGGATCTTTACCTTCCACCTGCGCGACGGCCATCGCTGGTCGGACGGTTCACCGTTTACGGCAGAGGATTTCCGCTATGTCTGGGAAGACATGTTCCATGACAAGAAGCTTCACAAGGGCGGAATTCCGACCGTCTTCCGCGTCAATGACAAGGAACCGGTCTTTGAGGTGCTGGATGCGCTGACCGTTCGTTATACCTGGGAAGACCCCAATCCTGATTTCCTGGCCGAGCTTGCCGCCCCGACCGCAACGCGTCTTATGATGCCCGGTGCCTATCTCAAGCAGTTCCACCATAAATACCAGACCAAGGAAAAGCTGGAGGAACTGGCCAAACGAAACGGCGTGCAGGATTGGGTGGCGCTGCATCAGAAAATGTCGCGCATCGTGCGCCCGGAAAATCCCGACCTGCCGACGCTGGACGCCTGGCTTCCCCGGACCGCGCCACCATCGGGCCAGTTCATCTTCGAGCGTAATCCTTTCTATCACCGGGTGGACGAGAACGGCTTGCAGCTACCCTATATCGACAAGGTGGTGATGGGCGTTGGTTCCGGCGACCTGATTTCGGCCAAGACCGGCACGGGCGAAAGCGATCTGCAATTCACCAATCTGGATTTTGCCGATTATACCTTCCTGAAAAACGCCGAGAAACGCTATCCGATCAAGGTCGATCTGTGGAAGCGCACCCAAGGGGCGCGCATTGCGCTGATGCCCAACCTGAATTGCAAGGATCTGGTCTGGCGTCAGGTGCTGCTGGATGTTCGGGTGCGCCGGGCGCTGTCCTTGGCAATCAACCGCGAAGAGATCAATAAGGCAGTGTTTTTCGGCCTGGCTCAGGCTTCCGCCAATGCCATCCTGCCTGAAAGCCCGCTGTTCAAGCCAGAATACCGCGATGCCTGGGCCGGGTTCGACCCCGATCAGGCCAATGCGCTTCTGGACGAGGCAGGCTTGGTCCGCCCTGACCGGCATGGTCTTCGCCTGTTGCCGGACGGACGTGAGGCGGTGCTGATCGTCGAGAGCACCGGGGAAAGCTCCTTTGATTCCGACGTGCTGGAACTGATTACCGATCACTTCCGCAAGATCGGCTTCCGGCTTTTCGTGCATATCTCGCATCGCGAGCTGTTTCGCCGCCGCATCACCAATGGCGAAACGGTGATGGCCGTCTGGCAGGGATTGGACAATGGCGTGCCGACCGCCGACATGTCGCCGCGTGAACTGGCGCCGACCAGCGACGACCAGCTACAATGGCCGCTCTGGGGCCTGCATACGCTGTCGGGCGGTGGCGATGGCCGGGCGCCGGAAATTGCCGAGGCGCGGGCGTTGCTCGATTTGTTTCGGGCCTGGCGGCAGTCTGATCTGCTGGAGGAGCGCACGGCGATCTGGCATGACATGCTGCGGCTCTATACCGATCAGGTCTTTACCATCGGCATCGTCAATTCCGCCTTGCAGCCGGTGGTGAAATCGCGAAAGCTCAGGAACCTGCCGGAAAAAGGCCTGTTCGGCTTCGTCCCGACCTCCCAACTCGGCGTCTATATGCCGGATACATTCTGGTATGATGAGGATGCGACATGATCCGCTATATTCTCTGGCGCATTGCCGTGATGATCCCGACGCTGATCATGATTTCCATGCTGGTCTTCACCATTATCGAATTGCCGCCCGGCGATTACTTTGAAAGCTATGTCGAGGAAATGCGGGCTATCGGCGAAAAGGCCGATTTGCAGGAAATCGAGGATTTGAAGGCGCGCTATGGTTTCGACCAGCCCGCGCCGATCCGCTATTTCAACTGGGTCACTGGCTTCGTGCAGGGCGATTTCGGCTATTCTTTCGAATATCGCATGCCGGTGGCCGATGTGGTGGGAGACCGGGTCTGGCTGACCATCCTGGTTTCCACCGTCACCATCGCGGTCACCTGGCTGCTGGCCTTTCCGATCGGCATCTATTCCGCCACCCATCAATATAGCTGGGGCGATTACGGGTTGACCCTGCTGGGCCTGATCGGCATCGCCGTGCCGAATTTCATCCTGGCGCTTGTCATGATGTATTTCGCCAATATCTGGTTCGGCATCTCTATCGGCCATCTGATGGACCAGCGCTTTCTGGGCCAGGCGATGAGCTGGGACAAGTTCAAGTCTATCCTCGAACATCTCTGGATTCCGGTGATCATCATCGGTACGGCGGGCACCGCTGGCATGGTGCGCCGTGTCAGGGCCAATTTGCTGGACGAGCTGCACAAGCAATATGTGATGACGGCGCGCGCCAAGGGGCTGCATCCGTTTCGGGTGCTGATCAAATATCCGCTGCGCATGTCATTGAATTTCTTCATTTCCGACATCGGCTCGATCCTACCGACGATCATTTCCGGGGCTGAAATTACCGCCGTCGTGCTGTCTCTGGAAACCACCGGCCCGATGCTGATCCGGGCGCTTCAGGACCAGGACATGTATCTGGCCGGGTCGTTCCTGATGTTCCTGGCTGTACTGACGGTCATCGGCGTGCTGATCTCGGATATCGCGCTGGCGCTGCTTGATCCGCGTATCCGTTTGCAGGGAGGGCGCAGCAAGTGAGCGATCCGCGAATGCCATCCACCGGCCCTGCCTCTGGCGCCTTGGCACATTACGTGTCGCCAGCTCCGTTTGACCCCTATGCGATTGAAGATGAGGCAACATCCCGGCGCTCACCGGTAGACCAGGCCTCGCAATTTCGCCTGACCTGGTGGCGGTTCAAGCGGCACAAACTGGCCTATTATTCCGGCATTCTGCTGTTGACGGCCTATCTGATGATCGTCGTCATCGAATTTTTAGCCCCCTACAACGTCCATAGCCGCAATGTCGACCGGATCTACGCGCCGCCGCAAGCCGTGCATCTGTTCGATGAGAACGGTTTTGTCGGGCCTTTCGTCTATGGCCGGACGATGTCGCTGGATATGGACACATTGAAGCGGGTCTATACCGACGATCCGCAACAGGTGCAGAAGCTGCGGTTTTTCTGCCGGGGCGACAGCTATCGTTTCTGGGGTCTGGTGGACAGCGATCTGCATCTGGTCTGCCCGGCGGAAGGTGGCAATTTCTTCCTGCTCGGCACCGACCGGCTGGGCCGGGACGTGCTGTCACGCATTCTCTACGGCGCCCGGATTTCGCTGACCATCGGTCTTCTGGGCGTGATGACCAGTTTCGTACTCGGCATCGTCATCGGCGGGCTGGCTGGCTATTGGGGCGGCTGGTTCGATATGGTCGTGCAGCGCATTACCGAAGTGCTGCATTCCATTCCCAGCATTCCGCTGTGGCTGGCGCTGGCGGCGATCATGCCGCCGGACTGGAGCCCGCTGCTGGTCTATCTCGGCATTACCTTCATTCTCGGCCTGTTGGACTGGACGGGGCTGGCGCGGGCGGTGCGCTCCAAGCTGCTGGCGCTGCGCGAAGAAGATTACGTATTGGCCGCCCAGATGATGGGATCGGGCAGCGCCCGCATCATCGGCCGCCATCTCATTCCCGGCTTCATGTCACATCTGATTGCCAGCGCGACACTGACCATTCCCGGCATGATTCTGGGCGAAACAACCCTGAGTTTTCTGGGGCTTGGCCTTCGTCCACCAATTACCAGCTGGGGTGTGTTGCTGACAGAGGCGCGCTCGGTCAATGTGATCGCACTTTATCCTTGGCTGCTGTTCCCGGTTGTTCCCGTCATCGTGATCATTCTTGCCTTCAATTTTCTAGGGGATGGTCTTAGGGATGCCGCAGATCCATATAAGTGATCGCTGTAAACAGGAACGGCGACCCTTATCCATTTCCATGGCTGTTGCTCAATCCGTCCGGATTGACGGTTCCATGCAGTGACACTTCTCGGAGAGACTGACCACATGTCGAGACGACTGGGGCAAGCCCGCATCCTCATGTACAGCCATGATACGTTCGGTCTCGGCCATTTGCGCCGCTGCCGCACCATTGCCCATTCGCTGGTGGAGGATTATCGCGGCCTGCAAGTGCTGATCATTTCCGGTGCGACGATTGCCGGTGCCTTCGATTATCGCGCCCGGGTCGATTTCGTCAAAATTCCCAGCGTCATAAAGCTGCGCAATGGCGAATATACCTCGATGGACCGCCATATCGATCTGCATGAAACGCTGAAAATGCGCCAGTCGATCATCCGCCACACGGCGGAAAGTTTCGAGCCGGACATGTTCATCATCGACAAGGAACCGCTTGGCCTGCGCGGCGAGGTGGAGGACACGCTGACCTACCTGAAAACCCGCGGCACCAAACTGGTACTCGGCCTGCGTGACGTGATGGATGCGCCGCATCTTCTGGAAGCGGAATGGAAGCGCAATGACGTGCTGACCAAGATCGCCCGGCTCTATGACGATGTCTGGGTCTATGGGCCGCCGGATTTCTACGATCCGTTGACCGGAATCGATGCGCCGCAAGCCTTGCGCTCGAAAATGCGTTTCGTCGGCTTCCTGCAACGCAATGCCCTGACGGGAACCCGCTCGGATCACTCGCCCCAGGAAGATTATCTGCTGGTGACCACTGGCGGCGGTGGCGACGGCGGCGATCTGGTGCGCGATGTCATTGCCGCCTATCAGGCCGATCCGACGCTGGACCAGCAGGCCCTGGTGGTGCTGGGGCCTTATATGCCCGCCGACTTGCGGCAGAAATTCATGGAGGCGGGATCGCGCCATCCGAAGCTGACGATGATCGAATTCGACAACCGCATGGAAGACCTGATCGCTGGTGCCAAGGCGGTGGTCGCCATGGGCGGCTATAATACCTATTGTGAAATCCTGTCCTTCGATAAGCCCGCCCTGATCGTGCCGCGCACCGAGCCGCGCGAGGAACAGTTGATCCGTGCCACCCGCGCTTGCGAACTGGGTCTGGTCAGCATGGTCCTGCCTGACCAATCCAGCGATAGCATGGCGTTTGCCCAGGCGATCAAGGCCGTATTGAAACGCGATCCGCCCTCGGTCAGTGCGCCGGGCATGCATCTCGAGGGCTTGCCGACCATTTCCCGCATCGTTGCCGATTGTCTGGAGGAGCGCGGTGCCGGACGGTTCTCGGTGGTGCAAGGGTAAGATCGTGTCGCAGCCTCGAAAGATCGTCGTTTTATTGAAAGGTTATCCGCGCCTGTCGGAAACCTTTATCGCCCAGGAATTGCTGGGCCTGGAGCAGGCTGGCTTTGCGCTGGAACTGGTGGCCATGCGCCGCCCGACCGACAAGAAGCGCCACCCCGTGCATGATGAGATCCAGGCGCCGGTCCATTATCTGCCGGAATATCTGCATGAAGAACCGCTCCGGGTGCTGAAAGCCCTATGGGCCGTGCGGCATCTGCCCGGCTTTCGCCCGGTTCTCACGCAGTTTTTCCAGGATTTGCGGCGCGATTTGTCCCGCAACCGGTTTCGCCGTCTGGGTCAGGCCATGGTGCTGGTGGCCGAATGGCCTGGCAAGGCGGATTGGCTACATGCGCATTTCATCCACACGCCCGCCTCGGTCGCCTTTTATGCCAGCCTGCTTGGCAGCAGGGGGTTCAGCGTTTCGGCCCATGCCAAGGATATCTGGACATCGGAAAGCTGGGATCTGGCCGACAAGCTTGCCCATGCCGCCTGGGTGGTGACCTGCACGAAAGTCGGCTTCGACCGGTTGAGCGCTTTGGCCAATGGGCGCGGCAGCGTCCACCTCAGCTATCACGGGCTCGATCTTGATCGGTTTCCGCATTTTGAGGGCATGCGTCCGGCGCGCGACGGTTCCGGTGATCCGCTGCGGTTGCTATCGGTTGGCCGCGCGGTGAAAAAGAAGGGCTATGATGTGCTGCTGCACGCGCTCGCCGCACTTCCCGCCGATCTTACCTGGCACTTTACCCATATCGGGGGTGGTGACGAACTGGCCCGCTTGCAGGCCTTGGCGGATCAGCTTGGCATTGCCAGTCGCATCACCTGGAAAGGGGCGATGGACCAGCGCGATGTGCTGACCCATTACCGTGACAGCGACCTTTTCGCACTTGCCTGCCGGATTACCGCCGATGGCGACCGCGACGGCCTGCCGAATGTGCTGGTGGAGGCCGCAAGTCAGGGGCTGATGCCGGTCAGCACCACGGTCTCGGGGATATCCGAACTGTTCGTCGACGGCGAAAATGGACTGCTGGTGGAACCTGATGATGCGCAGGCGCTGGCTTTGGTACTGGAGAAGGCCATGCGTGATCCGGCCTTGCGCGCCCGGCTCGGGTCCGCCGCCGAGGGCAAGGTGCGGCGGGATTTCGATTACCGCAACAGCATCCGTGACCTGACGGACTTGTTTTCTGGCCGTCAATAAGCACTTGCATAGGGTAGGGTTTCAGGAAATATGCCTTTGACGTCGCGTGATGCATTCCTTGCGTCTCGCCATTCTGTGAAAAGCAGAAATGTCCCCAGGAGCAAACGTACATGACTCTTCGCCCGAAACGGGTTTTCTTTTATGTGCAGCATTTGCTCGGTATCGGCCATCTGGCCCGGGCCAGCCGATTGGCCGAGGCTATGGTAGAGGCCGGATTGTCGGTAACGCTGGTGACGGGCGGGGCGTCGGTCAAGGGCTTTCCGGGACCGGGTATCGAGCATGTGCAATTGCCCGCCGTTCTCTCAGCGACTGGCTTTTCCGGTCTGGTCGATAGCGAAGGCAAGCCGGTCGATGCTAGTTTCGAGACAAGCCGTGCCGCGCTGCTGTTGGCGGCCTTCGAGGCGGTGCGGCCCGATATTGTCATCATCGAGGCTTTTCCGTTCGGTCGCCGGCAGGTGCGCTTTGAGCTTCTGCCGCTGCTGGATGCGATCAAGGCCACGCATCCCAAGCCATTGCTGCTCAGCTCGGTGCGCGATATCCTCCAGGAAAATCGCAAGTCCGGCCGCGACAAGGAAACGGTCGCGCTGGTGGAGGACCATTTCGATGGCGTTCTCGTGCATGGCGATCCGCAATTCGTCGAGCTGCAAGAGACATTTCCGCTGGCAAAGATCATTCATGACAAGCTGCATTATACCGGCCTGGTTGCAGCCCCTGAGCCGGAACCGGCAGAAGAGGTTTTCGACATCGTCATTTCGGCGGGAGGAGGGGCGGTCGGTGCCGCCTTGATCGAAGCGGCGCTGGATGCCCGCGACATTCTCGGCGGTGATCTCGGTGACCAGCTGCGCTGGTGCCTGATTACCGGACCCAACCTGCCTGAGGCCGATTATGAGCGCTTTACCCAGCGCGCACCCGGCACTGTCGCACTCTATCGCTTTCGTCCGGATTTCCCGGCTTTGTTGCCCAAGGCCAAACTCTCCGTTTCGCAAGCGGGATATAACACGGTCTGCGATGTCTTGCGGGCCAGATGTCCGGCGCTGCTCGTGCCATTTGCGGCAGGCGGCGAAACAGAGCAGACGGTGCGGGCGGAAAAACTGGAAGCGCTGGGCCTGGCCGTTGTCATCGGCGAGGACGGATTGAATGGCGAGGCCATGGCAAAGGCCATCACCAAGGCGCTGAAATTGAAGTTTCCTAAAAAACTGTCTGTTTCGCTGAACGGTGCCGCGGAAACGGCGCGGCTGGTCAAGGATTTGGTGGAGCAGCGACAGGCGGGGTGAGGGGCTTTATACCTCACATCTCTGATGGATGTGAGGTATTTGCAGGCTCTTCAAGCTGAGCATGATTGTTCCGACCATCACAGCCCGAGCTGGCGATGATGTTCCAGATACCAGTCCATGGTCGCCTTGACGCCGACATCCAGCGTTGTCGTTGGTTTCTGGCCGGTGAGGGCTACCAGCAGGTCGGGGCTGGCGAAGGTGCGAGGCACGTCGCCCTGCTGCATCGGCAGCATTTTGCGCTTGGTCGGGCGGCCCATGATGGTCTCGATGGTCTCGATGAAATCCATCAGCGCGATCGGCTGGCCCCCGCCGATATTGATGACGCGGAACGGTGCGTTATGGGAGAGCGTATCCAGGTTTTCCGGGGTGCGGACCCGGTTTTCCTCACCAGGGGCAATGGCTGAAAGGGCGATGACACTGTCGATCAGGTCGTCGATATAGGTGAAATCGCGGCTCATCTTGCCTTCGCCATAGATCTCGATGGCTTCATCGGCCAGCATTGCCTTCATGAACTTGAACAGCGCCATGTCCGGGCGACCCCAGGGGCCATAGACGGTGAAGAACCGGAAAGCCGTGGTCGGCACCTTATAGAGATGGGCGTAGCTGTGCGCCATCAGCTCCATGCCCTTCTTGCTGGCGGCATAGAAAGTCATCGGTTCGTCGGCGCGGTCGGTTTCGCGGAAGGGAACCTGCGGATTGGCGCCGTAAATCGATGAGGTGGAGGCCAGCATCAAATGGCCGATCTGCAATTGCCTGGCGATTTCGACAATGTTCCAGGAGCCGATCAGGTTTGAATCCAGATAGGCTTTCGGGTTTTCGAGACTGTAGCGCACGCCTGCCTGGGCAGCGAGATGGATGATAACATCGGGTTTCGCCTGATTCACGGCCCGCTCAAGCGCTTCGCGGTCCTCCAGCATTCCGATCACGCCGGTGAAGCTTGGAAACTGGGCAAGTCCAGCGTTGCGGGCTTCCTTGAGGCGCAGATTGTAATAGGCGGTCATGCCATCATAACCGGTGACGGTATGGCCATCCTGAAGCAGGCGGCGGGCCAGATGAAAACCGATAAAGCCAGCGGTGCCGGTGATGAAGTAGCGCACGGGAGAACTCACTTTCCAGATGGACGAAGCCGCTGTGTTTAAGGTGCAGCTACCCGTTCAAGTCAAGCGAGTTCTACTGCATAATTCCTCAAATCGGAATCGATTAGAGGAATTATGCAGTAGATATAAAGAGCTACAGCGAGGCTTTGTGCGCCAAACAGGGCGCACGGCGCTGTCGTAAAAGCCCGAAACTGGGGTGTAAAATGCGTGAACCGGCAGGTTTCCCCACCGGTTCGATCTGTTGAAAGCTTTTATTTTGTTCAGGCGGCTCTGGTCTGCGCCCGGTCTCTTGGATCGGCCCCGAGCTTGAACTGATCGACCAGACCCATCAGCGTATCGGCTTCGTCAGCCAATTGGCGGGTGGCGGCATTGGTTTCCTCGACCATGGCGGCATTGCGCTGGGTCATCTGGTCCATGCCGTTGACGGCGGAATTGACTTCGCCCAAGGCGGTTGACTGGTCGCGGCTGGCCAGCGCAATCGCTTCGACGCGCTGTGAAACGCTGACGATTTTCGTCGAAATTTCCGAAAGAACCTCACCGGTGCGCTGCACCAGCTTTGCACCGGCGGCGACTTCTGTGCTCGACGTGTTGATCAGTGCCTTGATATCCTTGGCGGCATTGGCCGAGCGTTGCGCCAATTCGCGCACTTCCTGGGCAACGACCGCAAAGCCCTTACCAGCCTCGCCAGCGCGTGCGGCCTCGACCCCTGCATTCAAGGCCAGAAGGTTGGTCTGGAAGGCGATCTCGTCGATGACGTCAATGATCTGGACAATCTGGCCGGAGGCATTTTCGATCCGGCCCATGGCATCAATGGCGCTTGCGACAACCTTGGAGGAGGTATCGGCAGCGGTTTTTGTCTCGGCAACAATGGTGTTGGCGGCCTGGGCCTGTTCGGTCGAGGATTTCACCGTCACGGTGATTTCGTCGACGGCGGCGGCGGTCTGTTCCAGCGATGCGGCCTGTTGTTCGGTGCGTTTGGCCAGGTCGTCGGCGGCAGCGGTCATTTCACCCGCATTGCGCTGGATCATATAGGTATTGGCGCGGATCTGGCGCATCGTGTCCTGAAGGTTTTGCAGCGAGGTGTTGAAATCGACGCGCAATTGTTCGAGGCGGCCGGTAAAAGGCGTATCGATGGTGACGGAGATATCACCGCTGGCCAGCCGCCCCAATCCACCAGCCAGTGCATTGACGGCAAATTCGATCTGCCGGTCGATGGCCTGTTTTTCCGCATCGTTGCGGCGGCGCTCTTCCTCGGCTTCATTACGCTCAGCCTCGCTGCGCTGCTCGATCTCGATCTTGGACAGTGCATTCTGTTTGAACACGCCGAGCGCGCGGGCCATTTCGCCGATTTCATCGACACGGGCTTCCCCGCTGATGCCGGTGTCCAGCTTGCCATCGGCCAGACGGCGCATGGCTGCGGTGATCTGGCCGATCGGACCCTTGAAGGTAAGAACGAGGCCGATACCGGCAAATAGCGAAATCAGCAGGCCGAGGGTCATGGCACCAATGGAAATCGAATTGGCGTCACGGCGTTCCTCTCCGGCGCTGACCTTTTGCATTTCGGCAAAAGATGTCAGCTGCTGCCAGATTCGGTCGAGATCGGTGCTGGCGGTCTGGAAATTGGTCTGACGGTCCTGGCTGATCTTGACCAGTTCGGTGCTGGCCTTTTCCATCAGGGCGATGGCGGGTGTCAGCTTGGCTTCAAGCGGCGCATAGAGCCCAAAGGAGCCGGATGTGCCCTTGAGTGCCGCGAGCGCTGTTTTTAACCCGGCAAATTCCTTGCGCAGGCTGGTGAGATTCTGCTCGGTCGGTGCCAGCATGAAACTGGCGGTTGTGATCTGGAACCTGTAGGCGGCATCGATCAGGCCGCGCCCATCGGTCAAAAGCAGCTGTGCCTTTTCCAGAGGCACGTCCATTTCGCCGAAGCGGGCTGTGGCATCCTTCATCTTCTGCTGCGCGGCAAGGCCGAGATAGGCGGAAAGCTGGGTAAAATTCCGCAGTTTGGTTGCCATGGCTTCCGCCACTTCCGGCGATTTGTCGCCTGCTGTTACCATGTCGCCGAGATCCTTGATGATGGTCTCGATGGTGCGGGCGGCGGATTTGTTCTTTTCCGGCAGGGCGGCGGCCAGCGGTGGCTGGCGGGTTTTCATTTCCGCGAGATTGGCAGCGACGTAGTCGAATTTCTCTTCCGGTGTCGGCAGGCTGCCGAATTTGCGATTGATATCGGTCAGAAAGCCGCTGGTCAGCGCTATCTTGTCGGCGTCGCGCAACATCTGCTTGGCGGCGGTCTCGTCAGCCTGGATCGACAAGGTCACTTTCTTCATGGCCTCGGACAGATCATTCTGTGCGGCGACAATATTGGCCGTGCCCTGGCTCATATCCTTGATCAGGTTGGCTTCCGTTTCATGCAGCGACCAGAGCGTGCCCATGTGGCTGACGACGCCATCGACGGCAGTCGAGGCTTTTTCAAGCTCGCTTCGGCCATCGGCATTGGTATCGAGTTGATCCAGCGTGCGCTTGAGTACCCGCTGCTGTTCTTTCAGTTTCTCGGTAACCGCATTGCGGCTTTGCTCTGTGGTCTTGTCGAGAAAGTCCGTCATCGCGATAGACACATCGCGAAACCCGCTCAAGGATTGCAACACGCTGTTGGAAATCTCCATCCGGCCTTGAAGCAGGCCTGAGGCATAGAGACCGGTAAAGCCGACCGCGCCGATGGTGACGACGAAGGGAAGGATGAAAATCAACACCTTGGTCTGAATGCGGAAACGCGACAACAAGCGATCTATGAACATGGGTCCCAGCTTCTCCAAAGCCATGTCGCCTGGCCGGATACGCGTCTTAGGCGCGTTTGGCTGAGCGATTGAGGCAGCAAATGCAAAGCGATTTCCGGATAAGGACGGCATGTCTTGAGCGGCAAGTCTCTGCCATCGCTGTCCAGAAGCGTGTCAGACCTCTCACAGTCATTGTGCAGGCGCTGGCGGTCAAGCGACATCATCGTCAATCAACGACATTAGGGGGCGTTTGTTAAGATCGACTTAAATTTGGCATTTCCCCCTTTTTATAGAGGGTATATAAGTTTATTGTATATAAGTTTAAGTCAATGTTATTGAAGGAAAATGCCGACGCTGGCACTGCGGCCGCTCGCATCGATCACCGTGAGAGTCGAGTAGCCATTACCGTCAGGTGTCCAACGGGTGGTGCGGGTGCGGGCAAGATCCGGCAGAGCCTGTCCATTGGCCAGCCAGCGGAAGGGCGCGCGGCCCGCCTGAAGTTTTAACACCAACGGCAGTTGCACGCCATCGGCGGTCCGGCCAAGTTCCACATGGGCGCCTTCCGGGGGATAGACAATCATCGGCGGTTTTTCGCGGGCATTGAGGGCGATCAGGCCGCTGGCATCGCGCGAAAAGCGCCTGAGGCCGGGTGTCAGATCGCTCTTGGCGATCCGCAAGGCGCCATCCGGCGGCGGGGGCAGGGGGGCTCGCGGCAATTTGGACCGGGCAAAAGCCTCAAACAACACAGGGGCCGCGGTGCCATAGCCGGTCAGACCGGGAATGGCACTGTTATCCGCCCTGCCGATCCACACCCCGATGACCGTGCGGCCATCATAACCGATCGACCAGCCATCGCGGTAGCCGTAGCTGGTGCCGGTCTTATAAGCGATCCGTCCGGTCAGCGCGCCAAGCGGCGGGGCGACACCAGACAGGATATCGGTGACGTTCCAGGCCGCAGCCGGTTCCAGCAGGCGTCCGGGCTCAGCATGGGCGCTACCGAGCACGGCGCAGTCGCGCAGCCGGATGGCGCTGCCTTGCCGGGCAAGGGCGGCATAAAGCGTGACGAGGTCCTTCAACGTCGTACCGGCGCCGCCCAGCGCGATGGCAAGTCCCGGGGTTTCCGCCTTGGGCAGGTCGATCCTGATGTCTGATCTTTTCAGCCGGGATAGCAATTGCGAGGGGCCGACCGCTTCCAGCAAGCGGACCGCAGGCACGTTGAGCGACAGTTGCAGGGCATCGCGGATGGTGACGTCGCCCTGATAATGCATGTCGAAATTTTTCGGCCTATAGCCCGCGAAATCGGCGGGGCGATCCTCGATCACCGTATCCTGGGCAATCAATCCCTGTTCGAAAGCCAGGCCGTAGATCAGCGGCTTCAGCGTCGAGCCTGGCGACCGTTTGATGCGCGTCATGTCGATCCAGCCGGAGCGGCTGGCATCGAGATAGGCGGCGGAACCGACCCGGGCGAGGATCTCGCCGGTGCGGATGTCGGCAGCCAGAATTGCCACCGATACTTTTGGCGGAAGTCTCTGGGCCGCTTGTCTCGCCACGGTTTCCAGCGTTGCCTGCACGTCTTTTTTGAGTGTGGTCGGATAGGTCAGGCTTTCTGGCCGCTTGCGCCGTTCGGCATCGCCGACATGGGCGGCGAGCATTGGCAATTCCAGCCTTGTCTTCGGGATCGGCACGACGCTTGCCAATTGCCGGTCCTGGGCTGAGACAATACCGGCTTTTTCCATACGCGCCAGCACCCGGTCGCGGGCGGCAAGGGCGTTATCGGCAAAGCGCTCGGGTCGCCGCCGTTCCGGCAATTGCGGCAGGGCGACCAGCAGGGCTGCTTGCGCAGGCGTCAGATGTTTCGGCTCCTTGCCGAAATAGGCAAGTGAGGCGGCCCGAACCCCTTCGAGATTGCCGCCATAGGGGGCATGGGTCAGATAGAGATCGAGAATGGCGGCCTTGTCCAACCGGTGCTCGATCTGGATGGCCCGCAGCGCTTGTTGGGTCTTGGCCAGAAAGGAACGTGATTTTCGAGGCTCGATCAGCCTTGCCACCTGCATGGAGAGCGTTGAGGCACCTGACACGATCCGGCCATGGCGGATGAGCTGAAGGGACGCCCGGCCAAGCGCCAACCCATCGACGCCGGAATGATGATAGAAACGCCGGTCCTCATAGGCGACCAGCATGCGTATCAGCAAAGGATCGACATCGGCGGCTACGGTTTTCAGCCGCCAGCGACCCTCTTGCGTGGTAAAGGCCCGCAGCAATTGCCCATCGGCATCCAGAAGTTCTGCTGAATTGGGGCTGATCGCATCAAGTGGCGGCGGGAAGGCCGCATCCAGCCGGTTCAGCCCATGCCAGACCGCCCCGCCCAAAAGCAGGCCGGTCAGCAGCACCAAACCGAATGTCTTGCCGCGCCGGATCACTGTTCTGCCTTCACCTCCATGCGTCCCGTTGCCGTGCGGGCATAGCGCTGCGGGCGATACATGTCCTCGACGCTGGCGGCGGGTTGGTCGAACACGCCCGGTGTCACGGCGCGCACCACATAGGCGAGAACCATGTCGCCACTGTCCTGACTGGCGCTGTCGAGGGCTGCGACAAAGCGGTCGTCGCGGAATTCCAGATGGGCGGCTTTGGTCTCGCCCAGCCAGTCGAAATTGGCGAGATCAGCACTGCCGACCAAGGCCGGATTGTCGATTTCCAGGCCAGCCGGCAGCAGATCTGTCACCAGCAATTGCGTTGGCAAGCTTTGCGCTCCCATAGCAGCCCCGTTTGCAGCTTGAGCAACCTTCAACACCACGACATAACGCTGGTTTTGCACTGCCTCGCTGATATTCACCTTCTCGCCCGACAGCGTGTAATAGCTGCGCTCAATGGTGAAGCCTTCGCTGGCCGCTGGCAGAGGATATTTCGGCACGGCCACTGTGGTGACTGTTGCCGTCAGCGGATCTGCACCGGTATTTTCCAGTGTGACCGGCTGATGCATCAGGTCATTGCCCTCGATCCTCGCCCTATAGCCGCCGGTTTTCAGGCTGCCATTGACGGTCACGGAAAGGCCATCGTCGCTTTTGTCCAGCGCCCGGGCGGCCATCAGCATCCAGCTTTCCTCCTGGGTGCTGGTATAGGACTTGCGCTTCCAGTCTTCGATCACCGACCTGCTCAGCGCCGGGATGATCGGCGGCACGGGCCGGGCCTCGGCGGCCAGCGCCAGGATGGCGGCACCATCGCGCAATTGCGAACCGTAATCCGACCGAGCCAGGCTGACCGGCGTGATCGAGCCTTGCTGCGATTGCTCGCTTGCGGCCCGGAATATCGCCTCCGCCTTGACCGGATCGCCATAAAGCGACAGGGCCGCAGCCAGATGCGCCTTGGACAGCGGCGTCGGGAAACGGTCCAGCATCGTATCGGCGTAGTAGCGCAGGTCGCTGATCGCGGCGCGGCGATTGCGAGCCAGCACATAGAGCGCATAGGCTATCTCATTGCCCTGCGCTTCGACATCGGTGTCATAGGAGAGCTTGTTGGCCAGATTATCCAGCGCCTGCACCAGGGCGTTGTCGGGTACGTCGAAGCCCTTTTCGCGGGCGCGGGTCAGGAAATCACTGACATAGGCGTCCAGCCACAGATCTTCCGAACCGGGTGCCCAAAGGCCGAAACTGCCTTGCGCCGCCTGATAGGACAGCACCCGGTAGATGGCATCCTGAATGCGCCGGTTGATATCGGCATCAGCGGGCAGACCGGCCACATTGGCGAGGTCGTTGAGATAGAGCAGCGGCAGCGCCCGGCTGGTGGTCTGCTCGGCGCAGCCATAGGGGTAACGGTCAAGGCTTGTCAGCAGGGCGGCAATATCGAAATTGGCACCACGCGACACCGAGAGGCTCAGCGACGCGCCTTGCAACACGCTATCGGCCAGAAGATCGCCGTCCACGATCAGGCTTTTGCCAGCCGCCAGCGGCAATTCGCGCCGCGTTGTCACCGGCAGCGCGGCGGGACGCACCGGCAGATCCAGCGACCGGGTGAGCGACAGTCCAGTGTTCTTTGCCTCCCCGGTATTTGCGCCCGTGGCAGGGGTTCCTGAACCATTGTCGCCACTAGCAGAAGCCGTTCCGACAGAGGTCAGCGCCACGGAAACCGTGCCATCGCCGGGGGTAAGACCCTTCAACCCGACCGATAGGCTGGTCCGCGCCCCTGCCTTTAGCGTGACTGGAATCTGCGCTTTGGCAGGGTCGATTTCCACGGAGGGATTGCCCTTGAGCGACAATAGGTAATCTCCATCCGGCGCATCGGTGGCGGCCAGATCGAGCTGGAGGCGGGCCTGATCGCCGGGGGCGAGGAAGCGCGGCAGCGAGGCGGTGATGACCACGGGGTCGCGAACGATCACATCGGTTTGCGCATGGCCGATACCGGTGCGGTTCCAGGCGATGGCCATCAGGCGCACGGTGCCGTTGAATTGCGGAATGTCAAACTCGACCTGCGCCTTGCCGGTATGGTCGAGATGAACAGGGCCGGAAAACAGCGCCACCAGTTTTTCCTCGGGCGGACTGGCCTGCAAGGCCATCATGCCGCCATCGCCGCCGGTGCGCAGCTTGCCCATGGCGCCAAGCGATCCGTCGATCAATTGACCGTAGAGATCGCGCATTTCAATGCCCAAACGCCGCTGGCCGAAATACCAGCCATCCGGGTCCGGCGTCTCAAAGCGGGTGAGATTGAGAATGCCGACATCCACCGCCGCCACCGTGACATAGGCATCATTACCGCCACCGGTGACGCTGATCGGCACGGTCAGTTTGCGGCGTGGCTCAATCTGCTGCGGCGGGGTGAGCTTGATGGCCAGCTTGCGATTGGCCGGATCGACGCTGAGCCAGGTGACGCCGATGGCGCGCATCGGCATGCGGGTTTCCTGGCTTTCGCCCGGGCGATAAAGGGTCGCGGTGATATAGGTGCCTGCGCCGAAATTATCGGTGACGGGAATATCGATTTCGCCACCGGTGGCCGCGATGCTGGCCGTTTCCGTCGCGACAAGGGTTTCCGAGCCGATGGTCACCAGAACCTCACCGGCATAGCGCGACGAGACTTTCAGCTTTGCCGTTTCACCGATCTTGTAGACCGGCTTGTCGAGGCCGATTTCCAATGCATCCGGGGTTTCGGTCGAGCCCGCCTCGACAAACCAGCCCGCATTGAATTCGATGCTGGAGGCAGCGCCATTGGCTGTTGGCGCATCGACTTCCAACCGGTAACGGCCCCAGCCGACCGGCATCGGCAGATCGGTTTTCTCCGCGCCGATATCGACCGTGCCGCTGGCGGCCAGCTTGGTGGTGGTGATCGGCTCGAAGCGCCAGGCGCTGCCATCGCGATACCATTGATAATTTCGCTCCAATTGCACCAATTTCCACTTTGCAGCTGGAAGCGCCTGTGGCTTGCCATCGGCATCGAGCGCGATGAGCTGGAAATGGCCGGTGCTGTTTTCGGAAAGCTCGCCGGAAAACTCCGGCTTGATGCCGATGGCGGGCTGGCCGGTCTCAACCGGCAGGGTCAGTTGCCGCTCCACTGCCCGGCCGCCGCCTTCCTTCAGGCGCACGGACAATTGCGCCTGCAACAGCTGTGTGGTGGCGGGCAGGTCATCGACCTGAAGATCGACGCTGCCATGGCCCTTGTCATCCAATGGCTGGAGAGCGTCCAGTGTCAGGCTGCTATTGTCTCCGGCCTCTTCATCGGCAAGGCCGAAGACGAAGCCGGGCAGGTCGTCGCGGCTGCGGGTTGGCTTGATGACCATGTCACCTTCCAGCGAAAGGCCAGCAGCCGGTGCGCCGTAGAGATAGTGGCCATCGACACCAACCGCGAGCGGCATACCCGGTTTCAGCACATCTGCTGCCGGTTTCAGGTCGAACTCGATCCGGTCGGGCAGGAAATCATCGACCAGAAAGGTCTTTTCGGCAATGGCCGGTTTTTTCGGATCGACATGGATGCCAAGCGTCCAGGTGCCGCGCATCACGGATGTATCCAGCGCCAGATCCACAACATGGCCGCCAAGACCAGCGCCGGTGCTGACCATGCGGCGATATTCCACGCCGTCGGGCCGTGTGAAAATGAAGGTCAGCGGCAGGCCGTCAATGGCTTCCGCGCCGATGTCGCGGGCAAGGGCGCTCACATGCACCGTGTCGCCTGGGCGGTAGATGCCGCGTTCCGTCCAGGCGAAAATATCGATAGCGCCGGGTGCTGTGCGCCCGGTGACGCCCCGGTCCGACAGGTCGAAACCGGCCTTGGTCATGTCGAGGAACACGAAATCCTTGCCCGGCTGTTCGCCTGTCAGAACGGCAGGCGCTAGCGCCGCACCGGAGCGCATCAGGCCAGCCGAAAAGGTGGCTCGGCCCTGATCATCGGTGGTGGCAGTGCCGAGGATTTCGTTGTTGCGGGCCAGCAATTTCAGCTCGACGCCGGCGATTGGCTTGGCGGAGTTCAGCGAGCGGGCAAACACGTTCAACCCGTCAGTACCGGCAAAGGTGGAAAGGCCGATATCGGAAACCAGGAACCATTGCGTGGCGCGGTCTTCCCATTCGTCACTTTTACCGGCATTGGGGGACGCCGTCAGCACATAGATGCCGGGCTTGCGTTCCGGCAGAGCCTCGTCCACCGGAAAACTGGTGGTGACTTCACGGTTCAGGCTGCTTTCAATGTCGATCAAGCCTTGCCAGACCAATTCGCCATTGTCCTTTTCGATCCGGTCGGCACCGTAACCGCTGAGCTGCGAGAGAAATTGCGAATTGCTCATCAGCGGCGCAATCGCCCGTTCGCCGATCCGGTAAAGCTTCAGATTGGCCTTGTCGGTGTTAACAGAGACCAGGGGAATGCCGCGCCGCGCCGCAGACGGCAGTACGAAATGGTCGCCGGTAAAGCGCACGGTCGGGCTGCGGTCGCGGATATAGACATCGATATCGGTCTTTGCCGTCAGCGGCTCATCGACGGAGGAGGGCAGTCCTTCCCGCAGTCCAATCGTATAGCGCTGACCATAGTCCAGCCCTTCGACGCAAAGCTGGCTGTCCTTGGCTTCCAGCACCTTTGGAGGCTTGCCATTGACGGTGACGAAGGCGGTATAATCGGTGCCGCGATTGATCAACGGATCAGAAAATTGCACGCAGGCGCGAGGGGATGCGGCATCGGCATCAACACTGTTGCCGGTGATGCGAAAACCCTTGGTGGCTTTCAGCGCCAGATAGGCGGCGCGAACCGTCTTATCGGAGGCAAGCTCGAGGCTCGCCTTGTAGGTATTCAGAGCCGCGCGAAAATTCTCGTTTTTCTCCAGGGTCTTGGCCAGCACAGCCAGCGCATCGGCTCGCTCCTTGGTGCTGCGGGTCAGGTCATAGCCGAGAAGGGCTGCGTAAAGCCCCTGATTGGCAGTTGCGCGATCATCCTTGATGGTGTTGGCGGCACGGGCGGCGCTGATCCACAGGCTGGAATCCTCAGGGGAAAGCTGGGCGGCGGCCAGAAAGCCGGCCAGGGCATCGGCACCCTTGCCCGCCGACAGGCTGGCATGGGCGCGACCGATCAATCCGTTAAGGCCCAGTTCTGGTGGTTCCGCCGTCTGTGTCAGGCGCGCTCTGAAAGCGTTGGCTTGTGTGCGCAGACTATCGGAGATGAAGCCGAGCTTTGCGGGCGCGCCGATATCCGGCTCAGTGGCGCTGGTCACGATCTTACCGGCAACAGCACCCGCAAAGGGGCTGATCTGGTTGAAATCCGATTTCAGGAAGCACCAGCGGGCCTTGATATTATAGGTGAAAGCGCGGCAGGATTTGTCATCGACACAGCTTGCCTGGCATTGGTCCAGAGTGACGTTTTGCGCGGTGCGCAGGTCAAAACCGCTGTAGTCGCCATCCTGGGTCAGGGCGATGCTGCGGTTGGTTTCGGCAGCCATTGCTGATTGTATGGAGGCTGGCAGCATGAGACCCAGGAAGGCGAGCACCGTCCCGGCGAATATCCGTTGCAGACCCATGACAATTGCCCCTCTTTTCGTCAATCAACCGGCGCGCCGCGACGAGCCGCCCACGTCTCGTCCATTCCCTTATTCCAAGGCAAGACAATGCTCAAACATTCTCGTCTTGAAACCATTGCGACGGCCCCACGTCCATTCGAGGGTTGAGGGCGTCGCGCATGGAATGCGACCCGCCATTTTCCATGGCATGTCCTTTTACTCTTCCGATTTAACCATTTGGTGTCAATGAGGTTTTTCGTCGATTACCACATCGACCCGCAGATCGCGGCCCGCCCGCCAGCCAT
The DNA here is from genome assembly GCF_021462805.2 of Allorhizobium sp. Av2. Classification (NCBI taxonomy): domain Bacteria; kingdom Pseudomonadati; phylum Pseudomonadota; class Alphaproteobacteria; order Hyphomicrobiales; family Rhizobiaceae; genus Allorhizobium; species Allorhizobium sp. Av2. The sequence goes on along the minus strand of NZ_CP192696.1, from coordinate 2,863,090 downwards.
TCCAGGCTGCGCCAAGGCCGAGCGCGACAAACAGCAGGGCGGCCCAGGCGAAACTGCCCGTGGCACCACGGATCAGCCCAACGAGCAGCGGGCCAATGGCGGCCAGGCAATAGCCGACGCATTGCGCCATGCCCGATAGATGGGAGGCAATCTGCGGGCTGCCAGAGCGCAGCACGATTGCGGTCATGGCAAGCGCGATCAGGCTGCCTTGGCCGATACCTTGCAGCACGGCCCAGATCCACAGGGTGGAAAGGGGAGCAAACAACAGGCCGATCAGTGCGATGACAGCGAGAATGGCAACAGCGGCGTTGACAAGGCTTTGGTTCTTGCCCCGAACGGCAAGCTGCGGCGCGACAATACAGGCCGCCGCCTGCACCATGACCGAGACCGAAACGACCGCCCCTGCCGTTACCCCGTCCAGCCCGCGTTCCCGCAGGATCGGCACCAGCCAACCGAACACACAATAGGCCAGTGCCGATTGCAATCCGGTGTAAAGCGTCACGTTCCAGGCCAGCCGGTCACGCCACAGGCCCTTCACCTCGGCCCTGAATCCCGGCCTTGCCGCATGGCCGGAAAAGGCCTGCGGCAGAAACAGCAGGAACACCATGGCAGCCGGAAGCCCCCAGGCGGCCAGGCCGATGGCCAGCGAACCGCCACTGGCTGCCTCGATCGGCAGGGTCAGCCCGGCGGCGGCCGCCGCGCCACCACAGAGCGCCATGGTGTAAAAGCCGGTCATCAACGCGGCCCGATCAGGAAAATCGCGTTTCACCAGACCCGGCAGCAGCACATTTCCGACCGCGATGCAGGCACCGGCAAGCGCTGTGCCAAAAAACAGGGTGGGAAGGCTGGAAAAGCCGCGCAGGGCGGTGCCGATGGCCAGCAATGCCATGACGGCCAGCAGCGTCTTTTCCGCGCCGTAGCGGTCGCCAAGTTTGGGTGCCAGGGGTGAGAAGACCCCAAGGCAAACCACCGGCAGGGTGGTCAGCAGGCTAGCACCCAGCACGGAGAGACCCAGTTGGTCACGTATTTCCGGCAGCAGTGTCGAAGCGCTGGAAAACAGCGGGCGCAGGTTGAAGGCAATCAACACCAGACTGACGCCCAACACGATGCGCGACAGAGGCGACCGCCCCGAGGCTTGAGGCGGGGTAGGGGCGTCTTCGACCTGCGCATCGATCAGCAATTCGTCGCCAAGATCAAGCTGGGGATGGGCATTCGTCATGGGCGAAGGCTTTCAGAGGCGGCAATATCATCAAGAAAGGCAAGCATCGGCTGCATGAAGGCACGCACCGCACTGTCTGCTTGATCGGGATCGCCGCTGGCAATGGCATCGACAATAGCGCGGTGGGCGTCAAGGTCCGGTTCCGGCACAAGGCCGCCGGTGGTTGCCTCGATGGTCTGGGTAATCGAGCGGGTGAAAAACTCGTAAAGCTCCAGCATGGCGGCATTTTCCGATGCGGCGATTACCGCCCGGTGAAAGGCCAGATCGCGAGCGATAAAAGCGTTACGGTCGGGATCGGCACCGGAATGGCCGCGCTGGTCCAGCAGGGCGTGCAATTGCCTGATGGTGGCCGGTCTCGCCCTGATAGCGGCCAGCCTTGCCCCTTCCACATCCAGTGCCAGCCGAGCCTCCAGCCGGTCGCGCAGGCTGGTACGATGGGCAAGATCCAGCGGTTCGGGGGTGATGCGGTCTTTTATCACATAGGTGCCGGAGCCCTGGCGGGTTTCCAGTAGGCCCTGCGCCACCAGCACCCGCACGGCTTCGCGGATCGTACCGCGGCTGACATGCAGCGCGTCAGACAGGCTTTGCTCATTCGGCAATTTTTCGCCGATCCGCCATGTCCCACGGCCAAGGGCGGTTCGAATACGCTCGGCGGCCCCATCGGCCAGATTGGTTTTCAGCAACGGTCTCATTTGACAATTGATAAAGTCATCGGATGACTTTATCAATTGTCAAATGTAGTTATTTCAGCGGATCTATATGGGCGGTTCGCTTCGCGCATGATAGGGACGCGCCAATTCGCTCCTTCCCTAATCAAGGCCTACAGTCGTGATCCGTTCTCTCCTCGCCAATTTTCAAACCTCTCGTGCCACCGGTCCGGCCATCATGCTGGCGGGGATGCTGATGTTTGCGCTGAACGATGCCATGGCCAAGGCGCTTGTCGCCCATTACGGGCTGGGTCAGGTCGTGGTGCTGCGCAGCTTGGCGGCTTTGCTCCTGCTTTTGCCGTTTCTGGTGCGCGGTGGGCTTGCGCCGATCCTCAGCGTCGAGCGGCCCTGGATGCAGCTGGCGCGGGTGACGTGCTCGACGGTTGAAATTATCGGCTTCTACTATGCGGTCAGCTATCTGCCGCTGGCGGATGTTATGACCTATTGGCTGGCCGCGCCGATCTACGTTGCGGCCTGTGCACCCTTTCTGCTGGGCGAAAAGCTTGGCTGGCGGCGCATCACCGCCATCGTGGTCGGTTTTATCGGCGTGATCATCACGCTGGAACCGTCGCGGGCGATGTTTTCCGCACCGGCGCTGATTTCCATTATCGGCAGCGCGGCCTTTGCTTTCATGATGCTGTCAGGCCGTTCGCTGCGGGCTACGCCGGATAAGTTGCTGGTGCTGTTCCAGGTAACGGCGGCGCTGGTCGGCGGATTGTTTTTCGCGCCCTTCGACTGGGTCGAGATCGGTTCCGCCACCGATATCGTCATGTTGGGTCTGCTCGGCATCGTCGCCATGGCGGCGCATATGCTGGTCAATCGCGCCCTGAAAATATCCGATGCCGCAGCGGTTGCGCCCTTGCAATATACGCTGCTGCTGTGGGCTGTGCTGTTCGGCTGGCTGTTCTTTGGCGATGTGCCGCGCACCGGCATGGTGATCGGCGCAGCCCTGATTATCGGCTCCGGCCTGTTCATCTTCTTCCGCGAACGGCACTTGAACAAGACCGACTGCGTGCTGCCGGCGGTGCCGGAATAGAGCATTTCCAGGAAAAGTGGAAACCGGTTTTCCCGAAAAGACAAACGAAAACAAGAGAATCTAGTGTCTGTCTGGTTCAATCTGAACTTGACAGACTCTAAGAGCAGAAACGCTCTAAGAGATTATTGTTTCGGCTCTGGCCGGCTGACGACGAAAGCCGCCGAGCAGAGAAGAATAATCCCGGTGCCAACGCGCACGTAAAGCGGTGCCGACGAGAAGAACCACATCACGGCAAAGCTCAGCCCCATCGCCACAACGGCGGCTACCTTGGCGCGCCGCGAGATCGCGCCTTGGCGGCGCCAGTCCAGCAGCGGCTGGCCAAAACGGGGATGGTCAAGCAACCATTGCTCAAAGCGCGGCGAGGAGCGGGCAAACAGGGCGGCGGCAAGGATTATGAACGGCGTGGTCGGCAGCACCGGCACGAAAATACCGACAATGCCGAGCCCGACGAAAAACCAGCCCAAGCCCAGCAATATCAGCCGCATGTCCATTTCCTCGTACCACACTCTATCCGTGATACAGGATTTGGATGGGTATGGAATATTCAGCTCTACTCTGGCTTGGATTTTATATCGAAAAATGTTGGTCTGGGCAGTTCAATCTTCCTGCCTGCCAGCGCATGTTACATGACGGCTGGCAGACAGGACATGAAACTCTATGCCTTATGGGCAGCGACGGCGGCATCATAGGCAGCCACCAGCGTTGCTGCACGTTGCTTGACCACATCAGCCTTATCGCCGGGCTTGTAGAGGCTGGTGCCGATGCCGAAGGCCCGGACACCCGCATTCAGGTAGTCGCCGAAATTGTTTTCGCCAACGCCGCCAACGGCGCCGATTGGGAAATTGGCGGGCAGAATGGCCTTGATGGCATTGATGCCGCTTGGGCCGAGGACGCTGGCGGGGAAGAATTTGATCGCCGAGGCACCGGCCTTGATGGCTGCCAGCGCTTCGGTCGGGGTAAAGGCACCGGGCATCGAGACCATGCCCAGCCTGGCGGCCTGTCCGATCACCGCTGGATCGGTATTGGGCGTTACCAGAAGGTTGCCGCCAACGCTGTGCAATTGCTCGACCGCACCGGCATCGAGAACGGTGCCTGCGCCGATCAGCACGCCGTCCGGCGCACGCTTGCGGGCCTTTTCAATCGAGATGAACGGATCAGGTGAATTCAGCGGCACTTCGATGGCCTCGAAGCCCTGTTCCAGAAGCACATCGACAACACTTTCGATGTCATCAGGGCCGATGCCGCGCAGGATGGCGACCAGTTCGCGCTTCAACTGCGGCCATGGGGTATGGGTGGTGGTCATGATCTGTCCTAACGTCAATTTTGAAGAATGGCCTTGGCGGCGGCAAACAGACCGTCGCGCACCAGGGCGCTGCCGTCAAGAATGCTGGCCTTGCCGTCCGCCAGGGTGATCGCCTTGGCATAGAGCGCTGAGAGCGCTTTTGAACCGACGATATGCACGGTCTTGCCGGAACGGACCCACTCGCGCATGCCGTTGATTTCGGCGCCAATCAGCAGGCCGGACAATCGGCTGGCCGCCTCGTTGGCTCCAGGCGTGGAAAGCAGACCGGCGGCGCGGATCGAAAACAGGCTGGTGGTCAGGGTGAAATTTTCGCTGAGCGCTTCGGTGACCGCATCGGCAAACACCGTCTGATCGGTTTCCGCCGGGGCTTGCTGGATCGACAGGCGCAGGATCGATTGTTTGGCGAGCAGATCAAACAGCTCGCCGGTCATGACCGTGCGAAATCTCTGCACCACGCCGTTTTCCAGATCCACCCATTTGCAATGGGTGCCGGGCATGCAGATCACGCCCGAAGCAATGCCGCCCGCTACGACACCGGCAAGCTGGGTTTCTTCGCCGCGCATCACATCGAAAGGGCCGGTCTCTTTCTGGCAGAGGCCTGGCAGGATATAAACCGGGCGCGATGCTTTCGGGCTGACGGTATGGTGATGAAGACCGGACAGCGATGCAGGTGTTTCGACATAGGGCGCTTCCAGCCAACCGGCCCGCGCCCCTGCCATGCCAGCGATCACCACCGGCAGGTCCAGAGGCGCTGACAGCGCCTCCAGATGTTCTTCCAACACGGCGGCAAACCGGTTGTCTGCCGCGCAGGCCGACATGCCGTCGGCAGATTGACGTTCGCCCAGCACATTGCCCGCGCCATCCACCAGCCAGAGGCGGAAATTGCTGGTGCCCCAATCGGCAAGCCCAACGAAGGGCCTGCCGGTCTCTGCAACCGTTTCGGTTTTGTCAGCCATGCTGTTCGTCCGCGCTTATTGCAGGTCTTCCGGCAGCAGGGCGACCGGAATGTTCTGATAGCTGACCGGACGCAGGAAGCGACGGATCGCCATCGTGCCGACAGAGGTTGCGCCGAAATTGGTGGTGGCCGGATAAGGTCCGCCATGCACCATGGCATCGCAAACCTCGACACCGGTCGGGAAACCGTTGGCCAGCACGCGACCGGATTTGCGCTCCAGGATTGGCAGCAGCTTGCGGGCGATCTGCGCGTCGGCGTCGTCCATTTGCAGCGTCGTGGTCAGCTGGCCGACCAGGCTTTCGGCAATACCGACCATTTCATCTTCGTCCTTGACGGTGACGAACACGCCGAGCGGACCGAAGACTTCTTCGCTCAGCACATGGTTTGCCAGCCAGTTTTCACCTGTTGTGGCAAACAGATAAGGCTTGGCATTGCGCTGGTCGCAGGTGGAGGTCAGCACGGACTGGACGCCTGTGGTTTCCTCGATGCGCTTGGCTCCTTCTCGGTAGGCATTGGCAATGCCATCGGTCAGCATGGTCTGGGCATTGGCAGCAGCCAGCGCGGTCTTGGCGGTTTCCAGGAAGGCGTCGGCTTCTGGGCCTTCCTTGATGATGGCGATGCCGGGATTGGTGCAGAACTGGCCAGCGCCCATGGTGAGCGAACCCGCCCAACCCTTGGCAATCGCCTCGCCACGGGCTGAGACTGCGGCAGGCAGCAGGAACATCGGATTGACCGATCCCAGTTCACCGAAGAACGGAATGGGCTCGTCACGGTGCACGCAGAGATCAAACAGCGCACGGCCACCGCGCAGCGAGCCGGTAAAGCCGACAGCGCGGGTCAACGGATGCAGGCAGATGGCCTCGCCGGTTTCGCGATTGCCGCCCTGGACCAGCGAGAAGGTGCCGGGATGAACGCCGGTGCTCTTGATGGCGGCGTGGATCGCCTGGGCGACGATTTCAGCAGTACCCGGATGGGCTTCATGACCCTTGACGACAACAGGGCAACCGGCGGCCAGTGCCGAGGCGGTATCGCCGCCAGCGGTGGAGAAGGCCAGCGGGAAATTCGACGCACCAAACACGCCGACCGGGCCGATAGGCCGCTGCATCAGGCGAATGTCGGGGCGAGGCAGGGGCTGGCGCTCCGGCAGGGCGGCATCATAACGGCGGTCGAGATAATCGCCCTTGCGGATATGCTCGGCAAACAATCGCAGCTGGCCGGTGGTGCGGCCACGCTCGCCGACGAGGCGGGCTTCCGGCAGGCCGGTTTCCTGGGTGCCGATCTTGGTGATTTCATCGCCACGCGCATCGATTTCCTCGGCGATGGCTTCCAGAAACTTGGCGCGATCTTCGCGGGAGGAATAGCCGTAGCTGGCGAAGGCCTGTTCGGCGGCTTTCATGGCGCGGTCGACCAGAGCGGCAGAGCCCAGGAAGAATGTATGGCTCTCGCCCGAAGCGGGGCTGGAGGTGAAGGTTCCCGTACCTTCAACCCATTCTCCGGCGATCAGGTGTTTTCCGGTGAGGTTCAGCGTCATGGAGCAGTCCTTTCAAAAATCTCGTTCCGCAGGCAGATCGGCGATCAGCCGACCGCGCTGCTATTTGCCCTAGATGCGCCCGCGTTGGTCGTTCGTCGCATCCGTTTGGCTTTTGTATTCGGCTTGTGCATTCGGCTTGCGGGGCAGGACCGACTGACGTCGATCCCGTCCCATAAAGTGCGTCTTACTCGATGAAGGCTTCCACTTCATGACGCTCCGCCGTCAGGAATGCATCGGCAACCAGCCGTAGCGGCTGGAAATCGACGTCGCTTTCGCGGCTGCGCACCAGTTCGGCAAAACGCGTGTAGATCCGGGCATATTCCCGGTCGGGGCCTTCCACGGTCAATGTCTCATTTATATAGAGTTCCGCGCCGCCTTTTGCGAGCCTCAGCGTGCCTTGATCCGTCTCGACGACGATATCCCAGGTCTGCGGGCCTTCCTGGCGCCAGTCGAATTCCGCCTGTATCGGCGCACCGGCTGCGCTGCGCATCGCAAGGCTGGCGGCAATCGGCTGCTGGCGATTGGCGGGGAAGGACAAGGCTGCCTTTTCAACGATGGTCTGGCCGGGAATGATCGCGGTCAAGATCGACAGGGCATTGATGCCCGGATCGAACACGCCGAAACCGCCGGCCTCCCAAATCCAGGCCTGGCCCGGATGCCAGCGGCGGACATCTTCCTTCCAGGTGATCTCGATCCGGGTGATGGTCTTGCCGTCGAGCCATTGGCGGGCCGGTTCCACACCATTGGCAAAGCGGGAATGCCAGGTGGCAAACAGGGTGACGCCTGCGTCACGCGCAAGGTCGGCCAGCGCCTGGGCTTCGCCAATGGTTGCCGCAGGCGGCTTTTCCATCAACACGTCGAGGCCGCTGGCAATTGCCTTCTTGGCCATGGCGAAGCGGACATCGGGTGGGGTGCACAGCGCGATGGCGCGGATATCCTGGCGGGTCTCCAGAAACACATCGAAATTTTCGAAATTCTCGGCGCTGTCGATCTTGCCATTGCGGCTGATGGCGGCGGCGATCACGAAGTCACTGCCGTTTTCGCAGGACGGAATATGCTGGTCGCGGGCAATCTTGCCGACGCCGGCCAGTGCCAGGGCAATCCTGGTTCCGGTGTTTTCAGAAGAGGTCATGACCTGTTCCCTGTCTCGTCATTGAATGGTGTCAAGCGCGCCGGTGGGCGCGCTTGATGGGAGATTGGATGGATCAATGCGCGTCCTTGCCAACGGCAGCGCCGCGGCAGCCCTTGAGGAAGTCGAAGTCGGCGCCGGTATCGGCCCCTTCCACGTGATCGTGGAACAGTCGCGCATAGCCGCTGGCTGGCGGCTCGACATTCGGGCGCCAATCGGCCAGGCGGCGCTGCATTTCCTCGTCGGAAATGTCCAGATGCACCCGGCGTTCCTTGACGTCGATCTCGATGAAATCGCCGTTCTTGACGATGGCCAGCGGTCCGCCACGGGCGGCTTCCGGCGAGGTGTGCAGCAGCACGGTGCCGTAGGCGGTGCCGGACATGCGGGCATCGGAAATGCGCACCATGTCGGTAATACCCTTGCGCAGCACCTTGGGCGGCAGGCCCATATTGCCGACCTCGGCCATGCCCGGATAGCCGCGCGGGCCACAGTTCTTCATCACCATCACGCAGGTTTCGTCAATGTCGAGGTTCTCGTCATTGATCTTGGCCTTGTAGTCGTCGATGTCTTCGAACACCACGGCGCGACCGCGATGTTTCATCAGATGCGCGGAAGCGGCCGATGGCTTCAGCACGCAGCCCTTCGGGGCCAGGTTTCCACGCAGCACGGCGATGCCGCCCTGCTGGGTCAGCGCCTTGTCGAACGGACGGATAACATCCTCGTTCCAGTTGCGGACATCCTTGACTTCGTCCCAGATGGTGACGCCGGAGACGGTCAGTGCATCCTTGTGCAGCTTACCGGCTTCCGCCAACATCTTGATCACCACCGGCAGACCACCGGCATAGAAGAACTCTTCCATCAGATACTCGCCCGATGGCATCAGGTTGACGATGGTCGGGATATCGCGGCCACAGCGGTCCCAGTCATCCAGCGTCAGGTCGATCCCACAGCGACCAGCCATGGCCAGAAGATGCACGACCGCATTGGTCGAGCCGCCGATGGCGCCATTGATGCGGATGGCATTTTCAAAGGCTTCCTTGGTCATGATGTCAGAAGGTTTCAGATCGTCCTTGACCATTTGCACGATCCGGCGGCCTGAAAGCTGCGCCATCACCCGGCGGCGGCTGTCAACGGCGGGAATGGCGGCGTTGCCGGACAAGGCCATGCCGAGCGATTCCACCATCGAGGCCATGGTCGAGGCCGTTCCCATGGTGTTGCAGGTGCCGCTGGAACGCGACATCGAGGCTTCGGCCTCCATGAATTCTTCCTGGGTCATCTCGCCTGCCTTGACGGCTTCCGAGAATTTCCACAGATGCGTGCCGGAGCCGACGCGCTCACCCCGGAAATAACCGTTCAGCATCGGCCCGCCGGTAACGACGATGGAGGGAATGTCGGTGGAGGCGGCGGCCATCACCAGCGACGGCGTGGTCTTGTCGCAGCCGACCAGCAGCACGGCGCCGTCGATCGGCTGGCCGCGCATGGCTTCCTCGACGGCCAGCGCCGCCAAGTTGCGATACATCATCGCGGTCGGACGGAAGGTGTTTTCGGATGCGGAGAACACCGGAACCTCGACCGGAAAACCACCGGCTTCCCAGATGCCGGCCTTCACCTTTTCGGCCAGCTCGCGCAAATGGCCGTTGCAGGGGGTCAGGTCCGACCAGGTGTTGAGAATGCCGATGACCGGACGGCCATCGAACAGGTCATGCGGATACCCCTGGTTCTTCATCCAGCCGCGATGGTAGATTGTATCGCGTGAGTTGCCGCCGTACCATTCCTGCGACCTCAGTTTGCGAGGCCAAGCTTTTGGTGTAAAACCACTCATGGCGTTTCTATCCCGTGTTTCGTTCAGTTTACGCGGTTAGAGCACCGCTGTTTGATTCATTCAGGCAATGTCGATGCCGGATGGACCGGCATCAAAGCGTCTTGACGGCAAAGGGGGTTTCCGCCGCGACCACCAGCGGGTTCTGCAGCGGCAGGCCGAACTGGCTGGCGCTGACTTCGAACACGTCGCCGGGGACGGTCTTGAAGCCATCGGCAAAGGACAGCGTCGCTGTGCCGAACATATGCACATGCAGGTCGCCCGGCTGGCAGAATAACCCGTATTTGAAATGGTGATATTCCAGATTGGCGATGGTGTGGGACATGTTGTCCTCACCCGACAGGAACGGCTTTTCCCAGACGGTCTTGCCATCCCGCAGGATTTTCGATGCGCCGGTAACGTTGGCCGGAAGGTCGCCGACCAGCAGTTCCGGGCCAAAAGAGGCCGGGCGCAGCTTGGAATGGGCGAGATAGAGATAGTTGATCTTTTCGGTCACGTGGTCGGAAAACTCGTTGGCGAGCGAAAAGCCGAGACGAACTGGTGTGCCATCGTTATCGATAACATAAAATCCCGCAATTTCCGGTTCTTCGCCGCCGTCAAGCGCAAAGGAGGGCGATTCCAGGCCGTCGCCGGGAGCGATGGCATTGACGCCGGTGCCTTTGTAGAACCATTCCGGCTGAACGCCCCACTCACCAGCCTTGGGCTTGCCGCCTTCAAGGCCCATACGGAACATTTTCATCGAATCGCTCATGCCTGCCGTGTCGGCATGCATGCTGTCACGGGCCGATGCCGAACCGGTATGGGTCAGGCCGGTGCCGGTCAGGAACATATGGGCGGCATCGGGATGACGCACCGGGCAATCCAGCTTGCCACTGGCGGCAAGGGCGGTGAGATCGACGGTGTCGCCTGCGCCTTGTTTGGCGATGAGATCGGCGATCGACACCTTGGCTGCAATTGCCGCCTTGGCGAGATCGTAGGTGGAGGAAAATCCTGGCACGAGGCGCGCGGTTTCACCCTGCCGGCAGATCACTCCGCCAGCCTTCAACTGTGAAAGATACATTGTTCAGTGTCCTTGGAACATTTCATGGAGCGTTTCATATGGCAACGGAGGCGTTGAAACGGTCTCTGGTTTTACTCTCATGCAATCGGCAGGAACGCCGCTTCACATTATTCCCGGGATTGCTGCACGTCATGGGGTTTGGGCCGGAAACGGTTGAGTGCTTCCGGCCCAAAAGTGTCAGGCTGCTTTATTCTTGTTATAGACGTCGAAGAACACGGCGGCGAGCAGCACCAGGCCCTTGACCATCTGCTGGAAGTCGATGCCGAGACCGATGATCGACATGCCGTTGTTCATCACGCCCATGATGAAGGCGCCGATGACCGCGCCGGTAATCTTGCCGACGCCGCCCGAGGCCGAGGCGCCGCCGATAAAGCAGGCCGCGATGACGTCAAGCTCGAAGCCGCTACCCGCTTTCGGCGTTGCGGAATTGAGGCGCGCCGCAACGATCATGCCGGCGAGGCCCGCGAGAACGCCCATGTTGACGAAAGTCAGGAAGCTCAGCCGCTCGGTATTGATACCCGACAGCTTGGTGGCCTTTTCATTGCCGCCCATGGCGTAGATCCGGCGACCAATGGTGGTGCGGCGGGTGACGAAGGAATAGAGCATGATCAGCACGAGCATGACGACCAGTACGTTCGGCATGCCGCGATAGGTTGACAGCAAGTAGCCGAGCAGCAACACAGCACCCGAAACGATCAGGTTCTGTGCGACGAAGAAGCCGAACGGTTCGACATCGATGCCATGGGCGACATTGACTTGCCGGCGGCGCCAGGCAAGCACGAACAGCGCGACGGCACCGATCACGGTCAGGATAATCGATGTCGAATGGATGTCACCCATGTCGAACAGATCCGGGAGGAAGCCGGTGCTGATCAGCTGGAATTCCTTGGGGAAAGGACCGATGTTACGGCCACCAAGCACGAACAGCGTCAGGCCACGAAACACCAGCATGCCAGCCAGCGTGACGATGAAGGACGGAATGCGGTGATAGGCGACCCAATAGCCTTGTGCCGCACCGATCACACCGCCAATCACCAAACAGATCAAAACCGTTGGCAGGAAGCCAAGGCCCCATTGCACGGTCAGGATGGCGGCAATGGCGCCGATGAAGCCGACGATGGAGCCGACCGACAGATCGATATGTCCGGCGACGATCACCAGCAGCATGCCAAGCGCCATGATGATGATGAAGGAATTCTGCAAAACCAGATTGGTCAGGTTGACCGGCTTGAAGAGAATGCCGCCCGTGTAGAACTGGAAAAACACCATGATGGCGACGAGCGCGATCAACATGCCATATTCGCGGATATTGGCGCGAATATAGGAGGCGACCGACACCACGTTCTGTTCTTCCGTGGAAGGGTTGACGGAACTCATTATTTCTTCTCCCCTGAGCGCATGATAGCGCGCATGATGCTTTCCTGGCTTGCCTCTTCTTTCGAGAGCTCGGCCACCATGCGTCCTTCATTCATGACGTAGATGCGATCGCAGGTGCCAAGCAGTTCGGGCATTTCCGATGAAATCATCAGAACGCCTTTTCCGTCGGCTGCAAGCTGGTTGATGATGCTGTAGATTTCGTATTTCGCGCCAACGTCGATACCACGGGTTGGCTCATCGAGAATGAGCACTTCCGGGTTGGAAAACAGCCATTTCGACAAAACCACCTTCTGCTGGTTGCCGCCCGACAAATTGATGGTTTCCTGGTAGATCCCGTGCGAACGGATGCGCAGCTTCGAACGATAATCAGTGGCAACCTTGATTTCCCTGATATCGTTGATGACGGTGGCCTTGGACACGCCGGGCAGATTGGCAAGCGTGGTATTGTGCAGGATCGTTTCGGCCAGAACCAGGCCGAGATGCTTGCGGTCTTCGGTGACATAGGCGAGGCCAGCGTCGATGGCCTTGCGCACGGTCGAAACATCGACCGGCTTGCCGTCGATCAGAACATCACCGCTGATCTTGTGGCCATAGGCTTTGCCAAACACGCTCATGGCAAATTCTGTGCGTCCAGCGCCCATCAGCCCTGCAATGCCAACGACTTCACCGCGTTTCACCGACACATTGATGTCATGCAGAACCTGACGATCCCGGTGCTGATGGTGGAAGGCGTTCCAGTTTTTAACCTCAAGAACGGTCTCGCCAATCGTCACGTCACGTGGCGGGTAGCGGTCTTCGAGATCGCGGCCGACCATGTTGCGGATGATGACGTCTTCGCTGACTTCTTCCTCATGACAGTTCAATGTCTTGACCGTCATACCGTCGCGCAGCACGGTGATCTGGTCGGCCACCTTGCGCACTTCGTTCAGCTTATGGGTGATGATGATCGAGGTGATGCCCTGTTCGCGGAACTCGATCAGCAGATTGAGAAGAGCATCGCTGTCGGTTTCGTTGAGCGAGGCGGTCGGCTCATCGAGGATCAAAAGCTTGACGCTTTTTGACAAAGCCTTGGCAATTTCCGCCAGCTGCTGCTTGCCGACGCCGATATCCGTCACCAGCGTTGATGGCTGCTCCTTCAAGCCAACCTTGGCGAGGAGCTTCTTGGTGCGGCTGAAGGTTTCTTCCCAGCTGATGACGCCGTTGCTGGCAATTTCATTGCCAAGGAAGATGTTTTCGGCAATCGACAGCTGCGGAACCAAAGCCAGTTCCTGGTGGATGATGATGATGCCGATTTCTTCGCTATTCTTGATGACCTTGAAATTGCGCACTTCGCCGTCATAGACGATGTCGCCATCATAGGTCCCTGCGGGATAAACGCCGGAGAGAACTTTCATCAGGGTCGATTTTCCGGCCCCGTTCTCGCCCACCAACGCATGGATTTCACCACGGCGAACCTTGAGGTTCACATTCTCAAGCGCTTTCACGCCCGGGAACGTCTTGGTGATGTTCCGCATTTCGAGGATGGTATTGTCCATAATATCGTTCCAGAGCCACGGCCGCCCAAATCCACAATAGGCCAAAGCCACAGTAGGAATGCGCAGGCAGGCAACAATAAAAAGGAAGCCGGAACTTTTGCTTGAAAAGTTCCGGCCGCTTTTTGTTACTTCAGCTGATCGGCCTTATAGTAGCCGCCTTCAACCAGGACCTTTTCGTAGTTGGTCTTGGTAACGGCAACTGGCTTCAGCAGGTAAGCCGGAACCACCTTGACGCCGTTGTCGTAGGTCTTGGTGTCGTTGACTTCAGGCGTCTTGCCTTCCATCAGCGCGTTGACCATGGAAACGGTCACCTTGGCGAGATCGCGGGTGTCCTTGAAGATCGTCGAATACTGCTCACCGGCAATGATCGACTTGACCGAAGGCACTTCAGCATCCTGACCGGAGATGAACGGCAGCGGCTGGTCCTTGGAACCGTAGCCAACGCCCTTCAGCGACGAAATGATGCCGATGGAGATGCCGTCATAGGGAGACAGGACGGCATTGACCTTGGCGTCGGTGTAATAGGCCGACAGCAGGTTATCCATACGGGCCTGGGCAACGGCACCATCCCAACGCAGCGTACCGACCTTGTCCATGCCGGTCTGGCCGGACTTCACGACGAGCTTGCCGCTGTCGATGTAAGGCTGGAGAACCGACATTGCGCCATTGTAGAAAAAGAAGGCGTTGTTGTCGTCAGGCGAACCGCCGAACAGCTCGATGTTGAACGGGCCTTTGCCGTCCTTGAGGCCGAGGCCGTCAACGAGCGTGCCAGCCTGCAAGACGCCGACCTGGAAGTTGTCGAAGGTTGCGTAGTAATCGACATTGGCGCTGTCGCGGATCAGACGGTCATAAGCAATGACCTTGATGCCAGCATCATGGGCCTGCTTCAGCACGTCGGACAGTGTCGTGCCGTCGATGGCGGCGACGACCAGAACCTTGGCACCCTTGGTGACCATGTTCTCGATCTGCGAGAGCTGGTTCGGGATATCGTCGTCAGCATACTGAAGGTCGGTGGTGTAGCCGGCTTCCTTGAGCTGCTTGACGATGTTGTTGCCGTCATCGATCCAACGGGCCGAAGACTTGGTCGGCATGGCAATGCCAACAGTGCCCTTGTCGGCTGCAAAAACAGACGACGACATGACAGCTGCGCCCAAAGCGATGGACGCAAAAAGTTTTACGAGTGTCTTCACGAGGAACCTCCCTTGGTTTCCATATCAATCCGCTACATGATCTGGCGCGTAATCCGTTTCCGGTCTGGCACGTCATGCAGAAGCGGCCCCAGCTCCTTCTGTTCGCCGCAAAGAATCCGATAGGCTTTATAAGCACTACACGATCCATGCGGGACTCTTATCTGTCCGGGTATGTCATTCAAATGATTTATTTGACATTCCACATATCAATCCTGATATACGCTTTATGAATAATACACTGGCAAACCGGCTCCAGCCGAAGCATTTCACGCTCATCAAGGCGATTGGCGAGCTTGGACAATTGAGCCTGGCGGCAGGCCAGGTCTCGATGACCCAGCCTGCGGCGTCGCGTATGCTGGCCGAGATCGAGCGGATCGTCGGCGCGGCGGTATTCCTGCGCACGCCCAAGGGTATGGAGGCGACAGAAGTGGGGGCGGCCCTGGTGCGGCGCTCTGAAATCCTGCTTCAGGAAATGCGCGAGGCGATGCGCGAGGTGGACGCAATCAAGCGCGGCGCATCCGGCACGGTCAGTGTCGGTGCGGTAACGGGTGGGGCGCTCGGCTATATCGTGCCTGCCATCAGCACGCTGAAGGCAGAAGCCCGCACTGCCGATATTTATGTGGATGTGGCCCCGAGCGGTACGCTGATCTCCAATCTGGTTTCGGGACAGTTCGATTTTGTGCTGGGGCGGATCCCGGTTGGTGTCGATGCCCGCCAATTCCATATTCGTCATGCCCGCACCGAGGAAGTGGACCTGATCGTCCACCAGAGCCATCCCCTGGCGAATGCGAGTGATCTTGGCATGACCGACCTGCTGCATTTTCCCTGGGTCATGCAGGGGCCGGGCGCCCCGGTGCGCCAGGCCGTTGAAAACGCCTTCATCGATGCAGGAACAACGCTGCCGGTCGATGTTGTCAACACCACCTCGCTGCTGGTGATGATTGCGATGATTGCTGCGTCCAATGCGATCACGCCGCTGTCGCGGGAAGTATCCGACCTGCTCTGTCGGCAGACGACAGGGGCCGGGCTGTGCTGCCTGAAGATCCGGCGACCGATTATCGTTCTGCCGTACCATATGATCAGCATGAAAAACCGTCATATGTCGACGCTGGCCGCCCGTCTTCAGGATCTCGTCCTTCAGGAGTTCACCACGCGCTGAGACCTGTTCTTTTCTGGTATCTTCTGGTCTGTAGCAGGATCGTTTTGGAACAACTGTCACCTTTTCAAGAGGTGGCGGTTGTACACAGGTCGGCCAGACACTGGTGGTTTTGCCGGTTTGTCGGCAAAGCCGTGTTTATCGATAGTCGAACGTACCGAAAGCGTTAACAAAGGCTTGTTTTGCAATCGCGACCTCCCTTAAATGCCGCAGGCATGAGGTCATCATGTCACGGGGACGGGGGGGCGCGGAGGCTATAAGCTGGTGCGGTTCCCTCGTATCGAGGGTCAGGAGGTTTCCATGAGTTTGACAATAGGCTCACCAAAAGAATTATATGCTGGCGAAGCGCGCGTTGCGATGACGCCCGACAGCGCACAACAATTGCAGAAACTTGGCTATGCCTGCCTGATCGAGACGGGTGCTGGCAAGGCGGCGGGTTTTTCCGACGATGCCTACCGCAAAGCGGGCGTCACGGTTGCCGACAGCGCAGAGGCGCTTTACGCGCAGGCGGATGTGATTGCCAAGGTTCGTCCGCCGGAATCCTCTGAAGTGGAAAAGCTCGCGCCAGGCAAAACCCTGATCTCCTTCTTTTATCCCGCGCAGAATGCCGCGCTTCTGGAAGAAGCCAAGACCAAGGGTGCCAATGTTATCGCCATGGACATGGTGCCGCGTATCTCGCGCGCCCAGAAAATGGACGCGCTGTCCTCCATGGCCAATATTGCCGGTTATCGCGCTGTCATTGAGGCGGGCAATAATTTTGGCCGGTTCTTCACCGGTCAGGTCACGGCTGCGGGCAAGGTTCCGCCAGCCAAGGTGCTGATCATCGGTGCCGGTGTCGCCGGTCTTGCTGCCATCGGTACGGCAACCTCGCTCGGTGCCATCGTCTATGCGTTCGACGTTCGCCCTGAAGTGGCCGAGCAGATTGAGAGCATGGGCGCGCAGTTCGTCTATCTCGAATTCGAAGCCAGCCAGGATGGGGCCGCGACCGGTGGTTATGCTGCACCGTCCTCGCCGGAATTCCGCGAAAAACAATTGGCGAAATTCCGCGAGCTGGCCCCCGATATCGATATCGTCATCACCACGGCGCTGATCCCAGGCCGGGATGCACCAAAGCTGTGGCTGGCCGATATGGTGGCCTCCATGAAGCCCGGCTCTGTCATTATCGATCTGGCGGCTGAACGCGGCGGCAATTGCGACCTGACCGTGGCCGACCAGCGCGTGGTGTCCGACAATGGCGTTATTGTCATTGGTTACACGGATTTTCCGAGCCGGATGGCGGCGCAGTCCTCGACGCTTTATTCCACCAATATCCGCCATATGATGACGGATCTGACACCGGCCAAGGATGGCAAACTCGTCCATAACATGGAAGACGACGTTATCAGGGGTGCGACCGTGACCTTTGAAGGCGCGATCACCTATCCGCCACCGCCGCCCAAGGTGCAGGCGATTGCCGCTGCCAAGCCGAAGGAGAAGGTCAAGGAACTGACCCATGATGAAAAGCGGGCCAAGGAAGCTGCCGAGTTCAAGGCGCAGACCGCCAATCAGGTCAAGCTGCTGGCGATTGGCACGGCGGTGATGCTGTTGGTGGGTGCGTTTGCCCCGGTCAGCTTCATGAGCCATTTCATTGTGTTCGTTCTGGCCTGCTTCATTGGTTTCCAGGTCATCTGGGGTGTCAGCCATTCGCTGCACACGCCGCTGATGGCCCTGACCAATGCGATTTCCGGCATCGTCATTCTGGGTGCATTGCTCCAGATCGGCTCCGGCAATTGGCTGGTGGTGACACTGGCTGCACTGTCCGTGCTGATTGCGACGATCAATATCGTCGGCGGCTTCCTTGTGACACGGCGTATGCTCGCCATGTTCCAGAAGTCCTGAGGGGGAAGACGTTATTATGGCTATTGGTATTGTTTCTGCGGCCTATATTGCAGCCGCTGTGTTGTTTATCCTCTCGCTGGGTGGGCTTTCGGGCCAGGAAAGCGCCAAACGGGCCGTGTGGTACGGCATTGTCGGCATGGGCCTTGCGGTCATCGCCACGATTTTCGGCCCCGGCATTGGCCATTGGTTCATCATTGTGGTGATGATCGCTGGTGGCTCTGTGCTTGGCTATTACGTGGCAAACCGCGTGCAGATGACGGAAATGCCGCAGCTTGTGGCGGCACTGCATAGCTTTGTCGGTTTGGCCGCCGTGTTTATCGGCTATAACACCCATCTGGAAGAAGCCCATGTTGCCCGGCTGGACGAGACGGCGCGGGCCGCACTCACCGGCTTTGCCGCTATTCTCGCCCATAAACTGCCGGTGGAACTGTCGATCATGAAGGTCGAGGTGTTTCTCGGCGTCTTTATCGGTGCCGTCACCTTCACAGGCTCGGTCATTGCCTTCGGCAAGCTGGCTGGCAAGATCGATGGCAAGGCCAAGCAGTTGCCCGGCGGGCATATGCTCAACGCCGGTGCCGCCGCCTTGTCCTTCCTGCTGTTGATCGCCTATTTCTACGGCGCTGGTGCCTGGGCGCTGGTGCTGATGACGCTGCTGGCCTTCTTCATCGGCTATCACATGATCATGGGGATTGGCGGTGCCGATATGCCGGTGGTGGTCTCGATGCTCAACAGCTATTCCGGCTGGGCGGCAGCGGCGATCGGCTTTACGCTCGGCAATGACCTGCTGATCGTTACCGGCGCCTTGGTCGGCTCTTCCGGTGCGATCCTGTCTTATATCATGTGCAAAGCGATGAACCGGTCCTTCATCTCGGTCATTCTCGGTGGTTTCGGCACCACCACCGGTCCGGCCATGGAAATCGAGGGCGAACAGATCGCTATTGATGCGGAAGGCGTGGCCAATGCGCTGAACGAGGCCGAAAGCGTGATCATCGTCCCCGGCTACGGCATGGCGGTGGCGCAGGCCCAGCAGGCGGTGTCGGAACTCACCCGCAAGCTGCGTGACGCTGGCAAAAACGTGCGTTTTGCCATCCATCCGGTCGCAGGCCGTTTGCCGGGGCATATGAACGTGCTGTTGGCCGAAGCCAAGGTTCCCTATGATATCGTCATGGAAATGGACGAAATCAACGACGATTTCCCAAGCACCGACGTCGTCATCGTCATCGGCTCCAACGACATCGTCAACCCGGCAGCCGAAGAAGACCCCAACAGCCCGATTGCTGGCATGCCTGTCTTGCAGGTGTGGAAGGCCAAGCAGGTGTTCGTCTCCAAACGCGGCCAAGGCACCGGCTATTCCGGCATCGAGAACCCGCTGTTTTATAAGGAAAATACGCGGATGTTCTATGGTGACGCGAAGAAGTCGGTGAGTGAATTGCTGCCGATGATTAAGTAAGATTTGGCAGGTTTGAGAGATGTAAAGCCGGGTGGAAACGCCCGGCTTTTTGAATCGTCACATCACCGCCCCAACCTGCCAAGGCACAAACTCATTATCCCCCAGCCCCAGAATCTCCGACTTGGTCTTCTGCCCTGAAGCTGAGGCCATCACGAGATCGAGAATCTCCCGACCTTTTTGCTCCACCGAAATCCCGGCGCTGATGATGTCGCCGCAGTTGAGGTCCATGTCGTCGGGCATGTCCTCGTAGAGTTTGCTGTTGGTGGCAAGCTTGATGGTGGGGGTGGGCTTGGAGCCGAAGGCCGAGCCCCGGCCCGTGGTGAACACCAGCATCTGCGCGCCGCCAGCAATTTGGCCGGTGGCAGAGACCGGGTCGTAGCCGGGGGTGTCCATGAAGACGAAGCCGGGGGTTTCGATCCGTTCTGCGTAGTTCAGCACGTCGGTCAGCGGCGTGCTGCCTGCTTTGGCGGAAGCGCCAAGTGATTTTTCCAGAATGGTGGTCAGTCCGCCCAGTTTGTTGCCAGGGCTGGGGTTGTTGTCCATCGAGCCCCGGTTCATTTTCGTATAGTCTTCCCACCAGCGAATGCGGGCGATCAGCTTCTCGCCGATTTCGCTTGATGCGGCGCGGCGCAGCAGCAATTGTTCAGCACCGTAGATCTCAGGGGTTTCCGAGAGAACCACCGTGCCGCCCAGGCCGACCAGCAGGTCGGAGGCGATGCCGAGCGCCGGATTGGCGGTGATGCCGGAAAATCCGTCCGAGCCGCCACATTGCAGCGCCAGTTTCAGTTCTGAGGCCGGGATCGGCTGGCGCTTGATGGCATTGACCACGGGCAGGATGGATTTGATGTGGTCTACCAGATGCGCGATGGTCGCAGCGGTGCCGCCACTGTCCTGGATGGTCAGGCCGAAGAACCGGTTTTCGTCATTACCACCATAGAGCATTTTCATCCGGGCGAGCTGCATGACTTCGCAACCCAGGCCGACAAAAACAGCAGCGCCGACATTGGGATGGGTGGCATAGCCCCAGAGCACCCGTTGCAGAATATCGGCCCCTTCGCCGCCCGCATCCATGCCGCAGCCAGTGCCATGGGCAAAGGCGGCGACCCCGTCGATATCAGGGTAATCGTCGAGAATGCCAGAGCGGTTGATGTCATCGGCAGCGCGCCGGATGACTGTGGCGGAACAGTTAACAGTAGCGCAGATGGCGATGAAATTGCGCGTTCCCGCCTGACCATTCGCCCGGCGATAGCCCATGAATGTCTCAGGTTTCACAACGGGAATGGCGGCCAGCGCCTTCTGGTAATCGGCACCCACCTCATACTGCTGGTCATGAGCGCCGAAGGAACAGTTGTCGGTATGTACATGCTCACCCGCCCGGATCGGGCGGCTGGCATAGCCAATCACCTGTCCGAACTTGATGATATTGCCACCCGCATTCATATCCAGCCGGGCAATCTTGTGGCCACGTGCTACCGGATGATCAAGGGCCAGGCCAAACCCAAGCGGCTGCGCGCCTGCCGGGGCGGGATTGGTCAGGATGGCGACGGTGTCATCCGGGTGCAGCAGCACTGTCCCTGTCCCTTCAGCCATAATGGACATGTCCGTGAGAGAGGGCGCGAATGACCCCGCGCAGTTCCGCCAACCCGCGCAGCCGCCCGACCAGCGGATAGCCGGGATGGGTGCCACGGCTGACATCGTCAAGCAATTCGTGGCCATGATCCGGCCGGAAGGGAATGTCGAAATCGGCGCGACCGTCTGCCTTGCGGCGGCGCTCTTCGGCAATCAGCACCGCAATCAGCGTCACCATGTCGGTATCGCCATCCAGATGCGCGGCCTCCTGAAAGGAACCGTCCTTCTCCTTGGCCACATTGCGCAGATGGGCAAAATGGATGCGCTCGGCAAAGCGTGCGGCAATGGCTGGAACATCGTTTTTCGGATTGGCCCCCAGCGAGCCCGCGCACAGCGTCAAGCCGTTGGCATGAGCCGGTTGCTGTTCCATGATCCAGGCAATGTCGTCTTCGCAGGAGACGATGCGCGGCAGGCCGAGAATATCACGCGGCGGATCGTCGGGATGCGCGCAAAACCGCATACCAAGCTCTTCCGCCGTCGGGATGACCTCGGCGAGGAAGCGGGCATAGTTGGCGCGGATCTCATCGCGGCTGATGCCGTGATAACGCTTCAGCGCCTCGCGCAACCCGCTTATGTCGTAGCGGTCGAACGCGCCGGGCAGGCCGGACATGATGCTGTTTAACAGGTTCTGCCGCAGGCCCTCGCTGGAGGCGTCGAACCAGGCCTTGGCGGCCTCACGCACCTCTGGCGAATAGTCGTTTTCAGCACCGTCGCGCTCCAGCATATGGATCTCGAAAGCGGCCATATGCGGTTCGGAAAACCGCAGGGCGGTACCGCCGCGCGCCACCGGCGCATCCAGCTGGGTGCGGGTCCAGTCGAGCAATGGCATGAAATTATAGCAGATCGTGTGGATACCAGCATCCGCCAGATTCTTCATCGATTGGCGGTAATTGGAAAATAGCCGTTCAAGATCGCCTTCGCCGCGCTTGATATCCTCATGGATCGGCAGGCTTTCCACCACATTCCAGGTCAGGCCCAAGCCGCTATTGGCGATCTCGTCGCGGCGGGCCGCAATGGCATCCCTGCTCCAGACTTCACCATAGGGTATTTCGTGCAGCGCGTTGACGATGCCGGAGGCGCCGGTCTGGGCGACCTCGGTCAGGGTAATGCGGTCAAAGGGGCCGTACCAACGCCAGCTCTCTTTCATGCGGACATGTCCTTTACTGTTTGTCTTGAACCTTTGGCGGCGAGGCTTTGATAGGCCGTGGTCAGCGCGTTGCGGAAGGTCGTGTTTTCGGCAAGCGATTGAGGGAAAATCTCCCGCACCGCCAAAAGGGCCGCCACCTTGTCGGCAGGCTCGGCAGCGCCATCGCTCAGGTTTTTTAACCGCGCGGCCAGCGGGTCGCGGACGTCGATTGCGTCGCCCTTTTCATCCACGCCACCAACATAGCGCATCCAGGCGGCAACGGCCAAAGCCAATCCCTTGATCGGCCGGTTGGCCGCGAGGTTCTCCGTCAGGGTGCCGAGAATCCGCTGCGGCAGTTTTTGCGATCCGTCCATGGCAATCTGCCAGGTGCGGTGGCGGATGGCGGGATTGGCGTAACGGTCAAACAGCGCCTGCGTATAGTCGCCAAGGCTCACGCCCGGTGGAGCTTTCAGGCCGGGGGTGATTTCTGCGTCCCACAGCATTTTGCAAAACCGGGCAAAGACCGGATCGGCCACCGTCTGGGCAATGGTTTCATGACCGGCGAGATAGCCGAGATAGGCAAGCGACGAATGGGTGCCGTTCAGGCAGCGCAGTTTCATATGCTCGAAGGGCGTCACATCCTCGACCAGCTCGACGCCGACCTTGCCGAGATCCGGTCTTGCGCCATCAACGAAATGGTCTTCCACCACCCATTGCCGGAAAGGCTCATGCATGACGGGGGAAAGATCCAGCACGCCGGTGATCTGCGCCAGCCGGTTGATATCCTCGGGCTTGGTGGCAGGCACGATCCGGTCCACCATGGTCGAGGGAAAAGCGCCTTCACTGGCAATCCAGACTTGAAGATCGGATGAGATCAGCCCGGCCAGCTCAAGCACGACGCCGCGCACCACCTTGCCGTTTTCCGGCAGGTTGTCGCAGCACAGCACCGTGAAGGGACGCAGGCCCGCCGCATGACGTTTTTCCAACGCCCGCACCAGAAAGCCGAGGGCGGAGAGGGGAGCTTCCGGATGGGCCAGATCATGCTGGATGTCGGGATGGTTGCGGTTCAGCTTACCGGTGGAGGGTTCGTGGCAATAGCCTTTTTCCGTCACCGTCAGGCTGACGATCCTGACAGCCGGATCGCTCATCGCGTCGATCACGGCTGTCGGGTTTTCCCGTGCCACCAGCACATCGTTGATCACGCCGATCATATGCGGCGTTTCGCCGTTTGACCCAAGCTCAACAGCGGTATAGGCGAAATCCTGGGGGGCGAGCGAATCGCGCTGGTCGGGCCGCATCAGGCTGACGCCAACGATGCCCCAGTCCCCGCCGGATTTCTCCATGGCCTGTTCGATATAGATCGCCCCATGGGCACGGAAAAAGGCACCAAGACCGAGATGGACGATACCTGTCTGCGGTCTGGTGCCATCGGGGCGGTGCAGCCGTTGCGGATTGGCGGACATATCAGCGGGCAAGCCAGCCTCCATCGACATTGAGAATGGCGCCATGGATATATTTGGCAGCCCTTGAGGAAAGAAACACCGCAGCGCCGCCAATGTCTTCGGCCTCGCCCCAGCGACCCGCCGGAATGCGCTCCAGAATGGCCTTGTTGCGGGCCGCGTCATTGCGCAGCGCCTCGGTATTGTTGGTTTCGATATAGCCGGGGGCAATGGCGTTGACATTGATGCCCTTGGCCGCCCATTCATTGGCGAGCAGCTTGGTCAGCCCGGCGACACCGCTTTTCGACGCCGTGTAGGATGGCACCCGGATACCGCCCTGGAAGGACAGCATCGAGGCAATATTGACGATCTTGCCGCCCGCTTCGCGGGCAAACAAGGCCTTGGCAAAGGCCTGGCAGAGGAAGAACATCGCCTTCAGGTTGACATCCATCACCGCGTCCCAATCGGCCTCGGTGAAATCCACCGCATCGGCGCGGCGAATGATACCGGCATTGTTGACGAGAATATCAACCGTGCCGAGATCTTCGAAAATGCCGCTGCCGGCCATCGGGTCTGACAGGTCGAGGGTGAGGCCGGACGCCTTGCCACCGGCATTGGTGATCTGCTCGACAGTTTCCGTCACTGGCGAACGGCCCGCGCAAATCACGCTGGCGCCAGCCCCGGCCAGCGACAGGGCAATGGCCTGGCCGATGCCGGTATTGGCGCCTGTCACCAGTGCCGTCTTGCCCTTGAGGGAAAACAGATCGCTCACTTCAGCGTCTCCATCGACACCACTTCGACATCCTTATAATCGACATTGTCACCGGCCATCGCCCAGATGAAGGTGTAATTGGCGGTGCCTGCGCCCGAATGGATCGACCAGGGCGGCGAGATCGCACCTTCCTCGTTTTTCAGCACCAGATGCCGGGTCTCATCCGGCTCGCCCATCATATGGAAGGCGCGCTGGCCTTCCGGCAGGTCGAAATAGAGATAGGCTTCCATGCGCCGGTCATGGACATGGGCAGGCATGGTGTTCCAGACGGAGCCGGGGGCAAGCTTGGTCATGCCGACCACCAGTTGGCAGGCCTTCATCACATCAGGATGCACGAACTGGTAGATGGTGCGCTCATTGGAGGTTGCCTGCGAGCCGAGCGTCACATTGGCGGCTTCCTCAATCTTGATGAGGCGCGAGGGATAGGTGTGGTGGGCCGGGGCCGACAGAATGTAGAAACGGCCAGCACCTGAAAAACTGATCTTGCCCGCGCCCATGCCGAGATAGAGCATGTCGCCCTTACCCATTTCATAGGTGTCATCCGCCTCGACCGTGCCTGTGCCGCCGATGTTGACGACGACAAGTTCGCGCCGGTCGAGAATGGAGGCGGTGCCGCATTCCTTCACATGGTCCAGCACCAGCGGAGAGCCGCCCGGCACCGCACCGCCGACGATCATCCGGTCGTAATGGGTATAGATCAGCCGGATTTCGCCCTCCGCAAAAATATCGCCGACATGGAAATGCTTGCGCAGGGCCGTGGTGTCGAAGCCTTTGGCGGTCTGCGGGTCGATAGCGTGGCGGGTTTCAACGGTCAGCATGGCTTTACTCCTCAAATATCAAAGAAAATTGTCACGCCGGGGCGTGAATGTGTCGATAAGCACGCAGGGATCGATGGCCCGGCAGCCGTGAAAGGCAAGGGAGGGAATAACGAAACTGTCGCCGGGGCCGACGGTGAACGTCTCGTCGCCGATGGAAAATTCGAACCGGCCGGACTGAACATAGGTGGATTGCACATGCGGGTGATGGTGCCGCAGGCCCTCCGCACCCTTGGCGAAGGTGAATTTCACCACCATCAGGTCTGGGCTGTCGGAGAGAACCTGGCGGGTCACCCCGTGGCCGGCTTCGACCACCGGAAAGGTCCTGACAAAGTCTGTATCCATGGCTGGCTGCTCCTCCATCGAGGCTATCTGGTTCAGTCTGAACCCACAGGACGCGACGCAAAGGTCTTGACACGACGCAAAGGTCTTGCGGCTTTGCCGCCCCCCTCATCCGGCTGCCGCCACCTTCTCCCCGATGGGGAGAAGGTGGCGGCAGCGCCCAGCGCTTTCTCTGGTGCTGCAAAGAGCGAGTAAAGCCCTTTTCCAACATCAGAATAAGGCTGATTGCTATCGCCTTGGCCTCTTCTCCCCAGCGGGGAGAAGTCCCCGGCAGGGGGATGAGGGGGGGCGAAGCCGATAAACCCTTTGGGCGTGTACCGTGGTCTGAACCAGAAAACCTCTCGCTTTCCTTTGTTTTCGTTTGTCTTTTCGGGAAAATCGGTATCCACTTTTCCCTGAAAAACGCTAGGACCCGCTGCTCCTCATCAGAGCCGATAGGCCTTTTTCGCCAATCCATAGGCGAGATCGCTAGCCAGTTCCTGGGCTTCGTCCTCCTCCAGACGGCCCGTCAGCACCAGTTCGGCCAGATAGGCGCAATCCACCCGCCGGGCCACATCATGGCGGGCCGGGATGGAGCAGAAGGCGCGGGTATCGTCGTTGAAGCCGACGGTATTGTAGAAACCGGCGGTCTCTGTGGTGGTCTCGCGGAAGCGGCGCATGCCATCAGGGCTATCGAAGAACCACCAGGCGGGGCCGAGCTTCAGGGCCGGATAGGCACCTGCCAACGGCGCCAGTTCGCGCGAATAGCTAGTTTCGTCCAGCGTGAAGAGAATGACCGTCAGATCCTTTTCCATGCCGACCGCATCCAGCAGGGGTTTAAGCGCCCTGACGTAATCGGTGCGGGTCGGGATATCGAAGCCCTTGTCGCGGCCATGTTTTGCCATGATGCCGGCGGAATGGTTGCGGTAGGAACCGGGATGGATTTGCAGCACCAGCCCGTCTTCCAGGCTCATCCTGGCCATTTCCGTCAGCATGTGGCCACGGAAGGCATCGGCCTCATCGGGGGTGATCCGCCCGGTCAGCGCCTTATCGAATAGCGCCTTGGCCTGATCCTGGGGCAGGTCCTCGGTGCGGGCCGTGGGGTGCCCGTGGTCGGAACTGGTGGCGCCGTAGGTTTTGAAGAAGGCGCGGCGGTTGCGATGCGCCTCCAGATAGCCGCTCCAACTGGTGGCATCGACATTAGCCAATTGCCCGAACCGCTCGATATTGGTGGTAAAACCTTCAAACTGCGGATCGACCACCGGGTCTGGCCGATAGGCGGTGACGACGCGGCCGTTCCAGCCGGAGGCGCGGATCGCCTCATGCCATTTCAACTCGTCCAGCGGGCTTTCCGTGGTGGCGATCACTTCGATATTGAAGCGTTCGAACAGGGCGCGGGGGCGAAATTCCGGCTTTATCAGGCATTCGGCGATATGGTCATAGGTCTGGTCCGCCGTCTGCTCCGACAGCCGGGTCGTGAGGCCGAACACGTCTTCGAAGGCATGCTCCAGCCACATGCGGCTGGGCGTGGCGCGAAACAGGTGGAAGTTTTCGGCAAACAGCCGCCAGATCTTGCGGCCATCGGTTTCCGTCATGCCGCCATCGACACGCGGCACGCCAAGCGCCGTAAGGTCGATACCCTGGGAATAAAGCATGCGAAACACATAATGGTCTGGCACCACAAAAAGCTGGGCCGGATCGGGAAAAGCTTCATTTTCCGCAAACCAGCGCGGGTCGGTATGACCATGCGGACTGACGATGGGCAGGTCGCGGACCGTGTCGTAAAGCGTGCGCGTCAGCGTGCGTGCTGTGGGATCAAGGGGAAAAAGCCTGTCTGGATGAAGCAATGCCATGGTCTCCGCGTGCGCCCCGTAATTCTAGTAGTGCATAATATCGCAAGCCGATTTCGACACGGCGTATTATGGCTTAAAACAACTGCCGCCCCTTGCATTGGCCGTCGTCTTTTGATCGATGGCCTTGGCGATGACAGTGGTGGCGAAACGCAATTGCATTCCGCCGTCAATCTAATATGTTAGTATGCAAATTGTGTCAATCCGGTCCGGGGAGTGATCTCCGGCCTCTGGTGGGGCGAAGACGTAATGGAGTGGCAATGGCGGTGGTAATAGGAGGGTGGGATGATTGATACGGTCAATGTGCGCACGCTGGACGTTCAGCGGCAACCTTCGGTCACCGAGCAGGTCTTCGAGCTGTTATACCGGCAGGTGGTTGAACTGGAGCTGCCGCCGGGCGCAAAATTATCGGAAGTGGATGTTGCCAAGCAGATGGGCGTGTCTCGCCAGCCGGTGCGCGATGCCTTCTATCGCCTGTCCCAGCAGGGCTTCCTGATGATCCGCCCGCAACGGGCAACCGTGGTGACGCATATTTCCGAACGCGGCGTCTTGCAGGCCCGCTTCATCCGCACGGCACTGGAAATGGAAACCGTGCGGGCCGCCGCCGAGCGTTTGAGCGAGGAGCAGATCGCGGCGCTGGACGACCTGGTACAGCGGCAGATCAAAGCCATGGACGCTGGCAACAAGATGCTGTTTCACGAGTTGGACGACGAGTTTCATCGGCAGATCTGTAAGATGTCGGGCCATGAATTCGCCTGGGCCCTGATCCGCGACAGCAAGGCGCATATGGACCGAATCCGCTATCTCAGCCTTGCTTTTGGTGCGCAAAGCGCCATTGACGACCATATCGAGATCATGGCTGCGTTGAAGGCACGTGATGGCGACCGGGCCGCGGCCAACATGCGTGTTCATCTGTCACGCATCCTGTCGATCATCAGCCGTATCCGCGAAAGCCACGGCCAGTATTTCGCGACCGAATGAGGGTGGCAGGATAATATGAGCAATAGACGGATCTTGACCATCGGCGAATGCATGGTGGAAATGGCGCCCCGCGAAGACGGTGCCTATCATCGCAATTTCGCTGGCGATACATTCAACACCGCCTGGTATCTGCGCCGCCTTATGGGCGCTGACGATGTGGTGGATTACTGCTCGGCCATCGGCGTCGATGGCATTTCGCAGGCCATGCTCACCTTCATGCAAGCGGCGGGTATAGGCACAGGGCATTTGCGCCGTCTGGAGGATGCGACGGTCGGGCTTTATATGATCGAGCTTGCCAATGGAGAGCGCAGTTTCAGCTATTGGCGCGGCCAGTCCGCCGCCAAGCGCCTGGCAGACGATCGGCAGTTCCTTTTAGAGGCCGTACGGGGTCGCGATCTCATCCTGTTTTCCGGCATTACCCTCGCCATCCTGTCCCCGGCGGGCCGCCAGCAATTGCTGGAGGTTTTGGCAGAGGCACGCGATGCCGGCAGCCTGATTGCTTTCGATCCTAATATGCGCGCCCGGCTTTGGCCGGACCGTGACAGCATGTGCGATGCGGTTTCGCATGCGGCCAAGGTTGCCGATATCGTCCTGCCGTCCTTTGACGAGGATGGGCCGAATTTCGACGATGCCACACCAGAGGCGACGATTATCCGATACCGGAAAGCAGGTGCGGCAACGGTGGTGGTCAAGAATGGCGCGGGCCGTGTGCATGCCTTTGACGCCACGCAAGGGCCATTGACATTCGATCCCGTGCCGGTTGCCGATCTCGTGGATACGACGGCGGCGGGCGACAGTTTCAATGCCGGTTTCCTGTCGGCCCGCCTTTCGGGTGTGGCGATGGCTGAGGCGGTGGCGCAGGGGGCTGCCGTTTCCGCTCAGGTGATCCGTAAGCGGGGCGCCCTGGTGGAGATTGAAAATATCCGTCGATAGGTGGAGATTATGAAAAGGCGCTTGCGAACACCGATGTCGCAAAAATGCTCGCTTCTTTGTGTTGCGAAGCAACTTATTTTCGCTTGAACCCTTGCAGCTTTTGATTCTACTCTGCTCCTAAAATAGGAGATTGGCGATATTTCTCTTTTTTGTCATAGGCTTGTGTATTTTGACAAAAAGAACTGGCCAGTCGCAATGCGTCAAAAGGTGAGTGTCCATGCAATTGGTTTTCGACGGGCACAATGATGTCCTCCTGCGCTTGTGGAGGGCTCATGCAGCGGGCGTCGATCCTGTGCGGCAATTCATCGATGGTACCCGCGAAGGTCATATCGATGCGCCACGCGCCCGCCGGGGTGGGCTCGGTGGTGGTCTCTGCGCGATTTACATTCCCTCCGACGGCGATTTCGTGCTGACCGAACCGGATCACAGGGGCCATTACAATACCCCTGTTGATAAGCCTCTGGCGCGGGCATCGTCCCTGGATATCGCCTTGCAGATGGCCGCCATTGCTCTGCGGCTCGAGCGGGCTGGCGGCTGGCGGCTGTGCCGCTCGACATCGGATATTCGCGCTGCCATGACTGACGGCACCTTTGCCGCCGTGCTGCATATGGAAGGCTGCGAGGCCATCGATGCCGATCTGGCCGCACTTGAGGTGTTTTACCAGGCGGGCCTGCGCACACTCGGCCCGGTCTGGAGCCGCCCGAATATTTTCGGCCATGGCGTTCCCTTCGCCTTTCCAATGTCGCCGGATACCGGTCCGGGTCTGACCCCGCTTGGCTTTGAACTGGTGAAAGCCTGCGACCGGCTGGGCATTGCCCTCGACCTTGCCCATATCACCGAAAAGGGCTTTTGGGACGTGGCGAAAACCTCCGACAAGCCATTGATCGCCAGCCATTCCAATGCGCACGCGCTGACACCGGTGGCCCGCAACCTGACCGACCGGCAGATGGATGCGATCCGCGAGCGCAAGGGCATCGCTGGCCTCAACTACGCGGTGACCATGCTGCGCTCCGACGCCCGCGATTTTGCCGAGACCCCGCTGTCAGATATGGTGCGCCATATCGATTACATGGTGGAACGCATGGGCATCGATTGCGTCGGCCTTGGCTCCGATTTCGATGGTTGTACCGTGCCCGGTGCAATCGGCGATGCCAGTGGTAACCAGAGGTTGCTTGAAGCGTTGCAATCGGCTGGATACGGTGATGCAGATATTGCTAAGATTGCCCATGAAAACTGGCTGCGTGTGCTGGGGACGGCCTGGGGCGAGTAATCCGGCATCTGTCGGCGATCATTGATTTTAAAAAAAGGGGACGGGACCATGACCATGACATTGACGCGCCGCAGGCTGATGACCACGGCCAGTGCTGTTCTGGCATTGGGAGTTGCAGGCGTGCCGCGCGCTTTTGCTGCGACGCCGAAGGATACGTTGGTCGAGGCCTGGGCGTTTGACGACATCATCACCATGGACCCGGGCGAGGCTTTCGAAATCTCCGCCGCAGAAGTCACCGGCAATACCTATGATACGCTGGTAAAGCTGAATATTGCCGATACCTCGACCGTGGCGCCGGGCATTGCGGA
Organism: Allorhizobium sp. Av2; assembly: GCF_021462805.2. Lineage (NCBI taxonomy): Bacteria > Pseudomonadati > Pseudomonadota > Alphaproteobacteria > Hyphomicrobiales > Rhizobiaceae > Allorhizobium > Allorhizobium sp. Av2. The sequence continues at coordinate 2,832,301 of NZ_CP192696.1, read as the reverse complement.
AAGCTGGAGCGCTTCTGAAGACGGCCTGACTTATACGTTCAAGATCAAGTCTGGCATCAAGTTCGCCTCCGGCAACCCGATCACTGCGGAAGACGTGGCCTATTCTTTTGAACGGGCTGTCAAGCTCAACAAGAACCCGGCTTTCATCCTCCAGCAGTTCGGCCTGAGTGGGGACAATGTCGCGGAAAATGCCAAGGCAGTCGATGCCTCGACCTTCCAGTTCAAGGTGGATAAGCCTTATGCGACCAGCTTCGTGCTGAACTGCCTGACCGCGACCGTCGGCGCCATCGTCGACAAGAAACTGGTCCAGAGCCATGCGGTAGCCGTGACGGTTTCCAAGGATTATCCCTATGACACCGATTTCGGCAATGGCTGGTTGAAGACCAATTACGCTGGCTCCGGTCCTTTCAAACTGCGCGAATGGCGTGCCAATGAATTGGTCGTGCTGGAGCGTAATGATAATTATTATGGTGAAAAGGCCAAGCTGAAGCGGGTCATCTACCGCTTCCTGAAGGAAAGCTCCGGCCAACGTCTGGCGCTGGAATCCGGTGACGTCGATGTGGCGCGTAACCTTTCGCCCACGGACTTTACCGCGATTGCCAATGCGAAAAATATCAAGACTGACTCTGCCCAGAAGGGTACCGTCTACTATCTCGGTCTCAACCAGAAAAACCAGTATCTCTCCAAGCCGGAAGTCCGCCAGGCCATCAAATATCTTGTCGATTACGATGCCATTGGCGCAACCCTCATCAAGGGAGTCGGCACTGTGCATGAGTCCTTCCTGCCCAAGGGCATTCTTGGCTCGATTGATGACCAACCCTATAAGCTGAATGTTGCGAAGGCCAAGGAACTGTTGGAAAAGGCAGGTCTTAAGGATGGCTTCAAAGTCACCATGGATGTGCGCTCCATCGAGCCGATGACCAGCATCGCCCAATCCATGCAGCAAACCTTCGCGCAGGCGGGCATCACGCTGGAACTCATTCAGGGTGATGGTAAGCAGACGCTGACTAAGTACCGCGCTCGCAACCATGACATCTATATCGGGGATTGGGGTGCCGATTATTGGGACCCGCATTCCAATGCCGAAACCTTTACCAGCAATCCTGATAATTCCGACACGCCGAAATCCAAGACACTCGCCTGGCGCAACGCCTGGGATGTGCCTGAATTGACCAAGGAAACCAGCGAAGCCCTGCTGGAGCGTGACACGCCGAAGCGCAAGGCGATGTATGAAGACTTGCAGCGCAAGGTTCTGGCAGATGGTCCGTTTGTGATCATCTATCAAAAAACGGAAATTGCTGGCTATAGAGCCAATGTTCAGAATTATAAGCTTGGCCCGACCTTCGACAGCAACCTCAAGAACATGATTTCCAAGGATTGATCAGGAGCAGGGCTCTTGGCTCTCACCACAATACAAGCATCAGCCGGTCGCAGGCGCGACCGGCAGTTTAAGCGTTTGAAGGCAGTTGCGGGATTTTTCGTGACTGTTGCGACGACCTATCTCGGCCTTCTGGCGGTGACGTTCTTCATCGGTCGGGTGATCCCGATCGATCCGGTTCTTGCTGTTCTGGGGGACCGTGCGCCGCAGGCGGTCGTCGAACAGACGCGCCGGGCAATGGGGTTGGATCAACCGCTCTATTACCAGTTCTTCGTCTATATAAAACAAGTGCTCTCGGGCGATTTCGGCACGTCGGTTCTGACAACCAATCCTGTCATGACCGATATCGCCAGGTTTTTTCCGGCAACTGTTGAGCTTGCAACGGTCGGTACGATCATCGGCGCGGTGATTGGCCTTCCCTTAGGCGTTCTGGCCGCAGTCAAGCGCGGCAGCCTTGCGGACCAGATTGTCCGGGTCATCGGTTTGATCGGCTATTCCGTGCCAATCTTCTGGCTCGGCCTGCTGGCGCTGCTGTTTTTCTATGCCAAGCTGCAATGGGTGGCCTATCCCGGGCGGATGGACGTGGTCTATGAATATGACCTGATACCCGTCACCGGTTTCTACCTGCTTGATGCGGCCATGCAGGGCCAATGGGAGATCCTCTGGGATCTGTTTCGCCATATCATCTTGCCAGGCGCGCTGCTCGGCTATTTCTCACTTGCCTATATCAGCCGCATGACCCGCTCCTTCATGCTCAACGAACTGTCGCAGGAATATATCGTGGCGGCTCGCGCCAAGGGCCTGTCCGAAAGCCGGATCATCTGGTTCCACGCCTTGCGTAATGCCGCTGTGCCGCTGCTGACGGTGATTGCCCTGTCCTATGCCGGTCTGCTGGAAGGCTCGGTACTAACAGAGACGATCTTCTCCTGGCCGGGCATCGGTCTTTACATCACCAATTCGCTGCAAAATGCCGATATGAATGCAGTGTTGGGCGGAACCATCATTATCGGTTCGGTTTTTATCGCCATCAACATCCTGTCTGATCTCCTTTACAAGACCCTTGACCCGAGGACGCGCAGCCGATGATGACGCCCTCAGATAATATGTCCCTTCGTGAGTGGCTGCTGTCGGACCGGCCCCAATCGCGCCGGCAGGCTCGGCTTGGCCGTGCCTATGTGATCTGGCGGCAGTTTTCGGCCAATCGGCTGGCGCTGCTGGGGCTTGGAATCATTATCGCGCTCATTCTGGTTGCGGCTTTTGCCGATCTGCTCGCCACTCACAATCCGGTGCAGGGTGATCTTGCCAATGCAAGGTTGATGGCGCCGGGCACCGGCGGTTTCTGGCTCGGCAGCGACGATCAGGGTCGCGACATCTATTCCCGGTTGATCTACGGGTCGCGGCTGACATTGATGGTGGTGGTGCTGGTGGCCATCATCGCTGCACCCATCGGTCTGCTGGTCGGCACGGTGGCCGGTTATGCGGGTGGCTGGGTCGATGCGGTACTGATGCGGCTGACCGATATTTTCCTGGCCTTTCCGAAGCTCGTTCTGGCTCTGGCGCTGGTCGCAGCCCTCGGCCCCGGCATTGAAAACGCCATTCTGGCCATCGCCGTCACCTCCTGGCCGCCCTATGCGCGGATTGCCCGGGCGGAAACGCTGACGGTGCGCAATTCCGATTATATCTCTGCCGTCAAGCTGATGGGCGCCTCTCCCTTTCGCATCGTGCTGCGTCACATCATGCCGCTCTGTCTGTCCTCGCTGATCGTTCGCGTCACGCTGGATATGGCGGGCATTATCCTGACGGCTGCCGGTCTTGGCTTTCTAGGCCTTGGTGCTCAGCCGCCTCTGCCGGAATGGGGGGCGATGATTGCCGATGGCCGTCGCTTCATTCTCGATCAATGGTGGGTTGCCGCCATGCCGGGCTTTGCCATCCTTATCGTCAGCCTTGGCTTCAACCTGCTGGGCGACGGCCTGCGCGATGCGCTGGACCCGAAGGAGGCCGGACAATGAGCGCGCTGCTGACGGTGGACAATCTCAAGGTCAGTTTTCCGACCCGCACGGGTCTGGTGGAAGCCGTGCGCGGCGTGTCCTTCACGCTTGGCAAAGAGCGGTTGGGCATTGTTGGCGAATCCGGCTCCGGCAAATCCCAGACCGGACGGGCGATCATGGGTCTCACCCCCGCCCATGCGCGGATCACCGCCGATAAACTCCATTTCGGCGATACGGATCTGCTGGCGATTTCGGCATCCAAGCGCCGGGCGTTGCGCGGCAAGCGGATGGCGATGATCCTTCAGGACCCCAAGTATTCGCTAAACCCGGTTATGCCGATTGGCAAACAGATCGTCGAGACCTTGTTGACCCATGAGCGGATGACCGGAAAGCAAGCCCGGCACAGGGCGCTGGCCATGCTGGAAGCGGTGCAGATCCGCGATCCCGAACGGGTGTTCAAGCTCTATCCGCATGAGGTTTCCGGCGGCATGGGCCAGCGGGTAATGATCGCCATGATGCTGGTCTGCGGGCCGGAACTGCTGATTGCCGATGAGCCGACCTCGGCGCTGGATGTGACGGTGCAGCTGGAAGTGCTCGATATTCTCGACATGCTGGTGCGTGAGCGCGGCATGGGGCTGATTTTTGTCAGCCATGATTTGCGGCTGGTGTCTTCCTTCTGCGACCGGGTGCTGGTGATGTATGCGGGCCGTGTTGTCGAGGAACTGAATGCGGCCAACCTGTCCGAGGCCAAACACCCCTATACCCAGGGCCTGCTGAATTGCCTGCCGCGCCTGGAAGGCAACCAACATCCGCTGCCGGTCTTGCAGCGTCAGGTGGAGTGGGCGCAATGAGCAAGGCCCTTGTTGTTGAAGAGATGGGCGTGCGCTTTGATGAGTTTCTGGCGCTGGACGGGGTCAGCATTGCCGTTGAACAGGGCGAGAGCTTTGGTCTGGTCGGGGAATCCGGCTCTGGAAAATCGACGCTGCTGCGGGCGATTGCCGGGCTGAATACCTTTGAGAGTGGCAAGCTGACTGTCGATGGCAAGAGCTATGACAGCAGGCAGCGCGACAAAAGCTTTTATCGCACCGTACAAATGGTGTTCCAGGACCCTTACGGCTCGCTGCATCCGCGCCAGACGGTGGACCGGCTCCTACTGGAGCCTTTGGCCGTGCATGGATTTTCGGATGTCGATAGCCGCATTGCCCGCGCTCTGGATGAGGTTGGTCTTGGCTCCGGCTTCCGCTTCCGGTTTTCGCACCAGCTGTCTGGCGGCCAGCGCCAGCGCATAGCCATTGCCCGCGCCTTGATCGTTGAGCCAAAAATCCTGCTGCTGGATGAGCCAACCTCGGCGCTCGACGCCTCGATCCAGGCGGAAATCCTCAATCTCCTCGAACAGGCCCGCAAGGATCGCGGCCTGACCTTTCTGATGGTCAGCCACGATCTGGCTGTTATCAGCCATATGTGCGACCGGCTGGCGGTGATGCGCACCGGGCAGGTGGTGGAAGTCATGGATGTCGAAGCGCTACGCCGACGCGATGTGCAGGTGGATTATACACGGCAATTGATGCTGGCGAGTGAGGGGTTTCGGCGCAAAAGCTGATCGTTAAGATGTTGTCCGGGACCAGACATAGAGCACGTCCGGCTGTTTTTCTTCGTTCTCACCACCGTCCGTCATCAGGTCAGGGGTGAAGCCGTGATACTCATAAAAGCGTCGTGCATGCTGGTTTTGCTGAAATGTCCAGAGCTTCAGATGGGTTGCATCCGCCATAGTATTGATGAGTAAGCGTGATCCCATGCCTTTACCGAGATGGTCCGGGTCAATGTAGAGATGGTCGATCCAACCGTTCTTGACTGCGATAAAGCCGCATATCCTGTGGTTTTCAATCGCAACCCGCACAGAATTTTCAGCAAGAACGACGGTTTCAATGAAATGCCGATCTTCCTCGGCAGTGTGCAATTTCGGCAAAAAACCCAACAGCGATCGAGAGCGGGTAAAGACCGAAGCAATGGCATCTGCATCTTGTTGTTCCGCAAGACGAATGTGATTTTCCATCACCCAACCCGCACCCCGCCACGCCAGATCTGCTTGATGAACGGATGGCCGCCGTGCTGGCCAATCTGCAAGAGGTCGGCGCGTTTGCCCGGCGCGATCTCGCCGCGGTCGTTGAGGCCAGCGGCTTCTGCCGGGGTCTTGGTGACCATGCGGATCGCGGCGGGCAGGTCGTAGGCGAGATCAGGATCGGCGGCGATGGCGAAGGGGGCGTCCAGCAGGGCGCGCGGTACGTAATCAGACGCAAGGATATCGCAGAGGCCTTCGAGCAGCAGATCACGCACTGCCACATTGCCGGATTGTGAGCCGCCGCGCACGATATTCGGTGCGCCGCCGACGATCTGCATGCCCCGCTTGCGGGCTTCGCGGGCGGCCTCCAGCGTGCAGGGAAATTCGCTGATCGATACGCCTTCGTCAGCGGCGAGATCGACATGCTCGATATCGGTATCGTCATGGCTGAGCAGCGGCTTGTTGTGGCGCTTGGCAATATCCACCACCTGCGGGCGGATTCGGTTGCCGATGGCCTGTTTGGTGGTGATCAGATCCGCAACCCGAGCCGTGGTCACGGCAAGCGCTTCGCCGCGCAATTTCGCGACTTTGGCCAGATAGGTGTCGAGATCTCGTGTCTGGCGGATGCCGGGCAGGTGCTCCATGACAGAGACGACGCGCACCCGATCGTGGCCAATATTGGCTTCCATCAGCCCAGGCGTTTGTTCATCGATCACTTCGCAGCGCAGATGCACGAAATGCTCGGCCCGCAACATGCCGGCTGCTTGGGCCTTCTCCAGCGCCTCGATCATCGGCCCCAGGATTTCCGCCCTCTCGCTGCCGTCTTCCGCCGCACCGACGCAGAGGCTGTCGAACACTGTGGTAATGCCGGCGCCGATGATTTGCGCGTCATGGGCAAGGGCCGCCGTCGTATAATTCCAGCGGACGTGGTGGCGGGGAAAGACATGCTTTTCGAAATGATCGGTGTGAATATCGACAAGGCCCGGGATCAGCATATCGCCACCAAGGTCGATGGCGTCGTTGGCATGGGTTATCGGGCCGATGGCGATGATCTGGCCATTTTCAATTTCCACCGTGCCGGTCTGTATGCGGTCTGCAAGGACGATGGCGGCATTGGTCAGGACCAGGCGTTTCAAAGGTGTCTTGCCGCTCATGTCCATCCCGATCTCTCCGCTTTTTCTCTCACATAGCATGGTTCAGACGATTCGAGCCGTGCCGCGACAGGCGCGGTGTAAATCTCTGTGATGACCGTTCTATGTCAGCGATGGGAAATCAGACGCGAAGATCACGCCAGGCCGGTTGCGAACAGGTGTAAGGCAGGGCTTGCGCTTCATAAACGCCACGGGCGATGGCGCGGGCCATGGTGAGGGTGGCGAGATGGCAAAGCTCCATGAAGGTGGCAAGGTCCGGCAGCGGCTTTGCGCCGGTGGCAGCGGCAAACACCGTATCGCCATCGGCAGGCAGATGGGCAGGCAAGAGCGCCCGCGCCAATCCGTCATGGGCCATGATTGACAGGCGGTGGCATTCCGCCTTGGTCAGATCAGCATCGGTGACAATGGCGCCAATGGTGGTGGCGATCGGGTCGCGGCCCTTGAGGCGCAGGGCGCTATCATCAGAGCCAAAGGAGGAGGGCATGCCGAGGCCGCCGAATTCACCCGCCTGCTCGAAAGGAGCGGCCCAGAAATGCCGTGACGAACCAATCGTGGCCGTACCGAGCGCATTGACGGCGACGATGGCCGCCACGGTATGACCGCTGGCGGAGACGGCGCTGGCCGAACCGAGCCCCCCCTTGACGGTGGCAGTGGTGGCACCTGTTCCAGCCCCGATTGTTCCTAACGGGAAACTGCCCGGTTTGCGGGCCACGAAAGCCTCATAGCCCATATCGCGATAAGGGGAGTGGAGGCCCCAATCCTTGTTGCCCCCATTCAGCAGATCCATCAGGATCGCCTGCGGCACGATGGGGACGGTCATATCACCGACCGGAAACCCTTGGCCAATCTGGCGCAGGCCAGCCTGCACGCCGCCTGCCGCATCCAGCCCAAAGGCGGAACCGCCCGACAGGACCAGCGCATTGACCTGGGTGACCAGCGACAGCGCCGGATCGAGCAAACCCGTTTCACGCCCACCGGGCGCACCGCCCAGCACCGATCCGGATGCGGTGGCCGGTTGATCGAAGACGATGACAGTCACCCCGGAGCCGAGCGCGAGATCAGTGGCATGACCGACCGAAAGACCGGCAACATCCGTCAATAGATTAAGAGGGCCGGGCTTCATGCGGGATGCTCCTTCGGACTGTGTTGCGGACGACTTGATTTCAATCAAGGACGCACCGGCAAAGGCCAGTAAGTTTGACGCATAAAGCGTTATACCCTGAAAGCGCTCGTAACAAGTTTATACAGTGAATTTAGTGTCTTACGGTTTGATCGACCGTTGGATTCCCGCGCTGTCGGCCCCTTTTTCGAGATTTGAGCTGTCCATGCAGAAGCCCCAGAAATTCGCCCTTGCCTTCGTTATCGTTCTGCTTGCCGCATCCGGCGGCACCTATGCCTATTTGAAATTCGGACGAGCCGATACGCTGCCATCAGGTATCGTCACGGGCAATGGCCGGATCGAGGCGACCGAGGTTGATATTGCCAGCAAGAGCGCTGGTCGGCTGATATCCGTCGAAGTCGGCGAGGGTGATCTGGTCACCAAAGGTCAGGTGCTGGCACGCATGGATACGGTGGAATTGCAAAGCCAGCTACGCGCCGCAAAGGCCAAGATCGCCGAAGCCGAACAGAGCCGCGATGCTTCGGCCTTCAAACTGTCCCAGGCGCAGAGCCAGTTTGATCTCGCCGACAAGGATCTGGAGCGCAAGCTGGTCCTGCTTGGCAAGGGGTTTGTCTCCGATCAGGCGGTCGATAGCCAGAGGTTGAGCCGCGACAGTTCCAAGGCGGCGGTCTCGGCGGCGGAGAGCACGTTGAACAGCGTGCAGGCGACCATCGACAATGCCAAGGCGGAGGCCGACCGCATTGCCCAGACCATCGCCGATGCAACGCTTGTTGCACCGAAGGACGGACGGGTGCTTTATAGGCTGGCGGAGCCGGGCGAGGTGCTGGCGGCGGGCGGCAAGGTGCTGACGGTGCTCGATCTGTCGGATGTCTATATGACGATCTATCTTCCGTCTGCCGACGCTGCGAAAACCGCAATCGGTGCCGAGGGCCGTATCCTGCTCGATATTCTGCCGGACCGGGCCATTCCCGGAACGGTGTCCTTCGTCTCGCCGCAGGCGCAATATACGCCGAAACAGGTGGAGATCCGCAGCGAGCGCGACCGATTGATGTTCCGCGTCAAGATCAGCGCACCGAAGGAACTGGTGAAGCAATATCTGCCGCTGGTCAAAACCGGGATCACCGGTCTCGGCTATGTGAAGACCGATGCGGCCGCGGTCTGGCCGGACCGTCTGCAATCCGATCTGACGACAGCGCCTCTCGACCCCTCGGCTTCGAATACCCAACCTTCAGCCAATAAGCCGTAAGCGGGGCAGCCATGGAAAACGCTGTCGAACTGGCAGGCTTGTCCCATTTCTACGGCAAGCGCCAGGCCTTGAGCGCCATCGACCTTGCCATCGCGGCCGGATCGCGGGTGGCCCTGGTCGGGCCGGACGGGGTGGGAAAATCCACGCTTCTGGCGCTGCTGGCGGGCGCAAAAAAAATCCAGCAAGGCCGGATCACGGCACTTGGAGCGGATATGGCAAGCGCCGGTGCGCGTACCGACGTGCAGCCGCGCATTGCCTATATGCCACAGGGCCTGGGCCGCAATCTTTATCCCAACCTGACCGTCTGCGAGAACATCGATTTCTTTGGTCGGCTGTTCGGGCAGGACGCGACGGAACGAGCCGGGCGTATCGACCGGTTGCTGAAGGCGACCGGGCTCGATCCGTTCGGTGACCGGTTGATGGGCAAGCTGTCGGGCGGCATGAAGCAGAAGCTCGGCCTGTGCTGTGCCCTGGTGCACGATCCCGATCTCCTGCTGCTCGATGAGCCGACGACCGGTGTCGATCCCTTGTCACGACGGCAGTTCTGGGAACTGGTGGAGAGCATCCAGGCCTCGCGGCCCGGCCTGACCATTATCACCGCCACATCAGATATGGAGGAGGCGAGCCGGTTCCAGCGCGTGGTTCTGCTCCATGAGGGCCGTATCCTCGCGGATGGCACCTGCGAGGCGCTGCTGCAACAAACCGGGCAGAAGACCCTGGAACAGGCCTTCATTGCGCTTTTGCCGGATGCGGCAAAACAAGGCTATGGCGATCCGCCGCCCAGGCCTGCCTTCGTGGATCGGGGCGAGGTTGCCATCGAGGCCAAGGAACTGACCCGGTCATTCGGAGCGTTTACCGCCGTCGATCATGTCAGCTTCCGCATTCCCAAGGGCGAAATTTTCGGCTTCCTTGGTTCGAATGGCTGCGGAAAATCCACCACCATGAAAATGCTGACCGGGCTTTTGCCAGCCAGTAGCGGCGAGGCGCAGCTGTTCGGCCAGCCGGTCGATGCCAAAAAGGGTGCTGGCGATGCCCGCCGCCGTGTTGGTTATATGTCGCAGGGCTTTTCCCTCTATGGCGAATTGACGGTGCAGCAGAATCTCAACCTGCATGCGGCGATTTTCGACCTGACCGGGGAGGCGGCCAAGGCGCGGATCGAGACCTTGGCGCAAGAGTTCGGCCTTCAGCCCTATTTGCAGTTCCTGTCGAGCGATCTGCTGCTCGGGGTGCGCCAGCGCCTGCAACTGGCCGTGGCGCTGATCCACCAGCCGGATATCCTGATCCTCGACGAGCCGACATCCGGCGTCGATCCGTTGGCACGTGACGGATTCTGGAATGATCTGGTGGAACAATCACGGCAAAACGGCGTGACGATTTTCGTGTCCACCCATTTCATGGCGGAAGCCGAGCGCTGCGACCGCATCGCCTTCATGCATGCGGGCAAGGTGATTGCCTGCGGCACCCCGCAAGAGCTGAAAGAGCAGACCGGCAGTGCCAGTCTGGACGATGCCTTTATCGCCTTCATGAAAGCGGGAGGGCGGCAGGAAAACCTGACCGACGCAGCAACCCAGTCACAGGCCGGTGCCGCAACGGTGGCCGACAGCCCTGCCGGGACCATGCAGCGCAAGGGGTTTTCGCCTGCCCGGCTGATGGCCTATGCGCGGCGCGAGGCGATGGAACTGATGCGCGACAAGATCCGGCTCGGTTTCGCCCTGGCGGGCACGGCTCTGCTGATGCTGATTTTCGGCTACGGCCTGACACTGGATGTTGATCACCTCCGGTTTGCCGTGCTCGACCGCGACCAGAGTGCCGAAAGCCGGGCCTATATCGATGCCTATGCGGCCTCCTCCGCCTTCACCTTGCAACCGGCCATCTCCGATGAAGCCGGGATGTTGTCGCGGTTGAAGGCCAATGACATCATGCTGGCGCTTGATATACCCGAGAAATTCGGCGCCGACCTGCGGGCTGGCAAGCGGCCAAACGTGCTGGCCATGCTGGATGGTGCCATGCCGTTCCGGGCTGAGACGGCGCTCGGCTATGTCTCGGGCGCTCACCAGCGGTTCTTGCAGGAGATTGTCCGCCAGTCGGGCGGAACGATCCAGTCGGTGGCTGGCGTGGAAATACGTTACCGCTACAATCAGGCTTTTCTCAGCGTGAATGCCATGGTGCCAGCGGTGATCGCTCTGCTGCTGGTGTTCATTCCCTCGATCCTGACGGCGCTTGGCGTCGTGTCGGAAAAGGAAATGGGATCGATCAGCAATCTCTACGTGACGCCGGTGACCAAGCTGGAATTTCTGCTGGGCAAGCAATTGCCCTATGTGGCCATCGGCTTCATCAACTTCCTGATGATGTTCCTGCTGGCCGTATGGCTGTTCGGTGTGCCGTTGAAAGGCTCTCTCGCCGGTCTATCGGTCGCTGCTTTCGTCTATGTGCTGGCGACGACGTCGATTGGTATTTTAAGCTCTACCTTCACCTCGACCCAGGTGGCGGCCCTGTTTGTCACCGCCATCGGCACGATGATGCCGGGTACGCAGTTTTCCGGCCTGTTGCAGCCGGTGTCGTCGCTGCACGGCATGGGCCACGCCATCGGCCTGGTGTTTCCCACCACTTATTTCATGCGCGCCAGCGTCGGGGCCTTCACCAAGGGGTTGGGCTTTGCCGAGTTGATGGGCTTTGTCTGGCCGCTGGCGCTGTTCTGGATTGGTGCCATCGGGCTTGGCTGGTCGCTGCTGCGTAAGCAGGAAAGGTAAGGGATATGGATCTTCGCACGGTATTTGCCCTGTTTCGCAAGGAGTTGATCGGGCTTTTGCGCGACAAGGTGCTGATGGCCATGGTCATCTATGCCTTCAGCCTGGCGATCTATACCCAGGCGACTGGACTTTCCCACGATCTGCGCAATGCGACGCTGGCCGTGGTGGACCGGGACATGTCGCAATTGTCGTCTTCCATTCTCGACGGGCTGATGCCGCCGCGCTTTCAAAAGCCGGTGGCAATCGCGCCTCAGGATATCGACCGCGCCATGGACCAGGCGCGTTACACTTTTGTGCTGGATATTCCCGAACGATTCGAGGCCGATGTTCTCTCGGGGCGTAGCCCCTCCGTCCAGTTGCTGATCGACGCGACCGCGTTGATGCAGGCGGGGGTGGGTTCGAGCACGATTCAACAGATCGTCAGCCAGCAGGTCGGGCTTTATGCCCAGCGTGTCGGCGTCTCAAGCACTCAGGCGGTGACGGTGGAAACGCGGCTTGCCTTCAATCAATCGCTGAATTCGGATTGGTTTTCCGGCACGATGGCGCTGATCAACAATATTACCATGCTGGCCATCCTGTTGGCAGGCGCCGCTTTGGTGCGCGAACGGGAACACGGGACGCTGGAACATCTGCTGGTCATGCCGGTCAGGCCTGTCGAAATCATGGTCAGCAAGCTTGCGGCCAATGGTCTGGTCATTCTGGTCATGACGCTGTTTGCCATCATCACCGTGTTGGTCAAGGTGCTCGGCATGCACATCACCGGTTCGCTGACGCTGTATATGGCTGGCGTGGCGCTCTACCTGTTCTTCGTCACCTCGTTCGGGCTGTTTTTAGGCACGCTGGCCCGCAGCATGCCGCAACTGGCGCTGCTGTTCATTCTCACCGCTTTGCCGATGAATATCCTGTCAGGCGGTTTTACCCCGCTGGAAAGCCAGCCGCAATGGCTGCAAAACGCCATGCAGGTCTCACCTTCGACCCATTTCGTCGCCTTTTCGCAGGCTATTCTCTATCGCGGCGCGGGCTTTGATGTGGTCTGGCCGCAATTTGCGGCGACCTTCGGCATTGGGCTGGTGTTTTTCCTGTTCAGCCTCAGCCGGTTCAGGACGTTCATCGCCGCGCAGCAGTAAAATGAACGTCCTGACCGGATAAAGATCAGCGCTTCATAGAGCGCGGATCGAGTGCATCACGGATGCCATCGCCGATATAGTTGACGCTGAGCACGGTCAGTGAAATCGCCAGACCCGGCCAGATGGCGCGGGCAGGGGTGATTTGCAGGAAGTTTACACCGTCATAGAGCAAGCGGCCCCAGGTCGGAAAGTCGGAGGGAAAGCCGAGACCAAGGAAGCTCAATGCGGACTCTGTGATGATCGCCGAGGCAATGCCGAGCGTGGCCGAGACCATGACCGAGCTGAGCACATTGGGGACAATATGCTTGAGGATCACCCGGTATTCGCGCATGCCGCTCGCCTTGGCGGCCAGCACGAATTCCTGGTTCTTCACCGTCAGCACATCGCCGCGCACGATGCGGGCGGTGTGCATCCAGCTGGTAATGCCGATGACGAAGACGATCAGGATGAAAATCCCGGCTTCCGGGCCGAAGGCGGCGCGGAGCACATCACGAAACAGCATGGTGATGACGAGCAGCAGCGGCAGGATCGGCAGAGCCAAGAACAGGTCGGTGATGCGCATCAACGGTCCGTCGATCCGCTTGAAATAGCCGGAGAGCACACCGACCAGCGTGCCGACGAACAGCGAAATCAACATGGCCACCATGCCGACCGCCAGCGAGATTTGCCCGCCGGCCAGGACCTGTGCGAACAGATCATGGCCGAGATTATCGGTGCCGAACGGATGAACCCAGGACGGTCCCTGGTTCTTGTCGCGGATATTCAGCTTGTTGGGATCGACGCGGTGAATCAAAGGTCCGACATAGACGGCCATAACGATCAGCACGAAGACCACAAGGCCGATGACCCCGCCGGTATGGCGGCGGAACTGGCCCCAGAGCTGGGCGCTGAAGGATTGCGAGCGGTCGGCTTTGGCCTGGGTGGCGAGGGTGGGCGCATCAGTCATAGCGGATCCTCGGATCGAGAATGCCGTACAACACGTCGGCAATAAGATTGAAGAGTACGATCAGCACGGCGAAGATGAAGGTCAGCGTCTGCACCAGCGGCAGGTCGCCGCTCTGGATGGCGGTGATCAGCAATTGACCAAGACCGTTGACCCGGAAAATCTGCTCGGTGATGATCGCGCCGGAAAAGATCGTCGGCACGCCGAGCGCAATCACTGTTACAACAGGGATCAGGCTGTTGCGCAGCACATGCACCAGCAACACGGTCTTTTCCTTGACGCCCTTGGCGCGCGCGGTGCGCACATAGTCCTGATGCAGATTATCCAGCATGGAAGCGCGCACGAAACGGCTGATCTGCGAGGTATTATAGAGCGTTAGCACCATGACCGGCAGCACCATCTGCTTGACCTGGGCGACGAAGCTTGTCCAATCCACGACTTGCAGATTGGTATCGTAGACCGAGGGAAACCAGTGCAAGGTCGAGGAGAAGATCACGATCAGCAGCACGCCGGTAAAGAAGGTCGGCACGGAATAGCCGACCATGGAAACGAAGGTGCCAATCTGATCGAAGATCGAATATTGCTTGTAAGCGGAGATGACGCCAAGCGGAATGGCCAGCAGCACGCCGAACACATAGGACAGGCCGACAACCCAGAGCGTCTGCGGCATGCGCTGGACGATCAGGTCAACGACAGGGCTGCGGGTGGTCCAGGACAGCACCCGCAGGCGCTGGCCGGAGCCGACGGTCAGGCCGGTGATCTGCTCGAAAATATTCAGCGGCTCATTGATGAAGAACTGCTTCAGCCACAGGAAGAAGCGGACGATCATCGGCTGGTCGAGGCCAAGGGCGGCGCGCATTTGTTCGCGCACTTCCGGCGGGATCGTCAGCGGCAAATCACCGAGCGGATTGTTGGGGGCCATCGCCAGCAGCGCGAAAATGATGAAGCTGATGATCAGCAGGGTCGGGATGGCAAACAGCAATCGCCGGATCGTATAGGTAAACATTATTTTATATCTCCGGGCGCGCCAGGGAGGAGAGATGAAGCTGGAACCGGGCCTCGGCGCCCAAGGGTGGCCGACGCCTGCCAGCTCACCGGACCCGCGTCATGCGGGTCCGGTAAGGCGCTGTTACTTGGTGCGCGACCAGTCGGCGATGTTCCACAACTCGCTGTCCCAGCCGGTCATCTTGATGCCCTTGAGACTTGCAGCAAAAGCCGAAGGCTGGCCACGATAGACGAGCGGCAGATGCGCGCCGGCTTCCGTCAGCATGTCATTGAGCTTTTTGACGATCTCGACGCGCTCTTCGATCTTGGCGGTCTGGGAAAGCTTGGTGACGAGTGCGTCATAGGCTGGATCGCAATAGCGCGGCATGTTCTGACCCTGCCAGCCGTTTGCCGGGCTTGGAATCTTGTCGCACATCCATTCGGCCATATAGGCTTCCGGATCGGTGCCGTCGAAATTGTTGGTGTACATTTCAACGTCGGCGTAGAATTTCTGGAAAGTGTCCGGGCTGGACGGGTCGCCACCGAAGAACACCGAGGCCGAAACGTTGCGCAGTTCAGCGCCAACGCCGATCTGCGACCACATATCCTTGACCAGCGCCTGGGTACCCTGGCGGACGGAATTGGTTGAGGTCAGGTAGAGGAAGTTCAGCTTGACGCCGTTCTTGGCGCGAATACCGTCAGAGCCCTTTTTCCAGCCAGCATCGTCCAGCAGCTTGTTGGCGCCGTCGATGTCCTGCTTCAGGCACCAGTCATTGGTGTTGGACACATAGATATCCGGGCCGGGGACGATGTTGCAGGTCGGCTTGCCAGCGAGGCCGTAACCCGCCTCGACAATCACGTCGCGGTCGATGGCCATGGAGAGTGCCTTGCGCACAGCCGGATCGGACAGGGACGGATGCGGGCCGCCTTCCTTGGTGGAGCGCTTGTCGCCCAGTGCCGGATCGGCATTGGTGAAATTGAGGTTGATACGCTCGACCTGGCTGCCGAAAGCGGTGATGATCTTGCCCTTGCCGGCGGCTTCCATTGTCGCCAGCACTTCAGGCTCGACCTGCATGTTCCAGGCATAGTCGTATTCGCCGGTTTCCATCACGGCGCGGGCCGCTGACAGCGCATCGCCGCCGCCCTTCAGCGTTGCGGTTGCAAAGGCAGGCTTGGCCGGATCGCGGTAGTTTTCATTGGCCGTGAAGGTGATCACGTCGTTCGGCTTGAATTCCTTGACCTTGAAGGGGCCGGTGCCGATAGGGGCAAAATTGGCAGCCGTGCATTCCGGCGCCTTGGGGCCGAGGCAATCCTTGAACTGGGCCTTCTGGATGATCGGCGCCTGCGAGCCGACAAAAGCCGAATAAGGATAGGGCTTTGGCGAGGTGAACGTCACCTTTATGGTCTGCGGATCAAGCGCTTCGACGCTCTTTACGCCATCATATTTCTGCTTCTGGGCGCAGCCGCCGCCGTCTGCCGTGCAATATTGCCAGGTGAAGATCACGTCATCGGCGGTAACCGGCGTGCCATCCGACCATTTGATGCCGTTCGAAAGCTTCCAGGTGATGCTGGTCAGATCCTTGGAGACGCCGCCGTTTTCAACGGTCGGGATGGTATCGACCAGCTTGGGAACCAGTTCGCCCTTTTCATCGAAGCCAGCCAGCGGTTCGATGACCATGGAGGATGCATATTGCTCCTTGGTGCCACCGGATAGATAGATGTTCATGGTGGACACGGCCTGCCAGAAAAGCATCTTCAGGTCGCCGTCACTGCCGCGCTGAGCCATGGCTGGCGCGCCCGTCATCATCAATGACGCGACGGATGCCGCCAGAATGAACCGGATGTTACGCATGGTTTGCTGTTCCCTTGTTATTCTCGTGGTCGAGAGTTTTCTTCTGGCAGCGCAAGCAAGGACGCTGCCAATTTTCCCCATTGCCTCAATGGCACTGAATTTAGAGAGTATATGGCCCTGATCCCCTCTGGGCCTGGTCGGATTGCCTGTCCTGATTATTGGTTTGCCCAAATTTTGGGCTATAAAATCACAAGCTTATTTTTCATTCAAGATGGAAAATGCGAGACCATGCATCTACTGTGGATAGGGTGCGGGCCACGGCACCATTCACAAGGTACCATTTCGCGGCAAGGCGCTTCAGACATGCTGGCGTCAGTGGCGCCAGCATGTCGCGTGTCAATATGCGGTTCTTGTCATGGATCCTACTTGCTACGGGTCCAATCCGCAACATTCCACAACTGTGAATCCCACGGATTGAGCTTTGCACCCTTCAGTGTGTTCGAGATGGCTGACGGTTCGCCGCGATTGACCAACGGAATGACCAGGCCGTCATTGACGATCATGTCATTGAGGCTACGGACCAGTTCGGCGCGCTTTTCGGTGCCGGAGGTCCTGCGCAGCTCCCCTACCAGCTTGTCATAGGCCGGATCGCAGTAGCGGGCGATGTTTTCACCCTGCCAGTTGTTGGCGGGAGTGGGGATCTTTTCGCAGGTGAAGCCGCCCATGAACTTCTCAGGATCGGTGCTTTCAAAGCCGCTGGCATACATTTGCACATCGGCATAGAGCTTCTGGTAGGTGTCGGGGCTGGCCGAGTCGCCGCCGAAGAACACCGAAGCGGAGACATTGCGCAATTCGGTCTCGACGCCGATCTGCGACCACATGTCCTTGACAAGAACCTGCGTGCCTTGGCGCACCGAATTGGTGGTGGTCAGGAACAGGAAGGACAGTTTGCGGCCGTCTTTTGCGCGGATGCCGTCGGGGCCTTTTTTCCAGCCTGCTTCGTCCAGCAATGTGTTGGCCCCGTCCAGGTCCTGCTTTCCGCACCAGGTCTTGGCCTTGGAGGCGAAAATATCCGGGGCGGGAATGATGTTGCAGGTTGGCTGGCCAGCGGCGCCATAGCCTGCTTCAACGATCACGTCACGGTCGATGGCCAGCGCCAGCGCCCGGCGCACCCTGGGGTCTGACAGGGCTGGATGGGGACCGGCCTCCTTGGTGGAGCGCTTAGCGCCGAGGGCCGCATCGACGGCGTAGGGGTTGAGTTGGATGCGTTCGACCGTGGAGCTAAAGGCTGAGGTCATGGTGCCCTTGCCGGCTTTCAGCATGGATTCCGTTACTTCCGGCTCCACCACCGTATTCCAGGCAAAATCATATTCGCCGGTTTCCAGCACGGCGCGGGCCGCAGACATCGCATCGCCGCCACCTTTCAGGGTGATGCTCGCAAAAGCTGGCTTGGCCGGATCGCGGTAGCGCGGATTGGCGTCAAACAGCACGACGTCATTGGCTTTGAAATCCCGGACGACGAAGGGTCCAGTGCCATGCGGCTTGAAATTAGCCTCTGTGCATTGCGGTGCTTTTTCGCCCAGGCAATCCTTGAACTGGGACTGCTGAATGATCGGCGAGAGCTGGCCGACGAAGGCGCTATAGGGAAAGGGTTTGGGGGCATCGAAGGTCACCTTCACGGTCAAAGGGTCGATGGCCTCCACCGATTTTACCCCGTCGAACTTGGCCGCCTGGGCGCAGCCGCCGCCGGGCGCCATGCAATATTTCCAGGTGAATACCACGTCATCGGCGCTGACAGTGCCGCCGTCCGACCAGGTCAGGCCCGGTTTCAATTTCCAGGTGATGGAGGTCATGTCCTTGGCGATGCCGCCATTGTCGACGGTGGGGATCTCGGCGGCAAGTCGGGTGAACAGATTGCCCTGCTCGTCAAAGCCCGCCAGCGGCTCGATCACCATCGAGGCAGCGTAGACTTCCTTGCTGCCGCCCGACAGATAGGGATTGAGATTGGAAACGGCCTGCCAGAACAGGATTTTCACATCGCCGTCCGTGCCGCGTGCGGCTAGAGCAGGGGTGCTGACAAGGGCTCCCGTGGCTGCGGCTCCCGTCGCTATGAAAATGGCGGCTGCCGATAGTGCCCTTAAGGGCCTGTTGTATGTCATGGTTGCCGTGTCCTGCTTTGGTTGAGATGACGCATTGCTTCGCAGCACGGCGCCCAGAGTCAAGAACGCAGAGGTTTAATCTACTAAAATAACAGACAAGATGACGGGGCGGTTTGGCATCCGAACGTGGCTTGAGAGCGGCGATCTGATTAAGTTTTGGGCCGTGGCCATTTCAGGCTATTTTTTGTTCATTCATTGCATTTGCGACTTGCAAAACGCTAAAGTTGATGAACAGTATGCCATCGAAAACCGTATGGGAACAGCAAAAAGAGGTCATTCATGCCCATTTTGAACCGTGCCAGCGCCTTGCAGGAAGAGGTCGCAGGCTGGCGGCGCCATTTGCATCAGACACCGGAACTGTTGTTCGATGTGCATCAGACAGCCGCTTTCGTCACGCAGAAGCTGAAGGAATTCGGTTGCGACGTGGTGGAAACAGGCATTGGCAGAACGGGTGTCGTCGGCATCATCAAGGGCAATCGCGGCGAGGGCACCACCATTGGCATGCGTGCCGACATGGATGCCTTGCCGATCACCGAAATCACTGGCGCGCCATGGGCCTCGACGGTGCCGGGCAAGATGCATGCCTGCGGCCATGACGGCCACACCGCCATGTTGCTGGGCGCGGCGAAGCACCTGGCCGAAACCCGTAATTTCGCAGGCTCGGTTGCGGTGATCTTCCAGCCAGCAGAAGAAGGCGGCGGCGGCGGTCTTGCCATGGTGCAGGACGGAATGATGGACAAGTTCGGCATTTCCCAGGTGTTCGGCATGCACAATGCGCCGGGCGTGCCGCTTGGCGATTTCGCCATTCGCAAGGGGTCGCTGATGGCGGCGTCCGATACGTTCGAGATCGTCATCAAGGGCAAGGGAAGCCACGCCGCCCAGCCGCATATGTCGGTCGATCCGGTCCTGGTTTCGGCGCATGTGATCATTGCCTTGCAGTCGATCGTGTCGCGCGGCGTCGATCCGCTGGAATCGCTGGTTATCAGCGTCACCACCACCCATGGCGGTGATGCCTATAATGTCATTCCGATGGATGTGACCCTGACCGGAACCGTGCGCACCCTGCTGCCGCAGATCCGTGATTTTGCCGAAAAGCGCGTGCAGGAAGTGGCAAGTGCTACGGCCATGGCGCATGGTGCTATCGCCGAAGTGCATTATCACCGGGGCTATCCGGTCACCTTCAACCACGCGCAAGAGACGGAGTTTGCCGCCGCGGTTGCCGCCAGGATCTCCGGCGAAAACCGGGTGAAGACCGACATGGCGCCGAAAATGGGCGCCGAGGATTTTTCCTACATGCTGGAAAGCCGTCCGGGCGCCTTCATTTTCCTAGGGGTCGGCGACACCGCCAATCTTCACCACCCGGCCTATGACTTCAATGACGAGGCCATTCCCTATGGCATCAGCTATTGGGTGGAATTGGCCGAAACCGGTTTGGCAGCCTGACAGGCTGTCTCCCGTGTTTGTCGCGGTGGATCAATTATAAAGTGCCTCGGTCGTGAAATCGGGGCCAAAACAGGGGAAAGCACATCTATGGCTGAAGATCTCACCACGCAGAACGAGCTTGTCCAGCCGGTTCTGTCCGTGCGCAATCTGACCACTTCGTTTCGGATCGGCGACCAGTGGTCTTCCGTGGTGCGCAATATGAGCTTCGATGTCGCGCCGCGCGAGACCGTCGCCATTGTCGGCGAATCCGGCTCGGGCAAGAGTGTGACATCCCTGTCGATCATGCAATTGCTGCCAAAGAATTTCAGCCGGATCGAGGGCAGCATCAAGCTGAACGGTCGCGAATTGCTGACGCTGGCGCCGGAAGAGATGCGCCGGGTGCGCGGCAATGACATTGCGATGATCTTCCAGGAGCCGATGACCAGCCTCAACCCGATCTTCCCGATCGGCAAGCAGATCGCCGAGGCCATCCTGTGTCACCGCGATATTTCCAGGGCAGAGGCGAAATCCGAAGTGATCCGGCTGTTGGAAAAGGTCCGCATTCCCAATGCCAAAAGCCGGTTTGATGAATTCCCTCACCAGTTTTCCGGTGGCATGCGCCAGCGCGTGATGATCGCCATGGCGCTGGCCACCAAGCCTAAACTGCTGATCGCCGACGAGCCGACCACGGCGCTGGATGTGACCATCCAGGGCCAGATCCTCGACCTGATCAAGGTCTTGCAGGAAGAAGAGGGCATGTCGGTGCTGTTCATCACCCATGACATGGGAGTTGTGGCAGAGGTGTCCGACCGCACCATCGTGATGTTCCGGGGTGAAATGGTCGAAGGCGGCACGACGGACGATATTTTCAACCGTGGTCAGCATCCCTATACACGGGCGCTGTTGTCGGCGGTGCCGAAACTCGGTTCGATGAACGGTCATGCCTTGCCGATGCGCTTCCCGGTGATCGACATCAAAACCGGTGACACCCTGGTCGAGGAGGCGGAAGTCGGCGCGCTCGACATGGTGCCGCGCCCGATCCTCGAAGTGAAAAACCTGACGACCCGCTTTGCTATCCGCTCCGGCCTGCTGGGGCGCAAGTCCGGCGCTGTGCATGCGGTGGAAAATGTCAGCTTCGATCTCAGGCCCGGCGAGACCCTGTCGCTGGTCGGTGAATCCGGTTGCGGCAAATCGACGACGGGCCGCTCGATCACCCGGCTGATCGAGCCGAGCAGCGGCACGATCGCGCTTGACGGTTATAATGTCATGTCGCTCGACAGCAGCACCCTGCGCAAGATGCGCCGCAGCATCCAGATGGTGTTTCAGGACCCCTTTGCCAGCCTCGATCCGCGCATGTCAGTGGGCACCGCTGTGATGGAACCGTTTCTGGAGCATAATCTCGGCACCAAGGCACAGGCGCGCGAAAAGGCTGCCGATCTGTTGCAGCGTGTGGGCCTCAGCGCCGATATGATGCGCCGCTATCCGCATGAGTTTTCCGGCGGCCAGCGCCAGCGCGTCGCCATTGCCCGCTCGCTGATGCTCGACCCGAAAGTCATCGTTGCCGACGAGGCGGTGTCGGCGCTTGATGTCTCGATCAAGGCCCAGGTCTGCAATCTCCTGCTCGATTTGCAGGAAAGCTTCAATCTCGCCTATCTGTTCATTTCCCACGACATGGCGGTGGTGGAGCGCGTCAGCCACCGGGTGGCGGTAATGTATCTGGGTGAAATCGTCGAGATCGGACCGCGCCAGGCGGTGTTCGATAATCCGCAGCATCCGTATACCAAAAAGCTGATCGCCGCGGTGCCGGTGCCCGATCCGGCGCGTCGCAATATCACCCGGCAAATGTCGACCGATGAAATCAAGAGCCCGGTGCGACCCCTGGGCTATGAACCGCCCGCGCGCCATTACCGGGAGGTCTCGGCGGGTCATCTGGTGCAGGAAACGGTGTAAGCACCGCTCGTCCTTACGCCATCGTCTTGCCCTTGCGCTGGCGTCCGGGAGTTTCCATATGCCGTTCGCTGCGGAGCGCTTTTCGGGTTCCGTATCGACCTTTGAGGAGCGGTAATGGATCAGAGAGTAGGCGGTGAAGCGGAGCAGACGGCGGCCCTGCCGCTTTCGCAGATCCTGTTTCGGATTGCCGAGGATGAAACGCGGGCGCGGGTCTCTATTGGTGATATTTTCGAGGCGCTCGGCGACCGGGCTTTCGGCGCATTGATCCTGATCTTCGCGCTTCCCAATATCGTGCCGACCCCGCCTGGTACATCCGCCATAACAGGCGCGCCGCTGGTCTTTCTGGCGGCACAGTTGATGCTGGGCTGGCAGCCCTGGTTGCCGGGCTGGATCACCAAACGCTCACTGGCACGGGCCGATTTTTCCGCCATCGTCGCCAGGATCGTGCCCTGGCTTGCCCGGGGCGAGAGGCTGCTGAAGCCGCGCTTCGGTCTGCTGGTACGGGGACCGGCGGAAAACCTTCTGGGGATCATGGCCTTCATTCTGGCCATCATTCTCGCATTGCCCATTCCGCTCGGCAATATCCTGCCAGCCATTGCCCTGTCGCTGTTTGCCTTCGCGCTTCTGGAGAAGGACGGGCTTTACGCCCTGGCGGGCAGTGTGGTGTTTCTTCTGTCGATTGTGGTCGTCGCCGGCGTGATTGTGGCGCTCGGCAAGGCGGCCTTGTTGCTGTTCAGCATATCCTTTGGCTAAACCGAATTGCCTGGACTGAGCCCTGCGCTGCCGGAATGGCGGTGACGTTTGCCAGGGCGTGTCTCGCCATTCCTTTACGGCTTTTGGGTTGCTAATCGACCATATGGCAAGTTTCGCGACAGCTTCGCTTCCTATCTTTCCCCATGATCGCCGGTCGAGCGTATGTCGACTAAACGCTTTGTTGCTGACCTGCGTCGGCAATTACCACAATGGGGATTTGCCGTGGCAACGTCTAATAAGACAACGACTGTAAGCAGTCTTGATGGTTTGACTGGAACGAGTGCAACGGACATTATTCTCCTGACCGATCAGGTTTCGGGCGCTTACCTTGATCTTGGTGGTGGCAGCGACAAGCTGATCCTTGGCAATTTCGACAATGATGTGACATTGTCCAATGTCGAATCCGTTTTGGGCGGTACCGGTGCGGATTCGATTTTTTACGATACCAAGGCTACCTCAGGTTACATCGATCTGGGCGCGGGCATCGACAGCCTGACCTTTTCAGACCTTGGCGTCACCGCAACCATCCTCAATGTGGAAACGATCGTCGCTGGCCAGGGCAATGACTATTTGACGATGAGCGCCCAGGCGCTCGGAACCTATATCGATCTCGGAACCGGTTCGGACCGGGTGATCCTCGGCAAATTCGATAATTCGCTCACCCTGATCGATGTTGAGACGGTTACCGGCAGTACCAAGTCCGATATCGTGATTATGGAGAATAAAAGCGGCGATCAGACGCGCCGCGTGGATCTCGGTTCCGGCAACGACTCTGTCAGCCTGGGCGATGGCGGCGGCACGGTCTATGTCTCCAATACCGAAACAATCGTGGCTGGCAGCGGCGACGACCGCATTCAGCTGAACAGCAAGGCTTCCAATTTCAATATTGATGCCGGTGAAGGCGATGATACTGTCGTTCTCAGCAATTATACCAATAAGCTGACAATCTCAGGTGCCGAAAGCATCGTCGGATCGAGCGGAAGCGATCACGTCACGATCGGGAGTGCGTTTACCGGTGGATATGTTTCTCTGAATGGCGGCAATGATACGCTCGTTCTGGGAAATTATACCAATTCCGTCAGTGTCTATGGTGTTGAAACGATCTATGGTGGCTCGGGCAGCGATTTTATCTACATGCAGGAGGCCAAGTCCGGCGGCTTGATCGATCTCGGAGCTGGCGAAGATACACTGGTCTTCAATGAGGACGGCGGCACCGCCACCTTGAAAAATGTCGAGAATATCATCGGCAGTGAAACCAAAGACTATATTATTTTCAAAACGCAGATAACCGGCGGCCTGATCGATCTGGACGACGATGGCGACCGCGTAACCCTGGGCAAGTACAACAACAATGTCACTTTCGCTAATGTCGAAACCATTACCGGCGACAGTTCCAGCGACATCATCACGCTGACCACCGAGCTGACCAAGGGCACGATCAATCTCAGCACCGGCATGGACAAGCTGACCCTGGCCGATGGTTCCAACACCATCAATATTTCCGGTGTCGAAACCTTGATCGGCGGTGATGGTGAAGACACGATCAGTTTCTCGGTCGCCTCGACAGGTGGCGATATCGACCTTAAGGGCGGCGATGATACATTGACGCTTACCGGTTCCGGACGAACCTTGACCATTTCAAACGTCGAGACAATTCTGGGCAGTTCCGCCAGCGAGCAGATCCTTTACAAGACCCTGTTGACCGGCAATCTGATCTCGCTCGGCTCCGGCTCCGACAAGCTCACGATGGGTGATTTTGATAATACCGTTTCCATTGCCGGGATTGAAACCATCGTCGGCGGCACCGAGACCGATCAAGTGTATATCACCAGCGCCATTACCGGCTCGCTGATCGATCTGGGTACCGGCAACGATACGGTGACCATCATGAAAGGTGGCACGATCACCGCCCGCAATATCGAGAGCATCATCGGCGATGACGGCATCGACGTCGTTAAGTTTGATCGCGCCGCGCAGGACGTCTATCTCGACCTGGGTGCGGGCAATGACAGCGTCACCTTCGGCAATTTCAACAATACCGCGATGATTTTGAACGTCGAGACCATCAATGCTGGCACGTCCAGCGACGTCATCACGCTCGGTACCGACATTTCTGCCGGTACGATCGACCTCGGCAAGGGCCTCGACAAGCTGACGCTGAGTGACGAGGGCGGCACCCTGACCGCGGTCAATATCGAAACGATTATCGGCGGTGCGGCGGACGACGTCGTGACGGTTTCAGGAACCGTGACCATTGGCACGATCGATCTTGGTGCTGGTGACGATACGTTGACGGTCGGTGGCAGTGCGACTGTGACCGTGCAGAATGTCGAAACGCTGGTAGGCGGAGCCGGAACCCAGAAAATCATCCTTGCCAGTGGGTTCAAGGGCAGTATCGATCTTGCCGACGGCATCGATACCATCATCATGGCCGATGTCGACGACGCCGACGCGACCGCCATGAAGAACCTCATCACGATTTCCAATGTCGAAACCATCACCGGCGGTTCCGGTTCGGATACGGTCGTCATCGGCACGGTCGGCGGCGCGACCATGATCGATCTGGGTGGTGGCAACGATATCTTGAAATTCCAGGATAATGGTGGATCGGTCACGGCTGCCAATGTGGAGACGATCATCGGTGGTACCGGCGATGAAGTCATCCGGTTCAACGCGACAGTCACCAGTGTCGATATTGACCTTGGCGATGGCAATGACACCGTTATCTTCGGCAATTATGCCAATACGGCCACACTTGCCAATGTGGAAAGCATCACCGGGGGCACCAACAGCGACGTGTTCACGCTGGCCTCCAGCACGACCGGCATGACCCTCAATCTCGGCAATGGTCTTGACAGCCTGACGCTGGCGGGTGAAGGCGGTACGCTGACGGTCTCCAGCATCGAAACGATTGTCGGGTCGGCTGTCGACGACATCATTACCCTTTCCGCCTATATGACCGGTGGCACGATTTCGCTTGGTGCCGGCAATGACCAGTTCATCATCGGCGATGTCGGCGGCACGGCGACCGTTTCAGGCGTTGAAACAGTGACGGGTGGTGCTGCCGCCGATCTTATCACGCTTGCCGAAGGTGCATCGGGCTATATCAACCTGGGCGCAGGTCAGGATGGTGTCATCTTCTCGGCATCCGGCAACACGGTGACCCTGTCGGGTGTCGAAACGGTGACCGGTGGTGAGGGAGACGATACGGTCGAGTTTTCCGACGCGATAACGGCAACCACGATCAAGCTTGGGGCCGGCGACGATGTTCTGCAAATGTCGGAACTGGGTGGCACTGTCACCGTCACCGGCGCGGAATCCATCCTCGGCGATGTCGGCAGCGACGTCATCACCCTTGGTGAACAGATTACGGGTGGCTTCATCAATCTCAATGCTGGCAGTGACCGCCTGATCCTGTCTTCCGCCAACAATACGGTTACGGTGGAAAATATCGAAACGGTGACTGGCGGCTCGATGATCGACGACATCACCTTGTCTGGCGTCTATACCGGCGGCACGCTGGATCTGGGCAGCGGCAATGACCTGCTGACGTTCGGCGAATCCGGAACCGTCACGATCGCCAATGTCGAAACGGTGGTCGGGTCAACCGGCGACGATATCCTGACGGTCAGCGGTTCGATCGGCGGGGCAACTCTTGATCTGGGCGCTGGCCAGGATACCCTGAACTGGAGCGCGGGCCTGACGGCAACGGTTTCCAACGTTGAGACGGTCAATGGTGGCTCCAATGCCGACATCATCACGCTGGCCACGCAATGGACCGGTGGGTTTATCGATCTGGGCGATGGTTCCGACAAGCTGACGCTGGCTGATACGACCAATACGGTGACGGTGGCGAATGCGGAAACCATCATCGGTCAGTCCCTGGTCGATTTCATTGCCATCAACAGCAGTACCTATAGCGGTTATATCTCGCTGGGCCAGTCCTACGATAAAGATGCGGATGGCAATTATCTAAAAGATGCCGATGGCAACTATCTAAGTGGTGGGAAAGACGAAGTAAAGCTGGCGTCCTCGACAAGCACGGTAACAATCGTCGGTGTGGAGACGGTCACGGGTGGATCCGGCGACGACAAGGTGACTATCGGTGCTCAGGCGACGGGCATCGAACTCAACCTGGCCGACGGCAACGACGTGGTCACGCTCGGCAATTATACCAATACGATCAGCCTTTATAATGTCGAATCCGTCACCGGCGGCAGCAATGCCGATGTGGTCTATATCAGGGACACGGAAATCTCCAACGGCCAGTATTTCATGGGTACAGGCGCGGATTACCTGAACTTTGAGAAAGCCGCGACCGCGACCGTTTCCAGTGTCGAAACCCTGGTTGGCTCCGCCTATGACGATACGATCACCATTTCCGGCCAGTATACAGGCGTGACGATTGATCTGGGCAACGGTGAGGACAAGCTGACGCTCGGCTCCGCCTCGACGCTGACCACGGCCAATATCGAGTATATCACCGGTAGTACGGGGGCCGATTTGATCGTGCTGTCGGGCAGCACCAATACCACGGTGGACCTGGGCGCCGGCAATGACACGATCTATATGAGCAGCGGCGCCGATACGGTAACGGGCGGGGCCGGATCCGACCTCTTCACCTTCACCTCCGCGGACAAGTCGACCACGTCGAACCCGGACAAGATCACCGACTTCGTCAATGGTGAGGACAAGCTGGTGATCAGCGGGCTGACCGGCACCTTCTCCTACCTTGGGACATCAACTAGCCTTTCGGCCAGCGGCAATTCGGAAGCCTATTTCGTCAATGATACGGCAACTCTGTTTGTCGATACCAATGGTGACGGGACGGTAGATATGCAGATGACCTTGTCCGGCAAGACCGCCGACAACATGTCGGGCAGCGACTTCCGCTGGAGCTCATAAGGTGCTTGCCCGGCCCTGGGTTTCTTGACCTGGGCCGGGCAACTGTCTGTGTACGAGCATTGCACGGCATCGAAAACCGGTTCCCAGTGTTCGCTTCGGTGTTGTATCGTGGCATTTCCACGAATCGGAGACCTGCAATGATTGAAGTTCCGGTGTCCTGGGGTGAGTTGATCGACAAGATCACCATTCTCCAGATCAAGTCAGAGCGGATCACGGACGAGGCCAAGCGCGCCAATGTCGAGCGCGAGCTGTCCCTGCTCAATGAACGGCTGAAGCCGGTGGCCGATCATCAGGGTGTCATCGCCATCAGCCGTGATCTCCTGTCCGTCAATACGGCGCTCTGGGAGATCGAGGACGATATCCGCGATTGCGAGCGCGACGGCGATTTCGGTCCGCGTTTCGTGTCTCTCGCCCGTTCGGTCTATGTCACCAATGACCGGCGTGCCGAGTTGAAGCGGCAGATCAATGTCGAGCTGGGCTCTGACATCATCGAGGAAAAGTCCTACAAGCCTTATGCTGCGGCCTGATTGATGTTGGCATTGGTCTTTGATTCATGTTTGGGACTCTTTGACCTTTAGGCGAGGATGCATGAGCATGTTTTCGCCTTGATATGAAACGGCCGACGCGCCGATTTTGGGTAAACAGGACCATGAAGGTTCGGTGTTCCTGGTCTTGGATCAGGCCAATGGATGAAAGAAGAGCGCGTTATGACGACGCATGAGGTTTCGCAGTGCCGTTCGCTGTTGGCGCAGGGGCGCGTGGCTGAGGCCTTGCAGGGCTTGACGGCTCTTTTCGAGGCCCATCCTGAACATGCCGAGACCGCTCATTACTATGCGCTCGCCCTTCATCTTTCCGGCCGCTCGCCTGAGGCCGTTCCCGCTTTCGAACATGCTTTGCAACTTGCGCCAGACCAACCCGGCCTGCTGCAAAACATGATTCTTCCGCTGATTGCAGTGGGTGAGCATCAGCGCGCCATCGATATGGGTGCGCGCGCCGTGACGCTTGACGGTAAAGCCGTTGGCGCCTGGTCCAATCTGGTTCTGGCCCTGACATCGGCAAAACGATGGGATGAAGCCCACACCGCAGTTCAGCACGGTCTGGCGCTTGAGGCCGACGAACCGTCGCTGCTGGCTCAAATGGGCGTCATCCTGCTGGAGCTTGGCGACAGTGCGGGAGCTGAAACCCATCTGCGCCGGTCGCTGGAGCTAAAGCCGGATGCCGAGGCTTTCTATAATCTCGGCGTGCTGTTGCATGGATTGCAACGCGAACCCGAAGCTTGTGACAGCTATACAAAGGCGCTGACGCTTGATCCCTCGCATCGGCGCGCCGCCAATAACCTGGCGGCAAGCCTGCGCATTCTTGGCAATTTGAAGGGTGCGGACCGGATTCTCAAGCAATTGATTGGCATCGGCGATGCCCCCGTTCACCGCTTCAACCGCGCCTGCCTGCAATTGCTGGACGGCCAGTGGAGCGAGGCCTGGTCCGATTACGAGTTGCGTGATCAGGCCACCGGGAGTTCCACCTCGCCCTTGCTGATGCAGGGGCCGCGCTGGCAGGGCGAAGCGCTGCAAGACCAGACGCTGCTGGTGTTCCATGAGCAGGGATTGGGCGATACAATCCAGTTTATCCGGTTTTTGCCGCGCATTGCGGAGCGGGTCGGGCATGTGGTTTTCGTCTGCCAACCGCAACTCTACCGTCTGCTAAGCCTTTCCGAATTTTTCGCGACTCCGTCCATCACGCTCTTGCCTGATGGTGCGGATCTGCCCGCTTACGCGGCCTGGGCACCGCTCTTGTCGCTGCCGGGCCTGATCAACCTTGTGCCAGAGGCGACAGGCCAGCGCGTTCCCTATCTCACACTGGAAAAACAGCTTTTCGAGCGCTGGCGCGACTGGCTTGGCGGGCTTTCTCCAAGCCAGGGGCAAGAGCAGAAGAAGACACGTTTTCGCATCGGTCTATCCTGGCAGGGCAATCCAAAGGCCTATGGTGAGCCGGGCCGCTCGCTGCCGCTGGAGTGCTTCCAGCCGCTTGCCGAATTCTCAGACGAAATTGACATCATCTCCCTGCAAAAGGGGGTAGGGGCCGATCAGCAAGCGCCGGAGGGATTGGCGCTGCACCCCGTTCCGGGTCTGGATGACGGTCCCGATGCCTTTGTCGATACCGCAGCCTTGATGGCGTCGCTGGATCTGGTCATCACCTCAGATACGGCCCTTGCCCATCTTGCGGGCGCATTGGGCAGGCCGGTCTGGCTGCTGCTGAAAAAAGCCCCGGACTGGCGCTGGGGCATGGATGGCATTTTGACCGATTGGTACCCAACCATGCGGCTGTTTCGCCAGATGGAGGCGGGGCAATGGCAGCCGGTCCTTCAGGACGTGGCGCATGAACTGAAAGTGCTGCTGTTTGCCGGACGTGCCACGGATGATGCGCCCGATGAGGCCGCTGACGGATTGAACGAGGCGATCAAGCGCCATCAGGGCCGCGATTATGGCCGGGCCGTGCAGCTTTACCGTCATGTGTTGACGCAGGATTTTCAAAGAGAGCGGGTGCTCAACCTGCTTGGCATGGCGTGCCTGGAGGCGGGGGAACGCTCATCGGTGGCAGGGCGGCAGGCCATTCCCTTTTGCGCCCGCGCGGTGGCGATCCGCCCCTCGCTTGGCGATCACTGGAGCAATTTCGCCATTGCGCTCGATGCTGCGGGGCTTGTGACCGATGGGATGCGGGCGCTGCGCCACGGGCTGCTCTACGATACCGGTCACGCAGCGTGCCTTTTGGCGCTGGCCCGGCGCGAAACGTCGGTGGGTGATGCCGAAACAGCCTTGCGCCGCGCAGGCGAGGTGCTGAAAGCCCAGCCGCGCTCAGGTCACGCCCTGTCGGTTTATGCGGCGGCGGCGCTGGCGCTTGGCCGGTTCAACGTGGCGGAGGAGGCTCTGCGACGCGCCTGCCGGATCGAGCCGGAACTGGCCTCGCATCACGTGCAGCTGGGTGCGGTTCTGCTAAAAGCCAAGCAGCCGCAGGCAGCCGCCCGCGCCTGGGAAAAGGCTTTGACGCTTGACCCCGGCAATGCCGATGCCTGGAGCAATCTGGGTGTGGCGGAGCGCAATCACGGCTATCCCGATCTGGCCTGCTGGATCCAGAGACAGGGCGCACTTGCCAAGCCCGGCCATGCCGAATCCTGGAGCAATCTTGGCATCAGCCTGATGGATACCGGCCGCGAGGACGAGGCGATACTGGCCTTTGGCAAGGCGATTGAGGCCCGTCCCGGCTATGCCGATGCGGAAATGGCGCTGGGCATGTGTTTGCTGAACGAGGGCGATTATGCCCGTGGCCTGCCGCTTTACGAGCGCCGCTTCCTGGTGGAAATCCTCGGCATAGACCGCACCCGTGTCCGGCTGCCGGTCTGGCAGGGGGAGGATCTGGCGGGCAAGTCCATTCTGGTGCTCGCCGAACAGGGCTTTGGCGATGCTTTCCAGTTCGTGCGCTACGTCGCGCTCCTGAAGGCAAAAGGCGCGGCCAAGGTGATGATTGGCTGCCGCCGCAAGATTGCCGCGCTGCTGCAAACCGTGCCTGATGTTGATGGCGTCGTCTGCGAAAGCGATCCCGTCCCACCGCTCGATTACCACGTGTTCATGATGAGCCTGCCGCTGCTCTGCAACACGGTCGTCGAGACGATCCCGGCTTTTCCCGCCTATCTGTTTGCCGATCCGCTTCGGGTGCGGCGCTGGTCGGGCTGGCTTGCGGCAAAGCCTGGCTTCCGTGTCGGCCTTGTCTGGCAGGGCAATCCCGATCCGCAAGTTGACAAGGGCCGCAGCTTTCCCCTGCAGGTGCTGGCGCCGCTTGCTGCCATCGACGGTGTGCGGCTGATCGCTTTGCAAAAGGGCGCGGGCGAAGAACAGTTGGATACAGTGGATTTTGCCGTCGAGCGCCCGCCGGAGGATTTCGACAGCGGCGCCGATGCCTTTGTCGATACGGCAGCAATGATCATGAATCTCGATCTCGTCATCACCTCCGATACGGCGGTGGCGCATCTGGCTGGCGCGCTTGGCCGCCCGACCTGGGTGATCCTCAAGTCGCATGCCGAATGGCGCTGGCTGCGCGGCCGCAGCGATAGCCCCTGGTATCCGGCAACCCGGGTGTTTCGCCGCGTGGCCGATGAAGTCGAGGCGGAACCCTTTGCCGGTGTCGTCTCCCGCGTGGCCGAGGCACTTGGCAGGCTGGTCGAGGGGGACAGGGCGCAACTGTATGAGGCCGCCGAGCCGGTGGTTGCCGTTCCGGCCCAGCCGGGTCCGCAACAACGGCTGGCCGCCGCCATCCGCACCCATATGGCCGGAAATGTCCCTGCCGCCGAGGTGACCTATGCGGCGCTGCTGCATGAGGACGAAACACGGGCCGATGCGCTGCATATGCTGGGCGGGTTGGCGGTTGAGCGCCTGCATTACCATCGCGGCTATGTCCTGCTGCGGGCGGCGGCGGCACTGGGGCTTTCAACACCGATCTTCCACACCAATTATGCCATCGCCCTTCGCCATGTCGGCAAGCAGGATGAGGCCGAAGCATGCCTGCGCCAAAGCCTGGAGACCAGCCCCAGCGCCGAAGCCTATATGACGCTGGGCAATCTTTTGCGCGATACGGATCGCTATGGGCAAGCGTTGGAGGCTTACCGGGCCTCGATCCAGCTGCGCCCGGATCTGTCCAAGGCCCATCGCGGGCTTGGCAATGCATTGCGCGAAATGGGCCGGGTCGAGGAGGCGATCGCCAGTCTGGACCGGGCGCTGGATCTGTTGCCCGGCGATGTCGAAACCCTGATCGACCGGGCCCATGCGCATCTGATGGCGGGCAATCTGCCGCAAGGCTTTCGCGATTACGAGGCCCGCTGGCAGGGCGCCGAAATGGTGGCACGCACGCTGCCTATGCCGCGCTGGACCGGCGAGGCGCTGCCCGACAAAGTGCTGCTGATTCACGGTGAACAGGGGTTGGGCGACCAGATCCAGTTTGCCCGTTTCGTGCGGCAGGCCGCTCTCAAGGTCGGTCATGTCATCCTGGAATTGCGTGAGCCGCTGATCAGCCTGTTTTCAACGCTGGTGGTGGAGAGACGCAACATCATCCTGCGCCGCCAGGGCGTCGATGCCATTGACGATGCCGATGTCGAAGCACCGATCATGAGCCTGCCGCTGATTTTTGCAACCACGCTGGAAACTTTGCCCGGGCCGGCCAATTTCCGGCCCGATCCCCGCCGGGTGGCGGATTGGGAAGCGCGGTTTGCGCATCGTGACGCTTTGCGGGTCGGACTGATCTGGCAGGGCAATCCGGTCGCGCGCGCCGACAAGGGCCGCTCGCCGCCGTTGAAAGTGCTGGAACCGTTGTTTGCTGTCGAGGGTACGCATTTCATCAGCCTGCAATTCAAGGACGGGCTGGAACAGATGGCAGGTCTGGACTTTGCCAAGGCCATGCAGGTGCCGGGGGCGGACCTTGGCGATTTCGGCGAGACGGCAACAGCGATTGCTGCGCTTGATCTGGTGATTTCCTCCTGCACGTCCACTCTGCATTTGGCGGCATCGTTGGGCGTGCCATGCTTTGCGCTGCTGAAATATGGCGCGGACTGGCGCTGGATGACCGGTCGAGACGATAGCCCCTGGTATCCGGGTCTGAAACTGTTTCGCCAAGCGCAGCCGGGCGATTGGGCAGGTGTGGCCGAGGCGGTGGCAGAAGATCTCAAGCGGCTGGTGGAGCGTAAGCCATGACGAACCAAACTGTGTCGGGCGAAAGGCTGATACAGGCCTTTCAGTTGCACAAGGCTGGTATGCTGGACGAGGCGATTGCCCATTACCGCGCCATTTTGGAGGAAGAGCCCGACCAGGTCGATGCGCTCAGATTGCTGGCCTCGGCGGAACGCTCGCGTGGCGATCTGGCGCAATCGCTGTCGCTTTATGCCAGGGCGCTCAGACTTGCGCCTGAGGAAAGCGATATCTGGTACAATCTCGGCAATGCGCTGGGTGAGGCCGGGCGCAAGCCGGATGCGCTGGAAGCCTATCAACGCGCCGCGCAATTGGCGCCTGACAATGCCGCCTGTTACGCCAATATCGGCGTAACCCATGCCGATCTCGATGATTATCCGGCGGCGATTACCGCTTATCGTCAAGCTCTGGTGCTCGATCCGCAAAACCGCATAGCGCTCCACAATCTCGGCAATGCGCTTGCCGAACTGGGCGAGGCGGAAGCGGCGATGGCGCTGCTGTCCACGGCGCTGGAAATCTATCCCACCTCCGCCGAGGCTCATTACAACCTTGGTCTCAACCTGCTGCGGCTTTTCGATTACACCACTGGTTTTGCCGAGTATGAATGGCGCTGGCAGGCCGAAGGCTTTCCGGGAGAAGCACGTCACACTGAGATCGCCGATTGGAATGGGCGGCCATTTCAAGGTAAACGGCTGCTGGTCCATGCAGAACAGGGACTTGGCGATACGATCCAGTTCGTCAAGCTGTTGCCTCTGGTCAAATCGCTTGGCGGCGAGGTGATCCTGCAAGTGCCCGCCAAGCTGGTTGCGCTGCTGGCTGAGGTGCCAGGGGCCGATCAGGTGCAGGCGCAAGACCCGCAAGCTGGAAGCGTTGATTTTCAGGTACCGCTGCTTGGTCTGCCGCATCGGCTGAAACTGACGCTGGGCAGCGTGCCGAAGGCTCGTGCCTATTTGCAGCCCAAGGCGGAGCGGGTTTCGCTGTGGCGCGAACGGCTGAATTTGAAACAAGGTGAGAAAGCCCTGGGCTTTGTCTGGCGCGGCAATCCCCTGTCTCCAGCGGAAAAAGGCCGCAGCCTTGCCGGTCCCGAACAGTTATCGCCCTTTGCGAACCTTGGTGGTACACGGCTGATCGCCCTGCAAAAGCTTGATGAGGCAGCGTTGGAACCTGCCGATACGCCGTCGGGCTATAAAGTGGCGGGCCTGTCCTTCACGCTGGAACATCCAGGCCCGGATTTCGACGCCGGAGCGGATGCCTTTCTCGACACAGCCGCCATCCTCACCCAGCTTTCAGCCTTCGTTTCGGTCTGCACCGCGCCGCTGCATCTGGCCGGTAGCCTTGGCGTGCCGACCATCGGCCTTTTGAAGAAAGTGCCGGATTGGCGCTGGGGTACTGAGGGCAGAACGTCGCCCTGGTATCCCTCCATGCAGCTTTGCCGCCAAACCGAGGCGGGGGATTTCACCGCCCCGATTGCCCAGGCGGTGTCGCTTGCTGACGCAATTACTGATAGGTCCTGATGATCTTTTTCATCGCATCCGCCGTGCGCGACCAGGTATAGCCAGCCAGTTTCGCCGCGCCGCGCTCGCCACGGCGGCGGGCTTCGTTGCGGTCGCGCCAGACCCGCTCCAGGGTGTCTTCGATTTCATCGACGCTGCTTTCTCCCCAGCCAGCCACGGAGCCGACGCCAGCGCCTTCGCCGGCAACGGGTGTCTGGTGTTCCAGCGCATAGCAATTGCCGCCATCGATCAGGTCGAGGTGACCGGTATTGGCCGACAGAATGGTGGGCACGCCGCAGGCCATGCATTCCATCGCCACCAGATTGGTGCCGCCTTCGGAACGGTTGGGAAACACTGCCACGTCCATCTCGCGCAGGATTGGCGCCATCAGCGCATTGGGCACAGAGCCGAGATCGAGGAACTGATGGGCAGCGATATCGTTGGCGGCAATCCAGGCGGATTGGTCGATGGCGCCCTTGTCATTGGTGGTGATGGCGGTAGCTTTGCCGGACCGGTTAAGCGTCAGGGCAAATTGCGGCCAGGGACTATGCCAGGCGGAAACCAGCAGGGCTTCGGGATGGCGTTTGGCAAACCGGGCAAACGCGGCAACGACCAGATCCTGCCCCTTGCGCAATTCCAGCTTGCCGCCTGAAAACACCAGGAAACGGTCGGCCAGAACGCCTTGGCGCGGGCCGGGGTGAAACAGCGTCTGGTCGATGCCCTGGATGACGGTGGTGACATTGGTGAGGCCATGGGCGCGCATGATCTCTTCGTTCCAGTTCGATCCGGCAATCACCAGCGGCAATGCTTTTGCTCTGGCTTTCGTGGCCTCCGACAGTTGCGGTAGTTCGAAGAACACCACGCCCAGCGTCGGACTGCCGGAAAGCGCCACGCCTTTGGGGCCGGGCGACATGGTGAAATCATTGCCGAGTCCGGCGAGAAGCGGAGTATTGACCGTCAGGGACTTTTCGCTTTGGGCGGCGATGCGGGTTGAAAGGTCAGCGCTGGCCCGGAAAAACCCGCCAAGTGCGCGTTGGCGCAACGGATCGACGACGATCTGGTCGGATTGCAGCGGAAAGGAGGTCACCGGCTCCAGAACCGGATCGTTGGACCAGTTGAGCGCCAGGTTAAGGCCATAAATGCCCCAGCCGAAAAAGCTGGATATGCCCCAATGGATGATCACGGGCCGTCTGGGCGTCTGGGTCACGGCAGCAAATCTCCAAGCCTGGTGGTTTTCAGGGCGATTCGCCCCGGTTGCAAAAGCTTAACCTGCTTTTTAAGCCGCTGGAACGGTGTGGGTCGCGTTATCAACGACGGTAAGGGAACTGTTTCTGTTTGCGACACGAATTCACGAAAATCCAGCATGGCGAAAGCTTCGGCTTCTACGGTCGGGTTGAATGGGTCCGTTCCCGGCTTGTGGGGCAGGGCGGATCCTCACGAAAAACTCGCCATGTGTGCTTTCGGCGATGGATGATGAGGTGTGTCGATGAATGCTGAAGACAGAGATCTGGCGGATGAGGGGCAGGCCAGATCCGCTCTTGCTGCATTGGCTCTTGCCACGCAAAAATTGGGCTTATCCCTCTCGGTCGAGCAATTATGCCGCGATTACGGTGATGAGGAATGCTTTTCGCTGCCGCAACTGGCCGAAATCATCCGCGATCATGGGGTAAAGGCCAAGCCGATCCGCATGAACTGGAAGCTTTTGAGCCAGATGGAAGGCGCTGTCGCCGCCGTCATTCAGCTCAATGACGGATCGCTTCTTGTCTTTGAAAAATTCGTCGATGATCCGCAGACGCCGCGCATGGTGTTTCGCGATCCTGCCGATTCGAAAGCCACCCGGTTTGTGGTCGACGAATTGCGGCTGTCGGAAAACTGGAGCGGCCACGTCCTGCTGATGAAGCGGGAAATTTCCGAGGCAAGTGCGCGCGAGGAGTTTGGCTTTCACTGGCTGCTGGCCCAGGTGATGCAGGACCGCCGCATGGTGCGCGACGTGTTCATTTCGGCCATTTCGCTTGGCGTTCTGGCGCTGGTGCCCTCGCTGTTCTACATGGTGGTGATCGACAAGGTCATGGTGCATCACCGCTTGTCGACACTGACGCTGATGGCCGCCGCCATTCTGGTCGTGCTGCTGTTCGATATGCTGCTCGGCTATATGCGCCGCACTGTCACCGCCATCGTCACCGCCAAAATCGATGTGCGGCTGAACCTGATGATCTTTGATCGGCTGTCGCGCCTGCCGATTGAATTCTTCGAGCAGAATGCCACCGGCGGCATCGTCCATCGGCTGGGAGAAGCCCGTCGGTTGAGGGCTTTCGTCACCGGCCAATTGTTCGGTTCGGTATTGGACATGCTGTCGCTATTCGTGCTCATTCCTGTCATGTTCCTGCTCAGCCCTGGTCTGACCTTCTGGGTTCTGGGCCTCGGCGCAGTGATGAGCCTGATACTGTTTATCTATATGAAGCCGATCCGCCGCGCCTATGCGCAGGTGATGGGCAGCGAACACCGCCGCACCGCCATGCTGATCGAGATGATCAACGGCATCCGCACTGTGAAATCGCTGGCGCTCGAAGGCCGCAAGCGGCGCGAATGGGACCAGAGGGTCGCCGAAGCGGTCAATAACCAGACCAACCTGCTGTTTCTGGCCAACCAGCCGCAAACCTTGCTGGCCCCTTTGGAAAAGTTGATCTACGCCGGTTCGCTGTTGATCGGTGCTTATCTCGTCATCGTCAACGAGCATACGGTCATGACCGGCACGCTGGTGGCCTTTACCATGATTGCCATGCGCGCCACCCAGCCGCTGGTGCAGATGGCCGGCATGATGCAGCAGATGGAAGAGGCCCGCGGTGCGCTGCGCCAGGTCGCCTCCGTCATCAATGCCGAACCCGAACCGCGCCGTGAACACGGGGTGCGCCCGGAATTTTCCGGCCGGATCAGCTTCGAGGATGTGCGCTTTGCCTATGCGGGCACCTCGTTGCCGGCGCTCAACGCCATCAATTTTCACGTCAAACCGGGCAATATCGTCGGGCTGATGGGCCGTAGCGGCTCGGGCAAGACCACAGTGACGCGGCTGTTGCAGGGCCTGCATCAGAGCTATTCCGGGCTGATCCGTCTCGATGGCGTCGAGTTGAAGGAAGTCGATCTCTATCACCTGCGCACCAATGTCGGCGTCGTGCTTCAGGAAAGCTTCCTGTTTCGTGGCACGATCCGCGACAATATCCTGATCGCCAAGCCGGATGCCTCGCCTGAGGAAATGATCGAGGCGGCGCAGCTGGCCGGTGCCGATGAATTCATCGAACGTCTGCCGCGCGGCTATGACACGATGCTGGAAGAACATGCCAGCAATCTCTCCGGCGGGCAGAAGCAGCGGCTGGCAATTGCCCGGGCGTTGATCGTCAACCCGCCGATCCTGATTTTTGACGAGGCCACCAGCGCGCTCGATCCGGAAAGCGAAGCGATCATTCTGCGCAACCTGAAGCGCATTGCCGAAGGCCGCACTGTGCTGATGATTTCGCACCGCCTGTCCTCGCTTGTCGATTGCGACCAGATCCTGGTTCTGGATCGCGGCCAGCTGAAGGACAGCGGCACCCACCACGACCTGCTGCGCCGCTCCGGCGACTACCGCCACCTTTGGAACCAGCAGAACCGCCACCTGACGACGGGAAAAGATCATGACGAAAACCTTGACGCTGTCGCCTGACGAGCATCGTTACGCGGTCCGCACGACAGCGGAATTCCTGTCCGAAAGCGCCAGCATCCTACACCGCACCCCGCCCAAATCGGCGCGGATGACGATTGCCACGGTAGCGGCCCTGATCACCAGCGCCATCCTGCTGTCGGTGTTCATGCCGGTCGAGCGGGTGGTGACCGCGCGCGGTCGCGTGGCGTCCGAGGCGCCCAATACCGTGGTGCAGCCGCTGGAAACCTCGATCGTTCGGGAAATCCTGGTGCGCGAAGGCCAGGAGGTGAAGGCGGGGCAATTGCTGGCCACGCTCGACCCGACCTTTTCGCGTGCCGACCAGACCACGGCCAGCCGGCAGATGGCCAGCCTTTCAGCCGAAGTCGAGCGGTTGAAGGCGGAAATCGATGGGCGTGATTACCAGCCGCGCGACGGCGATAGTTTTGGGAAATTGCAGCGCCGGTTCTTTGAAGCCCGCCGGTCGCAATATGAAGCCTCGATGTCGACCTTCAAGGCCAAGATCTCTTCGCTGGAGACCACGCAGGCGCAGTTGCAGCAGGAACTTGCTGTCAATCGCCAGCGCCTGTCGCTGAGCGAGGAAAGCGAGGCGATGAAAAGCGCGCTGGTCGAGAAGAAATATGCATCGAGAGCCGATGGCCTGAAGGCCAAGGACTGGGTGCTGGAAGTGACCGGGACGATCCGCGAAGTCGAGGGCAAGCTGGAAAGCGGCGCCCATGACATTCAATCGGTCCAATCGCAGATGGAAGATCAGGCCCAGCAATGGCGCTCCGACGCCATGGGTCAGCTTGTCAAGCAGCAGGTGGCGTTGAATGCGGCCATCGAAGAATTGAACAAGGCCGATAAGCGTTCCGACCTGATCGAATTGAAGGCGCCCGAAGACGCAACCGTGCTTCAGATCGGCGATATTTCCATCGGCTCGGTGGCGCAGACGGCACAGAAAATGTTCGTGCTGGTACCGAAGGCAGCCCGGCTTGAAGTGGAAACGGAAATCTCCACTCAGGACCAGGGCTTTATCAAGGTTGGTCAGCCGGTCGATATCAAGCTCGATGCCTGGCCTTTCGCCCGCTATGGCGGCTTGCGCGGTACGGTTCGGGCGGTCAGCCCCGACAGTCTGAAAGTCTCGCGCGGCGATGGCGCGGCTGCGCAAGGCGCATCCGAGCGGACATTTTATATTGCCAAGATCACCATTGACGACCCGCATCTGAAAAGCAATCCGGCCGATTTCAGTCTGATTGCCGGGATGACGCTGGTGACGGACGTGGTTGTTGGCGACCAGACTGTGGCGGCCTATCTGTTTGACCGGGTTGTGCCGGTCGTGAGCGAGGGAATGCGCGAACCATGAAGCAATTGCTGTCTTTTGTGCCCTTTTTTGTCCGAGGCGCGGCAATCCGGCAGGCTTATCGCCATGGCATGAAGAAGCTCGGCGCGGGCCGGATGCCGCTGGCCGCGAGTGCCCTGCGCAAGGCGGCCAAGGGTGGCCATGTCGGGGCATCCTATGAACTGGCGCGGCTTTATGAATCAGGACGCGGGGTGATTTCCGATCTGGCAGAGGCCCGCCGGTTGGCGCGCTATGCCGCCGATGCGGGGCATGTCGGTGCCATGGCCCTGACGGCCCGGCTCTATCTGATTTCACCGCGCCAGGACATGCCGACGTCTCCGGCGGCTGTGCGGCTCTATGGCGATGTCATGCAGCTGGTTTGCGAGCCGGAACTGGCCCGTGACTATGCGCTTCGCGCCCATGAGCACGGCAATGTCGATGGTTCGGCGCTGGCCGGTTATCTTCTGGCGTCCGGCATTGGCGGCGAGGCCGATCCGCATACGGCGCTGATCTGCTACGAGCCAGCGGTGACGGCGGGCAGTGTGCGGGCGCATCTGGGCATGGGAACGCTGCTGGCCGGTGGGCATTTGGGCGAGGTGGATTATGCCCGCGCCCTGCCATATTTCAAATATGCGGCAGCGGCTGGCAATAGTACGGCGCGCCATTACCTTGCCATGCAATATCTGAACGGTCTTGGCACCGCACCTGATGAGGAGAAGGCGCTGCGCTTGCTCAGCGCCGCTGCCGCCAAGGGCTACCGTTCCTCTGTCGAGGAACTGGCGAAATATTATCTGCACGAAGCCTATCCCGAGCGAGACCGCGCCCGGGGTGTGCGCTGGCTGACGGCGCTTGGCCGCATGGGCGACAGGCGCGCCTGCCGTGACCTGGAGCGGCGCTATCGCCATGGCATCGACGTCAAGGCCAGCTCGGTGGAAGCGCTGATGTGGCTGGAAAAGGCGGCGTTGAAAGGCGATGTCGCGGCCCAGTTCCAGATGGCGGTGGTTGCCGCGACCGGTGCAGGCGAAGGTGAGGGCGATCTCAACCAGGCGCGGATCTGGTTCGAAATGGCAGCTGAAAACGGTCATGCCCTTGCCATGGTCAATCTGGGGCGGTTCCGCATGAAGGGCATTGGTGGCATCGTCGATCTCGACGGCGCGCGAGACATGCTGGAACTGGCTGTCGAGGCCGGTGAAATGGCGGCCTATGCGGTGCTGGGAGAGTTCCACGCCTATTACGCCGATCCCTCCGATGTCGAAGCGGCTCGTGAGATCCTCATGCACGGCGTTGAAAAAGAAGATGCCGTCTGCAAGGATATTCTGGCACGGCTGGAAGAAAAGCTATTGGCCAAGGTTGCCTGAAGGCCAAGGTAACCTAAAGGCTGTAGACTTGATCATCATGCTCGAATTATGAAATGTCACAGTCGCGTTGATGCCGTCGTTTCCTGTGTATGCTACTCTCAAAGAGTGCATGGTGGCGGAGCGATGGCGTAACGGTAAGGAACAAACCGGCACTTCAAGCCTTTTGAGCCCAACTCTGACCGATCCGGACATTCATGACGACTCAACAGATTTTGGCTTTCGCCGTCATCGGCCTGATGATGGTGGCTTTCATGTGGGACCGTATCCGCTATGATGTGGTGGCGGGTCTTACTCTTCTGGCCGCGATCGCTCTTGGTCTTGTGCCAGCCGACAAGGCGTTTTCCGGGTTCAGCGACGATATCGTCATCATCGTCGGCAGCGCGCTGGTGGTCAGCGCCGGGGTGGCGCGATCCGGTCTCGTCGATGCCGCCATCAAGCGGTTTTTCCCCAACCTGACATCGATGCGCGCCCAGATCCTGCTTCTGGTGCTGACGGTTACAGTGCTGTCGGCCTTCATCAAGAATATCGGCGCGCTGGCCATCATGATGCCAGTCGCATTCCAGTTCTCGAAGAAGTCAGGGACGCCGGTCTCCGCCTTTCTGATGCCGATGGCGTTTGGCGCGCTGTTGGGCGGGCTGATGACCCAGATCGGCACCTCGCCCAATATTGTCGTCTCCAGGCTGCGGGGTGAACTGACGGGCACGCCGTTCACCATGTTCGATTTCACCCCTGTTGGCGCGATCCTGGCCGTTGCCGGGGTGATTTTCCTGATGCTGTTCTATTGGCTGGTGCCCAAGCGCCAGAACCAGAACCCGACCTTGCAGGAAGCGCTGGGCAATTCCAATTTCTCCACCGAGGCGACGCTGCCTGAAGGCTCGGTACTATCAGGCAAACCGCTGCGCGATCTGTTGAAAGCCACCGCTGGCGAAGTGATCGCCACCGCGATTTTGCGCGGCCACAGCCGTATTTCGCCTTTCCCAGACATGGTGTTGAAAGAGCAGGACACATTGCTGCTGGAGGGGCCATCCGATGCGCTTGACCGGCTGGTCAGCCAATCCGGGCTGAAACTGTCGGGCCGGGAGATCGGTTCGGGTGGTGAAATCACCGCCATCGAGGCGGTGGTTGGGCCGGGGTCGCCGCTGGAAGGCCTGACGGCCCGCGATGTTTCGTTGTTCAATACCTATGGCATCAACCTGCTGGCCGTTAGCCGGCGCGGCAAGCGGCTGAAGGAGCGGCTGGCGCATGTGGCCTTGCGCGCTGGCGATGTCGTCGTGCTCCAGGGGCGTCGCACCGCCCTGCCAGCCGCGTTGCAGACGCTGGATTGCCTGCCGCTGGCCGAGCGCGAAATCCTGCTCGGCACCAGCCGCAGCGCGCTTATCCCGGTGCTGATCCTGATTGCCGCGATGGGATCAACCGCAGTCGGTCTGGCACCGGTGCCGGTTGCCTTCTTTGCCGCTGCCCTGGCGATGGTGGTGTTCCGGGTCATCCCGCTCAACGATTTCTATCAGGCTGTCGATGGTCCGATCCTCGTCATGCTGGCGGCACTGATCCCGGTCAGCGATACCCTGCGCAGTACGGGTGGAACCGATGTCATTGCCGGTTGGCTTGGCCATGTTGCCCATGGGCTGCCGCCTTACGGTGCGCTGGCGCTGATCCTGGTGACTGCCATGGCAGTAACGCCGTTTCTCAACAACGCCGCGACGGTTCTGGTGATGGCGCCGATTGCCGCCAGCTTTGCCCATAATCTCGGCTTCCGGCCCGACGCCTTTCTGATGGCGGTGGCAATTGGCGCCGGGTGTGATTTCCTGACCCCGATCGGTCATCAATGCAACACGCTGGTGATGGGGCCGGGCGGCTACAAATTCAGCGATTATCCACGCCTTGGCCTGCCGCTGTCGCTGTTGATCATTCTCGTTGCTATCCCGGCACTGATCGTGGTCTGGCCATTGAAATAGCCATGGCTCAGCAGGGCCTGAAATGTAGAGGGCCT
Organism: Allorhizobium sp. Av2; assembly: GCF_021462805.2. Taxonomy (NCBI): domain Bacteria; kingdom Pseudomonadati; phylum Pseudomonadota; class Alphaproteobacteria; order Hyphomicrobiales; family Rhizobiaceae; genus Allorhizobium; species Allorhizobium sp. Av2. Next base: position 2,788,989 of record NZ_CP192696.1, on the reverse strand, counting down.
GAAATGCCGAAAGCCTGCGTTGGCGGAACGCAGGCTTTCAAGCGGGGGACGGGGGTTTTAGGTTCGCGGGATTCACAACCGCTTTCCTGCACTCCTAACGGGCGATACCGGAAATGGTTCCGCCCAATCTGATTTTTTTCGCAATCTTTTTCAAAATCCTCTGTCACCGGCCCATGCGTTCCCGCCGATGCTTGGGTTTTCCTTGACGCTTGGCCTTAGATATGGCCTAAGGCCAGCCAAAGGATTATCGCTGGAAGCCTGCCTTGAGCGTGGCTTTCACCGCGTCCAGATCATCAAAATGCGATGGCTTGGCTCTGCCCGATCCTCGCCTCCATGACCACGAGCAAAATCATGACCACTTCCGGCGTCCGCGTCCGTATCGCTCCTTCTCCCACCGGTGAACCGCATGTCGGCACAGCCTATATCGCGCTGTTCAACTATCTGTTCGCCAAGAAACATGGTGGCGAGTTCATCTTGCGCATCGAAGATACCGATGCGACCCGCTCGACGGCGGAATTTGAGCAGAAGGTGCTGGACGCGCTGAAATGGACCGGCCTGACCTGGGCCGAAGGCCCTGATGTCGGCGGTCCCTACGGTCCCTACCGCCAGTCCGAGCGCAAGGACACCTACCGTCCCTTCGTCGACAAGATGGTGACTGAGGGCAATGCGTTCCGCTGTTTCTGCACGCCTGCCCGGCTGGACCAGATGCGCGAGGCGCAGCGCGCGGCGGGCAAGCCGCCTGGCTATGACGGTCTCTGCCTGCATTTGAAGGCGGAAGAAGTCGATGCCCGCGTTGCCGCAGGCGAGCCGCATGTCGTGCGCCTGAAAATCCCAACCGAAGGCTCCTGTGATTTCCATGACGGCGTCTATGGCGACGTGTCGATCCCGTGGGAAAGCGTCGACATGCAGGTACTCTTGAAGGCCGATGGCATGCCGACCTATCACATGGCCAATGTGGTTGATGACCACCTGATGAAGATCACCCATGTGGCGCGCGGTGAGGAATGGCTGGCCTCCGTGCCGAAGCATATCCTGATCTACAAATATCTCGGTCTTGAGCCGCCGGTGTTCATGCATCTCAGCCTGATGCGCAATGCCGACAAATCCAAGCTATCGAAGCGCAAGAACCCGACCTCGATTTCTTATTATTCGGCCCTCGGCTACCTGCCCGAAGCGCTGATGAATTTCCTTGGCCTGTTCTTCATGCAGATCGCCGAAGGCGAAGAGCTGTTGACGATGGACGAGCTGATCGCCAAGTTCGACCCCGACAATCTCTCCAAGGCGGGTGCGATCTTCGATATCCAGAAGCTCGACTGGCTGAATGGACGCTGGCTGCGCGAAAAGCTGACGCCGGACGAATTCCTGGGCCGCGTTCTGACCTGGGCCAGCGAAAATGACCGGCTGACGGAAGGCCTGAAGCTCGCTCAGAGCCGGATCACCAAGCTTGGCGAATTGCCGCCGCTGGCAGGCTTTCTGCTGGCCAATGATGTCGGCCTGACGCCTGCTTCCTTCGGCGGGTTGAAAACCAGCCCGGCGGAAACGCTTGAGATCGTCACCACCGTTCAAACCGATCTGGAAAAGATCCTGGAATGGAACGTGGCGACCATTGAGGAAGAACTGCGGGCCATTGCCGACCGGTTGGGCAAAAAGCTCCGCGTCGTCACCCCACCGCTCTTCGTTGCCGTTTCCGGCAGCCAGCGGTCACTGCCGCTCTTCGACAGCATGGCGCTGCTGGGCCGTTCCGTGGTGCGCCAGCGCCTCAAGGTGGCCATTCAGGTCTTGACCTCCATGGCGGGCGCGGCCTGACAGCTAAAGCTCTCCCCCTTTATGAGGGAGGGCTTATCATAGCCGTTTTCAGCCGCTATGCTCCACAATTGATCCAAGAATTTCGTGCCCGATAGGCGAACCAATGACCGAAGCAAACACCGAAACCGCCCTTTCCTCCGACGCCACCGAAGTGCGCCGCCAGAAACTGGCGCTGTTGCGCCAGCAGATCGGCGATGTCTATCCAGCTCACTTCCACCGCACCGCCACCACGGCTGAACTGGCCGAAAAATATGCGGAGCTGGAGCCAGACACGGAATCGGGCGATACGGTTACGGTTGCAGGCCGCATTTATTCCTCGCGCAATTCCGGCATGTTCATGGACCTGCGCGATGCCTCCGGCAAGATCCAGATCTTCAGCCACAAGGATATGACCCCGGAAGCGGCCCGCGCCATGCTGCCGATGATCGATCTGGGCGATATTGTTGGCGTTACCGGTCAGGTTCGCCGCACCAAGCGCGGTGAGCTGACCATCAACGCCGAAACCATCACCATGCTGACCAAGACTTTGCTGCCGATGCCGGAGAAATATCACGGCGTGACGGATATCGAAGTGCGCTATCGCAAGCGCCATCTCGACATTCTGACCAATGAGGAATCCAAGCTGCGCTTCCAGCAGCGCTCTAAGATCGTTTCCGGCATTCGTCGTTTCATGGAAAACGATGGCTTCATGGAGGTGGAAACCCCCATGCTGCAATCCGTCTATGGTGGCGCGTCTGCCGATCCGTTCAAGACCCATCACAACACGCTGAAGCAGGACATGTATCTGCGCATTGCGCCGGAACTGTTTCTGAAGCGTACGCTGGTCTCTGGCCTTGCCGACAAGATTTTCGAAATCAACCGCAACTTCCGCAATGAAGGCGTGTCCACCCGGCACAATCCAGAATTCACCATGATGGAATGTTACTGGGCCTATGCCGACTATGAAGACGTGATGGATCTGGTCGAGCGCCTGTTTGCCGACCTTGCCATGCGCATTCATGGCTCGACCGAATTTGCCTTTGGCGACAAGGAAATTTCCTTCAAGGGGCCGTTCAAGCGGGTGCCGATGCCGGATGCCGTCAAGGACGTCACGGGTATCGACTTCCTGGCCATCAAGACCGATGAGGAGGCCCGCGCGGCTGCCAAGGCTGCCGGGTTTGCGGTCGAAAAGGATTGGACCTGGGGCGAATGTCTGTCCTTCATCTTTGAAGAAAAGGTCGAGGGCACGCTGATCCAGCCAAGCCATGTGACGCATTTCCCCAAGGACATCTCGCCCTTCGCCAAGGAAGTGCCAGGCGAGCCGCGTCTGGTGGAACGGTTTGAGACCTATTGCAACGCCTGGGAAATCGGCAATGCATTTTCCGAGCTGAACGACCCGGAAGAACAGCGCAAGCGCATGGTTGAACAGCTCGAACAGGCCCATGCCCGTGGCGAAAAAGACAAGCAGCTCGATGACGAATTCCTCGATGCCATCGACCAGGGCATGCCGCCAGCCGGTGGCCTTGGCATCGGCGTCGATCGGCTGATCATGCTGCTGACCAATGCGCCTTCGATCCGAGATATCATTCTCTTCCCGGCGCGGCGCGCCAAGGTCGATTGATAGCGCCGGTCAAGCAGCGAGGCTGAAAAGCTCTATAGCATCGTGCCGATTGTGTTTTCTGCACGATGCTATTTCGGCGCGATTCTGGCGTCTTTATCGCAGTGAAATTCCGCGTGGCAGAACCGAGGGTGTGGCGCTAGGCTCTGTCACCAGCGGCTTTGAATCACTCTGCGCTTCGGCTTTCGCAGCGGTTTCTGCTGTTGGCTTATCTGTGCCTGTGACCATGGATTTGATCGAACTCAGCCAGCCCTTGCTTTCCACGGCCTGTGGCGTCGGATCGGCTGCGGCCACTGGCGATATTGCCGCCGGAGCAGATGCTGCGGCGGGTGACGCAGATGCCGGAGCGGGTTCTCCTGCCTTTTCGCTACCTGCGTGTTCAACACCTTGCTGTTGAGTGGGCGCTTTGTCGGCGTTTGCCTGATGAGGGGTCGCGTTGTCGGAGTGGCTGACCTCCTCAGCTTGGGCAAGAGGGGGGGCATGGGCAAGAGAGGCTGCATCGGCAGCCGGGGCGGCGTCATGTGCCGGTGCTGCCGGTTTCTCTTCAGCGCCGAAAATCATGCCTTTAAGCGAGGCGATCAAGCCGGGCTTTTCCTCAGCTGGGGCTTCGCTGCCATGCGCCTCGGCTGGAGCCGCCTCACCATGCGCTGCCTCGCCATGCGAGCTCTGCCCTTCCTTGGGTTTATCCTTGGCGTGCCCATCTTCTTTCGCGTGGCCGCCTTCTTTCTTGCCTTCGCCTTCGGGCGTGGCAAGGACCGGCTTTTCGCAAGGGGCGGTGTCCCTCAGCTTGGCCATCATGGTGCTTGCGTCGGCCAGCGGCATTTCCACCCGCTCGCCGTAAAAATCGCCATTGCCATTGGCCGGTTTGTCGACATAGCGCGCCGTCAGGCTTTGCATCTGCGCGGTTTCGGCCAGTTGGGCAGGATTGGGAATATAAATGACATCTGCGCCAATGGCGCGGCCGCGAATGTCGGATTGGTCCTTCGGCCCGTTCTTATCGAGCACGACGACCTGAACGAGATCTGGTTTTTCCGTCTCAGCAACGGATTTGGCGATGCGCAGCGCCGTCTTGATGCGGGTTACGCCATCGGTTGCGTCCGTGGTGACATATTTGCGAACCCACAGCCGGTCTTTGCGCTTGATGGTGGCCGATTGCAGTTCCATGCAGGTCAGGCCGTTGACCTCGCTATAGGATGGTCCGAGCAGGGCGTCACGGCCGATATAGACGGCAGCCGAACCCGTGGCGCCGCACAGGACCGCGACGCCGCCGACGATCAGCAGGAGCTTGCGCGACAAATGGATTTTGCCTGGCAATAGCTTCACGACACACGATATCCCATGGCCCACTCCACAAACGCAAAACACCCCCTAGTTTTAGGAGTTTCCTGTTGCCGAAGGCTTAATTGGGTATATTCGTTTTTCTTTATCGTCGTATATTCGCAACCACGGTTAATGAGGGTGTAATCAGTTCCCGTATGAAGTTTAGTTAAGAAGCAGGTTCTGCAATAGATTGAACCTCAAGGGCTTTTCGCCGTGCCACCACCTGTTCGCGCCAGACGGTAAACAGACCTGCCCCCACCACAATGACCGAGCCCAGCACCATATTGCGGGTCAGGCTTTCGCCAAACACCGTTACTGCGATGATTGAGCCTAACACGAGCTGGTAATAGGCAATCGGTTGCAGCACCACGGCATTCAAGTGCTCATAGGCCTTGATCAGCGAAAAATGCCCGGCAATGCCGGTGCAGCACAGCGCCAACATCCAGAACCAATCCTGTCTTGCAATTGGGGCGAGGAAAAATGGCGCCATGCAATTGGCTCCGACAAAGCCGACCATGCACATATAGAAAAAGCTGGTGACGGGCGGATCGTCGCGGCTGACCAGCCGTGTCAGAATGCCGTAAAAAGCCCCTGATAGCGCGCAGAACAGTGGTAGCGCCACCATCAGGCTGAAACTGCCTGAGCCCGGAGAAAGGATTAGCACCACGCCGAGCATGCCGACGAGGATTGCCGTCCAGCGCCGCCAGCCCACCTGTTCACCCAAGAGCGGCACCGACAGCAGCGCTACGAAAATGGGTCCGGCTGCAAAGATCGCCTGCGATTGGGCAAGTCCGACATAGTGAAAGGCGGCAATCGACACCAGGATCTGCGCGCCCAGCAACAGGCCCCGCAGGATTTGCAGGATAGGCCGTTTGGTTTTGACTGCCGCGACCAGACCATTGCGGCTGCGGGCGGCCAGAATGAGCGCGAAGATCGCAAAGGCCCAATAGCGTACAGTGGCGACCACCACCGGCGAATAGCTATCGCCCAAATGCTTGGAAATGCCATCCTGCATGGAAAATACCGTATAGGCGGCAAAGGCAAAGACATAGCCAAGCGAAGTCGATTTCATCATGTCAACAAACGGAAAAAAGGCCATCGAAGAGAGGCGAGGCCATAAAAGCAAGGGAAGAACGCGAGTTCCGCGAAGACCCTACCTTGTCATCATCGGGGAACGAAAACAACGCCTGAAGCTTATTTATAGTCGAAATCAATCATAAACATCATAGCGCACAGGTCGGCCACTCCATCCGAACTGAGTGTCCACCTGAATTTAACGGATCGTCGGGTAAGACAATGTAACCGTGAAAATGTAGCGCACCGCCGCCCACAGAAAGGCCATCAGGCCTTTTCCAGCAACAGGAGAATGCCATGCCTCCAGCAGCCAGTCTCAGCCGCAGGCCTTCTAGCACAATCACGGGGTGCCGCGTGCTGGCGTTATTCCTGGTATTTTCCGCCATGCCGGCCTTCAGCCAGACGGTGATCCCGGCACCTTCTGTCAATGGTGAGGGGAATGGCGCACAAGGCGGAATGGATTTCCCCGATCCCTATCTCTGGCACGTCACCGGCCTCAAGCCTGGCCAGCAATTGCCGGTTCTATCCGGTGCAGGCCCGAATTTCCGGATTATCCATGCGCTGACCGAAGGCACGCCGGTTGATATGCAGAACTGTATGGAAAGCCGGGGCGGTTATTGGTGCCGGATCGCCACCGTGGACCGTCCGCGCATCAGCGGCTGGGTGGATGGCCGCTATGTCGTCAAAACCGGCGGCGATCCGCCGGGGATGATTGGCGGCGTGCCGGTCGATCCGGTGATTGAACTGCCGGTTGGCAAGGGGAATGGCGGCCAAGGCAACGGGGGGAAGGGCAGGGGCCAGGGCGGACAGGGTTCCAGCTGGCAGAACAATGGCGGCGGCTATGGCAACCCGTTCGGCAATAGCAACGGGGCAGGCGGCAATAGCGACGAGTGAGGTTTTTCTTTAACAAAAAAGGGCGCAGCCTTTGCCGCGCCCTTTTCCTCAAGATATCGTCGAAATCAGGCGGCCAGCTTCTTTGCCACCATGCCGCGCAGGGTGCCAAGATCCTTGGCGAAGGCGCGAATGCCTTCCGACAGCTTTTCCGTGGCCATAGCATCTTCGTTTAGCGCCCAACGGAACGCCTTTTCATCCAGCGACACCAGCGGATCAGGCGTGGTCTTTTCAGGCGACAGCACGCGGGGCAGATCGCCAGTTGCCGCATCCAGCTCGTCCAACAGCGCCGGGCTGATCGTCAACCGGTCGCAACCGGCCAAAGCTTCAATCTCGCCCGCGTTGCGGAACGACGCGCCCATCACGATGGTTTCGATGCTGTTGACCTTGTAGAAATTATAGATCTGGCGCACCGACACCACGCCCGGATCGGTTTCAGAGGTGTAGTTCTCGCCGGTCGATTTCTTGTACCAGTCCAGAATACGGCCAACGAAGGGCGAAATCAGGAACACCTTGGCTTCGGCGCAGGCAATCGCCTGGGCGCGGGAAAACAGCAGGGTCAGGTTGCAGTCGATGCCTTCCTTTTGCAGCACTTCGGCGGCGCGAATGCCTTCCCAGGTGGAGGCGAGCTTGATCAGGATGCGATCCTTCTCGATACCACGCTCCTTATATTGCGCAATGATGGCGCGGGCCTTGTTGAGCGAGGCCTGCGTATCGAAGGACAGATCGGCATCCACTTCGGTCGAGACCCGGCCCGGCACGATCTTGGCAAGCGCTGCACCAACCGAAATCGCCAGCCGATCGGCGATAGCCTCGGTCACGGCATCAGAGGCGCCACCCTTGGCCTTGCCCCATTTGATCGCCTCTTCAAAGGCATCGGCAAACATCTCGGTGCCCAAGGCCTTCAGCACGATGGTCGGGTTGGTGGTGCAATCCACCGGCTTCAGGCGGGTTACGGCCTCAATGTCACCGGTATCGGCGACAACCGTGGTCATGGCGCGAAGCTGTTCGAGTTTCGAAGTCATCAGGCAATTCCTTCATGTCACATATCAAATGAACACTGGACGGGCATTTGCGTTCCAACACGTCTTTGCGACCTGGGGACCATATCCTCTGTCCTTTGATCTGAATATCGGGATAGAAGGGCATTAAGTCAAGACATTTGTCTGTTGGATTTGACAAATGTTGCATGACTTGCGATAGTCAGGAGACGGAAAACAGGGGGCAATTCGCATCGTGGTCAAGCTTCGCCGGGAGACCCAGAGCAGCTATTCGGAAGCGGCATCGCTGCGGCTTCGGGCTGCCTGGCTCTATTATAACCAGGGCCTGACTCAGAAGGATGTGGCCGAACGCCTCGGCATCAGCCGCTCAACGGTAATCCGGCTGCTGGATGAGGCGTTGAAGCGTTCCGAAGTGCAGATCTGGATTGCTGAAGGCATCGACGATTGCGTCGAACTGGCCGTGAAACTGGAGAAGGCCTTCGGCCTGGATGAAGCCGTGGTTGTGCCGTCCTCTGCCGGGCAGGACGCCGAAGGCATCGCCCGCGCCGTCGGCCTGGCGCTTGGCCAGTTCCTGACAGAAGTGGTGACTGATAATGCAACCATCGGCGTCGGCTGGGGCCGCACCATGACGGCATCACTGGCAGGTTTTCGCCCGCCGCGCCGGGAAAACTGCAAGGTCGTCTCGCTGCTGGGCGGCATTGTCGCCGTTCACCAGACCAATCCCATCGACTATACATGGCGGCTGGCCAGCCAACTCGGGGCGGAATGCTATATGTTCCTCGCTCCGCTGCTGGTCGATAGCGTTGCCACCAAACGGGCGTTGATTGAGGATTGCGGGTTGAAAACCCTCTATGACCTCGCCGAAAATCTCGATCTCGCCGTGGTCTCCTGCGGCGATATCCGCCCGCAATCCACCTCGCTGTCGGAAGGCTTCATCAGCCGCGCCACGCTGAACGAACTGATCGAAGCCGGCTGCGTTTGCGACACCATGTTCAACTTCCTCGATGCCGAGGGCCGCTCGGTCTCCCACCCGATCAACGAGCGGGTGATGTCAGTTAATCTCGACACACTGAAAAAAGCCAAGCACATCGTCATCGCCTCCGGCGGCGCCCACCGCGCCATCGCCATCCGCGCCACCATGCGCCGTATAGGGTGTCATACGCTGATCACGGATGAGGCGGCGGCGCGGGAGTTGTTGGGGTTGGAGGGGTGAGGGGAGGATGTGTTCTTTCTGGGATCGCGAAATCCAGCAAGGCATTCATGATAAGTCGTTGGGTAGATGCGACGGCATCTTGCCAATGATCAGGCGTCTTCCATCTTCATCCCACGAATAATAGATTCGAAACTGCTCAGAATTTTGCCGTGAATTGCCATATTTGAAGTGGTCATAGAGTACACGAGTAATGCTACCATCACGAACAGAGTATTCTGATTTCTCGGCAGCCTTTTCACGGCGTGTGAAACAACCTTCATTCTCTACACCCAGCGCTGCTAAGGCATTTTCCGCAGCTTCCTTCTTAGCGAGACCGCCCTCCAGCTTAAAGGGAATCCAAAAGTCCCGAATCGCAATCAGAGTATCGGCAATACGATCAATCATGTCTGGATGGCCGTTCTTGCAACATTCTTTCAGAGCTTTCGTGTGGATGTAGATGTGAGGTCCGAGAACCTCTTCCGCCCAATCTTTCAGGTCATCATAGTTTTCCAAGGCCCGATCCTGCCCGTTCGCTGGTTCCGTTCTATCACCAGACCCGGGAAGATTGCGTAGACGGTAGTTCTCACTCTTCAGGCGTGAAATCTCATCCTGCATTCGCTGGACGTCCTGCTGCGCGCCCTTCTCAGCGGATGAAGCAATTCGCTCTAGACCTACGGCAATTTCAAGCTGCTCTTTAAGATCCTCGACTTCATCCTGCAGGACCGAAACCTTCGCTCGCAGTTGCTCCGTTTCCGAACTCGAGGCTTCAAGCGCGGCGGTTGCAGAGGTGGCTTTGCGAAGCTGGCCCATGTGCCAAAATCGAGTTTCGCCCTCGTTGTCCTGAAATCCAAGTGGTAGAATACGTTCTGCGAGCTGGTTGATGAGATGCGTGTTTACTCCAGATGGCGGGAGTAACCAAAGGGGATGCTCATAGGGGTCCTCCTCTTCCTCGACGAGGCCCGGCATATAGATGCGAACACCACCGTTGAAGGTTGACATTCGCTTTCCGATGAGGCGGGTCAGCTCCCAACTCATTTCAGGCTTAGCGCTATAGAGATGTGCCGCGCCAGAAAGACGAACGCCCAGATGGTGCAAGTTTAGCTGCGCCCGACCATCATAGTCGGTAGACACGACGATAATCGGCAAGCGACGCCCAGGGCGGTAGATCAAATCGGCAAGCCGAGCGGCATCGTCACGTGTGGTTAGGTCGATAGCAGCATCGCTGATCGCTTCGCCATCAACTTCGGCAGAAAGAGTGCGAAGCAAGTCATATACCAGCCTTGGACGACTGCCCCGCAGGTCTGCGCTACCAGCTGGACAACGCACCATAAGTTGCGCCCCAAAGCGGACCAGCCCCCTGACTGGGCGCTCAACGAACAACTCGGTCGACCAAGTCTCCCCCGCGCGTGGTATAGAGCCGGGTTCGTCGATCCTTGCAGCCCAGATACTCCCGGAGTGATCGTCCAGACGAACAGCATGGCATGGATGAAAACCGGCCACCCCACGTGTGTCGAAACTCGCCAAAGAGCTGGCTTCCTTCGGAAGATCGCCACCAACCTTGTTCGCCAGCCAATCAACCGCAAACTGTGCCGACTTCTTGAAACCGTCCGTATCGGTGATCGAGAAGCTGATACGACTTACGGGACGAACCTGGGTAGTAGGATGTTCTGGCTGTGCGATCAGCTGACGAAGACCATCGCGAAGTTGGCTCATGCTATAGCTCCTCTCCCCTGAACCGTCCTCCCCGACATGTCCTAACTGTTCATCGTCACAGAACTAAAAGCTTCAATTAGCATGGCGGCGCCTGCGTCAATTGTTATCCCGAAATCTAGCGGGGGTGCAAGTGTTGATATTTCATATTTACTAATTCAGGTAAATCGACTGAATCTCGTGGAAAGATAACTAAAACACTATTTTTGGGCTGTCGTTCGCAAAACTGTCTTTGAGTGATCGAACTTTTTGTCCGCTTAGGGGCAAAAGCATACATCCACCACTCACCCCACCTGCCCAGCTTCCCACCCCAGCATCGCCCGTTTCCGCGTCAAGCCCCAATGATACCCCGTCAGCGCGCCGCTTTTACCCAGTGCTCTATGACACGGCACCACGAAGGAAATCGGGTTGCGGCCCACCGCTGCTCCCACGGCGCGGCTGGCGGTGGGTTGGCCGATTTTCTGGGCGATGTCGGAATAGGTGACGGCGCGGCCAAGCGGGATTTGCAGCAGGCTTTGCCAGACCCGGACCTGGAAATCCGAGCCGATCAGCACGACGCGGAGCGGCTGTTCCGCCTGCCAGCAGGCGGGGTCGAAGATCCTGATCACATAGGGTTCGATGGCCAGCGGGTCCTCGACAAAATTGGCCAGTGGCCAGCGTCCAGCCATGTCGGCGTAGCAGGCGGCTTCTTCGCCCGGATCGCAAAAGCCGAGGCCCGCCAAGCCGCGATCCGTCACCATCACCAGCGCTAGGCCGAACGGCGAAGAGTGGAAGCTGTGGCGGATGGTCAGGCCTGCGCCTTTGGCTTTCCACTCGCCCGGCGACATCGCTTCATGGCTGACGAACAGGTCATGCAACCGGCCCGGCCCGGACAGGCCAAGCTCCAGCGCGGTTTCCAGCAAGGGCAGGCCTTCATGGCCCAGCAGCCGCTTGGCATGATCCAGCGTCACGGCTTGCAAAAACGCCTTGGGCGACAGGCCAGCCCAGCGGGTAAAGGTTTTCTGCAATTGCGTGGGGGATTGGCCAAGCCGCTCGGCGATGGTTTCCAGCGCCGGTTGCTCCCGGTAATCAAGCGTCAACATCTCGATCACCCGGCGCACGGTCTGGTAATCGCTCCCTTCGGGGGTAATGTCGCTGGCGCCTGTTTCAAAACTGCGGGCAAATGTGGTCATGGCACTCTTCCTTTGGCTCAGGCGATTTGACCATGACAGGCCGTGCCGTGCCACCCGTTTCTTGCCATGGGGTGACAGACATCAGATCCGCTGCGTTACCGTTGCCAAGGCACCGCGAAAGGCCTTGGCAAAGCTTTCCCGGTCGTCGGGATTGAGGAAGGAGCCGACATCGGTCGCCCGGCCTTGCCCCTGTACCGACATCGAGATGATCCCGAACTCCTCGTGGCGGCGGACGAAAAACCGCGCCCAGAACGGGTTCCAGCGAAATTCGGTCATCCGTCCCGAGGGGGTGAATTTGCGGATAGAGATGGCGGTGCGCGACACGGTGACTTCCTCGCGGGCTTTGGCGGCCCGGTAATTCAGCCGGAAAGCGCCATAGAGTAGCAGAAAATCCAGCCCGAAGAAAAACCCGATTGGCCAGGCACCGGTCGTCAGGAAAAACCCGCCATAGCCGACACAGACCAGGCCGGACAGCATCAGCATGATGCGAAACCCCTTTCGGCCCAGCGACCGATAGGGTACCAGTTCGGCAGCGAAAATCGGTTGATCGGCAACCTCGCCCATGGACGCTATCCTTCTTTCCCAACCTACCAGACCATGACAGAACCATGAAATCCAGCACGCAAACTTTGAAAAAGTCAATTTCTTCCAGCTCGCAGCCCAAGCCAGCGGGACGAAAGGTCGCGGTTCGCAGCGCCTATTCCAAGGCCGATCTGGAGGAAATCTTCCGGCGGTTTTCCGTGCAGCGCCCGGAGCCGAAGGGCGAGCTGGAGCATGTCAACCCGTTTACCCTTGTCGTCGCCGTAGCCCTTTCGGCGCAGGCGACCGATGCGGGCGTCAACAAGGCGACCCGCGCCCTGTTTGCCGTGGCCGATACGCCGGAAAAAATGCTGGCGCTGGGCGAAGAGAAGGTGCGTGACTATATCAAGACCATCGGCCTTTTTCGCAACAAGGCGAAGAATGTCATCGCGCTCAGCCAGAAGCTGATCGACGATTTCGGCAGCGAGGTGCCGAAAACCCGCGAGGAACTGGTGACGCTGCCCGGCGTTGGCCGCAAGACCGCCAATGTGGTGATGTCCATGGCCTTCGGCATTCCCACCATGGCGGTTGATACGCATATTTTACGGATCGGCAACCGCATCCGGCTGGCGCCCGGCAAAACGCCTGACGAGATCGAAGAGATCCTGATGCGGATCATCCCCACGCACTATCTCTTCCATGCCCATCACTGGCTGATCCTGCATGGGCGCTACTGTTGCAAGGCCCGCAAGCCGGAATGCGAGCGCTGCGTGATTGCTGACCTGTGCAAATCGCCGGAAAAGACCTGTGACGTTCCCGCACCGCTGGTGGAGCTACCGCCGCAGATTCTTTGAAAACTGTGGGTCTGTGACCGACAGCATCTTGTGCAGATGCACCATAAGCCCTGCGGCAAACAGCGGCGTCAGCAGGTTGAGGATCGGGATTGCCAGAAACGCTGCAATCACCAGTCCAGCCAGAAAGATCGTGCCGGAATGCTTGGCGCGAAATTGCCGAGCCTCAATGGTCGGGCGCAGCCGCATGGCGGCGAATTCGAAAAACTCCCGGCCCAGCAGATAGCCATTGACCAGGAAAAACGCGATCAGGTTGATGCCCGGCACGAAGAGCAGCATGAAGGCGATGAGATTGCCGAGGATGACGATGCCGAAAAATTGCAGCGATTGGACGATGGCATCGCCAAGCGGCATAGCTGTGCCGGGCATATCGGTTGGATAATCCCGCTTTTCCACGACTTCGGCGACATCATCGAGAAACAGGCCAGCAATGATGGCGGTAACCGGCGCCAACAGCAGCGCCAGCACCAATGCCAGGCCAATACTGGCGACAATGCCGAGGATCAGCACCAGCCAGCCGGCCCAATCGGGCGTTGCTGGGAAAAACCCGGCAAACCACGGCCAGAGATAGAAGATAAATAGCTCACGCAGCGCCAGCCACAGCCCGGCCAGGGCGGCCAGCGTCAAGCCCAGCACTTTCCAGAACACCGAACGGGTTTCCGGCGCAAACAGATTGCGCAACGACAGCATGGCGGCATCAAGGATCACGGGCAGCTCCCAGGGCAGGACCAGAATGACAGATCAGAACGGTGAGGATGTGGGAGGCGGAATGCCGCGGTGCAAGAGTTGAGAGGGCAAGAGTTAAGAGAGCAAGGGAAGCCCTTGCTCTCTCGGTCAATGTCAATGCAGCTTCTTGCGCGCCGCGTCCTCGGCTTTTGTCGCCTGCTTCTTGCGCCGCGCCATCATGTTGAGGCCTTCGACAAGGGCAGAGAAGGCCATGGCAGCGTAGAGATAGCCCTTCGGCACATGGAAGCCCATGCCATCGGCAATCAGCGTCATGCCGATCATCATCAGGAAGCCTAGGGCCAGCATGACCACGGTCGGGTTCTTCTCGATGAAACGGCCCAGCGGGTTGGCGGCCAGCAGCATGACGGTGACGGCGAAGACCACGGCAATCACCATGATAACCACATGTTCGGTCATGCCGACGGCGGTGATGATGCTGTCAACCGAAAACACCAGGTCGAGCAGCAGGATCTGGCCGATGGCAGCCCCCATGGTCGTCGTGGCGGTGCCGATGAAATCGCCTTCCTTGTCGACCGGGTCGACACTGTGGTGGATTTCCTTGGTGGCCTTCCAGACCAGGAACAGGCCACCAGCAATCAGGATCATGTCCTTCCAGGAGAAGCCGTGGCCAAACAGGGTGAAGACCGGCGTGGTCAGCTGAACGATCCAGGCGACGGTGCCGAGCAGGCCAAGGCGCATGACGAGCGCCAGACCGATACCGATCTTGCGGGCCTTGTCTCTTTGCCCCTCCGGCAGCTTGTTGGTGAGAATGGAAATGAAGACCAGATTGTCTATTCCCAACACCACTTCCATGACGATCAGCGTCACAAGAGCGATCCAGGCCGCCGGATCGCTGAGCAAATAGGTAAAGTCCTGCATAAAACTGATATCCCCCGTGCAAAAAGCGCTTTGCGACAGAAATAGGGAGCCGATGCCGCATCAGCAAGGGCGGCAAGCCAAGTGAGATGACCATTAACCTTGTGGTGGTGATTACTCAGTTGGCCGCTTTCGCCTCAGGGCCGCTTTTGGCCTTGCGATCATAGGCGAGCATGAAAATATGCAGGGCGTTGTCGATGATATAGTCGATTTCCGCCTGCGGCGGCGGGACTTCGATTTCACCGAACAGCCGCTTCTTGAAATAGGCGCCGGTGGCCAGTTCGATGAACTGGCGGGCGGCAAGCTCGGTATCGGCTATGTCGAGACGCCCGGCCTTGACCTGGACCTCCAGATAATCCTCCAGGACCGTGCGGACGTTTTCCGGTCCAGATTGCATGAAGCTCTTACACAGGTTAGGCATGCGGTCCTGAACGGCCAACAGCATGCGCATGGCGGGGATCATTTCGCTGGTAAGGATATAATCGGTAAATGCCCTAGCGTAACTGCGCATCGCATTGTGCAGGTCGATCTCGTCCGCCAGAATATCGCGCAGAGCGGCGGCAAATTTCTGTTTCTGGTTGTTGATCAGCGCGGCAAACAGATCTTCCTTGCTCTGGAAATAGACATAGATCGTCCCCTTGGACACGCCGGCTTCCCGGGTAACGTCGTTCATGCTGGCCGCATCGAAGCCATGCTTCATGAAGGCGCGTTTGGCGCCATCCAGGATCTGGTCGCGCTTGGCCGGATCTTCACCTGCGGCGAAGCGTCCTGAAGCGGCCTGGGCGGGTTTCTCATCGTCGATGACTGTCATGCTCGGATGTCTTCGCTCATATGGGGCATTTGCAACACAAAAATTAACTTTAGATGGCGGGCTCTCATTTGTTCTCTTGATATGCGGTATGAATTGGCCTATGTCAAATCGAACCGAACGGTTCCGTTCGATTGTTTCCGCCTTTGTTGTATGGTGACGTTATGTCTGTTTCTCCCAGAAAGGGCGCGATCCGCGCCGTCGATACACAGGATCAATCGGTCGATCAGGAGCGTTCCGCCTTGGATGAAGGCGTGACCGGCGAGGCGGGTTCCGATCAGGTGACAGGCGACGCTACGGCACGTGATGCCAAGGCGCGGGCTGAAGCCGCATCGCCCGCCGCGACGGTAGCGCCTGCCGCGGGCCAGGCCCCGCCGAAGAAGCGCCGCAGCTTTGCGCTGCCGATCATCGCGCTGGCCGTTTTGGCGGGTGCGGGCTATTACGGCTACAACTACTGGACCGAGGGCCGGTTCATGATCTCCACCGACGACGCCTATATTGGCGGCGACATTGCGGTGATCACCCCGAAGGTGACCGGCTATGTCCAGTCGGTCTCGGTGACCGACAACGATCATGTCAAGAGGGGCGACGTGATCGCCACTCTCGATGGCGGCGATTATCACATTGCGCTCGATCAGGCCAAGAGCCAGCTCGCCACGCAGAAGCTGACGGTTGAGCGCATCGAGGCGCAGGTGCAGGGCGGCGAAGCGGCTCTTCAGCAGTCCAAGGCGCAGCAGGCATCCGCCGAGGCGACGTTGCGTACGGCGCAATTGTCCTTCAAGCGCATCACGGATTTGCGGGCGCAGTCCGTGATGTCTCAGTCGGAGCTGGACACGGCAACATCGACGCTGGCTGTCGCCCAGGCCAATGTGGATGCTGCGGTTGCCGCCGTTGCCTCCTCCGTTTCAAGCATTGCCGTCCTTAAGGCCCAGAAAGCCGAGGCGCAGGCTGGCGTGCTGACAGAAGAAACGGTCGTTGCAAAGGCGCAGCGCGATCTGGATTTCACCGTGCTGCGCGCGCCTTATGACGGTGTGATCGGCAATCTGGGCGTCCAGGTCGGCGATCTCGTGTCGAGCAGCAAGCGGCTTGCCTCACTGGTGCCGATTGGCCGTCTCTATATCGATGCGAACTTTAAGGAAACGCAGCTTTCCGGTATCGTGCCGGGCTCGAAGGTGCGGGTGCATGTGGATGCCTATGATGAGCATGCCTTCGAAGGTAGGGTCGTCTCGATCGCCGCGGGGTCCGGTTCGGTCTTCTCCATGCTGCCGGCGGAAAACGCCACGGGCAATTTCACCAAGGTCATCCAGCGTGTTCCGGTGCGGATCGCCATTCCGCAGGAGATACTCGACAAGGGTTATCTGCGTGCGGGCCTGAGTGTTGTGGTCGATATCGACACCCGCACCGCGCCGAAGGCGCCTGACGCGAAGTAATCAGCACGGCCAAGGCACGGATTTCGAGGCAAGATCATGACGGACAATGCAATCACGGCCGGACCGGATGCGGTTGCGCAAATGCCAAGCCGGCGCGACGTCATCGGCTTTCTGGCGATGGTATTCGGCATGTTCATGGCGATCCTCGACATTCAGATCGTCTCGGCCTCGCTTTCCGAAATCCAGGCTGGCCTCGGGGCCGGTTCCGAAGAAGTCTCCTGGGTGCAGACCTCTTATCTGATTGCGGAAGTGATCATGATCCCGCTATCGGGGATGCTGGCACGGATCGTGTCGACACGGGTGCTGTTTTCCTGTGCTGCGGCTGGCTTCACCATTGCCAGCGCCATGGCGGCGACCGCCACCAATATCGAGCAGATGATCATCTACCGCGCTATCCAGGGCTTCATCGGTGGCGGCATGATTCCCTCTGTTTTTGCCGCGGCTTTTACGATTTTTCCGCCTTCCAAGCGTAGCATTGTTTCGCCGATCATCGGCCTTGTCGCAACGCTTGCGCCGACCATTGGCCCGACGGTTGGCGGCTATATCAGCCATGCCATGTCTTGGCACTGGCTGTTCCTGATCAACATCTTTCCCGGCATTATCGTCACGCTCGTGGTCTGGACATTCGTAGACTTTGACAAGCCCGACAAATCTTTGCTGGCGAAATTCGACTGGTGGGGTCTGTTTTCCATGGCGCTCTTTCTGGGGGCGATGGAATATGTTCTCGAAGAGGGCAATAACAAGGATTGGTTTAACGACGAGCGCATTGTTTGGGGCGCCCTCCTGATGACGTTGGGTGGGGTGGTGTTCTTCTACCGTGCCTTCACCTGCGAGCAGCCAGTGGTCGATCTCAGGGCCTTTTCCAATCGGAATTTTGCCTTCGGATCGCTATTTTCCTTCGTCATGGGCATGGGCCTCTATGGTTTGACCTATCTCTATCCGCTCTATCTGTCACGGGTGCGCGGCTATGACAGCCTGATGATCGGCGAAACAATGTTTGTTTCGGGTCTTGCCATGTTCCTGACTGCGCCGATTGCCGGCATATTGTCGACGAAAATGGACCCGCGGTTGATGATGGCGTGCGGCTTTACCAGCTTTGCGCTTGGCACCTATATGATAACCGGCATGACCGCTGACTGGGATTTTTATGACTTGCTGGTGCCGCAGATCCTGCGTGGCTGCTCTTTAATGACCTGCATGGTGCCAATCAACAATATTGCCCTTGGCACTCTGCCGCCCGAGCGGATCAAAAATGCGTCCGGCCTCTACAATTTGACACGAAATCTTGGCGGCGCTGTCGGGCTGGCGATCATCAACACATTGCTGACCCGGCGCACCGACGAGCATTATGGATACATGGTCGAACATGTGACCTGGAGCAAGCCGGCGGCGATGAGCTGGCTAGAAACGGTCTCCTCCAATTACGCCTTTTATGGCCTTGATGGTGATAATGCAGCCTTGAAAAAGCTGTCCGGCATGATCAATCAGCAGGCATGGATCATGGCGTTTATGGATGTATTTTTAGGGATCACAATCTTGTTTATTGCGCTGACGGCACTTTCAACGATGATAAAAAAACCTGAAGGTGCCGTGCCCGCCGATGCGGCGCACTAATTGATTTGACTTTCCGCCAGAGAAAGCAGGTCAAGGCTTCGTCGGGTAAAAGACCCCCCGTCATTCTGGTTAGGTAGAGGTTTTACCTAGTCATTAATTCCCGCGATCCACCGCAGAAAACTTGGCCGCCACTCACCTGGCGGCCTTTTTTTGCTCCGCCTTGATGTACGTACATCAAAAAATCATTTACGGATGCCGGGTCATGGGATAAAGGTCAGATCCTGACAGAGAGATGTGGTGATGAAGCCGACGGTTCATGACATTGCGGCACGGGCGGGCGTCAGTTTGGCGACGGTGGACCGGGTTTTGAACAATCGCACTGGCGTCAGTGCTTCGACCCGCGCCCGCGTGGAAAGCGCCGTCGGCGTGCTTGGCTATGTTCGGGATCTGGCGGCGGCCAATCTGGCCAAAGGCCGGATTTATCCTTTCACCTTCATCCTGCCGGCCAATGACAATTCCTTTATGCACGGTTTGCGCCTGCAAGTGCTTGACGCTGCCAGCCGAGCTGGCATGGAGCGAACCCGCATCGATATTATCGATGTTGCGGCTTTCGATGCGGCATCTTTGATCGCGGCCCTGGACGATGCTGCGGCACGCCAACCCGCTGGCGTGGCCGTGGTGGCGGTGGATGCGCCGGACGTGGCTGCGGCTGTAGCGCGGTTGCGTGGTGCTGGCATACCGGTGGTGACACTGGTCTCCGATCTCAGCGGTGCCGAGCGCGACCATTTTGTCGGCATAGACAACCGTGCCGCCGGGCGCACGGCAGCCAGCCTGCTTGGCCGGTTTACCGGCGGACGGCAAGGGACGATTGCAATTGTCGCCGGGTCGATGCTGGTGCGCGACCACCGCGACCGGTTCGAGGGATTTCGCGCTGTGATGGCTGCTGAATTTCCGCAATTGACCTTGCTACCGGTGCTGGAAGGCCGTGACGATCCGCATCGTGTCGAAACCCTGCTGCAGGATCTGTTTTCGCAATCGCCTTATATAACAGGCCTCTACAGCCTGGGTGCAGGCAATCGCGGCCTGATCGCGGCACTGGAGCGGCTGGATGCCGACCGTCGCCCCCTGGTGGTCGCCCATGAATTGACGCCGGTGACGAGAGCGGCGCTGATGTCTGGACTGATCGATGCGGTGCTGAACCAGGACGCCGGACATGAAGTGCGCAGCGCCATCCGGGTGTTGAAGGCCAAGGCCGATGGTGCGGCTGTGTTGGCGGCGCAGGAACGTATTCGTCTCGACATATTTCTCAAAGACAATCTGCCAGAGCAAGAACAGCGATAACAGGCAGAATAGGGAGGCTTCTCATGTATCTTGGATTGGATCTCGGCACGTCCGGCGTCAAGGCGATGTTGATCGACGCGGACCAGACGGTGATTGGCTCGGCCAATGGCGCGCTGACCGTCTCTCGCCCGCATTCCGGCTGGTCGGAACAGGCGCCAGCAGATTGGATCAGGGCAACGCTGGAGGCCATTGCCGGGTTGAAAGCGCAGTTTTCCCGCGAGCTTGCGGCCGTCAAAGGCATCGGCCTTTCCGGCCATATGCATGGGGCAACGCTGGTCGATGCCCGAGGTGACGTCTTGCGGCCCTGTATTCTGTGGAACGACACCCGCTCCTTCAAACAAGCCGCAGCACTGGATGCCGATCCGCGTTTTCGCGCTCTGACCGGCAATATCGTTTTTCCCGGCTTCACGGCACCGAAACTGGCCTGGGTGAAGGAGAATGAGCCGGATATCTTCGCCAAAACCGCCAAGGTTCTGCTGCCCAAAGACTATTTGCGGCTCTGGCTGACGGGTGAATATCTGTCGGAAATGTCGGATTCGGCTGGCACCTCCTGGCTGGATACCGGCAAGCGCGCCTGGTCGAGCGAGCTGCTCGCCGCCACCGATCTCGGCGAGCAGCACATGCCCGGCCTGGTCGAAGGCACTGCCGAGGCGGGTCGGTTGCGCGCCGAGCTGGCGGCGGATTGGGGCATGACTGCCGGTGTCATTATTGCGGGCGGGGCAGGCGACAATGCGGCGTCTGCTTGCGGCATGGGTACGGTGGCGGAAGGCCATGCCTTCGTGTCGCTTGGCACATCCGGGGTGTTGTTTGCCGCCAATGCTTCCTATCTGCCAAAGCCGGAAAGCGCCGTGCATGCCTTTTGCCACGCGCTTCCCAATACCTGGCACCAGATGGGCGTAATCCTGTCGGCGACCGACGCGTTAAACTGGTATTCCGGTATCAGCGGCAAGCCTGCCGGAGACCTGACCAATGAGCTTGGCGAGGACCTCAAGGCCCCGACCGGCGTGACCTTCCTGCCTTATCTCTCGGGCGAACGCACGCCCCATAACGATGCCGAAATCCGGGGCGCATTTATTGGTCTTGGCCACGAATCCAGCCGCGCTGTTCTGACCCAGGCCGTGCTGGAAGGCGTATCCTTTGCTATCCGTGACAGTCTTGAAGCGCTGAAATCGGCGGGAACCTCACTGTCGCGGGTCACGGCGATCGGTGGCGGTTCGCGCTCGCGCTATTGGCTGGCATCGATTGCCACAACGCTTGGCATTCCCGTCGATATTCCAGCCGATGGTGATTTTGGGGCTGCTTTTGGTGCGGCCCGTCTGGGGTTGATTGCCGCAACCGGGGCCGATCCGCTTGCCGTTTGCTCAGCCCCACCGACAGAGGCGACCATTGAGCCAGTGACGGCTTTGCGCGACGGCTACGAGGACGCCTATCAGCGCTACCGCGCGCTTTATCCGGCCATCAAGCAATTGGGCCCCGTCAAGCTGGCCCATTAAAAACCACAGAAAACGTTTAACATCAGGAGGAAAACCCATGAGCACAGGCTTTTTCGGCGACATCACCAAGATCAAATATGAAGGCCCTGACAGCACCAATCCGCTGGCCTTCCGCCATTATAACCCCAATGAAGTGGTGATGGGCAAGCGGATGGAAGACCATCTGCGTTTTGCCGTGGCCTACTGGCACACCTTTGTGTGGCCGGGCACCGACCCGTTCGGCGGCAATACGTTTGAGCGTCCTTGGTTCAAGGATTCGATGGAGGCTGCCAAGCTGAAGGCCGATGTGGCCTTTGAATTCTTCCAGTTACTCGGCACGCCTTACTATTGCTTCCATGATGCGGATGCGCGTCCTGAAGGCGCGTCCTTTGCGGAAAACACCAGAAATCTGAATGAAATTGTCGATTACTTTGCCCAAAAGCAGGCCGATACCGGCGTCAAGCTGTTGTGGGGGACGGCCAACATGTTCTCGCATCGTCGCTATATGTCGGGTGCCGCCACCAACCCGGACCCTGACGTCTTTGCCTTTGCCGCAGCCACGGTGAAGACCTGCCTGGATGCCACGCAGAAGTTGGGTGGCGAAAACTACGTGCTGTGGGGTGGTCGTGAAGGCTATGAAACCCTGCTCAACACTGACCTGAAGCAGGAACTCGACCATATGGGCCGTTTCCTCAACATGGTGGTGGAATACAAGCACAAGATCGGCTTCAAGGGCGCGATCCTGATCGAGCCGAAGCCGCAGGAGCCTTCCAAGCATCAGTATGATTATGATGTGGCCACCGTCTACGGCTTCCTCAAGACTTACGGTCTGGAGAAGGAAGTGAAGGTGAACATCGAGCAGGGCCATGCCATTCTGGCTGGTCATACATTCGAGCATGAATTGGCACTGGCCAACGCGCTGGGCATTTTCGGCTCCATCGACATGAACCGCAACGACTATCAATCCGGCTGGGATACCGACCAGTTCCCCAACAATGTGCCGGAAATGGCGCTGGCCTATTATCAGGTTCTGCAGGCGGGCGGCTTTACCTCTGGCGGCACCAATTTCGATAGCAAGCTGCGCCGCCAGTCCATCGATCCGGCGGATCTGCTGATCGGCCATATCGGCGGCATGGATTGCTGCGCCCGTGGCCTGAAGGCGGCTGCGAAAATGGTTGAAGACAAGGCGCTGTCGGCACCGCTCGCCAACCGCTATGCAGGCTGGAACAGTGAAGGTGCAAAGGCCATGCTGGCCAGTGGCACGCTGGAGAGTATTGCGGCCCGGGTTGAAGGCGAAAACATCAATCCACAGCCGGTGTCCGGCCAGCAGGAATTGCTGGAAAACGTCGTCAATCGCTACGTTTGATCGCTTTGATGCACTGCCAGGGAAATGGAGGTTTTCCCTGGCAGTTTTCTTTGATAGATAAACTGCAACGTTTCAGTATCATTTTGGAGGAGATGTTTATGAAGACGATTAAAGGCCCTGCCTTGTTTTTGGGCCAGTTTGCCGGTGATGCCGCGCCTTTTAATTCCTGGGATAGCATTACCAAATGGGCTGCCGATAAAGGCTATCTTGGCGTGCAGGTTCCGACCTGGGCCAGCCAGTTGATTGACCTGAAAAAGGCCGCCGAATCCAAGGATTATTGTGACGAACTGGCCGGTATCGCCCGCGCCAATGGCGTCGAGATTACCGAGCTTTCCACCCATTTGCAGGGACAGCTGGTGGCGGTGCATCCGGCCTATGACGAAGCGTTTGACGGTTTCGCTGCCCCCGAAGTGCGTGGCAACCCGAAAGCCCGGCAGGAATGGGCTGTGCAACAGGTCAAATACGCGCTGAAGGCCTCAAACCATCTGGGCATCAAGGCGCATGCCACGTTTTCGGGCGCGCTGGCCTGGCCGTTTATCTATCCCTGGCCGCAGCGCCCGGCAGGTCTGGTGGAAACCGCGTTTGACGAGCTGGCGAAGCGCTGGCTGCCCATTCTCGACTATGCCGACGAGCAGGGTGTCGATATCGCTTACGAAATCCATCCCGGCGAAGACTTGCATGATGGTGTGACATTCGAGATGTTTCTGGAGCGGGTGGGCAACCACTCCCGCGCCAACATGCTCTATGATCCCTCGCATTATGTGCTGCAATGCCTCGACTATCTCGACCATATCGACATCTACAAAGACCGCATCAAGATGTTCCACGTCAAGGATGCCGAGTTCAATCCGAATGGCCGTCAGGGCGTTTACGGTGGCTACCAATCCTGGGTCAACCGCGCCGGGCGCTTCCGCTCACCAGGCGACGGCCAGGTGGACTTCGGCGCGATCTTCTCGAAAATGGCTGCCAATGATTTCGAAGGCTGGGCCGTGGTCGAGTGGGAATGCGCTCTAAAACACCCCGAAGACGGCGCCCGCGAAGGGGCGGAATTCGTCAAGGCGCATATTATCCGGGTCACGGAACATGCCTTTGACGATTTCGCCGCCAGCGGCACCGATGATGCGGCCAATCGGCGGATGCTGGGACTGTAACGGCGAAGGAAGGACATCATGACAATCGAAGCAAGCAAATCCGAGCAACGCGCCGCGAAAATCCGTCTCGGCATGGTGGGCGGCGGGCAGGGCGCGTTTATTGGCGCGGTCCACCGCATGGCGGCAAGGCTCGACGATCATTACGATCTGGTGGCAGGTGCTTTATCCTCGACGCCGGAAAAGTCCCTGGCCTCGGGCCGGGATCTGGGGCTTGATCCCACCCGCTGCTATGGCTCTTTTGACGAAATGGCGCAGATAGAGGCGGCGCGCCCGGATGGGATTGAGGCGGTGTCTATCGTCACGCCCAATCACATGCATTACCCGGCGGCGAAAGCCTTTCTGGAGCGCGGCATCCATGTGATCTGCGACAAGCCTCTGACCTCCAATCTGGAGGATGCGAAAAAACTGAAAGAGGTTGCCGAAAAGGCCAAGGCCCTGTTCATCCTCACCCACAATTACACCGGCTATCCCATGGTGCGCCATGCGCGGGAACTGGTGCAAAACGGCGAGCTGGGCGAGATCCGGCTGGTGCAGATGGAATATCCGCAGGATTGGCTGGCGGAACCTGTCGAGCAGACCGGCG
Organism: Allorhizobium sp. Av2; assembly: GCF_021462805.2. Taxonomy (NCBI): domain Bacteria; kingdom Pseudomonadati; phylum Pseudomonadota; class Alphaproteobacteria; order Hyphomicrobiales; family Rhizobiaceae; genus Allorhizobium; species Allorhizobium sp. Av2. The sequence continues at coordinate 2,764,549 of NZ_CP192696.1, read as the reverse complement.
CCAAGCAGGCCGTATGGCGCACCGACCCGGCCCAATCGGGCGTCGGCGGTTCCACCGGAGATATCGGCACCCACGCCTATAACCTCGGCAGCTTCATTTCCGGGCTGGAGCTGCAGGAACTCGCCGCCGATGTGCATACCTTCGTTGAAGGCCGCAGGCTGGATGACAACGCCCATGTGATGCTGCGTTTCCAAGGCGGGGCCAAAGGTCTGCTGTGGTGCAGCCAGGTGGCAACCGGCAATGAAAACGGCCTGAAAGTTCGCATCTACGGCACCAAGGCCGGGATCGAGTGGACGCAAGCCGATCCGAACTACCTGTGGTTCACCAAGCTCGGCGAACCAAAGCAACTGATCACCCGCGGCGGTGCCGGGGCAGGTAGCGCAGCTGCCCGCGTCACCCGCATTCCCGGCGGCCATCCCGAAGGCTATCTCGAAGCTTTTGCGACCATATATTCCGAGGCGGCCCAGGCTATTCATGCAGCAAGATCAGGTGCCACGGTTGATCCTGATGTGGTCTATCCGACTGTCGATGATGGGGTGAAGGGCGTTGCCTTTGTGACGGCGTGTATTCAGTCGTCACAGCAGAACGGGGCCTGGGTGAGGGTATGAAACGAATGCCAAGGGCCGTGGAAGCGGCCCTTGGCATTCTTCAATCCGTTGAAGTGCGGCGCAGCCAGGTCAACCTATTGGCATTTGTATTTGGACGTCCAAATCCATTTCACTTCGGAGGTTGAGCTTGGAATGGTTTGCTGGGTCATGCCCATGCTGGCCGGTTTACTGTCGACGCAGAGCAACCAATAGGGTGTGCCCAGCTTTCCATCGGTGGTTGACGGCGTGGCCGGAAACGTGCCGGTGGCGAGAACCATCAGCAGGGAGTTGCCGCTATATTGATGCGACCATCCTGTGACATAGTCAGGACCAGCCGTTTGCATGGCTTGTTCAACGGTCATGCCTGATGTCCAATTAACGCTATAGCTTATCGTGGTTTGGTTCTCGGTGTAGACGAGAGTGGCGCTGTTGGCCGTGGCGGGTAGCGCCATGCTGATTGTCGCTGCGCAGAGAAAATGGATAAAAGCTGTTTTCATAAATGTGTCCCCCAGATTAATGCATCCTAAGGTAGCATTTTTCTATTGGAAATACAACATAAGGAGTGGGTATACTGTGTTGTCTTTCGTCCGTGGCGTTCCTGCCGCAACTGCGTTAAGACCTGAATACGTCCTGTTTATTCACGCTTAAGTGCCGAAAGGTTTCCGATGACAGACCCGAAAGCCCTTGCCGCCCGCTTCCCCGGTGATTTCCTGTTTGGTGTGGCCACTGCCGCCTACCAGATCGAAGGGGCGACCAAGGCGGATGGGCGTAAGCCCTGCATCTGGGATGCGTTTGCCAATATGCCGGGCCGGGTGTTCGAGCGCCATAATGGCGATGTGGCCTGCGATCATTACAATCGCTGGGAACAGGATCTCGACCTGATTCAGGAGATGGGCGTAACCGCCTATCGCTTTTCCATTGCCTGGCCGCGCATTATTCCTGAAGGCACGGGCCGGGTGAATGAGACGGGGCTGGATTTTTACGACAAGTTGGTCGATGGGTTGAAGGAGCGGGGCATTAAGGCCTATGCGACGCTGTATCATTGGGATCTGCCATTGGCCCTGATGGGCGATGGCGGCTGGACGGCGCGCTCCACGGCCTATGCCTTCCAGCGCTATGCCAAGCTGGTGATGGCGCGGCTGGGCGACCGGCTGGATGCCGTGGCGACGTTTAACGAGCCGTGGTGCTCGGTCTGGCTATCACATCTTTACGGTGTGCATGCGCCGGGTGAGCGCAATATGGATGCGGCGATGCATGCCTTGCACTATACCAATCTCGCCCATGGTCTTGGCATCGATGCCATCAGGCAGGTCGCGCCGCAGGTGCCTGCGGGTCTGGTGCTGAATGCCCATTCGGTCATCCCCGGCTCGCAGAGTGCGGCTGATCAGACCGCCGCTGAACGCGCCCACCAGTTTCACAATGGTGTTTTCTTCGATCCGGTCTTCAAGGGCGAATATCCGGCAGAATTCATGGCCTCCCTTGGCAATCGCATGCCTGTCATCGACGATGGCGATCTTGACATTATCTCCCAGAAACTCGACTGGTGGGGCCTGAATTATTACACACCGATGCGGGTTGCCGACAATCCGGCTGCGGGCGCCGAGTTCCCCGCCACGGTGGATGCGCCGCCGGTCTCATCAGTCAAGACCGATATCGGCTGGGAAGTCTATGCCCCGGCGCTGAAGTCCCTGGTGGAAGGGCTCTATGATCGCTACACGCTGCCGGTCTGCTACATCACTGAAAACGGTGCCTGCTATAATATGGAGGTGGCCGAGGGCGTGGTGGATGACCAGCCACGGCTGGATTATTACGCCGAACATCTGGGCGTGGTGGCCGACCTGATTGCCGAGGGCATCCCCATGAAGGGCTATTTCGCCTGGAGCCTGATGGATAATTTTGAATGGGCCGAAGGCTACCGCATGCGGTTCGGCCTCGTGCATGTCGATTACGACACGCAGGTTCGCACGCTGAAGAACAGCGGCAAATGGTATAGCGCGCTGGCAGCCGAATTTCCCAAGGGCAACCACAGCGCCGAATGAGGCCATTCTGCCGCCTCGTTTCTGGCCCCCTCGTTCTTGCGTGGTCGCGCTCTTGCTTATTGCGCCGCAACACGGCAAACTTCCCTCTCAGGTTGTGTCTATCAAAAGGGGGAATGCATATGGGACGGGTACAGCTGCCGCTTTCAGGCAATGTCACTCAGGCGATCAATCCATGGACCTGGGTCTATAGTCCGACCCAGGTCGGGCAGGCCAGTCTGGTCACGTTCAATATCGATGTCGGCCCCTCGACCAATCCCGAGGCCGAAAAGGATATTTTGATGAATGTGGCCAGCTACGGCAAGCAGCTTGGCCGGATCGAAGACGCGCTCCGCGTGGTCATTGAACAGCTTGAACCGCTGGTCCTCGATGAAAAACTTGCCGATAACGAAGCGATTATCGCCTTCCGGGCGCTGATGTACGAAATCGATACGATCAAGAAACAGCATCGGAAATACTGATTTTTGTCATTTCCTGAAATTATTTCTTCAGGACTTCATGATATAATTCCTCTGTTTTGACGGTGGAGTTCATTGATGACGGCCTGTGCAGGTTGCCGGGACGGGGCTACTTTCGATGCTCCGTTCTCCATGGCGTTTCAGCCGATTGTCGATACACGGCAGGGCACCATATTTGGTTATGAGGCTCTCGTTCGAGGCATGGACGGTGCTGGCGCGGCCAGCGTCATGGCCGGGGTCAATGCGCAAAATCGCTATGCTTTCGATCAAACTTGCCGGGTCAAGGCCATTCAACTGGCCGCCGACCTTTTGCCTGTGACCTCTACAGCAACCCTATCGATCAATTTCATGCCCAATGCGGTTTACGAACCGCGTGCCTGTATCGGTTTGACGTTGAAAACCGCTGAGCGTGTTGGCTTCCCGCTCAACCGTATCCTGTTCGAATTTACCGAAAACGAGCAGATCGATACGGATCATCTGCTCAATATCCTGAAGACCTATCGCAGCATCGGCTTCAAGACGGCGATTGACGATTTCGGCGCAGGCCATGCCGGGCTGACACTTTTGGCAAAATTTCAGCCTGATATCGTCAAGTTGGATATGGAATTGGTGCGCGGCATCGACGAGGATCGTGCCAAGCGGATCATCCTGCGCCATACGCTGGCCATGCTGGGCGAATTCGGTATTCTGCCGCTGTGCGAAGGTGTCGAAACCAAGCAGGAACTGGATGTGTTGAAGGACATGGGTGTCCATCTTATGCAAGGCTATGTTCTGGCGCGTCCCGCCTTTGAGCGTTTCGAGCAGCCGGATCTGGCTGACGTCGCCTGATAATCGATTAGCTGCCGATATGCCGCTCGCCGCGCTGCTTGGCCAGCGCAATTTGTTTCTGGCGTTGGCGGTAGCGATCCCGGTCGGCTTCTGTGCGGCTCTCATAGCAATGGCTGCACGATACGCCAGCCTCGTAATAGGGCGAGGTCAGTTCTTCCGGCGTGATCGGGTTGCGGCAGGCGTGGCACAGCTGGTGGTCGCCCTCCTTCAGTCCATGGGTCACGGACACGCGCTCGTCGAACACGAAACAGGCGCCGTCCCACAGGCTTTGTTCTTCCGGCACGTTTTCCAGATATTTCAGGATGCCGCCCTTCAGGTGGTAGACTTCTTCGAAACCCTGTTGCTTCATGAAGGCGGTGGCCTTTTCGCAACGGATGCCGCCGGTGCAATACATGGCGATCTTCGGCTTGTTGTGCAGGCCGGGATTGTTCTTCACCCAATCGGGAAATTCGCGGAACGTCTTGGTATTGGGATCGACCGCGCCCCGGAAAATGCCGATCGCGGTCTCGTAATCGTTGCGGGTGTCGATGACGATGGTATCAGGATCGGAAATCAGCGCATTCCAGTCCTTGGGATCGACATAGGTGCCGACGATCTTGTTGGGATCGATATCCTCGACCCCCATGGTGACGATCTCTTTCTTCAGCTTCACCTTCATGCGCACGAACGGCATTTTCGACGCCCGGCTTTCCTTGTGCTCAAGGCTGGCAAATTCCGGCTGGGCGCGAAGATATGCCAGCACCGTGGCAATGCCCGCATCCGTGCCAGCAATCGTGCCATTGATGCCTTCATGGGCAAGCAGCAAAGTACCCTTGACGCCCTGCGCCTTGCAGAGCGCATCGAGCGGCTCGCGAAAGCTTTCGAACCGCGCGAAGGACGCAAAATGATAGAGCGCGGCCACACAGAATGCGCCGCCCTCTTCATGGCGAGGATTTTGAAGATCGTCTGTCATGGCCTGCGAAATACTGCCAATGCCGCCGGGAATCAACGAATTTCAGCAGGCGTATCGCGCTTTGAGTTTCGTCAAGTCATGCCGGTGGGTTGAAGACGCGAATCCGATGGCCGTCTGGATCGGTGGCGAGGAAAGTCCGCCCGAACTCCATATCGGTCGGTGCTTGCAGCATGGGGACGCCAAGCGCTTGCCATTGCGTGTGGAGATCATCGACATCCGCAGCCGTATCGGCCCGGATCGCCAGTTCGCAGCCACCGCCTGTAATGCTTGCCGCAGGCTCAACGGTGTGGCGGGACCAAAGACCGAGAATGAACCCGCCCGGCAGCGCGAACATGGCAAATGTCGCCGATAATTCGACGGGCGCAAGACCGAAGACCTGCTGATAGAAATGGGCGCTTGTCTCGGGTGTATCGACGTAAAGAATGGTCATTTTCGGGGTCGAGGTGGTTGTCATGAGAGCGTCTCCTTCAGGTTGACGCCCGGTTTGTAACTGAGCCTACTGCCAAAAAATGGCAGGAGTGTTTAAAGAATCCAATCTGGAATGCTGTTATGCTCGCGCCATCGTTTCAGCAGGCTGGCTCGACGCACCGGGTAGCGCAGAGCGAGTGTCTTGCACTCCCCAATGCGGTCGCAGCGAAAATGTCTGAAGTCATCGCGCAGCGTACACCAGGCCAGCAAGATCCGTGCGCCTTCAAAGAATGTGAGGGCGAACGGCCAGATATCGCGGTTGCTCGTCGCCCCTTTTTCATCCCGGTAGACGATATGCAGCACATGTTCAGCGCGGATCGCGTGCCGAAACGGGCTTAGATCGGCTGGAAGCTGCCCCGCTGCTCTATCGCTTGGCCCGACCAACAGACTATTATCCTCAAGGCTGCGGCGAAGTTCGTCGGGCAGCACGGCGGTGATTTTTGCAAGCGCGTCACGGGCGGCAAAGGCCAGATGCTGGTCGGTTCGTTGTGCGACAAAGCGGGCGCCAAGCACCAGCGCTTCGATTTCCTGTGGGCTGAACATCAGTGGTGGCAGCATGTAGCCCGGACGCAGCACATAGCCAAGACCGGCCTCGCCCTCGATACCGGCGCCCTGGCTCTGAAGCGTGGCAATGTCGCGGTAGAGCGTGCGGATGGAGACGCCCAGTTCTTCGGCCAATATCTGCCCAGTCACCGGGCGGCGATAGCGCCGCAGGATTTGCAGCAGTGAAAGAAGACGCTCGGACCGGGTCATCAACTGTCGCCTATTGCGCTGCGGCCCGCAACCACAGCGCCTCGATCACCGCTGGTTCCAAGTCGGGGCCGTCGGCAAACAATGCGTCCGCCGCCTCAAGCGCTTGCCGTCGCAGGGCCTGTTGCTGGCGGATGATGATGGCGAGCAGATGGGACAATGTTTCGCCGCCAGAAAACAGGCTTGAGTCTTCATCCAGCACCGAGGTCAGCACCGAAAGGTCGTTTTCATGGCCCAGCAGATCGGCCAGTTGCTTGGCGGCGCTGCGTTTCATCTCCATGGCGCTTGGCCAGAGATCGCGCAGCAGGGACAGATGCATCCAATAGGTCTGGGTGGCCTTGCGCAGCGCATGGTAGCTTTCTGCCTCGCTGGCATCGTGGCAGGCGGCAATGGCGGCTTCAGCGCGCTTGAAGGTTTTGGCCCAGGCCTTGGCAAATATCCGGGCGACTTTGGCAGGACGGTGGTTGAACTCGATTCCCATGGCGACATCTGCCGCTTCACGGCAGCCGTCTGCCGCCTCGCGCATCAATGCGCTCTGGCTTGCCTCCAGTTTGGCGGACAGACGTTCATGGCGATCAGACAATACCGACCATGCCTGTTGCAGGGCATGAGCTTCTTCATCGCTCAGGGTTGCTTCCTGAAGCGCCTCGACACTTTCCAGCAGTGCGGCAGCATCGCGAAGTGCTGAAAGGCTGCGGGCAATATCACCCAACCGGCGGTTTTCCCGGCCACGCAGGTCGGGAACGGCAGGGGCGACCAGCCGGTACAAGGCTCTGGCGCGTTTCAGTTTGCGGCGCGCAAGATGGACGGCGCGGTCCCGTTCACCGGGTGGGGCCTCGGCGCCACTGTCAAGATCGGCTGCGGCAGCCTGCAAAAGCGCGCCCAGCATCTCGGCAATAGCGGTGCCTGTCTTCAGGTCAGGCCTTAAGCGATAGGCCATTGCGCCTTTCCGTCGAAGGCGTGGATGTCGCCAGCCATTGGTTGGAATAGCGTCCGTCGCCGGTCACTTCCCGCCCGACCCAAGGCGGTAGCGGTGGGTCTTCGCAGTCGTTTTCCAGTTCGACCTCGGCCACCACAAGCCCGGCATGGGCGCCTGCGAAGACGTCGACTTCCCAGAGATAGCCGCCGTATTCGACGTTATAACGGGTCTTTTCGATGACGTTGCCCTGGGCTTTGTCGATCATTTCCAGCCCGTCGGCCAGCGGGATCTCATATTCGAATTCATCGCGGCTGAGACCAACATGACCGATCTTGATGGTCAGTAGCGCATCGGCCTGGTCGCGGATGCGGATGCGCACGGAACGATCGGCTCCCGACAGGATATAGCCCTGCTGAAAACGGCTGGATTTGCTGACATGTTGACGCCAAGTGTCTGCGCGGACCAGGAATTTTCTTTCGATTTCCTTTGCCATGGCTGCTTTCCGTCACGTTAAAATCGATTTCACTGTATAGTATGACGCCGGTTTGACAATAGTTCCATCAGTCCTTCAGTTCCTACTGTGCGCATTTGCCTCGACAGGGCGGTTTCCACGCGCTAATCAGGAATATCTAATCGTTTGAAAGGTATGTTCATGACTGCGAAGACGGACAGATTGTTGGCGGTGCTCAAGCTTCAGCCCGTTATTCCCGTGCTGATCATCGACGATGTCGAAACCGCCGTGCCGCTGGCGCGGGCGCTGGTGGCGGGTGGGCTGAAAGCCATCGAAATCACGATGCGCACGCCAGCTGCGCTGGAAGCGATTTCCCGGGTGGCCGCCGAGGTCGAGGGTGCTGTGGCCGGTGCCGGGACCATTCTCAACCCCGCCCATTTCGAAGCCGCGCTGAAAGCCGGGTCGCAGTTCATCGTCAGCCCCGGCACCACGCCGGAATTGCTAGCGGCTGCCGCCGGTTCCGATGTGCCGCTGCTGCCGGGCGCTGCCACGGCCAGCGAAGTGATGACCCTGCGCGAAAAGGGCTATGAAGTGTTGAAATTCTTCCCCGCCGAACAGGCAGGTGGGGCGGCCTATCTGAAATCGCTGTCCTCGCCGCTGGCAGGCACGCTGTTTTGCCCGACAGGCGGCATTTCGCTGAAGAATGCCAGGGATTATCTGTCGCTGCCCAACGTGGTCTGCGTTGGCGGCTCCTGGGTGGCACCGAAAGAGCTGGTTGCTGCGGGCGATTGGGCAGGCATTACCAAGCTGGCCGTTGAGGCCTGCGCGCTGAAGGGCTAATACGAAGAGTCATTGAAAATGACTCTTCGTATACCACTTTCGAATATCTCATGCCCTTGATGCATTTGAGATATTCGAAACTCGTATCAGGCGAGGATGCGTCAGCATCTTCGAGCCGTCTATAAGCTGGGAACGGCCGCATATGTCGTAATTTGACGCCCGCGTCTTGGGAAAGGGCGCGGGCGTTCCTATCTCTCTTCTAGCTGAAATATTAGGGAGAAGAGAATGATCGACGCCAAAAAGCTCCTCACGCAGTTTCTGGGATCGCAGATCCCGGGCATCGGCGGCTCTGTTCGCAAGAGGGGTGATGACGCCGCAAGCTATGCCAAGTCCAATCCCTGGAAGACCGGTGCGCTGGTGTCCGTGCTGCTCGGCACCAAGACCGGACGGTCGCTGGCCGGAGGTGCGCTGAAAGTTGGCGGCCTGGCGCTGGTGGCCGGTCTCGGCTACCGCGCCTATCGCAATTACCAGTCCGGCAAGGCCCCGGAAGAGCTGCGCGCCCTGCCGGAACTGCCGGCTCCACCGCAAAATTCCGGCTTTGATCCGGCAACCTCGCTCAGCAATGATTTTGCGCTCACTCTGATCAAGGCGATGATTGCCGCGGCGAAGGCCGATGGCCATATCGACGCAGGCGAGCGCGCCAACATCATGGAAAAACTGCATGTCGAGGAACTCGGCGATGAGGCGGAGGCCTTTATTCGTGCAGAACTGGACAATCCGACCGATCTCGATGCGTTGGTGGCTGCCGCCCGCACTGAGGAACAGAAGGTCGAACTCTATACGGCCTCGCGGTTGACCATCGACCCCGATACCCGCGCCGAGCGCGGCTATCTCGACCTGCTGGCCGGACGCCTGGGGCTTGCCGATGGGTTGATCGACCATATCGAGGCGACGGTTGCGGCGGCCAAGGTTGAGACGCCGGCTGGCTGAGACTGACGCTCAACAAAAGCAACGGCGGAAATCGCCGTTGCCTTCCCGTTACGGCTGGCATAATCCTGATGTGATAAGAAGAGTCATTGAAAATGTATCTTCGCATTCCATTTTCGCATACCTCAAGCCCCTGGTGCATTTGAGATATTCGAAATTCCTTCAAAGCGAGGATGCGTTAGCATTTTCGAGCTTTCGTATGATCGAACAGGGGGCATCATGCAGGATCTGAAGACCTATCGCGTTGCGGCACCAGCGCCAGTGCGGCTTGAGGGCCGGTATGTCCTGGTCGAGCCCTTTGTCCGCGAGCAGCATCTGTCGGAGCTGTGGGCCGGGCTGGGCGGTGGCGATGCCGTCAATCAGGCGCTGCGCTATTTTCCCAATGACGATTTTTCCGGTGTCGAGGTCTTCGGCGACTGGCTGGAGGGCGCCAATGCCAGCGGCAGCCTGATCACCCATATCTTCCGCTCCAAGGCGGATGGCACCATCGTCGGCATGGCCAGCCTGATGCGACCCGATCCTAAAAACGGCGTGGTCGAAGTCGGCTCGGTTGCACATGGTCCGGCGATGAAACGCTCTGCCCTATCGAGTGAAGCGCATTATCTGCTGGCCAGACATGTGTTCGAGGATCTCGGCTATCGGCGCTACGAATGGAAATGCCATAATGACAACGAGCCGAGCAAGGTCACGGCGCGCCGCTATGGCTTCACCTTCGAGGGCGTATTTCGCCAGCATATGATTTCCAAGGGAAAGAACCGCGATACCGCCTGGTTTTCGATCATCGATGCCGATTGGCCCCTCGTTAAAGCCGGGTTCGACGCCTGGCTCGATTCTGATAATTTCGATGCCGACGGCAATCAGAAACAGCGGCTTAAGGATATTCGAGCCGCTTTGAGGTCTGCGACATGAGCCCACGCGATAAAAACTCGGCGATTGCTGCTGGCCTGATCATTCTCGGCTTCGGACTGGCCATGGTGTTCCTGCCCAATCTGGTCCTGTGGATCGGGCAATTTTCGCCACTTCTGGCGGCTGCGGTCGGCTCTATGGTGGTTTTGTCGTTCTTCCTGATCTTCTGGCTCCGCGCGCGCTATCAGCGGCGTCACCCGGATGACAGGTGATAGCCTTGCAGTGAGGCGGCCAGCAGCAGGCTTCCGACCAGGATGATGAACAACGCGCCGCCGATTTCGATGGCAAGGCCGACGCGGTAGGCGGTATGGGAGCCATGGCCTGCCAGCCGCACCGCCAGGCCCTTGGCACCGACGGCAGCGATGGCAAGGGCCGAGACGGTGATCGCGGTTCCCGCCGCCATGGCGAAGACCGATAGAATGCCACCGAGATAGAGCTGGTTCAACATCGCGAAGGTCATGACCAGCAGCGCGCCGGAACAGGGGCGAAGGCCAACGGCGACAATGGCCGACCAGGCTTCCTTGACGCTGAAATGCTCGGCACCGACCATGGCTGGCGAAGGCAGATGGCTGCGGCCGCAATCCACGCAGATTTCGCCCTTACGCGGTAAATAACGGTCGCTCTCGGCTGCATCGGCCTTGAAGCGCAGGCCGGTTCCTGAAGACGATGCGGATTTTGTACCAACTGGCTGCGGCGCATCGAACAGGCCCGCTGTCACGCCATCCGATGGGATCTCGCCCGTACTCCCGCCGGAAAAGGCTAGGACCGGCAGAGGCTGGCGATGCCGGAAAGCCTCGCTCAGCTTGCGGACCAGCAGCCACACACCGAAGGCGACGACCAGCGCGAAACTGGCGGCTTCCATGGCGTCGGTTGCCCGTGTAAGGGTAATGCCGCTGCCGCGCAGGGCGAGAAACATCACACCCACGGTGACGATGGCGACGATGGCCTGCAAAATCGAAGAGGCGATGGAAATGGCGATGCCGCGCTTCAGCTCCAGCTCATTGGCGACCATATAGGACGAGATCACCGCCTTGCCGTGGCCGGGGCCGGCGGCATGAAACACGCCGTAAGCAAAGGACAGGCCGATCAATACCCAGAGCTGGTGGGGATCGTCACGCATGCCGCGCAACGCCTCGGTCAGCGCCCGGTAGAAGGCCTGTTGATGGGTGTTGATCCATAGCATCACCCCGGCCAACGGCCCGTCCATCTGAAAGGACGGTTCGGCGGTGCCGATGCCAAGCGGCGAGCCTGCATGGGCCAGTGTGGCGGCGAGTGTGGCAGGAAGTACCACGGCAAGAGCGACAGCAACAAGCAGAGCGGTCCTCGAAGCTCGTCGATGCGTCAGCATGCCAGATCCAGCCTCGTTGCAAACAGCTTGCCCATGTCGGTGCCGGTCGGATCGTTGAAGAAGGCTTCGGTCAGGCTGGCCTGGTTCTGCTTGATCACGTCATCGGGATTGGGCCGGACCACGGTGCGTTTGCATTTCTTCAGCGCGTCGCCGGTCTCGACGATGTCGCTGTCCTGCTTGAAGTCGATGGCCGTATAAAGGGTCGGATCGTGAACGCCGAAGCTGAGATTGCCCTTGATCGGAATGGGCTTTTCCGGCTTTACGATAAAGAAGACCAGCAATTGGTTGTCTTTATAATCGGCGTTGAACACCTGCGGCTTGGCAACGTTGATGGTCGCGCCGCTGGCGCTGATAAAGGTGAAATAGCCATAGTCGCCAAGCGAGCTGCGGATGGTGTTGGCGATATCCTGCAACTCGCTATGGTCGAGCTTCAGGTCGCCGTTCTTGTCGAAATCCAGCATGACGCTGGAGGAAAACACCTCGTCAAAGCGCCAGGTATTGCGCAATTCCTTGATGGTGTTGTCCGCGCCTGCCACCACTTCCAGCCGGGCCTGGACGAAGACATGCGGATGGGCCGAGGCCGAGGGCGCCGACAGGCCTAGAAACCCTGCGACAAGAAAACCGGCGAGAAGAAGAGGCCGTGCTATGTTCATCTGCGCCCTAACCGCTGCTTATATCGAGTGCGACAGCGGGCCATGATGAAACCGATAGGACACGCTGCACTGTCGGCGTCGCGTGGACGCATGACATCTATATTCATGGTCTGTGGTGGCCAAGCAATAGGACGGAAATAGGGCCGCTGACTTTTGCCTTGAAAAAGTGAAGAGGGTAGCCATAGGTCAAGGGGGCTATCAAACGGGCGCTCGGCCTGTTGTCACTCCGAAGTCGGCGACCCTTGCTTGGGCTGGCATGTGCCATTGCGTTTGAACCAATTGTGCATGAAGTCTACAAGGGCGCGCACCTTGGCGGGCAGGTAGCGGCGATGCGGGTAGACCGCATAGATCCCGCTGCCGGAGGGCATGTAATCCTCGAAGATCGAAATCAGCGCGCCGCTTTCGATATGTCTGCGAGCGACGAAATCCGGCAGCAGGGCGATGCCGAGACCCGATAGCGCGCCACGCAGCGTGGTCTGGGGGCTATTGACCTCCAGCGGCCCGGAAATGTTGACGGTAAAGGCCTCGCCATCCGGCTGGCGCAGGCGCAGGCTGTTGTGTCCGCGCGTGTTGGTATCAATCAGCACCGGCACCTTGGACAGATCCTGCGGATGGGTGAGGGGACCATATTTCTCCAGAAAAACCGGGCTGGCGCAGGCATAGCTTCTGAAATCCGCCAGCTTGCGGGCAATCATCCCCGAATCCTCCAGCTTGGTGACGCGGATCGCCAAGTCGAAGCCTTCCTCGATCAGGTCAACGAATCGGTCCTCGGCAACGATCTCGATGGAAAGATCGGGATGTTGAAGGGCAAAATCGATCAGCGACTGACCAACTTCGGCGTCTGTGAAGCTGCGTGGCACGGTGATGCGAATCTTGCCGCTGATGCCGACATTGTTCTCGCGCACCAGATCGGCCAGATTGTCGATCTCTTTCAGGATGTCGGCAGCGCTACGATAATAGGTGTGACCGGCCTCGGTCATGGAGAACTGCCGTGTGGTGCGGTTTAGAAGCAGCGCCCCCAACTCGTCCTCCAACTCGCGGACATATTTTGACAGCAGCGCCTTGGAGCGCCCGGTCTTGCGGGCGGCGGCAGAAAAGCCTTCCGCTTCAACGACATCGATGAAAGCGCGGATGCGGGTCAGGGTGTCCAAGAGGGCCTCTCAGGGTTGTTTGTATCGGTGGTGAACAATAGTCTCACTTCGTTCAATAATAAAACACATAAAAAAATGAACCGGGCTTGCAAAAACCGCTTGATTATGACGGCGAGTTTTCTTATCTCCGTCTTGCCCAAAGTCGCACGTGCCTGTGGGTGTCCGCCGATCCTCGATGTGGTGAGGAAATCGGTAAGGTACCTGGAATTAACCCCTCCAGTCGTTATCCCGGCCAACCGGGAAATGCGAGGACACCTTGAAGCAACGACGGTGCGGGCCTTTCTAGTCTCTGCCGGCTTTCCATCAGCCGGGGTCACTGAAGAGGCACACCATCATTGCCGGAAGTGCGGTCGGGTTCCCCAACCAATCCATGGCAGACAAAGCGGACTAATGCTCTCAGGCAAGAGGGCGTTGATCCATCGCCCGCGTTAGAGCGTTCGTACGGTACCAGTGTCTCCACCGACTGGTTTCGAGCGAGGTCTCGGCGCACTTTGTCCATCCGGAACTTTTTGGGTTCCGGTAACCTTTTTACTATGGAAGGGATCGCCATGACCACCGCCCGCATCCTCGACTTCATCAATACCCAGCGTCCTGAAGGCCCTTGCCTCGTCGTGGACCTTGATGTCGTGCGCGATAATTATGGCGCATTCCGCCACGCCCTGCCAGACAGCGCCATCTATTATGCCGTCAAGGCAAACCCGGAGCCAGCAATCCTGTCGCTGCTCGCATCGCTCGGCTCCAACTTCGATTGCGCCTCCGTGGCTGAAATCGAAATGGCGCTGGCTGCCGGTGCGACCGCCCAGCGGATTTCGTTTGGCAACACCATCAAGAAGGAACGGGATATTGCCAAGGCTCATGCGCTCGGCATCAACCTGTTTGCCGTCGATAGCCATGAGGAAGTCGAAAAGATCGCCCGTGCCGCACCCGGCGCCCGTGTGTTTTGCCGCGTCTTGACCGATGGTGACGGTGCCGAATGGCCTTTGTCGCGCAAGTTTGGCTGCGTGCCGCAGATGGCCGTCGACGTTCTGGTCTATGCCCACCAGCATGGTCTGGAAAGCTTCGGCGTGTCCTTCCATGTCGGTTCGCAGATGACCAAGGTCGATGCCTGGGATGCAGCGCTGGGCGATGCCAAGCGGGTTTTCGCACAGCTGGCCAAGCAGGGCATCTACCTGCAAATGGTCAACATGGGCGGTGGTTTTCCGACCAAGTACCTGCGCGACATTCCGTCTGCCGAAGCCTATGGCCAGGCCATCAACGCCTCGCTGAAGAAGCATTTCGGCAACAACATTCCGCAGACCATCATCGAGCCCGGTCGCGGCATGGTGGGTAATGCCGGTGTGATCAAGGCAGAAGTGGTGCTGATCTCGAAGAAGTCCGACAATGACGCCCATCGCTGGGTGTTCCTTGATATCGGCAAGTTCGGCGGCCTGGCGGAAACCATGGACGAAGCGATCCGTTACCCGATCCGCACGGCCCATGACGGTGATGAAATGGAGCCTTGCGTGTTGGCTGGCCCGACCTGCGATAGCGCTGATGTCATGTATGAGAAGAACATGTATCCGCTGCCGCTGTCGCTGACCATTGGCGATGACGTGCTGATCGAAGGCACCGGCGCCTATACCACCACCTATTCGGCGGTGGCCTTCAACGGTTTCGAGCCGCTGAAAGCCTATGTGATCTGAACAAGAGTATTTTCGCATTTCCGGGCGCAAAACCGCGCCACACTTTTGCTGGAAATGCTCTATCCTGCCGGCTGAATAGCCCGGCAGGATTGCTCTCTCACCATTTGAACGCTCTTTTGCACAGGAGGTCGCCATGACCGCTGTTATCAACACCGTGCGCGCTTTTTTTGCGCAGCCTGCCTTCAAGATCGATGCTGAAACTCCCGCCGATGTCGTGGCGCGCGAGGCCTTGCTGGACCGCGCCATGGGGCCGGACCGCCGCACGAAGTCGTCTGAAAAGATCCGCCGTGGCCGTGTGCCCGCTGAAGGGCTGGCGCTGGTGGCGCGTGACCGCAAGGGCCATGTAATCGGCACCGTGCGCCTGTGGAATATTGAGGCTGGCGTCAATGCTGAAGGCCAGGTTATCGATGCGCTGCTGCTCGGGCCGTTGGCCGTCGATGCCGCGCATGAAGGCAAGGGCGTTGGCTCGCAGTTGATGCGCGCCGCCCTGATGGAAGCCAAGACCCGTGGTCACGGTGCCGTGCTTCTGGTCGGCGATGCCGCTTACTACGAGCGCTTCGGCTTTTTTGCCGCGAAAACCATGCATCTTGTCATGCCGGGACCGTTTGCCCGCGACCGTTTCCTCGGGCTGGAACTGATCCACGGCTGGCTCGACGGCGCTGTCGGCATGATCTCGGCCTCCGGCCGCAAGCTGACCGCACCGGCCCGTCGCAAGGCGGCATAAGCAGTTTTTGAAATACGTCCTCGGTCCCAGTCACAGTCTGTTCAAGAATTGCTGCTGGCCTGGCGAAAATGGTGATTTCGAGAACCGGAACGGAGCGTACTTAATGTACGTGAGTACAAGCATTTCAGAAAAAGTGCGAAGCGGTTTTTCGTTCGAAAATGCGAATGCATCAGGCAAGCGCAGAAATTGCCATTTGCAGACGGCCAGCGGCGATTATTGGATAGACTGTAAGGCCGAGGATGGTGCGCAGCAATGCAGAGCGGCGGCCTAGCGTTGCTGCGCACCCCATCCATCCGTCAGTGTTTTCAAAAAAGCCACAACATCGCTAATTTCCGTCTCGTTCAATGCGGGCGGTTGGCCGGGTTTGCGGTCCATGGGCGCATCGATCACATCGATATTGCCGCGATAGGCGTCTGGCATGTCGTTGAACTTGTCGATGCTGCCATCCGATTTTTTCGGATAAATGCTGGCCGGATCAGTGTCACGGGCCACATAAAAGCGCGTGGCTTCCTCCAGCGTGCGATAAACGCCATTGTGGAAATAGACGCCGCGCTCGGCGACATTGCGCAGGGTAGGGGTCTTGAACAACCCGCAGTTTTGCGGCTGGGCGGAAAATTCGTCATGGCGCATCGGCCCGCAAATGCCGAGATCGAAATACAGCCTGTCGGAATTGGCGGGAATATCAGAATTGCGCGGCACGCCGAGCGCCTCGAATTCGTAATCGGTAAATGCCGGCATCTGTCCATCGCCGCCCCTCTTGTCCAGGTGGCAGGAGGCACAATTGCCCTTTTTCGGATCGTCGAACAAGGCGAGTCCACGCTGTTCAGCCGGGGTAAGCTGCGCCTGTCCGCGCAGATAGGCATCGTATTTGCTGGAATAAGAATGGAAGGACGGGTCTTCCACCTGATAGCGGGCGAGGGCAAAACCAATCTCCGACAAGGCCATGGATTGGTCCTCGGCGACCTGTTTTCCGAACAGGGCCGTCAGCTGGACGCCATATCCGGCTTTGATTTTGTCATAGAGCGCCTGCGCATCGCTATTGGCCATTTCAAACGGCGACAAAAGCGGCCCCAGCGCCTGGTCTTCCAGACTGTCGGCGCGCCCATCCCAGAACATGCCACCCTGGGGAACGGCATTGTCGGCGGCGGCCACGGCTTTGACGAGAGGTTGGCCAGCGACCGGCCCGGCGATCACCGCAGTTTGCGCGGCAAGTGCCGTGCCGGAAGCTTCGGCCATCGGCGAGGCTTCCTGAGCCTCCTCGGCGGCATTTTCAGCTCCAACCGAGAAGGCAGGCGTTGCGATCTTGTAGGCAAGGCTCGGCACGGGACGGATGCCCGGGATGTTGAGACCGGGTCCGCCCATCTGCACCGCTTGCGTGTTGGCCGGTGCGTAATGATGGGCCGGGTCATGGCACGTGGCGCAGGACATCTTGCCGCTGCCTGACAGGCTCTGGTCGAAAAACAACGCCTTGCCCAATTGTGCGACGGCGCTGAGCTGGACGGGTGCGCCGGTTTGGCCCCGTGTGGGGTTTTCCGACAATGTCTGGGCCGCCCTGCCTAAGCCTGCAAAGCTCAGGCTCAACAGGGCCAACGCCAGCAGCGGCAGGCGGGATTTTTCGTCAAACACTGCCATGAACTGCCGCTCTCGGTTTCCCACTTTTCGGCCCGATTCACTAGCTTTTCAGGCCGGTCTTCGGATCGAGGATCAGCGTATCGCTGCGGGCATGGGACCAATCGAACATGCCATTCAGGGAACCAGCGATGGCATCAAAGGAGCCGCCGCCCAGCCTTTGCCCAGCCATCCAGTTATCTTCGATAAACCGCATGACCGAGGTCTGGTCAGTCAGGGTGTGATCGACATAGTTTTGCTTGGCATAAGGCGAGATCACCAGCAATGGCTGCCGGGTGCCATAGCCGCAACGGCCCTGGACGGGCTGGCCGTTGACGCCGGGCAAGGGCGTTCCGGTGCCGCAGGCCGTGCCGTTCAGCACATCATAGCCTTTGACCTGAATGCTGGACGGATTGACGACGTTATGGGCGTGGTCGTACCAGCCGTCGGAATCGTCATAAAGCAACACCACGGCGGTGTCTTTCCACTCCGGCGATTGCTGGAGTTTGTTGACGATATTGGCAACGAATTCCTGCTCATCAAGCGGATCGGAATAGCCGGCATGGCCGTCCTGATAGGCGGGGGCCTTCAGGAAACTGACGGCGGGCAGAGTGCCGTTGCTCAGAACCGCATAGAAATCATTGATGTCATACTGGTGGTTGGCGCCGCCGTCCTGGCTGGTGCCGATGGCGGCAACCGAACTCGGGCGGATATGCTGGGGATTGGCGGTCGAGGGATAATATTGGAAGGGTTGGTGATGGGGAATGTAATCGACTTCATCGACCTTGGTGATTGCCGATGTCGTCGTGCGCTTGCAACCGGTCGTGCCATTGGGATTGTTGAGCGTCAGGTCGAAACCACCCTCGAAAAAGCCCCAGGTCAGGCCCTTGTCGTTCAGGAGGTCGCCGATATTGCGGCCGGTCATCAGGGCCGTCTGGCCTTTCGAGCAGACGTCGCCGGTGGGGTCGAGGTCGGAAATCATCGTCCAGCCGCCATTGCCATCAGGCACGACTTCGCCCTTGGCGTAGGTGCCGTCCTTTTCCAGCGTGTAACCCGGTGGCAGGGTCATACCATTGGTCTGGCCGGAGACGAGGTTGATGGCGCCGGGGGTCGAGGGGCCGAAATTGGTGGAGAAAGACCGATCGTTCAGGGCAAAGTTCTGAGCGTAGTTCCACAGCGCCGTAACGGTATTGCCGTCATAATAGCCCATGACCTGGCCTTTGGTGCCAAAGGCCCCGGCTGCGCCCTTGGTGCCGCGCCCGGTATTGGCGGGAAACAGGTCCATGGCGAAATTGTCATAGGCGGCCTGTTCGGCGGTGTAGCCATGATTCTGCGAATTGGTCGCGGCCTGGGTGCGATCGAGA
Source organism: Allorhizobium sp. Av2 (assembly GCF_021462805.2). NCBI lineage: Bacteria > Pseudomonadati > Pseudomonadota > Alphaproteobacteria > Hyphomicrobiales > Rhizobiaceae > Allorhizobium > Allorhizobium sp. Av2. The sequence goes on along the minus strand of NZ_CP192696.1, from coordinate 2,745,897 downwards.
CGGAACGGGGCCGTGGCATCAGGGCCATTGCCCGGATTGGTCTTGTTCGGATTGACCTCCAGCAGGCCGGCATGGGCCAGCGTATCGATATCGGCAGGCGTCTGCGGCGCAGCGGTAAAGGCAGGCTCACCCTCGACATTGGCAGCTTTTGGATAGGTCGCGAAATAATGGTCGAAGGCGACGTTTTCCTGGAAGATCACCACCAGATGCTTGATCGGCGTTGCCGTATTGACCTCAGCCGCCGCCGAGGCAGTGGGGATGAGACAGAGAGACGCAGACACGAGAATTGAACCGGCACACATGTTTAGCTGCCGAGGGTGAAGTGGCATGACCATATCCTTTACGAGGATCCGCGGTGGGGAAGCTGACATCGGCGGAATGGCAAGACGATAGGAAGCGTTTTTAACAGTTCCGTGACGGAAAATGACGTGGCTCGCTCCAATTGCCGTCCAGGCACTCACAAGTGGGTGATAGGACGCGTCGATGAGAAATAACCCTTCGTAATTTCGGTTGCGCGCGAGCCTGTGAGCGACCTTTTTGGGTCTGGTCGGAGCATCTCTTGCACCAAGGAAAATTGATAGGAATCAAAAACATGATGCATGGAAGCCACACTCAATCCTTGAATACCGGCGGTCTTTCGTAAGGTTGTCTTTTCTTGATTTGTCTCAAGGACGTGGGTGTCCGGTCACCGTTAACAGGTTGCAATGCGGCAGGGGGACCTGCTGATCAATCGATAAAGGAGAGACGACATGTCAACGAACCGCACCCTTGGCTTGATAGCGCTTGCGCCCCTTGCTTTCGCATCGCTGTCCTTGGCGACGCCGATGGCCTCTGCGGCGGATCTGACACCGGCGGCAAGCGCTCCGCAAGCCGAATCGCTGTTGACGCCCTACAGCCCCTGGCAGGTCCGCGCCCGTGCGCTGGCGGTGGTGCCGAATGATGGCGGCTCGGTGGATGGCATTGGCGGCTCCGATCTGTCCTACAGCAACAGCGTCACGCCGGAAGTCGACTTCAGTTATTTCTTCAATCGCAATATCGCTGCCGAACTCATTCTCGGCACGACGTCGGCCAACGTCAATGCCGGTGGCTCGATCGGTAGCCTGGGCAAGCTCGGCAAGGTCTGGATCCTGCCGCCAACGGTGACGCTGCAATATCACTTTACCGATTTCGGCAAGTTCCAGCCCTATATTGGCGCGGGCGTCAACTATACGATGTTCTACAATCAGTCGTCGTCCGGCTCTGCATCCAAGCTCGATGTCAAGAATACGTTCGGTGCCGCCGTGCAGGTCGGTTTCGACTACATGATCAACGACAAATGGGGCGTTAACTTCGACGTCAAGAAATACTATCTGCGCCCGGATTTCGAGGCGGTCGTCGGGGGTTCCAAGGTCAAGGGCACGGCCAAGCTCGATCCATGGCTGATCGGCGCTGGTGTTACCTACCGCTTCTGATCGGCAGGCGAAGAGACTGGAAAATGGCGGCTCTCATGGCCGCCATTTTCCGTTTCGATCTCTCATTTGGCCGCACTCACTCAAGACTGCGGTTTTTTTGCCCTTACGCTGCCCGGGCCACGGGCATGGTCGGTAGCTGGAAGCGGTTGACGAGGGTTACAAGAGAAATGGCGCCGTCGGCCAGCGTCTGACTGATGGCATTGGTTTCTTCGACCATGGCGGCATTCTGCTGGGTCATCTGGTCGAGACTGTTGACCGAACTGCTGATCTGCTGAAGGCCTATAGCCTGTTCTTCCGCCGCCTTGGCGATGGCATCGATGTTATCGTCGATTTTGGTGACAAAGCCGCCGATCTGGGTCAGGGCATCGCCAGCGGTTCCCACCAGCTTCACGCCGCTTGCCACTTCCGTGCTGGAACGATCCACCAGTGTTTTGATCTGCTTGGCAGCGCCCGCCGAGCGCTGGGCAAGTTCACGCACTTCCTGGGCAACCACGGCAAAACCCTTGCCGGCTTCCCCGGCACGCGCAGCTTCCACACCGGCGTTCAGCGCCAGGAGATTGGTCTGGAAGGCGATTTCGTCGATCACGCCGATGATTGTGCCGATTTCACCGGAGACGCTCTCAATCCGCTGCATGGCGGTAATGGCATTGTTCACCACCACATTTGAGGCCGTGGTGCAGTCACGGGCATCTCTCACCAGGCTGCGGGTTTCGCGGGTTCTTGTGGTGGAGGCCTTCACGGTCGAGGCAACCTCTTCGAGAGCTGCGGCGGTTTCTTCAAGGGCGGCGGCCTGTTGCTCGGTGCGCTTGGCCAGGCTGTCGGCGGCGCCGCGCATCTCGCGGCTATTGGTTTGCAGATAACCGGTCTCGTCGAGAACCTGCTTCAGAGTGGTCTGAAGCGTGAGGATGGAGTCGTTGAAATCACGGCGAAGAACGTCGAAATGGGCATCGAATGGCGTGTCGAGCGTGGTGCGCATGTTGCATTCGGCCAACCGATGCAGACCATCGCCAAGCTCTTCGACCACGCGGCGCAGGGCTTGCGCCTCGGCGGCGCGCTCAGTCTCACGCTGCCTGCGCTGCTCTTCCGTGCTGGCGCGGCTGGCATCGGCCTCCTGCTCCAGGCGGCGCTTTTCCAGGCCGGCATCGCGAAAAATTGACAGGGCATGAGCGATTTCGCCGATTTCATCGGTGCGGGTGCCGTAGGGAGGAGGCGTATCGAGATCGCCATGGGCCATGGCGGTCATGGCCGTGGTCATATGGCGCAGCGGCGACAGGGCGCGGCGTTGAACGATGACAATCGAGGCGAGGCTAAGCAGGATCAGTGCGCTTCCTAGCGCATAACTGACGGTTTCGCGCGATGCGGTCTCAGTGGCGGCTTCAGTTTCCCGCAGCTTACCATAGGTATTTCCCATATCGACCAACTGATTGACGGCTGTCTCATGGGTGTGAAACCGTTCCTTCAACTCATTGAGTGCGGCTTTCAGCACGGTCGGATCAGCACCGCTTAGGGCTGGAACGACGGCTTGATCCATTTGTGTCCAGAACGCGTCACCTTTCACCAAAACATCCTGCTGCAACTTGCTGCGCAGAGCATCAGGCAGGGTTGTGCCTTTCCAATAGTCCCGGCGTTCCTGATACTGGCTTTTCAGCAGTTTCAGGCGGTCGATATTGATAGCGGCCATATCCGGCTGAAGCGCTGACTCATTGATCAGGGAATAAGCCTCGACCAGATACAGCGGCGGCGGCAGGATATCGGCGATCAGGTCCTTGCTGTCGACGATCTGCTGATAGATCGGTCCATTGACCTTCAGCCGCTGGAGGGTCTGCATGGCTGTCGCGAGTGTGATGACCACGCCGACGGCAAGGATGACGCCGGAAATGATTACCGTGGAGGATATGCTGAGTTTCATAGTTGTCGTCCGCAGAAAGTGATTTCGGGAGGAGCAGATCACGCGGACGAAAGCGTCGAGGTGATGTGGCCAGATTATGGTCTAAAGTTGAACACATCTGTGGATTTTCAAGGGTGCTTTAAAAAGCATATTTTTTTAGTTTCCGCTTGGTTATGGTTTCCTTAAAATTTGAATCTAGTTGATTTCAAAAATAAAAAACCAGGGAGTTACCCCTGGTTTGCTCGTCATAATTGTTTTTTACTTGGAATCAGCCGGCGATGTCTATCACGCCGCAATCGCCAGCTTCAGATCCGAAGGCCAGCAACTTGCCGCTGGCGCTCCAGCCCATGCTGGTAATAGCGCCTTTGCCCGGACGGCGCAGCAGCGCCTCCTTGCCATCGGCCAGCCGCACCGCCAGCACCATGCCGTCGATATAGCCAATCGCCAGCACCTCTTCTGCAGGATGGAAGGCGACCTGGGTGACCATGATATTGGCGCGTGTGCCCAGCTCTTGCGGGGCCTTGCCCATCGGGCCGTCCTTGGAGGCAAAGGGCCAGACGATCGCGGCGGGTGCGCCGGAAGAGGCGAGCCATTTGCCCTTGGCCGACCAGGAGATCGACTTCACCTTGGCAGGATAGCCGGTCATGCGCATATGGCGGGTATCGCTGCCGGCACCATCCAGCTTCCAGCCATGCAAGGCATTTTCCTGCATGGTGGTGACGACGAAACGGTTGTCGGGTGAAAAGCTGACACCGGTATGGGCACCCTTCCATTCCAGATCGACCGGCTTGCCCTCGGCTGCCGCAAAGCGCAACGTCACGCCATTGTAGCGGGAAATGGCGATGCGCAAGCCCTTGGGGGCAAAGGCCAGACCCTCGACGGAGCGCTCCTCCTCATAGGTTTGCACAGCGCCGCTTGCCAAGCGCACAAAGGCGGATTTGCCATAACCATAGGCAACCGCGCCTTGCGGTCCGGCAGCAACCACGGAAATCCACTTGCGCGGCGCGTGCGCCAGCTCCGTGACAGTGCCATCATGGGCGATGCGCAGCACCTTGCCATCCTCGCCGCCGGTCAAAAGCGTCTGGTTATGGTCGTCCTTGATGGCGGTCAGCAGGCCCGACCCGGTTTCGGTGACCTGCTCACCGCCATCCAGACGGTGAACGGCGCCAGCCGCCGTGACGAAAACCGGAATGTCTCCAAGGAAGGCCGCGATCAGTACGTGGCCTTCCAGATCGAGCGGGGCAACAGTCGGCATCAGGCAGTCTTTCCGGTATGGTTGTCAGGGGTTGGTAGCAGGGAAGGGATAAGCTTCATGCCGCTGCCTCGCAGGCCTTGAAGCTGTTTTCCAGCTTTTCGCGGTCCAGTTCCCGACCAATGAACACCAGGCGGCTTTCATGCTTTTCGCCGTCTTTCCATGGTCGCTGATGGTCGCCCTCGATAATCATGTGAACGCCCTGCACCACATAGCGCTCGGCATCGCCCTTGAAAGCGATGATGCCCTTCAGGCGCAGAATGTTCGGACCATCGGTCTGGGTGACCTTCTGGATCCAGGGGAAGAAGCGATCCGGGTTCATTTCGCCACCGCGCAGCGAAATCGAGGTGACGGTCACATCATGAATTGGCGAGGGGCCATGGTCATGATCGTGGTGATGGTGGTCATGCCCGTGGTCGTGATGATGATGATCGTGTCCATGGTCATGGTCGCAATCGGGGCCGCAGACATGGTCGTCGTCTTCATGGCTCAGGAAGTGCGGATCGTTTTCCAGCGCCCGTTCCAGGTTGAAGGCGCCCTGGTTCAGCACTTTCGACAGGTCCACGCCAGAGCGGGTGGTGGTGTAGATCCGGGCCGAGGGATTGATGGCGCGGACGATATCTTCGATCCGGTGCAGTTCCTCATGGGTGACGAGATCCGCCTTGTTGATAACAACGACATCGGCAAAGGCGATCTGGTCTTCGGCTTCGCGGCTGTCTTTCAGGCGCAGCGGCAGGTGCTTGGCATCGACCAGGGCAACCACTGCATCCAGCTCGGTCTTGGCGCGTACATCGTCATCCATGAAGAAGGTCTGGGCGACAGGCACCGGATCGGCAAGGCCGGTGGTTTCGACAATGATACCGTCGAAACGGTCGGGACGGCGCATCAGGCCTTCGACGACCCGGATCAGATCGCCGCGCACCGTGCAGCAGACGCAGCCATTGTTCATCTCGTAGATTTCTTCGTCCGATTCGACGATCAAATCATTGTCGATGCCGATTTCGCCGAATTCATTGACGATGACAGCGTATTTCTTGCCGTGGTTTTCCGACAGAATCCGGTTGAGAAGCGTGGTCTTGCCCGCGCCGAGATAGCCGGTCAGCACGGTAACGGGTGTGGGTTTTACGGCTGTTTCACTCATGGGAACCTCGATGGTTGGACAACGGCATCACACCGCCCTGTAACTATATTACCCCATATAGGACGAGTGGGATGGCAGTTCAAAGGCTTTCTCGATATCAAAGTCATGGATATCCGACAGCAGCTCCACAAACCCGTGAACGGCATGGGAAAGCAGGCTTTCGCCTTTCTCGGCGGTGGCCACACTGGCATTTCCGGCCACGCCCAGCAGATTGAGGTCCGACATTTTCCAGCCAAAGGCATGAAGACCATAGGCGCGCAAATGGGTGAACCGGGCAGCAAACTCGCTTTGCCTGGATGAGAAATTCTGAGCCTTGTCCATCGCGACCAGGTCTGGACGCAATGCCAGCATGACCGAGGTTTCGATATCGCCGCCATGTATGTCGATAGCCTTGTCTTGCGGCCTTATCAGTCCTTCCGGCTGGCCGAAGCGGGTCCAGCTGGTGGCGACAGCCAGCATATTGAACCGGACCCGTGCCTCGGTGGCGACCACGGTCATCAAGGGCGAATTGCCGCCATGGGCGTTGAGCATCATCAGCTTGCGAATGCCTTGGCGGCTGAGGGCTTCGGCGATGCCGAGCCAGCGCTCCACGGCCTCGTTAAAGGTAAGCGTGCGCGTACAATCGAAATCCATGTGCTCGACGGAATAGCCGACCGGTTCGACGGGCAGGAAGGTGACGGGCAGGGTCGCGGACAATGCTAGGATCAACCGGTCCACAACCCCCTGCGCGATGATCGTGTCTGTCTCGAAGGGCAGATGCGGGCCATGCTGTTCATGGGCGCCGAGCGGCAGGACAGCAATCCAACCTGCCCTGTCGGCAGGCGAAAGAGCAGGATCGTTGCGCTCGAAATGCGGTTCTGGATGGGGCATCTGGTTTACTGGCCTGTTTTTGTCTATGCATCATATGCGTGACATGAGCGCCTGTGACAACAGCACTTTCTTTCGACCGCGGGGGTAGCATGGCTAAAAAAGACAAGTCCGAGAAAAAGAAGAAATCCGGCAAGTCCAAAGACGAGGGGAAACAGGCGAAACTTGGCTTGAGTGGTGAGCTTGGCATGGCGATCACCCAGGCGTCGCGCAGTTTTCGCACGGTGCAGACCCGGCTTTTGACCGGCAGCGGGCTCTATTCCGGTCAGGAGGGCGTGGTGCTGCTGCTGGCTGAGGAGGAAGGGTTGACACCCGGTCTTCTGGCGCAGCGCCTTGGCGTCAAGGCGCCGACCATGACCCGGACCATCGGGCGCATGGAGGCGCAGGGCTTTGTCGAACGGCGCGGCTCGGATGCCGATGGCCGCCAGACAAAGGTTTTCCTGACGCCAATCGGTCGTGCCACAGTGGAAAAGATCGCCGATGCCAATGCGGCGGTGGAGCGCCAGGCGACCCGTGGCCTCAGCAGCAAGCAGGTCAAAGTGCTGATGAAACTGCTTGCCGCCATTGATGCCAACCTGCTTGCGCCCGCGGATGCGACGCGGCCCGACCTTGCTGAAGAACCCTTGGACGACTGATTGTCGGCGACCATTCTTCCGCCCTTGCCATGGCGCGTTCAACGTTTTAATTAAAATGTTTAAATGCGTTGAAGCCGGCCTGTTCACGTCCGGCAGAGGGGGGAGCCGTGGCGCAAAAGATCAAGCTATCGACCATTGCCGAAAGTCTCGGCCTGTCCACCGCCACGGTGTCGCTCGCCTTGCGAGACAGTCCGCTGGTGGCGGCAGATACCCGTGAAAAGATCAAGGACCAGGCCCGGCTGCTTGGCTATATCTATAACCGCCGCGCCGCCAGCCTGCGCACCTCGCGCTCCGGCATTATCGGTGTCGTCGTCCATGACATCATGAATCCGTTTTACGGCGAAATTCTGAAAGCCATTGAAAGCGAGCTGGACCGCAGCCGCCAGACTTTCATTCTGTCCAACCATTACGATTCGGTAGAGAAACAGCGGACCTTCATCGAAACGCTGCTTCAACTGGGCGGTGACGGCGTGATCATGTCGCCTGCCATCGGTTCGCCGCCGGAAGATATCATGCTGGCTGAAGACAACGGCATGCCCGCCATTCTGATTGCCCGCTCCATGGATGGGCTGGCCCTGCCGACCTATCGCGGCGATGACACCTATGGCATTTCGCTGGCCACCAACCACCTGATCGGGCTTGGTCACCGCGTCATCGCCATGGTCGGTGGCACCGATCAAACCTCCACCGGGCGTGACCGTTACCAGGGCTATGTCAACGCCTTGCGTAAGGCGGGCATTGCGGTTGATCCAAATCTGCGCATTCCCGGACCGCGCACCAAGCAGGGCGGTTTCGAGGCGGCGGTGAACTTCCTGTCGCTGCCGCAAAAGCCGACGGCGGCGGTGTGCTGGAACGATCTTGTCGCTATCGGGTTGATGAATGGTGTTTCGCGCGCCGGGCTGGTGCCGGGCCGCGACATATCCGTCACTGGTTACGACGATCTGGAAGAAGCATCGATCGCTACACCGGCACTGACCACGGTCTCAAACGGGCAGGCGGAAGTCGGCAGGCTTGCAGCGCGCGCGCTTCTGGATAAGCTGGCGGGCAGCCATGAGCCGGATGGTATTCACCTGATCAAGCCTGAAATGCGTATCCGCCAATCGACCGGCCCCATTAAACATCGAGACTGATAGAGATTTGATCCCATGACCGATAAGCCCGTTATTCTCATTCCCGGAAAAATTCATCCGCGCGTGCTGGAGCGTTTGCAGCCTGGTTTTGAACTGGTGCAGACCCCGCCCGGCCAACCCGTGAGCTTAAGCGAGACTGATGCCGCCCGCGTGCGGGGCATTGCCATTGCCGGTGCGGTGCCGGGCGCGCTGATCGACAGCCTGCCGAAGCTGGAAATCATCGCCAATTTCGGCGTCGGCTATGATGGGGTAGATGTGGCAAAAGCTGCGTCCAAAAATGTTATCGTTACCAACACGCCTGACGTGCTGGATGATGAAGTTGCTGACACGACGATTGCGCTGCTGCTCAACACAATCAGGCAATTTCATCAGGCGGAAAGCTATCTGCGGGCCGGGCGCTGGCAGAATGAGGGACCGTTTACGCTGTCGCCACTGTCGCTGCGGGGCCGCCATGTCGGGCTTTATGGATTGGGGCGGATCGGCGGTGAAATCGCCAGCCGGTTACAGCCGTTCAAGGTCAAGATCAGCTACCATACCCGCAGCCCCAAGCCCGGTGTACCCTATGATTACCATGCGTCGCTGACGGATCTGGCCCAGGCTGTCGATACGCTGATCTGCATCGTGCCGAAAACGCCGGAAACCCATAAGGCGGTCAATGCCGACGTGCTGAAGGCGCTGGGGCCGAATGGCGTGTTCATCAGCGTCGGGCGTGGCTGGAGCGTCGATGAACCGGCGCTGATCTCAGCCTTGAAGGATGGCACGATTGCCGCTGCCGGGATGGATGTGTTCTACGAGGAACCGAAAGTACCGGCGGAATTCCTTGATCTGCCCAATGTGTCGCTGCTGCCGCATGTTGCCTCCGCCTCGGTGCCAACCCGCAATGCCATGGCCGATCTGGTGGCCGATAACCTGATCAGTTGGTTTGAGAACGGCACGGTCAAGACACCGGTGCCGGAAACGCCTGTCAAAAAATAACCTCAGGCGGCGAGGGATTTCACTGCCGCATACTCCCTTGCCGCCGCCCCGAATGCTTCAAACAGGGCGCGGGACGGGGCATCCGTTTCCGCCCAATATTCCGGGTGCCATTGCACGCCGACAGCAAAGCCCTTGGCATCGATGACCGAGACGGCCTCGATTGTGCCGTCATCAGCCAGCGCTTCGGCCTGGAGCCGAGGGGCGAGATCGGAAATCGCCTGGCGATGCAGGGAGTTGATCTGGATTGTCCCTGCTGTGCCGAGATAGCGGGCGATGCAGGAGCCGTCGCGCACCTCCACCGGCTGGCGGATGGAATAGGCGAGGTCACGGTCATCGGTCGGCGGCTTGCGATGATCCCAGGTACCGGGCTGGTCCTGAATTTCGGAGGCCAGCGTGCCGCCCAGCGCCACGTTCAGCTCCTGAATACCCCGGCAGATCGCCAGCAGCGGTATCCCCCGCTCGATGGCGCGGCGGATCAGCGGCAGCGAAGTTGCGTCACGGGCATGATCGAAGGGGCCGTCGCTATCCCTGGCGTCGTGGCCATAGAGCGAGGGATGGACATTGCTGGGCGAACCGGAAATCACCACGCCATCCACCCGGTCCAGCACCGCCTCAATATCCGCGCCGGTTTCCAGAGCGGGAATAATAACCGGCATGGCCCCGGCCACGGTCAGCGTCGCCTTGACATATTGGTCCAGCACGCAATGCCAATTGGACCCTTCAATGGCACGGAAATCGGCGGGTATGGCGACAAGCGGCTTGGTCATCGATGGCTCCAGAATAGCGGTTCTGAGCATCTGTTTTGCGCCGTTTGCTCTCCAAGTCAACGATAGCGCTCATCTGTCTTCAACTTTAGCCTAAACTGATAAGGCTGCCCGCTTGCCACCGCCCTGGCAACATGATTACCTTCGAATTGCCTTCCTGGAGGGGAATGGTAAGGGGAATCAGCATTCAATCGGGAGGACTCTATGGATCGTCGTGGATTTTTGAAGAAGGCCGGTGTCGCAGGGGCCGGCTCGCTCGGCGCTATTGCCTTGGCGGCACCCGCCATTGCCCAGCAGGCACCGAAAATCAATTGGCGCCTGACCTCGTCCTTCCCCAAATCGCTGGACACGATTTATGGCGGCGCTGAGGATATCGCGGCCCGCGTGGCGGCAGCAACCGATGGCAATTTTACCATCCAGGTGTTTGCGGCAGGCGAAGTGGTGCCGGGCTTGCAGGCTGCCGACGCGGTTGGCGCGGGCACGGTGGAAATGTGCCATACCTGCTCCTATTACTATGTCGGCAAGGACCCAACCTTTGCGATTGGCACCGCCATTCCCTTCGGGCTGAATGCGCGGCTTACCAATGCCTGGTTCTACCAGGGCAATGGCAATACGCTGCTCAACGAATTCTACGCCAAGCACAATCTCTACGGCATGGTGGCTGGCAATACCGGCGCGCAGATGGGCGGCTGGTTCCGCCGCGAAATCAACACCGTCGATGACCTCAAGGGCGTGAAAATGCGCATTGCCGGCCTGGCGGGCAAGGTTCTCGAAAAGCTGGGCGGCGTGCCACAGCAGATTGCTGGCGGTGATATCTACCCGGCGCTGGAAAAAGGCACGATTGATGCCGCCGAATGGATCGGCCCCTATGACGACCACAAGCTCGGCTTCTACAAGGTGGCCAAATATTACTACTACCCCGCCTTCTGGGAGGGTGGCCCGGCCATCCACGCCTTCGTCAATCTCGCCAAATGGAACGAACTGCCGAAATCCTACCAGACCGTGCTTCAGGACGCCTGCGCCTTCGCCAATACCAATATGATGGCGAAATATGACCTGAAGAACCCGGTGGCGATCAAGCAGATCGTTTCGGAAGGCACGACGCTGAAACCGTTCAGCCAGGACATCCTCGACGCCTGCTTCAAGGCCTCCCTGGAAGTTTACGCCGAAATCTCCGCCAAGAACCCGGATTTCAAGAAAGTCTACGAAGATCAGGTCGCCTTCAAGAAGGAAGCCTATCTGTGGATGCAGCTGGCGGAATATACCTATGATACGTTCATGATGATTCAGCAGCGCGGCGGCAAACTGTAACAGTCCGTCCCATAATCGCCGCTGGCCGTCTGCAAATGGCAATTTCTGCGCTTGCCGAGCCTCACGTACGTTAAGTACGCTCCGTTCCGGTTCTCGAAATCACCATTTTCGCCAGGCCAGCTGCAATTCTTGAACAGACTGTAAGCTCGCATACAGGCATAGGCTCAGGGAATGAGAGCCTATGCCACGGCCTTTGCGACCATTTCAGGATATTGGCCAATGACGCGCACATAGGCTATGGCAAAATCTGGAGCCGTGGCACGGGCCTGTTCCCAATCGCGCAGCGTCCCGACCGGGACATGAAACCGGTTTGCGAATTCGCCTTGCGACAGACCAAGTTTCGTTCTGGTCATTCGGATCAGCCGAGCGCGCTGACCCCGATCCATTGCCTCGGGTGTCACATCAAAATCGTTGGGGTCCGCTGCATCAGCAGGGAGAATGATAGGCTCGTTCTTCAACCTTGTTGCTCCTTCTCACCGATATAAACCGCGCCTGATCATCCCGCCAGGTAAAGACGCCTGTAAACAATTTGCCACCGACCATTCCTATCACCTTGAAGCGTTCTTCCCCGTCTTCGGGACGAATGGAGGGCAGGATCAGATGATTATCGTCTTCGAAAATCGTGTTTCCGAAGGACAGTGGCAGCTTGTGCTTCTCTCGGTTTACAGCGTCTTTTTCGGGATCGAATGGCGTATTCATGGCTAAAAGAGTATACGGAAATTCCGTACTATTGCAAAAGAAAATTGATATTCCAGCGCTATATTGGTTGTAGTGCGAAAAATGACACGTTGAGACTTTACATCGACTGTATGGCTTCAATCTCCCACTTCCGGTCGATGATCCCGCGACCTTCGCTGATCGATCACAAATTGCCGAACGCGGGCAAGCGCCTCTGCCGGATCGGATTTGCGATGATATTCTTCAAGGATGATCTGTTCAATCTGCTGCCGGGTTTCGGGGTCTGATTGCTGCGATCTTTCCGCCAGGGATCGGCCCTGTTGCATCAGCGTGCGGCGGGCTTCCTCCAGCCGGTTTTGAAGATCATTGGCGGCATCGATAGCTGTGCTATCGATCATCTCGGACGGTTGCGCGGGGTGCTGTGGCGCCTCCAGCAGATGGTAGGGGCGGGGCAGATCCTGGTGCACCGCCAGCCTATAGCGCAGCAGCAGTGCCAGCGCCCCCATCGCAAACGCCGGTGGCGTGACGATTGCGACCGCCTTGATCCAATCGGACGTGGATTGCCATGTCCTGAAAAGATCGGCCCAGACATTGTAATCGGCCATTGTTCATTCCTCCCGCACTTGTGAGACAAGCGACCACCGGAGGATTTTGCCCTCTGGTGATCGGGGAGGTCGAAAGTCGCAATAGAAACGACCGCCTTGGCCTTTAAGCCGAAGCTCTGGACATACGCCAAGGCCTCCCCGACGCCACAGAATGGTGGTGTGGGGACCATATAGGCATGGTCCACCGCCTCAGCCACAAACCTATGGCTGAGGGGTGTCTTTTAACGACCGACACGGGCCGTCTATTGCGGAGGTTCGACGCTCCAGGATCGGTTCGTTACAACCGATCCTGGGAATGGTCTAGCGCATAACGGGTGGGGAGGGGAAGGGGGAATTTGGGGGGTGATGAAGACTAAGACAGTTCAGCGAGCGTGATCTTTATAACGGGATCGTTGGCGCGCGCATCGGCAATGGCTTTGAGTTCGAGATCGTCCAACCGGTCGATCATGGCTTCATAGGCTGGCGCCGGAACGCAGTAGAAAACAGGCTCATCGCCGTCGAGAATCGCCACTGCGGCCCCGTTTCCCGCCGCGATGGTTGCGAGCGGGTTCTTTTTGAATTCGGATAGGCTGGCTGTGACTTCTACAGAAGCCATCGCGTTAATTCTAATTTTGGGATTATTTATCTCTCACTATCCTTCATTTTTCCCGCATTGGCTACGATGCCTAATAGCTCTTTTTGAACGCTCGCGTTAATTTCTAGTGTTTTGCGTCTTTCCCATTCCATTCGGAAAGTTTCGTATGCGTAATGATTTGTCGGGCTTTTACTGTCCATGTTAATAGCATCTGTTAAATTTGACATGTTTGCAATGCATAATGAATACACAATACCGAAGTTTATGCTACGATCTACATTATCGCTGCTGTAACGAACTTTTGATGTTTTCTTTAGTGTCCATTTTCTTAAGTATTCATCAGTTGTTGATGGCCATTCCGCCTTCCCAGTACGATAAAAGTGGGCGCAGAGTGGGAATAGCAGAGCAATTTCTATGGGCTGCTTGTGTCGCCAGGCAGTTGCAGTAGCATCAATCATATCCATTATATGATTAATCGCTCTCAGGTCGAATTCATAAGCCTCGCAGCCGAGCGTCAGGACTTCGGCAAGCTCATTTTCGGGTGCCCGGATTTTTCCTGCCGGCAGATTGGCACACAGGCTCTCAATAAACGTGCGGGTCGAGGGCTTTTCGAAGACATATGTTCTGTCGAAAAAGCGTTTCAAGTAACGGTATCCGTCGAACCCGCTTCCATACGCTCCCGAGATGCTATGTTGAAGTTGATTTGAATTGGTGCCGAGAACAAACACGACGTCTGATACATCGAAGAGATGCTTGACCCGTTCCAGAAGTTGAACGGCGTAGGTTGGGCGGCATCGATCAAGCTCATCAATCAGAATGAAGAGCGGACTTTTCTTATCATCCGGCAACGATGCCAGGACTTTGCCGAGATTGGCCTTAAAATCGTGGATCGCAGCATCGGTCTGGCTGAAGCCTTTGATGAGGTTTTCAAGGGCGGCGTCAAAAAGCTTTTCCAAATGATCGCCGCCCGCCTTGGCCCCATCTTCAAGCGCTTGTGACATGGTGTCGTCGTCAGTGATGGCCTCCACTATTTCACCGGGGGAAATGCCACTGAGTTTCTTCACGAGGCCTTTTACGATGACGCCCCCTGTCCGCAGAGCAATCGCTCCGCCGCGAGCCTTCGTGGCTTTCCAAACCTTTTCTAATTTTCCAGGTTTGCTCAGATAGGGTTGCAGTGTGCGATCGATGGCGGCCATGATGGCGATGTAGGGATCTTGTGCATGGTCGTCTTTCCATGCATTCACCTGCACAACTAAATGGCCTCTCTCTTCAATATCTTTTGCAAAACGCTCGAGGAAGAAAGTTTTTCCGTCGCCCCAATCCGCGTCAATGTTAATGACATAAGAGCTTGTTTTTCCTTGTTGGTTTCTCTTGCTAACTTGCCCAACCAGGAAATTATAAAGAAACTGTGCGTCCGACCTTCTATCAAGTAGGTCGTCATCCCAGTGACTAATTGTTTCATCCGTCATTTCTTTTGTCACCACTATCTTTTGCGTTCAGCTTGGGGCTGGTTGCAATCCAATAGAGTAATGTGTTCGACCACAAGGGGACGGAATGGTTGTATCTGGGGAAAGCGATTGAAAGTCTGTTCCTCGTGGGATGACGTTAACTCGATTTCTCTTCCACCCCCTCCCGCCGTGACCCCGGCCTTGGCCGCAAAGCATCCAGTGCGTCGGCATTGTCTCTCCCCCAGGCGTAGAGCATCTCGACCGGCTCGATAAACCGGCTGCCGAGTGGGGTCAGTCGGTATTCGACGGCGGGTGGAATGGTGGCCTGGACGTGGCGGGAGATCAGGCCGCTGGCCTCCATATCGCGCAGGGTCTGGGTCAGCATTTTCTTGGAAATACCGGGCAGGCTACGTAGCAGCACGCCGGTGCGGGCCTCGCCTCCATGGCGGGCATGCAGGGTGTGCAGCACCATGCTGGTCCATTTGGTGGAAAACAGTTCGAGTACGCGGCGCGGCGCGCAATCTTCGCGCCACTCAGCTTCGGGCGTTCCTGGGTGCATGGTGGTTACCTCTTGGTGTCTAGGACCGTAAATGGTGCCGTCTTTTTTAAAGGCAAGAGGCGCCTACATCTCTGCCTTCAGATAGAAGGAGCATGAAGATGGTTGGATCAGCATTGGTTGTCGGGGCAAGCGGTATCGTTGGCAGTGCGACGGTGGATCTCCTGTTGGCGAAGGGATGGGCCGTGCATGGACTGGCCCGGTCACCGATTGCCAAAGACGGCGTGCAGCCCGTGGCCGCCGATCTTCAGGATCGTGAGGCGACAGCCCAGGCGCTTTCCGACGTGAAGCCCGACGTGGTGTTCATCTCGACATGGGCGCGCCAGTCAAGCGAGGCGGAAAACATCCGGGTCAATGCGGCCATGGTGCGCAATGTGCTGGATGCGCTCAGTCCAGCCGGGTCCGTCGCTCACGTCGCCTTGGTCACAGGTCTGAAACATTATCTCGGCCCCTTCGAGGCCTATGGCAAGGGTAGGCTGCCGCAGACACCGTTCCGGGAGGATCAGGGCAGGCTGGATGTCGAGAATTTTTACTATGCGCAGGAAGATGAAGTCTTTGCCGCAGCCGGGCGCGACGGATTTTCTTGGAGCGTACATCGCCCCCATACGGTGATCGGCAAGGCAGTTGGCAATGCCATGAACATGGGAACGACGCTTGCCGTCTATGCGACGCTCTGCCGGGAAACCGGGCGGCCCTTCCGGTTCCCCGGCTCTGCCGTTCAATGGAACGGCCTGACGGATATGACTGATGCTGGCGTTCTGGCCGAACAACTGCTCTGGGCCGCAACAACCCCGCAATGCCGCAACCAGGCCTTCAACGTGGTCAATGGCGATATCTTCCGCTGGAGCTGGATGTGGGGCCGGATCGCCAACTGGTTTGGTCTGGAACCTGCTCCGTTCGACGGCACGGTCCTTCCGCTGGAACAGCAGATGGCAGAGGACGCGGCCATCTGGCGGGAACTCGCCGAGCGGCATGGCCTGATCGAAAAAGACCTGTCGCGTCTTGCCTCACCTTGGCATACGGACGCCGATCTTGGACGGCCGATTGAAGTGGTGACCGATATGAGCAAGAGCCGGACAATGGGCTTTGACCGCTACCAGCCCACCGACGAGGCGTTTTTCACCCTGTTTGCGCAATTGCGTGGGGAAAGGCTTATTCCTTAATAGGAATCCGGCAGACTGCTGACAAACCCTGTCTTTATCCTCGACGTCATGCTCGGCCTTGTGCCGAGCATCTAAGCACGTTGATTTAATCAACAACGTCAATGGCTTATTCAGAGACGGTAGATCCTCGGGACAAGCCCGAGGATGACGAAATGCCGAGTCCGGGTTTGTCAATGAACCGTGTCAGCTTCGATGATAGTTCGTACTACGCCGCGTCCGCAGCCCCTTCCTGCAACATGCCAAATGCATACTCTGCAAAGGACCGCCAGCATTCCACCCGAAAAGCGTCTTCACTCATCCGGTAGAGCACAATTTCGATCTTGCCGAATACGGTGCGGGTAACGGCACCAAGCGGAAAGGTTTTCAGCGACAGGTCCAGCTGGCAGGCGGCGTTGAGGGTTTTTACCGCGCCGGGGCCGGAGACCAGGATGGCGGTGTTGCGGTGGGAGACATCGGTGGCGGAGTGAATGGTGCCGGAGGCAGCGCAGGCGCCGGTGAGGTCGGCGCCGTCTTCATCGATGA
This sequence comes from Allorhizobium sp. Av2, assembly GCF_021462805.2. NCBI lineage: Bacteria > Pseudomonadati > Pseudomonadota > Alphaproteobacteria > Hyphomicrobiales > Rhizobiaceae > Allorhizobium > Allorhizobium sp. Av2. Next base: position 2,728,937 of record NZ_CP192696.1, on the reverse strand, counting down.
CAAGCCATTCGTCCGGGCCGAGCCAGAAGGCAAGGCGGGGGCCGGCATGGGCAGATGTCTTTGGCGCCGTGGGTAGGGTCAGGCCAAGGGCTGAGGAAAGACCGGGGACAGCATCCGCTCCGGCCCGCAGCGAGAGGCGTGAGGCCGGGGCGGCTGGCGTCAGCGTCACATGGGCGGAGCCGCCATAGGCACCGTCAAGGACCGATTTACGGGTGGCAGACATCGCGCTGGAGGTGATTGGCTCAACCATGGATGCGGCTTCCTTCCTTGTCGTAAAAGACCATGTCGGTCACTTCTACGGCGATTGTCTTGTCAGGCATCGGCACATAGAGCGTTTCGCCCATCCGCGCCCGGCCACCGGCCACCATGGCAATGGCAATCGATTGGCCAAGATTTTCCGACCAATAGGACGAGGTGACGTGGCCCAGCATGGTCATCGGCTTGGGCTGGTTGGGGTTGGCAACAATCTGTGCGCCTTCTTCCAGCACTTCATTGGGGTCTTTGGTCTTGAGGCCGACCAGTTGCTTGCGGCCTTCCTTCACCAGATCCGGGCGTTTAAGGCCGCGAATACCAACGAAATCGGGTTTTTTCTTCGACACGGCCCAGCCGTAGTTGGCATCATCGGGCGTCAGCGTGCCATCGGTGTCCTGGCCAACGATGATATAGCCCTTTTCGGCGCGCAGCACATGCATGGTTTCTGTGCCATAGAGGCAGGCGCCTAAGCTTTCCGCGCGCTTCCACACGGCTTCGAATACGGACGCGCCGTAATCGGCGGGCACGTTGATTTCAAAGCCCACTTCGCCCGTGAACGACACGCGGAACAGCCGGGTCGGCACGCCGCAGAAGGTGCCTTCAGCCACGCTCATATGCGGGAAGGCCTCATTGGAAATATCAATGCCTTCAACGAAAGGTGCGATGATATCGCGGGCCTTTGGTCCCTGCACGGCAATCACCGCCCATTGCTCGGAAGCGGAGGTGAGCCAGACTTTTAGCTCCGGGAATTCTGTTTGCAGATAGTCTTCCATGTGGTTCAGCACACGGGCCGCACCGCCGGTGGTGGTGGTGACATGGAAGCGGTCTTCGGCCAGCCGTCCGACCACGCCGTCGTCATAGATAAAGCCGTCATCGCGGGTCATGATGCCATAGCGGCATTTGCCGGGTTTGAGGCTATCCCACGGATTGGTGTAGATCAGGTTGAGGAATTTTGCCGCATCGGGGCCAACCACCTCGATTTTGCCCAGCGTTGAGGCATTGAACACGCCCGCAACCTCGCGCACGGTTTTGCATTCGCGGTTGACGGCGGCGTGCATATCCTCGCCGGGCTTGGGGTAGTACCAGGCGCGCTTCCAATTGCCGACATCTTCAAAATCCGCGCCAAGGGCGGTTTCCAGATCATGCATCGGCGTTTTGCGCGTGGGGTCAAACAACTCGCCACGCGAATGGTTGATCAGCGTGCCAAACGTCACGGGCGTATAGGGGGCGCGGAAGGTGGTGAGGCCCACTTGCGGGATCTCTTTACCCAGCATTTCGGCTGCAATCGCCAGCCCGTGCATGTTGGACAGCTTGCCCTGATCAGATGCCATGCCATTGGTGGTAAAGCGCTTGATATGCTCAATGGAATGCATGCCCTCGCGCACCGCCAAGCGAATATCCTTGGCGCAGACGTCGTGCTGGAAGTCGATAAAGGCTTTCACGGCATCATCGGGGCCAGCGCCTTCGGCAGCACCAATCATGCCGCCGGTCCAAGCAAAGGCGTTGGCACCGCTTGGCTGGCTTCCGATCTCGCCTTCCGCTCCGGCTTCTTTTGCCAACCTTGCGCCGTTCGCATAGGCCTCAGCCAGCAGTTCGTGCATATCATCCGTGCCGTTGCAGGCCCCGACGCAGATACTATCCTGCACGTAAATATCTGGCAGGAAGCGCTGCGTGGCGGCGTCGAACCGCAGTTTGCCGCGCGATTGTGAGAACAGATGCACCGAAGGCGTCCAGCCACCGCTCATTAGCAAAGCATCGACGGCCAGCTTGCGTCGGTCAAAACCACCCCGGCCAGCGATAGTGATGGATTTCACCCGCAAACGTCCAGCGGTATCGAGAACGCAATGTTCGGTCAAAACCTCAATGCCTGCCGCCTTGGCGTCAGCCAAGACGCTTGCCCCCGGATTGCGGCGGCAGTCGATGATGGCCACCACCTGCACGCCCGCTTTTTTCAGGTCAATCGCTGCTTCATAGGCCGAATCATGGGCGGTATAGACCGCCACTTTCGCGCCCACAGCCACGCCAAAATGGTTGAGATAGGTGCGTGCAGCTGATGCCAGCATAATGCCGGGGCGGTCGTTGTTGGCAAACACCATGTGGCGCTCAATCGCGCCCGTGGCCAGCACCACCTTTTTCGCCCGTACCTGCCACAGCCGTTCGCGGGGCAAGCCTTTGGCGGGTTTGGCGATATGGTCGGTAATGCGCTCTGCGAGGCCAAGGAAATTGTGGTTGTAATAGCCAAAGGCCGTGGTGCGGGTCAGCAGGGTCACATTGTCCATGGCTTTCAGCTTGGCCACGGTAGCTTGCGCCCAGTCATAGCCATTTTGGCCGTCAATCACGGCACCTGTGTCGTAATGGAAGGCGCCGCCCATTTCCGGCTGCTCATCGCAGATGATCACGGAAGCGCCTGCCTCCGCTGCCGCAAGCGCCGCCGTCAGGCCCGCCACGCCGCCGCCCACCACCATCACATCGCAATGGGCATAGCGGTTAGCGTAATGGTCGGTGTCGTCTTCGGTCGGGGCCACGCCAAGGCCTGCGGCGCGGCGAATGATGGGCTCATAAATCTTGTGCCAAAAGCTCTTCGGCCACATGAAGGTCTTGTAGTAAAACCCGGCAGCAAAGAAAGGCGACAGCAGGTCGTTGACCGCACCAATATCCATGTACAGCGATGGCCAGCGATTTTGCGTCTGCACCCGCATGCCATCAAACACTTCTTGCACGGGAGCGCGCACGTTGGGCTGACGCCGGGCGCTATCGCGGGAAATGTCAAGCAGCGCGTTCGGCTCTTCCGGGCCAGCCGTGAGAATGCCGCGTGGACGATGATATTTGAACGAGCGACCGACCAGATGAATGCCATTGGCCAGCAAGGCTGAGGCCACGGTATCACCTTCAAAGGCGGTGAGAATGCGGCCATCAACGGTGAAACGGGCGGTTCTGGCGGGCGTCAGACGGCCCTTGCCGGGAATACGATTGGCACCGCTCATCTTAAAGCTCCCTTGTTGTCGATGAGGGCTTGCACAGCTGCATCATCCGGCTTGGCTTCACCGGCCTTATAGGTCAACAGAAATTTGTCGCTGACTGTATCGCGCACGGCATTGAAAAACCGCCCGCAGCCATGCAGGTGCCGCCAGCGTTCAAAGATGATTCCCTTGGGGTTGTCGCGTAAGAAAAAGAAGGCTTCGAATTCCTCATCGGAAATCTCGGCAATATTGGCTGGCCGCACAATATGCGCCTCGCCTGCGCCGTGAAATTCCAGCTCGGACCGCTCTTCCTGACAACAGGGACATTTGATCAACAGCATTTTTCTCAATCCCGCTCAATTTTTGTTCGTTCGATTTGTCCGAAAACCGGTTCCCACTTTTCGGATCTCACTTCAGTGCGCAACCGCAGCCGCAGCCGCTTCATCAATCAACCGCCCGGTGCGGAACCGATCCAGCGTCAGGCCCTTGGCCAGCGCATGGGGCTCGCCCTTGGCAATCAGATGGGCAAACAGATTGGCAGACCCCGGCGTGGCCTTGAAGCCGCCCGTGCCCCAACCGCAATTGACAAACAGGTTAGGCACCGGCGTCACACTCTGGATCGGCGAGCGGTCGGCTGTGTTATCGGTAATACCACCCCACTGGCGCATCATCTTGACGCGGCGGAAGATGGGGAACAGCTCGCAAATCGCATCCAGCGTGTGGGTGATGATTTGTAGGCCGCCTGTCTGGGAATAGGAATTATACTGGTCAGTGCCAGCGCCAATCACCAACTCGCCCTTATCCGATTGCGAAATATAGGCATGCACCGTGTTGGACATCACCACGCACGGGAAAATCGGCTTCAGCGGCTCCGACACCAGCGCCTGCAACGGCGTGGAATGGATTGGCAAGCGCACATCGGCCATGCCCATCACCATGGAATTGTGGCCCGAGGCTGAAACGCCGATTTTCTTCGCGCCAATAAAGCCCTTGGAGGTCTCGACCCCGGTGACTTCACCGTTTGCACCACGGCGAATAGCCGTGACCTCGCAATTTTGAATGATATGCACACCGCGATCAGACGCAGCACGAGCATAGCCCCAAGCGACAGCATCATGACGAGCTGTGCCGCCGCGCCGTTGCAGGGCGGCACCATTGATGGGGTAGCGGGCGGTTTTGGCAATATCCAGCGGTGGACAGAAGGCCTTGGCCTGTTCTGGCGTCAGCCACTCATTATCAATGCCATAGAGCGTGTTGGCGTGGACGTGGCGCTTGAAACTCTGCTTGTCATGCACATTATGCGACAGCATCATCACGCCGCGGGCCGAATACATCACATTGTAATTCAGCTCCTGGCTCAAGCCCTCCCAGAGTTTCAAGGAGTGCTCGTAAATATCCATGCTCTCTTCATAGAGATAATTGGAGCGAATAATGGTGGTGTTGCGCCCGGTATTGCCGCCGCCAATCCAGCCTTTTTCAATCACGGCAATATTGGTAATGCCATGTTCCTTGGCCAGATAATAGGCGGCGCCCAGACCATGGCCACCGCCGCCAATAATGATGACGTCATAGGATTTGTGTGGCTCTGGTGATGTCCATTGCGCGCTCCAACCAGTGTGGGCGCGAAGCGCCTCGCGGGCTACGGCAAAAACCGAATATTTGCGCATTCGCGTCATCTCCTTCAGGCGAGGTCTGGCAGGCGAGGTCTAGCTGCTTGCTCTACGACGGATCGCAGGGTGTAGATCCTGACTTATGTCAGAAACGGGAAGAAATTCCGACCTGCTTTCAATCCAGCGCGTCAGCGCAGGTCTAAAAAGCTGTGACAGATCGATATGCGCGATGTCCCTTTCTTTGCGACACGCTTCTATCCGTCTTTCGACACATGGCCAATATCTTGCAGCAGAGTATGGAGAAGTGCATAGGGGTGACGTTTTGCAAGACGGTGCCGCTTGGCTGCGGATTTTTTCAGGCGGTGGCACTTGCCGTCTGGACTTCGAAAGTCCGATCTGTTATTGGCGCTCCCTAATCGCTGGTCCTGCGGGCCAGCGGAACACTCTTTTTTGGTCCGTGAAAGGCATGGTTCGGCAGAATTCGTGTCCCGGCGGAAAACGACCACCAAACCAAAGGAACGGGATTCGACGTGCAGGTACTTGTCCGCGATAACAACGTTGATCAGGCGCTTCGCGCCTTGAAAAAGAAGATGCAGCGCGAAGGCATCTTCCGTGAAATGAAAATGCGTGACTATTATGAAAAGCCGTCGCAAAAGCGCGCGCGCGAAAAGGCTGAAGCCGTTCGCCGCGTTCGCAAGCTGGCCCGCAAGAAGATGCAGCGCGAAGGCCTGATTGCCGCTCCGCCGCGTCCGGCATTCGGCAGCCGCTGATTGACGTTTCCCGCGCTTTTTCAAAGCGCGACATGATCCGATTGAGCGGCAGCGATCAAGTTCGCGGCCGCTTTTTCGTGTTAAATTTTCTATGATGGGCGGACCGGCAGACTGCATAATTATGTCCGTGGCTGACCTATAGCCTCATTCAGGACGTGGGACCGCGGCGCGCTGTCACAAAGTTTTGGTGTCGTATCGGATTTATCCCGAAACCGGTTTCTACTTTTCGGTCCTATGCTATAAAAGGCCGCAAATTGCTGGAATGATGTGGTTTTTGCATTTGCGCGGTGGAAACCGGCCGCATTCGGATGTAAGCCAAGTTTCGGGATAAACAGGTCTCGGGATAGACACGTCTCCAGATAAAGTTTTGTTGAGTCGACAGAACTTTAGGAACGCTTCGGCGTTTCCTCTCCAGTTTCGGCATAGTCCGAGGTTTTGAACAGGTGGAACGGAAAGCATGACGCCAATGGTCGATAAGGTTTTCAACACCGGCATAACAGCCGGTCGCCTGGGGGCTACTATGCGCGGCAAAGGCTGCCATATGCTGGCTCTCGGCCTCACCGCCATGCTGACGCTTTCCGGATGCCAATCCACCAACCAGTCAAGCGACATGATCAGCATCGACCGCGATCAGGGTTCCAAGGAAAATATTTCCTCGCTGTCGTCGGTCATCGCCGCCAATCCACGCGACCCAGGCGGCTATAACGTGCGGGGCTCCGCCTATGGCCGGGCTGGCGAATTCCAGAAGGCGCTGGCGGATTTCAACACCGCGCTGCAACTCAACCCGAATTTCTACCAGGCCTATGCCAACCGCGCCCTTGTCTATCGCAACATGGGCAAGCCGGTCGAAGCTGCCAATGATTATACCGCTGCCCTGAAGATCAATAGCAGCTATGATGTCGCCTATATCGGCCGTGGCAATATCTACCGCCAGGCGGGCCGGGTGGATGAGGCATTTCAGGATTTCTCCAAGGCAATCGAGCTGGATACCACCGATGGCCGCGCCTATCACAATCGCGGTCTGATCTTCCAGTTGCGCGGCCAGCACGATAAGGCGATCGACGATTTTTCCAAGGCGCTCTCACTGTCACCGAATGCGCCTGAGCCTTACAACGGTCGTGGCGTAAGCTATCTGGCGCTGAACGACGATGAAAACGCCTTTGCCGATTTCAACCATGCCATCGACATGAACCCGAAGCTGGCCGAATCCTGGGCCAATCAGGCCCTGGTCTATGAGCGGCGCGGCGATAAGCTCAAGGCCGCGAAGTCCTACGCCCATGCCTTGAGCCTGGATGGAAAATACACGCCCGCTCGCGATGGTCTTGCCCGGACACGCGGCTCGACAAGCTGAAGCGGCTTCTACTCAGTTCCATACAAAAGGCCGGCATTGCCGGCCTTTTCAGTTCTGGAGATTGGTCAGTTCTGGAGATTGGCAATCGCGGTTTACCGCATCATGAAGACGCCGATGACGCTGAGGATCAGAAACACCAGAATGCCACCCAGGAATCCGGCCGTGGTGAAAAATCCAGCGGCCATGCCGATCATCAGCGCGACGAGAATGGCTGTGCCATATTTCGAGGCGGCTATGAAACTGTCATAGGTCCGCTCGTGGGCGGGATAATCCATCGAGGCGCCCGTTTCGACCGGGCCGGAATGGTCTTCGCTCATGCTCTTACTCCCCAAAAGCGTGTATTCTCCACAGGCTACCGCATAATTCTTAAAACCGGAACTGCTTTTAAAGAGAAAATTATGCGGCAAATTTAAAATGCTACAGCATCATTCGCTTGATGAAACGTATCATGCCGTAGAACTTTAGGCGAACTTGACAGGCTTTAAAGGCCAAAGCCTTGCTAATCCCGTGCATGGCAGGCCGCCGCCCTGTTGCGCATACCCGCCCCTTGTTCTAAGCAAATAAGGGAGTTGGGAGGCTTATATGGCTGTTTTGCTAGGGTGGAGCCGGGCTATCGACACGCTGAGCGAAGTCGTTGGCCGGGTGGCGGAATATCTGGTGCTGCTGTGCTGCCTGATCAGCGCGGCCAATGCGATCATCCGATATCTTTTCAATATCAGTTCCAATGGCTGGCTGGAGATCCAATGGTATCTCTTTGCTTATGTCGTTGTGCTGGGAGCTGCCCATACATTGCGCCAAAACGGCCATGTGCGGGTGGATTTGATTTATGGCGCGGTCTCTGAACGCAAACGATTGTGGATCGATCTGATCGGTATCGTCTTCTTCCTCCTTCCCGTCTGCATCTATCTGACCTGGCTGTGCTGGCCGTTTTTCTGGCTTTCCTATCAGCAGGGTGAAATGTCCGCCAATGCCGGTGGCCTGATCCGCTGGCCGGTCAAGCTTATTCTGGTTGCCGGATTCGGGCTTCTCGTCTTGCAGGGCCTGTCGGAAATGGTGAAGCGCATCGCTGCGCTGACGGGACACCTGCATATCGACGTGCGCTACGAAAAGCCGCTGCAATAAAATAATAGCCTGGGGGACAGGTCCATGTTCGATTTCGGTATCATTCCGCCAGCCATGTTTCTCGGCATGGTGCTGTTCATGCTGTTCGGTTTTCCGGTGGCCTTCTCGCTGGGGGCGGTTGGTTTGTTCTTCGGCATGGTCGGCATTGCCACGGGCCATTTCAACGAAGTGTTTCTTCAGGCCATTCCGCTGCGGTTTTTTGGGATCGTCTCCAACGATCTGCTGCTGGCCATCCCCTTCTTCACCATGATGGGCGCCATTCTGGAACGGTGCGGGTTGGCGGAAGATCTTCTGGAGGGAACCGGCAAGCTATTCGGTGCCGTTCCCGGTGGTCTCGCCTATGCGGTGATTGCCGTCGGTGCCATTCTGGGCGCGATTACCGGCACGGTGGCAGCCTCTGTCATCACCATGGGGATGATCTCGCTGCCGATCATGCTGCGCTATGGCTACGATCCGAAGCTGGCCACGGGGGTTATTGCGGCGTCGGGAACGATCACCCAGCTCATTCCGCCCTCTCTGGTTCTGGTCATCCTCGCCGATCAGCTGGGCCGTTCCGTCGGTGACATGTATCTGGGCGCTATCGGCCCATCGATCCTGCAAGTGGTAATTTTCACGCTGTTCATTTTCCTGATGTCGATCTTCAAGCCTTCGAGCATGCCGCCGCTTCCCAAAGAAGTCCGTGGCGATCTGGATTGGAGACTGATCCGTCAGGTGCTGGCGGGTATGCTGCCCTCCATCGTGCTGATCTTTCTGGTTCTTGGCACGATCTTCATGGGATTGGCGACGCCGACGGAGGCAGGCGCCCTGGGCGTGGTCGGGGCCGCCATGCTGGCGGCCATGCATCGCCGGCTGACGTGGCCGCTGATCCGTCAAGCCATGCAATCCACCATGTCCATCACCTCCATGGTGGTGATGATCTTGATCGGCTCCACCTGTTTCAGCCTGGTGTTCCAGGGCATGGATGGGTCACGCTGGATCGAGCATATGCTGTCGGGCCTGCCTGGTGGTCCGGTTGGTTTTCTGATTTTCGTCAATATTTTCGTCTTCGTGCTGGCCTTCTTCCTGGATTTCTTCGAAATTGCCTTCATCGTCATCCCGATGTTGGCGCCGGTGGCACAATCGCTGGGCATCGACCTGATCTGGTTCGGTGTTTTGCTGTGCGTCAACATGCAGACCAGCTTCATGCATCCACCCTTCGGTTTTGCGCTATTTTATCTGCGCAGTGTTGCCCCGCCAGAGGTGAAGACCCGCGATATCTATATCGGCGCCTTGCCCTGGGTGGGCATGCAGCTTCTGCTCGTCGCGGTGGTGATTTTCTGGCCACAATCCGTCACCATGTGGCTGGAAAAAGCTAAGGATATCGACCTGAATTCGGTGAAAATCGAGGTGCCCGGCTTTGGTGCCGGGAGCGGTATGAGCCTGCCGCCCATCGGCGATAGCGGTGCGCCCGGCCTGAATTTCGGCACGCCACCCTCGCTTGGTGGTGCGCCTGCTGCCAAGCCGGGTATCGATCTCAGCCAGCCGCCAGCTTTTAAATGAGCGTGGCGTTCCTAGAGCCTGTCAGGTTCAGATTGAACCAGACAGACTCTAGATTCTCTTGTTTTCGTTTGTCTTTTCGGGAAAACCGGATTCCACTTTTCCCTGACAAACTCTATTATACCAAAGCTCGAAGATGCTGACGCATCCTCGCTTTCAAGAGATTTCGACTATCTCAAATGCATCAAGCGCTTGAGATATTCGAAAGGGGAATACGAAGTGTCATTTTCAATGACTCTTCGTATCAGGCCTTCCAGCCCTGCCATTTCACCCAGCGACCATGGAAATCAGCGCGGCCGATCTCCTGGCGCTCACCGCCCGGCCAGATTTGCAGAGTGAGGCTGGCACCATCGCGCTGGCCATCCGCTTCCATTTGCAGTCGGGCGAGCGGGGCCTGAGCTGTGGCTCGTTGTCCGGCCTGAGCAATCAGCGCTTCGCCTTGGGCTTTCAGTGTGTCGGGAAGATATTGCCAGGCGACGGAATGGTAGACGACGTGCATCTGGCCCGGATGAGACGGAGCCAGCCTTTGCTTCAGCCAGTCGATCGCATCCATGCGGTCCACGGAAAGATTGTTGCTTCGCGCCAGTGCCAGGGCTGCTTTGGTGCGCTCCAGCCGGTCGGCTTGATCGGCCCAGATATAAGAAAACAGCCGTTCGCAATCCTCAGGCGTGCCGGGATCGAGCGGGTTGAGATCGCATCCCGCCCGCTCTTCAACGGTGATCGTGGCGGATGGCGGTGGCGGCCCTTGCCAGTCGGAGGCCAGCAGAACCTGCGAACCATCGCCCCAGCTTGTTTCGCCCAGCCGATAGGCATAGCGGTCCCATTGCAGGTTCAGCCCGGCGCTGGCACCGACCTCCGACAACCGCAATGGCAGGCCGAACAGCGAGGCAATGGTGAGGAAGCCCGGCAAAAGGGCGGCAGACCGGCGCACTTCATTGGTTTGCGGCGCAGAATTCAGCCGGGCCTGCATGAAGGCCTCATGGTCGCGGAAGGTGGTTTCCACCGCGGCCCAGAGTGCATCATCGATGGCGTCATGAGGCGGATAGACAGCGGCCAGATCAGGACTTTCGTTGCTCAACACCAAAGCATGCAGCGTACCCGCCAGCCGCAGCGGCACGGAATCACCCGCAGACGTGATGTCTCCCGGCCAGTCGATCAGCCGCGCGCCAATGGCGCTTGCGGGCGTCAGCCGTTCAGCGGCAAGTCGGCACAGCCTTGCGGTGAAAGGTGAGCCAAGACTGTCACAGGATCGGGCCTGATCGGTGAGGGCATGACGCAGGCTGTCAATCGTCACCTCAAACCCCTTCTGGTCGGTTTTCAGGGTCGAACTGGATGATGGTCTGCCAGATGGCGGTGAGCGCCGGTTTGCGTTCCTCTTCGATCTCGACACTGACATCATAGGTGGTCATCAGCATGCCTGCGCCGCGAAACCGGGCGCCAGCCAGCACGAAGCGGCCGCGCACCCGCTTTCCCGAGCGGACTGGTGCCATCAACCGGATTTTCTCAAAGCCGTAATTGATCCCCATGGTTTGTTCGCGGATCACAGGCAGGCAATCGTAATTCATTGCCGATAGCAGCGAGATCGTCAGAAATCCATGGGCAATGGTGCCGCCATAGGGCGTTTCCGCCTTGGCGCGCTCAGGATCGGTATGGATGAACTGGTGATCGTCAGTCGCCGTGGCGAAGGCATCGATCATGGTTTGATCGACGGTGATCCATTTGGATATGCCCAGTTCCTCCCCGACCATGGCGGGGACGTCTGCGAGAGAAATTTGACGCTGCATACTCTACTCTCGTTGGGTTGGGGCTCTGGTGGGTGTTCAGATCAAAAAGAACCCTATCGCCATTTGTGGCGGCTGAAAATCACGCACTCGATAATTGTTTAAAACCATGTCCTGAATGCTCAGAATCGAGCGGAAAGAATGAGAAATTCGTTAATTCCGGTGTGCTGGGGAATGGTTTAAAGACGTTTTCTATAAAAATCATTCAATGAATGTGGGCGCTTATCATGTCGTTTCTGCGTTCGGCTCCCGTGGAAACCATGAGGCCCGGTAACCTTGATCAAGGATCACTAGCTGCTGGCGGGCTCAACCTTCGACGAGAAATGCCACATGGCGTGGTTCCATTACCAGTTTTGAAGCAGCTACACCCGAAAAAACCTCCCGCCATTCCCCTCCCGTTGAAGCGGGTAGATTGACGGCACACGCTTCACCCCTGTTGATCAGGATTGCCAACCGCGTGTCGCGTCCTGTGGTTCGATCCGGCGTGGTGATCAGCAGCCCCAGGAAGCGGGCTTGTGGATCTTGCCAGGTCTCGACGCGCATCGGCTGGCCGGAGGCATCAATCCAGCTGACATCGCCATTGCCGGTGAAAAAGGCTGGATCTGCGAGGGACGGAAACCGTTTGCGCAGGGCGGCTAGCCGTCCGGTATGGGCGACCAGATCGGCATCGAGTGCTGCCCAGTCCAGCCAGGTGATGGCATTGTCCTGGCAATAGGCATTGTTATTGCCGCGCTGGCTGCGCCCGCCTTCGTCGCCAGCCGTCAGCATCACCCAGCCTTTTGAGGCAAACAGGGTGGAGAGCAGAGCGGTACAATCACGCTTGCGGGCGGCAAGGATATCAGGGTCGCGGGTCTCGCCCTCAGCGCCATTGTTCCAGCTGTGATTGTCACTATGGCCGTCTCTGTTATCCTCGCCATTCGCCTCATTGTGCTTATGGGCATAGGACACCAGATCGTGCAGCGTGAAGCCATCATGGGCGGCGATGAAATTGACGCTGCGGGTGTGGGGGCTGCCGTTGCGCGAGAACATATCCGATGAACCCGCCAGCACCGTGGCCATCTCGCCGGTCAGGCCGTCATCGCCGCGCCAGAAGCGGCGCATAGTGTCGCGGGCGCGGTCGTTCCATTCCAGAAACGGCGCTGGGAAGTTTCCGAGCTGGTAGCCGCCGGGGCCGATGTCCCAGGGCTCGGCAATCATCACCCGGTCCTTCAAAATCGGGTCCTGGAGCATGGCGGTCAGCGTCTCGCCTTGTGCCTCAAAGCCTGTTGCCGTCCGTCCCAGCACCGGGGCGAGATCGAAACGAAATCCATCGACGCCCGCCGCCATGACGAAATGGCGCAAAGTGTCGAGGATCAGCTGGCGCACCACCGGTCTGTCGCAGGCAATCGTATTGCCGCAGCCGGTATCGTTGACCAGCACGCCCGGCTGGTCGGGCAGGTGCCGGTAATAGCTCCTGTTGTCGAGGCCGCGCATCGACAGCGTCGCGCCGAACCGGTCGCTTTCGCCGGAATGGTTGAAGACCAGGTCGAGGATCACGCCGATGCCATTTTCATGCAGACATTCGACGGTGCGGCGCAATTCCTCCACCCCGCCGGGGCAGAGGCGCGGGTCGAGCGCCATCAGGGCGACCGGATTGTAACCCCAGCTATTGGAAAGGCCGAGCGGCGGCAGGTGCCGTTCATCGATCCAGGCGGTGATCGGCAAAAGCTCCACCGCATCGACGCCAACGGCTTGCAGATGGGCGATGACGGATGGATGGGCAAGGGCCGCGACCGTGCCGCGCAGGTTTTCAGGCACATCAGGATGCAGCATGGTGAAGCCGCGCACCGGCAATTCATAGATAAAGCCGCCATCTGGCAGGCGGGGCCGCTCCAGCACAGCCTGCCCGGGTACGATCAGGATGGCCTTGGGTGCCAGATCTGCAGTGTCCTCGCCAAATTGGCTGAGGCGCGGATCGTGACGGAAGGGGCGGTCGATTTCCAGCGCATAGGGATCAACCAGCAGCTTGGCCGGATCAAACCACAGGCCTTGATCGGGATCATACGGCCCATGGGCGCGGTAGCCGTATCGCGCTCCAGCGACCAGTCCCTCGACGGTCAGCCGGTGCAGATCGTCTTCGCCGCGCTGCATTGGCAGGCGGCGAAGTTCGGTGTCTCCGGTCTCATCAAACAGGCAAAGTTCCAGATGCTCGGCATCACGGGAATAGACCGCAAACTCCGCGCCTGTTGCAATGAGACGAGCGCCAGCACCTGTCATAGGGCCATCCGCGATCAGGTGATCACGGTCGGGGCATCGCGGCCGGTGCGGGCCTTGATGCCAGCCAGTTCCTCGGCAGCAACAATCAGGTCGGCGAGTGCCTCCTGGGTTTCGATGCCGTGGTTGGACGAGTTTGGCTCATAGCGCTCGATATAGACGCGCAAAGTTGCACCCGACGTGCCGGTGCCGGACAGGCGGAAGACCACCCGTGAGCCGCCCTCGAACATCACCCTGATGCCCTGTTTCTTGCTTTCGGAATGGTCGACCGGATCGTGATAGGCGAAGTCATCGGCCTTTTCGACCTTCAATTCGCCGATCATGGTGCCGGGCAGGGCGGGAAGCTTGGCGCGCAATGCATCCATCAACCCGTTTGCCGCATCCGAGTCCACTTCTTCGTAATCATGGCGGGAGTAGAAATTGCGGCCATAGGAGGCCCAATGCTGGCGCACGATGTCCTGAACGCTTTCGCCACGGCTGGCCAGCACGTTCAGCCAGAGCAGGACTGCCCACAGACCGTCCTTTTCGCGCACATGGCTGGAACCTGTTCCTGCACTTTCCTCGCCGCAGATCGTCACCTTGCCAGCGTCGAGCAGATTGCCGAAGAATTTCCAACCGGTCGGGGTCTCGTACATGCCGATCTTCAGCCGTTCGGCCACACGGTCGGCAGCGGCACTGGTCGGCATGGAGCGAGCAATACCGGCAATGCCGCCGGAATAGCCGGGCGCCAGATTGGCGTTGGCGGCCAGAATCGCCAGACTGTCTGACGGCGTGACGAAAATGCCCTTGCCGATAATCAGGTTGCGGTCGCCGTCGCCGTCGGAAGCTGCGCCGAAATCGGGCGCATCCGGTCCCATCATCTCGTCATAAAGCTCCTTGGCATGAACGAGGTTCGGGTCAGGATGATGACCGCCGAAATCCGGCAGCGGAACGAAATTGCGCACCGTGCCATCAGGAGCGCCGAGGCGATTTTCGAGAATTTCCTTGGCATAGGGACCGGTGACCGCGCTCATCGCGTCGAACACCATGCGGAAGCCGAGGCTGAACAAATTGCGGATACCGGCAAAATCGAACAATGTCTCCATCAGCGCGGCATAATCGGCAACCGGGTCGAGGACCTCGACAGTCATTTCGCCGAGATCGAACGAGCCGATCCGATCGAGATTGATGTCGGCTGCCTCAACCGTCTTATAGGCGGTGATGGTCTTGGTATTGGTGTAGATCGCGTCGGTGATCTTTTCGGGCGCTGGCCCACCATTGCCGATATTGTATTTGATGCCGAAATCTTCGGTCGGGCCGCCGGGATTGTGGCTTGCCGACAGCACGATGCCGCCGAAAGCCTTGTATTTGCGGATGATGTGGGAGGCCGCCGGTGTCGACAGGATACCACCCTGGCCGACCAGCACCCGGCCAAAGCCGTTGGCCGCTGCCATCTTGATGGCTTTCTGGATGACTTCACGGTTGTAAAACCGGCCATCGCCGCCGATCACCAGCGTCTTGCCTTTGAAATCTTCAAGCGAATCGAAAATCGACTGGATGAAGTTTTCGGCGTAATGCTCCTGCTGGAATTGGGGCACCTTCTTGCGCAGACCCGACGTGCCGGGTTTCTGGTCCGAATAGGGTTTGGTTGGAACCGTAATAATCATGCGTGTTTCAGCCTTTTCCGAGGAGGCGGTTATAAACATCGACGTAGCGCTGGGCGCTTGCTGTCCAGGATACGTCTGCTTTCATGCCCTGCTTCTGGATCTGATACCATAGTTTCTTGTCGTCGAAGAGGCGGATCGCCCGGCGTACCGCCTGTCGCAACCCTGCCACCGTGACCGGGGCGAACTGTATGCCGGTGGCAGCCTTTGCCGCAAGTGCCGCCGCATTGGCGTCGATGACCGTGTCATTCAAACCACCGGTGCGGCTCACCACCGGAACACAGCCGTAGCGCAGGCCGTAAAGCTGGGTCAAGCCGCAAGGTTCGAATCTTGACGGAATGAGGATGGCATCGGCACCCGCCTGCATCAGATGCGATAGCGGTTCGTTATAACCCATCACCATGCCGATCCGGCCCGGATGACGGTGGGCGGCGGCCTGCAAGGCCTCTTCCAGGGCCGGATCACCGGAGCCGAGAATGACCAGCTTGCCGCCGGCTGCGACCAGATCGTCGGCGACCTCGGCCAGCACATCCATGCCCTTTTGCCAGGTGAGGCGGGAAATCACACAAAAAATCGGTGCCGCATCGTCATCAAGGCCGAAATGCCGGGTGAGTGCTTCGCGATTGGCGACCCGCTTGCGCAGGGTAGCAGTGCTGTAAGACGAGGCTAACAGTCCGTCATCATCGGGGTTCCAGACGGCGGTATCGATGCCGTTGACGATGCCGAACAGGTCATTGGCACGGCTGGCGATCAGCCCTTCCATGCCCATGCCGAAATGCGGATCGAGAATTTCCTCGGCATAAGACGGGCTGACCGTGCTGATGGCGTGTGCCGTGGCAATGCCGCCTTTCAGAAAAGCCAGCGTGCCGTAATATTCGAGCGCTTCCCACAATGCATGCTCTGGCAGACCGAGAGCCGGGAGGATGTCAGCGGAAAATTGCCCCTGAAAGGCGATGTTGTGAATGGTGATGAGGCTCGGAATTTCCGGCTTCTCATCGTAGCGCATATAAACCGGCACCAGAGCGGCCTGCCAATCGTGGACATGCACGAGATCCGGTCGCCAATCATCGAGTGCGCCTTGAGAAATACGGGCGCCTGCCAGCGACAGCGCCGCAAACCGTTTCCAGTTGTCGCCATAGTCGCGGCCATTGCTATCCACATAGGGGCCGCCTGGACGGTTAAACAGCGCTGGCGCATCGAGGATCAGCAGGTCCAGGCCCTCATGCCGGGCCGAAAGTACGGTTGCCGTCTCGCCCAGAAGGTCAGGCATATGCAGGAGCACATCCGTGTTGCCAAGCTTGGCGAGGACTGCCGGATAGCCCGGCAGCAGGGTTCTGGTTTTTATGCCCAAGGGTTCGAGCGCCAGGGGCAGGGCGCCCGCCACATCGGCGAGACCGCCGGTCTTGATCAGCGGATAGACTTCCGATGCAACGGACAGGATGTTCATGTGCCTGATTGCTCCAGCTTGTCCAGCATGGCCTGAGTGATCAGGCAGATGCCGTTTTCACTGCGGCGGAAGCGCTTGGCGTCGATCTCCGGGTCTTCACCGACAATCAGGCCTTCGGGAATGGTGACGCCATGATCGATCACCACATTGGTCAACCGGGCATGACGGCCAATGGTGACCTTTGGCAGAATGACGGCGCCTTCCAGCCTCGAATAGGAATTGGCGCGAACACCGGTAAACAGCAGGCTGCGATAGAGCGTCGAGCCGGATATGATGCAATCGCCCGAGACCAGAGAGGAAATCGCCGAACCGCGACGGCCTTCATCGTCGTGGACGAATTTTGCCGGCGGATTGATTTCGGCATAGGTCCAGATCGGCCAGGATTTATCGTAGATATCCAGTTCCGGCAGGATGTCGGTCAAGTCGACATTGGCCTGCCAATAGGCATCGATGGTGCCGACATCGCGCCAATACGGGGTCTTTTCGAAATCCGAGCGCACGCAGGAGGAGGCAAAGCGATGCGCCACGGCTTTGCCGTGTTCGACGATATAGGGAATGATGTCCTTGCCGAAATCCCGGCTGGAATTGGGGTCGGCGGCGTCGCGGCGCAGGCAATCCATCAGGAATTTGGTGTGGAACACGTAGATGCCCATCGAGGCGAGCGCCATGGTCTCGTTGCCGGGAATGCCCGGTGGATCGGCGGGCTTTTCGACGAAGGCAATGATCTGGTCCTTGTCGTCGACATGCATGACACCGAAAGCCGAGGCTTCCATGCGTGGCACTTCCATGCAGCCAATGGTGACATCGGCACCACTGTCGACATGTTGCTGGAGCATGAATTCATAGTCCATCTTATAGACGTGGTCGCCCGCCAGGATCACCATATATTCCGGGCCATAAGGCTCGATAATATCGATGTTTTGGAAGACGGCATCTGCCGTACCCTCATACCATTGCGTTTCGGAAACGCGCTGGCTGGCGGGCAGGATGTCGAAGCTTTCATTGCGCTCGGGCCGCAGGAAATCCCAGCCACGCTGCATGTGGCGGATCAGCGAATGGGCCTTGTACTGGGTAGCAACGCCGATGCGGCGAATGCCTGAGTTCAGCGCATTCGACAGGGCGAAATCGATGATCCGGGCCTTGCCGCCGAAATAAACGGCGGGTTTTGCCCGCCGGTCGGTCAGCTCCTTAAGGCGGCTGCCCCGTCCGCCGGCCAGTACATACGCCATGGCATCGCGCGCCAGCGGCTGAATTCTCTTTGTCGGCGTCATGCAATCTCCTCCCGCATGTCTCAAATACGTGTTCGTCTTACTGTTCCAACTCCAGCATGATCACTGCCAGCGGCGGCAGTGACAGCGTTGCGTGCGCCCATGGCGCCTTGTCGGAGGTCGTTGCCGCATCCAGCACGGCCTCCACTCGGCCGCCATTGCCCTTGCCGCTGCCGCCATAGATCTCGGCATCGGTATTGAGAATTTCCCGCCACCGCCCGGCCATTGGCAGCGGCACGTCGTAACGCTGGTAATAGACCGGTGTCAGGTTGGCGATGACAGCCACCGGCCGTTCACCGGGCGTCTTGCGCAACCAGGCAAACACGGATTGATCGGCATCCTCGCTGATCAGCCATTCGAACCCTTCGCCCTCGCAGTCGCGGGCATGCAGTGCTGGCTTGTTGCGATAGGTAAAGTTCAGATCACGCACCAGGCGGCGCATGCCCTCATGCAACGGATATTGCAGCAGGTTCCAGTCCAGCGACCGTTCCTCGCTCCATTCGCTCCACTGGGCAAATTCCTGGCCCATGAACAACAGTTTCTTGCCGGGATAGCCCCACATGAAGCCGTAATAGGCGCGAAGATTGGCAAATTTCTGCCAATCGTCGCCGGGCATTTTGGCAATCATCGAGCCTTTGCCATGCACCACTTCATCATGGGAAATCGGCAGCATGAAATTTTCGCTATAGGCATAGATCAGCCCGAAGGTGATTTCATGATGGTGGTGCTTGCGATGCACGGGGTCGCGGGCAAAATAGCTTAAAGTGTCATGCATGAAGCCCATGTTCCACTTGAAGCCGAAGCCGAGACCGCCTTCGTGGACTGGCTGGGACACTTTCGGCCAGGAGGTGCTTTCCTCGGCAATGGTCATCACCTGCGGATGGGCGCCGTAGAGATGCTCATTCATCTTTTGCAGGAAGCGCACCGCCTCCAGGTTTTCTCGCCCACCATATTCATTGGGTATCCACTCGCCTTCCTTGCGGGAATAGTCGAGATAGAGCATCGAGGCGACCGCATCGACCCGCACGCCGTCCAGGTGGAATTTTTCCGCCCAGTACAGCGCATTGTTGACCAGATAGGAGAGAACCTCGATCCGCCCGTAATTGTAGATCGCAGTGTTCCAGTCGGGGTGGAAGCCCTTGCGCGGGTCCTCGTGCTCGTAAAGAGCCGTGCCGTCGAAAAAGCGCAGCCCATGGGCATCGGTCGGGAAATGGGCCGGAACCCAGTCGAGAATGACGCTGAGGCCCACCTTGTGACAGCCGTTGACGAAGCGGGCAAAGCCCTCCGGCTCGCCAAACCGCGCGCTTGGCGCATAAAGCCCCGTCGTCTGGTAGCCCCAGGAGGGGTCATAGGGATGTTCGGTGACGGGTAGAAATTCGATATGGGTAAAGCCCATTTCGGTGCAATAGGGGATCAGCCGTTCCGCCAGCTCGTCCCAGCTGAGAAAGGTGCCGTCAGGCCGCTTCTGCCAGGAGCCGGCATGGACCTCATAGACCGAAATCGGCTGGCGACGCTTGTCGATGCTGCCCCAATGGGCCAGATGCGCCGCGTCCTCCCAGTTCTGGGAAAGCTCGGCGGCGGTGACGGACGCGGTCTGTGGGCGAAACTCGCTGCGGCGGGCGAACGGATCGGCCTTCAGCGGCAAAAGCTCGCCATTGACGCCGATAATCTCGAATTTATAGGCAGAACCGGGCCGGACATCAGGGGCGAAAATCTCCCAGATGCCGGTGTCGCGGCGCAACCGCATCACATGGCGGCGGCCATCCCATTCATTGAAATCGCCGACCACCGAGACCCGTCTTGCATTCGGCGCCCAGACGGCAAAATGAAAGCCATCGACGCCTTGATGCTTGATCGGATGGGCGCCCATCTTGTCGAACAGCCGCAGATGCGATCCTTCGCGCAGGAAGTAATCGTCCATCGGCCCGAGAACCGGGCCGAAACTATAGGGATCGGTCAGCGACCATTCCATATCGCCTCGGCAGGCGCGGTAGCGCAGCGGCTGCTGGGACTTGATCGCCACCGGACCGGCGAAAAAGCCCGCAGGATCGAGACAGGCCAGCTCTCCGGCAAGGCTGCCGTCGAGTGTGAGCGCGGTAATGCTTTCGGTGCCCGGCACGAAACAGCGGGCAATAAAACCATCCGCACCGGCATGAACGCCGAGCACCGAAAACGGATCGGTGTGCAGGCCGGCGACGATGGCTTCGATCTCGGCAGAAGAAAGGTGGTCAGCAGAGGGCGGATGGCCGCTCTCGGCTGATGCCTGCGTCTGCCTGGTTGTTTTCTTCATCAGGCTCTCCAGATGTCGGCCGTATACTGTCTGATCGTCCGGTCGGAGGAGAACCAACCCATGCGGGCCGTATTCAGAATGGCTTTGGATTGCCAGAGGGGCTGGTCGGTCCAGACCGCGTCCACCTGACGTTGGGCTGTGGCATAGGCATCGAAATCGGCGGCCACCATGAACCAGTCATGGTTATAGAGCCCATCCACCAGGCTGGCGAACCGGTCCCGATCGTCAGGCGAGAACACGCCGGACGCGATGGCGGCCAGTGCCTGTGACAGTTCGCGCGACCGTTCGATGATCGGGCGTGGGGTGTGCCCCTCGGCACGCACCTTGCCGACCTCTTCCGCAGTCATTCCAAAGATAAAGATATTGTCTTCTCCGACGTGATCGCGCATTTCCACATTGGCCCCATCCAGGGTGCCGATGGTCAGCGCACCGTTTAACGCGAACTTCATGTTCCCGGTTCCCGATGCTTCCATGCCCGCAGTCGAAATTTGTTCGGAGAGATCGGCAGCCGGCACCATGACCTCGGCCAGCGACACATTGTAATTGGGAATGAACACCACTTTCAGCAGGCCGCGCACCGACGGGTCGTTGTTGATGACCCGGGCCACGTCATTGGCCAGTTTGATGATCAGCTTGGCATTGTGATAGCTCGGTGCCGCCTTGCCAGCGAACAGCTTGACGCGCGGCGCCCAGTCGCGTTCCGGATGCGAGCGGATCTGGTCGTAGAGCGCCACGGTCTCGATGATGTTCAAGAGCTGGCGCTTGTATTCATGGATGCGCTTGATCTGGATATCGAACATGGCCGAGGGATCGAGCCGGATGCCCATTCGGCTGGCGACCAGATTGGCCAGTTGCTCCTTGTTGGCCCGCTTGACGGCGGCAAATTTCTGCTGGAAGGCGCTGTCCTTGGCAAAAGCATCCAAAGCGGTCAGCTTTTCGGCGTCATCAAGGAAGTCGTCGCCGATCGCTTCGCGGATCAGCGAGGTCAGGCCGGGATTGCACTGCATCAGCCAGCGGCGCGGGGTAATGCCATTGGTCTTGTTGTTGATCCGGTCCGGGTAGAGCTTGTGCAGGGTGGCGAACACCGTTTCCTTCATCAGCTCGGTATGCAGGGCCGAGACGCCATTGATCGAATGGGAGCCCATGAAGGCCAGATTGCCCATCCGCACCCGGCGGTCGCCGCTTTCATCGATCAGAGACAGGCTGGTGATTTCCAGATCGGTGAAATTCTTCTGCTTGCGCGCTTCCACCAGGCATTTGGCGTTGATCGCGTAGACCAGCTGCATATGGCGTGGCAACAGCCGCTCGAACAGCGGCACCGGCCAGCTTTCCAGCGCTTCGGGCAAAAGCGTGTGGTTGGTATAGGAGAAGGTCTCGCGGGTTACGTCCCAGGCGGTATCGAAATCCATGCCATGAACGTCGGTCAATTGCCGCATCAGTTCAGCGACAGAGACGGCAGGATGGGTGTCGTTGAGCTGGATCGCCACCTTTTTTGGAAGGTCGATCAGCGCATTGCCGTGCTGGAGATGACGCCGAACGATGTCCTGAAGCGAAGCCGAGCAGAAGAAATATTCCTGGCGAAGGCGCAGTTCCTGCCCAGCGGCGGTGGCATCGGCTGGATAAAGCACCCGGGTCAGGCTTTCGGCCCGGTTGCTTTCACGCAACGCACCAATATGGTCGCCCGCATTGAAGGCATCGAGCAGGATCGGGTCAATTGGTTGGGCCGACCAAAGACGCAATGTATTGATGCGTTCGCCGCGCCAGCCGACGATGGGCGTGTCATAGGCGGTGGCGATCACCCGCTCGCTCGGCTTCCAGACGTGGCGGATTTCCTCGCCGCTGGTGCCGTTGGAGGCGGTCTCGACGCCGCCGCCAAAGCCGACTTCATAGGAGCTTTCGCGCCGCTCGAATTCCCAGGGATTGCCGTGGGCGAGCCACGTCTCCGGCAGTTCCACCTGCCAGCCATCGGCCATCTGCTGGCGAAACAGGCCGTGGACGTAGCGGATACCGTAGCCATAGGCGGGAATATTCACCGTCGCCATGCTTTCCATGAAGCAGGCGGCCAGACGGCCAAGCCCGCCATTGCCCAGCGCCGCATCGGGCTCCAGCCCGGCGATGACGCCAAGATCGACACCGAGCGATTCCAGCGCTGCCTTGATTTCCTCGACCAGGCCGAGATTGGTCATCGCATCGCGCATCAACCGGCCAATCAGAAACTCCAGCGACAGATAATAGACCCGCTTGGCATTGGTGGCATAGGTCTGGCGGGTGGATTCCATCCACTTGTCGATGATGCGGTCGCGCACCACCAGAATGGTGGCGGTCAGCCAGTCATGAGGCTTGGCAACCTTCGCGTCCTTGCCGATACCATAGGTCAGCCGCTCGATGATTTCGGCGGCAAGCGTTTCCGGATTGGAGACGCGGGGCTTTGGAAGAGGGAGGTCGGCCTTTGGATGAGTTTCATTCATGACTTCGCCACATGGTGAGGAGGAAAGGGCAGGGCGCGAGACCGATGGTCATGCGGTTTGCCAACCACCGGCACATACAGTGTATGCATCCTTGGCGAATAGTTGCAACAACGTATTTTTTGAAGAGCAGTCGTCGCTTCGTGTTTTTATGGCTCAGTTAAGCCCCGGATTATTCTTGGGATTATTGGTGCGTCCGCACTTTGTGCCGATAGTTCGCCCTCTGCGCCACCACCAAAGCTTAGAGGGCCTGCAATTATCGCGAGATATTGGGATGGGCCGCAAGGATGCGGCCAGCCCGCAAGCTATTTTCCCTGCTACTTGTCGGCCATGGACGGCAGAAAGTCCTCGACCTGTTTGCGCTCGCCCGCTTCCAGCACCTCGATATGTTCCGCCCAGAATTTGGCGGCTTCCGCCGGTTCGCCTTCCCATTTGCGGGTATCGGTAATGTTGTCATCCATCTTCAATTTCCGGGTGCCGCCCAGTTCCAGATAGCGCTTTGCCAGTTTCAGCGACGGTGTATCTTCCATGGTTCTCTCCTTGCGTTTCAAGGAGGCTAAAGGCTGGCCAGAGGCGGAAAGTTCCAGACATCTTGGCCTGGCTTGGTTTTGACCTGCCAAAATCAATTCATCAGGCGGGTCGAGGTGGAGGTCGCTTTTTTGCCGATTTCCCCGAAGGCGGCGACAAGGCTTGCCGCATCGGTCGCCTCATAATAGTGCGAGGCGTCGCTGGCGCAGGCACTGAGCAGCGACTTGCCATTGGTCGGCGCCATGAAGGCAACCGTATAGATCTGGATGCCATCGGCCTTGATGGTTGTGCATTGGCTGCGCACGGCGGTGTCTATGCTGGAGTTCCAGCTGCTGCTATTGCCGGTCATTTCCCCGTCCGTCATGAAGACGATGTAACGGCCAATCTTGCTGACACTCGAGACATTATGAGCGTTAATCTCTGTCTTGTTGGATGTTTGCAGCGCGCTATAGGCCGCACTCAGTGCGCCCCTGGCATCGGTGCCGCCGGTAGCGCTCAACGCATTGACATAGGTGACCACATTGGCGGTTCCCCAACTCATCGCCTGGGCAGTATCGGCACTGGCATTGTAGGAATCGGCGCCGGTGCGCACATATTCACTGTTTGGATCGGCCTTGCTGAGCTGTGAGGCCAGATCCGCGACGGCCAGCTTCAGCGACTCGATCTTCGTGTATTTTTTCGTGCAGCTATAGCTCGTCGTCGTGGTTTTCTTGTTGCGGCCAGAGCCAGACGTGGTGGTTGTGGTGCAGGTCCCCGTGTAGGTCGTCGTCGTTTCGTCGTTCATCGAACCTGATCGGTCGAGCACCAGATACATCGAAAGCGGGCTCTCGGAGGCCGTGGTCGCGGCCTGAGCCTTGCCATAGGCTTTCAGCGTCACGGTCTCCCATCCCAGAACCCTCGAAAGCGCATTCATGGTGATGGTATAGCTACCTGTCAGTTCTACGTCATAGGAGGTCGATGAGCTGTTGACCTGGGTGGTCTTGACGGAAATATCCGGTTCCGGCTGTGTGATCTGGTCCACCGAACTGGTGTTCTCGTCTCTGGCCATGGTATTGGCCAGCTGCGAGGAAAGGAAGCTCTTGGCAAGGGCAATGGCGTCAGCCTCGCTCATGCCGTTGCTCATTGCCGAGGCGGCAGCAAGGGCTGCTGCATCCACCGAGTTTTGCAGGGCGCTTCTCGATTGCACCGTCTCCGTCGCATCCATCGCGAGACCTGCCACGCCGATGGAAACCGGCAGGAGAACCGCCGTCATCATGCCGAAATTGCCGCCGGTATGGCGCAGCAGGGGAATTGCCAAAGCGGCGGATCGCCGTGCTTTCGAGGCGAGCAAACGACAGGCACGCAAACGAGGGCTAAGCGCCGAAATGACCATCATGTCCATCCGTGACGTTGATCCGGCACTTGTCATCTCTTCAACGAAACGAAAGCACCGGTCGTGTTTCCTGCAACAGGACCGTGGCTTGACGATCCGCATCGCTGCTGATGGATTGATAGGACACACTGCTTGCAACTGGCTTAATGGGGTTGCTCAAATGCAACCTATTCCTGAAATAGTGCGGTCGAAACGGCGGTTATACTCGCCTCGTCAGCCAATCGGAATGAGGTCCACCGCCTGGACGGTCGTGTGGCTGCCATAGCCTTTCAGCATGCCGATGACAGGGGCGACATCGGAATAGTCTCGGCCATAGGCGACGACGACATGGTCGGTGCCGGCGGCGATATTATTGGTCGGGTCAAGCTCGACCCAGCCGACGGTCTTGCCGCACCAGACCCTGACCCAGGCATGCATGGCGTCGGCGCCGGCCAGCCGTTCCTTGCCCGGTGGCGGAATGGTGCGCAGGAAGCCGCTGACATAGCCCGAGGGAATGCCGAGGCTGCGCAATGCCACGATCATGATATGGGAAAAATCCTGACAGACCCCCTTTTTCAGCGCGAAGGCCTGTTTCGGGGTGGTATCGACAGTGGTGGCCTTGGGGTCGTATTTGAAATCCTTGTGGATGCGGGCGCAAAGCTGTTCGGCAATCTGGCGCACCGTCATGCCGGGCTTCACGACGGAGCGGGCGTAGGCGGCAATATCGGGGTTTTCAGGCAGCCGTGGGCTCGATCCGGTGAAATGATGCGGGGAGGCTGGCTCCAGCGACCAATATTCGAAAAGCTCGACGGCAAGCCGTTCGGGCAGTGGCGAAAAATCCGCGGTGAATGGCTGGCTATCCACCTGGATACGGGCCTGAAGGCGAATATCCAGTTTGTCATGGGAAGAGCGATAGGCGAAAGTCGTAGTGGGATGCGCGAAAAAATCGGCAAAGCCGGTACGCTCATCCGGCTGCGGCTCGATGGAAATCGAACCGGCAATCAGCCTTTGCCGCTCCGGCAGCGAGATCGGCATGATGCGCAGGATGTGGCGTCCGCCAGCCGCCGCCACGTCGTAATCATAGCCCATGTGCAGTGTCAGATCGTATAGCATCGATAGGTCTCTGCTCATCCGAGATAGGTTTGCGCCAGAAGATCAGACAGCAATTCCAGTTCTTTTTCCAGATGATTGTAGATCTCAGGCGTCATCATTTCCGGCGTCATCACCGCCACGCTCGAATGCAGCCGCACGGTTTCACGCAGGAAGCGCGACATCTGGCCGTTGACCTTGGCATTGGGCAATTGTTCCACTTCGTTGTGGATCTCGTTGAGCTGGAACAGGATGGAGCGCGGGTTGAGTGGGTCGAGCGCCAGAAGATCGGTCACGGTCAGGTGGGCGGTGTTGACATTATAGCGCCGCCGATGGGTCATGACGTTGTCACCGATCTCCAGCAGCATGTCGAGCGCGCCGTCTGGTGCGTCCTGCCCCGCCATATGGCCAAGCAACCGGGTCATATGCATGCCGCGTTCCAGATAGCGGCCGATGGCGAGGAAACGCCAGCCGGTGAAGCGATACATGTTTTCATGCACCAGACCGGCAAAACCCGCCAGCTTGCGCAGCAGGATGGTCATGGCATGCGAGGCGTCGTCGCCGGGTTTGATCTTTTCGTGGAAGCGGCGTGCGGTCTTGGCGAGATCATTCAGCGCCAGCCATCCATCCGGCGAGAATCGGTCGCGGATATTGCTGGCTGAATAGACGGCGCTGTTGATATTGCCGAGCAGGCTTTCCGGCACGCCCTGGTCGGTATCGATGTCCAGCGCTTCCAAATATTCGCTGACAAAGGCCAGAAGCGGCTGTTTCGGATCAGCTGTTTCGGCAAAGCGGGCATTCCAGGCGCGCAGAATTCTGAGCGCACCTTCGGCCCGTTCGATATAGCGGCCAAGCCAGAACAGATTGTCGGCGGCGCGGCTGGGCAGGCTGCCCGGCATGTTGCGGGTAAATTGTTCTTCGGCTGGCAGCAGCGTGATCCGCTCGACCGGCTTTTCGGAAACGATCCACACATCGGCAGCGGACCCGCCAGCCTGCATGGCCATCGCCGCCACATCGCTGCCGCTGCCGATCCGCCCGAACCCGCCCGGCATGATCTGCCAGCCGTCCCTGGTGCGGGCCGCAAATACCCGCAGGCTCATCGGTCTCGGCTGTAGCCTGCCATCGACCATGGCGGGAGTGGTCGACAGCGTCACGGCTTCCTGGCCGACCAGCTTGGCGCCGTCGGTTTCCAGCCAGCTGGCAATCGAGTGCTGGGCGGTTTCCCGCAGGGTTGCGCCCAGGACCGATTGCCTGTTGTCATCGAAAAACGGCTGGCGCGAATAGGCCGGGCCGATCACCATTTTCTCGATATTGCGGGCCACATGGTCGCGTTCCTGTTTTTGCCCGCACCACCAGGTGGCAATCGAAGGCAGCAACAGGTCCTCGCCCAACATATGGCGACAGATGGTCGGCAGAAAAGCCATCAAGGCCCGGGTTTCGAGAATGCCGGAACCAAGCGCGTTGACGAAGGTAACTGCCTGATTGCGCAGTGCCTGGACCACGCCCGGCGTGCCGATATGGCTGAGCTGGTTCAGTTCCAGCGGATCGGCAAAGGCCGCATCCAGACGGCGCCACAGCACCCCGATCGGTTTCAGCCCGGCCACGGTGCGCACCATCACCTTGCCGTTGACCACAGTCAGATCCTCGCCCTCCAGCAGCATGATGCCGAGATAGCGGGCAATATAGGCATGTTCGAAATAGGTTTCATTGGCCGGGCCGGGGGACAGCACGGCGATCCGGTCATCAGGGCTTTGCTTATGGCCTTGAAGCGCATCACGAAATGCCCCGAAGAACGAGGCAAGCCGGTGGACATGGGTTTCGGCATAGATATCGGAAAAGGCTCGCGCCGTGGCTACCCGGTTTTCCAGCGCAAATCCGGCGCCGGAGGGGGCCTGCGTGCGGTCGGCCAGCACCCACCAGGCACCATCTGGCCCACGGCCGATCTCGAAGGAACAGAAATGCAGGTAATGGCCACCCGCAGGCTTTACCCCGACCAGCGGCCGCAGAAATTCACCATTGGCGGCAATCAGTGCGGGCGGAATGAAGCCTTCCTGCACCAGCCGGTTATCACTGTAGATATCGGCGACAACCTGTTCCAGCAATTCGGCCCGCTGCACCAGCCCGCGCGCCAGAACCTGCCATTCGGCATCGGCGATCAACACCGGAATATGGGAAAACGGCCAGGCCCGTTCGGTGGGACCGGCAGACCCATAGGCGCGGTAGAAGACCCCGGCATCGCGCAGATAGCGGTCGGCACGGGCAAAGCGCTCGTGCAATTGCTCTTCATCCATGCCGTTGATGGCGGCGACGAAATTCTGCCAGACCGGACGGATCTTGCCATCCCGGTCCAGCATTTCGTCGGCAGCACCGGGCAAGGCCCGGTAGCCATCGGCAAATGCCGCTCCGGGGTCCTTCTCCAGCCTGTCCATCTCAATGGCCGTACGCTTGGTCATCTCTATTCCTGCCGAAGCATGTCGTCTTCGTAAAACCGTTTCACACTTTTACGCGACATAGCTTCTTGTTGGCGCATGTCGTCTTCATAAAACCGCTGTACACTTTTATGCGACATGCTTAGATCCCGTGTGGTCGCCGCAAATCCAATGTGTGCGGAAATTCCGGCGAGACGGTTTCCGGCCACAGCGGATAAGAACCGGCTGTATGACCCCAGGGTTCGAACCGCGCAAGCCGCCTAGCCTCCGCTTCATTGCCATTCACAGGGAAAGTATCATAACTGCGACCACCGGGATGCGCGACATGATACACACAACCACCGATCGACCGCCCTGTCCATATATCATAAACGTCGAATGTTAGCGGTGTGTTTACAGGCAGCACCGGATGCAGGCCTGATGCCGGTTGCCAGGCCTTGTAGCGGACCCCGGCGACGGCGACGCCATTGGTGCCGCTGCTCTTCAGCGGCAGGCGGCGGCCATTGCAGGCAATGGTGTAACGGTCGGGATTGGCGGTCTCCAGCTTGACCTGCAAACGCTCGACGGAACTATCGACATAGCGCACCGTACCGCCGATGGCACCTTCCTCGCCCATCACATGCCAGGGCTCCAGTGCCTGGCGCAGCTCCAGCTTGCTGTCTTGGTATTCCACCTGTCCGACGAAGGGGAAGCGGAATTCCAGCTGAGCGGCAAACCATTCCGGCTTGAAATCGAAACCGTGTTCGCGCAGGTCGGACAACACTTCGAGAAAATCCTGCCAGAGATAATGCGGCAGCATGAAGCGGTCGTGCAGCGCCGTACCCCAGCGCACGAAATTTCCACCAATCGGGTTCTTCCAGAACCGCGCAATCAGCGCCCGCACCAGCAATTGCTGGGCCAGCGACATGCGGGCATTCGGCGGCATTTCAAAGCCACGGAACTCAACCAGACCCAGTCTGCCTGTTGGCCCATCCGGCGAAAACAGCTTGTCGATGCAGATTTCCGAGCGATGGGTGTTGCCGGTGACATCGGTCAGCAGGTTGCGAAACAGCCGGTCAACCAGCCAGGGCAGGGGCGGCAGAGTTCCATTGCCCGGCATGGGTATCTGGGCCAGCGCGATTTCCAGCTCATAGAGCGTATCATGGCGGGCCTCGTCAAAGCGCGGCGCCTGGCTGGTCGGGCCAATGAACATGCCCGAGAACATATAGGACAAAGCCGGATGGCGCTGCCAATGCAGGACCAGGCTTTTCAGCAGATCCGGGCGACGCAGGAACGGGCTGTCGCCGGGATTGGCGCCGCCAACCACCACGTGGTTGCCACCGCCGGTGCCGGTATGGCGGCCGTCGATCATGAACTTGTCGGCGCCAAGCCGCGTCTGGCGGGCCTCTTCATAGATGATATCGGTGGTGGCCACGCAATCCTGCCAGCTATCGGCGGGGTGGATATTCACCTCGATGACGCCTGGATCGGGCGCGACGCGAATGACATTGATGCGCTCGTCCTGCGGTGGCGCATAGCCTTCGATATGGATCGCCAGGCCAAGATTGCGCGCTGCGGTCTCGGCGGCAGCCACCAGTTCCAGATAGTCCTCGATCCGCTCCACCGGTGGCATGAAGACGCACAGCCGGCCATCGCGCGGCTCGACGCTCATGGCCGTGCGCACCGCGCCGGTGATATCCCCAGCCGATCCGGCAATATTCTGTTCGTTGCGGTCCTGCTGGCTGTCGCTGGTCTTGCGCGAGGCTTCCGACAGCGCCCGGCCTTCGCGGGCATCCGGGCCGAAATCCGGCAGCGGTGTGCGTGGGATGGACGGGTCAGCCGTGTGGATATAGGGATATTGCGAGGGCGGCACGTAGGGCAGGGTGCCGAGGGGCATACGAAAGCCAACGGGACTGTCGCCTGGAATGAGGAAGATCTTGCCGCGCCGGGTGCGCCATTTCTCGCTGATCCAGCGCCGACCGCTGGCCTTGGCGTTCCAGGCCTGGACCGGCAGGATATAGCCGGTCGGGATCGTCAAACCGCGCTCGAACACCTTGGCGATGCGGGCGCGCTCTTCCGGGCTTTCCAGCTTGGAATTGGACGGATCGACATTTTCCGGCAGGCTGCCTTCCTTGATGATCCAGGCTGCGGGATCTTCATAGGCCGGCAGGATCATGTCCGGCTCGATCTCCAGCTCGGTGGCAATGCCGGCCATCAGCGCCTGGGCCTGCTCATGGCTCACATTGGTATCGGCTGTCTCCGTGGCAATCAGCTCCGGATTATGCCAGATCGGCTTGCCGTCCTTGCGCCAGTAGAGCGAGAAGGTCCAGCGTGGCAGGCTTTCGCCCGGATACCATTTGCCCTGCCCGTAATGCAGGAAGCCGCCGGGGGCAAAGCGGGTACGCAGCTTGCGGATCAACTGATCGGCCAGCGCCCGCTTGGTCGGGCCAACCGCATCGGTATTCCATTCCGCCGACTGGAAATCGTCGATCGATACAAAGGTCGGCTCGCCGCCCATGGTCAGGCGCACGTCATGGGCCTTCAGATCACCATCGACCTTCAGGCCAAGCGCGTTCAGCGCTTCCCAGCTTTCATCGGAAAATGGCTTGGTGATGCGCGGATGCTCGGCAACCCGTGTCACCTTCATGTCGAAATCGAAATCGGTCTTGGCTTGCCCGAAATAGCCGCCGGAAATCGGCGCGGCGTTTTTGTAATGCGGCGTGGCGGCCAGCGGAATATGGCTTTCGCCGGTCATCAGGCCGGAGGTCGGGTCAAGGCCAATCCAACCGGCGCCGGGAATATAGGCTTCCGCCCAGGCATGCAGGTCGGTGAAATCCACCTTGGTGCCGGAAGGTCCATCCAGCGCTTCCAGATCGGGTTTCAGCTGGATCAGATAGCCGGAGACGAAGCGGGCGGCAAAGCCCAGATGTCGCAGGATCTGCACCAGCAGCCAGCTGGTATCGCGGCAGGAGCCGCGCGCCGAGGTCAGCGTTTCATCCGGTGTCTGTACGCCCGGCTCCAGGCGGATCACATAGCCGATTTCGCTTTGCAGGCGGGCATTGAGCCCGACGATCATATCGACCGTGCCTTGGCCCGGCGTTATGTCCAGGGTCTTGAGATAGGCGTCGAGGGCGGGGCTGTCCGGCTCCGGCTTTTTGTAGATCGCCAGATCCTCGCTGATATCCTCCGGGTATTCGAAGGGCCAGGTGACGGCCTCTTCCTCCGTGAAGAAATCGAAGGGATTGTAGATGCTCATATCGGCGGTGAGATCGACCTCGATCTTAAACTCGGTAACCGGATCGGGAAACACGAAACGGGCCAGATAATTGCCGTAAGGGTCCTGCTGGAGATTGACGAAGTGGTTTTCGGGGGTGACCTTGAGGGAGTGGCTCAGAACCTTGGTTCTGGAATGGGCCGCCGGTTTCAGGCGAATGATCTGCGGCCCCAGGCGGATCGGCGTGTCATATTTATAATGGGTGAGATGATAAATGCTTGCCTTGATCGCCATGAAACCCCTCGTCCGTGATCCGGACCTAATGCCATTCTGATTGTGCCTGATCTTGTGCAATGCACAGAAATAAAGCAAGTCAGCTTCTTGGGAATTTGGTAGGCAGTGTTTTGAGAGGCTGCAAACCGTCGCCCGAGCCACGGTTGTTGGCATCTGTGCTCAGGGATGACTCCATAGCCTCATCCTCGGGCTTGTCCCGAGGATTTGTCTTCAGCAGAGGAATGTTCGACGGTAGGGCGAGCCGCCTAGCGTGTCCAACCTCATTAAAATCCCTCAGGTCCGCCCAAATTCATCGACCAGCCGGACGATGTCGTCTTCACCCAGATAGGAGCCGGTCTGGATTTCGATCATTTCCAGCATGATCTTGCCGGGATTGCCGAGCCGATGCACCGCCCCTTGCGGAATATAGATCGACTGGTTTTCGTAAAGCATCGTCACCTTGTCGTTGATCGTCACTTCGGCGGTGCCGCGCACGCAGATCCAGTGTTCGGACCGATGGAAGTGCTTTTGCAACGACAATTTCTTTTCGGGATGGACGAACAGCCGTTTCACCTGGAACCGGTCGCCGTTGAGGATCGACGTGTAGCCGCCCCAGGGCCGAAGCGAGGTCGGGTGGGTCTCGGTGAGGTTCGCCGTCTTCTTGTTACCAGCCAGAAGCTTGACCAGATTGCCGACCTCCTGGGCCTGGTCGAGCCTGCCGACAAAGACCGCGTCTTCGCTGGCAATCACCGCGACGCCGTCCATGCCCTGTACGGCCATGTGGCTGTTGCGCGAGATAACCAGTGAATTGCGGGTGTTATGCACCGTGGCATTGCCCTTGACGACATTGCCATCGGCATCGGCCTCGCCGATCTTCCACACAGCGTCCCAGCTGCCGAGATCCGACCATTGGATGGCGGAGGGAACGATGGCGGCATTGGCGGTTTTTTCCATCACCGCATAATCGAGGGAAATCGAAGGTGCTGCGGTAAAGGCCTCGGTATTGAGCCGGATGAAATCGATATCCTTGGTGGCCTTGGCAACGGCCTCTGTCGCGGCGGCCATCACCTCTGGCGCGTAGCGTTCCAGCTCGTCGATAATGTTTGTCGCGCAAAACAGGAACATGCCGGAGTTCCAGTAGTAATTTCCGGCATCGATCAGGGCTTGCGCCTTTTGCGCATCCGGTTTTTCCACGAAACGGCTGACGGCATGGGCGCCATTGCCGAGATCGGCACCCAGTTCGATATAGCCATAGCCGGTGGCCGGTTCTGTCGGAGTAATGCCGAAAGTGACAAGCTTGCCGCGTCTTGCGGCGGTGGCCGCAGCGGTGATCGAGGCCAGATAGACGGCATCGACGGTGATGGCGTGGTCGGACGCCAGCACGAGCAGGGCCGCATCAGGCCCGAACCGGTCCGCAACGACGCGGGCGGCGACGGCAATGGCGGCTGCCGTGTTGCGTGCCACCGGCTCCAGCAGGATGCCCGAAAGCGCCACGCCCTGTTCGCGCGCCTGTTCCGCCACCAAAAAACGAAACTCCTCATTGGTCACGACCAATGGAGCTTCATAGACACTGGTATCGCTGACGCGCTGCAATGTGGACTGAAAAAGCGTTTCCTCGCCCACCACTTTCAGGAACTGCTTGGCGGCGGTGGCGCGTGACAGTGGCCACAACCGTGTGCCTTTGCCGCCTGCCATGATGACGGGGACGATTTTATCGGTCATTCTCGGTCCTTTCTGCAGAAAGCGCGCGGCCGCGATCCGGAAGGATCTGGTGGCGAAAGGCATGAAAGCGCTCCGGCCTCATAGCGGGTCTGGCGTGAAGGGGTTGTTGCATTTTTCTGCAAAACATCCAAGCGCTTCAATGGCGGCGATTGCAGAATTCCTTAAATTGGACAGGGATTGCGATCTCGATCAGGCCGGGAGTGAAAAATGGAGCTGAATGGCCCATTATTGCGGACAAGGGTTGTGCCTGTTGGCTACCGGTCGCCGTATGTCAGGCGTCGATTTTCTGAGGCCGAGCGGTTGCACCGGGCTGCATTGGTGGAAACGACCCATCCTTCAACGTCTCTGGCTTTTCCTGGTGAATGCGCAGGCGCGGCAAGGCATCGGGATAGTCCTTCTGGATGAAGTCCATCAGCTTTTCGCGCACATAGCAGCGCAGGTCGAAAGCCTTTCCGGCGCTGGCGGCCGACACCAGAATGCGGATTTCCATCACCTGATCCTTCAGGTCGGTGACGGCGAGGTTGAAGACATTTCCATCCCACAACGGCGCTGACCTGACGATATCCTCGGTTTTTCGGCGCAGGGTGGAGACCGGAACGGAATAGTCCATGTAGAGCATGACCGTGCCGATCAATGCCGCGCCTTCGCGGGTCCAGTTCTGGAAAGGCTTTTCAATGAAATAATTGAGCGGCAGGACCAGTCTTCGCCAATCCCAGAGCTTCACCACCACATAGGTGGCGGTTATTTCCTCGACATGGCCGAACTCCCCCTCGACAATCAGCGCGTCATCGATGCGGATTGGCTGGGTGATGGCCAATTGCAGCCCGGCAAACAGATTTTTCAGCATCGGCTGCAAGGCGAGACCGAGAACGATACCCGCAACACCCGCCGAAGCCAGCAGGCTGACCCCATATTGGCGCACCGCCGGAAAAGACATCAAGACAGCTGCCGCCGTAAGGGCGACGATGCCGGTGGCGGCCACCCTTTCCATGATGCGGGATTGGGTGACGTGCTTGCGGGCCAGCAGATTGTCTTCGGCATCAAGCTTGAAGCGGCGAAGATAGACGGTGACCCAGATATGCAGGGCGGTGCGGGTCATCCATCCGACAACAATGACGAAGCACAGCAGCAGAGCATGGCGCACGATGCTGGCTGCCGCATCGCTCAAAGGTGCAAGCGTGACACCGATGGAGAGCGTCCAGGTCAGGATGGCGAGCCGCAAGGGTCGTCGAGTGCGCTGCACCAGTGAGCGCCAGAAAAGATCCCGGTTTTCCGTCAGCCGTGTCAGGATGCGGAAGCCGAAGCGCTGAATTAACATGCCCGCCAGAAAAGCAAGAAGCAGGACACAAAGCGAAACAGCCCAATCCGGCATCCATGCGATGGCATGTTGCAATGTTTCAAAAATAGTCTGCATCCAAACCCATCTAGGGTGCAATGCGGTATAGAAAATAGGGAAAGGGCAAAAAAATGCCCGGGAACGGCTCTTACAGACCAGCGCGGCGATGGCGAGCGAGGCAGTAGGCGACGATGAACCGGCCTAGGGTCTTGATATGAACCAGGCTTGTCAACGCTATAAAAGGGAGGAAAATCGGATGGTGGGCGTGACAGGGATTGAACCTGTGACCCCTACGATGTCAACGTAGTGCTCTCCCGCTGAGCTACACGCCCATCCGATGGCGGGGGTAAACCATGAAACCGCCGGTTCCGTCAATAGCTATTGCGCGGTTTGGGCCAAGAATTCGGCAAGCGGCTGTATCTGCTGGCTTTTCCGGGTTTATGCGTAAGCGCTTCACTGTCGTGATCTTCCATGCGCCAGGGCTTGGCGCATGCATCATTTGCCGAGCCGCTTGCGATGCGACGCATGATGGTCGCAAATCGCTGCCGATTGGAGGAGTCCAATCTGGGTGGCTTAGGTCTTGGAACCAGGCGGTCTCAAGCGGCGGTCAGCAGCTTGTTGACCTCGTCTACCAGGTCGCGCAGGTGGAAGGGCTTGGACAGGACCTTGGCATCCTTGGGAGCCTTGGAATCGGCGTTCAGCGCCACGGCGGCAAAGCCGGTGATGAACATCACCTTCAGGTCCGGGTCGAGTTCGGTGGCGCGGCGAGCCAGCTCGATGCCGTCCATTTCCGGCATGACGATGTCGGTCAGGAGCAGCGAGAAGGGTTCTTCCCGAAGCCTGTCATAGGCGCTGGCGCCATTGTCATAGGAGGATACTTTGTATCCGGCCTTTTCCAGGGCTTTCACCAGGAAGCGGCGCATGTCGTTGTCATCTTCGGCAAGAAGTATTTTCTGAGTCATTGCTGGACCGTTACTCAACTGGGATCATGGTGTTAAGCTTTCCCAGATATTCCAGCCCGTGTAAACAGCAGGTGAAGACGGGAAAGCCGGGTGTGATTTTTCGCCACTACAGCGACCTGTCCGCGTCTTTGGCGGCGCAGACAGGTCGCTGTAGCACATTATAACTGCTGCATAAGTGCTGCATGATTCTCTTATCATGCCGTATTCGGCTTCAAGATTAATGCAGTATGGACTTCGCGGTGGGCAACTGGCAACATATGTTTCATTATGAATTGCTGATTTGGTAAAGAAGGGGTGAGATGCAGCCGGAACGCGACGATTTCGAGCTGTTTGACGTGCGCGAACCCGAACAGCATAGCATTCCCTTTGTTTACAATTCCCCCCATAGCGGCAGAGATTATCCACAGGAGTTTCTCGCCCGTTCGCGCCTGGACCGGCTTTCTATCCGCCGTTCCGAAGATCACTTCGTCGATGAGCTGTTTGCGGCGGCACCCGACCATGGCGCCCCCTTGCTCTACGCGAAATTTCCACGCGCCTATATCGATGTCAATCGTGAGCCCTATGAGCTCGACCCGAAGATGTTTTCCGGCACTCTGCCGCCTTACGTCAATGCCCATTCAGTGCGTGTTGCCGGGGGACTTGGCACCATTGCGCGGATTGTGGCCGAAAATATGGAAATCTACCGGGAGCGGTTGAGCGTGGAGGAGGGGATTGCCCGGATCGAAACGATTTACAAGCCCTATCACGCCTGCCTGCGCCGGCTGATTGCCCGCACCCATGCCCATTTCGGGGCGGCGATTCTGATCGATTGCCATTCGATGCCGGGCAATATCCGGTTGAGCGGTAGCGCCATTCGTCCTGATTTCATCATTGGTGACCGATATGGCACCAGTGCTTCGGCCGAACTGACCCATGCGGCCATGCAGGTGCTCAGCGATTTCGGATTTACGGCGGTGCGCAACAAGCCCTATGCCGGTGGCTTCATCACCGAGCATTATGGTCGCCCCGCCAGGGGCCTGCATGCTCTGCAGATTGAAATCAACCGGGCGCTGTATGTTGACGAGGCTACGTTGGAAAAACGACCGGATTTCGCCTTGCTTGCAGCCACGCTGTCGCGGTTCATTGGTCAGATGGCGGAGCTTTCCAAAGGCATTGCCACGCCCGGCCTCGGAGATGGCGCGCTCGCTGCCGAATAGCGCATCATTCTGAAAAGTGGAAGCCGGCCGAAAAGCGGAAACCGGTTCTGGATCCCCGCAGCGTACAGCGCGATAGGGCAAAAAAAACCGCGCTCGAGGCGCGGCAAGTCTAGGGAGGAAACACCCAAGGAGGGTATTTACAGTCGAAAGACTGTAAGACGTATAATATTTTGCATTGCACAAATGTCAAGTCGATTTTGACATTTTTTTAATCATGATTATTATTTAGGCATTTGCATCGCAGAAATGCTCGAATGGCGTGCAATTCGGCGCTCTGCCTGTCGTCCCAATAAATTTATGCTGGAGCGAATTCCGATCCGGCGTTTTATGCCGTAAGAAACCTGCACGTTCACCCTACCGAGGAAGCCGCATGCGCCCCGAGAAGACGTTTTTCGACAGCCTCGCCGAGGCCGCCAAGGCTGAGACACTGCCACGCTTTCGCTCACGGCTGGATGTCGTCAACAAGGATGCGGGCGGTTATGATCCCGTCACCGAAGGCGATAAGGCGGCGGAAACGGCGATCCGTCTGCTGATCGAGGCCGAGTTTCCCGATCACGGCATTCTGGGCGAGGAACATGACAATGTCGGCCTTGGCCGCGATTGTGTCTGGGTGATCGATCCGATCGATGGAACGCGGGCGTTCATTTCCGGTTTGCCCACCTGGGGAACGCTGATCGGTTTTCAGGAAAACGGTCACGCGGTGATGGGCATGATGGACCAGCCTTTTACCGGCGAGCGTTATTTTGCCGATGGGGAGAAAGCCTGGTACAGCGGGCCGGATGGCCAGCGGCAGATCGCAACGCGGGCCTGCAAGGGCCTCTCGGATGCGGTGCTTTACACCACCTCGCCGGATATTTTTCTGGAAGACGAGCGGCCGCGTTTCGATGCGGTGCGGGCCAAGGTCCAACTGACGCGCTATGGCGTGGATTGCTATGCCTACGCGCTGCTGGCGGCAGGTTTTGTCGATCTGGTGATCGAAACGGGGCTGAAGCCTTATGATGTCGGCGCGCTGATCCCGATCATCGAACAGGCTGGCGGTATTATCACCACATGGGAGGGTGAACGGCCGGAAGCGGGTGGCAAGATCATCGCCGCCAGTTCTGCGGCTGTCTACGAGCAGGCGCGGGCGATTTTGATCGATTGATCGCTACCGGTGTCCATGAATTTCCATGGCCACCGGTAGCATTCTATTGTGTCGTTGTGTTTAGCCAAGCACTGCGACTTTGCTTTCGATGGCTTGGATTTCGTTGGGAACGTCGCCCTGCTGCTCGGACATCTTTAGGCTGGCATGGAACGGACATCCGGCAAATTTCGGATCGTCCTTGTAGAGCGAAACGTAATGCTCTGGAAACGCCTTATCGAGGGCTCGGATGCCAGCTTTGATGTCTGCCTTTTCATCCTTGTTCAGCTTGTCTCGTGATTCGATATAGCTTTCTGTCGGATCGTCCATTTGGGTTTCCAGATACCAGAAAATCAGACCCATCAATTTGGGTAGAACCTCCTGCGCCATGGGATAGGCAGGTTCGATCTGCATGGTTTCAAGGGTCGTGGGCAGCGACAGGGAGCGGAGCAGCTGGTGTCCGAGCCAGTGCATTTCCTTGGGGAAAAAGCGGAAGACGAATTGTTCGTGAATCGCTGTCGTGATCAGGTTGCCGCGCTCGGGCTTAGGCCTGTCCGTCTTTTCTACCGCCTCGCAATAGGCGATCAGCCCCGCGAAATCCTCGGGATAGCCATGCAGCGGCTGATTGTTTTCGGCAACGAACAGCTTGGACATTTCCAGCCAGAACCGATGCGCTGCGATCTGTTCCTTTTCCGAAAACCCTGGCAGCCCCATGCGCAAGCGCAGGCGATGCATGGTTACCGCCGTGAAGGCACAGGTGTAGATGTAATCTTCATTGTAGGAAAACGCACCCGGATATTGCTTTGCCCAATAGGCATGCAGGTTGTTGATGCCCTCGACGGATTTCTTGGTCCGCTCATCATGCGGCCCATAAAACCACCACAGGGCATTGGCGCTGCCGGTCTGCTCGACACGGCTGGTAGAGCGATCCACCACCTTGCCGCCGTCCTCGCGCCACACCACTTGCGACCCCCATTCCGTGACGACAAAGTTCGGAAAGGTCAGTGCATAGATGAAATTCTGCATGAAGTCGTTGAGGCCATAGCTGCTCGACAGCCGCCAGATCCGCACATAGTCCTTCTCAGGATCCAGAGATTGGATTTCGTTCTGGATCCATTTCTTAGGCGCATTCATAATCTTTCTCCTCCCAGAAAAGCAAATTGGGCGCTGAAGGTCAGCACCCTTCTTCGCTTAACAATACGAATATGTACATTATTGACGTTCTGAATTCTGTCAATTCGGATCGGTCGCCAGCGATAAAAATGTCTTAAGGAATGCCAGGAGAAGGCCCGGGAAGCCGTGCGGTGTTATCAGGGACGGTTGCGGGACGCCCAAGAGGAGGGGCGTGTCAAAGACCGACGAGTTCTGCCTGGCCTTCGATCTGCATCGGGTCGCTGCCAGGAATGAAGGCATGGATGGCGGCCAGCGCCTGTTCGCGGTAGCGGTCCTGTTCCTGCAACACTTCATGACGGGCGCCGGGAATGGACAGCAATTGCGCGGCGCGGAAATGCCGGGCCAGATGTTCCTGGGCGCTAAAGGGCACGACGCCGTCCAGCATCGGGGCAAGCAACAGGGTGGGGATGGTGATCCCCGTCAGGTGAGTGGGATCGTTGACCCGCCGGATGGCTTTTGCACATTCATGCAACCAGCGGGCCGACGGCGCACTGATCGACAATTCCGGCACGGCGGCAAAAATCGCCATATTGCGGTCGAAGCGGGCGGCATCCGAGGTCAGAACATTGGTGGCGAAGGTGTGCGGCTTGCTGGCTGATGACAAGGGCCGGTTGCCGAGCCCGAGCGTTGATGCCAGCCGCGCTAGCGCAAACACTTTTGCCGCCGACAGGGCTTCGCCATGCAGACCGACAAATGGGGCCGACAGGACCAGTCGCGAAATGCGCCCGGATAGCCGTGGCGCTGCGGCAAGGGCGATCAATCCACCGGTGGAATGGGCGATCATCGAGAATGGCAGGCGGCAATCCGGCAGCACGACCTGTTCCAGGAACTGCTCCAGATCCTGCTCATAATCGGAAAAGCGCCGCACATGGCCCCAGCGTTTTTCCTTATCCCCTCTGGATTTCAAGGAATTCTGCTGGAGTGTCCAGTCAGACAGGCCCTGGCCGCGCAGATCGAAAGTGGCAACCCAAAGGCCCGCTGCGGTCAGGTCCCGGATGGTTTCGAAATATTTCTCGATGGATTCGCTGCGGCCATGCACCAGCACCACCGTGCCCTTGGCCGGGCTGATATCGCTCTTGAAGATCGCATAGCGCAGGCGAAGGCCATCGTAGCTGGTGAAGAAGCCGGCGTGATGATTGTCGGGAATGGGATTGCCGTCCACGGCATGAAGCACGCTATCCATGGCCTTGCCTTTCCAAGCACAATCTTCGGGTGTTCATACCGCATATTTGCGCGGACCGAAATCGGGTCTTGGGAAAAAAGCCGCCCATTGCTTGAAGACGATTGGGCTTCAAGGCAAATGGGCGGCAACAGGCACTGAAGACGCAGGGACGATATTCTTCAGCCACCAGGATCACTCCTGATCGGGCGACGCTAGTGCGGCCAAGGTGAACCGATGCCAAACCCGCCATTCATCAAAAATTCAGCCACAAAAAAATCGGCTGTGATGTTGCGTGCATGGTGAAGGGTCTTGAACTCGCAAATCGCCTTTCCCATCTCTCTGTTGCAGGCGCCGGAAGGGCCTGCATCATCCGGCAGACACCGCCATATCAGGGGTCTCTGTCTTGTCATTATCGCAACCGTCGCTTCTCAGGAGGACTCCATGCGTCACGTTGATTTTTCCCCGCTTTATCGCTCCACCGTCGGCTTCGATCGCCTGTTCACCATGCTGGACAGCCTGGGTCAGCCGGATCAGGCCCAGAGCTATCCGCCCTATAATATCGAGCGGACGGGCGACAATACCTACCGGATCACCATGGCCGTTGCCGGTTTTGATGAAACCGAACTCAGCATCGAGGCCCATGCGCATGTGCTGGCGGTCAAGGGTGAAAAGGCCCAGGACGATCAGGCCGAACAGACTGAGTTTCTGTATCGCGGCATTGCCAAGCGCGGGTTCGAGCGTCGTTTCCAGCTTGCCGACCATGTCGAGGTGACCAATGCCTCGCTGAAGAACGGCCTGCTGCATATCGATCTGCTGCGCAATATTCCCGAAGCCATGAAGCCCCGCCGCATCGCGATTGCCAGCGAGGCGGTCGAAGCGCCAAAGGCCATCGAGTCTCGCGTCGTCTGATCCGGGTCTGGAAGACATGAAGAAGGGCGGCTTGGGGCCGCCCTTTTGCGTTTGGGGTGTTCTCGTAGCTGTCGGTCTTGAAATGTTCACAGGATGTCGAGAAACTGGTCGACGTCCTGCTCTGTCGTGGCAAAGCTGGTGACCAGCCGGATCAAGACATTGTCTTGCCCGACCAATTCGGGCTCATCGCGGGGCACCAGCCATTCGTAGAATTTCGCGCCACGAGCCTCGGCCTGCTTGGCGGCATCCTTGCCAATCACCGCGAAGACCTCATTGCTCTCGGTATTCCAGGCCAGGCGGGCCTTGTTGTTTTTGCTGAGACCGGCGCGCATCCGGTCGGCCATGGCATTGGCGTGGCGGGCCAGATCCAACCACAGATCATCCTTGAAATAGGCTTCCAGCTGGGCGGACACAAAGCGGGTCTTGGAAAACAACTGCGCCGAACGCTTGCGGATATAGGGCATTTCCTCGGCCATGTCAGGGTTGAAGAACACGATGGCCTCCACGCACCAGCAGCCATTCTTGGTGCCGCCAAAGGAGAGAATATCGACGCCGCGCTTCCAAGTCATTTCGGCGGGTGTGGCATCAAGCGCCACCAGCGCATTGGCAAAACGGGCGCCGTCCATGTGCAGAGGCAGGGATTTGGCGCGGGCAATGGCGCTGATCGCGGAGATCTCGTCCAGTGTATAGATGGTGCCGGCCTCTGTGGCCTGCGTGATCGTCACTGCCATCGGCCGACCCTGATGGACGGAAGGCGTGTCAAAGCGTGAAACGGCGGTGTGAAGGGCTGCCGCACTCATCTTGCCGCCGCCGCCCTCAACCGGATAGAGTCGGCTGGCACTTGCCAAATATTCAGGCGCGCCACCCTCGTCGGCATTCACATGCGCGTCGAAATGGCAGAAGGTGACGCCACCGGCCCGCGCTACACTGGCCAGCGCCAGCGAATTGGCCGCCGTGCCGGTGCCAACGAAGAACACCGAGACGTCGCGCTCGAAAATCTCATTGAAATGCGCTTCGACGCGCCGGTCGAGATCGCTGGTGCCATAGGCGCTGGCATAGCCCGCCGCTTCCTTCATCAGGCTTTCGGCAATGGCGGGATGGGCTCCGGCCCAATTATCGGATGCAAAGAACATGATGGCTTCCTGATTGGCTGTAACGCTTGTTTATGGCGTGATGGAGACCCTAACGATTTTGCTGCCGTGTTCAATCCGGCCTAGTCATCCGTCGCGGGCCTGACCGATTATCACCAGCACAATTGTCTTCGTATTCACCGCTCCAGATTGGTTTCCTGCGCAAACACCTCAACGGACGAAAGAATCATGCGGCAGATCGCTAAAAAAGACAGATTCTGTCGCGTCACCACCCGGCTTTTTGAGCCGATGGCTTGCGAAGCCGATTTGTTTCTGCCATATAGATTGCAGAAATAGGTCAATGAAACTGACATATTTTCGGAAATCGAGTGGCAGGTTTTGGTTTTCTAGGCCTTTCGTCCTGGCTCTCTTGCGCTATACTCACCGGGATATCTGCTTTTGCAGCGGTCGAGAGAAGCTGTGCAGAAAGGTCAGGTTTGTGACCTGTTTTGCATACGGCAAGCGGGGCGCCTTTAAAATCTGGCCCCTGGTTTGGGCAGCGACAAGCCCCCGTCGGTATTCGATTTTGTCAAATAGCTGTGTGCCGGATCGGATAGTTTCGACCGGACGGTTCAACTGGAGGGAAAACGATGACGCAGATGATGCCATCCGAAGCAATCGTGGCGGCCGATGCGACGCAGGCGAACGCCGGTGCCGCTCCGGTAAAGCGTTATGGTCTTCCGCAAAAGCAAGGCCTCTACGATCCGCGCAATGAGCATGATGCCTGCGGCGTCGGCTTCATCGCCCATATGAAGGGTGAGAAGTCGCACCAGATCGTCCGCGACGGCCTGTTCATCCTTGAAAACCTCACCCATCGCGGTGCGGTCGGCGCCGATCCGCTGATGGGCGACGGTGCTGGCATTCTGGTGCAGATCCCGGACCGGTTCTTCCGTGAGGAAATGGCCGCCCAGGGCGTCATCCTGCCCAAGGCTGGCGAATATGCCGTCGGTCATTTCTTCTTCCCCGCCGACGAAGAGCAGATTGCCCATTTCAAGAAGGTGATCACCGATGTCTGTCTGGCCGAGGGCCAGCATCTGCTTGGCTACCGTGACGTGCCGGTCGATAATTCATCGCTGTCCAAGGCCCCGGACATTGCCGCCACCGAGCCGCGCCAGATTCAGGTGTTCATTGGTGCTGGCCGCGATGCAGCCACGCAGGACGCTTTTGAGCGCCGGCTGTTCTTGCTGCGCAAGGTGATTTCCAACCGGATCTATGACGAGTTCGGCGGCCAGGAAACCGGCTTCTATCCGGTGTCGCTGTCGTCTTCGACCATCGTCTACAAGGGCATGTTCCTCGCCTATCAGGTGGCTGCTTATTATAAGGATCTCGCCGATCCGCGCTTCGAATCGGCTGTGGCCCTGGTGCATCAGCGCTTTTCCACCAACACCTTCCCATCGTGGAAGCTGGCGCATCCTTACCGGATGGTCGCCCATAACGGCGAAATCAACACGCTGCGCGGCAATGTCAACTGGATGGCAGCCCGCCAGGCGTCGGTCTCTTCACCGCTGTTCGGCGATGATATTTCCAAGCTCTGGCCGATTTCCTACGAGGGCCAGTCGGACACCGCCTGTTTCGATAATGCGCTCGAATTCCTGATCCGTGGCGGCTATTCCATGGCGCATGCGGTGATGATGCTGATTCCGGAAGCCTGGGCTGGCAACCAGTTGATGAGCAAAGAGCGCAAGGCGTTTTACGAATATCATGCCGCGTTGATGGAGCCATGGGACGGCCCTGCCGCCGTGGCCTTCACCGATGGCCGCCAGATCGGCGCAACGCTGGACCGCAACGGCTTGCGTCCGGCCCGCTATCTGGTGACCGATGACGACCGCATCATCATGGCGTCGGAGGCCGGTACGCTGCCGGTGCCGGAAGAGAAGATCGTCAAGAAGTGGCGGTTGCAGCCGGGCAAGATGCTGCTGATCGATATGGAAAAGGGCCGGATCGTTTCCGATGAGGAAGTGAAGTCGGATCTGGCCGGAAGCCTTCCCTACCGGGAGTGGCTGGATCGGACCCAGCTCATTCTCGAAGATCTGAAGCCGGTCGAGCCCCGGGCGCTGCGGCGCGACGTGTCGCTGCTCGACCGTCAGCAGGCCTTCGGCTACACGCTGGAAGACACCCGTATCCTGATGTCGCCGATGGCGACCACCGGCCAGGAAGCCATTGGCTCGATGGGGACGGATACGCCGATTTCGGCCATGTCATCGAAGTCGAAGCTGCTTTATACCTATTTCAAGCAGAACTTCGCTCAGGTCACTAACCCGCCGATCGATCCGATCCGCGAAGAGCTGGTGATGAGCCTGGTGTCTTTCATCGGTCCGCGCCCAAACATTCTCGACCATGAGGGGGCGGCCCGCGCCAAGCGGCTGGAAGTGCGCCAGCCGATCCTGACCAATGGCGATCTCGAAAAGATCCGCTCCATCGGTCATACGGAAGACC
This sequence comes from Allorhizobium sp. Av2, assembly GCF_021462805.2. NCBI lineage: Bacteria > Pseudomonadati > Pseudomonadota > Alphaproteobacteria > Hyphomicrobiales > Rhizobiaceae > Allorhizobium > Allorhizobium sp. Av2. The sequence goes on along the minus strand of NZ_CP192696.1, from coordinate 2,684,180 downwards.
GGTTCGACACCAAGACGCTCGACTTCACCTATGACGTCGATCGCGGCGCCGAAGGCATGCCTGACATGCTCGACCGGCTCTGTGAGCGCGCCGAAGCGGCGGTGCGTGGCGGCTATAACATCATCGTGCTGTCGGACCGGCAGATCGGCCCTGATCGTATCGCCATCCCGGCGCTGCTGGCCACGGCTGCCGTGCATCATCACCTGATCCGTAAGGGCCTGCGCACATCGGTCGGCCTGGTCGTCGAGACCGGCGAGCCGCGTGAAGTGCATCATTTCTGCTGTCTGGCGGGCTATGGCGCCGAAGCCATCAACCCCTATCTGGCCTTCGACACGCTGCTCGACATGCACAAGCATGGCGAATTCCCCAAGGAAGTCGATGCCAGCGAAGTGGTCTATCGCTATATCAAGGCGGTCGGTAAGGGCATTCTCAAGGTGATGTCCAAGATGGGCATTTCCACTTATCAGTCCTATTGCGGCGCACAGATTTTCGATGCCATCGGCCTGAATTCCCAGCTGATCGATCAGTATTTCTTCGGCACGGCTTCGAACATCGAAGGCATCGGCCTTGCCGAGATTGCCCAGGAAACAGTGGCGCGCCATCATTCCGCCTTCGGCAAGGACCCGATCCTGGCGACTTCGCTGGATATCGGCGGCGAATATGCCTACCGTCTGCGTGGTGAAAACCATGCCTGGAGCCCGGATTCGATTGCCTCGCTGCAACATGCCGTGCGTGGCAATTCTCAGGAGCGCTACCGCGAATTCGCGGAAATGGTCAATGAGAGCGCCCTGCGCATGAACACCATTCGCGGTCTGTTCAAGATCAAGAAGGCCGCCGATCAGGGACGTCAGCCGATTTCAGTGGATGAGGTCGAACCAGCGGCTGACATCGTCAAACGCTTCTCCACCGGCGCTATGTCGTTCGGCTCGATCAGCCGTGAAGCGCATACCACGCTGGCCATCGCCATGAACCGGATCGGCGGCAAGTCCAACACGGGTGAGGGCGGCGAAGAGAGCGACCGCTACCTGCCCCTGTTCAATGGTTCGCCTAACCCGGAACGCTCTGCCATCAAGCAGATCGCCTCTGGCCGGTTTGGTGTGACCACTGAATATCTTGTCAATGCCGATATGCTGCAAATCAAGGTGGCGCAGGGTGCCAAGCCCGGCGAGGGCGGACAGTTGCCAGGTCACAAGGTGGATGCGACGGTTGCCAAGACCCGACATTCCACGCCGGGCGTCGGCCTGATTTCGCCGCCGCCGCATCACGACATCTACTCCATCGAAGATCTGGCGCAGCTGATCTACGACCTGAAGAACGTCAACCCGGCTGCCGATGTCTCGGTCAAGCTGGTGTCGGAAGTCGGTGTCGGCACGGTGGCCGCAGGCGTTGCCAAGGCCCGCGCCGATCATATCACCATCTCCGGCTTCGATGGCGGCACGGGTGCCTCGCCTTTGACCTCGCTGAAGCATGCCGGTTCGCCCTGGGAAATCGGCCTGGCCGAAACCCAGCAGACATTGGTGCTGAACGGCTTGCGCTCGCGCATCGCCCTTCAGGTCGATGGCGGTCTGAAAACCGGACGCGACGTCATAATCGGCGCACTTCTGGGCGCTGACGAATTCGGCTTTGCTACCGCACCGCTGATTGCCGCTGGCTGCATTATGATGCGCAAGTGCCATCTGAACACTTGCCCGGTTGGCGTCGCCACCCAGGATCCGGTTCTGCGCAAGCGCTTCAAGGGTACGCCGGAACATGTCATCAACTACTTCTTCTTTGTCGCGGAAGAAGTGCGCGAAATCCTCGCCTCGCTGGGCTTTGCCAAGCTGGATGACATTATCGGCGCCTCAGAGCTTCTGGAAAAGAACGATATGCTGGCCCATTGGAAGGCCGAGGGTCTCGATTTCTCGAAGATCTTCCACAAGGTCGATGCGCCCAAGGAAGCCACCTACTGGACCGCGCGCCAGCATCATCCGATTGAAGATGTGCTGGACCGCAAGCTGATCGAAAAGTCGATGCCCGCGCTGGAATCCAAGCAGCCTGTGGTGTTCGAAGTCGATATCAAGAATGTTGACCGTTCAGCCGGTGCCATGCTGTCGGGTGAACTTGCCAAGCGCTGGGGCCACAAGGGCCTCAAGGACGATACTGTTCATGTGACGCTGAACGGCACGGCAGGTCAGTCCTTCGGGGCGTTTCTGTCGCGCGGCATCACCTTCGATCTGGTCGGTGACGGCAATGACTATGTCGGCAAGGGTCTGTCCGGTGGCCGGATCATCGTGCGTCCGCCGGAAAATGCGCGGATCGTTGCGGAACACTCGATCATCGTCGGTAACACCGTGCTCTACGGCGCCATTGCCGGGGAATGCTATTTCCGCGGCGTGGCGGGCGAACGGTTCGCGGTGCGCAATTCCGGCGCGATTGCGGTTGTCGAAGGTGTCGGCGATCACGGCTGCGAATACATGACGGGCGGCGTGGTTGTGGTGCTGGGCGAAACCGGCCGCAACTTCGCAGCCGGTATGTCCGGCGGTGTGGCTTACGTCCTTGATGAAAAGGGCGATTTCGCCAAGCGTTGCAACATGGCGATGGTGGAACTGGAACCGGTGCCGGAAGAAGATGACATGCTGGAAAAGCTGCATCACCATGGCGGCGACCTGATGCACAAGGGTCTGGTGGACGTGTCGGAAGACATGACCCGCCATGACGAGGAGCGGCTCTATCAACTGATCTCCAACCATCTGCATTATACCGGCTCGAACCGCGCCAAGCAGATCCTCGACAACTGGGCCGATTACCGTCCGAAATTCCGTAAGGTCATGCCGGTCGAATATCGCCGGGCGCTGGAGGAAATGGAACGGATGCGCATGGGCGTTGCCGCCGAATAGTTTTATGTTTAGCAGTCTTGTGATATGACATTGTCATATCACAAGATGGAGGTGGCCATGTTTCCGGTATCAAAGGAGCGTAAGGCAAAGATATTCATGAACGGGAGAAGCCGTGCTGTGCGGATACCAAGCGACTTCGATCTCTCCGGAGATGAAGTCGTTATCCGACAGGAGGCGGATGGCGTAATCACCATTCAACCCGCTCGTCAGAAGCGATCACCAGGCGGGTTGATAGAGTGGCTTCGACAAGCGGAACCGCTCGGCCAAGACTTTCCTGAGATAGATGATCAGCCTCTTCAGGAGATTGATCTGGATCTTCCCGAATGAGTTACCTGTTCGATACCAACGCGATTTCGGAATTCATCCGAAATCCAGATGGCAAAACCGCGAAAAAGGTGGCTGCTCTCAAAGAGGGTGAATTGAGAACGAGCCTGATCGTGGCGGCCGAACTGAGATACGGGGTAGCCAAGAAGGGCTCAGAGCGTTTGGTCCGGCTCATCGAGACAGTTTTGTCCGAATTCGAGGTTATGCCTTGGGAGGCGCCGGCCGATGTTCACTATGCTGCGCTCAGGGACAGTCTGAGCCGCCGTGGGCAACCGATAGGCGATATGGATATGCTGATTGCGGCACACGCACTCGCCTTGGATGCTGTGCTTGTGACGGATAATGAAAGAGAATTTTCCCGAGTTCCGGGATTGAAGATCGAGAATTGGCTGCGATAGCGGCGGAGAAGAAGCAGAATGCGCAAGATGCACGTCTTTGTTTCCATCATGCTTGGCTTAGCGGTTCCGACCTTTGGCTATCTAGTCAACGGTTCGATTGGACTGGAGTTCATTGTGTTGGGGGCGATTATCGGCCTCGCCTACTGGTATTGGGGGCCTCTGGGCCTACCGTTTTGAAAGGGTAAGACATGGGCAAGGTTACAGGTTTCATGGAAATCGACCGGCAGGTGGCGAAGTATCAGCCGGCCTCCGACCGCATCCGGCATTTCCGCGAATTCACTATTCCGATGTCAGAACCGGAAGTACAAAAGCAGGCGGCGCGCTGCATGGATTGCGGCATTCCCTATTGCCACGGCCCGACCGGCTGTCCGGTGCATAACCAGATCCCCGACTGGAACGATCTGGTCTATAACGGCAAGTGGGAAGAGGCGATCCGCAACCTGCATTCCACCAACAATTTTCCGGAATTTACCGGTCGCGTTTGCCCCGCGCCTTGCGAGGAAGCCTGCACGCTGAACCTTGAGGATGCGCCGGTCTCGATCAAGACCGTTGAGCAGGCCATCGCCGACAAGGCCTATGAACTGGGCTTTATCGTGCCGCAACCGGCCACGGTCCATACCGGCAAAAAGGTGGCGATCATTGGGTCTGGCCCATCAGGCATGGCAGCCGCCCAGCAGCTTGGCCGTGCCGGGCATGATGTGCATGTCTATGAGCGCGAAACCAAGCCGGGCGGTTTGCTGCGCTACGGCATTCCCGACTTTAAGATGGAGAAGAACTTCATCGACCGCCGCGTCGAACAGATGAAGGGCGAAGGCGTCACCTTCCATTGTGGCGTCAATGTCGGCGTCGATGTAACGGTGGAAAAGCTGTTGGCCGATTACGATGCCGTCCTCTATTGCGGCGGCTCGGAAACCCCACGTGAAGCTGGCATTCCCGGCGTCGATCTGCACGGCGTCTATGATGCCATGCCCTATCTGGTCCAGCAGAACCGCAGGGTCGGTCGTGAAAACATCGACAGCGTCGGCTGGCCGTCGGAGCCGATCATTGCCGGTGGCAAGCATGTCGTGGTGGTCGGTGGCGGCGATACCGCGTCTGACTGCGTCGGCACGGCTTTCCGTCAGGGCGCTGTGAAGGTTACCCAGCTCGACATCCGTCCGCGTCCGCCGCAGACCGAAGACAAGCTGGCCGTCTGGCCGTTCTGGGCCACCAAGATGCGCACCTCCTCCAGCCAAGCCGAAGGCGCTGTGCGTGAGTTCCAGGTGGGAACGCTCGGATTCGTTGGCGAAGACGGCATGCTGACCGGCGTCAAATGCTGCCAGGTGGATGACCGTCGCCAGCCGATCGCTGGTTCGGAATTCATCATCAAGGCCGATCTCGCCTTTATCGCCATCGGCTTTTCCGGCCCCTTCACCGACAGTGTCGTCAAGGAGCTCGACGGCAAGCTGGACCTCAATACCGACCGGCGCGGCTCGACCAATGTTATCGCCAATGACAAGGACTACCGCACCTCCGTCGATAAATTCTGGGCAGCCGGCGACGTGCGCCGTGGCCAGTCACTGGTGGTCTGGGCCATCCGCGAAGGCCGCCAGGCAGCGCGCGCCATCGACGAGGCGCTGATGGGTACGACGGTTCTACCGCGCTGAGATTGGCCGGTTCCGAGTTCTATAAGGGGGGGCTTTCGCCCCCCTTTTTTCGTTGGAATTTGGGAAGATCTTGCACGTTTGCAAATGGATTTCTAGGGGTAGAATACAACTTAAGAGTTTTATTTTATTCAGAAATATCTATGCTTTATTTTGCGCGTATTTAAAAAATATCGAGGAATATCAATTGTAAACTCCGTATATTTGCAGTGATTTCCGGTTTGATCCGGCATATTTACTTTTAATAAATTAATGCCTTTTAAATCTTGTATACAACCTATTGTAGCCCTCATGATGAGATGCTTTTCCTGTAGCAGCCAATCCAGATGCTTGGATCCCTGCCGACATGAGATCCCAAATGTCATTTCTCGACAATCTGAAAATTAAAACGAAGATTTTGTCTGTCGTGGTTTCAATTTGTGCATTGGGCATTGGCGCTTCTGTCATGCTGTCCCAAAGCTTGAATGCTGTTGATAAGGAGTATTCCGCTTTTATCGATCAGGACGCAGGTTCGCTTATGATGGTGGCGCGTTCAAGTCAGAGGCTGATGGCACTCGGCTATGACGCTTACCAAATCTTGGTTTATGACGATTCAAGTCTGGAAATTGTCAGGGCGAAAAAGGACTATGATGAGAGCGTCAAGCGCATTATCACCATGATCAATGAGGCAATCGCCCTTGATCCTGCGAAGGCCGACCGGCTCGCGGCAATTCGTACACGGTATGAGGCGATCATCACGATAACATCCAAAGTGATTGACCTGGATGCTAGAAAACAAGATACCGAGGCCCGCGCCGAATTAAGGCAGGCAGATAAGCTGATCGCCGAGACAGCCGATGAGACCCGCCGATGGGTGGTCGATGGTGCAAAAGAACTTTCCGATAAAAGTACGTTGATCTCGAATGAGACGCGCAATACAATTATTTCTACACTTGGCGGCCTGCTTGTCGCTTTCATTCTGGCGATTTTTGCAGCTTTGTGGATCGTCTCCCATGGCATTACCCGACCGATCGAACGGCTGCGGCTGCGCATGACGTCCCTGGCCAAGGGCGAAACGCGGGCGGAAATCGATGGCGCCGGACGCGGAGACGAACTCGGACAGATGGCCGCCGCCGTTGCGGTGTTTCGAGACAATGCACTGGACCGTGAGCGTCTTGAAGCCGAGGCCGAAGCCAGCCGTGGCTTGTCGGAAAAGGAACGGGCCGAGCGTGATGCGCAGCGGGCCAAGGATGCCGCCGACACCAAATTTGCCGTGGAGGCTCTGGCAGAGGGTCTGACGCGCCTGGCTGATGGGGATGTCAGCTATCGCATTACCGTGCCATTCGTGGCTGGCCTTGATGGGTTGCGGTCGAATTTCAACAGCTCTGTCCAGAAGTTGCAGCAAGCGCTGGTGACCGTCAGGCAGAATGCGCGTGGCATTGATGCAGGTGCCAATGAAATCCGCTCTGCCGCCGACGATCTTTCGCATCGGACGGAACAGCAGGCGGCTTCCGTGGAAGAAACGGCAGCAGCACTTGAGCAGATTACCACGACGGTCAAGGATTCGACCCGGCGCGCCGAAGAAGCTGGCATTCTGGTGTCCAAAACACGCGATGGTGCGGAACGCTCCGGCGATGTTGTGCGCAAGGCGGTTGCCGCTATGCAGGAGATCGAAAGATCCTCTGGCGAAATCAGCAATATCATTGGTGTTATCGATGAGATCGCTTTTCAGACCAATCTTCTGGCGCTGAATGCCGGTGTCGAGGCAGCCCGCGCGGGGGAAGCCGGCAAGGGTTTTGCTGTGGTGGCGCAAGAGGTACGCGAACTGGCGCAGCGCTCCGCCAATGCGGCAAAGGACATCAAGGGCCTGATCGTCTCTTCCGGGCAGCAGGTGCAGGCCGGTGTGCAGCTGGTGGCTGAAACTGGCTCTTCGCTCGAAACCATTGTTGGTGAGGTTCAGGAGATTAACCGGCATGTAACGGCGATTGTCGAGGCTGCACGCGAGCAATCGGTCGGGCTTCAGGAGATCAATACGGCAGTCAATACTATGGACCAGGGTACCCAGCAGAATGCTGCCATGGTGGAACAGACAACGGCGGCAAGCCACAGCCTGGCGAAGGAAGCGGCGACGTTGAGCGACCTGCTGTCGCGCTTCAAGCTTGAAGATCAAGGCAAGGTTGTTGCGTTCGCGCAGACGAATGACGTTTCCGCATCTCGTCCCGCACCGTCGCCTGCCCGGAAACTGACGGAAAAGCTCCGGGGCGCCTTTCATGGATCGGCTGCGGTAAAAGAGAAGGATTGGCAGGATTTTTGACGAGAACCTTTCCAGGAAGACGGATGCCCCGTCTTCCTGGAAAGAACCACTGGGCGCGTGACACGGTCTTTGACCGGTACCATTTTGGATAGTTCGATACGTCTTACGTCAGCCCTTGTGAAACCGCCTTTGGTTTTCGGAGAGGACTAACGGTTTGCATTGGCGTCTGTCAGGTTTCATCTAAACCTCACAGACGCTCGTATTATTGTTTCGGCACAGCCAAATTTATATTTGATGGGGACGCTAGCCGGTAATCGTCTACCCTGCCTTTTGGCGGTTCCGGCATGATGCCGGTCGAGACCAGAAGGTCGCGGGGCGAGGGGGGCGTTTGGGGGGCGGGCTTTTCAGCGCCGCCCAACAGGTGATCTGCGCCATCCAGCGCCGGATCGGAAATTTTCATCGGGGCAATACGGTCGGGGCCGTCAAGCTGTTCTGGCCCGGTCAGGTCGGGCAGGCTGGTCGCATCGAGCCGCACCAGCCCGGGGCTTGCCATATCGCCCAGGAATTTGCGGGCGGATTTTTCCAGGTAGAAGGCCATCTTGCGCTTGCCGGCATCGGTCATGCTGATGCCATCGGGACCGCGCAACCGGGCCTGCTGGCCGTTGATGTCGGAGCCAGTCAGCACGAAGCCGCCGTCCGCATCGACGAAACCGTCCCAGATGTCGATAAATTCACCGCCTGCCGCTTCCGCCGCCTTGCGGTAGAGCGCGTTGAACTTGATCAGGTCCGCCGACATGCCCGGCGATTTCACCGGCGGCAGGCCAACCCAGATCAGCGGGATCTTTTTTGCCGTCACCAGCTTGGCGATGGTATCGATCCGCTTTTGATATTCGGCAAACCAGGCGTCTGAGGGAAAGCGCTGGTCGCCTCCGCCAGGGGTCATCTGCTGGCGGTCATTGGCGCCAAGCTCGACGATCACCAAAGCCGGTTTGGTTTCCTCGAGCATTTTCGGCAATTGCCGCCGCCAGTCGAAATAATCGTCCCGCACCAGGCCGGAGGAGCCGTTGCTGCGGGTCTCGATGACAGTTCCGGGCGCATCGGCAAAGGCCTGCTGTAAGCCATCGCCGATGGCGCTGGCAAAGAAATCGCCGACAACAAGGATTTTCTGGGCATTGTCTATCTTGGCCGGAGCCGCCTCCTTTGGCGGGGCCGAAACCGGAACAGGACGTATCCGTGCCGGTGTGGCGGGAGCGGTGGCGGCAGGTTTCTTGCGGCTGCGCGGCCCTGCCGGACGTGGCGCGGCGGGATATTGCCGTTCATAGCGGCTGTCGTCCGAGCGGCTGCCGAACAGCATGTCGAGCAGGGTGCGGCGGCGGGGATAATCCTGTGCCAGGGCAGGGCCACCGACGCTTGTCGCAGCCACGACGATTGCAAGCGCAAAGGTCACATGTCGCCGCACGATCCGGTCTCTGTCTTCACCAGGCATAAGCAGTCATCCCGTCGCGGCCCGTCAACGGCCGATCGCTCCCCATCAATGCCGTCTGAGCATTTCCAGCAGCGGCTTTGAAGGTTCGCCATCGCCCTGCATGCCCAACCGTTGCTGGATGGCGGAAATCGCCGCTTTCGAGCCGGAGCCGAAATTGCCGTCCACTTCGCCATTATAATAGCCCAGGGCCTTCATCCGGGTCTGCAACTCGAATTTTTCCTTGATATCCAGCGTACCGTCAGGACGTGGCCATTTCTGTTGCATTCCACCATAGCCGGCGATTTCGTCGGCAAGAAGACCGACGGCCAGCGCATAGGTATCGGCTGCATTGTATTTCTTGATGGTGAAAAAGTTGGATGTCATCAGGAAGCCCGGACCATTGGCACCGGCCAGCAGCTTTAACTGCGCCCGTTCGCCCGGATTGCGGAAAGCCTTGCCGCCAGGGCGGGTGAAGCCCAGCTTCTGCCATTGGCCCAGCGTCAGCGTCTTGCCGGCATATTTGCCAGCTCCCGCAGGCACCACGGCTTCATAGCCCCAGGTCCGTCCGCTGTCCCAACCGTTCTTGGCCAGAAGATTGGCAGAAGTGGCCAGCGCATCGGGAATTGAATTCCAGATATCCTTATGGCCATTGCCATCGGCGTCCACCGCATACAGCAGATAGCTGGTCGGGATGAATTGTGTATGGCCCATGGCGCCCGCCCAGGAGCCGGTCATTTCCTTCGGGCTCACATCGCCGTTTTGCAGGATTTTCAAGGCCGCAATCAGCTGTTTACGGGCAAAACCGGCGCGCTTGGGATCGGCATAGCCAAGGGTGGCCAGGGCCTGCGGCACGTAATGCAGCCGGTCGTCCTTGGCGAGAACCGCGCCGTAATTGCTTTCCATCGACCAGATCGCCAGAAGGATATGGCGGTCGACACCGAAATATTTTTCCAGCGATGCCAGCGTGCGGCCATGCTTGGCCAGCATTTCCCGACCGATCTTCACGGTATAAGGATTGACGCGGCTATCGAGGTAATCCCAGATGTCAGACTTGAATTCCGGCTGATAGGCGGCCTTGCGCAGCACTTCGGGGTCCGGGTCCTTGATCCCGGCAAAGGCGCGGTTATAGGTTTGCGCGCTAATGCCCGAGGCGGCCGCCGTGGGATAGAAATCCCGGATCCATTTCTGGAAGCCGGCATCGGCATGGGCATGAAGCGGCGCAAGGCTCGCCATGAGGGAAAAGGCAAGCGCGCGAAGATGGCGCGAGGCGCGTTCTCTGGTCATTGGCATCGTCGTCCGTTCAGCTGGCTGTTGGCTCATCTGTCTATGCTGGTCAATGCCATCTGGTTGTGGCAGTGCGGCAATACCGGTCAGGAATTGCACGGACCTGACCGGTCTGGCTCAGTCTATGACCATAGTCTCAACAAATTCTTTACCAATTTACCAAAATCGCAAACAGAATTGTAATTTCGTTGCAATTCTTTAGTAATCGGCGTTTGTGCGATTGCGTGCATATGTGAAAAATCCTCTAGGAGGGATGTGTGGGACAACTGAAAAAAATTCGTAAAGCCGTGTTTCCGGTTGCCGGTCTTGGAACTCGTTTCCTGCCCGCCACCAAGGCCGTGCCGAAGGAAATGCTGACTGTTGTCGATAAGCCAGTCATCCAATATGTGGTGGATGAGGCCGTGGAAGCCGGGATTGAGCATTTCGTGTTCGTCACCGGGCGCGGCAAAGGGGTGATCGAGGATTATTTCGATATCCAGTATGAGCTTGAACAGACGCTGAAATCGCGCAACAAAAATGCAGAATTGACGCTGCTGTCCGAAATCCTGCCCAAGGCAGGCGCCACCAGCTTCACCCGCCAGCAGGAGCCGCTGGGTCTCGGCCATGCAGTATGGAGCGCGCGCGAAATCGTTGGCGATGAGCCTTTCGCTGTTCTGCTACCCGACATGATCATGCGCGGCGAGACCGCCTGCATGAAGGGCATGGTCGATCTCTACAACAAGGCTGGCGGCAATATCCTCGCCGTCGAGGAATGTGCGCCCGATCAGGCGCATAAATACGGCATCGTCGGTGTCGGTGAGACGCTGGATGGCGGCTTCAAAATCACTGAAATGGTGGAAAAACCAGCCAAGGGTACCGCGCCCTCGAACTTCTTCATCAATGGCCGCTATATCCTGCAACCGGAAATCTTCTCGATCCTGGAAACCCAGGAACGCGGCGCTGGCAACGAGATCCAGTTGACCGATGGCATGTTGAAACTGGCCAAGATCCAGCAATTCGCCGGCTATCACTTCAAGGGCGAAACCTTCGATACGGGCGCCAAGGACGGGTTTATCCTTGCCAATGTCGCCTTCGCTCTGTCGCGTCCCGAACTTCGTGGCTTGGTGGAAGAGCCGATGAAGGCGCTGCTGGCCGCTTTGAAGTAAGCGGTTTTTCGAACGGACTGAAACTTAAAACGCCGTGCGTCCAACGCGCGGCGTTTTCTCGTTTACCGCCTGAGTTTCAGGCCAACGCCTGCCGTTAGGGTCTTTTCGTCGGAACTGCTGTCGCTGGTGGATTTTTCCCAGGTCAGATCGGCGGTGAGATCCAGCCAGCGGTTGACTTTGTAAACCAGCCCGCCACCTGCCGTATAATACATGCCCGTACTCAGGCTGCCGCCGCGATAATTGCGCCAGGTGGTGCCGCCCGAAAGCTTGGCAATCAGGTTGTCGCGCAATTCATGGGTCACGGCGGCCGTCAGTGCATAGGCGACATCGCCGCTGACGCCTGCACTGGTGGACGGTTCGATGGAGGTGGCAAGACCCAGATCGACATTGGTGCCGCGCAACGGTGACCACGCGACATTGCCGTCAACAGTCATCGCACCCAGATCGTCCAAGCGGGCATCGTCAAAATTGGCCTGCTTATAGCCAAGGGCGATTTCGCCGCGCAGCTTTTCGCCCATGTCCGAGCTGATCCCGGCCTTGGCACCGTAGATATTGCCGGAGCGGCGATAGCCTGCGCTGTCCTCAGTCTGGTCATAACGGGTCTTGCCGGTGGAGACTTCGATAAAGGGCGTCAGTGCCGGTGAGATTTCATAGCCCAGCCGTGAAGACAGGGTGACGGCATTGCGGTTACGGTCGGAATTGGACAGCATGCTGCCATCGGAAAGCTTGGCATCGGTATAGACCCAGCGTTCGAAATCCAGCCCAAGCGAGCCTTTTAACGGACCAACCTGCCGTTCCAGCACAGCACCGGCGCTGAACTGGTTGACGCCCGATTGGACCGTGGCATCGCGCACGGCATTGGGGTCGGTGGTGCTTTCGCGGCTGAAGCCATAGCCCGCCGTCAACCGGGCGGCCATGTCATTGGCAAAATCCAGCCGCAATGCGGCATCGACGCGACCGGAAGGATCGCTGTCGCGGTCACCCGCAATGCGTTGCCGCCATTGCCCGTCACCGGTGATGACCAGTTGATGGCGTGACCAGTCGGAGGTCAGCGTGCCTTTCAGTCCGTTATCCCAATAGGTGGTGTTCTGCTTGTCGTTGCCGGTCGATTTGCGTTCGGTGCTGATGCCTTGCGACAATTCCGGTCTGAGAATCATCGTGCCGACATGAATGCCGGTGCCATCATCCTCAGTCTTGCGCAGTTGACGCCGTTCATCGACCGGCGATTCCCTGAGGTTGATGCGGTTGGCGTCCAGCGCGTCATTGGTGATACGACGGAAACTGTCGGTATCAAGCGTATCTTCGCTGGTATCCGACTTGGTTTTGGTCGTTGACGTGGCAGTGCCTGTTGCCGTCGTGTCGGTGGTTGTTGCCGCGTCGTCGGTGCTCGTTGTGGAGCCGCGCAGGGTCGCAAGGCCCGCGCTTTGCTCAGTCGATCCCGACGTCAACTGCTGGGAGAGGGCAGGACCCGCCCCAGCCGCGACCAGGCAGGCTGCCAGCAAGCCAGCGGACACCATCGGGCAAAAACCCGCGCTGTGCTGCCGATCAGGGGAATGGGTCTGGCTGTCCGTCATTGCGGCCTGTTGAAATCTGTCTTTCGGCGGTGATGCCATTACCGAAAGGTAAATTCCCATGGTTAATTATTCGTTGCGATCAACGATTTGCACAGGTCAGCTTGCCAGAAACACCGGCCAGTCGTCATTTCTTACAGACTGTAGGCAAGGGTGAATGGACAGTTAAGTTCATTAGCGCTATGGACATTGCCATGAACAAGCTGGCTGTAAAACTCGTGGAAGCAAGCGCCATCAAGGCTGCATTGCGTGTTGTCGCTACCGAACAAAGCGGGCTGGCGGCCCTGGAAGAAGCTTTGGCAGGATATCTTGCCGGGCCGTTTTGCAACGCAATCGATGTTATCGGCAAAAGCTCGGGGCGGGTGATCGTCTCTGGCGTCGGCAAAAGCGGCCATATCGGCGGCAAGATCGCGGCGACCTTTGCTTCGACAGGCACGCCGGCTTTCTTCATCCATCCGGCGGAAGCCAATCACGGCGACCTCGGGATGATTGCCCGTGACGATGTGGTCATCGCCTTGTCCTGGGGTGGTGAAAGCACCGAGTTGAACGGTATTCTGTCCTTCACTCGCCGGTTCTCCATTCCGCTGATCGCCATTACCGCTGGTGAGCAATCCACGTTGGCGCGTGAAGCCGATATCGTGCTTTTGATGCCCAAGGTACAGGAAGCCTGCCCGCACGGGTTGGCGCCCACCACCTCCACCATGATGCAGATGGCGCTGGGCGATGCCTTGGCGCTGGCGCTGCTGGAAGCACGTGGCTTCGGGCCGAACGATTTCAAGACCTTCCATCCGGGCGGCAAGCTTGGCGCGATGCTGACCCATGTCGGCGACATGATGCATATAGGCGAGGACGTGCCGCTCGTGCCGGAAGGTACCTCGGTGCCGGAAGCGATTATCATGCTGTCGCAGAAGCGTTTTGGCTGCGTCGGCGTGACCGATAGTGCCAACCGCCTGGTCGGCATCATCACCGATGGTGATATTGCCCGTAACCTCAACCGCAATCTCGGTGAGCGGATGGTGGAAGAGGTGATGACCCGTCATCCAAAGACGGTGCATACCGAAACGCTCGCCACCACTGCTATGGCAATCCTCAACCAGCACAATATTTCGGCGCTGTTTGTGACCGATGAAGACGGTGTGCCTGGCGGCATTATCCACTTCCACGACCTGTTGCGGATTGGTGTGGCCTGAGCCAGGGGCCGGTCGCTTTTCGATCTTCACACCTTGTTTTAGTGATACGACGGGCCTGAACGACACTTAAAGCTGCTGAACTTTCCGTGTCCACGGTTCGTCACCCTCGGGCTTGTCCCGAGGGTCTGCTGCTGTCGAATAAGATGTTGACATCATTAATAAAAATTATTGCTTAATAGGGCGCACGGCGCTGTAGCGTGGTTAGATGCTCGGCACAGGGCCAAGCATGACGTTGACTATGTGTCGTGCCGCCTTGGTCTGGCTTTTTCCCTGGTGCCCGTCAAACCGCATCCACGGTCAAATCGCGCCCATGGGCGGCGATGATCTTGACCTGTGTTCCGGTCTCCAGATCCGGTCCTGATACCGTCCAGAATGTATCATCCAACCTGATCCGGCCACGACCCTCGCGGATCGGTTCCTGGAGGGTAGCGGTTCTCCCAACAAGGCTTGCGGTGCGCTGGTTGAGCAGCGGTTCGTCGCTGCTTCTGGCGTCGGAGCGCAGATATTTACGCCCGATCAGGATGGCGGCGATCGAAAAGGCGCAGAACACCAGCGCTTGAACCTGCCAGGGCCAGAAGGCATCGCCCCAGAAGGCCAGCGAGAGAAGGCCGGTGGCAATGGCGCCCAGCCCGATCCAGATCATGAACATGCCGGGCATGACCAGTTCGACGGCCAGCAGTGCCAGTCCCAGCACCAGCCAGCTCCACGGTCCCCATTGATCGACCAGCGTGGCGAACATGGCGGTTTATTCCTCCGACTTGGCGAAGGGATTGATCACGGGCGTGGTGCTGACTGCGGTGGTTTTCGGAACGCTTCTGGCGGAGGTGCCAGAGGCACGAGCCGGGTTGGAACTCGCCTGTGGGGCATCGCCGCCAAACACTTCACGGGCGATGGCGCCAATGCCGCTCAGCGAACCGATCAGCGATGAGGCTTCCATCGGCATCAGCACGATTTTCGAGTTGGAGGCGGTGCCGATAGCGGTCATCGCCTCGGTATATTTCTGCGCGACGAAGTAGTTGATGGCCTGGACGTCACCGGCGGCAATTGCCGCCGAGACCAGGGCTGTCGCCTTGGCTTCCGCTTCAGCCAGACGCTCGCGGGCCTCGGCCTCGCGGTAGGCAGCTTCCCGCTGGCCTTCGGCTTGGAGAATGGCAGACTGTTTCGCGCCTTCGGCCCGCAGAATCTGGGCATTGCGGAAGCCTTCAGCTTCCAATACCAGGGCGCGTTTTTCGCGCTCGGCCTTCATCTGGCGACCCATGGCATCGACCAGATCCTTGGGCGGCTGAATATCCTTGATCTCGACGCGGGTGACCTTGATGCCCCAGGGCCGCACGGCTTCATCCACCACCCGCAGCAGGCGGTCATTGATGACTTCGCGGTTGGAGAGCAGTTCGTCGAGGTCCATCGAGCCCATGACCGAGCGGATATTGGTCATGGTCAGGTTGAGAATGGCGTTTTCCAGATTGGCGACCTGATAGGCGGCTTCGGCGGCGTTCAAGACCTGATAAAAGGCCACGGCATCGGCGGAGACGCTGGCATTGTCCTTGGTGATGACCTCCTGGGTCGGAACATCCAGCACCTGTTCCATCACATTCATCCTGGCACCGATGGTCTCGATGAAGGGAGTGATGATGTTCAGGCCCGGTTCCAGCGTGCGGGTATAGCGCCCGAAGCGTTCCACGGTATAGCGAAAGCCCTGCGGCACGGTCTTGATCCCGGCAATCAGCACCAGGATGACGAAGCCCACCAGGGCAATAACCAGAATATCGAAGCCGGACATATCTTCTCCCCACCGTCATTTTGTTGAGCTCTATGTAAGCTTGGCCCCACCCCGTTACCAGTGGCATGGATAATCTAGGGTCGTTCTCGGGGCAATTACCCGTTCAGGCGGGTTTGCAAAGCCTCACTTCTGCGCTATCAGGGCCACGGTTTTCACCACCGGTCGCAGCCTACCCGGAAAAAACAAGGACTAGAACCATGAAAATACTCGTCGTCTGCTCTGGCGGACTCGATTCCGTTTCGCTTGCCGACAAAATGGCAGCGGAGCATCAGCTGATCGGCCTGATCTCCTTCGATTACGGCCAAAGGCACAAAAAAGAACTGGATTTTGCAGCGCTTGCGGCCAAGCGGCTGGGCGTGCCGCACCAGATCATCGACATTACCGCGATTGGTGCCAGCCTGACCGGCTCGGCGCTGACAGACGATCTCGACGTTCCCGACGGCCATTATGCCGAAGAGACGATGAAGATCACCGTCGTGCCGAACCGCAATGCCATCATGCTGGCGATTGCCTTCGGTGTGGCTGCGGCCCGCAAGGCCGATGCGGTGGCCGTTGCCGTGCATGGCGGCGACCATTTCATCTACCCCGATTGCCGCCCGGGCTTCATCGATGCGTTCCAGACCATGCAGGCTCATGCGCTGGAAGGCTATGCCGATGTCAAGCTGATGGCGCCGTTCGTCACGGTTTCCAAGGCCGATATCGTAACCGAAGGGGCGAAATACGGCACGCCGTTTGACCAGACCTGGTCCTGCTACAAAGGTGGTGCGCGCCATTGTGGCCGGTGCGGCACCTGCGTGGAGCGGCGCGAAGCCTTTCATCTGGCCGGTGTTACCGATCCGACTGCCTATGAAGATCCGGATTTCTGGGTGAGCGCCACCTCCGGCTTCCAGGCCAGGGAGGTTTGAGACCATGTACCGGATCACCAAGGAGTTTCATTTTTCCGCCTCGCACCAGCTGAAAGGCCTGCCCGACGATCATCAATGCTCCCGGCTGCATGGGCATAATTATATTGTCGAGGTCGAGCTTTCGGGGGAGGACCTGAACGACCATGGCTTCCTGCGCGATTATCATGAGCTGAAAGTGCTGAAGACCTATATCGATGAGGCCTTCGATCATCGCCATCTCAATGATGTCCTGGGTCACGACAAGACCACGGCGGAATGTCTGGCCAAGCACTTCTATGATTGGTGCAAGCAGTATTTTGCCGAGACCTCTGCGGTCCGGGTCAGCGAAACCCAGAAGACCTGGGCGGAGTATCGTCCGTGACGCAGTCTCAGATCTTGGGCGATGCCGGGCTCCGGGTCAGTGAAATCTTCGGCCCGACCATTCAGGGCGAGGGGGTGCTGATCGGCCAGCCGACCGTGTTCGTGCGGATGGGCGGCTGCGATTATCGCTGTTCCTGGTGCGATAGCCTGCATGCGGTGGAAAGCCGCTTTCGCCACGAATGGCTGCCAATGAGCGTCGAGGCGATCTGGTCCGAGGTGGAAAACCTGTCCGGGGGCGTACCATTGATGGTGTCGCTGTCGGGTGGCAATCCGGCGATCCAGCCGCTGGGCGGGCTGATTGCCCACGGTCATGAGCGAGGCTACCGCTTCGCCCTGGAAACCCAGGGGTCGATTGCCCGCGACTGGTTTGCCGATCTGGATGTGCTGGTGGTGTCGCCGAAACCACCGTCGAGCGGCATGGAAACGGATTGGGATGCGCTGTCGCTCTGTCTGGAGAAAGCCGCAGCGCGGGGCGCGCAGCAAAGCCCACTCACCGTGCTGAAGTTCATCGTTTTTGATGAGGCCGACTATGCCTATGCCCGCGACGCCAGCGCCAGGCATCCGCATCTGCCGGTCTATCTCCAACCCGGCAACCATACACCCCCGCCGCCGGAAGACGATGACGCGCTGATCGATATGGACGGGATCATGACCCGGATGCATTGGCTGGTTGACCGGGTGGTCGAAGACCGCTGGTTTGCCGCCCGCGTGTTGCCGCAACTGCATGTGCTGCTCTGGGGCAATAAGCGTGGGGTGTGATTCCAGCGGTCGTTGAATAATGACCGCTGGAATTGCTCGACCTGAAATAAGCCCCCCTCATCCGAGGAGGATTATTTTATCAAAACTCTTCCCACTGATCCCGGGATTGAGCGGCAGCTGCACCGCCGCCAAAGGCCTTGGCTACGGCCTTGACCCGTTCACGGGCTGGAGAAGGAGCCGGGCTGCGGGCGGTTAGGTTTGCCGACACAGGCTGCGGAGCGCTGCGTCGAAGCTCAGGCGCAACCTTGCTTTGCTGCCCGGAAATCTTGAAGTGGCTGAGCAGGCCGACCAGGCTCTGCGCCTCATCGGAGAGTGAATGGGTAGACGCCGAGGTTTCCTCGACCATGGCGGCATTCTGCTGGGTCACCTGATCCATCTGGTTGATGGCGGCGTTGATCTCATGCAGTCCGGTTGCCTGTTCCTTGGCCGCATTGGCGATGGAATGGATATGATCGTTGATCGTCAGCACGCGGCTTTCGATCTTTGCCAGCGCCTCGCCGGTTTTTTGCACCAGCTTGACCCCGCCTTCGACCTCCTGGCCGGATTTGGTGATCAGCGCCTTGATGTCCTTGGCGGCATTGGCGGAGCGTTGCGCCAGTTCGCGCACTTCCTGGGCAACCACGGCAAAACCCTTGCCGGCTTCACCGGCACGAGCTGCTTCGACACCTGCATTCAGGGCCAGAAGATTGGTCTGGAAGGAAATCTCGTCGATCACGTTGATGATGGTAGAAATTTCCTTGGAGGCATTTTCGATCCGGCCCATGGCGTCCACGGCCTCGCGCACCACGACGGCGGACTGAGCGGCATTTTCCGTGGCTTCCGTCACGATCCGGCTGGCTTCCTGGGCACGTTCCGAGGAACTGCGCACCACGACTGTGATCTCGTCGAGTGCCGCCGAAGTTTCCTCCAGAGCGGCGGCCTGCTTTTCGGTGCGCATCGACAATTCGTTGGTGGCATTGCTCAATTGGCCAGTGCTGCCGCTGATGGCGTCCGTCTTGTGGCGGATACTGGAAATCGTGTCGCGCAGGCGCTCAAAGGTGGTGTTGACATTGGCCTGCAATTCGCCGAACGCGCCTCTGAACTGGCCTTGCATTTCCTGGCTGAGATCGCCGCTCGCGAGATTGGCGATCACCCGGCGGGTTTCCGTCACCCCGCGCTCGACGCTTGCGATCAGTTCATTGATATTGTTGGCGAAACGGTCAAGATTTGGATCGTCGTAATGTTTGTCGATCCGCTTGCTGAAATCGCCATCGGCGGCGGCTGCGACGACAACGGACATGCTGGATTGCAGGTCATCGCTTTTTGCGCGCAGGGCGGCTTCCTGGGCATTCATGCGGGCGACGTCCTGGCCATTGCGCTTGAAGGTTTCGACCGCCAAGGCCATGTCGCCGATTTCATCCTTACGGGTGGCGCCGGGCACGTCGGTTTCGAAATCGCCATTGGCGACACGCTTGATGGCCGCGGTGAGCTGAACGATCGGGCGGCTCAATTGCTTGACGCCGATATAGATCCCGAGGCTGACGCCGATCAGGATCGAGATGACCGTCACCGAGACGATCAGGATCATCATTGTTGTCTGGAAGCTGGCGACCGATGCCGTGACCGCCTGGAGTTCTTTCTTGTCGGCGCTGACGACGGCATCCACCTCGGTCTGGAAGGCTTTTCGGTTGGCGCGGTTGGCTTCGTTATTGCCCTGCTCATTGGCCGCCTGCGGACCGACTTCGGTGCCCAAACGGACTGTTTCCGTGCGGAATGTCCGGAATTCCGCTGCCTTGGCAACCATGGATTGAAAGGCTTGCAGCTGGGTTTCCGGTATCATTTTCCGCCAGCTTTGAAGCGTGGCATCCATATCATCAAGGCTTTTTGTCAGCCCCTTGCCGAACTTGTCGGCATCTTCCTTCGATTTCGCCGCGTAGATACCCCGTGATTCCATCACGACCGAAGTGATCAGGCGGTTGAGCCGCTCACCCTGGAAGGCGCGCTCGGATAGATTGAGAACCTGTGCGGTCTTGTTGTCATATCGCAATGTCACGAAAATCCCGATCGCCCCGATCAGGGATGCGGCAAAGCCGAGAATGAAGACAAGTAGATATATTTTCGCATTGATACGCATAGATTCCCCCTCCGCTGAGCCGCGGCAATCTCCTTCGATAGGCCCAATGTAGGGTGGAACAATTAATTATTGCTTTGATTTGCACCTGTGGATTACACAATTCTTAGATTGTAGATTCTTGATTTTACAATCAAGTTCACCATGAATGAACAGTGCGGTAGGCAAGGGCGGAGAAGCTCATTTCAATATGGACTCATCAAGAACGGCATTTTAAAAACAATCTGTATATTTGAAGTATGCAATAGAAATTTTAAGCGGAGTCAGTATCCCACGGTGGCTAAAACGCAGGATGCTGAAGGGGAACGGGAACTGGTTTTCCCGAAACATGTCGTGAGAATATGAAAATGCAGCCCAGTCAAAGCCATAGGATAACTTCACTTGAAGGTCTGCGAGGTATCATGGCATGGTGGGTGGTGCTGGGGCATGTTTCCTTGACATTCGGCTGGGGTTTGCCAATTGTCGACCGCAATGTCTTGGCGGTGGATGTGTTTATCATCCTGTCCGGCTTCGTGATCGCCCGTCTGATCGACCGCAAGGCTGAGCCGCTAGGACTTTATATTGCGCGTCGTGGGTTCCGGCTGTTTCCGTTATATCTGGTTGTTCTTGCTGTTTCGACATTGCTGTTGCAGGTGCAGGTGTCGGCTTGGCAAGACATTCCCTTCAATACGCCCGCCAATGCCAATCGGCTCTCTCTGGCGCAACAAAGTCTGGATTCGCTTGGTCAGCAGCTTCTCGTCCATGTTCCGCTGCTGCAGGGCCTGGTGCCGGACCAGGTGCTGGATAACGCCGCCTTTACGATCGTTGGCCAGGCCTGGAGCATTTCCATGGAATGGCAGTTTTATTTGCTGGCGCCTTTCTTTCTGTGGGCATTGGCAAAAAAGCAGCGCTGGCCATTGGGGGCTGCTGTCTTCCTTGGGCTGAGCCTTGCGACGGATCTGCTGCCGGGTGGTTTCATCGGCTATAAGCTTGACCGCTTTGCCATCGGTATATTCAGCTATATGGCCTTTGACCGCAGGCAAGAATGGCGGGGATGGCTATTGGCAACGCTGGGCGTTGCCGCGGTTGTGGTTGCCAGCGAAGGGCTTGCACAATTGCTGCCGCTTATGATTTGGGCTGGCGTCCTGCTCTCGGCAGCGGCATCCGCAAATCACGTTATCGACCTGCCAGCGCGGCTGCTGGGGTCGGCACTGCCGACCCATCTCGGGCAGATTTCCTATTCGGTCTATCTTGTCCACATGATCCCGCTCTACGTGTCAATTGACATATTGACCGACTTGGGCGTCTCAAACTCTGCCTTCCAGGCTGGAGTTCTGGTCTTCACGGTGGTCGTGACATATCTGCTGTCTCTGGTCACCTACCGCTTCATTGAGAAGCCGGGGATAGATCTTGGTGCCCGATTGACCCGGCCAGCGGTACCGCAAATCGCTTGATTCCGGCTTAAGGTTTTACGCTGCCCTGTCATACTTTCATTGCAGGCAATGCAAATATCTCAAATGCATCAGGAGCATGAGATATTTGCAAAAGGAATACGAAGGTCATTTTCAATGACACTTCGTATCAGACCCAGCCCTGCAACTCCCGGCGCACGACATTTTCCAGCACGCGCATGCCGTCCGGGCTGTCGTTCAGGCAGGGGATATGGCTGAATTTCTCACCGCCATTGTGGTGGAAGATTTCGCCCGCTTCACCGGCAATTTCCTCCAGCGTTTCCAGACAATCGGAGACGAAGCCTGGATTGATCACGGCAATGCGCTTGACACCGTCCTTTGCCAGTTTTTCCACGGTCTTGTCAGTATAGGGCTGTAGCCATTCCTCAGGCCCGAAGCGGGACTGGAAGGTGACCATCAGCTTTTCCTTCGGCCAGCCCAACCGCTCACGCAGCAGGCGTCCGGTCTTGTAGCACTGGCAATGGTAGGGATCGCCCTTCATGAAATAGGACTTCGGAATGCCGTGGAACGAGGTCAGTACCAGTTCCGGTTCCCAGTCGAGGCTGGCGAGATGGGATTCGATGGAATTGGCCAATGCATCAATATAGACAGGATCGTCGCTATATTGCGGCACGGTGCGCAGTGCCGGTTGCCAGCGCATCTTGAGCAATGCCTTGAAAGCTTCGTCATTGACAGTGGCGGTGGTGGCGGCGGCATATTGTGGATAGAGCGGAAACAGCAGAATTTTTTCGCAGCCGGCCTTTTGAAGCGCGTCCATGCGCGATTTGATCGATGGCTGGCCGTAGCGCATCGCCCAATCCACCACGACATTTGGCATATCGGTGAGCGATACGGCCATTTTCTCGGCCTGGTTGCGGGTATAGGTCCGCAGATAGCTCTCGTTCAGGTCATTGTTCCAGATCTCGGCATAGGCCTTGCCGACCTTGCCCGGACGGGTGTTCAGAACGATGCCATAGAGGATCGGGTACCAGAACAGCCGCGACCATTCGATAACCCGCTTGTCGCTGAGGAATTCCTTCAGGTAGCGGCGCATCGAGGTGTAATCGGTGCCATCAGGCGTGCCGAGATTGACGAGCAGCACGCCGACCTTGCCGAAATTGACCTTGGGATGTTCGGCAGGAAGATGGTTGACGATCGCGCTCATATTTGGACTACCTTGGTCAAGAATTTGATGCTGCTGTTACGCTTTTGGACCGAGATGAGATCACTGTCCAGAATGAAAAATGGCCCGGATCGCTCCGGGCCGGACCTTTTGTCGCATGCGGGAGGTTGGGGTCTCCCGCAACTGAAAGTTACTTTGCCGGAACGGTCAGAACTTCACCGATCTCGATATGGTCGGGATGGCGCAGCTTGTTTGCACCGGAAATCTTCTTCCAGTCCTCGCCATTGCCATAGGTGGTTTCGGCGATTTTCCACAGGCTGTCGCCCTTAACCACGGTATATTGGGTCGGCTGAGCGGCGGCAGGCGGTGCGGAAACGGCTGGAGTTACGGGAGCCGGAGCGGCGGGGGCAGGGGTTGCCGGAGCAGGTGCGGCAGGCGCTGTTGGGGCAGGAGCCGGTGCCGTGGCTTGGGCCGCCGTCGCCGTCTTCGGCTGGGCAGCAGGTGCGACATAGCCAGCTGGCGTGACTTCGCTGACGCGGCCATCGGTAAATGGCTTGTAAGGCGAATTCTTGGCCAGGAAGTCAGCTGTCACATCGGCGAGATCCGGGCCGTAATCATAGGCGTTCTGCCCGGCTGTCGCAAAGATCTTGTAGCCGTCGCCGCCGGTGCGCATGTAATTATTGGTGACGACACCGTAGAGCTTGCTGGTATCGAGCGGCACGAAGCCGTCGCCGTCCTTGACCTGCACGTCAACGATCCGGCTGCCGACCGGCTTGGAACGGTCGAAGCTGTATTTCAGACCGGCAACCTGTGAGAACCGGCCCGCGCCGTCGTCCACCTGGCTCACGCCGTTTTCAAGCGCCGCAATCACGTCGGAGCCCTTGAGCTGGAAGGTCGCAAGCGTGTTCTGGAAGGGCAGGACCGTGATGACGGAACCCATAGTGACCTTGCCGCCGCCGATCGAGGCGCGCAGGCCGCCGCCGTTCTGGATGGCGATGCTGATGCCCTGGCTGCGGGTATGATCCAGCATGGCCTCGGCCACCAGGTTGCCCATGGGGCATTCCTTGGCGCGGCAGGAGGTGGAGGCGCCATCGATAGGTCCGGCGCTTTCACCGATTTCCTTCTGGCGCAATTCCTGGATCGGACCGGCCAGTTCCTTGACCTTGGCGGTCATCGCTTCATCAGGCTTGAATTTCGAGTCGATCAGGATCGGGTCGCCCTTGGCGCTTTTCACCACACCGTTATCGTCGAAAACAACAGTGAGATCGCCGAGATATTTGCTGTAGGAGGCCGCTGTTACGACCGGCACCTTGTAGCCGCCGGGATTGTCGACCAGCGTTGGGTAGGGGCCTTCGGCCTTCGGATCACTGTTTGATAACAGCGTGTGGGAATGGCCACCGACCACGACGTCGACGTCAGGGATCTTGGCGATTTCCATGTCACGATGATAGCCGACATGGGTGAGAGCGATGATCTTGTTGACGCCTTCGGCCTTGAGTTTCTTCACTTCTGCGGTGATGGCAGCAACATCATCGGTGAATTTCACATTCGGTCCCGGCGAGGCGAGTTCGACTGTCTCAGGGGTAACGGCGCCGACAATGCCAATCTTCTGGCCGCCGATTTCCAGGATTGTGGAGGGCTTGAACTTGTCCTTCAACTTCGATTCGGCATTGACTTCCAGATTGGCGACCACGACCGGAAACTGCACCTTGTCAAGGAAGGGACCGATGGCCGTCTCACCATCGTCGAATTCGTGATTGCCAAGCGTCATGGCATCGAACTTCAGGATGTTCATCACATCCAGTTCAGCGGTGCCCTTGTATGTGGTGTAAAACAGCGATCCCTGGAAATTGTCGCCGGCATTCAGCGACAGGACATTCTTGCCAGCTAGTGCCGCGCGGGTCTGGTCGAACGCGGTCTTCAGGCGAGCGGCGCCACCGAAGCACTGGTTCTTGCTTTCCTCATCTGCCGAGCAGGTCGAATCATATTTGTTGATCGACTCGATCCGGGAGTGAAAATCGTTGATATGCAGGATGTTCAGTTCGAAATCGGCAAAGGCCGCCCCCGACGACAGGATGAGCACCGAGGCGCTCAATAGGCCAAATTTAAATCTTTTTAACATCCGTAACTCCTGATTTCATGGAACACCCGCTCTGGTTACCCCTCTTTTATGACGTTCTTATCGGGCTTTTGCGGAAGGTTGCATGTTTCCATCGTGCTTGGTTTATCGCAAGCGAAAATACGCCAGAACAGCAAAAAGCCGGCCCCATGGACCGGCTTTGCCAAGCGTGGATGCGTTGAAGCGTCAGATTTTGCGGCGTAGCGAGAAATTCGAGCCAGCATCCGTGGTGCAGTTCAGCTGTTCTGGCGAAACCAGCGCGCAATTGACACGCGACTGGGTCTTGCGCACCAATGAGGTCATGTTGATCTCCACCAGCGTCGGCGAGCTATTGGTATAGGTGCCGGAGGCCAGAAGCGCGTTTGTGTCGCTGGAGCGGGTGGCAAAGGTGCCGCCCTGGAAGGTGGAAACGATGCCGTTCGGATCGACCCAGGCGCCATCGACGCCCTGCGGCTGCGGCGCATTATACGCGACCTGGCGCGGCGGCGGCGTGCCCACGCAGGATGACACGGCAAAGGCCGCGACGAGCAGAATTGCGATGCTTTTGACCTTCATGACACTCTCCATCCGGCAGGACATTATGGCCGCCTATGTCTCTGGCCTCTTTCGGCCGCCTCGGCCAGAGAGGTCCTTTACGCTTCATATTCCCGGTTGGTAACAACCGATATCCTGAAATACCGCCAGGGCCGATCAGGTTCCATACTGGCGACCATGCCGCGAAGATCGAACGAAAGCAAGGCTTTCAACCTCTTCCCGGCCACTTGAACACAATCCTGGTATTGATGTTCCACAGGAGCATGAAAGGCGTGCCATGGCAGTCTTGATGTCGGCTTGGGGCCGCGCGGTCTTTCGATGCGCGGCACCATTACTTCAGTCTGGTGTTTCAAATCGGCAGATGGATATTGCCATCCGCCGTTCTGCTGCAGTTAGCGTACCAGGATGTTCTTGAACTGCCAGGCGTCCTTGGTGTCGAGTTCTTCCGGGAACAGGCCGGGACGACCGTCGAGCGGGGTCCAGTCGGTGTAATGGCCTTCGACCGGGCCGAGATAGGGCGACTGCACTTCCAGGCAGCGCTTGTAATCGACTTCGTCGGCCTCAACGATCCCAGCCTTCGGGTTCTCGATGGCCCAGACCATGCCAGCCAGAACGGCGGAGGTTACCTGCAAGCCAGTGGCATTCTGGTAAGGGGCGATGCGGCGGGTTTCTTCCAGCGACAGGCGCGAACCATACCAGTAGGCGTTCTTTTCGTGGCCATAGAGCAGCACGCCCAACTCATCGATGCCGTCAACCAGCTCGTTTTCGTCGAGAACATGCAGAACCGGCTGGGCGGTGCCGCCATTGCCGAACATTTCATGCAGCGACAGAACTGCGTCATTGGCCGGATGATAGGCGTAATGGCAGGTTGGGCGATAGGCGACTTCGCCATCCTTCTCGACGGTGAAGTAATCGGCAATCGAGATCGACTCGTTGTGGGTAACGAGGAAGCCGTATTGCGGGCCGGGCGTCGGGCACCAGGTGCGCACGCGGGTATTGGCGCCCGGCTGCTCCAGATAGATCGCCGCCTGGCAGCCCTTCTTGTGCTTCTTGGCATTTTTCGGCATCCAGTTTTCATGGGTACCCCAGCCAAGTTCGGCTGGCTGCAAGCCTTCGGAAATAAAGCCTTCGACCGACCAGGTGTTCCAGAACACGTTGAGCGGCTTCGGTGTCTTGGCGAGCTGGGTGTCGCGCTCGGCAATGTGAATGCCCTTGACGCCGACCTTCTTCATCAGCTTGGCCCAGCCTTCGCGGTCATCGACCGAGGGCTCTTCGAATTTCAGGCCGATCTCGTTGGCGATATTGACCAGCGCCTGCTTGACGAACCAGGAGACCATGCCCGGATTGGCGCCGCAGGTGGAAACGGCGGTGGTGCCGCCTGGGTTCTTTTTCTTTTCCTGGCGAACGGTTTCGCGCAGCGCGTAGTTAGTGCGCTCAGAGTTCTTCATGTTCTTGTCGAAATAGAAGCCCAGCCAAGGCTCGACAACGGTATCGATATAGAGCACGTCGAGCTTGCGGCACAGCTTCATCAGGTCGAGCGAGCCGGTATCGACCGACAGGTTGACGCAAAAGCCCTGGCCTTCGCCTTCGGTCAGCAGCGGCTTCAGCAGGTCCTTGTAGTTTTCCTTCGTCACATGCGCCTGGATGTGCTTGATGCCATGCTTGGCCAGCAATTCTGCCTCGTCATTGCGCGGGTCGATGACCACCATCCGGCTCTTGTCGAACTTGAAATGGCGTTCGATCAGCGGCAGGGTGCCACGGCCGATCGAGCCGAAGCCGATCATCACGATCGGGCCGGTGATCTCGCCGTAAACCGGATAGGTCTGGGTGGTCATAAAGTCTCTCCTTGGAAGGCCGTTTTGCCATAGGCGTATTGTTCACGAACGCGGTCTTGCTACGGCCGGGTTCTTTCTCTTCCTAGAGCATAATTCAGCGACAGAATAAAGACGGCGTTTCGAGAGATTGCCTCCGGGCAATGGTGACTTGCCCGAAGCTATTCGATCAGGTGGCTGACGCCGCGCGCTTGCGTTCTCGCCGGCCCAGCACGACGGCGAAGATAAAGGTGATGGTGAGGATCAGCGCTGCTACCAGCCAGAGGAGCAGCAAGCTGGCCAGATCGTAATCACTGGAAAGGCCTCGCGTGGTGCCATCGCCATAGGCGAAATTCCAGCCGCCGATATAAGCGATGCCGGTGACGAACAGCGCGGCGAGATAGATAAGAGGCAGAAGCAACGCTCGGTTCAGGGCAGGTTTATGGGTGAGATTGACCGTGGCCCCGACCTGGCCATTGCCTTTCCAGATGGTGATGGCCAGAACCGCGATGATTGGAAAATGTCCAACCAGATCCACCCGGCCGAATTCCAGCACGGCGGAGCCGAAGATCATCAGCAGTGCAAAGGCCGATAGCCGGCTGGCAACGGGGCCGCCCAACAGCAGCATGGCGGCGGCACCAAATTCAAACCAGCCGGAGAGGCTGAGAAAGACTTCTGGCGTCAACCCCATCGTCAAATAGGGCCGCGCGCACAGCAGCGTCAGCGACCAATCCGCGAAAGCCCATTTTTCCATAGAGGCCCACATCAGCGTCCAGGACATTGTTGCGCCGAGAAGGCCGATCCGGTGGGCGGTGAAGCTCGCCAGAGTCCGAACCCGAAACCTGTCAAGGCTGATGCAGATCAGGCAGACGGCAAATCCCAGAAAGAGAGGGTAATCCAGCAGGTGATAGGTCCCATATTGCCGCGCCGCGCCAACCCATAGGCCAATCAGGCCAAGCCCGGTCAGACCGGCACCCCTGCGCGAGAGGCAAAGTGCAGCCAATCCGAGCTGTATCCACTGTATGCTGGGATCCGGGGTCTTGAGCTCGGGCGTCAACCAGATCGGCTCCGGCAGCATCCAGACCCAGGACAGCCAAAACGCAACGGTGAGACGGATCAGGTCGTCGGCCTTGAAGCCAAAGGGTTGCCGTATCAAAGACAGAACCCAGCCAAGCCGGGAGTTTTTTCCTGCCGCGTCAAGCGCTACACAGGCCCAAAGCGCAGGCAGGCTCAGGGCGAGGCCAAGCAACCATGTTGGTGTCTCCATGAATTGGCCAGGTGATATAGGTTGCTCTTGAATATTAAAGGATTGAAACCACTTTATATGGGCAAAAGAACTGTTAGCGCTAACTCCAATAATAAATATTGAAGCTAATATAGTACATATTAAATTTCCTATTTTCTCGTAATAAATATTATTTTTCATATTGATTTACCTATTTAAAATAATCAATACGTATTTTTATCTATCAATTCTCTTAATATGACAATTTAAGAAATTTTACTCATGATATTTGCAATAATTATAAATTGATTTTCAATCTAAAATTTACAATTCAATTTTAGATTATAAAATTAAAATCGTAAAAACCACCAGGATCATCCATTCGATGAGGCGGTCGATCATGTTGTTGCTGTTGTTTTTTTAGTTTATGAGGATTAAGCGACAGCCTTGTGCTGTTCTTCTACCAGGTCGGCGCGGATCAGGCCACGCAGGCTGTTGCCGACGAAGATCGCTCGTCCATTCAGGCTTTCCGGTTTCAGCAGATCGGCGCGGGCCTTGCGGTCCCGGATCAGTTCGGCGCGCAGGATGCCAGGAATGAGCCCGCTGGTCAGCGGCGGGGTGATCAGCATGCCATCCAGTCCCTGCACGAAGACACTGGTGAACGTTCCCTCACAGATTTCACCACGCTCGTTCAGCAGCAGAACCTCGTCTGCTTCCTCGGTAGAAAACTCGGCGCGGGCAGCCTCATAGGGATCACGCCGCGAGGTCTTGTGGCGATAGAGCGTGTCCTCTGAATTCAGCCGGGTCTTTTGCGCAATACGAAGACGCCAGATGGTGTTTTCGCCGATGGAATCGAAGGGAACTGCCGCTGCTTCCAGCTTGCCGCGAAAGTTCATGGCGAGCCGCACTCGAAGCGGGCTATCGCCACTCACCACTTCTTTTAATGCCGCTTCGGGCTTGATCGGCTGGCGAAAACCCAGCGCATCGGCAGAGCGCGAGAGCCTGCGCAAGTGCTGGTCGAGCCTGACAAAGCCCTGGTCCGGCTCCCAGCGGAGCGTTTCAATCAGCGTGAAATCCATTGATCACCTACCGCAAAGCGCGCCTTGAGCAGACATTCCTGATATTCCTGTTCGGGCTTCGAATCAAAAACAATTCCGCCACCGACATTGAAAACCGCCCGGCGGCTTTTGAAAAGCCCCTGTTGTTCGGAGAAGTGCTGCTGCACAGCCTGTTGATCAAATAAAGTCACGGTTCTGATGGCAACGGAAAACCGCATCGGGCCTGCCGGATCGCAAAAACCGATGGCGCCGCAATAGATATCGCGCGGTCCTTGCTCCAGCCGATGAAGGATCTGCATGGCGGCGAGCTTGGGTGCGCCGGTAATCGAGCCACAGGGAAACAGCGCTTCGAGAATGTCGCCAAGGCCCATTCCGGGCAAAAGCCTGCCGCGCACATGGCTGACCAGCTGGTGCAGCGTCGGATAGGTCTCGATGTCGAACAGTTTTGGCACGGTCAGGCTGTCAGGTTCGATGATCCGGGAGATGTCGTTGCGCAGCAGATCGACGATCATCCGGTTTTCGGCCTGGGTCTTTTCGTCCGTCAGCATTGCCGCCTTGATCGCCTCGTCCTCGGCATCATCAGAGCCGCGTGCCGCCGTGCCCTTCATCGGATGGGTCTCGATGAAGCCGTCGCCATCCACCTTGAAGAACAGTTCCGGCGAGCGCGAGACGATGGCCGGACCGCCGAGCTCCACCAGCGCACCGTAAGAGACCGGCTGACGCGCGATCAGCGACCAGAAGACGTCGCGAGGGCTGCCCCGATAGGCCGCCTCGATAGGCATGGTCAGATTGGCCTGGTAGCAATCGCCCTGCCTGAGGTGCCGATGCAGGGTCTCAAACTTCTGCCGATAGGTCTCGAAATCCCAAGCTGCAACCGGGTTTCCCAGCAGGTGGGTGTTGCTTTCGGGGTGATGCGGGTTCCCCAATGGATGAGCAGGGTCGGCTGGCGCGTTGAAAATGCCAAACTGGAGGAGCGGCACGTCCCGCCCATCAGGGATCAGCGGCCTCAGCTTGTCTTCAAACACAAAGCCCGCTTCATAAGCCAGTGCCCCCGCCAGCCAGTAACCCTCCTTGCGGGCGCGTTCCAACTGAGCAAGCGCCGGCAGAACGTCACCGCCCCGCCGGGCGACGACGATGTCCACCGGATCGGTAAACACCAGCGTTTCACCGCTTTTGTCATTCCGAAACAGGATCGACGGTTGAAACGGTTCGGATTTCGCCATCGTGGCTCGATCTGTCCGTTCAGACTTTGGCGTCAAGCGCTTCCAGCTCGTCGATCAGCCCTTCGATCATCGACAGGCCCTTGGCCCAGAAGGATGGGTCGGTGGCATCCAGACCGAACGGCGCGAGAAGTTCGGAATGATGCTTGCTGCCGCCAGCCTTTAACAGGTCGAAATACTTCTGCTGGAAGCCCTGTTCGGCATTCTGGTAGACCGCATAGAGCGAATTGACCAGGCAATCGCCAAAGGCATAGGCATAGACATAGAAGGGCGAATGGATGAAATGGGGGATATAGGCCCACCAGGTTTCATACCCCTCGGACACCTTGATGGCCGGTCCAAGGCTCTCTTCCTGCACCGATAGCCACAGCTCGCCAATCTTTTCCGCCGTCAGCTCGCCCTCCTTGCGGGCGGTGTGCAGCTTGCGCTCGAATTCGTAGAAAGCGATCTGGCGCACGACCGTGTTGATCATGTCCTCGACCTTCTGGGCCAGCATGGCCTTGCGCTCCCGCGCATCACTGGCTTTTTCCAGCAGCGCCCGGAAGGTCAGCATTTCGCCGAACACCGAGGCGGTCTCGGCCAACGTCAGCGGTGTCTGGCACATCAGCGCGCCCTGTTCGCCTGCCAGAACCTGATGCACGCCATGGCCCAATTCATGGGCCAGCGTCATCACATCGCGCGGCTTGCCGAGATAGTTGACCAGGACATAGGGATGGGCAGACGGCACGGTCGGATGGGCAAAGGCGCCCGGCGCCTTGCCGGGGCGGGCGGGCGCATCGATCCAGCCGCCATCAAAGAAGCGACCGGCAATCTCTGCCATGTCAGGCGCAAAGCCGCCATAGGCCGACAGCACGGTCTGGCGGGCTTCGTCCCAGGGAATGATCCGATCGATGCTGTCGGGCAGGGGCGCGTTGCGGTCCCAGAAATTCATCTGGTCCATGCCAAGCCACTTGGCTTTCATCTTGTAATAGCGGTGCGACAGGCGCGGATAGGCATCGCGCACGGCAGCCGCCAGCGCATCGACCACCGGACGTTCGACCCGGTTGGACAGATGACGGCTATCGGCAATGTCGGCAAAGCCGCGCCAGCGATCGGAAATTTCCTTGTCCTTGGCGAGCGTATTGGTGACCAGCACGAAAATCCGGATATTGTCCTTGAAGGTCTTCGACAGCGCCATGGCTGCCTTTTCACGCACCGCTGGATCGGCTTCCTGCAACATGGTCAGAACCGGCTCCAGCGTCAGCTGCTCGCCGTCGATCTCAAAACGCAGGCTTGCCAGGGTCTCGTCGAACAGCCGGTTGAAGGCCGCCGAACCGGTCTGGGATTTTTCCAGGAACAATTGTTCCAGCTTGTCATCCAGCTGGTAGGGCTTGTCTTGCCTGAGATCAATCAGCCAGGGCTTGTAATGGGCGGTGGCCGGATCGCGGGCAATGGCGGCATCGATAACCGCATCGTCCAGCCGGTTCAGCTCCAGCGTGAAAAACAGCAGGTGGGCAGCAAGCTCCGTTAGTCTGGCCTGTACATCGCCGAAGAATTTGCCGTTTTCCGGCTTGGTCATCTCGCTATAATAATAAAGTCCGGCATAGGAGCCGATCTTGCCGAGCAGGTCTTCGAGGTCTTCGAATTCCTTCAGCGCAGCACCCAATCCCTGATCTGCGTCCTTGCTGGCGGCATCTTCCAACCGGCCCTTCCATTTGGTCTCGAAGGCCAGGCTCATCTCACTGGCCTTGGCGAGGTCGGCCTTGAAGAGATCCGAGGAGGGGGCTGGATAAAGATCGGTGAGCTGCCATTCGGGCAGCGTGCCGAGGCCTTGGTTTAGCGCTGATACGCTTGCGGATTCGGCTGCCGGAAGGCGGGTTTGGTTAACGGGGCTGAAAGGCATGATGGCACCCTTGAGGTCTTTCGGGCCGTGCCGTCACCAAAATGGAACAGGCGCCGGTCCGATGCGTTTGGCATGAGATATCCCCAGTCATAGCATGGCAAAGGCACCCGACAACAGCATATGGCAGATGTCTGTGCATTTCAGCGCTTGCCATTCTACCCGTCGATCTGGCATTTTAGGTAAAAGACGTCTGTGCCGATATTTAACAAAATCGCGGCACGGAGGAATTGGACTGTGTCGAAGGCCGGGATTCCATGGCTTTTTGCAGTCTTTTTTTTAAGGCATTGTATCGAAGCGGACAGTTTGGCGGGCTATAGATAAAATCCTAGCAAATGTTGGAACCTGTTTTTCAAAACTCCATGGCATTTTGCGGGACAAGGACGACGGTTACAGCCTTTGCTTGCGGAGGGAACCTGAAATGCGCAGCATTTTCGGGGTTTGTGGCCGGGTTCGGAAAAGGCCGAGTTCGGAAAGGCCGAATTTGGAACAGGATCGCGTTTTTGATCCTGCCGCTTACGGACATGGTCCAATGTTTCAACCGGCGCCAGACGCCATAAGGACTCGGGGAGCTAAAATTGACCGCTCATATTCTCGTTGTCGATGACGATCCGGTTCAACGCCGGTTGTTGAAGGCCGCTGTCGAAAGCCAGGGGCATGTTGCCCATCTGGCCGAGGACGGAGAGGCAGGTCTTGCCTATTTCCGTCAGCACAAGGCGGAGATTTCCGTCATCCTGCTCGATTTGATGATGCCGGGCGTATCCGGCCTCGATTTCCTGGTTGCCATCGGCGGTCAGGAGGCGGAAGTTCCTGTCATCGTCCAGACCGGCCAGGGTGGCATCGATACCGTGGTGCAGGCCATGCGGGCTGGCGCCTTCGATTTCGTCGTCAAGCCGGTCTCGCCGGAGCGGATCGCATCGGCCATCGGCAATGCGCTGCGCGTCGACCAGCGCGATGCCAAGACGCGCCCGGCACGCCGCTCGCGCACCGGGGCTGTGCATTTCTCCGATATTATTTCGGCAAGCCCGGCCATGACCCGGGTCATCGACCTGTCGCGCCGTGCGGCCCAGTCGAATATCCCTGTGGTGCTGGAAGGCGAATCGGGCGTTGGCAAGGAAATGGTCGCCCGGGCTATCCAGTCGGGCAGCGACCGTGCGTCGCGGCCTTTTGTCACGGTCAATTGCGCTGCCATTCCCGCCAATATGGTGGAAAGCATTCTGTTCGGCCATGAAAAGGGATCTTTCCCCGGTGCCACGGAACGCCATATCGGCAAATTCGCCGAGGCTGACGGCGGCACGCTGTTCCTCGACGAGATCGGCGAATTGCCGCTCGACACCCAGGTGAAGCTGCTGCGGGCCGTGCAAGAAGGCGAAATCGAGGTTATCGGCGCCCGCCAGACCCAGAAGGTCAATGTGCGGCTGATCTCGGCGACCAACAAGGATCTGATCGAAGAGGTCAAGGCTGGCCGGTTCCGCGAGGACCTTTATTACCGCCTCAACGTCTTCCCCATCACCATTCCGGCTCTGCGCCGCCGCAAGGAGGACATTCCCTTCCTGGCGCGCGCCTTTACCGAACGGTTCTCGGCGGAACAGCGTCTGACCCGTACCCTGTCGCTGGGCGCTGGCGCGCTTGCGTTGCTGACGGCCTTTGATTGGCCCGGCAATATTCGCCAGTTGGAAAATGCCATCTACCGGGCGGTGATTCTTGCCGAAGGTACGGATCTGACGGAAAGCGATTTCCCGCAGATCCTGGCACAGATCCCTGGCGGTCTGGCGCAGGACAAGTTCTGGTCGGGTCTGCCTGGCACGGCCGAAAGCCAGCCGGAACAGGTGGCGCCGCGCGGTGCAGACCGGCCGGAACTGGCCTTTATCGACCGGCTGCCAGCGCCCCGCGCCGAGGACCCACGTCCGGTGGCGTTGGACAATGTCATCATCAGCATCGACGAGAGCGGCAATGTCCGGCAATTGGCTGAGATCGAGGAGGAACTGATTCGTTTCGCGCTGAAATTCTACCGGGGCCAGATGAGCCAGGTGGCACGCAAGCTGGGAATCGGTCGCTCGACTCTCTATCGCAAGCTGAAGGATTACGGGATCGACCCGGATAATCCGCAGAAGCACGCCGCCTGAAAAAGCTGATATCCGGGTTTGTTTTAGCGCCCGGCTGAAGATTTGAACGCGCCGCGCACCTGAGAGGGTGGGCGGCGTTGTCATTTTGGGCTATAAGGACGCCGGTTTTGCTCAAAGTCTGGCCGGCTGAGTATTTCAGCCGTTACGCACAAAAGCTAAACGGATCGATAGTTGTTAACCCCCGGGTAAGGATGATTGATTACTGGTTGTCAATGGGTTGTTATGAATTGGTTCACCATATATGAATCAATTTGAACGATGTGGCAAAATTGCCATGTGGATACCGTATTTCACAGTCATGTGATAAGCGAACGATGTGACTTTCTGACGGGGACGGATTTTGCGGATATCTGGTGCATTTGTATCGCCCTCAGGGCCAGGGCGGCTTGACCGCACGGCCATGATTTGGGCGAACATATCCAAGCTGTTTCTGACAGCTCTGGTCCTGATGACGATCGCCTTTTCCGCCCTCTATGCCACGACCGGTTCGGCTTCTGCGGAAACGCGCTCGCTGAAAATCCTTTTCGTCCATACCGGCGAGAAGCAGGAAATCACCTTCAAGCGCAATGGCCGCTACGATCCCAAGGGCTTGCAGCAGCTCAACAATATTGTGCGTGACTGGCGTCGCAACGAAGCGACCAAAATGGACCCCCGCCTGTTCGACCTCGTCTGGTCGGTCTATCAAAAGGCTGGCGCCAGCGGTTATATCTATGTCGTTTCCGGTTATCGCTCGCCGGCCACCAATGCCATGCTGCGTTCGCGCTCTTCTGGCGTCGCCAAGGAAAGCCAGCACATGAATGGCACCGCGATGGATTTCTTCATCCCGGGCGTGCCGCTGAAAAGCCTGCGTGATATCGGCATGAAATTCCAGGCGGGCGGCGTGGGCTATTATCCCAATTCCGGTTCGCCTTTCGTGCATATGGATGTGGCGGGCGTCCGCTCCTGGCCGCGCGTTCCGCGCAGCGAACTGGTGCGAATGTTCCCTGATGGCAAGACCCTGCATATTCCCGCCGATGGCAAGCCGCTTCCCGGCTACCAGGTGGCGATGGAGGAATATAAGAAACGCCTGGGGTCTGAACAAATATTGATGGCGGATAATAAATCTTCGCCGCGCGGCAGGCCGCGAAATCTGATGGCTATGCTGTTTGGCAGCGGTGATGAGGACGAGGGCGACGAAGATTCAGCCCCAGCCGCACCGGTGCGGGCATCGGCTCCCGCCGCCACGCCAAGGCCTGCCGAGCTGACCAATCCAACGCCAACCAGTCCGATGCCTGTGGCCGTGGCCTCTGCGGCGCCTGATATCGCGGCTCCCGTTCCGCAATCGCGTCCTTCCCTGCGCCAAGGTGACGATAGTCTGGCTGTGGCGCTTTACTCTCCTGGCGGGCGCAATGCTGCCGAGGATGCCCTGCAGAAAGTTGCCGGCAATCCGTCGGGTGACGCTGGCGCGCCGTCAAGCGGCTATGAAGATCTGGCCGCCTACAAGGTTCCGGTGCCGACCCTGCTTGGGCCACGTGGCATGAAGGGTGATGCAGAGCCGGTGATGACCGCTTCTCTCGGATCGCCTGATGATAGCAACCCCATTGCCCAGCATATTCCGGTGCCAGCTGGCCGTCCGGCGCTTGCCGATGCCATGGCGGCCACCCTGCCGCAACAGCGTCCACAGGTGAGCGACGAGCCGTCCACGGTAGAAGAAGCCATGCTGTCTCCGGCTGCTGCCGAGGCACTGCAACAGAGCCAGGATGGCGCGCCGCTGAAGACTGTGGTGATCCCGCGTGACCGGCCAGCGCCTTCCGTTGTTCCAGCTGTTGCCGAAGTTCGGCCTGTGGCTCCCACTGAGAGACCTCAGCCGGTCGCCAATCCGGCAGTGCAGCCGAAAGCCGTCGCCGTTCTCACCCAGGGACCACTTCCGGCTCAGGGCGTGACCCAGCCGCCAGCTCAAGCTAAGGCACAGCAGCAACAGGTGGCTTCGCTTGCGCAGCCCTCTCGTACCAAGCCGAGTGCGGGCCAGTTTGGCGATGTTTTTGACCAGCCCAAATCGGCAAGCCGTGCGGGTGAAGCTTCTCTTCCTGTCAAGGGCGGACGTCCGGGACCGAGTGAGGCGGATGCGGCCAGCCGTGGCCTGACCGGCGGTACGGAATTGACCCGGACGATGATTTCGCAATGGGCGATGAACAAGAACCGCATCGAGCCGCCGGCCAAGGCTGGCCGTGGTGGCCGTGTCGTGACCCAGGCCATCACCGCACCGGTCGAGGCATCGCAGAGTGGCTTTACTCCCGGCGCCCAGGCCATCGATCCAGGCCGCTTCGGTGCGGTTCGGTAAATACATTGAGCCTTTCTCTTCGGGCAGGGCTACATAAAAAACCCGCGTAACCGCGGGTTTTTTCGTATCTGTACGTAAAGGCTTGGCTGGTTCCCGCATCTCCCGGCGCAGTTTTTCCAAGAGGAAGATGCTGTTCAGGCCCCCGAAGAGGGTAAAGAGGGGCTCTATAGCATTGGGCATGAACGTGGGTACCGGTTGTTAGGCCGGGATGGATGCGGCAAAGGTCTGTAGAACGAGCGTCAGGGTCAAGACCGTCATCAGCAGCGACACGATAATCGCCAGGGATGTTTCTTCACTGAAATAGCCGTATTTCTTGCCAAAAACATAAGCGCCAGCGCCAATGGGCTGTGCTGCCATCACAACAGCCGTGGCATACCAGATATCGATATCGGCCTTGAAGGCAAGAGCGATCATACCGAGTGTTACCAGCGGCTGTATCAGGATTTTTATCAGGACGACCGGGGTAATCCAACCGGCCATGGCGGAAAGCCGTGCTGCTGAAAATGGAATTCGGGCAAGGCCAAGACCAAGGGCAAAAAGCGCTGTTGGTCCGGCCGCCGCTGCCAGAAACCCTGCGAAGGAGGTGAGTATGGTCGGCAACGGAATCCGCAGCAGGCAAAAAAACGCTCCGGCCAAAACCGCCATCGTCAGCGGATTTTTCAAGGTCGTCGCCAAGGCGCGTCCCGCGCTGGCCAAGGGGCTGGACTGTTTTTGGCCGGTGAGGTCATGGGTGATGATCACGGTCATAATCGCTGGAATGTTATGCAATATTGTCGCAATGGCGGCAGGAACCGCGGCTTTGGGACCGAAGGCGGCAATCAGGATGGGAATGCCCATATATCCCGTTGTCCCATAACAAGCGGCCATGCCGACGATAGAGGATTGCGGTGCCGAAACCCCTTTCGCTCTGGCTAGAAACAGACCGGCAAGGTAGGCCGCAGCAATTCCGGTCAAAGTGGCCGCCATGAATGGCCACTGCGCGAGATCCGCCGGATTGGCCCGCGCCACCGCCAGAAACAGCAAGGCCGGCAGCGCGATATACAGAACATATTCATTGATCAGCTTTTCGGCTTCGGCGGCAAACTGATGCTTCCTTCCAAAACCATAACCAACGAGAATGACAAGAAAAACGGGAACAACGACCTGTAACATGAAATTTGCTCGATCTGAAAAGGACAATGGGAAAGCACGGTCAAATGGCTGGGTGATAGGCTGTAGCGATAGCAAACACAGTTGAAACATGGTGACTGGTCCACACTGCTTCCTGCCTCTGGTGGATAGTCAGAGCACCGTACGCCACTTGGGTGCACGGTGCTCCATCTCTGTCTTCTATGTTTTTTCGTGGGAAAAACCGCTGCGTATTTTTGCCGGGAATATCTTGCGCATCATGTCGTATGCTGTAATCGGCACGATGTTGTCGTTTCCCTGACGACCTCTAGGCGGCTTGCGAACGGCTCAGGCCGGTGTTCAAGTAATCGCGGGCAAGAGTGTAAACCCTGTCCGTGAACAGAACATCGTCGTTATAAAAACTTTCGATCATCCGGCATAACGAGCGATATTCGAAGGTCTTGCGCACCGTGGTCTCGTGCATCTTGTTTCCAAGAAAATCGGCAAACTCCAAAGCGCGGGCCGCCAACTCTTTTTCATCGTGGACGCCAAGATCGTTCAGGATTTTTGTCAAGGTCGGCTCGTGCAGGCCAATCCTGTTCAAAAAATAGCGCGATGCGCTGCTGGCTCCCAGGTAATCAGGGATATTGGTGACACCCATATTTTCGCAATCGGTGATCAGACCGCTGACTGGCCGGAACAAATCCGGAAGTGCCAGGAATGTGCGTTCTGCCAGGCGGGAGGTTTCCATGATGGCTTTGGTATTCAGAGCGCCAGATTTGACCAGAATGTCCTTTTCGGCAAAAATTTTATCGAGCAACTCAATTGCCGGCAGGCCGGAACGATTGCCGAATTCAGCGAAGCCGCCCTCAACCATGTTGAAGCCGTTATAGAGGGACACAAGCGTGTTCTGTAGGCCAAACCCAAGATCGTTATGGGCATGAAGGCAGAAATCGCTCACCGGATAGTCGTGCCTCAGGTTTGCAGCCAAGACCGCCATTGCCTCGGGATAAATTGTCCCGAGAGAATCATTGATTCTGATCGTTTCTATTCCGACATTCCTGGACCGATCGATCTGCGCCGTAATTCCCGCATAGGTCTTTTCATCGATTTCACTCGAGAAATTGTTCAGCAGCGAGACGCGGAAGCTGTTGAACCCAAGCGCACGAAATTGATCCACCGTCCGTTCAAACAGCCGGTTTTGCGTGTCATGGGTAATCATGCCGAAGCTGATTGTCACATGCTTGCGCAGGGATGCGGGGAATTCCGCAAATTGCTGCATCAGCGGCTGGAAGCAATTGAGAAGCAGGATGAATGAAAATTTCTGTCCGTCCAGGGCATCCTCTGCTTCAAGGCGCTCCAGAATGGTTGCCATGTCCGCGGGGTCATCCGGTCCGCTGCCGAAAATGATATCCTTTACGCCAGTCTTCAAAATGCTACGTATCAAGGGAAGCTTCTCTTCCGTTGAGACTGAGAACATGCAACGCTCAGATCCCTCCCGGAGGGTCTCATCCAGTACGCCATCAATCGAAAAGCCGGACAACCTAGTCTTATGGCCAGCTGGGAACTTCATCACCATAATCTGCTCTTCCTCTTAATGATAACCGAAATATTGTATTATTTCAAAGCTTTGCATAATTTTTTGCTGCTCAGAATTTCTATTATTTGTTGCATCTAATTCAAAATGAATTATCTTGGTAGAAAATGCGTGGGAGGCATTATGAAGCAAAGTCTGCGGTTATTGACGCTTGATCAGATCAGGGCATTTGTCTCGGTTTGCGAGCACGGCAGTTTCACCAATGCGGCGAAAGACCAGTCACGGACGCAGACCGCCGTTACCCGTCAAATTCGCGCTGCGGAAGATATTCTGGGTGAAAAGCTCTTTCATCGATGCCGTGGGCATTTCGAAGGACCGACGGAAGCGGGTGAAAAGCTGCTTCCTTTTGCCATTAAAATTCTGGCAGTTCTTGAGGATGCCTGGATGTGTCTGGAGCGTCCGGGTCTGAAAGGAACGATCAGAGTCGGTGTCATGGATGACATTGACATGAACTGGCTGCTGGAATTGATTGGCCGCTTCAAGGCGCTACATCCTGAATGCGACGTGACGGTGATTTCCGATTTTTCGACAAGGCTTGAGAAGCGGCTCGATCAACGCGAACTCGATGTTGCCATTGTCAAGACATTGATCAGGACGCAGCAGGGGGAGGTGAGCAACGCTCACAAGACGTTACGTCGTGAGCCATTGCTGTGGGCGGCGGGAGCTGGCTTTGGCTTGCGTCAGCGTGAGCCCTTGCCTCTCGTGCTGTTTCATGAGGGATGCGTCTATCGTCACCATGTCATTCAACGGCTGGAATCGGCAGGTGTCCCTTTCAGGATTGCCTATGAGGGGCAAAGCTACAGCCATTTGCGTGCTGCCGCTGCCGCAGGTCTTGGCGTAACAGCGCTTGCTGAAAGTCAAGTTGCCATGGGTGGCCTGCAAAGCCTGGTCGAGGTTGCGGGTACGCGTCTCGATCCGCTTTCTGATGTCGAAATTGCTATGAAGGCACTTCATACCCGCAAAAATCTGGCGCTATCGGGCTTCATGCGAGAAGTGATGCGATCATCCAAGCAGGATCGGCAGGCCTTTTGCACATCCGACAATCAAGTCATGACCAGATTGCAAGAGCTGGAACTGGCTTGAGGCGATAGCCTCGGCCTAACCGTCCCAGGACGTCCTCCGGCGTCACGAACCGCGTGCTGCGCCGACGGTAATTTTTCGATGGGCGGCGCAGGTGCTCCATAATTTCTTGAATCGGGACCGATTGAATGAGAAAATTATGTGGCAGATTAAGCTCCTACAGCATCGTGCGTTTGATAAAACCCACGATGCTGTAGGCAAAGGTTAGCCTTCCGGTGGGTTTTCGATCATGCCCAGCGCATGAAGATAGGTATCGAGGATCAGGTCTTCCTCCATCCGCTCCTGCTCATCCTTCTTGCGCAACGCGATGACCTTTTTCAGGATCTTGGTATCGAAGCCCATGCCCTTGGCTTCGCCATAGACGTCCTTGATATCGTCGGCGATGGTCTTCTTTTCTTCTTCAAGGCGTTCGATGCGCTCGACAAAAGCGCGAAGTTGGTCACGGGCGACGCCATGAGCATCAGACATGGGGATCTCCTTGCTGGGGATGGTCATTTGAGTGGGGGTGACGTGCCGTGAACTCCGCGCCACGTCAAGTTCTTTTGCATGACGTAAAGCCCGGCCCTTGGCGGATGGGTCAGCGGAATATCGGGTAAAACCTTGTCCAGATTGGATAATACCTTCATAGCCCCATGAAGTCTCAGGGAGGGGGCGTCAAAATTATCCGTGCCCGGTGCCATTCCCGAAGCTAGTCCTGTGGGCGAGAGGCTTCGAAATCAGCCTTCTGGGCCTCGCTCGCCTGTTTTTGATGCCGCAATTTCCATTGCTCATAGGGCATTGCATAGACATGATGGCGCGCCTCGTCGCGGGTCATCTCGACCCCCTTGGAGTCGGCTGCGTCCTGATACCAATTGGCCAGGCAATTGCGGCAGAACCCGGCCAGATTCATCAGGTCGATATTCTGCACATCGCTGCGTTCACGCAAATGCGCCAGAAGACGGCGAAAGGCCGCTGCTTCCAGTTCGGTTTGCTGTTCCTTGGTCAGTTCGCTCATCTTTTGTCCG
The DNA here is from genome assembly GCF_021462805.2 of Allorhizobium sp. Av2. Taxonomy (NCBI): domain Bacteria; kingdom Pseudomonadati; phylum Pseudomonadota; class Alphaproteobacteria; order Hyphomicrobiales; family Rhizobiaceae; genus Allorhizobium; species Allorhizobium sp. Av2. Next base: position 2,642,507 of record NZ_CP192696.1, on the reverse strand, counting down.
ATCATTTATCCAGGGCCGGGTAGGGCCCGGTGCGGGATGGAAATTGCCGCCATTCGTGCAGGGCAGGATCGCCGTTCAATGCGGCAAAAATCGGCTCCAGCCGGTCTGCCCAGGCGGTGATGCCCGCTTCGTCGCCGATCAGGTCCTGGCGCACTTCCAGCAGCGCATGGGGCATGCCCGACACCATGCAATGACGGTAGAGTGTATCGCCCTTCAAGGCGCCGTCATAGGGTTCATTGTCGCCGACGAGGATGTCGCCCGGCTGGCTGAGCGCGTCGATTAGTGGCCGCACGGCGCGCTCATCGCTATCCCAAAGCACGGCGGCATGCCAGGGGCGGGCCACGCCCTTCCAGGCGGGCGTATAGGAATGCAGCGAGAGCACCAGCGGTGCCTTGCCACTCGCCGAGGCAACATCGGCCAGCAACTGTTCAACAGCGCGGTGGTACGGCCGATGGAAATTTTCCACCCGATACTGCCACTCCTCCGCGCTGATTGGGTGATTGCCGGGAATGATCGCGCCATCGGAAATCTTCATGACCAGGGTCGGGTCGTCCTCGCCCCGGTTTGGGTCGATCAGCAGCCGGGAAAAACAGGACATCGCCGCCGGCACGCCGAGCCGGGCCGCCAATTGCCGGGTCAGGCCTTCCACGCCAATGTCATAGGCGATATGGCGCAGATAAGCGCTATCTGGCAGGCCAAGCGTGCCATAGCCGGCAGGCAGCCGGTTCATGGCGTGGTCAGCAAGCAGCACGAGGCCCAGGCTGTTGTCGCCGGCTATCGTCTCATAGGGTTTGAAGTCATTCATGGCTGACACATTTATGTGATGGGATTGTCTATTATGGGGGATGCGTGTGAAGCATCCTTCACCGATTATTCTAGGAGATTTCCTCTTATTCTAAGGATCCTTTGGGTCGAATTTGGACCGGCTGCCGCGCAGAAACAGGATTATCACCAGTTTTTCAAGGCTTCAGCCGTGTGGGCATTATCAAATGCACAAAAGAGGCCGTCGCACTTCAAATTTGCTGCATAATTCCTTAAATCGAGTTGGATTTAAGGAATTATGCAGCAGGCGGATTTAAAAGGATGCTTCGATGTCGCTTAACGCCTTATGATCATTCGTGTGATATCTGCTATTGCGGTTCAAGCCTGTGAGGCAAGAAGGATGTGGTTCGCTTCAAGGCGTGCTAGCGTCACCATACAGTCAAACTCATCCCTCATCATCCACGTGGGGATTACAATCGATTAGAGTTGCGTTGACTTTCTTGGTCCATAGTCGCAAGAAGGCAACACAGAAAAATGGAGTTCCGTCGGAAGCCGTGCCTCATTCCAACACACTCTCTTCCGTTACAGGTTCCGGGCGTCTTGCACGTCTCGGCCTGTTTTTGACCATTGTATTTTCACCGATTGCTTATGCCGCACCCGCGCAGGCGGATTTTCGCGTTTGCAATGGTTCGGCCAATCTCGTCGGCGTGGCCATTGGCTACCGGGCGGCGGAAGGCTGGATCAGCGAGGGCTGGTGGCAAGTGCCCGCTTCGACCTGCGCAACGCTGATCGAAGGCGAGCTGAAGTCGCGCTACTATTATCTCTACGCAGAAGATGCCGCCCGCGGTGGCCGCTGGACTGGCAATGTCAACATGTGCGTGGCGGAAAACGAGTTCAAGATCGTTGGCGTCGGGGATTGTTTCAAGCGCGGTTACCAGCAAATGGGTTTCAAGGAATATGACACGGGCCGCCAGGGGAGCTGGATGGTTCAGTTGTCCGACACGCCCGGCACGCAGGAAGGCCAGAAGCAATGAAGCGTAACCGCAAAGTCAAAATTCTCGCAACGCTTGGACCGGCTTCACAAGATGAAGCCATGATCCGCAAGCTGCATGAGGCTGGCGCCGATCTTTTCCGTATCAACATGAGCCATGCCAGCCACGATGTGATGCGCACGCTGATCCAGCGCATCCGCAGTGTCGAAGCTGCTTGCGGGCGCCCGATCGGCATTCTCGCCGATTTGCAAGGCCCCAAGCTGCGGGTCGGCAAATTTGCCAATACCTCGGTGGAATTGAAGCCTGGCCAGACATTCACCCTCGACAGCAACGAGGCTCCTGGCGATGAAAACCGGGTCTATCTGCCGCATCCGGAAATCCTGGAGGCCGTCAAGGTTGGCCATCGCCTGCTGATCGATGATGGCAAGCTGCATCTGCGTGCCGAAAAATGCGACGGCAAGACCATTGTCTGTAGCGTGGTGTCCGGCACCAAGATTTCCGACCGCAAGGGCGTCAGCCTGCCCGATACGATCCTTGCCACCGGCGTGCTGACCGACAAGGACCGCGCCGATCTGGATGCTGTTTTGGCCACCAATGACGTCGACTGGGTCGCGCTATCCTTCATCCAGCGTCCCGAGGATTTGGCCGAGGTTCGCAAGATCGCCCGCGGACGGGTCGGGTTGATGTCGAAAATCGAAAAGCCGCAAGCGCTGGAACGGATCGACGAGATCATCGAACTGTCCGACGCTTTGATGGTAGCCCGCGGCGATCTGGGCGTGGAAATGCCGCTGGAGGCCGTTCCCGGCATTCAGAAGCAGTTGATTCGTGCCTGCCGCCGTGAAGGCAAGCCGGTGGTCGTGGCCACACAGATGCTGGAGTCGATGATTTCAGCGCCAGTTCCGACCCGTGCCGAAGTCTCCGACGTGGCGACAGCCGTGTTCGAAGGTGCCGATGCCATCATGTTGTCGGCTGAATCTGCTTCCGGCCAGTATCCGGTCGAAGCGGTCTCGACCATGGCGTCGATTGCCCGCACCATCGAGCGTGAACCGCACTATCCCGGCATTATCTATGCCCAGCGCCCGCAGCCGGAAGCAACCGGCGCCGACGCGATTTCGCTGGCAGCCCGCCAGATTGCCGAGACCCTGAAGCTGACGGCCATCGTCTGTTACACGTCGTCAGGCAATACCGGGCTTCGTGCTTCGCGTGAGCGTCCTGAAGTGCCGATCCTGGCGCTATCGCCGGTGGTTCAGACGGCCCGCCGTCTGTCGCTGGTCTGGGGCCTGCATTGCGTCGTTTCCGAAGAACCGACCGATCTGGATGACATGGTCAACAGGGCCTGCCGCATTGTGGTTTCGGAAGAGTTTGGCAAGCCGGGCGACCGGGTGATCATTTCCGCTGGTGTGCCGTTGGGAACGCCAGGCGCCACCAATATGCTGCGCATCGCCTATATCGGTCCGGATGGCCTGTCCGGCGTCTGACATTGCTAAGCCCGCAAGGCGAAGATGCGGATGCATCCTCGCCTTGAAGGCCCTATGTCGTAGCGGTATTTGAAAAGAGAATGTGAAGGGTCACTTTCAGCGACCATTCTGACCGTCCATGTATCCGAAAAATTCTAGCGCCGCTTGTCAGGGATGACGGGCGGCGTTTTTCGTGACATGCGCTGCCCGGGTCTGATTTAGCGGACTGAGACCTGCGGTTCGGTCTGGGTAAAATCCGATGGGAACAGCCGCAGATGGCGTGTCCTGAGTTTTCTAAAATCCAGGGCGGATGCCGTCATGGTTTGAGTCTACGGTACCATTCCATTGTGAAATTTCATTCGATTTGCGGAATTATACAGGATTGCCTAATATTAGGAACTTGGAAATATCGCCCCGTAATATCGATAGCGCAAAATAATAAAGCCGCCTTGGGAGGGGCGACTTTATTACTTATAAATTATTTAATGACTCAGAAATATAAATAGACTATAAATTCGTCTTTGATAATATTGTCGTTTTAAATTGGTTTGTTACTATGCCTATAGTTTTGCGCCAATTTGATTGTGATGTCAAGAACACAATCCTCTTGGTTGTAGATAGCCAATGTCGGTGGTTATCGAGCTCTTAAGTAGCTGTCAATTTTATCAGTTTGTTGACATTTCAAGAGCGTCACCAATTTTCCGGGCCAAAGACCCAAGATCACGGTCGTGGCCGGCTATTTTTTCAATGGCTGCAACCGCCAGATCTGTGACGCAATAATCCGGCTTGTGGCCTAAATGTCGTACCCAGACCAACTCGGCACCTGCAATGTCGCGGGCAAGACCGATTGAGTGAATATCGGCCAGAACGATGCCGTCACTGTCACCGGTGACGATCACGGTGGGCGTCCGTATTTCCGGGTAGCGGGGCGCCATGCGGGTGACGTAGGCGTGCAAGCCGCAAACGTCGATTGCGTTGTAGCGGAAGGTGCTGGGCCGCAGAACGAGGGCAGGCGTGGTGCGGGCCATATAGTCGTCAGGACGTCGATTGGGAGCAAACACGGCCTTGGTGGCCGCATCCATCTTGGCAAGCCCTGCCAGTGGCGCAAGGGTGCGGGCAAAGAGGGGGCCGATGATTGGTGTTGCCGTCAGATGATAATGCCAATCGACCCCACCGGGCCATGGATGGGTGGCAGGGGCCAGAAAAAGCAAACCCGCCGCCTTTTCTGGATGGAGAACAGCAAAACTTGCCGCAATAGCACCGCCAAAGGAATGGCCCACGATAATGGCCCGCGACAGGCCAATGGCATCCATGGCTTCGGCAATGGCGTTGGCCTGGCCATCGGGCGTGTCGTTTTCCGGTCCGCCACGCGGTGAATAGCCATGGCCCGGCCGATCCACGAAGATCAGATCCGCGCGTCCCTCAAGCGCCGGACGAAAGGCCTCGGCCTGATCGCGCAGATTGCCACTGGCGCCATGAATGAACAGCAGCGGCGGCAGATCGGCGCTTTCAGATGCCGGAATATGCAGGAGGTTGAGATGGGTGTCTCTTATCGGGACGGGCGTGCCGATATTCGGATTGTCATCCGTGATCTGTCTTATTTTGACTGTGGAAAACACCCAGGCTACAATCAGAGGTGTAGTGATGATGGCAAGGATCAGAATTGCAGGCATGGCATACGGGTTCCTGCTGCGTCATTGCGTAAAGCGGATTAGCGATCCGATAAAATGACGCAGAAAATTTAATCAGCGACGGCCTCTCTCATCCGCATAACAAGGCACCGGGCGCGGGGAACGTAAAAGGTAAGATAGTCTTCAGATTTCCCGAAGCCACCGGTCAATTGCCGCAAAATTGGGATTAAGCATCCGCAATGGGTCATGATTACGTCCGGGCGCCTGCCAGTTTCTCGGAAAGCTCGGTCACGGTCTTCTGGGCGGCGCGGTCGGCGGGGTAGATGGCGAGGTAGCGTTGCCAGGCTTCCAGCGCCTTTTGATCGCTACCGGTCTCGGCCAGAATATTGGCGAGCATTTCCAGCGCGCCGAAATGGCGCGGTTCGATGGCCAAGACGTGATTAAGGTCGGAAATCGCCTTGCGGTAATTGCCCTGGCTATAATGCAGGCTGGCACGGTGACCCCAGCCATTGGCATAATCGGGCTCCAACACGATCGCCTGATCGAGGAAGTCCAGCGCTGCGGCGTTCTTCTTGTCCTTGATCGCCTTGTCGGCCCATTGCATCAGCAGATTGACGGTTGGGCTACCGGAATTCGACCAATCCGCCATCACGGCAGCGGCAATCGCCTTGGCTGCTTCCGGCTGGCGTTCGCGTTTCAGCTGGATCAGCAATTCGTCCGCCGGTTTGCCAGACAGCGCGGCTGTGTCGCTGCGGTCTTCCAGGCGTTCGACCCCGCCCTGCTGCGGAGACGGGCCTTGCTGCTGAGAAGAAGGCGGCTGGTCATCCTTGTCCGCTCTTGGCTCACCCGTCTGAGGATGGTTCGGCGCAGGTTGAAGGTCCGGCGTGAAGGGCAGGGCAGGCGGCATAGGCTGGCTGGGTGCAGCACCTGGCCCGTTCTGCGCAAAAGTCCTGTCCTGTGCAAAAGCCAAGGCAGCAGGCCCGGCGAGGGCGCTGGCAGACAGAATACAGGCTGTGAGAATCAGGTGAGTGAACAAACGAACAGAGCGCATGCAGGTAATCTACCGTGCATGCGCTCTGTTTCAAACCGAATTCTGCGATTGACCGAAGTCCACACATCACAGCGAGGTGATGCTGCTCTCCCGCAGGAGAGATTTCGATCAGCCCTGACGCGCCTTGAAACGCGGGTTCTGCTTGTTGATGATGTAAACGCGGCCTTTGCGGCGAACCAGACGGTTGTCGCGGTGACGTGCCTTAAGCGCTTTCAGCGAATTCTTGATCTTCATTTTTAGATCCGCATGGTTGCCAGGGAACCGTCTGGTTCCGCCGGGATGTATATCGACGAAAAACGCACCGCTGGGCGCGCTGTTTCAGGGTTGGTGGCACATACCCCGGCTTAACCCGGCATGTCAACCGGAAAACCGGGCATTTTGCCCGTTGATGGCAGGTTATTCCCGGTTCATGACCTCGGTGACATGTCCCATTTTGCGGCCGGGCCGTGCTTCGGCCTTGCCATAGAGATGGACGAGCACAGCCGGCTTCGCCAGCCAATCTGGAACAGCCTCAATGTCGGCGCCGATCAGATTGGTCATGACGCAATCGCCGTGGCGGGCCGGATCGCCCAGCGGCAAGCCGGCGACGGCGCGGATATGCTGTTCGAATTGCGAGATCACACAGGCGGCCTCCGTCCAATGACCGGAATTGTGGACCCGCGGGGCCATTTCATTGGCGATCAGGCTGCCATCGGCCATCAGGAACAGCTCGAGACCCACCACGCCGACATAGTCGAGGCCGTTCAGCAGCTTTTCCGCAGCGCTTTTGGCCGCAGCTGTTGTCTGCGGCGAAATCGACGCAGGCACGGTGGAGGTGTGCAGAATGCCGTCGCGGTGAATATTTTCGGCCGGATCGTAGCAGGCGATTTCGCCTGATGTCGAACGGGCGGCGATGATCGAGATTTCCCGCGCAAACGGCACGAAGCCTTCGAGAATCAGCGGCACGGCGCCAAGCGCCTGATAGCCGCCGCTGGCCTCGTCCCCCTTGCGATAGACCCGCTGGCCCTTGCCGTCATAGCCGAAGCGCCGGGTTTTCAGCACGCCTTCGCCACCGAATTCGGCCAATGCCTGCTCCAGGTCCGCCTGGCTGTCGACGGTGCGGAACGGGGCAGTGGGAATGCCATTGTCGTTGAGGAAGCGTTTTTCACTCACCCTATCCTGGGAGACGGCGAGTGCCTTGGCTGGGGGATAGACCGGCACGCTGCGCGCCAGGGCTTCGGCGGCGGCGACCGGCACGTTTTCAAATTCATAGGTGACCACGTCGCAACTGGCGGCCAGTTCGGCAAGGGCTGCCTCGTCAGCGTAATCGGCGATGATCTGCCGGTTGGCAACCTGGGCGGCCGGACAGTCGGCCTGCGGTTCCAGCACGATGGTCTTCAGCCCCAGCCTTGCTGCGGCCATGGCAAGCATGCGGCCAAGCTGGCCGCCGCCGATAATTCCAATGGTCTTCACGCGTGTGATCCGTACAGTTTATAAGCCTCAGGGAGCTTCGTCGGTGGGATAGTCGGCAACGGCGGCAGTCTGGTTGTCGGTCCAGTCGTCCAGCCGGTCGGCGAGATCGGCATCCTGCAACGCCAGCACCCGTGCCGCCAGCAGGGCGGCATTGACGGCGCCAGCCCGGCCGATGGCGAGCGTACCGACCGGAATGCCGGCTGGCATCTGCACGATGGAATAGAGACTGTCGAGGCCGGACATGGTTTTCGATTGGACTGGCACGCCGAAAACCGGAAGCGCCGTCATCGAGGCGACCATGCCGGGCAGGTGGGCGGCGCCGCCAGCTCCGGCGATAATCACCTGAAAGCCTTCGTCGCGGGCACCCTTGGAAAAGGCGACCATGCGGTCGGGGGTGCGATGGGCCGAGACGATGCGCGCCTCGTAGCTGACGCCAAGTGCGTCCAGGGTATCGGCAGCGTTCTTCATGGTTTCCCAGTCGGACTGGCTTCCCATGATGATGGCGACGGGCGGTCTTTCATCCTGCATCGGCGGCACCCTTTTCTCAGGCAATGATATCGGGAATGAGCTGATCTTCCAGTTTGGTCAGCCTGTCCTTGATGGCAAGCTTTTTCTTCTTCATCCGCTGGATCCGCAAGGCATCGCAGCCGACCTGAACCATGGCGTTGATCGCAGCATCATAATCCTCGTGTTCCTGACGAAGGCGTGCGAGTCGAAGCCTTGTATCCGCGTCGTCCTGATCCGGCATCTTTTGTCCCCATCTTGTCGCTAGCTGCATCTATTTCTGATGCATGGTGGAATGGCGCAAGCTCCTATCACCAAACGTCGGTAACGGGAAGTTAGCCGTTTCGCATAATTTTGCCCGCCATGCGCCTCGGCAGCGCTTCAGCAAATTCTCCTGCGTTTTGAGAAGCCTAGGTCCGATGTATGGATGCGGGCAACGGTGACGGCCTGTGCCAACATGAAATTGCCCTCATAAATTCAGGTTTTCGCCTTAGACATCGGCAAGGGATCGTGTCACACTGCTGTCGTAAACCAAGAAGCTCCAGCGATGGATGCTGGAGGTTGAAAAGGAAGGATAGAATCAAATGACCATTCAGGCTCATATTGAATCGCTTGCCAAGAAGCATGGAGTTTTGGAGGAGAAACTACATGCCGCCCTTTCCTCTCCCTCGACCGACGACAAGGAAATTCTGGAACTCAAGCGCCTCAAATTGCGCCTCAAGGATGAAATGGAGCGCCTGAAGTCAACACGACATTAAAGGCTGGATGATGCCCCCTTAAATCGGGCCCGATTTAAGGATTTCATAAAGCCAACAGGCCCTTTGCATCGTTAGGCGGCGGATTATTTGTTTCATTTGCGTTGTGCGTTTACAAAACGCACGGCCATTTAGCGTTACCGCCGCTGTCTTGATACTCTTTCCATGATCCAGGAGCGCCAAAACATTGTTGCTCTTGACCGAATCCAGGCTCCGAAGCGCCGAATGCCTTCGGGGCCTTTTTCTTGAGCTGTTTTCGCAAGTCGAATCATGCGGTGCTATAAAAGATTGGGAACGCCAGAGGCGCTGTGGCGAACGAAATATTCGCGCCGGTCATGACGATATTGGCACGGATTTATTGTCACGCCGGTCCCTGTGCGAACCGATCCCACCGTCAGTTCCAGAACTGGTCCAGCCACAGATTCAGCCGGTTGAAGCCGGAATTGTTGACCGAATAGATCCGCTTGGTGCCCTGGGTGGCGACTGTCACCAGATTGCAATCCAGCAGCGCCTTCAAATGTTGTGAGACGGCCGGCCGGCTGATCGGCAGGCCCTTGGCCAGATCGTTCACCGTGCGGGGTGCGCGGCGCAACTCTTCCAGCAAATGGCGTCGGTTGGGATCGGCAATAGCCGAGAATGGATCGATTGTCGTCATATGCGCAAGCTATGATACATCCTGCCATCCGGCAAGCGCAATTGTGCGATGCGAAAATGCAATTTTATCGGGATTTTGATTGTCGTCAATTTTGCAATCCCCTTCTGTCGCAAATGTCTAATCCCAAGTCTCGAGATGCTTGCAAAAGCAATAGGATGTCCCATCTTCAAAGGCTCACCCTATTACAGGAAAAACAAACCGTCCCAAAACAGTTTCAATCCGGCGATCAGCGTCATGGCATAGATCAGCGGATAGAAGGTCTGCGCCTTCATGCGCCGCACCACCATGGCTCCGGCCATGGTGGACAGCAGCGCCACCGGCAGCAGGCTGAGAGACAGGGTGAAATTGCTGAGATCCAGCTGGCCGAGCGCCATATAAGGAATGACCTTGATGGCATTGAGACAGGCAAAAAACCGCACGCTGGTGCCTGTATAGGTTTTTGGATCGAGCTTTAACGGCAGGGCATAGATTTCAAACGGCGGGCCGCCGGCATGCGCGACAAAGCTGCCATAACCGGCCAGCGTGCCCCAACCCGTGGCAGCCACGGCGCGCTGCGGTTTTGCCGGTCTTGCATCATGGCCTTCGCCGCGCAATCGTCGCTGGAAATAGCGCCCGGCAAACACCACCGTAATGGCACCGAGCACGAGCCGCATGGCATCGGCCGGGATGAGGGCGGATGTCGCCCAACCAAAGGCGATCCCAGCGATGGCGCCGGGCAGAAGCAGGAAAAACGTGCGCCAGTCGCCATGGTGGCGCCAGGCGTGCAGCGCGACCAGATCCATGACCAGCAGGATCGGCAGGAAAATCGCCGCAGCCGTCATCGGCGGTACGACGAGCGCCAGGATCGGCACGCCAAGCAGACTGAAAGCGCCGCCCAGGCCGCCCTTGGACAGGCCGACCAGCACGACGGCGGGAATGGCGGCAAGCAGGAATGAGAGATCTGGCAGCATGAATGTTTGAATTTCCGCGATGGTGTCTTGGGGTGCTGGTATCTTTAGGGATGGGTATCTTCCCCAGAAGGCGGCGGCTGTCTCTGACAGTTGGTGTTGATCCTTTCGTCAGTCCGGTCTATCGACTTCCTGCAAACATGGCGAGATCCTTTCGCCGCAGAGAGAGTGCCAACAAAAACGAGAGCAACAGAGGCTTCGGCATCATTCTTTAAATCACAATCCGTTTAAAGAGAAAATCATGCCGCAGGCATGACGTGCTACAGCACCTTATATGCCCTATATAAAGGGTGCAGGGCGCTTTGGCCCGGATCGCCTCCCTTGCTCTTGCCATGAAGAAGACGGAAATCGCCATGTCCAAGTCGTCAAAGTCGCCCAAGTTCCAAAGCCGCTGCCGGCTCGTTCTTATCACGCCGCAGATTGCCGATGTGCAGATGCTTGCCACGACTGTCGGCAATGCCTTGAAGGGTGGCGATGTCGCCTCGGTGATCATCCCGCAATATGATTTCGATGACGACACGTTCCAGGCCCAGGCCGAAGCGGTCGTGCCATTGGTGCAGGCGGCGGGTGCCGCTGCCATCATCGCCGACAATAGCCGGGTTGCCGGTCGCGCCAAGGCCGATGGCCTGCATATCAGCGGCGATGTCGAGGCGCTGGCCGAGGCGGTGGAAAAATTCACCCCGAAGATGATTGTCGGCTCCGGTGCGGCCCGCGACCGGCACCATGCGTTGGAGGCTGGCGATGCCAACCCCGACTACATGTTCTTTGGCAAGCTGGACGGCGATATCAAGCCGGAAGCGCATTCGAAAAACCTGGCCTTGGGCGAATGGTGGTCGTCGATGGTGGAAATCCCCTGCATCGTCATGGGCGGCGCAGATCCGCAATCGGCCCTTGCCGTCGCTGAAACCGGTGCCGAATTTGCGGCCCTCTCCAGGGCGGTATTTGACGATCCAGAGGCAGCCGACACCGTGGTTGCTCAGGTAAATGCTTTGCTTGACGAAAAAGCGCCACGGTTTGAGGATTGAACGCCTCAATGATCCTTGCCTTGCCCCGTCTTGCCCTAACCCGTTTGGCCAAATTCCGGTTGCTGTCTGGACGATCCGTCTGTGCCAGCCTGGTTTTGGCGCTGGCATGTCCGACGGTCATGGACATCGGTGCTTATGCGCAGGTTGCGCCTGCTGCATCCTCGCCCCCGGCGGCTGAGCCTGACGTGAAGACGGGTGAAGGCAAATCAGGTGAGGCGGGCAATCAGACCGCCCCTGAGACACCATCGGAAAAGACTGGGGAGCAAAAGCGAGGCCCAAAGCCGGGGAGCGAAATCGAGGTGCCGGTCGTTCGTGACGATAAAACGGCTCCCGAAAAGACCTCTGGCTCTGACGAGACAAATGGTTTTGTCAGGCCGAGCGGGCTCTCCGGTCCGGTATCCGGTGAGGACGCTGGCAAGGTACAGCGGCCGGGTATCAAGGATGCGGGACCGGCTGGCGGCATTACGCTGATGGAGCGCATGGGCATTCCGCTACCGGATCTTCCGCCGGAAAAGCCCTATACCGGCAAGGTCGATCTTGCCTATGGCGCGTTCCAGCGCGGGCTGTTTGCCACTGCTTTCGACTATGCCCTGCCGCTTGCCGAGAAGGGCGACCCTGCCGCGCAGACATTGATCGCCGAGTTGATGACCCGTGGTTTGGCGGTCAAGCGCGACATGAAAGGAGCGGCCTTCTGGTACGCCAAGGCCGCTGCGGGTGGCGATCCAGCGGCAATGTTCAAATATGCGCTGATGTTGATCGAAGGGCGCTATGTGACGGCTGACCGAAAGCTGGCCGATGACTATATGCGTCGGGCAGCGGAAGCGGGCAATGCCTCGGCCCAGTTCAATTGGGCGCAATTGCTGGTTTCTGAAAATCCCGGCAAGAAGGGATTGCTGCTGGCACTGCCTTTCTACGAGCAATCGGCGGAACAGGGCATCGCGGATGCGCAATATGCCGTCGCCCAGATCTACCGCAACCTGCCGGACGTGCCGGCGGAAAAGCGACAACTGGCGCGCGAATGGCTGGTGCGGGCGGCGCGTGCCGGTTTCGATACCGCCGAGCTTGATATCGGCATCTGGTTGATCAACGGCATTGCCGGGCCGCAGGATCTGGAACAGGGCTTCAAATGGTTGCGGATTGCCGCCAATCGCGGCAATGTCGCTGCCCAGAACCGGCTGGCGCATGTGTATGTGGCGGCGCTCGGCACCCGTCCCGATCCGGTCGAGGCGGCGAAATGGTATGTGCTGTCGCGTCGGGCGGGTCTTGCTGATCCGGCGCTTGAGGATTTCTATCTCGGCCTGCCGGACAGCCAGCAGAAACAGGCAATCGAAGCGGCCAACAAATACCGGACCGGCCAGCACAGATTGGGCCGCCCGGTATCGAAGGCGCAAGGCTCCACGCCCGGCAAAAATGGGGCGAGGGACGAGGTCAGCGACATCATCAGCAAGGCTGCAAAGCCGGTTGCGTCACCGCCCATCGATCCGACCGGGCTTCCGGGTGTCTCCGTGCCGCCAATCGGGGGGCAGATGCAAAATGGCGTCCCCAAAAATGATGCAGACAAGGATGAAAATCCGGGCGACGGCACTGATGTGCCGGATCAGTCGCCAGCCGCCCCCTGAATCGCGCAGGGACTTGAATTGCGCCAGATTTTGTGGTCTTGAACCGCTCAATCTTTGCACGCCGCTAAAAGGGCCGCGCCCGACCTCCATCCGGGTGATGGCGTATGACGGCCTGCTGCATCATTCAGTCTAAGGAAACCGCTATGGCTCGCTCAGCCCTTCTCAATGTCATGGTCCAGGCCGCCGTCAAGGCCGGGAAATCCCTGTCGCGCGATTTTGGCGAAGTGCAGAACTTGCAGGTTTCGGTGAAAGGCCCCGGCGATTTCGTGTCCCAGGCCGATATGAAGGCTGAAAAACTGGTGCGCGAAGACCTGCTGAAAGCTCGCCCCACCTATGGTTTCCTCGGGGAGGAGGGCGAAGAGATCAAGGGGACCGATGGTGCGCATCGCTGGATCGTCGATCCTCTGGATGGCACCACCAACTTTCTGCACGGCATTCCGCAATTTGCCGTCTCCATCGCCCTGGAGCGCAATGGCGAAATCGTCGCAGGCGTGATCTTCAACCCTGCTACCGACGAACTTTACACCACCGAAAAGGGTGGCGGTGCCTTTCTTAACGATCGCCGCATTCGCGTTGGCGCCCGCAAGGCGCTGTCGGATTGCGTGATTGGTTGCGGCATGCCGCATCTGGGTAAGGGCAATCACGGCAAGGCGCTGTTGGAACTGCGCCATGTGATGGGCGAAGTGGCTGGCGTCCGCCGCATGGGGGCAGCGGCCCTGGACCTCGCCTATGTCGCCTGCGGCCGGTTCGACGGTTTCTGGGAAACCGGCTTGCATGCCTGGGATATCGCCGCTGGCCTGTTGCTGATCCGCGAAGCGGGCGGCTTCGTCAGCGATATGTCGGGCGGAACCGATAGTCTTGAGCGTGGTGACATTGTCGCGGGCAATGAATATATCCAGAAGGCGCTGCTGGAAGTGGTCAAGCGGCCCTTGCCGAAGGCTTGATCGGCTCAAGCGCCAGCATGGCTTTTTCGGCGCTTTCGCAAAAGCGCCGGTTTTCGCTTCAATTCGACATGAATTTGAACTAGCCTCCGTCCACTTCATGCTGCCTGGGTCGAGCCTTTCACAGGCTTGACCCGTGGTTTGCGAAAGGGATCGACCGCTTGCCTGTAATGGAGACGTGCTGCCAATGACGGATGTGGATGTGGACGCCCCGGACGCTGAACCGGCCCGTTACGGCTCGAAACTGTCAAGCCCGGCACCCATTATTCTGACGATGCTGATCTTTCTGATCCTCATCGGGTTCATTGCGGCCATTCTGTTTCGGCAGGCCGAACAGGCATTTTACACCAATCCGGGGCTGAATGGCCTCATTCTCGGGGTGTTGGCCGTCGGCATCATCCTGATTTTCGCCCATGTGGTCGGGCTGATTTCGGAAGTGCGCTGGTTCAATCATTTTCAGCGGTCCGGCACTGCCGATAAGTCCGGACGCGAGCCAAAATTGCTGGCGCCGATGCGCTCCCTGCTGGGTAATCGTCGCTCAACCGGCCTGTCAACGACGCTGCTGCGTTCCATCCTTGATTCCATCGCCACAAGGCTGGACGAAGCGCGCGATACCTCCCGCTATCTGATCGGCCTTCTGGTGTTTCTCGGCCTGCTCGGCACCTTCTGGGGCCTGATCGGCACGATCAGCTCGATCAGCAATGTCATCCAGACATTGGATGCCGGTTCCGGTGGGCAGGGCAGCGATGTGCTGCAAACCCTGAAAAATGGGCTTTCCGCGCCGCTTGCTGGCATGGGCACGGCGTTTTCCTCGTCGCTGCTGGGCCTGTCCGGCTCGCTGATCCTCGGCTTTCTCGATTTGCAGGCTGGCCGCGCCCAGAACCGGTTCTATACGGAACTGGAAAACTGGCTGTCTTCCGTCACCGATACCGGTTCCGATCAACCCGTACCGGCGGGCGTTTCCGGTCACGACATTGAGCGGTTGCTGGAGCAGATGAAAAAGATTGCCCAGCAGCCTGCCTCCGGCTCCGACCGTTCGGCAGCAGCACTGAGCGGTTTGTCGGACGGTATCCAGGGCCTGGTCAAGAACATGCGCAATGAGCAACAAATGCTGCGTGACTGGATCGAAGCCCAGCAGGAAGACACCCGCGCCATGCGCAAGGCGCTGGACCGGCTGAACGACAAGCTCGGGAGCAAGTAAGCCATGGCCCTGGGGCGCAATCGCAGGCGGGATCGCGGCGCCGACTATTGGCCGGGCTTTGTCGATGCTTTATCGACGCTGCTGATCGCCATCATGTTCCTGCTCACCGTTTTCGTGGTGGCGCAATTCGTGCTCAGCCGGGAAATTTCCGGCAAGGACGAGGTGTTGAACCGGCTGAACAACCAGATTGCCGAACTGACGCAAATGCTGGCGTTGGAAAAAGGCGGCAAGCAGGACCTGGAAGACGCGCTGGCCAATCTGCAATCCTCGCTGGATACGTCCGAGAAGGAACGCAGCCGTTTGCAATCGCTGCTCGACACAGGCGCCGGAAATTCTGCCCAGGCCCAGGCGAAGATTGGCGAGTTGAGCGGCAAGCTCGATGAGCAGCAGCAGGTCAGTGCCCGCGCCATGAGCCAGATCGACCTGTTGAACCAGCAAATCGCCGCACTTCGCGCCCAAATTGCTGCGGTCGAACAGGCCTTGCAGGCCTCTGAGGCCAAGGACCAGAATTCACAGGCGAAAATCGCCGATCTCGGACGGCGGCTGAATGTGGCGCTGGCCCAGAAGGTCCAGGAACTCAATCGCTATCGCTCCGACTTTTTCGGACGCCTGCGTGAAATCCTGTCGGATCGGCAGAATATCCGCATTGTCGGCGACCGTTTCGTGTTCCAGTCAGAAGTGCTGTTTCCCTCCGGCGGGGCGGATATGAACCCGCAAGGCCAGGAGGAAATGGTCAAGCTCGCCAATGCGTTGATTGATCTCGCCAAGGAAATTCCCCCCGATATCAACTGGGTGTTGCGCGTCGATGGCCATACGGACAATGTCCAGCTGTCAGGCAATGGCCGCTACCCGGACAATTGGGCGCTGTCGGCTGCCCGCGCTGTCTCGGTGGTCAAGTTCCTGATTTCCAAGGGCGTCCCCTCCGATCGTCTGGCTGCTGCCGGTTTCGGTGAATTCCAACCGATTGCGCCCGGCGATACGCCTGAAGCCCGCGCCCAGAACCGACGGATTGAGTTGAAGCTGACGGAGCGGTGAGACGGGCGTATTGATGGGTGTGGCTCTTATAGGACGCAAAGGCTTTTATATGCCGCTTAACCCCCCTCTGCCTTGCCAGGCATCTCCCCCTCATGGGGGGAGATCGGCAGGAAGCACTTGCCGCACATCTTTTTAGCGACCGAATATGCTGGAAATAAAACGGTTTCTGTAGGGTAAGTGGTTTTCATATATCAATCTCCCCCCTTGAGGTGGGGTGAGACGGGAAAATTGTACGAAGAGCACAACCTCCCTCACGCTTGCTCTATTTTGACGTTCGCGTAAAAGTAAGTAAATTTTTCTGCCGAGGAGAGAATGGCAGCGAAATATGCTTGGGAGGGCGTGATGAACGAGTTCGATGTGATCGTGGTTGGCGCAGGGCTGGCGGGATTGGTTGCGGCAACCGAGGCGGCGGGGCGGGGCTTGACGGTCTGTGTCGTTGATCAGGAGGGCGAGCAGAACCTAGGCGGGCAGGCTTTCTGGTCGCTGGGCGGCTTGTTCTTCATCGACAGTCCTGAGCAACGCTTGATGCGGGTGCGTGACAGCCTGGCGCTGGCTGAGCAGGACTGGTTCGGCTCGGCGGGCTTTGACCGGCCGGAGGATCATTGGCCGCGGCGTTGGGCGCAGGCCTATTTGCACTTTGCGGCAGGCGAGAAACGGGCATGGCTGCATCAACTTGGCATGCGCTGGTTTCCGGTGGTCGGTTGGGCGGAGCGTGGCGGGCAGCTAGCCGATGGCCATGGAAATTCGGTTCCGCGCTTTCATGTGACCTGGGGGACAGGGCCAGGCGTGCTGGAACCGTTTCTCAACCTGGCAAAGACGCTGGCCGAGGCCGGGCGCATCACCTTCCGCTTTCGCCATCAGGTCGATGCGCTGGAGCGCCGGGATGGGCGGGTGACGGGCGTGTCAGGCACAGTGCTGGCCAATGATGCCGTTTTGCGGGGCGAAAAGAGCAACCGTGAGCCGCTTGGCGATTTCACCTATTCCGCCCAGGCCGTCATCGTTGCCTCCGGCGGCATTGGTGGCAACCATCAACTTGTGCGGCAGAACTGGCCGGTCGATCGGCTAGGGCAGCCGCCTGCCACCATGGTTTGTGGCGTACCTGCCCATGTCGATGGGCGGATGATCGCCATTACCGAACAGGCGGGCGGCAGTGTCATCAACCGCGACCGCATGTGGCATTATACCGAGGGTGTGAAGAATCACGACCCGATCTGGCCAGATCATGGCATTCGTATCCTGCCCGGCCCATCCTCCTTCTGGTGCGATGCGGATGGCCATCGGCTGCCATCGCCCGCCATGCCGGGTTTCGATACGCTCGGCACGCTGAAAATCCTGCGCGAGCGGGGCAGCGATTACAGCTGGTTCATCCTGACCGAGGCGATCATCAAGAAGGAATTCGCGCTGTCGGGTTCGGAGCAAAACCCGGATCTGACCGGTCGCAATATCCGCCTTCTGCTGAAACGGCTTGGCAAACGCCCGACTGGTCCGGTCCTGGCCTTCATGGAGCGGGGTGAGGATTTTGCCGTCAGCACCGATCTGGAGGAGCTGGTGGCAAAGATGAACGCGATCAGCGGTGAAAGCCGGTTGGACCCTGCCCATCTCCGCCGTCAGATTGAGGCGCGGGACCGGGAGATCAGCAACACTTTCAGCAAGGATGCGCAAATCACCGCCATCAGAGGCGCACGTCACTATCTCGGCGATAAACTGATGCGCACTGCGTCACCGCATTGGCTGCTCGATCCCGCCAAGGGGCCGTTGATCGCTGTGCGCCTGCATATCCTGACCCGCAAGACGCTGGGCGGCTTGCAGACAGACCTTGAGGGTCGGGTGCTGGAAATGTCCGGTGAGCCGGTGCCGGGCCTTTATGCGGCAGGCGAGGTCTCAGGCTTCGGCGGTGGCGGAATGCATGGCTATAATGCGCTGGAAGGCACGTTTCTCGGCGGCTGCCTGTTTTCCGGTCGGGTGGCGGGCCGCAATGTTCTCGCGGCCCGCCCGTCCTGATGGGTTACTTCGCTTCTGCCAGGAAATCCTGCGCTCCGCTCTGGAATTGCAGCCGGGCCAGCCGGGCATAGATGCCGCCCTGCTGGATCAGGCTTTGGTGGGTGCCCTGTTCCACCACCTTGCCATCATCGATGACAAGAATCCGGTCGGCTTTCAGCACGGTGGCGAGCCTGTGGGCAATGACGATGGTGGTGCGCGATTTCATCAGCTCATCCAGGGCTTTCTGCACCAGCGTTTCGCTTTCTGCATCCAGCGCCGAGGTGGCCTCGTCCAGCAGCAGGACCGGCGCATCCTTCAGGATGGCGCGGGCAATGGCGATGCGTTGACGCTGGCCGCCTGAAAGCGTGATACCGCGTTCACCAACCTGTGTGTCATAGCCACGCTCCAGCCGGTCGATGAATTCCGTAGCCTGGGCGGCGCGGGCCGCATTGATAACGGCCTCGCGGCTGGCATCGGGGCAGCTGAAGGCAATATTATCATGGATCGTGCCGGAAAAGATCGTCACGTCCTGGGGTACGATGGCAATGCTGCCGCGCAATGCTTCTGTTGACACCTCGCGCAGATCACTGCCATCCAGACAGATGCGCCCGCTTGTCGGATCGTAGAAGCGCAGGATCAGCGAGAAGATCGTGCTTTTGCCTGCGCCGGACGGGCCGACGATCGCCACGGTTTCCCCGGCATCGACGGCAAAGCTCAGGCCTTTAACGGCGGAGCGTCCCGGGCGGCTGGGATAGGAAAACTCGACATTCTCAAACCACACTTCGCCGCGCGCAGGGGTGGGCAAGGGTTTTGGATGGTCTGGCGATTGCACGGCAGAGACCTCGGCCAGCAGCTCCGTCAGCCGTTCGGCGGCCCCGCCGGCCTGCATCAATTCGCCCCAGACCTCGGACAATTGGCCAAGCGATGAGGCGGCAATGACGGAATAGAGCAGGAATTGGCCCAGGGTTCCCGCCGACATCGTCCCGCCCAACACGCTTTGGGCGCCATACCAGAGCACGCCGACAATGCTGCCGAACACCAGCGTGATGGCAACCCCGGTCAGGATCGCCCGCGAGCGTGTGGCGATGCGGGCGGCCTGGAAAGCCTGTTCGACGGCAGCGCCGTAACGGGCGCTGGCAGCGGCCTCGCCGTTGAAGGCCTGGACCGTGCGGGCAGCCCCGATGCTTTCGCCAGCAAAGGCAGCGGCTTCCGCCAGCCTGTCCTGGGCAAGGCGGGAGCGGCGGCGCACCGAGCGGCCAAAGGCAATGAGCGGAAAGACGATGACGGGAATGGCGGCCAGCACCATGATCGACAGTTTCGGACTGGTATAGATCATCATGCCCATGGCGCCGAAACACATGATGATATTGCGCAATGCCACCGAGGCGCTGGCGCCGACGGCCGATTTGATCTGGGTGGCATCGGCTGTCAGCCGCGAGACGATTTCGCCGGATTGGTTGACGTCGAAAAACGCAGGCGACAGGCGGCTGACATGATCGAACACTTCGCGGCGGATATCCGAGACGATCCGCTCGCCAATGGTGATGACATAATAATAGCGCAGCGCGCTGGAAGCGGCCATGATCAGCGCCAGAACGATCAGCATGGCAAAATACTTGTTGATGAAACCGGCATCGGCAGAGGCCATGCCGTGGTCGATCATCCGGCGCACGGCCAGCGGCAGCGCCAGCGTGGTGACGGCGGCGAGAGCCAGAAACACCAGGGCGGCCAATGCCATGCCGCGATACCGCATCAGGTAAGGGTTGAGCCTGGCGAGAGGCTTCAGACTACGGCTCGATTTTGCCTGGCGTTCTTGGTTTTCCGACACTGATCCCTACTCCGCCCCTGCCATCCCAGCTTATGCGCTGGGGGCCTTGTTATCCTTGCGACCTTCATGTATAGGCAGCCCATCAAATTGGGAAGCCCGCGACATTACCAGTCTCCGGCTTCATGTATTGAATTGGGTCGGCTGACGCAATTGCGGCAAATAGACCCCCCGGCACATCAGGAAGACCGTCATGAAGGCTAACATTCATCCCGAATACCACAAGATCAAGGTCGTCATGACCGATGGTACCGAGTACGAAACATTTTCGACCTGGGGCACCGAAGGTCAGGTCATGAACCTCGACATCGACTCCAAGTCTCACCCGGCCTGGACCGGCGGCAACCAGCAGCTCATGGACCGCGGCGGCCGTCTCTCCAAGTTCAACAAGCGTTT
The DNA here is from genome assembly GCF_021462805.2 of Allorhizobium sp. Av2. NCBI lineage: Bacteria > Pseudomonadati > Pseudomonadota > Alphaproteobacteria > Hyphomicrobiales > Rhizobiaceae > Allorhizobium > Allorhizobium sp. Av2. The sequence continues at coordinate 2,622,279 of NZ_CP192696.1, read as the reverse complement.
CGGCGGCCTCGGCCTCTAAGTCATCGTTTGCATGTCTTCCAAAAAAGCCCGGTCCTAAACCGGGCTTTTTTGTTTTGTACGGCGCGTTAATGCCTTTTCTGATTATGCATCCGCAATCCTGCATACCAACACGAAAAACCCGGCTCTGCAGGGCAGGGCCGGGTTTTAAAAATCCGAGATTACCACGCAGAACTCATCCGTCTGCATGGTGTCTAAGCAAAGATGCTCAGTTGGCGTTGAAGGCCGTGCGCAGCAGGTTCAACTGGGCCTGGACGCTGTTCTCATTGTCCGGCACAATGGATGTGTCATTCGGGCGATAGATTTCGCGGTCCAGCAGGGCAATCCGGTTCTGCAGGCGCAGCGAGCGTTCGATCAGGTCGCGGAAGGATTCCGGCAGATCATTCCAGCCTGGCGCGTTGCGGTCGACATTGAAGCCATCCAGACGGACTTTGCTCTTTTCGGAAATCACCTGATCGCGCGACATTTCGCCATTATTGACGGCGCGCTGCAACAGGAGCCAGGAAGCCATCTGCATCAGGCGCGTGGTCAGGCGCATGGATTCAGCTGCATAGAGCACGGAGGCCATGCGGGGCAGAACCTTTGCAGCCGAACGGCCGGGGCCGTCAAGATATGCGGCGGTTTCTTCGACCAGCCCCATGCCTTCTGCATAGGTCGCCTTGAACTGCGACGACGAAGCCGCGCGCCCGGCAAAGCTGACCGTATTCAATCCAAGTTCCGACATCGACATTTTCCCTGTCTTACGCATCACTTATTGACGTAGCGCGGCGGTTAACGAAGTCCAGCGCCAATTCCATGGGCGAACGATGCTACCAATACCCCAAATGCGCAAGTCGTTTCTTAAGAAAGGGTTAATTCCCACAGTTTTAGGTAAAGTCGAAAGGCATAAAAAAAGAGCCGCAAAAGCGGCTCTCAAGGTAAAACAGGGAGAAAAATCAGACCAAATCGCCGATTGGTGAAACCGTCTGAATCCAGAAGAACCGGACAGGTTATACATTCGCATAAAATGCTTAATATTAGGTTAATACTGCATCGCGATAGATCAAAACGGCGATGCTTGCCGCCGCATGAGAGGGTTTCCGGCCCGATCTTTACCATAATCAGCAGCTGTAATATTTTGAACCATAGCCTGCTACTTTAAAGGGCGAAACAGCGATTCAGCTGCCGCTTTTCCAGCCATCTTGCTGGATTTTTCCGTTTCGAGACGGACGATTTCCTGTTTTAGCAAAGTGATTCGCATCTCCAGTTCGCTTGCCGACAGGAGAGAAAGGTCGCAGCCGATCTCGTGTTCCGGCGGTTTGCGCGGGCGGTCCGGGTCTTCCATCATGGCTCATGCCTCCTTGTTTGCTGGCTCTTCACCACTGATGTCCATGCGTTCAGCTCTTGGGTCAAGTGTTGCCGATTGCGGGGTGGCCATCATGGTCGAGACCGGGCCATGGCCTGTGGAAAAATTCTCTTTTTCCTCGGATGTGAGTGTGGGGCGCAACCGGCTGCGGAAAATTGCATAGGCAACCAGCAGAGCATGGGCGGTGGCGGTGACCCCAAACAATGCATAGGGACCGAACAGCGTCATGACAGGACCGCCGATGGTCGGGCCGATAATCGTACCGATGCCAAACAGCAGCAGCAGGCCGCCGGACACTTTGACGAAATCGCCACTGTCGGCAAAGTCATTGGCATGGGCGACAGCAATTGGATAGAGCGAATTTGCCGCCGCCCCATAGAGCGCCACCAGCGGGATCAGGATAACGGCGGCCTGTGGCCGTACCACCAGAAGCAGCAGGGCGGCCATCAGGGCGACCGCAGCAATGCCAGCCAGAACATAGCGCCGATCCGTATGGTCGGACAGGCGGCCAGCCGGAAACTGGGCCGCCGCACCGGCAAAGATCGTAATGCTCAACATGCTGGCAATCATCACATCCGGCAGGCCGACGCGGGCGCCGAACACCGCCACCAGGGTGCCGTAAGCGCCGTTGGCAATGCCGATCAGCAGAATACCGACAAAGGACACCGGCGAATTTCGATAGAGTTTCGGCAGATCCAGCTTGACGGATTTCAACGGCTGCGGCGAGGCGGCGTTGGACATGGTGGTGGGCAGCATGGCCAGGCAATAGAGAATGCCGCAGATCATGAACAGCGTCGGTGTGTGAATATTGCCGAAAGCCACCATCATCTGGCCGCCGACCACCCCGAACAGGGTGACGGAAATGTAGAAGGAAAAGATCGAGCCACGGCTCTCGTTGCTGGCCCTCTCGTTCAGCCAGCTTTCGATGATCATCGAGGTGCCGGCGGTGCAAAAGCCGGTCAGCGTTCGCAGGGCGACCCATGAATATTGCTCGACGACCAGGCCGGTGATCAGCGAAATGATGGCGATAACGGCGATGAAGCAGGAAAAGGCCCGGACATGGCCGACCCGCATCACCAGCTTGGGTGCAATGAAACAGCCAAGCACAAAGCCCGCCGCCCAGGACGTGCCGAGCAGGCCGAGCACTTCATTGGAATAGCCTTCAAAGGAGCCGCGCACAGGCAGAAGCAGCCCGTGCAGGCCATTGCCAAGGAACAGAAAAAGCGTGCCAAGCAAGAGGGAGAGAACAGGAAGCAGGTTTCGGGTCATGCAAAATCACTTCGGAACGGGTCGAGGCGAAGGCCAAGCGTGGCAGGTCGCGGAATGCGTGGGGCCATTATTCCCCGGAATGGGGTCGATTTATGAATTATGGCAAACTGTCGTTACTGTGACGTTACAGCAGGTGATTTTCCAGCTATTTATGGGGTATGGCGCAAACCGCCAGATGATGGCCAAGCAAAGCCTGCTTCCCTTTGCCCGCTGATATCAGTATGACCGAGGACAAGCGCTTCATTCCTGCTAAAATGCGTTGGCTTCGTAGAGGTAGCGACCAAAGACATGAACAAGGCAATATCGGCCTTTCTGATCCTGGCCATGGCCGTGCAACTGATCCGGCCGCTCGGCTTGCCATTCCTTCGAAAGCGTAGCGACTTCTGGAAGCTTGCCGTGCTGGCCTTTATCATCTGGACTGTCACGCTGCTGGTGCGGCCTTAAGCTGTAGCGCGAGCTTTAGGATTGCTTTTCATGCTTGAGGTCTGTGGTTTATCGTAAAACCGCTGCAATTTTTTGCGCTGCCGACAGCGCCGTGTACCCACTATGGTGGATGACTGCATTCAGAATTTCTTGGGGCAGATGAAGGCGAGATATTGAGCCATAAGTCCAGTGTTTTCAATTGCGGGCATATAGGCCGTCACCTCGCATGATGCGCGACTTCCCTCGGCAGCATCGCATTGGGCAATCCCACCATTGCTGCTGCGTGGAAGCGCCTGATCCAATCGCTCCAGATCTGCCTTGGCAAGATGAGCTCTAAATTGGTCCAGCAGTTCGAGTTGATCTGCTGGCGCGGTATCGGTCGCCTTGGCTTGCGCGCAGGTGGTTGGTGGGGCAGGGAAGTCCGGCGTTTGTGCCGCAGCCAATATTATTGCCATCACAAAAAGCATCGCCTCTCCTCCAAAGCAGGACCGCCCATAAGCGAATGGAAATGAATTTTTATGGCCTTAATTTGCTGCTGGCCCGATACGAAGCATCATTCTCAATGATTTTTCCTATTTCGCTTTCTGGTTTGAGGCCTGCACCATGGCCATCAATACATCCGTTTGGGCGATCATGCCGATCAGCTTTGCCTGGGCGTTGATGACAGGCAAATGATGCAGGGCCGCTTCGGCAAAGGTCACGATGGCTTCGGACAGCGGTGCGTCGGGCGTGACGGTGCGCACCGGTGTGGTCATGATGTCCTTGACCGTGCCGTTTGGCGCAGAGGCGCCTTGCAAGGCCAGCGCCAACCGTCGGCCAAGACCGATCACCGGCTTGCCCCGTGACCAGCTTGCCTTGTCCAGCAGGTCGGTCTGGGTGACGATGCCGAGAATGGTGGCGTCTTCGGCGGTCACAGCTAAGGCCTTGACCCGGCTTTGGCGCAGGCGGTGCAGCGCCTCGCTCAGGGTTGTATCCGGGGAGAGGGCGGCAATACCGGCAATCATCACCGCGCCGCAGGTCGTATGGCTGCTGCGACGGCGATAGGCACGCAACTCGGTGCGGCGCAGGATATCCTCCAGATCGTCGCGGTCGATGTCGAGAAAGGCATCGTAATCCTTCAGGACGTCATCGAGATCGCGGCGCTGGAAGCCTGCGGTATCAGCAATGCCGGGCGTTTGCGGCAAAGCAGGCTTGGCGCGATGCGGATAACGACGGCCTGCAAGCCGGTTATAGAGCAGCGCGCTGGCCAGAAGCAGCAGGGAGTTGCCAGCCACCGGCCAAAGCACGAAGCCATAGCCCAGCGCATGAATGCCCGGACCGCCGAGCACGGCAGTCAGCGCGATGGCGCCGCTTGGCGGATGCAGGCAGCGCAACGCAATCATCGCGGCAATCGCACCGCCAATGGCGAGCGCGCTGGCAAGCAGCAGATCCGGCACCCATTGCGCTACGGTCACACCAATCAGTGCGGCGCAAAGATTGCCTCCCAGGATCGACCAGGGTTGGGCAAGCGGACTGGTGGGGACAGCAAACAGCAGCACGGCGGAGGCTCCCATCGGTGCGATCAGCACCGGCAGGCTTGCAGCTTGCTCCGGCCAAAAATATCCCAGCAAAAAGGCACTGATGACGCCGGTCACCAGAATGCCCAGCGCCGCGCCGAGGGCGGAGCGGGCCTGTTCTGAAGAACTGATCGGCGTTACGTCCGGGATCAGATGCTTCCATACGTCCCGCAGAGCTGATTGCATTGCTGATTTTCCGTTTCTGTATGGCGTGGATCAACGATCGATGCTGAGCGTGCCCTGCATGACGGTCACAGCGTGGCCTGAAATCTCGGTTCGGATGACGTTGCCGCCCACTTTCTGGATGGTGACAGTTATCAGGCTGCGGCGGCCCATTTCAACACCCTGTTCGATCACCAGCGTCTGGTCAAGATCGGCTTCCGGTGCCTGCTGTGCCAGATAGGCGGCAAGCGCCGCTGAGGCGCTGCCGGTGGCCGGATCTTCCGCAACATTGTCGAAAGGCGAGAACATCCGGGCGCGGACATGGTTTTCCGACATCCGGCAATAGAGAAAGGTCGCGCCATCGGTTTCCTGGTCGGCATGGATTTCGACCAGACGGGCGAGAGCGGCAAGATCAGGCTTGCTGCGGCCAAGGGCGGCGAGATCGGTCAACTCCGCTGCGATGAATGTCAATCCGACGGAAATAAAGGCCGGAGCATGGTTTGCTGTTTGAATGTCACTCTCAGCCAAAGACATGGCGGCGGCCAGATCAGTTGTTGCCACAGGGCCGCTGACGAAAAGAGGCTGGGGTGCCCGAATGCTGGCATTCACCAGACCATTGTCATTGCGGCTCAACTGAACGGCGACGAGGCCAGCTTTTTCCTCAAAGCGCAGATCGTCGCCAAGGGATTGGCCGAACAAGGTCGATTGGCCCGCAAGGGCGATGGCTGTGCCAACATTGGGATGACCGGCAAAGGGTATTTCCATGACAGGCGTGAAGATCCGCACCTGCGCCGTATTGGCCGCGTCTGTCGGAGGCAGGACGAAGGTGGTTTCAGAATAGCCGAATTCAGCGGCAATGGCCTGCATCGTCACATCCGACAGCCCGCGCGCATCGAGAATAACCGCCAGAGGATTGCCGCGAAACCGCTCAACGGTAAAGACGTCGAGAGTGATGAAAGGAATGGAGATCATGGCTGGCCTTCTTGCAGGTGATACGTGATGAACAACCGTGATCTCGATAGCAGTGGCGTCGCCGAAATGAAGATGAAATCCTGTCAGGGTGACAAGAAAAAAGCCCCACCGGGTGCGGTGGGGCTTCAAGATGCAGGATAAAATGCGTTCGATGCTTGCCCTCAGGCGGCCTTTTCCAGGTCCTGTTTCCAGGTGCCAGTCGCGGCCAGGCTGTTCATGCGGGCGCGGTGGGTGAAGGCGCGCTGACCGGCGGCGACGTTTTCGCTGCGGCCGCCCCACGTTTTAATGGCGCTATCCTGAAGGGCGCGGCCATAGGAATAGGTCAGGGTCCAGGGCAGGTCATAACCGGCATTCATCGCGGAGAGATGCGCGGTTGCTTCCTCTGTGCTCTGGCCGCCGGACAGGAAGGCGATGCCGGGAACGGAGGAAGGAACCGTGGCCTTCAGCACCTTGACGGTCGCAGCTGCAACTTCTTCGACAGAGGCCTTGCGGGCATTCTTGCCGTCGATGATCATGTTGGGCTTCAGGATCATGCCTTCGAGATTGACGCGGGCGTCGTAGAGATCCTGGAACACGGTGCGCAGCACCCATTCCGTCACTTCGGCACATTTGGCGATATCGTGGGTGCCTGGAGCGCCATCCATCAGCACTTCCGGTTCAACGATCGGCACAATACCTGCTTCCTGGCAAAGGGCAGCATAGTAGGCGAGCGCCTGGCTATTGGCCTTGATCGAGCCCCAAGTCGGCAGGCCATCGGCAATGGCGATAACGCCGCGCCACTTGGCAAAGCGGGCACCTGCCTTGTAGTAATTGGCGAGACGCTCACGCAGGCCGTCCAGGCCTTCTGTCAGCGTTTCACCAGGAAAACCGGCCATTGGCTTGGCGCCGGTATCGACCTTGATACCTGGGATGGAGCCTGCGGCCTTGATGATGTCAACGAAAGGCGTGCCATCGGCAGCCTTCTGGTACAGCGTCTCTTCATAGAGAATGACGCCGGAAATGTATTTCTTCATCGCCTCGTCGGAGCGAAACAGCATTTCGCGGTAGTCGCGGCGGCTGGTTTCGGTGGATTCGAGGCCAATCGTGGCGAAACGCTTCTTGATGGTGGACGTGGACTCGTCCGCTGCCAGAAGGCCCTTGCCATCGGCCATCATCTTGACGGCGATGTCTTCAAGTCTCTCACTCATGTCCTAATGCTCCCAAAAACGTTACCACTGGTTATCGCGTAACAGATGTTGTTCAGGAGGAAAATGGGGCCTTAAGTCATTGAAACGATTGAAATCGTTTCAATCGTTTTAAAATTCAATCTTTTTTAAAAGAAATTCAGGTGCGGCATTTGTTCCATGCCGCACCTCACTTTTTTCGTCGGTTGTTAAGCCGGGTGGGTCAATACGGCAACGCCGGGCAGTTCCTTGCCTTCCATCCATTCCAGGAAAGCGCCGCCTGCGGTCGAAACATAGGAAAAGTCATCAACAACGCCAGCATGGTTGAGCGCCGAGACCGTGTCGCCGCCACCAGCTACCGACACCAGCTTGCCAGCCTTGCTGCGCTCTGCGGCGTGCTTTGCGGCAGAGACGGTGGCGGTATCGAAGGGGGGGATTTCAAAGGCGCCGAGCGGGCCGTTCCAAACCAGCGTTGCCGCTTTGGTGATCCAGTCATTGACGACCGCCACTGATTTCGGACCCACATCCAGCATCATTGCGTCAGCGGGAATGGCCGAGACATTGACGGTCTCATTGGCGGCATTGGCCTTGAACTCGCGAGCGACGACGCCGTCGACCGGCAGCACGATGGTGCAGCCAGCGGTTTCAGCTTCGATCATGATCTGCTTGGCGGTTTCTGCCAGATCGTGTTCGCACAGCGATTTGCCGACAGAAATTCCTTGGGCGGCGATGAATGTATTGGCCATGCCACCGCCGATGACAAGTGCATCGACCTTCTTGACCAGGTTCATCAGCAGGTCGATCTTGGAGGAAACCTTGGCGCCGCCGACAATGGCGACCACCGGATGGGTCGGCTTGCCGAGGCCCTTTTCCAGTGCTTCCAGTTCGGCCTGCATGGTACGCCCTGCATAGGCGGGCAGAATATGGGCAAGCCCTTCCGTGGAGGCATGGGCGCGGTGGGCAGCGGAAAAGGCGTCATTAACATAGATGTCGCCGTTCTTGGCGAGTTCCGCAGTAAAGTCGGCGTCGTTCTTTTCCTCGCCCTTGTGGAAGCGGGTGTTTTCCAGAAGCAGGATATCGCCGTTGTTCAGGGCGGCAACGGCCCTTTCGGCCGGTTCGCCAACGCAGTCTTCGCCAAACGCGACCGCCTGATCCAGCACTTCTTCGACGGCGGAAATGATCTGCGACAGCGACATATCGGCAACCGGCTCGCCCTTGGGACGACCGAAATGGGCGAGCAGAATAACCTTGGCGCCCTTGGCCGACAGTTCCTTGATGGTCGGGGCGACGCGCTCGATGCGGGTTGCATCCGTCACCTTGCCGCCGGAGACGGGCACGTTCAGGTCGACGCGCAACAGTACGCGCTTGCCGGCGATATCGGTGAGATCGTCAAGTGTCTTGAAAGCAGGCATGGTGAGTTTCCCGTGTTGACTGTCGTTACGGTGTTGCGCGGGACCTTACACCGGTCTCGGCAAGAGGCAAGATTGATCGGGCTGTTGCCCGGCGCAATCAGGATATGAAGCCGAAGGCTTCAAGCCCAGAAAGCGGGTATGGTCTCAGTGAGTCGCGGGCCGATGCGCAAAGGAGCGATCTTTTCGGCAAGGCCTGTACTGTCGGAAATCTCGACGCCGACGCCGCAGATCGTCGCCGGGCCGTGCGCTGCTTCAAACCGGCCCTTGGGCATTTTCGAAATGAAGCGGTTCAGCGGCTCTTCCTTTTCCATGCCGAGCGACGAATCATAATCGCCGCACATGCCGGCATCCGACATATAGGCGGTGCCGCCATTGAGAATCTGGTGGTCGGCGGTCGGCACATGGGTATGGGTGCCGACCACGAAACTGGCGCGGCCATCAACGAAATGGCCGAAACACTGTTTTTCGCTGGTGGCCTCGGCATGGAAGTCGAAGATGATGGCGTCGGCCTGTTCCTTCAACGGGCAGGCGGCGAGAATGGTTTCCGCCGATTTGAAGGGATCATCGAGTTCGGGATGCATGAACACCCGGCCCATGATATTGGCGACCAGAACGCGCGCACCGTTGCGGGCATAATAGAGACCGGACCCTTTGCCGGGTGTCCCCGCCGGATAATTGGCCGGGCGCAGGAACTGGTCGTGACGACCTGAAAAGGTGATCGCTTCCTTCTGGTCCCAGACGTGGTTGCCCGTGGTGACGACATCTGCGCCGGCATTGATGGTTTCGAGGAAAATATCCTCGGTAATCCCGAAGCCGCCAGCGGCATTTTCACCATTGACGATGACGAAATCCAGTTTCAGGTCGGAGACCAGGCCGGGCAGCTTTTCCCAAACCGCCGTGCGGCCTGTCTTGCCAACCATATCGCCCAGAAAAAGCAGCCGCATTCCTTAAATCCAGTCAGGTCTTGAAGTTCTTGTATCCACTTTCCGTCAAAATGGCATGCAAAGCGACGTCATGGGGTTCGAAAGGCACATCTGCCACTTCCTGACAGTCAAATGCAATGCCGATCAGAAGCGGATCAAGGCCTTTCTGATGCAAACGGGCAATCGCCCGGTCGTAATGGCCTGCTCCATAGCCGATCCGGTTGCCATGCCGGTCGAAGGCGGCCAGCGGAATCAGCAGGACCTGTGGATCGACCACCGGCGCATCGGGGCCGGGACCGCGTGTGCCAAAACCGGTATCGATCAGCGGGTCGTCCGTGCGCCATTGCCGGAAGCAGATGGTCTGGCGGTCCAGAACCACGGGCAGGCAGAGATCGGCACCGCGCTGGCGCAACATCTCCATTAACGGTTGCGTGTCTACTTCGGAGCGGATCGGCAGGAAGCCGGAAACCATGGCGCTTGGGGCAATCTCGATGGCGCCGGCGCCGTGATGGACAATTGTGGCCGAATGATCGGCGCGAATGTGAGCGGGAATAGCGTCCCGACGGGCAAGGCTTTGTTGGCGCAAATGGTTTTTTGTACTGTCCAAGGGCATGTGTTCTCTCTTTGTTAGCAGTTGTTTAACCATAATCGCTCTTTGTTTTGCAAGAGCAGGTCACGATGGAACAATTTGTGTTTTAGTTACAGTTAATTTAGTCTTGTATTTATGTTGTTGTATAATCAAAGAATTGCACTTTTCTGCCGATAGATGCGCGCTGCAAGCGTCCCGCATTGGTGCTATTTCCCTTGGAATGGGACGTAAAGGCCTTGGCGGTGAAGGGCTGGAGAAAGGTTTGTGACAATCTTGCCTTAACACTCGTCAAATATTTTAGGCTCAAGGGGCCATAAATATTTGAGGGTTTGGCAATGAAATTTCTATCCCGTTTCGGGCTGGTCGGGACGATCACTGTGGTGACGACCCTGATATTGGTTGTATCTCTGGGCGCTGTTGCCTGGACGATTTCGCGGCAGGTTCATGAGCGCGTGACGCAGCAGGCCATCGACAGCCAGAACAGCAGCCTGCGGGTCGCGGCCACGTTGCTGGAGCGCGATGTGCCTGGTGTGAAGGTCAGCTGGGGTCGGGATGGCAATGTTGAACGCATTTCGGCGCAGACGCTGCCGGCGCAATTTGCCAATCATGACACGATCGATTCCATTGGCCGGATGACGGGCCAGACGGCGACGCTGTTTACCCTGGACGAAGCGACCAAGGGTTACATTCGTCGCACAACCAATATCATCAAGCCGGATGGCCAGCGCGCCGTCGGCACGCCACTCGATCCAACGGGTGCAGTCTATTCGGCCCTCATCAAGGGTGAGACGTATCGTGGTCAGGCCGCCATTCTCGGCACGGATTACTATACGATCTACAAGCCCATCATCAGTTCCTCCGGCTCGGTCATCGGCATTCTCTACGCCGGTGTGCGTGTTGCTGAAATTGCCGGTATCAGCGATCAGATGGCGCAGGCCGTGGCGATTACGGCGGGTATCGCTTTGCTGGTCTCTCTCCTGCTGATGGTGTTCATCACCCGTAAGACCATGCGCCCGATTCCGGAGCTGACAGCGGCGGCATCCAGTCTTGCCGATGGTCGGACCGATGTTGAAGTTCCGCATCAGAGCTTGCGCAACGAGATTGGCGCTCTGGCCCGGGCGCTGGAAGTTTTCCGCGAAGATGCGCTCAAGAAGCTGCAACTGGAACAGGACGCCAACGAAACGCGGGCGCGCAACGACCTGGAACGGGCCGAGCGTGAGGCTGAAAAGGATGCGGATGCCGCCAATATCCGAAACTGTGCCGATATGCTGGCGGTTGCCATGAACCGCCTGAGCACCGGCGACCTGACGACGCGGATTGACCAGTCGTTTATCCCTGAACTTGAACCGCTCCGGGTCGATTTCAACAATTCGGTCAACAATCTCAGCCTGGCCTTCGCGCGTTTGCGCAATGAGGCCATGTCGGTTGAGGCCAGCGGCAATGAAATGCGCAGCGCCGCAGGCGCGCTTGCCAGCCGCACCGAGCAGCAGGCAGCCTCGCTGGAAGAGACCTCGGCAGCGCTTGAACAGGTCACCGGCACGGTGCGCAGCGCCGCCGACCGTGCCCAACAGGCCGCGGCCCTTGCTGCCGATGCCCAGGTCAGTACCGAAGGCTCTTCCCAGGTGGTGGCCGATGCAGTTTCGGCCATGGGCCGGATCGAACAGGCCTCGAGCGAAATTTCCAAGATCATCAATGTGATCGATGAAATCGCTTTCCAGACCAATCTTCTGGCATTGAATGCCGGTGTCGAGGCCGCAAGGGCTGGCGAAGCGGGCAAGGGCTTTGCCGTGGTTGCTCAGGAAGTGCGCGAACTGGCCCAGCGCTCCGCCAATGCCGCCAAGGATATCAAGGCGTTGATCAGCAAATCCGGCACGGAAGTGGCTGGTGGCGTCAAGCTGGTGCGCGAAACCGGCGATGCGCTTGGCGCGATTTCCCAACAGGTGTCGATGATCAATGGTCTGATTGCCGAGATTGCCACGTCCTCGCGTGAACAGAGCACCGGCTTGCAGGAGATCAACACCTCCGTCAACCATATGGACCAGTTCACCCAGAAAAACGCCGCCATGGTGGAAGAAACCACCGCTGTCACCCACAAACTCGCTGAAAGCGCCACCACATTGGTCAGCCTGATTGCCGAGTTCAAGGTGCCGGGTGAGGCCGCATCCTGGGCGCCAAGCCAACAGCCAGCACCTGCACCACGGGCACCTGCCGCCAAGCCTTTGGCCGCATCGCGCATCAAGCCTGCCCAGCCCACCTCCCGCCCGGTCGGTTCTCCGGCGCGCTCGATGATGGGCAAGCTGGCCAGCGCCTTCACCGGCGGTTCTTCAGCCACCGCGGCCTCAAGCGCCTCCGGTGGTAATAATTGGGAAGAATTTTAAGCAGTAGCGGCAGCTTCCATCGTTTCGACAGGATGGAAGCTGCCGCGATATTTCTTTCCCTTTAGACTTAGCTCTTGGCGCGACGCATCAGCGCGGCCATGGCGTCGGCATGGGGCGTTTGTTGCCCGCCAAGTCCATCCAGCACGCCTTGCCGGTCGATGTCGGTTCGGTTCTGGCTGGCCTTCAGCTTGCCCTCCAGACTGGACATTTGCACTTCGATCCCGACGATGCCGCGCATCTGGGCTGCGACGAAATTGTCCGGTGCGTCATCGACAGCCCATGGGCGAGGACCGGAGGCTTCCATCTGATTGGTCAGTAACCGGACTTGCGCCAGCAGCCAGGCGGGGTCCTGATGGGCTTTTGCCATGCCTTTGACCTGCACGGTCTGGTAATTCCAGGTCGGCACGACTTTGCCGGTCTCCTGCTTGCTGGGATACCAATTGGGGGAGATGTAATGATCAGAGCCCATGAAAGCGACGAGAACCTCGTCTCCTGCGTCGATGGCCTGCCATTGCGGATTGGCGCGCGCCATATGGGCCAGCAGCCGGTCCGGCTGCGTGTCGTTACCGCGCAACAGGAAGAAGGGCAGGGGATTGGCGATCAATCCGCCGCTTCCAGAAGTGATCAGCAGGGCAAGCGGCTGTGCCATGATGAACTGGCAAAGCGCTTCGTGGTCGGTCTGGCGAAAATGAGGTGGCTGGTACATGGCTGTTTCCGAGAATTATGCAGCAGTACCATGCATTGTGCCGCGCCCGCCGCTTTGAAAGCAAGCCGTTTTAAACGAAGCGATAGCTGCGTCAAACCTGTCTGAAACTGATGAAAGGGAAAAGTGCGGTCCACGCAACCGATGGATTTTTGCGATCCTGGGAGCCTACAAAGTAGGTGGGCGCCGTATGTCCGAACCCACGGGTCCGAACAGGGACAGCTCCCTCAAGATCGGGTATGGCCCCAGGGATTGTGTGTTCCTGTCGAGAGGCGCAGACCGCATAACTGATATAGGCGCATTCCGGTCCTTGCGCCAGTGGTGCTGGCGGTTGCAGCCATGTTTATTTCAGTGGTGCTGGTTTTCAGTTGGGCTGGCCGCAGCCTGCGGCTTTTCGGTCAGTTTGCGGGTCAGGCCGTTGAGGCGCTCGGTCAATTCCGTGATGGCGGCGAGGATGTCGTCTTCACGGCCGATAGCGCCGGCTGAGGTGGCTTCGGCGGAGGCAATCCGGCGTTTCAGCTCGGACAATTCGTCCATGACCATGATGCCCGCCATCACGGTAACGCGCAGGTCGCCGATTTCACCGAACTGGCTTTTGAGGTGGCTGACATAACGGTCGAACTGGCTGGCCAGATCGGTCAGGTGGTTTTCCTGTCCTTCCTCGCAGGCCATGCGATAGGCTTTTCCATCGATGGTGACCGTGACTTGTGCCATGTCTGTCGAATGATCCCTGAGTGAGGCGAGGCTGGCCTAACGGTCCAGTACGGCCCTGATGGTTTCCATTGCGGTGACTAGGCGGCGCGAGACTTCGCGATTGACCTCTTCCAGCCGGTTGGCCCGAAATTGCGATTGGTCAAGTTCCTGGGCAAGACGGGCGCGGTCGATATGGACGCGCTTCACCTCCTGCTCCACCTCGCCATTGGCGCGTTGCAGTTCCAGTCGCATGTCTATGGCATTTTCCAGGCCGGAAATGGCCTGTTTCAATGCGCCGAGCGCAGCTTCCGCTTTATCCGTCGCCATCTCTCTCTGCCCCGGCTGATGAAGTTTTCAGGCTCTGTTCGAACCGGAAAGCCTCCAGATGCTCTTGGTCGTCCCAGATATTCTTGCTCGTCTTTGTCGTTTTGGAAAACCGGCCTCATTTTTCCCTGACAAACTCCAAAAGGCAAGCCGAATCGACCCTTTGGCCCCCATCCTTCTCATGCGACATTAGTCATTGCCTGTAGCTGGCGTCAACAAACCCCGGCTTTTCACTGTGTCATGCTTGTGGACGAGTAGACCCGCTGCCGTCCATGGCGCGCATCAATACGAGACAATGATCAATATTAAGGCAAAAACTGAAATAATGCCTTCCACGCAATCACCCGGCCTCAATTTATTGACTTGCCCGTCCTAGATGTTAAGGATCACCCACTTTCTGACGTTCGCCCGAACGGCGTTCGTCCATCGAGACCCGGAACAGGCGGAACAGTCATGATTTCTCCCGAAAAGCACAACCGGATGGCCAATGCGATCCGATTTTTGTCCATGGATGCGGTCGAAAAGGCCAATTCCGGCCATCCTGGCATGCCAATGGGCATGGCCGATGTCGCGACGGTGCTGTTTACCCGCTTTTTGAATTTTGATCCCAAGGCGCCGACATGGGCCAATCGCGACCGTTTCGTGCTGTCGGCTGGCCACGGCTCTATGCTGCTCTATTCGCTGCTCTATTTGACCGGCTATGAAGATATCAGCATCGACGACATCAAAAATTTCCGTCAGATCGGCTCCAAAACTGCGGGTCACCCGGAATATGGCCATTTGTCAGGCATCGAGACGACGACCGGCCCGCTCGGCCAGGGCATCGCCAATGCCGTCGGCATGGCGATTGCTGAAAAGAAGCTGGCGTCCGAATTCGGCAGCGATCTGATGCATCACCACACCTATGCCATCGTTGGCGATGGCTGCCTGATGGAAGGCATCAGCCAGGAAGCGATTTCGCTGGCTGGCCATCTGAAGCTCAACAAGCTGATCGTGCTCTGGGACGATAACGGCATTTCCATCGACGGCGCGATTTCGCTGGCCGACAGCACCGACCAGCATGGCCGGTTCCGCGCTTCGGGCTGGAACACGATGGCTGTTGACGGTCACGACCCGGAAGCGATTTCGGCTGCACTGTCCGCCGCCCAGCTGTCCGAAAAGCCAACGATGATCGCCTGCAAGACGGTGATCGGTTTTGGTTCTCCCAACAAGGCGGGCACCCATAAGGTGCACGGTTCGCCGCTCGGTGCCGACGAAATTGCCGCCACCCGCAAGGCGCTGGGCTGGGCCGACGAGCCTTTCCACGTGCCTGCCGATGTGCTGGACGCCTGGCGCGAAGCCGGTGCGCGTGGTGCCTCCACACGTGCCGAATGGGAAAAAGTTCTGGAAGGCTCCGATCACAAGGCCGAGTTCACCCGCCGCTTCGCTGGCAAGCTGCCTGAAGGCTTCGATGCTGCCATCGACGCCTATAAGAAGAAGCTGGCCGAGAGCAAGCCGACCCTTGCCACCCGCAAATCCTCCGAGGATGCGCTGGAAGTGATCAATGGCGTGGTGATCGAGACGCTCGGCGGTTCCGCCGACCTGACCGGCTCCAACAACACCAAGACCAGCCAGACTGCGTCGATCACCCCGACCGATTTCTCGGGCCGTTACGTGCATTGGGGCATTCGTGAGCATGGCATGGCGGCGGCGATGAACGGCATCGCCCTGCATGGCGGTCTCATTCCTTATTCCGGCGGCTTCCTGATCTTCTCGGATTATTGCCGTCCGTCGATCCGTCTGGCCTCCTTGATGGGTATTCGCGTCATTCACGTTCTGACCCATGATTCCATCGGTCTTGGCGAAGATGGCCCGACCCACCAGCCGGTTGAGCAGATGGCTGCATTGCGCGCCATCCCCAACCTGATGATGTTCCGCCCGGCCGATGCCACCGAAGTGGCGGAATGCTGGCAGATCGCCTTGACCCATACGGATCGTCCGTCCGGCATTGCGCTGACCCGTCAGAACCTGATCGCGGCCCGCACCGAATATTCGGCGGAAAATCTGTCGGCC
Source organism: Allorhizobium sp. Av2 (assembly GCF_021462805.2). Taxonomy (NCBI): domain Bacteria; kingdom Pseudomonadati; phylum Pseudomonadota; class Alphaproteobacteria; order Hyphomicrobiales; family Rhizobiaceae; genus Allorhizobium; species Allorhizobium sp. Av2. The sequence goes on along the minus strand of NZ_CP192696.1, from coordinate 2,606,297 downwards.
AAGGGCGGCTATGAGCTGCTCGGCGCTGCCGATGCCAAGGTGTCGATCTTTGCCACCGGTTCGGAAGTCGAACTGGCGATCCAGGCGCGCGCGGCGCTCGCCGCCAAGGGCATTGCCGCTCGCGTCGTTTCCGTGCCGTGCTTCGAACTGTTCTTTGAACAGCCAGAGGAATACCGCAACGCGGTGATCGGCACGGCTCCGGTCAAGATCGGCGTTGAAGCGGCGATCCGTCAGGGCTGGGATGAGATCATCGGCTCGCACGGCACCTTTATCGGCATGAAGTCCTTCGGTGCTTCCGGCCCCTACAAGGAATTGTACAAGCATTTCGGCATCACCGTCGAAGCGATTGTCGAAGCGGCTGAAGCCAAGCTTTCCTGAAGAGGCATTAAAAGCGGGTCTGGCGGGCCCGCTTCTCTTCGGGCTTGCCTGAACGCCTTGACCACATGAGTGCCTTTACCCAATGCCTGGGGCTGCCCAAGGCGAGAACCACTTGGCCATCGTCGCGCCGTTCCAGACCATCACCGCTCCGGGGGCGACCCAGCAGCCCGGAGCCATCCGACAAGCGGGAGTTAAGCAATGACTGTGAAAGTTGCCATTAACGGCTTTGGCCGTATCGGCCGCAATGTGCTGCGCGGTATCATCGAATCCGGTCGGACCGACATTGAGGTCGTGGCCATCAACGATCTTGGCCCGGTCGAAACCAATGCGCATCTGCTGCGCTATGACAGCGTCCATGGCCGTTTCCCCTCGACCGTCAAGGTCGAAGGCGACAGCATCATCATCGATGGCCGCGCGCCGATCAAGGTGACCGCGGTTCGCGATCCCAAGGATCTGCCCTGGAGCAATGTCGATATCGCGCTGGAATGCACCGGCATTTTCACCGCCAAGGAAAAGGCATCGCTGCACCTGGCCAATGGCTCGAAGCGCGTGCTGGTCTCGGCGCCTGCTGACGGTGCCGACAAGACCATCGTTTATGGCGTCAACCACAACACGCTGACCAAGGACGACCTGGTCGTTTCCAACGCGTCCTGCACCACCAATTGCCTGGCGCCGGTTGCCTACGTGCTGCAAAAGCTCGTCGGTATCGAAAGCGGCTACATGACCACCATCCATTCCTACACCGGCGACCAGCCGACGCTGGATACGATGCACAAGGACCTGCACCGCGCCCGCGCTGCTGCGCTGTCGATGATCCCGACCTCGACCGGTGCCGCCAAGGCCGTTGGCCTGGTTCTGCCGGAACTGAAGGGCAAGCTGGACGGTTCTGCCATCCGCGTTCCGACCCCGAACGTCTCGGTTGTTGACCTGAAGTTCATCCCCGGTCGCACGGTCACCAAGGAAGAAATCAACGCCGCCATCAAGGCAGCGTCGGAAGGCGAGTTGAAGGGCATTCTCGGCTATACCGAAGAGCCGCTGGTTTCCATCGACTTCAACCACGACAGCCATTCCTCGACCTTCTCCGGCGACCAGACCAAGGTCATGGACGGCGGCAAGCTGGTACGCATCCTGTCGTGGTACGACAACGAATGGGGCTTCTCCAACCGCATGGCCGACACCGCCGTCGCCATGGGCAAGCTGATCTAAGCAGCCAGAATTACCGCTGGCGGGCTGCAAATGGCAATTTCTGCGCTTACCTAGGCTCACGTACTTGAGTACGCTCCGGTTCTCGAAATCACCATTTTCGCCACGCCATCGGCAATTCTAAAGCTGACCTCGCAGTTGCTTAACGACATAAGAGAAGCGGATCGGGAAACCGGTCCGCTTTTTTGCTGAGAAATCCGCGGTCGCAGCATCCTCGGGAGCGTAACCACCTCCGGCCTCAATTTCTTCCTACAGCAAGCCTTTGGCGCGCAAATCAGGGGCGAAGGTGGCGAGCGACATAACGAGGGTCAGAGGCTTGCCTTGAAGGGGCTCTGCCCCAAAAGAGGCGTACCAGTCGGCGGCGCGCTGGCTTTTGGCGTCGATCACCAGCAGAATGCCGCCGCCTTCACTGGCGAGCCGCAAACAGCGCAGGGCGGCAGCAGCAAGCAATTGCCCTCCCAGCCCTTGCCGCGCCATGGTTTGATCTGTTGCCAGTCGGGCAAGCCGGAAACCGGGTACGTCGTGCCGTGCCAGTCCCCTGGTCATTGCCACAGGCACGGTCTCATGCGCAACAGACGCTGGCGCTACGGTGTAAAAGCCAAGGATGCGATTCGGTATTGCATTGTCTATTGCGCAGAAGGTCTTGGCCGCATTCTGCTCGTGGCCTTGCCGTGCAAAGCGTTGCAGAAATGCGTTCATTGGTCCATCGCCGCAATCGAAGGAAGCCCGATCATGAGATTTCTGGATCGCTTCCTCATGCCATGGCGGAATGCTCATAGAGTGTCCGGCAGCGCTTCGATTGCCGCCCGCAGCTTGGCATTGGGCTTTGGTGGGTTTTCCAGCAGGTTGAGGATGCGCAGATAGTCGTGCTCCGATACCGTGACGGCCTCCGCTTCCGCAATCACCGCTTCCGCTTCTCGCAGGGCGGATTGGGTCACGAAATTGGTCAGGTCGGTATTGCGCAATATCGCTGCCCGCATCAGCTTGGATTTCGCCGTTGCTGCAATACGCAAGCTCATCCGCTCGTTATCTTCGACCACTGCTCTTGGCATGAAAGCCTCCATTCGTCCCATTCCTAACGTATGGGAAGTCCAGTCTTAAGTCAATCGTACGGCTTCAATACGTACAACTAGGATTACGTAAAGTATGTGACGCTGCTATTTTATCCGTGGCTTACCCCCCTCTGTCCTGCCAGACATCTCCCCCTCAAGGAGGGAGATCGGATAGGCGTTGGCGTCCATGCCTCAGAAAAGGCCGTGATTTCCGAAGCCTTCTACAGGCGATAGAAAGCGAGCGGCCATCCCCGGGCCGATCTCCCCCCTTGAGGGGGAGATGCCTGGCAAGGCAGAGGGGGGCAAACCTCACGGCAAAACCTTTCCACCGTGACGATACCGAATGCAGCCATTTTCTGACATATATTCAACAGGCTAACCCTCTACCATTCTTCCTGATGATTTCAACGGAAGTCCCTCAAAATCCGCTTCCCCTCTCCACCCGTTATACGCTAAACCAGTTGCGGGACCAGTTGTAACGCGCTGGTCCTGGAGTATCGAAACTCCTCAAACAGCGGCCGGTGTCGGTCGTTAAATGACACCCCTCAGCCATAGGTTTGTGGCTGAGGCGGTGGACTATGTCTATACGGTCCACTCTCCATCCTTCTATGGTCGGGGAGGCCTTGGTGCATGTCCAGAGCTTCGGCTTAAAGGCCAAGGCAGTCGTCTGTTTGCGGCTTTCGAACTCCCCGATCACCAGAGGGCAAAATCCTCCGGTGATCGCTTGGCTCACAAGTGCGGGAGGAATGGACGATGGCCGATTATAATGTCTGGGCCGATATTTTCGATACATGGCAATCCATGGCCGATTGGGTGAAGGCGATAGCCATCATCATGCCACCGGTTTTCGCAATGGGCGTGCTGGCCCTGCTGCTGCGCTACCGGCTGGCGCTGCGGCGAGACCTGCCACGCCCGGTCGCCTTCGACCTGCTGGAACCGCAGCCGGATGACCCGCCAGCCAGCATCGACAGCACCATCCTCGAAGCCACCACCGACCTTCAACACCGCCTGGAAGAAGCCCGCCGCAGGCTGATGCCCCCGGACGACCCGGCGCGCAGCAACCTGGAAACCCGCCAAAAAATCGAGCAAATCATCCTGGAAGAATACCACCGCAAATCCGATCCGGCTGATGCGCTGGCTCGGGTGCGGCGGTTTTTGAGGGAGGAGGGGGGTGGGCTGGGTGATCGTCCTGAGTTGGGGGATTGAGGCGTCGAGTTGGCCTGCGGAATCAAGTGCTTTATCGGATATCTGAGATGCACGATGCAAAGGGTTTTCGTTTGTCTTTTCGGGAAAATCGGGTTCCACTTTTCCCTGCCAAACTCTAGCGCTTACCCCGGTGCCGTGCGGTCAGCGGCCAAGTGAGAGCAACGAACGCCATGCCAACGCCAATTAGGACGAATGCGGCACTCAAATTCCAGTGCTTTGCAACAAAGCCAATGGTAGCGGGGCCGACAAGCATTCCAGAATAACCGATCGTGGTGATCGCTGCGATCGCTTGGCTCGGTGGCATCAGGGTTTGCTGCCCAGCGGCGGTGAACAGCACCGGCACGATATTAGAAGCCCCAAGGCCCACCAGCAGGAAACCGAAAAAAGCCAACGGTTGATTAGGAGCTAGGACTGTGAGCGTAAACCCTAGCGCGGCGAGCAGGCCACCACTCACCACGACCTTCATGCTACCGAGCGATCTGACGATCCAGTCGCCCGTCAGGCGACCGGCTGTCATTGCGAGAGCGAACATCGTATATCCAAAGCCGGCCTGAGCCGGATCGACCAGGTGGGTGCCAATGAGGAAGAGCGCGCTCCAGTCGAGGACCGCACCCTCGCCAAGAAAAACCAGGAAACATAGTAGGCCGATGAATGCGACGATACCGCGCGGCAGGGTGAATAGCGGTGTGTGCTCGGTTTCTTGATTTCCATAGGGCAGTAGGCCCTGGGTGGACAGCGCCAGCAGGACGAGCAGCAGCGCGCTGAACATTAACGTTGCTACCCATGGCGAGGTACCGGCCCCAAGCAGAAGGCTCATGCCGCCTGCGCCGACAATGCCACCCACGCTGAAGAGACCGTGGAAGCCGGACATCATGTTGCGCTTGCTATCCTTCTCGACCATGACCGCCTGGATGTTGATCGCGACATCCACAGCCCCGATGCTCGCCCCAAACAGCGCCAGTACGATCGCCATGCCCGGGATCGAGTCAACAACAGCGAGCAATGGCAGCACGAGGGCAAGAACCAGTGTACTCGCTAGGATGACGGCCCGGCACCCGAAGCGACCCGCCAGAATCCCGACCATTGGCATGGCAACGATGGAGCCAAGGCCTAAGCATAACAGCAGCAGGCCAAGTGTGCCGTCATCGACCCCAATTCGGGCCTTGGCAATAGGCACCAAAGGTGCCCAGTTCGCCATAGCTGACCCAGCAATGAGGAATCCAGCACGGGTAGCCCATTGCTGCCGTCCTCCAGAGAGAGGGCGTTCGGTACGGGTCTGTGATTGAGGCATTCAAAGTGCTCCGGAATACATAAAGTTAGATTGCGCGAAGGACACGCAGCGTTCTTTGCGCTCCACTCTTTACAGAACAAGGAACAATGTGCAAGAACGTGCAACAATGTTAATGAAGAGAATAGACCAGTGCTGACAGAAGAAAGACTCGACCGCATCCGAGAGCAGTTGACGACTAGCGGAAAGGTTTTGGCCAGCGAACTTGCCATACAGTTTGAAGTCTCGGAGGACACGGTTCGCAGAGATTTGCGAGAGCTGGCCAAGCTGGGATTTTGCCGTCGTGTGTATGGCGGTGCCTTATTGCCCACACCCGATCTAGGCACCCTGGCCACTCGGACAGCTCTGCATCAGGACCGAAAATCAAATCTGGCGCGGACTGCGGCGGGGTTGATCGAAGATGGTCAGACGATTTTTATCGACGCCGGATCAACTAACCTTGCTATAGCTAATGCGCTTAATCCAAACCAGACGCTGACGATTGTCACAAATGCACCCGTGATCGCCACTGCGTTATCTGACAGGCCGAACTACACCATCATTGTCCTGGGCGGAATGTATGATCAGGGCAAGGGCGCATGCCTCGGGCCGCAGGCGATGCGAGAAGCCGCGCAGATCTTTGCCGACATCTTCGTCATTGGCGCATGTGGCGTGGACAGCACTGTGGGTATCACGGCGCTCGACGCCGGCGAGGCCGAACTCAAACGAACTATGGTCACCCAGAGCAGCATACTGCTTGTCGCCGTTACGGCGGAAAAGATTGCTACGGTCGCGCCGTTCAAGGTTGCAGACGCGTCGATGATTGATCATCTGATCGTGGAGCATGACAATTTCGATGCCGGAGATTTTGCGCGGGCTGATGTTCAGGTGCATGTCGCCTCTGATTCTGCGCCTGCGGCGGCTTAAAACGCTCAGGCCGCCCGACTCGCTCCGGTCGTAACATTCACCCTCCGTAGAGAAGATTTTGAAAGCCCCATGCGAATTGCTCATGCTGCACTTTGGACCCGCAACCTCGATGCAACTGCCAAGTTTTTCGAGAGATATTTTGGTGCAACCTTTGGAGAATCTTACCATAGTAAAAATCGAGTTGGCTTCGTTTCACGTTTCGTGCGCCTGCCCGATGGAAATGACCAGATAGAGCTTATGACTGGACCATGGGTCTCGGATGCCTCGGATGAAAGTATTGGTTGGGATCATATCGCGATTTCTTTGGGAAGCGAGAATGCGGTCCTCACCTTGGCAGAAAGGTGCAAACGGGATGGCTGCCTGAAATCAGGACCCAGATGGACAGGTGACGGATTTTACGAAGCTGTCATTGTGATGCCGGATGGGGGTTCTGTGGAAATCACCGTTTGAATTTTGTTCACGACGTGCGCGGAAGACCACCTTTGGCGAAAAGGTCCAAGATGCTCTGATTCACTCATGTCCGCTTCGAGCAGCGGTCGTTATGACGGCCATGACCGAATGGGAAGTGCTAAGCGACCGCTCCTCTGACCATACTGGTCGCACTTGCCCACCAATCCTCGCCCCAGCAGGGCAAATCCTGCTCAAGCACTCCGCGCTAAAATCTCGTCCACTGCCATCCCGCCCGCACAATACAAACCGCAAAAATTTTTATGCGTGGCTTACCCCCCTCTGCCTTGCCAGGCATCTCCCCCTCAAGGGGGGAGATTGGTAAGCGGTTGGCTTGTCATGTCGCATTTACGCTTTGAAGATATCGGAAATCGCAACGTTATCCGTTGAAACGGGCAGTTACATCTGTCCGATCTCCCTCCTTGAGGGGGAGATGTCCGGCAGGACAGAGGGGGGTATGCGGCAAACAAAAACGCTTGTGTCGTTTACCGTAGCCCCGCCCGCCATTTTCCCCGGTATCGCCATAATTCGTTTTGTAATTTCGCCCCAGTCTGATCAATAGTATTACCGAGGAAATTCAAGGCGATTCTGCCGCCATTGCCTCCCGCTCCGTCTGTCTCGACTGTCTGGCTTTTGGCATCAGAGGTCTGTGGTCCGGCGTCGTGGTGCGCAGGCCGTTGCTGGTGGAGCGTGTCTTCGGGCTGAGTATCGTGCCAGACGGGGGCGAAAGGCCAGACGGGGGCGAAAGGCCAGACGGGGGCGAAGGCCAGAAAGGGGCGAAAGGTTGGAACATTTCTACATCGTCACGCTGGTTCTGACGGCGCTGATCCTGTTTGCGGCTTTTTCCAGCCTGATCGCCTTTCGCTTTGGCGCGCCGCTGTTGCTGTTGTTTCTGGTGATTGGGTTGATGGCCGGGGTCGATGGTCTCGGCATTCATTTCGACAATCATTCCGTTGCCTATACCATCGGCTCGCTGGCGCTGGCGGTTATCCTGTTTGATTCCGGCTATACGACCTCGCTGCAATCCTTCAAACAGGCGGCAGGGCCGTCGATCATGTTGGCGACGGTCGGGGTTTTGTTGACGGCGGGGTTGTTCGGTCTGCTGGCCTGCTGGCTGTTGAAATTGTCGCTGCTGGAAGGCATGCTGCTTGGCTCTATCGTCGCCTCCACCGATGCGGCGGCGGTGTTCTTCCTGTTGCGCATTGGTGGCATCAATATCCGCGACAAGGTGCGCTCCTCGCTGGAAGTGGAATCCGGCACCAACGATCCGATGGCTATCTTTCTCACCCTGGCGCTGGTGCAGATGGTGTCCACCGGCAAGGATCACACCGGTCTCGACTGGAGCCTGCTGCGGATGTTCGTCGAGCAGATGGGCATGGGCCTGGCGCTGGGGCTGATCGGCGGGGCGATGATGGCGATGATCGTCAAGAAGATCCCGATTGATCGCGGCCTGTTGCCGATCATCGTGCTGGCCATGTCGATGGTGATCTTTTCCTATACCGGCGCCATCGGCGGCAGCGGCTTTCTGGCCGTCTATGTCGCGGGCATCTATGCCGGTAACCGCAAGATCCCCGGCAGCGCTTCCATTGCCCGTTTTCAGGAGGGCATGACCTGGCTGGCGCAGATCATCATGTTCCTGGTGCTCGGCCTTCTGGCCACACCCTCGCATTTCATCAAGATCCTGTTTCCGGCGGTGGTTCTGGGCCTGTTTCTGGTGTTTATCGCCCGGCCCGCAGCGGTCTGGCTGTGTCTTATTCCCTTCGATTATACCCATCAGGAAAAGCGGTTCATTTCCTGGGTCGGCTTGCGCGGCGCGGTCTCCATCCTGCTCGGCATTCTGCCGATCCTCGGTGATCTCAAGGGTGGCGAAGTCTATTTCAACACCGCCTTCATCGTGGTGATGATTTCGCTGCTGCTTCAGGGCTGGACCATCAAGCCGATGGCCAAACGGCTCGGCCTGATCATTCCGCCGCGCATCGGCGCCATCGACAAGGTGGAGCTGGACCTGCCGGGTGCCGCCCATCACGAGCTGCTGTCCTACCGCGTCGTGGCGGGCAGCCCGGTGCTCAGTGGCGCGCGCATTCCGCGCTGGGCCATGCCATCGCTTGTCATCCGCGACGGTAAATCCATGCGCTACCAATATGCAGGACGACTTCGGGAAAACGATCAGGTCTATCTGTTCATTGCGCCTGGCTATCCGCGGCTGCTTGACCGGTTGTTTGCCAGCAAGGCACCTGTCGATGATGACGATAGCGAATTCTTCGGTACTTTCACCATTTCACCCTCGCGTCCCGCCGCCGAACTGGATGCGGCCTATGGACCCGGGCTTTTGAACGAGGCCGACCGGCAAAAAACCGTTGGTGAACTGATGGAAGCGCGCCTCGGCGGCAAGGCCGAATATGCCGACCGGGTCCGTCTCGGTCATATCATCCTGATCGTCCGAGACATCGGCGAAACCGGCCATATTTCCTCGGTCGGCGTCTCCATGGAAGCTGTCGCGCCAACCGATAACGCGCCCGCCTTCCTCAGCCTGACCGGCACCGCCCATTGGCTGGCGGGCCTTCGCCATAAGCTGCGAGCGGCTGTGCAAAAGTAGCGGCCAAGACCGACCCCGATGCCGGATCGCATGGGGCCGGTCACATTTCAGCATAAATTCCATGCGGCGCTTTTATACGGCGCATTCTTCGGCTACTTTGGTGTGCATATGCAACGCTGGCAGGAGCTGAGGCGGGCATGATGACGCGAATGCTGGTGATTTTCGGTATTCTTGCTGTTCTTCCGGGCTTTGCCCTGGCGCAAGACAATAGCGCTGCCGCACGGCCTCCCGTTAGCCGCCCTCCCGTCAGCCAATGCCAATTGGTTGCCAAGCAGCTTCCCGGGGCTCGATTTTCTCACGCTGAATATGCCAGCGCTCGTCCAGACAAGGGGCCTCTTCACCTCGCGGCCCTGGCGGAAAACGTCACCATCACCTTTCTAGGTCATTCCACCTTCGAAATCGAAACGCCGCAGGGCCTGACGATCGACACCGACTACAGCGGTTATCTGCGCTCCGCGCGGACACCGGATGTGGTGACGATGAACAAGGCCCATTCCAGCCATTATACGCTGTCGCCCGACCCCGGCATCGCCCAGGTTCTGCATGGCTGGAACGATGCGCAGCCGGGGGAGCCGGTTCACCACAATCTTATCGTGGGCGATGCCTATATCCGCAACGTTCCCACCGATATCCGCAATTGGGGCGGTGATTTCGAGCCGAATGGCAATTCGATCTTCATTTTCGAGGTCGCCGGGCTGTGTATTGGCCATCTCGGCCATCTGCATCATGAATTGACGGACAAACAATTTGCCGCCATTGGCCGGCTGGATGTGGTGATGGTACCTGTCGATGGCGGTTTGACGCTCGGCAGCGACAGTATGAGCCGAATGGTAAAACGGCTGCGCTCGGCACTGATCTTGCCCATGCACCGGCGCGGGCCTATCGTCAATGATTTTGTTGGGCTATTCGGTCCAGGTTTTGATGTCAGGATTGTGGAAACCAATGCCGTGACCGTTTCCATGCGCAGCCTGCCAAAAAAACCGCTGATCCTGGTGCTCAGCGGCTTCTAGACGGTACATAAAGTCCGTTAGGCAAAGGTCAGATGGTGGTGCTGCCCCACATCCGGTAGTTTTTCGCCGTCAATATTGGCCTTGGCGATTTCCCAGCCGAATTTCAGTGGATTGCCGGTCGAGGCCCAGACTTCGGCATCGTCGATATGCAGGGCAAGCATGGTGAGGTCGGGGTCTTTCTTGCCGTTGTGATACCAGGCCTCGACCACCGAACTCCAATATTCATCGATCTTGCTCGGATCGCGGCGCACATCGATAACGCCGGACAGGCTGGCATGGTAATCGTGGTTTTTGCCGACCACGCAGAAATGCGCCCGGCTGCCAGGGCGGATATTCTGGACAAAATCTGAATCCGTCCGGGTGAAAAACCACACTGTATTGGTTTTCGGATCTCCGTAAGGTGCCATCGGCTGCATATGCATGGTGGAGCCTTCCAGGCCGAGCATGCCGGCGTGAATGGCTTCGATTTCCTCCCAAAGCTGGCGGGCGGGCTCTTCGCGGGCTTGCGTGAGATTGACCATTGGCTTTCCTCTCTTCTCGCTGGTGTTCTTCAGCAGGGCAACGGAAGGAAAGCCTTATTGTTCCAGGGCAGAAGGGCTCTTCGCACCTACGCCCCCCTTGAATGGCAAGCCACAGGGCCTTATAAGGGCGCCAATTCGCGGCTGCATGAGCAAGCGAGCTCAATCCGGTTCGAAATCATGCAGCAAAGAGAGAGCGTTAAAGCGCGCCTGACGGATCACGACTGATGCCGCAGGATGCCACAAAACAGATGTCGCAGGGGTGCCATGGCCGGCCATTCACAGTTTAAAAACATCATGCATCGCAAGGGCAAGCAGGATTCCGTGCGATCGAAAATGTTCTCCAAGCTCGCCCGTGAAATCACGGTGGCGGCCAAGGCCGGCTTGCCTGATCCGACCATGAATGCCCGCCTGCGTCTGGCCATCCAGAATGCCAAGGCGCAATCGATGCCGAAAGACAATATCGAGCGCGCCGTCAAAAAGGCATCGGGCGTTGATGGTGAAAACTATGAGGAAGTGCGCTACGAGGGCTACGGCCCGGGCGGCGTCGCCGTCATCGTCGAAGCTCTGACCGATAACCGCAACCGCACAGCCTCCAATGTTCGCTCGACCTTTTCCAAGGCTGGTGGGGCACTGGGGGAAACCGGATCGGTTTCCTTCTCCTTCGATAAGGTTGGCGAAATCGTCTACAAGGCCAGTGTCGGCGATGCCGATGCGGTGATGGAAGCTGCCATCGAAGCCGGTGCGGAAGATGTCCTCAGCGACGAAGACGGTCACACGATCATCTGCGGCTTCGAGGATATGAACGACGTCTCCAAGGCGCTGGAAGCGACGCTTGGCGAGGCCGAATCCGTTAAGGCCGTCTGGAAGCCGCAAAACACCGTGCCTGTCGATGAGGACAAGGCGCAGTCGCTGATGAAGTTGATCGAGACGCTGGAAGACGATGACGATGTGCAGAACGTCTATTCGAATTTCGAGGTCTCGGAAGAGGTGATGGCAAGGCTTTCGGCCTGATGCTATTCGTGCTGCGCCGCTGAAAGCGGAGCAATGAACGCAATGCAAAAAGCCCGGCTATGGATTAGCCGGGCTTTTTCCGTTGCAATGATGAGGTTTTACGCCGCTTCGCGGCTATTGGCGATCACGCCGATCAGGTCGTTGACGATGCGCTCGATCTGGCTGCGGTCGTCGCCTTCGGCCATGACACGGATCAGCGGTTCGGTGCCGGACGGGCGGATGACAAGACGGCCGTTGCGGGCCAGTTCGTTTTCTGCATCGGCAATGGCCTGACGCACGAAACTGTCTTCCAACGGCTTGCCGCCGGAAATGCGGACATTGCGCAGCAATTGCGGCACGGGATCGAAACGGTGGCAGATCTGGCTGACCGTCTTGCCGGTGCGCTTCACCGCTGCGAGGATTTGCAGGGCGGCAACCAGACCGTCGCCGGTCGTGCCGAAATCCGACAGCACGATATGGCCCGACTGTTCGCCACCAATATTATAATGGTTTTGGCGCATATGCTCGACCACATGGCGGTCGCCGACCTTGGTGCGGGCCAGCGTCAGGCCCTTGCCACCCAGAAAGCGCTCCAGACCGAGATTGGACATCACTGTGGCGACAATGCCGCCGCCTTTCAGGGTCTGGTCATTGGCCCAGCTTTCGGCAATCACCGCCATCAACTGATCGCCATCGACGATTGCCCCGGTTTCATCGATGATGATCACCCGGTCTGCATCGCCATCGAGCGCGATGCCGATATCGGCGCGCACCTCATGGACTTTCTTTTGCAACGCAGCCGTATGGGTGGAGCCGCATTCCAGATTGATATTGAGGCCATTCGGTTCGTTGCCGATGGTCACCACTTCAGCACCCAATTCCCAAAGGGCCGTGGGCGCGACCTTATAGGCGGCGCCATTGGCGCAATCGATGGCAATCCGAAGCCCGCTCAACGTGACATCGCGCGGCAATGTGCGTTTGACGAATTCGATATAGCGATAGATGTCGCCATCGACGCGCTTGGCCCGACCGATATCCTCTGCTCTGGCCAAGGGGAGGGGTGCTTCCTGGTTCAGCAGGGCTTCGATTTCAGCTTCCAGCTCATCGGACAGCTTGTAACCATCGGGGCCGAACAATTTGATGCCGTTATCGGCAAAGGGATTATGCGAGGCGGAGACCATGACACCGATATCGGCGCGCAGCGAGCGGGTCAGCATGGCCACAGCCGGCGTCGGGATCGGGCCAAGCAAAAACACATCCAGGCCCGCGGCGGTAAAGCCAGCCACCAGCGCCGTTTCCAGCATATAACCGGAGAGGCGGGTATCCTTGCCAATCACCACGCGGTGACGATGCTGGCCGCGCCGGAGGATAGTACCGACGGCAATGCCGACCTTCATGGCGAGATCCGGCGTCATGGGAAAGACATTCGACTGTCCGCGAATACCATCGGTTCCGAAATAACGTCGTGTCATGATGTCTCCTGAGGTCCAAAGCTTTTTCGCCGTCTTTAGCTCGCGAAATGCTCTTTTCTTTGTTTTTACCTATCGCATTTACCGGCAATGCCTATGTGCGCAGGCCGTCCGCCGTTCTTTCATCGCTCATCGCATGTTTTAACGGCGCATTCACTTAAATTACCGTCAACATTGATTATAACCCGTTACCACATAAAAAAACCGCCCATTCAAAGGGCGGTTTTTCGTTCTGTGACCAATATCAAGGTCTTTTTACGAGACTTGGCGGATCAATGCGCCTGGGGTTCCAGTCCGGCTTCCGGTTCGCCACCCTTGGGTGCGTCCTTTTTACCGGTAGAGGGAACCGCAGAGCTGCGGGTTGGTCCATCTTCGCCACTGTCGCGGGTTGGCTTTTCGCCCCGGATCAGCGCCTTGATTTCTTCACCCGACAGAGTTTCATATTCCAGCAGACCTTCGGCCAGAATAACGAAGGCATCATGCTTCTCGGTGATGATCCGACGAGCCTCGGTATAGGCTTCGTCAATCAGGCGGCGCACTTCGGTGTCGATCTTCTGCGCGGTTGATTCCGAGACATTCTTGCTCTGCGAGACGGAATGACCGAGGAACACTTCTTGCTGGTTTTCACCATAGGCAACCTGACCGAGAATATCGGAAAAGCCCCATTGGGTTACCATCGCGCGGGCAAGCTTGGTGGCCTGCTCGATGTCTGAAGACGCGCCAGAGGTGATGTTTTCCTTGCCGAAGGTGATTTCTTCGGCAACACGGCCACCCATCATGATCACCAGACGTGACACCATCCACTTGTAGCTCATGGAGTAGCGGTCGCCTTCCGGCAATTGCATGACCATGCCAAGGGCGCGGCCACGCGGAATGATGGTTGCCTTGTGCAGTGGGTCGGCGACCGGCACGTTCAGCGCTGTAATCGCATGGCCAGCCTCATGATAGGCGGTCAGCTTCTTTTCGGCTTCGGTCATGGCGGAGGAGCGGCGTTCCGCACCCATCATGATCTTGTCCTTGGCATCTTCGAATTCAGCCATGGTGACGACGCGCTTGTTGCGACGTGCTGCCATCAGAGCGGCTTCGTTAACAAGGTTCATCAGATCCGCACCGGAGAAACCGGGCGTGCCACGGGCCAGAACCTTGAGATCGACATTCGGAGCCAGCGGCACGTTGCGGGCATGCACCTTGAGAATGCGCTCGCGGCCAATGATATCGGGGTTCGGCACGACGACCTGGCGGTCAAAACGGCCTGGACGCAGCAGGGCTGGATCGAGAACGTCCGGACGGTTGGTGGCGGCAATCAGGATAATGCCCTCATTGGCCTCAAAGCCGTCCATTTCGACCAGAAGCTGGTTCAGCGTCTGTTCGCGCTCGTCATTACCACCGCCAAGACCCGCACCACGATGGCGACCGACAGCGTCGATTTCATCGATGAAGATGATGCAGGGTGCATTCTTCTTCGCTTGTTCGAACATGTCACGCACGCGGCTTGCGCCGACGCCGACAAACATTTCAACGAAGTCCGAACCGGAAATGGTGAAGAACGGCACATTGGCCTCGCCTGCGACCGAACGGGCCAACAGGGTTTTACCGGTGCCGGGAGGACCGACCAGCAACACGCCGCGCGGAATTTTGCCGCCCAGACGCTGGAATTTCTGCGGATCGCGCAGAAATTCAACGATTTCCTCGAGATCCTGCTTGGCTTCGTCCACGCCTGCCACGTCTTCAAAGGTAACGCGGCCATGCGCTTCGGTCAAAAGCTTGGCCTTGGACTTGCCAAAGCCCATCGCACCGCGCGAACCGCCCTGCATCTGACGCATGAAAAACAGCCAGACGCCAAGAATGAGCAGCATGGGCAGCAGCGTGCCGAGATAGCTGAGGAAGCCGGAAGACCCGTCGGATTCGGGACGAGCAACGATCATCACATTCTTGGTCTGCAGTTTTTCAAGCAGATTGTCATCCACGACCGGGGCATAGGTCTGGAAGGCGGCGCCGTTTTCGCCATAGCTGCCAATGATACGGTTGCCGGTGACGGTAACGTCGCGAACGCGGCCCGAATCAACTTCACGCAAGAATTGCGAATAGGGAATCTCGCGGGAACTTGTTTGCGACGGAGACGTCTGGAACATGCTGAACAGCGCGACCAATAGCAAAGCTATGATCGCCCACAGCGCGAGATTTCTAAAATTTGGGTTCATCGAACTCCCCAGAAAAAATGTTCGGCGCATGAAAACGCCGTATCGTCGGACAGTAACATAGGTTTCCTGAAGCGCCTTGCCAAGGCAAAGCGCGGCCCCGACTTCGTTTTCCGTCAATAAGATTTAAAAACAGGGTGATAAAAAGCCTGGTGCGTCGAAAAGACCCGCCAAAGCCACGGCGAGCGGCCAGTCGAACCCCGGGAGAAACCCCTGGTAGGGCGCAATAATAGGTATGGCTCGCAGGTTTGGACCGATCCCGGGGAGAGATTGGCGGGCCAGCGCCGCCAATGAAACGGGCAGGGGCGAGGCGGGCAGGTCGGTGGCCTTTTGATCTGTTTCGGTTCCACCCGGCTGCACCGGGCTTTCCATCCGGTCGATATTGCTGATTTTCCAGCGGCCGTCCCACAGCACGGTCTCACCTGGTTTCACACGACCATGCGGCAGATTGCGCCCTTCACGGACCAGATAGATGCCATGGCGATGACGATGCGCAAGACAGCGGCCCAGTGTCAGTCTGGCACCAGGCGGCTGTTCGCAAAGGGCGATAAGCCGCACAAGCGCGTCCTGCCCCGGTCCATGCGGCTGGCCTCCAACGGTTGCAATCAACGCCTGCAAAGCATGGCAAAGGATCGCCCGGTGCGCCTCAAACAGGGCGTTATCGATATCAACGAGCCCCGGCAGAGGCATGGTGGCATGGGTGGAGACCAGCGTGGCGGCCTGTTGCGACAGAGACAGGCGCTCGTTGTGTGGCATGCCGATCTGCGGAGCCGTTGTGAGGCGGGCTCGGATCCGGGCACGCTCATAGGCGATGTTGTCATTGCTGGGATCATCGATCCAGCCAAGTTGACGAGACTGCAAGAATGCACGGATTGCCTGGCGGCGCGAGCGCAGGAGCGGTCGGGTGATCCAGATAGAATTTTCAAATAGGACAGAGCAGGCCATGCCCGCAAGGCCGGTCGCCTCAGGATTTCGGCTGCGTTCCGCGCGCATGGCGATGGTTTCGATCTGATCGTCGGCGGTATGGCCGGTCAGGATGGCGGCAGCGCCGATCTCCTTGGCGATCTCGGCGAGCAGCCGGTAGCGGGCGGCCCGGGCGGCGGCGGAAACCCCTGATTTCGGCTTGTCGCCTGCCCAACGGCGGATCTCATGGGGAATGCCGAGCCTTGCGCAAAGCGCTGCAACCGTTTCGGCTTCTGCGGCGGAGCCATCGCGAAGACCGTGATCGATGGTGGCGGCGTGAAGGGTGACGGGTTTTGCTGGCATGGCGTGCAGCTGTTCATGCAACGCAAGTAGCAGGCCGGTCGAATCGCTGCCGCCTGAAATCGCCACCAGAAGGCGCAGGGGGTGGTTTATTCTGTCAAGGAAAGCGGCAATGGCGGCGTCAGGAGGGACGGCGGATAGAGTGTCCGTCATGAAATCGCCCAGTCGGTCGTGGCCCGGAAGCTGTGTGTCCAAACCGGTGTCGGGCGGCATCAGCAAGCCAGGCGCTTCTGCTCGCTGGCGGCCTTGTTCTGGACGGCCTTGGAGGCGTCGGGATAGCGCTTGTTCACCTCGCGCAAGGTGGCGCAGGCGGTGTCCTTATTATCGAGAGCAGCCAGCGACATGCCGAGTTTCAGCAGCATTTCCGGGGCCTTGGGTGATTTTCCATAGCCTTGATAGGCTTTGAGGAAGGTCTCAGCCGAATCCTTGTAGCGGGCCTGCGAATATTGCGCTTCGCCCAGCCAGAAATTGGCGTCGGCGGCCTTGCCGCTTTTCGGATAACGGCTGATGAAATCGCGGAATTCGCCTTCCGCCGCCTTGTAGTCACCCGATAGCACATGGCTATAGGCAATCTGGTAGAGATCCTGCTCGCCGCCGAGCGACGCGGTTTTGGTCCCGCCCTGGCCGGTGGGGGCCGTACCCGGCAGGGTGCTGGCGTTGGAACCTGCCGAACCATTGACGCTGGCGCCGACCGGATTGCCGCTGTTGTCCATTTCGATTGAGCCAAGCGTCATTTCACCGGGGGCCGCGGAGCGACCGCCGCCAGCCGGGTTTGTTGCCTGGCTGCCAGCGGTTTCGCCGATAATCTGGCCGACGCCGTCACCGCCCCCAGTTGGCTGGCGCGCCGCTACCGACGGGCTGGCCTGGCCGGGGGAGCCTGCGTCACTTCTTTTTTTTTCCAGCTCCTGGAATCGGAATTCATTGTCTTCCTGCGCCTTGCGGATGGTTTCCTGCATTTGCAGCAGCTGGTAGCTCATGTCCTCGATTCGGCCGTTCAACTGGCGGATCTGGTCCTGCAATTGCTGGACTTGAACGATGTCACTGCCCTGCTGCTGGACCTGCTGCACTGGCATGTCGCTGACTGGCGCTGGTGGCGTGTTCTGACGTTCGAACAGCGAAAAGGCCAAGGCACTGCTGCCCGCTTGGACTCCGAGGATTGGGGGGGCGAGAATTGCAGTCATTCCCACCATCCCGGCCACGACAAGTCTCTTCATCGATGTGGTTCCTGTTTTGTTTGTTATCGCCCGATTGATGTGCGCCCGTCAGGCTTTGCTGTCGAATATCGACCGTCAAGCCTGCGATGTCTGCCAATAAAGCTTTTCTCTGTTCTTTGCAAAAAGCAACCGAGTTCGGCCAAAGTGTGAAGAAAACAAAAGGGCGGCCCGAAGACCGCCCTGTTTCTGTCATGAATGCAGGCACGATTTCGTGAATTACATTCCAGCGCCGCCGAGAACAGTCACGGCACGGCGGTTCTGCGACCAGCAGGAAATATCGTCGCAGGTGGCGACAGGACGTTCCTTGCCGTAGGAAATAGTCTTGATACGGTTGGCCGGAATGCCGCGCGACACGAGATAAGCCTTGGTGGAGGCGGCACGACGCGCGCCGAGAGCCAGGTTGTATTCGCGAGTGCCGCGTTCGTCGGCATGGCCTTCGACTGTGATCGGATACTGCGAATAACGCTGCAACCATTGAGCCTGGCGGTCCAGCGTCTGCTGGGCGTCGGCGCGGATCGAGGTTGAGTCGGTATCGAAGAAGATCCGGTCGCCGACATTGACGGTGAAGTCCTGGGTGGAGCCGGGTGTTGCAGCACCTGCGCCGCCAAGGCCAAGCTCGGACGCGCTGTTGGGCATGTTCTTCTTGGAAGCGCAGCCAGCCAGCGCCAGCGTCATGGCGAGAGCGAGAATGGCGGGGTTGCTGGCAAGCTTTTGCATGCGGCTCATTACCGGGGTTACAGTGCGGCTCATGGCCGATCTCCTTGCAAGTAGTGTGGGGCAGTCATTGTGCAGTGATGGTGGGCAGCCGGTTGGGCGGTCCGTGTGAGCAGTGCCGATTGACGCTGGTGTCAATCGTGGTTGCCGAACTCTAATCAATCCTGGTTAACCAGAAGCAAACGGTCATGGTTAATCTTTACTTAATTCACGACCGGTCATCAAATGCAATCGCCTTCCGGCGGGGGCCGGAAGGCGATGACCATGCTATTCGAGAAGCGGCGACCATGCCGGGTCGGACGCAAAGCTCGGTGTTTTGACCAATTGCTCGTTATAGCCTGTCAGATCGATGGAATAGAGCTGCGGCCCGCCGGAGCCCGCCGCCTGGCGGAAGAACATCAGCACGCGGCCGTTCGGCGCCCAGGTCGGGCCTTCATTATGGAAGCCGGTGGTCAGAAGTCGTTCGCCTGAACCATCCGGCTTCATCACTCCGATCGAGAATTTTCCGCCCGATTGCTTGGTAAAGGCGATCAAGTCTCCGCGGGGCGACCAGACCGGGGTGGAGTAGGAGCCTTCGCCAAAGGAAATGCGGGTCTGGCCAGAACCGTCTGAATTCATCACGTAAAGCTGCTGGCGTCCGCCACGGTCGCTCTCAAACGCGATCCGGCGTCCGTCCGGCGCATAGGACGGCGAGGTATCGATGGCCGCCGTGCTGGTCAGCCGCGTGGTGGTGCGCGAGCGCAGGTCCATCGTGTAGATGTTACTATTGGCGTCCTGTTGCAGGCTCATAATCACCCGCTGACCGTCCGGCGAGAAGCGCGGCGAGAAGGTCATGCCGGGGAAATTGCCGACCACTTCGCGCTGTCCGGTTTCCAGTTGCAGCAGGTAAACGCGCGGCTGGTTGCCCTCGAAGGACATATAGGTGACTTCCTGGCGGTTCGGCGAAAAGCGCGGCGTCAGCACCAGATTGGCGGTGTTGGTCAACATGCGGACGTTTTCGCCATCCTGGTCCATGATGGCCAGCTGGCGCTTGCGGTCGGTCTTGGTGCCGCTTTCGGCCACGAAGACGATGCGGGTATCGAAATAGCCTTTTTCACCGGTGATGCGCTCATAGATCGCGTCGGCGATGATATGGGCGACGCGACGCCAGTTTTCAGGCTGGGTATAGAACTGCTGGCCGCTCATCTGCTGGCCCGCATAGGTGTCCCACAGGCGGAATTCGGCGCGCAAGCGGCCATCGCCTTCCTGGGTAATGCGACCAACCACCAGGGCCTGGGCGTTCAGCACCGTCCAGTTCTGCATGTTGGGCGCCTGATCGGGATTGATCTGCTTGTCGATAAAGGCGCCGTGATTGACCGGGGCGAACAGACCGGAGCGTTTGAGGTCCGCCTCGACCACCGCCGAGATCTTCGCGCCGATGCCATTGGCCGACAGGAAATCGGGAATGGCGATCGGCATCGGCTCGACATTGCCCTTATTGATGTTGATCTCGACCAGCGCCATGGCCGGCGTGGCAAAGGCGCCCGCCATGCCGACGAGGACGATCAGGATACGCAGGAGTGAGAATGTCTTCATAAGGGCAAGCCTTTCAGCTTCTACATGAATTCGTGTGGGCATGAATTCGCTTTTACATGAATTCGCTTGGATCGAAGTTGACGACAACCTCGGACCAGGCATCGTATTTTTCAACGGGCAGGTTCTTGAACGGCACGGATTTCAGAATGGCGCGGCGCGCGCTTGAGATCATCACCTGCTGGGCGCTAGGCGATCCGCCGGTGGCCGTCACTTCCGGCTCGCCGATCAGATTGCCGCTCTCGTCCAGTTTGAAATGAGCGCGGATCACCATGCCCTGGGCATCGCCCATGCCTGACAGCACCGACCAGTTGTTCTGGATTGCACCGCGCAGGGCGTCCATTTCACTTTGGCTGAGTGTCGAGCCGCCCGTGGTCTTCTTGCCGCCCAGCGCCGCCTGTTCGGTGGAGCGCTTGGCACCGCCACCGGCAGCATCGGTCTTGTTGAGGAGCGCGGCGATCTCATCGGCATTGAAATCGCTTTCCTTGGACGATTTCGCCTTGGCCGCCTGCTGGTTCTTGTCAGCCTTCTTCACATCAGGTGCCTTGGCGGCCTCGGTCTTCGGCTTGGCTTCCGTTGGCTTTGGCTCAGGCGTCTTGGTCTCCGCAGGCTTTGGCGGCTCCGGCTTCGGCTTGGACGCAGGCAGGGGAACGCTGGTCGGCAGCGGAATGTCTTCTGCCTTGGCGACTTCCTGCGGCTTTGCTTCCGGCTTCGGCTCTGGTTTGGCCTCCGGCTTTGGCGGTTCTGGCTTCGGTGGTTCCGGCTTTGGCTCGGGCGTCGGGGTCGGCACGTCCTTCGGCACCGGCACGGCTTCCTTGGAAGGGGCTACCGCCGTCTCTTCCTTGGCAATTTCCTTGACGTCATTGGTTTCGTTGTCCTGCGTCGGCAAGACCTTGTCGACCTTTTCAGGAGCTGCTGCCGTTTCCTGCTGCGACGGTTTTTTCGACGGCGTCGGCGGGGTCTTCATGTCGACTTCGTTGTCGCCCATGTTTTCCGCGTTCTGAACGGTGCTCGGCTTCTTGGTCGGGGTGGGTGCCGATTTTTCGCGCTTCGGCGCTTTTTTATCACCCTGCTGAATTTGCGTCAGTTCCGAGATCGGCACGATATCGACGGGCAGGGCCTCGACATCGGCGACTTGCATGGGCGCAGGCGCGCTAATCGTCACCAGCGCCATGGCCAGCAGCGTTGCGTGCAAAATCGCAGATGTGACGAGACTGCCTTTCATTTCGAAAGATCACTTGTCCTGTTCTTGCAGGGTCACAAGGCCGATATTCTTGTAGCCAGCCGAAGAAATGCGCGCCATGACCTTCATGACCGTGCCATAGGCAGCAGCCGTGTCGCCGCGTACATAGATGCGTTCATTGTAACCCGTGGTGGCGATAGCCTGGAGCTTGGGAACGATTTCCTCAAGCGGGATCGGGCTTTCCTGCAAATAGATTTCGCCAGCCGGATTGACTGAAATGGTGATCGGCTGCGTATCGGAATTCATGGCGCTGGCCTGGGTTTCCGGCAGGTCAATCGGCACGCCAACCGTCATCATTGGTGCCGCAACCATGAAGATGATCAACAGCACCAGCATGACGTCGACGAGCGGCGTGACGTTGATTTCGCTGACGGGACCGCGTTTGCCGCCCCGGCGCCTGCTGCCGCGACGGCCACCGCCGCCTCCATTTGCTCCTACCGACATGCCCATCTGATCAATTCCTTTCGCCGACCTTGCCCAGTCGTTCTAGACTGGAGCCTTATTCCGCCGCCTGGCGAGGCTGGAGCTTCTCATCGATCTGTCGCGACAGTATGGCGGAAAACTCGTCGGCAAAGCCTTCCATGCGCGAGGACAGCTTGCCCGCTTCGCCGGAAAACTTATTGTAGGCGATTACGGCTGGAATAGCGGCGACCAGACCGATGGCTGTTGCCAGCAGCGCCTCGGCAATACCGGGGGCAACGACCGCCAGATTGGTGGATTTCGAACCGGCAATCGCCTGGAACGAGGTCATGATACCGATAACCGTGCCGAACAGGCCGATAAAGGGACCAGCCGAACCGATAGTGGCCAGCGAGCCAAGACGGGCTTCGAAATGTTCGGCCTCGCGTGCCATGGTGACATCCATTGAGCGGTCGATACGCATCTGCAAGCCGATGGGCGAACGCGCGCCGCGCTCAAAGCTCTTCTTCCACTCCCGCATGGCGGAGACGAAAATAGCCGCAAGCCCGGTATTGTTGCGCTCGGCCAGCGTGCGATACAATTCTTCCAGCGACTGGCCGGACCAGAACACCTGTTCGAACTGGTCGAACTGGCGGCGTGCCTTGGCAAAGCTGACATATTTGTCGATGACGATTGCCCAGGTCCAGACGGAGGCGCCCAGAAGCCCGATCATCACGATTTTCACGACCCAGCCGGCCTGCATGAACAGGGCCCAAAGGCTCACGTCGTGGCTTGCGGCTGCCAATCCTACTTGTTCCATCGCTACCGTTCCCAAAATCCAGACGCCCGGACGTAAAGAGACCGGGCGGATTTACAGCGTTGTTTGCGCATCACGCGGGCTTGCGCAAACAACGCTGTAACAAATTCGTTTTTCTATGCAATCATATCTGCACTACCAGGCAGTGTGATCGATCATGCACTTGTATGACTGATGTGCAGATAGGCGCGGTGGCGTTTCATCAACGCGATCCGCCATCCCCAAAGCACCCAGCTTGCCTTTTTGCCGCTAAATTTGGTCAAAGGAAGGCGTGCGGCGCACAAAGCACTGCAAGGTTAGTAAGACATCATTATTGTTAACGATAGGTTATCATAGCCTGTCCAATAATCGCCGCTGGCCGCCTGCGAATGGCAATTTCTGTGCTTGCCTGATGCGTCAACATTTTAGAACGAAAACCGCTTCGGCTCTCGAAATCACCATTTTCGCCAGGCCAGCAGCAATTCTTGACCGGACTGTCAGCCAGGGGTGAAGCCGAGGAACTTCTCGGCAATCGTCTCGGGGAGACGGCGCGGGCGTCCAAATTTGTTAACGACGGCAATCACCACTTTTGCTTCAATCAACCGGCGGTCACCACTGTTGATGGTTTGCCGCAGCACCATCTTGGCGCCTCCGGCCTTTTCGGTGATGGTCTCGATAACAAGGATATCATCCATCCGCGCCGGGCTTTTGAAATCCAGCTCCATGCGATGCACAACGAAAACCAGCCCTTCCTCGTCGGCATTGATCAACTCGCTCTGTTCGCAGCCCAGGCAGCGCAGGTAATCGGTGCGTCCGCGCTCAAGAAAATGCAGATAGCGGGCGTGATAGACCAGACCGGAAAAATCCGTGTCTTCATAATAGACCCGCTGGATGAGACGATGGCCGCCTTCGATCAGTTGGCCACTCAGGGAAAATTCAGGGTTCATAGTTTGCCTTTTCAATGACCGAGATCGGCTTCGGTCCAACCCAGCTTTCGCATATCATCGGCTCGGTCGCGGAAATCCGTTGCCGTTATGAACTCGTCGAGCTGGGGCGGCTTGACACTGGTTCCAGCCAGCATGGCATGGACCTGACCGCGATGATGGGTTTGATGGTGGAACAGATGGAAGAGAAGATCGTCACACCGTTCAATTTGCAGCCTCGTCTCGCGATGTACTGTGACGTCTTTGGCAAGCGCGTCAGCGGTGAGGGCATCGCATAGACTTAGAAGACGCTGATCAACAGCGGATTGGGCCTTGTGCAAGGCGTCGACCGTTTCAAAAGGCTCTTCATTGTCAAAGGCCGCCGGACCAAGCGTGCCACCTTCCAAGGCATCCACATAGAACCAATCGACGGTCAAAATGTGATTGAGGGTTGCCTTAATGGAGGGGAAGAAGCTGGTGCGCGGCGCTTCAAACTCACCCGGTTGAAGCTGCGCGTAGGCACCCAGCAATCTCGCATTGGCCAAGGTATTGTTGCGGGCCATCTTGCGAAAGATACGGCAGGGATCAATGGTCATTGCTGTCCTCATCCACAATCAAGTGTTCTGCACGCTCTGGCAACTGCCCCATATAATTGCCCAGAAAGGCTGGCCGGATATCAAAAGCTGCAAAACCCGCTGCCGTTGCTGGCACCCAGCGAAAGAGCACCTCGGTGGGACCATCCATCACGCGATGGACAATATCATCGAGATGGAAGGGCAGGGGCACATCCATGCCCAGGAGATAGTAAAACCCTAGTTCGTGGGCGCGGTAATCATCAAAAGAAAAGAAAACCTCAGTCGTGAAAAGCAGGCGCTCGACGCGCACCGTGCGGTCGATTTCCTCCTGCATTTCGCGGATAATCGTCTGCTCGCTGCTTTCACCAATTTCGGCTCGGCCTCCCGGCAAGGCCCAATAGCTTTCATTGACGCTTCTTTGCACCAGCAGATGATCGTTTTGCAGGATCACGCCCGCCACCCGAAAGGTAAACAATTGCGGCTTTTTATCCAGCCGGATCATGTGGCGTTCAACGGTCATTTGTCGTCCAGATTGCTATCGTTCCACGCCAGATGGCGTGAGGTTCGGGGCAGGTTTTCAATCTCGTCGGCAATGAAATAGGGTGGAATATCCAGTGCGGTCAACGCCTCTTTGGTGGCGCGTGCCCATTTGAATTCCAGCGCGTTCTTTCCATCCTGGATGCGGTGAATGATGTCCTTCTCGTGGAAGGGCAGGGTGTCTGGCAGGTGCATCAGATAATAATAGCCCAGTTCGTGCCAGTCGCGGCCTTCGTAGTGGAAGAAGTTTTCGACGCTCCACAACAGCCTGTCGATCCTGGCCTCGACACCGAGTTCCTCGGCCATTTCCCTCTTCAATGTTTCCTGCGAGGTCTCGCCGATTTCGGCGCGTCCTCCGGGAAAGGTCCAGAATTTTTCATGCACGGCGCGATGCACCAGCACATGGCCGTTGCGAAAAGCCAAGCCCGCAATGCGCATCTGGAAGATGCGGCTCTGCTGTTTGATGCGGATGCGGTTGTCCGGTTGTTTAGCCAAGATCGATCACCACTATTTCCGGCGGTGAGCCGAACCGGATCGGTGCGACAGAACAGCCAAGCCCGCCCGAGACGATGATATTGCGGCCATTTTCCTCGCGATGGCCATAAACATAGCGCGAGCCGAACCGCGATGGAACGACCGGCGTCCAGCCGAATAGATTGACCTGTCCGCCATGGGTATGGCCCGAAAGCGTCAGCGAGACCCGATCCGGCACGCTTGGAAAAATATCCGGTTCATGGGCCAGCAGGATGACCGGGGCATTGTCCGTCACTTTGGCCAGCGTGCCCGGCAGGTCGTCGAGGCCGCGCATCCGGTGATTGCCGGTGAGATAGGCCCATTGGTCTTCCAGTCCGGCCACCCAGAAAGGCTGAGCTTCCGACCCCAATCGCACGGCGCTGTTGGACATGGCATTGATACCGACGCTGCGCAGCGCCCGATGGGCCATGGTTTCCGGCAGACGTTGAAGCTGCGCCTCGGTATCCTGCCACCAGTCGTGATTGCCGCAGACGGCATGCACGCCATAGGGGGCTTTCAAGACGGAGAGCGCCTTGGACCATTGCTCCGGCGGCACCACGCCGGTTACCAGTTTCATGCCAGACATGTAATCGCCCAGCAGCAGGATCACATCGCCGCCCAGCGTATTGGCATAGTCGCAGATCCTGGCGATCCGCTCGGCCGGCATCCAGGGCTCACAGGCATGGAAATCGGCGAGCGCGACAATCCGCAGGCTTTGGCCCTTCGGCCAGCCGGGCGGGGAGAGTTTATAGCGGGTGGTTTCCAGCCGCAGCAACGGCTCCACCGCCCCGGCATAGCCGCCAAGCGACAGAATGCCGGCGGCGGTGCCTGCCAGCAGCTTGAAAAACGTCCGTCTGGTTATCAATCGTCATCCTCAAGGGTCAGGCGGAACTGCGCGGCCTCCATGTCTTTCGGCGGCATCAGGCCCAGATGTTTCCAGGCAATCGCGGTCAGAACGCGGCCACGCGGCGTGCGCTGGATGAAACCCTGCTGGATCATATAGGGCTCGATAATATCCTCGATGGCGTCGCGTGGTTCGGACAGGCCAGCGGCAATGGTTTCAATGCCGACTGGTCCCCCACCAAAATTGACGGCAATCATGGTCAAATAACGGGTGTCGAGCTGATCAAGGCCCATATTGTCCACTAACAACCGCGTGAGCGCTTCATCGGCGATCTCGCGGGTGACGGCAGGGGCGCGGGCGACTTCGGCAAAATCGCGCACCCGGCGGAGCAACCGGCCTGCAATGCGCGGCGTGCCACGGGCGCGCCTTGCAATTTCGCGCGCCCCGTCATCGGTCATGCCAAGCCCCATCAGACGCGCGCCGCGCCGCACGATCAGTTCCAGCTCCTCGACCGTATAGAAGGACAGCCGCACCGGAATGCCGAACCGGTCGCGCAACGGCGTGGTCAACAGGCCAAGCCGAGTGGTGGCGGCGACCAGGGTGAATTTGGAAAGGTCGATTTTCACCGAGCGTGCCGCTGGGCCTTCGCCGATGATCAGGTCGAGCTGGAAATCCTCCATAGCCGGATAGAGAATTTCCTCCACCGCCGGGCTCAAACGATGGATTTCGTCGATAAACAGCACGTCGCGCTCTTCGAGATTGGTGAGGAGGGCGGCGAGATCACCGGCCTTGGCGATGACGGGACCGGAGGTCGAGCGGAAATTGACACCCAGTTCCTTGGCCATGATCTGCGCCAGCGTCGTCTTGCCGAGGCCCGGCGGGCCGACGAACAGCACATGATCCAGCGCTTCGCCCCGGTTCTTGGCGGCTTCGATGAAGATCTTCAGATTGGCGCGGGCCTCCGCCTGGCCGGTAAAGTCGTCCAGCGTCTGCGGCCGCAGCGCGGAATCGACGTCTTCGCCGCGCTTTTCCGGGGTGAGGACAGGGTTTTGAGCGCTCATGCGAGGAGTTCCATATGGGGGACGGTTCGTGCGGCTTTCCTGTCGAATGTCATGGTCGTCCGGCACCCAAACTCCCTGTTCTTGAGAGCAATGAAAATATCGGCAAATTCCTCGCTGCTGCGATCCATTTCATCCAATGTCAGTTCTATGAGATTTTCGTCTTCAAGCACAAGATTTTCAGAATCGAGAAATCCGGACAGGATGATCCTCAATTCTTCTTTTGACATCTTGACCTTTCGGCGCGCCGTCCAGATGAATTCCAGCAAAACCGCGCTATTGACGAAGCCGGGTTGGTCCTGTGTCAGGCTGTCGGCCAGCGCAAGCGCCTGTTTTGTTTGAATGTCATCGTCCTGCATGGTGAGACGCAGCAGAATATTGGTGTCGATGCCGATCATTCTCGGCCCATCACGTGGTCCACGATGGCGTCGCCGATCGCCTCATCCATCTCTTCGATCGTCAGGGTGGGCATGCCGGGACGATGCAGGATACCAGCCAGATCGATCAATCGCTTGTTCTTGGCTTTCAGCGTGACTTCGCCGTTTTTCACCACGTAGCGAATCCGGTCGCCGGGCTTCAGCTTCAACAGCTCCCTGATTTCGGCTGGGACCGTGGTTTGACCTTTGGAGGTCATCGTTGCGTAGAAGACGTTCATGCGGACCCTCCTGGTCTGACCGGCTAAAAAATTCCTTACTTTTCCACAATAGTAAGGAATACCGCCAAAAGCAAGGAAATCACCGCGATAGCTCCTTCAAGCCCAGCCGGATCAGTTTGGCGCTGTCTGCGCCTTCACCGCCATTTTTCAACGCGGCGGCGATGGCATTGGCGGCCTGATCACGGGAATAGCCGAGATTGGTCAGGGCTGACACCGCATCGGAAACCGGGGCAGAGGCAACGCCTTCGCCCAGTTCCTGCTTGAGGCCGATGGCGCTTCCCGCATCCCCGGTGAAGGCTGGGGCCTTGTTCTTCAATTCGGTAACGAGACGCAGCGCCACTTTCGGGCCGACGCCGGGGGCTCTGGCAATGGCGGGTTTGTCCTGAAGGGCGATGGCATTGGCGAGTTCGGAAGGGGTGAGCGTTGCCAAAATCGCCAGCGCCACCTTGGCCCCGACGCCCTGCACGCTTTGCAGCAGATTAAACCATTCCCGCTCCAGCGCGCTCATGAAGCCGAACAATTTCAGCTGGTCCTCGCGCACATAGGTCTCGATGAACAGCACGATGGCTTCACCGGGAGACCCCAGCCGCGCCAGGGTGCGAGACGAACAATGAGCGACGTAACAGACGCCGTGCACATCGACCAGCACATGGTCGTCGCCGATCTCGTCAATGGTGCCTTTGAGCTTGCCAATCATATGCCATATCCAATGAAAAAAGTGATTATCCCGCCAGCGCCCGGCGCATCCGTTCACCACCACGATTATGGGCGTGACAGATGGCGATGGCCAAGGCATCGGCCGCATCATTGCCCTTGAATTCGGCCTTTGGCATCAGGATCTTCAGCATCATATGGATCTGCTGCTTATCACCATGGCCAACGCCGATCACCGACTTTTTTACCGCATTCGGGGCATATTCCGCCACCGGCAATCCGGCACGGGCAGGCACCAGCATGGCAATTCCACGCGCCTGGCCAAGCTTCAGTGTCGCTACCGCGTCCTTATTGACGAAAGTCTGTTCCACCGCTGCTTCATCCGGCTGGTGGAGATGCACCACATCGGCCAGCCCATCATGCAGCTGGCACAGTCTGGAGGCCAGATCCATATCGCCATCGGAGGTCACCGTACCGGACGCGATGAAGCGCAACGAATTGCCCAACGTCTCGATAACGCCCCAGCCGGTGCGGCGCAGGCCCGGATCGATGCCGATAATACGAATCGCGCTTGTCATGGAAAAATCCTAATCCTTTTCAAGCCAGATGTGCCAGCAAAAAGTGAACAAAACAAAAACATTCGCTGTGGATTGGGCGTCGGCGTGCTCACCTTCCCAAAGCCTGTTCCGCAAAGATGTGATCGAACCTTTCCTGTGAAGGCCTCTGGTATTGGCATTAGGACTACATAAATAAAGTGATATCCTCTCATCTGGAGCGCGCTTTATGACTTCTGGAAAAACCGTGCCGATTTCCATTCTTGACCTGTCGCCCATCGCAGAAGGGCAGAGCGTGTCGGATGCGCTTTCGGCCTCGCGGCGCATGGCCGTTGCGGCTGAAGAGCATGGTTACACGCGGTTCTGGCTGGCCGAACATCACGGCATGCCGGGCATTGCCAGCGCGGCGACCTCAATTGTCATTGCCCATGTCGGGGCGGCAACCAAACGGATTCGCATTGGCTCCGGCGGCATCATGCTGCCCAATCATTCGCCGATGGTGATTGCCGAGCAATTCGGCACGCTTTCGGCGCTGTTTCCGGGCCGGGTCGATCTGGGTCTCGGACGGGCGCCCGGCACCGATATGCGCACGGCCCGCGCCCTACGTCGCAATATGGAAGCGGGCGTGGATAACTTCCCCCAGGATATTCAGGAGCTGCAATTGCTGCTGGGACCGCCGGTTGGCGATGGCAGCCTGATGGCGGTTCCCGGTGTGAATAGCGATGTGGCAGTGTGGTTGCTTGGCTCCAGTCTTTATAGCGCCCATCTGGCGGCGGCGCTGGGTCTGCCCTATGCCTTTGCGTCGCATTTCGCTCCCGATCAACTGTTTGAGGCGATCTCGATCTACCGTGATCGCTTCCAGCCATCCGAGACCCTCGACAAGCCCTATATGATCGTCGGTGTGATGGGGGCTATCGCTGAAACCGATCAGGAGGCGCGGCGGCTGTTTACCTCCGCCCAGCAGCAATTCATCAACCTGCGGCGCAATGTGCGCAGCCAGTTTCCTCGCCCGGTCGAGACCATGGAAGGGCTGTGGAGTGAGATGGAACGCTTCGGCGTCGAGCATACGCTGCAACATGCCGTGGTTGGCGGCCCGGCGACAGCGGCAGAAAAGCTGTCCCGCTTCCTGAAAAATACCGGGGCAGATGAAGTGATTGTCTCCATGCCAATCCACGATATCGAGGCACGGTTGACATCGGTTCGGCTGTTTGCCGATTTGCAGCGTCAGGCCTGCGAGGCGGCGTGACGGGCTGAAAAACGGCGAAATGCGATCCCGGCATGGTTAAGCAACAGGCTTAATGAGGTCTTAACCTTTGCCCTTCATTATCCAAGGTTGAAACCTGGGGCGTGGCCCCGTTATCCTTTGATTTTGGGGCCTTTCTCATGAAAAGACATCTATTGGCATTGTTTGCCGCCGGCATTCTGGCCGGTCCGGTAAGCGCCGCCGACGTCTATCAGCCAGAACCGCCACCGCAGGACGCTCCCGAAGTGCGGGTTGCCGATACGTCCGGCTGGTATCTGCGTGGCGATATCGGCTATTCCTTCAACCAGTTGCGTGGCGCCAAATTCTACCAGGGCTCCAATGCCAATCAGGCCAATTTCGACCGGCATGATCTTGATAACAGCTACACGCTGGGCGCCGGTGTCGGATACCAGATCAATAGTCATCTGCGCACCGATGTGACCTTCGACTATCTCGGCAAGTCGGATTTCACCGGCTCGACCCGTGGGTCCTGCGGTGTGTCAAGCGCTTGTACCTCGCGTGACCTGTCCTCCTTGCAGGCCTATACGCTGATGGCCAATGCCTATGTGGATCTCGGCACCTACGCCTCGTTCACGCCCTATGTCGGCGCGGGTATCGGCGGCTCCTACGTCAAATGGGATAAGCTGAAAAACACCTCCTGCGCCGATGACGGCAGTGGTTGCGATGGCAGCGAAGAGCATGGGGGCCGGGGTAGCTGGCGCTTTGCCTATCAGCTGATGGTTGGCACCTCCATCGATCTCACCTGTGACTGGAAGGCCGATATCGGCTATCGCTTCCGCCAGACGACGGGTGGTAGCATGTTCGGCTATAAGGCCAATGGCGGTCCCGGCAGTGACAAGGGCTTTTACAGCCACGACCTGCATGTCGGCGCTCGCTACCAGTTCGGCGGCTGCCCGACGCCAGTTGCCTATGAACCGCCTCCTCTCGTCTATAAGTGACCGGGCTTAACGGCTGTGCATGCCTGCTGGTCTGGAGAAGACCGGCTCGATTTTGAAAAGCCGCCGTGCGTTCGAAAGGACGCACGGCTTTTTGTTGTCATCCATAACCTTCTGCCCCCTTGCATTTCCAGCAATGTCCCATAAAGCTAACGGCACAGGAACGGCTGCTTGGCGAAGAATCTCGTCCGTCAATGGGCTTTTCTGCCCGGATTTACATCACCACTGTCAATCTTCTTGAACGGTCAAAATGAAAATACTCGCTTCCTTCCTGGTATGGCCGGGCGTGTTTGTGTTCGGGCTGACGGGCTCCTATTTCGCTTTTTCCAGTTCTCATCCGCTGCTTGGCTTCGTTGCCGTCTATCTCTGCGCTTTCGGTCTTCTGGCGCTCAGCGAACGGTTCCTGCCATATGAGCCGACCTGGCTGGAAGGCGATGGCGAGACCGTCAACGATGTCGCCCATACGCTGTTGACCAAGGGCCTTGTCGAGTTTCTATCGGGTCTAACGGTGATTTTCCCGATGGCCGCCGCCCACGTGCTGCAACCGCTGACGGCGCTGGAATTCCACCTTTGGCCAACAGGCTTGCCCATGGCCTTGCAAGTCGTTCTGGGGCTTGTTGTTGCTGAATTCGGTCTTTACTGGGCGCATCGGATTGCTCATGAACGGCTGTTCTTCTGGCGGTTCCATGCGCTGCATCACAGCGTTGTCAGGCTTTGGGTGGTTAATACCGGGCGTTTCCATGTGATGGATTCGTTGTTCAAGGTGGCACTCAGCCAATTGCCACTCTACCTGCTTGGTGCGCCCGTCGCTGTCTTTCTCTGGGTCGGTGCGGCCACCGCGTTCATCGGCATCCTCACCCATTGCAATGTTGCGGTGCGCACTGGCATTCTCGACTATGTGTTCAGCACGCCGCGTCTGCATCGCTGGCACCATTCGAAGATTTTATGCGAAGGCAACACCAATTACGGCGAGAACCTGGTGCTCTTCGATCAGATCTTCGGGACCTATTACAATCCCGAACATGGACCCAGCACCAATATCGGCATCAGCGGCATGGTAGCCAAGGGCTTTGTTGGCCAATTGGTCCAGCCCTTCACGGTAAAGGGCCAGCGGCAGATTCTCGGAGCTCGGCCGGTCGAGGAGGGCGCGCTCGCATCCCCCGATGTCGTTGCTCAGAACTCGCGCTTGACCAACGCTCTGTCCACTGACAGCGCACCGCCACCGAAGGCTGCATAAAACAGCGCACCGCCGGTCCAGAACAGCGAGGCAAGTTCGGCTTTGGTCTGCACCTGTTCCAGGAAGGTGGTGCCGCCATCGGCAAGCCGCTTGACGGCCTCTGGGGTGAACAATGTGGCGCCGCTTTTAAGGGCATCAATGCCCTCTTGCGTCAAGAATGCATGCCCGTAGGGGAACTTGACGTGAAACCACAGGGTGATGGCCAACATGATGCCATTGGCGAGCGCGACTGGCCGTGTGAAAAGCCCGATCATGATCAGGAAGCCGCCAAAAAACTGCATGGCAGCCAACATCGGTGACCAGAGCCAGCCGGGATAGAATCCAAGATTCTGCACGAAACCGATTTGTGCCATGGGCGCCATGATTTTCGGATAGCCCTCAATGACAAGCATGGCGCCGATGGCGACCCGGAAAGCGGTGAAGGCCAGGGGTTCGGCAAATCCCTGATAGAATTTTTCCATGACCGGCAGGAACAGCCGGGTTTTCGCCGATTTGCCGGGTGTGGAATACAGTGTTTCCATTGTCATAGCCAACCTCAATAGTTTCATATTGCGTATAGGCTGATGTTGCATGGGTCCGGCTGGTGGCTATTGATCTCGGTCAATAAAGTTCACGCAATCCGGGCGTGATCACCGCCTGTTGCGCGTCTTTCGGGCAGAAACCCAGCCTTTCGACGGCCCCGCTTTGTGGAGGATTTGAGGCGGCGGATTGTCGCTGTCGGGCCGATAAAAGTTGCTTGACGAAAATCGTGAACTCGATTAGCAACGACGGCGGGACACCTCTCCCCAACGAGAGACGTTTTGGCCCGCAATCACTTGCATTATTGATATTGATTTAACTCACTATTTTGAGTTTGTGCACATTCGCTGTGTCAGCTTTTGTGTCAGAAGTCAGAACGTTTGTTATCGTCTCATCGCGCATTGCGTGGCCGTACGTGCGGAACACCAGCTGTGCATCTGCCCATCCGCCAAGCTTGGCAACTGTGATCGGGTCAACGCCTCGGTGTAGCAGCGTTGTGGCAAAGCCGTGACGGCATGAATGATATGTGAGGTAAGGAATACCGGTGCGCTTGAACACCTTGTTCCATTGCGGCTTCATGGTATGGCGCGACGAATATTTGAAGACTTTTTCGGCTGGGTCGCGGCTGCCTTCGATTTTCAACAGGGCGGCAATCAGTTCTGGCGGTAGGTGTGCCTGGCGCTCCTTTCCGACCTTGGTTTGCTTGATCAATGCCTTGAGGTTGAGCAAATCAACATCTGCCCATGTGAGGTTTGTTGCCTCGGTCACGCGCGCGCCGGTCAGGAACATAAAACAGCAGGCCGCGCCAAGGTGCGGGTTGGCGTGGGCCATGAACTGCTTGACCCACTCCCACGTCGCTGGCTCTTTAATTTTGGTCTCGGTTTTAAACCGTTTGACTTTGATCGGGTGGCACATGTCCAGCGCGGCGGCGTGGTTTATGATTGCCTGAGTTGGCACAATGACGTTGCGATTGCGCGTTGCGCCCGCTGCTTTCGGGTACAGCGTTATAGCTGCCTGCTGCACCTTGCCGGATGTGATCTTATTGACCGGCGCATCTTCCCAAAAGTCTACCATCTCTTGCACAAACCGGGCGGTTTTGCCTGCTTGCAGGTAAAGCTCTGCCGCCCGATTGAATTTTAATCGACCAAACCCACGCTCTTTGCGGTCGGTTTCTTGCCGGAGAATTTCAGACTGCTTCTCGATGATGAAGCGCTTCGCTTCGTTTTTGTCCGCTGTTCCGGTTGTTCCACGGAATCGCTCACCCTCGATTGTGCCTCGGTAGTGGTAGTACCCGCCTCTGAGGTATAACGTGAGTGACACGGGCGGCTTGCCTCCATGATTGTGTTGATGTCTTTATCGGTCAATGTCATGCGATTGCCAAGTATGCTGCAAGCCCCAATCTTACGGGCAAACTCGCGCAACTTGCGCGGTGACCACTTGAGATGGCTGGCGACTTGCTCCGGGCTGTAGACGTTGGGCAGGGTCATAGCGGGATCTCCTCGCATGCAAATTCTCGGCTCGACCGCTTCGCCTGTTCGCGCCGAAGGGCGTTTTGTTTCTTGGTGACAAGCTCCAGATGATCGGAGTGAGGACGCACGCAAAGCCGGTTGCGGCATACGTGATCGATTTCCTTCTTTCCGGGGATATAGCCGAATTCGTTGGTCCACATGACAAGATGGACAGCAACCGTCTGACCACTGAGCGACATGCGCGGATAGCCCGCGCCGCGTCCTTCATTGCCGGAGGTCGGGCCTGACCAGATCCAGCAACCTGTTTGGAGGTTTTTAATCACGCGAGACATAATCCGTTCGCGGATCTCTTCGCGGCGGCTTGCGTCAGGCATCGGAAGTTGCCTCGGGTGATTTGTGGCACAATGATGATAGAATGGCACGATCATGCAAGCCGGATTCGATAGACGAACATATGGTTGTGTCGCATCCTGAATTTGGAAAGAGGGGTGCCGGAGTCGCTGCCTCGAACTTCGAAACAGAGGCAGCGGCTTTATGAGTTGTGACGAGGGTCTTTAGCCGCTCGTTTTCGGCTTTGAGTGCGGCAACGCTTTCCCAGGCGGCAAAAGGATCGCCCGGCTCACCAACCTCGGCTGCGATTTTGAACAACTCGTCGCGATAGCCGGCGAGGTTGGCATATTTCTGAGAGAAATGCAGAACCATCCCGTTCAACCGCTCGATTTCGGCGTCACGGCGCTCGATGTCATCAAGGGCGATGGTCCATGCATTGGCTGTGGCGATGAACAGCATGGAGTTGTCGCATGCGCCTGCGAAGATCTTGGCGAGTGCCCGTTGTTTGCCTGGAAGCCAGCTGGGCCAAATCTTTTCCTGGAGGATGGCGGCAATGGCGCGGGCCGGCCGGATGGCGTCTTCGCGGAGCGGGACTGCGCCCTTGATTGCTTCGGTCTCACGCATCACGTTTTCCCTTGATAATGCGAATTGCCTGGATGAAGCCGGGTCGGGTGCGCAGAGCCTTTTGCTCTGCCTTAAGACTGTTGTCGGCTGTGGTGATTACGGTATGGCCATCACGGAAGCGAACGCTGAAGAGCGGCTTGCGCGCTGTTTGTGGGGATTGGGTTGTCATGCCAGCGCCTTCGGGTATTGGGCGGAATCCTGCCCGGTTGCCTCATATGGGATGGGAGAAGGTGGCCCCCGGGCTACTTGGACGAGCGAAATCAGATGTTCAGGCGACTTCGGTCAGTCGGATACGCTCGGCGACCGCCGGCGCGTTGCGCAACTGGCTATCCTTGCAGATCCCGGCGCTCAAAAGGTCTTTCTCGGTCTGCGGGCCGCGCTCCTGATAGAGCTGAAACATCTTTTCGCGGTCACGCTTGTCTTCGGCGGTAACGGTGGACGTCTGCTGCATGATTTTCCATCCTTGGCTTGAGGATGCGGCGATCCTCTATTCGTCTGGTTGACGCCGCCGGATGGTAAGGCTTGTGGGGGTGGGGGTGTCATCCGGCGGCCTCTCTGCATGTCCACCAAGACAAAGTGGATGAATTCAGCATAATAAGGGATATATCCCTTAGTCAAGAGAAATAAGGGATATATCCCTTTTTCCAATACCGTTCAGAAAGGTTGCAACGCAGTCTTTCGCATAGAGTGGTCAGTTTGGAGACGGTGGCATTAATCTTGGTACTTGGGTGTTGGCTTTATGCTCAACGCGGCGATCATGATGCCGAACGTGCAATCGGCAATTCATCAGCAGCTTACTGCTGTGTATTTGGTCGGCGGAGCGATAGTTTTAGTCTAGGTATTGCGATAGCCGCGCATTTAATGCGGCGTGTTGCGCCATTCATTAATAGCTGAAGCTAAGTCATGTGCGTTTCTAATATGCCAAATGCGTACACCGTCTGCGACGGCAAGTTGCTTAGAAATATTGTCTCGAAATTCGGCACTTTTTCTCAGGCTTCGTGCCGCAAATTTATATTGCTCCCATGGCAGGTCGATATTGCCAGCGGGAAGCTCAGGACGAGTTCTCCCTATATTTTGGAGTGGCCGAAGGGCCAAGCGCCAAGCTCGTAACCATGCAGAAGGGTCCAGCCACATGACGCTATCGGCATATTTGATCGCGTGAGGAAGCAAACTCGGACCGCCTTCCAAAATCCAGGCGTTTTTTTGAACCACTCGCAGTAACTCTGCATCGATCTCCGATTTGGGACGCTGTTTCCAATTGTTAGTTAGCTTGATTGCGTCAAACGAAATAACTGGCACATCTGGTCGTGCTGCTGCCAGTTGTGCCGCAATATAGCTTTTGCCGGCTCCGTTCGGACCGGTGACAATCAATCTTTTCAACGTCATTGTCCTGACCAAGGATGCGGATGATAATAAAAAATTCTTGTTACCTTGCAATGATGCTTAGCTCAAAAATAAGGTTGCTTTAGTGTCACTGGCGGACCAGTTACAAAATATCCACCTTAAATCCGCTTTCCTAGCTTTAGGATAAGTCTGTTATAACACGAACCACTTGGCCGAGCACAAAGGTTTCCGCATCAATGCTCATTGCCTCGTGTTGGGGATTGGTTGAATATGGTTCTAACCTATCAGGATTTGACATAAACCGCTTGAAGGTAGCTGTTTCATCTTTTCGAAAGATATAAAATTTGCGCGGCAACAGTTCTTTCGCAGATGCATTGACAATAATCGTAGTACCTTCCGGTGCAACGCGGTTCATGGAATCGCCTTGTACGGTAAGTGCGAAATATGCCGCTGGCTTTAGGCCATGAACTGAAATTCGCTCTGCGCTGGCTTGATGTTCTATGAAGCCCGTCTCAGCAAAAGGGCTAGCTGCGACCCAGCTTATGAGCGGAATCTGGATCGGCTCCTGTCCAGCATCAGAATTTTTCTCTCCGAAAGCCAGCCAGCCCGCTGATACATTCAGGACATGTGCTATTTTTTGGATACTATCTAACCTTGGCAGAACGGCTTTACC
Source organism: Allorhizobium sp. Av2 (assembly GCF_021462805.2). Classification (NCBI taxonomy): domain Bacteria; kingdom Pseudomonadati; phylum Pseudomonadota; class Alphaproteobacteria; order Hyphomicrobiales; family Rhizobiaceae; genus Allorhizobium; species Allorhizobium sp. Av2. The sequence continues at coordinate 2,569,124 of NZ_CP192696.1, read as the reverse complement.
AGGTCTCGTCCAGTCTCGAACCAAATCAGGACCATGACCCGATAGCAATGACACCTTGCGCATCGAGAGATCCAACTCTTCCGCGCGTTTTTTTACCCTCGCAATAATTTCGGCCGTTTGTAAGCTTTCCATAGGGGAAATATCCCCTGTTGCCCTTAACCAAGAAAGAGGGACATGTCCGGTTGACATATAAGGGATATATCCCGTATTTGTGTTTGTATGATACATTTGGATTCATTTTTTTCGTTGGTGGAGACATTCTGCAGGGTAATAGGCCGTGCAGAAGCAACACTGTCGGGAAAAGTGTTTTCGGATGGTAAGCGGATTGCGGCGCTTAGACGCGGTTCAGACATAGGGGTACGGCGTCTGTGCCGTACAATTGAATGGTTTTTTGATCATTGGTCCAAAGCTGCCTCGTGGCCTGAAGGCATTTATCGCCCCCTACCTCAATATGCGGAGGCCACGCGATGATGTTGTCGTTAGGTCATCCCTTGAGCTTCCAATCGCGCTGGCTCTCCTCCCGGCTGCGCGCGGCCCGCACCAGGTTGTTTGGCGTCCGATCTGGTGCGGGCAAGTTTCGGTTTGCATGCGGTCCTCCCTGAGTATCTGACGGCCCATTCCTCACATTTTTGATCAATTCCCACCACGGGAAAAACGCCGGAGATTTCCCGGCGCGGGAAAGGTTTTGTCTTATGCACACAAGCGCTTGGTTTCATCGCATCAAAGCGGCTCAACGTGACCTGATTAGGCTGACCGGCGGTATCGAGCGGGCCTCGGAGATCTCGTCGGTGTCTGCCAGCCATATCGGAAGGATGAACAATCCGCGTGATACGGACCTGATGCCGATTTCGGTTGTCTATGCGCTGGAGAGCGAATGCGGGGTGCCGGTCGTGACCTCGGCGATGGCGGAATTGAGCGGGCGGCGGTTGACCGACCCGGCAAGCGACAAGGCCGTGGATCAAGGTGTCGTCGTTGCCTATTCGGAGATGGTGCGCCGGGCTGGCGATCTGATTTCCGGTGGTGCGGTGGCGATCTCCGACATGGTGGTGACACCTGCGGAAGCCACCAAGATGGACCGGGATGCTGCGGAATTGGAAGTCGGTCTTGCAGCACTTCGCAAGGCGCTGGCCGGCGTGAAGGCGAGGGGCGGCGATAAGCTTGGCCTGCGGATCGTGGGAGATCAGCCATGATCGACGCAACCTTGACCCCGCTATTCGAGCGGCCCTTGAGTGCGCGGGCACGGGCCTTCCTGCGCAAGCTCAAAATCCATGGTGGTCAGCTGATCGTGCCTGATGGCCCTGACCGGCTGTTGGCGAATGACTGCCGTGCCTGCGGCTATGTGTTGATCCGCGAGGATCACAAGACGGTGCTGCTGACCGGTCTGGGGCAGGCCTATCTTGATCGTCTGATGAGGGCGAACTGATGGCCGGTTATGCCTCCGTGAAGTATCCCAAGCCCGGTTCCGCCGGGCTTTCCCTTATTCTCGCAGCGATTCGCGATGGCGAGGTTGTCACCAAGGACGTGGCGCAGGTGATTGCGGCGAACAAGGTGGCAGCCGAAGGCTGCGGCTATCTGATCCGCGATCAGAAGGACGGCAATCGCTGGTATCCGACGGACCGCGCCCGGCAAATGCTTGTCGCGCTGGGCCTCTGTGAAGCTTCACCATCGTCCCAGCCCAAAACCAAGGTGGCAACGGAACGGCGGATTGACAGTATCCGCGCCGAACACCGGCTGCGGACCCTGAATGAGACGACCGTTCTAGCGCTGATGGACAACATCCGCGACTACGGGCTGGAAACGCCGATCACCGTCTATGGCGATGTTGACGACGCTGAGGTGGATCTCGGTGCGGGTGGCCACCGCCTGGAGGCCTGCAAGCGGCTGGGGCTAGAGTTCATTCTCTGCTTTCACAAACGGGGCGACGATCTCGACCGCCAGCTCTGCGAGATTGACGAGAACCTGATCCGCGCCGATCTGACACCATCCGACCGGGCGTTGTTCCTGCATCGTCGCAAAGAAATCTATCTGGTTAAGTTTCCTGAGACGGCAAATGGCGCTGTTGGAAATGGCCGCCCGAAGGTTCGCCACATTGGCGACGCTACTGAGGTCAAACGCTTTACGGCTGCCACTGCCAAAGCAACCGGACAGAAAGAGCGCACCATTCAGCGCGATGTCGAGCGCGGCGAAAAGATTTCCCGAACCGCATTGCAGATGTTGCGCGGCACCCGGCACGACAAGGGCGTGACGCTCGACCAGTTGAAGCGGCTGGAAACGGCAGAGGCGCAGGAGCGCTTTGCCCGCGATCTGATTGCCGCAGACAAGGCGGTGACGGCTGAATCCAAGGCGATCCGCACCACCAACCAAAAGCATAGCCGGGATATGCGGCTGCATCTGGTCAGCGCCATTGCCGAGCATGGCCGACGCAAAGGTGGTGACGTGCCGCGTGGAGCATACGCTATCGGCTATGCCGACCCGCCGTGGCAGCAAGAGGCCTGGAGCGATGAGACCGGGCAAGACAAAGGCCTCAAATATCCCGCCATGCCGGTGGAGGAGATCAAGGCGCTCTGCGCAGGCGAGAGATCGCCCTTCACCATGGATGCGCTGTTGTTCCTGTGGGTCACCGCCAACCGGTTGCCCGATGGCATCGACGTGCTGCGGGCCTGGGGCTTTGACTATGTCACCTGCATGGCCTGGGACAAGATGCATATCGGCATGGGCCGATGGGTGCGAGATCGTCATGAACTGCTGTTGGTCGGCAAACGCGGCAAGGTCTCACTCGCACCATTGCCCGGCACCCAGCCGGACAGCCTCTATGCCGAGCCGAAAACCGAGCATAGCCGCAAGCCTGTGTGGTTTGCCGAACAGATCGACCGGCTGTGGCCGCAACTGCCGAAACTAGAACTGTTTCAGCGCAAGGAGAGCCTTGCCGAGGGCGACGTGCGGCTTGGCGGCAAATGGGACTTCTGGGGCTTTGAGGCCACGGAGGTCTCGCAGACCTCGCAGGCCACGCAGGACCCCGATGCCACGCAGGTCCCGCAGACCTCGCAGGTCTCGCAGACCGCGCCGGTCTCGGAAGGGGGTGGCGCATGACGGCGGAGGCCTTGCAAAGACGGCACAGGGAGGTCGCCACCGTAAACCGGCTTCGTGGATCGGCCGAGCGGCTGCAAAGGGACGCCTGGACGCTGGAAGCGACGCGGGACGGCCTGCGCCTGATCGTCCAGCGGCCGGATGGTGAGCTGGCGCACATTGCCACCATCCACCGCAATGCCCTGCATGATGAGCGGGATTTGCTCTGCGGTGCGCTCGATCATTTGCGGATGTTTTTGCATTTGTTCGACCGGGCGGCTGTCGCGGTGCGCGATCTGCGGGGTGAGTTGGAGGCGCAAGAGCGCAAACCGGCCTCGGCGCCAAAGATGCCGAACCACGCGGCGCAAGCCTCCATTCTGCTGTCCCACGCAGCCTTTCAACGGTTTCTGAGCGATACCGGCGGCGGGCGCGTGGTTGACGACAAAGACAGTGCCGACGCGGCTCTGAAGGATCGCCTCGGCATCACCAGCAAAAAACAGATCAATGAAGATGACCGCGTTAGGGCGGCCTGGCTCTCGCTGTTTGGCGAGTACGAGGCGTGGCTGCGCGGCGGGGGTGAAGCATGACCAGTCGTGACTTTCCAGAGGTCTCTATTCCCTATGGCAAGCGCACCGCAAAGGCGATGCGGATCGCCTGCGGGTGCTGCGACGTCGTTTCCTACTTCCCGCATCACACCGGGATCATCGTCAAGCCGTCCCTCGCGGCCATCCAGCATTTCCAGACCAAAGGATGGGTCGTTGGCAGCAGTCCGAAAGAGGACTTTTGCCCAAAACATGCCAGCCCGTCCAAGCGCAAAGGAGCGACGATCATGGCCGAGAACACAGCACCGGTTGCAGACAAGCCGCGTGACATGAGCCGCGAGGATCGCGCCATCATCTTTGACAAGCTCAATGAGGTCTATGGCAAGGATGCCTATAAAGCGCCCTGGACAGACAGCATGGTTGCCAAGGATCTCGGTGTGCCGCGCGATTGGGTGTCCGTCACACGCGACGCAATGTTCGGCCCGGCCGGCTCCAATCCGCTGTTTGATGATTTTCTGCTGGAAAGCGCCCGGATGGAAAGCCAGTTCCGCACCTATGCCAGTGCTTGCGAAGCGGCAACACAGGCAGTGGACGCGCAGAAGGCGGCCCAGGCGGCGCTGTCCAAGCAGATGGACGCCTATCGCGCCCTGGCACGCAAGGTTGAGCGGGAGATCGGCCGATGACGGCACTTCTTCCAATCGTCGAGCAGCTTTGCGATTGCCAGACGGACGCGGAGCGAGCGGATTGGCTGCTCAGGGTGCCGCAAGGTGTCATTTGCCGCGACAACGCTGTCATCCGCATGGTGTTGCGCACGGCAGGCTTTCTGATCGGCGTCGAATACATTGATGCCGAGTTGGCAGCGCTCAACTCCACCCGCACCGAGCAGGGCTGCTGGCGCGATAGCGTGTTGCTGTCCATCGGGGCGACGAGAGCCGCGCTGCTGGATGTTGTGTGCAAAGGCGGTGGGCAGTGAGCGGCGAAGCGACAATCCGGCGGGGCGTGCGCAATGCGCGCTATGCCGCCATTCCCAACCATGTGTTTGAAGATGCCAGGCTCTCCATGGAGGCCCGCTGGTTGCTGTCCTATCTGCTGTCGAAGCCCGACAATTGGACCGTGGTGATCGGAGACATCGTCCGCAAGGGCAATTGCGGACGCGACAAGGCCCGCAAGATGATCGCGGAGCTGGTGGAGACAGGCTATGCGGAGCGGGAGCAGACCCGTGCCGATGGCTAGTTCGGCGCAACGGTTCTTGTCATCTTTGACGAGCCACGCCAGGCGGTCCCGGATGCCTCCAATAACACCGATGCCTCCGACGTCTCTGACACCACCGGTGTCTCCGACACCGCTGATGCTTCCGGCAACGCCGATGCCTCCGCCAAATCCGCCGGCTCTGACGGTTCCGATGCGGCATCAGAAAGTGTTGCATTTCTACCGCAGACTGAAACGCCGTCGCCGGCAAAACCGTCGCCGGCAAAACCGTCGCCGGTTTTACCGTCGCCGGTAAAATCGGCACCTAGTAATAACTTAGATCTAGCAAAGACTGACTCTTACCAAGGGGAGGGAGTTTGCGAACTGGTTTCGCAAGGCAATGCGGTTCCCGCTGCGGACGACAAGGCAGCCAAGCGCACCGAGCGAGCCCGGATCGGTCGGCAGTTTGACGCCTGGTACAAACTCTGGCCCAAGCCCGGCAGTCCCGAATTTGCCCGCAATGCCTGGTTTGCGCTGTCGGCTGAGGAGCGGGACGCCTGCATTGAGCGAACACCAGCCTATCTCGCCTGGGCAAAGCGCGACGACCTGACAGCGCCCGCCGTTTACCTCAAGGCACGGGCATGGACAGACCTGCCTGACCATCTGGGTGAGACGCAGGAGCCAGCGCGCGTCGTCGCCAAGCCGTGCGGCAAGCTTTGGATGGGACGGCGCTTGGAGGCTCTGCTGTCAGACCCGACCGGCCCGTTCTTCATCACGGCTTTCGATGAGCGGCGGATTGCCTCCGGTGCGATCAGCCGGGAAGCGCTGATCTGGGAAAAGCGCCGGGAGCACGGCTGGCCGTTGGTGGTCAAAATGCAAGACCGCGCCCTTCGTGGCGAACAGTTTGTGACCTCGGCGGATCTGTTGCCGCTGGTGGCCGGCTTTGTCGGGGTCAAGCCAGACAGCGAGCTGTTTGCCGCTTGGCGGCGGCTCCATGAGCGGCGGGGATGGATGTTTATCGATGGACGGTGCGAGTGGAATTACTTTCCGCCGGTCGACCCAGGAGAGCCCGATCTCGATGCGGCGGTCGAGGCCGCCCTTCGGCACTTCAAAATCAGCCTCAGCGAGGGACGCACCCATGATGCAGCATAACGGCAAACTTCTGAATAGCGTCTCGAACGAAAGGCTTGCGAAGCTGACGGACGCCAAAGCCCTTGAGGCCAAACGCCAGCGCCAGATCGCCATGGCCAGGCGTGACCGCCCTGACTTCGACCAACTGGCCCGCTGGGTGGTGGCCAGCTGCAAGATCGGCATGGAACAGGTGATCCGAGATTCCCTTGGACAGCAGGGTATTGAATGCTGGTGCCCCTGCGAGCGGCTGAGACTACCGCCCAGGCGCGGCAAGCCAGCGATCATCGTCCAGCGGGCGCTATTTCGTGGATACCTGTTCGTGCAGGTGATCCCGGACAATGAAGCCTATGTCGGTCTCATGCTGGCATCCAAGCTGCGGAGCCTGATGGGACGGGATGGCAAGCCCTACCTGATGCCGGAACCCTTGATGCGGCAGCTGCTCCTATCGGCCAAGACTGCGGAGAGGAAGCATATGGAGGCGGGCGACGTGCCACCGATGCCGGATGTGCTGGGCAAGCAGGTAACGATCCGCTCCGGCCCGTTTGCCGACTTCGTGGTGACGGTGCGCAAAGTGCTGTCCAAGCGTGGTCAGGTGGTGGTTGACGTGCCGCTGTTTGGTGGGATGAGCGAGATCACCATGGGCATTGATGCCATTGCGACCTGAGGTCATCGCCTGAGAGGTGGAGACCCCTCGGACGATGGTCAGATGGCCCGGGGCAGGGGGGTAGGTTAGCCTTGAACCCGATCCGCCTCCCGCACCGGCGTCAGTCATTTCTGTGTAGCGAGTGGAAATTGGAGACAAAAAGCCACAGCTGGAAAGGGCTCCCTCATAGTTGCGTTCGAGCTCGGTGTTAATAGGGAAGTTTTGTAGCGATACCCGTGAATCAGCGTCGGAGGTTTGCCCCTATGCTCGATCTCGTAAAGGTCCTGATTTATTGCGATGACATGGAGATCGCACGGGGTCATGATCGGCGCCGATGATGACCCCGTTCTCGTTGCAAGTTTGCGATGAAAATCAGGTGCTTATTGCCTTTTCAAGCGGGGTCAACCTTCGGTGCTGTTTCACAGTCAGCACTCGTACCTGAGCAATGATCCTAAATGCACGACACCATCAAACTCGACAACAACTTGCTTATATTTAACGGTGAAACCGTTTTTTGACCAAAATTTCAGTGCTGCATGATTATCGTTGAGTACACAGGCATCGATCTGATGAATGCCGCGCGATCTTGCTATGGCTTTGATAAAGCCTAGAGTTTTACTTCCAAGAGCATGACGTCTTTTGTCGTGGTCAACAACAAAATAGTAAACATTCCAAGCGTGCACCTTTGTTATGCGCTCTAGAATTACTGCATTGGCGATAATATCGTCAGATATGATTGCTGAGCAAAAAAATGAATTGGTGTATTCACATGAAAAACCAGAATTTTTTAGAGCGAAATCTAAGGCGCTGACAAGAAAACTACGTTGGCTTTCGTGTTTATGATCCTTTATCAGCTTTTTTGCGTGCAGTTCTGTAGATCTCAACCGGGTCAACGAGAAATTGATATTACCGCAAATGCTCGACAATGGATCCGATCTCCTGCTGAAATGGCACCTTGTCTATTAGGGATATCTTTATTAATCTAATGATCTCTTCTGAATGAGCTTTTTCGTGATCTACTTGCTTATAAAGCCAGTGCGCATCGTCCTCTGAGTCGATCAGTCCAAACTCGTTTTGATGAACAAGTGATATGTCGATGTCGGTTTTCATCGCGAAAAAAAAGCTCCGGTTGCTTCGGTCAACTATGTCAAACATCTCCCTGACCACTGTAGCGGATGGCGGTAAGGGATCAGGAGAACCAGAGCCTTGCAAGGAAGCTATATAATCATCGCGAGGGTTTGCTTGGAGGGTTTCGAAATACAAAACATCGCTTACATCTAATATATAGGGAGCATGCGCAAGCATCGTGAAAAGATTGTCCCACATCTTATATACGGCGTAGAAATCATCATTTTCCGGCACTGCAATGTGTTTTGAGAGCACGGGTTGGAACACGTCGAACGACGAGGGGCATACGTCTTGATCAAAGCTTAAAGGCCTTGTAACTCGAGATCGAGAAAAGCCCATGCTAAACAGTTCGTCTAGGAGCTTGTTTACCTCTTCGGGGACCTTCAAAGGCACAAGACTGTATCCAAGTGGAAAGTACATGGGAGACCTCAGAAAATAGTCCAGTTCGGGGGAGCGGAACCGCCCTGTGGTAAGCAAAGAACCGAGCCAGCGCCTTTTTGTGGGGACCAAAAGCACTGACAGTTTTTCGGGTTTTGAGCCCTAATGTAAACATTGATATGGTCCCCTGGACAGGGATGGTGCGGAGCGCTCGGCGGCACACGGTCAAGACGTCCCCCAATTGTACCGACCGGTGGCACGCATGGCGGACAGCACGATGCACATACTCCTCGTTTGGCTCTCTCGATAGCGCCGCTTACGGCCTCTTCGATCTCATCTGCGTTGTAAACCGCTGCTACCACCACAGTCGCTGCAGTTGCCCCGAACAAGAGATACCAAAGGCCAGCCCCTATCTCTGGTACCAAAAATAACGCACCTGCCATATTACACCTCTCTCGGTAGCATTGATCTTAGCAAAGTTATGCGCTGATCTGCGGAATAATGTGACTGGGCGCTCATGTAACGATGCACTTTCCCTTCGTTTAGAAAACTGCTTCCATTCGCAAGTAATGACACGATAAAAGCAATGTTGGCAGTTTTCTCGACACCCGAAATTTTGCAAAAATCGATGCCTGACGCTACTTTATCTCGATCTAAATCGGGAAATTTCCTATTGATGGAATCTTCTACGTTTCGGTACACAACCTCCAAATCATCTCGATCAAACTCCCTTTCTACCGCGACGCGGATCTCCATAACCTTTTTTGCACCCACGCTGACGGAAGCTTCGTGGGAGGAGGAGAAACCTGCAAGTTGCCCTATCGTCCCAACCCTTCTGTCATACGATACTGCATTCAGGCCCAGAAACTGACCTTCGCTCCCTTCACTTAAGGAATAAACGCGGAGTTGTTCTCCAGCGGCACGGTCTCCGACGCCAGCATATCCGTCAGAGAAAAAAGCGAGAACAGGACCGAAGAAGGTTTGAATTTCTTGATCGTTAGCTGCACGTAACCAAATATCGAGTACGTGAGGATCGAAAAATCGAAAAGCTACGATGCGACCATCGCTAGCAAATTTAACTCGAGTGAAGTAACGCAGATGGCGTCTGATCTTAAGGGCTAGGGCGTTGTCCTCATGCTTTAGGTTCTCGGAAACGAACATGGCTGTCTTCTCCTGAACCTTTAGGGCTGATTGATCCCCGACTTTACGATACATCGCTTCAGCGCGTTGAGAAGATACGCGGAGCACGATACCCCATCCGGCCCCCCAGCCACTGTCACAGATCCAATCAGTGAAATCATCTTCCGGTTCAAGCTTTACTAGATACGGGCTACTTGCTAGGCGCTCCTGTGTAGCTAAACCGTTATATAAACTGCAAAATGTTAGTTTAGTGGCAGCTAGGCGAGGTAGTAGGTCCGGCACCCATTGCCCGTCCAAAAGCGCCCAAACAGAGATATCTTCACTAGAGTTATGCCAGAAATTCGCCTTTAAAAAGGAGTTTAAATTCGCTCTGTTTCTACCACTATTATCGTCTGTTAGCGCATTGTTTGCGTTCATAAGAAACCTCTGAATCAGGCTGCGCCTTGCTGTAGCGGACATACTTCTGCGAACGGTTTTCTGGTGCGCTGTGGTATCCCTGGCGTGTTCGGTAGAGGTGTTCCCCCCTGGACAAGTACAGGCTCATATAGGATTGGGCCTGGACCAATGGTGAGTTGAGCCCCGCCGCCATTCACAATTGTAGAGTTTCCAGCTTTGACCGTGATGTTCCCCGATTTGTCCATCTGGAACCGGGTACCTCCGACCTGGATTACAAATTTGGATCCAGCGCGGATTTCGAAGGCGTCTCCAACATCAATGGAATACGATCCGCTTATTGTCGTCTCGTTTGAAGCACCGACGTTTAGCTTATAATTTTTTCCAGTCGAAAATTCAGTATCTTCTCCTACGGTTAATCCATAAAACTTGCCTACTCTTGAAAGAAACGAACTGCCTACATTAACGATCTTACTCACGCCAATTTGCTCAGCCTGAGCTACACCTACTGACGTCGATTGGAATGCACCGACTATGGTGTTCATGATACCGGGCATGGGGAAGAGGTTGGCAGCGTCCTGGCCGACCCCTGTTCCAGATCCGGCCAGTGCCGTGCCAGCATCCGCCCGTGGGCTCGTGCCGGAAACGATTCCTTCTCGGGCGGAAAGGCCGCCGGCGCCAAGAAAGCCCAATGTCGAGGATGCGAGCGTTGTTGCAAAACTGGCGATGCCGGGGCCGCCGCCGCCCGCTATTTGACCTGCTTGCGAGAGCAACGCTGCTGTCTGGCCGGACAGCGCCTGGACACCGGCCATGGCCAGCATGGCCATCGGCCCGGTACCGCCGACCACTGTGTTTACCGATCCGCCGATCTCATGCTTCTGGTTGCCAGCCACTTCTACGGCGCGGTTACCGCCGATGGATGCCACCTCATGGCGGTCGATGCGCTTGGTGCGGTCGTTCAGCACGCGTGTTGTCTGATCCTTCTGGGCATGAAAGAACATGTTCTCCTTGCCGTTCTCATCCTCGAATGTCATTTCGTTGAAGCCGCTGCCTTTGTGGGTGTTGGAGCGCAGCACCATCCGGGTCTTATTGGCCGGAAGATCATAAGGCACAGCATTCTTCGGATTGGGCACCACGCCCGTTACCAACGGCCGATCCGGATCGCCGTCGATGAAGGCAACCATCACCTCCATGCCGATCCGTGGGATGATTTGCCCACCCCATTGCCCGCCGGCCCAGTTTTGGGCGACGCGTACCCAGCAGGTATCACTGCCATCCTTCTTGGCTCGCCGGTCCCAGGGATACCAGACCTTGATGCGGCCATACTGGTCGGTGTGGATCTCTTCACCGGAGGGTCCGGCGACGATTGCCACCTGCGCACCCTCGATGCGGGGGCGTTTCGTGTCGCGATGCGGGGTTAACGGCACGCGTGACGGGATAGCCTCGAACTCATTGCGATATTCTGGTTCGTTCTCCGTCGTTTCATAGGAGCGATCAACGACCCAATGGGTAATCCGGGTCATCACATGCTCTTCGTATTTGTGTTCCGGATGCGGCTCCTCATAGGGCGTGAACCGTCGTCCGGCTTCCAGAAAACGCACATTGGATTTGCCCGTCACCCGCTCATGATCGGCTTCTGTTGCTTGCATGCGGAAGGTCTCCGCCTGTTCGGCTTCCTTCACATCGCTAATGCGGGCCGGATATTCATAAAGCTCACGCTGTTTGGCGCCCGGCATCTGGATCAGTGACGGCGTGACATTCAGCGGTACAGTGCTGGGCGTCTCGAAATTCCAGTCCGCACCGGCACGCTGGCCAGGGACGTAGGAGAACTGCCGCATCCATTCGTTGATGTGATTGCGGTCCGATGAGCCTTGGGCTAACCTGACTTTATCTTCTCCCTCTGCCGCAGCCGATGGCTTGCTCCAGGCCACCTTGCTGTCGCTGACCTTCAGGCGGTGAACGCCTTTCTCATGTTCAAACCAGTAGAACAGCCCTTCTTGCTCGAAGCGGCGCAGCAGGTAGTCGAGATCCGTTTCATTCCACTGGACAGAAAACTCGCGCGATGGCGGTGTCTTGTGCAGAGGGGCATAGGCGGCACTGGGAAGACCGTGTTCAGAGAGTAATGTTTCCATCACCTGGATGGCCGTCATATTCTGCCAGATCCGGCAATCGGAACGGCGCGACAGTAGCCATAGTTGCGGACGGATGGTCAGGGTATAGGACCGCAATCCACGGGTCACCGGCGGTCCCTCGGACAGATTGGTCACCAGTCCATTGAACGGCCGACGAACGCCGTCACCGTCCAGTTCGCCCTGGCGGATTTCGAGCGATACATCGACCAACTTTCCGATTAGCTCATCGGGCTTGACCGCCTCACGCTTGGCGCGCACCGACAAGGTGATCTCGAAAAGCCGATTGACGCCTTCGTCAACCATCATCCGTTCAGGCAGCAGCTGGTCTTCACCCAAGGGTGACGAGACCTTCAGCACACGGCTTGCTTGAATGAAATCGGTGGGTGACAGAACGTCGTCCATGCGGAATGCTCCTCCACTTATCGCGTCATCAAAAACAAAATTAATATTGGTGAAGTGCGAAAAGTATCCCAATCGCGCCATTCCCATGGCGAGATTAGGCCGCTTACCGCAAAGGTCAAGGTTAACGGTTGTATTTTATTGAAACCATATCGTCAGGCGATAGAATTATTGAGAACCGCGCGGATAGCAGACCGCTGGGCATGGCGTGGTCGACTGGCTCAGGCCTTTTGCTCTGTATTGACTTTCGGTTTTGGGAGATTGGTGTGTTAATCGGCGCCGGATGTTGACCCTATGATCGGTCCCTAAGGCCCTGATTTATTCAGATGACATGGAGATCCGATGGGATCACTATCGGCCCCATTGATGACTTCGCCTCCGTTGCTAGTTTGCAATCGCAATCAGTTATTTAATCCCTGTTCGAATGAGGTCAGCCGTCGGTTCTGTTTCACAGATAGCAGCCGTGACGCTGCTTCCCATGCGATGCCTTCTTTGGGGCAGGGGCTATGGGTGGTTTAATGTACGGCATGAAGGCGCACAGCTGCCGAAGCCTTTGATTTGCTATCGGCTGGGAGCAGCCATCGAACTTTTGGTGATGGTAACGCATGAGACTTGGTGGCCTTATTCAAATACGATGGGAATCAGCGATATAAGAAGAAGGATCGCCATCACCACGTTGAATGTTCTCACGGCACGGCGTGATGTCAGAAAACGCCGAACGGAAACGCCGAGTGCCGCCCACGCGACAACGCTGACGAAGGTCATCCCACCGAATACGAGTGCAAAAATGGCTGCAAGCTGGACAGGGCCCATCTCTTTCATAGTGCCGTAGGTGACGACAGCGCTGCCCACCATGATCCACAGCTTTGGATTAATAAACTGGAAGAATGCGCCTTGTATGAAGGACAGCGGCGCAGCCGCTCCTTGATGTTCCTTCTCTAAATCATTTGGTAGAGGTGCAGCGCTGCCGATCTTCCAAGCAAGCCATAGAAGATAAGCAACGCCGGCCCATTTTAGTGCTGCAATTACGTACGGGTCGGTAATTGCCGATATGCCGAAGGTTGTGACAGCAAGCATGATTGAGGCAACTCCGAAGGCAATTCCGAGCATCACTGGCATTGTTCGAGCAAGTCCGTGCATTGCCCCAGAAGCCGCCACTATCGTGTTGTTCGGTCCAGGCGTCGCCGCCATAGCAAATGCGAAACCTGTCATTCCCGCAAGCCAGCCCCAATCCATTCCGGTCTCCTTTTCACTATGAAGAGGATCATATGGCAGGATGCGTTCTATTGGGTTGCGAAGATTGCTCGAAAACATAATGTTTTGGCATTCAGCGTTAGAAAGGGCTTCTTTAAATGAATTCCATGCCAATTAGATTAGACGATATCGACCGGCGCATTTTAAAAGCGCTGCAACGCAATGGGCGAATTCAGAATGTGGAGTTAGCAAAAGAGGTTGGCTTGTCCCCATCCCCCTGCCTTCGCCGCGTGAAGTTATTGGAAGAAGCCGGTATCATCTCCCGTTATGTTGCCGTACTTGATCAGATGAAAATCGGCCTGACACTCTCCATGTTCGCGCGCGTCTGGCTGACCTCACAAGACGCGGAAACCATAGACTTGTTCATCGCCGCCATGAGCAAATTGCCCGAGGTGGTAGAATGCTACATCATGCTAGGCGAGAGTGACGCATTGTTGCGGGTCGTCGTTTCAGATCTGGACGGTTATCGCCGTTTTCAGTCTACGCACCTGACTCGAAAGAATGGCATTCAGAACGTAAAAACAGACGTGCCCAGCGAAGTCGTCAAGCAGACGTTCGCTCTACCTGTGTAAAGGCACTGCGAAATGGCTACATCTCGCTATAGGGCTCGTTTCGGACTTGAGTAGCCATTTCGATAATGGTTTGGCACCCGAGTGATTCCCTTCGATCATAGGATTTATAGCCCATGCACACCGTTCGGATCGCAGCTGCGCAGACGCCGGAATTCCGGGGGGATATCGACGCTTCTCTAAGATATGCCGACCAAGTCGTTACCCAAGCAGCGGCACACGGTGTCCAACTAATCTGTTTCCCCGAGTGCTTCCTACAAGGATACCTGCTCAACGAGGCGGAGGCCCGACGATCTGCAATAGACCTTGCTTCTTTAGAATTTCAGTCGCTCCTCGCTCTACTTCCTTCAACGGATATGATCATCATATCCGGGCTGATTGAACGAAGTTGCGGCAGCCTGTTTAATAGCGCGGTGATCATTCAGAATGGTGCATTGATGGGACGCTATCGGAAAAAGAACCTTCTCAAATCAGAGAGTTTCTTTGCATCTGATGCTGAAATGCCGATGTTCGAAGTCGATGGCCTTAGGTTCGGCGTGAACATTTGTTATGATACGAATTCTCCGGCTATGGCTAAGATGATCGCCGATCAAGGCGGAGAATTAATTGTCTGCCTGGCAAACAACATGATGCCCCGTGAACGGGCAGAACAGTATCTTCACGTACACAACGCTGTCCGCGGTGAGAGATGTTTAGAGCAAGGTATCTGGCTTGTTTCATCGGACATTTTTGGTGAGCGTGATGGTCGGGTATCTTGGGGCCCAACTGCCGTGATCGATCCAGGCGGTCAGGTGACAGCCCAACTGCCGCTGGACGAAGCTGGCCTATTAATATTCGATGTTCCAGTTTCTTCAATGCAACGATTACAATGAGGGCGCATTGCCGTTCGGTATCTTGGGGCAGGGAAGATATTGACGGCTCCTAAGACTGCTATCGCGAAAAGCAGACATCCCAGATACTGACTGTGTCGCAAAGCTTGGGGCTACGGCTTCACTGTTGCGGCTACGCGTTGTTCAGCTTGCTTCACTGCTTGTTGTCGGCCGATCTGCAACATCGCGATGCTGGCCAGCACAAGGATAATGGCGGCGAGTTCCGGGACACCAACTCTTTCGCCGTTGGCCCAGCCGATCAGCAACGCGACATTTGGCGTGATATAGGTCGCGCCCGAAGCAGCGACCGCACCCAGCTCTTGGAGCAGGTAATAATAGATCAGGAAGGCCATCCCGGTTCCGAGGACACCGAGCCCGATCGCGACGCCAGCCGCTGCGTGCCAGTTTTGCAGAATGCTGCTTGTTCCCGTTCGATCGACGACGAGCAAGAGTACCACCAAGGCAAGCCCGGTTTGCCAGGTGGCGAGCGCGAGGGGTGGCAGATTGTAAGGTGATAGAAAGCGGCGAACGTAAACGTAGGAGACACCGAGAATCGTGGTTGCCGCCAGCATCCACGACACCCCCGCCAAGTCGATAGTTCTATCCGTACCCTCCCAAGGCCGCGCTATAAGAACGATGCCAGCGAAGCCCACAAGAACACCGGCCAGCATCAAAGCGTTTGGCTTTTCGGTGCGAAGGAACAGAAGGGTGGCGATCGTCGTGAATAAGGAGATCGAACCGCCGAGGATACCGGCAATACCAGAGGGAAGCAGCGCCGTGCCTTCCGCGATCGCGAAATAATAGAAGGCCGTTGCCAGCACCGCCATGACGAGGAAATGCGGCAAGTGGCGCACTTGAGCTTGGTGGATCACACCTTTGCGCCATGCAACGAAGGCAAGCGGCAAGAAGCCGAAGAATACCCGCAGAAGGGTGATTTGCGCCGGTGTGATCAGTTCCGTTGCCCATTTCATGTAGATGAAGTTCGAACCCCAGAAGAGGCCAAGCAGAGCAAAAACCAGACAGGTTAGCCGCATGCCTTTATTTCCTTTCCGGGAAACTATCACGGTGCATAGGCCTGCTTCCCGAAGCAGAGCTAGCCGATTGTGGATATGCCTTAATCTGGCGACAAGCTTTCGCGCTCGCAGGCCGGTGGCTTGATGATGGCAAGCATTATGCCGCCTAGCGCAATGATCGCTGAACCTGCTGCTACACCCAAGGTTGGCTTTTCGCCAAAAAACAAAAAACCGATCAGACCGGCGAAGATCAGCCAAGTGTAATCGACCGGGCCGACGATCGATAGTGATGCGAGGCGATAACCCTGGACGATGCAATATTGCGCCGTCACTGCGATCGGCCCGAGCAGGAGGAACGACATCGCATTTTCGATAGAGAGCGGTACCCATTGCGTGGCGGCGGGGCCAGCCATCAGCAGGATGCCGAACGCGTTGACATAGAGTAGCACCGTCATTGCGCGATCGGAGTGTGAGAGCATCTTGATCATCAGCCCTTCGACGGCTAGCAATGCAGCGCCGAGAACTGCAATGCCGGCCGGGAAAACATAAGCCAGATGGAACCCGGTAAACGCGCCGCGCGATGCCATAACGATCGCAGCCCCGGCGCAACAGACCGCGACGGCGCCGAGATGCCGACTGGTGAGCTGTTCCTTCAACACTAGAACCCCGAGAGGGATGACAAACACGACATAGAGCAGACCGATCGCTGTGGCGTCTACGATCGGCATGTTTGCGGATGCGTAGATCAGTGCTCCCCCGCCCGAAGCTCCGAATATGGCTCGCATAAAATGGGAGAGCGGTTTAGCGCTTCGACAGGCTGACAGTCTTTCCCGTCGCGCCGCCACGGCCAGCAGCAGCGTTGCCAGGCCACCGATGTAACGGAGGAACAGGATTTGAAATGGAGTTGCGGTTCCATCAGCAAATTTCCCCGATGCGAAAATCAAAGAAAATAATGCTGTCCCGATGGTGACCCACATGATCGCTTTGGTATTGGTATAAAGGCGGAATGAGCTCATCACATGTCCTGAAGGGTTTACCTTTCGCTTGTGGTGGATTTCCGTCTGGTTTTCAAACGAGGAATTTGAGGGGAGCTTGAGAAAAACTCATGCAGATCGGCCGCCGTATCTCACTCAACGCCGTTAGAGTGTTCGCCACTGTGGCTCGCACCGGGAGCTTGACCGCAGCCGGCGCTGAACTCGGCGTTACACCTAGTGCCGTGAGCCATCAGCTGAAAAAGTTGGAGGAAGAGCTCGGCGTGAGTTTCTTTCGCCGAGGAAACAATTCTGTTTCGCTAACTGACGCAGGCGAGCGGTTTTATCAGGAGGTCGCGCCAGCCGTCGCGCTCATCGAGCGGTCGGCCGATGCCCTGTATCGTCAGGAGACCGAAATCAGCGTCCAGGCATCAACGTCCCTCGCAGTGCGCTGGCTCATCCCCGCGCTGGACCGCTTTCGGGATCTATGCCCTGACGTTAGAGTCCAGGTTGAAACGGGCTCTGCGCCGGGCTTTCCTGTCCTCCCCATCTCCGATGTCAGCATTCGATATTTTCGCGCCAATGAAGATGCTGAAGGATGGAAACTGCTTGGACGTGATTTGAGCCGCCCTATGATCTCTCCAAGCCTGCTTGCAGCAAATGCCGAGGCTCGGAAGGTCACAATTCAGGATATACCGGCGCTTCAATGTGCGTCCAACAATTGGGACTGGAAGCTATGGTGCGAGACATCGGGCGTTTCTCCGGCAGACCTTTCCTTCTCCCATCAGTTCGACACGGACGATGCGGCGCTTCATGCTTGCGTGGCTGGACTTGGCATGGTGCTGGCGCCATCAATCCTCACAGCCAGAGAAATACAATCCGGTGCACTTGTCGGACTGCCCGGATATGAACCGGTCGAGATAGGATCATATCGATACCAGCGCCGGTTGGACTCGCGAGTGGTTCGGCAGTTCTGTAGCTGGATCGACACCGAGGCGCGCAACCTCGAATGAGCCCTATCGCAAATAGCCCGCGGATTGTCTGAAAACTTGGCTCAGGAAATTTCGTTAGAAGATGTTTCTAGGGCTGCGTCTGTTCCTTTATCTTCCGCGACGCAGGCGTGGCAAAATATATTTTCTTGCAGACTCAAATTCTACGATGCCGAAATCATTGTGGGTTTTTGGACAGTTGGCAGGAGTTCCTCGACAAATAAAGGTCGCAGAAGGTTAAGACCGGACGCCAAAGTTGGCAGTTTAGGCGGCGGCGAAATGGATGTTCGCTGTCTCTGGCTAAAAATCTATGGGGCGTTACAATTATCTAACGTTGCTCCATTTCGATTTCGTCGGCCAACGCAGGTAGCGTGTAATGAAAATTCTGATCGTATCAACGTCTCACGGCAGTCTCGGACAGACCGGTCTTCCAACGGGATTGGGTCTTGAGACGCTTGCAGGTCCTTACTACCGCTTTTTGGAAGCTGGGGCAGAGGTTGTGATCGCGTCACCTTTAGGCGGCACTCCACCGATAGATCCGCTAAGCGTTGGCGAAGAGACGTCAACAGAGGAGACCCACCGGTTCAGTGGTGATGTAGCAGCGCTTGCGCATTTTGAAAATTCTGCATTGCTGGAAACAGTCCACGCTGAGGACATAGACGCGTTATTTTTCGCTGGGGGCCACGGAGGAATGTGGGACTTTGCCGACAATACGGACGTCGCAACATTGATTGGCCGATGCCTTTCTCTCGGCAAGCCGGTAGCCGCGATCTGCCATGGTCCAGCAGCGTTCTGCGGGGTCATCGATGCCAGCGGGAGGCCCATTATCGAGGGAAGCCGGATCACCGGTTTAAGCAATTCGGAGGAAATAGCCCTCGGCCGCGACCATACCGTTCCTTTTCTGCTTGAGGATCGGCTGAAGTCTCTTGGAGGGGACTACCAGGCAGGACCAGATTTCAAGTCTTTTGTTGTGAGAGATCGGCTGTTGATCACGGGTCAGAACATGCGATCGGCGAAAGCGGTGGCTGAGGCCCTTCTCGAATTTTTCAGATAGTCCGCAGAGAAAGGTTCACCCGATGGTCAGACCCTGCTGGCTAGCTGGCGGCGACGCAAAAGGGGCCGACTGCGGACGGTCCGGTTATGGGAACCCATCGCGAAAAGCCGCCGTCGTTGAAGATGGCGACGATGTGATTGTCGGCGGGATGCTCGACTCGGTTAACGACTGATCTTGCCCCGTTCGGTATCTTTGTCCGCCAGCAGCAATTGGTCTCTCAGCGGTCGGTCAGTCCTCAAGTTGGCCAAGAATTTAATGTCGGAGCGTTCACTCAGCCCGACTAATCCAAACTCCTCGTCTTCCCTCCTCCATGCGATCGGCTTCGTGAGTTGGGATGGCAGTGGCTCCGGCAAGAGCGGCGCATGATGTTGAAAAATCAGCTCAGTAGCTTGTTGGCGGTCGGCAGGTTCCAAATCTGACAGGCCCCTATGGAGCTGGGAGACGGCGTCGTGAAATTCCTGATGGTACCCGGTGCGAAAGTTCACAGGCGTGTCCTGCTCCAGCCTTGTCAGTCGGTCGAGAGCCCGATTGATCCTGCCTGGTGTTTCTGTTCGGCGTTGGCGAGCTATGATCTCATCCCTAATTTCTGCCTCAGACATGAACCGTGAGTTGAACTCGCCAGCGAACTTTCGGGCATCCTCTATTACTAAACCAAGACCCTGCTTGAAGTCTGGATAGGTAGCGATTGCACCATACGCAGTGATGAACCCGCCCCACGCAACGACAATCACTCTGGTTATCAGACTGCCGGTCTGAAAAACGACTTCAAGCTCAACATCCACGGGAAACACGGACCGGGCGATTTCGTAGGCAAGCTCTTCAGCCGCTCGCCCCCGGTCGTTGATCTCGGCCTCAGTGAAGTTGGCTTTAGTGTGAAGATAGGCTTGCGCAATGGTAGTCAAAATGGCCCCCCGCCAACGCTAATGATCCGATAGGTGTATTCCACTACGCGATACAGCAAAATCAGCGTCGGGGGAATGTGAGCGGCGTTGCAGCCCAGATCTTCCAAAGTCAGGAACCCACCCCAAATGATTTCTCCCCTTCGCCTGTGGCGAAAGGACGGGTTCCGACAGCATCGGGGCCGAGAGCGGACTGTCGGCTTCTAAGATGGGCTAACCCGTGACAAGCCGTTCTAGCTCTGCATGCCGGGCAAGTTTGCTTGTCCAGCTTTAAACCCCATTTCGGTTGCCATGTAAGCGCCAATTACTCTGGCGAAGGCCAAACGTTAAACCTGTCTGACGCTTGACTCTTGTTGTGATCCTGGGCGGGGCGTCGACTCTCTGTGAAATCCGCCTTGGAGGTCCTACTTGTCTTTCTTACCAGTGATCGCGGAAACTATCTGGACGACCATGTTCACAATCTGTGGGTCGATTTGGGAAGCATCAAGCGACGAAAAAGTCGATGTACGGTCTATATTCCAATATTGGAAAACTTCTCGAATTTCCGCGCTATTTGTCTGACTGCCATATGCCCGTAGGAAAAATTTCCCGAATTGAATCGCATGGATGCGGTCCGAAGACTTAAGGGATTCGCTCATGTAGGATTTGCCCAGCGAATAAGCGTAGCGGGCAAGGGCTGCCAAAATCGCTATAGCAATCACGTTGAGTAACGATATCGATATTGTGCGAGCATAATCGGGCGTCGTGGCCGTAGATATGATGACGGAATACGCGAGGTAAGCTGTTGTTAACAGGCCAAAAACGAGGCTCGCGTAGCCAATCAAATACCAGCGTTGGGCTGCCACTTTATGCGCTTTTTCATACTGCTGCTGCGTCTTGATCGCCTCATCAACAAACTCGGCAAGATTGCCCTGGACAGCTTGGGCGAGTTCTTCCTGCTGTTCCTCCTGAGCCGCCCGCCGACCTTCAAACGCTGAAATTGCGACATCTACATCGGCCACCAAATCGGTGGCTGGTCGATTTCGCGCGAAAATGACCTGAATATCCTGCACGATTGTCGGAAGAGCCAGCTCGCCTAACACTATTGGAAGAATGAGCATCTTACCTGACGTCTCGGCGTATGCGCGCGCGGTGCCAAGCTCCATCATTGGAAACTGCGAGTGCATTGTGCTCTCGGAAATTAGGATGATAAAGACCTCAGCGGCCTTCAACCCTTGGTTCAGTTCCAGTCGCCAATTGATACCCGGCGTTAGCCGCGCGCCTTCGATAGTAATTTCATGTCCAGCGGCGCGCAGACTTGTCATTAGTTCTTGCGCAAACTTGTCGTCCCGCATCGTATAGGACACGTAAATTTTGGACATGTTCCCCCCGGTTCAAAGCGATGAATTTACACAACTTAGAAGATAAGGGAAGCTCGTTCGGGTGCGACGAGAGAGTTGGAGCGGCTCACACGCCACGCTAAAAGCGAATGCTTTGATTGCTAGTAACCCCTGAGGAGGAGGCGACGGTAAATCTCATGGAGGTTGTGGCCGAAGCTAAGTCCCAACGTAGATATTGTGATCGAGGGGAATGTGAGGCAACGAGGCTTCGAGAAAAGGGCGCGCTGTTTGAGTGAGCCGAAAACCTGCTGGGGCGGCCACGATAGTCCGCCTTTATCGCACAGCCATAGACGTCAGTGCGCCAACCGGACGATTGATAACTTAGCTCGGAATGACCACGGACATTCGATCATCCTCGCCAGTAGTATGTCGGCTTTCGAGAGATACCAACGACATGCCAAACGAACGCAATGAAGGCGCAAAGCGGAAATGTTCTCCGCTCTGGCCTGGTGACGAGTACGGGGCGGGATGCTGACTGTCCGATTTCAGCGGAATGGCGGCATAGCTACCTATCATCTACCGACCCTCAATGCAGCCATTAAGGAAGTGGTTAATCTCAGCCCGGAAGATGTACGCTGAGTGTAGGGGCTCGCTCTATCTCTGCACAACCGAAGGGGAAACAGTGTGGAGCTTCAAGGTACGCCATCATGTTTGAGTCCGGATGATTGTCTATCGGCTCAATGCACAATCCAGTCAATATTGCTACAAATCAAGATCGTCGCTTATTCGCCGCACCATACCGGCGCAGCTCGGATCGCTTCGTCGAGAGCTGCCGACGTCACTTCCAGTGCCCGTTTCGTAGTGATCTCGCACTCCCATACCACCATCGGTCGCCAGCCAAGCTTGTCAATCTCATCGATCACCCGCTTGTCCCTAGCCTTGTTCCGTTCGAACTTCGCTAGCCAAAACTCCGAATTGGATTTCGGCATGTTGGCAATACCGCATCCATGGCCATGCCAGAAGCATCCGTGGACGAAAAGTGCAACCTTGTGCCAAGGGAATATGATATCCGGCCTACCGGGCAGACCAGGCCGCCAAGGCGATACCTGAGGCCCCAAGCATGCAGGGACTGTCTAAGAATTATTTACGGTTTCGTATCCTTCGAGCGAATCCTCGACATCCTTTCGGAGCGCTCTGCGGCATTCAAGAAATCTACCATAAGCACCCTGTCAAAAAGGCTGGAAATAGATGCTGGCTCTGACGAATAAGATTACGACAAAACTTTGTCGAGAAGTGTTCCGCACTCTCGCGCGCCCCTGATTTTCACGTATAAGGATTGTATGTCGATCAAAGAAACCTTCAGAATCAGTTCGCATCTCAAGGACATCATCGGGCGTGACCTCGTGACGAACGAGTTCATTGCGATCTTCGAACTTGTGAAGAAC
The DNA here is from genome assembly GCF_021462805.2 of Allorhizobium sp. Av2. Lineage (NCBI taxonomy): Bacteria > Pseudomonadati > Pseudomonadota > Alphaproteobacteria > Hyphomicrobiales > Rhizobiaceae > Allorhizobium > Allorhizobium sp. Av2. Next base: position 2,546,602 of record NZ_CP192696.1, on the reverse strand, counting down.
TCCTTCGACGCAGGGGCGACGCGGGTCGACATCGAGTTCGACCCATCAGAGCGCACCATCGCAATCGTCGATGACGGCGTCGGGATGACTCAGGACGACATCAGGAAGAAATGGTTGTTCGTCGCGTATTCGGAGAAGGCGCATTCAGAGCCGGAATCGTATCGCGACAAGATCAGAACGGCAGGCCAGTACGCCGGCAGCAAGGGCATCGGTCGCTTCGCCTGCGACACACTCGGAGAGAAGCTTTCGCTCTATTCTCGAGTGAGGGACCAAGACAAGGTGGAGATGCTTTCGATCGACTGGACCCGGTTCGAGCAGAGCAGCCAAAAGGAGTTCAAGGACGTCACCGTGGAAATCGACCGGGTCGCGGCCTTTCCAGAAATCGCCAATGCGGCGACGCCCAGCGAGCATGGCACTGTTCTGCTGATAAGGGACACGCGCCACGAGTGGGATGCTGACCGTATGAAAAGGCTCCGGAGGGACCTGGCAAAGCTTATCGACCCGTTTGGCACCACGACCAGCGTCACGGTCTCGACGTGGCTACTGGACGGAACCGACGTCCGGATCAAAGACGTCGATGGACCGGTGGGAAATCAGATCGCCGACCTTCTACGGGAGAAGACGAGCAGGATCGAGGTCACGATCGAGAGTGGCCAGATACATACGACCCTTTTTGACCGAGGGCGGAAAATCTACGAGATCCAGGAACGTTCACCCTACGAGGAACTGGAGGGTTGCAAGGTCGAAGGCCAGATCTTCTTTCTTAACCGGTCGGCGAAAAAGACGTTCACGGGCCGAATGGGAGTTCGCCCGGTCGAGTTCGGTAGCGTCTTCTTGTTCCTAAACCGTTTCAGGATCTCCCCGATCGGCGACGAGTTGGACGACACGCTCGGTTTAAACCGGCGAAAACAGCAGGGCACATCACGCTATCTGGGCACGCGCGACATCATCGGCCGTGTAGACGTGACGGCCAGGCCGAAAGTCTTCCGCGAAGTTTCGAGCCGCGATGCCGGCCTGGTCGAGGACGCTCGTAGCCGGGCTCTCTATGAGGCGATCCTGAAACACATGGTTTTCCGCCTGGAGCGCTACGTGGTCGGGGTGAACTGGCAAGATTCCTTCGATCAAGATCGCGACACGGCCGAAGGTCTTGAAACCGATCGAGCGCGCGATCGAATTCTTTCGATCATCGGGGCACTCGCTCGCTCGAAGGACGTGGAAGTTATTTATTACGACAAGGAGATCGTCCGGATAGCGGACGACCCCGACCAGATCACAGACGGCGCACTGAAGGCGATGTCCGACCTGGCGGAGCGCCGGGGCGACGCCTCGCTCCTGAACCAAATCGAGGATGCACGGCGGCGAATCGAAGAATTGAAATCCTCGCGCCTAGAGGCCCGCCAGCAAGCCGAACGGGCCATTGAAGAGCGGGTCCGAGCCGATGCAATGATCGCAAGACTGGAACAACAGGCGCGCTTTCTTGGCAGCAGCCGAGACGTGGACGTAGAGCGGGTGCAACTGCTAATGCACCAAGCCATCATCCACCTCGGCCACATTCGGTCGGCGATTACGAACGCCGCTCATGAAATCCGGAACGTTCTTTCGATTGCTTCGGCCACGGGAGAAGTGGATAGCGAGGACGTAGCCGACCTGCTTGCAACGGTCCGACAGTCGGCACGACGAGCATCGGCATCTATTGCAGGAGCCAACCTGTCGAGCGACAGGCTCGGCGCGGTGCTTTCCTTCGCACCTAACATCCGCATCGACCTCCAGACCGACAAAATGAGCGGCGACCTCCTTCGTTTCCTCGACGAATACTTCAGTGTGCGTGTCTCGGGAGTTCCCGGAATGCCGAAGGCCATCTTCGACGCTGCGGACCAGACGCTCCTGCGCGAGTTCTCTCCCGTCGACATAGCTGTGCTGGTCGACAACCTGATGGATAACGCCCGGAAGGCAAAGGCAACTAGGGTGGACTTCAGCGCCTCGCCTAAGGGATCCAAAGCGATAGCCATCAATGTCAGCGACGACGGGCTAGGGATCGATCCCGATCGGGTGGATGTCGCCAAGCTGTTCGAACGAGGCTACTCGGGCTCGGTGACCGGCACCGGACTGGGCCTCTACAGCGTGCGGCAGATTCTGGCGGAGATGAATGGAACTATTACGCTCGTGGGTGACGGAACCCGAGCGGACTTTGAAATTGTGATCCCAAGGGAGGACGCATGAACCTCGATCTCGGCATCCTCTGGATCGAGGATTCGTTCAGTGCAGAGGAAGAAGCCAGCCTTAAACGCCGCGTCGCCGACGCGGGCTTCGTGGCGCGCATCCAAGTCATTTCAAACGGAGGCGAGATCGAGGAACTGGCGCGGCTTCACAGCCTCTACCATCGCTTCGACTTGATCCTCCTCGACTATCGCCTAAAAAACGAGAATGGGGACGAGCTTGCTACCTCCGTCAGGAGGCTATTCCCTTCCGTAACGATCCTCTTCTATTCTGGAAGCGTGGAGGAGGCCGAACTTCGCCGAATGATCGCAGCCAAGGAGGTTGAAGGCGTCTACTGCAGCCACCGTAGCCGTTTCATCGAACGGACCGGCACGTTAATCGACCAGACTGCGCGGGCGCTAGACCGGCTCTCCGGCATGCGGGGACTTGCGATGAAGGTCGTTGCAGAATGCGACGACCTGATGAAAAACGCTGTACTGGGAATGACGCGACGCGAACCGAAATGCGCCGAAAAAGTCGCGGAGATGGACAACGACGTTTTCAGTTTTATGACCGAGATGAAAGTGAAGTATGAGGCGGCGCGGCCGGCTGGGATGCAGGAACGCATCGACACCCGCGCCATCGACAGCACAAAACTCTTCAAGCATTTTCGACGCCTCACTCAGGTAGCTGCCGCGAATCCAGCGGCGTTCGGCCTCGACGGCGATCAGGTAGACCGTCTGCGCGAGCTCAGAAAATTGAGCGCTCAGTACGACAAGGTGGTCTTGAACAAGCGCAACATTCTGGGGCACGTCACCGAGGTTGAAGGCGCCGAAGGTTGGGTGCTACAAGGCAGCGACGAGATCAGCGTCAACGATTTCGCGGAGATCAGGCGAGGATTTGCCGCGCACATCGACGCTATCCGCGAAATGAGTGATCTGGTTCTGCTGCTGGACCGCAAGTAGGCCGATCAATGTCTCCCCCAGCGCCTCAGCGAGGAGCGGCGGCACGGCGTTCCCCACCTGGGTATAGCGGGGGCACGCATCCTTCCGACGAGATCCGCCCGTCGTGTATGGCCCACAGAACGAGAACCAGTCCGGAAACGACTGCAGCCGTGCGTGTTCACGAACGGTCATGGAGCGAGGCTCCGAGTAATGTATCAGATCGTCGGGCAAGGTGCTGATCGTCGGAGCGATGTCGTTCGGATCTAGTGCAGTGGTGCTCCGTTTCTTGATACCGAGGCGAGCCCGATCCTGCGGTCGCAGGCATACGCCGCGCTCGCAGTTGTCGAGGATTTCCTGCATACGCCGAACGGAGGCCTCTCCGTGGCGAGGCAATCGCAGATCTTCCGGCTGGCCTCGGCTACCTAGCCGCATGAGCGCCTGGTACGGCGTCTTCGCCTTCGCCGCCCTTTTCAGGGCAAAAAAGCCCTTGTGTCCCCATTCCCTGTCTGCCCGTAGGTCTGAGAGGCCCTCAAGGTCCGACAATGCCGCTTTGCTGTCAGTGGTTCCAGGCCCGAGACCGCGTTTCTGGAGGAACGCCCTTCGGGCAACTTTCAGCCTCTGGATTGGGTCTATGCCAGGAAGCGTGCCCTTGAGGGCTGCGACGAGGACAAAACGCGGACGACGCTGAGGGACTCCCCAGTCAGCAGATCTGACGACGTCAGTCCAGCAGTCGTATCCTAGACGAACCAACTCACCGATTGCGTAGTCGCGGTAGGTGCCGCCAGCGCGATGCTTCATCGACTGAAACCCGACTACATTTTCAAGCAAAACCAGACGCGGTCGCAGAACGTGCACGTATTCAAGGTACACGTCTACCATCTTGCTCCGTGGATCGTCAGGACGCCGGAGGCCGTTCATGCTGAAGCCCTGGCATGGAGGACCTCCTGCGACAAGATCCACGGATCCCTTGAGTTCGGCAAGTTTGTCGCGATGGAAACGGAGGAGCTCCTCGGCTTTCCAAGGCTGCTTTTCAAGCCACGAAGGCCACAGATGCCGGTCGCCATTGCGATCAAGGAGGTTAAGCTTATATGTCGAGAAGGGATCCGCATGCGCTTCCACGCCCAGCAACGTAGAAAACCCCGCAGTTCCGAGGCCGAGCGACAGGCCGCCGCATCCGGCGAATAGATCAACGCAGGTAGGAATCATTGTTCGAGCATCTCATACTAGCACCCGATTGTCCAGGACGAAGCTCGCCGGAACAGTACGAAGTCAATGACTTAAGTAGCAGGTCATCGTTTCTCGATGGTTAATATGCGATCCCGTAGGCCACTTGCATGTTCCACCCCGCGTCCCTGTTGTTCAAGCTTGCCATGCATGAGTTACGCGAAAGAGCCGTGACCGATTCTGGCGCGAAGAAGATATGACAACGCGGCGGTGGTTTGTCCGCTTTCGGGTGCGGGCTATGATGACTACTACGACTGACATGAGGGCGCAAAGCGGAAGCAATTTTGGCCGCAATGCGCCTTCATTCTGGACGTTGGTCGAAGTGGAAGCCGATCACGAAAGCGGAGACTGCCGATCGTCGTTGGGAAGGTCGACTCCCCTATCAAACTGCTATTGCGCGCGAGACAGGAAGTAGGCCAGCTCAGTCGGTGGATGTTACAAAACGAGCACTAGCGGGCAGTGATCTGAAACCTCCGGGTCATGGACTACATCGAAGCCTCGGACCGCTGCTTCCCGACTGACGAGCATGTAATCTGCGAACCGGCTTGCTTTCTTGTAATGCGATGTCCGTGTGCTTTGGAAGCCACGCCTTGTTACCAGTTCGCTCAATCCACCAGCGCCCAAAACCGCAAGCGTCTCGCTGTTAGGTTCGACGTTGAAGTCGCCGCAAACCACCATCAGGTCTCCCGGTTGCGAGACCTGCCGGGAGAGATCAAGTAGCCGCTGCGCCTGGTCAAATCGTTCTGGGGTGTCCATCTTGCCGTTCAGATCGCGCAGGCCGTGCATGTGCGTCACGCTGACAGATCGGCTTGCGTCGTAGTCGTAGACTCTAATCCCGTGGGCGTTGCGGGATCGTGGGTGTTCGCCATAGCCCACGTGCGAATAATCCTTATGCACGAAGCCTTGGGCCTGACCGATAATCGGCAATGAATGATGCACAAAGGTTGCCAGCCCCCACTGAGAGGGAATTGACTGATCACCGTCCCACAGAACACCTTGCGCTGCCGGGCAGAAAATAGCCACGTGATCGGGCAAGACAGATGCGACATCACGGAAAAAGTTGGCGCGCTGCGGCAAGACGTGATCGTCGTCGCGATAGGTCAACCAGTCTTTTTCGGATGCAGGACTGTGAACAACTTCCTGAAGGCAAAGAACATCGGGCGCAGTGGTTGCGACATAGGGCAGCAATTCCTTATGCAATTTTCCACCCCATCCATTCAGGCACATTATCTTCATAGGCTTACCCTTCGAATTCGGCATACCCGATTTTCGCTGCTTTGACGGAGGATCGCAAGTTGGACTCTTTTGGGCTGTGCGTCCGACGGCGGGTAAGCGCCTCCATTTCAGACGTTGGTCCGAATTTACTTACTATCTGAAAGCCGACATGGGATGTGTTCGTTATCCACTCGCGTCCGAAGCGCACGGTCCAATCGGGAAACTTTGCTCAGTATCAGACTGCGCCTAATCCATTCCCTGTGCCAGCATCTGCGCAACTTCCGAGGTGCTGGCTTGGGAAAAAGAGACTGCAGACAAGGTCATCCGCCGATATGTGGAGCGCCAGACAGCCACGCTGGAAATGATCGGTCCGATGAACTATCCTGCCGCGAAAGAGAAAATGTCTTGCTCGGCTACTTTAGACACTGTTCGCGCACTGCGGTGCAGATTGCCACGAACAAGTTGGAATAGTTTACCCGCATACTGTCAGCCATCGCCGCGTTCAGTTGTTGCTCGAGGCCGGTGACGATGCCCCTCTGCTTGTCAATTTCCTTGATCGCCAGCGCCTTCAGGTTACCGGCTGACTCCATTGTTGATGAAAACGCGGCCCATGCCGCGACTGCCGCGACCGACCCGCGTGCCGCTGGACCGCAGGCCGCGATCCCCCCGCCGTTGATCACCGCCGAAGCGCATGCTGCTGTCGTGGAGATCGCGTAGACCGTCGACACCACTGTTGCGGAACCCAGCACTAGGGCTTTTACCTGTGTGGCGTCGATTTCGGCGGCCAGCGAAGTCTCAAGTTGCTGTAGCGAAGCGCTCGCATCAACGAGTGATGATCGTATCATATCCTCGGATTCATAAATCCCTCGATCCATGGAAACAAAGAGGCGCTCTCGAAACCGCTCGGCATCCACGCAGGACATCGAATTCACGAATACGAGGTTCTTGTGAGCGCTGTCTGCGGCGATGTAGGTCACGAACTTTGCAGGGTCCACGTCGAATCCCTGGAGGCATAGAGCTTCACTTTGGGCAAGCGCACTCCAAGACGATACGACACCGCCAAGGAGAAAAACTGAGAATAGGTGAACTTTCAACCGCTACCCCCTTGTCTCTTCAATTGCCTTGGCGAGTTCCCCGTTCTTGATCCGGATCACAGTCCAATAGCCGAGCGCTCCCGTGGGGGGGATATCGAGGTGTGCCTGGGCAGCTCGGACGGCCTTCTTCGTCTGCCATCCGATGATGCCATCGACCGGACCCTTGTAGAGAGCCAGGCGCTTGAGCTCAAGTTGGATAAGAACGACCTCCTCCGCCGAATACTTCATGCCGACAATACAACCCGTGTTGCCGGTCGACACGTCTACATAGGACTCCGATCGCCGAGCGCATCCTCCGTTGATAAACCCCGAGATCTGTAACTTTCGATCGACGACCGAACTTGTGCCATCAAGTCCGAGCTCCCGGCCTCGAATGGTATAGGTCAAAGTGACGTTCCCGATTGGGACGTCGGTTGTCCTGCCGCTGAGCAGGAATGCTGCAACTTCGCCGCTGACGGGAACGGAAAGCGACATGTCTCTGCCGAACCGCAATGTAGTCGTGAAAGGCGTAACGATATGCCGCTCGCCGACGATCGTCACCTCAAACCGGGCGAGACGAGGCTCTAGATAGTGTAGCTTGACATCCGGGTATTCGGCGCGGATTGCAGCGGTGACGTCTTCCTCGCTCATCAACTCATCCAGGACCGGCCGCAGGGTTAGGGTCACGCTATTGAACTGCTTGTCGGCGGGCGATTTTTTATAAACAAAGCCCACGCTCTCCTGATCGACTTGGAGCGACGTGGGAGCTAGAAAAAAGTTTCCCATGTCATCCTTATAAACCGCGAACTTGACCGCATTCTTGAATGGAACGGGCTCATAGAAGGCTACCGAGGGCAAAACGGTGGGGGGAAGTTGTGTCGGCGTCTGGGAAAACGCCAAGTTGCTCCATAACACCGCAAGAGCAAACAAAAGGAGCTGAGCCTCGCGTTCGAATGTTCGCATCGACTACTCCTCCAATGCTTCGCAGCCGATGGTCGATCCCTGCTCGAGGGTCACGAATATCGTAGAGTTAGCCTCGCTACAGAAATCGCCAAAGGCGAGCGTGCCCTGATAGTAGTCGCGGACTGATGAGGCCCCTTCACTTTGACTCGGTATGTCTATTTCCATGTAACCGGAGAGATCGTGGACAAGCGATTGTGTACCAGCCACTTCCTTGACGAAAATCGGCGCAGACTTCACATAGCGCTCTACAACAGCCCTTAGCGCTCGCTGCGGAACGCGGAAGTCCTCCGCGTATTTGTCTCTCAGCGAGGAAAACACCTGTTCGACCGCGCCATCCACGGGCAGTTCCCCAAATGTCCTCAGATCGCGTCGGAACTCATCGATCCAGCGAGGATCGATCAAGTCGTCGAAGTCATGATGCACGTTCGTTTCATAGAGGAAAATTACCCCCCATTCGCGCTTTCCATGTAGCAGGTCGCGCACGTCACTCATCTGCAAACCGGTAAAGGAGAACTCGATCGACCTATTTGCGCCGATTACGATTGAACCAACCGACTTCGATGACGACCGCAGCTCTCCATCAGAGGCTATCTGATACAGATTCGCAGCAGAAACAACGTCCGGCCACGCCGCGAAGGTTTTGACACCTTCTTTTTTCATCTGTCCCAGGGCGGCTTCCTGGCCTTTCGACAGCTCCCACTTAATGGTCGGGGCAACTGTCAGTTCGAGCTCTCCGAAAGAGCCCTGCCTAACGAATATGTTGACCACCATGGTGCCATTGCCATTCCGCACGATGGTTGGGACAAGCGGTAAGAACAGGAGATCCTTCTTCTTATCTACCGAGACGAGAATACTGTCAGCCCTCTTTTCAACTGCCGCATGAGCAGCGAAAGGGAGGAATGCGAATCCAACCGCCAACGCTATGGTTAGCCCGATGTGTTTTCTATTTGCTTGCGCCATGTCATTTACCCTGCAAGCAATCGAACTTGAACTGTGAGATCGACGCGAGAGCATTGTTCAGAGCGATCTTTCTGAGCTCTAGATCCGGCAACAAGCCGATTGACTGATAGAGGCTCGCCCGCTCGATTTGGGTCTTTGTCTCGCAAGTATTTTTGATCTCATCGTAGCGCTGCTTTGCTCCGGCGAGATCGTTTGCCTCGATGCAACCAGGTCCTTTTACTCCTTGTGCGACAAACAGCTTCGGATATTTGGCGCACATTCCCTGGAAGGCCATTCCAATCGAAAATGATTTCTTCCCAATGACCTGTCGGTCGATCGTAAACGTAAAGTCCTTTTCCTCCTGGAGTCGGGTGTAGGACCACGCGCCCGAGAAGGACCATCCAAAAAATGAGCCACTTGTTGAGGGCGCACCTTGCGGTGCGTTTGCGGTCAGGGTCGGCTTAAATATTCCCTCACCGTTGATCTGAGCCTTTACAAGCGTATTGTAGATGGTCTCAAAGGCATCCGAATCGCTTTCAAATCCACCCTCGATGATATTCATGGTGACCGCACCGGTCTCCTTCAACTTCTGAATGTCCACTGAGTGTCGCCCTTTGAAAGCAAACCATCCACCTCCAGCAGATTCGGTTGTACGTTCGTATAATCGGCTCCAGTTTACCTTGATCTCTGCCTTCAATCTGCTGCGTATCCCGGATACGACGTAACGATACCGCACTCCGAAGTTGGAAGCGTCTTCGCCGCCATTGGTTGCAAAGACCGCTCCAGCGTCAGGCGTTAAGGAAACGGCGAAGACCTGATACGCTCCAACCTGTGCTCCGAGTGTTGTCGATGCGATTGAAGGGTCTTTGATGATCGTCGTACTGTCATCGCCTGCGATGACCACACCATCGAGGTCTTCGACCGTAACCTGCCTAGCCGGCGTTGCGGCTTCAGCCGTTCCGGTGGGAACATTCGGATCAGCAGTAGCCTTCACCAGTTCAGTCCGCACGATCTGCGTCCTCACACTCGCGGCGGCGGTTTTGTCGAACAATGCCGACCCCAAGATCAAGTCCATATAGGCGGCATCCGGAGCGATTACCGCGATTCTGGCATTGGGGTTAGCTTTCTTGATCGCTTCCCACTCTGCAGGAAGCAGCTCATCGTCGATGATTGCCCTGACTGATAGATTTATGACTGCACCCAAACCACCTGAAATGCTGGGAAGCTTGATCCCGTACGTAAGCACGGAAAACACTGGCGTAGTCTTGTCATCGAGAACCGCGTATTCGAGTGAGGTTGGGGGTGCCCAGTACAGATTGTCGTCAGTATTATCGCGATACAAAGTAATCGACTTGGGCTCTGGTAAACCCACGGTCCGCGTAAAATCAGGAATTGCCCACGCGTTTGAAACTCCTGCCAAGAGTATCGAAATGGGTATACTCCTTCGGAGGAGTAGATTTTTCCATTTTGCCACAATTACCCCCTACCGAAGGCAATTATTGCATCGCCTTGCGACCTCAAATGATTCAGATTATTATTTGTATTCTCGAATGCACCTTGTGCGCGTTTTTTTGAAAGTACATCCTATTTTTGGAATACGCAATTACTAAATTAAAATAGCTATGATCTAGTATCGCGCGGGCAGAAGAAGCCAGTGCAGCGTTCTACTTGGAAGGTTCGCTCGTTTATGGCTGCGTCGCACCAAAATCGTAATACAAGATAGCCGGCCCAATTCTCAGCCTTTCACCCAGGGGGTGGCGCATCGTGCGACAACTTATCGCCTTGCCCGCTCGATGATTGGCAGCTTCGAGGTCCATACATATCAAAGCTGCCGATCCGCTATCGGCCCCATAACAGCCGGAGGGTAACGCGCCTTCCAGTCAGTCATACGCGTTGCGTTAAGCGTTTCACTTAAACGGATATCTCAAGCGTGTCATCAAGCGCCATACGACAACCCTAATATAGGCGCTCGAACCGCCCGCTTTGCGGCTTCTTGGTCGGGGAGGGGCCAAAGAAATTCCCATGCGTGTTTGTCTCAGGCGCAATGGCGAAAGAAAAGTTGTCCTAGCTACTTTTGGTTTGCCTTGGATCAAGGCGAAATCAGCGCCTCTCGCTCTTGCCTGGACCGAACCATGCGTTGACGGGCCGCGGCAAGAATTTCCGGGCGCGCCCGCGTCGGCAATCCGGCATCAAAGGGCGGAGCCGGGGCGTATTCTAGCGAAAGCTGGATCGTCTCCGCCTCATCCTGCCCCATTAATTCCGCGATGACCGAGAGGCCGAAATCGATCCCGGATGTGACACCGCCGGCAGTGATCAGATTGCCGTCGCGAACCACGCGCGCCTCGACTGCGGTCGCCCCAAACCGTGGGAGAAAGTCCATCGCGTTCCAATGCGTCGCCGCGCGTTTTCCAGCCAGCAGGCCGGCTTGGCCCAGGACCAGCGTTCCCGTGCAGACAGAGGTGACGAAGCGCGCCGTCTTCGCTTGCGCCTGCACGAAGTCGAGCGTTTCTTCGTCTTTCAGAAGCGGGTTCACGCCGCCACCGCCCGGCACGCAGATGACATCGAACGCAGGCGCCTCTTCAAAGGTCAGGTCGGGCGTGAGCCACAGGCCCGTCGAAGCCCGAACAGGCGCCGTGTTTTTCCAGACCAGATCGACCCGCGCATCGCGTGCAGAGCCGAAAACCTCGTAGGGGCCAGTCAGATCGAGTTGCTGAACATTGGGAAAGCAAAGAATACCGAAGCGGATGGACACTATTTTTTCTCCTGTCTTGACCCCGAGACCATGACAGGAAATGATTTGGCATGAATGCCAATTGTCCCTCGTTTCATGCCAAACGCCATGCTGATGCCAACCACGATTTTGCGTCGGATTGAAATCCTTGTCTTTCCAGATGCCCAAGTGCTCGACGTGACAGGTCCTGCACAGGTCTTCGCGTCGGCCAATGAGATGGCGCGCAGAAGCGCCCACCCCCAAAAGGGACCCCTGTACGATATCGCCTTGGTCGCGGAAATGGCGGAGGTGACCTGCAATTCGGGGATTGCACTGCGGTGTGCTCTCCTTTCGGAAGAACGGTCGGTGCCCGACACCGCCATCGCTGTCGGCGGCAGCGGGGTCAACGTCGCATGCAGCCGTCCGGTCTTGATCGACTGGGTTCGTGACCGCGCGATCCATGCACGGCGCATGGCGTCGGTTTGCAGCGGTGCGTTTCTGCTGGCGGAGGCCGGCTTGCTGGATGGCCGCCGCGCCGTAACACATTGGCATCGCTATGACGAATTCGCCGGGCGGTTTCCGCAGGTCCGCCTCGAACGCGACCCGATCTTTTTGCGCGATGGTAAGATCTGGACCTCGGCGGGCGTGACGGCTGGGATAGACCTCGCTTTGGCGATGGTTGAAGAGGATCACGGCCGCGCACTTGCGCTCGCCGTCGCCCGCGAATTGGTGGTATTTCTCAAGCGGCCCGGCGGCCAGTCGCAATTCAGCGCGCCGCTGAGACTCCAGACCGCGGACGACAGGTTCGCCGATCTTCACGCTTGGATCTCGGCCAATCTGACCCGTTCGCTGACGCTACATACGCTGGCGGATCGGGCGGGAATGAGCCTTCGATCTTTCGCCCGCCATTACCGACAACGGACGGGCCGCACACCCGCCGACGCGGTTGAGATCATCCGGCTGGAACGGGCGCAAGGGCTGCTGGAGACCGGATTTTCCGTCGAAGCCGCCGCTCGCAAATGCGGTTTCGGGTCCCCGGAGACCATGCGGCGGGTGTTTCTGCGCAGGTTGGGCGTCGGGCCCAAGGACTGGCAGGAGCGGTTTCACGAGTGATAATACTCACGGCGATATCGTTGCGTCTCCACTTGCATGTCGGCTCCAAACACGTTGCGCGCAAAACTTGACAGTCAGTTTCCGGCCTCCAAGCGGTAAGTGGCCGTCGCAGCAATCCGCCACGAAACTTTAACTTTTGCGACAAAGTTTCGCGACGGCCGCTTCCCATGTTTCAGCCAGGAGGCAATCGACGACTTTACAGAATTACGAGATATTTCATGGCCAGAAGGGTGCGCCGTCTAGCCCTGCGGTTTCAGGCAAGCCACAGATCAGGTTAGCGTTCTGCACGGCCTGACCAGCCGCTCCCTTGCCGAGATTGTCGACCACGCCCATCGCAATCACCAGATTGCGCTCGGGATCTGCGGCATAGCTGACGAACGAGAGATTCGAGCCGGTCGCCCATTTGGTCTGCGGCGGCCTGTCGGTCACGCGCACGAAGGCCCGATCGGCATAGAAGTGGCGGGCTGCGTCGAGGCATTGTTCCGTGGTAGCTTGGCCGCGGCAGTAGATGGTGACGAGGATACCGCGCGTCATAGGGATCAGGTGAGGTGTGAACACTAACCCCTCCGCGCTGCCGCCGCTCAGCCGCTCGATAGTGCTGGCGATCTCGGGCATGTGGACATGTTTGAGCAGGCCGTAGGGAATGAGATTTTCGTTGCTTTCGGCATAGCCGAATTTGCTATCGCCGCCGCCCCGTCCAGCACCTGAAATGCCGGTCTTGGCGTCAATCACAATATTGCCGGGTTCTATCAGTCTGTTGACCAGCAGCGGCGCCAAGGCGGCCAACGTTGCCGCAGGAAAGCAACCGGGATTGGCCACACGCGTCTGTCCCTCGATCCGATCCGGCCAGATGTCGGCCAAGCCGTAGGCCCAGTTCTCGGTATAGCGGTGGTCACCGCCGATATCCACGATCTTCACCTCACCAGAAACGCGCGCCAGAGCCTTAGCCGAAGTGCCTGTGGGCAGTGACGCGAACAGCACGTCGAGTTTCGGTAGAGTCGCGGGGTCCCATTTTTCGATCACCAGGTCGGCGAGCCGGGCAGGCACACCGGGGAAGCGTTCCACCAAACGGCTACCAGCACTGCCCTCGCCCGCCGCATAGACCAGTTCGAAAGATGGGTGACCCGCGATTAGGCGCATCGCCTCGCCGCCGCCAAAACCACTAATGCCGACAATGCCAGCGCGAATGTTCATGATGCTGTCCTTCTGAAATGCGGATAAAACAAAACCCCCGAAGCCGAAGGCTGCGGAGGTTCAGGAAAGCGGGCCGGAGCCGCTCCGGTGTATGAGACCTATGTTGAGGCAGTCACCACACAGACGGACGCTGTTCGACGCGCAGCCCAAAAGCCACCGCTTGGGTGCAGCGGCGTCGGCGTCGATCACAAAGGTTCTTGTTCCTGAACATGACTTTCATCACTGACGGTACCACTATTAATAGTCAAGACTGAATGTCTGTAGCTCGATTGGCATCCATCCTCATCGCTCCGTGCGATACGAGCGCGGCGTTCATCATGCCCCCACTCTCTTCATCAACAGTGAACGCGTATGCGGCAACACCAATGTAGCGATCAGCCATCGCACCGGCCATTTTCTCCGCAGAAGCGACACTTGATGCTTGGCACATGTCGCCCGGCACAATGCTAACCCGGTTCTTCTTGAACTGCACGACGATGATTTTTTCAGCTTCGGATATATCTACGGCCTCTCGTTTGTTCTTCAAACGTTCTAATTTTGACAAAGAGTCAAGGTCTCATGTGCCCGCTATAGAACCAAGGGTGGAAGCTAGTCAGGTCGTTACAATTTGTCGCCGCTGCCCCAAATACACGCGACGAAAACCAGAAGTGGGCGTGTCATTTTTTGAAATGAAACGGCTATTTTTCACGTCCTTTTCAGTGACACGAAAGCTTGTAATTGCTATCCGTTTTCGAAGCTTCCCAAGCTGAATAACAATCTGGCGCTATCAGTCTTGATTTCTCTGATGGTTACACTCGTAGCAAGACGGTCGTAACTCAGAGAGGCGCATTGGTCGTCAAGGTTGCGCCTATAATGCGATATTTTGGAGATTTATTTGCGCGTTTTGCAATGGTGCGAGACCCCATAACATCAGAACGAATCGGCACTTTTTGTGTCAGATTTTGTGTCAGTGCCACTCACTTGTTTTGGTTATGTTCGCGCAAGGTTCTGCGCGAAATTACGAGGGGTTTGAATTTTTTCTTGCAAGGCAAAAGGGTTTTGATTATAGCCGACGGCGGGACACCTCTCCCCAACGAGAGGCCATATACCTGGAAGGGTAGTTTGCTATGGTTGATATTACTGCACCCGCCGTACGTACGGAAAACGCTAATTTTTCGTCTGGCCCCTGCTCGAAGCGCCCCGGTTGGGCACTCGATGCTCTCAGCGATGCCCCGCTCGGTCGTTCGCACCGCGCCAAGGTTGGCAAAGACAAGCTGAAGCTGGCCATTGACCTTACCCGTGAAATTCTCAACGTTCCCGCTGATTACCGCATTGGTATCGTTCCCGCATCCGACACCGGCGCTGTTGAAATGGCGCTCTGGTCCTTGCTGGGTGAGCGCGGCGTGGACATGCTGTCCTGGGAAAGCTTTGGCGCTGGCTGGGTGACCGATGTGGTCAAGCAGCTCAAGCTTGCTGACGTTCGCAAGTTCAATGCCGATTACGGCTTGCTGCCGAACCTCGCAGATGTCGATTTTGACCGCGACGTGGTCTTTACCTGGAACGGTACCACCTCTGGCGTTCGCGTTCCCAATGCTGATTTCATCCCGGCTGACCGCAAGGGTCTAACCATCTGCGATGCGACCTCTGCCGCATTTGCGCAAGCGATGGATTTTTCCAAGCTCGACGTTGTGACCTTCTCCTGGCAGAAGGTTCTGGGCGGCGAGGGCGGTCACGGCATGTTGATCCTCAGCCCCCGCGCTGTTGAGCGTCTTCAGACTTACGCACCGGCTTGGCCGCTGCCGAAAATTTTCCGTCTGACCTCTGGCGGCAAGCTGATTGAAGGCATCTTCAAGGGCGAAACCATCAATACTCCGTCGATGCTTTGCGTTGAAGACTATCTGGATGCGCTAAACTGGGCGAAGTCGATCGGCGGTCTGGACGCGCTGATTGCCCGTGCTGATGCCAATGCCAAGGTGATCTTCGATTTCGTCGCCGCCAATGACTGGATTGCCAACCTCGCACAGGTTGACGAGACCCGCTCCAACACATCGGTATGCCTGACCATTGCTGATCCTGAGGTTCTGGCGCTGCCCGCTGAAGAGCAGGCCGCTTTTGCCAAGGGCATTGCAACGCTTCTGGAAAAGCAGGGCGTGGCCTATGACATCGGTGCTTACCGCGATGCGCCTGCTGGCCTTCGCATCTGGGCTGGTGCCACCATTGAGACCGCCGACATGCAGGCTTTGATGCCTTGGCTGACCTGGGCTTACCAGACCCAGAAGGCAACGCTTGCCAAGGCTGCTGCTTAAGCTGTTATTCGGCCTCGCTATGAAGCGAGGCCCACTTCCCCATTCATGCTCGTTATACACGAACTCTTTTAGGAGGCCTCGTCATGGCACCTCGCGTTCTCGTCTCTGATGAATTGTCAGAAACCGCCGTCCAGATTTTCCGCGATCGCGGCGTTGAAGTGGATTTCCAGCCGCAACTCGGCAAGGATAAAGACAAACTGGCTGAAATCATCGGCAATTACGATGGTTTGGCCATCCGTTCGGCCACCAAGGCCACGGAAAAGCTGATTGCTGCTGCCACTAATCTCAAGGTTATCGGCCGCGCCGGTATCGGCGTCGATAACGTTGATATTCCGGCTGCCTCGCGCCGTGGTATCATTGTGATGAACACGCCGTTCGGCAATTCCATCACCACGGCTGAACACGCCATTGCGCTGATGTTCGCCGTTGCCCGCCAGCTGCCTGCTGCTGATGCCTCCACGCAGGCTGGCAAGTGGGAAAAGTCGAAGTTCATGGGTGTTGAAATCACCGGCAAGGTGCTGGGTGTGATCGGCGCTGGCAACATTGGCGGTATCGTCTGCAAGAAGGCCATCGGCCTAGGCATGCATGTCATCGCTTACGACCCCTTCCTGTCGGCAGAACGCGCCCAGGAAATGGGCGTGAAGAAGGTTGAGCTGGACGAGCTGCTGGCCCAGGCCGATTTCATCACCCTGCACGTGCCAATGACCGATAAGACTCGCGGCATTCTCGGCAAGGAAAATCTTGCCAAGACCAAGCCCGGCGTTCGCATCATCAACTGCGCCCGTGGTGGTCTGGTGGATGAGGCCGCTTTGGCCGAAGCCATCAAGTCTGGCCATGTTGCCGGGGCCGGTTTCGACGTGTTCGAAGTCGAGCCTGCCAAGGAAAGCCCGCTGTTTGGCTTGCCAAACGTGGTTTGCACCCCGCATCTGGGCGCATCCACCACCGAAGCACAGGAAAATGTTGCTTTGCAGGTTGCCGAGCAGATGTCGGACTATCTGGTTAACGGCGCCGTTTCCAACGCCATCAACATGCCTTCGATCACCGCCGAAGAAGCACCGCTTTTGAAGCCCTTCATCCGGTTGGCTGATGTTCTCGGCGCTTTCGTCGGCCAGGTCACCGATGGCGCGATCAAGGAAATCGAAATCCTCTATGATGGCCAGACGGCCACCATGAACACCAAGGCGCTGACGTCTGCGCTGCTGGCCGGGTTGATCCGGGCACAGGTTTCGGATGTCAACATGGTGTCCGCACCGATCATGATCAAGGAAAAGGGCATTGTCCTGTCTGAAGTCAAGCGCGACAAGACCGGCGTTTACGATGGCTATATCAAGCTGACGGTGACGACTGAGCGCCAGACCCGCTCGATTACAGGAACAGTGTTCTCGGATGGCAAGCCACGCTTCATCCAGATTAAGGGCATCAATCTCGACGCCGATGTTGGTCCGCACATGATCTACATTTCCAACACTGACGTTCCCGGCATGATCGGCTTCATGGGGACCACGCTCGGCAATGCTGGCGTTAATATCGCCAACTTCCAGCTGGGCCGAGAAAAAGAATCCGGCGACGCGATTGCGCTGCTGTATGTCGATGGCCCGGTCGAACAGGCTGTGCTTGATCAACTGACCGCCAATGCGGCAATCAAGCAGGCTCGGCTTCTGACGTTTGCAGTCGAATAAGCTTCTTCACATTCCAAAAGTGAAACCGGCGAGGGGGCATTCTCGCCGGTTTTTGCATTTTTTACAATTTATGATTACATTTATGTTGTCTTTTAAATCAATATAGATTTTAGATTCCGATGACTGTCAGAGATTTTTGAGTGTTTCTTATTTTCAATCTTAAGGATCTATCATGCAATATCATGACAACGACGTCTTCTTTTCGCTTGCCGGAGGCTATCGGCTTATCAGCGGTTCCTATCTGATTAATGAGTTTTCGATAACGGATGGCCAGGATCCGGATAAGCATATTCATAACGGTTTACTGGTGACGTGTGGCGCTGATGGTAAATTCACGTTCAATGTTGGCCGCAAAGGGTCGGAAACCGTTGCCAAGTGGTTTAATTCTCGTATTCCAGCCAACTCAACGACATTCGGTCATGCGGCAGGCGATCTGAATTTTGCATTTTTGGGCCAGTTGACACTGACGCTCACCAGTGGATCGCTTGGGGATCGTCAGCAGAGCTTTGTCTTTAACGACATTGCTCTTGCCCAGGGACATAGCGGCGCATCGAACAACTGGTGGTTTGGCGGTAAAACAGCGGCCTCTATCGGTAATAATCAGGTAAATGTTTCGGGAAGTGGCATTGCCGATATCCATTCTCCATTCACGTTCCTGCGCGGTGGCAATTCCGTCAGCGGTGTCGATGTTACGCCCGGCGTTCTGATCCCTACACAGGATTGGCTGGCGCATGTTGCTGCGGACACCCCCTTGAAACAGATCGTGATGCCGGGAAGCCATGACGCGGGCATGTCCCAGTTGTCGCATTGCAATCCGTTTGTCGGTGCGGAAGGTCCGACCAAGACTCAGGAACTTTCTGTCGGTGGGCAGCTTGCCAGCGGTTCGCGCTATTTTGATATCCGTGTCGATTATGATCACAGTGAGCTTGTAACCTATCACAGGTCCGGTGCGTTGGGCTGCAATGGTCAGTCACTGAAATCTGTTTTGGATGAAGCTAAGAGCTTTCTAAAGGCCCATCCGACGGAATTTGCTATTTTGAAGTTTTCGCATATTCGCGATTATGATGGTCATAATCCGGCCGATACCCGCAAACGTATCAACGATTTGCTGAATTCCTATCAGGATATTTTATATAGCAATGGTGCGGCGACAATTAATATTGTCAATATAACCCTTGCGGCGGTCCGTGGCAAAATCATTGCCGTTTTTGACTATGGCGATTTTATCGATCCGGCCACCGGTCGTTTCCGTTACGAAGACGGCAATTCGGCTGTCAGTGGTGCCAATCTGACGGTCTATGATAATTACGCCAACACCAGCGACTACCAAACTATGCAACAGGATCAGCTTGCCAAATGGCGTGCTCATGGGGGACTCGGGCAGAATTTTCTGTTTTTGTTGTCTTGGACGCTGACCTCTGGCGGATTGGTCTCAGTTAAATCCCTGGCTGCTGAGGCTAATGGCCATTTGCCTGCCGTTCTTTCAAAACAAATCGTTAGCCTTGGCTGGAGTAAGCCAAATATCGTCTACATTGATTTTATTGATGAATATCTGAGTTCGAGTATTATTCAATATAACTTCTTATAGCGGTTGTCGTCCTCTCTCGGCCGGTGGGTTGAGAGAGGACATTCCCGCTTGTGTTTAAACTGATGAATGTCAAACTGTCGCATGACGTGTTGCCGCATTGATAAAGTGGTCAATCGGTCTACCTAGTCTTTTATCGATGTCCTAATGCCGTTTGGCCTGTGGACGGAAAGAGGTGGGGTCATGTTTGATCAATTCGATGCCGTTCTTCTCGCGCGTATGCAATTTGCCTTCACGGTTTCCTTCCACATTATCTTTCCAGCCTTTTCCATCGGGCTGGCCAGCTATCTGGCGGTGCTGAATGGCTTGTATCTCTGGACCAAAAAACAGGTCTATTTTGAGCTGTTCAATTTCTGGAAGACGATCTTTGCCGTTGCCTTCGGCATGGGCGTGGTGTCGGGCATTGTGATGTCCTACCAGTTCGGCACCAATTGGTCGGTGTTTTCGGATAAGGCCGGACCGGTGATTGGGCCGTTGATGGGCTATGAGGTGTTGACGGCTTTCTTCCTGGAGGCGGGTTTCCTGGGTGTGATGCTGTTCGGCTTGCAACGGGTCGGGCCGAAGCTACATTTCTTCGCCACCTGCATGGTGGCTTTCGGCACGCTGATTTCGGCAACCTGGATTCTCGCCGTCAATTCCTGGATGCAGACGCCTGCCGGTTTCGGCATGAACGATAAAGGCCAGTTCATTCCGCTCGACTGGTGGGCGGTGATCTTCAATCCGTCCTTTCCCTATCGGCTGGTGCATATGGTGTTGGCCGCCTATCTCACCACGGCGCTGGTGGTCGGTGCGGTGGGCGCCTGGCATCTGCTGCGCAAGACCGCGCCGCGCCGCGCTGGCAAGATGTTTTCAATGGCGATGGGCATGGTCGCCGTGGTTGCGCCAATCCAGATCCTGGCCGGTGATGCCCATGGGCTGAACACGCTGGAACATCAGCCGGTGAAGATCATGGCGATGGAAGGTCATTATGATAGCCATCCCGATGGCGCGCCGCTCATCCTGTTCGGCATTCCCAATCCCGCCGAAAAACGGGTGGATTATGCCATTGAGGTCCCCAAACTCTCCAGCCTGATCCTCAAGCACGACCTCAATGCGCCAATGGCCGGACTGGATACGGTGCCGGATGAGCTGGAACCGCCGGTCGCGGTGATTTTCTGGTCGTTCCGCGTCATGGTTGGCCTGGGCTTTGCCATGCTGGGGCTGGGTCTCTGGAGCCTGTGGGCGCGCTATCGCCGCACACTCTATAGCAATGACTGGCTGCATCGCGCGGCTTTTGCCATGGGACCCGCGGGCTTCATCGCGGTGCTGAGCGGCTGGATTACCACCGAGGTGGGGCGCCAGCCCTATACGATCTACGGTCATTTGCTGACCGCGCAGTCCCATTCGCCAATTGCAGCCCCTGCGGTTGCGGCATCGCTGATCGCTTTCATCGTCGTCTATTTCTTCGTGTTCGGGGCCGGAACCTTCTACATTCTTCGGCTGATGGCGCGGCTGCCACGCGATCCGACGCCGGAAATCGGCGATGCACCGCTGCGCAGCGCCGGGATCACGCCGGGGCCAGCCCACCACACCCAAGGCAAAGGAGGCTCCCATGCCCTTTGATTATGCGTTCCTCTGGGCCGCGATCATCGCCTTTGCGGTGCTGGCCTATGTCATCCTTGACGGTTTCGATCTGGGTGTCGGTCTGTTGTTTCCGTTCTTCAAGAGCGAGCACGACCGCGACCAGATGATGAATTCGGTGGCGCCCGTCTGGGATGGCAACGAGACCTGGCTGGTCCTGGGTGGCGGCGGGTTGATGGCGGTGTTTCCGCTGGCCTATGCCACCATCCTGCCGGCGCTTTACATGCCGATCATTCTCATGCTGCTCGGCCTGATCTTTCGCGGCGTGGCCTTTGAATACCGCTGGCGTACACGGCGCTGGAAAGGCGTTTGGGATATCGGTTTTACCGGTGGTTCGCTGGTGGCTGGCTTTTCGCAAGGTGTGGCGCTGGGCGCTTTGGTGCAGGGCATTCCGGTCGTTGACCGCGCCTATGCTGGTGGGTGGTGGGACTGGCTGACACCGTTTTCGATTGCAACAGGCGTCGCCCTGGTGTTCGGCTATACGCTGCTGGGCGCCACCTGGCTGGTGTTCAAGACGGTTGGGCCACTGCGCGCCCAGGCACAACGCTATGCGCTTGCCGCCGCCGTGCTGACGGTGGGGGCCATGGGCGTGTTCAGCCTGTGGACACCGTGGTTGAAGCCGCATTATCTTGACCGCTGGTTCACCTTTCCGACGGCGGTGTTTTCCGTCATCGTGCCAATTCTGGTGCTCGGTTGCCTCTATCTGGTGTTCAAGGGGCTGCGCGACGGTAAGGATTGGCTGCCCTTCGTGGCGTCGCTTGCGCTGTTCGTGCTTGGCTATGTTGGCATCGGCATCAGTTTCTATCCCTATATCGTCCCCACCTCGGTGACGATCTGGGAAGCGGCTGCGCCCGATACCAGCCTGAAATTCCTGTTGGTCGGGGCGGCTATTCTTGTGCCGATCATTCTGATCTATACGACCTATGCCTATTGGGTTTTCAGAGGCAAGATCGATCCGGAAGAAGGGTATCATTGATGGCGCAAGACATTGGGACAGAACCGAAATCCCTGAAACAGAAGATCCTGTGGTTTGCGATTTTCTGGATTGTTGGCGTGGCGGTGGTGGGCGCGGTCGCCGCCTCCATCCGGCTGGTGCTGATGCAATCATAGGGTTAGCCCGTTTTTTGCGATCCGGCCCTTAACATCAAGCAAGTCCATCGCCATATGGGCAAGGAAGGCTCATTTGGGCGCAACAGCCCGAAAGGGCAGGTTTGGAGAGAGGACGTCATGGGAAGAGCAGGCAGGATCATCGGCATCGTGGCAATCGGAGTGGCAGTAACCCTGTCAGCAGTCGATTTCGCGGAGGCCCGCCGGGCCGGAAGCTCCAGCAGTTTTGGCAGCCGTGGCGAGCGCACCTTTAGCGCCCCGCCCGCCACCAGCACGGCCCCAACGACGGCAGCCCCCATTCAGCGGAGCATGACGCCGAATAACGGCGCGACGACGCCCGGCATGCAGCAGCCCGCTTCGCGTGGCCTGTTCGGCGGCATGGCCGGTGGTTTGATGGGCGGCCTTTTGATGGGCGGTCTGTTCGGCATGTTGCTCGGCGGCGGCTTCGGCGGTGCGGCTGGCATGTTCGGCATGTTGTTCCAACTGCTGCTGATTGGCGGCTTGATCATGTTGGCCATGCGGTTCTTCAACCGCAATCGCACGGCATCCTCCTATGCCGGTCCGGCTTCGCGCAATGATATGTCGCAGCCGGGGAATGCTCCCCAAGGTTCGTTCGGGGGATCGCCTGGCGGTTTCGGTGGCTTCTCCATTCCGAAAATGGGATCTGGCGCTGCACTCGGTGCCACCCGCCCGGCCGTTTCAAAGGCTGGTAGCGATGATGTCGGCATCGGCCCCAAGGATCTGGAGATTTTCGAGAGCCTGCTGAAAGACATGCAGAAGGCCTATGCGGAAGAAGACTATTCGGCCCTGCGCCGGATCACCACGCCGGAAGCCATGTCCTATCTTGCCGAAGAGCTTGGTGAACATGCGACCAAGGGCGTCAAGAACGAGGTGCGCGATGTCCACCTCCTGCAGGGTGACCTGGCAGAAGCCTGGCGCGAAGGCACTATCGATTATGCCACCGTCGCCATGCGCTATGAAGCCATCGATGTTATGCGTGATCGCGCCACCGGCGCTGTGGTGGATGGCGACCCTGACCATCCGCAGCAGTCGGTCGAAGTCTGGACCTTCGTGCGCCGTCCCGGTTCTGGCTGGAGCATTTCGGCAATCCAGTCAGCCTGAGACGAACGAGCAAGCGGCACTCACCAAGAATGATGAACAGCCTCCGGTCGCAAGATCGGGGGCTTTTTCATGCGCTGTATTTGACTGTCCTGCTCTCCGAGCAATACTTCTGGGAATTAGGCAGATGATATAAAAGGCTGAAGCGAGCCCGTATGTGCGGCTAGAGCATCGTACAGAAAATCTGAACCAGCACTATGCTCTAAGTTTTTGTTTACGCATCGGGTTTATCCGAAAACCGGTTCCCACTTTTCGGTCCGATGCTTTCGGCGCACGGCACAGGGCGTTCGTCAGTACAATCTTTCCATGGAATCAATTGTTCGTTTGCGCCACCTCTTCCTGACTCACCTCGGGGGAGATCGGCAACGGATGGGCTTGTCATGTCACATTCACGCTTTAAAGATATCGGAAATCGCAATGTTGTCCGTTGAAGCGAACGGCTACGCCTGTCCGATCTCCCCCCCCATGAGAGGGAGATACCCGGCAGGGTAGATGGGGGTAAGCGGTATATAAAACGTTTGCGTCGTGTTACTATTTTACACGCATTGCGGCCCCGAACGTATTCTCTTCAGAACGCTTGCGCAGATAACACTGCGCCTCACGGGCAGCGGCGCAGCTGCTGCTCGTAAACGGCGGTGATGGCAGCAAAGCGTTTGGCGCCGGCCAAGGCCTCAGGCCGGGCGCGGTAAGCGCCTCGCCGGTAACCGTCCTGGCCGGAATGGTAGGCCAGATAGATGTTATAGGGACTGCTGAAGGGGATGCCGTTGCGCAGGTGGCTTTGGTAGTGATACCAGCCGATGAAGCGTACGGCGTCGCCGAAATTGGTGCGCCGGGCAAGGTAACGACCCGTTTCACGCTGATAGCGGTCCCAGGTGCCGTCCAATGCCTGCGAATAGCCATAGGCAGTCGAGATCCGCTTCCATGGAATGAAGCCGAGAATGTAGCGCCTGGGTGGCCGGGCGCGGGCACGGAAGCTGGATTCGGTATAGATGGTGGCCAGCAGAATTGGTACCGGAACGCCGTATTCGCGCTCCACCGAGCGGGCGGCGCGTTTCCAGTTTTCAAAGGCCCCGTCCTTCTGCTCGAAGATCGCGCAGGCGTTGCGGATCTGGCTGGGCGGCCGGGCGCAGCTTGCCAAAGCCAGCAAGAGGGCGATGATGAGGATTCTACGCATTACAATAATACCTCTTCTATCACCCCTCATTGTATTCGCTAAAATTTAACGAAAAGTTTTCATTTCATTTGCCGGGGATAGTCATGGGTTTTGGCCTGCAACCTTTGTTGTTGCAGCATGAGACAGTCGGCCTCCTCGTCTTAATATTTCGTTAACACTTCGATCACTAAAGCTTGCGGCAACAACCACGCTGCCCGTCTTGCAGACGATGCGAGGACGCGGCACAAAACGACTGATCGGATTATTTCGCCCTAAATCAATCCTGATTTAAGAAATGATACGGTAGGATGGGTTTGACGAGGTAAACGGCTATGAAAACCACAGATGACCAATGTCCCGGCAAGGGTAGCGTCCCTGCCGCAAATCCAAACTTACGACGTGTCGGAACGCTCTTGTCGATGTTTGGCATCGCCTTGGCGGCGTCTTCCTGCGTGGCTGGTATCGATCCCAACTCAACAGGGTCGATTTCCAAGAATAAGCCGCTGGCGGCAAAGACACAGGCTGTGGAAAAGGGCGCGCCCGAAGTGGCGATGCTGAAGCTCTCTGGCCTGACGGCGCCGATCACGGGCAATCGTCATCGCATCGAACCGGCCTCGGCTTTCCAGACCCTGTTGTACCCCACCGCCGGCAAGCTTGGTGAAAATAGCCTGGCAATCGAAATCGGGCTTGCCGACAGCGACCGTTTTCGCCAGACGGCGATGAATGATGAAGCGCCCGGGTCGATCAAGAAACTGTTTCCCGGTGTCAAAATGGTGACCGACACCGCCATTCATCAGAACGGCTATGGGCAATTCGGGGTTGCCACCGGCACGCTCGGCAAGAGCGGCGGCGCCTGCGTCTATGCCTGGCAGGCGGTGAAAGACCCGCGCGCCTTCAAGACTGCGGTCAGCCTGTCCGATAAATCCGAACTGGAACTGCCGGTGCGGGTGACGCTTCGCTATTGCGACGCCAAGGCGAAGCCGGAGCAATTGGCAGATCTGATGCGGACCCTGTCGATCCGCTCAGTCACCAGCCGCAATCTTGATCTGTTGCGATAATCCAACGCCGCCTGGGATGCAGGCGGCGCGATAGGCTTGTTGATAGCCTTACCAGCTTTTTGAAATCTTCAGCGTTACCGTGCGGCCTTCGCCGTAGCCGCAGGTCAGCGTGCCCTGGCAGCCGGAGACATATTGCTTGTCGAACAGGTTGGTGACGGAGAGCGCTGCACCCCAGTCGTCTTTCTTGTAGCGGATGGCGGCATCGAACAGCACCGCGTCAGGCACTTTTTTGGTATTGGCGTAATCGGCCCAGCTTTCGCCCTGGTAGCGAATGCCACCGCCCAGGCTGAAGCCCTCGAGTTTTCCGGCCAGAACGGTGGTGGGTATCGCGTAATCCAGCCAGGCCGAGGCCAGCATTTTCGGAACGAGATAGGGTGAATTGCCGATCAGCGATGTATCGGCATGTTCGAGGATTTCCAGATCCTGATAGGTGAAGGAGGCCAGCGCCTTCCAATCGGCATTCAGCTCCACCTTGCCTTCCAGTTCGAATCCGCGCGAGCGCACCTCGCCGATCTGGGTGGAGAGAAAGGTGAGCGGATCGGTCACGGTCCAGTTCTTCTTGTCAATCTGGAAGACCGAGGCGGTGATCATGCCCGGAAAGAAGCTCGGCTCGTATTTGATACCGGCTTCATACTGCTCGCCTTTTTCCGCCTTCAGCGGATCGCCCTGGGTAACGCCGATCTGCGGGTTGAAGAAGCTGGCGACGCTGACATAGGGCGTCAACCCATTGTCGAATTGATAGGCGAGGCCCGCCCGACCGCTTGCCGCACTCTCACTGCTGTCATAGTCGGCATTGCTGGCGGTGCGGTCGTTGGACGTCGTATAGACATAGTCGTAACGGCCGTTCAGCGTGGCGATAAAGCCGCCACCGAAATGGATCTGATCCTGCACATAGCCGCCGATCTGGTTCTGGCGCAGGATCTGGTTGAGATAGACCGAATTGGCGGGCTGGGTGGTGCCATAGACCGGATCGGTGGCGCTGATCGGCGTATCGGTGGTGCTGGCCTGTACCTGGTCGAGCTGGTAGAATTTGTAATCCACACCCAATGTTACGTCATGCTTCAGCGCGCCGGTCTCGACCTCGCCGTTCAGGTGATTGTCGATGGCAAAGGAATTTACCTCGGTATGGTGGCTGAAGCCGAGCCGTGTCAGGTAGGCATCGCTGCTTGTCGGTTCCGAGAGATAATTGCTGCCGGTGGCCGGGTCGTAATAGCCATAGGTATAGGGCGTGTTCTCGGCCTTGTTGAGGTAGGAATAACGGGCGGTTTGCGAAAACGTCCAGCCGTTTTCCAGTTCGTGGCTGAAATCCGTACCCACCATGGTCTGGCGCGAATAGCTGTAGTCGCTCCCCGGCTCACCATAATAGGCGTCCCGGTCGATCCGTCCGAAGGAGGCTTTCTCCACCGTGCCGACATAGGGCAGGAAGCCATTGGTGCCGGAGGTCTGGTCGAGATAGGAATAATAGGCATAGACATTCAGCTTGGTGCCGTCATCCGGAGCCCAGGTAATTTGCGGCATGATCACGCCACGGAAATCATGGGCGTAATCGGCAGACTTGTCGCCACCGGCGATCTTGCCGGTGACCCGGTAGCTGACATCGCTGTCCTTGATAGTGTCGCCGGTATCGAAGGTCAGGAAGGCATTGCCATAATTGTTGATACCAACTTCGGTGGTGAGAAATTTTTCCCCCGTCGGACGCTTGCCGACCATGTTGACGATGCCGCCCGGATTGGAGCCGCCATAGAGAACGGAGGCCGGGCCTTTCAGCACTTCCACCCGCTCCAGCACGACAGGGTCCACCAGAAACCCGCCGAAACCGTAGCTCCACAGGTTCAGGCCATCGAGGAAACTGCCGGTCTGGGTGGCCTCGAAGCCACGGATATACATCCAGTTGGTGTCGCCATCGGCACCGAATGGCTGGGTATAGACGCCAGATGTATAGCGCAGCGCCTCATCAACCTTGTTGGTGACGCCGCGATCCGCCATTTCGGCGGTGCCGATCACCGAGACCGATTGCGGCACTTGCGTGATCGGCGTATCGGATTTGGAGCCTGTCGAGGTGCGCTTGGCGACATAGCCATCAACCGGGCCAGTTGCGGTTTCGCTCTTGCCTTCGACGGTGATGGTCGACAATTGCGTGGTGGCGTCCTGCGCATGGACAAGGCCCGGCAGGCATAGCGTCTGTAGGGCAATCCCTGCCAGCAAGGCGGCGCGATGCCGGTTTGAGCGATCTTGCCCATCTGTTTTCCGTGCCTGAACCAATGCCGTCCCCATGTCATCACCCCATTGCCAATGCCCCGCCGGGCATGAATTTCAAATGATGACTGATTAATTCATGTATTTCCGTCGTGCTTGTCTGAAGCATGGAAGGCTTGAACGGATTTGGGCAAACCGTGTCCCGCCGCACAGAATTTTAACGGGTATTGCACAGCGATTGCCGAACCGGGCAGGGTGAACTCCCCAGCCAACTCAATTGAGCCGGACCCGTCGCCATTCGGACGGCGACAGACCGACGGCGCGGCGAAAGCTGCGGGCAAAGTGGGCGGCATCGGCAAAGCCGGTTTCAGCCGCGATCACTGTCAGCGGCACGGCGGGGTCGCGCAGCCGTTGCTTGACCGTTTCGATCCGCGCCTTCATCTGCCATTGATGCGGCGACAGGCCGGTAGAGGCTTTGAAAGCGTGGCTGAAATAGGTGGGTGACAGGCCCGCCAGTCCGGCCAATTCCTCTAGCCTGATGGTGCGCAGGCAATGGGCCTCGATGAAATCGCAAACCCGGCGCAGTTGCCAGGCGGCCAGCTTGCTGCGCTTCCGGTGGGGCAGTTGGCGCGCAGGGGTTGGGTGAATGTTCAGCACGTCGATCAGCAGAGCGCTGACCAGCCCATCGCCGTAGAGGTCGTGCAGGGGCTGCGGATTGGCGACATCGGCGGCGATCAGTTCGGCCAGGGCCAGCAGCCGGGGATCATCAAGGAGGTAGCGTGGCTGGTGCAAAGCCGCCAGCCCGGCATCCTCGCCCAACCGGCGCAGCAAGATGTCGGCATCGAAATGCAGATCCAGATGCCGCAGGCTTTTGACGCCGGTGATCGCGGTTGACATTTCCAGCCCGGCTGGAATGAAATGGGCCGCCCTGGCAATCGCTCCGGAAATCTGCTTGCCACCGCCTTCAGCCATGCTGAGATCGGCCCCATCCTCGCCTGCGGCGTCCAATAGAATGAACAGGCGCGGATCGTTGCTGACATACTGGCCGCCCGCATCACTTTGACAATCCACCGACCAGAGATCGGCGACCATGCCGTTCCAGTAACGCCGGTGCAGGCCGGAGGAGACGGATAGTCCGTCGATCTTGCTGATCATGCGGGGCAGGTAGGACATTGGCCAATCCGGGACAAGTGACGTGCGGGCGATGGGCAAAACTGTGTTGAAAACACACTTGCGAACCGGCAAGACTGTGTATAGTTGATTTTTATTATCATGTTTTATCCATCCAGTTCAAGCTTGGTGGCACCTTGTATTAGAGGATCTTTGATGGCGAGCGAACATCGTAACATCCAGGCTGCTGATAAGGCAGGGATGATTTTCGAAACGCAGGCGCTTGGTTTCACCGTCGATGGCCGGGCCTTGTTGCGGGATGTGTCAATCGGTTTTCGCAAGGGTGAGATTTCCGGCCTGGTCGGCCATAACGGCTCGGGCAAATCCACATTGCTGAAGCTTCTCGCCCGCCAGCAAAGCCTGACATCCGGGACGATCCATTTTGCCGGGGCGGATGCCGGTGCGCTTGGCGCGCGCGATTTTGCCCGCAAGGTTGCCTATCTGCCGCAGGACGTCACGGCGGCCCATGGCATGACGGTGCGCGAACTGGTGGCCTGCGGACGCTATCCCTGGCATGGCGCGCTTGGCCGGTTTACCGAGGTTGATAAGGCCAAGGTGGAAGAGGCGCTGGATCTCACCCATGTCCTGCCCATGGCGGACCGCATGGTGGATACGCTGTCGGGCGGTGAGCGTCAGCGGGCCTGGATCGCCATGCTGGTGGCGCAGGATAGCGAATGCCTGCTGCTGGATGAGCCGACCTCGGCGCTCGACATCGCCCATCAGATGGAGGTGCTGGCGCTGGTGCGCCGCTTGTCGCAGGAAAAGGGGCTGAGCGTCATCATCGTCCTGCATGACATCAACATGGCCAGCCGTTTCTGCGACCGGCTCTATGCGCTGAAGGCCGGGCAATTGATTGCCGAGGGCTCACCCACGGCCCTGATGACCCGCGAGACGCTGAACGCCATCTACGGCGTCGATATGGACGTCACCCGCCATCCGGCCCTGGAGATCCCGCTCGCCTATGTCTGCTGATCCTTTCCTGCCGCTCAGCCGCCGCCATCTTTTGGCCGGAGGTGTGAGCCTGTTCATGGCGTCTGCTGCCCGGGCTGAGAGTGCTACGCCTGCCCGGGTTGTCTGCCTGGATTACGGCCTTGCCTCGACGCTGCTGGCCTTCGGGGTCACGCCTCTGGCGGTCGCGTCTCTGGCCGATTGGGACAAATGGGTGGAAGAACCGCGTATGCCGGATGGTGTGATCGATCTCGGCTCGTCCTGGGAGGTCAATTTCGAACTGCTGATTGCCCTGAAGCCCGATCTGATCCTGTCGACCGCCTTTAACGATCCGCTGAAACCGCGACTGGAAGCCTTGGCACCGCTGTTTCGCGCCAGCGTCTATGCGCCTGACACCACCGATATCCTGACGGCCTCTTACAGTGCGACGCGGGATCTCGCCAAGGTCATGCGGCTGGAGGCGAGGGCCGAGGCCTTTTTGGCCGAGGCCGATGCGTTTTTCGATGCCTGCCGCGCCCGCCTTGCCCGGCTCAATGCACCGCCGGTGGCGCTGGTCAATTTCATGGATGCCCGCCATGTGCGGGTCTATACGGCGCCTGGCCTCTATCACGATGTTCTCCAGCGGCTGGGCCTCACCAATGCCTGGCAAAAGCCCGGCAATTACTGGGGTTTCGAGCTGATCGGCATCGAGACCCTGGCGACGATCGCCGATCCGCGCGCCCGGCTGATCGCTTTCGAGCCTGTTCCCGCCGATGTCATGCCGACCTTGGCGAAAAGCCCGCTCTGGCAGGCCTTGCCGATGGCAAAGCCGGAGCGCTTCGCCGTCCTGCCCTCGACCCTGATGTTCGGGATGGTGGTCGAAGCCATGCGCTTCGCGCGCCTGCTGACCGATTACCTGGACAGTCAAGCATGAATATTCTGTTCTCTTCCAGACCGTCCTATCTCGGTCCGCTCCTCGTCACCCTGCTGCTCGCCGGTCTTGGGGGCCTGATGGCCTGGCACGGCATTGCGCCGGTGCTGGCGCGGCCTGAAAATGCGGGTTACGATATCGACTATGCCGTGCTTTACAACGCCACCCTGCCGCGCATGGCGATGGCGTTGATTTGCGGGGGCGCACTATCCTTGTCGGGCGCGCTGTTCCAGCAGGTGCTGCGCAATCCGCTGGCCTCGCCAACCACGCTTGGGGTTTCAGCCGGGGCGAATCTCGCCATCGTCCTGGCGCTGTTGCTGTCGCCGGGCCTGCTGGGGTTTGGCCGTGACATGGTGGCGCTGGCCGGAAGCGCTATTGCGGCGGGCCTCGTGCTGCTGATGGGGCTGAGGCGCGGATTTTCACCGTTTTCGCTGGTTATGTCCGGGCTGGTGGTCAGCCTGTGGTGCGGGGCGCTGTCGAGCGTGCTGGTGCTGCTCAATGAGCGCTATCTGGTCTCCCTGTTCATCTGGGGTGCGGGATCGCTCGCCCAGCAAAGCTGGGCCTTGCCGCTCGCGCTTCTGCCCAAGGTCGGGCTGGTGGCCGTCGCCGCCGCGCTGCTGCTGCGGCCGCTGGCGCTGGTGGAACTGGGCGAGGCGGGAGCCACCGCGCTCGGCGTCAAGACCGGTCATCTGCGGGCGGCGGCTATCGCGCTTGCCGTGCTGCTGGCGGCCTTCGTCACCAGTGCGGTCGGGGTCATCGGCTTTATCGGTCTCGTTGCGCCAACGCTTGCCCGGCTGACCGGAGCGCGGCGCTCCGGCGCCCTTTTGGTCTGGTCCACGTTGATCGGCGCGGCCTTGCTGTTCTTTGCCGATAGTGCATTGCTGCTGCTTGCCGATCAATTCAGCGATATGCTGCCGACCGGGGCCGTCACCGCCTTGTTCGGTTCGCCGCTGCTGCTGGTGCTGCTGCCACTGTTGAAAACCCGGCATCGGATCATGGTCGAGCGGGTGCCGAAGCCTCGGCACTTCGCCTCGACGCGGACGGTCCTGATCGTCGGGCTGATCGGTGGCGTGATGCTGATTGCCATGGCGCTGCTGTTCGGGCGCAGTACCGTCGGCGATTGGGCTTTTCTGTCCCCCTCGCTTTACAGCGAAATTCTGCCTGTGCGCTTTCCTCGGGTGTTGGCGGCCTTTGCTTCTGGCGCCATGCTGGCGGTGGCCGGGTTGATCCTGCAACGGCTGACCGGCAATGAAATGGCCAGTCCGGAAGTGTTGGGCATCAGCGCCGGAGCAACCTTCGGGGTCACGGTAGCGGTGTTCTTTCTGGCGGCGCCAAGTCTTGGCACCCAGCTCGGTTTTGCTGCGGCGGGCTCGCTGACCGTGCTGGCAGTGATTTTCCTGTTTGCCGCTCGGGCTGGTTTTGCGCCGGAGCGGGTGCTGCTGGCAGGTATTGCGCTCAGCGCCATGGTCGATGCCGTGGTCGGTGTGCTGGCGGCGAGCGGCGATCCCCGCGCCACCTTCCTGATGCGCTGGATGAGTGGCTCGACCTATAATGTCACGATGACGAGTGCCATCACGGTGACGATCATCGCCGTGGCTCTGGTGGTGGTTGTCGCCCTGCTGCGCCGCTGGCTGGACCTGCTGCCGCTGGGGCCGTCTGCTGCGGGCGCACTCGGCGTGCCGCTCGCAACGGCCAGGCTTTTACTGCTGCTGTTGGCAGGCGCACTCAGCGGTGCGGCTACCCTGACGGTCGGCCCCTTGAGTTTCGTCGGCCTGATGGCGCCGCATCTGGCCCGAGAGGCCGGATTGCTGCGCGCTGGGCCGCAACTGACCGGTGCCGTGTTAATCGGTGGCGTGCTGATGATGATGGCCGACTGGATTGGCCGGACATTGGTCCACCCTTACGAAATCGCCGCTGGCCTAGTCTCGGCGCTGATCGGCGCGCCGGTGCTGATCCTGCTGATGCGCCGGAGGGCGTGAAGGGCTTTACCTGCCTTTACCCGCAGATTTCCAGGAAGCCAGCAAGGGAATAAGCGAGCAAAGGGTCAATTGCGCCTTCAAGATCACCGCCAGTGATCGCGCCGCCTGTTAATCCGTCTATACGAGCAACGCCAGAGAATACCGACACCATCAATGCCGCGGTAAACATGAACGCCCGCGCCACACTATGTCGCGGCGCTTGTGGCAAAGCAGCATTAAGCGCCTCGATGAACAGCTGGGCAGTCTCGTCCATGTGTGACTGGAGAAGCGGCAAGTGCCGGTTCGATTGGCTGATCTGCGCGATTAGCCTTGCATAGCTCGCCCATCCATTTTCGCTACTGGTTGCAAGCTCCAGATAGGGCCGCACGAAGGCCGATAGAATTTCGGCAACGATGTCACGTCCCATCCCAGTTGGGACCTTGCTGAGCGCGTCTTGACGGCATGTGTTGAGAACCACCATCCGGCGGGCAATCACGGCTTCGAACAACGCCTCCTTGGTTCCGAAATGGTAGTGGAGGAGGTTAAGCCGCACATCGGCTTTATCGGTGATCGCTCTGATCGACACCGCATCGTACCCGAGGTCAGCAAATAAAGCTTCCGCTGCGTCCAGAATACGTGTCGCAGTGATGCTCTTCACGGACATGTGACAATCTCCTATATTGATTAGGTCGTTCGACCTACCTAATTATCGAATGCGCAGATCAATGTCTGCGGAAACGTAATTGCAACAAGGATTAGAGCCCATGTCAGTCGGTGACAATGAACAATTCAAGACGAACCGGAGAACGATAATGGCTGCCATGGGCGGACTGATGGGCGCTCTTGCGGCTTCTTCCACGGCGGTGGCCGCAGCAAAGCCCGCCCGAAAGATCGTTGATATTTCGATGGTGATCGAAAACGACGTGCCGTCCGATCCCCCGGGTCTTGACCCCAAGATCACCTATCACGGCCACAAGGAAATGGCGTCGCAGATGGCGGCCTATTTCCCCGGCCTCAAGCCGGAGGATCTTCCCGATGGCGAGGGTTGGGCCATCGAGGAGATCCGGCTGACGACGCATAATGGCACCCATCTGGATGCCCCCTATCACTACCACTCCACGATGGACGGCGGAAAACGCGCCATCACCATAGACGAAGTGCCGCTCGACTGGTGCTGCCGCCCCGGTGTCAAGCTGGACTTCCGCCATTTGGCCGATGGTCATGTTGTAACCGCCGCTGAAGTGGAGGCCGAACTGGCGCGAATTGGTCATGAGCTGCAACCGCTTGATATCGTTCTGGTCAACACCTCGGCGGCGGCCCATTACGGCAATCTCAGCTATCTCTCCAGCGGTTGTGGGATGGGTCGCGATGCGACACTCTACCTGTTGGAGCGCGGGGTCCGTGTCACCGGTACGGATGCGTGGAGTTGGGATGCGCCATTCAAGTATACCGCTGAGCGCTATGAGCAGACCCATGACACGAGCCTGATCTGGGAGGGGCACCTTGCCGGCATGACCATCGGCTATTGCCATATGGAAAAACTGCAAAAGCTCGAAACCCTGCCCTCGACAGGTTTCGAAGTCTCGTGCTTTCCCATTAAAATCCGTGGCGCTTCCGCAGGCTGGACTCGCGCGGTTGCCTTTATTCAGGAGTGACGATGGCCCAACCAGTTTCGAAATCGCCTCTCGCTGACTGGATCCAGGGCACGTGGTCCCTGGAAACTTTTACCAGCATGGATGACGCGGGCACTGTCGTGGACGTGATGGGCCCAAACGTCAGTGGATACATATCCTATGCGGCCGATGGCTGGATGTCGGTGCAGATCATGGCGGCAGACCGCAAGCTCTATGATTTTCCAGAGATATCGGGTGGAAAGGACGATCAATTGATTGCCGCAGCCACGAGCTATTTTGCCTATGCAGGTCGCTATGCGATCGATCCACAGACGGCAATCGTTATCCATCATCTGCAATTCAGCTTGTTGCCCAACTGGGTTGGCGGGCATCAGACGCGGTACATAGAGCGCTCATCCGACAATGTGCTCATTCTCAGCGGCGACCCGACCCCACTCGACGGTAAGCAACAGGTGGCACGGCTGCGATGGCAACGCGTCAGATCGATCAATTGAGAGGACGGTAGCCTCTCGACGCTGGACGAGTACAGCGTCTTTGCCGGACTGAATGACGAAGTGCAATTTAAATGCTTAAGCACATCCGCGACGCTTGCGGATTATCAGGCGTCCTGACCTGAGGAGGCAAGCGTTCGCTTCTCCTGGGCAAATTGGGACCTGGACTCTATCAGGGTCAAGTTGAACCAGACAAACTCTACAACGCCATTCGCCATATATGGCGCACGGCGCTGTAGTTTGCTGTGCTCTGGTGAGGCTTGCCGTTACCAGGTATATTTAAGCGTCCCCAGCACTGTACGGCGGTCGCCGTAGTAGGAGCTGCCGTAATAGGTGGTGGTGACGTATTTCTTGTCAAACAGGTTCTTGGCATTGATGGCGAAGGTGACGTTTTCGGTCACCTTGTAGCTCGCCATCGCATCGACCACGGTATAGGCATCGACCTTCACGGTATTGGCCGAATCGCCGTAGCTGGATCCGACATACCGGACACCGCCGCCCAGCGTCAGGTCGCCGCGCCAGCCATCGCCGGGAATGGTATAATCGACCCAGGCCGAGGCGGTGTTCCTCGGAACACGCTCAGGCCGGTTGCCTGCATTGCCGCCGGTACCGTCTTCCTTGATCTCGGCATCCCAGTAGGAATAGGCAAGCGTCATGTTCCAGCGGTCGTTGAGCGCCACCTTGCCCTCCACTTCCACGCCGCGCACCCCGACCTTGCCGATCTGGCGCTGTAGTATGGGGGTGACGTTGGAGGGAACATTGGTTTGGGTTATGTCGAACAGGGCGACCGTAAACAGGGCGTCGAAACTGTCGGGCTTGTATTTCAAGCCGATTTCATACTGTTCGCCTTCCTGCGGCTTCAGTGAGCCGCTAACGGAATAGCCATTGGCGGTTGGTGTCACCAGCGGCTGGAAGGACGTGGAGTAATTGGCATAGGCAGCAAGTTCCGGCGTGATCTTGTAGCTCAAGCCAATCCGTTTGGTGAAGGCTTCTGAGGTATTATTATCTGATGAGCCCGCTTTGGAAAAGTAGTCGCTATTTGTGCCGGGGCTTAGGTAATCCGCGGTAGTATTGACATAGTCATAGCGCCCGCCGAGCGTCAGGATCCAGCGGTCATCCAGCGTCAACTGTTCCTGCGCGTAGATACCGAGCGCCTTCTGCTTGACCTTCCAATCGAGATAGGGATCGAGAGACACACAGGAGCGACCGCAGAACACCGGATCGTTCATGTCGATGCCTGGGGCCGAGCCATAGCCAATAACTTCATGGGTGCTGTCATAGGAATAGTCGACACCCAGCAAAGTCTTGCTGTCGAGGCGATCCGTGCTGGTGTCATATTCCAGCTGGTTGTCGATGGCGAAGCGATCCGCCACGCCGTCCACGGCATAGGCCGTCCGATTGGCGCTCGAATCCGTGCTGGCGCCATAGACTGTCTCATAGTCCAGGTCCACATGCGAGTAACGGGCATTCTGCCGGAAAGTCAGACCCTCGGTGATCTCGTGGCGAAACTCGTAGCCGACATCCTTCTGGATGGTGTCGAATTTGTTGAAGTCCGGCTCGCCGTAGAACCGGGTCGTGTCGACGTCAAGACCAGCAGGGAAGCCCAGGGCCGGTGTGGTGTTGCGCTTGTTGTAGTCGGTGAGGAAGGTCAGCGAGGTGCTCTCGTCCGGGCTGATGGTCAGAGCCGGTGCGACGTAGATGCGGTCATCGTTGGAATAATCCGAGCCCAGGTCGGCATTCTGCCATTTGGCGGTGACGCGGTAGGTAAAGACACCTTCCTTGTCGAGCGGCCCACCAAAATCTGTGCCTGTTTCGATATGGTTGTCGCCGAAGGTGGTATAAACCTCGGCATGGAATGTGTCGGTCGGATGCTTGGTGACGGCATTGATCATCCCGCCCGGACCGTTGAGGCCGAACAAGGTGGAAGTCGAGCCTTTCAGCACTTCCACCCGTTCCAGGCCGTAGGGCTCGGTGCGGGCTGCGGTAAACCAGGCGGGAA
Organism: Allorhizobium sp. Av2; assembly: GCF_021462805.2. Taxonomy (NCBI): domain Bacteria; kingdom Pseudomonadati; phylum Pseudomonadota; class Alphaproteobacteria; order Hyphomicrobiales; family Rhizobiaceae; genus Allorhizobium; species Allorhizobium sp. Av2. The sequence goes on along the minus strand of NZ_CP192696.1, from coordinate 2,510,119 downwards.
TGCGCGCACTCAGGCCATCGCGATAGATGCCGAGTGTCGTCGTGTCGAAGCCGCGAATACGATAATAGTCGTAGCGATCGTCGGAGCCGAATTCATCGACAACCACACCGGACGTATAGGCTACGGCTGCCTGCATGTCGCTGACGCCGCGCGTTTCCATTTCCTTCATGGTGACAACGGAGACAGCCAGGGGAATGTCGATGATCGGTGTATCGGTCTTGCTGCCGACAGTCGTCTCCTTGGCGACGATATTGGCATCCGGGCCGGTGGCCGAGGCTTTGCCCTGAACGGTAATGGTCGAGAGCTCCGTATCTTTCTCTTGCGACCAGGCTTGCGAGGCGGCGGCAATCAGCGCCAGGCCGGCAATACTGCCGAGCAGCAATTGTCCATGTCTGGACATCGTCCGGTTCGCAGCCTGCGCGCGTCCACCGGCCCCCTTCGTCATTTTCGTCATGCTCCGCCTTCCTTCATGCTGTCGGCGTGAGGAGATATCCCGTCTCCGTCACAGGCGGACAATATGAACTATACAAACGGAGTCAACTTTAAAATTGGCAAATCCACGAAGGTTTTATTTGTTTAAAAATGCCTTTAAAAGATATGGCTTTTAGAAGTTTTCAGGGAAAACCTAGAGTCTGTCTGGCTCAATCTGAACCTGACAGACTCTCAGTGAAGTAGATGCCGGGATGGAAAAAGGTCAGCAAAATAAAACCAGTCATGACTGATATTTAAAGGTCTGGTTTTTTGAAGAATGGTAGCGGGAGGCGGACTTGAACCGCCGACCTTGGGGTTATGAATCCCACGCTCTAACCACCTGAGCTATCCCGCCGCACCTCAAGGACTTTTGCTTGTCGAGAAAGCTGTCCGAAGCGATGGGCGGCTTATAAGGCGAGCGTCGTTGCAAAGTCAAGCAGGCAAAATGCAAAAAAGGACCGCCGGGGGCAGTCCTCTTGCAATAAGCGGCTTTTACCTTGGGACAACAAGCGGTTAGGCAGCTTGTGCGCCCGCCAGAAGCGCCTTCAGGAAGGTCTCGGCTTCGGCCTGGCGTTCCGAGCGTTCGATAAAGCCGCCGCCATAGACGCGGGCGTCAGCACCTTCGCCCGAATAGAGCACGCAGGCCTGGCCCGGCGCAACGCCAGCTTCCCCCATGTCGAGGTCAACATAAATGCCGGTTTCATCGGCATGCAGATGGGCCGGAGCAGGGGGACGGGTGGAGCGCACCTTGGCAAAACAGGCAAAACCGCCGCTTGCCTCATCCTCGATGGCGCGGTCGCCCAGCCAGTTGATGTCGCGCAGATAGACGCGGCGGGTTTCCAGCGCTTCACGCGGCCCGACGATGACCCGGCGCGACCGGGCGTCCAGATAAACGACGTAAAGCGGCTCGCCGGTGGCGACGCCGAGGCCTTTGCGTTGGCCGATCGTGTAGTGCAGGATGCCTTCATGCTGGCCCAGAACCCGACCATCGAGATGGACGATATCGCCGCTCAATGCCGCGTTTGGCTTCAGCTTGTTGATGATATCGGCATATTTGCCCTGTGGCACGAAACAGATATCCTGGCTGTCGGCCTTTTGTGCGACGACGAGGCCCATGTCCTCGGCCAGTTTGCGGGTCTCGGCCTTGGACAGGCCGCCCAGCGGAAAGCGCAGATAATCGATCTGTTCCTGGGTGGTGGCAAACAGGAAGTAACTCTGGTCGCGTTCGCTATCAATCGGGCGAAACAGGGCGCGGTGGCCCGGATCGTTCGGCAGGGGCGTGGCGCGTGAACGTATATAGTGGCCGGTGGCCAGCGCGTCGGCCCCAAGCTCGCGGGCGGTGGCCAGAAGATCGGCGAATTTGACCGTCTGGTTGCAGGCCACGCAGGGGATCGGCGTTTCACCGGCGATATAGCTGTCCATGAACGGATTGATCACGGTGTCGCGAAAGCGCTGTTCGTAATCCAGCACATAGTGGGGAATGCCCAGCGTCTCGCAGACCCGGCGCGCATCGTCGATGTCCTGACCGGCGCAACAGGACCCAGCCCGGTGCACGGCGGCACCATGATCGTAAAGCTGGAGCGTAATGCCCAACACGTCATAGCCTTCGCGTTTCAACACTCCGGCCACGACAGAACTGTCGACGCCGCCTGACATGGCGACGACAACGCGGGTATCTTCCGGTCTCTTGTCAAAATCCAGCGTATTCACGGGGCGCGTCATTTCTCAAATGTCTGCGAGAAGACCGTTCTCGGCTGCTGCTGGCGGGCCTTGAGCACCGCCATGGGCAGGAAGAAGCGGATCATTCACAATGCAGCTTGCACGATGCAGCTTGGCTTATCATTCTATCAGCCAATTCCCGCCCGATATAGAAACAATTGGCCGTGCAATCAAGACCGGTGTTTTCATGTCCGTTATGGTGGGGCTTCTGCCGCTCAGATAGCATCCAGCTCGGCCCGGTGCCGCTGCATGGCGAGAAAACGCGCATAGTCACGGTCGTAAATCTCTTTCATATCCGGGTTCGGCACTACAAGCCGCCCTGGTTCAGCCATCGCCGCGCCTGCCTCAGCAAGGCCGGGATAAAGCCCGGCGGCGCTGGCGGCATTGATGGCGGTGCCAATCAACACGGCATCGGTGCCGTCGGCCACCACCAGTTCGCAGCCGGTTGCCGCGGCGTAAAGCTCGACCAGAAGCGGGTTTTTGACATGACCGCCGGTCAGATGCAGGCGCAGCGGGCCTATACCGTCCTTGCCGAGCGTCTCGACGATCTGGCGCAGGCCAAGCACAATGCCGACGCAGGCGCGCCAATAGAGGCGGCAGAGGCCGTCAAACGAAGCATCCAGCGTCAGGCCGGAGATGGTTCCGGTCAGGTTTGGGTCGGCGAAGGGCGAACGGTTGCCGTGAAAATCCGGCAGGACGTTGATTTTCTGTCCGAAAGACGCGCCTTCCTCGGCGCGCAATGCAGCGATCCGGTCAATAATGCGGCGATGATTGTCGATGCTCGGCTCGCCGCCCTCCGCATGGCTGCGCACAATATGGTTGAGAAGCGCGCCGGTTGCCGATTGTCCGGCCTCCACCAGCCAGAGATCGGGGAAAATCGCCCCGAAATAAGGCCCCCAGAGGCTGAAACCGTAAAAGGGCTGGGGCCTGAGCGCAATCAGGCAGCTGGACGTGCCGCCGATCATCGCGACATGGTTGAGGTCAGGGTCGGAGAGATCCGTCGATCCCAGCACGCCAAGCGCGCCTGCATAGGCATCGACCATGCCGGCGGCAACGGGAATTCCGGCCATAAGCCCCAGCGCGTCTGCGGCTTTCGTGCTGAGCGCACCGACACTTTTGCCGACAGCAACCGCCTCTTGGGGCAAGCCTGCGCGGGCCACCAGATCATCCAGCCCGACGTGATCCAGAAAATCCTGCTGCCAGCCGGGTTTGCTGTGGCCGAAAAACGTCCATTTCGATGTCAGGGTGCAGAGCGAACGCGCCGGGCTGCCCGTCGCCTTCCAGGTGAGGAAATCAGCGAGATCGAAGGCGGAGCCGAGCCTTTGCCAGAGATCCGGGCGATGACGCTTCAGCCACATCAGCTTGGGGATTTCCGCTTCCGGCGATATCACCCCGCCATTGTGGTGCAGCACAGGATGGTCGATGCGGCTGCATTCTTCGGCTTCAGCCGTGGCGCGGTGATCCAGCCAGGCAATGGTGTCGAAACCATCTTGCCCATTCAGGCAGAGTGGCTGGCCGCTGCTGTCAAGCAGTACCAGCGAGCAAGTGGCGTCGAAACCGATACCGGCAATGGCTGCAGGACCGATACCGGCCTCGGCAAGGGCTGCCTTGACCGCGAAGCAGCAGGCCTCCCAGATATCCTGGGAATTGTGTTCGCCACGCTCATCGCTTGGGCGTGAAAGCAGGATCGGGTGTTCGCGCCGGGCCAGCAAGCGACCGGTGCGCGTCACGACACCGGCACGCGCACTGCCGGTGCCGACATCCACCGCAATCAGATGATCTCGCATGATGAATTTGTTTCCGCCCTAATGCTTTCAGTCCGTCCCAAAATGGCCGCTGACGGGCTGCAAAAGGCAATTTCTGCGCTGAGCTTGATGCATTCGCATTTCCGGACGAAAAACCACTTCGTACTTTTTCTGGAAATGCTTGTGCTCACGTCCTTGAGTACGCTCCGCTCTGGTTCTCGAAATCACCATTTTCGCCACGCCAACAGCAATTTTGGAACAAACTGTCATAAAACAAACTGAACCAGATTGGCCATGACGTCAAATTTGGCGTCTGGCTTCAGGGCGTCAATGCTGCCGTGGTAGCTTTCGCCTGTCGCATGGCCGCCGCCGGTGAAGGCTAAGGCGCGCATACCAGCGGCGCGGGCGGCGGTGAGGCCTGCGGGGCTATCTTCCACCACCACGCAATGGTGTGGATCGATCCCCATTTTCTCGGCGGCATAGAGGAACAGATCCGGAGCGGGCTTGCCGTTCTTGACCATGGTGGCGCTGAAAATATGCGGTTCGAAACGCTCGATCAGGCCGGTGACGCTGAGAGATAGGGCGATGCGATCCGGCTGACTTGAGGAGGCCACGCACCAGCCAACGCCCGCCTTGCCCAAATCGTCGAGCGCGGTATGCAGACCGGAAATCGGCTTCAAATCCTGCCGAAAGCGTCGATACAGATGGGTGCGCAGGCTGGTGAGAAAGGTGTCGCCAATGGCGAACGAAAACTCCTCGTGGGCCACCTCCACTACCGTTGCCATGCTGCGGCCAAGGAAATTGCGATAGACGTAATCCTCGTCAATCGCCACACCGGCTTTTTCAAATTCGGCCACCATGACCTCGACCGAGATCGGCTCGCTATCGACAAGCACGCCGTCGCAGTCGAAAATCACCAGCTTGGTGGCCGGGTCATGCATCATCTTATCCTTTATGCCGCTGCAAGATGCCCATCGATGTAGCTTTGCAGGGTCTGTGCTGTGCCATGGGTGCGAAGGCTTGAGAGTGCCTTTGCAAAGCGCGTCTTGAACAGCTCATTTTGCCCCACGGTGCCGAAAATATCGTCCAGCGTCAGGAATAGCAGCGGATCTTGTCGTGACGCAATGGCGGTTTTTTGCAGACGATCAGCGTTGGCATCGTTGAACACAATCGGCTTGCCGCTATCGGATATGCCCTCGAAATAATGGCACCAAAGGGCGGACACCAAGGCCAGTCCGGTAACATCCAAACCCTTGGCGAGACGATCCGCTGTCGATGGCAGAATGAATTTTGGCTGACGGTTGGATCCATCCTGCGCCAAGCGCGGAATGGTATCGCCGATTTTAGGGTTGGAGAAGCGGCTCTCGATCAGCGTTGCATAATCCTGCAAGCTGGTGTTGGGCACGGGCGGCACTACCGGGATGATTTCATCATGGGTCAGCTTGGCAAGAAAAGCGCGGATCAGCGGATTTTCCATGGCTTCATGGACAAAGTGAATGTCCATCAGCGCGGCTGGATAGGCAATGGCCGCATGGCCGCCATTGAGAATGCGCAGTTTCATCAACTCATAGGGTGCGACATCTTCCACGAAGGTCACGCCAACCTCTTCAAAGGCAGGGCGACCGAGCGGGAATTTGTCCTCCAGCACCCATTGCTTGAATTCCTCGCAAAACACTGGCCATGCATCATCAATGCCGTAGGTGTCGCGGGTGATGTCGATTTCGCGTGGGCCGGTGGCGGGGGTGATACGGTCCACCATGGAATTGGGGAAGGCGACGTGGTGGTGAATCCACTCGGCAAAATCGGGATCGGAGAGTTTGGCAAGGCCAATCACGGTGGCTTCCGTGACCTCGCCATTGCCGGGGATGTTGTCGCAGCACATCACGGTAAAGGGTGGGATATTGGCGGCGCGGCGGGCCTTGAGGCCTGCGATGATCAGGCCAAACACGGTTTTGGGCTGATCGGGGTTTTGTGCATCGGCCATAATGGCCGGGTGTTTGGGGTCAAAATGCCCGGTGGCGGGATCGATGAAATAGCCGCCTTCGGTGATGGTCATGGAGACAATGCGAATGGCGGGGTCTGCAAGCTTGGCGATGATGCCGTCAAAATCCGGTGCCGCGATCATATCCACCATCGGCCCGGTGACGGTGGCGGCACTCTTGGCCACATCCTGTTCCACCACCGTGGTCAGGTAGTCTTGGCCTGCCAGCTTGTCTTTCATCGTGGCGTCAGAGGGAAGCACGCCCGCGCCGACAATGGCGAAATCGAGGTCCTTGCCGAGGTTGAACAGCTCATGCAGGTAAACCGCTTGATGAGCGCGGTGGAAATTGCCAACGCCGAAATGGACAATGCCTGATGTGAGGGCCTCGCGGGCGTAGGTTGGAATGGCAGCCTTGGCGGCGGCGTCGGGCAGGGTGGAAAGGGAGAGTTTTATGGTCATTGGGTTAGGTCCTGAATGAATTTTGGGAAATGGGTGGGGGCTAGGCCGGGGTACCCCCCTCTGTCCTGCCGGACATCTCCCCCTCAAGGGGGGAGATCGATGTGTGGACATGCCGAGCCCTATTTTTGATTTTGTAGCTTAGAGCCGATGCGGCATTGTAATGAGGGTGAGGGGCGTGCTCCAAGTGGATCTCCCCCCTTGAGGGGGAGATGCCCGGCAGGGCAGAGGGGGGTGAATCCCACGCACGACACATTATGTCACTCGCACCATCACTCATCTCAGCTCATCCAATTGCCGCCATCGACGTTGTACGTCTGGGCCACCACATAATCGGCCTCACTTGACGCCAGAAAAATCGCCATCCCCGTGAGGTCCTGTGCAGTCCCCATGCGCCCAAACGGAACAGCCTCACCCACCAGCTTTTTCTTCTCGCCGGGGGCGCGGTTCTCATGTTTGGCAAACAGCGCATCGACTCCATCCCAATGCTCGCCATCGACCACGCCGGGGGCAATGGCGTTGACATTGATGCCATGCTTGATCAGGTCTAACCCTGCCGATTGGGTGAGCGAAATAATCGCCGCCTTGGTGGCGCAATAGACCGCAACCAGCGCTTCACCGCGCCGTCCGGCTTGGCTTGCCATATTGATAATCTTGCCGCCCTTGCCACGGGCAATCATCGACTTTGCCGCCGCTTGCAGCATGAAGAGTGAGCCAGCCACGTTGATGGAAAACAGCCGATCATAGCTCTCGCGTGTGATGTCCACGATGGGCGCAAGATCAAACAGGGCGGCGTTGTTGATGAGAATGTCGAGGCCGCCAGTTTTCTCTTCTACGGCCTTGATGGCGGCATCAATGGAGGCCTGATTGGTCACATCCAGATGCACGGCATAGGCTTTTTCGCCAATGGCTTTGGCGGTTTCCAATGCCCGTTCCATATTAATGTCGGCAATGGCAACCGTGGCACCCTCACGCACATAGGCTTCCGCAAAGGCGCGGCCAATGCCACGAGCCGAGCCGGTAATCAGGGCGGATTTTCCGTCTAACCTGCCAGTCATGCTGACGCCTCCTTCTCATTTAGGCCCTGCTCATTGAAACGATGCAGGCGGCTCTCATCCGGGGTGATGAACACCGTGTCGCCATGGCGGGCAGTGAAATCGCCATCCGCGCGGGCGGTGAGGTGGCCAAGGCCTTCAACATCGACATGCAAATGGGTGTCGGAGCCAAGATGTTCGGCAATCGTCACCTTGCCTTTCCACGCGCCATCGGTGGTGGAAAGTGTGACATGTTCCGGGCGCACGCCGATGGTTGTGGCTCCATATTTGGCAGCGGTCTCGCCGGAAATCAGGTTCATTTTCGGAGAGCCAATAAAGCCTGCGACAAACAGATTTGCGGGTCGGTGGTAGAGATCCATCGGCGAGCCGACCTGTTCGATATTGCCCTTGTTCAGCACCACAATCTTGTCGGCCATGGTCATGGCTTCGACCTGATCGTGGGTGACGTAGATCGATGTCGCGCCCAGCTTCTGGTGCAATTCGGTGATCTCCAGCCGCATGTTGACGCGCAACGCCGCATCCAGATTGGACAGCGGCTCATCAAACAAAAAGCACGAGGGTGAGCGCACAATCGCTCGGCCAATCGCCACGCGCTGGCGTTGGCCGCCGGAAAGCTGGCGCGGCTTACGGTCGAGATAATCCGTGAGGTTTAGGATGCGGGCGGCATCCGTGACCTTCTTGTCAATCTCGCCCTTATCCATGCCCGCCATTTTCAGCGGAAAGCCAATGTTGGAGCGTACGCTCATATGCGGGTAAAGCGCATAGGACTGGAACACCATGGCAAGGCCGCGTTCAGACGGTTTGCGGTCTGTGGCGTCGGTGCCATCAATGAAAATCTTGCCGCCGGATGTGTCCTCCAGTCCGGCAATCAGCCGCAGCAGGGTGGATTTGCCGCAGCCGGAGGGACCAACAAACACAACGAATTCGCCATTGTTGATCTCCAGATCAATACCGGGAATAACCTTATGCTCGGCAAAGGCTTTCGAGACGTTTTTAAGCTGAATACTGCCCATGGAAAAATTCCTTTTACTTGACCGCGCCAAAAGTCAGTCCGCGCACCAGCTGTTTCTGGCTGAACCATCCGAGCACAACGATTGGAGCAATCGCCATGGTGGAGGCAGCCGAGAGCTTGGCGTAAAACAGGCCTTCGGGGCTGGAATAGGAGGCGATGAAAGTGGTCAGCGGTGCCGCCACTGATGTGGTGAGGTTGAGGGTCCAAAACGCCTCGTTCCACGACAGAATGATGTTGAGCAGCATGGTCGAGGCAATGCCCGGCACCGCCATCGGCGTCAGCACATAGATGATTTCTTTGATCAGGGATGCGCCATCCATGCGAGCGGCTTCGAGAATTTCGCCGGGAATTTCTTTAAAGTAAGTGTAGAGCATCCAGATGATGATCGGCAGGTTGATCATGGTCAGCACGCCGACCAGACCGATGCGGCTATCGAGCAATCCGCCATCGCGAAACAGCAGATAGATCGGGATCAGCGCGCCCACGGGCGGCATCATCTTGGTGGAGAGCATCCACATCAACACATCCTTGGTGCGCTTGGTGGGTGAAAACGCCATGGCCCATGCGGACGGAATGGCAATGGCCAGCCCCAGAAGCGTGGAGCCAAAGGAGATGATCACCGAGTTCATGAAGTGGGCAAAATAATCCGAGCGGCCCTGCACCTCGACATAGTTTTCCGTGGTCCAATGGAAGAACAAAAACACCGGAGGCGAGGCGATGGCATCGCCCTCGCTTTTGAAACTGGTGAGGAAGGTCCACAGGATCGGGAAGAACAGCAACAGGCCAATCGCCCATGCAATGAGGGTAAAGGTCAGCTTACGCTTGGTTGAAATTGCGCGTGCCATTGATCAGCTCTCCAGGTTCTTGCCGATGAGGCGGATCAGGAAAAGGGCAACGATATTGGCCAGCACCACAGCCACGATGCCACCTGCGGAGGCTCCGCCAATGTCAAATTGCAGCAGGGCCTGATTGTAGATCAGATAGGTCAGGTTGGTGCTGTCGGTGCCGGGTCCGCCATTGGTGGTGACGAGAATTTCGGCAAATACCGAGAGCAGGAAGATCGTCTCAATCAGCACCACCACGGTGATGGCGCGGGCCATATGCGGCAGGGTGATATAGATGAATTTCGAGATCGGCCCCGCGCCATCCATCTCGGCGGCTTCCTTTTGCTCTTCGTCTAGGGATTGCAGGGCGGTGAGCAGGATCAGCGTTGCAAACGGCAGCCATTGCCAAGCAACAATGATGATGATCGACAACAGCGGAATGGTGGCCAGCCAATCCAGCGGCTCCAGCCCGACTGCGCGAAAGGCGAAGGCAAACAAGCCATTGACAGGGTTCATCAGCATGTTTTTCCACACCAAGGCGGCCACGGTTGGCATGATGAAAAACGGCGAAATCACCAGAATGCGGACAATGCCTTGGCCAAACATCGGCTGATCCAGCAGCAGCGCCAGCGCAATGCCGCCAATGATGGAAATGGCCAGCACGCCACCCACCAGTATCAGCGTGTTGGTCAGCGCTGCAAAGAAGGCCGGATCGGTGAGGAAATATTCGTAATTCAGCAGGCCGACGAAGTCATGCACGCCGGGCATCAGCAGATTATAGTTCAGAGTTGAGAAATAGATGGTCATGGCCAGCGGCACAATCATCCATGCAAACAGCAGGATAACCGAAGGGGCCATCATCCATCGGGCCGAGGAATGGGTATGGGTCGTCGCCATGTCTGCCGCGCCTCTTGGGGTGTTGGGGTTTTAGTTGTTTCGGTGGAGTGGGTGCACATCTGACCCAGATACAATGTAACGCAGTGCCAGCCGCCCCCTCATCCGGCTGCCGCCACCTTCTCCCCCCACTTTACATAGGGAATGGGGAGAAGAAGGATGGAGCCGCAGCGTTTCGGTTTTCCTCTCCCCAGCGGGGAGAGGTCCGCCGAGCGTAGCGGAGGCGGGGTGAGGGGGCCGCTTGCACTGACGTACATTGTGGGCGAGATGGCGGGGGTAACCCCCGCACTCACCCCTTACTTCTTTGGATAACCCGCCTTCTTCATCTCACGCTCGGTCAAGGTCTGCGCCGTCTTCAACGCCTGATCCACCGTGGTCTGACCGGCAAGAGCCGCCGAGAATTGCTGGCCAACGGCGGTGCCGATGCCCTGAAACTCTGGGATAGCCACATATTGCACGCCCTCATAAGGCACGGGCTTGACGGTGGGGTGCTTGGGGTCTGCTGCGTTGATGCTATCAAGCGTCATTTTCGCAAAAGGTGCGGCCTTCTGGTAATCAGCATTGGCATAAAGCGAGGTGCGGGTGCCCGGAGGAACATTGGCCCAGCCATCCTTTTCGGCCACCAGCTTCAGGTAATCCTTGCTGGTTGCCCAGGCGATGAACTTTTCAGCCGCTTCCACCTTCTTGGACCCAGCCGGAATGGCGAGGTTCCAAGACCACAGCCAGTTGCCGCGCTTGCCAAGTCCATTATCCGGCGCCAGCGCAAAGCCGACCTGATCAGCCACCTTGGATTCCTTCGGGTTGGTCACGAAGGATGCTGCCACGGTGGCATCAATCCACATGCCGCATTTGCCGGTCTGGAACAAAGCGAGGTTTTCATTAAAGCCGTTGGATGAGGCACCGGGAGGGCCGTTCTTCTTCATCAGGTCCACATAGAACTGAAGGGTCTTTTTCCATTCGGGCTGATCAAACTGTGGCTTCCACTGCTCATCAAACCAGCGGGCACCAAACGAGTTGGACATGGCGGAGAGGAAAGCGATATTTTCGCCCCAGCCAGCCTTGCCACGCAGGCAGATGCCGTAGACTTCCTTAGACTTGTCAGTGATTTTGTCGGCGGCTTCCTTGATGAAGTCCCAAGTGGGGGCTTCCGGCATTTTCAGGCCTGCTTTTTCAAACAGATCCTTTCGATACATCACCATCGAGCTTTCAGCATAAAACGGTGCGGCATAGAGCTTGCCATCGACGGTGAGGCCCGAGCGCACTGGCGGCAGAAGATCGGCGGCGTCGTAATCCTTGTCGGCACTCAGCTTGTCCAGGGGTGCCAGCCAACCTTGCTTGCCCCAGATGGGGGCTTCGTAAATACCTATCGTCATCACGTCATACTGGCCACCCTTGGTGGCCACATCGGTGGTAACCTTCTGGCGCAGCACGTTTTCTTCCAGCGTCACCCACTTCACATCAATGCCGGGGTTCTTGGCTGTAAAATCATCCGTCAGCTTTTGCATGCGGATCATGTCGCCATTGTTGACGGTGGCAATCGTCAGCGTTTCGGCAGAGGCCACGCCAGCCATGGCGAAGACCGAGCACGCGCCCAGCAATAGTGTTTTCAATGTCATTTCTTCCTCCCAGAAGACCAAGTGGAACCCGGAGGCCCCTTGAGGGTCTGCCGACGGGCCACTGGTAAATCAACCGATAGACCTTGATCTTACTCGCGATCTAATGAGCATTCGCTTTACTCATGGGCAAATACTCACATTATGCCACGAAATGTCAATCGCAATTCGTTGCTGCACTGCCGAAGTCAGCTGCGAATCCACGCGCAGTAAACCGATCAATGCCGTTGAGGGGGCGGAAACTAAAGGGATTTTGAATATTTTAAATTTATCAGCCACTTGAGATTGATTTTCGTCATCTGGCTGTTGGTGTCGGTAGCAGCGGGTTGATAAACAGTCGCGATCAAAAAATACCGTGGGCCGGAGCGTGAAGCCATCTTAACAGGTCAAATTCCATTAAATTAAATTTATTTAAGTTATCTAATTTAGCATAGTATTTTTATATAACATATTAATAAATATTTTTTAATAATTTTCAAAATTCAATAATAGTTAATATACAATCGATTGTTATTATTATTTTTTGATAAATAAATTGACTCTTGATAATATTATATTACCCTTTCGAATTGTGTTGTTTTCGCTGGGGGGCGATGAGCATGATTTTCGTGGGGTATTTCTTCAATCGGCTTGTTTTGCCGATGGCTTTTCTTGTCTTTTTGTCTGTATCGTCGCACGCCATGGATGTTGGCGAGGCGCGTCATCTTTTGCAGCGGGTTGCCTTTGGTGCTAGTCCTGCTGAAGTTGCCGCCTTGGTTGAACTGACGCGCGAAGAGGCGGTTGATCACTTTCTCGACAGTCTTGATCATCCGGAGTTTCCAGAGCCGCCGCCGTTTGTTTCCCGGCCAAGGCCGGATTACTGGGCGAGTGGCTGGGAAAGCCGCGACATGATCTTGCAGCATGTGGCGGAACGCGATCAGATGCAGGCGGTGTGGATCAGTCATATGATTGCCACTCCTACGCCTTTTGCTGAAAGACTGGCGTTGTTCTGGCATGGTCACTTCGTATCGCGCTTTGATCCTGGCCGGGTTAGTGCGCCGCTCTTCGATCAAATCGCGCTGTTTCGCCGGGAAGGTGGCGGTAATTTTCGGGTCTTGCTACGGGATGTCCTGCGCGATCCGATGATGCTGACCAGCCTGGACAATGTCTGGAACACCAGCAGCCATCCCAATGAAAACCTGGCGCGTGAACTGATGGAATTGTTCACGCTTGGCATTGGACACTATGACCAGCGTGATGTGCGTGAAGTTTCCCGGGTCCTGGCTGGGCATGGCGTGGATTTCGAAGGTGGCTGGCGCTATCGCTTCGCTGTCGATCAGGCTGATACCGGGGAAAAGATCGTTTTGGGCCAGCCTATTGCGGCGGGCAGTCAGGATCAGATCGACCGCCTCACCGATATTCTCCTGGCACAGCCGCAAACCGCCGAGTTTATTGCCGGTAAATTTTATGCGGCCTTCGTTTCGATCCGCCCGAACCCTGAGGCCACCAATCGGCTTGCGGGTGTCTTGCGCGATCATGATTACGAGCTGCGTCCTTTCTTGCGCGCCTTGTTGCTCAGCCCGGAGTTCTGGAGCCCTGCCAACAGGGGGGATCTGGTCAAATCGCCGATCGACCTCGTCGTCGGATTTTGCCGCAGCTTCGGTCTGAACCCGCCGGACGCGATGGTTTTGGTAACCTATCTCGACAAGCTTGGGCAGACACCGTTTATGGCACCCTCCGTTGCCGGTTGGCGCGAGGGGACGTCCTGGCTGAACATGAAGACCCTGGTGCTTCGGCGGCTTGTGGTCTCCAGGCTTTGGGATGCGCTGCGGGTTGCTGATCGCACCCCCAAGCAAGGCGATCTCGCCGTCCGTTTCAGCTCGGAATTCATCATGGTGCCGACCGTCTTTACCGTGCGTGTCAATGGGGCTGAGGTTGCCACCGTCAGGCAAACCATTGGACTGGACCTGCAAAAGCAGCGCAACCAGGGCGATAATGGCGGTTTGAAACCGATGTGGGAAACCGCAATCATCCCGGCAAAAAACCTGCCCGCGGAGATCCGCAGTGTCGAGATAACTCATGTTTCCAACGATCCTGACAGCCGCCTGTTCGTCAATTGGGTCGAGGTTGCGGGACGTCGCTATCCGCCGCAGCTCAGCCGCTGGAGTCCGTCGGATGCGCCTTGTGCGGGTGCACCGCGTGGCATGTTCTACTGCAATGTCGGTCTGGTGTTCGATATAGCGCCTTTCGATACGCAGCAGGCGACGATCGATGATCTGCGGGCCGATCATAACAGTCACATTGAATATACTACGGCGCGGTTGCAACGAGAGGAAGTTCGGGATGCCCCGCCGCCTCTTGAGCAGGCATTCGATATGATGATGGCGCGTGTTGGCGAGGGTTCTGTCAGCCGTGAGAACCTTGCCGGGCAATGGCTTCTGGGGCGGCCTGTCTTGTCTGCCCGGGCGGAAAAGCCAGCACTCGTTCCGTCCGTTGCCCAGCCTGTCGCTCAACCGATTGCCATGATGATGCAGCCTGCCGGTAATACCGGCACTGCTGAACGAGGTGCGGCGCTGATCGATCTTCTCAGGTCGATGACGACAGATCCGCAATACAACCTTAAGTAATTTTTTCACCATTATAATTCGGGGGAATGAATGGCTATGTTTAACAGGCATGGGTTGTCGCGCCGTGAATTTGCGACATGGATGGGTCGGTGTCTTGCTGTGGGCTCAATGCCGGTGTGGGGCCCCCAGTGGGCGCCCTTGTGGGCCAGGCAGGCTTTGGCGGCTGCCGGACCGGGGGCTGCTGGTTCTGCCCGCCGGGTGATTTTACTCGAACTTTTCGGTGGCAACGATGCCCTGAATACACTGGTGCCTTTCAAAGACCCGGTCTACCGGCATTTGCGCCCAACCATCGGCCTGAAAGGGGATGAGATCCTTCCACTCAATACGGAGCTGGGCTTCAATGCGGCCTGGCGACAGATGGCGGATCTTTATCACAATGGCGAAATCGCCATCATCCAGGATGTCGGCTATCCCGATAACAATCTTTCGCATTTTCAATCGGCGGAAATTTGGGCAGGCGGGTCCAGAAAAGGCATTTCCAGTGGCGGTTGGGTCAGCCAGGTCTTGCAGGCGAACCGGAAGGATGCAGGACCCTTCGATGCAGATGGCGTGGTGTTTTCAGGCAATCAGGACCTGCTTGAGGGCGATGGGATGCGCATCCTGACGGTCGATAACAAGGATGCATTGCGCAGCGGGTCTCCGAGCGCGATGGCTGGAACCGACAAGACGGACGATCACGCCGCGCTCGCCTATCTGACCCGCCTTATGGCCGACCAGCAGGAGGTTATCGGGCGTGTTGCCGCCAGATTGAAGGGTGATAACCGGTTCGAGGCACGGTTTACGCGCGATTATTACATGGACCCGATTGATGCCCAGACGGCTCTTTTGCTCTGGATGGTTGAACAGGATGTGAAGTCGCCACTGTTCAAGATCAGCATCGGCGGCTTCGATCAGCATTCCAATCTGCGGGGCGAACACGAGCGTCTGCTGGCGAAGGTTCAGAGCACGCTGATGGGCCTGCGTCGCGGGCTGAAGGAGATCGGTGTCTGGAACGATACGCTTGTCATTGCCCATTCGGAATTTGGCCGCCGACCGGGTGAAAATGCCTCTGGCGGGACAGACCATGGCTCTTGCAGTCCTGTTATCATGATGGGGGGCGGGATCAAGCCTGGGCTTTATGGCAGCCGCAGTGATCTGGAAAAGCTCGATGCGGAAGGCAATCCGGTTTTCACCACCGATTTTCGCAGTATCTATGCGTCGGTGATCGGCAATTTCTGGCGATTCCCAACCAATCCGATTGCCGCGCAGGGCTTTGCGCCCTTGGCCTTGTTCTAGAGGCTGTCGGGCTCAGTATGACCCTGACAGCCTCCAAAGACTGATCCGAATAATTTAAGGATATTGCTGTGACATTGTTCTCTCCAGTTGCACCTGACGGTGCAGCCGGACAGGCTGCCGCTTTGCGTGCGCCTGTCTTGCTGCAGGATGGCTCTCTCAGAACTTTTGGGTTTGATGATCAACCCTTCGATCAGGCCTCGTCCGAGGGTAGGGAAATTCTTGCTTGCCTCACACTTTTCAACGAGCCTGCCGAGGCGGTGGCGGCGACATTGGCCTGCCTTGCCGCCAATCAGGCTGTGCTGCTCAGCCGAAACGGCCCTATACAACGGCTGGAAGTGGCCATCGTGCTGGATGGCCGCGACCGCGTTCACCCAGAGACCGAGGCACTCTTCAACCGGCTTGGCTTCGATCTCGATTGGGGCTTTGATCCTGAGGCTGGGACTATCGGTCGGCAGGGAGAGGATGAGGTGCGGGTTCGCGTTCAGACCCGGCATATTCCGGTGGATCGGCTGACGGGGGGCAGCGGAAACCCTCTCTGCGTGCATCTGGCGGTGAAGGACCGCAACAGGGGCAAGCTGGATAGTCATGCCTTCTTCTTTCGAGACCTTGCGGAACGCCTGCGGCCAGATTTTGTCTTGCAGATCGATGCCGGGTCCCGGCCTGCTGACGATTGCCTGCCGGCATTGCTGGCGCAAATGCAACGCGAGCCGGACTGTGCAGCCCTTGCCACCAATATCGTCATGCAAGACGCGGCCTTGACCGATTGGCTGCAAAGCTGGCAACAGGCGGATTTTCTCTGGCAGAAACTATCCGATTGGCCGATTGGCAACGGTTTGGGCTATCTCGAAGTCGTGCCGGGGCAGGCCAGCCTGTTCAGAATGTCGGCCTTGAGACGTGGTGAAAACGGCGATCCAATGGCGGCCTATTTTCGCGGTCTCTCCAGGCCGAAGAGCCTGATGGAGGCCAATCTGTTTCTCGCCGAGGATCGGATCATCGGCGCGGAAATCGTCAAAAGCCATCCTGCCTGCACCATCCGCTATCATCATGATGCCAATCTTGTCACCGATGGCTGCGCGACGGTTGGCGAATTGCTGCGCCAGCGCCGCCGCTGGACAAACAGTACGCTTGTGGCGCGCCTGACAGCCGTCGGCAGCCTTGCCGCTCTGCTGTGGCATGGTCGCCTGACGCCTGCGCGCTGGTGTTCGATGGCGCTGGCGCTGGCCTGGACCCTGCTGCAATTGCTGGAACAATGGTTCATCCCGGCGTCACTCGCCCTGCTTGTCTCCCTGACGTCAGGGCTTTGGCAAGGCGAGGCCAGAAATGGCGTTGCGGGCAATGGTTTGGCATGGGGAATGGCAGCGGGTGTGTTGCTGTTCTGGCTTTATTGTCTGGTCAGCATGAAGGCGAGGGAGGAGGGGGAATCTTTCAGCCGTAGGCTGCATGGCTGCTTGCATGGCCTTGGCCTGGGCATTCTTCTGACATGCACGGTTCTGGGGTTTGTGATCTGCCTTGTTGAGGTCGGTCCTGTCATTCAAGGCGTGATCCTGACGGTTGCCCTTATCCTTGGAACGGCGGTCTGGCGCCATTCGTCCCACGGGATGTCGGATCTGTTGAGAGTGTTCGTGATCTATATTCCGTCCGCTCCCGTCGCCAGCTTCTATCTGCTGAGTTATGCGCTTGCCAATTTCCACGATGTCAGTTGGGGCACCAAGGGCTTGGTCAATGACAGCAGGACTGCCATTCCGGCTGGCTGGCCCCGGATGCGGTTACGGCTTTTGGCCCTTTGGGTCGTGAGCAATACGGGCTTGGTCTGGCTGGTCATGGGTGGCATGCCGGGCGGGGCAATCAGCGTCCTGCACTATGCCTGCCTGCCGGTCGTCGGGCAGATCGCCCTTGCGTCCTTGCTGCTGGTATCGGCGCGCTATCGAAACGCCGTTTCACCGTCTCCAGAGGTCACAGTTCGAGCAGATAGCGTGCCGCATCTTCATCGATGATCAGCGCGTTGACATGGCCACCGCGGGCGGCGGCGCGGATGGCGGCGTGTTTGCGTTTGCCGCGCGCCATGCCGATGACGACAGAGGTTTGGCGTGACGGGATCGCCATACTGGCGACACGGCTATTGACCGGGTCGTCCAACAGCTTGCCCTTGGCGTCGAAAATCCAGCCGCAGATTTCACCGGTGGCACCAGCGGCCAGAAGATTGCGCATTTCGGCTTCCTTCAGGAACCCGTCCTGAAGCAAGGGCGCGCTCAGCGTCATCTCACCGATGCCGACGAATGTCACATCGGATTGGCTGCCAAGCGCGATGGTCGGGGCGACCAGCGGCTGACGGTGCAAAAGGTCGCGTTCCTCTGCGCTGGAAACGATGACCGGTAGTGGCATCGGAAAATGCCGGGCTTTCACCGCATCGGCCATGGAAAAGATCACGTTGAAATAGGCCGCCGATCCATCCGGACTGATATTGCCGGTCAGCGAGACGATCTTGTGCTGCGGACAGTCCATCTGCGGCAATTGGTCGATCATAGCACGTAACGTCCGGCCTGTACCCATGGCGATGGTCAGCGGGTCCGGTCGTTTCAGCCAGCGCTCCAGTTCGGCAGCACCCGCCTCGGCAATGCCTGTCGCGGTGGCGTCCGAGCCGGGATCGGTCGGCACGACCTCGACCTGCTTCAGGCCATAGGCCTGTTTCACCGCATCGGCCAGTTCCAGGCAGACGGCAATCGGGTGGTCGAGGCGGACCTTGACCAGTTTTTCGGCAACCGCCAGCGACACCAGCCGCTGGGCGCTCTGGCGGGAAATATTCATCGCCGCGGCGATTTCGTCCTGCGTGCGACCGGCCACATAATAGAGCCAGCCGGCGCGGGCGGCGTCGTCCAGCCTGGCGTTGGAACCTGCTTTGCGTGCCATTAAAAACCTCTTCCCTTGGTGGATGAGGTAGAGGCAAAGGGGATGGGCTGTCAATTGTTTCAGTCCGATACCGGCAGGATCGGTCTTGAACCGCATCTGCAATGAGGGCTATGAAAGTCTGATAACAGCAATGGAGATTGGCCGATGCCCGCACCCGTCAATGGTTTCAAGCAAGCCCTGCGGCAGGAGGCTGTTCTCTACGGCCTGTGGGTGGCGCTGGCCTCTGCGCATGGGGCCGAGCTTTGTGCCGGTGCCGGGTATGACTGGGTGCTGATCGATGGCGAGCATGGGCCAAATGACATTCCGCTGCTTGCCGCCCAGCTTGCCGCCTCCGCCCGTCAATCCGCCCATCAGGTGGTGCGTTTAGCCGTGGGCGAAGCCTGGTTGATCAAGCAGGCGCTGGATATCGGCGCGCAGACGCTGCTGATCCCGATGGTCGATACGCCGGAGCAGGCCTTGGCTGCTGCAAAAGCCTGCCGCTACCCGCCCTTGGGCATTCGCGGCATGGGGGCCGGGCTTGGCCGGGCCTCCGACTTTGGCCGGATCGGCGATTATGTGGCAAGTGCCAATGACCAGATCTGCCTGATCGTGCAGATCGAAAGCCGATTGGCGATGGCCAATCTGGAGGCGATCCTTGCGACTGATGGCGTCGATGCTTTTCTGATCGGGCCTGCGGATCTCGCCGCCGATCTCGGTTTTCCGGGCCGAGCCGATGTGCCGGAGGTTTACGCAGCGGTGGAGGATATTCTGCGCCGGGCCAAGGCGCTGAGCAAGCCCGCCGGAATCATGTCAACCGATCCTGTGATGATCGATCTTGCCCGAAGCAACGGGGCGCGCTTCATCGCCACCCAAAGCGATGTCGGCCTGCTGGTTGCCGCTGCCGCCAACCATTTGCGCAGCGTCAAAGGCGAGGCAGGACCAGAGGCGACTGGCGGTTATTGACAGTCCTGACAGTGAGGAGAGACTGATGGCGCAATCGACGCTTCGCCTGGAAGACAGCTGGAAGGCCGTGGTCGGCGAGGAATTCGAGCAACCCTATATGCACAGCCTCAAGCAGTTTCTGGTCGAGGAAAAGCAGCAGGGCAAGCCGATTTTTCCCAAAGGGCCAGAGTATTTCCGGGCGCTGGATCTGACCCCCATCGACAAGGTGCGGGTGGTGATCCTGGGCCAGGACCCCTATCACGGCGCGGGGCAGGCGCATGGCCTTTGCTTTTCCGTGCGGCCCGGGGTGCGCATTCCGCCGTCGCTGGTCAATATCTACAAGGAATTGCAGGCCGATCTCGGCATTGCCCCGGTGCGGCATGGCTTTCTCGAACATTGGGCACGCCAGGGCGTGCTGCTGCTCAACAGCGTGTTGACGGTGGAAGAGGGCAGGGCGGGATCGCATCAAGGCAAGGGCTGGGAAAAGTTCACCGACCGGGTCATCCATGCCGTGGCCGAAAGCCGCGAGCATGTGGTTTTCATTCTCTGGGGTGCCTATGCGCAGAAAAAGGCGGCTTTCGTCGATCCGGCCCGGCATCTGGTGCTGAAATCCGTGCATCCATCACCGCTCTCCGCCCATAACGGCTTTTTCGGCTCAAAACCGTTTTCAAAGGCCAATGCCTATCTGGAGGCGCATGCAGAGGCGCCCATCGACTGGCAGCTTCCAGCCGATCCTGGACAGGGGTAGGCGTAAATCGGCTTGCAGCTCTGCCATCTTTATCGATAGTCTTGCCGAACAGTCTATCCAAGAATCGCCGCTGACGGGCTGCAAAAGGCAATTTCTGCGCTTCCAGTGCTCACGTACGTTAAGTACGCTCCGCTCCGGTTCTCGAAATCACCATTTTCGCCACGTCAACAGCAATTCTTGAACAGACTGTAAACACACACCGGAGGCACTATGAGCAATCATCTGAAATTCTTCATCGATGGCGAATGGGTTGATCCGGTTCACCCCGCCACGCTTGAGGTGATCGATCCATCAACGGAAGAGGCCTATACGTCGATTTCTGTCGGCTCCAAGGCCGATGTCGATAAGGCGGTGGCGGCAGCCAAGCGGGCTTTCACCAGTTTTTCGCTGTGGTCGGTGGAAGAGCGGTTGGCGCTGCTGAAACGCATGCTTGCCGAATACAACAACCGGTTTGAGGATATTGCCAAGGCTGTCAGCCAGGAAATGGGCGCGCCGCTCAGCTTTGCGCTGGAAAGCCAGGCCTGGGCCGGACGCGCCCATATGGAAGCGACGATTGCCGGGCTGGAGACGTTCAAGTTTTCCGAGCAGCGCGGTGGCACCATGGTGGTCAAGGAGCCGATCGGCGTTTGCGCGCTGATCACGCCTTGGAACTGGCCGCTGAACCAGATCGTCTGCAAGGTCGCGCCCGCCATCGCTGCTGGCTGCACCGTGGTGCTGAAACCCTCCGAGATCGCCCCGATCAGCGGCATTATTTTCTCCGAGGTCATGGAAGCCGCCGGAACGCCGAAGGGCGTCTACAATATGGTCAGCGGCAATGGCCCGGATGTCGGCCAAGTGATGGCTGGTCATCCCGATGTCGACATGGTGTCCTTCACCGGCTCAACCCGGGCTGGGATTATCGTTGCCAAGACGGCAGCGGAAACGGTGAAGCGCGTCGCCCAGGAACTGGGTGGCAAATCCGCCAATATCATTCTGCCCGATGCCGATTTCGAAACGGCGGTGCGCAAGGGCGTGCAGGGATGTTTCGGCAATTCCGGCCAGTCCTGCGATGCGCCGACAAGAATGCTGGTACCCGCTGACCGCCATGACGAGGCGCTGACCTATGCGAAGTCAGAGGCCGAAAGTTTCGTGACCGGCGATCCGCGCAGCGAAGACACCAAGCTTGGCCCTGTTGTCAGTCAGATCCAGTATGACAAGATCCAGGGGCTGATCGAAGCGGGTATCAAGGACGGAGCGACGCTGGTGACCGGCGGGCCGGGGCGTCCGGAAGGGCTGAACCGTGGCTATTACATTCGCCCGACCATCTTCGGCAACGTCTCCAACGACATGACCATCGCCCGCGAAGAAATCTTCGGCCCGGTGCTGTCGATTCTGCCCTACAAAGACGAGGGCGAGGCGGTCGAGATCGCCAATGACACGGTCTATGGGCTGGCGGCCTATGTGCAATCGACCGATATTGAGCATGCCCGCGACGTGGCAAAGAAAATGCGGGCCGGGTCGGTCTATCTCAACTACCCGGATTGGGACACGTTCGCGCCATTCGGCGGCTATAAACAATCCGGCAATGGGCGCGAATATGCCGATTGGGCCATTCACGATTTCCTCGAGATCAAGGGCATCGTCGGCTGGGACGCATGAAGAAGACCTTCAACCCGCCCTCGGTGCGCAGACCCTTCGGCAATTACAATCACGGCCTGCTGGTGCCTGCGGGTGCCAGCCTGCTGGTGACATCCGGCCAGCTCGGGATCGGTGTCGATGACAGTATTCCCAATGATCTCGAAAGCCAGGCGGTTTTGTGCTTCGAGGCGATCGGCGCCATCCTGGCCGAGGCGGGCATGAGTTATGCGGATGTGATCCGCATCGCCGGGTTTGTCACCCGCCGAGAGGATTTTGCATCCTATATGCAGGTGCGTGATCGTTATACGTTGGAACCAAAACCGGTTTCAACGCTTCTTATCGTCACCGGATTTACCCGACCGGAATTTCTGGTCGAAGTAGAAGTGACGGCAGCCAAATCATTCTGAGGTTTTTTCCGGCTTTATTTTATCAAGCCGGAATATTTTCATGTTTATAGGTCGAAGATAAAAGACCTGAACATTTCTTTACATTCCAAAAATTAAGCGTTTCTAGCGTCTAATCTCATATTGAAACATTTATGCAATATGAACGATAGATGAATGACGTGTTCAACGGATGTTATTTAAAATATTCGGAACAAATAGTTTCCTTCTCCGTTATCCCGTCAGATAATCGGAAAGAAGGAATATTCGGATGAAAACCAAAATTGCTCTTATTGTCGCTGCCGCCCTTGCTGGCTCGATTGCAACCTCGGCTATGGCGCAGAACGCCACTGTGACCGGCGCAGCAGGTGGTGCGGTTACCGGTGCTGTTGTTGGTGGTCCAGTTGGTGCAGCCGTTGGCGGCGTTGTCGGCGCAGTTGCTGGCACAGCCATCGATCCGCCGCCGCCGCGCGTTGTTACTTATGTTCGCCAGCAGCCAATGCCAGCGCAGCCTTACGTGACCGATCAGCAAATCGTCGTCGGTCAGCATTTACCGCGCCAGATTGTGATCACCCCGATCCCGGAAGATCCGACTTACGCCTATGCAATCGTCAATAATGAGCGTGTTATCGTCGATCCGCAGTCCTATACGGTCATTGATATCATTCAGTAACGACTTTTTTTTTCTCTCCAGTCATCTTGCCCCACCAGCCTCGTGCTCGTGGGGCTTTTTTTTGATCGGAGCAGGGTGCTCTCGCTCTTTGCCTTTACGCATTTCCGAACGGAAAACCGGTTTCCCCTTTTCTTGGAAATGCTCTGTAGGTTAAATTACGCGGCAGGCCGCTATGGTGTAAAACATACCCTGAAATAGTAGAGATCAGTTTAGCAATTCCCAGCGACAGACGGATGGAAATCTCTATTTTCGACAATCGACATCTTATCGATCCTAGTGCCCTGACGCATTCACTTCGTTCATGCTTTCGTGCACTCGGTTTTTGTTTTAACGCATTTCCGGACGCAAAACCGCTGCGCACTTTTGCTGGAAATGCTCTAGGGGGACCATCTGTGAAGAGAATAATCGCCGTTGCCGTGCTGACCTTCCTTCTGCCAAGCTTGTCTTTTGCCGATACGCTGCTGTTTCCAAGCGATAATCCGGTGGCACGCATCACTATTCCGGCCAGTTGGGAACCGAAGGAAACCGAAACCGGCATTGATGCGACCTCCGAGGATGCCGCCATCTACATTGCCATCGACGTCGCCAATGCCAAGACGACCGACAAGGTGATTGATGACGCTATCGCTTTCTTGCAGGAGAACGGCGTCAAGATCGACGGCTCGACCCAGAAGCAGTTGGACGAAGTCATCAACGGCATGGACATGACCAATTTCGACTGGACCGGCGTCGATGAAGACGGCGCCGTCAATGTCGGCCTGTCGCTGCTCTCACCCCGTCCCGGCAAGCTGCTGGTCATCACCTATTGGGGAACGAAGGGCAAACAGGAAAAGCATGGCGCCGAATTGCAGGAGATCATCTCCTCGCTGAAGGCTGCTCATTAGAGGATCGAACCAAAAGTTAACAATCGTTTTTCGAATAAATCCGATGCGCAAACAAAACAAGACAGACACTACAGCGCCGTGCGCAATACAAGGCGCACGGCGCTGTAACTCTTTATATCGGCTCGATAATTCCCTCTTTAAATTTGAGCCGGTTAGGCAATCATGCACTGAGGCGTAGATGCGCGGCTTGTGTTTTCCGTGTCTGCCGCGGCAGGCTGAAGTGCTCGACCATTCGTTTCAACTGCTGGGCTTGCGACGCCATGGCCGATGACGCGGCGGTCGTTTGCTCCACCATGGCGGCATTTTGCTGTGTGGTCTGATCCATCTGGCTTACGGCGCTGTTGATGTCTTTGAGACCCGACGATTGATCTTTGGCCGATGCAGCAATGGAGCCGATGAGAATGCCTATTTCCTGAATATTGCTGCTGATCGACTGGAGTGTGCTGCCGGTATTGCGCACCAGACGCACGCCGTTATCGACCTCGGAGGAGGATGCCGCGATCAGTTGCTTGATCTCGCGGGCGGCCTGCGCGCTGCGCTGGGCCAGTTCGCGCACTTCTTGGGCCACAACGGCAAAACCCTTGCCTGCTTCTCCGGCACGCGCTGCTTCAACACCGGCATTGAGCGCTAAAAGATTGGTCTGAAATGCGATTTCATCGATGACGGAAATGATGCTGGAGATTTTGCCGGAGCTTTCTTCGATACGGCGCATTGCATCTTCGGCTTCGGTCACGACGGTGCTGGATTGAACGGCATTTTCAGTCGCCTTATTTGCCATGGCATGGGCTTTGAGCGTGTTGTCCGTCGATTGCTGGATATTGGAGGTGAGGACGTCGAGAGAGGCTGCCGTTTCCTCCAGCGTCGCCGCCTGACTTTCGGTTCGGCGGGAGAGATCATTGGCACCGGAGGCGATTTCCCGGCTGTTGTCGTCAATAATCACAACGGTATCGACAACGCTGGACAAAACATGGCCGAATTGCTGGATCGTGTCGTTCAAATGATGACGCAGTCCTTCGAACTGTTGATCGAAAGGTTCATCGAGCCGAAAATTCAGCTCCCCCTTTGCCAAACGGGTGAGGGCCTGCTCCAGGCCAAGGGTTGCCTGTTTCAGCTTGGCATTCGCGTCTTTTTCAGCCGTTTCAAAGGTGAGGATGCGTTCTTCAGCGGCTTGTGTCTGCATTTTAAGATTATCCATGCGAAGCGCTTCGCTTGCGGCCTGCGCTTCCTGGGCCTTCAGCGTCAGGTCTTCCGCCTTGCGTGTAGACGACGTCAGAATGTGGATCAAAATAGCGAGGGCGGCGGTCTCGAAAATCAGAATGGCGGCATGCAGAATGACGCGGGAAAAATCGGATGAACCGGGAAAAACGGCGAAGGGAACAACAAAATAAAAGGCGGTATGGTGGATGGCGACCACCAGCGAAAAGGCGATAATGGCGGGCAGATAAATCCACATCGCGGAAATCGCAAGCACCGCAAAGAAATACATGTGCATGTCGATTTGCAGCGAGGACCCGCGAAATTCGTAAACCAGCATGGCAACGAGTACTGCATTGGCGATTGCGGTCGCCATCATGGTTTGACTGCCGGTTTTGTCCTGCCGCCAGAAGAACAGGCACAGGAGGGCCATGGCCAAAGATATACCGATGTCAAGCAGCGCCTGTGATTGTTCATGAAGGATTGCGGCTATGGCGACAAGGGCTGCATTGATCCAGACCATAGTTATGATGCCCGGCGCAATCTTCCGCCGTAAATCCAGCAAAGCGTTCATTCTGGTTTGGTCCCCGTGTTGTAGTGGCGGATTTGACGAATGTGCTATGGTTTACTTAAAGAAAGTTGTATGCAGCGAAAATTCCAGAAAATTTCACGTTTTTCGTGTGGCGCTCTTTTTATCTGCCTGTGCTGGCTATGGTGAGGCAGGTGTTCTGCAACGGGCTGCCCAGAACAACCAAGGCGCCAGCCGATCTTAACCGGGTGGCAAAGTCAGGGTGTTGTGAATAGGCGATGGCAACCCAACTCATGGTGCCTTGTTGAACAAAGGCGCCGTCCGCCGATGCAATGATTGCCATGGTTGCCGCTGGCGACGAAAAAGGTGGAGCGACTACAAGCAGGTATGAACCGCGCGGCCACAGAATGGCGGACATCATGGCCATGACAGCAAAGAAGAAAAATAGTGCTGTGGGTAGAAAAGATTTTACTTTCGCAATAACCGGATTCTTAGAAGCCGAAGATGCATCTGCATCTTCGAGCCGCCGTGCCGATATTATAATATTGCTCATGTGCTTTAATCGCTAATCGGTTTTCAGATATTTCAAACTCAGTTTATTGTTAATTCAATCTAATTTATTATCTTTTAACATTGCTCGCATCATCTGCGGCATCATCTCTGCACTTGATGAAACGCACGATGCGGCAGGCTGAGACTGCTATCAAAACCGCTCCATCACGCCCCCCACCTTATCCAGAAAGGCGGCGCGGCTTTGTTGCGTGCAATTGTTCATATCGTAATGGGCAAGAAATTTTACCGGCGCGCCGAGCTTGATCTGAGCGCGGATCACACGGGTGACGGATTTCTTTGGCGGGTTGCCCGCAAGAAATGCTCGTAACGGGGTTGCGCCATAGGTCATCACCGCCGCCAGTTTGCGGATATGGCGCAGCGTTGGCGTCAGTTTTCCATCGATCAGTTCGAACGTGACCCCCGGCAGCCAGACACGGTCGAAATAGCCGCTCAGCATGGCGGGAAAGCTGAAATTCCACACGGGAGTGACGATAACAAGCCCTTCAGCCGCCTTCAACCGCTCGACATAGGATTTCACCGGCTCGATATTGTCTGGATAATCATGATAGATCCGCCGCTCTTCAGCCGAAAGAACCGGGTCGAAATCCTCATCATACAAATTGCAGCCATCGACCTCATGGCCGGCTTTCTCCAGGCTTTGGCAGGTCTTGTAGTAGAGCGCCCGGTTGAAGCTTTCAGCCAAGGGATGAGAGTGAAGAACGAGCACGCGCATGCAAAAGTCCCTGGTTTGCACCCGCCGGTTCCCCGGAGGGTTCTGTCAAAAACATCCGCGTCGTTTGTCCCGATGCCTTCTTCCACCTGCTGGCTGGAGGAAAGGTCATGTTCATTGCATGATCAGGGACAAGCCCCGCCAGGAGTACCTTCGGACTGTGAAGACGGCCTCATGCCGTCAAGCCGTTGCGTTCTAAATCATCTCCGGTTGAAAGTGCAAGGATTTCAATCGTCTCCCATCGATTGTAATCCGGGAAACAGATAGTTGCGCCCGGCGGAAAAGTCGAAATCGGGATTTTCCCAGGCGATCATCTTGCCGGGATTGAGCAGGCCCTTGGGGTCGGTTTCCTGTTTGAAGGCCAGTTGCACCGTATCGGTCTGCTTCATGCCGCCTTCTTCCAGCGTATAGCGATGCGGGTTGAAGATCGGGCAGCCGTTGTCTTCGTGGATGCGGATGATCTCCTCCAGCCGCTCCTTGGTGGTGTAGCGCACCAGCGGCAGGCCGGAGCATTGGATGGCGCCATCAAAGCGCATGAATTCCAGGTGGCCGATCACCTCATCACCAAAAATTTCGGTCATCTTCCCGACCTTTTCGACATGATCCGGCCCTGGATATTGCACTTGCAGATAGGTGATCGAAGGATCGACCTTCAGCGCACGCAGCGTCGTATGGTTCCAGGCCAGTTCATAGGCATGGGGAATGCCCTTCATGCTCTCCACGGTGTCGGAGCGGAAGCGTAGGTCGGCCTTCATTTTCTCGGCATAGGCAAGAAACGGTCCCATGGAATGCGGGGCGACCATCAGCACGACCACCGATTGGCCTTCCTTCAGCCAGGGCTTGTGACGGGTGAAATAGTCGTAAGGTACGGGAGCGGCGATGGGTGCCACTTCCTTCAACAGAATACCGTTGCGGTGGCTGAGCGCATCGGCAAAGCGAACGGCGTCCATGTAGTCGTCATAGCCGACGATGACGTCCACCCAGTCATAGGCAGGGGCCAGCGGCATTTCCACTTCGGTGATGATGCCATTGGTGCCATAGGCGTGGCTGACTTTTTGCAAATCCCAGGCGGATAGTTCCAGTACGCGTGGTTCCGCCTCCATGGTGACGACCCGCAGTTTCAGGATATTGCCGAGATCGCGCAGGCCACCCCAGGTGATCGAGCCGACTCCGCCCGAGCCGCCAGCGACAAAGCCGCCGATGGAAGCAGTCTGGGCAGTTGAGGGGTGGAAACGCAGTTCCTGATCGGAATGGGCGCGTGTCTGGCGATCCAGTTCGGCGATAACGATGCCCGGTTCGCAGATCACCCGGCCTGGGTGAATCTCTTTCACCTTGTTCATGTTGATCAGGTTCAGCACGATGCCGCCGGAGAGCGGCATGGCCTGACCATAATTGCCAGTACCTGCGCCGCGTGGTGTCACCGGCACGCCATGGGCATAGGCCACTCTCAGCGTGCGGATCACCTCTTCTTCGCTGACCGGAGAAACCACGAGGTCCGCCGTGACATGGTCCAGCTCGGCCTTCAGGATTGGCGAGTACCAGTAGAAATCCCGGGACTTCTGCTTGACCAGCGCCGGATTGTCCTCGACGGCGATCCCGGCCAGTTCAGCTTTGATTTTTGCGTAATCGGGCATTGTTCAATCTTCCATCACATGGTCAAGGTCGCGGTAGTCAGGCACCTGCGCGTCGATAGCCTGACCGGAGCGCAAAACGATGCGGTCAGCCTGCGGACGCGATAAAAGCTCGCTCCAGGTTCTCGCCGAAAACATCACCAGATCCGCCTTGGCACCGACCTTGATGCGGCCATGGTCGGGGCGACCAAGAATATCGGCGGGGCTGCGGGTGACAATCCGGGCCGTGCTGTCCAGCGGGTGATCGAGATGGATGATCCTGACCGCTTCGCGCAGCACTTCCACACAATCGAGATCGCCATAGGCGTAGAACGGATCGCGTGTATTGTCGGAGGAAACTGCCGTCTGAACACCTGCCGCCGCCAGTTCATGAAACAGGGTGACGCCGCGTTGGCGGGGTGTGCGGCCAGCATGCCGGTCCTGCAAATACATGTTGCACATCGGCAGTGACACGACGGCAAGCCCGGCTTCCGCAACCTTGTCGATGGTGGCCTTGGCGATATCGTTGCTCTGCTGGGTCAGCGAACAGCAATGACCAACCACCACCGAACCTTGAAAACCATTGCGCAGCTTGGCTTCGGCAATGGATTTCAAGGTCAGCACGGAAGCGTCCTGCGTCTCATCGACATGCAGGTCAATGTCGAGGCCGTGATCGCTCGCGGCGCGAAACAACAGGTCCAGCCGGTGGTCCAGATCCGGCGAGACCTGAGTGACGCCGCCGAGAATGCCCTTGTGCGCAACAAGCACCTCCAGCAGATCCCTAAAAAACGCCTGATCGGTGATGTCGTCGAAGGGGAAAAGGGCGACCGCCTGAAGGTCGATCCGCCCCGCCCACTCCTTGCGTATCTGCGAAAACACCTCAAAGGAAATCCGGTGCTGGGGGGCGCTGCTGTCAAGATGGGTACGGATCAGGCTGGTGCCATGCGCATAGGCGCAGCGCAGCGAAAATTCCATCCGCGCCCGCACATCGTCCGCCGACCAATTTGCCTCGCGGTCGTCCTTCACGGCGCTCAATGCGCCGATGAAATCACCTGTTGGATTGGGCTGACGTGGCCAGATATGGCCCTTGTCGAGATGGGTATGCATGTCGGTAAAGGTCGGCCAGACCATGGCGTCGCGCAGATCGATGATCGGCTGGTCCGCGCCGGTCTTGTCATCAGATGCGGTGCCGGCCTTAATAATGGCTTCGACCTTGCCGTGGTTAATAATCAGATCGGCGCTGACCAGCCCTTCGCGGACCGGTCCAGCGGGAACGTCATCCACCGCTTCAACGGGTAGGGTGGCGCGCGTCAGGGCAAACCGCCCGGTTTGCGGAATGTCGGCAAACAATCTGGTCATCAGTTTTCTCGCTTGATGCTGCTTTCATGCCAGCGATGCAGCGCCAACCATGAGATGAAGGAGGTGATGGCGAAAATCACCACGCCGAGACAGGACAACAGGAACAGGGCGGCAAACAGCCGGGGAATGTTCAGTCGGAATTGCGATTCCAGCAGCCGGAAGGCAAGTCCGGAGCCCGCACCGGCCGAACCCGCCGCAAACTCCGCCACCACGGCGGCAATCAGCGCCAATCCGCCACCGATCTTCAGACCGGTCATGAAATAGGGCAGCGAGGCGGGCAGCTTCAGATAAAGCAGGGTTTGCAGCCGCGAGGCGCCGTAGAGATCGAACAGGTTGAGGAGATTATGATCGACGCTTTTCAAGCCCTGCACCATGTTGGAGAGGATCGGGAAAAAGGCAACCAGAAAGGCGCAGATCAGCAGCGCCACCTGCGTTGACGGTGCATAGATCAGGATCAGCGGCGAGATGGCGACGACAGGCGTGACCTGAAGGATGACCGCAATTGGGTAGAAAGCCGTTTCAATCCATTTCGACTGGACGAGAAATACCGCAATGCCGACACCACCGACCAGTGCCAGAACCAGCGCCATCAGAGTGATCTTCGTCGTCACCCAGAGCGCCGGTCCCAGAATGCCCCAATCCGTATAGAGCGCTTTGGCGACCACCAAGGGTCCGGGCAGGATATATTGGGGTACTTCGGACAGAATGACGCTGACATGCCAGATCAGGATCAGTATGGCCACGACGGCAAGGGGGATTATTACCCGGAGAGTGGTTTCTCCATGGCGGGCAAACACGCCTTGTTTTGGCATGGCCAGGCTTTCAGCGTCGGCTGGTGTTTCAATCTCCGGGGTCATCCGTGATGCTCCAATCCCGCCTTGGATGGGCCGCCGTCGAGAGGAAAGCCGATGGCTTCCAATAGGACATTCGAGGCCTTTTCGCAGACCTGCCGGTATTCTTCCGAGGTTCGGTAATGGGCGTCGCGTTCCAGGCTGGTGGCAATGGTGAAATCCGCATGCACCCGGCCGGGCCTTGCCTTCATCACCACGATGCGATTGGAGAGATAAGCGGCCTCGAACACCGAATGAGTCACGAAGATCACGGTAATGCCGGTCTCGCGCCACAGCCGCAGCACGTCGTCGTTCAGTTTTTGCCGGGTGATTTCGTCAAGGGCAGCAAACGGCTCGTCCATCAGCAGCAGTTTCGGCTTGGTCACCAGGGCGCGGGCAATCGACACCCGCATTTTCATGCCGCCGGAAAGCTGGCGCGGATAGGCATCCGCGAAATCCTTCAGTCCCACCGTGTCAAGGGTTTCGAGAACGGTCGAGGTTGCAGCTGCCTTGGAAATCCCTTGCAGACGCAGTGGCAGATAGACATTGCCGAACACCGTCTGCCAGGGCAGCAGGGTCGGTTCCTGGAAGACGAAGCTGATATCGCCTTCCGGCAGGCCCTTGGCATTGATGCGGGAACTGGGCCAGTCGACCGTGCCGCTGGAGATGCCGCCGAGACCGGCAATAATCCGCAGCGCCGTCGATTTGCCGCAGCCGGAGGGGCCAAGCAGGCTGACGAATTCACCCGCGTCGACGGTGAGTGACATGTTGGACAGCGCCACCGTGCCGCTGGAAAACACTTTGGACACGCCTGTTAGCATGACAAGGGCGCGCTGGCGGTTTTCAGTGCGAGGCTTTTGCAGTGGTTCAGTCGGGGTCATTCCGGGGCCTGTCGTTAAGGGCCTAAAGTTTGTCTTGGGGGAAAGAGTTTGCCTTGGAAAAAGAGAAACCCGATTTTCCCGAAAAGACAAACGCAAACAAGAGAACAGAGTGTCTGTCTGGCTCGATTTGAGCCTGACAAACACGGATAAGGACGAAGGATCTGTCCTCCTTATCCACACGCTGTGGCGGCGCCTCTATCCGGTGCGCCGCCCTGTCTTTGCTTCTTCAGCTTTACTTTTTCAGGTTAAGGCCAACGCCCTTGCAGACGAACTTGGTTGTGTAGGCCTTGTTGTAATCCAGCTTGGCATCGACAACGCCGATCTGAACCATGGTATCGAAGAATTTCTTGTAATGCTCATCGGTCATGCAGCCGATGCCCTTTTCCAGGGTCGGGCCGGAATCGACGATGCCATATTCCTTCATTTTCTCGATGGAAAAGGCGATCTGGCTATCGGTGATCTCAGGATTATCCTTTTTGATCAGTTCATTGGCCGCTTTGTTGTCACCGTAGAGATATTTGTACCAGCCCTCGGAGGAGGCATCGATAAAGCGCTGCACCACATCAGGCTTCTTATCGACCATGGTCTGGGTGGTGGTAATCATCGTCGCATAGGGCGTGTAGCCATTGTCGGCCAGCAGGAACAGTTTCGGCTTGAAGCCGCCCTGCTTTTCGATCTCGTAAGGCTCAGACGTGATATAGCCTTGCTGGGCGGATTTCTTGTTGGCGAGGAACGGTGCCGGGTTGAACGTATAGGGCTTGTATTGCTCGTCCTTGAAGCCCGGATAGTTCTTCTTCATCCACTCGAAATAGGTGGTGTAGCCTTCCTTGCCCATGAAGATCGTGTCGAGCTTGGCGAGATCGCCAAATTTCTCGATCCCCTGGTCAGGATGGGCAATCAGCACCTGCGGGTCCTTCTGGAACATGGCCGCGACGTCGATCAACGGAATGCCCTGCTTGATGGCATCCAATTGTTGAAGCGGGCTGCCCATGTAGAAATCGACCTTGCCGGCGATCAGCAATGCCTGGTTTGCCGCATTCGGGCCACCCTGGACGATCTTCACCTTCAAACCGTATTTTTCATAGGTGCCATCGGCCACGGCCTGGTAAAAGCCGCCATGCTCGGCCTGGGCCAGCCAATTGGTGCCGTAGCTGACCTCGTCCAGCGCCATGGCCGGGCTGCCAAGGCCAAGGGCCAGTGCGGTCGCGGCCAAAGTGTTGACAATTGTCTTGTGCAGTATGGTTTTCGTCATGTGTGTTTTCCCCTGATCCCTCGGATCGCGTGCTGCCGCCCGATGTCCCATGCCGCTGAAATGGCTCCGCTCAAAATGGCTCCACTGAAATGGCCCGCCGCGTTTTATGCATTTGAGCGGTTGCCTTGCGGCTTGAAAAGCATCAAATTTCGTCCGCTTCGATGCCTTAATGGCATCGCTTGCTCGCTCTGTATGTGAAATGTTCAATCTGCCTAAAAAATGGACTGGTGTGTTACGCCATGCTTCACTCCCGTAAGCTGCTTTATATAGACGAGATTGCCCGTTGCGGTTCAATTCGTAAAGCCGCCGCTAGACTTAACGTTGCATCTTCCGCTGTCAACCGGCAGATTCTGGCACTGGAAGATGAGCTGGGTGTTCCCCTGTTCGAGCGTCTGCCGCGCGGCTTGCGACTGACGGCGGCGGGGGAACTGTGTGTCGAGCACATCCGTGAAGTTCTGAAGGGCTATGAACGTCTGGAAGCCCGTATCCGCAGCCTGAAAATGCCGCAGGTGGGAAAGGTATCGCTGGTCGCCACGGTGGGGCTGGCCGCCGGTCCCCTGCCGGAAATCATTGCCCGGTTTCTGGACGCGCATCCGCGCATCAAGGTGCATTTGCGCAATGACAGCGGCTCCACCACCCTCAATCCGGTGCTGACGGGCGAAGTGGATATCGGGCTGGGCTTCAACATCCCGGCAACGCCAGGTATTCGCACCATCGCCAATTTTGATATCCCTGTCGGCGCGGTTTTACCGCCCGGTCATCGGCTGGCGCGTGAAAAAGGCCCGATCAATCTGGTCGATGTGGTGCAGGAAAAACTGGTGCTGGCTGAGCCTGGCACCAGCCTGCGCAATGTCATCAATCTGGCGCTTGCCAATCTGCCGCTGCCGGTCGAGCCGCTGCTGGAAACCAATGCCTCCGAATTGCTGAAGCAATTGGTCAAATGCGGCACGGCGCTGACCCTGCTCAACCCCCTGGATGTGATTGTCGAATGCCGCAAGGGCGAACTGGTGTTTCGACCGCTGGCCGAGCCGCATTGCCGCCATCAGCCGATGAAACTGTTTGCCCGGGCGCGGGCGCCGCTCGATGCGGCGACTAGCCTGTTCGTTGAATATCTGGTTCAGGAAATCCAGGCCCTGGTGATGGAATTGCAGGGCAGGGGATATCTTGCCGCGGACCGTTCTTATTCCGGGGAGTAAAGCGCCGACAGCGGATAGTCCCTGACGTCACGCAACAGCTGGATGAAGCCGGAAACCTGATGACGGCAGATCGCTTCACCCTTTTCCGCTGTCCCTTTCGAGGCATCGCCGACCACGCCAGCCGGATTGAGGTCATGGGCGATCCAGGCCAGCGAGTGGGGGGGTAAGGGCTGGAGAAAATCCGAGCGTTCCTTCATCCATTCCGCCTTGGAGACGAAGTTTTCGGCCTTGTCCATCCGCACCAGTTCGGGGCGGAAATGCAGCATCAGCGAGGTTTCCACTTCGCCGCCATGAATGCCATAGCGGTTTTCATGATCGGAAATCATGCCATCGGGGTTACCGAACCGGCTCCATTGGGTGGACACCACTGCCATCTTGTGGCGGACGCGCAATTCGCGCCCGACAATGCTCATGATATCGACATTGCCACCATGGGAATTGACGATGACCAGCTTGCGCAGGCCCGCTTCCGCCACCTTGGCACCGATGGCGGTCCATGCCGCAATCAGCAGATCCGCGCTGAGTGAGAGCGTGCCGGGGCCATAAACATGTTCATTGGCCTTGCCGATTTCCTGAGTGGGAAGAACCAGGAAGTCCAGGTCATACGGGCGCTGGCGCTTCAGCTCTGTCAACATGCCATTGGCAATCGCCACATCGGTTGCAATTGGCAGATGTGGCCCATGCTGCTCGGTGGAGGCAATCGGCAAAACGGCGATGGTGCTGCCAGGTGACAGGCTGGCGAAATCATAGGTGTTCAATTCATTCCAGTAAAATGGCTTGGTCATGATGCTTCCCCATTGATTGGCTAAAATCGATCAAAGTTGATATTGGATCAGATAGAACTTTCGATCTTTTTGTAATCGCTCGTCTTTTTACGAAAGCTGGGATCCATTTTTCTCTCATAGTCCTAGGGATAAGCTCTGTTCATGTCGCGGAAAAGCATCGATTTGCGCGCGCCGCGATGCTGAAAAGCGCGCGATTCGAACCGATGTTAACCTTAATGGTTGGTAATTATCACGATTAGCCCTGCGCGTGGTTGAGAAGCGCTTGTGACAGGCGTAAAACGGTTGCGGGAAGCTGGAACCATTATGATAAAGTTGTTGCGTAAATTTCTCGACGTCGGATCGGAAACCGGTGTGGCTGGCATGCGTAGTCGTGTGGATATCGATCCCAAGGCGTTTTCCGCGATCTATGCGGTGGGGGATGTGCATGGTTGCTATGCTGAGTTGCTGGAAGCGGAATGCCGTATCCTGCACGATGCCGGCAGTATCGATGGTCCCAAGCTGATTGTCATGCTGGGTGACTATGTCGATCGTGGGCCGTCCTCGCGCCGGGTGATCGACCACCTGATGGCACCGCTGGCACCCGGTTTCGAGCGGGTATCGCTGTGCGGCAATCATGACGATGTATTCTGCCATTTTCTCGACGATCCCTCGGCTGGACGGCGCTGGCTGGATTTCGGCGCGGCGGCCACGCTTTATTCCTATGGCATCGACATCGACCACGCCTTGCACCAGGCCGGCAGTTTCAAGGGGCTCTCCTCGGAATTGGCACGGGCCATTCCTGAAAGCCATTATGCCTGGCTGAAATCCCTGCCGGTCATGCTCAAGGTGGGGCAATTTCTGTTCGTGCACGCAGGCCTGAAGCCGGGCGTCGCGCTGGAAGCCCAGGCCGATGAAGATCTGATGTGGATTCGGGAGCCCTTTCTGGGGCGTGGCCCGGAGCTGCCCTATACGGTTGTACATGGACATACCCCGACCGATGCGGTCACCTTCGGCAAGAACCGGATCGGCATAGATACCGGTGCCTATGCCTCAGGACGCCTCGCCGTTTTGCGGATTGCCGATGGACATACGAGCCTGATCTAGAGTTTGCCCTTAGCGGGCAGTGGTTTGCGGTTTGCCCCATTCGGCCAGCGCGATGCCTCCAATCACCAGGCTGAGCGCCAGCATGTGAAAGCCTTCCAGCTTTTCACCGACCACGGCGATCGACAGGATGGTGCCGAACACCGGCACAAGATTGATGAACAGGCCAGCCCGGTTGGCACCGATCATGTTGACCCCTGATATATAGAGTGTTTGTGACACCAGGGATGGCAGCAGGCCGCAAAACAGAATCAGTGCCCAGCCGGTGGCATCGGGCGCGATCAGGCTGCCATTGCTGGCTTCCCAGGCGACCAGCGGCAGCGAGGCCAGCGCCGCGCCGAAGGCAAGAGCGGCCATCAGTGTCTTCCAGTGCAGTTCCGGCTTCCAGCGCAGCGCCACGGTGAAAATCGCATAGCACAGCACGGCCAGCAGCATCAGCGTATCGCCGAAGTTTAGCCGTAGCGACAAAAGCGCCATCAGGTCGCCATGGCCTGCCGTCAGCGCCACGCCGATAAAGCTGATCACGAAGCCGGCAATCTGGATGGCGGAGGCGGCGATTCGAAAGAGCAGGAAGTTCAACAGGAAGATCAGCACGGGAATGCCACCCTGTTCGATGGCGCCATTGACGGCAGAGGTGTATTTCAGCGCCGAATAGAGAAAGCCGTTAAAGCCGGTATAGCCGATTGCACCGAGCGCCAGCAGCAGGGGGATATGACGGCGCACCACCGGCCAATCCGCCTTGATCTGACGGGAGGAAACCGCCAGCAGCAGCGTCAAGGCCAGCGACCAGCGACCAAGATTCAGTATCATCGGGCTGATATGGCCAACGGCCAGCTTACCCGCCACGGCATTGCCGCCCCAGAACAAGGTTGTCAGCACCAGATAGGCATAGGCTCTGATTTGCATCTGATCGTTCAACCTCTGCGCGTCGCCAATTTCGATGCATTGTGACTACTGCATAATTCCTGAAACCGGAATCGATTTCAGGAATTATGCAATCGTAAAATTGTGTTGCACCGTCATATGTCTCTGCCATGCAAAAAGCCGGATTAACGCGCATAAACGTGTCGCTTTCCGCAAAACAACACAGTATAGATGCGCGGGTTTGGGGACGCGCAGGCGCGAAAACGCGCTGCCTTGACTGGAAACCTGTTCAGGACGATCTGCTTCAGGGAAAACGGCGGCGCGCAGCAGACAGAACGTGTGACGGCTTACGGCTTTATCAACCGCCAGCGCTGTCGCGAGGCGAAGGTACGCTTGAGGCGTAAAGACAGGATTTTGAAATGACGAATGTCGTGGTGGTTGGCTCCCAATGGGGTGACGAAGGCAAAGGCAAGATCGTGGACTGGCTGTCCGAGCGCGCTGACGTGGTCGTGCGCTTCCAGGGTGGCCATAATGCCGGTCATACGCTGGTCATCGACGGCATTTCCTATAAATTATCGTTGCTGCCCTCGGGTGTTGTGCGCCCCGGCAAGATGGCGGTGATCGGCAATGGTGTCGTGGTCGATCCGCATGCGCTGATCGCCGAAATCGCCAAGCTGGCCGCCCAGGGCGTCACCGTAACACCTGATAATCTGCGCATTGCCGACAATGCGACGCTGATCCTGTCGCTTCACCGCGAACTGGATGGCATGCGCGAAGACGCAGCGTCCAATAGTGGCACCAAGATCGGCACCACGCGGCGCGGTATCGGCCCGGCCTACGAAGACAAGGTCGGCCGTCGTGCCATCCGGGTGATGGATCTGGCCGATCCTGAAGGTCTGGCCGAGAAAGTTGCCCGCATCCTGCCCCATCACAATGCGCTTCGCCGTGGTTTTGGTGCGCCCGAGGTCGAACATTCGACGATCATGGAAGAGCTGCTGTCGGTGGCCGACAAAGTTCTCCCCTTCCGCGAAACCGTCTGGTTGATGCTGGACAAGGAGCGCCGTCGTGGCGCCCGTATCCTGTTTGAAGGCGCGCAAGGCTCGCTGCTCGATATCGATCACGGCACTTATCCCTTCGTCACCTCGTCCAACACGGTCGCCGGCCAGGCAGCGGCAGGTTCCGGCATGGGGCCAGGCTCGCTTGGCTATATCCTTGGCATCACCAAGGCCTATACGACCCGCGTCGGCGAAGGCCCGTTCCCGACCGAGCTGACGGACGAGGTCGGCCAGTTTCTTGGGGAAAAAGGTCATGAATTCGGCACGGTCACCGGCCGTAAACGCCGTTGTGGCTGGTTCGATGCGGCGTTGGTGCGCCAGTCGGTGGCCACCAACGGCATTACCGGCATCGCCCTGACCAAGCTCGACGTTCTCGACGGATTGGACGAGCTGAAGATCTGCGTCGGCTACAAGCTGGATGGTGTGGAAATCGACCATCTACCGGCGGCACAGGCAGCCCAGGCGCGGGTCGAGCCGATTTACGTGACGCTGGAAGGCTGGAAGGAATCCACCGTCGGCGCGCGCAAATGGGCCGATCTTCCCGCCCAGGCGATCAAATATGTCCGCCAGGTGGAAGAGCTGATCGGTGCGCCGGTCGCGCTGTTGTCCACCAGCCCGGAACGCGACGACACCATACTTGTGACCGATCCATTTGAGGATTAAGGTTAGAGTTGAATTAATTTGTCTTGTCGGCCTGGGCCGGTGATCACGAGAAAGTACGGATGGCAGATTTCGTAGCAGTTATTCGGCGCGCCGTTGATGGCCTGTCGAACAATACCCCGGAAATGCGCGTAAAGGTGTATGAGAAGGCTCGTGGCGCAGTGATGCGGCAGCTGGACAATATGACACCCAAGCCGTCGGAAGACATGCTGCGCCGCCAGCTGGACAAGCTTGACGCCGCGATTGCCGAGGTCGAGGCAGATTATGCCGAGGCTCTTCCTGCCGTGGAAGAGGAGGCCTATGAACCGGCCCCGGTTTATGAACCGGCCCCAGCGCCAGCCTATGAACCTGAGCCGGAACACGTTTACCATGAACCGGAGCCTGTTGGCGAACCGGCGCATGAGCCCGAATATGTGCACCAGCCTGAACCTGTTCATGAGCCGGCTTATGTTCCTGAGCCTGCCCCAGCACCTGTCTATGAGCCGGAACCAGCGCCAGAGCCAGTGTATGAACCGGAGCCGGAGCCTTATAAGCCAGAACCGGCGCGTATTCCGGCTGCTGCCATTCCACCTGCTATTTGGGAGAGTGAAGAGCCTGTCCAGCCCGCAGCTTCTTTTTCGCCCGCTGTTCCCGCCGCAACCGTAAAGCCTTCGGCGCCACAGAAGCATTCGATGGATGAATGGCTGGAAAGCCATCTGGAGCCGACGCCAGCTCCGCTTGCACCTGTCCATTCCTTTGAAGCACAGTCTCAGTCGCGTCAGGAAGAAGCAGAAAAGCCCCCAGTCTACCCCGCTATTCCACCGGCACGCCAGCCGGTGTTCGATGAAGCCGAGGCGCTGGGCGCGTTCGACGCTTTCGTGCGCGACAACAAGCAGCCTGCGGGGCAGGGTGGCTCCTTCTCGCAAGCTGGTCATGAAGATCCGAAGGATCTTCTGGACTGGAGCGACAAGCATCAGAATACCAGCTTCGGCACGCCTGCCGGTCAGGCATCCGGAAACGATGAAAAGGCCGTTCGCAACGGAGCTTCCGCGAGCAAGGCAGGCGAAGATCCTGCCTGGTTCGATGATTTTGTCGCGGCACAGCCTGTGCCACCGGCGGCAGCTAAAAAGCAACAGCGCGCCGCCGCGCCTGACCGAAGCAATTCCTCTGAAGAGATGGCAGCCGTGCTGGCAAAGGCCAACAGGAAGGCTGGACTGCGCACCAAGAAATCCCGCCGGACTGCGCCTTACATCATCACAGGCGTGCTGATCCTGTTGATCTGCGGCGGTGGCTACTACGCCTATGCCCATCGTGACAATCTGCCGGGCGCCATTGCCGGTTTGAAGCAGACCGTGACAGGATTGTTTGCTTCAAAGGGTTCTTCGCCAGCGTCCGCACCGTCTTCGCAGACGGGCAGCGCGGATGCCGGAAAACCGGCGACCGTTCCAGCGTCAACCGGCGATGCCGGGGCCGCGGGGCAGAAATTTACCCAGAAGCTGATGCCTGACGGTACGGAAGTGGATGAGGGGGCCTCGAACGCTGCCGCCAATAGCGGCGAGGGCCGTTCGGTGGCCCAGCAGAATGGTGGGGCCAATCCGGCAGCGCCAGTGTCCGGCGGTGCGGCCAGTGCGCCAGCCACCACCACGCCTGTGCAGGGTGCGCCCTTTACCGTGCCGGAAAATGGCCAGAAGGCCTATCTCTACGAAGAACGTCTCGGTCAGACGACGCCGACCACCGTGCAGGGCTATATTGTCTGGGAAGCCCGGCATGAGACTGGCGACAGCGGCAAGCCGGAACCGGAAATCCAGGGCAAGCTGACGATCCCTGAGCGGGGGCTGACAGCGCTGATTACCTTCAAGCGCAATACCGACAGCTCGCTTCCCGCCAGCCACCTGATGGAAATCGTCTTTTCGGTGCCGCAGAACTTTGAGGGCGGCGGCATAGACAGCGTTCAGCGCGTTGCCATGAAGACAAGCGAGCAGGATCGCGGCGATCCGATCGTGGCGGTGCCTGCCAAGATCACCGACGATACGTTCATGATTGCCTTCAACGATTTTGCCGAAGTGGTGGCCCGCAATGTCGATCTGTTGCGCAGCCGTGACTGGATCGACATTCCCGTTACCTATCGCAACGGTCGCCGTGCGCTGATTACCCTCGACAAGGGCGCCGCTGGCAAGCCGATCTTCGACAGCGTCATCAAGGAATGGGCAGCACTCGGAAACAATCGCAGCGGCGGGTGATCCCTGTCGCAACACCCTGCACTCGACCTTGCGCCGAGCCGCTTCTGATCTGAGATTTAACCAGGGCATGTCAGCGTTTCGTGCAAACACTGACATGCCCTATTTTGTTTTATGAACTTCAAGTGGTCCAGACGCCCTACAGCGCCGTGCGCCATATATGGCGCACAAAGGTTCGCTGTAGCTCTTTATATCTGCTGCATAATTTTCTCTTTAAACCGATTCCGGTTTAAAAAATTATGCAGGAGAGCATCGGACCGATGCTCTACGTTTTTGTTTACGCATCGGATTCATCCGAAAACCGGTTCCCATTTTTCGGTCTGATGCTTTACCGCCTATGCTCCGGCAGTTCCGGCGCGACCTGCTTATGGTTGACGATGAACAGCAGCAGCGCCAGGGCAGCAATGCCACCATGGACGAAATAGGCGAGCGAATAGCCGCCTTCCTGCGTGAGCCAGCCAGCGACGACATTGCTGGATGACGCGCCGATGCCCTGGACGGTCATGACGGCGGCAAGGCCAACGTTAAAACGGCCAGAGCCGGACAAAATACGTTCCGCGGCAATCGGTGTGGCTATGCCGATCAGGCCAGCCCCGATGCCATCGAGGATCTGTACCGGGTAGATGGCGGCAAAGCTGGAAAAACTACCGGCGATCATGCCCCGGATCGGCAGAGCCATCAAAGCGATAAAAAACACCGACCGCAGTCCAAACCGGGCAATCATCCATGGGGCGGCGCAGGCGACGACGATCATCGCCAGTTGCGAGACGCCTGTCGTGATGGCGGTAGTCTTGAAAGGACTGTCGAGCTGGATGGAGAAATTCTGAGCGATCAACCGGCTGATCGGCGCATTGCCGAAATGGAAGATCATCAGGATCAGGGCGAGCACGATCAACCCACGACTATGCACCAGCATGGAATAACCCGAGGGCTGGGCTGCAGTGTTGTCCTCAGCCTCAGCCGATCTGTCCTTATGACTCAGCCCGCGGGCGACATCCTGGTCGATTTCCTGGGGCCGGATCGTCAGGACCGCTGCGATGGTGGCAAGGGCCGAAGCGATCATCAGCCAGACAACGCCGTTCTGGCCGAAATAGCTGGTGAGGACGAAAATACAGACCAGTGAAAACACATTGCCGGTGTGGTTCCAGACTTCATTGCGGGAGACCTGGTTGGAGAAGGCTCTCTCGCCGACCAGTCCCAGCGTCATCCCCATCAGGGCAGGGCCGATCACCGCGCCCACCAGGGCCGTTGCCGATTGTCCGCCGAACACCGCCAGATTGTCGGGGTTTGCCAGCGTCCACAGTGCGGCGGCTGTGACGAGTGTGACTGGCAGGATGATCAGGGTCCGCTTATAGGGGCTTGCATCGACAACCGCGCCAAACAGGGGCGTGACCACCATGCCGAGCACGCCGCCCATCGTGGCGATGATACCCAGTGTCATCGGCGACCATCCATGGGTTGCCAGAAAGCCATCGAGGAACGGGCCAAGCCCGTCACGGGCATCAGCAAGGAAGAAGTTGAGGATGGCAAGGGCAATGAGCGAGCGGCGGCTCGCGGAGACAATCTTGGACTGTGCGATCACGGGCGCGCTTTCGGAAAGGTTGAAAAATCAGCGGTTTAGCATCAAATAGGCATGGGCAGGCGCCTCGTTAATTTGCCAAATGCAAAATTGTTCCATGCCGCTTGCTCTTTGCGTATCCTGGACTAAATGGGAGATCTGATCTGACGCCGGTTCTCGGCGTCTGCCTGCCAGTCCTTTCCTTGGCCTTCCTTCCGGCCGCGTCTTTTTCGGATGTTTCATGACCGCAACTTACCTGACCTGGGCTGTTTGCGCCCTCTCCGTTCTGGGCGTTATCAGCCGGCCCTTTGGCTGGCCGGAGGCGATCTGGGCTGTGCTAGGTGCCATCGTGCTCCTGGGCCTGGGAGCAGTCGGCTTGGGGTTGATCGGCATCAACGATGCCTGGGCAGGCATTGCCAAGGGCTATGATGTCTATCTGTTCCTGATCGGCATGATGCTTCTATCGGAACTGGCGCGGCGTGAAGGTCTGTTCGATTGGCTGGCGGCGCTGGCCACGCAAAGGGCCAAGGGCTCGCCGCTCAGGCTGTTCGTGCTGCTGTATGGTGTCGGCGTTCTCGTCACGGCCTTTCTCTCCAACGACGCGACGGCAGTGGTACTGACGCCTGCGGTCTTTGCCGCCACCAAGGCGGCCAAGCTCAAGAATCCGATGCCTTATCTGCTGATCTGCGCCTTCATCGCCAATGCGGCAAGCTTTGTGCTGCCGATCTCCAATCCGGCCAATCTGGTGATTTTCGGCGGTGGGGAAATGCCGCCGCTCTCGACATGGCTTGCCACATTCGCGCTCCCTTCGCTGGTGGCCATCGTCGTCACCTTCGCCATGCTCTATTGGAGCCAGAGACGCGCCATCCGCGCCGAGGTGATGGATCAGCAGGTTGAGACA
The DNA here is from genome assembly GCF_021462805.2 of Allorhizobium sp. Av2. Lineage (NCBI taxonomy): Bacteria > Pseudomonadati > Pseudomonadota > Alphaproteobacteria > Hyphomicrobiales > Rhizobiaceae > Allorhizobium > Allorhizobium sp. Av2. The sequence continues at coordinate 2,467,083 of NZ_CP192696.1, read as the reverse complement.
CCGCATCTCTCCCACAGCGCCAAGCTGGCCGGCTGGGGACTGATCCTGACGGCTGTCGTGCTGATGGCGGCGTCGGCGCTGGGTTTGGACCTTGGCCTGCCAACCTTTATTGCCGGTGTACTCACCACTGTGCTGGTGCTGGCCTTGAGCGGGCAGGGACCGGCTGAGACGCTGAAGGGCATGTCCTGGAGCGTGTTGCCGCTGGTGGCGGGCCTGTTCGTGCTGGTCGAGGCGCTGGACAAGACCGGGCTGACGGTGCTGCTTGCCCGTTATTTGTCCGATGCTGCCGCAGCGGATGCCAAGGCAGCGGCCATGGGAGCAGGCCTGCTGGTCGGCTTCCTCTCCAACCTCGTCAACAATCTTCCAGCCGGTCTGGTGGCCGGTGCCACCGTGCAGGGCGCCCATGTCGGCAGCACTGTTTCCGGTGCTATGCTGATCGGGGTCGATCTTGGCCCCAATCTGTCGGTGACCGGTTCGCTTGCCACCATTCTCTGGCTGTCAGCGCTCAGGCGCGAAGGCCTGCATATGGGCGCGCTGGAATTTTTGAAAATCGGCGCTGTCGTGATGATCCCGGCGCTGGTTCTCTCGCTGCTGGCGCTGGTGGTGGTGGCCGGGTAGCTTTCAGCCAAGAAACCGCTTCTCGCCCATTTTGAACCACGCCCTGGCGATCTTTCCGTGCTCAATCTCGTAAAGGCAGAGCACGTCGATCTTGCCCTTGCCCTCTGGGAAATTGCGGGTGACGCATTCAATATCAGTGACCATATTGCCGGTGATGTGGCGGGCAATCAGCTTGCCATGCAGGTCCGGCTCTCGGAAGCGCTCGATGTGGCGGCTGCGGATCTCTGCCGCTCCATCCGCCAATAGAGTATCGGGAAAGGCATAGATCCGGCAGTCCGGTGCCCAATGCTGCATGAAACCGTCGATATCCTTGGCGTTATAGGCATCGAGTTGTTTTGCAACCGGTTCCAGAATGGACTGTTGCTTTGTCACGGCACAATTCTCCCGCGATGTGGAATGGACGAAGCCTCGCAGGGTTATTGCGAGGCCTGTAAAACATTGCGATTGTCGTGGCTGAACGTCAGGACTCGACGACCCGCAACGCCTTGGCCTGTTCCAGTGCGTCCTTCTGGACAGCATCCTGAACCTTTTCAAAGGCGCGCACTTCGATCTGGCGCACACGTTCGCGGCTGATGTCGAACTCCGATGACAGTTCTTCCAGCGTCACCGGCTCTTCGGCCAGGCGGCGGGCGGCGAAGATCCGGCGTTCGCGGTCATTCAGAACGTCCATGGCGCGCGACAGCATGTTGCGCCGGGTTTCCAGCTCGTCCTGCTCGATCAGCGTGTCTTCCTGGCTGTCATGATCGTCCACCAGCCAATCCTGCCACTGGCCGGATTCGCCTTCGCTGGCGCGGATCGGCGCATTCAGCGAGGCATCGCCCGACAGGCGACGGTTCATGGAAATCACTTCCTCCTCGCTGACCTTCAGCTTGGTGGCGATTTCCGTGACCTGGTGCGGCTTCAGGTCGCCTTCTTCGATGGCCTGGATCTTGCCCTTCAGGCGGCGCAGGTTGAAGAACAGCCGCTTTTGATTGGCGGTCGTGCCCATCTTCACCAGCGACCAGGAGCGCAGGATATATTCCTGGATCGAGGCCTTGATCCACCACATCGCATAGGTCGCAAGCCGGAAGCCGCGTTCGGGATCGAATTTCTTCACGGCCTGCATCAGGCCGACATTGCCCTCAGACACGACTTCGCCAATCGGCAGGCCGTAGCCGCGATAGCCCATGGCAATCTTCGCCACGAGGCGCAAATGGCTGGTGACAAGCCGGTGCGCAGCATCGCGGTCGCCATGCTCTGCATAGCGCTTGGCCAGCATATATTCCACCTGGGGTTCCAGCATCGGGAACTTGCGGATCTCATCCAGGTAACGGTTCAGTCCGCCTTCACCGGCAGTAATCGAAGGCAAGCTATTGCGGGCCATAAAGCACCCCCTTTATCCATGAGCTTCCCAATGCCAAACGGGCAAGCTCCAACATGCGGATTTCCTCATCCCGCACGAAATCCTATGTCACATAAGTGTGGCATGGCCGCGATTCAAGCGCACCACGCCGGTCACGATTGATTTACGAGCGGAATCGGAACAAATCCTCATCGGCATCCTTGCGACCGGCAATCCGGGCCGAGACAATCTCCGACGCAATGGTCGAAAACGTGATGCCATTGCCGCCAAATCCCATCACCACATGCACATGGCTGGTGCCGGGGACGCGGTCGATGATCGGCAGCCCATCCCGCGTCGTGCCGAACGGGGCAGACCAGCCATAGGCGATGTGGTCCATCTCAATCCCGGCGAGATCCTTCAGCTTTTGCCGGATCGTCTCGAATTTGCGCCGCGCCTTGACCGGGTCCTGATGGGCGAGCGGATCGTCCTCATCTTCGCCACCGGCGATGATCCGGCCATCAGATGTGGAGCGGAAATAGAGATAGGGTTCGGACGCTTCCCAGACGAGATGGTTGTCCAGCCAGTCCGGCCTTTGGGCGTTCGGCTCGGAGGCAATGGCCCAGGTGGAAATCACCTGATGCAGGGGGCTTTCCATCATCTTCAGATATTCATAGCCCGTGCAGGCGATAAGGTCTGTGGCACAGAGCAATGTACCGTCCGCTGTTGCCACCATCACCCCGTCGCGGGTTTCCCGGATCGCGGTAATCGCCAGCGGTGAGACGACTTCCACGCCGCCTTGCTGGGCAGCCTTTAGCAGGCCCGCCGTCATCTGGGCCGGATTGGCGCTGGCCGAGCAGGGGGAGAGGATGGCTCCCGTGCGCTCGATTCCGAATCTCTCCTTCACTTGCGCGCCGCTCAGATACTCGGCGTCCAATTGCGCTTCACGGCGCAGCTCCGTTTCAGCGGCGAGGGCACGGTGGCCCATCTCATCGCCCGCCAGGAAAAGGCTGCTGCGCTGCTGGAACTGGCAGGAAAGGCCAAGTTTGGCGACGCGCTCCCCCAGGCTATTAACAGAGGCTGCCGAGCGCCTCCAGGCACGCATCGCCTTCTTGGCCCCGATCGCTTTGGACAATTGCGACAGAGGAATATCGATTTCGTGCTGGATCATCGCCGTGCTGGCCAGCGTGCTGCCCCGGACGGGTTCACGCCGGTCCACCACCAAAATATGGCGGCCATCTGCTGCCAGCGCCTGCGCCATCAAAGCGCCGCTGATCCCGGCACCGATGATGATAACATCGTAATCGGTGCGCGCCGGGGTATCGCGGCTCTCAACCACAATATTCGGTGTCGCAGCCCAGAAGGACTTGCCATCGTGCAGATCGCGCGATGTTCCGACTGCTTGCTTGGTATCCATAATCGCCCTTGCCCCGTTTGCCTGTCCGGCGCGCAACGGCTGCGCAGCCATGTCGGACCTGCGCTAACGTTTAACGGGGCAAAGGGTTCATGCGATATCGCGTAGCGCCCGGATAATTGTTTCCATGTCGTCAGGGATGGCCGCTTCGAAGTGCATGACTTCGCCAGTGGTCGGGTGTTCGAACGCCAAGAGGTAGGCATGCAGCGCCTGGCGGTGGAAGTTAGTGACGATGGCCTTGGCCGCGTCTGGTAGCAGGTTGGCCTTGGTTTTGAAGGCGGCGCCATATTCGGGATCGCCAATCAGCGGATGGCCGATATGGGCCATGTGCACCCGGATCTGGTGGGTGCGGCCGGTTTCCAGCCGGCATTCCACCAGCGAGGCGAGGCAGGTGGCATCCGGCTTTTCGCCATAACGCTCCATCACCTGATAATGGGTGATGGCTTCGCGGGCGTCATCGGTATCCTCGCGCTTCACGGTGCGCTTGGTGCGGTCGCCAGCCCGGCCAAGGGCGGCGTCAATCGTGCCGCGCAGCCCACGCGGGCGGCCCCAGACAAGCGCTTGATAGGCCCGCTCCAGCGGGCCGCTGCGGCCATGGTCGGCAAACTGGTCGGCCAGGTGCCGGTGGGCGATGTCATTCTTGGCAACGACCATGACGCCGGAAGTTTCCTTATCCAGCCGGTGGACAATGCCGGGACGTTTCACCCCGCCAATGCCGGAGAGACTGTCGCCGCAATGGTGGATCAGCGCATTGACCAGCGTGCCGGTCCAGTTGCCAGCACCCGGATGCACCACCAGACCGGCGGGCTTTGACAGAACGATCAGGTCCTTGTCCTCGTAGAGCACGGTGAGCGGAATATCCTCGCCCTTGGGTTCGGGGTCTTCCGGCTCCGGCATGGCGATCACCAGCTGGTCGCCGGGCTTGATCTTGCGCTTCGGCTCGGTAACGGCTGTGCCATTGACGAAGACCGCACCCTGTTCGATCAGAGCCTTGACGCGGTTGCGAGACAGGTCACCGCCAAGGCTTGCTGCCAGCCAGGCATCCAGACGGCCTTCGGCGTCCTCACCGGCAATCAGCTCTTTCCTTGGCTCGCCTGCTTGTTTAAAGGGGTCTGTCATAGCGCATCCTGTCTTTCGGCCCTTGTGGCCGAGGCCCAATGGGCGGCAGAGCAGCTCCATCAGGGAAAGGTTTAAGTTTCATGAGCCAAGTCGAGACCGACGAACAGAAAGACAAGCCGCTCGATCCGGTGCTCGAAAAAGTTCGCCGCAAGATGGTGCGTTTGCAACTCGTCTCGGCGGCCATCATGTTTGTCAGCCTTATGGCGGTGTTGGCCGCCGTTGTCTACAAGGTCAAGAACAGCCCAACCCCGGAAAAGACGCAGGCCGGTGGCATTACCATCCCCTCCGATCAGCCCTTGACACTGGCTGCCCGCCTGCCCGCCGGTTTCAAAGTGACCTCCACAGCGCTGTCAGGCACGCAGATCCTGTTTTATGGGACCACAGCCGAAGGCCAGTCCAAGGCCTATGTGTTTGACCTGTCAGTGGGCCGGATGATCGCGGATGTCGCGATCACGCAATAGGCCGAGCATGGTCCAGTTCGTCACCATCACCGATCCGCAGGACCCGCGCATCGCTGCCTTTAGCAATATCCGCGAGCGCGACCTGACCGGGCGTGAGGGCCGGTTCATTGCAGAAGGCACGGTTGTGCTGCGTATGTTGCTGGCATCGCATCAAGCTGGGCGCGGCATTCGCGCCGAGGCCCTGCTGCTGTTGGAAAACCGGGTGGCGGGTCTCCAGCCGCTTCTTGACCAATGGCCGGACGATCTGCCGGTCTACGTGGCAAGCGCTGCCGTGCTGGATGCAATCGCTGGCTTTCACCTGCATCGTGGCGTGCTGGCGCTGGGCAGCCGGCTCACCGCGCCCGATGCCACGCAGCTGATTGCCAGCTTGCCGCAACGCGCCCTGGTTCTGGTCGGCTGCGGCATTTCCAATCATGACAATGTCGGCTCTATGTTTCGCAATGCCACCGGCTTCTGTGCCGATGCGGTGCTGCTGGATGAGACCAGTTGCGACCCGCTGTATCGTAAGGCGCTGCGGGTTTCGGTCGGCTCGGTGCTGACCATGCCCTATGCGCGCGAACACAGCGCCCTTGCGCTGTTGTCGGCGCTGGATACGGCGGGCTTTCTGGTGGCGGCGCTGACGCCCTCGGGGACCACTGAAATCGGCGATATCGCCGCCGGGCTTGGTGGCCGGCAAAGGCTGGCGCTGGTGGTGGGCACCGAAGGCGAGGGCCTGCCCGCTGACGTGCTTGCCCGGTTCATGACCGTGCGGATCGCCCAATCACCGCAACTCGACAGCCTCAACCTCGGCACCGCCAGCGGCATCGCCCTGCACAGCGCGGCGCGGGCGCTGGGAAAATTGGGGTAGGTGGCCCCTCATCTGGCTGCGCCATCCTGTTCTGCGAGGCGATAGGCTCAATCGTTCAGAAGATCCGGCGCTACCGCCTTGATCCGGTCCAGCAGCGGTTGCGGCGCATCGGCGCTGAGGACAGGGTGTGCCAGCAGGGCCGGAATCGGCGATGCTTCGCCTTCCTTGCGGGCGGTGAACACGATCATCCCGGCGGCAATTTCGGCGATTTGCGCGCGCAGGGCCGCGTCTTCCTCGACACCATCGCCAGCAAGCAGCCGGGAATTGAGCGCTTCGCTGCGCTGACGTAAGTCGTCCGCGAGCGTGTCGAGTGCTTCGGGCGAGGGGTGCTGCATGTCCGGGCGGCTTTCGCTCATTTGGCGACCTGTTGCACAGGGGTTTCGGTCTTTTGCTGGCGTTCCAGCCGCTCTTCCAGCCGCAGCACCTTGTCTTCCTCCTGGAGAAGCCGTTGCTCTGCCTTCTGGGCGCGGCTGGCGGCGGCCTTGGCCTCGTCGCGCAACGTCTCGCGTTCGGTGCGCAAATCCTGGAGGCGCAGTTGCAGGTCTTCTGTCTGGTGCTTGTGGCTAGCGGTTTCCCGATTGCGGGCGGCCAGGTCCGCCTCCAGGCGGGTCAGTTTGACGGTTAGCGCCTCGATGTCGAGATCGCGGCTGGCGACCATCGCTTCGTGGCGCTGTAGCGTGGCTTTCAGCTGTTCCAGCTGAGCCTGGTTCTGGCGCAGTTCGACGCGGAGCGTTCCGGCCTCGTTGCTCATGGTGTGGATCTGCTCCTTCAGAGCATCTTCTGCTCCGAGCGCACGGACCGCTTCCGCCTGGGCCTGATCGGCGGCGGCCTTGACGGAGACGAAATACTCCCGCTCGCGCCGGAGGTCATAGGACAGTTTCGCATTTTCGGCGGCATAAACGGCGCGGACCATGTCCTTCTGGGCGCGGACTTCTTCCGGGCCGAGAGGGGCGGTGGCCCGCAGACGCCGTTCTGTATAGGCAACGATGCGGCCATGGATGGCAGGGCTGATCAACGCCGCCAGAAGCGCTGCGGCGGCAAATCCCAATGCAAAGAGCAGGGCGTATTCGATCACGGCGGTGCCATATCCGTTAGAGCGGTTCCCAAAGTGTCAGATGACGGTCCAGATGCACATTCTGTAAACCAAAACCCTGCGCCATTCCATCTTAGCCTGTTGATGTTCGACAACGGCAAGGCAAAGACAGCAGTTGCGGGCGATGGACCGACTTGACATCAACCAAGCCGGTGGAGGTCAGAAGGGGTTCCAGGTGGAGGATTGAGTCAGCTTCAGATAGCCGACATTGACGCCAAGCCTTGCTCCGACGCCGGTGCGGATCGGGACCAGAACCATATTGTTGTTTTTCAGCGCCGTCATGCCGACGCCGGCCACCACATAGGCCGAGCCGCTGACGCCGCCATAGCGGCTGTAGAGGCTGCCAACGGCGGGCAGGTTATAGACCAGCATCATCGTGCGGCTGCCATTGCCACCGTAATCGATGCCGAGCGACGGCCCCTGCCAGAAGACGGGGTGCTGACCAGCATTTTTGGTATAGAGCGTGCCTTCGCCATAGGTGAGGCCGGCAATAAACGCGCCGGAGCCTTCCTGGCCGAGAATGTAGCCATTGGGTAGGCCGTATTGCCCGAACGCCTTCTCGATCACCTTGGCCAGCGCGCCGCTGGTCGAGCCGAAGAAGGAGTGGCCCGCATCGACCACTTCCTGCATGGTATATTGATCGCCCTGCGCCATTGCAGTCGCGGGCTGCGAAACAACACTTGCCGCAACCACGCCAGCCGTTACAATCCAGGTCCTGAACAGGTCCCGAATGATGGAAAAGCGCATCGCTTCCTCCTCGGATATGAATAGAATCGGCTCTGATGAGACCGGACTTCCATCTTGATGACTTCGTATTAACAATGGGTTTACCAAATATGGTGTCATTATGGCGTCGACATCATGCGGCTTGATGGGGCAGCTATGCCTCTCAGCCGATAACAGACTTTGCCGTCGAGGAGAATTCGATGCTCAAGAACGTGAACCTAACGCTGGCCGGACCTGATCTGGCGGCACTGCTGTGCAGCCGTGTCTGCCATGATGTCATTTCGCCGGTTGGTGCCATCAATAACGGGCTGGAACTGCTGGATGAAGGCGGGGCGGATGCCGATGCCATGGACCTGATTCGCACCAGCGCGCTGAATGCTTCGGTTCGGTTGAAATTTGCCCGGCTGGCGTTTGGCGCCTCCGGCTCGGTCGGCGCGTCGATCGATACCGGCGAGGCCGAGAAAGCCGTCAAGGATTTCGCCGCCGCCGAAAAGAAAACTGAAATCACCTGGAATGGCCCGCGCGCCATTATCGCCAAGAACCGGGTCAAACTGCTGATGAACCTGATGCTGGTGGCTTACGGCGCCATTCCACGCGGCGGCTCGCTGGATGTGACGCTGGAAAATCCGGAATATGACGCGAAATTTACCATCGTCGCCAAGGGCCGTATGCTGCGTGTGCCGCCGAAATTCGCCGAAATCTGCAATGGCCAGATGGAAGAAGCCGTCGATGCCCATTCCATCCAGCCCTATTACACCGTGTTGCTGGCCGACGAATCATCGATGGAGCTGAAATACAGCATCGGTGAAGGCGAAATTATCTTCACCGCCGAATCAGTTGCGGCCGGCTGATCACGCATAAAGATGCTCGACGGCGCCCGGTGTCTCAGGCTTCGGGCGCCGCTTTCCGTTTCCACCAGATACGGGTAATGTTTCCTTAGTATTCTGGATTTACCATAAAGATAGTGCAGATATCTCAAATCCATTGGGGGTTTGAAATATGGGCAAAGTCAGACCGCGGGATGCGGCGACAATGGGTAAAGACGCGGTGCACGGGGCGCGCCGCTTGCTCTTTTGGAAAATTGCTTAATCTTTTTGATGTTTAAGCAAGGTCCATGGGCATCGAAAGGGGATCGGCATGAAGAACCTGATCATTGCTGACTCGTCAGATATCGTTCGTAAGGTTGGCCGTAAAATTCTGTCCGAACTGGGTTTTGGAGTGACGGAAGCATCCACGGCGCGCGAGGCGATGCTGGCTTGCGAAACACAATTACCGCATGTGATCATCGTTGACTCGGGTCTGGAAGGCGCGCTTGGACTGATCACCAATATCCGGGCCATGCCGGAGGGCAAAACGGTGCGGATCTTCTATTGCGTCATCGAAGCCGACCTGAAACACATGATGCAAGGCAAACGGGCCGGAGCCAGCGATTTCCTGCTGAAGCCCTTCGACCGTAAAACACTGACCGAAGTGTTCAGTGACCGCGAAGCCGCCTGATCCCGAATCATTCCAGACATGGCGGATTTATCCGAAAATCGGTTGTTAACGTTCGGTCCGATTCTCTCAATGCATGGTCTGTCCCCATTGTCGCGGGTCACAGCAATCCATTTTCTTCAACGCAAAAAAGTCCCGGCAATGCAGGGACTTTTTTGAGATCATACGATCTCGCGCGGGAGTGGCACAGGTGGGGATTTACGGCGAGGCGTTACGAATAACGCCCCGTTGTAACGACAAACCGGTGTCAGGCCGTTTCCATATATTCGGCACTGTCGGGTTCGCGCAGCACATAGCCACGGCCCCAGACGGTTTCGATATAGTTTGCACCACCGGCGGCATTGGCCAGCTTCTTGCGAAGCTTGCAGATGAACACGTCGATGATTTTCAGTTCCGGCTCGTCCATGCCACCATAGAGATGGTTAAGGAACATTTCCTTGGTCAGCGTGGTACCCTTGCGGAGCGAAAGCAGCTCCAGCATCTGGTATTCCTTGCCGGTCAGGTGAACGCGCTGGCCACCAACTTCGACGGTTTTGGCGTCGAGATTGACGATCAGTTCGCCGGTGATGATGATCGACTGGGCATGGCCCTTGGAACGACGAACGATCGCATGGATGCGGGCAACAAGCTCGTCCTTGTGGAACGGCTTTGTCATGTAATCGTCAGCGCCGAAGCCGAGACCGCGAACCTTGTCCTCGATGCCGGCCATGCCGGACAAGATGAGGATCGGTGTCTTGACCTTGGACAGGCGAAGCGTTCTCAAAACCTCGTAACCCGACATGTCGGGAAGATTGAGGTCCAGCAGGATGATGTCGTAGTCGTATAGTTTCCCGAGGTCGACGCCTTCCTCACCGAGATCGGTGGTGTAGACGTTAAAACTTTCGGACTTGAGCATCAGTTCGATGCTCTGCGCTGTGGCGCTGTCGTCTTCGATGAGTAGAACCCGCATAATTATCCCCTTTACCGCCGCCGAAAGGTCTGAATGGCCCACTACGCGATACGGATCCAGTCGTTGCCTGATTTGAAGGCTGCCACCAAATGGTTAACAAATTCTGATTCACTCTGGCAAGGTGTAACGAATTTATTAAGCATAATGCCTAGCCTCCTGATTCATATGTTATTTTCTCATCGCCACAGATGAATCGAAAAGGGAAGAAAACCCCTTAAGCGATTCAATTGACTCATCATTGTCATTGTCCTGCATTTTGGACCCGGGCATTTACCGACCTTTAAAAGATCTCCCTTATCATTAACGATGCCCGTAAACGAAAGGTTACCAAAGGTAGTTTTTTGTTAACGCCGTGAGATTTTTTCGCGGTGATTCGTTTAAATGTCAGCGGGCGATGTCAAAACAGAGTGACGGCGGGATGTCTCGCATCACGGGAGTATTGCGTATGAAGTCGCGTGACAGCCTAGTTCGCCTGAAGGCATTTCAGGTTACCGAGAAGCGTCGGCAGCTGCAACAATTGCAGTTAATGATGTCTGAATTTGAACGTATGGCCAAGGAACTGGAGAATCAGATTTCTCTGGAAGAAAAAAAAGCGGGCATCACGGATGCTTCGCATTTCGCCTATCCGACTTTTGCAAAGGCCGCCCGCCAGCGTGCCGATAACCTGCAGGATTCGATTCGCGAGCTGAAGGTTCAGCAAGATGCCGCGGAACTGTCACTGGAACTGGCCGAGGCTGAACATGCCAAGGCAGCTGCGTTGGAAGAGCGCGACAGCCAGCAGCGGGCTCGCGCTTAACGGCGAAGATCCTGATCGTAGATGACAAAGGCAGGCAGGGAATGGGACCTGCTCGATGATGGTTTCATTGCCTGGCCGTTCACATGGAATGGAACGGCCTTTTCATCCGCGACCATATGATATTTATTTTTTCAGTTATTTGCCCGATTAAGGATGCCCACGGCGGCATCATGCAAAAAACCTTCGCTCGCCCGCTGCGATAATCAGCGTTTTGCATCGGAGTTCCCCACACGGTCCACGGTTCGGTCCAATATCCGGACCGATCCCCTATGAAACCGACATCTGTGATAGGTGAGGGGACAGCAGTTTCCCGTGAAAACCATTCACATCCCAATGTCCTGTGGTGACGGGGAAGGCGTCTGGATTAACCGAAGGCTGAAGAAGCTTAAGGGAGTTGCCTGGGGCAAATTCGGCGGGCGTCGAATTCGAAAAATTAAATCTCTCACGAAAATCGACGGGACGTCGTGTCGGTCAGATGCTTGGCTTTGTCACGGAGGCGTAACACGTCCGATCGCAGAGGCACTTTGCCCAGGATATACGCCGTAGCCCCGCTGGCCTTATTCAATGCGATATTTAAAATCGGTATTGTCGTGCTTTTGCAAATATCTCAAATACCCTGAGGCATCTGAGATATTTGCAATTCCCTCAAGGCGGGATTGGCAAGGCGAGGGTGTGGTCGACCTCTTCGAGCCTTCGTCTTCAGGCCCGGCCCCAATCCCAGGCCCTGTCTGGTGTTAATGACGGTATTGCTGGATACGGGTCGTTCTCAAACCCTGCAAACCATGGTCATTGATGGAGGCCTGCCATGACAGGAATTCCTCCACGGTCAGCGTGTAGCGTTCGCACGCTTCTTCAAGGCTCAACAGGCCACCGCGCACGGCAGCCACAACCTCCGCCTTGCGGCGGATGACCCAGCGACGGGTGTTTGCTGGCGGCAGGTCGGCAATTGTCAACGGACTGCCGTCAGGGCCGATAACATATTTAACTCGCGGGCGTATCGTTTCGGTCATTGGACTCTCTAATACAAACTCAAGACCACAGACCAGAAATCTAACGCCGCACCTTTAAAAATTACCTAAGCACCGGGTAACAATTTGATAAGAATTTTAGGGACTTGGCCAAGACTGCTGATGTCACGTAGAAACGGCGTTTTCGGATGAAGACGACACTCTGACAAGCCGCTATCAAGTTTGAAATCACCAATTTTATGTATATATATCGTTTATCGCAAAATTTATTGCCGTTAAGCTGTCTATCCTAATTGGTTTCTACTCAAGAAAATTTGCGTAAAGTTTGATCCTGGTGAAATCCCAGGGTTTGAATTTAATAATTCGTGATCGTCCGAGCGTTCTGACTTGACAGCTTTTGGCTTTTGGCTCGATGCAGTGCGAATCAATGGCACCAAGAGGGCGCTTTAACGGACTTGGCCGCTGGGCGGCGCGTCGCGACCTTGCGTTTTTTCGAGACAAATTTGTCGAATATGGAAAGAATTTGCAGTTCCTCTCACTGCAGGCGGTGATTTTACCGAATAATTCCGGCCAGATCAGGTGAGGTCCTTCTCTTTAAAAGCCTTTGCCGCAGGTCAGTTCGGAATGGATCGTGCCGAGGATGATCTTGATATCGAGCCAGAACGAAAAATTATCCACATAAAACAGATCGGCGGCGATGCGGGCGCGGGCTTTGGCGGCGGAACCGGTTGGTCCACGCAGGCCGCGCATCTGGGCAAGGCCGGTGAGACCCGGCTTAACCTGATGACGGTGATGATAGTCCGCGACCAGATCCTCATAGGGCATGCCAGCGGCCAACATGCCGATCGCGTGGCAGCGCGGCCCGACCAGCGACATGTCGCCTTTCAACACATTCAGTAATTGCGGGAGTTCGTCGATATTGGTGCGCCGCAGGACCGCACCGACCACTGTAATCCGGGGATCGTTTTCGGTGGTTTGCCGCACGCCGCTATCGTCACATTCCGCAGTATACATGGTGCGGAATTTGTAGATGCGGATTTTTTGCTGGTCGCGGCCCCAGCGCATTTGCCGAAACAGGACCGGGCCAGGGGAGGTGAGCTTGATCAGCGCGGCGACCGACAGCAGAAACGGCAGCAAGATCGTCAATGCGCTGATCGAGATCAGGATGTCGAGGCTTCGTTTTGCAATCAGATGAATCCGATTTCTTGAAAACCGTGTCCGTCGTCGGTTGATGCGACGTGCCTGAAGGCCTTGCTGTGCATGCGGTACACCCATTCCAGCCTCGTCCCTCCTGGAGCAGCCGAGCCGATTATACCGGTGTCAACTAACTCCAGATTCTTGGTTGCGTGCAGATGCGAGCCGAGTGTATTTCCTCCGCTTTCGCACCGCCATTTGTTCCCGACTAAAGTTCTTGTGGCTTATGTAGTCCCAAATAGGGCGCTCGTCATGAACAAACTTAACGAATGGTTAACCTTCTGAAGTAAATGTTTCTTCTTGGGTCTATTTTCTCAAATCGGAACATTGTTGCCATTTTGCTACGCCGGTTTGACGACGATAGTGTCTTTTATATTAGGAATATCGAAAATTTAATGCCCGCACCGGTGGTGGCAAATGTGGCCGTGCCATTATGCAACAGGCTGATTTCGGCTCCGGCTTCCAGCATGATCAGGGCCGTCCTATGGGTTTCGGCAGCGGTTTCCGTCGTGCCGATGGTCATCTTTAAAAGGCTCGTCTGAGCGGTGTCCACCACGGTTGCAGTATAGGTGTCGGTAGCGGCGGTGGCGAGGGTAAGAGAGATCATGTATAGGCCAGCGACCGGCACTTTCAGGCTTTGCCCATTGCCGCTTGCCGTGGCGGTGGCAAGCAGCATATTGCCCTGACTGATGACCAGTCCGTTAAATCCGGTAACCATGCCGCTGGAAACCACAAGGGACGGGCTTGTCAGTTTTGCCCGGGCGACGGGTCTTGCCGGATGGGTGACGGTGCCGTCGCCGCTAATCAGCAGGGCGGTGGTCCAACTGCCACTGTCATTGCAGACTTTGATGCTGAACTGGTCCGAGCCGGCCAGCCCCATTTCGGCGCGGCCTTGCCAGTTGGACTGATAGAGAAGCGTTGCCGTATTGCTCTCGCCAGCCTTGTTGAGTTTAAGCCTGTTGTCGCCACCGGCGTGATTGAGAAGCACGGCATCGCTCGACACGGCCAGCCGGTTGGTGTCATCGGCTGTGGCATTGATCCCAAGCCGGGAAAAGGAGGCCGTGTCGGGCAGGGCGAGATCCTGCCAGGCCGTGCCGTCATAGGTCTGCAATCGGCCCGTTGCGCGGACATAAGCGCGCCAACCGGCGGCGGGTGCCAGGAAAGCCCAGCTGTCATCCTGCCAGGCGGCGATGTGCGCTTCCTTGCCAGCCCAGGCATCCGTCGCGGTGGCCGCAACCCAGTAACAGGTGCCGGCGGCAGGGGAGGTAGGTGGCGTGGTAAAAGTGCCCTCAATCACAAGCTGCGTTACTGCATCGAGAACCAGCAGTGCTTCGTTATGGGTGACATGTTTCTGGGCCTGGGAGGGCAGGATATAAGGCAAATCGAGGCGTGGACTATTGTCTGCCATTGTGTCGTCTCCATCAATGTGGAGCGATATCCGGTTGGCAAGCAAGACCTGGCCGGAGATCGCATCCTGTCAAAATCCGGAGCTGGCCAAGCCGATGGGATCGGCAAGCCAGCTCCAGCGCTCGCGCCATTATCGGCGCGACCGTTTGACGGTGGATAAGACCGGCAGGAGAGATATGATTTTTCAGGCAATTCCCGGTTTCGAGTTCACCGGGGAAGGCTGAAGGCTCAGGCCTTTTTGCCGCCCCAGGCGATGAAGGAGGGATTGGCGAAGTCGCTATCATTGAGCTGATCGCGTTTGCCGTAGAGCAGCGGTGCGCCGTCCGGCCCAACCGTTATGCCGCCAGCTGCCCGCAGCACGGCGTCGCCTGCGGCAGTATCCCATTCCATCGTTCGGCCGAAGCGTGGATAGACATCGGCCGCCCCTTCCGCCACCAGGCAGAATTTTAGCGAGGAACCGACGGAACGGGTATCGGTTATGGCGTGGTTTACCAGGAATTCTTCGGTTTCCGGGCCGCTATGCGCGCGGCTGGCCACTGCAATCAACGTGCCCGAAGGAGTGCGGACCGTGATGGACTGTCGCGAAACCGGTTGGAAATTGGCATCGATCTCGATCTTGAGCGCACCACTACGGTCGCCAATATAGGCTTGGCCGCGCGCCGGAGCATAGACGATGCCCATGACAGGTACACCGGCCTCGATCAGCGCGATATTGACCGTGAAGTCGGAACTCTTGCGAATGAATTCCTTGGTGCCGTCAAGCGGATCGACCAGAATGAAGGGTTGGCCTCTGGTCTGAGGAATATTGCCGGCGGCAACGGCTTCCTCGGCCACCACGGGAATAGCGGGAAACTGCGCAGCCAGGGCGGCAAGAATGATCGCTTCAGCCCGCTCATCGGCCTCGGTCACCGGTGAGGCGTCGCTTTTGGTGCGCACCGTTGGGCCATTGTGGAACACGTCCATAATATCGCGCCCAGCGGCTATTGCCGCCTTTTCAAACAAATCAATCACGTCATGTTCCTCAAAAAACGCAGGCTACACGATACGTGTTCAATTTTTCCACTCTATTTGTCCAGATCTTCTATCAGGCAGGTGCGATTTCCGTGAGATAACCAATCACCTGGTTGGCCATTTCCGTTGGAGTGGCCTGAGCGGTCTTCAAATGAATATCCGGATGTTGTGGCGCCTCGTAACTGGAACTGACCCCGGTAAACTGCTTGATCTCTCCCATCAGCGCGCGGCGATAAAGGCCCTTTGGATCGCGCCGCATGCATTCCTGCAAGGGTGTATCGATGAAAACTTCAATGAATTCGCCGTCTGCCATCAAGGCGCGGGCCATGTCGCGGTCGGCCTGAAAGGGGGAGATGAATGAGACGATCACGATCAGGCCTGCATCCGCCATCAGCTTGGCGACTTCTGCCACCCGGCGGATATTTTCCACCCTGTCGGCATCGGAAAACCCCAGATCCCGGTTCAGTCCGTGACGGACATTGTCGCCGTCGAGAATATAGGTGTGGTATCCCTGGTCGTGCAGTTCACTTTCCAAGGCGTTGGCGACAGTGGATTTTCCCGAGCCAGACAGGCCGGTAAGCCAGATCACCCGGGGGTGCTGGCGTTTGATAACGGCGCGCGCCTCCCGGCGGACCTGCAATTGCTGGACGACGATGTTTTGCTGTGACGTCACGATCGTCCTCGTGTCATGCGCTGCTATCATCTTTCGGCGTTTCCCCTCGAAACGATGGCTATCACGTGTCTGCCGTCTGCCTGCATATGTCTGTTTTATAACGATTGAATCGAGGAATGAAAACGCCTTTTTTTTGCCATTTTATACGAAGGCATGGAAGATGTGGACCGCATCCCCTGCTTTGACCAATGTCAAATATCTCAAATTTATCCGTATCTTGAGGTATTCAAAAGCCAAATACGAAAGGTCATTTTCAATAAACGCCTCGTATTTCTTTCCACAGAACCTGGTGATCCATACCACAAAAAGAGGGGGAAGCGCTATGTATGCGGGCAGCTCTTTAGCTTTCAATAAGATTGAATAAAGAAGAGCTGTCAAGGGCAAGCGCCAATGCTTGCCCTATCGTTTTACTGGATAATTCCTGAAAGCGGAATCGATTCAAATCGAGAATTATGCAGCAGATGTAGCGAGTTACCGCGCCGGTACTCGGGAGAATTCCCGATCTTCGTCAGGCTTTTTCGGGAACTGTTGTCTCTTGGCGGTCCTCGAAAAACACCTGCGTAACAAGTACAGCCAGGATACCGCAACCGGCCATGACGCTGACCAGAGGCAGGGCGGTGCCGTTTTCCAACAGCCCGAGGACAAAGCTGGACAGGGCGCCTGCGCCAAAGGAAAGGCCTCCCGCCAGGGCGGCGGCAGTCCCGGCAATGGTGCCATGGGCTTCCATTGCCAGCACGTTGCAACCCGGCATGATGCCGCCAATCGACATGACGAGAATAAACATCAGGATGCAGGTGACTGTCAGGCTATCGGTGCCGGTCAGCTGGGTGGCGACCAGTACCAGGGCGATGACCGTGTAGAGCAGCACGGAGCCGCGTACCGCGGCCTTTACACCGAACCGTGTGGCAAACCGGTTGCATATCTGTGTGCCGATTCCAAGGCCGATTGCGTTGGTGCTGAAGATAATCGAGTAACTGATGGCCGAAAGCCCGTAGACGGTCATCAGCATGAAAGACGACCCGGCGATATAGGCGAAGAACCCGCCCTGGACGAGCGCCATGGTGCCAGCATAGGGGATGAAATTGCGGCTGATCAGCAATCCGCCATAGGTAATGAGGGCACGGCTGGGTTTACTGGAAGCGCGGTCGGCCGGCAACCGGGTTTCGGGAAGCCAGATCGCGACGACCAGCAAGCACAGCGCCGCATAGCAGCCGAGCAATACGAAAATCATCTGCCAATTGGCTATTTTCAGAATGAGACTGCCGGCAAACGGTGCGAGGATCGGGGCGACGCCGATGACCAGCATCACCATGGACATCAGCTTTGTGGCTGCCGAGCCGGTATGCGTGTCGCGGATGATGGCTGTTCCGATGACCATGCCGATCGAGCCGCCCACGCCCTGTATGAAGCGCCATACCAGCAATTGCTCGCCGGTCGATGCGGTCAGACAGCCGAAGGAGGATAGGCAGAAGATAGCCAATGCCACATAAATTATCGGCTTGCGGCCGGTCCTGTCGGAAATCGGTCCGTAGAACATCTGCCCGATGGTGAAACCGGAAAAAAATGTCATGACGGACAACTGGATCGTTGCGGCTGTGGTCGATAAGCTCGTAGCCATCAGTGGCATGGCGCCCAGATACATATCCGTTGCAAGCGGCCCGATGGCGCAGATCATGCCGATGGAGATGGCTAGAACAAGGGTTTTTCGGTCCATTTTCATATTCCTGAATCTGACCATGCCAGCCATACATCTTTACCGCGCTGCACATGAAGCACTCTGCGTTTCCCTTGACGCATGTGCGCTGCTGCATGATTTCTACCCTGAACCGGATGCGGTTCAGAAAATCATGCAGCAGCTCGCCTTTGGTTCGTTGTGTGCGCAGTCGTCTAGATGTTTGAATGCCGCAGAATTGATCTTTTACCATTTCGGTCGGATAAATTATGCGGTAAGCATGGAAACGTTGTCGTTTCCTCCCGACGATCAGGAAACGCTTTCGTTTCCGTTTGTCAAGTCGAAAGTGTGAGAAGACCGATGTCCGAACAGCAGCGAGTGGTCATGCGTCTGCCAGTCATGCCGGATGAGGAACGGCGTGAGCGTATTCTCAAGGCTGCCGAAGTGGTGTTTGACGCTATGGGCTTTGGCGATGCGACCATGGAGGAGGTGGCGCGTCTGGCCGGTATGGCGAAAAAGACCGTCTACCGGTTTTTTCCTGATAAGCGCTGCTTGTTTACCGCGTTGATCCAGTCTCATGATCAATTGCAGATCGAAATCGGCGGTCAGCGCGGGCAAACGGCTGACCCGCGTGAGAGAGTGCGATTGGCGCTGGAGGCTCTGGCTCGGTTCGTCTTGTCGCCACGCCAGATTCTGGTGACCCGGCTGATCATTGCCGAAGCGGGCAAGCATCCCGGCCTGACCCGGCAATTTTACGAGGATTGTGTCGAGAATTTTCGAGCCTTCCTGGCGCAGGAACTGGATTTTCACGTCGCGGTCAGCCCATCCGAGGGGGTTGATCGCCGTGATATTGCAGACATCTTTGTCGGGGCGGTTCTGGGGCCGTTGCAGACGAAGGTTCTGATGTTCGGCAAGCAGGCAGAGGATCTGGATAGCGAGATCCGCATGCGTGTGGACTTGGCGCTGCGGCTGCTGATGCCTTCGTAAAAAACCACGAAACCATCCAGGTTTTTTTCATTTGGCAAGTTGTTCCAGAGTCACCTGCGCGCTTTTTGGGCGCAATTCCAGGTTTAATGCCGAATTTGTGCAAAAACTGCCGATATGTTGAGCAATTGACAGAAAAATACGCGCTGCAAAGCTTTTAGGCTTCACATTTTTGTCGAAACCGATATCAAATCCCTCCAACACGAAGAACCCGAATGGGACAACATATGGATGCTGCGTTTGATCGGCATCCGGGGGATAATGTATGGATTATTTCATCCAGCAGCTTATCAACGGGCTGACGCTTGGCTCGATTTATGGCTTGGTGGCGATCGGTTATACGATGGTCTACGGGATTGTCGGCATGATCAACTTCGCCCATGGCGATATTTTCATGCTCGGCGGTTTTGCCGCCTTGATTGTCTTTTTGCTTCTCACGACATTTTTTGCAGGCATTCCAGTGGCTTTGGCGCTGCTGATCATGTTGGTTGTATCGATGGTGATGACCGGTTTGTGGAACTGGACCATCGAGCGGGTCGCCTATCGGCCCTTGCGCGGGTCCTTCCGGCTGGCGCCGCTGATTACGGCAATCGGCATGTCGATTGCACTGTCCAACTTCATTCAGGTCGCGCAGGGCCCTCGTAACAAGCCAATTCCGGCGCTGGTCAATGACGTCTATCATTTCGGCGCCATCACGGTGTCGCTGAAGCAGATGATCATCGTTGCGGTAACGGCGGTGCTGCTGGCGGCCTTCTGGTATATCGTCAACAAGACGCCGCTTGGCCGTGCTCAACGCGCCACCGAGCAAGACCGCAAGATGGCGGCCCTTTTGGGTGTCGACGTCGACCGGACCATTTCCGTCACCTTCGTGATGGGGGCGGCGCTGGCTGCGGTGGCTGGTACAATGTATCTGATGTATTATGGGGTTGCCTCCTTTACCGATGGCTTCATTCCTGGCGTCAAGGCCTTTACCGCGGCGGTTCTGGGTGGCATCGGCTCGCTGCCGGGCGCCGTCCTCGGTGGTCTCTTGATCGGTCTGATCGAATCCCTGTGGTCGGCCTATTTCACCATCGCCTACAAGGATGTTGCGACGTTTGGCATCCTGGCTTTCGTGCTGATTTTCAAACCGACCGGCATCCTGGGCCGTCCCGAAGTCGAGAAGGTCTGAGATCATGGCAAATGTGGACGTTTCTGCCGTCAAGGCGCAGCCCGGCCTGATGGCGCGGGCATTGAAAGAAGCCGTGTTCGCAGGCTTGCTGGCGCTCGGCTTGTTCGTGCTGTTCATCGGCATCAAGACCGACCAGGACATCAACAATGCCCTGGTCTGGTATACGCGCTGGGGCCTTCTGTCGATTTTCGTGGCGATTGCCGCCATTGGCCGGTTCGCCGTGGTCGCTGTCTTGCGCCCCTGGTCGGCAGCGCGCAAGGCGCGGGCGGCTGCAAAGCCTGCCGCTGCCACGGATACCCGACCGTCTTTCTTCAAGACGCATTTCCTGAAGATCGCGCTGGTGGCGCTGATCCTCTATCCGCCGGTCATTCTCTTTCTGGTCGGCACGCAGGGATCGCTGAAATATGTCGATAATTTCGGCATCCAGATCCTGATCTACGTCATGCTGGCCTGGGGATTGAACATCGTCGTCGGTCTGGCCGGGCTGCTGGATCTCGGCTATGTCGCCTTCTATGCGGTCGGTGCCTATTCCTACGCGCTGCTGTCGCAGCATTTCGGCCTGTCCTTCTGGCTGCTCCTGCCGATATCAGGTATTCTGGCCGCCTTCTGGGGCATCATGCTCGGCTTTCCGGTGCTGCGCCTGCGGGGAGATTACCTCGCCATCGTCACGCTGGCCTTCGGGGAAATCATCCGGTTGGTGCTGATCAACTGGACGGATGTCACCCAGGGCACGTTCGGCGTATCGGGCATTCCCAAGGCTACGCTGTTCGGCATTCCTTTCGATGCCTCGGCGCATGGTTTCGCCAAGACCTTCGGCCTGCCGATGTCCTCGGCCTATTACAAGATCTTCCTGTTCTATCTGGCGCTGGGGCTGTGCATGCTCACCGCCTATGTGACCATCCGGCTGCGGCGCATGCCGATAGGCCGGGCCTGGGAAGCGCTGCGCGAAGACGAGATCGCCTGCCGCTCGCTTGGCATCGACACGGTGAAGACCAAGCTGACGGCCTTTGCCATCGGCGCGATGTTTGGCGGTTTTGCCGGGTCGTTCTTTGCCGCCCGCCAGGGTTTCGTGTCGCCGGAAAGCTTCGTCTTCCTGGAATCGGCGGTTATTCTCGCCATCGTGGTTCTGGGTGGCATGGGGTCTTTGACCGGTATCGCGGTCGCCGCCATCGTCATGGTCGGTGGCACGGAACTGCTGCGCGAGATGGAATTCCTGAAGCACGTGTTCGGACCTGATTTTACTCCTGAACTGTATCGCATGCTGCTATTCGGTCTTGCCATGATTGTGGTCATGCTGTTCAAGCCGCGCGGCTTTGTCGGCAGCAGAGAGCCGACGGCCTTCCTGAAGGAACGCAAGGCTGTCTCCGGCAGCTTTACCAAGGAGGGTCACGGCTGATGACATCCGGGACGCAAACCATGAGCAATGACCCAATCCTGACGGTCGAGCACCTGTCGATGAAATTCGGCGGCTTGATGGCCATCAACGACTTCTCTTTTGAGGCCCGGCGCGGTGAAATTACCGCGTTGATTGGCCCGAACGGAGCAGGCAAGACCACGGTGTTCAACTGCATTACCGGCTTCTACAAGCCGACAATGGGGATGGTCACCCTGCGCCAGAAAGCCGGCAAGGAATTCCTTTTGGAACGCCTGACGGATTTCGAGATTACCAAGAAAGCCAAGGTGGCCCGAACCTTCCAGAATATCCGGCTGTTCTCCGGCCTGACCGTGCTGGAAAACCTGCTGGTTGCCCAGCACAATGCGCTGATGAAGGCCTCTGGCTATACGGTGCTCGGTCTGCTCGGCCTGCCCGCCTACAAGAAGGCAGCGGCACTGTCGATCGACAAGGCGAGGTTCTGGCTGGAGCGCGCCGACCTGATCGAGCGGGCCGACGATCCGGCTGGCGATCTGCCCTATGGCGCACAGCGGCGTCTCGAAATCGCTCGCGCAATGTGTACGGAGCCGGAATTGCTTTGCCTGGATGAGCCGGCTGCTGGCCTCAACCCACGGGAATCGCTGGCGCTCAACACGTTGCTCAATGGCATCAGGGACGAAACCGGCACATCGATCATGCTGATCGAGCACGATATGTCGGTGGTCATGGAAATTTCCGACCATGTCGTGGTGCTGGAATATGGCCAGAAGATTTCCGATGGCACGCCTGACCACGTGAAGAACGACCCGAGGGTCATCGCGGCCTATCTTGGTGTCGAGGATGAAGAACTGGACGACGCGATTTCCGATGTGGAAGCCGTGGCCGGAGGCAAATTGTGATGACTGCTGAAGCTCTTTTGAAGGTTGAGGCCGTCGAGACCTATTACGGCAATATCCGCGCGCTTGGTGGTGTCAGCGTCGAGGTTAAAAAAGGCGAGATCGTCAGCCTGATCGGTGCCAATGGCGCGGGCAAATCAACGCTGATGATGACGATTTGCGGCAGCCCGCAGGCGCGCGCCGGCCGGGTGATTTTCGATGGTGTGGACATTACCAAAATGCCCACCCATCTGATTGCTCGCCAGCGCATTGCCCAATCACCGGAAGGGCGGCGGATTTTTCCGCGCATGACGGTGATGGAAAACCTGCAAATGGGTGCCGGTCTCGACAATCTTAAATATTTCCAGGAGGACGTCGAGAAGATCTTCACGCTGTTCCCGCGCCTGAAAGAGCGTCACGCCCAACGCGGCGGCACGCTTTCCGGTGGTGAGCAGCAGATGCTGTCCATCGGCCGGGCGCTGATGGCGCGGCCCAAGCTGCTGCTGCTGGACGAACCATCGCTGGGGCTGGCGCCCTTGATCGTCAAGGGGATTTTCGAGGCGATCAAGAAGCTCAATCAGGAAGAAGGGCTGACCGTGTTCCTGGTCGAGCAGAATGCGTTTGCAGCGCTGAAACTGTCCGACCGCGCCTATGTCATGGTCAACGGATTGGTGACGATGAGCGGTTCCGGTCGGGAATTGCTGGCCGACCCTCAGGTTCGTGCCGCCTATCTCGAAGGCGGTCGGCATTAATCGCCGTGCCATGCCGATAAACTGCGGATAAAAAGACCCCGGAGGGGAAAAGACATGCAGGGTTTGTTTTTCGATACGGATGACCAGGTGCGGATGGTGCTGCGTTTCCTCGTGGTGCTGCTCGGTTTCTGGACCGCATGGCGCACCGGCAAGGCCGTTGCCGAAAACTGGGAAGGCTATGGCCGGGTGGTGATCTACACGCTGCTGCTGGCGCTGGTCATGCGGTTTCTCCACCATGCGCTGTTCGCAGGGCCGATGCTGGATCTCGGTCTTTACGCGATGGATTTTGTCGTTCTGCTGGTGTTTTCGATGGTCGGTTTCCGCCAGCGACGCACTCGCCAGATGGCCGGTAACTATTACTGGCTCTATGAAAAAACTTCCCCACTTTCCTGGAAGAAGAAAGATTGACAGCACCGTCTTTCTCGCCTCTGATGGCCGGGGAAATTGCAATAATAAAGAGTGGAAGAGTTTTCCGGCGCAATCTAGGTGGGTGTTGCGCGGGGGATCGAATGAAGCCCGCCCTAAAAACTGGGAGTATCAGAATGAAGAAGTCGCTTCTTTCAGCCGTGGCGCTGACAGCCATGGTTGCCTTCAGCGGCACCGCCTGGGCTGACATCATCGTCGGTGTCGGCGGTCCCCTGACAGGCCCGAACGCTGCTTTCGGCGCACAGCTCCAGAAGGGTGCCGAACAGGCCGCTGCCGATATCAACGCAGCCGGCGGCATCAATGGCGAAAAGATCAAGATCGTGCTCGGCGACGACGTGTCGGATGCCAAGCAGGGCGTTTCCGTTGCCAACAAATTCGTCGCCGATGGCGTCAAATATGTGATCGGCCACTTCAACTCGGGCGTATCGATCCCGGCTTCGGACGTGTATGCCGAAAATGGCATTTTGCAGATCACGCCAGCCTCCACCAATCCGAAATTCACCGAACGCGGCATGTGGAACACGTTCCGCACCTGCGGTCGTGATGACCAGCAGGGCGCTGTTGCCGGCAAATACATTGCCGAAAAGTTCAAGGGCGTGAAGGTTGCTGTCGTGCATGACAAGACCCCTTACGGTCAGGGCCTTGCCGACGAAACCAAGAAGGCCATGAATGGTCTGGGCGTCAAGGAAGTCATCTACGAAGGCATCACCCCTGGTGAAAAGGACTATTCGGCCCTGATCGCCAAGATGAAGGAAGCTGGTGTCGGCATCGTTTATTACGGCGGTCTGCACACGGAAGCTGGCCTGATCCTGCGTCAGATGGCTGACCAGGGCGTCAAGGCGCCGATGATGTCCGGCGACGGCATCACCTCCAACGAACTGGCTTCGATTGCTGGCGACGCCGTCAATGGAACGCTGATGACCTTCCCGCCGGATCCACGTAACAACCCGAACGCCAAGGACGTCGTCAAGAAGTTCCGCGACGCTGGTTTTGAGCCAGAAGCTTACACGCTCTACTCCTATGCCGCCCTGCAGATCATTGCAGACGCTGCCAAGGCTGCCGGTTCCACCGATGCTGAAAAGGTTGCTGAAACCATGAAGGCCAAGGGGCCGTTCACGACCGTTATCGGTTCGATCGGCTTTGACGCCAAGGGCGACATCACCCGTCCCGACTACGTGATGTACACCTGGAAGAAAGGCCCTGACGGCAAGTATTCCTACTTCGAAAACTGATTTCGATCAGCTTTGTTGATAGCTTAGGAAAGCCCGGCCTTGCGCCGGGCTTTTTGCATTGCACGCGTGAGTGACATTTGCGTGCAACCGCAAGATTTATTTTCTAACGATTTGAATATTATAGCCAATTAGCATCATCCATATCGGTTGTCTTAACGGATTAAAGAGCTGCGTTAACCTTTTGTTAACCAAATCAGCCGTAAACCATCTCAACGATTTGTTCATAAAGATGACCGAAGTGCTAACAGAACCCCGCTCAATCCGCATCAAAGGCCGCTCGTTTCTGGCGGTGGTGCTTTCACCGGACCTGCCGGTCGATAACTGGCTGGAAAGGCTGGACGATCTGGCCTCGCGCTCAGCCGGGTTCTTCCTTGGCCGTCCGGTGGTTCTGGATGTGGCGGAACTGGCGATCAGCCGGGATGAGCTGAAGGCACTGATCGCCGAGCTGTCCAGCCGCAATGTCAGCATTATGGGTCTGGAAGGCGCGCGCCCCTCGATGGTGGAACGCGGCATGCCGCCGATCCTCAAGGGTGGCCGTCCGGTGTCCGATGTTGACGTGCCGAAGGCCGAGCCTGAATCATCACCGGCCGAAGACAAGAAAAAGACTGGTAAAGCCACGAAAGCCTCCGGCAAGACCGACGAGAGCAGCGAGACTGAAACACCCCAGGCGGTGATGACCGCGCCGCAGGCCCGTTCCGTGGTGCAATCCTTGCTGCTGCGTGAGCCGGTGCGCTCTGGCCAGTCGGTGATTTTCACCGAAGGCGATGTGACGGTGATCGGCTCGGTTGCCTCAGGCGCTGAAATCATTGCCGGTGGGTCGATCCATATCTACGGCGCCTTGCGGGGCCGGGCGATGGCGGGATCGGTTGGCAATGCATCGGCGCGGATTTTCTGCCGCAAGATGGAGGCCGAGCTGCTGGCCATCGACGGCATCTACAAGATGGCCGAGGACATGCCGCCGGAATTGCTGGGCAAGCCTGTCCAGCTCTGGCTGGAAGACGATGTCATCAAGGCTGAAAAAATGGCCTGATGCTGGTTTGAGCCGTGCGGACGTCAGCTTGACGCCGACTCCGCTGGTTAAAGTTGACGTTTAATACGCTGGAAATTTGGTCCAGCGCGACCCGAAGCTTGTGCCGCATGCGGCGAAAGACAGGAGAATGAAATGGGGAAGGTCATCGTTGTGACATCAGGCAAGGGCGGCGTCGGCAAGACGACCTCCACGGCTGCCCTTGGTGCGGCACTTGCCCAGCGCGGCGACAAGGTTGTCGTCATCGATTTTGATGTCGGTCTGCGCAATCTCGATCTGGTCATGGGTGCCGAGCGCCGGGTGGTCTACGATCTCGTCAATGTCATCCAGGGCGATGCTAAGCTGCCGCAGGCGCTGATCCGCGACAAGCGGGTCGATACGCTGTACCTGCTGCCGGCCTCGCAAACCCGCGACAAGGACAATCTGACGCCCGAAGGCGTGGAATGGGTAATTACCGAGCTGAAAAAGCATTTCGACTGGGTGATCTGCGATAGCCCGGCCGGGATTGAACGCGGTGCGACGCTGGCCATGCGCCACGCCGATGTCGCCGTGGTCGTCACCAATCCCGAAGTGTCTTCGGTGCGCGATTCGGACCGAATCATCGGCCTGCTGGATTCGAAGACCCTGAAGGCCGAGCGCGGCGAGCGGATGGAAAAGCACCTGCTGCTGACCCGTTACGATGCCGTCCGCGCCCAGCGCGGCGATATGCTGAAGGTCGAGGACGTCCTGGAAATCCTCTCCATCCCGCTGCTCGGCATTATCCCGGAAAGCATGGATGTGCTGAAAGCCTCCAATATTGGCGCGCCGGTGACGCTGGCCGATGCTAAAAGCCTTCCTGCCCAGGCCTATTTCGAAGCTGCCCGCCGTCTGGCCGGTGAGGAAATTCCGGTTTCCATGCCCGAGGAAAAGCGTGGCCTGTTCGGCAAGATTTTCGCACGGAGGGCCGCATGAGCATCTTCAACCTATTCCGCAGGCCAACCTCGGCGCCGATGGCGCGCGAACGGCTGCAAGTCCTTCTCGCCCACGAACGCGCCGCCCAAGGCTCCGACCTCGTCGCCATCCTGCGCGAGGAAATCCTGGCCGTGATTTCCAAGCACGTCCAAGTCGATGCCGACAAGGTCCGCATCAAGGTTGACCGTGACGAGCACGTGTCGATCCTGGAGATCGATGTGGAAATTCCACGGGATGCTCAAGCCTTGGCGGCTTGATGGGGTGAGGGCTGGCCGGTGTGGCTGGCCTGAAGCCGATATGAGATTTTTCAGCCGCAAAGTGGAAGCTTTGCGGCTGTTTTCATTCAATAGACATGCGCATCCTATGAATATAGATCGACGACCACCGTTATATCGCGCTGTTTGCTCGCCTTACAGCTGGCGATACAAGATCATGCCGGCATGGTGCAAGACGCCGTCAATAAAGTCGCCATCTGCGGTAAATCCGGTGTCGTCCCGGTAATCTATGTGATTGCCGGTCATGACGTAGCTGCCCTGATAAGCACTTTTGCGATCGCCTCGGGCCTCGTCATAGCGTCCATTTGGCAGAAGTTCGTGGCTGATATGGCCATCTGCGGTGATCCACAGGCCCGAAAATGCATGGTTTTGATGGGGCATGGCGCTCTCTATGCCGCACGGGTGGGGCGCACGACAATTTCATTCACATCAACATCATCAGGCTGTTCGATGGCATAGAGCACGGCGCGGGCAATGGCGTCTGGTTGCAGGGCGATGGCCCGGTAGGCTTTCATCGCGTCTGCGGCGATCGGGTCGGTGATGGTATCGGCCAGTTCGCTTTCCACCACGCCGGGGTGGATGCAGGTCACGCGGATGTTCTGGCACTCTTGCCGCAAACCGTCGGAAATCGCCCGCACTGCAAATTTGGTGGCGCAATAGACCGCGGCTGTTGGCGAAACCGCCAATGCGCCAATCGATGCGATGTTGATGATATGGCCAGAGCCGCGATCTGTCATGCCCGGCAGCACGGCGGCAATGCCGTGCAACACGCCCTTGATGTTCACGTCAATCATCCGGTCCCACTCATCCACTTTCATGGAGGCCATGAGCGATAGCGGCATAATGCCCGCATTGTTAACGATCACGTCAACGCGCCCCCAGGCAAGCCGCGCAGCTTCTGCAAAAGCGGCAACATCGACGCGGTCTGTAACATCCAGGCGGCGGGTGAGAACCTCTCCACCTGCGGCTTCGATCTCCTGTGCAAGTGCGCTCAGACGGTCGGTACGGCGTGCGCCGAGCATAACCTTTGCTCCGGCTGCGGCCAATTTGCGGGAAATGGCGGCACCAATGCCGCTGGATGCACCGGTGATCAGAACGACCTTGTTGAAAGACATGGCGATGTTTCCTTCTCTTGCGTCAAACAGCCGTTTTGCTGTTGGCAAAAAGATAGATCAGCATCATTGTTGTGATAAGCTGTCTATTGATTGACATTTTGGAAAGAAAAAATAACCAATGCTGCTGGATCTGAACGCGCTTTCTGTGTTTTTGCTGATTGCCGAAGAGAAGAATTTTCGCGCCGTTGCCGATCGCATGGGGGTCACGCGCTCTGCCGTTAGCCAGACTTTGAACCGCCTTGAAGAGCGTTTGGGCATTGCGCTTGTGCTACGCACGACCCGCAGCGTGAATCTGACGGAAGCGGGCGAGCGGCTTTATGAAGAGGTCGCACCAGCACTTGCCGAAATGCGGGCGGCGGTGGAGCGGGCGGCGGATCTGAGTGAGCGCCCGCGTGGTCAACTGCGGCTTGCTGTTTCCTCCATTGCCAACCGGTTTCTCTCCGGCCCATTGCTGGCAGGGTTTTTGGAAAAATATCCGGAGATTCAGCTTGATGTGACTGTCACGGATGAGGAATTCGATATTGTCACTGAGGGCTATGATGCCGGCGTGCGGCTTGGCGAAGTGATTTCGCAGGACATGATTGCGCTGCGGGTGTCTGGGGATCAGCGGCAGCTGGCCGTGTGCGCGCCCCACTATCTTGAGCGGTTTGCTGTGCCTTCGCATCCTCGTGAACTGGCGGATCATCGGTGTATCGGCTGGCGTCCGTCGCCGAGGATGGCACCTTATCGTTGGGAGTTTGCTGAAAATGGGCAGGAGTTCAGCGTTGATGTTGCCCCCAATATCACCAGTAATGACATGGCCTTGATGATTAACCTGGCGGTGGCCGGAGCCGGTATCACTTTTGGGATGGAGGAAAGTTTCCGTACCTTGATCGAGCAAAACCAGCTTGTGCCGCTGTTGGAGGATTATTCCCCGCGCTTTCAAGGTTTTTATCTCTACTATCCCAGTCGCCGCAACATGGCCCCCAAACTGGCCGCACTGGTTGATCATCTGCGCCGCAAGCCATGAGCAACGTGGATTTGCCGCCGCCGGAGCAGCCGGACAGGATGACGACACGGTTCATGGGGAATTCTTTTGGCTTGGGATGGTGGCCCTTGGTGCAAGATATCCCCTCTGCCCTATCATCCGATCTCCTCCCTTGAGGTGAGGTGAGGAAGGGTCGGCGCAGCCAAACAATCGATCCAGTGGATCGATTGTACTGACGAACGCCCGGAGCCATGCGAAGGGCCAAGTCCGGCAGGACACAGGGGGTAAACGCCACGCACAACGCCACCGATTTCCCCCGCTCAAAATCGCACCAACCCCTCTTTTCCTTCTCACTCGTTATGCGCTAAGACAAGGGTGAGATCGGTTGTAACGAGCCGGTCTTGGGGCGTCGTAACCCCGGTTAAAAACGGTCAGTGTCGATCGTTAAAATGACACCCCTCAGCCATAGGTTTGTGGCTGAGGTGGTGAACTGTGTCTATACGGTTCGCTCTCTACCATTCTCTATGGTCGGGGAGGCCTCGGCGTATGTCCAGAGCTTCGGCTTAAAGGTCGAGGCGGTCGTTTTTTTACCGGCTTACGAACTCCCCGATCACCAGAGACAGTTCTCTGGTGATCGCTCGTTTTCAAGCGTGGGAGGAATGGACAATGGCGGATTACAATTTCTGGGCTGATCTTTTCGATACGTGGCAATCGACATCCGATTGGGTGAAAGCTCTTGTTATCGTCGTGCCACCGGTTTTCGTGGCGACCGTGCTGGCGCTGGTGCTGCGCTACAGGCAGAAGACGGGGGAAGACGGTCCAGTCCCCTCCGGGGACCATCTTTCGCCACCGCAGCACTTCCGACTGAGACCGGAGGATATGCCGGAGCCGGGCGACGAGATGGACCATATGCTGCTCGACGCCGCCACCAATCTTCAACATCGGCTGGAGGACGCCCGCCGGTTGCTCAATCCGCAAGAGAGTTCCGTGGCCGACGGGGCAGACCTGGGCAGAAGCGAGGTGCGCCAACAGATTACCCAGATCATCCTTGAGGAATATCACCGTGGGTCCGATCCGGGGGTTGCCCTTCGGCGCGGGCGAGAGTTCCTCGCCAGCCAGCGAAACGCCCACAGCACCAATCCGGATGCGTAAGAATAAGCCCAGTCGGGCAAAAATATCCTGACCATCACCCAAAACCGGTTTTACCTTTCGGTTGGGTGCTGAAGCATTGCCAAGACAAACTCCACACGCTCCACAACACTCACTGTTGGCAACACAATCACCTCATATCCAAGCGCCGGATAGGCTTCGAGCAAGCGCTGATATTCTTCCTCTGCTGCGGTCAGATCATGCTGACGCTCGGCATCCTTACTGTAAATTTCCGGCCATGGCGGGGTGAGAAAAACGCGAGCGTGGTAGCGGTGCTGTTGCTTGAGCGCGTTCAATTGTGTCTCATCGCCGGTCGCAGCTTTCAGCGCGGTGGCGGCGTCGATCAGGCTGCGGTCGAAGAACACCCAGCCGGGTAGAGATGCCGCTCGTTCCCGGTCTTCCTGCGCCATGGCAATGGCGCGGTGGGCGAAGGCGGCCATGTCGATCCAGGGCAGGGCTTTGCCATCTCCGGCCTGTTCCTCCGCCACAATGCGTCGGCCGGGTTCTTCCATGGTGGCATAGCCTTTTGCAGCCAAGGCTGAGAGCAACGTGGATTTGCCGCCGCCGGAGCAGCCGGAGAGGATGACGAAACGGTTCATGGCGAGGCTCTTTTGCAAGAAGTGGCACAGGTCGTTCAGGGCCAAGTCTGTTTGATATGTGCGTTCAATTGGCCCAGGTCGGATATTCTTGTTACCGCCGTAGGAGAGGGTTTTGGGATATCTCGACTGTAGTGGAATACTCGCATCTGTGCGGCGATTGCCGCTTCTATCCCAACATCACTATCCTCAACGACGCCGCATTGATGTGGCGAGAAGCCCATTGCTTTTGCTGCATGGAGGAAAAGGCCGGGCTCTGGCTTCCATGTCCCTATATCGTAGGAACTGAAGATATTTTTTCCAAAATACTGCGCAAGTCCTGTAATTTCTAGGGCCTGTCTTATTTTTGCAGGTGGTCCACTCGAGGCTATACACTTTGCGTAGTTTGCCTGCTCGAGCATGGATATAGCGCCGGGTATCGGCTTTAAATCGGACTCGAAAAGTTCAGATACACGCTGGCGGTAGTGTTTTTCAAAATCGCTTGGAAGCCTAGCTCCAATTCGCTTTTCGATATCAATGAATATGCTTGCAAGTTTCTTGCCGCGATATCTTTCCACCAATATCTCCACTGGATCTCGAAGCGCTGGCAGAAGGTCAACAAAGGCCTGATTACAGAGGGTTTCACTGTCAACAAGTGTGCCGTCCAAATCAAATATGATGCAAATATCGGTCAAAGTTCATAGTCCGATCTGATTAAGTGCCTCACTCCACCCTCAACACAGCCGCCGCCTTCACCGCCGCTGACGCCCGGTTTTCCACGCCTAGCTTCACATAGATCTGTTCCAGATGCTTGTTCACCGTGCGCGCGGCGAGGCCGAGGATTTCGCCGATGTCGCGGTTGGGTTTGCCGCGGGCGATCCAGAGAAGGACTTCGGATTCGCGCTGGGTGAGGCCGAAGGCCTGGCGCAGGCGTTCGTCTTCGCGGTGCGGGTTGGTCGCGCTGAGGCGAAACAGATATTCGTCGGCGGCCATGGCGCCGAGATAGGCGATTTGCAGGGCAGGGTGGTTTTCGAGTGGCAAGGTCAGGGCGGCGTCGCGGGATGCGCCTGCGGGTTGGCTATTGGGGGCGGTCGCGGGATTGGCGGTGGAAATCGTGGCTGTGCGGGCCTGCATCCACTCGCCAATCGCCTTGATCACCGTGTCCAGCCCGTCCTCGCGGCCGGTGGCGGTGGTGATCAGGCGGCTGGCTTGCGGCGTGGACCACAGCAGGCTGCCATCAGCGCGCAAGGCCAGCAGGTGGCGACCTGCGGCGTCCAGCGCGACACGGGCGCTTTGGGCGGACCGGGCATTGGCGAGATGCACGCGGATGCGGGCGCGCAGCTCATCGATATTGATCGGTTTGGTTAGGTAATCGACGCCGCCGACGTCAAGCGCATGCACCACATGTTCGGTTTCGCTGAGGCCGGTCATGAAGATGACAGGCACCTGCGCCACCGCCGGATTGGCCTTGATCTGTCGGCAGGTCTCGAACCCATCCATGCCGGGCATCACAGCATCCAGCAGGATCAGGTCGGGGCTGATCCTCTCGACAATGCCCAGCGCCCCTTGGCCTGACGTGGCGATTAGCACGGAAAAGCCTGACTGTTCCAGCGCATCGGTTAAAAAGCCCAGCGCTTCCGGGCTGTCATCCACCAGGAGGATGATATCGCGGGGGGAGGTTGGTTCAGCCACGGCGGATTCTTTCCTTAAGGCGAGCGGAACGAACGGGGCGTCGGCACGCTTCTTCTCCCCATCGGGGAGAAGATCCCGGCAGGGAGATGAGGGGGGCGAAGCCAGGCCACGGAGTGAGGCGTTGCGTAAAACAAGCCTTTACACCAAGTCGCCCCCCTCTGGCCTGCCGGCCATCTCCCCCTCGGGTGGGGAGATCGGCTGGGGGATGCCTCGGCGCAAGACCGGCAATGGATTGGCGGTTGGGCGATGGCCTCTGCACGCTCATGCCTTGCCCTCCTGATAGCGATCAAGACAGGCAATCAGCCCGGCCATGTCGAAAGCCTGTACGAAGGGGCGGAGTTCCTCGGTGAAGGGCAGCATATCCGGTGTCTTGGCCAGTTCCTGCAATTTGTTTTCCAAGCCCCTGATATAGCCGATTTCGGCCAGCTTGCGCAGGTCCTCGCGGTGGGCAAGGCCGGGGTCGCGCGGCGTACCAGCGGGCAAGGCGGAGGCGGGCGGGGGCATGTCTTCGGCATAGAGCCAGCGTAGTTTCAGGTGGCGGGCCAGCTTGTCACGCAGCATTTTCACGTCGACGGGCTTGGGGATGGCGTCGTTATGGCCACCGGAGCCTGGTTCGCGCACCGCGCCGTCGCCGATATTGGCCGACAGCATCAGGATCGGCGCGCTCTGCCCAGCATCGCGCAGCCGCTCGACCAATTGCCAGCCATTCATACCCGGCATGGAAATATCGACCAGGAAAAGATCGGGTTTGACACCTTCGATCAGCGCCAGACAATCCGGCCCACCAGTGGCAGTCAGCACGATGAAATCCAGGGGCGCCAGCGCCTCGCGCATCAACTCTCGGTGGTCCTCATTGTCATCGACCACGACGATGGTGCGGCGCGGGCCGTCATAGGAGAGGATCTTGCGTTCCGCCTTGGGCGCGGTGCTGGGCCGGTCGACGGAAGACAGCATCAGCCGCACCCGGAAGGTCGTGCCTTTATCCTTCTCGCTCTCCACGGCAATTTCGCCGCCCAGCGTATTGGTGAGCAGCTTGGTGATGGTTAGCCCCAGCCCCAGCCCCGGCATGGGGCGGATATTGTCGGCCTCGCCGCGCTGGAAGGGTTCGTAGATCCGGCTCAGGTCTTTCTGCGCAATGCCGCGCCCGGTATCGGTCACCGTGAAGCTGGCGACCTGGCTGCGATAGGCGATGTCGAAACTGACCGTACCCGCATCGGTGAATTTGATGGCGTTGGACAATAGATTGACGAGAATCTGGCGCAGCCTTTTCTCGTCGGCGCGCACATATTGCGGCAGGTTCTTGGCGCGGGTGTGGGTAAAGGTCAGGCCCTTGGCCTCGGCCTGCGGGCGCAGCATATCAAGGATCTGATCGAGGAAATCATGGATGTTCAGCTCGGCGGAAAACACCTGTAAGCGTCCAGCCTCGATCTTGGAAATATCCAGCAGCCCATCGATCAGCCCGGAAAGATGGTCGGCAGACCGGCGGATCACCTTGATTGCCGATTGGCGTGGCGCGGGAATGGTCTCATCCTGCTCCAGCAACTGCGCATAGCCCATCACGGCGTTGAGCGGGGTGCGCAATTCATGGCTGAGGCCAACCACGTAGCGGCTCTTGGCGCGGTTGGCGGCCTCGGCCGTTTCCTTGGCGGTCTGAAGCGCGGCGTCGGTTTTGCGGTGGGCGGCGATTTCCTTCAACAACAGGCTGTTCTGGCGATAGGATTCCTCTTCTGCCACCAGTCGGCTGTCATGGGCCAGCACGTAGAACCACGTGGCGATGCCGGCAATCACCGAAAACACGAAGAACACGATCAGGATCGTCGCATTGACCACCACTTCGGTTTCTGGCGAGGCGGCGGAGACCTGATGGGCAATCAGCGCCAAGATCGCCCCGACCAGCGAAATCGCCCCGACACTGGTCATCGCATAGCGACCAAGCCGGGTCGTCAGCTTCTCGATCACCGTGCTGGGCAGCACAGTGCGGGCGACGGTGCCGACCTGGGTGTTTAGCCGCGCCTTCGGCTTGCACATGTCATGACAGCGGCTATCCAGCGAGCAGCACAGCGAACAGATCGGCGCGGCATAGGCCGGGCACCAGGCCATATCTTCTGGCTCGAACGGATGTTCGCAGATCGAACAGGTGATATGGCCAAGGTTTTTCCAGGCATGGCGCGGCTTGCGGGCCAGATAGAATTTGCCCTTGGTTCCCCAGGCGATCAGCGGCGAAATCAGGAAAGCGGCCAGCGTCACGAAGGTGGAGAGCGAGGCCATCAACGGCCCGAACAGGCCGAAATGGGCGGTGAGCGCCAGACCTGCCGAAATCAACAGCGTGCCGCAGCCGACCGGGTTGATGTCATAGAGATGGGCGCGCTTGAACTCGATGCCCGGTGGTGCAAGGCCCAACCGCTTATTGATGAACAGATCGGCGGAAATGGTGCAGAGCCAGGCCATGGCAATGATCGAGAAGATCCCGAGGGTGGCTTCCAACAGCCGGTAGATGCCAAGCTCCATCAACAGCAGCGCGATGCCGACATTGAACACCAGCCAGACCACTCGGCCTGGATGGCTATGGGTGAGGCGGGAGAAGAAATTCGACCAGGCGAGCGAGCCTGCATAGGCGTTCATCACATTAATCTTCAGCTGCGACACCACCACGAAGGCGACCATTAGCAGCATGGCCAGCGTCTCATTGGGCAGGATATAGCCGAAGGCGGCCAGATACATATGGGCGGGATCGGCGGCCTCGCTCAGACTGACACCGGTCGAGAGTGTCAGCACGGCGAGGAAGGAACCGGCCAGCAGCTTTGGCACGCCCAGCACCACCCAACCTGCACCGGCCAGAAATACCATGAAACGATGGTGCAGCTTGCGCCCGCCCTCCGGCGGCAGGAAGCGCAGAAAATCCACCTGCTCACCAATCTGTGGCATCAATGCCAGGATGACGGCGGAGGCGGCGCCAAAATCGGCGAGCCGAAAGGGTGCGATACTTTGCGTTCCGGCATTGGATTGGTGAATGCCGGCAAAGGCCCGCCAGAGATCGAATTTCTCCCAGTCCTGAAAGGCGATGAACACGAAGGGCGCGATATTCAGCACGATCCAGATCGGCTGGGTCAGAAGCTGGAATTTCGAAATTAGCTGAATGCCGTAGGTGACCAGCGGAATGACGACAACAGCCGAAATAATATAGCCGATCGAGGGGGGAATGCCGAAGGCCAGCGCCAAGGCCCCGGTCATGATCGAGGCTTCGATGGCAAACAGCATGAAGGTGAAGCTGGCATAGATCAGCGAGGTCAGCGTCGAGCCGATATAGCCGAAGCCAGCGCCTCTTGTCAGAAGATCGATATCGACGCCTTCGCGGATCGCATAACGGCTGATTGGCAGGCCAACCAGCAGCATCAGGACGGCGGCGACCAGAATGGCGAAAAACGCATTGGTGGTGCCGTAGGACAGCGTGATCGTGCCGCCGATCGCTTCCAATGCCAGAAAGGAAATCGCCCCGATCGCGGTTTGGGAAATCCGGCTGGAGGAAAATCGGCGCGCACTTTTGGCGGTAAAGCGCAGCGCATAATCTTCCAACGTCTGGTCGGCCACCCAGCGGTTATATTGGCGTCGGACGGGAATGATGCGTTGGCGTGCGGCCATGCCGGAAATCGGGTGCTTTCTGATGGGAAACAGGATGGATGGATACTGTCACGGCAAGCCGGGGGTTTTGCAAGGGTGCTTGGCGATGTTCGCGCCGCTTCCTGCTGTTTTTCCATTGCGCTGGACACTGGAATTGTCACAGTGATTTCACCCGATCCGGGGTGACAGGGCTTTGGCGGCTGGACGAAATCCGGTTTGCCTCTATTTTTCCATTTTTCAGGCGTTTGGGTTTTTCAACGCCTGCGCCGGTGTAATCGGCGCCGCTGTACGGAATTGTTGCATCAGAAAGTGAACCGATGGATATGCCAGCCTCTCAGACTTCGACCGGTGCGGACAATGAACAAGCCTTCGGCACATCGGGCATTCAGCCGATGGATCGGCCAAGCCGCATTACCCGGTTTTTCATGGGCATCGTCGCCTGGGCGGAAAAGCTGAATTATAAATATGCCAAGCTTGGCAATCCGCCGGTCTATGACAATGCCACTTTCCCCTGGGTGGCAGAGGTGGAAAAGGCCTATCCGGCCATTCGCGCCGAGCTGGACCAGATCCTGCTGCGCCAGAGCGAGCTGCCAAGCTTTCAGGATATTTCCACCGATGTGAAGACGATTTCCACGGACAATCGCTGGAAGACCTTCTTCCTGCTTGGTTTCGGGGTGAAGTCCGAGGCCAATATCAAGGCCTGCCCGGAAACCTGGAAGGCCATGCAGTCCATTCCCGGCCTGACCACTGTCATGTTCTCGATTTTTGAACCCGGCAAGCATCTGCCCGCCCATCGCGGCCCCTATAACGGCGTGCTGCGCCTGCATCTGGGGATGATCGTGCCGGAGCCGCGCGACCAGATTGCCATTCGCGTCAAGGATCAGATCTGCCACTGGGAAGAGGGCAAAGTGCTGATCTTCGACGATGCCTACGAGCACGAAGCCTGGAACCATACGGATAAAACCCGCGTCGTGCTGTTCGTCGATTTCGCCAAACCGCTGAAATTCCCGGCTCGTCTGGTCAATTGGGCGCTGATGAACATGGCGATCTTCACGCCCTTCATCCGCGAAGGGCTCGACAACCACAATGAGTGGGAAAAGAAGTTCTACGCCGAAGCGGAAAAGCTGCGCAACAGCACAACAGGCTGATAAGCGTCGTTTCGATACGCACCATATTTCGGTGTATCAGCGAAAGCCTGTCGGGTTCTGGTCAACCAGACAGGCCATCGTTTATCTGTGTTTTTAGCCCGTGGTGGCATCCGGCTGGCGCAACAGGCTCATCACCGCATCGGCCAGCGCCTCGCCGTCATAGGGCTTGTTGATGATCGTGACGTCGCCGAAGGCTTCCGGAATGATCGACCGCTCGGCATAGCCGGTGGCAAATAGAAAGGGAATGCCCCGCTGGTGCAGCTCCTGGGCCACCGGCACCGAGGTATGATTGCCAAGGTTGATGTCGAGCACGGCCACGGCAGGGGCTGTGACCTTGATTTGCGCCAGGGCTTCCGGCACGGAGCCTGCTGTCATGACCGTGGTGAAACCGGCATCGCCCAGCATCATTTCGGCATCCATCGCAATCAGCATCTGGTCTTCAACCAGCAGGATCGGCAGGGTTTTGTCGATATTGGCCATGGATCTGGTCTCTGTCTCGGAGGGCGGGGCATGTGTGGTTTCCGGCTCGTGTCCGAAACCGGACAGGAAACGGGCAGGAAGCAAAAGATACGCATTCAGGCCGTGTGGATTATAATTCACGGTGCTCTTACCACCGAGATCATAGGGAATGCTACGGTCTATCAAGGCGGAGCCAAAGCCCCGGCGTGTCGGCGCGGTCACCGTTGGCCCGCCGCTTTCCGTCCAGAGAATTTCACAATCTCCCTCCCCCGTCCAGCGCCAAGTCAAGTCAAGCGTGCCACCGACGCGCGAAAGTGCTCCGTATTTCGCCGCATTGGTGGCGAGCTCGTGGATAACCAGGGCCGTTACGGCATAGGCGCGGCTATCGAGCACGACCATCGGGCCACCAAGCGAGAGTGTGGTGCCCTCGGTGCGGTAAGGACCAAGCTCGGCCTGTAGCAACTCGCTCAGATTGCCGCTGCCGCTGCCGCGGATCACCTGGTCATGGGCATGGGACAGGGCGTGGACGCGGCCCTTCAGCGAGGTGACATAATCCCTCAACTGATGTTCGGGCCGGGTCGGAACACCGATCAGCGACTTGATCACCGCCAGGATATTCTTGACCCGGTGGTTCAATTCTTCATTCAGCACGCGCTGACGGATGTCGGCCTTGTTGCGCTCTTCCTGCATCAACTCATTGTGCCGGAGCACCACCTTGACGGTGACGGCGCGAATGGCTTCCGCAATTTCCCTGTCGTTTTCGCTCCAATGGTCCGATTGCTTTGTGACGGCTTCCTTCCAGATGGCGAAGCTCTTGCGTGGCGTCAGCCGGTCGCCCAGCGGTCCGATCTCATAGGATTTATCGGGATTGCCCGCCCAATTGAGCGTTTGCAACCTTTCCTTGCGGAAAAACACCAGGTAATCGCGGGGTATTTCCGAGAGCGGCACGACCATGACGCCGGAGACTGTCTTATAATAACTTTCAGCTCTGGGTAGAAATTGGGACAAGGCATGGCTGGCCCAGGTCTGTCCGTCTGCAACGCTGCTGACGAAGCGTATCAGCGGTTCGATTTCGGTAGGCGGCGGACAGGTGCCAAGCGCCGTCCAGGTCCCGTTCATCCAAAGGCCAGCGCCATCGCAGGGCACGAGGCTGCTGAATTCCGGCAGGCATTCGCCAAACAGCGCCTCAAGATTTTCGTGGTGGGAAGCAAGGTGCAGGAAGCGGTCCAGCGATTGGCGTGTGCCCGTGGCCAGGTCAAGCTTATGTTTCTGTTTAAGGGCAAGCAATGTCAGGGAGAAAAACTCGCCGAACAATTCAGCGGCGACCCGTTGCGCCATCGACAGGGTCTTTTCGCGGTAATGATGACAGGCGATCAGGCCCCAAAGCTCGCCATTCAACAGGATCGAGATCGACATGGACGCGCCGACCCCCATATTGCGCAGATATTCCAGATGAATAGGCGAAACACTGCGCAAATGCGCAAAGGACAGGTCGAGCGGCTCACCGGATGCATCCAGTTCCGGCTCGATCGCCACCTTGTGGCCGCTTGCACCGGAAATCACCCGGATGGAATTTTGCACGTAGAGCTTGCGGGCCTGCTGGGGAATGTCGGATGCCGGGAAATATTGGCCAAGGAAGCTTTCCAGCTCCATCGACTTGGCCTCGCTTACCACCTTGCCGGAGCCGTCATTGTCGAAGCGGTAGATCATCACC
The DNA here is from genome assembly GCF_021462805.2 of Allorhizobium sp. Av2. Classification (NCBI taxonomy): domain Bacteria; kingdom Pseudomonadati; phylum Pseudomonadota; class Alphaproteobacteria; order Hyphomicrobiales; family Rhizobiaceae; genus Allorhizobium; species Allorhizobium sp. Av2. Next base: position 2,427,821 of record NZ_CP192696.1, on the reverse strand, counting down.
CTGTCATAGCCGAGCACCGCCCGCACCAGCCGTGCGGAGGTGCGGATCAGCTTGTCTATGTCGTCGACATCCTTGATCCGCCCGATCATTTCACGCGCCAGCTGCAAGGGGTCGCGCCCGTCATGGGCCGGTTCGAACTCGATGATGACAGTGGCGCGCTGGCGATGCACGCTGACGTCGAAAAGCTGTTCTTTTCCAAAGCCATGAGTGGGGCGAAGACGCAAATTGGGAATGAGCGCTGGCCGCGAGGCCGAAGGCGCCGTCGCCAGCGCGTTGCGCAGGTCGTGGGTGGCAGCATCGCCCAGAAGTGTGTGGACCTCCAGGCCGTTCAGCGGCCCCTCCAGCCCCAACATGTCAGCGACATTGGCGGAATGGCGCAAAACCTTGGCCATTTCCGCATCGCAGGCCAGCAGACAGCCATGCGGCTGGATACTGCCTGGAATATGGATGGGCTCGCGGTCGCAATTGGTGAGATCAACGGTCTGCGTGGGAGGCATGCATGGGGCTTTCGAAGGCAGCGTAGGCATAAGCAAAGGTTGCATTGGCAAAGGCCACGAGCTTCCCTTCATCGAGATCCCGCAGTTCCTCCATAAGATGTAAAAACGTAGGCCAGCTCGAAAAGTTCCCGGCCTGGGCAAAAAGATGCGCCCCGCCATGGGTGGGGCCGTACCCAAGCAGGGCGGCTCGTTTTGCCAGAAGCTTTGCGCCAAGCGCCGAGCCTTCCAGCACATAGAACAGGCCAAGCCAGTCTTCAGCCTCTTCCGGCTGGGGAACCGTTGCCTGCCAGCGGTCGTCTTCCAACTCAAGTGTTTGCAGGTCGGCGCGCAGCCCGTTGCCGATCATGACAGGCTTCCAGGTGCCCGGCCAGTTGACAAAGGGTGCCCGTGGGGCCTGTTGGACAATCATCTCTTCTAATGGCAGCCGAAAACGGGCCATTCCGAGCAAATAGGCGCGGTAGGCGGCAGGAGAGGAAAAGTCGCCGATCACTGCATCGAGTTCGGCATGAGCATCGGCGGTCGCTTCCTTCAGAAGCCGTCGCCGGGGTGAAAAAGGCATGGATGACTTTCGAAACAGATTTCCGCCGCTCTATTCTACATCTGCTATATGAGCGGTTTATGAGAATGCTCTCCATGAGAGCCTTATCAGGTAATAAGGTTCGAATTCAGCGGAAATCAAGCACAATAAACCTATGACCGCAGTTTAAGACAATAAATCCCCTATTTTTGTGGGGAGCAACGTTGCCTTACCCGGCACCTACGTCAATTGACGTATACGATTTTGCAGCGCAGCAGCCGATAGTCCCCTCACTCCAGAATTCAAAAAGAGGGGAACCTGAAATGAACTTCAAGTCCAAACTGGCGAGCGCACTTGTCGGCGCCATGCTGTCCACCACCGCCTTCCACGGTGCGTTTGCCGCTGATGATACGATCAAGGTCGGCATTCTGCACTCACTCTCCGGCACGATGGCGATTTCGGAAACGACGTTGAAGGACGCCATGCTGATGCTCATCGACGAGCAGAACAAGAAGGGCGGCGTTCTCGGCAAGAAGCTTGAGCCTGTCGTGGTCGATCCGGCCTCCAACTGGCCGCTGTTTGCCGAAAAGGCCCGCGAACTGATTTCCAAGGACAAGGTTTCGGCTGTCTTCGGTTGCTGGACCTCGGTGTCGCGCAAGTCGGTTCTGCCCGTGTTCAAGGAGCTGGATTCGGTGCTGTTCTACCCCGTGCAGTTCGAGGGTGAGGAAAGCGAGCGCAACGTCTTCTACACCGGTGCCGCTCCCAACCAGCAGGCCATTCCCGCCGTCGATTACCTGATGGAGAACGAAGGCGTGCAGCGCTGGGTGCTTGAGGGCACCGACTATGTCTATCCGCGCACGACCAACAAGATTCTCGAAGCCTATCTTCTGTCCAAGGGCGTGAAGAAGGAAGACATCCTGGTCAACTACACGCCGTTCGGCTTCTCCGACTGGCAGACCGAAGTCGCCGCCATCAAGAAATTCGGCTCGGCTGGCAAGAAGGCCGCTGTTATCTCCACCGTCAATGGCGATGCCAACGTGCCGTTCTACAAGGAACTCGGCAACCAGGGCGTCAAGGCTGAAGACATTCCGGTCATGGCCTTCTCGGTTGGCGAAGAAGAACTGGCCGGTATCGACACCAAGCCGCTGGTTGGCCATCTCGCCGCCTGGAACTACTTCGAATCCGTCGATACGCCCATCAATGCCGAATTCATCAAGACCTGGCATGCCTTTACCAAGAACGACAAGCGTGTGACCAACGACCCGATGGAAGCCGCCTATATCGGCTTCAACATGTGGGTGAAGGCCGTCGAAAAGGCAGGCTCTGCCGAACCCGACAAGGTCATCGACGCGCTGGTCGGCGTTTCCGTGCCGAACCTCACCGGCGGCTATGCCACGATGATGCCGAGCCATTACATCACCAAGCCGGTGCTGATTGGCGAAGTCCAGGAAAATGGCCAGTTCGACATCGTCTCCCAGACACCGGAAGTGGTGGGCGACGAATGGTCGGATTTCCTCCCCGACAGCAAGGACCTGATCGCCGATTGGCGCCTGCCGATGAACTGCGGCAATTTCAACGTCAAGTCCGGCAAGTGCGGCGGCAAGGGCTCGTAAAACTTCCCAGCCTGAAACTTGCTGCGGGTGCGTGACGCATCCGCAGCTTTTTCTCCCTTGTCGGGAGCAATCGCAAGAGGGGCCGGTATGATACGATCCTGTTTGAACCATCTGTCGCATGTGCTGGCTGCCGGGCTGTTGCTGATGGTGGCCTTGACCCTTTCGGCGCGCGCCGAGGAAGACCCCGCTAGCCTGATCAAGGCGCTGGGCACGGCCAATTTCACCGATGCCGAAAAGATCGTCGGCGATCTCGGACGCACTGGCGATCTCAAAGTGGTTCCGGCCCTGGAAGCCCTGAGCGGTGGCGATCTCTATCTGCGCAAGGCCGATGGCAATGTGTTCATCGCCAAGCCCGCGGGTAGCCAACTGACGTTGGTCGATCCCTTGAGCGGTGCCGAGGTTGGCAAGGAAGCCAAGGGCGGACTGGTCAAGATCAAGATCAACAATGGGTTGCGCCGTGCCATCCGCGCTGCGCAAGGCGGGCTGACCCTGCTCAGCCCAGATCGCACGGTGCGGCTTGCCGCTGCCGATGCGCTGTTGAAGGCACCCTCGGAAGACAATCTCGAATTGCTCGACACCGCCCTTGCCAAGGAGCAGGATGGCGCGGTGAAAACGCTGCTGGCCCAGGCCCGTGCTGTCTCGGTCATCACCTCCAACCATTCGCTGGAGGAAAAACGTGCCGCCATTGCGCTTATTCGCGCGGTGGGCGGCCAGGATGCGATTTCCATTCTCGGTAATGCTGCTGCGACCGTCGATCCGGCCCTGAAGGGTGATATCGATGCGGCCATCGCCAAGATCCAGAGCGATGTGGCGCTGTGGAATACCGCGCAGAACATCACCTATGGCATCTCGCTCGGCTCGGTGCTGCTGCTGGCCGCCATTGGCCTTGCCATCACCTTCGGCGTCATGGGCATTATCAACATGGCGCATGGCGAAATGGTCATGCTCGGCGCCTATTCCACCTTCATCGTCCAGCAGGCAATCCGGGCGAACGCGCCTGAGCTGTTTGACTGGTCGCTGGCAATTGCCCTGCCGGTCGCCTTTGCCGTCACTGGCATCTTCGGGTTGGTGATCGAGCGCTGCGTCATCCGCTTTCTCTATGGTCGTCCGCTGGAAACGCTGCTGGCCACCTGGGGCATTTCGCTGATGTTGCAGCAGTTGGTGCGCACACTGTTTGGCCCGACCAATCAGGAGGTTGCCAATCCGTCGTGGATGTCCGGCTCGTTTGGGCTTGGCGGCTTGACCATTACCTGGAACCGGCTGTGGATTCTGGTGTTTTCGCTCTCGGTGTTCTTCGCGCTGCTGATGCTGTTGAAGCGCTCCGCCTTTGGCTTGCAGATGCGCGCCGTCACCCAAAACCGGCGCATGGCGTCTTCGATGGGCATTCGCACGCCGTGGGTGGATGCCTTCACGTTTGCTTTGGGGTCGGGCATTGCCGGGATGGCGGGCGTGGCGCTGTCCCAGATCGACAATGTCTCGCCCAATCTCGGCCAGACCTATATTATCGACAGTTTCATGGTCGTGGTGTTCGGCGGGGTCGGTAATCTCTGGGGCACGCTGGTCGGGGCGTTTTCGCTCGGGATCGTTAACAAGTTCCTTGAGCCCTATGCCGGTGCGGTGCTGGGCAAGATCCTGGTTCTGGTTCTCATCATCCTGTTCATCCAGAAGCGGCCGCGCGGTCTCTTCGCACTCAAGGGAAGGGCGGTGGAAGCATGATCACGGCATTTCTTCTGCGCTCGCTGGACGCCAAGATCCTCGTCGCCATCGCTATACTCATCGCGCTTGCCATTCTGGTGCCGATCCTCAGCCTTGCCACGTCGCCTGAAAGCGCGTTGCATATGCCGACCTATCTGGTGGCGCTGTTCGGCAAATACCTGACCTATGCCATGCTGGCCTTGGCGCTCGATCTGGTCTGGGGCTTTTGCGGCATTCTTTCGCTTGGCCACGGGGCGTTCTTCGCGCTCGGCGGCTATGCGATGGGCATGTATCTGATGCGCCAGATCGGCCCACGCGGCACCTATGGCGATCCTATCCTGCCGGACTTCATGGTGTTCTTGAACTGGAAGGAACTGCCCTGGTTCTGGCACGGCTTCGACATGTTCTGGTTTGCAGCCCTGATGGTGCTGGTGGCGCCCGGTCTGCTGGCCTTCGTATTCGGCTGGTTTGCGTTTCGCTCGCGGGTCAACGGCGTCTACCTGTCGATCATCACCCAGGCGATGACCTATGCGCTGCTGCTGGCCTTCTTCCGCAACGATATGGGTTTTGGCGGCAATAATGGCCTGACTGATTTCAAGGATATTCTCGGCTTCAACATCCAGGCCGATGGCACCCGTGCCGCGCTGTTTTCGCTCTCGGCGCTGTTTCTGGCGGGCTCACTGCTGCTGGTCTCGGCCATCGTACGCTCCAAATACGGCAAGGTGCTGGTCGGTATCCGCGATGCCGAAAGCCGCACCCGCTTTCTCGGCTACCGCGTGGAAAACATGAAGCTGTTTGCCTTTGTCGTCTCAGCAATGATGGCGGGTGTGGCGGGCGCGCTCTACGTGCCGCAAGTCGGCATCATCAATCCCGGCGAGTTTTCACCGGCCAATTCCATCGAGGTGGTGATTTGGACCGCCGTCGGCGGGCGCGCCACGCTGATCGGCCCGATCATTGGCGCGGTGCTGGTCAATGGCGGCAAGACGGTGTTTACCGGCCTGTTTCCCAATGCCTGGCTGTTTGCGCTGGGCGGGCTGTTCGTGGCTGTCACGCTGTTTCTGCCCAAGGGCATTGTTGGCACTGTTACCCAAAGCCTTCTCCGGCGCAGGCAGGACAAGGCAGTGACGGAGGCCGAGGCATTGAACCGCAAACCTCAGGCGGCGGAGTGAGACCATGGCTGATAAAACCACCAATTCGCTTCTTTATCTCAACGGGGTCAGCGTCTCCTTCGACGGGTTCCGGGCCTTGAACTCCCTGTCCTTCGTGGTCGAGCCGGGGGAACTGCGCGCCATTATCGGCCCGAATGGTGCTGGCAAGACGACGATGATGGATATCATCACCGGCAAGACACGGCCTGACAGCGGTGAGGTGTTTTTCGACGGCGGCAAGGTGGATCTTACCAAGCGCGACGAGGCCGAAATCGCCCAGCTCGGCATTGGCCGCAAATTCCAGAAGCCGACGGTGTTTGAAAGCCATACGGTCTGGGACAATCTGGAACTGGCGCTGAACAAGCCGCGCGGCGTGTTTTCAACGCTGTTTTACCGGCTGACACTCACGGACCGCGAGCGGATCGGTTCCATTCTCGAAACCGTGCGGCTCACCGCCCGCAAAAATGACCTCGCCGCCAACCTGTCCCACGGCCAGAAGCAATGGCTGGAAATCGGCATGCTGCTGGCGCAGGAGCCGAAACTGCTGCTGGTCGATGAGCCGGTGGCGGGCATGACCGATGCCGAAACGGCGGAAACCGCCATCCTGCTGCGCGAAATTTCCAAGACTCGTTCGGTCGTGGTGGTGGAGCACGATATGGGCTTCATCCGTGATCTCGGCGTCAAGGTGACATGCCTTGCCGAAGGCTCGGTGCTGGCCGAAGGCTCGATCGATTTCGTCTCGAATGATCCGCGGGTGATCGAGAATTATCTGGGGCGGTGAGAACGGTACCCTTGGAATGCGCAGTACCCCCCTCTGCCTTGCCAGGCATCTCCCCCTCAAGGGGGGAGATCAACGATGGAGCGGACGGGTTCCTCCTATCTCCCCCCTTGAGGGGGAGATGTCACGAAGTGACAGAGGGGGGTGAACGGCTTGCTCCCAATTTTTCAGAAGGTGCATCGATGCTGACTGTTGAAAATCTCAATCTTCACTATGGTGCCGCCCAGGCGCTGCGCGGCGTGAACATTACTGCACCGATGGGCAAGATCACCTGTGTGCTGGGTCGAAACGGGGTGGGCAAAAGCTCGCTTTTGCGCGCCGTGACCGGCCAGCATCCGGTGTCCGGCGGCACGATTGCGTTTGAAGGCACGGTGCTGAACGGCATGGCGCCGTTCAACCGGGCGCGGCACGGTGTCGGCTATGTGCCGCAGGGGCGTGAGATCTTTCCGCTTCTGTCGGTCAAGGAAAATCTGGAAACCGGGTTTGCGCCGCTAAAGCGCAAGGACCGGACGATTCCGGACGATATTTTCGCGCTGTTTCCGATTTTGCAAACCATGCTGTCGCGGCGCGGCGGTGATCTGTCCGGTGGCCAGCAGCAGCAATTGGCGATAGGCCGGGCTATGGTGACGCGCCCGAAAATCCTGGTGCTGGACGAGCCGACCGAGGGCATCCAGCCGTCGATTATCAAGGATATCGGCCGGGCGATCCGCTATTTGCGGGATTCAACCGGCATGGCAATCCTGCTGGTTGAGCAATATCTCGATTTCTGCCGGGAGCTGGCCGACCATGTCTACATCATGGATCGCGGTGAAATTGTCCATGAAGGGGGGGCTGAAACCCTGGATACGGTTGAGGCGCGCCGTCACCTTACGGTATAATGTCGCATTCAGGCATGGGATTCGATGTTCGGATCTGGAGTGTAAGCTTTTGTTTTTGCTGTAAAATACCCATGTGTATTCATAGTATATTCACGCTTTGTGTTTGACGCATGTCAGCCTTGATCATTTGTTATCAGGTTTCAGTTGAAGCCTGCGGAACATGTGGTATTTTCCGCCGAGTGCTAATAACAAGGCGACCTCATGACATTCGATGAACTGACTGGCCTGCGGCGGCCGGGTTTTTTCGCGCGCACATCTGCCCAGACTTTGTTGTGCCTGTTCACACTCGGCGTTTCCATGGTGGTGCCGGGTGGCCTTGCCTATGCGGCGGGCGGCTGCGGCGTGACCGTGCGGGCCGGTTTGCAGGATCTGTCATTCACGTCAGGTGGCATTGAGCGCACGGCGGTGGCCTACATTCCCCAAGGCTATACCGGCAAGGCCAAGGTGCCTGTGGTGTTTGATCTGCACGGGTCCAACAGCTTTCCCCGCGATCAGCTGGGTCGTAGCCAATGGTCCGACGTGGCGCGTGAAAACGGCTTCATCGTCATTGCTCCGCAGGGCGGGCTGAATGGCAAGGCGGAAGGCACCCATGCCTGGAACGTGCCGGGCGTAACCCCCGTGCCTGGCGTGACCGTACCGAATGCCACAGTTTCGAATGGCACCGTAACCAACGCAAGCCTGACAAGCTCGACCGCGCCCAATACGGCTGATTCGCCCAATACGGCTGCCTCGCAAAATGCATCTGTTTCGCCAGGCGCATCTGTTTCTACAGTAACCGAAGCCAAAGGGCCGGATGATGCCGCTTATCTCAGCGACACCGTGGCGCTGGTCAAGGCCAAGTTCTGCGTCGATCCCGACCGGATCTACGCGTCCGGCTATTCGGGTGGCGGGCGGATGCTGTCGCAATATATCTGCAACGGCAATACCGATTTTTCCGCTGCCGGTTTCGTCATGAGCCTGCGGGCTGGCACGCCGCGCCAGGGCGTTGGCCCCGATCAGGGAAAATGGTTGCCCGATCCGCAAAGCTGCCGTCCGGGCCGTCCGGTGTCGATCATCGCGTTCTGGGGACTGAAGGACAATACCAATCCCTATGCAGGCGGCGGAAGACCCTATTGGCAATATGGCGGCGAAGCGGCACTTAACCGCTGGGCCGAGCTGGATGGCTGTCAGGGCGAACGCAAGATCGTCAAGGGGACGAAAATTTCCTCGGCGGAATTCGAACGCTGCAAGGGCGGCGCCCGCATCCTGTCCTATACGATTGCCGACCAGACCCATGATTGGCCCGCTCAGACCATCGGGTTCTCGCTGGCTGCCGCTAACTCCAAGGCAAAGGTATCTGATGGCAAGAACCAGGAAGATATGTATGCGGCCAAGCGGATGTGGGCCTTCTTCGACAGCGGCGATGGCCGCCTGATCGCCGACAATATCGCCAAAAACGCCTGTGCAGATGGCGCAAAACCGGCTGCTGGCGCAACGGCCTCTGCAAACCCTGCTTGCTCGGTGACGATGAAGGCCAAGGTCAAGCCGCAGGCGGTGGAAAGCCCGATGTCGGCGGACGCGCTGTAGAGGTTGCCGGGTTCGGATTGAACCAGGCAGTAAACAATGCTTCGCTTGTGTTTTTGACGCATCTCCAGACACCGAACCGCGACATGGTTTGACAGGAAATGCTCTTAAGTATCAGCAAGCGATTGTCCTAATATTATGGATGGGGTGCTGCGCTTTGGTGCGCGGCACCTCTTTTTTGTTTTGCATCGTATTGGTCTTTTGCTACCGTGGCCCCGCTGCGGAGGACTATATGCAAAATATTGAAAATCAATGCGAAAAGCCTGTTCTGCCAAGAGTTGGCACTCTGTCCGGTGTGGCGATTGCGGCAGTCGTTTCCCTTCTGGCGCTTTCGACCGGCTCCGCATCGGCAGCCGGTTGCGGTCAGCCCAGGGATGTGGGCCGTTATGATATGACGCTGACCTCTGGCGGGCATGAGCGGGTGTTTTCCTATTTCATTCCCTCCAGCTATAGCGGCCAGGACAAGGTGCCGGTCGTGTTTGATTTTCACGGGTCCGACAGCAATGCCAATGAGCAACTGGACCGTAGCGAATGGGAGCGGGTGGCCGAGCGCGAAGGCTTTATCGCTGTCGCGCCGCAAGGGTCGATGCCCACCAAGCGAGCGGGCTATTTCGCCTGGAACGTGCCGGGCGTCGCCAAAGGCGAGGCCGATGAAGAGGCCTATATCCGCGATGTGATCAAGGCGGTCGAAGACAATTTCTGCGTCGATCCGGCGTCTTTCTATGCCACCGGCTATTCCGGCGGCGGGCGGATGGTGTCGCAATATCTTTGCGATGGACATACCGATTTTGCCGCTGCCGGTCTGGTGGTCGGCCTGCGGGCCGGAACGCCAAAGCGTGAGGGCGAGACATGGGTGCCTGACGCTGCGACCTGTAAACCGGCAAAACCGATGTCGCTGATCGCCTTTGCTGGGCTGGACGATAAGATCAACCCGATTGCCGGGCCGGGTCTGCCCTATTGGGGCTACGGCGCCGATGCCGCGCTGCATCGTTGGGCGGAGCTGGATGGGTGCAAATCTCCCACCGTCAAAACCGAGGGCCGGGTCGAGACCACCGATTATGCCCAATGTGCGGACGGCGTGCGCATCGCTTCCTACCGTTTGGCGGGGGCGGGCCATACATGGCCGGGCAGCACCGCATCGCTGAAGATCCAGAAGGTGATCGGCAAGGTTTCCTTTGACCTGAATGCCACTGATATGATGTGGGATTTCTTCTCGAAATCGAAGCGTTGAAGGCATGACCATACAGCCCGCCATACTGATCAAGCCGCAAAGAGCGAATGGTCGCGGACGGCTGGACACCAAGCTGTTTCAAGGGCGCAGCCGGTTGGAAACCTTCTTCCAGGAGGGCTGCGCCAAGATCCGTATTCCCGAAAGTTTCGATGGCCGGATGGAGGCTGTGCTGATCAATTCCTCCGGCGGGCTGACCGGCGGCGACCAGCTCGATTGGGAGTTTACTGCCGGAGAGGGTACCCATCTGACGCTGACCACACAGGCCTGTGAGAAAATCTACAAGGCTGCCGCCGATACGGCGTCGATCCGCAGCCGCATCACGGTCGGCGAGGGGGCGGCGGTCCATTGGCTGCCGCAGGAATCCATTCTGTTCGATCAGGCATCCCTGACCCGCAGGCTGGAGGTCGATCTGCATGAGACAGCGGAGTTTCTCAGTGTCGAGGCCATTCTGCTGGGCCGCAAGGCGATGGGCGAAGCAATGCGTCAGGGCCTGGTGCGCGACCGCTGGCGCATCCGCCGCTCAGGGCGGCTCATTCATGCCGAAGATCTGGCACTATCAGGCGATATTGCCGATCTCACCGCTGAAAAAGCGGTGCTGGGCGGCAGGGTTGCCTTTGCCACATTGCTGTATACGGGACGCCATGCGGAGGCGCATATGGCAGCTCTTCGCCGGTTGACGGACCGCCCGTCTGATCTCGGCGATATCGGCATAAGCCTGTGGAATGACAAGCTGGTTGCCCGTTTTATCAGCAGCGATGGATTTTCCCTCAGAAAATTATTGGTTCCGGTGATTTCGGCCTTGCGCGACGGCGCGTCTGTGCCGAAAGTCTGGACCTTGTAACCGGCATCATTTTCGGAGCACCCATGAATCTCAGCCCAAGAGAAAAAGACAAGCTTCTGATTTCCATGGCGGCCATGGTCGCCCGGCGCAGGCTGGAGCGCGGCGTCAAGCTGAACTATCCCGAGGCGATTGCGCTGATTTCTGATTTCGTCGTCGAAGGCGCCCGCGATGGCCGTGCCGTGTCCGAGCTGATGGAGGCGGGTGCCCATGTGATCACCCGCGACCAGGTGATGGAGGGCATTGCCGAAATGATCCATGACGTGCAGGTCGAAGCGACATTTCCCGATGGCACCAAGCTGGTGACCGTCCACGAACCGATCCGCTGACGCCATGCTGGAGCTTCGCCCCAATTGTGAATGCTGCGACCGCGATCTGCCGCCTGACAGCCGCGAGGCGCTGATCTGTAGCTTTGAATGCACCTATTGCGCCGCCTGTGCTGAGAGCGTGCTGGCCGGCATCTGCCCCAATTGCGGTGGCGAACTGGTGCGCAGACCGATCCGCCCGGCGAGCAAGCTCGTCAACAATCCGCCATCCACCACGCGGGTTCTGAAGGCGGAAGGCTGCAAGCCCTCGCACGCCGCCTGATCGGTGATCCATCCGGTCGTTCCGGATGTATTATTCATGCATGAACAATGTGGTTTTCCGGCCTGCCGGGAACCGATGACGGGAGAGACAGTGATGAAACCGGGTGAAATCATTGCCGCAAGTGGCGAGATCGAGCTGAATGCCGGTCAGCCGACCGTGACGATTGAAGTGTCCAACACCGGGGATCGTCCGGTTCAGGTGGGCAGTCATTATCATTTCTTCGAGACCAATGCGGGCCTATCCTTCGACCGCGACAAGGTGCGCGGCATGCGGCTGGACATTCCGGCGGGGACTGCGGTGCGCTTTGAACCGGGCCAGACCCGGGAAGTGACGTTGATTCCGCTGGCCGGTAAACGCGAGGTTTATGGCTTTCGTCAGAAGGTGATGGGCAAGCTGTGACCTGTTTTGCAAGGCTGACGGTGCTGGCCGGTTTGACGCTGCTGTCTCTGAGTGGTGGCGTTTTGGCGCAGGCGCGCGATTGCCGGGACCCGAAAACCCAGAGCGATATGACCGCCTGCGCTGTGCAGGATTTCGACGCGGCGGACAAGGCCATGAATGCCCAATGGAAAATCACCCGCAAGGTCTTCGTTGAGCAGGATACAATGCTGGACGATGATCTCAAGGGGGCTGAAAAGGCCTTGCTGAAAGCCCAGCGCGCCTGGATCGATTACCGCGACGGTCAATGTGAGGCGCAGGGATTTTATGTCCGGGGTGGCACGATGGAGCCCATGGAGGTTGCCGCCTGCAAGGCGGAAATGACGAAGACGCGGACCAAGGAATTGAAATCCTTGTCCGAAACTCGATAAGCAGATCGGACAGGCATGGATCGCAAGATCATGATCATTGGCAATGGTGAAGTTCCCCAGGAGGTTGCGGACGCCATTGATGCTGCCGATATGGTCATTCGCTTCAATGGCGCGCGCAATTTCGGCCTGGCCGGACACCGAACCGACGTGATGGCGGTGTGCAATACCGGCCGTCCCGCCAAGGCTATGCTGGCCGATTGCGCCTGGCGCAACAGCCCGCCGGTCGACACCAGCGGCGCGATCTGGTCGGTGCGCGATCCCGCCAAGTTCGAGGCGATGAAGCCGGAGATTCTGGTGAATTTTCCCGAACTTGACGATCTGTTTGAGGATCAAACCGACAATTTTGCCGAATTTGCCCGCAGCAATGGCAAGGATCACGTTGTTCTGCCTGCCTTGGCCCATGAGGCCGCAGTGGCGGCATTGGACCCCTATGATCCCGGTCTCTATGTCACGCCGAGCAGCGGCCTGGTAGTGATGAGCCATGTTCTTCGCGATCCGGCTTTTGCCGGAGATCGGATTTTCGTTGCAGGCTTTTCGCACCAGGGTTGGGATGGCCATCCTTTCGCTGCGGAACGGCAAGTGATCGACGCACATATCGAGGCCGGGCGGCTGACGCGCCTTGGGCCTTCACCCCAATCTGTCCTGTCCCAAGGAGCCTGACCATGCCTTTCAAAATGTCCCGCGCCGCCTATGCCAGCATGTTCGGCCCCACGACCGGGGATAAAGTGCGGTTGGCCGATACCGAACTGTTCATCGAGGTGGAAAAGGATTTCACCCATTATGGCGATGAAGTGAAATTCGGCGGCGGCAAGGTGATCCGCGATGGCATGGGGCAAAGCCAGGCAACGCGCGTCGACGGCGCGGTTGATACCGTCATCACCAATGCGCTGATCGTCGATCACTGGGGCATCGTCAAGGCCGATATCGGACTTAGGGACGGCCGGATCGTGGCAATCGGCAAGGCGGGCAATCCCGATACCCAGCCAGGCGTCAATATCATTGTCGGCCCCGGCACGGAGGCGATTGCCGGGGAAGGCAAGATCGTCACGGCGGGCGGCATGGACAGCCATCTCCATTTCATCTGCCCGCAGCAGATCGAGGAAGCGCTGATGAGCGGGCTGACCTGCATGTTGGGCGGCGGCACTGGCCCTGCGCATGGCACGCTGGCCACCACCTGTACGCCGGGTCCCTGGCATATTGCCCGGATGATCGAGGCGGCGGATGCCTTTCCGATGAACCTGGCTTTTGCGGGCAAGGGCAATGCCTCATTGCCCGGCGCGCTGGAGGAAATGGTGCTGGGCGGCGCATGCGCCCTGAAATTGCACGAAGACTGGGGGACGACGCCCGGTGCCGTCGATTGCTGCCTGTCGGTGGCCGACGACTACGACGTGCAGGTGATGATCCATACCGATACGCTGAACGAAAGCGGTTTCGTTGAGGATTCCATCAGTGCCATCAAGGGCCGTACCATTCATGCCTTCCATACCGAAGGGGCAGGTGGCGGCCATGCGCCAGATATCATCAAGATCTGCGGCCAGCCGAATGTCATCCCGTCTTCTACCAATCCGACGCGGCCCTATACGATCAATACACTGGCCGAGCATTTGGACATGCTGATGGTCTGCCACCATCTCAGCCCGTCGATCCCGGAAGACATTGCCTTTGCCGAAAGCCGGATCCGCAAGGAAACCATCGCGGCGGAAGACATTCTGCACGATATCGGCGCGTTTTCGATCATTTCGTCGGACAGCCAGGCCATGGGCCGGGTCGGCGAAGTGGCGATCCGCACCTGGCAGACGGCGGACAAGATGAAGCGTCAGCGCGGGCGGCTGCCATCGGAAACCGGCGAGAACGACAATATGCGCGTCAAGCGCTACATCGCCAAATACACCATCAACCCGGCCATTGCCCATGGTCTCTCCCATGAAATCGGCTCGATTGAAATCGGCAAGCGCGCCGATCTGGTGATCTGGAACCCGGCCTTTTTCGGCGTCAAGCCGGATATGGTGCTGCTTGGAGGGTCGATTGCCGCAGCCCCGATGGGCGACCCCAACGCTTCGATCCCGACGCCGCAGCCGGTTCATTATCGGCACATGTTCGGCGCCTATGGCAAGGCCCGCACCAATTCCTCCGTCACCTTCGTGTCTCAGGCCTCGCTGGATGTGGGGCTGGCCCAGCGGCTCGGCGTTTCCAAGCAATTGCTGGCGGTAAAAAACACCCGCGGCGGTATTTCCAAGGCATCGATGATCCACAACAGCCTGACGCCACATATCGAGGTCGATCCTGAAACCTATGAAGTGCGTGCCGATGGCGAATTGCTGACCTGCGAACCGGCCACGGTCTTGCCGATGGCACAGCGGTATTTCTTGTTTTGATGGGCCTTGCTGTGAGTTTTTCAGGGGCAAAGATCGAAGAGAAGGGCGGCCCCGTCTATACGGGGTCCTCTTTAGTTACGAAAAGTGCAAGGGCGCATCGCGATAGGGGTTGCGATTGGAGCAAGCGTCTTTACGTTCGATCCATCTCCAGGCCTAAAGCCTTTGCAATGCGCTTTATGAGTGGGGTGCAAAGTTGGCCCGCTGGAGGCAGTGACTGATGTTCCGAAACCGCTTGTCGAAATATGGCCTCTGCTTTGCCGGGATGGCCCATTTTATAATGAGCAAGTGCTTCATAGGCCAGCACGCAGCACTTGTTGAACGGGTCAAGGGAGCTGAGCGTTGAGAACAGATCAAGGCCTTCCCCCACTTTGTTGAGTTCGATCAAGACGGAGCCACGAGAGGCTTTTAAGGTGTCTTCTGTTGGCCGTATCGATAGTGCTTCTGCTGTCCAGCGATCCAAATTTTCGATATTGTTTACAGTGTCTCGCAAAAGAGACCCTGTGACCAATGCGTCTATAAGAAGTATTCTTTCGGTGGAAGAGAGATCGCTGTCGAGTTCCTGTTCGAGAGCCTGGAGATAGTCGTCAAAATTGCCATGCAGACTATTTTCATTCCAGTAGATTAAAAATGCGACGCGCTCTGATGCTTCGTTAAATATCGGCGTCGTTCCATTTTTTTCGGAATAATCGAGGACGCGCATTAAATACTGCTTTCTGTAGACCTCGGTTTCATTTTTCCTGCTAATAAGAATTTGAAATATTTGAAGGCCGTCGTTTGGAATTTTTCGTCCAAAAATGTAAATATGTCCGGGGACTGCGTTGATGAAAATTATCGATATTTGAACGACTACTCCAGTTGAAAGCAATATATTGGGACATTGATGATCCCTAAATGCCACAAGGAAATAAAATAATATTGATAAAAATATAAAATTGAAAAACAGGCCGCCGGATAAATAAATTAATTTTTCTAGCCGACGCTCAGAGTTCAGCGGAGGGAAAATCGAGACCAAGCCTGCTATTGGATATTTATGAAGAACGATGTCGATATTTTTAATTTGAAATTGCCAGATAATCCGGCCTATGCCGATGCGAATTTCTCTCAACTGCAACCTGCCGAGGCGTGCTGCAAAAGCGTGGCCAACCTCGTGTAAAATTGTTCCGAGGATGAGAGAGGCGATGAAGGAAAGCGTTATGGCGATTAGGTAGGTCAAGCACGTCCTGTCGTTGATGAAGACTGGCAGGCCAGGGACGAGCTTCTAACCTAATTGTTTCCCAGGAAAACGCAAATCGATTTCCTGGGTGGCTTGGACGGATTTGACGCTTCCATCACCCCGAAAACGGCTTTTGCATCAGCCCTGAGGAATTGTGGCCAGTCCGGTACTCATTCAGGGCCTCAACGTAAAAATCGTCCCAGAATTCATTGGCATCCTTTGCCGAAAACATCGTCTTTGCGGTGCGATAGGCGGCTTGGCGCATGGCTTTGTAGGCATTCTGGTCGGCCATGGCGGCGACGACTTCGTTCAGGCTTTCTTCGGCCAATCGTTCGATTTCACGGGCGTGGATCTCGGCAAATTCCGGCGTGCTGCGGTCGTCGGCAATGTGTTTCCACTCACCAATGTCAGTGGTCTCCATGTCGAGCAGGATGCCGTTCTGCCGGTGCTTGATGAATTCCGGCAGGGCGCCCTGTTTCGTGGCGATCACCGGCACATAATTGGCCTCAGATTCAATCGCGCTGAAGCCGAATGTGTCGCAAAATGTGGTCAGCAGCGAGAAATGTGCGTTGCGCAGGATTTTCAGCACTTCGCTATTGGGAATGTTCTGGACATGGCGAACATTCGGCAGGCTCAACAATTTGCGGTAACGATCGAAGTAGCCGGGCACCAACGGGTCCGTCCAGGACATCGGTCCGACTTCCACGGTGGAGACGATATCGACTTCCAGCGGAATGCCGCGCTCCATGGCGAGTTCGGCCATGCGCACGCCAACGCAGCCGCCCTTGCGAGCAAAGTGATTTCCGACGAAGACGACGCGGATCGGCCCCTGGTTTTCCTCGTTGAACGTATCTGGCCGCTCTTCGATTTCCATATTTGGATAGCGCACAAACAGTTTGCGGTTCAGGGTCTCATAGGCAGGGTTGTTCCTATGGGTTTTTTGAAAGATCCGGCGCGCATGTTCGGAAATCGCGCCAATGCCCAGACAGCGGTCGGAAATCAGACGCCGGGTCATGAAGGCATAAAGGGCGGATGTCTCAATGCCAAAGCCGCGCGGCATATGGGATTCAAAAGAGATCATGAAGGGCGTCGCGCTCATCGGTATCCGGTTGAACGCATGAATGAGGTCGAACCGGCGCGGCGGAAATGGCGACAGGACCGTGATGCCTTCCAGCTTTGGCGATACGTAGTTCATCGGCACAAAATTGCGATTTTCGATCATGTGCCGGCTGTGGCGCGGTGAATTGAAGCGCCAGGGGTAACGGGTCGGTGCTAGCACCGACAAACGGGTATTTCTGACGGAGGGGTCCCGGTCAATGGCTCTGCCCACCGGACCATTGGTGCCTTCTACGACAGGCAATACATGCCGGGTCATAGGCTGCTTTTTCGCATTCAACATCGTTTCCGTCTCCAACCCTACCCAATACCAAAAAAGATCTTCTGTCGGCGATTGGCATTCGAAAGCCTGTTTCGATGCCGAATTTTGTGCAAATTCTTAACAAATCGTTAAGGTCGAATATTTCCGGATTAAAATACGCAACAAAGTTTTTTGCAATGCTTCAAGATCTGTTTTGTCTGTTTTTTTATGTGATAATCGCCCTCTGCATCGACCATTAAAGGTATAGATCTTAAATTAGGGCAATAATGTGCTATTATGAAGCTTTGTTAAAGTTGTGATCGATTGCATACGTTGCTGTCGAGGCAGCAGTGGCCAAGGCATCGCGGTTGGTCTTCTATACAGCGCGCGCAATAGGCCGGTTTGCCCGGTTTGAGCTTTTGCCGCGTTAAAAGCGAAACTGGCCATCATTATGCAATGCCGAATGGGTCCGCCATGCACTATGCGCATGTCAGGCATGCTGCGGCGTCCAGCATGCTGTTTTATGCTGCGCCGCACATGGTTATGCGGTAATCGAAAGGCTGATCCCGGTGGCCCGGTAAAAGGCCGCTTTTCATCATTTTTACGCTTCATCATGTCTATCAAAGGAGATCAGCGATGCTTATTGGCAGAAAAGTGCCCAGCGTCACGTTTCGTACCCGCGTTCGCGATGAAGAGGTCGGTGGCCCAAACCCCTTCCGTTGGCAAGATATGACCTCGGATGATTACTTCAAGGGCAAGAAAGTCGTGCTCTTTTCGCTTCCGGGTGCTTTCACTCCCACCTGCTCGACCTTCCAACTGCCGGATTTCGAAAAGCTTTATAGCGAGTTCCAGTCTGCCGGCATTGACGACATCTACTGCATTTCGGTCAATGATGCTTTCGTTATGAATGCCTGGGGCAAGCAGCAGGGCCTGGCCAATGTCAAGCTCATTCCCGATGGCTCCGGCGAGTTCACCCGCAAGATGGGCATGCTGGTGTCCAAGGACAATCTCGGCTTCGGCATGCGTTCCTGGCGCTATGCGGCTATCATCAACGATGGCGTGGTGGAGCAGTGGTTCGAAGAAGAGGGCTATTCCGACAATTGCGATAGCGACCCTTATGGTGTGTCTTCGCCGCAGAATATCCTGGAAAAGCTGAAGGACAAG
The DNA here is from genome assembly GCF_021462805.2 of Allorhizobium sp. Av2. Lineage (NCBI taxonomy): Bacteria > Pseudomonadati > Pseudomonadota > Alphaproteobacteria > Hyphomicrobiales > Rhizobiaceae > Allorhizobium > Allorhizobium sp. Av2. Next base: position 2,409,560 of record NZ_CP192696.1, on the reverse strand, counting down.
CAGGCGGCGTAAGACGAAGGCTCATTTTCAAAGAGCCTCCTTACGCGTGGTTAAACACGTCTGCGAGACCAGAAAAAGCCCGGCTGCGTGCCGGGTTTTTTCGTTTCGGTCATGCATGGGCCGCTGGTATTTCCATTAAAGCGCCGTCCACCCAACATGATGCACTAACGTTTGCTGTATCGCTTTATGCAGGCGCGCCCCTGTCTTTGCCCGGATGATCTGTTTTGGCTGTTCGTGTATTGAAATGATGCGATGGCCCATACAATCAATCGTTAAAATTCTAGGTATTGATTTAGGAAACGACACACAAAACAGGCCTATCCCAGAGAAAAGCAGAGAAGGGGGCGGCAATTGATTCGAATATTGAACTGGCTTTCGCTGCGCCGAGGATTTGAAGATCTCTCGCAAAGGGGAAACATTTTCAGCTTTGTCATGCATCTGATGTTTTCGTCTGTTTCGCTTGCGCTTGGCTTTCAGATCGTTGCCCTGCCTTTCTGTTGGGTGCTGGGTCTGATGCCGATGCCGCTCATCGATGCGGTCAAGCTCAGCGTGGCGATGAGCTGGTTGTTGGGCAGTTTCGTGGCGACGATCACCGGTGTCTTCGTGGCGCGTGAAATCCGCAGTCTCGCCATCGCCAAGGCCAAATACGAGCATTTGAGCCGGATTGACGGTCTGTCTGGTCTGCTGAACCGGCGCGCCTTCTCGGAAGCGCTGGACCAGACGGAGGGGAACGCTTCGCTGGCCATCGCCGATCTCGATTGGTTCAAGTCGATCAATGATGCTTACGGCCATAGCGCCGGCGATTTCGTCATTCGGGCCGTGGCAGACATTCTGTGCCATTTCGCCAGTAATCCGCATGTCACGGCCAGGCTTGGCGGCGAGGAATTCGGTTTGATCATCCAGGGCGACACGATCCAGCAGCGGTTTGAGCGGATCGACATGATCCGCCGCAGCATTTCCGACCTTCGGCTGCATTTCGACGGTCGGTTGATCTCGACCTCGATCTCGATCGGCGTTGCGGAAATTTCGCCGGAAAGGCGCCCGGAAGTGGTCTATGCTGCGGCCGACCGCGCGCTTTACCGCGCCAAGGCCAATGGCCGCAACTGTATCGTGCACGAAATGACTCATGGCCCGCAGCCTTTGAAACAGGCTATCTAGGCTGCATCCTGAGCGGCTCGCTCATTCCTTTGATATTTACGATAACAGCCGCACAAGTCCTTTTGCCTGTTGCGTCCGGCCTTTATTTTGCGCAAACTTGGCGCTTGCCAAGGCCGGAGCTTTATCGAAGGCTGTCGACCAAATCCGGTTTCGTCAATTGATATCTGCGTTGCGGAGCCACTGGCGATCCGCAAGGCCATGGAGTACCGATGCTGCGTGTGATCTCTTATCTTCCGGCCAAAGATGTCCTTGATCCGCCGGTATCGACAGTTGTTCTGGCCCATGACATGCGCCATTTGCGTCGTAAGCTGCTGCATCTAGCCGATGGCGAGATGGTGATGCTGGACCTTAAGGAAGCGGTGCTGTTTGCCGATGGCGACCGCCTGGTGCTCGAAAACGGCGACCAGATCGCGGTGAAGGCCGCCGATGAGCGGCTCTACGCGATTGAACCGCGCGATGGGCAGCATCTGCTGGAACTGGCCTGGCATCTTGGCAACCGCCATCTGCCTGCCCAGATCGAGCCGGATCGCATCCTGATCGGTCGTGATCCGGTGATCCGCGCCATGCTGGAGGGGCTGGGCGCGACGGTCAGCGAGGTGGTGGAGCCGTTTCAGCCGGTGCGCGGCGCTTATCACAGCCATGGGTCGCATGCCCACCACGCCCATTCCTGATCAAACATGACCATTGCTCTCGACACGCTCGGCCTGATCCGGTTGATGACATGGCTCTCGCCGGCCTTTCCCATTGGCGGTTTTGCCTATTCCGGTGGACTGGAAAAGGCGGTTGAGGATGGGTTGATCGAGGGTGACGGCACCGCCACCGGGCGCCAAGAGGCGTTGCTGGCCTGGCTGACATCGCTGCTGGATCACGGCGCAGTTTGGAACGATGCGGTGCTTCTGGCCGAGGCCTGGCGGGTTTGGAATGTGCCGCAGTCCCTAACCGAGGTGTCGGATCTGGCGCTGGCGCTGGCCGGCTCTCGGGAGCGCTATCAGGAAACCACGGCGCTCGGCGCGGCGTTTCGCGATGCGGCCCGCTCCTGGGCGAACCCGTTTTCGGTCCTATTGTCCGGTCCGGTTGCCTATCCGGTGGCGGTTGGGGCAGTCGGCGCCTTTCAGGGAATAGGTTGCGAGGCAGTGCTTGCCGCCTATCTGCATGCGGCCCTGTCGCAGCAGGTCTCGGCTGGCATTCGCCTCAGCCTGATCGGCCAGACTGGAGGCCTCGCCATTCTGTCGCGGCTCGAAGCGCCTGTGGCAAGACTGGCTGCCCGGGCCGTCCAGTCGGGGTTGGACGATCTTGGAAGCGCCACGATTGCCGCGGACATCGTTTCGGCGCGCCATGAAGGTCAAGCTGTGCGACTGTTCCGGTCGTGATATCGCCAGCTTTAGAAGCTTGGATAAGAACAAGAGAATAACAAGGGGAAAAGCATGAAATCGGCAAATGGTCCGTTGCGGGTTGGAATTGGTGGCCCGGTCGGCTCAGGCAAGACGGCACTGACGGAAAAGCTGTGCAAGGCGATGCGCGACCGCTATTCGGTGGCCGTCGTCACCAATGATATCTACACCCGTGAGGATGCCGACGCTTTGATCCGTATGCAAGCGCTGTCTTCTGACCGGGTGGTGGGCGTGGAGACCGGCGGCTGTCCGCATACGGCGATCCGGGAGGATGCGTCGATCAATCTCCAGGCGATTGCCGGACTGAACGAGCGTATACCCGATCTTGACGTGATTTTCATCGAATCCGGTGGCGACAATCTGGCCGCGACCTTTTCGCCCGATCTGGCCGATGTGACGATCTACGTGATCTCGGTCTGTCAGGGCGAGGAAATTCCCCGCAAGGGCGGGCCGGGCATTACCCGCTCGGATTTGCTGGTCATCAACAAGAAAGACCTGGCGCCCTATGTCGAGGTCGACCTTGATGTGATGGATCGCGATGCGGCGCGTATGCGCGAGAGCAAGCCCGTCGTCTTCACAGATATGAAACGTGGTGAAGGTGTTGGTGACATTGTCCGCTTCCTTGAAAGCCATGGAGGCCTTTGACATGACGGATATTCGTCGTTTTGGGCACTATGATGTGACGATCATGGTCGATGGTGTCTTTAGGGCGCCGATTGAACATCTGGATCACGCCAGCAGTGAAGCAGTGCGAAATGCGGCGGTCGCGGCGTGGCCGGCACGCACCATTGACATGGACGTCAATTTTTTCCTGCTGTCGGGCGCTGACGGAATTACCTTGGTCGATGCAGGAACAGGACCCTATTGGGGACCTGAATTGGGGCTCGGCAGGGCAGCGCTGGAGCGGGCAGGAATAAGCAGCGCTGATGTGCGCCGGGTTCTCCTCACCCATTTGCATGGCGACCATGCACTGGGCCTTTTTGACGACGTCGGGCAATATTTTGCCGACGCGGAAATCGTTGTCCCGGAAGCGGATCTGGCTTTCTTTACGAAAGCCGAGCTGAAGGAGACCATCCCCATCTATCGGCGCGGTGGATTCGACATTGCTGCCCGCCTGCTGGAAATCTACGGCGATCGGGTGCGACCTGTCCTGGAAGGACCGGTACTTCCTGGCATAGAGATGGTTTCCATGCCCGGCCACACGCCTGGTCATTCCGGCTATCTGATTGGCGAGGGAGCGGAAAAGCTCATGCTTTGGGGCGATCTGGTACACGCGTCCAAGCTTCAATTTGATGATCCCGATTTCTACTTCATCTACGATGCGGATGCACGACAGGGCGCCAACAGCCGCCGGACCATCTTCACCCATGCAAGCGAAAAGGGCTGGACTGCCACAGGCGGCCATGTCTCCGGTTTCGTGCGTGTGGAAAAAGCAGACAAGGGCTGGCGTTTCATCACGGTCTGATTTTTGAGGAAACCGTGAAAAGTAAAAGGGATGAAGCGGTTAAGTACCCCGTTTACCGCTTGTCCCTTTCACCATTTTTGATCTTTGAGCCTTGGTATTATATAGCATAGGCGACAGGAACAGATTTTTTGGCCTTTGACTGATGCGATGCCTGTCAAATCTGTCGGAGTGTGTTGACATCGTTGATCTGGACCATCCGACCGCGCACGGTAACGCCGCTGTGCCGCAGGGTGGAAAAGGCGCGTGACAGGGCTTCGGGCGCAAGGCCCAGCTTTCCGGCCAGCAGGCTTTTCTGGAAGGGCAGGCGGATCGACACAGCACCGCCACCATTGGGGCAATTGTCGATCAGATATTGGGCCACACGTTGCGGAGCGGTTTGCAGCCGGTCATTGGCGATGCAATCCATGGTGCTGCGCAGGTAATTGGACAGGCAGCGGATCACCGAACGGGCGATGTCGTTTTCCTGCTCTGCAAGCTGGCGTACTTTGGCGAGATCAAATCGCGCCACGGTCACATGCTCCGCCGCCTGGGCGTTATAGTGATAGGTATCGCCCATGGCCAACAGGCTTTCGGCAAAGGTATCACCACCGCCGCTGATGCGGATGTCGGCTTCGCGTCCGTCCTTGTTCAGGCGATAGAGGCGGACATAGCCGGTCAGCACGCAATAGAAATAATCGGCAGGGTCGCCCTCGCGAAACAGAATATCGCGCGCCTCGAAGCTCAACACTGTCGCCAGTTCCAGCATCCGGTTTAAAGAGCCCGGGCCGAGCGTGGCCATCAGGGGTGATTTTACCAGAATATTGCGATCGCGACTGTTCAAATTCAAAACCTTGTTCACGGCCAGACCGTCCTTTTCCTTCAGCCCTTGCGCAGCAGCGCCCGCCTGATAGCGGTATGGTTCATAAGGGGAATGGGTGGTCGCAACGGCTCGGTCTTGCGTGGGACATCATAGCTGTTCCCATTGGTGCAAGACGGCGCCCTCTTTCCCACCATCGGCCCCCGCCACTGGTCGATGGGGGTAATCTAATGGGAAAATCGGGCCAATGGTTTGATTTCGATCAATAGCCAATTACAATCACAGGTTTGCGTGATTGCAGCTCCGTTCAACGGATTAAGCAGGGGCTTCGGGTGGAAAACCGAACCCGGCACAAGGCGATACGCTATGGCTGCCGTATCGCCTTGTGGGATCTGTCATTTTCAATGGTTTTCGTATCAATCCCGTCCGAACGGTCCCGCTGAGAGGCGTCTTGGCGGATGGGCAGCACCGGCTTCCAGGCCATCCATGCGGGCTTCGAGCGTGGAGATCTGGGCCGCGGTCTGGTCGTGTAAATCGGTGAGTGTTGCGGTGTCGAGCGGCTCTCGTTCCTGTTCCTTGGCGCCGACCAGCCTGCCGAAGACGACGCCCAGCAGGCGTGACAGATCGTCCATGACAAGGAAGAAGGAGGGGACGACGACAAGGCTCATCACCGTCGAGACGATGATGCCGCCGATCACGGCGATGGCCATGGGGGAGCGGAACGAGCCGCCTTCGCCGACGCCCAGCGCCGAGGGCAGCATGCCCGCCGACATGGCAATCGAGGTCATGATGATCGGTCTGGCGCGTTTGCGGCCCGCCTCGACCATCGCTTCGACACGTTCCATGCCGTGGCGGCGCATTTCGATGGCAAAATCGATCAGCAGGATGGCGTTCTTGGTGACAATCCCCATCAGCATCAGGATACCGATCAGCACGGGCATTGACAGTGCATTATGGGTGATGATCAACGCCACGGCCACGCCGCCGACGGCCAGCGGCAGCGACAAAAGGATGGTGAAGGGCTGGATGATGTCCTTGAACAGCAGGATCAGCACGATCAGCACCAGCAGCAGGCCAAGGATCATCGCATTGACGAAGCTCGCCAGCATTTCCTTCTGGACCTTGGTGTCGCCGGTTTCCTTCAGATAGACGCTGGCGGGAATCTTGGCGGAGGCAACGGCCTGCTTGAAGGCTGCCGTCGCCGTATCGAGCGCCACGCCTTGCGGCAGGTCGGCGCCGATCGAGACCACACGGTCACGGTGATTGCGTTTGATCGAACTGATGCCTTGCGTGTAGTCAATATCGACCACGGTGGAGAGCGGCACCATGGAACCGGCGGCAGACTTGATTTTCAACGCCCTTATGGCGCCAAGGTCGCGACGCTGGCCAAGCGCCGCCTGAACCCGGATCGGGATCAACCGACCGTCCAGCGAGATTTTCGGCAATTGCGCATCGATATCGCCGATGGTTGCGACTCGAAGAGTTTCGGAAACCTGCTGGGCGGTAATGCCCAATCTTGCCATTTCATCGGTTTTCGGACGGATCTGCAATTCCGGGCGCGGCAGCGAGCCATCGGCGCTGACATTGGCCAGCACTGGCACGGTGCGCAGCTTTGCTTCCAGAATGCTGACCGCCTCGGTCAGATCCTCTTCGTTCTTGGAGAGGAAGTAGAATGCCATGTCGCGGGCACCGCGATCGTTCATCTTCTGGACGCGCATATCGGGAATGTCGTGCAGTTTGGCAAAGACCTGTTTTTCGATCTGCCATTGCGGGATCGTGCGACCGTCGACGGTCATTTTCGGCAGGTGAGGGCCGATCAGCGGCAGGCCACCGATCAGTTTGTTGACCACGGTTTTGACCAGCGAATGCTCGATGCGGAAGAGTTGCAGGGTTACGGACGCCCGCCGCAGCTCCAGATCACCACTGGGCGAGGTGCCGCCCTGGACAAAGACCGATTGCACGCCGGCGAGCGGCTTCAAGGTCTCGGTGATCTGCCTGGCCCGACTTTCGGTCTCGTCCAGCGTGGCATTGGGCGGCAGCTCTATTGAAAGCGTGATCCGCCCGGCATCTTCTGGCGGCAGGAAGCTGGTGGGAACCTGCATCAGCAGGCCGACCGACACCACCAGAAACACCAGCGCTGCCGCCAGTGTCAGATAGCGGCGATACCATGTGCTGGTGGTCGTCAGGACAAGCCGCGTATAGAGCCGCATGAAGCGGCCTTCCTGCCCTTCGTCCTCGTCATGGCCGTCTTCCGGCCGCATCAGATAGGCGGCCATCATCGGGGTGATCAGCCGGGCGACCAGCAGCGAAAACAGCACGGAAAAGGCGACCGTCAGGCCGAACTGGATGAAATATTGACCGGGAATGCCGCCCATGAAGGACACGGGCACGAAGACGGCCACAATGGTGAAGGTGGTGGCGATGACGGCAAGGCCGATTTCGTCGGCAGCCTCGATGGCGGCCCGATAGGGCGTCTTGCCCATCTTGATATGGCGGGCGATGTTTTCGATTTCGACGATGGCGTCGTCCACCAGAATGCCGGTGGCCAGTGTCAGGGCGAGGAAGCTGACGAGATTGAGCGAAAAGCCCATCATCTCGAGGATCCAGAAGGTCGGTATGGCGGAAAGCGGCAGGGCAATGGCCGAAATAAGCGTTGCCCGCCAGTTTTTCAGGAACAGGAACACCACGATGACGGCGAGGATTGCCCCTTCCAGCAGGGTATCGATAGCGGCGGTGTAATTGCCATAGGTGAAATAGACGAAATCGCTGATCAGGTTGATGCCGACATCAGGGTTTTTGGCCCGCACCTCATCAAGGCTCTTGGCCACCAGTTCGGCGACGGCCACGTCGGAGGCGCCCTTGGAGCGAAACACCGAGAAGGAGACCACCGGCTGGTTGTCGTACAGCGCGAAACTTTTCGGCTCCGTATAGGTATCGATGATCCGACCAAGATCGGCAAGCTTGACGAAGCGGTCCGAGGAAATGGCAATGGTGGTGGTGGCCAGTGCCTGGACATTACGGGTATCGCCCAGCACGCGGATCGCCTGTTCGGCGCCAGCCACCTGGCCCCGTCCCGAGCCGATATCGACATTGGTACCGCGCAATTGCTTGTTGACGTCGGCGGCGGTAATGCCCAGCGCGTTCAGCCGATCCGGGTCCAGTTCGATCCGGATCTCGCGGTCGGCACCGCCGATCCGGTCGATGCGGCCAATGCCCTTCTGGCCCTGGAGCGCGCGTTTGATCGTGTCATCGACGAACCACGACAATTCTTCAAGCGTCATGTTCGGGGCGGAGACGGCAAAGGTCTGGATTGCCTGGCCTTCGACATCGACCTTGTTGACGATCGGCTCATCGACGCCGGCGGGCAGATCGTTGCGGATCCGATCCACCGCGTCCTTGACATCCTGAACGGCCTGCTGGGTGGGAATTTCGATGCGGAACACCACCGAAGTGACGGACACGCCATCATTGACCTTGGAGGAAATCTCGTCGACGCCGTTGATCGAGGCAACGGCATCCTCGATTTCCTTGGTCACCTGCATTTCCAGTTCCGACGGCGACGCCCCACTCTGGGTGACGCTGATCGACACGACAGCCACATCGATATTCGGAAAGCGGGTAATGGGCAGGCTGTTGAAGGACTGGATGCCCAGCACCATCAGCAGGAAGAAGCCCAACAGGGGTGCTATCGGATTGCGGATTGACCAGGCGGAGAAATTCATCGTCTTGCCTCGTCAGTTGGATATTGCGCCGGTCTGGCTCACGGTTTCAAGCACCGGCCTGACCTTGTCGCCATCGCGCACGAAAGCGCCTGCTTTCAGCACCACCAGATCGCCCGGCTTGACGCCTGATGCCACCAGGATAAAGCCGTTTTCGATAATGCCGGTCTCGATTTTCACCTGCCGGACCACGCCATTATCAACGACGCGGGTAAAGCTGCCGGCCTTGCCGCTGTCGATTGCCGATAAGGGCAGGGCAATGCCCGAGGCGGAGGTGATGGTGATCAAGGCGCTGGCATACATGCCTTGGCGGGCCGCATCGCTATCATCAAGCAGAACATGCACCTCACCGAGCCTCGTCGTGGGGCTGACGGCGGGAGAGATCAGCCGCACATGGCCGCTGATCGGCGTTGCCTGTCCGGCAATGGCGATTTCGGCCGGTTGGCCGACCCGCATTTTTTGCATATCGCTTTCGGACACTTCGGCCACCAGCTCGATCTTGCTGTCGCGGATAATGGTGAACAGCGGCTGGCCGGAACCGGCAGCTATGGCGCCGATGCGGGCATTGCGCGCAGTGATCAACCCACCGAACGGCGCCTTGATATCGGTGCGGGCCAGTTTCAGATTAAGATCGGCGACCTGGCTGATCACCACTTTCAATTCGGCCTCGGCAATGGCGATGGACTGGCGGGCGCTGTCCACCTTGTTGCGGGCATTGATGGCAGAGGTCTCATATTGCTGGACCTGAGCGGTAGAAATCGTGCCGCCCGAGACCAGTGACTGGCCGCGCGCCAATTGGCGTTCCGCTTCTGCTGCACTGGCCTGCGCATCGATCAACTGGATCTTGTACTGGGCAAGCGAGGCCTCGGCCTTGGCCTGGTTGGCGGCATACTGCGCCTTTTGCAGGATCAGGCTATCGCCGTCCAGCGTTGCCAGAACCTGACCGGCCTTCACCTTGTCGCCGACATCGGCCAGGAGATTGCGAATGGCTATTCCATCCACTTCAGGCTGGACGTAAATTTCCTCCACCGCCTTGATGCTGCCGGTGCCGATCACCTTGTCGGTCAGGCTCTGGGTGCTGGCTTCGGCAACGACGATGGCCGGGAGCTGGGCATCGGTGCTGACTGCGGGTGCGGGAGATTGCGCGTTCGCGGCAGGTATAAAACCGCCCTGGCTAACCGATAGCAGCAGCGCCAGAACGAGCATGACTGGCCTGACGCGCAAAGTTTCAACCCGACTGTCCGTCACCCCTGGTCTCCTCCGAATGCCTGATTTATCACGCCGGATCGCGGCCTTGCGGACGAAGGCAGGGTGGGCGCGAGCCTTTTTCCCGGGGCGCGCTGTGACCAGGGACGATACGATTTCAAACATGTCTATTCAAATCCCTGGGGATCTATGGAAAACCCACAATACGCTAATATTATCGAAATGGCTTTAAATACAATGTCAGGTTTGTCGATCAACGGAAAACCCGGGTTTTTAATAGGGTTACGTTACGACAGGGCCGGTTGCAGCGCAATCCCGCCGCAGATAGAGCCGGTGCAGCGAAGAGGTTGCATTGCAATAATAGTTAAAGGAAAGCGCGCGGCTTCGACCTGATCGCGGATCGGCTTGTGTGGTAAACCCGGTTTTGCCCGCACGCGGTAGTCGGGCCTGTGCCAATATGAAAATCCCATGAAATAAGAGGGTTAGAACAAGCTCAGCGGGGCCGCTCAGTCAGCCTCTGGGAACCCCGCCGCCAGGGAACGGGATGAGGACCCTGGCGGCGAATACACGATAAAATTGAAAGTTTGATCTGACTATTTCAGCGCGGCATCGGTGATTTCATGGGTATAAGCACCCACGGGTTCCTTGGATATGACAGGATCAGAGCCGCCGCCAAGCAGGGTGGCCACGGTGCGCTTATAATCGGCCTCATCCAATGCGCCCTTGGAGCCTTCGGTCAGCTTGGCCACTTCGCTCATCATCCGCTTCTGATGCTTTTCGGTCTGGGCGCCGGAGGCGTCGTTGTCGAGAACGATACCAGCTGCCTCGTCCGGGTTCTTTTCAGCCCATTTCCAGCCCTTCATGGAGGCGCGGACGAACTTGATCATTTTTTCCTTGAAGGCTGGGTCTTTCAGCTTTGGCTCCAGCACGTAGAGGCCGTCTTCCAAGGTTGCGACGCCTTCCTTTTCATAGGGGAAGGTGATCAGCTGATCCGGCTTGATACCAGCATCAATCACCTGCCAATATTCGTTATAGGTCATGGTGGAAATGCAGGCGGCCTGCTTTTGCAACAGCGGATCAACGTTGAAGCCCTGTTTCAGCACTTTCACGCCATCAGCGCTGCCATCGGTCTTGATGCCCAGATGTGCCATCCAGGACAGGAACGGATATTCATTGCCGAAGAACCACACGCCCAGGGTCTTGCCCTTGAAATCAGCAGGTGTCTTGACACCGCTTTCCTTCAGACAGGTCAGCATCATGCCTGAATGCTTGAACGGCTGGGCGATATTGACTAGCGGCACGCCTTTTTCGCGGGTGGCCAAGGCAGATGGCAGCCAATCGACGATCACATCGGCACCGCCACCAGCCAGCACTTGCGCGGGCGCAATGTCCGGGCCGCCGGGCTTGATGTCCACATCAAGGCCTTCTTCTTTGTAATAGCCCTTGTCTTTGGCCACGTAATAGCCAGCAAATTGTGCTTGTGTGACCCATTTCAATTGCAGGGTCAGCTTATCGGCGGCATGGGCCTGCACGGCCAGCAATGACACGGTGCCAGCCATCAACAGTGAAGCAATTTTGCTTTTCATTATCGTTCCCTCTCTTGTGTTATCGAGTCTGGCCACCACGGACAGACGGATGCCAGAAGGTGACGGCTTTTTCAGCCAGTGCCACCAAACCATAGAAAACAGAACCAGCCAGCGCCGCCACCGCAATTTCGGCCCAGACCATATCCACATTGCTGCGGCCAACCTCGGTGGAAATGCGAAAGCCCATGCCGACGATGGGGGTGCCGAAAAACTCGGCCACAATCGCCCCAATCAGCGCCAGTGTCGAATTGATTTTCAAGGCGTTGAAGATAAACGGCCATGCGGCGGGAAGCCGGAGCTTGATCAACGTCTGCCACCAACTGGCGGCATAGGTGCGCATCAAATCGCGCTCCATGGGGCTTGCCGCAGACAGGCCCTGCACGGTGTTTACCAGCATGGGGAAGAAGGTCATGATCACCACGACCGCGACTTTTGACGGCCAATCAAACCCGAACCACATCACCATGATTGGGGCCACGCCCACCACCGGAAGGGCCGAGACGAAATTGCCAATCGGCAACAGGCCTTGTTTCAAAAAGGGTGAGCGATCAATTAGCACCGCGACGATAAAGCCAAGGCCGCAGCCTGCGACATAGCCGGTCAGCACCGATTTCAAAAACGTCTGCTGAAAATCGGCCCAGAGGATGGGCAGGGAATGGATCAGCCGGGTCCAGATCATGCTGGGGGCGGGCAGCAGAATGGAGGGGATGTCAAAGCCGCGCACCACGCATTCCCAGATGACCAGCAGCGTCACGCCAAACAGCAACGGCACGGCAATATTGGCGGCGCGTTGGGCGGGCAGGGCAGCAAAGCGTTGCCGCACCAGCCATTCGTTCACGCCCCATGCGACAAGCCAGAAGATCAGCGCAAACAGCAGATAACCACTCATGCCCGCTCTCCCATGCGTTTCAACACCGCCGTGTGGGCAAGCCCGACGATGGCCACCAACAGCGCCGCCAACCCCGCCGCCATAAACAGCGCTGCCCAGATTTGCACCGTCTGACCATAGTAAGAGCCAGACAGCAGCCGTGCGCCGAGGCCCGCGACCGCACCCGTCGGCAATTCCCCCACAATGGCTCCCACCAGTGAAATGGCAATGGCCACTTTCAGCGAGGTAAACAGATAGGGCATGGCAGCAGGCATGCGGAGTTTCCAAAATGTCTGGGTGTTGCTGGCATAATATGTGCGCATCAGATCAATCAAAATAGCATCCGGGCTACGCAGACCTTTGACCATGCCCACCACCACCGGAAAGAAGGAAAGATAGGTGGAAATCAGCGCTTTCGGCATCAGGCCGGAAATTCCAACGGCGTTCAGCACCACTATAATCATCGGGGCCACGGCAATGATCGGAATGGTCTGGCTGGCAATCACCCACGGCATCAGCGATTTATCGACGGCGCGATTATGCACAATGGCAATGGCCAGCAAAATGCCAAGGGCTGTGCCCATGCCAAAGCCCATGAGCGTGGCGGAAAGGGTGATCCATGCGTGATACACAAGGCTGCGCTTGGAGGTAATTGGCTTATCAATCACCGTATCCCACAGCTCGGCAATAATCTGGTGCGGGGCGGGAAGGACAGGGCGTTCCTGATTGAAGGTCTGCTCAATCACTTGCGCGGTGGTGATTGTCTCACCCGCCCGCGCTGCCTGATCGCGCACAAAGGGCGCGTTGAGAATAACCACAAACACATGCCAGATGATCAGGATGGCAAGGATGACGGTGAGGATGGGGAGCAGTCTATTCCTCATAACTATGCCCCGCCCGCAAACCCTCGCGCACCCGATGGGCAATGGCCAGAAACTCCGGGCTTTCTCGAATATCCAGTGGTCGCTCCCGTGGCAGGGTGGATTCAATCACATCGGTCACGCGACCGGGCCGGGGGCTCATGACGACGATTTTGGTGGAGAGATAAACGGCCTCTGGGATCGAGTGCGTGACAAAACAGATGGTTTTGTTGGTACGATCCCAGAGCTTTAGCAATTGCTCGTTCAAGTGATCGCGGACAATTTCATCCAGCGCCCCAAATGGCTCATCCATCAACAACAGATCAGCATCAAAGGCCAGCGCGCGGGCAATCGAAGCGCGCTGCTGCATGCCGCCAGAAAGCTGCCAGGGGAATTTTTTGCCAAAGCCTGCGAGATTGACCAGTTCCAGCGTCTGCTCAATCCGCTTTTTCTTCTCATCCGGGCTATAGGCCATGATCTCCAGCGGCAGAGCAATGTTTTGCTCAATGGTGCGCCACGGATAAAGCGCTGCTGCCTGAAACACATAGCCATAGGAGCGTTCCTTGCGCGCATTCTCCGGCGTCATGCCATTCACGGTGATGGTGCCGCTGGTGTGCTTTTCAAGGTCCGCGATTACCCGCAAAAACGTGGTTTTGCCACAGCCGGATGGGCCGATGAAGGAAACAAAATCGCCCTTTTTCACCTCCAGATCCACGTTGGACAGCGCATGCACCGGCCCATCATTGGTCTGGAAGGTCAGACAGAGATCTTTGGCGGAGACGACGGAATAGGGGGATGTTGTCATGACGATATTCCATGTCTCATGATGTAACCTGAAGAACGGGTTGGGATGGAGAGGTCTTCGGTCTCAGTCCCAGACGCCAGAAAACCGATCCGGCGACGGCACCGCTTGGGATCAATGCGGCACCTACGACCAGAGCCGGTAAAATATAGTCGTTAAATCGGTTGCTTTCAGGATCAGGTGGTGACGTCGTCGGCATGATAAACAGTATGGTGAAAAATGCTGTCGATACGAGTGGGCATAGCGCACCTAGAATAATGGAATTCCTATGCGTTGCGTTCCATGCAATTCCGATAAGGGAAATGCATATTAAAGTAAAAGGTGCGGCTGTGATGAAGGATATTGGAAGTCCATATCCAAGAAACATAAGAATTAATATAAATGAGCCAACTGATCCGTTTAAAACCGCATCGGTTGAGAATTTTGTTTCACTTGAAGTCATCAAAGGTAAGAGAAATATTGGCAACATGATGAGAGCGAAAACCATTAGCCCTGTGATTACAGCGCCCAGATAAGCCCTCATCATCTTGAGTTTGCTCACCCTCATACCCCGCTCGCCGGAATGCCCGTCCGTTCCACTTTACGCGGTGAGACGAGCTCCTTCCACGTAGACAGCGCCTTGCTCACCGCCGGATAAGGCTCGCGCTTCACAAACTTGCCGTGGCCTTCCTGCGTTTTCACCGTGCTTTCCTCAATCGCCACTACACCACGGGTCAGGGTGAAGCGCGGCAGGCCGGTGACGGTTTTGCCCTCGAACACATTGTAATCAATGGCCGATTGCTGGTTGCTGGCCGAGATGGTCTTGGAGCGTTTTGGGTCCCACACCACAATATCGGCATCGGCCCCCACAAGGATCGCGCCCTTTTTCGGATAGATATTGAGGATTTTGGCGATGTTGGTGGAGGTGACGGCCACGAATTCGTTCATGGTCAGACGGCCCGTGGCCACGCCATAGGTCCACAGCATCGGCAGGCGATCTTCCAGGCCGCCGGTGCCGTTGGGGATTTTGGTGAAATTGCCGACGCCAAACCGCTTCTGCTCGGTGGTAAAAGCGCAATGGTCGGTGGCAACGCACGACAGCGAGCCGGATTGCAGGCCAGCCCAGAGGCTATCCTGATGCTGCTTGTTGCGGAACGGCGGCGACATCACCCGGCGGGCGGCGTGGTCCCAATCCTTGTCGAAATATTCGCTTTCATCCAGTGTCAGATGCTGAATCAGTGGCTCGCCATAGACCCGCATGCCCTTTTGCCGGGCGCGGCGTATGGCTTCATGGGCTTGTTCGCAAGAGGTATGCACCACATAGAGCGGAACGCCCGCCATATCGGCCAGCATGATGGCGCGGTTGGTGGCTTCGCCTTCCACTTCAGCCGGGCGGGAATAGGCGTGCGCCTCCGGCCCGTCATTGCCTTCTGCAAGTAACTTGGCCGACATGGCCGCGACCACATCGCCATTTTCAGCATGCACCAGCGGCAGCGCGCCCAGTTCGGCACAGCGGGAGAAGGAGGCGAACATCTCATCATCATTCACCATCAAGGCCCCCTTATAGGCCATGAAGTGTTTGAAGGTGTTGATGCCCTTGTCTTGCACAATGGTCTGCATTTCGTTGAAAATGCGCTCATCCCATGAGGTGATGGCCATGTGGAAGGAGTAATCGCAATTGGCGCGGGTGGATTTATTGTCCCAGCGGGTCAGCGCTTCCAGCAGTGATTGGCCGGGATCGGGCAGACAGAAATCCACCACCATGGTGGTGCCGCCAGCCAAGCCTGCGCGGGTGCCGCTTTCAAAATCATCGGCGGAATAGGTGCCCATAAACGGCATTTCCAGATGCACATGCGGATCGATGCCACCCGGCATGATGTAACAGCCGGAGGCATCCAGCGCGGTATCGGCGGAAAGGTCGAGGCCGATTTCGGTGATGATCCCGCCCGCGATTTTGACATCGGCCTTGTAGGTGAGATCGGCTGTTACAATAGTGCCGCCTTTGATGACTGTGCTCATGTGTATTCACCCGTGTTTGTTTTTGGTTGCCAATCAAGCTTTCAATTTGCCGTTCACCCCCTCTGGCTTGCCAGCCATCTCCCCCTCAAGGGGGAGATTGGATAGAGGAAACGCCTTGTTTTTCTTCAAGCGTCGGGATCTCCGATGCGCGACAAAAAAGAGGTGTAAGGGGCAAACCCAGAATCGATCTCCCCCCTTGAGGGGGAGATGCCCGGCAGGGCAGAGGGGGGTAGGCGGCAGATCAAAACGATCATGCTGTCCATCACCCCACAACCTCCGCCGTCTCCAGCACCGCGTGCAACAACACATCACACCCAGCACCAGCCCACTCCTTGGAAATCTCTTCCGCCTCATTATGCGAAAGCCCGCCCACGCAAGGACACATGATCATCGTCGATGGCGCAACCCGTGCTGCCCAGCAGGCATCGTGGCCAGCGCCGGAAATGATGTTCATGTGGCTATAGCCCAACCGCTCGGCGGCATCGCGCACGCGGCCCACCAGTGTGGGATCAAAGGTGACGGGGTCGAAATGGCCGACGGCTTCCACCGAGCAGCCAACACCCAGCGCTTCGCAGATTGTTGCCGCTTCCGCTTCGATTTTCTCCCGCATCCGGTCGAGCTTGTCTTGGCTTGGCGTGCGAATATCCACCGTGAACACCACTTTGCCCGGCAGCACATTGCGCGAGTTGGGTGAGAAGAACACTTGGCCGACGCCGCCAACTGCACCCGGCTGTTCGCTCATCGCCACATCCTGCACCATCTCGATGATCCGGCTCATGGCAAGTCCAGCGTTGACGCGAAGGTTCATCGGGGTAGAGCCGGTATGCGCCTCGCGGCCTGTGAGGGTAAATTCCAGCCACCACAGGCCCTGACAGTGGGTAACAACGCCGATTTGCTTGTTCTCAGCTTCAAGAATCGGCCCTTGTTCGATGTGATATTCGAAATAGGCGTGCATTTTGCGCGCCCCCACTTCTTCGTCGCCCAGCCAGCCAATGCGCTTCAGCTCATCGCCGTAAGATTTTCCGTCGGGGTCTTTGCGCGAATAGGCGTAATCCAGCGTATGCATGCCAGCAAACACGCCAGAGGCCAGCATGGCGGGGGCAAAGCGCGCACCCTCTTCATTGGCCCAGTTGGTGACAACAATCGGGTGCTTGGTTTTAACGCCAAGGTCGTTCATCGAGCGCACCACTTCCAGCGCTGCCAGCACGCCCAACACGCCATCATATTTGCCGCCGGTGGGTTGGGTGTCGAGGTGGGAACCAACATAAACGGGCAGGGCATCCGGGTCGGTGCCGGGGCGGGTGGCAAACATCGTGCCCATCTGGTCCAAGCCCATGGTCATGCCTGCGGCTTCGCACCATGTTTGAAACAGGGCGCGGCCTTCGGCATCCTCATCCGTCAAGGTTTGGCGGTTGTTGCCGCCAGCAATGCCGGGGCCAATCTTGGCCATGTCCATCAGGCTGTCCCACAGCCGGTCAGCATTTACGCGCAGGTTCGCACCGGGGTGAGCCGTCATCTTATCAATCCTAATTTGTGCAGGGATTTCGATGCCCATCGAAAACCGCTGTTCCCATCATTGTTAGCTCTTGTTATTTTTGAGCCTTTGTTTCGGTCTCAACCATTGCCTTTCTGAGGGCAGTGATTGATATTTGACCGATTGGTAAACATTACAACTTCCGGCGTAGCACTCAAGCCGAAAAACGCGAAAAATTCGGCCAAAGCTTTCGCCTATTTTTTTGAGGCGCGTCTGGTTGCTTCCGGGGCAGGGTTGGAAGCAGCAAGGCGCAGGCAGGCATGGGGAAGACAGGGAGAGAGCATGGCGATTGCCAGGGCATCAAGGACGCAGAGGCGGACGCGGATTCAGGAAGAAAAGGAGGAGGTCATCCTGCAAGCGGCACTGGACGTGTTTTCCATGCGCGGCTTTCGCGGCTCGACCATCGACCAGATCGCCGAGGTGGCGGGCATGTCGAAACCCAATCTGCTCTATTATTTCCGCACCAAGGAGGCGATGCACCGGCTTTTAATGGACCGGCTGCTGGAGACGTGGCTGAAGCCGCTGCGCGCTTTCGATGCCGAGGGCGATCCGCAGGAGGAAATCCGCAGCTATATCCGCCGCAAGCTGGAAATGGCCCGAGATTTTCCGCGCGAAAGCCGGTTGTTTGCCAATGAAGTGCTCCAGGGTGCACCCATTATCGAGGATGTGCTGAAAGGGCCGTTGAAAGATCTGGTCGATGAGAAGGCCGGGGTCATTCGCAGCTGGATCATGGCGGGCAAGCTTGTCGCCTGCGACCCCTATCACCTGATTTTTTCAATCTGGTCCACCACCCAGCATTACGCTGATTTCGACGTGCAGGTGCGTGCCGTGCTGGGCGCGGGGACGGCGGAAGACGAGCGGTTCGAGAATGCCGCACGGTTTCTGGAAGGCCTGTTCCTGCGAGGTCTCCAGCCAGGAATGTGAACGCAAGGCCGGATCAATCCGGCAGCAGGGCCATGGCGAGAAGTCCGGCGGCTGTGATCAGCGCCCCGGCAAATACGGCCATCGGCGCCCAGCCATGGCCCATGGCGCCTTCCAGCAGAATGATGAAGCTTGGCGTCAGGTAGCTATAGGCCAGCACTTTGGGCGCGGGCAGGCGCTGCGAGGCATATTGCAGCAGCAGGAAGGTGATCAGCGTTGTCACGACCGCCAGATAGAGAACCAGACCCCAGCCAAGCCAGGAGATCGAGGCGTAGTCGAGGGCGATCAGTCGGGGCACGCCCGGCACCATAATGAAGGCGAGTGTGCCCACCGCCGACCAGAGCAGGAAGATCAGCGCCGGTTCGTTCTCGTTGAATTTGCGCAGCAGCGGCACGTAAATCGCATGCGCGGTCACGCCGACGAGATAGATCAACTCGCCCTTGCCGATGTCGAAATGGATCAGCGCCTGCACATCGCCGCGAAAGATCACCCAGATCGCCCCGATGGCGGCAATCACCAGGCTGACCATCACCCGGCCTCGGGTTTTTTGGCGCATCAACAGCCAGGCGAAGCCTGCGCTCATCAGCGGCATCATCGTGAAAATCGCCCCGGTCGCCACAGGGGCGGTAAATTGCAGGGCGATGAACATGCTGATCATATAGGTGGCCATCAGCGCGCCGATAATCACGAAGCGGACCGGGCGACGCGGCGCTTTGAGCGGATAGCGCTTAATGCGGAAGCACAGGAAAGCTGTGATGGCGATGGTGACGATATAGCGTAGCGCCTGGACCGCAATCGGATCGATCATGTGGGTCGCCATGCCACCGAAGGAAAAGGAGGTGGCGAGCAACACGGCAAACAGCAAAACGGCCAGATGGGCCTTCAGTTTCTCGCGGCCACGGGCATGGCTGTTATGCCTGTCTCTTATATCGTCTTTTTCAGGCGAGGGGGAAATCGTCGATGCTGTCACGGATTGGGTCTTTGTGAATGATAGGCAAAATGGCGGCCACGCTTGTTGCGCCAAAGCTCTCTATACGATGCAGGGCAAAGCGAGGCGACCCCTTTTCCGTTCAAAAATGAGGCATTTCAAAAAGCATCAGAGCGCGATGGCATCCTGTTTACGGTCGAGAGATCGGCGCTTCAAAAGCGCGAACAGGTCGTCGCCGTTCATGGGGCGGGCCAGGCCATAGCCCTGCAAGGTATGACAGCCGAGATCCCGCAGAATGTCGGCGTGCTGCATGGTTTCCACACCTTCGGCAATGATTTCGATGCCAAGCGATCGGCCGATTTCAACAATCGAGCCGATCAGCCGTCGCTGTTGCTTGCTCTCGATGATCGGCAGGGTCAATTGCCTGTCGATTTTCAGCCGTCGGGGCGAGAGCTTCAACAGGCTGAGGATCGAGGAATAGCCGGTGCCGAAATCATCGATCTCGATATCGATGCCGAGGATTTTGATCTGGCTGATGGCGGTTGCCGCGGCTTCCGCCTTGTCATCGAAGGAGATCGATTCCAGCAATTCGAAGGCAAGGCCGCCGGCGGGAAGCGGTGTATCGCGTAGATGGGCGACAAGCCCATCGTCGAACAATCTTTGGGCAGAGATATTAACGGAGACATGCGGCGTATCCAGTCCGTGCTCCTGCCAGCGCCGGGCCTCGGCAAGCGATTGTTCGAGAATGCTGTTGTCGATGGCGGCCACGACATTCAGGCTTTCGGCCACCGACAGGAAGGCAATCGGCGGCAACAGGCCAAGCTGCGGATGTTGCCAGCGCGCGAGCGCCTCGACGCCAGTAATCTGCATGGTGTGCGCGTCAAATTGCGGCTGGAAATAGGGAATGAAATCGTGATCGGCCAGCGAGCGCAGAATGGCGTCGGCGGTGCGCTTGGTGGAAAGGGTGGCTTCCTTCAACGTGTCGGAAAAGAATTCCAGCCGGTTCTTTCCGCGCCGTTTTGCCTCGTAAAGCGCGATATCGGCATTGATCAAGGCCTGTTCCAGATGCGGGTGGCTGTTGCAGGATTGGGCGATGCCGATGCTGGCGCTAACACGGCATTCTTGGCCCTCCCAATGGATTGGCTGGTTGATGGCATCGATCAGGGTTTCGCCAAGGCTGCGGGCTGCGGCCTGGCTGCTCTCGTTGTGCTTGACCACCACGAATTCGTCGCCGCCGATGCGCGCGGCAAAATCGCCGGGGGAAATATGGGTATTGATCTGGCTGGCGGCATGGCGCAGCATGGCGTCACCTGCCGCGTGGCCCAGCGTGTCGTTGATCTCCTTGAACCTGTCGAGATCGATATGCAGCAAAGCGACAGATTTGCCGCTACCCCTTAGGTCTTCGATGTCGGCTAGATGCCGGTCGAGGAAGCGTCGGTTTGCAAGTCCGGTCAGGGGATCGTGCAGGGACGTATGTTCCATGATCTGCCGGGCGTTTTCCAGTTCCTGGTTCTGGGCCTCGAGCGCGGTTTTGGCATCGTGCAGGGCTTCATGCAGTTTGACATCCGCGGTGATGTTCCAGTTCACGCCGACGATCTTCTTGCGAAAATCGGCATCGCGATAGATCGATCCGAAGGAGCGGATATGGCGTATCTGGCCGCTGCGATCCAGAATACGGAACTCGGTCGAGTAATTGGAGCCGGTGCGGATGGCCGAGGCCAGAGCGTGAGTGGCGCTTTCCCGGTCCTCCGGATGAAGACAGTTGCTCCAGTCCTCGCGGATTTCAATCGGACGGGACGGATCACAATCGTAGAGCTGGCGCATGCGATTGTCCCAGGTCAGGGCGAGGCTGCCGATATCCATTTCCCACACGCCGATTTGCGAGGCGTCGAGCGCGATTTGCAATCGTTGTGACAGAGTGCGCAATTCGCGTTCCTGATCGTTGAGCTCGGCAATATTGGCCTGCCGTTCCATCAGAAGATGCGCGACCCACAGGAAAGGCGTGATGATTGCCAGCGCCAGGATGAACATTACCAATTGACGGAACCAGATTTCGTTGGCGGGTTGTTGCCACCCGCCCTTGGGCGCTGCCGCCAGCACCCAGGTCTGGGCGCCAATGCTGACCTCCATGCGCACCGCGCTGGCGCCGATTAGTGCGGGATCGCCGAAAAACGCCGTGCTGACTGCGTTTTGCGTATCGGAACCGGCGTAAAGCGCGACATTCAGATCGAGGTCATAGAGGCCACTTTCGCGAAACAGCCGCTCCACATCGACGGTGCCGCGCAGCAGGCCATGGCTGAAGGGCTTATTCTGAGGGGACGTCTGGTCCGGCAAGTCCGGTGACGTGCTGGCCGGTTCGCTCAGGCTCGATGACGCAATGGGGTAAAAGATAACGAGACTCTTGCCTGTTGTCGGCAGGTTCATCGGCTCTGTGATGACATAGATATTGCTGTTCTCGGCCTGGACGGCGGCTTTTTGCTCTTGCGGGTTGGCTGTGAAGTCATGCCCAACCTGGTTGAGAATGAACGGATAGGTCAGTCTTGTCCGCATGTCGAAGGAAAGACTGATAGAGCGCAGCCGGACAGGCCTGGAGAAAAATCGCCTGCCAATGGCGGAAAACCGGGCCTGGCTCATGTCTGGCTCGGTTTCAAGCACGGCAAGCAGGCCTTGGAGCATCTTGATGTCGGCCTTGATATTGCCTTCCAGCCGGGCGCGCACGGGGCTGAGCTTGTCGGAGATCGCGGCCTTCCTGTCTTCCAGATAGGCTTTGCGATTTTGGCTTTCGATTGCAAAAATAGTGACGAAAACCGCAGCGCAAACAATCAAAGCGGGCCAGTAGAAGCTGGCAAGCTTCCTGACACTTCCCGCAATGTTATCGGCCCAGGCAGAAATGATCATCATCAAACTCTTCAACGTGCAGATATATTGATATTTCGGTCCTGCTCTTTAGAGTCTGCCAGGCGCCTATGTCACCTGACGGACTTTCGATCTTGTTGTTTTCGCCTCGGATTTGTCCGAGAATCGATCCTAGTTCCCGGTCCGATCCTGTCGCGCTCGGTAGAGCGTAAGATGCAGTATTCATTTCGAAGATTGACCCTAATCGTTTTGCCCATTTTGGATGATCTCGATAGATCTCTCTTCTTATTAAAATATACTTATGCAGGCTTGGTCAGTTCATTGCAAAGTAATTCTCTAAAATTTCCTTTTTGGTGTAGAAAAAATCATTACAAAAAATATCCAATTTTCAATTGAAGCTATTGATATTTCTTATGTAAAAGAAAAATCTCAGAAAATTTAAGATTATGATTTTATTGAATATCTTCTCAAATATTCTGGAGTTTTTGATAGAAATTCTCCAATGATCCATGGATAAAAATAGGGTTGCATGCAGTATAGTCGACGCATTGTGTTGTCATGTTATCTGGATGAAACGCGCTCCACGATAGAGGTGCAAGGCGCTGTGCGGATATTGTCGTCAAGCACGCGATGAAATAACGACTGCATCAGTTCATGAAAAAATTGAGAATTCCTGAATTTTCACACCAACTTTCGCCAGCTTGTTTTTATTTAGATATGATTAATATTAAAAATACCGATGCAATTCACGTCGTTCCCTATCATTTTTGCTCGGAAACGTACGGAAACCCAAAAAGACAAATGAAAAAAGCGAGTGACAATCTGGCTGGTTCAATCTGAACCCGGCCGACCGTCACTCGCTGCCAGTTTAAGGCTTTGAGATATTCACAAAGGGAAGTCCAGCGCCACCGCGATGGCGGTTGGACTTATTCCGCTGCCTGCACCGCCATCGGATTATTGGGATGGGTCGTCCAGTTGGCGTAGTTCGGATCGACTGGCTTGCCGGTGCGCTGGTCTAGCGTGCCGGGTTCCAGGCCGACCATGGTGATGCAGTTTTCGACCGGACAGACATTAACGCAGAGGTTGCAGCCGACGCATTCGTCTTCCATCACCTCGAACTTGCGTGCGCCATCGACAATGCTGGTAATCGCCTGATGGGACGTGTCCTCGCAGGCGATGTGACAGCGGCCGCATTTGATGCAGGCATCCTGATCGATCTGCGCCTTGGCGATATAGTTGAGGTTGAGATATTGCCAGTCGGTGACATTGGGCACGGCGCGACCACAGATGTCATCCAGCGATGCGTGACCCTTGGCATCCATCCAGTCGGACAGGCCCGTGATCATTTCCTCAACGATCTTGAACCCATAGGTCATGGCGGCGGTGCAGACCTGCACATTGCCAGCGCCGAGCGCCAAAAACTCTGCCGCATCCCGCCAGGTGGTAATGCCGCCGATGCCTGAGATCGGTAGGCCATAGGTTTCCGGATCGCGGGCGATTTCCGCCACCATGTTCAGCGCAATCGGCTTGACCGCCGGGCCGCAATAGCCGCCATGGCTGCCTTTGCCGCCAACACTGGGATTGGGGGCAAAACTGTCGAGATCGACCGAGACGATGGAATTGATGGTGTTGATCAGCGACACCGCATCTGTGCCGCCCGCCTTGGCAGCGCGGGCCGGTTTGCGGATATCGGTAATATTAGGCGTCAGCTTGGTGATCACAGGCATGCGGCTATATTGCTTGCACCAGCGCACCACCATTTCGATATATTCCGGCACCTGGCCGACGGCGGCTCCCATGCCGCGTTCCGACATGCCGTGCGGACAGCCGAAATTCAGCTCGATGCCGTCAGCCCCGGTTTCTTCCACCAGCGGCAGGATCGCCTTCCATTCCTCTTCCTCACAAGGCACCATGATCGAGGCGATCAGGGCGCGGTCTGGCCAGTTCATCTTGACCATCTTCATTTCCTGAAGATTGACCTGCAAGGGGCGGTCGGTGATCAGCTCGATATTGTTGAGACCCAGCAGGCGGCGGTCCGCCCCCCAGATGGCCCCGTAGCGGGGACCATTGACATTGACGACCGGTGGGCCTTCCGAGCCGAGGGTTTTCCACACCACGCCGCCCCAGCCGGCTTTGAAGGCGCGCTCGACATTATAGGCCTTGTCGGTCGGTGGCGCAGAGGCCAGCCAGAAGGGGTTGGGCGATTTGATGCCGACGAAATTATTTCTAATATCAGCCATGGTTCAATCCCTCCGGCTCAGGCGACGGCGCTGACGCCGGAGGCGTCCGCAGCAAGCGTCAGGTTGATGCTTTCAGCCGCGTCGCGGCCCATGGCAACGGCGGAGACCGTCAGGTCCTGGCCGCCGAAGGCGCAGTCACCGCCCGCCCAGACGCCAGGAAGCGATGTACGACCCTCTGCATCCACGGTAATCTTGCCGCCTTGCATCGCAAGGCTGTCCTGGCCTTCCGGGTCGAGCTTCTGGCCGATAGCGACGAGGATCTGGTCGGCCTTGATCTCGGTGGTGTGGCCGCTGCCCTTCATCAGCCCGTTTTCCAGATGGGTATATTCAAAGCTGATCGAGGCGATATGGCCGCCGTGATGCGCAACCTCCTTCGGCTGGAGCCAATGGCGGATCTGCACGCCCTTGGAGGCGGCAAGGTCCTGCTCATAATCCGAGGCGTTCATATGCTCCTTGCCACGGCGATAGCAGATGGTGACGTTTTCCGCACCGAGCAGCTTGGCCTGCACGCCCGCATCAATGGCGGTCATGCCGCCGCCGATGACGACGACGTCGCGTCCGACAGGCACATTGCCCTTGGCGTCTGCCTGGCGCAGATGGGCGATGAACTCCACCGCATCCATCACACCATTGGTATCGGCGCCGGGAATGGTCAACATATTGACATTGCCAAGGCCGGTGCCGAGAAACACCGCATCGAACTTTGCCTTGAGGTCGGCGAGGGTGAAGTCGCGGCCCAGCATCTGGCCGTGCAGCACATCGATATTGCCAATCGACAGGATGTAATCCACTTCCGCCTGGGCATAGTCATCTGTGGTTTTGTAGGCGGCAATGCCATATTCGTTCAAACCGCCTGCCTTGGGGCGGGTGTCGTAGATGGTGACGGAATGGCCGTGCATGGCCAGCCGATGCGCGCAAGCAAGACCGGCCGGACCGGCACCCACCACGGCAATGGTCTTTCCGGTCGAGGCCGCGGCTGTGTAGAACTGGTGGCCATGTTCAATGGCTAGATCTGTCGCATAACGCTGCAAGCGGCCGATTTCCACCGGGCGTTCTTCGGCGGTGTTGCGTACACAGGCCTCTTCGCAGAGCTGTTCGGTGGGACAGACGCGGGCACACATGCCGCCGAGGATGTTCTGATCGAAAATCGTCTTGGCCGAGCCGGTCGGGTTGCCCGTCGAGATCTGGCGGATGAACAACGGAATGTCGATTGAGGTCGGACAGGCCGTCATGCAGGGCGCGTCATAACAGAAATAGCAGCGGTCAGACGCGACAAGCGCTTCATGGTCGCCCAGGCGCGGATGCAGGTCGGAGAAGTTTTTTACATAATCGACAGCGTCAAGCCGCCCGGCCTTCAGGCCCGGTTCCAGTTTTCGCATCGCAGTTCCCTCTTTTTTGTTCGAAGCGATTGGGAAAAGCGTAACGCAGGATAAAAAATTTATCAAACGGTAAAAATTACAATATGCCGCATTGCGGAAAATTTTTTAAGATATTGATTTAAAATAGTATTATCGGGTTTTTTGCCAAAAAAGCCTGTTTGAAATCTCGTCCGCATTCGCTGCGGAAAACATGATGAAAATCCTCCACTATATACTTTACTCTTTTACTCATGTTTTGTAGGGTGATTGCACACACAAGGATGGCAAGACGCCGCCGCCATACACAGGAGACGGTCCATGGCAAAACACAATGCGCCGAAAAAGAAGAAGCAGACAGACAAGCGCGCGGTCACCGCTGCCCCGGTTGATGAGAAGGGCGCTCAGGCGGATATCAAGAGCTTTCTCTATGTCGGCGGGCGCGATTGCCAGGTAGCGCATTTGCGCCAGATCGCCACCAATTTTGGCGCCGAGCTGATCCATCACGATGGCGGATTGCGGGAAGCCGTTTCGCGGATCGATACGGTTCTGCCTTCGGTCGACTGCGTGTTCTGCCCGATCGACTGTATCAGCCATGATGCGTGTCTGCGGGTGAAGAGCGGCTGCAAGAAATTCGGCAAGACCTTCATTCCGCTGCGCAACGGCTCGAAATCCAGCCTGGAACGGGCGCTTCAGACGTTGAACGACCGCTCTGACAGCAATTGAGGGACATATTTCATGCATGACGGGAGTGACGGCAGCCTGATGATCGAGCTGCACAAGCTTGGTGACCAGGCGGGGGAGGGACTGATCGGCGCCCTGTACGAACGCGAGCAGGATGGCCGGGAGCGGCAGGCGGCGATGGCAGAGATCATCCGGCTGCCGGGCCTGCATGAACGGCCCGTGTCGCGCACCCAGCATTTGGCGCAGGGGTTGCGGCGCGACGCGATTTCAGCCGAGGTCATCGATTTTCCGCCGCCGCAATGGCACCGCAACGCGGCACGGCGCAACAGCTGATCAGGTGCGCGGCAAAAACGCGCCGAGCGCCAGCAGCGTCCAACCCACCATCATCGCGATACCGCCCGTTGGGGCGGCCATGGGAAACAGGCTCTGGCCGCTCCATTGCTTGACCGCGAGATCACCAGCAAATAGCAGCACGCCAAGGCCGATTACCAGGCCGGAGAGCGTGGCGGTACGAATCCTGTCACCGGCCAGATAAAGCCCCAGCAAGGCGGGAGCATGGGTGAGCGCAATCGAGGAGGCGGGGCCGAGCAGATTGCCAGCCCCCGTCACATGCGCCGCCGCAGCCGCCAGCCCGACGCCGCAGGCGCCGAACAGGCCGGACAAGATCAGCAGGAGAGGTCTCAATGCGCGCAGGCTCATGCCGCTATTCCTTGTTCTGCATGTGATGGGCAAGCTTTTCAATCGGCGCCCAGATGATCTCGCGCAGCTTCTCATGGGCAATGGTCTCGTCCATGGCGCGGCGAAAACACAATAGCCACTCATCCCGCTCCAACGGTCCGATCTCCGCGACAAAGTGCCGACGCCGCAGCATGGGATGGCCGCGCTTTTGCATATAGACAGGCGGCCCGCCGAGATAGCCGGTGATATAATCATAAAACTTCTCTTCGCTTTCGGTGAGATCAGCCGGATGAATGGCCCGGCAGCGCGCCGCTTCCGGCAGCGTGTCCATCAACTGGTAAAAGCGATGCACCAACGCCTTCACCGTCGCATCCCCGCCGATGGCTTCATAGAGTGTGATGGTATTCTCGTCGCTCACGTCCTGCCCTCGACTGCCCTACAGCGCCGCGCGTTTTATAGAACGCGCGGCGCTGTAACACTTTTGGTAGCCCCTTTTGCCGGGTTTGGTGAAGGGAGGCAACGGGCGAAGGGAGGATGTGGCGATGAGGCGCAGGGGTGGTTTGCAGATGCTTTCAGGGCTAATACAATTTTAAGGTGTGTCGTGCATTTTATACCACATTTCCCTGCGCCTATCGATATGGGCGAGGCTTTTGCTTTGCGCTAATTAAATGATAAAAGGGGCTCACCTGATGAAATATTCCCTATCTCTCACATTCGACACGGATGTGCTGGCCAATATCAAGGCCGCTGGCCAGACTGTGGCTATTGCAAAAACAGTCGGAACTGGCACGCCAAACGTAATTTGGCTGACAGTTGATCCATTTCAATCAAACACCATCGAATGGGAAGAGGATTACTGGATTTATGCCTCGACGGTTGATGTCAGCAATGGCGCTTCTATTAACAAGCTGACAGAGGTTACTCCAGGTCCCGCACTGGATGGCGGGTATTACGATTTGAACGAGAACTCCATTTTTGGTCCGTTCCGCAAGAACAACAGTGTGTTTCCGGTTGCAACCGGCGCCTATACTGCAATCAATAATATGAGCCACGAACAATACCCGTCGCTGACATTCGGCCTGTCGCAGACCGCCTTGGTCAATCAGACGCTGCACGAGCGCAAGCCGATTTCGGCTCAGACATTATTCGCCACCCAGCCCGTTCGCATGACCCCGTCCACCGCCGTGCATGTGTGGCTTCAGTCTGAGCACGAAAGCCAAACATTTATTACCGACATTAACGGAACGCCAAGCCTGGTTGGATTTGGTGAGGGTGTCACCGACATCGCACTGAAATACGATCCTGTCCAAGGTCTTTTCGGACCACCCCAAGCCTAATTATTTCCAAGCTGATATATTCAGACGTTGTCTCAACTAGATAATCTTGAAGATCTCTAATTTATAAAGATATTTAGCATTCGAAAATGGAATACAAAGGGTCATCTGCAATGGCTCGTTGTATAGCGTGACGGTGTCTTTAAACAAGTCTGGCGGCCAGCATCTACGGTGGGGATGCTGACCGCCGACGCTCAGCCGCAAAGGGTAGCCGTCTTGGTGGGGGAGGCCACCTCTTTGCGGCTCAGCGTGTCTGGGATCAGGCGTGGCCAAAGAGGCCGTGGATCGGATCGTATTTCAGGGCGATGTCGGTGATACTGCCGCCGAATTGTGCCACGCTCGTGGTTCCGCTGATTTCAGTGATGATAGTCTGGCTTTTATATTCGGACTGTAGCCAGAGGTAGACTTCTGTGAACGGCGTCATGCGAACAGACTGCGTGGCGAGGACTGTCTGGGCCGAAATGGGCTTGCGTTCCTGGAGCGTCTGATTGACCAAGGCGGTCTGAGACAGGCCGAATGTCAGCGACGGGTATTGCTCGTAGCTCATATTGTTGATTGCAGCATAGCTGCCGGTTGCAACCGGAAACACACTGTTGTTCTTGCGGAACGGACCAAAAATGGAGTTCTCGTTCAAATCGTAATACCCGCCATCCAGTGCGGGACCTGGAGTAACCTCTGTCAGCTTGTTAATAGAAGCGCCATTGCTGACATTAACCGTCGATGCATAAATCCAGTAATCCTCTTCCCATTCGATAGTGTTTGATTGAAATGGATCGATTGTCAGCCAAAGTACGTTTGGCGCGCCAGTTCCGACTGTTTTTGCAATAGCCACAGTCTGGCCAGCGGCCTTGATATTGGCCAGCACATCCGTGTCGAATGTGAGAGATAGGGAATATTTCATTTTTTCAGATCCTTAGCTTGGGGTCATGTGATGCTCTCGGACGTTCTCTCCGTCTCGAAAGCGTTCCCATTTGCAATCCGATACGTAAAAAATACAACCTATGGACATTTTATTATTATATACAACTAAAAGAAGATTTTCTTATGTTCTACTTGTAATGGTCAATTCGCTTCTGTTGCTTTCCAGAATAAAAACACCAAAAATGAGCACTTTAAGGTCGTTTTTTGTGTTGAACGCGCTCATTAGTTGTGATTAAAAGGGAACCATTATGATACACTTATTGTTGATCTGACCTTTGAGACTTTAAATTTCATCTATTATGAGTGTTTTTGCCTGATGCGTATTGGTTATGCTCGCGTTTCCACAAGTGATCAGAATCTTGATCTTCAACTCTCGGCGTTGGCGCAGGTCGGATGTGAGAGAGTTTTTTCAGACCAAGGGCTCTCTGGGGCCATGCGGCACAGGCCGGGTTTGATGGAGGCGCTTGCTGCGCTTAAATCAGGTGATACGCTGGTGATCTGGCGCCTTGACCGACTGGGGCGCTCTTTGTCGCATCTGATCGAGATGGTCACGGAACTTGGAGAGCGGAAAATCGGCCTCTATTCCGTCAACGAATGTATCGATACGGCTTCGGCTGGCGGCATTCTGATTTTCCACATCATGGGGGCATTGGCGGAGTTTGAGCGTAGCCTGATTTCCGAGCGCACAAGGGCGGGCATGTCGGCAGCGCGGCAGCGCGGCAGCGCCATAGGACGGCCCGTCAAGCTGTCTAAGCAGGATGTCGAGGTGGCGCGTGGTGCCATTCACGGTGGATCTGTCACCGTCCAGGGAGCGGCACGCGACATGGGCATCAGCCGCGCCACGCTCTATCGCGCACTTAGACGCAAGAACGCCTTTCAGTGAAGGCTGTGTCGCGGTTTGAAGCCGCTGCGCATTTCCTATTAGATCGCTTCCGATCTATGGACTTGCGCAACAGGCGTCACGCCGCGACCTGATGGAAAAACCGCATGCTGGCTTCCACCGCATGGGGGATTTCGCTGGTGTGATTGCCTTCCACCTCTTCAGACGAGATGATCGCGTTGGCGGCTCGGGCGCGCTTTATCAGCAGGGCGGCATTGTCCTCGAAGCTGGTTTCGGTTTCAGCATGCAGCAGCTTTATCGGGCATTTGAAGCTATGAGCGTAGCAGACTGCGCTGCGCACCTCGAATTCATGCGGGTGGCTGTCGTCGAAGCGAATATCCTCGGGGTAGCGCTTGAAAAAGCGGAAAGCGTTGGGATTGCCGGAAATTGGCACGGCGGCGCGGAAGCGGTGGGTGCTCATCGAGGCCAGCATGGCCAGCGTGCCACCAATGCTGTGACCGGCCAGAAACACCCGCTCGCGGTCGATGCCGGGCAGGTGGGAGAGCCGGTCGGCTGCCGCCAGCACGTCATCGACTTCATCGTAGAAACCGGAGAAAATCCCCATCTGGCCGTTTTCACCACGCATGGAGGGCATCATCACCACATAGCCGGCGTCTGCATAGGCTTTCAGCGGCTCCCACTGGCCAGCGCCCATGGCATTGCCGCCATGCAGGAACAATACGGCAGGCTTCAGCTTGCGCTCGCGTTTATAGGTGGAGACCCAGGCGGCCAAGGTCAGTTCACCACCCCGACCGGAGCGGTAGAAGATCCGGTTGGCGCCCGCAGGTGCGGTCAAGGGCTCATATTTGTCGGGGGCGGGGCCTTTTTGCAGCAGCCGGGTGCGAAAGCGCTCGCGCATTTTCATATAGTCATGGTGCAACAGGCGCGGCTCAGCGGGAACGTCAAAAGCATGTGCGAAAGACGGTGCGGCCAGTGTGGCCGCCATGCCGCCAAGCAGTCCGCGCCGCGTCAGTATTGCTTGTTTGCCTGACGCGTCGTCATATCCCATGCCGAATTCCTTCATACCATTTATGCCCCTGCCGTTTTCATCCATGCAATGCGCACCTGTCTTTTATGTGCCGGATCCGTTATGCAAACTCTTCAAATTCCGCAGCGGTTATGACCTTCACGACCGTTTCTGAATGCATCCTGTCTGCGACATGCGCGGCATAGCTTATCGATGTTTCCAGAACACGATTGGTCGTGATTCGAATATTCCTGACGCTAGCGCATAAACCGTCAAACCGGAATCGGTTCAACACGACAATTATGTGCATCTACAATGGCAAATCGGCAGTTTGGCTCTCTGATATGGCGGCGATGGTTTATCGTGTCTGTATACAGCTTTTTCGCCAAGACAACTTTTGTTGACCTGAATATAGAGCAGCCGTTAGCCCGGAAAAGGGGCGGCATCACGGCTTTCATCAGGCCTGATTTGAGGCGAGGGTGCCGCGCCAATCCCTCTATGGTTTTCTCTGTTGCTGATGATTTCAACATTCAGACATGGTGTTGGGGAAACCTGAAGGAGCTGCTTATAAATCTCGCAGTTGCATCGAATTTATGCGCGCTGTCGCCAGCGCCTGAAGCGAGGTTGGTCACAGCTCTGGCGAACGCCCAGTTTTTTGGCTGTTTTCGCAGGATTTTGGCGGATCGAAATATTTCATTCAAATTGAGCACGCTTCTTGCATTGTAAAAGGCACTGTATTCATATGGCTAAACAAACGGGGATAGCGCCATTGGCATTTGATGAAATGATTACGGCGGACGGCAGCCCGCGCGGACCGTACCAGAAATATTTCGACTGGTATTCGAGCCAGGACCCCAAGCATCTGATCGCAAAATCGCGCGATGCGGAAACCATCTTCAGAAAGACCGGCATTACATTCGCCGTTTATGGTCACGAGGATTCCTCGGAAAAATTGATTCCCTTTGATCTCATTCCCCGGATCATTTCCGGCCAGGAATGGCGAAAGCTTGCCCAGGGTATCGAGCAGCGCGTTCTGGCGCTGAATGCCTTTCTCGATGACATCTACCATAAGCAGGAAATCATCAAGGCTGGCCGCATCCCCCGCGAGCTGATCGAAAACAATGTCGCCTTCCTGCCGGAAATGATCGGCTTTCGTCCGCCGGGCGGTGTCTATACCCATATCGTCGGCACCGATATCGTGCGCACCGGCGAGGGCGAGTTCTATGTGTTGGAGGATAATGCCCGCACGCCATCCGGTGTCAGCTATATGCTGGAAAATCGCGAAACCATGATGCAGATGTTTCCCGAACTGTTCCAGCTGAACAAGGTGCAGCGGGTCGAGGACTATCCCTATCTTCTGCGCCAATCTTTGGCTTCGCTGGCACCTCCGGGCTGCAAAGGTAAGCCGCGCGTGGCCGTGCTGACGCCGGGCATCTACAATTCCGCCTATTACGAACATTCCTTCCTGGCCGACATGATGGGCGTCGAACTGGTGGAAGGCTCTGACCTGCGTGTCATCGACGGCAAGGTGAAGATGCGCACCACCCGAGGCTATGAGGCCATCGACGTGCTTTATCGCCGCGTCGATGACGATTTCCTTGATCCGCTGACCTTCCGCCCGGATTCGGCGCTGGGCGTGCCTGGCATCATGGACGTTTACCGCGCCGGTAATATCACCATCGCCAATGCGCCGGGCACCGGCATTTCCGACGACAAGGCGATCTATTCCTACATGCCTGAAATCGTCGAGTTCTATACGGGCCGCAAGGCGATCCTGGAAAACGTGCCGACCTGGCGCTGTTCGGAGGCCGATAGCCTGGCCTATGTGCTGGAGCATCTGGAAGAACTGGTGGTCAAGGAAGTGCATGGTTCCGGTGGCTACGGCATGCTGGTCGGGCCGACCGCCAGCAAGAAGGAGCGGGCGCTGTTTGCCGAAAAGCTGAAGACCCGCCCCAGCAATTACATTGCCCAGCCGACCCTGTCGCTCTCGACCGTGCCGATCCTGGTCAACAAGGGCATTGCTCCCCGGCATGTCGATCTTCGTCCCTATGTGCTTGTTTCCGACAAGGTGCAGATCATTCCTGGCGGCTTGACCCGCGTGGCTCTGAAGCAGGGTTCACTGGTGGTCAATTCCAGCCAGGGCGGCGGCACCAAGGATACATGGGTATTGGAGGACTGATGGTCATGCTGGGAAGAACTGCAAACGGCCTCTTCTGGATGTTCCGGTATATTGAACGGGCTGAAAACATTGCGCGTCTGGTGGATGCCGGGCTGCGCGTGTCGCTGACCCGGTCGGGTGCCACTGACGATGATTGGACTGGTGTGCTGCAAAGCGCCGACGTGCTGGATATTTTCCTAAAAGCCCATCCGAAAGTGACGGCGGCTGATGCTATCGACTTTCTGCTGCGTGATACGGCCAATCCCTCCAGCGTGATGTCCTGCATCGACAGCGCCCGCAACAATGCCCGTATGGTGCGCACCGCGCTGACCCGGGAAACCTGGGAGGCGACCAACGAATGCTGGATCGAGCTGAAGCAGCTTCTGTCGCGTAAGCTGAAATCCGCCGACCTGCCGGAAACCATCGATACGGTGAAGCGGCGGGCCGGGCTGATCCGCGGCGCCTTCCACGGCTCGATGTTGCGTAACGAGATCTATAATTTTGCCCGGATCGGCACATTTATCGAGCGGGCCGATAATACCAGCCGCATTCTCGATGTGAAATATTACGTGCTGCTGCCCTCGATAAACCAAGTCGGCTCATCGCTGGATAATATCCAGTGGGAATCGATCCTGCGTTCGGTGTCGGCGCATCGGTCTTATCGCTGGGTCTATGACGGCGATTATCTCGCCGCCAATATTGCCGATTTTCTGATCATCAACGGTCAGATGCCGCGGTCTCTGGCCTATTGCTATGAGAAGATCGTCAGCAATCTCGGCTATATCGGCAAGGAATATGGCGAGCGGCTGCCTGCCCATGAAACAGCCGATAGCATTCGCGCGTCGCTGCGCTCCAGTAACATCACCCGGATCATGGATCAGGGCCTGCACGAGTTTCTCGATAATTTCATTTCCCGCAACAACCGGCTGGGGCATGAGATTAACGAGGGCTACCGATTCTACAGTTGAGCGGGGCACAAGCGATGCGTCTGAAAATCAATCATGTGACGGAATACAGCTATGACGAGCCGGTGCAGTTCTCGCTCCAGAGGCTCAGGCTGACCCCGATCGAAAATCCCGGCCTGCACGTCGTATCCTGGACGATCGTGGTGGACGGCGCCAATGTCGAGGCCGGGTTCAACGACCAGTTCGGCAATCACACCCATCTGGTGTCCTTTGAAGGGGATGCCAGGTCTGTGCGGATCGTTGCCTCGGGAGAAGTGAAGACCGAGGATCGCGCCGGCGTCTTTGGCCCCCATACCGGCTATGTGCCGCTTTGGCTCTATCTGCGCGATACGCCGCGCACCAAGGCGGGAAAGCTGGTGCGCGATCTGGTGAAAAGCCTGGCAGGCGATAATGAACTGGCCAGGATGCACGACCTGATGGCGCGCGTGAATAGCCAGGTTCGCTATGAGACGGGCGCGACCACGACGGAAACCACCGCCGAGCAAGCATTGGAGGCGGGGACGGGCGTTTGCCAGGACCACGCCCATGTGATGATCTCCGCAGCACGGCTGATGAACCTGCCCGCCCGCTATATTTCCGGCTATCTGATGATGGATGGTGTCGAGCAGCAGACGGCAACCCATGCCTGGGCCGAAATCCACCTGCCGTCGCTCGGCTGGGTCGGCTTCGATGCCGCTAATGATGTCTGCCCGGATGCCCGCTATGTGCGACTTGCCTCTGGCCTGTCCTACGCCGATGCAGCACCGGTTTCCGGCATGCGCATCGGTTTGGCGGGGGAGGACATGTCCGTAACGGTCAGCGTCGCGGAAACCGGTCAAAGCCAGTCGCAGAGCCAGGGGTGAAGTCAGAAATTGCCGTCGTTTGCGGTAGAAGACTTTTACGTTTGCTGGATAATTACCATTCTGTTTTTGGATATCTCAAGCCTCTGATGCGTTTGGCAATTCGAAATCGGGCGTGACGGCGAGTATGCCGATCAGGAAATCCAGCACGACCCGCACCCGTGGTGCGTGGCGAATATCGTCATGTACCACCATCCATAATTCGCGCCGTGGCGGCGTGAGCCGGCTGGGGCATTTCCTGAGACGGGTATCATTATATCCGAGATAGTCCGGCAACAGTGCCACGCCGAGGCCGGAGGCGGTGGCCTGAACCTGGCTCGCGGCATCACTGCATCGCAGCGCAATGGTTCTCGACCCGATATGCTGCATCAACCAGCTCTGTTGCGGCAAAATATCATCCGCCTGAAGATAGGTGATAAATTCCCAGTCATCCTCCGCGATGTCATAGGTGTGGCTTGCGAAAAAGAAGAATGGGATATCGCGGAGTTTGCGGGCGACAAGTCCGTTCGAGAGTGGGCGCGACAATCGTAGTGCAATATCCGCTTCGCGCCGATTGAGATTTGCAAAATCCTTGTCACTCGACATCGTGATTTTGATGTCGGGATACTGGCGATGCAGGGAAACCAGTTTCGGTGCCAGCAAGAGCGATGCCAGACCGGGTGGCGCGGAAATATGCACAGGTCCCGCCAATGCTGCACCGCCGCCTGCCGCCGCCCGTTCGACGCTGGCCATTGCTTCTTCGACGGGTAGTCCCAGGGTCGCCAGCTCATGACCCTCTGCCGTCAGCCTGACTTCTCTCGCCAGCCGCTCCACCAGCTTTATACCGAGATCCACCTCCAATGCCGCAACCCTCCGGCCAACAGTTGTGTGATCGACGTGAAGCAGGCGTGCTGCCCGTGAGAAGCTACCGGTCTTGGCGAGGGTCAGGAAGCATCGATAATCATCCCAGTTCACTTGTGCGTTTCTCCACATGTACTGTGCGTAAGTATGCACTATCGCACATGAGCCTACCAGAGATACCAATGCACAAAGATGCAAATGCACCTCGCCTTGAGATGTCTGAAAATGGAATACCAAAATCCTTGGCAAGAAGCCTTGGTATGACAGCGAGGGTGCGACACACAGGGAGTGAGCCGATGACTTTGGTCATGGAATTTAAATATCCTGGCGCAGCGGATGTTTTGCAGCCAGTTTCTCGTGACATAGTTGCTCTCAAGCCAGGTGAAATTCGCCTGCGGCAGACGGTGGTCGGCGTCAATTATATCGACATCTATCACCGCAGCGGCGCCTATCCTTTGCCCTTGCCGGCGGTGCCGGGCGTGGAAGCCTTGGGCGTGGTTGAAGAGGTGGCCGATGACGTTGCCGATTTCCAGGTTGGCGACCGGGTGGTCTATGCGGGATTGCCAGCTGGCAGCTATGCGGCCAGCAGGATCATTCCGGCCTCCATCGCCGTAAAGCCGCCTGCGGAGCTTGATGACGAGCTTCTCGGTGGATCCTTTCTGCGTGGATTGACTGCGTATATGCTGCTTGAAACCGTTGGACACGTGTCGCCGGGGCAGGTGGTTCTGGTTCACGCCGCAGCAGGCGGGCTTGGCCTGATCCTGACGCAATGGGCGAAGAAGAAGGGCGCAAAAGTCATCGGCACCGTTGGATCGCAGGCAAAGGCCGATCTCGCGACACAGCACGGCCTCGACCATGCCGTCCTTTACAAACAAAGCGATTTTGTCGACGTGACGTTGGGACTGACGAAAGGCCGGGGCGTTGATCTGGTCATCGATGGTGTGGGTGGCGACACCCTTGCCGGAAGCCTGCGCGCCGTGCGTGTTTTCGGACTGGTGGCATCAATCGGACAGACAGCAGGCACCTTGCCACTCATCGATCCCATGAGCCTTGTCAATCGATCGCTCATTCGGGCGAGCATCATTTCTCTCCTCGCCGATCGGGATGCATACCGCCGAGCAGCCGAAGCGTGGTTCGAGATGCTGAAAACCGGCTTCAGCCTGCCGGAAGGCGCGCGCTATTCCTTGGCGCAAGCGGCGCAGGCCCATGCCGACCTGGAGGAAGGACGAACCTCCGGCTCCGTCAGGCTGATCGTTTAGCTCTTAACCCTGTTGCCGTGCCGGCTCTTGGAAACTAATTCCGGTTTTGTCCGTTGTGCTGTAGAGTTCTTGGCAAATCAGGACAGGCGCGATGTTGTTTGGACAATCGATCTTTCAATCCGTCGTCGAACGGCTTTCGAATGAAGAGGCGGAAAAGGCTGAACTTGAGGGTGAGGCCAATCATTACCGCGTCTCTGGATTGAATACCGGCTTCGTTCAAGAAAACAGCCACGTGCCACAAGCCGCTGCGGCGTGGGCGCAAGAGCAATATCTCGAGCTGATGCCGGATGAGGACGCTGTTTCCGAGGCAGAATTGGCCAAGGAAGAGGTGGCTCCCCCTGAAATGCCCCCTTACCTCGCGCGTCTTGCGCCGGAAGAGGTTGCAGAGGATCTGGGTATTGCTGATAATGACGAGGCTTCAAGCTTGAAAGCCAAGCGGAGAGCATTTGCGCAGCTCAATCACCCGGACCTGGTTCATCCGTTATTTGCGGATGCGGCTCATACCCGGATGACCATTGCCAATCAACTGATAGATCAGGCACTGAAGACAAGATCTTGAAAACCCGGGTGTCAGGAAAAAGCTCTTGTTTGTCTGGCCGTGCAGGGGATAGCCGGAATTTTCATGGGAAAATGAAACCGGATTTCCGAAGTGGTATTTTCTTGCCGGATTTCAATGCGATAACTCAGGTTCGGATATGACTCCGAACCTGAGTATGTTTGATCATTACTCGGAAATCGACTTCAGTAGCTCAATCAGCTGATCGCGTTTTTCCGATCCGCCGAGGCGACCCACGAATTTTTCCTCATGCTCGCGCCACTTCGGCAAAAGCTCTTCGAGAAATGCCGACCCCTTGGACGTCAGGTGAAGAAAATAGACGCGGCGATCCGTATCCGAGCGACGGCGCTCGATAAGGCCCTTGTCTTCCAATCCATCGACGATTGCAACGAAATTGGCTCGCTGGATTGCTAGCGTCGAGGCAACGTCGCTTTGCTTCATTCCGGAATTACCGGCTATGATAGACAGAACGGAAAAATCAGCTGGCCGGATATCATGACCGCCGAGAACATCCTGAAAGTCCTGCAAAATGGCCAGCTGTGCGCGCCTGACGCGAAAGCCGAGTGAATAGGCTAGCCCGGAATAATCGACAACCCCTTGTCGAACACCGGCGCCCTCACCAATAAAATGTTGATTGCTCATGCCCCTAGACTACAAACCTCCCGTGACCAATGCCCGATCCCACAATCCGGCATGTTCTGACTCTCAATAACAGTTCATCTTTACCCTTCTTAACATATGGGTACAAGATAATTCTTTAATTGAATGATTTCCCCCTGAAACAATATAGGGGTAAAACAGCTGTATCGACAATCTCTTATTTTAGAGGTACCTTTTTCGGCGGGCAGGCTTCTGTGGATCGAACACAAATTCACCATTGATGCGGCCGCCAGACTAGGCTATGTACCGCT
Source organism: Allorhizobium sp. Av2 (assembly GCF_021462805.2). Taxonomy (NCBI): domain Bacteria; kingdom Pseudomonadati; phylum Pseudomonadota; class Alphaproteobacteria; order Hyphomicrobiales; family Rhizobiaceae; genus Allorhizobium; species Allorhizobium sp. Av2. The sequence continues at coordinate 2,370,885 of NZ_CP192696.1, read as the reverse complement.
TCGCACCACAAGTGCTCATCTGAACGCACCCGTAGCTCAGCTGGATAGAGTGTTGGATTCCGATTCCAAAGGTCACAGGTTCGAATCCTGTCGGGTGCGCCATTTCAGTACAGAACTATGAACGCCGAATGCCGCCGATTTTACGCTTGAAGCGGCCACGAGCGTTCGAAGCAGTTCCGATTTCGATCCCATGATCCGAATTTCAGTATCAGCGACCTCGACGCGCTGCGCCAGCGCGCGCAGGTGATCCCGCCGATAGCCGCCACCTTCAAGCCGCAATCCGTTGCGGGCCTCAGCGGCCAAGGCGTCGATCATGTCCACCGTGATCGCCTGATTTCCGGCGCTGTCGAGCGTGGCCTGGGTACGGTCGGCGTCGGCTAGCGCCTGATCTCGTATCGCCTTGAGACCCGCCATGCGCTCTTTCAGCACCGAATCGCTCAGATCGGCGAGACCAGCTTCGATCGCGTCGTAGAGTCTGTTGAGCCGCTGGTCGGTCTCCGTGATTCGCCGGTTGAGTTCGGCGAGATGCTCACGACGGCGTTCGGCACGTTCCTCGCGGCGGCCGAGCAGGCTGATGAGGATGGTTACCAGCCGCTTGGGCTGGAGCAAGCGTTCTTCCAGATGGCTCGCGACCAGATCGTCGAGCTTGTCCATCGGGAAGGAGCGACCTTCACAGCCGGTTTTGCCCTGCCGCGCCTTGGTCGAGCAGGTATAGTAGCGATATGTGCCGCCCGCGCTCCCCCTCCCGGTGCGGAGCGTCATCGCCCCTCCGCACTTGGAGCAAAAGCAGATGCCAGTCAGAAGGGTCGGCCCGCTGGTGACGCGAGCCGGCACCAGCATGGGATTGCGGGATTTCAGCTTCGCTTGCACCGATTCGAAGGTTTCGCGGTCAAGCAGCGGTGGGACCGCCATGATCGCGACTTCGCTTTCAGGCTTCTTCTCGCGGTTCTTGTGCAAGCGCGTATTGAACCTGTGCTCGCCGATATAGGTCGTGCGGGTCAGGATCGCATGGATTTGCGCGAGGCCCCAGCGCCCGCCATCACGGGTGAAGATACGACGTTCGTTAAGATAGCAGGTGATCGCCTTGACGCCGAGCGGGCCGGTCTTGCCATCGCCTTCGAGGAACAGCCGGTAGATCAGCCGGACTGTTTCGGCGTGCAGCGGATCGATCTCCAGCTTCTTCTTGGTCTTCGAGCCGCGCTGCTCGGCCGCGACGATGCGATAGCCGATCGGCGGTAGCGCGCCGTTCCAGAAGCCCTGTCGGGCATTCTCGTTCATGGCGCGCAGGACGTGCTTGGCGTTCTCCTTGGACTGATACTCGTCGAACAGCGCCATAATCTGCCGCATCATGACGTGCATGGGATCGTCGCCCATCTCCTGCGTGATGGAGACGAGCTTGACGCCGTTCTTTGCCAGCTTGCGGACGTAGAACTCCAACTCGAAGTGATCGCGGAAGAAGCGCGAGAAGCTGTGAACCACGACGACATCGAACGGCGCGGGCTTTGACGTGCCCGCTTCGATCATGCGCTGGAACTCGGGGCGACGGTCATTGGTGGCTGAAGCACCAGCTTCCACGAAGGTTTCGACGAGCTGATAGCCGCGCGAAGTGCAATAGGTTTCGCCCTGCTTACGCTGGTCGGGGATCGATACGTCATGCTCGGCCTGTCGCGTCGTCGAGACGCGCAGATAGAGCGCCGCGCGCTGCACGACATGCGGACTTTGAATGTTCATGGGCGGCCTCCCTTCGCTTCGCGCCGTTCGAGCAAGGGCAGTTCCAAGGCTACCCGGTCATGCAGCACCTTCGGCACGACCTTTTGACCTTCGCCGGGGTCCATACGGACAAGGCCGTAGCTCGCCATTTTCTTCAGGGTTCGGGACAGGTTAGACTTGGCCCGTCCGGTGATCTGCGACAGCTCCTCCAGCGAACCGGGCGCTTGCTCGTCGATGACACGCAGTAGCTCGCGATTTCCGCTGGAGAGGATTTGCGCGAAAGATTCGGTGGAGGTGAACCACACCTTTGGATCATCCGCCACCGGCTTTTCCTCGCCGCGCGCGATCCGCATGGTGCGGGCCTTCATTTCATCGTAGTCGGCAATCCCGACTTTCAGGGTGGTCATAGCACGCCTCGCTCCTTTAACACCGCGTCCACCACCTGCCAGAAGTCGGCCAGCAACGTGGCCGCATCCTCGTAGGCGTAAGGCTTCGCGGTCTGGAGGCGGTGACGATGGTCCATCGGCTCGCCGCGTTTGCCCCGGCCGACAGGATGGGCGTTGTCAAAGCCGACCAACCGTTCGCCCGAAGGCCCGTGAAGCGTGAGCGAGTAATCGAGGCCATGCGGCTTTTCCGATGACACCGGAATACGAGTGATGACGAACTTCACCCAATGACCGCCCTCGGGGTCGACAACGAGCACCTGACCGTCGAGGTCGAGAAGCGTGTCGAGGCTCGGGTCACGATCCTCGCTCATGGCTTACTGTTATCATCAGAAGATAATTGATGCAAGTCCCCGGAATCAGGAGGAACATCAAGGGGGCCGAACAATCGGTCGAGAACATCGCCGAAATAACGCTCGAAAATATCCACCTCGGCTTCGGTAACAGGAACGCGCTCCGGCCAGTCGTCGATGACCGGCAGCTTCTCGACATCGAAGGTGTCAGGCGACAGATTGCGGCGTCGCGGAGCCGGCGGCGGTGTCGTATCGTCGCCGTAGTCGTAGAGATCATCAGGAAGCGCTTGCGGGACTGGCCGCCGTGGTCGTCCCCTTCGGGCGCGGGAGTGTTGCGCGCACATGGAATCCTCCGTGGTTCGCTGGTGGAGTCCGGGTGTCGGGAAACCCCGGAATTAGGCGAAGCATGGAGGGGGATGGGCGGCGCGTAGCGTGCCGCATTCGCCCTCGCGCGTTGGCGGCACCCCAGAAGGCCGTGATCCGAACGTGACGATGTCGTGGATTGGGAGTAGCTCGATGAAGCTCAGTCCGATGGCCAAGACTGAGGCCATAGCGCTGCAAAAGCCGTTGCGTGGTGAGGATACCGCCTCTCCCATTGCAAGGGCGACGGTCGTGGCCAAAGTCGCGTTTGCAATGCGTAATCTAAAACGCGCGGACATCTGCTAGCAGATGGCAGCCGTCACCCCGTTACAATCCTACGCAAACATGAACGATGGTAAGCGCAGAGCTGTCCTTCCGACAAGTATCGGGCGGGCGGCTTGCCGACAACCTTACGGAACATCGTGATAAAGCCGCTCGCGTTTTCATAGCCGAGATCGAGTGCCACATTCTGCACCAGTTCGCCAGAAATCAGACGCCTCAAGGCGTGAATGACGTGAAGTTGTCGGCGCCAGTGGCTGAAATTCATGCCGGTTTCAGCAAGGAGCAGACGGCTAAGATTCCGTTCGCTCATGCCAATTCGCAACGCCCATTCGCTCAATGTCGTCTTGTCGGAAGGATGCTCGAGCAGCCTTCTCGCCATCCTTTTGATCCGAGCGTCTTGTGGCAGGGGAAGGCAAAAATCTTCGACTGGCGCTACCGAGAGTTGGTCGAGAAGGGTTGCGATCAGCCGTCCTTCACTGCCCTCTTCATCATAGGCTTCCGGCAGCTTGGCTGCTTCGATGATGAGTTCCCTGAGAAGGAGAGTAACCGAGAGCGTGTGGCACTGGGACAGGCCCATGGGGTCTCGACTCGGATCGATAAACAGTGAGTAGCACTCAGCCGCTCCCCAGCCGCGCAGCGAGTGCTCCGCGCCACCCGGAATCCAGATCGCGCAATTGGGTGGTATGACCCACACCGCATTGTCGACTTCGCAGTTCACGATGCCTCGCATCACATAAACAAGCTGCGAGCGCTTGTGGCGATGACGGCGATATTCCCAGTATCTCGCCTCGACGGGAACGCCCATTGCCGTGACTTTTCGGATGCCGGCGTCGACATCGAGATCGATGGGAATGTTGTCGTCTAAAGCAAGCATGAACGCATAGGACCGATATTTCGAAATTGGCAGCTACACGAAACTTATGATCGAAGTTTCTCCTATCGGCAATGCCACACAATTCGAAAAGTGTCCCAGCGTGGAGCAAACGGTCTGATAGCTCGCAATGCTGCCTCTGAACAACAGAACGAACTGATGCCGAAGCGGCGGCCTGGAGGCAGTCAGCAGAGGGCCGACGAATTGGAAGCGTTCTGATCAGGCTAATGAATGGGTCGTGCACGCTGGCGACGCAGACCATCACAGCCTGTCTTACGCCGAAGGGGAGCTTCGCCGTTTCAGACGCGAATCATTGGTCCGAGCGACGATGTGCGCTGCATGTCCGATTCAAACAACATCTTGGCCAAGCTTCGCTATCGGCCAGCACTGATGATCCGATACGCGGTGAGACCGTGTGACTTCTTCTTGGAAGTTCACTCAGCACCGAGTCGGATTTTCAGGGGGCAAGTTTGAATACTCAAATCATTCTAAAGAACGCATCGTCTACAAAGTCAACTGCCGTTGCTTCTCAGAGTACGGGCTCTTGCTCCAGAACGAACGCCCCTTCCAAAAGCGGCCGCCGTACCCGTCATGCATGGCGCTTCGCTCGCCTCCTGGGTCTGGGCACTGCGCTGTCAGGATCGCTGCATGCGTTCGCTGCATTTGCGCAGGAGCCACAGCTCTCCGACTCCAACGTGACAGTGCTTGACCCCATCGTAGTAACTGGCAACGGAGATAGTTCTGACTACACGGTGCAATCGTCATCCACGGCCACCAAGCTCAATCTCGAGCTGAAGGAAACGCCTCAGTCCGTCACGGTCATCACCCAGGAACGCATAAAGGATCAGAATCTCCAGACGATCGGAGACGTCCTGAACAACAGCACTGGGATTTCGCAGAGCACCTACGACAGCGAGCGCACCACGTACTGGTCGCGCGGTTTCCGCGTCGGCAATTTCATGTTCGATGGGATTCCGACGACGATCGACGCCACCGGAACCTACATCGATACAAACCTTGATTCCTCGATATATGAACGGGTGGAAGTCATTCGCGGGGCCAACGGGCTGCTGACCGGCGCTGGCGATCCGTCGGCAGCAGTGAATTTTGTTCGAAAGCACGCGACTAGCGATGTCTTCACCGCAACGATCACCGGCGGCGGCGGAACGTGGAACAATTGGCGAGGCACGGCCGATATCAGTACGCCGCTGACGAAGGACGGCTCTGTCAGGGGGCGGATCGTGACCACCCTACAGGACACGGAGTCGCAGCTAGACAGGTATAGCAACGAGAAAAAGCTGTTTTACGGTGTAATCGATGCGGACCTTGGTCCAAACACACTGTTGAGCTTTGGCTACGATTATCAGGAAGCGCGTCCCAACGGCGTAACCTGGGGTGGCTTCCCTCTCTGGAATTCCGCCGGCCAGCGGCTCGATTGGTCACGCTCCTTCAATCCTGCTCCGGCCTGGTCCTATTGGGACACGACGAACCATCGCGCATTCGCCAGCCTTGAGCACAAGTTCGATAGCGGTTGGACAGCACGAGTGGTCGGCGCTCACGCCGAAACAGAATCGAATGCGAAGCTCGGCGGCATTCAAGGCTGGCCAAACCCGGCCACCGGGGCAGGCACTTTTGGCCTTGCCAACTGGTACATCATGAATCGCAAGGTCGATTCCGTTGACGCCTACGTTAGCGGACCATTCGAGCTATTTGGCCGCCAGCACGAGCTTGTCTTCGGCGCGAGCGCAAGTCGCCAGCAAGAGCACACGAAGGGCACGAATTTCGCAATGTTCGCGATCGATAATGCCTTCACCTTCAACGGTTCCGTGCCAGAGCCGAACTGGGGGCCTTTAAATGACCAGGGTACGAATACGGTCTATCAGAAGGGCCTCTACGCCACCGCCAAGCTGAACATAACGGATCAGTTCAAGGTACTACTCGGCGGCCGTTTCGCAGATTGGCGGACGACGGGCGCGAACAGCGCGGAAGAGCACAAGTTCATCCCCTATCTCGGCGCCGTCTATGACCTGACAGACACTTACTCCATCTACGCCAGCTACACCGGCGTGTTTAATCCACAGACCTACAAGGACAGTAGCGGCGCTTACCTCGCGCCACTGGAAGGGGTAAACTACGAGGCGGGCATCAAAGCTTCCTACCTTGACGGTCGGCTGAACGCCTCTCTGGCGGTGTTCCGGACAGAGCAGGATAATGTTGCTGTGGTGGACGGCTCAAACATGGTGCCCGGAACCACTCAGCAGGCCTATCTCGCCGCTTCGGGGACGGTGAGCACTGGTTTCGAAGTCGAGGTGAACGGCGCCGTCACCGACCGCTGGAACGTCGGCGCAGGATTCGCGCACTATTCTCTGGAAGGCCCAGATGGGACGTCGATCAACACTGATGTTCCACGCTCCACGCTAAAGCTGTTCACCGCCTACACCCCGCCAATCCTCGACGACAAATTGGTAGTCGGTGGCGGCGTGAGATGGCAGAGCAAGACCTATCAGGACGCCACGGGGCCGTTGGGCGTGGAGCGTGTTGGCCAGGATGCTTATGCGCTGGTCGACTTGTTCGCTCGCTACAACATCACGTCCAATCTGCAAGCCCAGGTGAATGTCAGCAATCTCTTCGACGAGAAATACTACAGCCAGATCGGCTTCTACAATCAGGGCTCTTATGGGGCGGGCAGATCCGTATTTGCGTCTCTGAGTTACAAATACTGATCGATGGGAACGAGGTTCGGTGCACACCTTCTAACCCTGTTCGTCTTGCTGAGCGTGGCGTCGCTGTTCATCGGTGCCAAGCAATTGTCCTGGGAACAAATTGCGGGGCGATCAGACGATGCCTTGCTGATGCTCACGGCAAGCCGTCTTCCGCGCTTTGCTGCCCTCGTGACGACAGGGGTCGGCCTGTCGATCTGCGGCGTGATTTTGCAGCATATCGTTCAGAACAAATTCGTCGAACCCGCGACATCCGGCGGGTTGGATGCGGCCAGGCTCGGAATCCTGACTGCGCTGATATTTGCGCCCGGCGCGGGGCCGACAGGCAAGATGCTTTTTGCCCTGGCGTTTTGCTGTGCGGCAAACCTCATCTTTGTCGCGATCATTCGGCGGATCGGCATGAACAATACCGTTCTCGTCCCTGTCGTTGGCCTGATGTACGGCAGCGTGCTGAGCGGCATCGCGGAACTCTATGCCTACAGCAAGAACCTCGTTCAAAGCATGCAGGGGTGGCTGATCGGAGATTTCTCTAAGGTCATCGAGGGAAACTACGAGATTCTCTATCTCATCGTCCCGGTCGTTGCCGTCGCATATCTGCTTGCGCATCGGTTCACGGTTCTGGGGATGGGGGATAGCATCGCCACCAGTCTCGGCCTCGGCTATGCCGCGACGGCAGCCATCGGCCTGATACTGGTCGCCGTCACCGTCTCCGCATCTGTTATTGCTGTGGGCGCCATACCCTTCGTGGGTCTGGTCATCCCCAATCTGGTAGCGCTGCGCTGTGGCGAGAACCTGCGGAACACGCTGCCGCTGATAGCGCTGTCCGGGGCCTGTCTGCTGCTCGCCTGCGATATTGTGGGGCGCCTCCTGATCTACCCGTTTGAGATCCCGATCGGAGTAACAGCCGGTGGCTTTGGCGGCATGCTGTTCCTCGCGCTGATCATCTGGAAGAACCGATGATTATGCGCGCCAGATCTCGGCTTTGGCTGCCGCTCCTTCTCATCGTTTTGGTGGCTGCCTTCCTGCTCTTCAGGTCGGAACTCGATTTCGAATACATCATTCCCAAACGGCTCGACCGTTTGGCGGCGATGATGATCGGCGGCGTCTGCGTGGCCTTCTCCGCGGTGGTATTCCAGATCATCGCGGGCAACCGTATTCTGACGCCAGCGATCATGGGCTACGAGGCAGTTTACCTGCTGTTTCAATCGCTGTTGACGTTGCTGTTGGGCGGGCATCGCTTTGTCGCGCTCAACAGCACGGGATACTTCTTCCTCTCCGTGCTGTTGATGCTGGCCTATTCCTGGGTGCTCCATCAGTGGCTGTTCCGGGATGGCAAGCGCAACGTCTACTTCCTGCTGCTGACGGGTTTGATTCTGACGATGCTGTTCGGGACCTTCGCGCAGTTCATCGCGATCAAATTGAGTCCCAGCGATTTTGCCGTTCTCCAGGGCGCGAGCATCGTTTCGTTCAACAGGGCGCAATCCGTACAGATCGCCTATTCCGTCGTCCTGGTCGTGGCCAGTGTGGCGGTCGTACTCAGGACGCTCTCCTATCTCGACGTGCTATCGCTCGGCCGCGATCAGGCGATTTCTCTCGGGATCAATCACCGACAATACGTGCGCCTCTATCTCGCGCTGATCGCCGCCCTGGTGGCCGTTTCAACCAGCCTGATCGGGCCAACGGCCTTCATGGGTGTCTTCGTGGCTAACATTACCTACTCCATCACGCGTGCGACCCGCCCACACATAACCTTGTCGGCCGCCTGCGCTACGGCGATCTGCGTGTTCATCGTCGCGCAATTCCTCGTCGAGCATGTCTTCAACTACAAGACGACCGTGAGCATCCTCGTCAATCTGGTCTGCGGCATCTACTTCCTGATGCTCATGATCCGGACGCGAGGTGCTGCATGATCAGCGTCCGCAATCTCGACAAAGCCTATAGCTCGAGCCTGGTGCTCTCCGACATAAGCGCGACCTTTCCGTCACGGCGTCTGACATCACTTATCGGACCGAACGGCGCGGGCAAGAGCACGTTGCTGATGCTCATCGCCAGACTGCACCTGCCAACGCGCGGCGAGATCCTGATTGAAGACAAGCCGATTACAGACTTTCGCCTGAGCGATTACGCGCAGAAGATCGCGACGCTGCGACAGTCGCCGATCTTCAATCTTCGACTGACTGTTGAGGAACTCGTCGCTTTCGGGCGCTTCCCCTACAGCAAGGGTGCGCTTAACGACAAGGATCGCGCTCAGATCGAGCAGGCGCTGGAATTCCTCTCGCTCGACCGGCTGCGCAAGTCCTACATCGATGAACTCAGCGGCGGCCAGCGACAGTTGGCGTTCCTCGCCATGACCATCGCGCAGGAAACCGACTACCTGCTTCTCGACGAGCCTCTCAACAATCTCGATATGAAGCACGCCGTCCAGATCATGAGGGCCTTGCGTCGTTTGTGCGATGAACAGGGGCGAACCGCGATCATGGTGGTCCACGACATCAATTTTGCCGCCAACTACTCCGACCACATCGTAGCCATGAAGCACGGTTCGGTGCGGTTCTCTGGGCCGCCGTCAGAGGTTATCACCGAGAAAAATCTACGTGATCTCTACGATCTCGAATTCGAGATCCTGAAAGGCGAGCAGTCCATGCTTTGCAATTATTTCAAGCCATCAGGAGCGATATCATGAGATGGAAGAACAAAATCGGTTTGTGCATGACCGCAGCAGTCTTGACGCTGGCGGCGACATTGTACGGTGTGACGGCTGGCGAACAGGACTCACCGGCAACGGCAATAGCGGAGCCGGTCATCGTACAGCATGAGCTGGGAACCGCCACGCTGGCAAGCCGCCCGAAGCGCGTGGTGTCGTTCGATATGAGCGTGGTCGACTCGCTCGACCAAATGGGGATTTCGGTCATCGGAATGCCGAAGGACTATGTTCCCCGGTTCCTGTCGCAATATGCGGACAACCCGGATATCGCGGATCTTGGCTCGACCATTCAGCCCAATCTGGAGCGTGTTCATCGAGCCAAACCCGATCTGATACTGATTTCGCCGCTGACCGCGCGAAGCTATCAGGAACTGTCGCAGATCGCTCCGACGATCTATTTCGACTTCGATTTCATGAACAAGAGTGGTAACTATATCGAGGTCGTGAAAAAGCAGCTTGGGACATTGGGACGTGTCTTCGGCGTTGAAGCGCGGGCAGAGCAACTGTCAGCGGAAATCGACAGGAAGGTCGAAGAGGCCCGGCAGGTCACAAACGGTCGTCCTGAGAAGGCTCTCGTTATCATGCACAGCAACGGCTCGTTCACGACTTTCGGTGTGAAGTCGCGCTATGGCTTCATCTTCGACACGTTGGGGGTTAAGCCGGCAAGCCTGCATGTCGATCCAGGCCCCTATGGGCAGCCGATCTCCAACGAATTTATCCATGATGCGGACCCCGACATTATCTACGTGGTAGACCGCATGGCTGCGATCGAGCATCGGTCCGCTGATCCTGCTGTCCTGGAGAACCCTTTGCTGCGTGAAACCAAAGCATGGAAAAACGGACGCGTGCTCTTCGTTGATCCGGACTCTTGGTTTCTCACCAGCGCCGGGGCTCAATCGCTGCAGAATTTGATCGGCGACGTGATCAAAAGCTACGAGAAGTGAGCTGCGGAGCCGAGGCGTTTCATGTAGTTAGGGCCAATCGTCGAGCGGCCTAACCCCTTTCGGCTCCGTTAGTTGTGCGACGAGCTTTCGCAAAAGCGCGATCCGTGGCGATAAACCGCTCCAGCATGGGCACGATGAGTTTGACGGGATCGGCGGCGGGCTGACTGCTCTCGCGAGCCAGCACCTCTGCATAGGCGACCAGATTGCGGTGGAGCGGCCCCGGCAGTTCCACCGTTACTTTGACGGGCTTGTCCTCGACGATAGGACCGAGTTTCAGCTTTGCCATGGTCAGTTCCTGTAGGGTTCGAGTACGAGATCGCGCGTGACGATGACCCTGACCGGGAAACCTGGCCGGATGGTCAGCGTCGGCGCGACTTGCAACTGGCGCTGGACTATCTGCTGACCGGCCTGATTGACGGTGTCCTGGGCGCCGTCGCGAACGGCGCGGATCAGACGGTCATTGTCGTCGGTGGCGAGTTCTGCACCAACGCCGAGCAGGGTCGAGAGAGCTGCGGCCTTGGCGAGATCCCACCAGTGGTAATCGACGCCATCCTCCAGACCGGCATAGCCCTGCGTGTCCGCGCCCGGCTGGCGCTCCAGCACCATGGAGCGGCCGTTGGGCAGAATGAGACGGTTCCAGACGAGCAGCACGCGACGCTGTCCGAACTGGACGCTGTTGTCATACTGGCCGACGAGCCGCGTGCCCTGCGGCACCAGCAGAATGCGGCCTGTAGGGCTGTCATAGATATTCTCTGTAACCTGCGCGGTGATCTGGCCGGGCAGATCGGAACGGATGCCGGTGATGAGCGCGGCCGGGATGACTGCTCCGGCTTGCAGCACGAAAGGCGATGGCGGCGGCGTGACGCGATCGGGCGTCACGGTACGCCGGTCTGCCGCTGCATTGAGGAACGCAAGCTGCCGATCCTGCGCGGTCGGCTGACCAGTCTGACCGCCGAGATCGAAACTGGGGAAACCGGGTGTCGTTCCCGTCCCGGTCGTGTTTGCCGATCCCTGCCGCGACTGAAAGAAGACGGTGCTGACGCGGGCGGCTTCTTCCTCGGCGCGGCGGCGTTGCTCGGCCTCGTCGACGCCGGGTGTCGGAACGACGGGCGGGACGACGGGTTGCGCGTTGTTCTGCGCGGAAAGGATCGGCCGTCCGAGATCGCCGGGCAGCGCCGGACCGAGGATCGGGCCGGTATAGTCGCGTGGCAGTCCGGCGAGACCGTCAGCGGTCTGCCGATTGGCGGTGGAGTAGAGTTCTTCCCCGCCATCGCCAGGCGCGCGGGTCTGAAGGGCATAGATCAGCGCCCCGCCGATCCCGACCAGGGCGACGGCCGCGACGCCGGCAAGCATCTTGCGCGACAGGCGGGTGACACGGGGAGCTTCGGCGCGCAGGCGCATCGGGGCGGTGTTGGTTTCGGTCTCGCTCATGATTGCGGCCTCCCGTCGGTGCGAACAATCCTGACGATCTGCTGGCGGTCGCCGCTGCCAAGGCGCAGCTCCGCTGCACCGAACAGGCGATCGACGATCAGGATGTGTTGATAGATGCGGCTGTTGACGATCTGCGCTTCGCCCTCGGGGCCGATGACGAAGATCGGCGGCATCTCGCCCTGCACGATTCCGCGCGGGAACTCGACATAGACGCGGCGGCCGTCGTCATAGACGGTGGTCGGCTTCCAAGGCGGATTGCTGCTGCTGGTCAGGCTGTAACGGTAATTGCGCGCTGTGACGGCCGGAATGATCGGCGTCGCCGGGACGGCCTGCCGCCCGCCGCCTGCCGGTTGCGGATAGGCCCACGCGACAGCGGGCATATAGGGCTTCTCGCCCGCGCGTAGCTCGATCATATAGGTGCGGCGGTCGGTGGTGATGACGAGATTGGTCGTGATGTCGGCGCGCGTCGGCTTCACCAGCACATGCACGCGGCGGGTCGCGCCGGAACCGGATTCCGTGTCGCCGATAATCCAGCGGGCGGTATCGCCGGCGGCTATCGGGCCGGCGCCAGTCAGGCTCTCGCCGGGTTCGAGCGCGATGTTGGTGATCTGGCCGGGGGCGGCATAGACTTGATAGAGCGCGCCTTCCGACCATGGATAGACTTGGATGGCGTTGAAATATCCCTCGCGGTGCGGCTGCACACGCGCAGCCGCATTGGCGTTCTCGACACGGCCCGTCGCCGTGCTGGCCGTCTGGCCACCGCGCGCGACCGTCCAGGCCGGAGGGACATGCAGCGGCCTCGGCCGGTCGTCCGTCACCGATGCGGGAATGGCCGGTAAAGGCGGCACGCTGGCGTCGTAGCTGATCTGCGGCGGCTTGGTGGAGGCGCAGCCGGCGAGCATGGTCGCCGAAAGCAACACGGCGGCGATTGCGGATTTGCGGGGTGCCGGCGTCATTGGCTCATCTCCCGCGACCAGTTGATGGCGTTGACGTAGATTCCGAGCGGATTGGCTTTGAGCCGTTCGGCGTCGTGCGGCGGCTGGACGGCGATGGTCAGGATCGCGGTCCACCGCTGCGTGCCGGAGAGCTGACCGTTCTCGAAATGCCGTTCCGTCCAGGCGACACGGAAGCTGTCGGGCGACGCTCGGATGACACTCGAAACGTCCACGGCGATCTGCTGCTTGCCTACCTTGGCGAATGGGTCGTTGGTGCGGGCATAGTCGTTGAGCGCGCCCGCGCCGCGGTCGGTGGTCCATTCATAGGCGCGAAGCCAGTTCTGCCGGACGATGATCGCGTCCGCCGGGATCGAGCGGACCTGCTCGATGAAACGGGCTAGATGCCATGCGATCTGCGGATCGGTAGGGCGATAATTGGCCGTGGCGGGCGCAACGGTCTGTGCCTGACCGAGATTGTCGACCTGCACCACCCAAGGGACGACGGTGCCGCTCGCAGACTGCCAGACGAGAGCGGTGGCGAAGCCGGCTGAGAGAAAGAGCGAGCCAAACGCCATAAAGCGCCAGTTCCTCGCCTGCACGCGGGCCGAGCCAATGCGCTCGTCCCAGACCTGTGCAGCCTTCTGGTACGGGGTTTCAGGTTGAGGTGTTCTGCCGTAATGCGCAGCGGGTCGCTTGAAGAGGTTCATGAGCGGTCACTTTCAGAGAGGTTGACGGAAGAACCGGAGCTATGGCTGTCACCGGACCGAACGGCATGAGCGGTTGTCTGGACGGCGTGGCCCATGTGGCCGGATCGGCGCATTCGCTGTGCCCAGCCGGGCGTCGCACCGGCGGGCCGAGCCGATGCAGGCGGGGTTTCCGCCGCGCCGCCGACCGTCCCCATGGTCGAGGAGCCGCCGGTCGCGCCGAGGCCGGATTTGACGCCATCGGAGAAGCTGGATTTGACGCTGGCGGCGGCGCGGCGAAGCGGCGACATAGCCGCGCTGCCCGCCGCACGCCCGACGCCGCCCATGCCGGACGCGACACCCGTTGCACCGAATTGGCCGAGTGAACCGAGGCTGTAGGCGGCCGACGCCGCGCCCACTGCGGTCGCGCCGCCACGCACGGCGGCCGCACCCGTCGAGAGCGTGGCTGCGCCGCCTTTGGCGGCGAGGCCGGCAGCGCCAGCGCCGGCCAGCACCATGCCGCCCGCCGCAAGGCCGGTGCCGACGGCTGCGCCGGCGCCGAGCTGGGGACCGCCCGAGACGAGTCCGTTAGCGATGCCGGGGCCGAAGATGCCGAGGCCGAGCAGAGACAAAGCGGCGAGCACGACGGCCATCGCGTCATCGATGCTTGGTGTCTGACCGCCGAAACCTTGCGTGAATTGCGAGAAGAGCGTCGAGCCGATGCCGATGATGACGGCGAGCACCAGAACCTTGATGCCGGATGAGATGACGTTGCCGAGCACACGTTCGGCCATGAAGGCGGTTTTGCCGAACAGGCCGAAGGGGATCAAAACGAAGCCAGCCAACGTCGCCAACTTGAACTCGATCAACGTGACGAAGAGCTGGATCGCCAGAATGAAGAAAGCGAGGATGACCAGCGCCCAGGCGAAAAGCAGGCACGCGATCTGGATGAAGTTCTCGAAGAAGGCCACCCAGCCCATCAGGTCGGAAATGGATTCGAGCAGCGGCCGGGCGGCGTCGAGGCCGGTCTGTGCGACCTTGCCGGGACGCATTAAGTCCGCCGTCGAAAAGCCGGTGCCGCTTGCTTTGAGTCCAAGGCCCGCGAAGCTGTCGAAGACGATCTTCGCGAGGTTGTTCCAGTTGCCGATGAGATAGGCGAAGACACCGACGAAGAGCGTCTTCTTGACGAGCCGCGCCATGATGTCGTCGTCCGCGCCCCAGGACCAGAACAGGGCGGCGAGCGTCACGTCGATGACGATGAGCGTGGTGGCGATGAAACCGACCTCACCGGACAAAAGCCCGAAACCGGAGTCGATGTAGCGGGTGAAGACCCCGAGGAAATTGTCGATGACGCCTGCGCCGCCCACGGTTCACCGTCCTTCCGGCGCAGGCGACGCGGGCGTGCGGCCCAGGAAGCGGTCGCGAGTCTCGGCCCAGACGCGCAGGCAGTCCGTGTCGTTCGCGGCCTGCTGACCGAGATGCTGGCACCGGCGTTGACCTTCGCGCAGCGGGTCGCGGTCGGGTTGGTGAAGGCGCACCGGCGAAGATGCCGGCGCGTCCTCCTTGCGGTTCAGTTCGATCACCGTTGCTGTGATGGCTACGGCGACGAACACGATTGCGCCGAGGCGTGCCAGCATCTTGCTGTCCATGACGTACCCACCCTCTCGCGATCACTTGCCGCTGTTGAACATCTGCGCGTTGCCGGGCGTGTAGCCGCTGCCCGGCGTCAGGAACCGGCGGCGTTGTTCGCGACCCTGTTCAGCGGCAGCGGCGCGCTCGGCCTCGGTGAGTGCGCTCGCCCGGCCATTGGCGGCGAGCAACGCGACCAGATCGGAAAGCTGCTGCGACTGAAGCGCAAGAATCTGGTTGCCGGCTTGAGTCGCCTGAAGCGCGCCGGTCGCGCCCTGGCTCTGGCTGACAAGCGCCGACATCTGTGTGCGGTTGGTGTCGATATTGCCGACGACGCCAGCCTGCACCCGCATCGCGTCCTGCAAGCCCCCCACAGTGTTCTGCCAGCGCGAGCGGGCATTGGCGACGAGCTGCTGATCGGTGGTCGACATCGAGACGTTCCCATATTTTTGCTGGAACATCTGGTCGATCTGCTGGACGTTGAAGGCGATGCCCTGCGCCTGGCTCAAAAGCTGCTGGGTCTTCTGAACGTTCTGCTGAAGCTGCTGGAGTGCGGAGTAAGGCAGGCTCGCCAGATTGCGCGCCTGATTGATGAGCATCTGCGCTTCATTCTGAAGCGACGTAATCTGATGCGTGATCTGCTCCAGCGTGCGCGCCGCCGTGAGGACATTCTGCGCATAGTTCGACGGGTCGAAGACGATGATCGCGTGCGCGGGCGTCGCGACCATTGGCGAGAGCATGATCGGCGCGGCCAGAATGGTCGCGGCCAGAATGGCGGCACGCGAGCGGATTTTACCGGTCTTCATGATTCAGTCTCCTTTTCGGCTTGGGGGATGAGGGACGAGAAAGTCGGGATGAGTTCGGCGGCCCAGCCGACGTCGCGGGCCTGGAGCCACGCCGCGAGAAAGCCTTCGCGGCCGTGTTCGGCGACAAGGCTGGTGATCAGCGACTGGTCGGATTTGGAGGACGCAGCGCAGAGCACGAGGCCGACTTCGGACAGGCCCAGCTCGAACAGGCGATTACCGCGCCGGGACTGGCAGTAGTAGTCGCGCTTGGGCGTCGCCCGCGCGAGGATTTCGATCTGGCGGTCATTGAGCCCGAAGCGGCGATAGATGGCCGTGATCTGCGGCTCGATCGCGCGTTCGTTCGGGAGAAGCAGCCGCGTCAGGCAGCTCTCTATGATGGCCGGGGCGATATTGCTGCCGTCGATGTCGCTGAGCGACTGCGTGGCGAAGATGACGGAAGCGTTTTTCTTGCGCAGCGTCTTCAGCCATTCGCGGAGTTGGCCGGCGAAGCCTTCATCGTCCAGCGCCAACCAGCCTTCGTCGATGATGAGCAGCGTCGGGCGTCCGTCGAGCCGGTCGCCGATGCGATGGAACAGGTAGGACAGGACGGCCGGAGCCGCCCCGGTCCCGACAAGCCCTTCGATCTCGAATGCCTGCACGGCCGCGCGGCCAAGCTGTTCGGCCTCGGCATCGAGCAGCCGGCCATAGGCCCCGCCGACGCAATAAGGCCGGAGCGCCTGCTTCAGATCGTTCGATTGCAGCAGGACGCTGAGGCCGGTGATGGTGCGTTCCTCGGCCGGCGCGGAAGCGAGCGAGGTCAGCGCTGTCCAGATATATTCCTTGGCCTCGGGCGTGATCGTGATGCCCTCGCGCATCAGGATCGCCACGATCCAGTCAGCGGCCCAGGCACGTTCATAGGTGTCGTGGATGCCGGCGAGCGGCTGAAGTGAAACGGAGGTGTCTGAACCTTCGGTGAGGCCGCCGCCGAGATCGTGCCAGTCGCCGCCCATGGCGAGCGCGGCGGCGCGGATTGAACCGCCGAAGTCGAAGGCGAACACTTGGCTTCGTTCATAGCGCCGGAACTGCAAGGCCATGAGCGCGAGCAGCACGGACTTGCCCGCGCCGGTCGGACCGACGACGAGCGTGTGCCCGACGTCGCCGACATGCAGGGATAACCGGAACGGGGTCGAGCCTTCGGTCTTGCCATAGAGCAAGGGGGGCGCACCGAAATGCTCGTCCCGTTCCGGCCCCGCCCACACGGCGCTCAGGGGGATCATGTGGGCGAGATTGAGCGTCGAGACCGGCGGCTGGCGGACGTTGGCGTAGGCATGTCCGGGGAGCGAACCGAGCCAGGCATCGACAGCGTTGACGGTTTCCACCATGGCCGTGAAATCGCGGCCCTGAATGACCTTCTCGACGAGCCGCAACTTCTCGTCAGCGAGACGCGGATCGGCGTCCCAGACCGTGATCGTGGCGGTGACATAGGCCATGCCCGCAATGTCGGCCCCGAGTTCCTGCAAGGCCATGTCGGCGTCGAGCGCCTTGTTCGCGGCGTCGGTGTCCACGAGGGCGGATGCCTCGTTGGTCATCACTTCCTTGAGGATCGCCGCGATGCCCTTGCGCTTGGCGAACCACTGGCGGCGTATCTTCGTCAGCAGTCTCGTCGCGTCGGTCTTGTCGAGCAGGATCGCGCGCGTGCTCCAGCGATACGGGAAGGCCATCCGGTTGAGGTCGTCGAGTAGGCCGGGCGTGGTCGCGGTCGGGAAGCCGATGACGGTGAGGATGCGCAGATGTTCGCCGCCAAGACGCGGTTCCAGCCCGCCGGTCAGCGACTGATCGGCGAGCAGCGCATCGAGATAGAGCGGCGTTTCCGGCACGCGGACGCGATGGCGTTTCGTCGAGACGGTGGAATGTAGATAGGTCAGCGTCTCGCCGTCGTCGAGCCAGGCACATTCGGGCATGAAGCCGTCGAGCAGCGCCAGCACGCGGTCGGTGCGATCGGTGAAGCCGCGCAGGATCTCATGAGGATCAACGCCGGAGCGTTCACGCCCCTCGTAAAGCCATGTCTCGGCGCGTGCGGCTTCCTCGGCCGGGGGCAGATAGAGGAAGGTGAGGAAGTAGCCGGAAACGAAATGCGTGCCCGCTTCCTCGAAGTCGGCCTTGCGTTCGGCATCGACCAACCCGGAAGCCGGATCGGGGAATATGCTGTCGGGATAGGTCGCGGCTTCGGAACGCTGCGCCTCGACGAAGATGCTCCAGCCGGAGCCGAGACGGCGGAAGGCGTTGTTGATGCGGCCGGCGACAGCGACCAGCTCGGCCGCGACGGCGGAATCCAGATCGGGACCGCGAAACCGCGCCGTGCGCTGGAAGCTGCCGTCTTTGTTCAGCACGACACCTTCGGCGACGAGCGCGACCCACGGTAGATAATCAGCTAGTCGGCTGGCGGTGCGGCGATATTCGGCAAGGTTCATCATGACAGTGCCCCTCAGACCGACAGATGACCGGGGATGCGCAGGTGCCTGCGCCCGACCTCGACGAAGAGCGGATCGCGCTTGGCGGCCCATACTGCCGCGAAGTGGCCGACAGCCCAGATGAGGAGGCCGACCAGCCAGAGGCGTAGGCCGAGGCCCACGGCCCCGGCGAGCGTCCCGTTTAGGATCGCGATGGAACGCGGTGCGCCGCCGAGCAGAATATGCTCGGTTAGCGCCCGGTGGACCGGCACAGTGAAGCCCGGCACGTCGAGTTGCTCGAAGGCCATCGCCATCAGACGAGCGCCCCGCCGCCGAAGCTGAAGAAGCTCAGGAAGAACGAGCTGGCCGCGAAGGCAATCGACAGGCCGAAGACGATCTGGATCAGCTTGCGGAAGCCGCCCGACGTGTCGCCGAAGGCCAGTGCCAGACCCGTCGCGATGATGATGATGACGGCGACTATCTTGGCGACCGGCCCCTCGATCGACTGGAGGATTTTCTGAAGCGGCGCTTCCCACGGCATGGACGAGCCGGAGGCATGGGCGGCCGGGACGAGGACGAGATTGACGTAGGTGAAGGTGGCGGCCGTCGCGATCATGCGACGCACGCGGATAGCGGTGCGGATCATGTGGGTTCTCCTGTGGTGGGGGTGGCTTGGGTGATGCGGTAGTCGCAGTCGGAGCCGAGCCCTTCGACGCGGGCGAGTTCGGCGAGCCGGCGCGCGGAGCCGCGGCCGGACAGGACGGCAACGAGGTCGATTGTCTCGGCGATCAGCGCGCGCGGGACGGTGACGACAGCCTCTTGGATGAGCTGTTCGAGGCGGCGCAGTGCGCCGATGCCGGTTCCGGCGTGGATGGTGCCGATGCCGCCGGGGTGTCCGGTGCCCCAGGCTTTGAGAAGATCGAGGGCTTCGGAGCCGCGCACCTCGCCGATGGGAATACGGTCGGGCCGTAAGCGCAGCGACGAACGGACGAGATCGGAGAGCGTGGCGACGCCATCCTTGGTCCGCATGGCGACAAGGTTCGGGGCGGCGCATTGCAGCTCGCGCGTGTCTTCGATAATGACGACGCGATCCTGTGTCTTCGCTACCTCGGCCAGCAGCGCATTGGTCAGCGTGGTCTTGCCGGACGAGGTGCCGCCGGCGACAAGGATGTTGGCGCGGGCTGCCACGGCGGCGCGCAGCGTCGCGGCCTGACCGGCGGTCATGATGCCGGCGGCTACATAGTCGTCGAGCGTGAAGACAGCGACGGCGGGCTTGCGGATGGCGAAGGCTGGCGCGGCGACGACAGGCGGCAACAGCCCCTCGAACCGTTCGCCGCTCTCAGGCAGTTCGGCCGAGACGCGGGGCGCACGGACATGAACTTCCGCGCCGACATGATGGGCGACCAAGCGTACGATACGTTCGCCATCGGCGGCGGACAGCATCTCGCCCGTATCGGCCAGACCTTCCGACAGCCGATCCACCCAGATACGGCCATCCGGGTTCAACATGACTTCGACGACGGCGGGGTCTTCCAGAAACCGGGCGATGGCGGGGCCGAGCGCCGTGCGCAGCATCCGCGCGCCGCGTGCGATGGCTTCCGGTTTGTTATGGCTGGCAGTCATATCGCCCCCGTTTCTTCACGAGGCGCAACAGACAGTCCCCGGATCGGGGTCGATTAAAAGAGCCTGAAATCAGGCCGGTTCAACAAGTATCGGAAGGCGTGCGGGGATCGGCGGCTATCGGCGGCGAATAGGACGGTCGACTATTCAGGCGGGATCGCTGTTCGTCTCGAATTGATCTGCCGCGGGATCGTCGGGGACCGACTCGACATCGCGCGACAGCTCTTTGAGGAACCTGTCTCCCGTCGCCAATCGACGGCCGAGCGTCTGCATGAAACCCTTGAACCGCTCCGCACCTTTTGCCTTGGCGGATGCATGCGCGCCGTCTGGTAGCGGCGGTGTGACCATGAGCCAGAATTGGACAAACAGCGAGACGGCTTCGCCGAGCACGGCGAGATCTTCATCGAGCGTGTCGATCTGGCGGCCGAGCTTATCGAGACGGCGCGACATGGCCGCTTCCAGTTTTTCGCTCGCATCGCCCGACAGGAAGGATGCGACGGCGGCTTCGACGATGGCGGATTTCGACACCTTCCGGCGGTGCGCCAGCGCGTCGATCTGTTTGAGTAGCGCCGGGTCGAAATAGACATTCATGCGGGTGCGAGTCGTCATGGCGCGTTCCTCAAAGCTCGATCCCGTCACCGGGGTCCAATGACGCCTGCCGCGCGACCACGCGCATCTGGGCACGCATCGCGTTGGCCTTGGCCGCGTCCACGTCGGGCTCGTCGTCCAGCAACTCGAACTCCTGTGCCGGCGACGGTGGCGGCGCGACGATTTCCTCATGCTCGGGCAATTCCGGCTCGCGGCGGATGCCGGCATTGGCTGTGTCGCCATCGGCGTGGACCGTAGTGGTCGCGGATGCTCCATCCGCCGCCGAGACAACGCGGGCGGACCAGTCGTCCGATGTGGCCGGATTTGCAGCAGGCACTAGGGCCGCAAGGTCTGGAGGAGTCAGAATGCGCTCCTGCAACCGCGCGTCCTCGAAATAGCGAGCCTTGGTGGCGCGGATCGGCGGCGTTCCTGCCACCATGACGATCTCGTCGGTGGGTGGGAGCTGCATGATCTCGCCGGGCGTCAGCAACGGCCGCGCTGTCTCCTGCCGCGACACCATGAGATGGCCGAGCCAGGGTGAGAGCCGATGGCCCGCATAGTTGGTGGAATCGCGCAGCTCGGTCGCCGTGCCCAAGGCGTCTGAAACGCGCTTGGCGGTGCGTTCGTCATTGGTCGCGAAACTCACCCGCACATGGCAATTGTCGAGGATCGAATTGTTCTGGCCGTAGGCGCGCTCGATCTGATTGAGGCTCTGCGCAATCAGGAAGCCCTTGATGCCGTAGCCGGCCATGAAGGCGAGCGCCGACTCAAAGAAGTCGAGACGACCGAGCGCGGGAAACTCGTCCAGCATCAGCAGCAGACGATGGCGCTTACTGGAGGTCGTTAGTTCTTCGGTGAGCCGCCTGCCGATCTGGTTGAGGATCAGGCGGATCAGCGGCTTGGTGCGATTGATGTCGGACGGCGGCACGACAAGGTAGAGGCTAACGGATTTCCGGCTTCCGACAAGATCGGCAATACGCCAGTCGCAGCGTGCCGTCACCCGCGCCACGACCGGATCGCGGTAGAGGCCGAGGAAGGACATGGCGGTCGAAAGCACGCCCGACCGTTCATTGTCGCTCTTGTTGAGCAGTTCCCGCGCGGACGATGCGATGACGGGATGAACGCCGGCCCTGCCCAAATGTTGCGTGTCCATCATCGCGCGCAAGGTGGCTTCCACCGGGCGGCGAGGATCAGACAGGAAGTTCGCGACGCCGGCCAGCGTCTTGTCGGGCTCCGCGTAGAGAACATGCAGAATCGCACCGACAAGCAGGCTGTGGCTGGTCTTTTCCCAATGGTTGCGCTTGTCGAGGCTGCCTTCGGGATCGACCAGAATGTCCGCAATGTTCTGGACGTCGCGGACTTCCCATTCGCCCTGCCGCACCTCCAAGAGCGGATTGTAGGCTGAGGATTGCACGTTGGTCGGATCGAACAACAGGACGCGGCCATGCTTGGCGCGGAAGCCGGCTGTCAGGCTCCAGTTCTCGCCTTTGATGTCATGGACGATGCAGCTTCCCGGCCAAGTCAGCAGCGTCGGCACGACAAGGCCGACACCTTTGCCGCTTCGCGTCGGGGCAAAGCACAACACATGCTCCGGGCCGTCATGGCGCAGATAGTCGCGATCATAGCGGCCGAGCACGACACCATCGGGGCCGAGCAGGCCTGCGGATCGGATTTCCTTGTCCCCCGCCCATCGGGCGGAGCCATAGGTGGCTACGTTCCGCGCTTCTCGCGCTCGGATGATCGACATGAGGATGGCAGCAGCGATGGCGAGAATGCCGCCAGATACAGCGATGATCCCGCCTTCGGTGAAGATCGCGGGTGCGTAGGCGTCGAAAGAAAACCACCACCAGAAGAAGGCTGGTGGATAGTAGACTGGCCATCCGGCCAGCTCGAACCACGGATGGCCAAGCTGGGGCTGGAATCCGAGCCGCCATGCGGTCCATTGCGTCGCCGTCCAGGTCATGACGAAAACGATGGTCAGGACGACGGCGATCTGACCCCAGAGTATTCGGCCTCCACGCATACAGGCTCCAATCGGCAAAAATGTTGGAGCCGATCAGAGAATAGGCGTTTCCGAGAGTGGCAACAGGAATGGTGATGCGGGAGGGCTGCCGGATATTGTGGCGTACAAATAGGATGGTTTGGTCAAGCGATCGCCTGTGTATCCGGTAGCGATCTCTCACGGATCGAGCCGTCGTGCGGGCGGCGGCGCTAGACTTAGCAAGCTGCCAAGCGCGAAGGCCAGCCCATCCAGAGCGGCCTTGCTCAACCGAGCCGTATTATGATCGATCGTTTTTCGTGGACCCAGCCGGTAAAGACGGAGAATTGAGCAGGACTGACGATTGACGCAATTTAAGTGCAACACTGAGCAGGTTTGAGAGCACGGGGCTGCGATTGTTCGGAGACCATACCGCCGAAAAACGAACGCTCTCAGGCTCATCGGCAATGGGCAGGAAAACCACGCCTGGCACTGGCGTCAGGGCGCTTTCCTCCAAAAACAACGAGATACCGTGCTCAGCCGCTATCATCGAAAGGAGAGCACTATTACCAATATCCAAGCGGATGATGTTTGGAATTGGCCATCGTCCAACCGAGCGAAGTACGATCAGTTCTTGCACCTGCGGGCCTGATCCGCCTTGCCTAACAAGAAAGGGTTCATCGGCGAGTTGTTGCCAATCTATACTCGACCTGCTTGCCAGACGATGTGTTGTTGATACGGCCACCATCACGCGATCGTGCCAAACTACACGAGAATGAAGGTCCGGGATTTCTTTAATGTCAGCCATGAAGGCGATATCGAGTTTTCCTTCCCTGACCTTAATCTGCGCATCGCGGGCGCTGGTTTCAGAAATGTGCAGTTGGATAAGAGGATGCTCAGAGCGAAATCGCCGGAGCAGATGATCCAATGCACCTCCAGTTGTTAAAGAGTGTATTCCAACACGTAGATGTCCCTCTACACCATGCGCCCGCATGCCGGCTGTCTTGATGGCATCGTCGAGAATGACCATTGCTTCATCCACCTGTTCGACGAAACGCCGTCCAGCTTCAGTGAGGCTGACGCCGCGGGTATTGCGATGAAAGAGAAGAATTCCGAGCTCTTCTTCAAGTGATTTTACCCTCGCACTGACACTCGACTGACTGATGCCGAGCGCCTTCGCTGCCTTATGGAAGCTGAGGTACTCGGCGACAGCAAGAGTTTGAACCAGGGAAGCCATGGAGATGCGGCCGCCGAATAGGCGCAATGTATTTCGCGAATTTTTGTCGTTGAGATGCCGGCGCCGCATGTTGGTGACGGCATTTAGTTGCGATTGTACGGAAATGGAGACGGCAACGCCGCAATCATGCGCGCTCGCCCCGCCAGCGTTCCAAGGGCTGCCATCCTAACAGAAAGAACGCCGCCAACAGCTATCGGGAGGGACCAATTTCCCACCACATGATGGAGTTGCCCGGCGAGCGGAGGGCCACAAGCGGCCAGCAGGTTGCCAATGCACTGAACCATCCCGGAGAGGGTAGCAGCCTGAGAAGCGTTCCCGGTACGCAATCCGATGAAGATGAGGGCGAGCAGCATGCCAGCGCCTGTCCCTAATCCAAAACACGGAACCCAAAGAGCTGCCAAGCTGGGAGCAATGTACAGTCCCACGAACGCAATGCCGGTAAGGATGCCCATCAGCGCAGTTAGCCATCGCTGGTCCTTCAGGCCGGCAACGATCGGTCCGAGGACGAGACCCGGTACTGCCCAGGCGAACTGCATCACGCCATGAAGTGTGCCGGCTTGCGAAGCGGAGAAACCGCTTGAGGTCAAGATGGCTGGCAGCCAGCCGACCAGCGCATAGTAAAGCAGCGAAGTGACGCCCATGAGCAGTGTAACCTGCCAGGCAATGACAGATCGCCAGACCGGTCCTCCATGCGGTGGGCTGGGGGTGTCGGGTGTTGGCCTGGAGGGATGTCGCAGTTGAGGAAGCCATGCTGCCAATGCAACGGCTGGAAACACCAGGACGGACCCGAGCGCAATCTGCCATCCACAGACATTGGACAGAGGAACCGCAGTTGCGGATGCGAACGCGGCACCGATGCTGATTGCGCCTATACCGGTGATGGTGGGAACATGAGCGGGAAAATCCCGCTTGAATATGCCGGGGAGCAGCACGGTGCTGACGGCAATCCCAGCCCCAAAAACGACAGTTCCTAGGTACAGACACCACACTGGTCCGGCCGAGCGCACCGCTATGCCCGCGATTGTTATGAGAAGAGATCCGAACAGGGCTCGTTCGAGGCCATATTCCCGGGCGAAGATCGCTGCGAATGGCGAGAGGACACCAAAGGCGATCAAAGGCAGCGTCGTCAGGAAGCCGGCTAGAGCCGATGAAAGATCAAACGTCGATTGCAGTTCGCCCAGAATTGGTGCGACGGCGGTAACAGGCCCGCGAAGGCTTGTTGCGACAAAGATAAGCCCGACGATCAGCAGGGCTTTGTGAGCGTTGAATTTGCGACGTATGACCATCTTCAGGCTTAATTGCTGCTGGCGTCCCAGGAGATGCCCAAGACGCCAGTGTTGAGACGATACGGGGAAGCGCAGCGGGCCGTCAGGCAGCTATGCGCCACCCCTTGGCGGTCTGGCGTTGCGCCAGGAAGTGCGAATAGAGGCCGCCTTTCGTCTTCAACTCGTCGTGCGAGCCCTGTTCAGCAATCTTGCCGTCATCGAGCACGACGATCTGATCGGCCATGGCCACCGTAGACAACTGATGGGCTATGACGATCAGGGTGCGCTTGCCGCGCAGTCTGGCCAGCGTTTCCGCGATGGCCGCCTGATTTTCGGCATCGAGAGCGGCCGTTGCTTCATCGACCAGGAGAACCGGAGCGGCCTTGATCAGGGCGCGCGCGATTGAGATGCGCTGCCGTTCGCCTCCGGAAAGACGAGCACCACCTTCACCGACCGGCGTTTCCAGCCCTTGCGGCAGCCGTGCGATGATTTCGGCAACGCCGGCGAGCCGTGCGGCCTCCAACACCTCCGTATCGCTGGCACCCGGTTTGCCAAGGCGGATGTTGTCGCCAATGCTGCCCTGGAACAGATAGGTGTTCTGGAAGATCTGGCTGATCTGGCCCGAAAGCTGATCGTCCGACATGTCCCGCACGTCGATGCCGCCGATCGCAACACTGCCTCCGGTCACATCGAAGAAGCGCGCGATGAGGCGGACAAGCGTGGTCTTGCCCGAACCGGATGCCCCGACCAGAGCCGTCATCGAACCGGGGGCGATACGCAGGCTTACACCCTTCAGCACGTCTGGCTGCGCCGTCTCATAGCGGAAAGACACGTCGCGCATTTCGACCGACCCGTCGCGTGGTGCTTGCGGCGAACGCGCCTGCGGCAGCGGCGCTATGGCGAAGATGTCGCGGATGGCGTTGAGCTGGCCGCGCGCGCTGCGCATCGCCTCGCCATAACCCGCAACGTCGAGCAAGGGGTCGATGAAACGATTGGCCAGCATCAATGCGACGATGACCGCGATCATTGTCTCGGCTTCCAGACCGGCGCCCAGAGAGCTGTTCAGCCACAGCGCGCCGACTATCAGCAGGGCCGCGAAGATGACCTGCACCACCCACGCATTGAGGACCACGGAAACCGCCGACATATAGATGAGCTTCAAGCCCGATTTGCGCTGGTCTTCGATCGCCTGTTCGAGAAAGCGCGTGCCGCCACCTTCGCCGTTGAAGGCGCGCAGGACCGATTGTGCCTGAGCGAACTCGACGATGCGCTGGCTGGTCGCGGCCGCCTTGTGATGGAATCCTTCATCTGCCGCCATCCCCAGACGCGAGGCGATGACAAAGATGCCCGCGAGGATCGGCAATGCAACCAGTGCAATGAGACCCATCTGCCAGTTCAGGGCAAGCAGGGCCAGCACGATGACGATCGGTGTCACGGCGCTGCTGATCAGCGGAGTGAACAGGTGCGCGGGAAGCTGTGCGACCTCCATCATGCCGTGCGACACGACATGGCTGAGGCGTGCGGTATTCTCGGGCGAGAACCATCCGACCGGAAGGCTGGCGATGTGATCACCGATCCGGTGGCGCGCGCTCTGGACGATGGCCGTGCCCACCCCCATGCCGGCCTCCTCGACGTACCGGCGCAGCGCCCAGCAGGCGAGCACGCCGACGAAGAAGAAAAGGAGCCAGGACGCGGCAGTTTGTGTCTGGTTGAGCAGGAGGTTGCTGATGACGGGCACGAGCGCTGTGATCGTCAGACCGCTCAGCAGCCCATAAATGGCGGCCATGCGGACATAGCGGCGGAAGACAGGGGCGTCAGCACCCAGCAGTTGGGTCAGTGTGTTCAGCATGTCGGAGCGGCCTCTTTCTGGTTGGCGTCGTGACCACTCAAAGCCCAGAGCTGGGCATAGCGGCCACTTCGGGCTAGCAACTCAGCGTGGTCGCCCTGTTCGCGGATTGCGCCGTTTTCGATAACAATGATGCGGTCCGCGTGCATGACGGTGTCGAGACGGTGAGCGATGACCAGCAATGTGCGTCCTTTGGCGAAGCTCGAAAGCGTCTCCTGGATCGCGACCTCGTTCTCCGCATCGGCCGCGGCTGTCGCCTCATCGAGCACAAGGATCGGCGGATTGAGCAGGACCGCTCGCGCGATGCTGATGCGCTGCTGTTCACCGCCGGAAAGCTGCGCATCCTCGCCGATGACGGAAGCGTATCCGCGCGGCAGGCTGACGATGCGCTCGTGGACGTTGGCAGCGCGGGCCGCTTCCTCGATCTCCTGCTGGGTGGCCGAGGACCGACCGAGAGCGATGTTGTCGCGCACGCTGGCGTGGATCAGGCGGACTTCCTGTAGGACGAAGCCAATCTTGCGATAAAGCTCCGGCGTGGGGATGTGCCTCAAATCGGCGCCGCCGAGCGTGATGCGGCCTTCGGTCGGGTCGAAGAAGCGAAGCAGCAGGCGGGCGAGCGTCGACTTACCTGCGCCTGACGAGCCGACGATGGCCGTTACCGTGCCAGGCTTCAGTATGAAGCTGACATCGGACAGAACGGGATTCTGCTCGTCATAGGCATAAGAGACGTTTTCGACGCGGATCTCGGTCTGTTCGGGGGCTTTCAGGGAGCCTGCCGCCGGCTGATCGAGCACCGGCGTATCCAGAAGAGCCTGCACCCGCACCGCAGCACCCGTTGCGTTGCGCAGTCCATGGGTGATGTAGCCGATCATCACCAGCGAGGCCGATATCCCCGGCGCCACAAGGGCAAACGGCAGAATGTCGACGGGCGCGATCCAACCCAGCGCCACGAACGCGGTACCCGCCGCCAGCACGACGCCCAGCACCGTCGTCGGCGCGATGACGGCATTGGCCATTGCGACCGAGCGAAGCAACGGGCGCGTCATGCCAAGGAATGCTTCGGTGAAGGCATCGACCGCCTGCCGATAGCCGGCATGCGCCTTGCCGCTCGTCCCGAACGCCTTGACCACGGGAATGCCGTTGATGAACTCGACGACGGCGTTGTTGATGCGGGCCTGGCCGGTGACGAACTGATTCATGCGGTCTTCACCGCTCTTCATGGAGGCGCCGAAGATCACGAAAAACAGCGGGAACGGCAGGATGGAGATGATGGCCATCCGCCAGTCCATGAAGAACATATAGATGACCGACGCCACCATGGCGCCGATTGCGCGGCCCATCGTGGTGTAGAAATGGGCCGTCAGGTCATGCAGCGTGCCGACATCGTCCTGCATGGCCTGTTTGACCTCGCCCGAGGCGCGGCCGGTAAACCACCCGAGCGGCACCTGTGACAGTCGCCGTGTGGCCGCGACCCGCAAATGGTGGGTGACATGATTGTCGGCGAGGTGCGCGAGCAGTTCCGCGCACGAAACCAGAGCGAGCCCGGCAAACAGGCTGAGCAGACTGAACAGGACGGTCTGCCAGACTTCTGCCTGCGCTTGTCCAAGCGCTGCGATGGCTGACAGATCAGTATCGCTGAGGGCGATCTTGGCGATATGCGCGATGCCGGCCAGGGGGGCCAGAGTCATTGCGGTTCCGAGCCCCGCCATGACGGCCGCCACGGTCAACCGGCCGCGGATCGGTTGCAGAACCTGCCCGATGGGACTTTGCTTTTTTCCAGGCGGTGCCGCCTCACTGATACTCATAGAAACCTCCGGAAGGAATGTTCAAGGGTGCGCGGATATTGGCCGTGCGCTCGGCCAGGAAACGGCGTGGCGGCGCACCCACTTCCTTGCGGAACATGGTGACGAAGGCTCCGGGACTGTCATATCCGAGTTCGTCCGCAACCGACTGGATCGTCTGGCCCTGAGCCAGCAGCGGCAAGGCGGTGATGATGTGCATGTGGCGCCGCCATTTGCTGACGGAGAGGCCTGTCTCCGATACGAACAGCCGCGCCATGTTGCGTTCGCTCATGCCGACCCGGCCGGCCCATTGATCGAGAGTGGTATGGTCGGAAGGAGTTGCGAGCATCGCATCGGCGAGCTTCCTCAAACGCGGGTCGCTCGGCATCGGCAGGTGGAGCCATTCCGGCGGTGCGGCCGCCAGTTCGTCGAGCAGCACCCCCATCAACCGCGCCTGCGGGCCAAAAGAATCGTACTCCGAAGGCAAAGCCGCAGTTCGCTCGAGCAGCGCCCGCAGGAATGGCGATACAGCCATCGTGCTGCAGGTGTCCGGCAATGCGCCGGCGATCCGTGGTTCGATAAAGACGGCAAACCCCTTGGGGTCACCGGAATTACGGGCGCGGTGCACCATCCCACCGGGAATCCAGACCGCGCTCTGGGGCGGCACGACCCAGACGCATTCTTCGGTTTCGACCGTGATGAGGCCGGTATCGGCGAAGATGAGCTGGGCTTTGCGATGGCTGTGGATTGGATGCTCCCAGCTATCGGTCGCCATGCCCAATCCGATCACGATGATCGGGCTGTCGATCCTGTCCACATAGGCTGCGTCGAATACTTCTCCGCCGACGAGCATCAAGAGGTCTCCTGCGTTGATGCTCAGGATGCCAAAAGCGCCGCAGCCTTCTCCTGGGCCTCTTCCGGCGTGGCGACGATGAACATGGGATAGCCCCAGAATTTCTCGGATATGAGCGCAAATGCCTTGGCGGCTACGCGCTTCACGGTGTCCGGCTGAACATGGATATGCCCTTTGACGAGTCGGCGGATCTCGCCCTTGTTGGCTTTCATCCAGAGCGACACCTTCTTGCGGTCTTCGACGTTGTCGCCGCTGGTGTCGAATGCGCCTTCGCTCATGAAAAGGAAGGCTTCGTTCCGCGCCAGAAGATCTGAGAACTGCCGCAGTAGTTCTTCCACTGGCGCAACGCTCGGAGCGTCGTTGTTCATGCGAACGAAAGGAAAGTCAGACGAATCTACGTTCATAGCGCAGCTCCTGAGCTGCGCAGCGGCAGGCTCAAATTTTGAAGTTGAGTTGTGCTATCATATTAACTTGGGCCGTTTCCGCATTGCAGAGTTCAGACAAAAAACTTCGCAATTCAGCCAAATCAGCAGACGCGAGCGAGGCCGTGGCGCAAGAATTCCTGGCGAGATACCGGATGTAATCGCAGTGTCGGTGGACCTCGCAACTGCAAAGGAAAGCGGTTCGCTTGTGAACCTTCTCACAGGCCGATTCCTCTTTGCCGGCCGAACTGCCACGAAACCGATCCGCCCTGCACGACACCCGCAACGTCTCGGCCAAGATGACGGTCAATGACGGGCCGCCATGGAACAAGGGTGAACTCGTGGCTTTGCTCGACGATGGCGAACTTGCCGCTCGATAACTGCACGGTCCCGGTGAACTTGCCGGCGACGGTCTCGCCGTCCGTGGCGGCGCGGAACGGCAGTGCCTTGGTCGCGGCGATCTCGCTGCCGACACGAGCCACCTCGCGCTCGCGCAGTGTGGCGAGGAGATTGCGCCTATAGGCGATGCGGCCGTTCTGCTGAAGCGCGGCGTCACCCAGACCGATATGATGCTCGCGGCGACGATCCATCGCCTCGCGGACCTGCTGCCCGAAGCCGGACGGAGCGAGATCCGATGCCTCGGCCGAGATAAGCCGCCGGTCGAGCCAGGTGGCGCCGTCCGAGCCGATCTGCTGTTCCAACCGGGCGGCGGAGAGGATACGGATATTGGCCTGCCGGTTGCGGCCGGCGTCATAGGCGGCGGTACGGCTCTCGAAGTCTTCGGGGATGCGCCACTGGTCGGCCTCGATCCGCTCTACGATCCCGGCGCGGCGCAGCGCCTCCAGCCGGCGGACATGCGCATCGACATAGCCTTCGTAATCGCCGCCCGGAACGCGGCCCTCGAACTTCGCCTGTTCGAGATGGCGGCTCGGGCGATAGACGCCGCCCTCGGCGATGGCCGCGATGGTTCGGTCGGATGGACGGCTCGCGGTCTCGGCGGGGCCAACCTCGATGATGCTGCCGATCCGGGCGTCCGCGACGCGGGCGGCGTCGATGCCGGCGACATGGTGCGTCCGGCCGTCGATCCCATCCACCACGACGGTCAGGTTTTCGCCCAGCTCGTCGGTGAGAAATTTGTCGATGACGCGGCCGACGATGGGCGTCTCGGGTGCAGCGCCGTGAATATGGAAGGTCATGGGGTCGCGCTCCATGCCGTCCGCCTTCAGCGCCTTGTGCATATTGCGGATGATGTCGCCACGTTCGCCCAGATCGCGCAGAGCCGGTTCCATGCGCTCGCTCAATTCCCAGACGCCCGGAGCATGTTCGGTGGCGAGGCCCATCTTCTCCAGCTTGGCGAGACGGCGCAGGCGCAGCGTGCGATTGAACTGGCGTTTCGGATCGGCCGGCTCATGGCGCAGGTCGAGGAAGCGTTCATCGGCTTCCTCGGTCATGGCCCGGTCGATGCGGGTGAAACGGTCCTGGTCAATCTCGGCCGACAGCTTGCGGCTCTGCTCGATCTCGGTGACGGGACCAAGTTCGAGCGTGGTCAATTCGCCGGCGCGCTCCCTGATCCCGTTGGCGAGATAGTCGCCATTGATGACAAGGTTCTCGCCCAGTTCGTCCTTGCCCCGGACGATGACATGCACATGAGGATGTCCGGTGTTGTAGTGGTTGACCGCGACCCAATCGAGCTTCGTGCCGAGATCGGTTTCGACCTGGCTCATGAGGTCGCGGGTGTAAGCCGTCAGGTCGGACAGGTCCGCGCCATCCTCGGGCGAGACGATGAAGCGGAACTGATGGCGATCGTCCGCGCCGCGCTCGACGAAGGCCGAACCATTGGCGCGATCCTCGGTGGCGGAATAGAGCTGGCCGCTCTCACCGTCGCGTGAGGTGCCGTCGCGCTGGATGTAGCGCAGATGCGCGGCCGACTTCCCGTTCATGCCCGCGCCCTGGACATAGCGGGTTTTGACGATGATGCGGCGCATTCCGGGCGCGCTGTGCTTCCAGCCACCAGAGAGTGTGCGGGCGCGCACGAAGGCCGCGCCGCGCCCGCGCTTGAGGCCCGGACCTTTGGCCGCGCCGGAAGCTCTGCCGCTCTTCGCGCCGGGGGATGAGTTAGCGCGCTGCGCCGGCCGCGCCGACGATCTGGCCGGAGCGTTGCTATGCTGGCGCGCGATCTTCTTCGCCTGCGTGAGAAAGCTCTTGGCCTTACCCGCCTTCGGCGTATCGGCGCGGATGCGGCCGGGTCTCGGCCGGAAGCGGAATTCGTCGTCGGCGCTCATGGATGCGCCTCCGGCCCAACCAGCCGAAAAACGCCTGAATTCGGGCTAGAGTGCCGGTCGAAACTCTGCAAAGCCAAGGCTTTGCGCGGACACGCGGCACGTGGGGTCCAAAACCATGGTGCCGCTCGCGGCTCCCCCAAACAGTGTGCAGACAAGGGCTTGCCCTGAAACCAGACCGACATGGTGCCGGTTTCCTTTATCTTGCCCTCCGCCTTTTCTGCCCTTTCCGCCCTTCCTACCGAGAACGCAGCCAGGCGCGACCCTGCCTGACTGCACACCGGAATGAACACGAGCGAGCGCGGGAATGCCGTCATCATGGTGCTCCTCCGTCGCCTGCGCGCGCTACGAACATGCTGCCGTCTCGCGGCTCCGTATTGCGGCGCTCACGCACCGGAACGGCGGCGCGACCGTCGCCTGATGTGCCGATAGTCTGCACGGGATCGGCGACCCGCCTGTCGCTCGGGCGCATGACGAAGAGCGGTGCATCGCGCCAATCTGGTGGCGGTGCGGCCTGCTGCTCCGGCGTCTCGGATGCGACCGCGCCGCCAAGCGTCGGTGTAAGCGCAGCGACATAGGCGCGGGTTTCGGCGGGCAGCACGCGGCCCGTCAAACGATACTCGTCGTAGCGGCCGGGACCGGCATTGTAGGCGGCGAGCATCGCCGCGATAGTGCCGTAGCGGTCCCACATTTCACGCAGATAGGCCGTGCCGGCATGGATGTTGTCGCGCGGATCGTAGGGGTTGCGGCCGAGCCGATAGCGGACGCGCAGGCCCGCCCAGGTATCGGGCATAACCTGCATCAACCCCATCGCGCCCGCCGACGAGATCGCGCGCACGTCGCCCGCGCTCTCGGCGCGCAGGACGGCGCGAATCCAGCGCTCGGGGATGCCGAAACGCTGCGACGCCTCCGCGATATGCCCTGCGTGAGCATCGACGGCGACCGTCTGCATGATAGGTGCGGATTGCGCGAGCGTCACGGCCGGTCCCGTGCCGAGCGCAAGCACGCCAGCGAGCAGGAAAACGGCATAACGCCATGCCGACCTTTCTCCGCCACGACGCCAACCTGCCAGCGTGCTCGCTACGGTTAAGGGTACGCGCGAGGCGCCGGCCGATGGCCGCCCTTGACCTTCGCTGCGCGCGCCGGCCGTCCTGTGGTCGAGCGGGACGAAGGGATGAGACGGCCTTTCCGCGAACAATGGGATGAAGACTTTGAGCGCGATGATGACACGGGACCGCATGGCCTTAATCCCGCTCTTCGCGCGGTTTCGGGCGGCTCCAGTGCAGCGACCACGACGCTCCCGCATCGTCGTCGCGGAACAGGTTGGCGCGGATCGGCTGCGGCAGGGCCGGATCGTCGAGCAGCACGGAAAGATATTCGCCGGCCTTCTCGCCGGTGCGCTTCCACGCCGCGCCAATCTCCGGGCCGTCGTCGGCTCCGTGGTGGACGCGATAGTCCGGCGCGTTCTCCGCATCCGAATGTTCGGTGGGAGCGATGGTGATCTCGCGGTAAAGCGTGAGCGTGTGAACGCGCCCGGTGAAGCCGGATTCCTCGCGCGTGAATTGACCGATCTGTGGCATGGGTAATCTCCTTCGCTGGTGGTTGTGGTGGGGATGGTCAGTGCGTCGGTGCGCGCCAGACGAAGCGGCTGTCGCCTTCCTCGTCGGTCCAGAGCGGCAGCGCCCGGCCGATGACGGAGCTTGCGGGGATGGGGCCGAAGTAACGGCCGTCGAGGCTATCGCGGACGTCCCAATTCATGAGGAAAAGCTGACCGTCGGCGATGACGCGGCAGCCTTGCCAGACGGGCAGATCGCGGCCGATCCGGTCGCGGTCGAGCGCGTCGCCCATCTCCACGCCGTCGACGGTGACGGTGCGGCCGCTGCGGCAAACCCGCTGGCCCGGCAAGCCGATGACGCGCTTCAGCAGCGGCACGCCGCGACCGACATAGCCGCGCGCAACCATGAAGCCGGCGAGCGGTTCGGGTGGCATAACGGCGACGAGTTCCGGCACTTCGATCCGGTCGGCCGGCTCGATGGTGTAGAAGCCGACCGGCGCGCTCGCCGTGGCGTTCCAGATGAGTTTCGTCGGTGTCTCGACGGCGCTGGTGGCGGCAATGCCGACGATGGCGAGCAACGTCACCGCGAGAATGCGGCGGCGGCTCATGGGTCGATCCTTCGGCGACCGATCCATGCCGCATGACGCTCGGGCGTGTAGGGGCTCGGCTCCAGACCGGCAGTCAGCCGGTTATGGACGTGCCGCCAGTGATCGGGCGAAGCGTCGGCCGGATCGAGGCCAAGCGCCTCCACCGCGTCGATCGCACCAAGGGCGCGCTGGACCTTCGACCAACCGTCGAGGCGGAGCAGAATTTCGCCGCCAGGACGGACGAAGGGCAGCGTCTGGAACGGCTCGCCGCGACCGATGGCGCGCACGATGTCGATGCGCGAAATGATCGTGCCATGCTCGCCTGCGGCCCAGCGGACAAAGGCGAAGATATTTTCCGGCGCAAAGCCGACGATGCTGCGGCGACGGTCGAGAATCTGTTCGTAGCTCTTGCGACCGAAGCGTATCCAATGCTCGATCTTCTGTTTCTGGAAGGTCAGCTCGACCAGGGTGGTGAACGGCGCTGGTCCGTCCGGCAGTGGACGGCCATGCGCGCGGCGGGAGGCTTTGCCGCTCATGGTCGATCTCCCTGATTGTCAGAGAGGTCGCGGGCGAGCATGTCGCGCAGCACGTCGGCGACGGATCGGGCGGCACCGGCACCACGCCTCGCGTGCGCGCGCATCAAAGAAGAAGAGTTAGTTTCTCTGTTAGATTCTAAGTTAGCGGTCGGATTCCGCGTCGTAGACCAAAGGCTTAACTGCGGTTCGTGCGCCTGATGTGCCGATAGAGCTGCGCCCGATGTGCCGATACCCCGTGCGCCTGATGTGCCGATGGTATTCACAGGCGTTTCCACAGGCACTGTGGACAGGTTTTCGGGGCGGATGCGCACCAACTCGCGGCCGTCTTTTCGCTCGATCTGGAGGTGATAGCCGGGGAGCGGTTGGCGGGCCGCGATGCGGCGCAGGTCGAGCGCGAAGTCGGAAACGCGAGCGAGGCTGCCGGACTTCACATGGAGATGGGCGACCTCGAACAGCCAGCCGGTGTGCTGGTGGCCGGCGTGCTTTCGGGCGACACGGTATAGCCAGCGTTCTATGCCGCCCGTCAGCCGGAAATAGGCCGGGTCAATGGTGAGAACCAGCGAGCGGTCAACAACGCTGTTGTAGAACCATTCGGGCAGGACGAATTCCATGCCTTCGACGCGGCCGGCGCGCGTCGTCATCTCTTCCCATTCGTTGATCCATGAGAACTGCCGACGCCGCCAATGCGGGCCGTTGCGAATCGTCGTGGCGATGACGGTGGATTGCAGACGGGCGAGCGCGGCTTTCAACAACACATATTGGCGGTTGCCCGTCGGTCGTCCGATGGCGCGCAGCAAATGATAGGGTGTGAAGCGGAAGAAGCGCGACGTGTTGAGGCCGTTGTTCTCGGCGGCCACGATTTGCGAGGCCGCCCATATCAGCACGTCCGCGTCCCATATGGTCGCCATGCCGTGCTCGGGCATGGCGAGCACCTGCACTTCGACATCGGCTGCTTTGTAGAGAATCGGCTTGGTGCGCGGCGTCTTCGCCAGCGAGAAGAAAGGCCGCTCCATCAAATCGCGCTGGTCGCGCGGCGCGGCGTCTCCGGTTGCGACCACGAAGGGGTCGAGGCGGCTGCGCTCGCTGGCGTCGCCGAGCTGCGCGGGTCTGTGATCGTCGTCGCGCAGCATTCAGCACTTACCCCGCTCTTCAGGGGTCAGCGGACGCGCGGGAAAGACCGTGCCGGCGTTGGGATCGTGGGTGGATTTGCGGGTGCCGATCTCGGACCAGGTTTCCAGATCGCGGATGGTGTAGAGGACGCGGCCGCCGATCTTGCGATAGGTCGGGCCGGTGCCGTAGGTCCGGTGCTTCTCAAGGGTGCGGATGGAAATGCCGAGGAAGCGGGCTGCTTCCTGTGTGCGCAACAGGCGCGGCGGCATCTCCGCGTTGGGGCGGATGGCCATGGGATCACCTCCGGGTTGGTCAGGGTTGCCGCTGTCGGTGGTGACAGCGGGCTATGGCGAACCATGGCGAGGGATCGGCGGCGGATAGCGTGCCGCATTTGCGCTCATGCGCAGGCGGCACCCCGGAGAAGCTACAGTGAAGCAAATAAGTTGAGGTAATTCAGCGGTCATTGCCAGCCGCGAGGATTCGGCGAAGACATTCCCACGCGGTTCGGCTATGGCTGAAATCGGAGCAGACGCGCTGCTCCGGGGCGTCGAAACCCCTGATTAGCGGTTGTTGCCGGCCGATACGGCAACACACTTCTTGACCTATGGTCGGGGAGCCTGTGGCGTATACAACAGGCTTTCCGAGCTAAAGGCCATGGGGCCGTCTAGTCACGGTTTCGAACTCCCCGATCACCAAGAGTCAGAGAGGATGTTTGCGGGGGCGCACCGCAGACGAAACCCTCTCGGGAATGGGAGTGCCAATGCGGGTTGCAGTCGAACTCAATCCTGATGTGGCCGACGAAGCACCGAGCGGAAACATCATCACGCCCTATGATGAACAGCACTACGTCACCTATCTGCGCCTGCTGGACGCGAGCCGGGACGGCGCGGACTGGAAAGAGGTTGCCCGCATCGTCCTACACCGCGATCCTGTCGCAGAAGAAGCGTGTAGCCGCCGCTGCTGGGAAAGCCATCTCGCCCGCGCGCAATGGCTTTCCCATTCAGGCTACCGGCGCATTCTGGAGCAGGCTGCCGCTAGCGTTATGCTGGGTAGCGGACACGAGTGATCTCCGTTTGGATCGGTGGGCCTCATCTGGGCGGCGACTTGATCGGATAGTGCAGCAGCAGCCGATAGCCGCCGCGCATCATCTTGATGCCGTGAGCGACAAGACGGCGGGCCTTGTTCTTGCGTGGATCGACCTCGAAATCCTCCTTTGTGCCGTGAAAGCCGAGTAGGACTTCGGCGATGGCACGGTAGCTCTCACCGCGAAGGCGAGCGTCGAGAGCGCGCAGGGATAGGGTGTGCCATTGCCGGAGCTGGGCGGGCAATGCGCGAAAATCGGGACCCGGCGGACGGCCGTTGAGTGCGCGCCAGAATCGACGAGCGGCATGGGCGCGCAGTTCGAGAAAGGAATCCATCGGCAAGGATGCTGCGTAGAAAGCCGCCGCATCGGGAACGGCTTGCGGCAACCAGAATTGATGGGCGGTGCCATCGACCTGCCAGATGCCATGCCAGCCGTCTGTAGCGCGGCGCAGGTCGAGGCCGTCGAGATGCGCCAGCGTGATGATTGGTTCCGTCTCGCCGTCGCGATGCCACACTGGAGAGAGCAATATCGCCTGTGGCTGAAGGCTCGGATTCCAGAACAGTGATTGCCGATCAGACGGTGTTTCAGGATCGGTCGGAAAATCGTAGCCCCCAGCGTTGCACGAAGGCTTCAAGCAATTCGGGATCTTGCTCGCTCGTGGCGGTCATTGCCTGAAACTCGCGGCGATAATCGTCGTCGCGGCGAAGATATTCCCAAGCGAAACCGGCAGCGGGGATGCTCTTGGCAAATTTGTATGCCGCCGGTGAACGCCAGTCGATGCTCAGCATGGCGTTACCTCTCTATCCGGGCTCATGCAAAGCAATGCCCGGATAGAGAGCTTCAAATATGGCTGAAAGTAACTGTAGTCGTGCTGTTAAGATAACTGAAGCACCTAACGCGATCACCGTCTTGGTTATTTTATTCTTAAGAGTGCTTGTGTGATTCTGCGAGCCGGGCGCAACCCGGCGAGCGCGGCCATGTTTTCGAGCGTGACCGCGCGCCGCCGATCCGCACGGCCGGATCGGCGCGGTTTTTTTGGGGGGTGCTGAAAGTCTGTGGTGAAGGACAGGGCCGCGAAGTCGGCGGCCCTGTCGCCCTCGCGATCAATATCCTTTCAATCGCTGCATTCCTTCTGCCAGCGTCCAGAGCGCCCGATTCAGCGTCACGTTCTGGTCGATACCGTTGATGGCGCGGGTCTGGCTGCGGCGTATGCGACCTTCGGCGTTGCGCTTCTGGCCGCGCAGCCCGCCCTTGGTCAAATGCTCCTGAATCACGTTGAACGTGCTCCAAAGGCTCCCGCCCATATCCTCGCGGCGGCGCGGCTCGATGATCTGTTCGGGGCGCAGCGGACTTCCATCCTCGCCATAGCGGGCGACAAGGCTTGCCTCAGCCAGAACACGGCGCTCATCCTCGGAAATGCGGATTTCCTTCATGGTTTCGCTGGCGTCGATCAAGCGCGGGAAGTCTTCCGCGACCGTATAAACTCCCTCGATAATGTCATGCTGGATATTGCCCTTGTGCGGCACGCGGATTTCCTCGAACCGCTCGCCCGCAATCATGCTGTTAGTGCACACGAAACGCAGCATCCCGGCGAACATCTGATAGGCGCTGGTCCCGTCATGGCTGTTCACGATGATGACTTCGGCGGCCTGCGGCTTGCCGATGCCGTCATCCCGGCGCAGACGCAGCATATGCTTGGCGTGGCCGTGGCGGCTGTCGTCACGCGGAACGGATTGCACGGCGAAGAATGGAAACCACCCCTCCCGGCGTAACCCCTCCACGA
Source organism: Allorhizobium sp. Av2 (assembly GCF_021462805.2). Lineage (NCBI taxonomy): Bacteria > Pseudomonadati > Pseudomonadota > Alphaproteobacteria > Hyphomicrobiales > Rhizobiaceae > Allorhizobium > Allorhizobium sp. Av2. The sequence continues at coordinate 2,332,121 of NZ_CP192696.1, read as the reverse complement.
TATCGATGGTCGGGACATAGACGTAACGCTCGGAACGGCTGTCATGGGCCTCGCGGGCGAAGATAGAAGGGACGTGACGGTAAAGGGCTTCATTGTCGAGGGCTTCACGCCCGCTGATCTGATGCGAGTTGCGACCGAACCGGGTGGCGAGCTGGTGATACATGGTCTTGATCCTCATGGGCTTGGGTTGGAGCGCAGCGCTGCGCTGCAACCCTGGCCGTCGCCGAGACCGGGGTAGAAAGGTGCAAGGGCGGCCGGGCCGGAGGGGGATCACCCGGCCTGCACGGAACGGAGGAACGATGTGGAGGAAGGCTGGGGAGACCGGCCCGGTCGAGCGTCAGCGGTCCCTTGCGCCGCGCGAGGGCAGCGCCCTTAGTGTTTCAATAGATTAATCGTGCCGCTTGCGGCGCTCACTGAGTCGTTCGGAGAAAATTGTGGTGCAGAAGCTGATTGGACCGACCCATCCAAACTGGGAAGATATGTCCCCGTTTGTTGTTCATTTTACAAAGAAGTCGGCGGCGAGCAGCGAATACGATAATTCGATCTCCATTCTTGCGAGTCGCCGTCTCGAAGCGCGTAACCGCTTCGGCATCGGCAAGAATCACACAGAATCATCACCATGTGTTTGTTTCAGCGAAGTGCCGCTGCATCAGCTCAAACGTCTGGCCGACAAGCGCGGCTCATACGGAATCGTCTTCCGAAAAGAGTTCATCGTCGCGCGCAACGGAGGTCCGATCCTTTATGCCTATCAGGATACGCCGCACGCCTTGGCCTTACGCTCACTTATCGATGGCGCAGCGGGGAACCCAGACGATCCGATCTGGCGTGTGGCACCTTTCGTCGACCTACCCGGACAGTATGGAAGTTCGTCATACTTCTTCGAATGGGAGCGTGAATGGCGTCACACCGGCGATCTCCATTTCAAGGAAACCGATCCGGCCTTTTTGATTATCCCCGAAGATCTACACGAGGCCGCCAAAGATTTTTTCGATGACGCCGAACGCGAGCAACTCGGACCAAATTACAAATGTCCTTTTATCGACCCCTATTGGAGTCTGGATAAGATCAAAAGTCTTTTGAAGCCGTAGGCTCACGCGGTGGCGGCCATGAGCATAGAGAAGCCCCGCTCGCGGCGGGACTTCTTGGGAGGCTGGCTTTCAGTCGCCGTTGCGGCGGGACCAGATGAGGTTGTGGCCGCTGCCGTCTTCTGCTTCGACCAGGCTGGCGTAGATCGGGGCCGGGAAGCTCGGATCGTCCAGCTTGACGGAGAGGTATTCGCGCTGCGTCTCGCGGGCGGTCTTCTTCCAGGCCGCGCCGAACTCGGTCGCACCGGCGAAGATGCGGAAGTCGGGGCCGCGCTCGCTTTCGCCCTCGGAGGGGACGAACTTGGCCTTGACGTTGAGGGTCAGGGTCTTGACCGCGCCGGTGAAGCCCGCGCCGTTTTCGTTCTTGGTGAAGGTGCCGATGGTCGCCATTGCCGTATTCCTTTCCTGTCGGGCCGCACCATTGCGACCTCGATGGGGGGGCGTTTGACCGGGGGCTCTCGGCCCTGCACCCGTGAGGGCTGGAACGAAGTGGAAGGCGGCCGGAGACGGCTTTTTTGCTTCGCGATGCAAAGCCGAAGGCGGCGGAAAAAAGTTGGCGATGGACGTTGCGGAGACGAGCGAGGCGAAGCCGTCCTCCGGCTAGACCCATGCCAATCGAGATCGCGGATGGAGCGCCCGTTTCAGGAAATCGGGGAAATACGGCAATGGCGGCTATCCCTGCGCCTCGCCGCTCGAGAACGGAAACGGCGTGGGCCTCGCAGGCCGACGCACTACCGCCCTGATCCTCGCCGTCATGGCTCGGCAACTGTCCCCGGTGAGCGTGACGAACGTTCGGTCCTACTTTCCCATCGTTGCGTTGACCTCGAACGATGCTGCCGAACGTCCGCGCGCATGATGCCACGCCAATAGCTCCGGCCTGTCGGATGATCCGCGTTTCCCGGCCTTGCTATGTCGCCTGACAGGCCACGGGCGGCGCGGCCACAACCTCATCTGGTCCCGCCGCAACGGCGACTGAAAGCCAGCCTTCTGGAAGCCTCGCCATATTGGGGCGTCGGCGAAAGGACCGCTGCCGCCCCAAGCGTAGAATCGATCCAAATTCCGAGGATTTACGGCGAGTATGGAGCTATCTTGAAGCAAAATGCTGAAAGCAAGGATGGTGACGTGGAAGAGGATGACGAGAAAGAATACGTCGCATTCCCCGAGGAGGCGATCAAATACCTGCCTGCCGAGTGGCAGGAGCACATCTACGCCCTCAAAGAAGATGGCCAAACTGTTCTCGCGAGCGTAGATGAGAGCTTAAATAACTTGAACCGCTTAGTTCATGCGTTTCCCACGATGGCAAGTCTCCGCTACATTCAGCACCGATTGGCTTCCACTAACTTTGAAGCGACGATGGAGTGGACGCTAGAGAACGATATGCTGACCTTGGCATTCGTCACGACATACTGCCGCCTCGTCGACGGCGGCTTGGGGAGCGGTGTTTCTCGAAAAGCGTTACCAGCAAAGCTTCGCCCGGTGCATGACAACATAGTTGAACTTCGCAATAAGCGATATGCGCACAATGTTGGTCACGATACGATCAGCGGAAATTTGGTCATTGGCTTCGAAGGAGGCAAGTTCGATCTAAGTGTCAGCTTCAACATGGGGTTTCATGTCGGAGGTGCGCTTGAGTGGGAACCGCTGGTTATCTTTCTCGATGAGCTGATGATAAGCCGACTACAAAAACAACTGGAAAAGCTGAAGGAAAAAACCGGTCGCGAATGGTCCTTTCCGAGCGGCCCGGCACCTAAGTGGGTATCATCTGATTAGCGGGGGGACTGCGCTATCGTGTTCTGGTCAGGTGGAGCGTGGCGGCTGGAATCGCTAGCCGCATCACGGCCGACACGCCAACGAAACCGCCACTAATGATGCAGAAGATTTGCCGCCAGATTTCGGACGGTACGGATTCTTTGGTGACGCCGTGGACGAGTGCATATCCCGCAACGGCGGCGGGCGTGGCGAAGACCAGCGCCACAATCAGGCGCAAGGTAGGTGAGCGCAGCGTGTCGAACAGCAGCGCCAGGACGCCGAAGGCCGCACCGCCTGCCACCAGCCCCACGAGGCCCGCGCCGATGAAGCCGGAGCCGGTCTGATAGGCGAAGTGCGCGGCGGTCAGGCCGAGCATGAAAGGCAGCGCATAGACTGCGAGCGTATAGGCCAGGACGCAAAGCATTGCGATCAGAGCAACGCTCATGAACATTACGGCGACCATGATTCTTCTCCTTCACGCCTGGCGCGGGTTGCCGATCAATCGCTCCTTCCTTCGAGGATGGTGCAGTATTGGCGATCCGTGCCTGTCCTGTCGACCATGAACAGGATGTGTCATTGCGATGGTCGAGGTGAGCCGGCCGCGCGGGCAACCGCGCGGCCGCGATTTTTTCAGTGAGAAGCCGGGACCGCTTGCGCGGTCCCGGCTCGGCGATCATTCCGCTGCGACGACGAAATGGTCATCGCTCTGTGCTTCCGGTGCCATCACATCGGCGTCGGTGGCGAACGCCTCGGGCCGCTCGGTGCGCAGCACAGGCGGGAGCCAGCCGGTCCCGGCCAGAAGCTGCTCGGCGGTTTCTGCCATCGCCGGCTTCTTCATGTCCGCGATCCGCTCCGCCGCCTCGTCGCCAAGGGCCTCGCGCACGGCGGCGAGGATATGCGCCTTGGTGACGCGACCGAGATAAGCCCGCACGGTCGGTGTCCAGTGCGCCGTCATGTCGAGCGTCACCGCCGTCGCCAGCTTGTCCGCCGTCTCATGAGCGCGGCGCTTGCTGGTTTCCCACGGCAGCTTCACCGCATTGACGGTGAGCGAGGCGCAATGCGCGAGCAAGGCCATCAGACTCGCATAGTCCAGACCGGCGACAAACCCCCAGAGGTCGGCCACATCGCACGGCATGTCCGCCGCCCATCCGGCATGGCGATCCGCCAGCATCTTCGCCGCCGCCGTGTCCTCGATGCCGTCCGCGTGGGCCGCGAGGTAGTTGCTGGTCGGACGGATTTCGAGGCAATGGGCCTCGCCTCCGCCCTTATAGAAGGTCTGCGCGGCTAGCGTGTGGATGACCGCGATCAGCGCCATATCCGGCTGCTCGCCAAGGGCGAGACGCAAGCCAAGGGTGCGATGTGCGGTCAGGTCGCGGATAAGCGAATCCGGCAGCGGCTTGCCGTCATCCCCGGCATCTTCTTCTTCCGGCTCACTTGCGGGAACGTGGTCGCCTTCGCCGTCCTGCTCGTCGCCGTCGATGATCTCACCATCACCATTGACGCGCACCCCGTCGATGACAGTTTCGCCATCCTCGACGGCTTCCGGCTCCGGTGCCTCGTCCTCGGCCCGGATGAAGCCGCGCTCGATACGAGCTTGCCCGTCATGGGCCACGACGACGAACACACCGCCGCGCGCGATCTCGTCGGGATCGTAGGCGTGGCGCAGCGCGTTGATACGCTCGATCTCGGCTTCAAGCTCCGCGAACCGGGCGTCCACTTCGGACGGGAGGTCAATATCGGCGTCCTCCCATTCCGCCGTCAGGCGCTCAAGCTCGTCCTGCGCGGCGTCGTAGGAAGCGGCGTCCGCTTCCGAAAGCTCCACCGAATGCGGGTAGACGCGGTGCATCCCATGGGCATGGGGGAAGTCGAGATAGGCGGCAGTCCACTTCCACCCCTCGGCCTCCTGCACCTCAGCGGCGACCCACTCCAGCTTCTCGATGGCGAGCCGGTCCAGCAAGGCGGGGTCTTCAAAGAAGCCGCCGCGATCCTCGGTGAACAGGTCGCGGATGATGTTGCCGCCCGCCTCGGCATAGGCTTGCGCGCCGACGAAAACCGCGCGCCGATCCGTCGCCGCCACGTTCATCTTGGTCAGGTCACGCCGGATGATGGACGGATCGCGGTTATAGGACAGGTTTTGATAGACATGTTCCTGCCGCGCGTGATCGTCGGTGATGGCGAAGGCCATCAACTGATCCAAGGTTAGTTCGCCGTCGCGGTAAGCCTGCAACAGCTTGGGGCTGACAGCGCCAAGACGCATCCGCTGCTTCACCACATGTGGGGACACGCCGAAGCGGGCCGCGATTTCTTCCGCGCCCCATCCGTGGTTTTCCGAAAGCTCGCGGAAGCGCTCGTATTCATCAGCGGGGTGTAGGTTCTCGCGGGTGACATTCTCGTCAAGGCTGATCTCCGCCGCGTCGTTCGCCGTGTCGATGACGCAGCGGATGGGTTCGGTCTTCTTGATCTCCTTGCGCTTCACTCGGAGCATCTGCGCCAGCCTGCGGCCTTCGCCGATGGTGACGAGATAGCCGCCGGTCGGTTCGCCCGCCGCATCAAGCTCCGGCTCCACCACCAAATTTTGCAAGATGCCCTTGGCGGCGATGCTCGCTGCCTTCGCCTCGATAGACGCCTCGCTGTGCGGGGTCTTGCGGGCATTCTTCGGGTGCTTCTTGAGCTTGTTAAGCGGGATGAAAACCGTCGCGCCATTTTCGACGGTCGGGATGCTGTTTGCGGTCGTGGTCATGGTCGTTCTCCTATGGGCTTGGGTTGGAGCGCAGCGCTGCGCTGCAACCCTGCCCGTCGGCGAGACCGGGGTAGCAGAGGGCAAGAGCGGCCGGGCGGAGGGGGATCACCCGACCTGCACAAGCGGATTTCCGTAGTTCTGGGATTACTGAAAGCCGTATCCGCGCGGAAGGTCGGGGATACCGCCCGGCCGCTCTTGCCCGCCGCGAGGGCGGAGCCCTTAGCCCTGAGAGGCGGTGCGAGCCCTTGGGATCACTGAGAAAAGTCGCAACACCGTCGAGATATGGAGCCTCGCCGCTCTTCTACTTCAATTGAGCAAATTGCAGCGGTTGTATATTGTGGCTGTGGGAGATCGCTTGGGGGGAATCAGTATGTCGGGCAGTTTTGACTTTTCACTCGATGAGGACTGGTCGACGAACATCGGTAGGCTGAAGGCTCACCTTGAGACAATTGATGCCGAGTGCGCCAAAATCCTCTTCGATAACCTCGCCATCCTGGAAACCGGCGACAACAACGCGCGGCGAGATTTCAATCAGAAGGTCCTTGAAGCCTTGGAGGCCGCCGCGCAGGCGGAGATAGCCTCTCAAGGAGGCGAGTGATGCCCCGTTACTACCTGACCAAGCTCGGCGTCGAAGGGTTTCGAGGCATCAAGAACGAGGGAGATCCGCTCACCCTTCGCTTCAAGCCAGACGCGGTCAATTCCATCTATGCCCAGAACGGCATCGGCAAGACCTCGCTGTTCGAGGCCATCAGCTACGCCATCTTTGACAAGCTGCCCAAACTCGACGGGCTCCAGCGGAGTGAGCGGCCAGAGACATACTATGTGAACCGCTTCCATACGGGCGGAGTCGGCTCCATCTCCTTGGAGTTCACACCTGACGACGGCACCGCACCAATCGAAATCGTCGTCCAGCGCACGGCCGCAGGCCAGCGCACCGTGACAAGCCCGACAGGACATACCGACCCCGAAGCGTTCCTCGCCGCGTTGGCCGAAGATTTCACGGTCGTCGACTACGCTAAGTTCGCCCGCTTTATCGACGATTCGCCCCTTGATCGGGGGCGCACCTTCTCCTCCTTGATCGGACTGACCCGCTTCGCGCACCTCCGCCAGCGGTTCGACCAGGCGAGCAACACTCGGGCTTTCAACACCGATTTCCAGATGGCCGCGTTGAAGGCGAAGCTTGAGGCCGCCGAGAAGCTCGTGCGGGACCATCGGGCCGCGGCGTTGTCGGCTTATGAGGCTGTGACGGGAACGGCAATCCAGGACCTGTCGGCGGAAGCGCAGCGGGTCGTGGAAGTCACGGCCGCACTGGCCGCCATTCCGACGCTCGCGCCTGTCTTCGCCGGAAAAGACATCCTGACGGTGGATATGGAAGCCGCTCGCGCCGCCATCGTCGCGGCGGAGGGTGGCCCGGCGAAGGCCGAATATCAGAAGGTGCTGCGCAATATCGAGGAGCTTTCCAAGAGCGCGTCCACGCCGGAAGCGGCGGCCGATATCGGGGCGCTGCTCGACCTGGCACGCCGCCATGACGCGGCGGTAGCACTCGCCGGCAGCAAGAGCCGGCAGGACCTTTTCGGGGCCGCCAAGGGCGTGGTCGAGGAAGCGGACTATAGCGATCCTCACCAATGCCCCGTCTGCGACACGCATATCGAAGAGCCCATTGCCACGCGGATGGAGCGCCTGCTTGAGCGCTACCGTGAAGCAGACCAACTCGGCGAAGAATTCAAGCAGGCCGTGACTGCCAGCATCTGGCTGGATTGGCTCAACAAGCTGGAAAGCTGTGCCGCCCTCACCGTCCCGGACAACAAGAAGCACCGGGCGAGCATCCGACAGTTGGCGATCGAAAGCCGCCTGACCGAGGGTCGCCTACGGGAAGCGGTCGATAACGCGCAGCAGCTTGAAGAAGAGCGAAAGTCCGTCCTGGAGGCAGTGCAAAAGCGGGAACAGGAGCTTCAGGCCGAATTGCCGCCGTCGCTAGTTGCGCTGACCCAGCAACTCGAAGCCGGAAGCCGCTTTCGTGAAGCCATCCTCGGGCATCAAACAGCGGCAAAGGAAGCAAGCGCCTGGCGGACGCACAAGAAATGGCGAGAGCGGTGGCAAACCTTCATCGGCACCGCCGCCAGGACCGTGGGCGAGGCGGAGAGCCGGTTGGCGACCCAGCGCATCAACGCGATCGAGGCGAGCTATCAGAACCTGTTTCGGGGTCTAGTGCGGGGCGGCGTGGATATGCGGCCCAAACTGGAGCGGTCGGCGGACAGCGAAGACGTGGATCTGAAGCTGGAGAACTTCTACGGCGAGGCCGGCATCTCGGCACGGGCCGTCCTGTCGGAGAGCTACCGGAACGCCATCGCCGGCTCGATCTTCTTCGCGGCGGCGGTCAAGCAGAGCGGTCCCGCCCGCTTCATGGTGCTCGACGACATCACCTCTAGCTTCGACGGCGGCCACCAGTTCGCCTTGATGGAGGCCTTGCGCACCAAGCTGCAGGCTTCAGCGGCAGCCGACGGCCTGCAATTCATCGTGCTCAGCCATGACACGCTGCTGGAGAAGTATTTCGACAAGACGGCGAGCGAGCAGGTGGGTTGGCACCACCAGCGCCTGCAAGGCGCAGCCCCAACGGGGAACGTGTACGCCAGCCAGCTCGATGCGAACCGGCTCAAGAATCTCGCGACGACACATCTTCAGGCCGGGCAGGTGGACATCGGCCAGCCGTTCGTACGGCAGTACCTGGAGTTCAAGCTGTCGCAGATCATCTCTAAGCTGAAAATTCCGGTGCCGCCCGACTATGCGATCCGGAGCGACAACAAGACTGTCGGGAATGCCCTCGACGCCATCTCATCGGCCATCGACCTTTTCGACGGCGCCGGCAGAATCGTACTGAGCGCGCAACAGAAGACAGATTTCCGCAACCAGCATGTCCCTGCGATTATCGCGAACTACGTCAGTCACTATGAGACAGGCGGCGGCACACCGATCAATGCCCACGTACTGCTTGGTGTCCTCCAATCGGTAGACGATCTCGCCGAATGCTTCCGTTACGATGACATCTCCAAGACGCCGCCCGAGCGGAAATGGTATCGGAATCTAGGACAACAGTAGCCAGAATGCCGGTCCTTTCGGGCTGAAAATAGTTCGGCCGCCGCACCCGACGAGGACAATATCAATCGCGTATGAACGAACGACTTCAGGATTTCTGCATCTGCAATACTGCCGCCCACAAGGTTTCAACAGCCTCGTCGCGGAAACCCATGCGATCGACGGCATCCTTCGTGTTACGAAGATAGTCCAAAGCGCTTCCGTCCCTGCCGCGTGCCCGTAGTACCATGGCAGCTACTTCCTCGACGTTCGTGGCTTGAATGAGATTCTTTCCCTCGTAGAAAAAGCAGCACCCCTGAACTGCTTGGCCTGCATCCAATGTGAGCTTTACCTGCCGTCGCCAAAAGCTTTGCCCCTCTCGCTTCGAGAGATAGGCAATGACGGCATCTTCCCTTGATGTCTCAAACTCAAATGCGATGCCGCGGCATACAGCACCTTCACGCGGAACGACGCGCAAGGTGGGAGCAGGATCGTCCTTAGAACCCCAGTTGAGCGTCGACGCCTTGCTGAAGGAGCGTTCATAACCAGTAAGCGCGGCTCTTTCGCGACGGAGGCATGCGAATTCCTTTTCCCATCCGTCCTCCATCAGTGAGCCATATCCGAAAATCCACATAGATTTGCTTTCTAAGGCGAAGATTCCTGTGCCAACCGTCATCACCACGGTTGACCTCTCCACCCGTCACCAGCCGTCGATGGCTAGGCGCCTCCTATCCGACAGTTCGCGTGAGCGAGGCGGTCTTCGGGTCGTAGGCATAGCCGGTGATGGTTCCGTCCCTGATCTTCTCGATTGCTTCATCGACCACGAAAAGCGGCACAAGGAACCATTCTCGCGGGATGATCGGCATGCCGAAGCGATCCTTGATCTCGATGTCAAGGCGGGCCTTGCCGAAGATCCGATGGATCAGGTTCTCAAGCCGGGTGCGATTGATGTTGAATAGCTCGTAGGTCGCGACGACCTCGACATCGGCCATAAGGAAGGTCGGGTCGAGCTTCGCGTTGGCGAGGCGACGCGCGACGTCACCGCCGGTCACGCCGATCTTGTGCAGCACGTCACGATGCGCGGCAACGGCTGGATGATCGGATTTGCTACGCAGCACATAGACGATGCCGCTCGCCTCGTCTCCTTCCTCGCTCTGGTCGGCGAACAAGGGACCTGCTACCGGATCACTAATTCGCCTGCCGGCCTCGTCCTTATAAAGCGCCCGCTGAAGCGATCGCAAAAGCAGATCGCTTTCGGTTCCGTTGGAATAGATGACTCTGAGTCGCGCATCCGTTTCCCCATTCGGAGCCTTGAACGGCTCTCCGACCTCGGCGACGTAGGCGGTTTGTCCGCCAAGGACAAAAAACTGTCCCGCCTTGATTTCCGCTTTCAGGAAACCCGCGTCCTTCACAAACCGCCGTGTCATGCGAACGCCGTTTTGAAGATCGCGCTGCACCTGCTCGAACAACGGCTTGAACTGGTCGAAATCCTCGCATTGCTGGCGGTTGGCGATTTCCTCGGCCGCCCGCTTCTCTGCAGCCGACCGAACATGCCGGAGTTCCGTGATGTCGCTCGGCTCGTCGACCACCCCAAGCTGCGCGAGAAGCTCGTCATCGTCGAGGTCATCGGGCGCGCTGACAGGGGCAGGCTCCGTAGCACCTAGAAGCCCTTGATGATCGAGGCGTTCGATCACGGCGCGGCAATCGGCCCGCTCGCGCAGCCGATCGAGGCGCACCGCATATAGGCGCTCGAAGATGTCGCGGTGCTCACCGTGCTGCGGAGGCCGGCCGTGCTGCTCGACGAAACGCTGAATCTCCTCGAAGCCGGCGATAACGCGCTCTTCGCGCGGTGTCCGGCTGGATTCCTTCTTCGCCTCGACTTCTACGCCAAGCTCTTCGAGAAGCGCGTCATCCTCGTCGGTGAAGCCCTTAGCCACGCGCCGCCTCCGTCTTCATGCGTTGAAGGAACGCCACGCCTTCGGCCATGCGCTTTTCCCAGGCGTCGGGCGAGGTGATCGAGGGGAGTCGGCCACGCTCCTGCTTGAACTTCAAAGCCCGCTTGGCAAGCTCGCGCGCCTCCTCGATCGTCAGCGTGGCACGCTTGGCCCCGATCACGGCCGCGACCTGCTTTAGGCTCTCCTCGCTCATGGTCTTCGCGAGGATGGCATAGGCTTCGCCGAAGGGGTTGATACGGTCGATCAGGTCGATGTCCAGCTCGCGCACGTCCATTGCAAACTTGCGGACACCCTCGACGAAGGCCGTGTTCGGGCTCTTGTCGCCGTCGCCATCGGCTCCGCCCAAAGCGACTTCCTTGGCCTTCTGCGCAAGGTTCAGAGCGGCGACGGCGTGCTGGCGCACGGCCTCCTGATCCTCTTCGTCCAGCTCGGGAAACTTGTCCTTGATGATCTTGCCCATGCGTAGCTGGGTCAGCTCTTCTGCCAAGGTCTCGCCACCAGCGTGCTCGCCATCAAACAGGCCGCGCGTGATCGTCGTCTTGTCCTGCACGAAGGCGGCGATGACCTCGTTCAAGTCCTGCTGGCAGATGCGCTGCGCTTCCTCGCTCTTCGGCGCGACAAGACCTTTGATCTCGATCTGGAACTGCCCCGTCTCCTCGTTGAAGCCGACGTTGGTCTTATTGGGATCATAGCCGCCTTCGCCATAGTCGAAGCCGGGCGTCGGTCCGCTCTGCGGGTTCTTGGGCTTGAACTCGAAGCGCGGCGCAAGCACTTGCTCCATGAGCAGGCTTGCCGCGATGGCCTTCAGCGTGTCGTTGACCGCCTCGGTGACGGCTTCCTCGGAGGCGTCCGGCTCGGCAATCAGGTTGGTGAAGCGGGAGCGGGTCTTGCCCGGCGCGTCGCGGGTGGCGCGGCCGATAATCTGCACGATCTCGGTGAGGCTCGACCGATAGCCGACTGTCAGCGCGTGCTCGCACCAAATCCAGTCGAAGCCTTCCTTCGCCATGCCGAGCGCGATGATGATGTCCACATGGTCGCGGTTGTTCTTCTGTGCCGGGTCCTTCAGCGCGGCGGAAACCCGGTCCCGCTTGGCGGCGTCATCATCAACCAGGTCGGCAATCCGAAGGACGCGGCCTTCGGGCGTCTTAACCAGTTGGAAGCCGGTGGCGAGGTCTGCCCCCTGCCATTCGCCCAACTCCTCGATGATGTGCTCGACCTCCCTGATCTTGTCCTTCGTGCTCTCGCGCGAATTGACGGAGGGGATGTGGACTATCGTTTTTTCGGCGGGGTCGAGCACCTTCAGGATGTCGTCGGCATAGGAACCCGAATAGAAGAAATAGCCGATGTCGAGCTGCTTCAGATATTCGTAGCCATTGAGCTGCTCATAATAGGTGTAGGTGACGGTATCGAACTTCGACTCGTCCTGCGGGGCGAGCACGGCTTCGGCATCGCCCCGGAAATAGGAACCCGTCATCGCAACGATATGCACGCGGTCGCGGGCGATGAACTGGCCGAGATGCAGGCCGAGCTTGTTGTCGGGGTTGGCGGAAACGTGGTGGAATTCGTCAACGGCGATCAGCCGATCGTCGAAGGCTTCTACCCCGAACCTGTCCACGGCGAAGCGGAAGGTGGCATGGGTGCAGACCAGCACCTTGTCGTCGCTTTGCAGGAACGCCTCGACCGAATTGACCTTGCCGCCATTGTCCGATCCGGGCGCGTTGCAAAGGTTCCATTTCGGCGCGACGGTCCAGTCGGCCCAGAAGCCGAATTTCGTCAGCGGTTCGTCGTTGAAGCTGGCGCCGATGGATTTTTCCGGCACGACGATGATCGCCTGCTTGAGCCCCTGATTGTGAAGCTTGTCGAGGGCGATGAACATAAGCGCGCGGCTCTTGCCCGAAGCGGGCGGCGACTTGATGAGAAGATACTGCTCGCCCCGCTTCTCATAGGCGCGTTCCTGCATCGGGCGCATGCCAAGGGCATTGGCCTTGGTCGAGCTGCCGTTGCGGCCGTAAGAGACTGAAACAGACGGGACGGATTTATCGGCTCTATTGGTCATTTCTTACTCGCCTGTTGTGGATCGGCGCGGTCCTTCATGATGGCCTTGCCAAACCAATCCGGCACGTCAGTCATTTGGGAATCGATGACATTCTCTGGAACGTCCCGCCAGAACGCCAAGATCGCGTCCGAGAACGCCTGAAATTGATCGTCGCTCACCTTGAGGTGCGTGTGGTCACGATATTTTGTGTCTGAGAAAGCGCCGCCGGAGCCGTTGAACAGGTCATCAAGATATTCAGGAAAACTACTTTTCAACTCATCGAGAGATTTGCCCTCGCCGTGTTTGTAGACGTTGACCACAAGGCGGCACGCATCAAGCGTGCGGAAGTAGTCTGCATTGCGGACATTCCAGCCGAAGCTTTCTAGCAAGTCGGCGATCTGGCCGAAGTCAGCCGACCAGACCTTCAAGGTGGCGTTGTCGCCACGATGCCAATGCTGAATCTCACGTGCCAGCCAATCGCGTAGCTGCTTGTCCCACTCGTGGAACATCCCAGCGACGGCGCTCAAGCGGGTTTGCTCTCGCATGCCGCTCAAGAGCCCATAGAACTCGATGCCCACGTCGTTGGCTGCTTCATAGAAGTCGCCGGGGTCATGTCGGTCCGGGTCAAAGTGCTGACCACTTTGCTCCAGCCACTCCTCGGCTGCCTGGTCGGCATCAACCTCAATTTCGTCGAACTGCGAAAGCAAACGCTTCCGCGCCTGCTCGACATAGAACAAATGCCCCTTGATCAACGATTGCCGAAACGGTCCCCACATTTGGAACAACACATAGCTGCTCATGCCGACGCCGCCTTCCTGGCCTTGAGGGCCTTGCCTGGGGTGGCGGTTATCTTGGTGTAGAGGTCGAACAGCTTTTCCAGCCGCTCGGTATCGTTGCGGAACCGGCGGCCGATATAGATGCGCTCAAGCACCTCGTCGTTGCGCTCGTGGGCCTCCCGCAAGTCGGCGGGCATATTGTCGGGATTGTAGAGATCGGCGACCGTCGCCGGGAAATGCGCTTCACGCGCCAACAGGATGTCCTCGGCGCAACGCGTCAGGTCGGCTATGTTCTTCTCGGTGAGCGCGGGGACCGGGAAAGTGTTCCAGCCGAGGGTGTTGGAATATGCAAAATCGGTTCGCGTGCGCCCGCATACCGTCGCGATCCACATTACGTGAAGACGTGATGCTATGATCGATAGCAGCCAAATTGGTTCATCATATAGAGCAAAGCTTTGACTGCTGACCACGCCGCTAGCGTCGATAATCCCAACAGGCAGAAATTCTCGATTCTCTGACGTAATTCTCGGAAGAACGATAGTATGGTTTCGGGCTCGCCTCATCTCACGAAACTGATGAGCGCGATCGGCCATCTGGTTGGCGCTCTTATCTGGGCTCGCGAGCCTAAGAGCTTTCACCGCCTCTATCCGTTCAGCGACTGTTGGGTAGCTCATGGCTTCAGATAGATTTTTATCATCAATCCATAGGCAGTACACACTCTCTCCACGAATAAAATCTGCCGAACCGTAAATCCGTCGAATGATATTTCGTTTGCTCTCTTCTGGAAGGCCAAGTCCACCTATTTCATCACGGCTCATCCGCAGATGTCCGCCGTCCACCACCTTATTCCCGAAGATCATCTTTGGAATGGTAGAAATAGGGGAGCTTTCTTTGCTCACGATGATGTTGCGACCAGCCGCTAGGTACGCATTGATGTTGTCCGTCTGTTTCTCAATCGTTGTGCCGTTCTCGCCGATCGAAAATAGCCGCCGCAAATTGCCTGCGTGATTTGAGATGCCAATGATGGCAACCGTTACACCTGCATTATGGCTCGCCAGATTAGCCCACTTGAATGAGGTGTGTGCGAACGCGATCTCATGGCCGGTCTGCAAGATCAACGGCCAGAGGATTGGCACTTGCTGACCTTGGCAAATTGAATTGGTGGCCACAAAAGCAGAAATGGTATTAGTCTGCGTGCCGTAATCAGCAGCTTTCATGAACCAACCAGCGACATAATCGAGCGATTTCCAGCTCTTTGTGCGTCCATCGAAAATTTGCTGAAGGTCGTATTTCTGCTCGGCCGATTGCCATGTCGAGCCGAGATATGGCGGATTTCCGCAGATATACGTCTCTCCTCCTTCATTCTCGAAGTCGATCTGAGCCTGATCGAGCGGAGTGTGGAACAGATCATCAGCCTGGTGCTTCACGCCGGTCCCCGTGGACGGGCAGATACTCAGCCAATCCAGCCGCAGGGCGTTGCCGCACGTAATCCAGTTCTCGGCGTCCAGAGGCAGGAAGTCTCGCAGGGCCTCCTTTTGGCCGCGATAGAGCACGTCGCACTGATACTCGGCGATAATGAGTGCAAGGCGTGCGATCTCGGCCGGGAAGTCGCGCAGCTCGATCCCTCGAAAGTTTGTGAGCGGGATGTCGCTGCGCCGGTCGGCCTCGCCGCGGCGCTTGTCGATCTCAGCTTCGATCGCCCGCATCTGCTTGTAGGCGATGACAAGGAAGTTGCCGGAGCCGCAAGCCGGATCGAAGATCCTGATCCGCGACATGCGCTTGCGTAGGTTCAGCAACATGCGCGGATTGTCCCCGGCCTCGGCCAGCCGCGTGCGCAGGTCGTCGAGGAACAGCGGATTGAGCACCTTCAGGATGTTCGGAACGCTGGTATAGTGCATCCCGAGCGCGCCACGTTCCTCGTCCTCCGCGACGGCCTGAATCATCGAGCCGAAGATGTCGGGATTGATCTTCGTCCAGTCGAGATTGCCGATGTGGAGAAGGTAGGAGCGCGCGATGCGGCTGAAGCGCGGCACGTCCATGCTGCCGGAGAAGAGCCCGCCGTTCACATAGGGGAACTGGTCGGCCCAGCGGGGAATCCCTGCCGCAACGCGATCCGCGCTCTTCATATTCATGGCGCGGAACAACGTGCCGATCACCTCATGGGTGTTGGACGAGTCCTTGGCGCTCATTTGCTCGACGGTGGTGGTGAAGCGCCGCGTGCCGCCGAAGATGTCGGTGTCCTCCGCGAAGAAGCAGAAGATCAGCCGCGCCATGAAATGATTCATGTCAGGCCGGCGTTCGGCCGTTCCCCATTCGGGATTGTCCCTCAGAAGCTCGACATAGAGGCGGTTCAGGCGGCTGGTCGCCCGGATATCGAAGGAACTGTCGCGTACCTGCTTCACGGTGGTGATGCCGGCGAGCGGCAGGAAAAAGCCGAAATGGTCGGGGAAGTCGGCAAAGGCGCAGACGACCGTCTCGCCCGATGCCAAGTCCTCGGCCTCGAACGTGTCGCCATCGGTCGCCTGCACGAATCTCGCCTTCGCCCGCGTCGTTGCCGGGCTGGCCTTCAGCGCAGCAAGGGTGTTCGTCACCTCGCCGGGTGCGGCGACGGCGATATGGATGTTGTTGGTCTGAAGGACGCCGCCAAGGTCGGACTTGTTCGACTCGCCCTTGCGCAGCCGCTTGAGAGTCGTTTCCTTGTTCCCGAAGGCTTGCAGGAAGAGATAAGGAAACTCCCCCGCGTCGAACGGCTGCTCTGCGAGCGCCGATATGGCCTCTTCAATCTCGACGGCGTTCATGCATCCCCCCGCTTTCCGTAGCCGAGGCGCGGAAAGGCTCGACCTTGATCTTGTTGGCCCGGTGCATGACCTCGGCCAACTCATAGTCGAGCTGCCGGATCAGCCATTCGCGGGCTGGCGTGCCGAACGCCTTTTCCAGCCGGATGGCCATCTCGGGCGAGATTCCCGACCGGGCATTCAGCAAATTGCTGAGGGTTTGCCGATCGACGCCGAGGATTCGGGCGGCGTCGGTTACGCTCAACCCGTTCTTTTCAACGCAATCTTGCCGGACGGCCGTTCCTGGGTGCATCGCCTGTCGATTCGTATCGCCCTTCGTTCATGCAGGACTACAGTGATAATCGACACTGGGCAAGTTCCTCCAGGCCCGGCCTGCTATCAGGCCATTGGATTCACAGACTTATTTTCTTTGGCCAACGGTGTCCGGTACCGCAACGTGATCGGGCTTCCTAGAAGTCCGATACGCTTTATGGCTGGCTCATTCGTGACCAAAGCCGTCGGTGGATCGCGATGTTGGTCTGCGACGATGGCATTCCACTGGTCCAAAATGTCAGGACATATCCATTAAATATTGACTTTGTCAGATTACGTGCCTATGTTGCCGACATGGGAGGCGATCATGACTGATGGACCATTCAGAAATGCGGAACTGCCCAGCCGCTGGAAGCGCTACGGCCAGGAACTGGTCAGTGATGCCGCGAGCCCGGAAGAGCGCACGATGCATGCGTGCCACAGCATGATTGGTGACGTGGACATGAAGGCATTCAGTCCTCTTTTCGATGAACTCAAAGCTCACGCCGGGCGTGCCCAAATGGACCTGGACCCTGTCACGACGGTCGAAACGATTTTCGACAATCATGCGCCGTTGCCTTTGACGGACGCCCTACAACGGCATTTGATAGCCAACCTCCAAGATCAAATGTCTCCCGACAAGGCCCTCGGTGAGGCGCTCGAAAGCACGGCAAAAGAGTGGATCGGCATTACCAAGAACCGCCTCGACGAAGAATGCATCCGTGCCCGCGAACTCGGCGATATGAGCCGAGAAGAGTACCGGAAGGGAATCGAGCGGAACCGCGAGACGTTCGCTGCGATCAAGTCCAGTGAACTCAGCGACGCCTTAGCAACGGGCAACAAGCGCGCTTTCAGTCAGGCAGTTCAGAAGAAAGCCGGCGTAGACGCGGGGCCCGAGGAGTGAGCACCCATCCGAACAAGTCATCGATGCCAAACAAGCGCCTGTTCGTTATCGAGAAGGGGCAGAAGCCGGGCCGCACCGTCCCGAAGGACGCGGCGACCGCAGAGGTCGGCCGGCACATTCGTTTCGACGCAGCGGTTCTGGATACCTTCGACGTGAAGGGGTGCGAACCGCTGCATTACGACTTGCTGGTCCTCTGTGCCGCCGTCGAGTTCGCTGACCGTCGTTGGAAGCGTCCGCTGGGCTGGCGCCGCACCTTGGATGTGACCCTTCCAGTTATCGACTTCAAGAGTTGGCAGAAGCCGGATGTCCTGAAGAGCCTTCATAGCGTCTTGAACCATCTGACCGGCGACTCGTGGCGATTTACCTTCGTTCAGGCGAAGAACCTGTCGCCTATCGGCTCGCGGCAGATGCCGCTGGACTTCGGCAAGACCAAAACCTTCGCTGTCGCCTATAGCGATGGTTTGGATTCCCGTGCCGTCTCAGCTCTCAGCGGGGACAAGGAACAGGCGCTCTGTATTCGCGTCGCCGGCAATCGCCAGCGCCGGAAAAATGGTGACAGCTATTTCACGCGAATTCCGTTCAAGGTTAAGGGGTACCGCGGCAACGAAAGCAGCTTCCGCTCGCGCGGATTCCAGTTTGCGGCGGTGACGGCGATTGCCGCGCAGCTCTCAAGCGTGCCGCGTATCGTAGTTCCGGAGAGCGGCCAGGGCGCGCTTGGTCCCGTGCTGCTTCCGCTGCACAACATCTACGCCGACTATCGTAACCATCCGACGTTCTTCCGGAAGATGGAGCGGTTCATCAAGGCATTGCAGGGCTACCGGGTCCAGTTTGAGCAGCCGCGTCTGTGGTCTACGAAAGGCCAGACGCTACGCGCATTTTTGGGCATAGCCGGAAAGTCCGAAGGGCATCTGACGAGTACCCATTCCTGTTGGCAGACCCGCCGGATCGTCAATGTAGGTGGCAAGAAGCAGTGTGGCCTGTGCGCTGCCTGCATGCTGAGACGCCTCAGCATGCATGCCGCTGGCGTCAACGAGGCACCTCGAACGTATGTCGTGTCCGACCTTGCCGCGTCTGACGCTGGCGATGCTCTGTCGGTCATACCCCAGAAGGCTGATCGGGACATCATGGTCGAGTACGGAAGCGTCGGTGTGCGCCACCTGCAGCATCTCGCGGACATGAGCGGCTTGCCTGACGACGACCTTCGCGTTCACGCCTGGCAAATCGCGGCCGCAATAGGGGAAAGCTACGAGGAAGCTCTGAAGAAACTGAGGACGATGTTGGTAACGCATGCCGAGGAATGGCGGGCATTTCTGTCCGCACAAGGAGAACAAAGCTTCTTGAAGAGCTGGATGGATGGAGGGCGCTATGGGCGATCTGAATGAGCTGAGCGCACAGGAAATTGGACGTCGGCTACGGATAGCACGGGAGAATGCAGAAATCCGCCAGGATGACGCGGCTCAAGTCATCGGCATGTCCCGCCCAACGCTGGTATCAATCGAGAAGGGTGTGCGCCGGGTGCGCATTCAGGAAATCCAGATGCTCGCCCGCCACTACGGCGTATCGGTGAACGCACTCCTCCGCCGAGAAGCTGTGCATACCGATCTGATGCCCCGCTTCCGCAAATTGCGGGAAACCGAGGACGCACACACCAACGAAGCCGTTCAGTTGTTCAACGACCTAATCAAAGCCGACGTTGAACTGGAGAACATCCTCGGCATCCAGCGGCGGCGAAATTATCCCCCGGAGCGCGGCATCAACGAGGGCGACGTTGTGGCCCTGGCCGAAAAGCATGCGAAGGATTTGCGCGACTGGCTGGGTCTTGGTCCGGGACCGATTGCTGACATCTTCTCGGTCATCGACCTGGGTCTCGGCATCCGGTTGTATCAGCGCCGGCTTTCTTCCGGTTCGAAGGTTGCCGGTCTTTTCACCTACGATGAAAGCGTCGGCGCGTGCATTCTTCTCAATGCCAACCATCCATTGCCGCGGCGCATCCAGTCCGCGGCGCATGAACTCGGCCACTTCTATGGCACCCGCCAGACTCCGGAGGTGCTTGAAGACGATGAGAAATTCCTGTCACGCGATGAGCGTTATGCTAACGCTTTTGGCCGTGCATTCGTGACGCCAGCCGAGAGTTTCTCGGAAAGCTTCCGCCAACTGAAGGAGATCACCGGCAAAACGACCCGGCGTCTGATCATTCTCCTCGCCCAACAGTATAATATCTCGCGCCAAGCGTGCGCTCTCCGACTCGAGGAATTAGGCCTTGCCAAGAAGGGCACCTGGGCCTGGTTCGAAAACAACGGCGGCATCACCGATGAGCATGTCCAGGAGGTTCTCGGCGAAATGACCGATCGCCGCGATCCAGCGAAGAGCGACGCGGACCGGCCCATTTCCCACCGCATGAGCCTGATGGCGCATGCCGCCTGGAAGCGTGAACTGATGTCTGAAGGACAGTTGGCGGAACTATTAAAGGTGGGCCGAGTGGAGCTTCGCGGCATTATTGACCAGATCGAGCTTGAGGAAAGAGAGACGGATGAGTTGCTCAAGCTCCCTGATTGATATCGCGGATCCGCTTGTTCTCGACACGAGTGTTCTGATCAATCTTCACGCTTGCAAGCATGGCGAGCGCATCCTCACGGCCATCCCTAACGATATCGTCGTGCCGGAGATTGTGGCTGGAGAACTGGAGCACGAGACGAGCCGCCGTAACGGCGAGCACAGCTTTCTGCACGGCCTCGTGACGGGTGGAATCGTGACTCTCGCCAATATAACCGACGTGGAATACGAGATATTCCACGAACTCACGTCGACCTCGCCTTCGCTGGACGACGGCGAGGCCGCGACGATCGCGGTCGCCGCCTCTCGATGTCTCCTGCCGGTTATTGATGAACGAAAGGGGCGTACCCGCGCCGGCATCCTAATGAAAGCGCGACCGCCTGGCTGGTCGTTAGACCTCTTTTGTCATCCGACGGCCATCGCCGACCTCGGCGATCAACCTGCCGTCGAAGCGCTGTATCTCGCCCTTCGCGACGGTCGTATGCGAATCCCATCGGAAAGGGCGGACGACGTCATCGCGCTCATCGGCCTGGAGCGTTCACGCAGTTGCACGTGCCTTCCTGGGTATCGAGAACGATTTAGTCTGGGACGGGATGTTCTGGACGCTCTCGAAACGCCGCCAGCTTAGAGCTATGCGAACTTGCGAAACATTGCGACGGCCGCTTTTTCACCCCGCAGCTTTTGCAGCCTTGGATCTGAAGTGCGCTAAAGTGGGTATTGTCGCTCAATCGACTCAAAGGAGAGCTGTGGAGGGCATTAGAGGGCGATAGCGTAGACATAGTTCTCATCATCGCCTGAGACGGCGCGCCATTTTCATTAAATTTCCACGGCGCTGTAAGATTTTATATCTGCTGTATAATTCGTTGAATCGATTCTGGTTTAAGGAATTATGCAGAAGGGTGCCGGATCAAGGTGGCGACAAAGATTTGGAGCTTTTTTGGGCTTCGATCCCTTGATTCGGACCTTTTCTTCAGCCCCCTCGTTCCGAGACAGGCGCAGACGCAGACGCGCAGATGATTCCGCGCGCCGGCTATTTCAAGGGTCAGCTTATCTGCGCGACGATCTTCATGAGGTTCAGAATGCCCCAATGCGCGGTAATGAACTCGCCTTCGACCTCCAGCACATCGATAACGTCGAATGTTATACGCCGTCCGGTTGGCGGAATGCCGTTAAAGGGGCCGGAATGGGTAACGGAATAGACCTTGCGGGTGGTGACGAGGTCGCCTTCGGCGGTCTGGAAATCGATCTCGCAGACAGGTTCGGAGAAGGAGGCGTGGAAAGCACGGTAGAATGCCCGCACGCTGTCGCGATCAGGTGAAAAGCCGGGCGTGGGCGTGTGGTCGATGAAATCTGGATGCATCAAGGCATCGAAGACGGCGTAATTGCCGCCGACTTGAACCTCTTCAATGAGTTTTCTGACAATCGCCTTTTTATAGTCGCTCATGATTCTGGTCTCTATTCAGTTCAAAGGGGAAATGTGCCGTGGAAAGCGGAGGCGTCGACAGGGCGGCGCGGGCTTGGTGCCTCGCGTCCGCGCAGCGCCTCGGGAAGCTGGTCGGCACTGGCGCGTCGCCCGATCGCGATGACCACCTGCATGGCATATCCCTCGGGCATATTGACCGCTTCGGCAGTCTTTACCGGGTCGATGCCGCCCATGGCATGGGTGGACCAGCCCTTCAGATGGGCCTGGAGAGCCAGATAGCCCCAGGCTGTTCCCGCGTCGAAGGTGTGGCCGGGATTGGGTACCTCCGCATCGCTGCCCGGTGGAATGAGAGTTGTCTTTGTGGTGATGACGATCAGCGCTGCCGCATGTTGCGCCCAGACCTGGTTTCCTTCCCAGAGCGCCGCGATGACTCCATCAAATTGCGATTCTCCGCGAAAGCTGTAAATAAAGCGCCAGGGCTGGGCGTTCAGGCCGGAGGGTGCCCAGCGCGCCGCCTCCAGCACGCCAAGCAGATCCTGTTCGGAAATCGTCTCTTCGGTGAAGGCGCGGGGAGACCAGCGATCCACGAAGAAATCTTCGATTGGGTGTTCCGCTGTGCGGGAGTTTGTCTTTACATCCATTATTGAACCTGCTCTCTTCTAGTTACCAGTCGCGCCAGGCTATGGCGCGGCGGTAAGCGGCGCAAGAAAGGGAGCGAGAAATTACCTGGTAACCCTGAGGTAACCGGGCAATCGTTTAACGTGATGGAAACTCTGGAAAACAACCTGGAAAATTGCCCCATACGCGATGTGCTTCACCGCGTCTCCGACCGCTGGAGCATGCTGATCGCTCTGCACCTCGAAGGGGGAACGCTGCGGTTTTCAGAGCTTAAGCGATGCATTCCCGATATTTCGCAGCGGATGCTGTCGCAGACGCTCCGGCGATTGGAACTGGATGGCCTTGTCGAACGCCGGGTCTATCCGGTTGTCCCGCAGCGGGTGGAATATGACCTCACTCCGCTTGGGCGTTCCTTGTTGGTACCGTTTCATCTGATGAAAAATTGGGCCGAGGCCAATCATGCAACGATCCGCAAATCCAGATCGTTGGGGCTTGATCGTTAAAAAGCATCGGCTTTTGGCGAATAGATCGATTAAGCGATGGGTGCCGTTCTCTAGCTTTCATGCGCCGTATGACCTGTTGAATACGCCGCTAAAAGCCTGGGACCATCGCTCATCAAGGGCTGCTCGGTATGGGCGCGGTTGGATCTGAAGCCGATTGCGAAAACGGGTCGATTGCGGTACGGAGCCTCGCGCTGCCTTGCTGCCTGCTGTTGAAGCTTCTCCTAATAAATAACATAA
Organism: Allorhizobium sp. Av2; assembly: GCF_021462805.2. Lineage (NCBI taxonomy): Bacteria > Pseudomonadati > Pseudomonadota > Alphaproteobacteria > Hyphomicrobiales > Rhizobiaceae > Allorhizobium > Allorhizobium sp. Av2. Next base: position 2,309,385 of record NZ_CP192696.1, on the reverse strand, counting down.
CATATTGTTCTTGCTTATGTATCTCCAAGTCTAGCTCTTGGAGATCATGAAGCTGGCTCCGCGTGCGCCGGCAAAATCCTGACGTCTCCGTCCTTACGGCCCCGAATGACTTTTTTTGGGTTGAAAAAAACAATCAAAAATTACAGTTACAATTTAGGGTAGTTTTAAAATTTACTGACTGCTAATTCTCGCGCGCAGTCCTTAAACCTCCCAGGATTAACGAGGCGAATTATGAATGAAATTGTAAAACTTATTAGCAAGCATAATGATGTGAGAACGGGTGCTATTAACCTGATCGTCAGTGAAAACCGTATGTCTCCGGCCGCTTTGGCCGCTCTGAGTTCCGACCTTGCGTCCCGATATGCGGCGCCATTTTATGCCGGTACCGATATTTCCCAGGAAATCGTCTCGATTACCGAGCAGAAGGCCAAAAAGCTTTTCAACGCCGAGTATGTGAATATTTCCCCGATTTCCGGTAGTGCGAGCCTGATGGCCGTTGTGTTCGCGCTGACGTCGCCGGGCGACAAGGTTGGGCGCGTGCCGCCTTTCTTTCCAGGTGGCGGCTATCCCTTCAATTATGAGGTGTTTGACCGCGTCTCCTTGCCGCTTCCTTTCGATGATGAAGAGTGGCAGCTTGATCTGGAAGCCACTCTGGAACTGCTTGAGCGGGAAAAGCCGAAACTGGTCATTCTTGGTGCGTCGATCTTCACCGTTCCCATGCCTGTGCGCGAAGTGGCCGATCTTGTGCATAGCTATGGCGGCATCGTTGCCTATGATGGCTCGCACAGCCTTGGCCTGATCGTTGGCAAACAGTATCAGGACCCGCTCAACGAGGGCGCGGATATTCTGTTTGGTTCGACCCACAAGACATTCCCCGGTCCGCAGGGCGGCATTATCGTCACCAACAGCAAAGAATTGAACGATCGCATCGACATCGTCTCCAATTTCACGCCGTTGAACGGGCCGACGATGATTTGCAATCCGCATCTGGCGCGCATCGCTTCGCTGGGCATCGTCATCGATGAAGTGCCGTGGGAGCGTTATGCCGAGCAGGTGGTGAAGAACTCGCGCGCTTTCGCCAACACGCTGCAAGCCAAGGGCTATGAGATGCGGGGCCAGTCCACCAAGAAATTCTCGGAACTATCCTATTGCCACCAAGTGCTTCCTAAGCTCGACCGGCAGATGGGGCAGGGATATCGCGATAAGCTGAAGCAGCATAACATCCATGTGGATGGCTTCATGCGGGTCGGCACGGCGGAAATCACCCGTCTTGGCTATGTCGAAGCCGATTGCACGCGCATTTCTGAAATCATGGCGGAGATTGTCTCCAGCAATCAGAATGTCATTCCCTCGCTTCGCCGTGAAGTCGTCGAGATGAATGCCAACCACCAGCACATTGTCATGTGAGTTTGATTTCCCTTCCTGTCGAACGGTTGGGAAACAAGTTTTCCCGAAAAACAACCATGAAACGTAACAGGCCTGTCCGGTGCTATCCGGACCGGACAGGCCTGCCCTGAACCTCATATTTCTTCCGAACCCAATATTTTCTAGGGGGTCTTTATCGTGTCTTCGAAAAACATTTCGGCGCCAGCCGAAGAAATTGCCATTCCCGGAAATGGTGGTCCGCCGGTTTATGAAACGATCATCATCGGCTCCGGCTTCGGCGGCAGCGTCGCCGCGCTCAGGCTATGCGAGGCCTTCCAGAAGGTTGATCGTCCCAAGGGTACCGGTAAGCCCGTGCTGCTTTTGGAGCGCGGCAAGGACTGGTGGGGCAATCTGACAGGCCAGCCCACCACCGCGCCGCCGTTTAGCAACTATCGCCAGCCGGATGGCCGCGCTGGCTGGATGGTGAATGTCGAGCCGTTCGGCACGCCGCAATCCCCACCGGTCACCTATGGCCAGCCAGAGGATTTGGGTGACGCGACCGCCAACTTCAATACGATGACCACCTATGCGCAGCGCCCGATTCCGGTCTATCCCGGCCTGGTCGAGACGATCACCGCTTTTGATGGCAGCTTGCCGACGATGACCACCATTGTCGGCGCGGGGCTGGGCGGCACGTCGCAGGTCTATAACTCGTTCTTCCAGAAGCCGTCGCAACTGGCCTTCACCCTGGCCTTCCGCGACCCGGAAAATCTGGATTCCTACGAGGATGTGCTGCTATCCTATGGCGAACTGGCGCAGCATTACGATACGGTCGAGCAGATGATGGGACCGAAAACCATCGACGCCAAGGAAAACAAGGTGTCGGTGACGGTGCCGGTCAGCAGCGATGCGGACCTGACGGTCTCCTATCCGCTCAAGGACAGCCCGCCCTATCTCTCTACCCGTAGCTTCAGGGCGCAGGTCGAGAAGATCGATGAGGTCGTTAAGTCGGGCGCCGTCGAAACGCCGATCCAGTCAGTCACGCTGGAATATACCAAGCTGGCGCTCGACTGGGGCGTGGTCTGCAAGGAAGTCAATGCTGAAATGCTGCCGTCCGCCATCATCGGCGAAATGTGGTATGGCATGAACAGCTATTCGGTCTCGACCAAGCCATTGGGGAAAAAGGAATTGCTGGGCGTCAAGAAGGCGCTGGACCAGAACTACCTGAAACAGGCCAAGGAAACCGGCCTACTTGACATTCAATGCCTCAGCAATGTCACCAATGTCTACCAGGATCTGAGCTCCAACAGTGTGAGCCCGGTCTATGTCGTCACTGTCGAGGAGATCTCGCCAACCGATGTCGCCAATCCGACATCGGTGACCTATCGGGCGAAGAACGTGATCTTCTCGGCTGGTTCTATGCATACGGCATCCATGCTGCTGGAATATTCCAACAACCCCAATCCGCAAGCGCCTGACACCTCCGGCCTGCCAGCGTTGAGCAAATATGTCGGCCAATTCTGGGGCCAGAACGGTGATGTCACCGGCACCCAGGACATGAGCTGCAAGACGCGGCCTTCGGACGGCGGTCCCGGCTCGACCGATGCCTCCTTCTATTTCGTCAAGGACGAAAGTCTGGATCACGACCTTTCTGACGACGAGCTGAAGGTGGCCTTCGACGATTCGATCGACTACATGAAGAGCCACAATTCGGCGTCTTTCATTCGCCTCATGCTCTATCCGGCCTGGTTTGACGAAGCCGACAATCTGCAAAATACCTATAATATGTCGGTCTGCTATCAGCCAGCGCCTGGCTATTTTGTAGAGGATGCGGCATCGGCCAGTTCTTCGGGTCGTACGGTCTATAGTCTTTATTATCCCAATACGCCGGATGCAGGCACGGTGCCTTCCAAAGATGGCGACACCAATGTCGGCGTGCTGGATTCGATCACAGCGCTGGCCACTGTGCTGACTGAATGGGGTGAGATCAATGCCAGCAAGGACGGCGAGAGCCTGATCCTGCGCAACGGCCCGCTCTCCTATCGCGGTGCACTGCCGGCTCTGCAATCGACCCGGCTGCATCACGCCCGGCTCTTGGAAGGCTGGAACTCCAACACGGTGAAGGAGGAATTCGTGGTGGCCTATGGCGTCACGGCCCATCCGCTTGGCGGCTGCGTGCTTGGCAAGGCCTGTGACGGATTCGGCAGGGTCAAGGCGGCCAACGACACGCCGGTACCCGGCCTCTATGTGGTCGACGGTTCTCTGATTCCCGGCTCTACCGGTGCTGCTACCCCGGCCTGGACCATTGCTGCTGTGGCCGAATATTGCCTGGCGGAAATCACCAAGGATATCGTCGGCTGATGCCGCATCAAGCAGCCCGTTTGTTTTGAAAATAGACGGGCAAGCAATCATGATAAAGGGCCGTGTGTTTGATGAAACACACGGCCCTTTTGCCACTTTCAGCCGTTTTTCATCTGTTCTGGCGAAAGAAAAAGGCCGGAAAAACCGGCCTTTCGCAAAATCACAGAGGAAGATTAACGCTCGCGGCGCTGGCCGCCTGCACCGGCGCGGGCCGGGCCGTCCTGGCGCGGACGGTCGGGGCGGCGGGCCGGGCGACCATTGGCTGGCTTGTTGCGGTTGGCCGGGCGGGCAGAACGCTGTTCGCCACCATTGCCTTCTTCGCGTGGGCCACGGCCTTGCGGACGGCCATCCTTGCGGGCCGGGTTGCCATGGTTGCGGTTTCCGGCACCTGCGCCAGCACCACCGCCACCTGCACGACGGGTCGGACGGGCAGGGCGGCCACGGTCAGCCGGAGCTTCACCGCTGGCAACGGAAATTTCAATACCCATCAGCCGCTCGATGTCGCGCAGCAGACGAGCTTCGTCGGGACCGCAGAAGGCGATCGCAATGCCGTCGCGGCCAGCACGGGCGGTACGACCGATGCGGTGGACATAGGCATCCGGTACTTCCGGCAGGTCGTAGTTGAACACATGGCTGACAGCCGGGATGTCAATGCCGCGGGCGGCAACGTCGGTGGCGATCAGCGTGCGGATAGACCCATCGCGGAACCCCTTCAAGGCGCGCTCACGCTGGCCCTGGCTCTTGTTGCCATGAATGGAGGCAACCGAGAAGCCGGTGATTTCCAGATGCTTCATCAGCTTTTCCGCGCCGTGCTTGGTGCGCAGGAAAACGATGGAACGGCCATCGGGATGATCGGCAAGGGTCTTCTTCAGCAGTTCGGTCTTATGGTTCTGGCCGTTGACGAAGTGAACATACTGTTCAACCTTGTCGGCGGCCTTGCCCGGAGGCGACACTTCGACGGTGACCGGATTGTTGAGGAAGCTACCGGCCAGATCAGCAATCGCCTTCGGCATGGTGGCCGAAAACAGAAGGGTCTGGCGCTTGGCCGGAACCATCTTGGCAATCTTGCGCAGGTCGTGGATGAAGCCCAAGTCCAGCATCTGGTCGGCTTCGTCCAGCACCAGATGGGTGACGGCGCGCAGCGAAATCGCATTGCGGGAAATCAGGTCCAGCAACCGGCCCGGCGTGGCGACGAGAATGTCGGTGCCACGTTCCAGCTGAAGTTGCTGCTTGTTGATCGATGCGCCACCAACCACCTGGTTGATCTTGATCGGGGTCTTGCGAATGAAGGATCGCAGATTATCGCCGATCTGGTTGACGAGTTCGCGGGTCGGGGCAAGAATCAGCGTGCGGGTGGTGCGATTGTCGGGACGGCGTTCGTCCTTCATCAGCAACTCGATGATCGGCAGACCAAAGGCAGCGGTCTTGCCGGTGCCGGTCTGGGCAAGGCCAATCAGGTCGCGACCGGCCATCACCACTGGAATGCCCTGCGCCTGGATGGGGGTAGGGGTTTCGAAGCCAAGCTGGGTCAGCGTGGCGACAACAGTCGGCGAGAGGCCAAGTTCGTTAAAACTGGTCAATTCATAAACCTTTCGGGGCGCCAAGACACTGAGCCACGATCGCCTCATTGCGATTATAGCGGTCTTTGGCGTCAAGAACCCCGCGTGAATTGGGAACTTGTAAGTTGGAAACGACTTTCGGTGCGTTTGACCGCTGATGCGGTCATATATGAAGCACCCATACCTTTTTTGCATGACAGTGCCGAAATAGGCAAAGCCGGAATGCAGTGGCGCGCTCACGCGGCGGCCGGAAGGCTGAAAGCTTGCGCCGCTTTTGCGCGTTTTGCGGCCAAATGTCAAGCGCCCGCCCATCATGGACGGGCGGGCGCTGAATATTTCTACTATATACCCCGTCTGGGTGACGGGCGGCAGATCAATTACCGGGGGCAGACCTGAACGCGGTAGCTGTCGCCCCATTCATCATAGCGCCGCTCGAAATGGCACGGAGCCGCGTAGACCGGACGATAATAGGTCCGATAAACCGGTGGGGGCGGTGGTGGTGGGTCATAGGACCGGTAATAGCGCGGTCCCCCATCCATTCCGTTGACGATGGCGCTGCCGACGATGCCACCGACGGCACCGGCTGCGACGCCACCCCAGAACGGGTCATGGGCCTCTGCGGCAGGGGCCGTCGCCATCAGCGAGGCACCTACGAGAGTGGCGACAAGGCCCGCAGACATACTCATGCGAAATACGGACATGGTTTGATCCTTTCAGAACTTTTTCTCCGAAGAGAATGCTATGAAGATGATCCTGAAAACGGGCAGATTAATGATGGAATTGTGGAGCCAAGATTAAATTATCGTCATTTAAAGCGATCAATGCCACAAGGGTAAATTTCATAAGATGTTGAAATTAAAAAATATTCTACAAGGTTGCCGGTTGATGTGCCGCGTCTCCGCCACAAAGACTGGGCGCTCGGCCCTGTCTTGCGCACGGTGCTGCCCCTGCTGGTAAAAAGCTTTGTTAAACAGGAGATTGACAGGATTTTTTCAGTCAGGCGCTTTGTTTTGTGTTTTGCCTGGTGATAGGGTTGTTTCAACGGCGGAAAAGGGCACAGAGAGGTTCATCCGTGATGCAGGCGGCTCGGGCAATAAAGGGGATACCATTGCCGATAGAAGGCGGATTGCTCACCATAGCGTGCGAGAAAATCGCCAGGCTTGATGTGCCCGCTTTCATCAAGGATAGCGAGCTTCGTTTCGTTGCCGTCAATCCCGCCTTTGTCGCATTTTTCGGGGCGGATCTTGATGACCTTCTCGGTCGCCGGGCAGGGGAGCTGACGGACCGTCCGGAAGATCTGGCATGGGAGGATGTCGAGCGTCGGGCGCTGGTGTTTGCGGAAGAACATCTGGCCCTGTGCTTCGATCATAGCGGTCGCCAGCATTGCCGGGTGCAGATCGAGCGCTTCATCACCGAAGATGAAATGCCCTATGTCTTCGGGGTGTTTCGCGAGCGGCCTGGCCGGGTCAAGAGCCGGGGCTGGAAGAAAGAGCCGCCGCTGTCGGGCCCTCGGATGCCTTCTACCATGGCTGAAATTTCCAGAGGTGCCGCGTCTCAAGTTAGGAGCGCTGGTGTTGGTCATGGGGCGCCTGGTGCCTGCCTGCCAGCCGATTATGCGATGCTTCTCGATCTCATTCCGCTTGGGGTTCTGCTTCTCGATCCGCAGCTCGATATTGTCTATTTCAACACCAGTTTCTCCAGGATGTTGGGTGACTCAATGGTCGAGCTGAAGTTCGGCATGAATTTTCAGGCGGTTCTCGACGTTATCGGACGTGCGGGATGGGATGGGAGTGGTGAGGATATATCCAGCCAATTCCTTGCCGCGTCGATAGACGAACCAGAGCCATGCCAGATCGCCATGCCGAACGGACGGGTGATTTCGGCCCGGGGCAACCGCCTGGAAAACGGTCAGTTTCTGCTGCTCTATACCGATGTCACTGAGGCGCAGACCTATGAGCGCGAAAGCACTCTTTACCGCGCAGCGTTGGAAAATGTACCTGAGCCGGTTTTTCTGCGCGATGGCGACCGGCGGCTGGTGTTTGCCAATGCCGCTTATGAACAAATGCTGGGTGGCGACCGGACCCGCTTTTATGGCTTGCGCGAAGACGAGATGTTTCCTGCCGAAGGCGAGGCCCTGCGCCAGGAGAATATCGAGGTCCTGGAAACCGGATGCGCGACGGAGCGCGAACAGCTGATCATCATGCCCAACGGCGACACCGTGCCCTTGCTGACCAGCCTGAAGCGGATCGAGACGAACGATGGCGCGCCTTATATCGTCGGGACTTTGGCGGATGTTTCGCTGCTGAAGATCGGCGAACGACAATTGCGCGAAGCCAAGGCGCATGCCGAAAAGCTCTATGACGATATAGAGGCCATCCTGCGCACCATGCCGGTCGGGGTGATCATCCTCGATGCGGATCAGAGTTTAAGTTTTTCCAACCTCATGGCACGCAATATGGTGTGCTGGCCTGAAGACCAGGCCATGACGGGCACAAGTTTCGCGGATTATCTGCGCCACGCCCATGCCAATGGCTGGCCACTCAAGACCGGCGATGACGCCAGCCTCAACCCTGATAGCCCCAATCCTGATAGCCCCAGTCCTGATAGCATCGACCCTGAAAGCCGGATCGCCGCCTATAGTCTTGAATTGCGGTCATTGACGACGGCGCGGCAAACCGAGGTGACGCTTTCGGATCGCCGGCATATCGTGGTGACGGCATCGCCGCTGGACGATGGCCAGATCATGCTGACTTTCTCTGACTATACCGAGCAGCGGTTGCGCGAGCGCGAGATAGACGAGGCCCGTGCTCGGCTGCAGGATGTCGGCAAGCTGCTGGAAGAGGCTACCCAGCACATGGCGCAGGGGCTGTGTGTCATCCAGACGGACCGTATCCTTTACCGCAACGATAAATTGGCGGAAATATTGAACGTGTCGCCGCATCTGGTGCGCACAGGGGCGGATTGGCGCCAGCTTTTCGATTACTGCGCCGAACGGGGCGATTTCGGCGAAAATCCAAAGGGGTTCCTCGACCGGATGCGATCAAGGATGTCCGCTGACACCTCCGCCAGCGTCGTGGTGCAACGGCGCGATGGTGCCTGGCGCAGTATCGAGGCGATTGTCAGCGCCGAGGACCGCTGGCTGTTCGTGATCAGCGATGCCAGCGAGGCCAAGCAGCGTGAGGCGGAACTGACCACGCTTGCGGCGCAGGCCGAGGCGGCGGATAAGGCCAAATCGCGGTTTCTGGCCAATATGAGCCATGAGATCCGCACGCCGATGAGCGGCGTGCTGGGTATGACGGAATTGCTGCTGTCTTCCAATCTTGATGCCCGGCAAAAGACCTTTGTCGATGTGATCGTCAAATCCGGGCGCTCGCTGCTGACCATCATCAATGACATCATCGATTTCTCGAAGATCGATGACGGTAGCCTGTCCTTGCGCTCGGCCCCCTTCGATCCGCTGGCGGCGGTGGAGGATGTGGTGACCTTGATGGCCGGGCGTGCCGCGGAAAAGGATGTGGATATCCTGGTGCGCGGTCAGGGCAGGCTGACCCATATGCTGGCGGGCGATGCGGGTCGGTTCCGCCAGATTCTCACCAATCTTTTGGGGGAGGCAATCCGCGCCACCGACAGAGGCCATGTGCTGGTCGATCTCGGTTTGCGCCAGGAAGAGCCGGATCTGGACGTCCCGCTCCAAAGCCACGGAGATCCTATTTCTGAAACGAATGCCGAGGTGAGTGACCGCGCCCGTGCATGGCTGGTTCTGCGGATCGAGGATACCGGCCATGGCATGACGCCGGAGCAATGCCTGATGGCCTTTACCAAATTTTCCCAGATGAATGACGGGGCTTTGCATCACCGGGATGGGGCGGGTCTAGGATTTTCGATTGCCGGTGGGCTTGTCGATCTGTTTGGCGGGACGATCGGGGTGGAAAGCGCACCCGGTCGAGGTGCCACCGTGACTGTCAATCTGCCCTTTGCAATGGCGGCTGAAAAACTACCGAGCCTTGCCGGCTTTCATCTGCGCGGTGCCCGGGTCTTGGGTTTCGAAAGCAATGATATCAGCTGCGGCATTCTTAATGACCAGCTTTGCCGTTGGGGCTTCGATGGCGTGGCGGTTAACGATCCGGCGCTGGCGCTGGCCGTGCTGGAACAGGCCGAGAGCCAGAATAGCCCGATTGAGGTGGTTGTGATCGATTGCTGCCGGCGCAGCGGCGGCGGGCTGGATCTGGTGCGCAAGATCCGCGGTGACCGACGGTTCGATTCGCTGTCGATCATCCTGCTGGCAGCGGATGCCCCCTTCAATCTCGACAGAATGGCCGATGGGCTGAATATTCAGGCGCAGCTTACCAAGCCGGTGGGTGAAAACCTGCTGCGCAATGTTGTCATCGACGTGTTGCGCGGAACGCGGCGCGGCGCTGTCTCCGCGCTGAGGGCGGAACCGGAGGCTGAGGCGCCCCTGATCTCGGAGGAAGAGCAATCGGACTTGATGCCGTCGGGCGTGATACAGCAAGAGCAGATCGATCTGCTGGTGCTGGATGCTGGTGAAGCGGAGCGTCATTTTTTCCATCAAGCCTTGCAGGCGCTGGGTGTGGGCCATGCCTGCGTGGAGGGGGAAAGCGAGGCGCTGACCCTCTGGCGCCAATGGCAGCCGGGGATGATGCTGATCGATCTCGTTGAGGACCGGGCACGGGTGCTTGATATGGTCAGGCAGATCCGTGCCGAGGAAAGCCAGCAGCCACAGACCGCGCCGACCGTGCTGATTGGTCTTGCGGGAGATCTTTCCACCTATGACAAGGCGGCCTGCCATAAAGCCGGTCTTGATGATCTCGTCCTCAAGCCTGTCAGTCCCGACCGTCTCCAGGACTGCATTGCCTATTGGTTAGGGGGGGCCGCAGCGGTGACGCAGCCACAGGCCCTGGCAGAGGACCTCGGTGCGAGGCAGACGGCATTGTGACCGTGGGACCGATCCGGTCGATGACAGCGTATCTGAAATCATGACGGCTCGGTCTTCGACCCGCATAGCATTTCCCGTTTGCCGGCAAAGCCCGGGCGTCGCTCCACGGTAAAGCCCGCCTCGATCAGGTTGCGGCGTACGAAACCGGCAGCGGCATAGGTGGCGAAGCGGCCACCGGATGATGTCAGCTGATAGAGCCGGGTCATCAGATCCAGCGACCACATGGCGCTGTTGCGGGACGGGGCAAAGCCATCGAGATACCAGGCGTCGAAGGGGTCGCTCCAGGCTTGCAGCGAGGCCAGCGCGTCGCCGCAAACCACGATCAACCGGGTCTGGGCGTCGAGGTCGAGCTGGACTTGACCTTGGGGCTCATCCGGCCACAGCGCCAGCAAGCCTTGCCGCTCTGCATCGATTTGCGGCCAGCGCGACAGGGCGCGGTCGATATCGGCGCGCGCCATCGGATAAAGCTCAAAGGATATGAAGGTCAGATGTCCGCTCGGCATGCGCGTTGCCTGCCACTGGCGCCAGGTTTCCATGGCGTTTAGCCCGGTGCCGAAACCCAGTTCGCCGATGCGGAACGAAGATGCGTTGATCCAGCGCTGCGGCAATTCATTGCCCGCGAGGAAAACATGGCCGCATTCCAGGCGGCCATCGGTCTGGCAGTAAAAATGGTCGCCAAACGCGGTGGAATAGGGCATATCGCCGTCCTGCCAGCTCAGCGGCTGGGTGTCAGCCGTTTCGGCGTCAGGCATCGGATCGGGATTGGAAGTGGAGTGGGTCATGAAGACAGGCGATAGGACGGCTTCGGTCTCCGGTCAACACTTGTCCCTCAAAGGCGCGTCCAATACCCTCGCGGCAGATCTTCTGGTGGTCGGCGGCGGCATCATGGGCCTGTGGGCGGCGCGCTTTGCGGTTCTGGCCGGGCTGAATGTGGTTCTGGTCGATGGCGGTCGGGTGGCCGGTGGCGCCAGTGGCGGGCTGCTGGGCGCACTCATGCCCTATATGCCGGACAAATGGGATCGCAAGAAGCAGTTTCAGTTCGATGCGCTGCTGGCACTGGAAACAGAAGCATTGCGGCTTGAGACGGAAACAGGGATTGCTGTGGGCTATCGCCGGTCCGGGCGGCTGATGCCCTTGCCAAAGCCGCATCTGCGGGTGATTGCCAAGCGGCACGAAAAAGACGCCGAAACCGCCTGGAAAACCGCAGATCGGCAATTTGCCTGGAAGGTTATCGACAACTCCCCGGCTGGTGATGGCTGGCCGGATAGTTCTGTCACGCAAGCCGGTCTGGTGCATGACACGCTGGCGGCGCGGGTGTCGCCGCGCGGCTTGACGGCGGCGCTGAAGGCGGCCCTTGTTGCATCGCCGCGCTGCCGGATCATCGAGGGTTCGGCAGTCAGTGCCATCGATCCGGCTCGGCAATGGGCTGAATTGTCGGATACAAGCCGGATTGCCTTCGGCCATGTGATCGTTTCAGCTGGCGTCGGGAGTTTTCCACTGCTGGATGGTTTCAGCCCGACCGGTGTGCTGCCGCTCGGCATGGCGGTCAAGGGGCAGGCGGCATTGCTGAAGGCCGATGTCGATCCTGCGCTGCCGCTGGTCTATCTGGACGGCATTTATGCCGTGCCACATGAGGGTGGGCATGTGGCGATTGGCAGCACCAGCGAAAACCGCTGGGATGCGCCCTTGACCACTGATGACCTGCTGGAAACCCTGATTGCCAAGGCCCGCAGGCTGGTGCCGATGCTGGGCGACGCCCCGGTGGTGGAGCGCTGGGCGGGGCTGCGGCCCAAGTCGATAGACCGCGATCCCATGGTTGGACCGCATCCCGATCATCCCAGGCTGATTGCACTGACTGGCGGTTTCAAGATCAGCTTCGGGCTGGCGCATAGCCTGGCGCAGCAGGCGTTACGGCTGATTTTCGGTGCAGAGCTTGATATGCCGGATGGTTTTACGCTTGCCCATCATCTGCAGATCGCCTCCCGTGTCCCTGATAAAACCGTGGAACCGCCGTTGGAAAACCCGGTCGGTTGATAAACCGGCCTTAATATTCTCTTAATAAATATTTCAAGCGTCGAGCCTTGCGTCGTGCGAGGTCGCTTCTCATCACCCTCCTGTGATCTCGCGTAAAAAGTGAACCTGATGCTCGGTCACTTTCGTCATAGTGTCATGCAAATCCCCTATCTGACTGCTCATGCGGGCTATCGGTCATGGTCGATTCGATTGTTTTGCATGACAGCGCCATGCGTTTGGCAGAATGCAGGCACGGCGTTGTATCGATTTGAATGTGTTGCATAAATCCACAAATCCATTGGGGCCAAGGGTGTGTGCGACAGGATCAGTTTGGTCCAGCATGCCGTAATGCAGAACTTAAGAAGATTTGCAGCGCTCCTGGCGCGTCTTTGCAGACGCCCGTCGCTGCCGGAGGCCACCCGCATGCGATATTCGATTTGCTATACACCCTCTGCGCGTGACCCGCTGTCGCTTGCAGCCGCCAGCTGGCTGGGACGCAATGTCTATTCCGATGAACCGGTCGAACATCCGGGACTGGCAGGTCTTGGCCTGCACGAGATTGCCTTTCATACGGCCTTGCCGCGTCGAAATGGGTTCCATGGCTGCCTGAAAGCGCCATTCGCGCTGCATCCGGAGGTCAGTGAAGCCCAGTTGTTGCGTGAGTTGATGCATTTTGCCGGTATTGTCGAGCCTTTCACGCTGCCGGGACTGGAAGTGGCAAAGCTCGGTGATTTTTGCGGTCTGACTTTAACCTATCCGTCCAACCAGCTGGATCGGGTGGCGGCGCTGGTGGTGCAGAATTTCGACCGGTTCCGCGCGCCGCTCAGTGATGCCGAAATTGAGCGCATGGCGCCCGAACGTCTCAGCGCGCCGCAATTTGCCAATCTCTACCGCTGGGGCGATCCGCATGTGCTGGACGAATATCGTTTCTACATGCCCCTGACCGGGCCGTTGCCGCTCAGCCACCGCGATCGCCTTCATCAGGCGGCGACTCACTATTTCGCGCCGCTGCTGCAAAACCCTGTCGTGTTTGCCAATCTGGCGCTGTTTATCGAGCGTGAGCCCGGAGCACCACTGGTGGTGCATTCGCTGCATCCGATGGGGCGGGTCTCGGCGCGCAAGATCGCCTGATCTCACGATGCTGTATGCCCTCTCGACAAAAAGGGCAGGGTTGCTTACCGTTTCTTGTCACAAGACCAGAAGGTAGCAGCTATGAAGACTGAAACTTACCCCCGCGATCTCATCGGCTATGGTCGCCATACCCCCGATCCCCGCTGGCCGGGAGAAGCGCGTGTGGCGGTACAGTTCGTCATCAATTATGAGGAGGGGGGCGAAAGCTGTATCCTCGACGGCGACCCGGCCTCCGAAAATCTGCTGTCGGAAATCGTTGGTGCGGCGGCATGGCCCGGTCAGCGCAACCTGAACATGGAATCCATCTATGAATACGGGTCTCGTGCTGGCTTCTGGCGTCTGCATCGGATGTTCACGGCCCTCAATATACCGGTGACGGTCTATGGCGTCACGCTGGCCATGGCCCGCAACCCGGACGCGGTAGTGGCGATGAAAGAGGCGGGCTGGGAAATCGCCAGCCATGGCTATCGCTGGTTGGAATATAAGGATTTCCCCGAGGAGGTTGAGCGTCAGCATATTCTGGACGCCGTGCGCCTGCATACCGAGGTGACGGGGGAGCGGCCCTATGGCATGTATCAGGGCAAGCCTTCCGACAACACGCTGCGGCTGGTGATGGAGGAGGGCGGTTTTCTCTATTCCTCCGACAATTATTCCGATGACCTGCCTTTCTGGGTGCCGGATCTTAACGGTAAACCGTTTCTGATCATTCCCTATACGCTGGAAACCAACGACATGCGGTTTGCCACGCCGCAGGGCTTCAACTCCGGCGACCAGTTTTTCACCTATCTGAAGGATGCCTTCGACACGCTCTATCAGGAAGGCGCAGAGGGCGCGCCGAAAATGATGTCCGTCGGCCTGCATTGCCGGTTGGTTGGCCGCCCGGGCCGGGCCGCCGCGCTAAAGCGCTTTCTGGATTACGTGCTGTCCCATGACAAGGTCTGGACGCCGACCCGCCTTGATATTGCCAAGCACTGGCACGCCCATCACAAGCCTGAATGGTAGTAGGGAAAATAACCGAAACAGCCATGGAAGATGCTCACGCATCCCCGACGTGAATACCTCACATACATCAGAGGCTCGAGATATTGAAAATGAGTAGCGACGGCCTCAGGCCGCCGCGACTGACAAATTCTCATCAAAAGAGACGACTTTATTGCGACCGGAATTTTTAGCTGTGTAGAGGCATTTATCGGCTTTCACAAACAGTGCTTCATCTGTTTCATCATGCTCAGGTGATTGTTCGGCAACGCCGATGCTGATGGTCACATGCCCCCAGGGCAGGTTTTTCTGGTGGATTATCCCCAGGTCGGCGATCCGTTGGCGGATCTCCTCGCCTACTTGGCGTGCCTGGCTTGCGGTTTTTCCCGGCAGCAGGATGACGATTTCCTCTCCACCGTAGCGCGCGGCAAGATCCGTTCCCGGACGGATTGCAGCGGCGATTTCGGTCGAAATTTTCCGCAGGCAATTATCACCCGGCAGATGACCATAGGTATCGTTGAACAGCTTGAATTTATCGACATCAACGACAAGCAGTGAAAGGGGAGTGCCCACCATCCGTGCCTCGGCGGAAAGACTTTTCAGCTGCCTGTTGAAGTGACGTTTGTTGGAAAGCTGCGTCAATTCATCCGTGTTGGCAAGCCGATCCAGCTCTTCCTGCAAAAGCCTTTGACTTGTGACGTCCCTGGTTACGGCAACCATGCCGCTGCTGACATCGAAGCTGCGAACCCGGGTTATCACGGTTTCCAGCCAGGCGATCTCACCGTCTTTTTTTATTCTGGGGAAGACAAGCCGTTCGATTGAAGAACCGGCGGCAATGTTGGCCAGCGCCTCAGACCAGTATTGCCGGGCGTCGGCATCGTATTCGTCCAACACGCTGCGTCCGACGATCGTATCGGCCTCCACGCCGAGAACAGATTTGGCGGCTGCCGAAACATATTCTCGGATACCGTTGTCATCCAGTTTTTCGATCAAGTCGGATGAGGCATTGGCAATCAGGCGAAACTCCGCTTCCCGTGCGGCAATAATCATCTCGTCGCGACGCTTCAATGCCCATTGCCGTCTCAAGCGGATGCCCAACGCGCATGCGACCATCAATGCGACGATAAAACAGATCCATCTGGGTTTGCTGATGTCTATCCAATACCACAGAATAGCTTTTTTGGAGACAGCCACAAGCACAGTGATCTGTGTATTGCTGCTTTTATAATAGCCAGAGGTTCTCAATATGCCGTCAAATCGCGATGTATATTGAAAATTTCCAATGTTGCTTGTCGAAATAGCGTTTCGGTACAAAGCTGAATCGGCAATGCTGGTGCCCATGGCCGTCGCATCCAGGGGCGCACGCACCAGAACGCGGCCAGCACCATCCATCATTGCGAAGGCACTGTTGTCCAGCATGTTGAAACTCCGGAAAAACCGGATGAAGCTCTCGACATCAATGGTCGCCACCATGATGCCCGCAAATTGCCCCCGATCATCATTCATCCGCTGGGACAAGGTAATAAACCAGTCTTTGACCGACGGACTTTGATAGGGTCCATCGACAAGCGGTTGCAGTTCCTCGGAGGTTTGATGGATCTTGAAATAACTGCGGCTGGAAAGATCGAGACCCGATGAAAATGGATCGGAGGTCGACTCAATCAGCCGGCCATCCGGGCCGATATAGGCCAAGCTGCGCAAATAGGGTGACGTCTTGATAAGCTCGCGCATCCTGCGAACCAGGTCCAGGCTCTGCAAAACGCTTTTGCTGTTGTTTTCCTGCACTTCGAAGACCAGCCCGGCCAAAGGTTGCTTGGCCACTTCGATGACGTCGTCTGTGTGCTGGGCAATCGCTCTTGCCGTTTGCGCGAGATAAGAATTCATCCGCGACACCTGGGCCGTCCAGTTTGCAACCTCGGACCAGATCGTCAATGCCAGAAATATTGCAAATCCTCCCGCGATAACCAGCTGTTGGGCGGGATTTTTCGATGCGATATGCATGACATTCATGGTCAAGTTTTCTCTTGTAGTAGATCAATATTATATTAAGAGGGCAGGAATTAAAAAACTATTTCGTATTTTCTGGAATGGATAAAATGGCAGGATTTGGAAATTTACACTTGGAAAACGATCCGAAAACAATAAATATTAAAACTAGTGAAAGAATTTCCTGCCTGGATGAACTTGCACCGCTTAATGTGCGGTGCGTATTTATAAAATACGCCAATTTTTTTAAGTATTTGAATATAATGAGTAATTTTCTCATTAGGCCGTTTCCGACTTAAAAAAATATCCCGCATCCTGCGTCTAGGCGGAATGATTGCCTCAAGATTTTGGATTTGATCCATAATCCTTCTCTCTTCGTTCAAGATAAATTCTGTAACAGGTTGCTGCTTTACTCATGTCTATTTTGAGATCAACTTGATCATAAAGTGGATATTCCCACAGCCAACGGTAGGATCGGTAATATGTTTCCCGCCTATAGCGAGCCGAACAATCTCAATTTCTTTCAATGACTGGTGAACAATTTTTCAGGCCGGACGTTTCACTGCCGGAACACCAACAACGGTCTTCCTTAATCAAGAGAAGGACGAAAACTATGGACAAGAATCGCATCGAAGGTGCCGCCAAGGAAGCCAAGGGCAGCGTCAAGGAAGCCGTCGGCAAGGTAACGGGCAGCAAGAAGCTCGAAGCCGAAGGCAAGATGGACAAGGCCGCTGGCAAGATTCAGTCCACCGTTGGCAAGGCCAAGGATGCCTTCAAGTAAACGAATTATCATGCTCGAAGTCTTGCGGGTTTGAAGATGCTGAGCATCCTCGCCCGCAGACGTCCTAGGATAATAACGGTAGCCACGCCGCGTGGCTGCCGGTGAGACACATTCTGTCAAGGTGGATTACCGCCTTGCGAAAGGGGACCGGTAACGGTCCGCAACAGCGGAAAGGAATGTTCGATGAGAACAGTTTTTGCTCTGGTCGCGGTGGCGGCAATGGGGGCGGCATCGGTCGCCAATGCAGCCAATACTCATCACAACAGCACGCGCCACCCTGCCTCCCAGATGACGGCGACCCAGCCGAAGGAGCGTCTGGGCACACTATCCTGTGAGGTTGCAGGCGGCATCGGCATGTTGATCGGCTCTAGCCGAACAGTGACCTGCGATTTCCAGCAGCGTTCTGGCAAGGTTGAGCGCTACAGCGGCTCTATTGGCAAGCTCGGCCTGGATGTCGGTATTACCGGCAAGAGCTATATCCGCTGGATCGTTTATAACATCAACCCGACCACGACGCGCCAGGGCGCGCTGGCTGGTACCTATGTCGGCGCATCGGCGAGAGCCTCGGTCGGCATTGGCCTTGGCGCCAACGCCTTGGTTGGCGGCAGCAACAAGAATTTCGGCTTGCAGCCGCTCAGCGCGGAGGCCGGAACGGGTCTGAACGTCGCAGCCGGGATTTCACGCCTGCAACTGAAGCCTGCTCGCTGATCTGATATTCATTTGATGTGAGGTTTTGTGCATCCCCCGGTCTTCGCCGGGGGATGTTTTTGTTAGCCGTTAGAGTTTGTCAGGGAAAAGTGGCCAGTTGGGTTCCCGAAAAGACAAACTGCAACAAGGGTGCCTAGGCGGCCAGCGTCGCCATATCGATGACGAAGCGGTAACGCACGTCGCTTTTCAACACTCGCTCATAGGCCGTGTTGATATCCTTGATATCGATCAGCTCGATATCGGAGGTGATGCCGTGCTTACCGCAGAAATCCAGCATGTCCTGGGTTTCCTTGATCGACCCGATCATCGAGCCGGCCAGATTGCGGCGGGCGGGGATGAGCGAAAAGGCATGGACCGGAACCGGTTTTTCCGGCACGCCGAGCAAAACCATGGTGCCATCGACCTTCAGCAGGTTGAGATAGGCGTTCCAATCAATATCGGCGCTGACCGTGCAGATGATCAGGTCGAAGGATCCGGACAGTGTCTCGAAGGTCTTGGCGTCGCTGGTCGCATAGTAATGGCTGGCACCGAGACGCAGGCCATCCTCTTTCTTCGACAGGGTCTGGCTGAGCACGGTGATTTCCGCGCCCATGGCCGCGCCGATCTTGACGCCCATATGGCCGAGACCGCCCATGCCGACGATGGCCACTTTCTTGCCCGGACCGGCCTTCCAATGAGCGAGCGGCGAATACAGCGTGATACCGGCGCAAAGCAGCGGGGCCGCCTTGTCGAGTGGCAGATTGTCCGGGATCGACAGGACATAGCCTTCCTTGACGACGATCGTGTCGGAATAGCCGCCCTGGGTGGCGGTCTTACCGTCGCGGTCTACGCCGTTATAGGTCTGGACGAGGCCGGGCAGATATTGCTCGATATCCTCATTGCGTTCCTGGCAATGAACGCAGGAATCGACGAAACAGCCAACGCCGACAGGGTCGCCGACCTTGAATTTCGACACGTTTGCGCCGACGGCGGTGACGACACCGGCAATTTCGTGGCCGGGCACCATGGGGAATGCGGAATTTCCCCATTCATTGCGGGCCTGGTGGATGTCGGAATGGCAGACGCCACAATATTTGATGGAAATCACCACGTCGTCATCATTGGGTTCGCGACGTTCAAAAGTGAAGGGTTCCAGCGGCTTGCTGGCGTCGGTTGCGGCATAACCTCTTGCGATTGGCATGCGGCGCTCCTTTTTTGTCATGGGGAGGAATGTGTAGAGAACAGTTTTTGCAATTGGGAAGGGCACGGAAAAGCAGTTGGGAACGGCAGCCCGCCTCTTAGATAGGTCTCTGGCGGGTGCGTTCAACATCTATGGGGAATATTCGGCGCGGCCTTGCGAAAATCCGGGTCTTTCCAACCCGTCGCATATTGGCTATCGATTGCAAATCAAAACAGGGGTGAGCCGATGCAGCGACAGGATTTCATTGAGCAATTCGGCGGGATATTCGAGCATTCGCCGTTCATTGCTGAGCGCGCTTTCGATGCCGGTTTTATCGATGAGCCCCTGAGCGCCCTTGGCGTTCATGATGGAATGAGCGCGATGTTTCGCACCGCAACCCAAGCCGAGCGGCTCGAGGTCCTGCGGGCGCATCCGGATCTGGCAGGAAAATTGGCCATTGCGGGTGAGTTGACAGCGGAAAGCCGCAGCGAACAGGCTGGCGCCGGGCTCGATCGCCTGTCGGAGGCTGAACACCAGCGTTTTACAGCGCTCAATAGTGCTTATATAGAAAAATTCGGCTTTCCGTTCATCATCGCCGTGAAAGGTCTGACGAAAGACGACATTCTGGCCGCATTTGAGGCCCGGATCGACAATAGCGTCGAGACCGAGTTCTCAACCGCCTGCCTTCAAGTCGAAAAGATCGCCCGCCTCCGGCTCGAAGCAATGCTGCCAGGCGAGAGTGCCGGGCATGAATGAATAGGCCGCGCGTTTAAGCGCGCAGCCGAAGCAGGGTCATGCAGCATGATCCTGCTGATTGCGTTCTTGCCAAACGTCACTGCCCCTACCTCACTGCTTGAGCGCGTCTTCCGCCTCGCGGATCGCTGCCTCGTGATACCAGCTGGCGGCTCCGCTTTCGAGGATCACCTGCTTGTGGAGACTGCGCTCACGCATTTCACGCAGTCTTTGCGTATTATGTACTGGGAATTCGTAGATTTTTGCCGATTCCCGACCAAGGCCCGTTGTCATCGATACTGCCCTTCGTTGTTCCTCGAGCTCCTCCGCCCGGATGAATCTCATAGCATTTTTTCAGCTAAAATGCACATAGAAAGTGCAATTTGCCCAAAAATAAATCATTTCAAGCTGCTTTTTCACGTCATCGCTGCTATCCACCGGGCATTGCTGCCTTTTATTTTGCAAATGCGCATTGAGAAGGCGGTGGCATGTCCGCCAATCTGACGCAAAACTGTTAAAAACCCGTGGCTTTTAAGGTGTTTTGAATATGCCTGGCATTTTTTCTGCTAGCTGCGGGGTGATTTTTGCGGGTTTGGCATGGTTCCTGCTTGTTATTTATCGACTCCCGGACCGCCGGAGAATCACCCCCAGGGTGCGCCCGATGCGAGGCGCTGGACTTATGAGAGATCGACAATGACCAAGTACAAGCTCGAGTATATCTGGTTGGACGGCTATACGCCGGTCCCGAACCTGCGTGGCAAGACGCAGATCAAGGAATTCGCTGAATTTCCGACCCTCGAACAGCTCCCCCTCTGGGGCTTCGACGGTAGCTCCACCCAGCAGGCCGAAGGCCATAGCTCGGATTGCGTGCTGAAGCCTGTTGCTGTTTACCCCGATCCGGCCCGCACCAATGGTGCATTGGTGATGTGCGAAGTGATGATGCCCGATGGCGTCACCCCGCATAGCTCCAACAGCCGCGCTACCATTCTGGAAGACGAAGGCACATGGTTCGGCTTCGAGCAGGAATATTTCCTCTATCAGGACGGTCGTCCGCTCGGCTTCCCGGAAAATGGCTATCCTGCGCCGCAGGGTCCTTATTACACCGGCGTCGGCTTCAAGAATGTCGGCGATGTCGCGCGTGAAATCGTTGAAGAGCATCTGGATCTCTGCCTGGCTGCTGGCATCAACCACGAAGGCATCAATGCTGAAGTGGCCAAGGGCCAGTGGGAATTCCAGGTTTTCGGTAAGGGCTCCAAGAAGGCCGCCGACGAAATTTGGCTGGCTCGCTACCTGTTGCTGCGTCTGTGCGAAAAATACGGCGTCGATGTCGAGTTCCATTGCAAGCCGCTCGGCGATACCGACTGGAACGGTTCCGGCATGCACTGCAACTTCTCGACCAAGTTCATGCGCGAAGTGGGCGGCAAGGACTATTTCGAAGCGCTCATGGCGGCTTTCGCCAAGAACTGGAAAGAGCATATCGACGTTTACGGTCCCGACAACCACCTGCGTCTGACCGGCAAGCACGAAACCGCTCCGTGGAACAAGTTCTCCTACGGCGTTGCTGACCGTGGTGCATCGATCCGCGTTCCGCATTCTTTCGTCAACAATGGCTATCGTGGCTACCTGGAAGATCGTCGCCCCAATTCACAGGGCTGCCCTTACCAGATCGCTTCCCAGGTCTTGAAGACGATTGCAGAAGTTCCGGCTGCGAAGTCCGAAGCTGCCTGATCCTCTCCGCTTGCGCCCTGATCCAATCTGGCTCGATCCATCGGATCTTACCCTCGGGTCAGGGCGCAAGCGCTCTTGATGTCGTGTACCAGGACATTGTAGGTGCAGATGCATCCTTGTCTTGAAGATGGTGTGAATATTTCAAGCCACTGGTGTGTTTGAAATTTTTAAAGGAGAGGATGCGGGAGCATCTTCAGACTTTCGTATAGGTGAATATCGGCTGTGGTCTTGTGTGGCCCGCGATCATTCAGTCAAAACGTTTTCATGTGCTATAAGCAGTATTCAACGCTGAAGTGAATACGTTCGGGCGATTTCAAAATTAAGACCGCGTCATTCCCCGTTCCGGAACCGATTTAAGTTCATCTGTATACAATTTGCATTATAGCGTTGTCGTGGAATCGGGCATTTATCGCGCATTTATAACATCAATCTTGTCTAGGTTGTTCGCGTATCGATCCAATTTTCTGCGTGTTTTTATTTTAAAATATCGTAATTTGATATATGTTAATAACGGGCCGTGTCGATTTTATAAAAATTGGAGAAGGCGATCGTTTTACTCTTTAATATGAGGGGTTTTTGCGTATAGAAATTATCTTGCATCAAAAAAAATATATACTCCCTCATTTTAATTGTAGTTATGTTTACTGATGTATATTTTTTATTATTTATCCCTGTTTGGGGCACTATATCTGTCCGTAAGGGTGTCAAAATTGTTTCATCTTCGGTCCGTATACTTTATTGGGCGAAAATAAAAATTTAAACGTGCGTTTGTTCATTTTTCTACTTTTGGGCGATTAATTCGGCATTAAGCGCAAAGTCCATCCCCGTTCTGTTTCGTTGATTTTTACGGGTTATTGCAAGTCTGACACTTTACAAACGTGCCGTGTGCTGGTTTCATTGTCTCACGTTTTCAGGCTTGTGTGCCTGATTTGTATATAATTTGTGAAATTTATAGCAAAATCTGTGTTCGTTTTATTCGTGATTGTATCATTTTGCGACAAATAGGTTTTTGTTTTCTATTTAAGTGCTTTAAATTTGTATTGAGCAGTTGAATTCATGGCATGCTGATGTGCTTTATTTTGAGTGGCAGTTTTTGCGTTTCCTAGCCGCACAATCGTTTGATTGCGCTTGCTTTTAGATTGTTTTCTGGTTTTGGCCGATATTTCAGTGAGGTTTTTCAATGTCTTTTGTAGGCAGACATGAGCAGGTTTTTCCGGTTTCTCTTGCGCAGGCAGGCTTGTGGGTCAAACAAAAGGTAGCTCCCGCCGATCTGAGCTTTGTTCTTGCTGAATCCATCGAAATTCATGGGCCTGTCCATCCGGGCTTGTTTTGCCAGGCGTTGCGCCGCTTGTCAGATGATTTTGCTGTCACACGGTCACGCATCAAGGAAATCGAAGGACAGCCGCATCAGGTTGTCATGGCGGCCTATTGCGGCGTCTTTGACGTCATCGATTTCAGTACTGCTGAAAATCCTAGCGCAAGTGCGACGGAGTGGATGCAAAAGCATATGTGCAAGCCTCTCGATCTTGCCAATGACAATCTCTGGGGGTCTTCGCTTCTGAAGCTCGCAGCGACGGAATGGGTCTGGTATCATTGGGCACATCATATCATCATGGATGGGTTCTCCGGTGGCCTGCTGGCCCGGCGGCTGGTCGATATTTACTCGGCACTGGCCCAGGGCAACCAGCCGGAGCCCTATGATTGCGGCTCTCCGCAGGAATTGCTGGAGCTTGAGCGTACCTACCGCGATTCGGTACATTTCCAGCGCGACAAGGCCTATTGGTCCGAACAGATGAAGGGGCTGCCGGAGCCGGTGACCCTGATGAAGAAGAAAGGCGAGCCATCCGGTGGTCTGCTGCGCCATACGACGGTCATTGACCGCCAGACGGTTAAGGGGCTTGCAGAGATCAGCCGTGGCTTTGGTGCCAGCGTGCCGCAGGCGCTGATTGCTCTGGTTGCGGCCTATTATGCCAAGGCCACCAATTGCGAAGAACTGACCATGGTTACCATGGTGACGGCCCGGATCAGCCAGACGATGCGCCGCATTCCAGGCATGACCGCCAATGCGGTTCCGCTGCGGTTTTCGATGACGCCGGATCTGTCCTGGCGCGAATTGACTGGTCAGGTTTCCCAGCAGATGAGCCGGGCGCTGCGTTACCAGCGTTACCGCTATGAGGATATTCGCCGCGATCTCGGCATGGTCCGGCAGGATGCGCAGATTGCCTGGCTGGGCGTCAATATCGAGCCTTTCGATTACGATCTGCGCTTTGATGGCCATCCGACCACCGTGCATAATATGTCAAACGGCACGATGACGGATTTCACCATCTTTGCTTATGACCGAGGCGACAATGGCGACCTGCGCATCGATTTCGATGCCAATCCGGCGCTCTATACGCTGGAGGAACTGGCCGATCACGAGGCACGGTTTACCCGTATGCTGAGAGAGATTCTGGCCGCGCCGGAAAAGCCGCTGCGCGACGTCAGCCTGCTGTCAACGTGGGAGCGTCAGGAAATCCTGACAGACTGGAATGATACGGCCCATAAATTGCCGGATCAGACTTGGC
This sequence comes from Allorhizobium sp. Av2, assembly GCF_021462805.2. Classification (NCBI taxonomy): domain Bacteria; kingdom Pseudomonadati; phylum Pseudomonadota; class Alphaproteobacteria; order Hyphomicrobiales; family Rhizobiaceae; genus Allorhizobium; species Allorhizobium sp. Av2. Next base: position 2,285,363 of record NZ_CP192696.1, on the reverse strand, counting down.
CGGAACTGTTCCGGGCGCAGGCGGCCCGCATGCCGGATGCGGTCGCGCTATCCTTTGGCGGTCGCCAGATGACCTATGGCGAGCTGAATGCGGCCTCCGATCATCTGGCTGGCTATCTGATGGAAAAGGGTGCAGTACCCGGCGCCCTGGTGGCTGTGGCTGTGCCGCGGTCTGAAAACATGGTTGTGGCGTTGCTGGCCGTGCTGAAGAGCGGTGCGGCCTATCTGCCTCTTGATCCGGCTGATCCCGCCTCGCGGGTGGCGATGATTCTGGAGGATGCGCAGCCAGCCTGCGTCATCACCACAGAGGAAGTGGCTGGCAACCTACCGGATGCCACCGACAACCTGATCTTCCTCGATAAACCCCTTGAGCGGCAGGGACGCGACCTGCCGAATGGCCCATCGCTGACCGACACGGCCTATATCATCTTTACCTCCGGCTCGACCGGTCGGCCCAAGGGTGTGGAAATCCCACATCTCGGCCTGATGAACTTCCTGCTGTCGATGCAGGATCTGTTGAAACTGGACAGCGAAGATCGATTGCTGGCCGTCACGACGATTTCCTTCGATATTGCAGCCCTTGAGCTCTATCTGCCGTTGCTGGCAGGCGCGCGCACGGTGATCGCGCTGCGCTCGGAAGTGCGCGACCCGGCCGTGCTGCATGGGTTGATCCGCAGTGCGGGCATCACCATTATGCAGGCGACGCCGTCTTTGTGGCGGGCACTGCTGGCCGATCATCATGAGGGACTGACGGGCTTGCGCAGTCTGGTGGGTGGCGAGGCGCTACCCTCCGATCTCGCCCATAAGATGGCACGGCTCGGTCATCCCGTTCTCAATGTCTACGGACCGACGGAAACCACGATCTGGTCCACCAACATGCCGCTTTTGGGCAGCGATCTCGACAGCGCGCCGATTGGCCGGCCAATCTGGAACACCCGCGTCTATGTCCTCGACCGGCATTGCCAGCCAGTACCACCCGGCTTTATCGGGGAACTGTATATCGGTGGTGCGGGCGTGGCGAAGGGCTACCTGAACCGCCCGGACCTGACAGCGGAAAAATTCATGGCTGATCCTTTCGCAGGCGAAGGCGAGCGGATCTACCGGACCGGCGACCTGGTGCGCTGGCGGCGCGATGGCGTGCTGGATTATCTCGGCCGCAACGACCACCAGATCAAGATCCGCGGCTTCCGGGTGGAGCCGGGCGAAATCGAGGCAGCGCTGGCCAGCTTGCCACAGGTGCGTGAAGCCGTGGTTATTCTGCGCGATGATCCGGGCCGCGAAAAGCGACTGGTTGCTTATGTTGTCCCCAGAGAAGGCGCGGTAGGCGAGGGTGCCACGCTAGATGCCGCAGATCTTTCGGAGCGGTTGGGCAAGGTTATTCCCGTCCATATGATCCCGGCGGCCTATGTGGTGCTGGAAGCTATTCCGCTGAACTCCAATGGCAAGACCGACCGCCACGCGCTGCCGGTGCCGCAATGGACGGTGACGGAAGGCATTGCCCTGCCGGGAACCGATGCCGAAAAGCGGCTTGCTGCCTTGTGGTGCGAGATCCTCGGTCTGGAGCAGATCGGCATTCACGACAGTTTCTTCGTGCTCGGCGGCGATTCGCTGGCTGCCGCCGGAATGATTTCCGCCGTTCGCAGCCGGTTGAAGGGTGAAATTCCCCTCGGTGCTGTGTTCGAAACGCCAACCATCGCCGCCTTGGCCGTGCATCTGGATGAGGAAAGTGCGGGTTCCCCGCTGATCGAGCCGGTGCTGGCCATCCGCGCCAAGGGTGAGCGCCCGCCGCTGTTCTGCATCCATCCGGTGCTGGGTTTGGGCTGGAGCTTCTTCTCGCTCGCGCAGCATTTGAGTGAAGATGTGCCGGTCTATGCGCTGCAATCGGATGGGTTGCATGATCTCGCTGCTCTGCCTCGCTCTATCGAGGACATGGCTGCGCTCTACGTGCAGAGGATTCGCAAGATCCAGCCGCAGGGTCCATATCATCTGCTGGGCTGGTCATTGGGCGGGTTGATTGCCCATGAAATGACCCGGCAATTGCAGGCAGAAGGCCAGGCTATCGCGTTCCTGGGCATGATGGACAGCTACCATTTCAAGCCTGCCGCTCAATTGCAGGATGATGCGACGCTGGCGCGGGCAGCCCTCGGGTTCCTCGGCTTCGATGAAAAGGCGGCGGGTGACAAGCCATCGCTGGCTGAACTTGGCGATTTCGTGCTGAAAATGTTCGATACGGACAACCATGTCCTGCTGGAACAGGTTCACCAGTTCGATCCGGATTTTGTCGAGCGTGCCAAAGCAACCATCTTGCACAATCTGGAGATTGCCCAGCGCTTTACACCGGGCAAGATCGATGCCGATGTGCATTTCTTCCGCGCCGAGCCAAGTGCTGGCAGTGATGCGCTGAACACCATCCTCAACTACGATGCGGAAACCTGGTTGCCGCATGTGGAGGGCAGGGTTTACCTGCGCGATATGACCTGCAACCACCACGACATGCTGAATATCGAACCGGCATCGCATATCAGCGCGGTCGTTCAGGCAGAACTGCTGCGTGAATTCCTGGTCCTGCGTCGGCCTCAGACTGAGGCCAAGATTGAGCGTGTGACGCGGTTTGCCTAATCCGACAGGTTCTAGCATCGACAATTGAATTATCCCGCCCCACGCAATCGCGGGGCGGGATAAAATATTGAAATCAGGTTTGCTGATCGGTTCCAATGGGTTACTGCTATCGAGATCAGCGGCATATGTCCTTGGCTCTAATGCCAATCACGACGATACCGCTGGCCCACCTCGTTTGCGGATCTTGCCATGACCCAGCCATTCCTTCCCCTTGCCATCCGCCCGTTAACGCCTGAAGCCTTCGCGCCCTTCGGCGATGTCATCGAGGCCGATCCCGCCCGGATGCGGCTGATCAATGGCGGCACGACCGAGCGGTTTCATGCTCTGGCCAGCCCCGATGTGGTGGGTGAGGGCGCGCGCGTGGTCCTCAATATCTTTCGCGGTCAGCCGCGCCGTTTTCCCTATGAGATTGGCATGATGGAACGGCATCCGCTTGGCAGCCAAAGCTTTACGCCGCTGTCCGGACGCCCGTTCCTGCTGGCGGTTTCGCTGGACGAGGGGGATCGCCCGGGCGCGCCGCAGGTGTTTCTGGCCGAGCCGCAGCAGGGCGTGAACTACCACCGCAATGTCTGGCACCATCCTTTGATGGCAATCGGTGAGGTCAGCGATTTTCTGGTTGCGGATCGCGACGGGCCGGGAAACAATCTGGAAGAGTTCTTCTTCGACCAGCCCTACCTGATTCTGGAGCCACGCCCATGACCGGCCTGACCACCCATGTTCTTGATACCGCCTTGGGCCGCCCGGCGTCTGGCCTGCGCATTCAGCTGATGCGGATGAACGGCGAGGAGGCGGAGCTGATCAAGACCGTGTTCACCAATGCCGATGGCCGGGTGGATGGCGGGCCGATCCTGGCTGGCGAGGACTTTCGCATCGGCCAATATGAATTGCTGTTTCATGCCGGTGACTATCTGCTGAGCCAGGGGGCAGAACTGACCGATCCGCCGTTTCTGGATGTCATTCCCATTCGCTTCGGCATTGCCGATCCGCAGGCCCATTACCATGTGCCGCTACTGCTTTCGCCCTACGGCTACTCAACCTATCGGGGGAGCTGAGAGATGCGGTTTGCCGCTATCGCCGATATTCACGGCAATTGTCTGGCTCTGGAAGCGGTGCTTGCCGATATCGCCGCTCAGGGCATTGGCTATGACCATGTCGTCAATCTCGGTGATTGTTTTTCCGGGCCGCTGGAGGCGGGGCGCACCGGCGACCTGCTGCTGTTGCTGGATCTCGTCACCGTCAGGGGCAATCACGACCGCTATCTGATCGAGCAGGACAGGGCGGCGATGCATTCTTCTGATGCGGTTGCTTACGACCAGCTCTCGCCCCGGCATTTGCAATGGCTGCAACGCCTGCCGGTCACCACGGTTTGGCGCGAGCAGGTGTTTCTCTGCCATGCCACGCCTGACATTGACGATCTCTACTGGCTGGAAAGCGTCAGCCCCGAAGGCCTGGTGCATCTTAAAGCCCGTGCAGAGATTGAAGCACTGGCCGAGGGCGTCGGGCAGGAGCTGATCCTCTGCGCCCATTCGCATCTGCCGCGTGCGGTGCGGCTTACCGATGGGCGGCTGATCGTCAATCCCGGCAGCGTCGGCTGCCCGGCCTATGATGATGACGTACCGTTTTATCATCGGGTGGAAGCCGGAACACCGCTCGCCTGTTACGCCATTCTGGAAAAGGGTGAGGCAGGCTGGACGGTGACGTTCCGGCAGGTGCCTTACCGTCATCTCGAAATGGCCCGGCTGGCGGCGGACAGGGGGCGTGACGATTGGGCAAGCGGGCTGGAAAGCGGCTGGCTCGCCTGACGATCAATGCCAAAAATAATCTGTTATAATATTCTTTCCCCGACCTTTCTGAGCAGCGGCGCTGTATGATGGCTCCGGGAAGAGGATGAATGAACCATCATGCGATTGCTGATCGTTGAAGACAATCATGAATTGGCCGATTGGCTGGCGAAGGCCCTGACCCAGGCGCATTACACCGTGGATGCCGCCCATGATGGCGAAGAGGCCGAGGATTTTTTGAACCTCGCCGATTATGCCGCCGTGATCCTCGATCTGTCGCTGCCGAAAATTGATGGAATGACCCTGCTGAAGCGCATTCGCCGCAGTGGGCGTAAAGTGCCGGTGATTATCCTGACCGCCAATGCTTCGCTGGACGGACGGGTGGCGGGGTTGGATTCCGGTGCCGACGACTATCTCGCCAAGCCTTTCGAAATGGCCGAGTTGGAAGCCCGGCTGCGGGCATTGATCCGGCGCGGGCATGATCTGGCCAGCCCGGAAATTGCCGTGGCTGATCTGGTGCTCAATAGCGCGACACGGCAATTTTCTTTGAAAGGCGAGGTCTTGTCGCTGACGCCACGCGAACATTCGGTGCTGGAATATCTAATGCTGAAGGCGGGCAGCACCGTGACCAAGGCGGCGCTGTCGCAAAGCGTGTTCGGCTTCGATGCCGAAACCGATCCGAGCGCCATTGAAATTTACGTGCATCGGGTCCGCAAAAAGCTGGAAGGCGGGGCGGTGCAGATCGCCACCCTGCGTGGCCTCGGCTATATGCTGCGGGCCGCGTGAGATGGGGGCGTGATATGGGCGGGCGCGGCATGAATTTTGGTCGTGTCCGGCCCTTGCTGCGGCTGCGCCACAGTCTGCGGGCACAGCTTCTGGCCTGGGTGATGGTGACGCTGGTCGGCGTGATCGGCTTCAATCTCTATTTCGGGCTGGTCATGGCCCGCAGCACCGCCAATCTGGTGACGGATAATATGCTGCTCGGCTCAGCACGGATGATTGCCGAGGCGGTGCGGGTCGATCAGGGCGGCAATGTCGAGGTGGATATTCCACCGGCAGCGCTGGAAATCTTCGATACCGGCTTTGGCGACCGGGTCTATTACCGGGTCACGACCGCCTGGGGCAATCTGCTGTCCGGCTATGCCGACCTGCAAACCCCGGCCCATGAACGCCAGGGCGAAGACATGGTGTTTCGCAATCTCAATGTCCGTGCCTTGATGCTGAACCATCCGGTGGTCGGTTTTGATTCTGGCGCAGGGACTGATGGCGCGGGCGTCACCGTGACGGTGGCGGTGACACGCTATAGCCAGCAGGCGATGCGCACCCATCTGTGGTTTTCGAATTTTAACGGGCAGGTTCTGCTGGTTCTGGTTGCCGGCGTGGTGACGGTGCTGGGGCTCCAGCGCGGTCTTGGCCCCGTCTTGCGGCTGCGGAATGCGGTGCGCGCCCGCCGCCGTGACCAGTTGGAGCCTTTTGATGAGGCGATCGTCCATACCGAGCTTCGTCCGCTGGTGCGGGCGCTGAATGATTACATGAACCGCGTGCAGCGCCAGATGGCGGCGCAAAAACGCTTCGTTGCCAATGCCGCCCATCAATTGCGCACGCCGCTGACGCTGATTTCGACGCAGGCCAGCTTTGCCGCCCGCGAAACCGACCCGGTCCGGCGCGAAGAAGCACTGCACGCGCTGATCCGCAGCACACGGCAAGTCACCCGGCTGGCCGAACAATTGCTGACCCTGACCCGCGCCGAACCCGGCAGCCGCGCGCCCCGTGCTGACCGCGTCGATATGGCCGACATCGCCAGACAGGTGCTGGAAGCCCAGGCGGAAGACGCGCTGCGGCGCGGCATCGATCTCGGCCTGGAGGCGGAAGGCGCTGCCCCCGTCACCGGCGACGCCACCATGCTGCGCGAAATGACCGTCAACCTGGTTGATAACGCCCTGCGCTACACGCCGTCCCCCGGCGTTGTGACGGTAACAGTGGAGACGCTTGCCGACACCGTACAACTCACCGTCGAAGACAGTGGCCCCGGCATCGCCCCCGCAGAACACGAACAGGTCTTCGAACGATTCTACCGCATCATCGGCACCCAACCCGAAGGCAGCGGCCTCGGCCTCGCCATCGTCCGCGAAGTGGTGGAGGGCGCAGGCGGCAAGGTGACGCTTGGCAGTGCTGCGGAGGGTGGATTGAAGGTGGTGGTGCGGTTGCCGAAGGCGGGGTGAAGTTCCAGGGGTTGGGCGGTTCAGCCAAAGCCGAAAAACACCGCCAGCGAACGTGTCACGGACAGCATGATCTATGATTGCAAAGATTGCGATTGTAGGATGCTTTGTCTTTATTTCTGTAGCGCCAACAGTGGGAATTTAAGGTCGGATGCAGTAAGAAAAGCTGAGGTCGTCAAGATCACGTTTTTCTGTAAAATCAGTGGTATAACTTTGACCACATCAACTGAGTCGCCGCAGAAAAATCGACAGAAAAGCGTAACAAGCTATGAGTGGTCGACGACCCGAACGCTCTGAATTTCGCGCAAGCTGTCGCGAAGTGCATCCATCCATTGTTCGTCGAAGCTAGAGGAAAGTATAACGCTCGCGTTTCTTTGGAAGGAGATAGATCCCCGTGTAGAGCGAAACCTCAATTGTACCTTTTCGAGCGAGTAATCAGCTGGCGCAATGAATTTGATTGCCGCATCGGCGATGTCGCCACTTCCTTTGACTAACAACTGACCGACAGCACTATCAGCTATCGCGACGGATCCAATTTGCACCCTTTCAATCGACCCGTAGACCCCCACGATTTCTCTGAACCTGGTTGCCCATGCTAGAGGATCGATGGATGTTTCCTCGATCGAAAATCGGTGGTTCAATGCTTCCATTAACCGGCTAATAAGCCTTGAACCGGTTCTCCCTGGGTCTCGTAATTCGAGGCTGGATGTATCAGGGCTGATACGAAAGTGCGTCCGAAGATATTCAACAAGTTCGAACTTTTCCTGATGGCCAAACGGATCGATTGTCTCGTGCGTCGTTTGTAATCTCTGGATAAGGCATGCGTCAATAAAATTGGGTCGCAGTTGCTCTACAACAAACCCATCTGGGGACCCGTCTCTATAAGGCATTTTTTTGAGGTGCGCGGCAATAACGTTTGTCCTAAGTTCCGTCCGTAAACCGTACCAACGAACGCGCATCAATTTTTGCCCTTAGCGAATGTTCGGCTTTTACGAACTTCAACCAAAGTTGCGCGAGCGGTCTGCTCAAGAAGAGAGAACAGCACTTTCCGAACCCCGTCATCGGGAAGCTTGAAATTGTGGGGGTAAGTCCCGGTGCGCTCAGATCGGCGAGAGTGTCTCGCCCGATATTGAAACCCTGTACCTTCATGAGCGTTTTCAAATAATGCTTCAAATTCAGCTTTGTCAAAGGGGTGCACAGTCTGGGTTGCTTGCCATTTTATGGCCGTAATAAAGAAACCATCTTCTTCCATTTGTTTGTACTGCTTAGATACTAGCAAATCGTTGCCGCTAATCGCTACGTTTTTCACTAGATTGATCATTGTACTTTTGGCAGCTTCTTTTTCCGGGGTGTCATCATCTTCATCAGAGTCGAGATCATCGACTTCCATGGATGCGGACGAAACCTTGAGCTTGGTAACGGTATCTAACTTGAAACCAGTCATCTTAGTAACGAGATTTACAAAAAAACGCGTACGGTTCTCTGGTGAAAGGTCCTCCACGGAGACCCGTTCTTGTATTACTTCACCTTTCTTCTTACTTTCCAGCTTCTCAATAAGAATATCTACAAGCTCCTGTCCCTTGTCATTGGCAGGAAAGCGGATTGTGACCCCGTCGTCTTCCACTCTGAAGTCCAGGGTGGCGACCTTATCCTGCCGCTGCGCTAACGTTGTGCGGGAAAGATCGAACTCACTGTAGGCAACCGTTGCAATAACTGCTTCGGACGTTTTGTGGGGGACTGCCACCTTGTCGGTCGTTCCATCTGTATCCGCATACTCTTGTATGACTTCTCTAATCTCGGAGGCATCCAGCTTCATTTTAACGGTCAGCGAACTTGTTCGTTCTCCTCGCGTGCCCGGTTCGGCGTCTTTAACCAAATCGACGACATCCTGCAGATCGTGGATGGTCATTGAAATGTAGTCGGCCAAATCCCCGCGTTCGGTCGCTGACCCGAAGAAAACACCTCGCTCTCGCGTGGCACGATGGAGGACGCCATCGGTGATTCTCTGCTTTGCAGAGAACAGAAGATCGTAAAGTTCCTTGTCGGTGGCGAATAAACGTGGATGCTTATCCTGCATAAATCATCCCCATTTCCGTGGTTGAATAAGACGTCAATATTTCCGGCACTTGCGAAATCTTAATCTTGGACAGACGCTTCGCAAAATCGGTGTCTTGATTTTCGCCAGGTATGAATGACACATATTCTTGGATTGCCTTTTGCAGATTGGCCGAGGCTTCACTGTCGTCAGGTTGTACCTTGATATCAAACCGCGTCTTACTTACGATCAGCTCATGTCTTCGCAAATAGTCGAGAAGATACATCAGCCCTTCGACCGTCGTTTTACGACGATGAAAGATGACAAATCCTTGACGCGTCTCATCTTCGTCGAAGTGTTCTAAAATTATCCATGGCGACTTTAACATCTCCATGGTTGCGGCGCGAGCACGCTCACTTCGTACGACCGTATTTCTAACCAGTTGCGGATAATAGAACGCGCAACGCTCCCTCGGAGGAAGGCGCTTGTTTTCGTCTTCTTCGCCTCTCATTTGTTGCAGCTCGCGCGCAACGCGTTGAAGCCAGTTAATTTCTTCCGGTCCTAGAACGTAAAGACGCGACTTTCGTGGAAGCTTGATGTCTTCAGGTCGGACATCAGAAATCAATGAATCAAAGGACTTGTGGAATTCCTTGTCGTGATTGTACACGAACAACAACCCGGAAATGTCGAAGGTGGACGACGCGTGTGTGTATCGCTTTTGCCAAACCTCACTTGCTCCTGCGCATGAAACCTGATTCGCAAGACTGAATATAGCTTCTTTGACCGCATTACGCTTGATGCTGTTGGCACTATAACTTTTCAAATCGCACTGAATATATCGGCGAACTGTAGAGTAGGGTTCATCATAATAGAAGACGACGTCCGTAGGATGACTTTTGGTGTTGTGCAGCTCTTGCTGTTCACATGGCCAATTCTCGTTCATCTGACCCGTCTTTTGCCATAAAAATTCGGCGAACACCTTACTGGAAAGGTCTTCTGCCATCTGTGCTCGATTGATAGTTTCTGCCATTCACTACACCTCGATCCGATTCGTAGATCGAAAGTAACACTACAAGTGGCACGGATTGCAGGGATACTTCGCCGTATTCCACAAGTTGTTAAAGTAAATGCTTTTAAAAGTCATGCTGAAAGGTCGAACTCGGATATCGACACGCATAATCCGAAGGCATACTGACTCTCAGTTCAGGGATTTTCCGACATTGAGACTCTAATGAAGTCTCAGACCTAACGACGTAGCATTATCATGATCGATACGGAGCATTTCGCTCGCTTTGGATCGAATCCAGACATTCATCCGAAAACGAATGCTCTGCCTATCGTTTTCCGCCCCCTGCTCCTCATAACACAAAAAACCGCCCGCAACATCAGTTGCGAGCGGCTTACCGGGAGGAGCATTTGCTTCCGTCAACGCACCTTAATGCGTGTCGAGGCTCTGCTGCGGGCGCCATTTGGCGAGGCGGTTTTCGATCAGCGTCATCACATATTCAGCAGCAAGTGTGATGATCATGACGAGGACGATGGCGGCGAACATGCCGGCGGCGTCGAAGGTGCCTTTGGCAATCGAGATCAGCTGGCCGATGCCGTAGCGGGCACCGACGAATTCGCCGACGATGGCGCCGATGATGGCGAAGCCGAAGGAGACGTGCAGGCTGGCGAAGATCCAGCTCATCGCCGAGGGTACAATTACCGCTTTTGTCACCTGCCAGTCATTGGCGCCGAGAATGCGGGCATTGGCAATCATGTCCTGGTCGGCTTCGCGCACGCCCTGGAAAGCATTGGCGAACACCACGAAGAACACCATGATGAAGGCCAGCGCCACTTTGGAGGCAAGGCCGAGGCCCATGATCATGATGAAGATTGGCGCCAGAACCACGCGGGGAATGGAGTTGATCGCCTTGATATAGACGGAGAAAATATCCGAAAGCAGCTTGTTGCGGCCAAGGCCGATACCGACCACCACACCGGCAATCGAGCCGGAGAAGAAGCCGATCAGCGCCTCTTCCATGGTAATGCCGAGATTATACCAGAGCGACCCTTCCGTGGTGCCATTGACGGCCCAGTCATAGATCCGCTCCACCACCGCATAGGGGCTGGCGTAGAAGAACGGGTCGATCCAGGTCTGGTCGGAAGCCACCTGCCAGAGAGTCAGCACGCCAACCAGAATGGCGATCTGCCAGAACAGCACGATCTGCTTGCGGCGCTTGACGGATTTCAGTGCAGCGGTCTCGATTTCCTTGTCGGATGTGCCAGCGCGAAAGGTGGCCGTAGGGGTGGTCGGGCTTTGCATAGTAATGTCTGCCATAATTCTATCCTCCTCAGGCGGCTTCGCTGGCGCGGCGGTAGCTGGTTTCCACTTCCTGGCGCATGTCTTCCCAGATGGTCTTGCAATATTCGACGAATTCCGGCTCGTAGCGGATCTCGGAGACAACGCGCGGGCGCGGCAGCGCGATGGGGTAGACGGATTTCACCGTGGCCGGGCCGGCGGTCAGCACATAGACCTTGTCGGCCAGCGCTACGGCTTCTTCCAGATCGTGGGTGACGAAAATCACCGAGGCCTTGCGCTCGGCCCACAGTTTTAGCAATTCTTCATGCATCACGGTGCGGGTCTGCACGTCCAGCGCCGAGAAGGGCTCGTCCATCAGCAGGATTTCCGGCTCGTTGATGAAGGTCTGGGCCAAGGCCACGCGCTTCCTCATGCCGCCCGAAAGCTGGTGGGGATAGTGATGCAGAAACTTGCCAAGGCCGACGCGGGCCAGCCAGTCTTTCGCCAGCCTTTCTGCTTCGGTTTTGGATTTGCCGCGAAACAGCGGGCCAGCCATGACATTGTCGATGACGTTCTTCCACGGAAACAGTGCATCCTTCTGGAAGGCAAAGCCGACGCGCGGGTCGATACCGTTGACCGGGCCGCCCATCAACCGCACTTCGCCAGCGCTGGGCTTGGCAAGGCCGGTGACGAGGTTGAGCGTGGTGGATTTGCCGCAGCCGGTCGGGCCGACGACGGCGACGAATTCGCCGCGCTCCACCGCCATGTTGAAATCCTTCAGCGCAGTCAGCGTCTTGCCGGTGGGGGAGACGAAACGGCGCGTCACATTGATGAGTTCGATAGCCGGGGTCCGGCTCTGATCTTTGGCCATGGGACATCCTTCCGGCGAGCGTCAGGCCCGCAGAGTGTGATCGTTAAAGGAGAGGGAAGGGCCGCCCGGCCAAGTGACTGGCGACCCTGAAAATCAGAACTTGGCGTTCTTGACGAATTCGGTCGTATAGGTCTTGGACAGGTCGATCTTCTTGCCCTTGACGTTCTTGGAAAATTCCGAGAGCACGGCCAGAACCGTCGGCGGGCCATCTTCCGGCATCACGCCATCGGGGGTGAACATGCCCTTGCCGGCTTCGAGAGCCTTGATATAGCCCTCCTTGTCGCCAACGTAGAAATCCTTCGGCATCTTTTCGGCAATTTCGGCAGCCGAATGGGTGTTGATGAATTTCAGCGTCTTGACGAAGGCGTTGGCAAGCTTCTGCACGTCTTCCTTATGTTCCTTGACCCAGGCGGTTTCCATGTAGAGCGAGGCGGCCGGATAGGTGCCACCCAGCGCTTCGCGGGTCTTGTCCACGGTGCGCAGATCCACGAGAACCGAGGCTTCGCCGGTCTTCACCATGCGCGAAATCGTCGGCTCGGTGGTCATGCCGCCCTGGATGCTGGCCTGCTGCATGGCGGCAATGAATGTGCCGCCCGCGCCGACCGGAATGGTCACGATTTCGCCTGGCTTCAAGCCTGCCTTGGAGGCCATGTAGAGGGTGAGGAAGTTGGTGGAAGAGCCAAGCCCGGTCACACCCAGCGTCTTGCCTTTGAAGTCGGCAAAGCTCTTGATTTCAGGGTTCTTGGTCGATACCAGCTGGACTTCGCCCGGCGCCTGGCTGAACTGTACGACGGATTCGACGAATTTGCCCTTGGCTTGCAGATCGACGCAGTGGTCGTAGAAGCCGACCACGCCGTGCACAGCACCGGCCAGAAGCTGGTTTTCCGCGTCGACGCCAGCCGCTTCGTTCAGAAGCTCGACATCAAGACCTTCTTCCTTGAAATAGCCAAGGCTCTCGGTCAGCTTGGCGGGCAGATAGATCTGCTTTTCAAAACCACCGACCATGATGGTGATCTTTTCGGCAGCCTGCGACAGCGCTGTGCTGGCCGTCAGGCTGGCGGCAGCGAGTGCGCACAGCGAAAGGGCGCGGAAAAATTGGCGTGTGGAACGCATGGATATTATCCTCCTCTGGGTCAGTCCCGTGGCGCGCTCCCCGGCGCGTCTCCTCCACGGGATGGTGGAGCGTTTGTAGCAGCGCTAGCTTTCAGTCAGCTTTCAGAGGCGAAAAAATCAACGGATTGTTAAATCCGCGGTTTCGACGCCACGCCCGCCACATAGGTTTCCACCACCACCCGGTCGTCGCCCAGCGTCTGCATCAGGAACAGTTCTTCGGTCAGGGAAGTTACAGCTTCCATTTTCAGCGCCATGGCCGGGGTGGCATGGGCGTTGAGCACCACCAGATCGGCCTCGGTGCCGGGTTCTAGTGTGCCGATCTTGTCGGAGAGCGACAGGGCCTCAGCATTGCCCAGCGTCATATGGTAGAAACTGTCGAGCGGGTTCAGCCGCTCGCCCAGCAATTGCTGGATCTTGTAGGCCTCGTCCAGGGTGCGCAGCATGGAATAGCTGGTGCCGCCGCCGATATCGGTAGCAAGCGCGACGCGCACGGGCTTGTCGCGGCGCTGGATGGCTTTCAGCGGAAACAGGCCGGAGCCGAGGAACAGGTTTGACGTTGGGCAATGCACAGCAATCGAGCCTGACTCAGCGAGAGCGTCCGCCTCACGCTCCGAAAGATGGATGGCGTGACCGAACAGGGTTTTACGCCCGAGCAGGCCGTAGCGGGCATAGATATCCGTATAGTCGGATGACTCAGGGTAAAGGCTGGCGGTGAAATCGATTTCCTCGCGATTTTCCGACAGATGCGTCTGGATATGGAGATCAGGGAATTCATGGGCCAGCGCCTGGGTCCGCTCCATCTGCTGCGGTGTGGAGGTGATGGCAAAGCGCGGCGTGATGGCGACGAGGTTGCGTCCGCGTCCGTGCCAGCTTTCAATCAGTTCCTTGGTCTCGTCATAACCGCTTTGCGGCGTGTCCAGCAGGCCCTGTGGCGCATTGCGGTCCATCATCACCTTGCCGGCGATCATCCGTGTGCCACGCCTTGCGCTCTCGGCAAAGAAGGCATCCGCCGAGGTTTTATGCACCGAGCAATAGGCCACCGCCGTCGTCGTGCCTTGGCGCAGGAATTCATCGAAGAAATGCGTGGCGATCCGCGCTGCATGCGCAGTTTCAACGAAGCGGCATTCCTCCGGGAAGGTATAGGTGTTCAGCCACTCCAGCAGGTTGGCGGCGTAGGAGCCGATCACCTGCATTTGCGGGAAATGCACATGGCAATCAATAAATCCGGGCAGAATCAGATGTGGGCGGTGGTCAATTTCCACGGTCTGCGCGTCGGCCTCTGCTTTGACACTGTCATAGGTGCCGGAGGCGAGGATCAGGCCGTTTTCCACCAGAACGGCGCCATCGCTTTCAAAAAGATAGCTGTCGGTATCGGTGATGTCGCGGGGCTGGCTGCGGAAGGAGAGCAGGCGTCCACGGATCAGGGTCTTTGTCATTACGGGCTTTTGCCTTTCACAGCACTTTCATACCAGGCGACCAGCAGGGCGCGTTCCTGAGGCGTGACCTCCGAAACATTGCCGGGCGGCATGGCGTGGCTTCGTCCGGCCTGGATATAGATCTCCCGGGCATGCGCCGCAATCTCGGCATCGGTTTCGAATTTGACGTTCTTGGGCGCAAATGTCAGCCCGTCCCAGACCGGCTCCGCCGCATGGCACATGGAACAGCGCGCCTGGACGATATCGCGGGCGCTACCAAAATGTGCATCCGCCATGAATTGCTGCTGCATAGGCGACAGTGCGGCATGCTCGCCAGCGCCGGGTTTCTGCACGGTGGAAAGCCACATGATGATAATGAAGATCACCGTGGTCAGCATCCAGGTCCAGATCGGGCGGCCTTTGCGGGCATGGGTGGTGTTGAACCAGTGGCGGATGGTAACGCCCATCAGGAAGACCAGCGCTGCGATAATCCAATTATAGGCGGTGGCGAAGGCCAGCGGATAATGGTTGGACAGCATGAAAAACACGACTGGCAGCGTCAGGTAGTTGTTGTGCAGCGAGCGCTGCTTGGCAATCATGCCGTATTTCGGATCGGGTTTACGCCCGGCAATCAGATCGGCCACCACGACGCGCTGGTTGGGCATGATGATGAAGAACACATTGGCGGTCATGATCGTCGCGGTAAACGCGCCCAGATGCAGGAAGGCCGCACGCCCGGTAAACACCTGCGTATAGCCCCAGGCCATGGCGACCAGCAGGATATAGAGCAGGATCATCAGGCCCCAGGTATTCTTGCCGATCGGGGATTTGCATAGGAGGTCGTAACAGATCCAGCCAATGGCAAGCGAAGCCATCGACAGGCCGATGGCCTCCGGCTGGGTAAGGTCGAGCACGCTGCGGTCGATCAGAAACAGATCGGCTCCGCCGTAATAGACCACGCAGAGCATGGCAAAACCGGACAGCCAGGTGGCATAGCTTTCCCATTTGAACCAGGTCAGGTGCTGCGGCATCGAGGCGGGCGCCACCAGATATTTCTGCACGTGGTAAAACCCGCCGCCATGCACCTGCCATTCCTCGCCATAAACGTCCTCCGGCATGCCGGGGCGTTTGACGAGACCCAGATCCAGCGCGATGAAATAGAAGGAAGAGCCGATCCAGGCGATAGCGGTGACGACATGCAGCCAGCGGACCGCAAAAGCCAGCCATTCCCAGGCGATGGCGAATTCATACATGGTTGACCTCTTTTACTCTCCCGACCAGAGACATTGCAAAATACTGGCGGCCAAGGGAAGGGCACATTTTCGCAGATGCGCAAAAATATGTGCATGCGTATGTTTTAGGCAGATTGGGTGAGGGTCAAGACGTATGGACACCGTTCAGTTCGAATGGTGGCAGGCTTGCGATCAGCCATTGGTGAAAGGCCTTGACCTTCGGCATGGTCCGGCGCGATGGCGGGTAAACCAGCCAGTAGATCTGGTCATCCCCCAACAGCAGATCGAAGGGCTGGATCAGACGGCCAGATGCGAGTTCTTCCTCGACATAGAAGGGACTGAGAATGGCGACGCCATGCCCGGCCATGGCCGCGCCAGCCTGAAGGTCGAGGGCGCCCTGCGCGTCGAGGCCGATGGAGGCTGGCAGAGAGGATGCAATGCCCGCATTGTGAAACCAGTCCGCCCACCAAGTCTCGCAGCTGCTCACGCGCGGCAGTTTGAGGAGGTCTGCGGGCTCGCGGATGCCACCAATGCTGTCGGCCAGCGCCGGACTGAGCATGGGTGCATAATCCAGCTTCAAAATCGGATGACAGATCAATCCGGGTAGCGGCTCCTTGCCGATATGGATGCCGACATCGCCGCTCTCGCGGGCGAAATCCCGCTGCTTTCCATCGCTTCGCAGCAGGCGCACGGCAATGCCCGGATGCAGGAGTTGAAAGCTGCCGAGATGGCGCGCCAGCCAGTGGGAGGCGAAGGTCGGTGTGGAGTGAATTTCCAGAACTTCGCTTGCCTCATGCCGTGCCAGCGCCACGGCCTCGCGCAGCAACTCGAAGCCTTCCCGCGTTTTCGGCAGCAGCCGTTCTCCGGCCTCGGTCAGGCTGATCTGTCTTGACGTTCGTAGGAACAGCAGCGTGCCGAGATTGTCCTCCAGCAGCTTGATCTGGTAGCTCACCGCCGTCTGGGTCATGCCAAGCTCTTCAGCGGCACGGGTAAAACCATTGTGGCGGGCGACGGCCTCGAACACCCGCAGGGCATTGACGGGGAACTGTTTCGACAATTTCATCGGATAAGCTCTCTTTATGGATGAGCATAGTAATCCGATTGGATTGTTGAGGCAATTGCCGCCAATATCCTCATATCAAAACGGGCACCGGTGGTGAATTCACGCCTCTGCCGACCCGGTCTTACACATCAATAGATTTTGGGGAGTGCGGAGCATTATGCCGTGTGCGAACGCATTGTCGTGCCTTGTTGCGAGGCTTTTTAGCAAGGTGATTATCGGCCTTTCTGGCCGGAAAAACCGTTATCGATGTCAGGATCTACCAGAGGATCTGAGGCAGGATGTCGGTCTTGATGATAGGCTGCCTGAACAGGCCGCCGATGCTATCTGGTTGCCCGGCAGCAGGCTCAGGCATTTGCTGCAAGGCGTTCTTCGTTGAGCAATCCTGCCAGCGTCAACCCGGCGATCATCTCGCCTAGACGATGACGATAATGGGCGGTCTTTTTATCAACGCCGCTGTAAAGCCCCTGGCGGACCTGGGCGCTGCTGAGTGTCATCACCGCCCTGTCGGCCTTGTGGAAGTCGAGGCAGTTTGCGTCCCAGGGCAGGCCGCAAAAGGCCAGCAGGCGGCGGGTTTCGCCTTCCTGGTCGAGCGTCAATTGCTCATAGCCAAGCTCCAGCACATCGTCAGGAAATAGCGCTTGCCAATGGGCGCAGAGCCGCCGCTGGGCGGCGATATAGCGGGCGGTCTCGGTCTGGTTGTAGCTATATTGCATGCCGTCGCTGGGAAAATAGCTGGAATAAAGCGCAAAGCCGCTGGCCAGGGGATCGCGTTTCATGATGACGATCCTGGCGTCAGGAAACATCAGCTTGATAAAGCCGACCCAGAGGAAATTGACCGGCATCTTATCAACAATCCGGGCACCTCCAGCTTTTTCGCGGACCGGATCGATATAGCGCCGGGCCGCATCGTTCACGGCCTTGGGAGTCACACTATCGGGGCCGCGCAGTGTCTGGCGGTCTGGCTCGAAGAACGCGTCGGTGATCGCATAGCTTAGCGTTTCCAACTCACCGGCGCCATAGACATCGGCGTGGCTGGCAAGGATCTGCTCCGTCAGGCTGGTGCCGGAGCGCGGCAGGCCAACCACGAAGATCGGCCGTTCCGACTGGACAAATCCCGCCTTGGCGATGTTGTCCTGCGTTGAGCGGACGAAATCGGCGGTGAACCGGGCTTGCAACGCCTGCATCAGTTCAAGATCCTGATCAATGGTATAGGCCGTGAATTGGCGTCGCCGTTCACGGTTGGCGTCTTCGAGATAGGTGAAGGCGTCGTCATGTCGGCTGATATCGTTCAGCGCCTTGTAAAGCGCAAAGCCGAGTTTCAGCCGCCGGGCAGGCTCATCGGCCAGCGTTGCATGCAGGGCCTGCATTGCGGCGATATCTGGATCATCCGGTCGGGCGCGGCTCAGCATACCCAGCAGCAGATAGCTATCGACATGGGTGGGGTTGAGGTCCAGCACCTTGCGATAGGCCGTCTTTGCCTCATCCATCCGCCCGACGCCCTGCAATGCCTGGCCGAGGTTGAAATGCGCGGTGAGATCACCGGGATGGGCGCTTGCCGCCCGCTCCGCCAGCGCCAGGCCCTGCTTGAAATCGCCAGCAATCAGACTGCGGAAACTCTTGTCATTCAGCGCGACCAAATGGTTCGGGTCTTGGTTGAGGAGAAGATCGTAGGTCTGATTGGCTTCCAGATGACGGCCAGCCTGTTTGAAGCAATGGGCAAGGGCGTTGTAGAACGTGGCATTCGGACTGCCTGCTGCTATCGCGGCCTGATAATGGGCGATTGCATCCGACCAGCGTCCGTCGATCTGGGCCAGATCGGCCAGCCGGCTATGCGTGGAAGGCTCAACGCGGATCAATAGAACCGCGTGCAAAAGCTCTGTTGCCCCGGCGTAATCGTGAAGATGGATCGAAATTTCAGCTAGATCGCGTGCGGCCTTGCAGGCCATCTGTTGCAGATCCTCGGCCTTGCGGCGGGCATCTAGCGGCAGGTTGGCCAGATCGGCTGGCTTATACTGGCGCGCCATGGCCAGCAGCGGTTCCAGTCTCTGACGCTGGGCCTGTAGCTTTTCCAGGGCGCTCATCGTGTCCGTTCTTTCATGTCCATTTCGGACCATGAATCGCAGATCAGCCCTGTGTGAGGCTGGTTTACAGCAGGCGGTTGACCAGTTCGGCGGCGACCAGCGCGGCGATGACAGGCGGGCGCTTGTCCTTGATAGCGCTTGCCCCGATCGGCAGGATCAGGCGGTCGAGTCTTGCCGGACTGTCGCCCTCGCGTTCCAGCCAATGGGCGAAGGTGGCGCGTTTGGTGGCAGAGCCGATCATGCCGATATAGGCGAGATCATCGCGGGCCAAGGCTTCGCGGGCAATCAGGAAATCCAGCGCATGGTCATGGGTGACGATGACAACGCCGCCGCCGGGGGCAATTTGCGCCACATGGCTTTCCGGCATGGCCGTGCGGTCGAGCGGAATGCCGGTTGGCACCGCGCCATCAATCGCGTCGCGGGCATCGATCAGCCGGGTGCGAAACGGCAGCGGTGCCAAGGCAGCGGCCAGCGCCAGCCCGACATGGCCAGCGCCAAAAATGAAGACCTGGGGGAAGGCCTGCCACGTCTGTTGCGCCAGGGTCAGCAGCTCTTGCCGCCGCTGCGGTGTCAGGAGAGAGAGCGTCAGTTTCACCCAGCCGCCGCAGCATTGGCCAATGGCCGGGCCGAGCGGCACGTCCATTTCCGCCTGATCTTCGCGGGCATCCAGCATGGCGCGGGCTTTTTCAATCGCCAGATATTCCAACTGTCCGCCGCCGATAGTGCCAAGCACCTGATGGCGTGCCACCAGCATCAGCGCACCGGCCTCGCGGGGCGTCGATCCTTTGGCTTCCGTGACAGTCACCGCCACACAGTCGGCATGGCGCGAGAGGAAGGCGGCAAGCACTGCGCCGGAAAGATCAGTCACGCGCGCTGTGCCTCCTTCAACCGCTCCACCGCCATCAATACCCGCTCCGGCGTGGCGGGCGTATCGAGGCGCGGGCAGAACCGGTAATCGGCGACGCTCGCCACCGCCATGGAAATCGCTTCCAGCACCGAATTGGCCAGCATGAAGGGCGGCTCGCCAACCGCCTTGGAGCGGCCAATGGTGAGTTCGGTATTTTCCGCCCAGTCCGCCAGTTTGACATTGAAGATTTTCGGCCGGTCGGAGGCAAGCGGGATCTTGTAGGTGGAGGGCGCGTGGGTGCGCAGCCGCCCTTTGCCGTCCCACCATAATTCTTCCGTCGTCAGCCAGCCCATGCCCTGCACGAAACCGCCTTCGATCTGGCCGATATCGATGGCCGGATTGAGCGATTTGCCGACATCGTGGAGAATATCGGTACGGTCGATAAGATATTCGCCGGTCAGCGTGTCGATTGAGACTTCGGTGCAGGACGCGCCATAGGCATAATAATAGAATGGTGTGCCGCGCCCGGTTTCCCGGTTCCAATGGATTTTCGGTGTCTTGTAGAAACCGGCAGCCGAAAGCTGAACGCGGGCAAAATAGGCCTGGCGGATGAAGTCGGGGAAAGCAATCTCTTCACCGCCGACCCTGACACGATTGGGCAGAAACACCACTTCGGCCTGCGACACGCCCCATTTTTCCGAGGCAAATACCACCAACCGTTCCTTGATCTGGCGCACGGCATCATAGGCGGCCATGCCGTTCAGGTCAGAGCCGGAAGAGGCGGCGGTGGCCGAGGTATTCGGCACCTTGCCCGTCGTTGTGGCGGTGATCTTCACCTTGTCGATATCGACCTGGAAGCCATCGGCAATCACCTGGGCGACCTTGGTATAGAGTCCCTGGCCCATTTCGGTGCCGCCATGGTTGAGATGGATCGAGCCGTCCTGATAGACATGCACCAGCGCGCCCGCCTGGTTGAAGGCGGTCATGGTGAAGGAAATGCCGAACTTGACAGGGGTGAGCGCAATGCCCTTTTTGATCACCGGGCTTGTCTTGTTGAAGTCGAGGATCGCCGCGCGCCGTGCCTGATAATCGCAGGAGGTCTCCAGCTCTTCCACCACGCGGGCGATGATATTGTCTTCCACCTGCTGGTGATAGGGCGTCAGGTCGCGGCCAGAGCCGGTCTCGCCATAGAAATTGGCCTTGCGAACCTCAAGCGGGTCTTTGCCCAAGGCGTAGGCGATTTCCTCGATCACCCGTTCTGCCCCCAGCATGCCTTGGGGGCCACCGAAGCCGCGATAGGCGGTGTTGGAGACCGTATGGGTCTTCAGAGGCTGTGAGGTCAGCTTCACATGCGGGTAGAAATAGCTGCTATCGGCGTGAAATAGCGCCCGGTCGGTGACGGGGCCGGAAAGATCCGAGGAATAGCCGCAGCGGGCGGCGAAATTGGCGTCGATGGCGTGGATACGGCCATCACTATTGAAGGCGACGTCGAAATCCATTTTAAAATCATGGCGTTTGCCGGTAATGCTCATGTCTTCGTCGCGGTCCGGGCGAAACTTCACAGCCCGGTTGAGCTTCTTGGCGGCCAGTGCGGCCAGTGCGGCAAACTGATTGCCCTGGGTTTCCTTGCCACCGAAGCCGCCGCCCATGCGCCGCACATTGACGGTGATCGCATGCGAGGAAATATCCAGCACATGGCCGACAATATGCTGGATTTCCGACGGATGCTGGGTCGATGACCAGACGGTGACATCATCGTCTTCGCCGGGAATGGCCAGCGCGATATGGCTTTCCAGATAGAAATGTTCCTGGCCGCCGATCCGCATCGCGCCTTGCAGCCGGTGCTCGGCCTTGTCCAGCTCGGTTTCCGGCGTGCCGCGCTTCAGCACCATGCCCGGGGTGACGAGCGGCGCACCGTTTTCCAGTGCGGCATCGATATCGGTCCAGAAGGGCCGGTCGCGGTATTCTATTTTGGCAAGCCGTGCCGCCTTGCGGGCTGCGTCGCGGGTCTCGGCGATGACGGCAAAAACGGTCTGGCCATGAAACTCGACCCGGTCGGTGGCGATCAGTGGTTCATCATGCCGCCCACCGGAGGAGACGTCGTTGGTGCCGGGAATGTCCTTGGCCGTCAGCACCGCGACGACGCCGGGATAGGCCTGAACACCGGACAGATCGATGGAGAGAATGTCGGCATGGGCGCGATCCGCCATGCCGAGCGCGCCATGCAACAGCCCGGCGGGTTCTGGAATATCGTCGATATATTCGGCACTTCCGGCCACATGCTTATGCGCTGAATCATGACGCAACGATTGATGCATCGGACCCTGGATTGTGGCGGCGGTGGTGAAGAGGGCCTTATCCATGGGGGTGGTTCCTTGCATCAGTGTTTGAAACCGCTGCTGTTTTCATTTTTTCAAGTGGCTTCGCCCCCCTCATCCCCCTGCCGGGACCTTCTCCCCGTCGGGGAGAAGAGACGAGTGGTAATGCCTTGCTCCAAGTGAAATGCCGCACTTGGCGTGTTCGAAAAGGTTGCGATACGAACAAGGCGCTTGCAGTCTGCCTCTTCTCCCCAGCGGGGAGAAGGTGGCGGCAGCCGGATGAGGGGGGCGAAGCCAAATGCCAGATGTTCATACCCATCAAACCCTCTCCATCGCAAAGCGTTCCAGTTCGTGTCTCTCGCCGGATGTTTCCAGAAAGAACCGTGTCAGCAGGTTCTTGGCCGTCAATTGCCGGTAATCGGCGCTGGCCCGCCAGTCGGAGAGCGGCTGATAATCGGCATCGAAAGCGGCGCGTGCGGCATCGATACTCTCTTGGTTCCAGACTTTCCCCATCAGAGCCGCTTCCACCGCCCGCGCCCGTTTCGGCGTTCCGGCCATGCCGCCAAAGGCGATGCGCAGGGTGGTGACGCGGGCTTGGGCATCCTTCTCCAGATAGAAAGCCCCGCAAAGCGCTGAAATATCCTCGTCGCGGCGCTTGGAGATCTTGTAGATGGCAAAGTCGCTTCCGGCCTTGGGGCGGGGCAGAAAAATACGTTCGACAAATTCGCCCGACTGGCGGTCTTGCTTGCCATACTCAATGAAAAAATCTTCCAGCAGCAAGGTTCGCGTTCCCGAAGCCGAGCGCAGCGTCACCGTCGCGCCAAGGGCAATCAGGGCCGGAGGCGTATCGCCAATCGGCGAACCATTGGCGATATTGCCGCCTATCGTGCCCATATTGCGCACTTGCTGGCCGCCGATCCGCTCGATCAACCGGCCAAAGGCGGGGATTTCTGCCCGAAGACAGTCGAAGGCGGCGCTGTAGCTGACGCCGGCACCGAGGGTAATGCCGGTTTCATCGACCGTGATTTCCTGCAACGCTTCCAGATGGTTGATGAACACCACGGGGCTTAACGTCCGCATCTGCTTCGTTACCCACAGACCGACATCGGTTGCACCGGCAACAATCGTCGCCTTGGGGTGGGCCGCCAGCACATTGGCCAGTGCTTCGACGCTGTTGGGAATGATCAGGCTGCGGCCATCGTCGCCTTCCAGGGCGATGGTGTCGGTGCTGGTCATGGCTTCCAGCGTGGCGATGATCTGCTCCCGTTCCCGTGCCAGCGGGTCGAACAGCGCCGACGGCCTTGTCTGGCCCATCTGTTCGGCGGCCTTGACGATGGGTTCATAGCCGGTGCAACGACAGAGATTGCCTTGCAAGGCCCCCTCGATTTCGGCGCGGCTCGGAGCCTCGCTTTCCAGCCACAGTCCGTAGAGCGACATGACGAAACCGGGGGTGCAGAAGCCGCATTGTGAGCCATGGCAATCCACCATGGCCTGCTGCACCGGATGCAAGGTGCCATCCTTGGCGGCCAGATGTTCGACCGTCACCACATGGCTGGCGTTGAGCGAGCCGATGAAGCGGATGCAGGCATTGACCGCCTCATAGCGCAGCACACCCTTCACCAGCCGCCCGACCAACACCGTACAGGCCCCGCAATCGCCTTCCGCGCAGCCTTCCTTGCTCCCGGTCAGCCGCTTTGCCAGACGCAGATAGTCCAGCAGCGTGCCGGTCGGGTCGGCGCTAACAAGCGTCACGGGCTGGTCGTTGAGCAGAAAGCGGATGCGGTTGGTCATGATGGCCCTTTGAGCGATGCGGTGGAAAGTTTACTGCGCCGTCCAGCCGCCGTCGATGGACAGGCTGGTGCCGGTGACCTGTTTTGCCGCATCGCTGGCAAGATAGAGCGTCATGGCGGCAATGTCCTCGACGGTGACGAATTCCTTGGTGGCCTGCAAATGCAGCATCACATCCTTGACCTCGCTTTCGGCAATGCCACGTGCCTTGGCGGTGTCGGGGATCTGCTTTTCCACCAGCGGCGTCAGCACATAGCCGGGGCAGATGGCGTTGACGGTAATGCCGCTTTGCGCCACTTCCAGCGCAACCGACTTGGTCATGCCGAGAATGCCGTGCTTGGCGGTGACATAGGCGGATTTGAACGGCGAGGCGACCAGGCCATGGGCCGAGGCGATATTGATGATCCGCCCGTATTTTTGCGCCTTCATCGCCGGGATGGCGGCGCGCATTGTGTGGAAGGCGCTCGACATGTTGATGGCAATGATCTGGTCCCATTTTTCAATGGGAAACTCCTCGACGGGGGCGACATGCTGAATGCCCGCATTGTTGACGAGAACATCGATGCCACCGAATTCGGCAATGGCGGTTTCCACCAGTTCGGCGATTTCCTTGGGCTTGGTCATGTCGGCGGGGTGGTAGAGCGCCTTGCCGCCGCCAGCTTCCAGCTCCTTGCGGATCGATTCGATTTCACCGAGCGGGCCGAAACCGTTGATCAGCACATTGGCGCCTTCAGCCGCAAAGGCGCGGGCAATGCCAAGCCCGATGCCGCTGGTGGAACCGGTAATAACGACAGTTCTGGTCATGGCGTAACTCCCTGTGCGATGATTTTTCTGGTTTGGCCGTGTAGCGAAGCGGTCGGTTGCGCCGCAGCAAGGTTAAACCTATGCCCAAACCCCTGTCCTATGCAATTGTCCTGTGTCATCACATAGCGATGAAAACCACCAAGAGATGGGGATGAGGAAACACAGTCCTTGCGCCTTCGTTTGTTTTTCATTTTCGGTTTTGACTTGGCATAAAACTTTCGTATCTTGATATAAGCGAAAGAAAGCGAAAACTCTGGGAGGAGTATCATGGGCGGTTTTGTGCTGGCGATTGACCAGGGAACGACGTCGAGCCGTGCCATCGTGTTTGATGGCGCGATGCGCATCGTTGGGACCGGCCAAAAGGAATTTCCGCAGATCTTCCCGCAATCGGGTTGGGTGGAGCACGACCCGGAAGCGATCTGGGACAGTGTCGTCAGCTCCATCCACGATGCGCTGGCCCGCGCCCGGATCACGGCAGGTGACCTTGCCGCCATTGGTATTACCAACCAGCGGGAAACTGTTGTGGTCTGGGATAAGGATACGGGCAAGCCGATCCACAATGCCATCGTCTGGCAGGATCGCCGCACATCGGCATTTTGCGAAACGCTGAAGCGCGACGGACTGGAGGCAACGTTCACCACCAAGACCGGCCTGCTGCTGGACCCGTATTTCTCCGGCACCAAACTGTCCTGGCTGCTCGACCATGTCGAGGGCGCTCGCGCCCGGGCAGAACAAGGCGGCCTGTGCTTCGGCACCGTCGATACCTATTTGATCTGGCGGCTGACGGGCGGCAAAAGCTTCGTCACCGATGCCACCAATGCCTCGCGCACGCTGATTTTCAACATTGTCGAGCATGGCTGGGACGAGGAATTGCTGGCGCTGTTGAGCATCCCCGCCGCCATGTTGCCAGAGGTGAAGGATTGCGCCGCCGATTTCGGCGTGACCGACAAGGCGGTATTCGGGGCGGCGGTGCCGATCCTTGGCGTGGCGGGCGACCAGCAGGCGGCCACCATCGGACAGGCCTGCTTTGCGCCGGGCATGGTCAAATCCACCTATGGCACCGGCTGTTTCGCGCTGCTCAATACTGGCGCGGATCGGGTGGTTTCGAAAAGCCGGTTGCTGACCACCATCGCCTACCGGATGGACGGCAAGACCACCTATGCGTTGGAAGGCTCGATCTTCATTGCCGGTGCCGCTGTGCAATGGCTGCGCGATGGATTGAAGGTGATCGGCGATGCGGCGGAAACCGGGCGGCTGGCGGCTGAAGCCGATCCCGGCCAGCCGGTCTATCTGGTGCCGGCCTTCACAGGTCTTGGCGCGCCCTGGTGGGACCCGGATGCACGCGGCGCGCTGTTCGGCCTGACCCGCAATACCGGACCGGCAGAACTGGCCCGCGCCGCGCTGGAAGCCGTCTGCTACCAGACCCGCGACCTGCTGGATGCCATGCACAAGGACTGGCAGAACGGCGAGGACGATATGGTGCTGCGCGTTGATGGCGGCATGGCAGCCTCGGACTGGACGATGCAGCGGCTGGCCGATTTGCTGGACGCGCCGGTGGATCGCCCCTCCGTTATTGAGACGACGGCACTTGGTGCTGCCTTCCTCGCGGCCAGCCGTGTCGGCCTCTGGCCCGGCATGGATGCGTTTGCCCGCGCCTGGGCGCGCGACCATCGGTTTGAGCCGGTCATGGATGCCGAGACCCGCACGGAAAAGCTCAGAGGCTGGCGGGATGCAGTCAGACGGACGCTGACGGCGGGTTGAGAAAATGATTCAGGTTGATTCCGCAATGAATCAAAAGCCTATGGAAAGCCATTGATATTTATAGGTATTTATTGAAGCTTTGGCCTGCTCCGAGGCTTGATCGTGCTTCAAACTCCCATTCATTGAACGCTGCGTTCTCATCCCAGGGTTTGCCACGCGGCGCATTTGCACTTACCTGCCTACTGCATAATTTTTTAAACCGGAATCGGTTTAAAAAGAAAATTATGCAGCAGATATAAGGAGCTACAGCGAACCTTTGTGCGCCATATAGGGCGCACGGCGCTGTAGCGAACAACTGAGGATGCGACCCATGGAACTTGGCCTTTACACCTTCGCGGATGTGGACCCCACGGCACCCAACAAGGGGCTGGAGGCCAAGCGTCGGGTGGATGATCTGCTGGAGGAAATCCGGCTGGCGGACGAGGTGGGGCTGGATGTCTTCGGTCTTGGCGAACATCACCGTCCCGACTACATGGCGTCTTCGCCCGCCACCATTCTGGCGGCGGTGGCGGTGCAGACCAAAAATATTCGCCTAACCAGCGCGGTATCGGTGCTCAGTTCCGATGATCCGGTGCGGGTGTTCCAGCAATTTGCCACCGTCGATCTGCTGTCGAACGGGCGTGTGGAGATGATGGCTGGGCGCGGCTCCTTCATCGAAAGCTTTCCGTTGTTCGGCTATGATCTTGATGATTATGATCTTTTGTTTGCCGAAAAGCTGCAATTGCTGATGGAGATCCGCGACAACGAGATCGTCACCTGGGAAGGCGAGACCCGTAAGCCGATCCAAGGTCGTGGCGTCTATCCGCGCCCCTTGCAGGACCCGCTGCCGCTGTGGATCGCCGTGGGTGGCACGCCGCAATCGGTGGCCCGGGCCGGCTATCTCGGCCTGCCGCTGGCCATTGCCATCATCGGCGGCGAGCCGCGCCGCTTTGCGCCGCTGGTCGATCTTTACCGGCAGAGCGGGGCGAAGGCCGGGGTCGATCCGGCGGCCTTGAAAACCTCGATCAATGTGCACGGTTTCATCCACGACACGACGCAATCGGCTGCCGATATCTTCTACGCACCGCAGGCCGAAGTCATGGACCGGATCGGCCGGGAGCGCGGTTGGGGGCCGGGCAATCGTGCCCAGTATGACGCGATGCGCGGGCCGCATGGGGCGCTGTTTGTCGGTGATCCCGAGGCGGTGGCCGAAAAGATTGTCGCCCATCACGCCCTGTTCAAAAATGACCGCTTCCTACTGCAAATGGCCATCGGCCCGATGCCGCACAAGGATATCATGCGCGGCATCGAGCTTTACGGCACCAAGGTTGCGCCATTGGTGCGCAAGGCTCTTGCTGCTGACTTGACGCAGGTCGGGGCGGGGGCGTAAGCAGCGGCAAAATCCGCAAACGCTCATGAAAGTCCAACAATGATCATCTCCAGCGACGAGGAACTCCAGCACCTGAAGGAGATCGGCACTCTTTGCGCGCTGGCCGTGAAAACCATGGGGGCGGCGCTGGAGCCGGGGATAACCACCCGCGAGCTGGACCTGATCGGCCGCAAGATACTGGAAGACAATGGCGCGCAATCGGCACCGGAATTCTGCTATCAGTTTCCCGGTGCCACCTGCATCAGCGTCAATGAGGAAGTGGCCCATGGCATTCCCGGTGACCGGGTGATTGCCCGGGGCGATCTGGTCAATATCGACGTTTCCGGCGTCAAGAACGGGTTTTTCGGCGATACCGGCTCATCCTTCATTGTGCCGCCGGGTAAGCCGAAGATCGAAAAACTGCTGCGCGATGGCAAGCGGGCGCTGTTTCTCGGTGTCACCCAGGTCAAGACCGGCGCGCCTTTTGCCAGTATCGGTAATGCCATCGGCGCTTTTGCCGCCAAGAACCGCTATACGCTGATTGCCAATCTTGCCAGCCATGGCATTGGCCGCGAGCTGCATGAGGAACCGCGCGAGCTTTCCACCTGGGCCGACCCGGATGAAACAAGAATCATGCAGGAGGGCCAGGTGTTCACCATCGAGCCGTTCCTGTCGCTGGGCGGTCAATGGGCCGAGGATGGCGATGACCCCTGGACGCTCTACAGCGACCCGAAAGCGCCGACCGTGCAGTTCGAACACACAGTGGTGGCAACCCGCAATGGGCCGCTGATTTTGACGATGGTGGAGTGAACACCTCACGTCTCGCTGCATCGCGATGAGGTTTACTTTTGAAGCCAAACACCTGATGTCGCCAGCGACATCAGGTGTTTCAGCCTTTTGGGGCGAGCGCGTTACAGCTCCGTGTGCCCTGTATCGCGCTTAAAGAGGGCTGTAGTCTCTCTTGTCTTCGTTTGTCTTTTCGGGAAATCCGATTTCGTTTTTTTCTGACAAACTTTAAGGGGAGGCGGGCGTGCCCGTGTTACCCCTTTGGTCGGAGATCGCCCTTTTATCGATGAAAGCCTGAGTGCCGGTGTCCGGCCTTCGCGCCAGGGCCAGCAGGGCCATGGCCACTGCCGCGACAAATGAGAGCAGCGGATACACCAAGGCCCCAAGCGCCACCAGCTTGCCATGCAGGTTGACGGTTTCGAAAGCGAAAGCGATGGTGATCGCGATGACGACCAGTGCAAGGGCAATGGACAGTTCCACCCGCACACTGGCAAGCGCATTGCGAAGGGACGACCGGCTGTTGAATTTCGGCGTTCTCAGCCAGGCGATTTTTCCACCCAGGGCAGCGGTGATTGCAGCCATGCCGCAGACGTGGCTGAGCGCCAGCGCCGCAAATTCTGCGCTTAACACATCCCGCAACCGGCAACACCCGCAGACGCGGTATTCGGCAACGGTCCGCACGACGCTTGCGGCCATCACGACGGACAGGCCCAGCATGGCAACCGGCGGCACCGAAAGCTGCGGGGTGATGTCCAGCATGACCATGATGGGCAGCAAAATGGCAAAGGCGACATTGCCAGCAATGGTCATCGGAATGGTCAAAGGCACAACGCTGCGGAACACTTCGAACAATTTACCCCAGCGGCTTAAATGCGGCGATCCACCGAAACGTGAAGGAAGAAACAGCCGCCAATGACGACGAAACTGTTGCATGGGGCCGGATGTCC
Organism: Allorhizobium sp. Av2; assembly: GCF_021462805.2. NCBI lineage: Bacteria > Pseudomonadati > Pseudomonadota > Alphaproteobacteria > Hyphomicrobiales > Rhizobiaceae > Allorhizobium > Allorhizobium sp. Av2. Next base: position 2,256,052 of record NZ_CP192696.1, on the reverse strand, counting down.
AGCGGAAGCGCTGGCGTTTCCAGTCGGCATAATTGTCGGGAATCAGGCCGCGTCCGAATGTATAGGGCAGGAAAACGCCGTCATAACCGGCGGCGCGCAAACGAATGGCAATTTCGGAATCCTCCGTCTGGCACCATTCCGCCCAGCGCCCGACCGCCTCGATGGCCGAGCGTCGGAAAATGCACATGGTGCCGACCGTGAAGGAAGCCCGCATCTCGCTGGCACCGGCATATTCCAAGCGATTCGGCGCCACATATTCCCAGTAACAGGCGCGCTTGAACAGGCTGGCATCGTCGCTGCGATAATCGTGCGAGGTTTGTACGAAGGCGAAGCGGGGATCGACAAAGAAGCCAACCAGACGAGAAAGGAAGTCCGGTTCGGCCAGATAGTCGGCGTCGACGACAGCGACCAGTTCGGCGCCCGGATCCGTATGGTCGAGGCATAGGTTCAATGCGCCTGCCTTGGCGCCTTGAAGCCCTTCCACATGGAGGAAGCGGAACTGTTCCTTGCCGCTGGCGGCATTCAGCCTGCGGCAATGGGCTTCCACCGGACGCCAGAGCTGCTCATCCAGGGTATTGTTATCGCAAATGATAACCTCATAATTCTCGTAGTGCAGCCTCGCGAGGTGGTCGAGGGTATTGATAACGAGATCAGGAGGTTCGCAATGGGTGGGGACGTGAAGAGACACACGGACCTCCTCGGGGCCGTTACGAGGCGGCAAGGGGGCGATCGGCCGTGTCCAGACCTTGCGGGTCAGGAGCGCAAAGGTGCCGACACGCATGGCCACAACCAATATCATGCGCAGGAACGAAAGCACCATGGCCACTGAGGCGCCGATCCATAGCCATTCCGGATAGGACTGTTGCCTGAGCCAGAATATCATCCATAGCCCGCCGGCGAGGCTTCCGATGGGCGCTACCACGACATAGGCCACCCCCGCAGCACTGAGCCAGGGAAGGCTACGCTGCACGGCAAGGGCGAGGACCATCGTACCCGAAGCGATGACAACAACGGGGCCAGGTTCGGAAAACCCTAGGCATATCAGAGTGGTAGAGGCGATTGTGACAAGAATTTGCGCCCATTCGTACTGGCTTTTCCAACGAACCTTGTAGGCGTCGACTTTGGTGACCAAAGTCAAGATGCTTCCTGTTAAAGTAAAAAAAGATGAAAACAAAAGTGATATATCAAGCCACTGCTGAGTATTCGTATGAAAATTATACATAATGATAAATCTCCAAAATGAACATTTGAAAATTATCATTTTTTAGTAAAAAATCAAATTTTGCTTATTTTTTCGATGATGACGCCTTGTATTTGGTTAATGGAATTCATTTTAAGCTTTTTGTATTGAAGTTTGGCGGTATTATTAATTTGTAATGCTTTGAATTATTTCGTTCGGTTCCATGAAAGAAACTCGAATATATGATATCCATCAATGGCTTAATATATTCGAATTTCAGTATGGGATGGAGATGCAATATTTCTATCAGCCGGCAAAGCTGACTGCGACGCCTTTTTTCTTGAAATAGGCCTGCATGATCTTGCGGCCCTGACGGTTCGGCTGCGCGAGCTTTGTGGTCTCGAACACCGCTTCCTTGGCGCCTTCGCGGGCCATGGCGGCCTTGAGGGCGGCGATATGCACATCGATTTCTTCGTTATCATTGTTGATCGAGGTGTAGATATTGTCGATGGCCTGTTGCAGGCTGAGGTCGCTCATAATGCACTCCTTGGAATTTTCTTCCTCCACTAGCGATTTTTGCGGTTTCGGCAAGCTTCAGCGCCAATAAACTGTCAGCTTGAAACGCCATCGGGTGTTTTTTTGGGATAGCGGAGAAATCGGCAGCCCCTGTTTCCTTCGATGGCTCAATCAGTATTTTTGGCTTGTTGGGCCAAAGCGGCGGTGCGATAAGCAGCCCATGACGATCACGCTCCCCAGACATGCCAATCTCCCATTCACCGCTCTTGCCGGTGCGCTGGCCTTGGCTGCGGCCATGGGTTTTGGCCGGTTTTCCTTCACCCCCATTCTGCCGGGGATGATGACCGATCTTCATCTTATGCCCGGCGATGCGGGCCTGATCGCGGCGGCGAATTTCCTCGGCTATCTCTTAGGCGCCGTGCTTGCCGGTCAGGGTTGGGCGGCGGGGCGCGAAAGGTTGATTGCGTTGTCTTCGCTTTTGGCCACCAGCTTGCTTTTGGCCGCGATGGCGCTGACGGAGCATGTGGGAATGTTCATGCTCATTCGCTTTCTGTCAGGCGCGGCCAGTGCCTTCGCGATGATCTTCACCAGTTCCATCGTGCTTGCCCATGTCAGCGCTCATGCAAGCATCCATGCTGGTGAATATGCGCAATCCACCCATTTTGGCGGGGTAGGCCTGGGGATCGCCGCGTCGTCCCTGATGGTCTATGCATTGCCACACCTGTTTGGCGCATCCGTATCCGCAGGGTGGCGGCTGGACTGGTTGGCCGGGGCGGGGCTGACCTTTGTTGTCTTCCTTGTCGTCAGCCTGCTGTTGCCACGGGTGCGCAAAACTGAGGTGAGGGCCGAACAGGAGCCGCCGCTTTTCTGGGGCAGGCCATTTCTTTTGTTGTTTGCCTCCTACGGCCTGTTCGGCTTCGGCTATGTGGTGACGGCCACGTTCATCGTCACCATGGCCCGCATGGCCAATGCGGGGCCGGTGGCGGAATTTCTGGCGTGGTTTCTGGCGGGCATCATGGCGGCTGCCTCGCTGTTTGTCTGGCGTCCGGTGCTGGACAGGGTCGGCCTGGCGGGCGCCTACAGCCTTGCCCTGCTTCTGGCAGCCATTGGGGTTTTTGCCTCGGTTGGATTGCCGGGCATGGCTGCCCCGCTGGTGGGAGCGGCTCTTCTCGGCTTAACCTTCATGACGATTACCGCCTATGGCCTACGGCTGGCCAGAACCCTTGCGCCAGCCAGTCCCCGCAAGGCCCTGTCGATCATGACGGCGGCTTTCGGCGTCGGGCAGACAATCGGGCCGCTGGTCGCCGGTTGGCTTGCTGCCATCAGCGGCAGCTTCGCGCTGCCAAGCCTTGTTGCGGGCGCTGTATTGCTTGTTAGCCTCATTCTGGCCGCAAGCCTGTGGAGAAAGACGGTCTGAAGACCTTTGCAGCGATTACAAATCGTTAAGGTGGTATTCCCACCATTGCTGCACTGCGGCTTCTGGCATAGTTTGCCGCGCTAAAGACGGCCACGACCATATCTTCAGGAAAGCGAGACCCCGTGTTTCACTCATTCTTCCCCAAGCCGAAATTGTTTTTTCCAACCGCCGCGCTGTGGGCCATGCTTGCCATCGCATTTTGGTATGGTTTGGGTGAACAACTTGGTACTCACTTGGGCTTTGCATCTCAGGCTCAAGGTGCCGAACCAACAGTAGGTGTTTCGATTTTTTGGGCACCTGATTTTATTTGGTTTTACATCTACTTTTCTGTGGTAGTCGCTATTTTTGCCGGGGCTTGGGCAGTTGCATCGCCGCATCCATGGCAACGGTGGTCGGTAGTTGGCTCCGCGATCGTTCTTTTTACTGTCTATTTCCAGGTTCAAGTCAGCATTGCGATCAATACTTGGAACGGGCCGTTTGGTGATTTGATACAGGCAGCTGTATCAAAATCGCGCCCGGTTGCTGCGGGTGAATTTTATTCGCAATTTATTGTTTTTCTTGAAATTGCTTTTCTTGCAGTGGCTGTTTCCGTTCTAACTCGGTTTTTCGTTAGTCATTATATCTTTCGCTGGCGCATCGCTATGACGGACTTTTACATGGCGAACTGGCCAAAGTTGCGTCATATCGAAGGTGCCTCACAGCGCGTTCAGGAAGATACGATGCGCTTTGCAACGACTGTCGAAAGTTTAGGTGTGAGCCTCATCAGCAGCGTTATGACGCTGATCGCGTTCACTCCGCTGTTAATACGACTTTCGGAAAATGTTAAGGAACTGCCCTTGGTCGGGGCTATCCCTTATCCGCTCGTGTTCGCTGCGGTTTTATGGTCTGCTTTCGGTACTGCTCTTCTTGCTTTGGTAGGTATCAAATTGCCGGGGCTTGAGTTTCGTAACCAACGTGTAGAAGCTGCGTATCGTAAAGAGCTTGTATATGGTGAAGACCATGCCGACCGAGCAGAATTACAGACGATGAAGGGTCTGTTCGATGCGGTCCGGCGCAATTATTTTCGATACTATTTCCATTATATTTATTTTAATATCGCTCGATACTTCTATCTGAATTTGGATACGATATTTTCTGTTGCAGTTCTTGTGCCTTCATTTGTCGCTGGCACAATTACTCTTGGCTTGTTGAACCAGATATCGGGAGCATTCGGACAGGTTACGTCTTCTCTGCAATACCTTGCAAATTCCTGGACAACGATCGTTGAGCTTCTTTCTATTCAAAAGCGTTTGAAGGCGTTTGAAGCCGCAATCCAGGATGAGCCATTGCCTCAAATTGATCAACGATATTTGGCACGGCAAGACAGTGATTAAAAATCCTGAAGCTGTCAGTCTTTTTAGGAGGGCTGCCTTCAAATTCCCTAAAACGAAGACCCGGCCGGATTTTTCCGGCCGTTCTGTTTTTGCAATACCGCCACAGCTTGCGAATAGCTGACGCAAGCGACATCCTCGCGGTGGCAGACATCCGTCACCAGTCGCTCCATTGCCCGCCAATAGGCGCCGCCGTTCATCAACACGAAGTGGAAGCCGAACTGCACAGGTTTGCGGTCGCCACTATATTGCGCCTCGAAGGCGGTTTTGAAGGCTTGATAGGTGCGCTCCTCAAATTCGGCGCTTTTCGACGGGTTATCGAAGCCCGCAGAATGACGCACAAACATGTTGTAATCCATGCCGATGATCGGGCGGTTGCCCGGTCCCTCCGGAATCAGCGGCAGGCCGAAGCGGGTGAGAGTGCCGTCCTGTTCGGGCTCTTGTGGACCTTTGGTGACGAGACTGGCGTCATAGAGAAAACCAGCCTGTTTTTCAGCCTCGGCCATGCCTTTGCTGGTCGAGAGATAGGGTGCACGAAACCCCTTGATGCCGGTCTTGACGAAGTCCTGCCAGCCCTCCGGCTCCTTGTCAGCCACGCCATTCTTTTTCCAGGCCCCGGCCAAGACGGTTTTGAAGGTCGAAAATTCGGTTAGCCAGTCCGCTTTGCTCCAGTCCTTGCCATCGAAATGGCCGCAGGCATGGCTGGAAATGTCGTGACCGGCGAGGTGGGCGGCCCAGATGTGCTCTAGCCTTGCCGCAGCATCGGCCTCGTCAGGGGCAAAGCCGACATTTGACTTGCCGGGCTTTTGGCCGGGCGCTTGATAGGCTTTCGAGGCCGGGCCTCTGGCAATCAGCGTGGTGCAGGACAGAAAATAGGTGAAATGGGCATTGGCCCGGCTGGCGATTTCGCCGCTTCGCTCCCACAGCCTGTTATCGGCGGCACCATCGAAGGAAATCAGCAGCAATTGCTTGGGCTTTTGCGGCGCTTCAGCCGCGTTCTGGGCAATGGCGATGCCCGGCATGCAGAGCGCGGCCAGGATGGTTCGAAGCGATGAGGAGAAAAGCGGGCGAAACGGTGCCAAGCGAACAACCTTGTTGTGAACATTTGCCGCTTCCTGGCGGGCAAATGCGGCGAAGCTTTGATCGACCTTGTGGCTCATCACGTTCGGTTCTCTGCCATCCAGAGGCACACGTCTCCGGTATTTTCGGAAGTTTATCGCCATCCCCCCAAATTATGCAGGCTGGTCAAGAGGTGGCCGAGCGGCTATCTCTATGCTCTCTCATTTGCGGGGATTTTTTATGCTTATTCTTGTTCTCGGCCTGTTATTTTTCACATTGGTGCATCTCACCCGGACGATTGCGCCGGGCTTTCGCGATTCCATGGTGGCCCGCCTCAGCCTGAACGGCTGGAAGTCGCTGTTTTCGGTCCTGTCGCTGCTGGGCATTGCCATTATTGCCTATGGCTACAGTATCGCGCCAATCGTCAATGTCTGGTTTCCACCGGCTGGCATGACCCATCTGACGTTGACCCTGATGGTCATTGCGATGATCTGTCTGGTGGCCAGCCTTCTCCCGGCTGGCCATATCGCGGCAAAAACCAAGCATCCCATGGTTCTCTCGGTAAAAATCTGGGCGCTGGCGCATCTTCTGTCCAACGGCGACCTGCGCTCGATCCTGCTGTTCGGCTGGTTGCTGGCCTGGGGCGTCGTCCTGCGGATTTCCTTGAAGCGCCGGGAGCGGGCGGGTCTGCTGGTGCGCGGGCCGTTCGTGTCGGCCAAATACGATGTCTATGCCGTGGTCATCGGTCTGGTCGCCTATGTCGCTATCCTTCTCAAGCTGCATGAAGTGCTGATCGGCGTCTCGCCATTGCCGATGTAATCGCGCTTTTTGATGGGGAGATGGGTGTTTTGCCCTTCTCCCCCTTACATCGGCGCAAAAATCGGGTAGAAGGCCACATCGTCCATCCCAGAATAGTCACTGGCGGGCTGCAAATGGCAATTTCTGCGCTCCCGGTGCTCACGTACATTCAGTACGCTCCGCTCCGGTTCTCGAAATCACCATTTTCGCCACGCCATCGCCAATTCTGGACCGGACGATGGCAAGCGTAAACGATGATACAGGCCCAGATATCCGGACAATGTAATGGCAAATCAGAACGACAGCTTTATCCGCGAAGTCAATGACGAGCTTCGCTCCGAACAGATGCGCCGTTTCTGGCGGCGTCTGGGGCCAGTGTTCATTGGCATTGCCGTGCTGATCGTGGTGGGCACTGCCGGATACCGGCTTTATGATTATTATACGGATGACCGTTCCTCCAAGTCCGGCGACCGTTTCCTAGCGGCGACCAAGCTGGCGACAGATGGCAAGAATGATCAGGCACTGAGCGATCTGCAAGCCCTGGAAAAAGACGGCTTCGGCGCCTATCCGGTGCTGGCGAAGCTTCGGGCGGCCTCCCTCATGGCGGAGAAGGGCGATGCCAAAGCGGCGATTGATGCCTTTACCGCCATCGGCAAGGATAACAGCGTTCCGCAAGTGATCCGCGATGTCGCCCATATCCGCGCCGCCTGGCTGCTGATCGACAACGGCACCTATGAACAGGTGTCCACTGAGGTCGAAGCGCTGGCGGTTCCCGGCCAGGGCCTGCGCCATTCCGCCCGTGAGGCGCTCGGTCTTGCCGCCTATAAGGCTGGCCAGATGGAACGCGCCCGCGAATGGTTCCAGCAGATTACCGAGGATAGCGAAGCACCGCGCAACGTGGCCAATCGCGCCCAGATCATGCTGGACAATATCGCTGCCGCTGGCAAGGCGTCCTGATACTTTCAACGGGTTGTTGGCGCACAGTTGTTGCGCCGTCGCCCAATATGCTCTCACGCATCGGATCGAAAACCGCTTCACAGGTTTCGCTCCGATGCGCTACTGTTTTAAAGTCCGCTTGAAGACGGGCTGGATATAACCGGATACCAAATTATCATGAGCTTTACCGTCGCCATCGTCGGACGTCCCAATGTCGGCAAATCCACCTTGTTCAACCGTCTGGTCGGCAAGAAACTGGCGCTTGTCGATGACACGCCGGGCGTAACCCGCGACCGGCGGCCCGGTGAGGCCAAGCTGGTGGACCTGCGTTTCCACATCGTCGATACCGCCGGTCTTGAAGAAGCAGGCGCCGACACGCTGGAAGGCCGGATGCGCGCCCAGACCGAAATCGCCATCGACGAGGCAGATCTGTCGCTGTTCGTGGTCGATGCGAAAATGGGTCTGACCCATGTGGACAAGGCGCTGGCCGATATGCTGCGCAAGCGCGGCAAGCCGGTGGTGCTGGTTGCCAACAAGTCCGAGGCCCGTGGTTCGGATGGCGGATTCTACGACGCCTTCACGCTTGGCCTTGGCGAACCGGTGCCGATTTCCGCTGAACACGGCCAGGGGATGATCGACCTGCGCGATGCGATTGTCGAGGCTATCGGCGTGGATCGCGCCTTTCCCGAAGACGATGACGACGTGGCCGAGACCGATATCGTCCTCAGGCCCACCGTCGAGGGTGAGGATGACGAGGAAGATCTGGCCTATGACGATACCAAGCCGCTGCGCGTTGCTATTGTCGGGCGGCCTAATGCCGGAAAATCAACGCTGATCAACCGCTTCCTCGGTGAGGACCGGCTGCTGACCGGCCCGGAAGCCGGGATTACCCGCGATTCGATTTCGGTGGAATGGGACTGGCGTGGCCGTACCATCAAGATGTTCGACACGGCGGGCATGCGCCGCAAGGCGCGGGTGATCGAGAAGCTGGAAAAGCTGTCGGTGGCCGATACATTGCGCGCCATCCGCTTTGCCGAAACCGTTGTCATCGTCTTCGACGCCACCATCCCCTTTGAAAAGCAGGATATCCAGATCGTTGATCTGGTGCTGCGCGAAGGCCGTGCCGCGGTTCTTGCCTTCAACAAATGGGATCTGGTGGAGGACCCGCAGGCGGTGTTGGCCGAGTTGCGTGAAAAGACCGAACGGCTCCTGCCACAGGCGCGCGGTATTCGCGCTGTGCCAATGGCTGGTCAGACCGGCTACGGCCTTGAAAAGCTGATGCAGTCGATCATCGACACCGACATGGTGTGGAATAAGCGGATCTCGACCGCCAAGCTTAATCGCTGGCTGGACAGTGTGCAGACCCAGCATCCGCCACCGGCGGTTTCCGGTCGCCGGTTGAAGCTGAAATACATGACGCAGGTCAAGGCCCGTCCGCCCGCCTTCATGATTTCCTGCACCAGGCCAGATTCCGTGCCGGAAAGCTATATCCGCTACCTCACCAACGGTTTGCGCGCCGATTTCAATATGCCGGGCGTACCGATCCGCATTCATTTGAAGGCGTCGGAAAATCCGTTTGAGAATAAGCGGAAAAGGCGCTGATTCAACTTTCCCGGACGGATCAACTTTCCAAAGCTTGGTTGATCGGTTTTTTCCGCCGCATCAGCATCCGCCAGCGGCCCTGCGTTTTGGCCTCGATGACATTGTCGAGAAACTGGCGGGTGGCGGAGGCCCAGGAATAGGTTTCCGCCAAGGCTCTGGCTTGGCTGCGAGAGCAGTTCAGTGCTTCAAGGCAGGCGGCTTTCAGGTCGTCATTGAGCGCGCCAGCTTTGGGATCAGAGATGATGTCGATCGGTCCGGTGACGGGAAAGCCGGCCACGGGTACGCCGCAGGCCAGCGCTTCCAAAATCGTATTGCCAAACGTGTCGGTTTTCGAAGGAAACACGAAAACATCGGCCTGCGCATAGGCGCTTGCCAGCTCGGCGCCGAATTTGACGCCGGTAAACAGTACGTCTGGATAGCGTTCCGCCAATTCGGCGCGGGCAGGGCCATCGCCCACCACCACTTTCGAACCCGGCAGGTCGAGGTCGAGAAAGGCCGGCAGGTTTTTCTCCACCGCCACACGGCCAACCGTCATGAAGATCGGGCGGGGCAGGTCGAAGGGATTTGCCTCAAGCGGCTGCGGGTGGAACAGTTCGGTATCGATGCCTCGGCTCCAGAGCCGCAGATTGCCGATCTTGCGGTCTTCCAGCTCTCGTTTCAGGCTTTCGGTCGCCACCATGCAGGCACCACCGGCGCGGTGAAACCAGCGCACATAGGCATAGAGCAGCGAAAGCGGCAATGGCAGGCGGGCGGCGACATATTCGGGAAACCGGGTGTGATAGCTGGTGGAAAAGGCGAGGCCCTGGCTCAGGCACCAGCGCCGCGCCAACAGACCCAAGGGTCCTTCGGTGGCGATATGGATCAGGTCCGGGCGGCTTTGCTTGATGGCGGCGGCAATCCGCCACGGGCTGGCCAGCGACAGGCGGATTTCCGGATAGGTCGGCATTGGCAGGCTGCGATAGTCCGCAGGCGTGACCATGGTGACGGTAACGCCCATCCTGGTTAGTTCGGCATTGGTATTTTCAATGGAGCGTACCACGCCATTCACCTGCGGATGCCAGGCATCGGTCACGATCGTCAATCTCATCGCGCGTGCTCCTCGATCCGATGCTTCACGGACAGGTGGCGTTATCCCGCATGAAATGCTCCCCCGGCGACACGGGAGCCTGCTATCGGGTGCCGTTTCGCCGGGGAATCACGCAGAAGCCCCCGCCACTGTACTTGGGCTTATGGGCCAGCATTGTAACAAAGGAATGAAGGTGGATTGATCGCCGGACTTGACCATCGCCACTGGTCATCGCGGCATTGAGCCCTATAGTCTTGAAGTGCCGAATTTTTTGAGCAGAGGATGGGCCATATGCCGACCAAGACTGATCGTGCCAGCAAAACCGCAGTGAAAGCAGTGAGCGATTGGTGGCGCGGCGCGGTTATCTATCAGGTCTATCCACGCTCGTTTCAGGACACGACAGGCGATGGCATCGGCGACATCAAGGGCATAACCCAGCGCTTGCCCTATATCGCCTCGCTTGGTGTCGATGCCATCTGGCTGTCGCCGTTCTTCACTTCGCCCATGGCTGACATGGGCTATGACGTCTCTGACTATTGCGATGTCGATCCGATGTTCGGCACACTTGCCGATTTCGACGCGATGATGACCAAGGCGCATGATCTCGGCCTGAAAGTGATTATCGACCAGGTAATTTCCCATACATCCGACCAGCACCCCTGGTTCATTGAGAGCCGCGCCAGTCGCAACAATCCCAAAGCCGATTGGTATGTCTGGGCCAATGCCAAGCCGGATGGCACCGCACCGAGCAATTGGCTATCGGTGTTCGGCGGCCCGGCCTGGGAATGGGATGGGGTGCGCAAGCAATATTACATGCATAATTTCCTGGGCTCTCAGCCGGATTTGAATTTCCACAATCCGCAGGTGCAGCAGGCGGTGCTGGATGCCACCCGGTTTTGGCTGGAGCGCGGCGTGGATGGGTTTCGGCTGGATACCGTGAACTATTATTTTCATGACAAGGAATTGCGCAACAACCCGCCCCATGCGCCAGACAGCGGCGATGCCGGGCTCGATGCGCCGGATGTTAATCCCTATGGCATGCAGGAACATCTGCACGACAAGACCCAGCCGGAAAATATTGGCTTCCTGCAAAAATTGCGGGCGCTGCTGGATGAATATCCAGACCGTACCACAGTCGGCGAGGTCGGCGATGGCGCGCGTTCGTTGAAAACCGTGGCCGCCTATACCAGCGGCGGCGACAAGCTGCATATGTGCTACACATTCGATCTGCTGGGGCCGCATTTCACGCCGTCGCATATTCGCGATTGCGTCACCTCCTTCCAATCGATGGTGAAGGATGGCTGGGTGTGCTGGGCCTTTTCCAACCATGACGTGGTGCGCCATGTGTCGCGCTTTGCCCAGGGGCCGGAAGAGATGCCGCAGGTGGCCAAGCTGGCGATCAGCATTCTCGCCAGTCTGCGCGGTTCGATCTGCCTTTATCAGGGTGAGGAACTCGGCCTGCCGGAGGCGGATATCGCCTTTGAGGATCTACGCGATCCCTATGGCATCCGCTTCTGGCCGTCTTTCAAGGGTCGCGATGGATGCCGCACGCCGATGGTCTGGGAAAAAGCCAAGGCGCATGCCGGTTTTACCAGCGGCAAACCATGGCTGCCGGTTCAGCCGGAGCAGCAGGCTCTGTCGGTGGACGCCCAGGACAAGGACAAGAGCTCGGTGCTCAACCATTACCGCAACATGCTGGCCTTGCGCAAAGCCCATCCGGCCCTGCGCGATGGGTCCATGTCCTTCCTAGATATCAACGAGGATGTGCTTGCCTTCCTGCGCGGGGAGAACAGCGAAAGATTGCTGTTTGTCTTCAACATGCGCCGCGGACCGCAGGAGGTTCGCCTGCCGGAGCATATGACGGTGAAGGAGATCATCGCTTTGCCGGATGCCCGCAGCACCTATGAAAAGGGCGTGATTACGCTTGATGCGCTTGACGGTTTTTGCGCGCGGGTGTGACAGTTATTTCAATAATGATAGCGGCATTGCGCCACGATCAGCACCTGATCGTCATCCTGACCCTTCACCGCATAAACCAGCCGATGCTCCTGGCTGATGCGGCGTGACCAGAAGCCTTTGAACTGGCCTTTCAGGGGCTCTGGCTTGCCGATGCCGGAAAAGGGGTGGCGTTTGGTATCCTTTAGCAGGGCATTGATCCGCTGCGCTGTTTTGGGATCGGTTTCCTGCCAGAAGCAGTAATCTTCCCAGCCCTCATCTGTAAAGGTGACCAGCATGGATCAGGCGTCATCCAGATCAGGCAGGTGGCGCGGGGCAAAGCGGCCTGCTTCTATCGCCTGTTTCGCCTTCAGCAGACGGCTGGCATTGGCGGGCGAGGAGAGGAGATGCAGAGTTTCCACCATGCTCTCATATTCTTCCTTGCTCATCAGCACGGCAGAGGGCTTGTCCCGGCGCACGATCTCCACCGCCGAGGCATCCTCGTTTACCTTGTCGAGCAGTCCGGCCAGTTCGGCCCGCGCTTTGGAAAAAAACACCGTGTCCATCAGGATCTCCCACTTGTACTGAATATAGTACAAGTGGGAGTTCAGTGCAATCACTCACCCAATCAGCATGAACTTATCGACATCCACCATGCCCTTGTCGGAAATCTTCAAATGCGGGATGACCGGCAGCGGCAGGAAGGCGACCTGCAAAAACGGCTCCTGCAAGGTGGTGCCAAGCGCGTAAGCGGCTTGGCGCAGCTCATGCAGTGTATCGCGCACGCTCTCGAACGGCTCAAGGCTCATCAGCCCTGCGACGGGCAGGGGGATTTCGCCGGTCACCTTGCCGTCTTCCACGACCACGAAGCCGCCCTTGATATCGGAGAGGCGGTTGGCGGCCATGGTCATGTCGTCCTCACTGACACCGACCACGCAGATATTGTGGCTGTCATGGCCGACGGTGGAGGCGATGGCGCCCTTTTTCAGGCCGAAGCCCTGCACGAAGCCATTGGCATGGTTGCCGTTCTTGCCATGACGCTCGATGACGGCGACCTTGATGATGTCGCGGTTAAGATCGACGCTGGTCTGGTTGCCGGAGGCGGGCAGGCGGTAGCGGCGATATTCGGTGATGATCTTGCCCGGCAATACGCCCATGACCGGCACTTCGCCGTCACTGACCGGCACGGCAAAATCGGCTGACTTGACGATCCGGGCCTTGACGCTGTCGAGGCCAACCGGGGCCACCGGCTTGCGCGTGGCAAACAAAGCGTCGGTGACACGGCGACCGGCCGCAAACACCGTTTCGGCCTTGCAGTTTTCCAGACTGTCCACCACCACCAGATCGGCCCGCCAGCCGGGGGCGACCAGGCCGCGATCCCGCAGGCCAAAGGCGCGGGCTGCCGAAATGGAGGCGGCGCGGTAGATGGCCAGCGGCTCCACGCCATGGGCGATGGCCGTGCGGATCATGTAATCCAGATGGCCTTGTTCAGCGATATCCAGCGGGTTGCGGTCATCGGTGCACAGCGCCAGGAATGGCGACAGCCGCTCGGTTATGATGGGCATCAGGGCGTGCAAATCCTTGGAAACCGAGCCTTCGCGCACCAGAATATGCATGCCCTTGCGGATCTTCTCCAGCGCTTCTTCCGCCGTGGTGCATTCATGTTCGGTGCGAATACCAGCCGACAGATAGCCATTCAGGTCATTGCCGCGCAGCAGCGGCGCATGGCCATCGATATGGCCGCCCTGAAAGGCTTCCAGCTTGGCCATGCAGATCGGGTCCTTATGGATCACGCCGGGAAAATTCATGAATTCGGCAAGGCCGATCACCTTCGGATGCTCGCGGAATGGCAAAAGCCGCTCGATGGGCAGGTCCGCGCCCGAGGTTTCGAGATGGGTCGCGGGCACGCAGGAGGACAGCTGCACGCGGATATCCATGATGGTTTCCAGCGCCGATTCCAGAAAGAACTCGATGCCCTCAGTCCCCAGCACATTGGCGATTTCATGGGGATCGCAGATGACAGTCGTCACCCCGTAAGGCAGCACGCAGCGGTCGAACTCATGCGGCGTGACCAGCGAGCTTTCGATATGCAGATGGGTATCGATAAAACCCGGCACGACAATCTTGCCGGATATGTCGATTTCCTCACGGCCCTGATAGGCCCCGCAGGTGCCGACAATGGTATCGCCGCAGATGGCGATATCGCTTTCCACCAGATCACCGGTGACGAGATCAAAAAAGCGGCCGCCTTTCAGCACGATATCAGCGGTTTCTCGGCCGACGCCCTGGTCGATGCGGCGTTCCAATGGGCTCATGGATGTGGCTCCTTCGGTCTCAGGTCTGGATGAGCGTCAAACGCCGCTCGAAAAAGCTGGGGCTTGGTCGATCCTTAGCCAGCAATGTCAGAATCTCTCTAGCACACTCTTCCGGTGTCTTGTCGGTTGTATCGATGTCCAGATCATAGGGGCCGTGTTCATGCACAGCCATTTGCCAGCGCTGTACAGGTTCCGGAACCGGATCGTTTGTTGAGCCCTGAAGATAGGCGATCGCGCCATTGGTTGGAGAGGCGGCCCGGCGGGCCATGATGGTGGAAAGCGAGCAACGGACACCGATGAACAGCGCCGGTAGACCAGCCAGCCGTCTGGCGCAATCATCGAGAATATGGAGTGGCCGCGAATAGGCCTCGTGGTAGCCCGCATCGACAACCACATTGATCCCCAGCCGGCTATGGGCGGCAATCGTTTCATGCAGGGCGCCGTAGAGCTGCTGCACGACCGCTTCTTTTTCCGGGTGCTCGCCGCCGGGCCGCAAGCCGATGCCGGGCCTGTGCCTTTCGCTGATCGTGGCCATCTGTGCATCAACGCCAAGATTGACCCAGAGGCCTGGAAAGCTGTCCAGCACCACCTTTGCAATGCTGGACTTACCGGAGCGTGGCGCGCCGTTCAGGATCAGGATCTGTCCCGCAGACCCGTTCTCCAATGTCGCGTTGAGCGTCACGTTTCGATTGTCACGGTAAAGCTGTGGCGGGCGCTGTCGCCGGGGGCGAGTGTGGCGGTATAGGGCCGTTCCACCAGTTCGCTGCTTTTGCCATGGCGGGCGGCCATGCCGTGCCATGGCTCGATGCAGATGAAGGGTGCGCCGGGTTTTTGCCAGAGCGCCAGATTGGGCAGGTTTTCAAAGCGGAAGTGCAGGCTGGCCGCATCCTCGGCGCGATAGGTTAGCTCCGTTCCGGCACCTTCGGGAAAGATCATCGCGTCTTCCTCGAACTGGCTCTTGTCCAGCACCAGCCGTCCGGCATGGAAAGGCGAGGGGCGGGCTTCCTCGGCCAGCAGGCCACCGCCCAACCGTAGCAGGGCTGGTTCTGCGCCATTGTCCAGCGTGATCGTGTGTGGCTTGCCCTCTGCCCCCGGCAAGGGCCAGAGAAAAGCCGGATGGAAGCCGAGGCCATAGGGCATGGGAGCGTCACCGCGATTGGTGACCGTGGCGGACACCGTCAGCGCCGCACCATGCAGCCGGTGTTCCAGCACCAGCGAAAAATCGAAGGGATAGGCGGCTTTGGTCTCGTCATTGGCGGTCAGTTCGTGACGACAGACATCGGCTCTAGCGTCCAGCAGCGTAAACTCGCGGCGTCGTGCAATGCCATGCTGGGCCATGGCATAGGGCTTACCATCAATCAGCAGCGTATCGTCCTTGGCCTTGCCGACAATCGGAAACAGAATGGGCGAGCGCCCGCCCCAATAGGCCGCATCGCCATGCCATAGCAGCGATTGGCCGTCTTTTGTGCGAAGGGACTGCATCTCCGCGCCAAGCGAGGAGATCTGCACGGTAAGCTGGTCATTGCCGATCTCAGTCAGGGTGGGCATGGGCGTCTCTCTCTTAAGTGGGCGTGGTGCTGTTTCCGGTTTTCTATACGATGCTCCATGTAACGAAAATATGGAGAGAAATTTACCCGCTCTTCATGGCACATAAACGGCATGAGACGCGGATGATAAAACCCGCGTCTCATGCTACAGCCGAATTACTCAGCGGCGACGGTCTTGCCGCCTTCCCATTTGTACATGGAGAAGCTCTGCGAGGTGAGGTCGCCGGTTTCGCCATAGGTCAGCTTGCCGATGGCGGTCGGGATCGGGTCGCCGGATTTGATTGCGGTGGCGACGGCTTCGGCATCTTCGGCGCTGCCGACCTTTTCGATGCCAGCGGCAATAACCTGCACGGCGGCGTAGGCGTTGAGCGTGAAGGCTTCCGCCGGAATGCCCTTGGCGGTCAGCGAATCGGCGGCAACCTTAGAATCCGGGTTTTTCAGCGCGTCGGCGGCATTGGTGAACAGCGTGCCATTGGCGGCGTCACCGCCGACAGTGGTATATTCGCTGTTGGAGAGGCCATCGCCCGCCACCACCACGGCTTTCAGCCCGGCATCCTTCATCTGGCGCACCAGCAGACCTGCTTCCGGGTGATAGCCGCCAAAATACAGCACGTCGACATTGGCCGACTTCAACCGGGTGACGAGCGCGCTGAAATCCTTTTCGCCTGCCGTCAGCGAATCGTTGAACACTTCAGTGACGCCGCCTGCATTGAGCGCGGCCTTGAAGGCATCGGCCAGACCCTTGCCATACTGGCCCTTGTCATTGAGAATGGCGATTTTCTTGTCCTTGAAATGGGCCAGCACATATTTGGCCGCCACATCGGCCTGCTGGTCGTCACGCCCGCAGGTGCGCAGCACGGTCGGCAAGCCGCGCTTGGTCAGGCTTGGGGCCGTGGCGGTCGGAGTGACCATCAGCGCGCCGTTTTCCGCCAGCACGTCGGAGGCCGGAACGGCGACGCCTGACGTCACCGGGCCAACCACGAAGCGCACACCTTCACCGACCAACTGGTTGGCGGCGGACACGCCTTGCTTCGGCTCGCCCGCATCGTCAGCGGTCTTCAGCACCAGCTTTTCGCCCTTGATGCCACCCTTGGCATTGATATCGGCAATCGCCGTCTCCGTGCCGTTCTTGATCTGCGCGCCAATGGCCGCCAACGGGCCGGTCAGCGGCGCCATCAGACCAATGGTGATATCGGCATGGGCGGCGGGGGCAGCGGCGAGAAGCGCGGCAAAGGCAGCGCTTGCCAAAAGATGAAGTTTCATTGTCGTCTCCTTGGGTTTCGCCGCACCATTCTGCGATGGCTTGTTCTGTGGCGGCATATCTTGGATTGCTGTTTCCCCCGGCTGGTTTCTACTGCATAATCAAAAAATCGGCCATGAAAAAGGGCCGCGTTATGCGGCCCAATGAAGCGGCTTTGGTGTTACGACGATCAATGGTCAGATATTGCTCATCAGCACCTTGCGCAGCTTGTCAAACAGCTGGTCGATTTCGGCCTTGGAGATGATTAGCGGCGGTGAGAGCGCGATGATGTCGCCGGTGGTGCGGATCAGCAATCCGTCTTCGTAGGCCTTGAGGAAGGCGTTGAAGGCGCGTTTGGTGGGTTCGCCGTCAATGGGTTTCAGCTCCACGGCGCCGATCAGGCCGATATTTCTGATATCGATGACATTGGGGCAATCGGCAAGGCTGTGCAGTTGCTCTTCCCAATAGGAGGCAAGCTCGCTGGCGCGGGTCAGCAGGCCTTCGTCCCGGTAGGTATCGAGCGTGCCCAGCGCTGCGGCTGAGGCAATCGGGTTGCCGGAATAGGTATAGCCGTGGAAGAACTCGATCATATGTTCCGGGCCGGACATGAAGGCATCGTGGATTTCTGATGTCACGAATACCGCGCCCATCGGGATGACGCCATTGGTCAGGCCTTTGGCGGTGACGATGATGTCAGGCGTCACATCAAAATACTGGGCGGCGAACGGCGCGCCGAGACGGCCATAGCCGGTGATGACTTCATCAAAAATCAGCAGAATGCCGTGCTTGGTGCAGATGTCGCGCAGCTTTTGCAGATAGCCCTTCGGCGGGATCAGCACGCCGGTCGAGCCTGCGACCGGCTCGACGATAACGGCAGCGACCGTGGAGGCGTCATGCAGGGTGACGATGCGCTCCAGCTCGGCTGCGAGATCGCCGCCATGCTCCGGCTGTCCCTTGGTGAAGGCGTTCTTTTCCGGCAGATGGGTGTGGGGCATGTGGTCTACGCCGGTCAAAAGCGTGCCGAACATCTTACGGTTGGAGACGATGCCGCCCACCGAAATGCCGCCGAAATTGACGCCGTGATAGCCGCGCTCGCGGCCGATCAAGCGGAAGCGCGAGCCATTGCCTTTGACCCGGTGATAGGCCAGCGCCACCTTCAGCGCGGTCTCGACCGATTCAGAGCCGGAATTGGTGTAAAGCACATGCTCCATGCCGGCAGGGGCGATATCCACCAGGCGGTTGGCCAGCTCGAAGGCCTTCGGATGGCCGAGTTGGAAGGCGGGGGCGTAATCCAGTTCGCCCGCCTGCTGGCGGATCGCTTCGGTGATCAGCGGGCGGCAATGGCCAGCATTGACGCACCATAGACCCGCCGTGCCATCCAGAACCTGACGGCCATCATGGGTGGTATAATACATGTCCTTGGCGCCGACGAACAGGCGCGGCTCCTGCTTGTATTGGCGGTTGGCGGTAAACGGCATCCAGAAGGCGCGCAGGTCGTTGGGAATAGTGGTGCGATTGGACATGATACTCTCCATGGCCCTTTCCGCGGGCCCTGTCAGTGGTTTCGGGGCCATATCCGGTGCTTCAATCGGCTGCGGGTTCGCGTCTCACACATTGACGGTCATGCCGCAGTGACATGGATATATGGCGCTGTAACTGGCAAATCAGCCGTCCTTGTAGGCCAGCCGCTCCGCATAAATTTACCGCGCGGTCAAAGTAGCAGCCGGCCTTGTGCCGTCAAGCGGCCAGAGGGCGGCTATCCTGAATAATCAGCGAAACCAGTGTTTCTTCTGATGCATAATCCTCCTCAAACCAGAATGGGCAAAAGAAGGAAATGGAGTTGAAAAGCGATGATGGCGCAACGTTTTTCTGCATTTGATAAAACGCACTATAAGGAAGCATCACGGACTGCACGTTCAGCGGGCAAGGTCGGCGCAAGCTCGCCATGGGTATATGCCAGCATGATCAGATGCAGGATCGAAGGGCAGTTCGACAGCATCGATCGACCGGCGGCCACTGTTGCATAACTCTCTCAATCCCACCGGATTTGAAGTGTGCAGGAGCAGGGATATACGCTTTTTTGAAGAGAGCGGGCTCCGAACTGCTTTGGTGGTTCGGGGTCTGTCATCTGCTGGCCGGACAGGCCTGCTTGCGTCATCAGACGAGCGCCAGAATATAGGTCGCCAACGGATTTTGAAAATCTGAAATCTTATGAAGCAGATTGCCTGTTCAGCTTGCTGTCAGGAATAGCCATTAATACAGATGCGCGCTGGCTGATGTCCTGCTGATCTGTTTCTCGCGGTTCAGTCAAGAATAGTCTAGGCGGCCGATGTATTTTTAACATCAAGCCGCCTTTTATTTTAGATTAAGCTGTTATGTCAGCGTTATCATTCAAGCAGCGTTTCTGCTGCTTTCCTGATGGCAGAATATATCCTCGAGCGTGCCGAGCACTTTCATGACGGCATCCGACGTGCTGGAATAATAGATGGTTTGGGCATCGCGGCGGGTCTTGACCAGCTTCTGGGCGCGAAGCTTGGACAGGTGCTGGGACAGCGCTGACTGGCTCAAGCCAACCTGCGAGGCCAAGACGCCAACCGGCACCTCACCTTGAACCAGGCTGCAGAGAATCATCAGTCGCTTAGGATTGGCCATGGCCGTGAGGAGGCCGGCAGCCGCATTCGAGTGATCAGACAAGTCATTGGCTTTCATCTCTCAATCTTCCTTTGAAGCGATTGGCCTGCACACATGGCAGGCCCTGGTTGTTGCATCCCACAAGAAACCCTACACCCTGAGTCTAGCAATATGAGGAGGATTGTATATGCCTAAATTTAAGGTATCGTTTCATCTTAATTAGTTTGGAGTGAAGGGTGTGTGTCCAAAGACACAATTTCACGGTCAAATTCGCATCTAAACAGCCTTTTACCCCAAAAAAAGTCGATTCCCGACGCATCCAGACCGCAGATTGTGACTTTTCCCTTCGGCTTTTGCCCCGTATGATAAGGGGGATTTTTTATGATTTTCAGAAGTCCATACCCTAAATCTTGTATGGTTTGAGCCTCGGTTTTACCGTCGGCGAACGTAAGCTCTGTTCGAATCAACAAATCCTCTCCATTCAGCAGGAAGGCTTTTCCGAACCCGCCATTCATGGCGGCGCGTTGCGGCATGAGCTGAAAAAACAGAAAATCCGGAAAATCGATATAGAGCTTGGCCTTTGGATGACGGGCCAGAAAGCGGCGGCGCATCGCCTGATGAATGTCGCTATCGGGGTCCACCGGGCTTGCCAGGCATTGAACGGTGAGACGCGGATAGGCGAGGGGATCACCCTTGCCAGGTTCGCCGGCCAGCAGCGATACGCGTGGATCGGCCAGCATCGCCCGGGTATGAGCCGAGAGGCGTGAGACCAGAACGGTTAGCGTTCCATCCGGCATGGTGCCCATCAGCACGCGGCTGACAAAAGGCCCGCCGGTTTGCGGATCGAGCACGCCCAAGGGAACATGGGTGGCGCTGCGCAACAGGGTTCGCGCTTGGCGCCGCGCCTCGTCATCGGTTGGACGGATGGGAGAGGGACGGTCGATCATCGGGCGGTCTCATGAGTATGGCTGGCTGTGGGGCAGGACGGAGCCTTGACCATATCCCAGTGTTCTTTCACGCGAAAGCGTCAAGGACCGCAGCCCAGGGCATCACGAGTTTGATAAAACCCATGATACCGTAAGCAGCGGCCCTTGGCTCAATGGTATCGTTCCGCGCCTTCTACGCACACCGTTGTGTTTTCAGCCTTCTACGTCAGGTCTGGCGGTGTCGGGTCAGGGCCGAGACCACATCCTGCGCGCCGATCGCGCCAATCACCGTGCCGTTCTCCACCACGCCGACCAGACCGGGGTGGCGGGCCATGGCGTCAAGAATATCGATCAGCGGCGTTTCTGGCGCGGCGGTGGCGGTGACGCCGAGACCCGGCGTGTGACTGGTGCCGGCAGTCATGACATCTCTCGCCGTCAACATGCTGATCGGGTTCATGTTGCGCACGAAATCGGCGACATATTGATCTGCCGGGTTCTGGACGATCTGCTGCGGCGTGCCGCATTGGATGATCCTGCCGCTTTCCATGATGGCGATGCGGTTGCCAATCCGGAATGCCTCGTCCAGATCGTGGCTGACGAACAAGATGGTCTTTTTTAGCCGGTGTTGGAATTCCAGCAATTCATCCTGCAAGCGTGTGCGGATCAGCGGATCAAGCGCCGAGAACGGTTCGTCCATCAACAAGATCGGCGCGCCGGTGGCAAAGGCGCGGGCCAGGCCGACCCGCTGCTGCATGCCACCGGACAATTCGTCCACCTTGCGGTCGGCCCATTGCGTCAGGTTGACCAATTCCAATTGCTCGGCAACGATTTTCCGCCGTTCCTTTTCGCCAACGCCCGCCAATTCCAGCCCGAAGCCGATATTGTCGGCAACACTGCGCCAGGGCAGCAGGCCAAATTGCTGGAACACCATCGAGACGCTGTGCATGCGCAGGTCGCGCAACGCCTTGCGGCTGGCCTGGTATGGATCGACGAAGCCATTGCGCGACTTGACTGACACCGAGCCGCGCACCACGGGCGCCAAGCCGTTGACGGCCCGCAGCAGTGTCGATTTGCCGGAGCCGGACAGGCCCATCAGCACCAGGATTTCGCCTTCCTTCAAAGTCAGCGAGGCATTGGCCACACCGAGGATCAGGCCGGTTTCCTTGTTAATCTCGTCGCGTGTCCGGCCCTGATCGACCAGGGCAAGCGCCTTCTGGGGCCGATCGCCGAAGATGATATCGACATTTCCGAAGATGACTGCATCGCTCATTGGTCATCTCCCGCCGACGGAATGCGGAACATCCGATCCAGAATGATTGCCAGGATGACAATACAAAGGCCCGCTTCGAAACCTCTGGCGATGTTGACGGTATTCAGCGCTCGTACCACCGGAACGCCAAGACCGGCAGCGCCGACCAGAGCGGCAATCACCACCATGGACAGCGACAGCATGATGGTCTGGGTCAGGCCCGCCATGATCTGTGGCAGCGCATAGGGCAGTTCCACCTTACGCAGCACCTGGGTCGGTGTGGCGCCGAAGGCAACCGCCGCTTCCACCAGGGAGGAAGGGGTGGAGACGATGCCGAGCCGGGTGAGGCGGATGGGTGAGGGCACGGCAAAGATCACCGTGGCGATCAGACCGGGCACCATGCCGAGCCCGAACAGGATCAGCGCCGGGATGAGATAGACGAAGGTCGGGATGGTCTGCATCAGGTCAAGGACCGGGCGCATCAGCGCGTAGATCCATGTCCGGCGCGCGGCCAGGATGCCGAGCGGCACGCCGATCACCATACAGACGGCGGTGGAGGCCAGAACCAGCGCCAGCGTCTCGGTGGTTTCCTTGAAATAGCCCTGGTTGATGATCAGCGCCAGGCCGAGAAAGGTGAAGATCGCCACGAGAAGGGAGCGGCGCAGCAGCCAGGCGATAATGCTGATGGCAAGTGCCGTCACCAGCGGGTGGGGATATTGCAGCACGAACAGAACGCCATCGATACTGCTTGAAATGAGGTGAGAGAGCCAGTCGAAAAACCAGGCTCCATTGGCCGTCAGCCAGTCAACAACGACTTTGGCGGTGGGGCCGATGGGAATTTTGAAATCAGTCAGCCAATCCACTGAAACGCATCCTTTCGAGCATTTGCAGGAAATGCGTAAAAAAGAGAATAAGGAATAGCGGTGCCAGGGCGCAATGTTTCGCCCCGGCGCTATCGTTCACAGTCTGTTCAAGAATTGCTGCTGGCCTGGCGAAAATGGTGATTTCGAGAACCGGAACGGAGCGTACTTAACGCACGTGAGTACCGGAAGCGTAGAAAGTGCCATTTGCAGACGGCCAACGGCGATTATTGGATAGACTGCCAGTGGTGGTTACAGGCCAAGCTTGGTCTTGACCGCCGCCAGGCCGTCCTTGCCATCCTTGGTGGTGACGCCAGCCAGCCAGGGCTCGATCACGGTTGGGTTGGCCTTCAGCCAGGTCTTGGCAGCCTTGTCGGCGTCTTCGCCGTCATCGAGGATCTTGCCCATAATGGCATTTTCCATGTCGAGCGAAAACTTCATGTTGGTCAGCAGCTTGCCAACATTTGGACATTCCTTGGCATAGCCGCCGCGCGCCACCGTGTAAACTGTCGCGCCACCGTAATTGGGGCCGAACACCGTGTCATCGCCATCGGCGAGATAGGTGATCTGGTGGGCGGTGTTCATCGGATGCGGCGCCCAGGCCAGGAAGATCACCGGCTTGTTTTCCTTGTCGGCGCGGGTCACTTGGCTCAACATGCCCTGTTCGGAGGACTCCACGACGTTGAAGCCCTTGAGGCCGAACTTGTCGCCGTCGATCAGCGACACGATCATGCCATTGCCTTCATTGCCCGGCTCGATCCCGTAGATCTTGCCATCAAGCTCGGCCTTATGAGCAGCGACATCCTTGAAGCTCTTGATGCCGAGCTTGGCGCCGGCAGCATTGGTGGCCAGCGTGTATTTTGCGCCTTCGAGATTGACGGCGACGCTATCGATCGACTTGTCGTCGAGATATTGCTGGATGGCTTCTTTCTGGGCTGGCATCCAATTGCCGAGGAAGACGTCGATATCCTTGTTCTTCATCGAGGAATAGGTCACGGGCACGCCGAGCGTCTTGACGTCGGCCTTGTAGCCCAGTGCTTCCAGAACGGTGACGAAGGAGGCATTTGTGGAGGCCAGATCCGTCCAGCCTACATCCGAGATGCGAACGGTGCCGCAACTGGCAGGTTCAGCCGCATAGGCAGCGGGGCTGAGTGCTGCCACGCATCCGGCCAGGGCCAGTGCGTATTTCGTCGGTGCAAATTTCAGTGTCTTGGCAATCGGCATTATTATGCTCCCTTTTTTAGTTCCCGGCATTATCAATACATAAACAGCCGAGGCAAGCCTGCGTGTTCGCGCCGGTCTATAGGGGCCATTTGCGACATTTTGTCATCACGCCTTAGAAATGTGCTGCATCGCCGCAAATCCAGGGGTAAAGCCCGTGGCGAGAGGCGCGCCGAACCGCTGTCCCCGTCCTTGAATTTTTTTTGGCACTGTGCATCTCGGGCCGGGATTTCGCCTCTGCTCTGCGCAGAAATCGGGGGAATTTTGATTTTTCGGTTTAAAGCCGCCCTGTTTTTGTGCTGCATGGCGGCGCGAGACACGAAAGCCCAGGGAAACGGTGCCAATGGCCAAGCTCTATTTCAATTATGCCGCCATGAATGCCGGTAAATCCACCATGCTGTTGCAGGCCTCCTATAATTATCAGGAGCGCGGCATGCGCACGGTGGTCTTTGTCGCTGCGCTGGATGATCGGGCCGGGCGTGGCCGGGTCGCGTCCCGCATTGGGCTGTCCAGCCCGGCCGAAACCTTCGAGCCGGGAACCGATCTGTTTGTCGTGGTCGAGGCCATGCATGCAATCGAGCCGATTGCCTGCGTTTTTGTCGACGAGGCCAATTTTTTGAGTGAGGGCCATGTCTGGCAATTGGCGCGGATTGCCGACCGCCTGCACATTCCGGTCATGGCCTATGGCCTGCGCACGGATTTTCAGGGCCAACTGTTTCCCGCCTCCCGGTTGCTGCTGGGCATCGCCGATGAATTGCGCGAAATCCGCACGATCTGCCATTGCGGCCGTAAGGCGACGATGAATGCCCGCTTCGATGCCAGCGGCCAGGTGATGCGCGAGGGTGCGCAGATCGAAGTTGGCGGCAATGAGAAATATGTGTCCTTCTGCCGCCTGCATTGGGATGAACTCTTCAATGGGTGAAGCGTGCGCTGATATTTGACAGTCGACAAGTCCAACCGGTTGTTTTTCAAAAATATCGCCACCTGAAAACCTTGTGTCGTTAAAAACGCGGTTTGTCGTTGTTATTGTTGATGGGCAGACATATCTGTTGAGCAGTGACCGGACGCCGGGCGTCCGCCGTTGCCATGACCACAAGACGGGAGACAGGGCAGATGCTGAATGCGCTAACGGGGTTTTTCCGAGGGCTCTGGGGAGCGCTTCGGCGCAGCGGTAATCTTCTCTATACGGCGGTGGCCTGGCCCTTCCGCGCCCGCCATAGCGAAGCGGGCAAGCGGGCCTATATTTTCCGTGGCTCCGTCGCGCTGATTGTGCTGGTACTGATTGCTGCTTACGGGCAGTTTTTGTGGCGCACCCAGGTCTGGTATGGCTTTGATCCAGCCTTCGCCAAGGCCTATGGCTTTGCCGACCGCAAGGTCGCCGCCGGACAGCAGATCGCCGACAAGCCCGGCACCTGCCAGAATTCCGCTATCGTCACCACGGTTGCCGACCTGACGGATTCCAACGTCAACCAGAATGTCTGGGTGTCTTCGACGCTGCTCTACAAGCTTGGCCTGTTCGGGATGAGCTGGGATGACACGCCGTTCTTTGACAACAAGGCCTCGTTCCAGCGCGGTATCAATCAGGTGGCGCGCCGGGTTGGCATCGTATTGGCCGACGATCTTGGCCGGGTGAGGGGTACTTCCGGTATCAACACCGATCTGCAGGATGCGCGTGGCAATATCCAGTTCAACGAAGGCACCTGGTATTTCGGCTCCAATCCTTTCGGGTTCAAGACGCCGACGCCAAGCTATTATCGCGCCGCAATCACCAGCTGGCGTGGGTTTAATTCCGATCTCGAGACCTGCAAGGCGGTGTTCGATGCCCGGGCTGACAATCTCGTCAAACTGCTCGATGGATTGGCCAGCGACCTCGGTAACACATCCGACATTTTGCGCCGCCGCTCGGAAGAGCATAATGGCGGCTGGTTCGACACGCGGGCCGACGACCGTTTCTGGTTCGCCTATGGCCAACTCTATGGACAATACGCCCTGTTTCAGGCGGCAAAGGCCGATTTCATCGATGTGGTGCGCGAGCGTAACCTGACGGCGATCTGGGCAGAGCTGGAAAAGCAGTTCGAGGCCGCACTCAAGGTTCAACCGATAATTGTTTCCAACGGTAGCGAGGACGGGCTGTTCATGCCGAACCATCTCTCAACCATGGGCTTCTACACGTTGCGCGTACGCGCCAACATGGTGGAATTGCGAGCCGTTCTGCAACGCTGACGGTCAATGGCCCGGCGGACAGACCGCCGGGCCTTGTCTTATAATTCGATGAAGCTTGCCGTAGGCTCCAGTTGAAACAACTCATGCAGCATGCCGCGATATTCGCCTGATCCTCCTTCCACGGGATGATAGAGACCGACGGTACGAATATATTTCAAGGTACCGCTTGTGGTGATGATCCGGTGGATACTGTGGAAAACACCACGACTGGTGGCGGCACGATAATAGCTGTCCATCACCTGGTCTACGTCCTGCGGGTGCATACGGTCGCAAAGATCCTTTACATTCAATGGACCTTCAGAATGGTCTAGCTCGTAGAGCTTCGAAACATGCGGCGTGCCATATAAATGGCCCTGATCTATATCCAGTCGCCAGAAGCCACAGATATTCATGGCCTGGGTGAGATTGACGACATCACATTCCTGCAATCCAATTGAATGAAAATCTTGAAGCGGACAAGGCCGCGGTTTGTTCGAGCGCCAAGCCAAGTGAAAAGCCTCCCTTTTGGCTTGGCTGAAGCAAATGAATTATTGAATGAGCTTCAGCCTAATGGCCTTTGCTACCAATTGCGTCCGGTTGACGCAATCCAGCTTTTTCATAGCTGTTGTCATATACGCGTTTATGGTGTGGTCGGAGAGGCTCAGGATCTGGCCGATTTCCACCGAGGTTTTGCCCTGCGCCGTCCAGCGAAGCACTTCCAACTCGCGCACTGAGAGAACATCGACATTCATCAATTCCCTGCGGCGTAGGCGATCATAGGTGTCGAAAACCGCCATTGCCAGCATGCCCAGTTCATTGACTTCGCATTGGGAGAGAGGCGAGCGGTCCCCATCGAACCGCATGAAATACAGCCGGGAATCAAGGGAGGGAAAAATGAAGACAACACCGACGATCAGTTTGAACCGCACCATCAGGTCGCGCATGGCTGGCGGCCATTCCTCGGCCATGTCATCAGGTTCCCTGAATTTCATGTCCCAAGTTCGTGGCAGGATCGAGCCGGCAAATTTCTTGACCACCGGACAGAATTTTACGAACTGGTGGCGGTCGAATTCATGGCCGAATTCCATCGGCAAGGTGGTTTCCATGACTAGCGGCATGAGATGCACATCGGTCGCAGAAGGGGCGAGCATGATACTGCCATGCGACAGGCCAAACGCCTGGGCAACAGTGCGCAGGATCTCCGCACAATGCTCGCGGCTTTCCATTGCGGTTATTTCTGTACTGAGCAGTGTCTGGCGCTCGGCGATCAACATGAGGGGCGACTGAATTTGAGGTAAGGGCGGTGGGTTTGGCGACGAAGCGGGTATAGGGAGATTTTATATATTAAATCCTAGAGCTTTCGAAAGTTCTTATCGATTAATTTCAAAAAATGTCTTTCAAAACCCTGTGAACTCATTAGCGAAAAAATATATATCTTTCGCTTTAATTGAACTGGTTGTGCCAATGCTTGCCTTCAGTTGCATTTCTTCCACTGTGGCGCTTCCACGTCCATGCGGTCGGAAATGCATTGAAGTGAGTGTTAAATGAGCGCCGGTCCCCCTAAAAGTCAAGGTAATAACGTGTCTTGCGAAAATAAGCGCCTTCTGTTGAGCTTGCCGCGCTTAATGCCTGCATAACTCCTTATCCGTAAAATCCCACCTTAAAATGGGATGCATCATGCAGGGCTTTTATGATGATTTAGCCTGTTCTTTTGCCCCTGCCGATGAGCTCGCCAGGGGTGGGTGACCGAGATTTTCCGCACGCACGAGAATTTTTGTGTCGCGCTCTACCGGGCGCGCTGAATTATGCGGTAATACGATGCGCCATGGAAGATGGACAATCGTATTGCCTTTGCAAATATCCCAAGCAACTGATGCCTTTGCGATATTTTCAACGCTTTCGCGGCAGGGATGCGTGAGCATCTTGAGGACTTGATATAAAGGGTAAATGCGCGGCAGGTTTAAAGTGCTACAGCGCTTTAGCACGAGCTGTTTGAAGGATATGTGCCGGAAACGGTGTAGAGACAGGGTTAAGAGGCTGATGTCGGATATTGAAATTGCACGTGCAGCATCGAAGCTCGCGATCACGCAGATTGGCGAGCGTTTGGGAATCAGCCCCGGTGATTTGCAGCCCTATGGCCATGACAAGGCTAAGATCAGCGCTTCATTCCTGCACTCGCTGGCGGATCGCCGGGATGGCAAGCTCATTCTGGTGACGGCAATCAATCCGACACCAGCAGGCGAGGGCAAGACGACGACCACGGTCGGCTTGGTGGACGGGTTGAACCGCATCGGCGCCAAGGCCATGGTCTGCGTGCGTGAGCCGTCGCTTGGTCCGTGCTTCGGGGTCAAGGGTGGCGCTGCCGGGGGCGGGCGGGCGCAGGTCGTGCCGATGGAAGACATCAATCTGCATTTCACCGGCGATTTCCATGCCATCACCTCCGCGCATAATCTGCTGGCGGCGATGATCGATAACCATATTTACTGGGGCAATGAACAGGATCTCGATACGCGCCGTATCGCCTGGCGCCGGGTGGTGGACATGAATGACCGGGCACTGCGCGAGATGGTTGGTGCCTTGGGTGGCGTGCGCAACGGCTTTCCGCGCGAAACCGGCTTCGATATCACGGTTGCTTCCGAAGTGATGGCCGTCCTCTGTCTGGCCCGTGATCTGGCCGATCTGGAAGAGCGGTTGGGCCAGATCGTCATCGGCTACCGGCGTGACAAGACGCCTGTGCATGCCCGCGACATCCACGCCCATCAAGCCATGACGGTGCTGCTGAAAGAGGCGATGCAGCCCAATCTGGTGCAGACGCTGGAAAACAATCCGGCGCTGCTGCATGGCGGCCCGTTTGCCAATATCGCCCACGGCTGCAATTCGGTGGTGGCGACAAGGGCCGCCCTGAAGCTTGCCGATTACGTGGTGACGGAAGCGGGCTTCGGCGCCGATCTTGGCGCTGAAAAATTCTTCGATATCAAATGCCGTAAGGCCGGTCTGCGCCCGGCAGCGGCTGTCATCGTTGCGACGGTGCGGGCGCTGAAGATGAATGGCGGTGTTGCCAAAACGGAGCTTGGCCGCGAAGATGTAGGCGCTCTGGTCCGTGGTGCTGTCAACCTTGGGCGGCATGTGGAAAATGTCCGGGGCTTTGGCGTGCCTGTTATCGTCGCCATCAACCATTTCCTGTCGGATACGCCGGCGGAAATCGCCGCCCTTCAGGATTATGCCGCCAGTATCGGCGTTGAAGCCGTGCTCTGCCGCCATTGGGCCGAAGGGGGTGCGGGCATTGAGGACCTGGCGAGGAAAGTGGCGGCCATGGCCGATAGCGGCATTGCCGATTTCCAACCGCTTTACCCAGACGACATGTCGCTGTTTGCCAAGATCGAGACGGTCGCCAAGCGGATCTATCGGGCGGGGAGCGTGACGGCGGACCGCGCTGTCATCGACCAACTCGCCCAGTTCGAGGCCATGGGCTATGGCAACCTGCCGGTCTGCATCGCCAAGACCCAATATTCCTTCTCCACCGACCCCTCGCTGCTCGGCGCTCCCGATGGCCATGACGTGCATGTGCGCGACGTGCGTCTATCAGCCGGCGCTGGTTTCGTGGTGGCCATCACCGGCGATATCATGACCATGCCCGGCCTGCCGAGAAAGCCGGCCGCCGAAACCATCCGGCTTGATGATAATGGACTGGTCGAAGGCCTGTTTTAAAGAATAGTGCTGCGTTGCTTTACATCACTAAAGTGCAAAATATAACATGATTTATTTAATCATGTTTTTAATCTTGACATAAAAAATCATGTTTAATAAGTGTCCGAATTGAGGCGCGTCTTTTCTGACGGCGGCTTGTTTCGGGGACGACCAATTGCGTGCGAAGCCGGCTGCACTGCCCTGCAGCCGAGGGGTTTCGTGCGCCGTATTGAAAGTTTGCACCATGTCTTTTCGGGGAATTCGACCTGTTCTGCTTGCCTGCACGGCACTTTGCTCCTTCTATGCGGCCGTGCCTGTCATCGCGCAGGAAGCGGCAAAAACGGAGGAAAACGGTGGCTCCAACAGCCAGACCGAGCTTTCGACCATCACCGTCAAGGGCCAGAAGGTTGTAAAGGGTTCCGTGGAAGACACGCCGGTGGCGACCCATACCTCGGCTGAACAATTGCAGAAGAAGCAGATCGATGACGTCGATGACCTCGGCAATACGGTCGAGCCGAGTGTGACCTATGTGAAGAATTCCAAGAGCGTCAACATTCGCGGACTGGAAGCTGACCGGGTGCTGACCACCATTGATGGCATTCCCGTGCCGTATTTCTTCGATAGCGTTTATAGCTATGGCGGCGGTGCCGATACCTATGATTTCAATTCGCTGTCGTCGGTGGATGTGCTGCACAGCGCCGATTCCAGCCGCGCCGGGTCCGGCGCGCTCGGCGGTGCGTTGCTCCTGCATACCTATGAGCCGGAAGACCTGATTGGCGACGGCAAGAGCTTTGGCGGCATCGCCAAGCTCGGCTATGACGGCTCGGACCGCTCGCTCACCGCCTCAGGCGCTATTGCCAAGAAATTCGGCAATACCTCGGTACTGTTCCAGTCTTCCTACAAATACGGCCATGAGACCGAGACGACCGGTGACGTCGGCGGCACAGGCTCCACCCGGACCGAGGCCGATCCGATGAGTTATAACGACCGCAATTTCCTGTTCAAGATCCGTCAGGAGCTGGAAGGCGGGCATACGATCGGCCTGACAGCAGAGCATTACGACTATAATTCCAAGAAGGATTACAAGTCCAATACCGGCTACGGCACGACCTATCGCGCTGGTGATTACGATTATATCCAGGACAAGGGCCGCGATCGGGTTTCGCTTGACTACGTCTATGACAGTACCTCTGCCGATAGCTGGATCGACAGCGCCTTCGCCACCCTCTATTGGCAGCGCGCCACCCGCGTGGAAGGCACATCCAGCTACCGTCTGACGGCTCCAATCGGCATTTATGAGCGGTTCATGGAAAGTGAGCAGCGCGACATCGGGTTGAACTCCTATGCCAATTCTGATTTCAGCACCGGCGCTCTGAACCACAAGCTGACCTTCGGCGCTGACATCCGCTTCAGTCAGAGTAGCTATTATCTCGCCGGTCAGGACACCTGCTCAGTCACTTACGTATCGGGTTGCGCCTATTACCACACCAACCAGTCCTATTCGCCTGACGTGAATTCCTACAAGCTCGGCGCCTTTGTCGAGGACAAGATTTCGCTCGGCAACAGCCCCGTTTCGATCACGCCCGGCCTGCGCCTCGATTGGTATAAGGAAGATCCGCAGGATACCGCCAGCTATGAAGGAACCATGCCCGAGGGGCAGGATGGCGCCCACCTCTCGCCGAAACTGCGCGCCGCCTGGCAGGCGACGCCGGATGCCGAGCTTTACGCCCAGTTCTCCACGGCCTTCAAGTCGCCCAACGCCTACCAACTCTATGTGGATTACGACAATTCGCCCCTTTACCGCTCGATCGGCAATCCCGACCTGAAGCCGGAAACCAGCTGGGGCTTCGATGTCGGTGCCAATCTTGGCAACGAGGATTTCGGTGGCCGGATCAGCGCCTTTACCACCCGCTACAAGAATTTCATCGACACCTCGGACATCATCCGCACCACCGGCTATGTGCTTGGGACCTATGAATATATCAACCGCGCCAATGTCCGCATCAGCGGCGTCGAGATTGAGGGTCACAAGACCTTCACCAACGGCATCAACCTGCATGGCTCGATGTTCTATGCGCGTGGTGTGGATCTGGATACCGACGAGCTGTTGAGCACGGTAGCGCCGCTGAAAGCCATTGTCGGTGTCGGCTATGAACGGCAGACCTGGGGCGCGGATGTCAGTCTGGTGGCCGCCGCTGCCGTCTCCGACGACTCCAGCGCCTCCACCAAGCCAGCCGGCTATGGGGTCGTCAACCTGACGGGATGGTGGGAGCCGGAACAGACCAAGGGCCTGCGCCTTCAGGCCGGTGTCTACAATCTGTTCGACAAGCAATATTACGACGCGCTTGAAGTGAAGGACGTCGCCAACGCCAATGCGCTTTACTCCGAGGCCGGCCGTTATTTCAAAATCGCCATCTCTCAGAAGTTCTGAGAGATTCGGTTTCGATCAATTCGGCTCCTGACAGACGCGGTAATCGTTGCGGCGTTTGATCAGGTCGAGATGCAAGTGATCCTTGTGGGTCTCGTCGGCTCCTGGCGCCAGAACGGTGGTGAAATACAGGCAGGCTGAGGAGTTGATGGTGCGCTGGAACGCGCCGGGCAGGGTTGGTTCGCTGTCCGGCACGATCTTCATCGGCACGTCGCCTTTTTCAAATTCGAAGCCGGCAATATCCAGCGCATTGCCCTTGGCATGTTCGGACATCTTGCCATCGCTGCGGCTATTGCGGTTGCGGCAGATATAGGAGGAGGCTTGGTCCACAGCCGTCAGCCGACCCTTGTCCGGCAGCGCCTGATCAGCGGCGGGAATAACCAGCGTGCGCATCCATTCCGACAGTTCCAGCGCCGCGGCGCAGCGCAGCGTCGCCTTGGGCTTCAGGCTGACGCCAGGAAGGATTTCCGTCACCTCCAGCGGCTTATCGATGCCACAACCATCGCCGTCATCGATCCGGGGCCGTTCGGTAAATTGCGCGCCTGCCGCCTTCAGATCCGTAAGGCATTGATTATAGGCCTGCGGGTCTTCCGTCATGATTGGCGGCGGTGGAGGCGGAGCTGGCGCTGGAGCTGGTGTGGGTGCCGGATTCGGAGCCGGCTCTGCTGATGGGGCCGGAGTTGGGGTTGACGCGGCGGGCGAGGGCGTCGGCACGGGAACAGTGTCCGGTGCCGGAACCAGGGCCGATTTATCGCCGGGCTTGCCGACTTCATCTTTTGTGTCGGGGCCTTTAACGCCGGAGGAAGCATCTGGAACGCCGGAGGACGCATCTGGCGTGTCGGTTGCGGTCTTCGGTTTGCTATCGGGAATGGGACCCTGCTCGGGAAGGGCGTCTTTTGGAGGGAGAGATGCGCCGCTCAGGCATATCAGGCTTAAGGCCAGCAGCAGCGTTTTGCATCTCATCGAGTCGTCCCCCAAAGGTTTGTCGCTGGAGGGAACGTTTGAGCCTGCATTTGGTTTCAGTGACTTAAGCCCGCTGCTGCATATGGTTGATTGCTACTGGACGATAGACTGCCTTGAATAGAGGTTTGGGTATAGCGTTGGAGTGTCACGTCCCGCAAAAGGTTCGCGTCACTCTCTCTTCCGCTTTCGGCGGCACTCTGAGATCCGCGGTGTCTTCCAATTCTTCAAATGGCCGTTCCAGTGCTTGCGTCAGCCGTTCAAAGAACGAATAATCGTCATAGACCGCAGCCGAGATTGCCTCTTCGATGCGATGGTTACGAGGAATGAGGGCAGGGTTGATGGTTTGCATCTCGGCTTCGATCATCTCTGCCGGGCGCTCCGTGCCAAGCCTTGCGCGCCAGCGGATCAGCCAGGCGATCAGCGCGTCGGTTTCTGGGATCAGATCGTGTGCCACGCCGCCTCCTGCTATCCTGCCGAGCTGGCGGAAGGTCAAGGTGAAATCCGCCTCATTTGTCTCCATCAGGCCAAGGAAATCGTTGATCAGCGCCAGATCGGACTCGTCCGTACCCGTCACGCCCAGCTTGGCGCGGAAGGCGGCGAGCCAATAGGTCTGGAACACTTCGCCGAAGCGGGCCAGTGCCGCATTGGCGTCTTCCACGGCCTTGTCTTCGCCTCCTTCAAACAGCGGCAGCAGGCATTCGGCCAACCGCGCCATGTTCCATTGGCCAATGCCGGGTTGGTTGGCATAGGCATAGCGGCCGCGCTGGTCGATGGAGGAAAACACCTTTTTCGGATTATATTCATCCAGAAAGGCGCAGGGGCCGAAGTCGATGGTTTCGCCTGATACCGCGACATTGTCGGTATTCATCACCCCATGGATGAAGCCGATCGATAGCCAGCGAGCAATCAGTGCCGCCTGCCGGTCGGCAATGGCGTTCAGCAGTGCCAGATAGCGGTTGTCTGCATCTTTGAGGATGGGATAATGCCGGTCGATGACATGATCGGCCAATGCCTTTAGGCTGTCATTATCCTGACGGGCGGCGAAAAACTGGAAGGTGCCGACTCGAATATGGCTGGCGGCAACCCGTGTCAGCACAGCGCCGGGCAGCGCCACTTCGCGTCTTACAGGCTGGCCGGTCGCAACGGCGGCCAGCGCCCGTGTGGTGGGAAGGCCGAGCGCATGCATGGCTTCCGAGACGATATATTCGCGGATCACAGGGCCAAGCGCTGCGCGCCCGTCGCCATTGCGGGAAAAGGGTGTGGGGCCTGCGCCTTTCAGCTGGATATCACGCCGCCGCCCGTGATGGTCCAGCACCTCGCCCAGCAGAATGGCGCGGCCATCGCCCAATTGCGGCACGAAATTGCCGAATTGATGCCCGGCATAGGCCATGGCCAGCGGGCTTGCGCCCTGCACAATGCGATTGCCGGAAAAGATTTCTGCCAGCGCAGCGTCATCCTTGCCCTGCATGTCCAGGCCCAGGTCCTGCGCAAGCGCATGGTTGAACCGGATCAGCTTTGGCTGCGCCACCGGTTGCGGCAAAACGGCGGCGTGAAACGGCTCCGGCAGACGGGCGTAGCTATTGTCAAAGGCAAACATCTGAGTTTCTCCGGGCAACGTTCATTCGTGTATATGTGGCGCAGGGACACGGGAGTGCAAGGCAAGAGCTGTGACGAAGCCGCATCCCCGGCAAATTGCGCATGGACAATTGAAAATTGCTTACGTTACATTTGCGGCTGACATAAAGAGAAAATCGGCGGGACCGAATCCCGGACGCCAGGTTGACCAAAAAGAGGGACTGTCGATGTTTAAACGCATTTCATTCACCGCTGCCATTTTCGCAAGCGCCGCCGCTCCGGCCTTTGCCCATCTCAACCCCGCCGAACACGGCTCGGTGCTTGCCGGTATTTCTCATCCGCTGACCGGACCCGACCACATCATGGCGATGGTTGCCGTCGGTCTCTGGGCGTCGCAGCAGGGTGGCAAGGCGCTGTATGCCGTACCCGCCGCTTTCGTCGGCACCATGGCCATCGGCTTTCTTCTGGCGCTGGCAGGTGTGCATCTTCCTTTCGTTGAGCCGGCTATCCTGGCGTCTGTCATGGGTCTCGGCCTGCTGGTGGCGACTGCCGTGCGCCTGCCGGCTGTTGGTGCTTCTGCTGTTGTCGCTCTTTTCGCGCTGTTCCATGGCTATGCACATGGCACCGAACTGGCTGGCGCCGGTGCGCTGGAATTCGGCCTCGGCTTCCTGATCGCTACCGCTGCGCTGCATGCAGTCGGTATTGGCCTTGGCGTTGGCCTCAACCGCTTCGGCCCGCGCATCACCCGGTTGCTCGGTGTGGCCACGGCTCTCGGTGGCGCGGCTCTGATGCTAGG
This sequence comes from Allorhizobium sp. Av2, assembly GCF_021462805.2. Classification (NCBI taxonomy): domain Bacteria; kingdom Pseudomonadati; phylum Pseudomonadota; class Alphaproteobacteria; order Hyphomicrobiales; family Rhizobiaceae; genus Allorhizobium; species Allorhizobium sp. Av2. Next base: position 2,220,533 of record NZ_CP192696.1, on the reverse strand, counting down.
CTGATAGCTCATTCAAGATCAAACCAGTAACGGCGGGAGAAATCCCGCCGTTTTTCGTCTTGGAACAGAACAGGTTACATATTTGTAATTCAAAAGGGCTTGGAACAGCCATGATTGCCACCCTAGATCATGGTCAGTCATGTCATCGGAGATGAGATCCATGTCACCGGAAGAGCGCCAGTTACTGACCCAATTGTTTGACCGCGTGCGCCAGGCGTCTTCAACGCCGCGCGACCGCGACGCGGAAAGCCTGATCGAAGGCGAATTGCGCACCCAGCCCTATGCCACCTATTATCTGGCCCAGGCCGTGATTATCCAGGAAAAAGGCCTGGAGGCAGCGACCGCCAAGATCCGCGATCTTGAAGACCAGATCGCCCATTTGCAGGATGAACTGTCCCGCGCTCAGGCCCAACCGCCCGCTCCGCAACAAGGCGGCGGCTTTCTCGGTGGTATCAGCTCGATTTTTGGAGGCGGCAGCCCGGCGCCGGCGCCATCCCGCAACGCAGGGCCCTGGGGTGCGGCACCAGCGCAGAACCGTGGCTATGACGATTACAGCCGCAGCGCCCCGCCACAATCCGGCCCTTGGGGCGGACAAGCTCCAGCAGGGAATTCATGGCAGCAACCGGGGCAACAACCAGCAGCAGCTCCAGCCGGCGGCGGCTTTCTGCGCGGTGCCCTGACCACGGCGGCAGGCGTTGCCGGTGGCGTGCTGGTGGCCGATGCGGTGCGTGACATCTTCTCTAGCCACGGCGGCGGTTTCGGCAATATGCTGGGCGTTGGCGGCATGGGCGGCGTGGCTCAAGCACCGGTCGAGGAAACCATCATCAACAACAATACCTATAACATCACCGAGAATGGCCGCGACGATACGCCCGCCCAAAATGATGACAGCGGCTTCCAGCAGGCCAGCCTGGACACTGACAATGACAGCTATGACAATAGCAGTTTTGACGACAGTGATTTCGGTGGCGATGACAGCATGAATGCTTGAATGCGCCTTAATCGTCTATGAAACAAGGGAGCGTAGAAAGGCAGCTATACCGCTTTTCTACGCGTTTTGCGCAGGCGGTGGGACTCAATCAGCGCGATTGATCTGAAATCAAAAAACCATCTTCTCCATTGGCCCCGAACGATACCATTGTTAGCGCGGACGAATAAACTGGGGAAGCGGCGTACCGGCTTTGATGACGTCGCTATAGGAGAAAGACTGCTCGGGCATATACAGCTCAAAGCGGCGATTGATTTCGGCTAGAAAGTCGAGATCGAGATAAACTTGGGGATCGATTGCTGAAAGGGTCAAACCCATGGCGGGGCCAAGATACAGCAATGCATCCGCCGTTGCGCCATTGAGCGTGTGCGTGATGCATCTTTGCATCTCGGCAAGCTTCTCATTCCCAGGAGGTTCCTGATCGAAAGTCTTGTATTCAGGATCAACGAGCATGTCATGTAGCAGTGTCCCCTTGACTGGCCCGACCAGAGCGGGTGTCGGCCAGTCGCCACATAACGCTTCGAATTTCTCAATGCAGGCTTTATTTGTGAAGCCAGTATAGGGCGTGATAAGAAACAGAACTCCTGGATAGTCCTGTTCAATCAGACCAAGCAAAGTAGGCACATACTCGTCATTTTGCGGAACGTAAAATCCCGTGCGCTGGAAGTGAGCGGATCCGTATATCACAACAGCCTTTTCACCCTTTTCCAGGATCTGTTGTTTGATCAGTTCCGCCGGATGACTGTCCCGGGTCTCTACCAGTGGAAATAGATCTTCACGAGTATGGATCGCCGACCAGTCAATAGCAGGCTCACCCAGCCACACGCGGATTTGCTTCTCTGGAGGTAACTTAAGGTTGGCAGCCCGAACCGCTGCATAAAACCACATAAAACTAAGAGACCAGACGGTCGGGAGCCAGCCGACAACGTCGGTCCACACTCGGCGCAATTCGTCATAAGGAACCGCTTCTCCAGCGACAAAGCGGTCAACGATCGGCTGGGCGGCGGCACCGCCAAATTCAACAACGACGTTGCGCACATCGCGAGCGAACCTGGGATCGCTTATCAGATCAGTATAGAATGCGGCCTGTTGCGCTAATCCGTGAGAATCCCCAATGCCGACCAGCGCATGTGTTTCGAATGCTGACAATATCGCGTCAATCGCGGGCTCTGCTGTAGATGACTGCCTCGGATTGCTGGAGCTCATGTGTAACTCTGTGTTCTATCTTTGCGGGTACGATCACGGCATCAGCGGTAGATCAATCCGCAGTTAGCATACAGTTCTTGTCTCGGAAATGATCCAGCTTAACTGGCTGATGTTTTGCTATGATGTATTACTGAGCGGAATTCAACCAATCGTCCTCACTCCAGGGCAGATTGCAGATTGACGAAAGTCCGATCCGCTTGAAAATCTCACCCCCGCCCACGATAAGTCGGAACGCCCTGATCCGGCAACCAAACACCCTTAGGCACCTCGCCGGTCTGCCAGAACACATCAATGGGAATACCGCCGCGTGGGTACCAATAGGCGCCGATCCGCAGCCATTTCGGATCGAGCAGTTCCACCAGCCGCTTGGCGATGTAGATCGAGCAATCCTCGTGGAAGGAGCCGTGGTTGCGGAACGAGGTCATGAACAGTTTCAGTGACTTGGATTCCACCAGGAAATCGCCGGGAATATAGTCGATGACGATATGGGCGAAATCCGGCTGGCCGGTCATCGGGCAGAGCGAGGTGAATTCCGGCGCGGTGAAGCGCACGACATAATCGGTTCCGGCATTGGTATTGGGAACCCGTTCCAGCACCGCCGCCTCAGGGCTGGTCGGCGCATCCACCTGGCGACCCAGTTGTGACAGGCCGGAAACATCGGTCTTGCTCATGCATGTTCTCCTTCAATAACTTTAACACGGACGCCATGGGCCTCTTCGCTTTCCGGTTCCACATGGATCGTCACCCGCGCGCCCGGCTGCACGGCTTGCACCGCCGCTTCCAGCCTGTCGCAAATCTCATGGGCCTCGCCCACCGGCATCACGGCTGGCACGACGAGATCGAAGCCAACAAAGGTCGCGGCCCCAGCCCGGCGGGTGCGCAGGTAATGCACCCCGAGCGAGCCACTGGCGTGATCGGCAATCGCCTTCTTGATCGCATCTTCTTCCGCTGGTTCGACCGCCTTGTCCATCAAGCCATCGACGGAGTGGCTGATCACTTTCCAACCCTGATAGATGATGTTGCAGGCGACCAGAATGGCCAGCAGCGGATCGAGAATGGCATAACCGGTGATCACCACCAGAACAAGGCCGATCAGCACGCCCACCGATGTCACCACATCCGACATGATATGCTGCCCATCCGCCGTCAGGGCAGGGGAGCGGTTGGCCTTGCCGACCCGGATCAGGATCGTTGCCCAGACCGCATTGACGACACCGGCGGCAAAATTGATCGCCAGGCCAAGCGCCGGGGCATCCAGCATGGTTGGCGCTTCAAGGGCGGCCACCGCCTCTTTCATGATCAGCAGCGCGGCAATGACGATCAGCACGCCTTCGATAACTGCTGAAATATATTCCGCCTTGTGATGCCCATAGGGGTGGTCATGGTCGGCAGGCTTTTGGGCATAGCCGATCACGAAATAGGCGATGAAAGCCGCCACCACATTGACGGTGGATTCCAACCCATCCGATAGCAACGCCACCGACCCCGTGACCCACCAAGCCAGGAGCTTCAGGCCCAGCACGCCGAAAGATAGCGGAATGCCCCAGAAGGCCAGACGCTTGACGATAGGATTATGCTCGGACATCACGCCCACTCCTGCATTTGCGAACCAGTTGCAAAATTCATGCCCTTAAGACGGCAAAACCGCCCAAGCCTGCAAAGGCTGGACGGTTTATGATGGGTCTCATATCCTTGATATCTGCTAATCTGTCAAACCCGAAGGATGGATAATCCAAAGCGGCGTTAACAAATAGTAGTTATTGCTAATTAACGTGCAGTGAAGATCATGCTGTGTTCGAGCCAATGATCGCCATATGGATGACATCGACGAACCGTCCATCGATCCGCACCGCATCTCGGGCCACACCTTCGCGGACAAAGCCGACGCTTTCGTAAAGACGAATGGCGCGGTCGTTATCGGCGTGAACATCCAGTTCCACCCGGTGCAGACCGATTGCCCATGATGCCGCAAGCGTGGTTTCGATCAGCCGTTTGCCGAGGCCAGCGCCCCGGTAGCCATCGATAATGCCCATGCCCAGCACGCCGCGATGGGCGTGGAGCTCCCGGTCGTGGCGGCGAATGTCGCACCAACCGACGACACGCGCACCATCAAGCGCCACGAACTGCGGATTGCCGCCGTGCTTGAGGCCGGTGACGAAATCCCGCACATGGTCCAGTGGCGGCGCTTCCACCATGCTCAGATAGCGGCGCTCGCGCGAAACCGAGTCGAGAGCCTGATGAAAGCTCTCGACATTACTCGCCTCTATCGGCTGAATGATGATACCACTCACGCCGCCTTCACCTTCGCCCGTTTGGCCAGCTTTTCCACCACATTCTCGATCATCCGCATCCCGGCATCGTTGCCGAGCGTCATGATTGATTCCGGGTGGAACTGCACGGCGGCCACCGGCTCTTTTGTATGCTCGATACCCATGATCGTCCCATCCTCGCTTTCGGCGGTGATGATGAAATCCTTGGGCAGCATGGCCGGGTCGGCATGGATCGAGTGATAGCGCCCGACCGTGACTTCTTTGTTCAGGCCGGAAAACACGATGCCGGGTTCCAGCACGCGGATGCGTGATGGCTTGCCATGCATCGGCACATCCAACTGCCGCAGCACGCCGCCATAGGCTTCCGTCAGCGCCTGGAGACCAAGGCAGACGCCGAAGATCGGCAGGTTGCGGTCACGCGCCTTCTTGATTGTCGCCTTGCAATCAAAATCCGACGGTGAGCCCGGTCCGGGCGACAGGACGACGAGATCGGGGTTCAGGCGGTCAAACACCTCTTCCGGCACCGGGCTACGCACCGTGCTGACGGTAGCGCCGGTCTGGCGGAAGTAATTGGCCAGCGTGTGGACGAATGAGTCCTCATGATCGACCAACAGGATTTTCACGCCGTGGCCGACAGCCGCCACGCCGCGCTGGGCCTTGGCATTATGGCCGGTCTTGGCGTCACGGATCGCAGCAATCATCGCCGATGCCTTCAATTCTGTTTCAGCTTCTTCTTCCTGCGGATCGCTGTCATTGAGCAGCGTTGCACCGGCCCGCACTTCGGCAATGCCGTCCTTGATGCGCACGGTGCGCAGCGTCAGTCCGGTATTCATGTCGCCATTGAAGCCGACCATGCCGACCGCGCCGCCATACCAGGCGCGCGCGCTCTTCTCATGGGCTTCGACAAAACGCATCGCCCAGAGTTTTGGTGCGCCGGTGACGGTCACTGCCCAGGCATGCGAGAGGAAGCCGTCGAACGCATCCATATCGTCGCGCAACCGGCCCTCAATATGGTCCACCGTGTGGATCAACCGGGAATACATTTCGATCTGGCGGCGGCCGATCACCTTGACCGAACCCGGCTCGCAGACCCGGCTCTTGTCGTTGCGGTCAACATCCGAACACATGGTCAGTTCGGATTCATCCTTCTTGGAATTCAACAGCTTGAGGATCTGCTCGCTATCGGCAATCGGATCGTCGCCGCGTTTGATCGTGCCAGAAATCGGGCAGGTCTCGATGCGCCGTCCGTTAACCCGCACGAACATTTCCGGCGAAGCGCCGACCAGATATTCCTGATTGCCGAGATTGATGAAGAAGGAATAGGGCGACGGGTTGATGTCCTTCAACCGCTTGGAAATATCTGAGGGCTTGCTATCGCAACGCTCCATGAATTTCTGGCCGGGAACCACTTCGAACAGGTCGCCCTTGCGGAAGCTTTCCTTGGCCTTCACCACCAGCTCGGCAAATTCGCCGGGCCGGTGATCGCCGCGCGGCGGAATGGTATCGGTATGGCGGAAAGGCTCCGGCGCAATGGTCTCGGCCTTGCCTGCCGTTGTCACGCCGTCCTTTTCGAAATCATAGCGGTCGATCCAGGCCTTGGCGGAATAATGGTCAACCACCAGAATTTCATCGGGCAGGAACAGCACCATGTCGCGCTGATCGTCCGGCCGCTTCAGTTTCAGATCAATGGCATCGAACTGGAAGGCCAGATCATAGCCGAACGCCCCGAACAGGCCGATGCTGCTATCGGCAGACGAATAGAACAGGTCGGTAATGGCGCGCAGCACGGTAAATACCGTTGGCGCCTTGGAGCGCTCCTCCTCGGTAAACACCCGGTCGGGGGTCTTCACTGTCAGGTCCAGTCGCTGCGTGGTCAGCGCGCCCAGCACCAGTTCCGGCACGGTCTTCAGCTTTTCGGCGATCAGTGACAGCAGCACTTCGCCCCGGCCATTATAAGCCTCGATCCACACGGCGCGGCCAAAGCTGGAAATGCCCAGCGGCGGATCGACAATGGCCGTATCCCAGCGGGTATAGCGGCCCGGATATTCATAGTTGGAAGAAAACACCGCGCCGCGCCGCTCATCCAGCTTTTCGACATAGCTGGACACTGCATCGGCATAGGGTGTGGCCCGACGCTGGCGCGTTACCGTAATCCCGCCCCGGGTCTGGTAGACATCGCTATTGTCATCGCGAATAATGGTTGCCATGGCGCTTCTTCCTCATCGTAAAGCCCGTCAGTGAGGGGCCATGAACACAAAAAAGCCGCCTCAGGAAATCCGGGCGGCTTTGGGTCAATCGTCTTTAGACATGACTGGTCAAGGCCGCGTTAGCGAACCCACCACCAAGCATTCATGGACAAAACGATCTTCATGGCGGAATTCATAACCCGGTCCGCCACGCCGCGCAAGAGTGATTTTCAGCCCCCCAATCATAGGTGATCACTGTGCAAATGCTCCATGCGAAACCGTGTCTCCCAGCTTTGGTTGATCCCGTCCGCCAGCTTGGCGGTGCCGGGCACGACGCTGCTTGCAGCCTCGCCATCCAATCCCAGTTGCCCCAGCACATCCTTCAGGCTCCCAATGGGGTCGGCGCAAAGCGCTTCATAGGTGATTGGCAAGGGTTGGATGCCTTGCATGTCAAACCAGCTTTGCCAGGCGCGATCATATCGGTTGAACTCGTCATAGCGGGCGAGGATTTCGGCGGCGTCGTAAATTGGATCGCGTGGCGCAGACAACCGTTCCAGCTCTGTACCATCGGGTGCGCGATGCCATAATCCAGTTTGTTGGGCTTTCACATAGGAGACGGCCTGTTGCACCTTATCGAGGCGTGTCAGGTGAATGAACAGCGTGTTTCCGAACGTAGCCTCGATCCGCTGCCGGTCGCTGGCCAGCACCGGGTATAGAACGGCAAGCTTCTCGACAAACAGATCGAAACTGTGCCGTTGCAGCCGCAGGCCAAAGAGATCAGTGCCATCGCGGCCCGTCTCAAACGCAGCTTCAAAGATCGCCGCCAGAAGATCGCTCTCCGGTAAAGAGGGGTTGATATCCAGATTGAGATAGGACAGCCAATCGGTAATCGGTCCGTGATGAAAATAAGATTTCGGCTTTCCCGCCACCCCGGTTGCCGTCAGCATATTGCACAGCAAAGTGCTGCCGCTGCGTGGCGAGGTGCAGATCACATAGGACTGGAATTTCGCCATCGACTTTAGAACCGAACAATCATGGAAGATGCTCAGCCCTATAATAATGAGGTGTGACAGGCCGGTGACCGTAGGCAATAAAACCGGATATTACGGACGGTGAAACAATGCTTGTTGAGGGCCTTTAAAGAAACGAATGCTTATGAAGCGGCTCAAGCGCCATCATCCAAAAATACATCGCCTGATCCTTCCGCTGCCGCCCCGCCGCAATCGATCGCATCGCCAATCCGCCCGGCTGGTTGGCCATTGATGAAGACCGTTGGCGACCCTGCGGCCAAAGCCCGGCCATGGCTTGGTTCCGGGCAGGACGAACAGGCATGCGCCCCATAGGCATCCCCAACCCGAACCGCCCCGCGACCGTTGATGAACACATTACCGCTGGCCTCGATAGAGGGGGTCGGCGGGAAATGGCAGGCATGGCCGGAACCAATATCGCCGAGGCGGGTGATCGCGGGCATGGGGTTCTCCTTCGTTTGTACGTGCCTTGTTATGTGGTTTCAAAACCCATGAAAATTAGAAGCTAACTGACTCTAAAAGAAAAATGCTCTTATCGCCATCAACGTCATAAACTTTTATATTCTCGGTCTGTGCGAAGTTTTCTCTTGTGAGATAAATTATATTTTTTGTATCGGTGGGTTTATGCCACCATTCGTCATCGTCTCCAGTTATGAAATACATATCATCATTGCGTGAAAATACATTCATCATGATTATTTTTATTAATTCATTTCTATTTTTTGTTTGAAAAAATCCCCTTAATCTCAAAAGTTGATCTTTTCCGTCCCATTTTTCTTGGTCTTCTATGTGAATCATGCTTTCTATTGCGGTTAATTTTGTTAAGCCAAGGACAGTGTATTTTCCTAGAATGTAACCATCTTTTGCTGAAGAAGGGGTGTTTGTGAATTCAAATATATAAAAGAGATAAATGCACATACATAAATATATAAAAACCAGGCTAATGGAGGAAATGATGAAGATACTGAATGGCAAAGGCAATTTATTTCCATTTGGCACAACGTACACCTCTTCGGCCTCGTAATTTTTCTAGGAATTGCATTTTTTTAGCAACACTTCGCGCTCCCAGATGTTGTAGGCCTCTCTATTTAGCACCCTTAGCTCAACTTTCACTTGGTTGTGGCTATGATCCTCGGTGACAGTGCCGTAGAATGTCTCTGGCTTTGAAGTGTCGAAGGCAAACGTGTTAATTCTTCCAGGAATGGCGTCAACGCGAACACCCACGGTTGGAAGTGACAACTCGTAAATTGAATCTTCAGATGTAATAAGCAGGCGTACCGTTTTACCTTGAGGTAAAATCAGCGGGCCGGGGATTGTGCATGTCAAGAAAGTCGCGGAACCGTTGTTTGATCGTGCAAAGCGATACTCATGTCTCCATTCATGTTGTTGCACGAGGATCTGCACAGTCAGATCAGAGCTTATGGTATTGCCTTGTAAGAGAAGTTTGAGCGCTTCCTCGCAGGTATTTTGATGATATTGATGCCATTGGGAGCATGTATTGTTATCTTCTGCCTGTCCTGATGTGTGTATAATAAAATAAACTGGGGCTATTATTAACGTAAAGCCTAAAAATTTTTTCAAAATTTTAAATAATTTGCACATTATTTTTCAATTTTCTTATTTTTATTATAGGTCTTTGTTATAATTTTTTCGCCAAAGAAAAAGATAAATGCTATGAATATTCCTAGTAATATTGCGTATAGATAAGCTCCGCCAATTAAAAAAATAGCAAGTAAGAAAAATGATGGTAATAAAATAATTTCCCTGCAATATCCTATGAATAGTGAAAGTGCAGATTCCCACATCCTGTTAACCTCACCATTGATTGTGTTGGTTTTTTTCAGAAATTACGTCAAGCGCATTAGTCTCACTTCCCTGGGGAATGCTGCCGAATTGTCCATCTGGACGAGCGGAAGACACCCTACCAACGGGAACCTGCTGACTGATGGTTCCCTTTTCGGTGCTGCCTAAATATTTTCCAGGATTATGAATGCAGTCCAAAACGCCATCTATAATTTCAACTAAGGCGTCCTGCTCGGCCTGGGGTATGGAGACGTCTGACTCTAGCGCAGATCGAAATATTTCCTTGTACTGTTCGTTGCTAACATCAGGGGAGTAGTCACCTGTTATGGCAGCGTCGAGCGCGGAAATTATATCCTTTCCCCCATATTTTATCGACAGTATCATCGCTCCCGTCGTGGCAAGAACAAAATTCGCGGCGGATGATCCAAGCTTGACAGTAGTGGGCAGTATTCGACGTCCAAGCCTGCCGCCCGTTGAGGCGTAATTTGTAAACATCCCTCCTGCTATACGCCCATAGAATTCCGGTTCGTTCATTGCTTTATGCTTTAAATAGATTACTAGCATTCGTGCAGCAAGTGTGGGATTATTTTTTGCTAAGATGAGAATTGTTTCCAAGTTGCGACCCCAACCGTCAGCGTTCTCCTTTGCTTCGGCACCAAAAGCCCCAAGTGACATTAAACACCAAATGATGCCAACCCACCAATCTCGGGGGTGGCTATATACCCCTTTGAGGAAGCTCAGAACTAAGTTTGGCTTTTTTGCTGCCGCCTTCTCCAGAAAATTGGGGTCCGAGCAGACGAATTGGACAGCGTCCCTCGGCATCTTCCCGCTTCCGGTTTCAACGACATCACCTCCGTAGGAAATACCTTTTCCCATCGTTACCTCCTAGTTCAGATCAATCTTCTTTGCTCGTATTGCAACGTGTTCGCCAGCATCAATGTTTACTGATTTTGTAGCGCCTATGTTTATGGTTTTGCCATATATTCCAACAGTACCGTCCCGTTCCAAAACAATACGCGATTCACCTGCAATAATCTCGACGGACTGCGCGGCGGATAAATCCAAAGTTTCGCCGGAGTCAATTTCGAGTCGCTCGTCAGCATGCACATCGATCACGCTCCCCGAGTTTATGGAGAGAAAACGTCCGACCGCGAGGTTCTTGGATAGGCCGACTATCTCCGTACTGGCGACACCAACGGTTTCTTGTTTGCTCTTCTCCACGCTAACAAACATGTTGCCACGCCCAAGACTGAATATATTGGAAAGGCCAAGATTATAAGTTAACTTGCCAATACCTTCGGCCACACGAGCAAGTTCTGCGGAAATAAATTTTCCAATGTTCGAAGGCCCTACGATAATTGAGTAGTTCCCGCCAACAATTTCATCGTGGTTGTTTGTAACCTCGATTGCTTTATTATGTCCCACTGATTGCATCCAGTTTTTGTCAATGCGCTCGCTATGATTATTGAGTGTTTTTTCATTCCGATCCTTCTGAGCATGAATATAAATCTCCTCCCGGCCAGCCTCATCTTCAAACGTCAGTTCATTAAACTTCTGCGCTGATTTCCCCTTATGCGTATTCGTCCGAAACACGCTCTTGGTCTTATTCGCCGGCAAATCATAAGGCACCGGATTGTTCGTATTCGGCACGACGCCTGTCACCAGCGGTCTATCCGGGTCGCCGTCGATATAGGCGATCATGACTTCCATGCCGATGCGGGGGATGACCTGGGAGCCCCAGAGGCCGCCGGCCCAGCTTTGGGAGACGCGGATCCAGCAGGTGTCGGAGCCGTCCTTTTTGGCGCGTCTGTCCCAGGGGAACCAGGCTTTGATCCGGCCGTATTTGTCAGGATGAATTTCTTCCCCCGAGGGGCCTGCGACAATGGCCACCTGCGCGCCTTCGATGCGCGGGCGTTTGGTGGTGCGATGCGGGGTTAAGGGGATACGGGACGGTATGGCCTCGAATTGGTTGATATATTCCGGCTGGTTTTCCGTGGTTTCATAGGAGCGATCCACCACCCAATGGGTGATACGGGTTATCACATGCTCTTCGTATTTGTGTTCCGGGTGGGGTTCTTCATAGGGGTTGAAGCGTCGTCCTGGTTCCAGCACACGCACGGTCGACTGGCCTTTGATCCGCTCGTGATCCGCCTGTGTCGCCTGCGCGCGCAATTTACCGACGCGCTCCATTTCGGTGTAATCTGCGGCGCGGGCGGGGTAGTTATAAAGTTCGCGCTTGGCATTGCCCGACAACTCCACGAGAGAAGGGGTCTGCGAGCGTGGAATGAAGTTCGGCGTTTCAAAATTCCAGTCGGCATCGACCCGTTGGCCGGGGACATAACTGAAGCGCCGCATCCATTCGGTGATGTGGTTGCGGTCGGAAGAGCCTTGGGCGATCCGCACGGTGTCATCACCTTCCGCGCTGGCCGAGGCCTTTGACCAGGCAATCTGGTGGTCTGTTACTCTCAGGCGATGAATGCCCTTATCATGTTGAAACCAATAGAAGATTCCATCTTCTTCCAACCGGCGAAGCAGGTAGTCGAGGTCATTTTCCTGCCATTGGACAGAATAGCCTTGCGCCGGGGGCTTGTTCTGTAGAAAGCCGATATCCGGCTGCGGCAGGCCATGTTCGGAAAACAGTGTTTCCAGCACCTGGATCGACGTCATGTCCAGCCAGATCCGGCAATCGGAGCGGCGGGACAGTAGCCACATCTGCGGACGGATGGTGAGCGTGTAGGAGCGTAACCCACGTGTGACCGGCGGGCCTTCCTCAAGATCGGTCACCAAGCCATTGAACGGGCGGCGCAGGCCATCCTCGCCCAACTCGCCCTGGCGGATTTCCAGGGAAATGTCGACTAGCTTGCCGATAAGCTCTTCCGGTTTGACCGCTTCACGCTTGGCGCGGACGTGCAGAGTGATTTCAAACAGACGGTTGACGCCCTCATCCACCTTCATCCGCTCCGGCAGCAATTGATCCTCACCCAGCGGAGAGGAGACTTTCAAAACGCGGCTGGCCTGAATGAAATCAGCAGTCAATATATCGTCGAACATCGTAAGGCCCCCGGATTGCGTCTTAAAATATCAAATGCAATATCGATGGCCCGCCCGAGCTGTTTCAAACACGCCATCCCTATGGCGAAATTAGACTAGCTTTACAAAAGGTCAAGTTTTTGGTTGTGTTGCCGGGTATGTTTGTTTTTTCGGTTGCGAATGTTGATCAGTGGATGGAAAGGGCGATGCAGAATTGCGCAAAGCCTAACCGGCCAGCACCTTGCCAGCGTTGATCTTGACGACGTCTTCCCCGATAAAAACGATGACATAGCCGCCGGCTGTTTCCGCTTCGGCTGCCCAGCGGCGCAACGCGCTGGCATAGGGTTCGTGACGCCACACCTGCGGAAAGGCCGGGTCGACCAAAACCGTGATTTGCGGACCCTGAGTGTAGACCATCATCTTTGCCTTGGCCGGTTCCCATTCCGGGCCAAGACTGTCGCTTGTCATCCAAAGACAGAGAAAATCTCGGCAGAGCTGCGGTCTGTCGGGGTAGATCGCGCAGCCTTTCCCGGCTGTGCAGTGCAGGCACCAGGTATTGGCGGGTTTTGCCAAGGCGTCGATATCCGGCAGACGGCAACAGAGCGTGCAGGTGCCGCAAGTGCGAACGGGCAGGGCTGCCGGGGCTGGGGACATGTCGAGGGGCATGGGGCGGTTTTTGCAGCTTTGAGACGGAAAACCTGCCGTAGCATAAGGCAACCGCCCACGCCATGCGCCTCACCCTGAAATGGTTGTCCGGATGAAGCGGGGCGAGTCTTCGCTTATGCTGCCGCGTATTCGTGGCGCTTTCGGGCGATCGCGGCGGCTGTCGATTGATAAAGCTGGCCATAACGGTTGGCGAGAAAGGCGTCGAGACTGATTTCCTCCTGGCGCACGAAGCCGGATTGCGGCAATGCACCCTCAGCCAGCAGGTCCAGCACGGCGCAGATGCCGGCGGCGGTGGTGATCTGGATGGCGCTCATTTTCTTGTCCGCGACAGTGCCGGCATAGACCTTGTTGGCATAGGTTTCCTGCATGTAGCGCCCTTCGCGCCAACCGCAGACGGTCACAAAAATCACCACCACATCCTGCATGGTGGCGGGCAGGGCGTTTTCAAACAGGTCCTTCAGCACGTCGCGGCGGTTCTTCAGGTTGAAGTCGTTGAGCAGCGCCTTGATGATCGCCTGATGGCCTGGATAGCGGATGGTGCGGTAATTCATTGTCCGAACCCGGCCTTCCAGGGTTTTCGCCAGCGTGCCGAGGCCGCCTGATGTGTTGAAGGCTTCATAGGTCACACCGTCAAGCGAAAATTCCTCACGCTCTTCCATGGCTGGCACGCTGATCATCCGTCCCTCGACAATGGCTTCGCAGGGTTCGATATATTCGTTGATCAGCCCGTCCGTGCTCCAGGTAAGGTTATAGTTCAGCGCATTGGACGGGTATTGCGGCAGCGCACCGACCCGCATCCGCACGCTGTCCAGCGTCTCGAAGCGCTGCGCCAGATCATGGGCGACGATGGAAATGAAGCCGGGGGCAAGGCCGCATTGCGGGATGAAGGCGGTGTGTGCGCCCTCAGCCAGGGCCGCGACTTTTTTCGTGGTCGCTACGTCCTCGGTCAGGTCGAGGTAATGGCAGCCGCTGCGCGCCGCACTTTCGGCAATGGCCCCGGTCAGGTGAAAAGGGGCGGCGGAGAGAACGGCGAACTGACCGTAAATATGGGCATCAAGTGCGGCTTTATCGGCAATATCAACCAAAGCAGTGGCGATGCCGGGATGCTTGTCGAGTTTCGCCAATTGCTCGGCGCTGCGGTCGGTAACCGTCACCCGGTAATCGCCGGTCTCTGCCAGAAGATGGGCAATTGCCCCGCCGATCTTCCCCGCGCCAATGATGGAAATGTTTTTCATGACCGTTCCCCTAATGCTTTTGACGAGCCTTCAGTGTGGAGCCGATCCCTGTCGATTCACAGTGGCAAATTGAGCGTTTTCGCTTACAATAATGGACGATTTGCCGAAAGGATTGGACAGAATGCAGGTCTCCGATAAGGACCGCGAATTGCTGGCGCTGCTGGGTGAAAATGCCCGCATGCCGGTGGCGACGCTGGCGCGACGGCTTGGCCTGTCGCGCACCACGGTGCAGGCGCGGCTGGAACGGCTGGAGCGGGAAGGGGTGATTACCGGTTACGGACTCCGTCTGTCGGACGCCTATCAGAGCGGGCTGATCCGCGCGCATGTGATGATCACCATGGCACCCAAAGCGCTAACCAGCGTCACGGCAGAGCTGGCCGCCATCCCACAGGTCACGGCCCTGCATTCCGTCAACGGTCCCTACGATCTGATCGCCATGCTGGCGGCACCCTCAATCCAGGAGCTGGACCGGCTGATTGACCGGATTGGGGAGTTGTCAGGGGTGGAGCGGACGCTGTCATCGATTATTCTATCGACGCGGATTGCCCGGTGAGCTTCTTGTATGGTGATCATTTCCTATAGTGGTAGCGGCATTGCACAATATCCAGCCGCTGTTCCTGGCCAGAACCCGAAACGCAATAGACCAGCCGATGATCGCCAGCGATGCGCCTCGACCAGAAGCCCGCGAGATCGCCTTTCAGCGGCTCGGGCTTTCCGAGGCCCGCAAACGGTGTTCTCTTGGCGTTGCGGATCAGCTCGTTGATTTTCGAAACCATTTTCAGGTCGGTTTGGAGCCAGAATTCGTAATCGTCCCAGGCATTCTCGGTCCAGCCCAGCTTCATCGTTTAAGTATCCTGGCCGTCCTCCGGCTCGGTTGGATCGCGGTCGATGACCTTCCCTTGGCGCAGTTGTTCGATGCCGTCGCGCAGGCGCTCGGCGTTGGCTGGGTTGGACAGGAGATGCAAGGTTTCCTGCATGCTCTCATATTCCCCCTCGGCAATCACCACCACGGCTTCCTTGCCTTGGCGTGTCACCAGCAAGGGCGCGCGTGACTCCAGCACGCTGTCAAAATGATGAGCGAAATTCTGGCGAAATTCAGTGAAGCGAACATTGGTCATGGTCTATGCCTCAATAATCTGTACGTATTTCTGTACATTAATTGCCGCATCGAAGTCAACAGGATTGCCGACATGCAAATCCACCCGCAAGAGTTTTGCGGGTGGCTTTGGTTCTTTCGGGTTGCTGTGAAGCCGTCCCCTTACTTCGCCCTTGCGTCCAGCACCCGGTTGGCGGCCGAGACGATGGCTTCCAGCGAGGCGGTGACGATGTTCTGGTTGATACCGGCACCGAACAGCCGTCCGCCGGGATGGTCCATTTCCACATAGGCAATGGCTGCTGCGTTGGAGCCGTGTTGCAGGGAGTGCTCGGAATAATCGCGCACCGAAATCTCGATGCCCAGATAGGTGGAGAGCGCGTTAACGAAACCGTCGATCGGGCCATTGCCCTTGCCCTCGATGCGCTTGACCTCGCCGCCATCGGTGATTTCGGCAGCGACGATCCGCACGCCCTTGGTGGCCGTGTCGGGATAGGTGTGGTGATCGACGAATTTCAGCCGGGCATTGGGCTGGTCGATATAGCGGCTGATAAAGCTGTCATAGATCCGCTTGGAGGGCAGTTCCACGCCTTCTTCATCGGTAATGCGCTGGATTTCCTCGCGGAATTCGACTTGCAGGTTGCGCGGCAGGTTGATGCCGTAATCCTGTTGCAGGATATAAGCGATACCGCCCTTGCCCGATTGGGAATTGATGCGGATGATCGCCTCATAGGAGCGGCCGACATCCTGCGGATCGATTGGCAGATAGGGGACTTCCCAGACCGGGGAATTGGCCTTTTTCACTGCCTTCATCCCCTTGTTGATCGCATCCTGATGCGAGCCGGAAAAGGCGGTATAGACCAGTTCGCCAACATAGGGATGGCGCTCCGGAATGGTCATTTCATTGGCATATTCATAGACATCCTTGATGCGCTCGATCTGCGAGCAGTCCAGCTCGGGATCGATGCCTTGGGTGTACATGTTCAATGCCAGCGTCACGACATCGACATTGCCGGTGCGTTCGCCATTGCCAAACAGCGTGCCTTCCACCCGGTCTGCACCCGCCATCAACGCCAGTTCGGTGGCGGCGATGCCGGTGCCGCGGTCGTTGTGCGGATGCAGCGAGATGATAACGTTTTCGCGGTTGTCGATATTGCGGCACATCCATTCGATCTGGTCGGCATAGATGTTTGGCGTCGCCATTTCCACGGTCGAGGGCAGGTTGAGGATCAGCTTGTTGTCAGCGGTCGGCTTGATCTCGGCAATCACAGCGTTGCAGATTTCCAGCGCCACCTCCAGTTCCGTGCCGGTAAAGCTTTCCGGCGAATATTCGAACCGGTAGCCGCCGCCAGCCTTGGTGGCCATGTCGATGATCATTTTCGCCGCATCGACGGCGATCTGCTTGATGCCGGGCACGTCCTTGGCAAACACCACGCGGCGCTGCAATTCCGAAGTCGAATTGTAGAAATGGATGATCGGCTTATGCGCGCCTTCCAAGGCCTCGAAGGTGCGGGTGATCAGTTCCGGGCGGCACTGCACCAGCACTTGCAGGGAGACGTCATCGGGCACATTGCCTTGCTCGACGCACCAGCGGGCAAAGTCGAAATCGGTCTGCGAGGCCGAGGGAAAGCCGATCTCGATTTCCTTGAAGCCCATTTCCAGCAGCAACTGGAACATCCTGGCCTTGCGGTCGTGGCCCATCGGATTGACCAGCGACTGGTTGCCGTCGCGCAGGTCCACCGAACACCAGATTGGCGCTTGTGTGATGGTCTTGCTCGGCCAGGTGCGGTCGGAAATGTCGATCTGCGGATAGGCCTGGTATTTCTTTGCCGCGTCGGGCATGCCCTTTTTGATGGAATTGGTCTTCAACATGTTCGCTCTCTTCTCATCCCGAATATGCCCGGCTTATAGCGGTTCGAGTGCCGCATGCGAATGCAAAATTCGGCCCCTTCAGGGGTCAATAGTCAAAATCGTGGAGTGGTGAGGAGCAATCGCCTGCGACGGCTAACCCGGCCGCCGGGCGCTCCTCAATGGACCCGGCAACCGCGGATAAGGTCGAGAAGAAGAAGCGAGGATAGGGCGCGCAAAGCTGCGGCGCGGCTAAAATTGCCTCGCTGCGCAGTCTTCGTCATGGAATGGCCCGATGTCTTCATAGTTCAATCTATAATCAGCGGTTTCCGGGCTGGCAAGGGCAATTTTCATCAAGGTTGCGGATGACGGTCAGCGCCGCAGCCGGACAGCGAACCGCGTCAGCCCCAGCATAGCCAGACCGCCGATCAATCCCCAGAAGGCGGCGGAAATGCCGAGAAGCGAAATGCCCGATGCGGTGACCAGGAAGGTGACGGCGGCGGCCTCGCGGGTTGTCGGTTCGCGGAAGGCCGCGACGAGTGAGCCGGAAAAGGCGCCGATCAGCGCCAGACCCGCCACCGATTCGATCAGGATGGCGGGTGCCAGGCCTACGAAGGAGGTGACCACACCGGCCAAAAGCCCAAGCACCAGATAGCCGACGCTGCCGATCATTGCCGCCCAGTAGCGTCGCTGCGGATCGGCATGGGCATCATGGCCCGCCGCCATAGCGGCAGTGACGGCGGCGAGATTGATGGCATGGGCGCCAAATGGCGCGGCAAGGGCGGTGAACAGGCCGGTAATGGTGAAAAGCGGACCCGGCCTTGGATGGTAATCATGCACTTTCAGCACGGCGATGCCTGGAATGTTCTGCGAGGCCATGGTGACGATGAACAGTGGCAATGAGATGGAAACCATCGACGCGAATGTGAACGTCGGCATCACGAATGCGACCGGCGGCACGAAGGAGGCACCCAGTGCTGCAAATGCGCCGTCGGGCAGGGGAACGGCGAATACCAGGACCAGAACGAAGGCGGCAAGAGCGGCGGGAACGGCAAAGAGCCGGTTGATGGTGCCGACAATCGCCCAGGCCAGCAGGATCGGCAGGCCAAGCAGCGGGCTTTCTTCGATGGCCTTGAACGGCGCAAAGCAAAGGCCGACAATCACCCCTGATAGCATGGCATTGGCCAGCGGGGCGGGGATGGTGCCAATGGCCCGGCCAAGCGGCTTGAACAGCCCGGCAATGACGATCAGCGCGGCGCAGACCAGAAACGCGCCGACCGCTGCTGAAAAACCGCCTTGCGGCACACCGGCTGTCACCAGCAAGGCAGCACCCGGCGTCGACCAGGCAATGGAAATCGGCATCCGCGTCTTGAGACAGACGATAAGACCGCAAATGCCCATGGAGACCGACAGCGCCATCAGGCCGGAGGCCGCTTGCAGATCGCTGGCGCCAACTCCTTTCAGCCCTTGCAGGATAACGGCGAAGGAACTGGCAAAGCCAACAAAGGCCACCAGAAGCCCCATGAACAGGCTTTGCGGCGAGAATTCTTTCAGCATGCGGATGGTCCCGGCCACAGTATCGATCCGGCTGGAACATCAGGTTTTAATGAAACACGCAAGGCTGAGATGAGGCAAACGGGTACGTATCGAAATACATTTGCGATGGCAGGCACACAAAACAAAACCCCGCCGGATTGCTCCGACGGGGTTATATCTTCATGGTTGTAAACTCAGATTTCCGACTGGCTTTCAACGATCTTCGAAACCAGGCCGTAATCCTTGGCTTGTTCAGCCGAGAGCCAGTAATCGCGGTCGATGTCCTTGGCGATCTTTTCTTCCGTCTGGCCGGTGGCCTTGGAGAAGATCTTGATCAGTCGCTCGTTCATCTTGATGATTTCGCGGGCCTGGATTTCGATATCCGAGGCCATGCCGCGTGTGCCGCCCGAGGGTTGGTGCAGCAGGAAGCGGGTATTGGGCAGGCAAAGGCGCTGCTCCTTCGGAACCGAAACATAGATCAGAGCGCCAGCGGAGGCGACCCATCCGGTGCCGATGATCCAGACCTTCGGCTTGATGAACTTGATCATGTCATGGATCGAATCGCCCGATTCGACATGGCCGCCTGGAGAATTGACGTAGACGCGGATGTCGTCGTCGCTGGCGGCAGCCAGAGCCACCAGCTGTGTGCAGACCTTCTGCGCCAGTTCCTGGGTGATGCCGCCATAGATGAAGATCGATCGCGACTTGAAAAGATTCGCTTCCGTTTCCTTGCCGAGCGGCAGTTCCTTGCTCTTGTCGTCGTCTTCTTCGTTCATTCGGCAATTCCTCATTTGCGTTTTGCTCACCCGAACCGACCGTGTCCTGGGCCATCATAGTGACCGATAGGCTGCGGACGGCACGCTTACCACTTCCTATGCAAATAGTGCTTATCAAGGCTTAAAACAATGCCGGAAAAAGGCAAGCGTGGACGCAGTGAACAGGAAGTTGATCCTGTATATCGATTTTTCAACGCCTCGGTTCGGCAACTGGGATTGCGGAGTTCGGCGGGTCAGCCCGACAATCTCTGGTTATGGGTCAGGGAGACCTCGCTGGTATCACCCGTCAAAGCATAGCGCTCCCAGTCCAGCACCCACGCCTCTGGCGCACCGGAAATCGAAAACAGATTATAGGCGGCCTGCGGCTTTTTGCTGCCCGGCCCCTGGCTGGCCGAGGCAATACCCACCACCGGTACGCGGCCATGGCGATTGTGCAGCCAGTTCAGGGTGTTGAGATGGGTATGGCCGTGCAAAACCAGTTCGGCCCCGCCCAGCGAGATCGCTGCGGCAAAGCGACGGATACCGATCATCCGCTTATGCTGGGAGGCGGCACCCCGAACAGGGGGATGATGGATCAGCACCACCCGGAACAGGCCCTCTTCGCCCGCCTGGCGCAGCAATTGGGCGGTTTCACGGGCCTGGCGCGAGCTGAAATAGCCGCTGGCAGAAAAGGGCGGGGTGGCGATGGAGGTGGAGCAGCCGATCAGTCCGACGGGTCCCCGGCGACGAAAAGTCGGCCAGAGCTTGAAATCCTTGCGCCAGATGTCCGGGTCCGTGTCGCCGCGCACATAGTCATACCAGGCATGCATTGCCTTTTCGTGGGCGCCGGGCACATAGGCATCGTGATTGCCCGGCACGACCGATGTCGTGGCCGGTGGGCCGACCGTGCGGAGCCATTCGGCGGCCTTGTTGATTTCCAGCCCTGATGCCAGGTTGACGAGATCGCCGGTAACGGTCAGATGGTCGGGCGCCCTGGCGTGAATATCGGCCACCAGCGCCTCCAGCGTGCCGGAGACCATATGCTTTGCCCGGTTGCGGTGCCAGTTGACATAACCTGTGATGCGCTTCGATGCCAGTTCTCGAAAGGTGAGATGTGGCATGGGTCCCAGATGGATATCGGATATATGGGCGAGTTTGAACATGAACCTTATCTATACTTTCCGGACAGCGGGGCAAGCGCGATGACACTGTATCCATCAGGGTCTCAACCGGATGACAGCCGGTTGAGTTCCGTGAAAAAATGTGTGGTGCGGCTGTTGCATGTTTATTTTGCCATCACGCGCGGCATGACGCTGGGAGTGCGGGCCGCCTGTTTCGATAACGATGGCCGGATTTTCCTGGTGCGACACACCTATCTCCCCGGCTGGTACATGCCCGGCGGCGGGGTGGAGCGGGGTGAAACTGCGAGCCAAGCGCTGGAAAAGGAATTGCGGGAAGAGGGCAATCTGCTGATGACCGCGCCGCCCGTTCTGTTGCAATCCTACCTGAACCGCACCGCTAGCCGCCGCGACCATGTGTTGTTTTACCGCACCCTGGTGCGCCAGACCGCGCCGCGCCTGCCGGATCGGGAAATCGCCGAATCGGGCTTTTTCCCTCTCGACGCTCTCCCTGAAGGAATCACCCCCGCCACCCGGCGTCGCCTAGCGGAGCTTGTTACGGATGGGCCTTACGCCGATTTCTGGTGAAGAAAGGGAAGGTCCGGGCCGACCGGTATGATTCCCGTCGGGTTGATGGTCTTGTGGCTGCCGTAGTAATGGCGCTTGATATGGTCGATATTGACGGTCTCCGCCACGCCCGGCCAGTTGTAGAGCGCCGACAGATAGGCCGATAGCGCCGGATAATCGGCAATGCGGCGGATGTTGCATTTGAAATGGCCGACATAAACCGCATCGAACCGCACCAGCGTGGTAAACAGCCGCCAATCCGCCTCGGTCAGCGTATCACCGACCAGGAACTGGCTGGATGAAAGTCTTTCCTCGAGCATGTCCAGCGTTTCGAACAGTGGGGCAATCGCGGTTTCATAAGCGTCCTGAGTGGTGGCGAAACCGGCCTTGTAGACGCCGTTATTGACGGTGTCGTAGATGCGGTCGTTCAGCGCATCGATCTCGCCACGCAGCGGCTCGGGATAGAAATCCTTGATATCCCCTGTCAGCGCATTGAAGGCGGAGTTGAACATGCGGATGATCTCGGCGGATTCGTTGGAGACCACGGTATTCAAATGCTTGTCCCAGAGGACAGGCACCGTGACCCGGCCGCTATAGTGCGGATCGGCCTTCAGATAGACCTGCCAGAGATAATCCGCCCCGAACAGATGGTCGCCGGTTGCCGCGCCGTCCTGCTGAAACGTCCAGCCGTTTTCCAGCATCAGCGGATGGACGACTGATACCGAGACGAACTCTTCCAGCTTTTTCAACTGACGGAAAATCAGCGTGCGATGCGCCCAGGGGCAGGCCAGCGAGACATAGAGATGGTAGCGCCCGGCCTGGGCCTTGAAACCGCCTTCGCCGGTCGGCCCCGGCGCGCCATCAGCGGTCAACCAGTTGCGAAACCGGCTGGCTGAGCGCTGGAAATGCCCTTTGGTGGCCTTCGTATCGTACCAGGTGTCGCTCCAGACGCCATCAACCAGCATGCCCATTGGCTCTTCCTTCCATTGCTGTTTCGAATTTCCTTTGTTCTTATATGCGATGCTGGCGAGGAATTGCGATGATTTGGCTGATGAACAGTGTGTTTTGGGATAAAGCATCGTACCGAAAAGTGGAAACCGGTTTTCGGGCCATACGATGCGAGGCAAGACCCTATAGCATCGTGCCGGTTCCGTTTTTCTGCACGATGCTATAGACGGTCGGAAAATTTGTTGTTATGCAAATTCCCATCGAAATTGGACAGTGATCCCATGACCTTCTGCCGGAACCTGCGACGACGCTGATGCTCTCGACCATCCCTGTGATGGTGTGAACACTCCTGCGCAATTCGCTATACGGTTCCGGTCTTCATGCAAAAGCACGATCTCGTCTACCTCACCGAGGATGCGTCTCACGACGCCATTATCGAACTCATCAACGCGGAAGCTTTCGGCCCTGGCCGGTTCACACGAGCCGCTGCCCGTATCCGGGAGCAAGGCCCGCATGATCGCACGCTGTCCTTCGTCTGCGCCGACAAGGGCGAAACCATTGCCTCGGTGCGAATGACGCCGGTGCTGGCCGGAACCGTCAAAGGCCATATGCTTGGTCCGCTTGCCGTGCGCCCCTCCCATAAATGCCTGGGCATTGGCCGGGAACTGGTGCGCATCGCCATTGAAGCCGCCCGGCGGAACGGCTCCGAAGCGGTGATCCTGATCGGCGATCCGCCATACTATATGCCGCTCGGCTTTGAAAAAATCGCTTACAATGCCCTGTCCTTCCCCGGTCCGGTCGATCCCGGTCGGGTGCTGGTCGTGCCGCTGGCTGAGGATGTGCATGCCCGGCTAAAGGGCGTGATTGGCTGGCGCGATAGCCAGGTTGTCG
This sequence comes from Allorhizobium sp. Av2, assembly GCF_021462805.2. Classification (NCBI taxonomy): domain Bacteria; kingdom Pseudomonadati; phylum Pseudomonadota; class Alphaproteobacteria; order Hyphomicrobiales; family Rhizobiaceae; genus Allorhizobium; species Allorhizobium sp. Av2. The sequence continues at coordinate 2,197,365 of NZ_CP192696.1, read as the reverse complement.
TTCCTCTCGATACGGTTGAGGGTGTCGAGGACTGCGAGCCCTTGCGTCTGGCCGCAAATGGCTGAAATTATGCCGGAGACATAAAAAATTAGAGCGCCGTGCGTTTTTTAAAGCGCACGGCGCTCTAATCCTGATTGATCGTTGAGCTCCGAGACGATCAGGCGTCATGCTCACGCCATTATCCCAAAGCCTCGAAACGATAAGCCTTCGCCTCTTTCCTGATAAAACCGACACCCGGAAAAGGCAGGTGCGCGGCGGCAATCAGGTAGCCTTCGTTTGTCGCCTGTTCGAAAACCTGCGCCCGTGCCTTGGCGGCATTGGTCTGATCATAATCGAAATCGATGGTGATGGCGGGATCGCGGAACTGCACGTTCTCGCCGTGGACGATATCGCCGACGAACAGCATGGCCGTCCCCTCGCTCTCAAACTGGATCGCCAGATGGCCGGGCGTGTGACCGGCACGCAATGTGGCGCTGAAGCCGGGGAGGATCGGCCCGTTATCGTCAAAAATCGTCAACCTTCCTTCGGCCTCATACGGGTCGAGGCAAAGATGCGCCCGACCGATCTGGCCCTTGACCCGTTCCGTCGCATCAGGCGCATCGGCAGCCCCCGGCGATAGCCAGAAACCGGTTTCCGTGCGTCCGGCGTGGACCGTGGCTTTGGGGAAAATCGGCGCACCATCGCGCACCAGCCCGCCGGTGTGATCGGCATGAATATGGGTGAGAATGATGTCGTCGATATCGGCGGGACTGAGGCCGAGTGCTGCCAGCCCGGCGGAAAGCTTGCCATGATCCGGCCCGAAGAGCTGGCCGGAACCAGTGTCGATCAGCACGGTCCGTTCAGGGGTCTTGATCAGGAAGCAGTTGACGGACAGCGAGGTCGCGGCATCTGCAAACCCCTCCGCGACAGGTTCGCCATTGCGGCGATAAAGCTTGCCGACATCGGCGGTCAGAATGCCATCCTGAATGGCGAAGATCTGCGCTGCTCCAAGTGTGAAGTGATAGGGGGACATGGATGGTTTCTCTGTTACAATTGATGGTCTGGTCTACAGGTTTGGTCACGTGGATGTTGACCTCAATTCACCATCAATAACCAGCCTCGCGGCTATGCCTGACAGCAAGAATGATGAGGTCTTTCCCGCTGAAACGATAGAGGACAAGATAGCTTCCAGAGCCAAACTCAATCGCCCATTCTCGAAACTCTGATGGCATGTCTTCCAAAGGTCTGCCAGCTTCAGGGTATTTTTCCAGAAGTTTCACACCGTGCCGGATCGCACTAACCCCACGTTTTGCCGCATCCTTATTTTTCGAAGCAACGAACCGATGAAGCCGAGCAATATCTGCAAGCGCTGCAGGTGCCCATATCAACCCTGGCATATCGGCGGGTCCAGATCCTCACCCGCTTCCAGTTTTGCAAGCCATATGTCGGCGTCTTGCGCCGTCACATGCAATCCCGTCGCCTGATATTCTTTCCAGGCGTCCAGCGCATCCTGATTGATCTTCTGGCGCTGCTCCTCGCGTTCGACATATTGCTCTATCGCTTCGCGCAGTAGCCAATGGGTGCTGCGCTGACGTTTGAGGGCCAATTGTTGCATTCTCTCCTTGATTTCACTGTCGAGCTTTACACTCGTCGTCGTCTGCATGGCAGTATTCCCCGGTGTTACCTTTTAACACTCTACCATCTTCTGGCCCCATCGTCACTATCCCTCCCGCCGCACAGAGCTGCAATCACCACCGCTTCACCAACATCGTCAGCGCAAAATCATCGATGAAATGATCGATTGTCCCGAAAATTTCGTAGCCGCATTTTTGGTAGGTCTTTGTCGCAATGGGATTGGCGGTTTGAATATGAGCGCCTTTGCAGCCACGTTTTTTAGCCTCATCTTCGGCCAATGCCAGCAGCTTTCCAGCAAGTCCCCTACCGCGCAGAGGCTCCGGGATGAAGAGGATGTCGATATCAAGCCAGCCTCTGGCGGAGCCTCCGATCAAGCCACCCTCGATCTGGCCCTCTTGGCTTTGGATAGGAATAAACAAGCTCTTATGTCCGCCAGTCCTGCCAAACATTATGTCGTTATGAGCCGTCAGCCGGCCTGAGATCAGGGCTTTCGAGTGAGGCGGCACGTCATCCAGAACCTCAAGCACCAACTCCTCCATCACCGTCCCTCGCGCCACCACATGGCCGAAACTGCAAACAACAGCAGAGCCAATCCGCCGAAACCGGCAAATAGGGGCAGGGTGTCCACGCCTTTCAGCAGGGTTTCGCTGGTCATGCGGATCGCCATGCGCTCGCCATCGCTGCTGCGGACCGGGCCGCTGACGGGCAGGATGTCGGGAACCGTGACACCGCTTGCCCCGGCGTCCAGCCGCCGGATCAGGCCGTGGGTGGCGTCCGATACCGGTTTCATAATGTCAGGGGTGGAGATCATCGCCTTGAATTCCGGCGCATCCACCGCACCGATATGGACGAGGGTGGAAAATTCGCCATTGGCGATGGTGAACAGGCCGGTTTCCGCCATCCGCTGTTCCGCCGTGAAGCGGCCCGGTTCGGTCTGGGTCTGGGTCACGTCCTGCACCTTGCCGGAGGGGCTGGTGATGGTGGCGGGGCCGGGGTCATTGCCGATGGTCTGGCGGGTAATGGTCAGCATCCGGCCGCTGGCACGTGCCGTCAGGGCTTCTTCCTCCAGCTCCGGTTCCTTCATCAGCCAATGGGCGATGCGGCGGTAAAGCGCCACATGCGGGCCGCCGCCTTCAAAGCCGCGCGCCCAGAGCCAGCCCTGGTCGGACAACAGCATGGCGACGCGGCCTTGGCCGGCGCGGTTCAGCACCAGCAGCGGCTTGTCATTGGCGGTCATGACCGTTTCGCCTTGCGGCTGATCGACATCGACGCTGCGGAACCAGCGGCCCCAATGCGGCGGCTCGGATGCGGCGCCATCGAGATCGCGGGTCACGGGGTGTTTCTTGCCAATCTCCGACAAACGCGGATAAAAGCCACCCTCCTGCATATTGCCGGTCGGCGCTGCGGGCAGAACCGAGGCCAGCGGGGTCATGGCAATCGAATCCTGACCGGCATGTTCGGGGCCAGCCGCAATCAGCAGCGCGCCGCCCTTGCGGACATATTCGGCGATATAATCATAGTAGAGGATCGGCAACACACCGCGATGCTGATAGCGGTCGAAGATGATCAGGTCGAAATCAGTGATTTTTTCGACAAATAGCTCGCGGGTTGGAAAGGCGATCAGTGACAACTCATTGATCGGGGTGCCATCCTGCTTTTCCGGGGGCCGCAGAATGGTGAAATGCACCAGATCCACGGAGGCATCGGATTTCAGCAGGTTGCGCCAGGCCCGCTCACCGGCATGCGGTTCACCTGACACCAGCAGCACCCGCAGGTTCTGGCGGATGCCGTCGATCAGATGCACGGTCTTGTTATTGGTTTCCGTCACTTCGCCAGGCAGGCCGGAGACGGAAAATTCCAGCACATTGCTACCGGCGCGTGGCACGGCAAAGGAATAGGGCGTTTCCGCACCCGGCACGGCGGTAAACGAACCGCCATCCTGGCCATTGATCCGCACGGTTACGGTAGCGGGCTGGCTGCCCTTCACTCCTTCATCGATTACCCGAAGCGACATGTCCTGGTTCTGGCCGACAATGCCAAAACGGGGGGCGCGCACCACTTCAATGCGCCGGTCGAATTCATTCGCTTTGCCGGTCAACAGCGTATGGACCGGCGCATCCATGCCCAGCGTTTTCAGATTGGATGGCACATCATGCACTTGTCCATCGGTGATGAAAATCGCCGCCCCAACCCGGGCTGGCGGCACGTCGGATATCGCCGAGGACAGGGCTTCGAACAGCCGGGTCGATGGCGTGTCGGCGTTTTCCGGCGTCGAGGCTTCGACAATACGCGGCTCTATGCCGGGGAAGCGGGCCAACTTATCCTTGACGCCCTGCAAGGCCTGATCGGTCATCGCCTTGCGGCTGGCGATATCGGTCTGGCTCTGGCTGCGGTCAACGATCACAGGCACCACGGTTGAGAGCTTGTCGCGGTTTTCCGACAGAAGCTGCGGATTGGCGAGGGCGGCGATCAAGGCGGCAAAGGCGATCAGCCGGATCGTTGCGCCGCGTATGCCACGGCGAAAGCCGATAGCCGCGACGGCCAGCGCCAGCAAGGCCAGCGCGGCCAGCGCCCAGAGAGGCAGGAAGGGGGAGAAGGACAGGCTCATCTTATTGACCCAGCCTTTCCAGCAGGGCCGGAACATGGACCTGATCGGCTTTGTAATTGCCGGTCAGCATATACATCATGATATTGACCCCGACGCGGTAGGAGATTTCCCGCTGATTTTCATCGGGCGGCACGGTCGGCAGCATGGGGACACCATTGGCGTCGATGGCCCAGGCGGAAAGAAAATCATTGCCGGTGATGATGATCGGTGACACGCCATCACCGCCCGACGTCAGGCCGTTCTGGCTGGCGCGGGCCTCCTGCCTGGCCTCGACCCAGAGCGGGCTGCCCGTATAGCGGCCGGGATAGGTATGCAGCAGATAGAAAGACCGGTTGATCACATGGTCCTTCGGCACCGGTTCCAGCGGCGGAATATCGATATTGGCAAGAATCTGGCGCAGGCGCTCGCCATTGGCGCTGGCCCCGGCATCTCCTTGCCCACCCATACTGCCCAATTGGTCGCGGGTGTCGAACAGCACGGTGCCGCCGGAGCGCATATAGGCGTCGATCCGGCTGATGGCCTCGGCGCTTGGCATCGGGGCGCTGGCTGAAATCGGCCAGAAGATGATCGGGTAAAGCGACAGCTCGTCCTTGGCAATGTCCAGCCCGACCGGCGCGCCCGGCTCCAGCGTGGTGCGATAGGTGAGAAATTCGGTGAGCCCGCTCAGGCCCCGTTCCGAAATGCTATCGACGTCCTGCTCTCCGGTTTTCACATAGGCCAGATGGGTGGTGTCCAGCCGTTGCAGCAACACGTCATCGCCGGGTTTAGCGTCATTGGCAAAGCTGCGGTCGGCAGGCATCAAAGCCAGCGCTGCGGCCAGCACCACGAGAGCGCCAGCGCTTTTGGCGATCCGTGCTTTCGGCATTCGGGCAAAGGCCCCACCCATGGCAAGCACCACCAGACTGTCGATGATGAACAGCGCCAATGCGATACCCAGCAACGGCGGCTTCAGCGGTGTAGCACTTGCCCCGGCCAGCGGCTCGCGCACCACCGGAACCGTCACGCCATCGAGGTTTAACGGTTTCAACTCGGCACCTGCTGGCAGAAGGTTGAGGGCAGAAAATCCATCTTCGGAGCCGTAAAGGCCGGGTGGATTGTCAAACGTTGCGGCAGGCGGGCGTTTGGCTCCCAACTCCAGCGGTTTGGCATTGCTGGCTTCCGCCGTCAGTCCGCCATGCTCGGTCAGCAGCCGGTAGGGCGGCAGGCTGGCGGCTGCGGCGGTCGCATTGCTACCGGTATTGGTTCCGCTAGCATGGGCCATCTGCACGACACGGCGCAGCATTTCCACGAAATCGCCCGAAATTGGCAGATTGGACCAGCTGGCCTCGGCGCTGACATGGAACAGCACGATGCGCCCGGCACCACTATCCCTGGCGGTGACCAGCGGCGTGCCATCGCCAAGGCTTGCCCAGGTGCGGCTGGCGAGATCAGGGGTCGGCTCGGCCAGAACCTGCCGCTTGACCAGCACGCCATCGGGTGGCGCAAGCCCGGCAAACGGGCTGGTGGGCGGGAAGGCGGCAAGCGGTTGCGGCTCAGACCAGGAGAGCGCGCCGCCCAATTGGCGCTCACCCTGACGCAGCGTCACCGGCACCAGCGGATCATCGGCAGGGGCAGCGGCAAGCCTTGGTCCGGCGAACCGGATCAGCGTGCCGCCGCGTTGCAGCCAGCGTTGCAGCTGCTGCTGCACATCCGGCGGCAGGCGGCCGATATCGGCCATGATCAGGGCCGAGGGGTTCTGCTGCAACAGCTCGGGAATGGCTCTGGCCAGATCCTTGTCACTGGATTTGATCAGGTCGGCATAGGGTTGCAGCGCCCGCTGGATGTAATAGAGCGGCGATAGCAGCGGCTGGAATTCGTCATTGGCGTCACCGGCGAGAAGCGCCACCTTGCGGCGGCGAAAGCCGTCATCCAATAGCTGGACCGCACCGGCTGTGCCATAACCGGCAAGGCTCAGCCGGGCAAAATCATTGCGCAGCTCAAAAGGTGCGGCAATCTCTGCCGTGGCGACGCTTTGCCCGGCGGCAAAACTGGCGGTGCCTGACGCAATCGGTCGTCCCTGCTGGTCCTGCGCATCGACGATGATCTGTTGGGGATCAGCAGGCGACAGGCGGGTGACTTTGGCGACAAGCTGATCGACGCCATTGGTGGCACCAGTCAGGGCGATACTTGCCTTGCCGTCATCGGTGATTACCCGCAATTCGGCAGGGGCCAGTGCGGAGAATTGGCTGCCGATTTGTTCGCTTTCGCTGGCCGCGACACCGTCACTCAGGAAGGCCAGCGTGCCGGGCTTGGTTCCTTTCAACGCTGCCGTCAGCGCCGTGAGGGCGCGGCTGCGGTCCGGCGTCAAAGGCCTTGGCCGGGCGGCGCTTAGTTTTTCGCGGGCGGCGGCGGTATTGACGGGGACGGCATCCTGGGTCAGCTCGGCGGTCAACACCAGGGAAATCGGCAGATTGCTGCTTTCGGCCTCATCGATCAGGCCATTTGCCGTCTCTACGCGGCGCTCCCAATCTCCAACGCTGGCCCAACTGTTGTCGATGACCAGAACCAGCGGCCCACCACCGGCAACCGATGTGCCGCGCGGGTTGAGCACCGGTTCGGCCAAGGCCAGAATGACCAGGGTCGCCATTGCCATGCGCAGCAGCGTCAGCCACCAGGGGCTTCGGGCCGGGGTTTCCTCCCGCTTCAGCACGCGGGCCAGAATGCGCAGCGGTGGAAACACTTCCATCTGCGGGCGCGGCGGTGTCAGTTTCAGCAGAAACCAGATGGCTGGCAGCACGACGAGCGCGCCGAGCAGCGCAGGAGTGACAAAAGCAAGCGGAAGGCCACCCATTACGCGCCTCCACGGTGGGAAAGTTGCGGAGCGCCAGACAAATGCATATGCACTTTGACCAGCGCTTCGGAGGCCAGTCGGTCGGTGAGATGCGCGGTAAAGCTCCAGCCCAGCCGCCGCAATTCCTCGCTCAAGGCTTCACGGCGCAGGAAATAGGCGCGGCGATAGTCTTCCCGGATGTTTTCGGCGCGGCCCGATACCAGCTTTTCGCCGGTTTCCGGGTCGGTAAATTCGGTGCGGCCCGCATAGGGAAACAGTTCTTCCGCCGGATCGGCAACCTCGATGACATGACCGCGCAACCCGCGCCGGGCCAGCGGTGCAATGCCCGCCATAATCGCATCGGGATCATCAAGAAAATCACCGATCAGCACGATATCGCTGGCATTGCGGATCATCGCCGTATCGGGAAAGCCCTGATTGGGCAGGCCGCTCAGGTCCGGCGCATGGATCAGCGCTGCCGCCAGCCGCTCGGAGGCGTTGCGGGCGGACATCGGTTCCATGATGCCGGGGCAGCCGATACGCTCGCCGGAGCGCGCCAGCACTTCGGCCAGCGCCAGCATCAGCACCAGCGCCCGGCTTTCCTTGGAAACACTGCCGAAGCGGGATTTATACATCATTGAGGGCGACAGATCGGCCCAGAGCCAGATCGTGTGGGCCGCTTCCCATTCGCGGTCGCGGATATAGAGATGATCGTCGCGGGCCGAGCGGCGCCAATCGATTCCGGCCAGGCTTTCGCCCTCGGCATAGGGGCGGAACTGCCAGAAATTTTCGCCAATGCCGCGTTTTCTGCGGCCATGCCAGCCGGAAATGACGGTATTGGCGATGCGCTTGGCTTCCACCATGCAATCGGGAATGAGGGCAGCGCGTTGGCGGGCGCGGGCCAGAACATCCCCGGTCGGGGTTTTCTCGACGATCCGTCCGTCAACAGGCCCTCTGATCGCTTCCGGTGCAAATCCTGCCAAAACGCTACCGCTCCCTCACGCTTTGCTGTGCTTGATCAAGCCAGCGATCACGTCACGCACCGCCATGCCTTCGGCACGGGCCGCAAAGGTCAACGCCATCCGGTGCTGAAGCACCGGTTCGGCCAGCGCATGCACATCGTCAATCGATGGGGCAAGGCGTCCTTCGTAAAGTGCACGGGCGCGGGCGCACAGCATCAAAGCCTGTCCGGCGCGTGGACCGGGACCCCAGGCCACATGCTTGTCGGTTTCCGTATGACCTTGGCCGGGCCGGGCGGCACGCACCAGCGACAGGATGGCATCGACCACGCTGTCGGGCACCGGCATCTGGCGGACCAGCTTCTGGATGTCGAGCAGGCGGGGCGCATCCAGCACGGCGCTGGCATGGCTATCACTGATACCGGTCGTGTCGAGCAGGATCTGCCGTTCTGCCGCCAGATCCGGATAGCCGACATCGACCTGCAACAGGAAACGGTCGAGCTGGGCTTCCGGCAGCGGATAGGTGCCTTCCTGTTCCAGCGGGTTCTGAGTGGCCAGCACATGGAAAGGGGCGGGCAGATCATAACGCTGACCGGCAATGGTAATGTGATATTCCTGCATGGATTGCAGCAGGGCGGATTGGGTGCGCGGGCTGGCCCGGTTGATTTCATCGGCCATCAGTAATTGCGCAAACACCGGCCCCTTGACGAAGCGGAAGGAGCGACGGCCATGCTCGTCCTGGTCCATCACTTCGGTGCCGAGAATGTCCGACGGCATCAGGTCGGGGGTGAACTGGATGCGGTTGGCGTCCAGCCCCAGCACGGTGCCGAGCGTCGTCACCAGCTTGGTTTTGGCCAGGCCCGGCACGCCGACCAGCAGCGCATGGCCGCCGGAGAGAATGGCGAGCAGGGTGTTTTCCACGACCTTTTCCTGGCCGAAAATAACCTTGGAGACCTCGGCGCGCACGCTGGCAATCTCGGCCAGGGCCTGTTCAGCCAGAGCGACGATGGCTTTTTCATCGAGCGCGGTGTCCGTGGTGTTGATCATGCCCATGGCGGTCTCCGTTGGCTCATATCGTCATTGGTAGGTAAGGCAGGCCTGTGCCGATTGCCAGAAGAATCGATCATTACGTGTATCGGCGCAGTTTATCTAACTTATTCCCCGTGGGGCGGCTGACAAGCGTGTTTCAAATGACTATCTCGTGTCCCATGTCTCACTTCGATGTCTAATAAGGTTAAAACCGGGACGCAAACATGGCAGGCGATGAAAACAATGACGCGGTCGATGCGGCTGGATTGGCTGCGATGATTGCCCGTGCCGCCGACCAGACGGCAGGGGGCAAGCCCGGCCTTCCACCGGTTGAGCGCTGGAACCCAGCGTTTTGCGGCGATATCGACATGGAAATCCTGGCCGATGGCACTTGGTTCTATCTCGGCACGCCGATTGGCCGTGCGCCCTTGGTGCGGTTGTTTTCAACCGTGTTGCGCAAGGACGAGGATGGGAAGACCTATCTGGTCACGCCTGTGGAAAAACTGGGAATCAAGGTCGCAGACGCCCATTTCGTCGCCGTGGAAATGACGGTTGGCGCAAGCAATGGCGAACCTGTCTTGACCTTTCGCACCAATGTCGGTGATCTCGTTGAGGCCGGGCCTGAGCATCCACTGCGGTTTGTGATCGAGGGCGAGCACCAGCAATTGAAACCCTATCTTGCCGTGCGCGGACGGTTGGAGGCGCTGGTGTCACGCGCCGTCACCTATGAGTTGATGGCGCTGGGGGAGGTGATCGACATCGACGGACAGGCGATGTTTGCGATCCGCTCCGGTGGCGAGACTTTTGCCGTGATGCCAGCGGCGGATCTGGACGGATTGGCATCATGACGGAAATCGACCGCAATAATCTGACCCTGCCAGGTTTCACCGCCGATGAATTTCGCAGCCGGGCGCAGAGCCAAAGCGGTGCGCCACTGGAAACCGCTTGGCGCGACCATGGCGATCATGTGTTGAATGCCGAGATATTGCTGAAGCTGGAAGGCCTGCGGCTCAAGGATGCTGCCGTGCTGGTGCCGGTGGTGGATGATGGCGATGACGCACGGATCATCCTGACCCAGCGCACCACAACGCTGCGCAAGCATTCCGGACAGATTGCCTTTCCCGGCGGCGGTATCGATGATGCCGATGCAAGCCCGGAAGCGGCAGCGCTGCGTGAGGCGGAAGAGGAAATCGGCCTTGATCCGCGCTTTGTCGAGACTGTCGGACGGCTGCCGCATTATCTTGCAGGCACCGGCTTTCGCATCACGCCGGTGCTGGCGGTGGTGCAGCCAGGATTTCGCCTGACCATCAACCCGGATGAAGTGGCCGATGTGTTCGAAGTGCCGCTCTCCTTCCTGATGGACCCGGACAATCACCGCCGCGACAGCAAAGTCTTTAATGGGACGACCAGGCATTTTTATGTGATGCCCTATGGCGAACGCCAGATCTGGGGCATTACCGCAGGCATTCTGCGCACGCTTTATGAAAGGCTTTATGCATGACGACGGTTGCGGATCGGCCCTGGTTTCAGGATGCGGCGCTGGCCAAGGTCTTTGCCCTGTTGAACGCCGATGGCGGCGAGGTGCGAGTGGTGGGCGGCGCGGTGCGCAATAGCCTGCTGGGTGAACCCGTTGGCGATATCGATCTCGCCACCACGCTTGTTCCCTCCGAAGTGACGGCTCGGGCCGAGGCGGCAGACATCAAGGCGGTGCCAACAGGCATTGAGCATGGCACAGTGACGCTGGTGATCGGTGGCAAGCCGTTTGAAGTGACGACGCTGCGGCGCGACATGGAAACCGATGGCCGCCATGCCGAGGTCGCGTTCGGCACCGACTGGCAGGTGGATGCCGAACGGCGGGATTTCACCATCAACGCGCTTTATGCCACGGCGTCTGGCGAGGTGATCGATCCGGTCGGCGGGCTGGCGGATCTTCAAACCGGCACGCTGCGGTTCATTGGCGATGCCCGCCTGCGGATTGCCGAGGATTATCTGCGGGTGCTGCGCTTCTTCCGGTTTTTTGCCTGGTATGGGCGCGGACGCCCGGATGCCGATGGCTTGCGGGCCTGTGCGGCGGCGCGTGACGAATTGCACCGGCTGTCTGCCGAGCGGGTCTGGTCGGAGACCAAAAAACTCCTTTCCGCCAAAGACCCGGGCCGGGCGCTGCTGTGGATGCGCCAATCCGGCGTGTTGACGGCGATCCTGCCGGAAACGGAAAAATGGGGGATTGATGCCATTCCGGGCCTGATCGCCACGCAAACCGCCCTGAACTGGCCGCCGGAGCCACTGTTGCGGCTGGTGGCAATGGTGCCTGATAACCCTGAGCGGATGAAGGGATTGGCCGAGCGGCTGAAACTGTCGCGGGCCGAGGCGGAGTTTTTGCAGCGCTTTGCCACCGTGCCGAAGATCAAGGATGATATGGCTGATCTTGCCCTCGACCGGTTGCTCTATCGGCAAGACAAGCCGGGCATTGTCGCGCAGTTGAAACTGTCGCTGGCAGCAGCCCGTGCCAAGGCGGAGGGCGATACGGCCAGCATGGCAGCGTCGGCTCGCTGGTTTCGCTTGATGCAACGGGCGCAGGCTTTCGAAAAGCCCGTCTTTCCTGTGACAGGCAGTGACGCCATTGCCGCCGGTCTTGCGCCGGGACCGGAGATTGGTCGCGTGCTGACGACGCTGGAAGACAGTTGGGTTCAGGCCAATTTCACCTTCAGCCGGGAAAAGCTTCTCTCCCGGCTTAAAGAGGCGGTCACGCCATCGGGTTGATTGCGATCAGGCAGCCTGATCACTTTGCTTGTGGGTGGCACTGTGTTTGTTATCTGCGGTGTCACCATCGCCTGCATCGGTAATGCGCGCACGGACATTCTGCACCATATGTTCGCGGATCACGCTTTCTCCATGCACCATCCGCATATGCTCGACAGCGCGATGCACCACCTCGGCTTCTTCATTGGCACGGGTATGCCATTCGCATCCGGGTACGAGACTTCCACATTCGAATTGTTTCATGGTTCTTTCCTCCCGAAGCATTGCTGCGGTGAGGTGTCGTTGGCAACGACCCCTCAAAGGTCAGTGCTTCCTGTATTCAAGAATTTTCGCATGGAGCTTGTTAAACGCTTCGCCTGACGGCTTGTCGCTCTCTTCCAATTGTTATGAAGGGACATTTCCGACCCTTCATAAACTATTGTTTCGCCAGACTATTTATTCCGGCATGGCCCAGGCGTAAAACACCGAGCTTGAGCCGTTGACCGTGTTTTTGCTGACCATTTTATGGGCGTCGTTGGTGCGATGTTCGCGGCCATGCAGGCCTGCAAGCCGCAATTTTGCCTGTTCGACAAAGTAGCAATGCGGCAGATTGGCATCGCTGGACGCTTTCAGGTCATGCGCCATGCGATCGATGAGTTCCGCTGTGTCGATCAGTCGGTCGCGACCGGTCCGATCTGCGGAATTCGTCATGTCCGTGGGAATAGTCATGCTGTGCGTAGCCATTGCAATCCTCCTCCTCATTCCATAGGCGACAGGATAACACGGGAACGCGACATGCCAATGTTAATTTTCGATTAATGGGCCTGTAATGCAGTTTTTGTTAATCAAGAAAATATGAATTGAACGTTATCGCAGCGAAAGCCCCTGCAATTATGGGGTTTTTGCTGCGATCAGATCCATTCTGAAGCAGATTTCTGCCTCAAGGCCAGCGGACGAGGGGCGGAAGCGACGACAAAATCGATTCGACATTGCCGCCGGTCTTAAGACCAAAGATCGTGCCGCGGTCATAGAGCAGATTGAACTCCACATAGCGGCCCCGGCGCACCAGTTGCTCTTCCCGGTCTTCATCGGTCCATGGCGTGTTGAAATTGCCACGAACCAGATCGGGATAGACGGAGGCGAATTTTCGTCCGACATCCTGCACGAAAGCGAAATTGGCGGCCCAGAGGTCGAACTTTTCCCCGGCATGCAGCCAGTCGAAGAAAATTCCACCAATGCCACGTGGTTCCTGGCGGTGCGGCAGAAAGAAATATTCCTCGCACCAGGCTTTGTAATGCGGATAATCGGCAATGTCAGGATGGGCCGAACAGGCGGATTCGAGCGCGGCATGAAAGGCCACCGTGTCGGCATCCTCCTGGGTACGGCGCCGATCCAGAACCGGGGTCAGGTCTGCTCCGCCGCCGAACCACTGGCTGGTGGTGACCACCATGCGGGTGTTCATATGCACCGCCGGAACATGCGGATTGCAGGGATGGGCGATCAGCGAAATGCCCGAGGCCCAGAATCTTGGATCTTCCTCGGCACCCGGCATCTGCTTGCGAAATTCCGGCGAGAATTCGCCATGCACTGTGGAGGTATGAACGCCGACCTTCTCAAACACCCGGCCATTCATCATCGACATGCGTCCGCCGCCGCCAAGTCCTTCTTCGCGCTGCCAGTCCTTTGGGACAAAGCGTCCAGGTTCGCGCTCGCTCAAGGGACCGGTCAATTCGTCTTCCAGCGCCTCGAAGGACCGGCAGATCTGGTCACGAAGGTTTTCGAACCAGGCGCGGGCGGTGGCTTTTTTCGCCTCGATATCCTCAGGCAGGCCTTTGGGCAGAATGGGCCGTTGCATATGCTCTCCCTGTCGCCGCTTTCATCAGATCCCGGCGCGTTGATCGAAGCACGGTGACTATCAGATCCAGCTCGGTTGTGCCATCGCCGCCAAACCACCTGATACTGGAAAAACCATCGCGCATGGCTTATCATCGGGTCTCGAAAGGCCGGGTCTAGAAAGGATTGTCACCATGACAGCAAAACGTCCTCTTCCGCCGCTCGACGGCCTGAAACGGCAGATTGCCCGCCACCGTGATCGACAGACAAAAGACCGGGGCCAGGCGATACGGGAGGCCTCGCCCTTCATTCGGGAAACCTTTCGCCTCAACCGGGAAGAGGCCCGCGCCAAGGCACGCGAATGGTTCGATGCCTTTCCCAAGGCCGCCTACTGGACCGAAGTGGAAAGCTGGCGGCAATTGGAGGGCGATGCCATCGAGTTTACCATGCGGCGTTTGTCGTCTGCGGATTGAGTCTTGGTGCTATCCGGCGTCCTTCTCAGCAGTCGAGCCTTGAATATTGTCTAATCGTTAAAATTGCAGTCGTTGCCGAAAGGTGATGGAAATATCTCGTAGATTATAAATCCCTTACATTGTGGGGTATTTTTCTTCAAAGCGCCATTTAGGCGTTTTAAGGCCCACGACGTTAAAGGGGGCAGCATGGATTCCGTATCGATCAATTCCACGTCTGCATCGGCCCTGTCTCTTCTGAGCGGGTCTTCGAAGGCGCTTGAAGCGACCCAGACCAAGGTTGCAACCGGCAAAAAGGTCGATGACGCCTCTGATAACGCCGCCTATTGGTCGATTGCCACGACGATGAAATCCGACAGCCTGTCGCTGTCGAGCGCCGAAGACGCCACGGCGCTGTCGGCTGCGGTCTCCGACACTGCCGCACTGGGGCTGGAGCAAGCGACGGGTCTTGTTTCCGACATCCAGGCCAAGCTGATTGCCTCCAAGGCAGCCGGTGCCAACAAGGGAGCGATCAATGACGAGATCAGCCAACTCAAGGAGCAGCTTTCGACCGTGACGCAGTCCTCCAGCTTCAACGGCCAGAACTGGCTGGCGCTCGATAGCAACCAGTCACCGAAAGTGACGTCGATGGTGTCCTCGGTCGGCACTGATGGCAGCGGCAATCTGGCGGTCAATGTCACCAATTTCGACACGGCGCAAAGCGTGCTGACCAGCAAAAACGATGCGAGCGACGGCATTTTGACGCGCTCGACCCTGACCATTGGCTCCGATGGCAGCGCCAGTGAATATTATCTGATGAATGTCGGTTCCCAGACACCAGCCGCGCCGACCGCTGCGGAAATCGCCATTTCGGATGATACATCGAATGCGCAGATCGATGCGATGATCGGCGCCACCCAATCCATCCTTTCCAGTATGACCGATGCCAGCGCCGCCGTGGGCGCAACCCAGAATCGGATTTCCAACAGTTCCGATTTGATGAAGGATCTGCAGGATACCGCCACGATCAGCATTGGCCGCTTGACCGATGCCGATATGGAAGAGGAAGCCACCAAGCTTTCGGCGCAAAGCGTCCAATCCCAGTTGCAGACGGCCACCCTCAGCATTGCCAACAGCCAGCAGAAGAGCTTGGCACAGCTATTTATGTAACCGCTGTGCCAAGTGATGGCGGCGTCGCGCCGTCAAACACGCCTCACCGCTTGCGTGATCTGTTGCGCTTGCGGGTATTGCCTGGTTGACCGAAGCTTTGTTTAACGGGGCTTTGCTGAACGGGTGGGAGCGTATCGGCAACAGCGACAGGCTCGGAAATCGTTTGGGCAGACGCTTCGGGCACCAGTTCGTCAGGAGCCAGTATCTGTTCAGTTTCGGCCTTGTCTTCGTGCATGACCGGCTCGGAGAGCGGCGCATCGGCAGGCTGCTGCGGGATGACATCGTGCGTGTTGTCGCCAGCCACCGCGTCGACGGGTTCGGCAGATATTTCCGGCTCCGGTTCCAATGAAACTGGCTCCTCAACGATAACTCTCTCATCATCGTTTCTGTCATTGTCGTTCATGGCACTGTTTTGGGCGCTGGCCTGAGTGCTGACTTGAGCGCGCGTGTCGCTGGCTTCCGCCACGACAGGGGGAACGACCAGAGCCAGAAGCGACGGAATTGCATGTTCCACCGGTTCGTCTGTTCTAGCCGTGTCTGAGGCGCTGGCAGGTGACGCGGAAAGCGCCTGCGCCAAAAGATCGGTGATTTTCAGCCCACCCGGCAGGGATATGTTGGTCGAATGGCCGGCGCGTGCGACGCGGACACTATTGGTCACCGGCGCGGTGGCATTCAATTCGCCGTACCAGTCAAGTTCACCGATGATCGCCAAGGGCGGTGAAAACGGCGTGGGCAGCGCGACGCGCGTGCTGAAGGTGATGATCTGCAACCGTTCCGCCAGAATGGAAAGCCGCTCCGGCGCTTCTTTTTCAATGGCGTTCAGCGCTTCAGCAACGATCTGGTTGCCCTTGGAATGGCCGGTGACGAGGTTGAAACGCAGGTCCGGGTGGCACAGCAGCGCCTGAATCGTATCGGCATCGAGACTGGTGTGACGCGGCGGTTGCGATGGTTTCGGGCGGCGCTGGTAGGCGCCGAATTGCGGGCGTCCGACCAGATCGTCGATCATCTCGAAATTGCGGCGCAGAAAGCCCAGCGGGCCAAAGAAGAAAGCGCCGCCCAATGCTTCCGCGACGACATCGCCAAGTCCATAGCCGGACACCACAGCGCAGACCGGTGCCTCGATGGCGTCTGCGACATTGCGGGCAAAGGCGGCAGCCCCGGCAGCTGAGCCGCCAATGCCTGCCACCGCCATGGCCCGGACCTCACGGCCACCGCGCAGCAGATATTCATCCACCGTTTCGCACAGCGTCAACATGCCCTGGCCGGTGGGCGGCACGATCATGATCAACCCTTCGGCGGCCAATGCGTCGCTGATGT
The DNA here is from genome assembly GCF_021462805.2 of Allorhizobium sp. Av2. Taxonomy (NCBI): domain Bacteria; kingdom Pseudomonadati; phylum Pseudomonadota; class Alphaproteobacteria; order Hyphomicrobiales; family Rhizobiaceae; genus Allorhizobium; species Allorhizobium sp. Av2. Next base: position 2,180,838 of record NZ_CP192696.1, on the reverse strand, counting down.
AGAAGGCCTCGTCCGAGGTCAGCGCCCGGATGTCGTAATAGAGCGCATCGAGGCTGCTGTTGCGCAACCGCCAGGGCTCCAGCGCAGCATTGCGCAAAGGCCGCCTTTGCAGCCTTTCCGGCAGCGATAGCGACCGGGCAAATTGGGTCAAGCCAAAGGTGAATGCCGTCTCGAACATTGGTCTTCTCCCATGTGGTTTGTTGCATTGCAACTTATGGGCGCGCAATTCGATTAGCAACTGTTACTTTATTTTTTTTGCACTAACGGAAAAGCTGTGTTGGCTCATGATTGCAAATCCAGCTATCAAGGATAGCACAGGCTGAACCGGCTGGCTTTGCGCAAAGCCAAATGTCCATGCATAAGCGTTCTGGCGCTTATCCTGATAAAAACGTTTGGAAAATCAGGCAATTCTTGGGGTCAGCGCCGCGTCTGGCGCAGCGCCTCACCGACAATCATCGCTGCCGACATGGCGACATTGATGGAACGCTGGCCGTCGACCATCGGGATTAGAATGCGGGCATCGGCGCCGTCATGGACATGGTCAGGCACACCGGCGCTTTCGCGGCCAAACAGCAGGATATCATCGGGCTGGAAGGCAAGTTCGGTATAGGGCATGGCCGCCTTGGTGGAGGCCAGAACCAGCCGGCGTCCGCTGTCCTTGCGCCAATCCTCAAATTGCGCCCAGTTGACATGCCGGGTGAGGGTGACGGCAGCGAGATAGTCCATTCCCGCCCGCTTCAGATTGCGGTCCGACAGGTCGAAACCGGCAGGCTCGATAATATCGACACCGAGGCCAAGGCAGGCGGCAAGCCGCAGGATCGTGCCGGTATTGCCGGGAATATCCGGCTGGTAAAGGGCGATGCGGAGCGTGGAGGGGGAGATGCCGGTGATGCTATTGGTCATGGCGTTTGAATACCGGCTTCACTGCGGCCTGTCTGTTGTCGATGGGCAACAGTGCGACCGCAAAACAGGGTGCCGTTCCGATTGCGACTTTTCAATTTCCCGCTGCGTCTTTATTGAAAACGCATCTTCACTCGAGACAGGGAGGCACGCATGACCGATATCCACTGGATGCGCCACCCCGCTGCACGAATTCTCCGGCAGCGCTGAGCCCTCTCGACTTTTCCTTAACCTGTCGAAACGCCATCGCCTGAACTGTGCTCTTGCCCGAACTACGCTCTTGCAAGAGGCGATGTCTTTCTCAATCCCATGGCTGATTTCGCCTGAACCTTTGCGGTCAGGCGGTCATGCCGCCAATCTGCTGGCCCTTTCGCGGTTGGCCGCCGTTTACCGATTGAGCTTGCCATATCCCGGTTGCTTTGCCGCGATACGGGCTATATCGGTCCGGCAAGCTGATGGAGACTGAAGATGTTTACCTGGTTCGAACGCCAACTCAATCCCTATCCGGCCGAGCAACCCAGCCTGCCGCCCAAGGGTCTGTTCCGCTTCATCTGGCATTATACCAGGCCCGCTGCCGGCTGGCTGGCGCTGATGGCCGTGCTGGTGATGCTGATTGCGGTGGGCGAGGTGATGCTCTTCCAGTTTCTCGGCGATATCGTCACCTGGCTCTCCCATGCCAACCGCGATACGTTCCTGCAAACCGAAGGCTGGCGGCTGGTGGGCATGGGCGCCTTGGTCCTGGTGTTTCTGCCGGGCATTGCCACGATCAATTCGCTGATCGTGCATCAGACGCTGCTGGGCAATTTCCCGATGATCGCCCGCTGGCAGATGCATCGCTTCCTGCTCAACCATTCCATGACGTTTTTCGCCAATGAGTTTTCAGGCCGGGTCTCGACCAAGGTCATGCAGACCGCATTGGCGGTGCGCGAAACCGTGGTCAAGGTGCTGGACGTTTTCGTCTATGTCATCACCTATTTCATCTCGATGCTGGTGGTGATCGCCTCCGCCGATCTGCGCCTGCTGGTACCGATGCTGGTCTGGCTCGGCATCTATATCTCGATCGTCACCTATTACGTGCCAAGGCTGCGCAAGATTGCAGCGCTCCAGGCCGATACCCGCTCGACCATGACAGGGCGGATCGTCGATAGTTATACCAATATCGCTACGGTCAAGCTGTTCTCCCATACCAGGCGGGAGGAGGACTATGCCAAGGGCGCGATGGACGAATTCCTGCAATCCGTGCATGCGCAGATGCGCAAGGTGACGCTGTTCCAGGTTCTGGTCTATCTCAACAATTGCACTGTGATTTTCATGATCGGCACGCTGTCGATCTGGCTGTGGCTGACGGCCTCCATCCAGGTCGGCGCCATCGCCATTGCCATCGGGCTTGCCATGCGGGTCAACAGCATGTCGCAATGGGTGATGTGGGAAGTGTCGGCGCTGTTTGAAAATATCGGTACCGTCTATGACGGCATGGAGATGATGACCAAGCCCCATGACATTACCGACAAGCCCGATGCCAAGCCGCTGACCGTGCCGAAGGGTGAGATCGTCTATGACAAGGTTCGTTTCCACTATGGAAAGACGCGCGGCGTGATCGACGATTTTTCGCTGACCATAAAGGCTGGCGAAAAGGTCGGGCTGGTTGGCCGCTCCGGGGCTGGCAAGACGACGCTGATGAACCTGCTGCTGCGGTTCTACGATGTCGAAAAGGGCCACGTCACCATCGACGGGCAGGATATCGGGTCGGTGACCCAAGATAGCCTGCGCGGCCAGATCGGCGTCGTCACGCAGGATACCTCGCTGCTGCACCGGTCGATCCGCGACAATATCGCCTATGGCCGCCCGGACGCCAGCGATGCCGAAGTGGTCGAGGCGGCAAAACGCGCCAATGCCTGGGACTTTATCGAGCACCTCGTCGATATGCAGGGCCGGGTTGGATTGGATGCGCAGGTGGGTGAACGCGGTGTGAAACTGTCCGGCGGCCAGCGCCAGCGGATTGCCATCGCCCGTGTCTTCCTGAAAAACGCGCCGATCTTGGTGCTGGACGAGGCGACCTCGGCGCTTGACTCTGAGGTAGAGGCCGCCATTCAGGAGAGCCTGTTTGCCCTGATGGAGGGCAAGACGGTGATCGCCATCGCCCATCGCCTCTCGACCTTGACCGAAATGGACCGTCTGGTGGTGCTGGACAAAGGCCGGATCATCGAGACCGGCACCCATCATCAGCTTGCCAGCCAGAGCGGCGTCTATGCCGATCTATGGAACCGCCAGTCGGGTGGGTTTTTGGGGGATGAGGCCAACGAAGTGCAGGAAACGGCGGCGGAGTGATCCGCCGCCATTGTTTGCTGGCGCACGCTCCCGTTTTCGTCGTCATGCTCGGCCTTGTGTCGAGCATCTGATACCATTGCTGTCTTGAATGAAGGTGATGGCATGGATCTGGCGGCAGATCCTGGTTGAAAAGCTATACGGGCCTATAACGGCTTTCGGAAGAAGACGACGCGCTGTGTCTCCTCAAAGCCCAAAGCGGTATGGAGCGCATGGCTGGCTGAATTATCAAGCGGCGCGTCAGAACCAAATTCAACACATCCAAGCGACTTCCCCCAATTGGCAACGGCATTGCAAAGCAATCCTGCAATCCCTTGTCGCCTGTCAGCGGGCCGGACGTAAATCCCTTCGAGGAATAGAACGGGCGAACTGCTGCATCCATTCACATAATCATGTCGCAAGCTGGCCTCAGCAAAGCCGACAGCTTCATTCGCGGTGTTTCGGGCAATAAACGCGATGGCTTTTCCACTTTGCGAGAGAAACGTTCCGACCAATTCAGCGCGATGATCTTCAAGTGTGTGATGCGGCCAGAGCGCGGTACGAAGCTGCGCCCACGGCTCAACATCTTTTATCGTCCCAATCTCAACAATCAACTTCATATTGGGGGTCCCTTCAGGGCGCTTTCGGCTCGACGTACAGGTGTCACGGCAACCAGGGTGTTACCATCCTGATCACGCAAATATAACCGGCCAATCGACATCAGCACCTTTGTCCCGGTCCGCAATAGCCCTAGTTTGCGAGAGAACCGACTCGTCCCGTTCGGCTCTATCGAGGTTCCGCCCTATGCTGATTGCTGCCATTGTCCGCCTTTTCGAACGCTGGGTCGATCCCTTTACCGAGCGTGCGGATCTTTGCCCACCGCGCGGCACCACGGCTTTCGTCTGGTTTTACGTGCGCCAAGCCAAGTGGGCATTTTTTGCCATGGCGATATTTGGTGGCGCGGTGGCGGTCATGGAAGCCAGCATGTTCTGGTTTGTCGGGCGGCTGGTGGATCTGATCGATACCGTCCCCAAAGCGGCAGGCTGGCAGGGGCTGCTCGGTGCGCATGGGCTTGAACTGCTGGGCATTGCCGCCGTTGTCGTCTTCGTGCGATTTGCGGTGATCACGCTGAGCGCGCTGGTCGAAGAACAGGTCGTGGTGCTGAATTTCCTCAATCTGGTGCGCTGGCAAAGCCATGTGCATGTCGCGCGCCAATCGCTGAACTTCTTCCATAATGATTTTGCCGGGCGGATTGCCACCAAGGTCTGGGCGGGCGGGCAGGCAACGGGCGATCTCCTGACGTCGCTGTTGCAAGTCGCCTGGTTCATGGTGATCTATACAATTTCCACCATGGCGCTTTTGGCGCAACTGGACTGGGTGCTGGCGGCGATCATCGCCGTCTGGGTGCTGGTTTTCGCGGTGCTGGCCCGCTATTTCGTACCGCGCATCCGCCGCCATGCCCGTGACACAGCCGAGGCAGGCTCGGCACTGACCGGCAGGCTGGTCGATAGCTATGCGAATATCCAGACCCTGAAATTGTTTGCCCGCGAGCGGCAGAACGACCATTACATCCGGGCCGGGTTCGAGCGGTTCCAGGCGGCGCAAGCGCCCTTTACCCGGCTGATCACCGGGGTGCGCGCCTCGCTGGCGCTGCTGTCGGGCGGCATGATCCTGATGATTGCCGCCGTCTGCATCGACCGCTGGTTTTCAGGGGCGATGACGGCGGGTGGCATGGCGTTTACCCTTGGCCTCGTGCTGCGCCTCAGCATGCTCCTGAACCGGATGATGACCCAGTTGAACGGCATGATGCGCAATATCGGCACGATCCAGAACGCCGCCGAGATGATTTCCCAGCCCATCGGCCTGAAGGACCGGCCCGATGCCAAAGTGCTCGCTGTCACCGGTCCGGAAATCCGCTTTGACAATGTGTCTTTCCATTATGGCAAGCAGAAGGGGGCCATCGATCATCTGTCGCTGACCATCAAGCCCGGCGAGAAAGTCGGCATTGTCGGGCGCTCCGGGGCTGGCAAGACCACGCTGGTCAACCTTCTGCTGCGGTTCTACGATGTCGAGGGCGGCGCTATCCGCATCGACGGTCAGGATCTGCGCGAGGTGACGCAGGAAAGCCTGCGGGGCAAGATCGGCATGGTCACCCAGGATACAGCCCTGCTGCACCGCTCGATCCGTGACAACATCCTGTTTGGCCGCGATGAGGCGAGCGAAGAGCAGTTGCGTGCTGCCGCCGATCAGGCCGAGGCGCTGGGCTTTATCGAAAAACTGGTCGATCAGCGCGGCCGCACCGGCTTTGACGTCCATGTCGGCGAACGCGGCGTGAAACTTTCCGGCGGCCAGCGCCAGCGGATCGCCATCGCTCGGGTGATGCTGAAGGACGCCCCGATCCTGGTGCTGGACGAGGCGACCTCGGCGCTCGATTCGGAAGTGGAAGCCGCCATCCAGTCCAATCTGGAACAGCTGATGACCGGCAAAACCGTGCTCGCCATCGCCCACCGCCTCTCCACCATCGCCAGCCTCGACCGCCTCGTGGTGATCGACCAGGGTCGGATCATCGAAGAGGGCAGCCATGACGAACTGGTGGAGCGGGGCGGGCTCTACGCCGAGCTTTGGGCGCGCCAATCGGGGGGATTTATTGGCGGTGAGGAGAGAGGCGAGCCTGAGCGCTCAATGCTTGGCGTCCCTCCTTGATCTCGGGCGATAGCAACATGTAAAACTTGACGGTGGGTTGCCAGGCAATTAGAAAACTTCTTGTCGTCTGCGCAAGATGAGGAATTGTAGATGTTGGAGCTTGTGATCATCCGCTGATTGTCTCGATTGATCGAGACATCTGGCCGCATCGGCATTCAGGACACGCGCTGTCTTGGATTGCCATGCCGTATGGATGCTTTTCTCAGGTTCTCATCATGAATATTTCTCGTATTGAGCAGCGCGTTCTTCACGTGCTGGCCCAAGGTGGTGCTGTCCACTATCAACGCGCTGGCAATGGGCGCATTACCGACATCATCTGCTTTACCCGTGACGGTCACGTGTTGACCGACTGTACCTTGGAGATTTTCTCCAAACTCCGGCGCAAGCGTCTCATCGAATCCAGAGCCTCCAGTCCCTATCGGATTTCCGAGAAGGGTCGTCGCTCCGTTCGATCACAACTCGACAATCGATAGGGGGTAAAGCGATGGAACTGACATTTCGTCTGGAAGCAGCGTGCGATGTGCAGAGGATAGACCGGATCACGCAAGAAGCTTTCAAGTCCAATCGCTACAGCAGCGGAACCGAAGCGGCGATTATTAACGCCCTTCGTGCGGCGGACGCTTTGGCCGTTTCGCTGGTTGCTGTGGCCGATCGGGGTGTGGTCGGTCATCTGGCATTTTCCTCTGTCACGATCGACGGAGTTCATTCTGGTTGGTTCGGCCTCGGTCCGGTCTCAGTCCTACCGGATCGACAGGGGCAGGGGATCGGAAGCGGACTAATTGAAAATGGGCTTTCGCGGCTGAAACGATGGGGAGCAAAGGGATGTGTCGTTCTAGGTGCGCCTAGCCTTTACCGTCGCTTCGGTTTCGAGCACTACAAGGCGCTGGTTCTGCCGGGGGCTGCTCCCGAGCATTTCCTTGCCTTGTCACTTGATGGATCGGTGACGTCGGGGATCGTCGCCTATCATGAAGGTTTTTCCGCCTCCTCTTGAAAACAAAGGCGGCTCCGGCATCCGGGGCCGCTTTCCTTCGACTTCACCCCTTCGGCAGCAGCAGATCGGTGATCAGTCCATAATGGTTGGAGCCGAAATTCGAGGGAATGCGTGACAGCTTCGCCGCCATCAGCGGGCTGCGGATGTAGATATGGTCAATTGGCACGCCGAAGGCGCCGCCGATGATGGGCCAGGTGGCGGGCTCGAACCCGGTCGTGGTCATGCCGGTGATTTTCAGCAGTTTCTGCATGTCGGGTGCCAGCGTCGAGGCGTTGAAATCACCGGCCAGCAGGAGAGGGCCATCGATGCCGCTCAAGACATCGCCCAGCTCTCCCAGTTCCTCCATGTGATAGCCGTCGAAATAGGGCTTGCTCAAATGCGCGGCGGCCAGATGCAAGGCGGTGCCGCCGACTTGGATTTTCGCCATGGCGAACCGATCGCGCCTGAGATCGCTGAGATTGCCGACATAGATCATATCAAGCGGATATTTCGAGAGGATCATCAGGTCGCAGGTCGGCGTGTGCTCGCCGCAGCCGATCCGATAAGGGTAGGTCTTCACCAGCCGGTCGAGATGCAGGGAAACGGGGGCCGCCTCCATCACATAGGCGACGTCAGCACCCGATTCGAGAATGTAATCGGTAATCGCGCCGCCGTTTTCCAGGTTATCGCCCAGCACGTTGAAGGACAGGACCCTGAAAGGCTGCATGCGCGCCAGATCGACCCGGGGTGTTGGCGGCAGGGTGGCCCAGATCATCCAGACGGCATGACCGGCGATGAACAGTGTGGCGGCCAGAAGGGTCATGGTGAACAGGCCGGGGCGCAGCGCCAGGCAGAACAGCGCCATGAGCAACATGGCCTGCCCGGCGTGCAGCTGGAGGCTATAGATCACCCCCGCGCCCCAGAAACTGGTCGTGTAACGCAGGGCAAAGACGCCAAGGGCAAGCACGAGCAGGGTTGCCATGATGTGCAGCAGCATCGATTTCATCTTCTTGCCTTTTGCGGGATTGCAGTGTCATGCAGCCTATAGGGTGTCGACTGCGTTTCTATAACACTTTCTATTTGTTGCATGATTTTATCTTTAAGCCGGTTCCGGTTGTCGTCCCATGCTTCCAGCACCGCGCATACGGCCTGTCAGATGGCACGGAACCTGATTTCCGAAAAGACAATATCCGGCAATCAAGCTTGCACCCTTGGGCTTCATAACGAGACTGCCAAAATCCCGAGGTCAACTCACAACGATTACACATGCGGATCACGAAAATTTTGCAGCGCAACAGTCACTTGCGCATTGCACAAGTCTTGACTTTTTTCAAATCAGGTTCGCAGCCAAAAGCGTGAAAAACCGGGCTCTTCTCGTGTCCTGGCTCTTGATAAAGCGCAAATCCCTGCAATTGCAGGGGAATTTTTATCCCTGGTTTTCCTAAAGTTTTCCGCGACATGTTGCCTCTGATGCGGTTGAACACTGGACAGATTTCACCAGCGCGCATAGAAATTGACTTGGAGGCGGAGAATCCATGGCGATTTTGTGGCGTCATGGATGCCGTCAGGGGGACCGCTGCCGTAGGACCTGCTCGTTGAACGGGTATTACGGTGGATGAAAAGTGATCGAGCGTCCTTTGCGGGTGAGAGTGACCCATGGCGCTCCAACGGTTTGTCGCAGGCGATGCGAAGAGGATGGTTTGACCGTGAGCGAACACAATACACAGACTGAAACTGCGGGCGGAGGCATGGGCGCGGGCGAGCCGACGCGCCGCGACTTCCTTTATCTCGCCACCGGCATGGCGGGCGCAGTTGGCGTTGCGGCTGTGGCCTGGCCCTTTATCGACCAGATGCGGCCCGATGCCTCGACCCTGGCTTTGGCCTCTATCGAGGTAGATGTCTCGGCGCTTCAGCCGGGCATGTCACTGACGGTCAAATGGCGCGGCAAGCCGGTCTTCATCCGCAACCGCACCGACAAGGAAGTGGAAGAGGCCAAGGGCGTGCCGATTGCCCAGCTGAAGGACCCGGTGGCGCGCAACGCCAATGCCGGCGACGACGCCCAGGCGACCGATCTTGCCCGCTCGGCGGGGCAGGGCAAGGAAAACTGGATCGTGATGATCGGCTCCTGCACCCATCTCGGCTGCGTACCGCTTGGTCAGGCCGGGGAATATGGCGGGTGGTTCTGTCCCTGTCATGGCTCGGTCTACGATACGGCTGGCCGTATCCGCAAAGGCCCGGCGCCGGAAAACCTGCATATTCCAAATTATGGGTTCGTATCCAATACCGTGATCAAGATCGGCTGAGGGGGAGAGATTGATGAGTGGGCATTCCAGTTACCAGCCTTCGAGCGGGCTGACACGGTGGATCGATCAGCGGCTACCCTTGCCGCGCTTGGTCTATGATAGTTTCATTGCTTTTCCCGTACCGCGCAATCTGAACTACGCCTATACATTCGGTGCCATGCTGGCCGTGATGCTGATCGTGCAGATCCTGACCGGCGTCGTGCTGGCCATGCATTATACCGCTGATACCACTGTTGCTTTCAACTCCGTCGAAAAGATCATGCGCGACGTCAACCATGGTTGGCTGCTGCGCTATATGCATGCCAATGGCGCGTCCTTCTTCTTTATCGCCGTCTACCTGCATATCGCCCGCGGTCTTTACTATGGGTCCTACAAGGCGCCCCGCGAAATCCTCTGGATTCTCGGTGTTGTGATCTTCCTGCTGATGATGGCGACTGCCTTCATGGGCTACGTTCTGCCCTGGGGCCAGATGTCCTTCTGGGGTGCAACCGTTATCACCGGCTTCTTCTCGGCCTTTCCTTATGTGGGCGAGTGGATACAGACCTTCCTGCTTGGTGGCTTCGCCGTCGATCAGCCAACGCTGAACCGCTTCTTCTCGCTGCATTACCTGCTGCCCTTCATGATCGCAGGCGTGGTTATCCTGCATATCTGGGCACTGCATGTCACCGGGCAGACCAATCCTACCGGGGTTGAGGTGAAGTCAAAGACCGACACGGTGCCGTTCACGCCCTATGCGACGCTGAAGGACGCCTTCGGCGTGTCGATCTTCCTGATCGCCTATGCCTGGTTCATCTTCTACATGCCGAACTTCCTCGGCCATCCCGACAACTACATCATGGCCGATCCGTTGAAGACCCCGGCACATATCGTGCCTGAATGGTATTTCCTGCCGTTCTACGCCATGCTGCGCGCCATCACCTTCAACGTGCTGTTCATCGATTCCAAGCTGGGTGGCGTGTTGGTGATGTTCGGGGCGATCATCGTCTTGTTCTTCCTGCCCTGGCTGGATACGTCCAAGGTGCGTTCCGCCGTGTACCGTCCCTGGTACAAGCTGTTCTTCTGGATCTTTGTCGCCGATTGCATTTTGCTGGGTTGGCTCGGTTCACGTCAGCCGACGGATACATTCACCACCATGGCGCAGTTCGGGACGCTGTATTACTTCGGCTTTTTCCTGGTGATCATGCCGCTGCTCGGTCTGCTGGAAACGCCAAGGCGCGTGCCGAACTCCATTACCGAGGCTGTTCTGGCCAAAGCCGGCAAAACCGAAGCGCATGTCTGAGACAGGCAGGGAGAGGATAAACTCAATGAAGAAGCTTGCCACAAGCCTCCTGTCGCTGGCATTCGCCACCGGTCTCGGCTTTTCCGCAGCGCTTGCGCAGGAACATGCGGAAGGCGAAACGCCCCATTACCCCATTCATAAGCCAGCCCCGGTGGAATGGAGTTTTTCCGGGCCTTTCGGTAAATATGACAAGGGACAATTGCAGCGCGGACTGAAGATTTACAAGGAAGTCTGTTCCGCCTGCCATTCCATGAACCTGGTTTCCTTCCGCACGCTGGAAGGCCTTGGCTATTCGGAAGCGCAGGTGAAGACCTTTGCCGCCGAATACGAAGTGCAGGACGGGCCGAACGCATCCGGCGAAATGTATGCCCGCAAGGCCGTGCCTTCGGATCATTTCCCGTCGCCCTTCCCCAACCATGAAGCCGCCGCTGCTGCCAATAATGGCGCCGCACCACCGGACATGTCGTTGCTGGCCAAGGCACGCGGCATCGAGCGTGGTTTCCCGACCTTCATCTTTGATATCTTCACGCAATATCAGGAGGGCGGGCCGGATTATATCCACGCGCTGCTGACCGGCTATCAGGACCCGCCGGCTGGCGTGACGGTGGCCGAAGGCACCCATTATAACCCGTATTTCTCTGCCGCCTCGGCCCTTGCCATGGCTCCGCCGCTCAGCGAGGGGCAGGTGACTTATGACGATGGCGCGCCGCAGACCGTCGATCAATATGCCAAGGACGTCTCGGCTTTCCTGATGTGGGCTGCCGAGCCGCATCTGGAGGAACGCAAGCGCACTGGCTTCATGGTCATGGTTTTCTTGCTGATTTTCTCCGGCCTGGTCTACCTGACCAAAAAATCGGTCTATGCCAACAAGGGGCATTGATTGACCCTTGGGGTGACGCAATTTCGAAAAGGCGGCTTTCGGGCCGCCTTTTTCGTCTTTCGTTTCACCCAAATACCATAAGACACGCCGCGGCGATGGCTGTGGGATGGCAGAACATATTCCCTCTGGACAGAGCCTTAAATTGATTCCGATTTAAGATTTTATGCAGTAGGGTCCGGCGCAACTAGAAATTCCGTCAGCCGGGCAGACCATGACACAGATTTCCCAGGAACTTTCCGCCGCTATCCGCTCCATTCCGGATTATCCCAAGCCCGGCATCGTGTTTCGCGATATCACCACGCTGCTCGGCAATCCACGCGCTTTTCGCCGCGCCGTCGATGAACTAGTGCAACCCTATGCCGGGTTGAAGATCGACAAGATCGCTGGCATGGAAGCACGCGGCTTCATTCTGGGCGGAGCGGTGGCGCATCAGCTGTCTGCCGGTTTCGTGCCGATCCGCAAGAAAGGCAAGCTGCCGCACACAACGGTGCGTATCGCCTATAGCCTGGAATATGGCGTGGACGAGATGGAAATGCACGTCGATGCCGTCCAACCCGGCGAAAAGGTCATTCTGGTCGACGACCTGATCGCCACCGGCGGCACCGCCGTCGGCGCAGTGCAGCTACTGCGTCAGATCGGCGCCGACGTCGTCTCCGCCTGCTTCGTCATCGACCTGCCGGATCTCGGCGGCCGCAAGAAGCTGGAAGCGCTAGGTGTTGAAGTGCGCACGCTGGTGGAATTTTCCGGGCATTGATCTTTATTGAACCGAAACGACGGATGCCGCGATGGATCACGATCTTCTAGCTCATTTGCCGCTGCGCAAAAGGCGGGAGCTGGATCGTGTTCTGAAAATTCTCTTCGAGGAATTCGATGAGGCGCAGAAGGGTCGGCTTTCGGCCAAGAACAAGGGCGGCCAGATTCTCAAGGTCCTCCTGTTCGGCTCCTACGCGCGTGGCAACTGGGTCGAGGACCATGCCAGCGGCTACTACTCGGATTACGATATACTGGTCGTGGTCAACACGGAGACCTTTGCCGACGAGGATGAATTTTGGCGCGCCGCCCATGACCGCATCATCCGCGAAGAGCAGGTCACCAAGCGCCTGAAAACCCCGGTAAATTTCATCGTCCATTCGCTTCATGACGTGAACGACAAGCTGGCCCAGGGACTGCCGTTTTTCGTCGATGTTATCAGCGATGGCATTCCTCTTTACGAGGTGGCGGGCTATGGCTTTGCCGAGCCGAAGCCGATCACTGCCGAAGAGAGACAAGCGCGAGCGCAAGCCTATTTCGATGACTGGTTTCCGAGCGCTGTCTATAATGTGACACTGGCGGGCTATGCCAGTAAGGACATGCAACTCAAACAGGCGGCTTTCAACCTCCATCAGGCCACGGAACGCTTTTATCACTGCGTCCTGCTGGTTTTCACTCTCTATAGCCCACCGCTTCATAGCCTTCGGAAGCTCAGGCCCTTGGCTGAGAGCTATGACGTCCGTCTTCGAGACGTCTGGCCGCCGAAAAACCGCTTGGCACGTCGTTGTTTTGACCGGCTGCATCGCGCTTATGTCGAGGCTCGCTATTCCACCCAATACAAGGTGACCTCTGAAGAGCTTGACTGGCTGTTCGATGCGGTCACACGATTGCAGACGGCTGTAGAGGTGGTTTGCCGTGAAAGACTGGCCGCTGCCGAATAGCCCGGCGTTGTTTGTTCGCTTCGTGTCAGCGCTCGGCCAGCGCCAGTCTGACGCTCATCAACAGGAATGCGGCAGAAAATCCTTTGTAGAGCGTTTTGACCGTTCTTGGCTTTGAGAGGATATGCTTGCGCAATCCGCTTGCCATCCATCCATAGAGGGCGAAGACGATGAATGTCATCGCCATGAACAGGCCCGAGCAGAGGACGAATTGCCTGATGGCCTGCGGGGCCTTGCCATCAACGAATTGCGGCAGGAAGGCCAGGAAAAACAGCGAGAGTTTCGGGTTCAGCAGGTTGATCAGCACGGCCTTGCCGATGATTCGCAAGGCATTGTACGGCTGGCTTTGCTCCTGGCTCATCTCGATTTCGCCGCCGCGCCAGAGGCTGGCTGCCATATAGAGCAAATAGACGACACCGCCGATTTTGACCGCTTGGAAGAGGGTTTCATTTGCGGCCAGTATCGCTGCCAGGCCAAAACTGGCTGCTGCCATATGCGGAAGAATGCCGAGCGTGCAGCCGAAGGCGGCAATGGTTGCGGCTCGCCATCCGCCGGACAGTGCGACAGTCAGAGTGTAAAGCGCTCCGGTTCCGGGTGTTGCGACGATGATGAGGGATGTCAGGTAAAAATCGAGAGGCATGATGAGCGACCGCGCTGTGTTGATCCTTGCGCCATTTGGTCACCACTTGCCCGTCCGGTCTTGAATGGAATTGCAGGTTCCTCTCAGGCCCGAAAAGCCGCAGGTGTGAGGCCATATCGGCGTTTGAATTCTCGCGTCATATGGCTCTGGTCGGCATAGCCGCAGGTAGCGGCGATGTCGGCAAGGCTGCTCTTACCCAATAGAATCAGGCGGCGGGCCCGGTTGGCGCGCTGCTGCAGAATATAGGCATGGGGCGTCAGCCCGGTCATGGCCTGGAAAGCCCGCAGCGTTTGGAACCGGCTGGCATTTGCGACAGTGGCCAAGTCCTGGAGGGATGGATTTGCCGCCGGGTCGTCACAGATCATCTGCCTGACCCGCCCCATGGTCGGATCGTTCTTCGGCCGCACTGCGTTGCTTCGCCAAGAGATCAGTGGCGCCAGCAGGTCAATCAGGGTCTCGTCTTGGGCCAGGGCTGCCGCTGACCCTTTGCCTTCGCGCATGGCTTGAAAGGCACGGTAGTACCGGGTCGCCCAATCCGGCTTGTCGAAGACCGGTCTTTCGAATTCAACCTGTCCGGTCTCGCCTAGATCCGTCTGCATGTCGTTGAGAAACGCCGGCTCCATATAGAGCATCAGCCAATGTCGGCCGTGGTCATCGAGTGGCGCGCCGTCATGCACCTCTCCGGGATTGACGGTGATGATGTTGCCGGGCTCAGCCGTCACCTGGCCCCGGCCAGAGGCCGATATCTGCCCGCCATTGACGAGCAGCCCGATGCCGAACTCGTCGTGGGTGTGTCGAGAAAATCTGTGTTTACTTTGGGCGCAAACGGCGCGAAGCCGTGGGTCTCTGGGCCGGAATGACTGAAAGTCCTGCATCCGGCCCATCGCCCTTAACCCTTTACCGCCTTGGCAATATCATCGGCAATTTCTTCCGGTTTGGTGATCGGCGCATAGCGGGCAATCGGTGTGCCGTCGCGTCCAACAAGAAATTTGGTGAAATTCCATTTGATCGCTTCGGTGCCGAGAATGCCGCGGACTTCGTGGGTCAGGTATTTGTAAAGCGGGTGGGCCTCGTTGCCTTTGACATCAATCTTGGCAAACATCGGGAAGCTGACCTTGAAATTCAGGTCGCAGAAGCTGGCAATTTCGGCTTCCGATCCGGGTTCCTGGCCGCCGAACTGGTTGCAGGGAAAGCCGATGATGACGAGATCGTCCTGAAAACGCTTTTGCAGGGTCTCCAGGCCTTCATATTGCGGGGTAAACCCGCATTTGCTGGCGGTGTTGACGATCAGGAGCAGTTTTCCGGCAAATTCAGCGAGCTTACGCTCCCGGCCGGTAATATCCTTGGCTGAAAAGTCATGAACGTTCATTGTCATTCTCCTGTTCAAGCACGGTGCTGACGAAATGCAGCACCGGCTCGCCCTTCTGGTTCATACCCTCGGCAACGCTGGCGTGGAGGTGCCAACCGGGACGCGATCTGAGCGCACGGCTGTTTTGTGCCGTCAGGCTATAGGTAATGTCGTCTCCGGCATAGACCGGTTTCAGCCACTTCAGGTCGGTAAAGCCGGGCGAGGGGCCAAGTCGCGGCGGTGTCACGCCTTCGGCAATGGCTTTGGCGTTGGCTTCGCCCATGAAATCGAGAAAGGTGCGCATCCAGACCGAACAGGTGTGCCAACCGGAAGCGCAGAGACCGCCGAAGACGTAGGACTTCGCCGCTTCCGCATCGACATGGAAGGGTTGCGGATCGAATTTTGTGGCAAAGCGGATAATGTCCTCGGCGTTGAAATGGCGGGTGCCGAGCACGACTTTTTGCTCGAAGGGAAACAGGTCGACCATTCTCATGCCACGTCTCCTGCCGGTTGGCGCTGGCGCATCATGGCCGCATTGCGGGCGACGATGACGGTTTCGCCCTTCTGGTTGACCAGTTCATGGCGGCTGGTGATGACACCGATTCCCGGGCGCGAGCGCAATGGCCGGGCCTCTTCAACCAGGGAAAAGCCGCTCAGGGTATCACCCGCCAGGACAGGCGTTTTCCACTGCACGAAGTCTATGCCCGGCGCTCCCTCGGAATAGGAGCGCAGGATATAGCTGTCGATCATCATCCGCATTAAAAGCCCGCAGGTATGCCAGCCGGAGGCCGCCAAGCCGCCGAGAATGCTGGCCTCACCGGCTGCCGCATCGAGATGCATCGGCTGCGGATCGAACTCTGTGGCAAACTCTATAATGTCGTTTAAATCCACCGTAACGGGGCCAAGCGGTAGGCGTGTACCAACCGGAAAATCTTCAAAATATAATTTGTCTGTCTGCATAATATCCTCTCTGGGCGTATCCGAACCCTAATAACACAGATACAAGAATTACGGTGCCGGAGGCGTGCCTGGAGCGGGGTCTGGAGCGGCACCCGGAATACTGAAAGCATTGCCGTTGACCTTGATCTGGCCGGTACGATCCGTCTCCACGTGCCAAAGCAGTTGGCCATCCTCCTGTGTCTTGGCAAAGCCTTTCGCCATCAGCAGGAAAAATGCTGTCTGGCCAAGCTCTGGCGTTTGCTTGGCATTGGCCTGGAGATAGGCAATGGTCTTGTCGAAATCGCGTGCTGTTACTGTTACGTCGACCAGCGGTTTGTCGTTGCCGGTCAGGGCAAACGTAGTTTTGCCGGTAACCGTGACGTCATAGAGCGAAGATGTCAGACGGGTGCCGTCATAGGCAATGGTGGCGATGCCATCGGGAAAGAAGCGGCGGCTGATTTCGCTCTTTTGCGGCGGTGTCAGCGGCTGGGCGGGATCGTAATCGACATTGTCCATCAGGTAATTGATGCCATCTGCCGCGTTGACGGTGGGCACCTTCACCTTGATCGTCGTGGTCTGCGGAATGAGCGGCACATAGGCCGCTGGCACCAGGCCCGCTACCATCCGCGGCTCGACGAGATCAAGGCCGAAGCCGAATCTGGCGCCATTGCTGATGCCGTCGATCATGGTCTCTATGCCGAAACGCTTGGCGGTGAACGGCCCTTGCGGGGTCTCGACCTGCATGTCGTGATAGACCACGGTCTGGGACATAGTCTTGAAAAGCGGGAAATTCGAGCGGAACAGCTGGATCAAGAGGTTCTTGTCAGCCTCATCCATTGGCGGCTTGTTCCAGTTCCTGACCAGGATAGGGATCATTTTCTGGAGCGGCCCGTAGGCAAGGCCCTCAATCTTGACGGAGCTTTCGCCTGAGCCGACGCGGACACCGACAGGGTCCGCTTTCGGACCCTTTATGGTTTCGACGAGGTTGGTATAGGAACCGGTGCTGGCAATCGTGATCGTATTATCACCGTCCTTCGTCCCTTGAACTGTGGAATTGACTGCGTCCAGGCGTATGTCCGTCGAGCTGTCGCCCGTCTGCAATCGCAGCCGCATGTCCTCGGCCTTGTAGGTGCCGGATTGTAGATAGGTGATGGTTGGATCGTAGATGCCCGTCATGCTGTAGGAATCAACCGAAAAGAGAAAGTTGGACTTGGGGCCTTTCTCCTTGGTCTGCCCTTTGACATCGATCCCGCCTGCCTGGTCGATTTGCCACAGGCCACCGTCCAGCGGCCGAATGAGGGAAACGACCGGGCTGATGCCCACGGCCTTGGTGAATTTGATCGCCTCGATGCCGAAGAGCGCAATGGTATTGACCCGGACCTCATAGGCGCTCTTGCGCGCCCGCACCGTCATAGCGCTCGCATCCTTGACCATGCCGTCCGGCAGGGCGGACAGGAGCTGCTGCTTGAGGTCCTTGGCGCCCTTCGGGGTAACATCGGCGGCATTGGCTTGTGCGTCGATCAGCACGGCGGATAGAAGCAAGATAGGCACGGATATCAAACGCATGGTCACTCCCCTCGTTGCAGGAGGCGGCAACCCACACCGCTCCAACAGGTTGATATTGCCCAGTTGGCCACCGTTTTAAAGGGCAAAATAAAAGCGGGATGCTTTTGGAAGAGCATCCCGCTTATGATTGACAGTTCGACCGTCGCAAATATGGATCAGGTGTTGAAGCGGAAGTGGATGACGTCGCCGTCATTCACGACATATTCCTTGCCTTCGTCACGGCCCTTGCCAGCTTCCTTGGCGCCGACTTCGCCCTTGTAGGTGATGTAATCGTCATAGGCGATGGTGAAGGCGCGGATGAAGCCGCGTTCGAAATCGGTATGGATCACGCCTGCGGCGGCGGGCGCCTTGGTGCCGCGCGGAATGGTCCAGGCACGGGTTTCCTTGGGGCCGACGGTGAAATAGGTGATCAGGTCGAGCAGGTGATAGCCAGCGCGGATCAGCCGGTCGAGACCTGCTTCTTCCAGCCCGAGCGCCGACAGAAATTCGGCAGCTTCCTCGTCAGGCAATTGCGCTACTTCGGCTTCGATGGCCGCCGAAATGATTACGGTTTCCGCCCCTTGTGCCTTGGCCATTTCCTCGACGGCTTTGGTATGGGCATTGCCACCCACCGCATCGGCTTCGGCGACATTGCAGACATAAAGGACCGGATGGGAGGTCAGCAGGTTCAGGCTTTTCAGCACCTCGCGTTCTTCGGCATCAAGGCTTGCCAACAGCAGGCGGGCGGGTTTGCCTTCCTGCAAAAGCTTCAGCGCGCCATCCATAACAGGCAGCAGCGTCATCGATTCCTTGTCCTTGGAGGCGGCGCGCTTGCGGGTCTGCTCGGTGCGGCGCTCCAGGCTTTCCAGATCGGCCAACATCAGCTCGGTTTCGATGGTTTCGGCATCGCCCACCGGATCGATCCGGCCTTCGACATGGGTGATGTCGTCATCTTCGAAACAGCGCAGTACATGCACGACGGCATCGACTTCGCGGATATTGGCGAGGAACTTGTTGCCGAGGCCTTCACCCTTGGAAGCGCCACGCACCAGACCGGCAATATCCACGAAGGAAATGCGGGTCGGGATGATTTCCTTGGAACCGGCAACGGTTGCCAGCGTCTGCATGCGCGGATCGGGTACGGCCACTTCGCCGGTATTCGGCTCGATGGTGCAGAAAGGATAGTTGGCCGCCTGGGCTGCCGCCGTCCTGGTCAGCGCGTTGAAAAGGGTGGACTTGCCGACATTCGGCAGTCCCACGATACCGCATTTGAAGCCCATGGGTGTTTTCCGTGCTCAGTAAAGGTTTTGTTGCCTTGCCTATGGGGGAATGGAACGGCCCGGTCAAGGCTTTGCCGCTTCTTGGCGCCAATTGCTTGAAGCCGGGAGCAGTTCGCATTATGGTAACGCGAGCGTGTGCCGATGGGAGTTGCCAATGCCTCAAAAAGTCATTGTCGGGCAGCCAAAGGTGAAAACCAGGCCAAAGCTGGAGCAGCCCAGGCTCTACAAGGTCATCCTGACCAATGATGATTACACCCCGCGCGAATTCGTGACCATCGTGCTGAAAGCCGTGTTCCGGATGAGCGAGGAAACCGGCAACCGGGTGATGATGACCGCTCACCGTTTTGGCTCGGCGGTGGTGGTGGTCTGCACCCGCGACATCGCCGAGACCAAATCCACCGAGGCCAATGATCTCGCCAAGGAAGCAGGGTTTCCGCTGCTGTTTACCATTGAGCCGGAAGAATAGGCATCACGTACGGCGGATCTGATAGCCGGTCTTGTTCTGGAGAAAGCCGCAGGAACCATAGAAGCGGTGGATGGCCTCGTCCGTTCGGCCTGTGAGCAGCATGGCTTTGTAGCAGCCTGCCTGCCAGGCGGTGTCAATGGCGTGAAGCACCACCGCCTTGCCATAGCCCTGGCCGCGATGGCTGATGGCGCTGGCAACGTTTTCAATCAGGGCATAAGGTCTTCCGCCGCGGGTGAGGTTGGGAATGACGACAAGAGAGGTGGTCGCGACGGGTATTTCCTTATCGAGCGCCAAAAAAATTGTCAGGCCGGGATGGGCGAGAATTGCAGCGTATTTTTCGAGCACGAGATCGGGCTGCAACAGATCGTCATCACTGTTCAATTCCTGATACAGCGACAGCAGGCTTTCCAAATCGTCTGGCCGGGCGGCGCGAATCTCGATGGCTGACTTGCTCATCTCAATCCTTCTTCGGCCCAAACATCTTCTTCAACATCTCGGCCATCGGCCCGGTTTCCGGCAGCTTTTTCGGCTGTATGCCGTTGCGGGCCTGATGAATGTGGGATTTCGCGGGCTTTGCAGGCTTGGGCTTTTCCTCGTCCGCCTTGGCTCCGGTGGCGAGCGCTAGTTTGTTCATCAACTGGCTGTCTTCGCCGCGCACCAGCATGTCGGCGTTTTCGGCCAGCGTCTCCAGCAGCGGATCGAGCCATTCTGCGTCGAGCTTGCCGAAATCGCCCAGCACATGGCCGTGCACATGGGATTTATCGCCGGGATGCCCGATGCCCAGCCGCAGGCGGCGATAGTTCAGGCCGCAATGGGCATCGAGCGATTTGATGCCGTTATGGCCGCCATGGCCGCCGCCCAGCTTGATGCGGGCCTTGCCGGGGAGAAGATCCAGCTCGTCATAGATCGCTACCAGCTGTTCCGGTCCAAGCTTGTAGAAGCGCAACGCCTCCCCGACCGATTCGCCTGATAGGTTCATGAAGGTCTGCGGCTTGATCAGCAGCACTTTTTCGCCCGCCAGCGTGCCGTCGGCAATCTCGGCCTTGAATTTCTTCGACCAGGGCGAAAAGCCGTGACGGCGGTGGATGGCGTCGAGTGCCATGAAGCCGATATTGTGGCGGTTGCCGGCATATTGGGAGCCGGGATTGCCAAGCCCTGCAAGAACGATCATCGCATTTTCCACGAACGGTATTTCGGTTGGTCTTCACCACCGCGAAACGGCCGCCATGTCAACCCGGTTGCTAACGCTATCGAGGCTGCAACAGGCCATATTGCAGGGAAATCCTGGCTTGCGTGCCGTCAGCGATCAGGCGATCAAGCGCTTTCTGCATTTGCGCCACGAGCGTATCGGGCATGTCCTTGTTGCAGGCAATGGCGAATTTCTGCTCGGTCAGCACGAATTGCTGTTCCAGCGGATGCCCTTCCTCCACCAGCTTGTGATAGAATTTTTCCGAGACCGGCATAAGGTCGATCCGGCCGCTTTCCAGCTTCTTGATGGTCAGGTCCAGGTTGGCGGCGAGGTCTATCCTTGGAAAACCCTGCCGTTCCAGAAGGGCCTGAGTGTAGTCGTCGCGCTGGGTGCCGACAATATACTTGCGGGCCTCCTCGACATTGCGCACCTGAATGCCAGATTGCTTGCTGCTCATGATGATATTGCGGTCGATGGCCAGCGGCTCGACCCATTTGAAGCGGCCTTCGCGCTCAGGGATATGGGCCGCGGTAAACACGCAGGTCATCGTCTCGGTTTCGGCCATCGCGATGGCACGAGCCCAGGGCATCATCTCTATGGTGTAGGGGATCGATAGTTCCTTCATGATCAAGACGACCTGCTCGTAGCCGACGCCCTTGTCCACCCCGTTTTCCCTAAAATTATAAGGTGGGTAATCTTCAGTGGTAAAGACGATGCTGTTTTGTGCCATGGCCACGGCGGACATGAACACCAAGGCGGAAAGCACAGCAAGGCGGAATGCACTTCTTCGACAGCCCATTTTCGGCCTCCTCACGTTGCGTTTGGTTGTGCTTGCCCTGCTGAAATTACGGTATTTTTTTCCATCCTACCCCGTTGTCCGCTGTCCAATCCTTGCAATGGGGGTGGCTTTTGGCAGCGTCGTATTGGCCCCGAAACGGGCTTGCAGATCTTCAAAGGACAATGGCCGATCGAACAGATAGCCCTGGCCGTAATCCACACCGATCGCCTGTAGCGCTCGCCATTGTTCGTTGGTCTCGATGCCCTCGGCCACTACGGTGCATTTCATCTTGTGCGAGATCGCGGCAATGCCTTCGATCAACATGCGGCTGCGTTCGCGCAGGTCCGGGGTATCGCCGGTCATGGAGCGGATGAAGGACTGGTCGATCTTGATGATATTGACCGGGAAGCGGCTGAGATAGCTGAGCGAGGAATATCCGGTGCCGAAATCATCCAGCGCGATGCGGCAACCAAAATCGCCAATCTTTTGGAGGACGGTCTGGATGTGCGGGCTGTCGTGCAGCAACGTCGCTTCGGTGATCTCGATGATGATCCGCGATGGGTCAATGTTGAAAAGATGCACGGCGCTGGCCAACCAGACCAGCAGGCTGGCATCGATCTGCGTTGGTGAGACATTCAGCGCCAGATACGAGGTGGTGTCGCCACTGAGGGCGGAAAGCCTGGTGAAGTGATCGAGAGCCTTGTCGAAAACCTGCTTGCCGATATCGTGAATGGTGCCGGTTTCCTCGGCAAGACTGATGATTTCGGTCGGCGCCATGATGCCGTGGACGGGGTGGCGCAGGCGCATCAGGGCCTCGTAGCCGACCGTCTTGCCGCTTTGCAGGTCGATGATTGGTTGCAAGAAAGCATCGAGCCAGTCGTTGCTCAATGCCTGCTCGATCATCTGCTCGATCTCGGCGCGACGGCGGGTGGTATTGCCAATGCTGTCGTCAAAGATCTGGAAACCGTTCTTTCCGTCGCGCTTGCGATTATACATGGCCATGTCGGCCTTTTGCAGCAGTTCTGTCGCTGTCTCGGCGTGTTGCGGATACAGCGCGATGCCGATGCTGGCGCTCAGCCTCGTGGCGGTGCCCTTGACGATGAAGGGGGTTTCGAAAATCCCGCAAATATCGTTGGCCACGCCGCGGGCGGCTGTTTCGCAATCGTTGGCACGCAGCAGGATGGCGAATTCGTCGCCGCCAATGCGGGCGGCCACCGAGTTTTCCGGCAGGAGGTGGACGATCATGTCCACCAGAATTTTCAGGGTCGTGTCGCCGGCATGATGGCCGAGATTGTCATTGATCCATTTGAACCGGTCGAGATCGACGAACAGGCAGGCAAGGGAACCGCCCTGGCGGTCGGTTGCCTCGATCTGCACATCCAGTTCGTTCTCGAAGCCTTGGCGGTTGAGAAGCCCGGTCAGATGATCGGTCATCGCCTGGCGCCGGTTGCGTGCCTCCGATTGCTTGAGGGCGGTGATGTCAGTCATGACGCTCAGCGAAAGGTTGGACTGGGCCATCGGTGTGGCATTGCCGGATTCGACGACCAGCACATCCATGATCCGTCCGTCGGCGCAGACGAATTTGGTGGTATATTGCTGTTGCAGGCCGGTTTCGTTATCCCGCTTGACTTGCCGGTAGGCTTGACGGGCCTCGATTGTGATCAGGCTTTCAAAATTGAGACCAATGATATCTTCGCGGTGATAGCCTGTCACTGATGTCCAGTAGTCGCTGATGCCGGTAATCCGGTCATCGGCATCGACGGAAAACAGCATGGCGGGCGTGGCATGGTAGATGTCGGTTGCCAGCCGGTGCGCCTGTTTCAGATCGATTTCTTCCTGCTGAAGCTTGGATTGCATGGCGTTGAAGCTTTGCGCCAACCGTCCCATTTCGTCATTGGAATGCCAGTCGACCGAACGTCGCGAACCCAGACGTCGCGTGGCTTCGATGGCGGCGGTCAGCTGTGTCAGCGGCTTCATCACCATCATCCGGTTGCCGACGATGGCGGCCAGAATCACCACCAGCATGGACAGAATGAAGATGGCGATAAACACGCCTTCGGTCCGGCGAATGCTGGCAAACAGGCCATGCTTTTGAAAGGAAAGCGTAATGGTACCAACGGTTTTTGGTCCGTCCTGATGCTGGTAGATGATGGTTTGCGACAGGGAGGAAAATGTCTTTGCCGGCGCAAATGTTTGAGGCATGTCAATGCGGATATTGCCGGTCGGGTCGGAAACCTCGACCCTGATGACCTCGCCACCGGAGACCAGCGCTGCACTGATCTGGCGTACACTCTCAGCATCGAAATCCCAAAGTGGCTTGGCGAGTGCCTGGGCATTGGCAGCCAGCAGCACGGCAATGCTATTTTGCTGGTCGGTTTCGGCGCGCTGCGACGACAGCCAGAGAAACAGCAGAAACAGCGGCACCACGCAAACGAACACTGTTCCAGCCACCAGCGCAAGGAAACGCTGTTCCACGGACCGGGTCATGGATCGCATCCGACGATGTACAATTTCAAATAGCAACCAATAGATGTAATATTATACATTTTTCCATCGTATTTGGTGAGCGTGCTGGAAAATGAATAGGGATGAAACAATACACCCCCACAGCCCCTTGTTCTTCTCTTATTTTGGAGAAGGATTCCACGCGAGACGTTAACGATGACTGAAGTCGTAAAGAAGATTTGCACCTTTACGCAAAGTTATTTGCGGCTTTCGTGCAAAGCTGCCCATTCCTGACAAGAAGGGCAGGGTGCGACAGGCTGGCGCTACAGCTATTGCCTTAAAGCTTGATCACCAACCGGATCGGACGGCATGAAAAAACCCGCCCGGTAAGGGGCGGGTTCATCGAACACTCTAACCGAGTGGGTCGATTATTCTTCGGTAGCTTCTTCTTCGTCGGCAACGTCAACGTCAGGAGCGACGAGGGTTGCGATCGTGAAGTCGCGGTCGGTGATGACAGGGGTCACACCAGCAGGCAGCTTGACGGCAGAAATATGCACGCTGTCGCCGATCTTCAGGCCAGCCAGGTCGAAGGTGAGGGCTTCCGGAATGTTGTTGGCCGGAACCTGCAACTCGACGTCGTGGCGTACGATGTTGAGGACAGCGCCGGTCTTGACGGCGGACTTGTCTTCATTGACGAAACGGACAGGCACGGCAACCGTGACCTGGCTGTTTGCCGAAACGCGCAGGAAGTCGATATGCATGGTGAAGTCGCGGACCGGATCCAGCTGGTAGTCCTTTGGCAGGACGCGGATCTTTTCGCCGTTGACTTCAATGGTTGCCACCGTGGTCATGAAACCGCCAGCGTGGATACGCTTGGTGACTTCATTGGTGTTCAGGGTAATGGCAATGGGAGCCTGCTTGTCACCATAGATGACAGCGGGAATGAGACCGTTGCGGCGAAGTTCACGGGAGGACCCCTTACCAACCCGTTCGCGCGTTTCGGCCTTGAGCTCGTAAGATGCGTGGCTCATGGCATTTCCTTTCGATGTTACTGGAGAGTTTCAGCCGGTTTTGTCTTTGAAATTCCGGATTGAAACTGGAAACGGTGCCGGTTTTTAAATCTGCCGCATCGTTTCACTCCAACCGTTCAGGATTGAAGGAAACATATAGCAGCCGTCACAATTTCATCCGCATTGCCTCCAAGGGTGTCTGCGCGGACGGGGGCGCTATAGTATGAAAGTGCCGTGGATGCAAGCTTTCTCGGGCTTTTTTCGAGCATGGGATGGAACGGGGCCACCGGTTTTTGCGGCAAGGCGCGTCAATCCTGTCGATTGCCATCCTGCTCGCAAAGGTTCATGATAGTCCAGAGAGATGTGAATTTGCTTTGGGAGGAGCATATGAGCGTCGGTTACAAACATGCCGATACGGTCTATTCGACAGCATTGCAGGGATCGAAGGCGGCCAGTTCACCGATTGCCGCTTCCTGGCGGCGTTGCCTCGATGTCCATGGGCTGGACCCTGAACAGGCAGGCACCCCAAGGATCTTGGAGGAAACGGCCTTCCGCGAAGCGCGCCAACGCATGGACCACCTGATCGCCGCCAGCGCCGAGGAGATGGACCGGCTGTTTTCGACGGTCGGGCGCTCCGGTTGCTGCCTGGTGCTGGCCGATAGCCATGGCGTGGTGCTGGAACGGCGTAGCGCGGCTGGCGACGACCGGGATTTCCACAGGCTTGGGCTCTGGCAGCAGACGGAATGGAGCGAGGCCAGTGTCGGCACCAATGGCATCGGCACGGCGCTGGCTGACGAGCGCCCGGTCATCATCCACCGCGACCAGCATTTTCTCTCTGCCAATATCGCACTGAGTTGCACCACGGCGCCAATCCGCGACCATCGCGGTCAGATTGCCGCCGCGCTCGACATTTCCACCTGCCGCCATGATGTAACGGATCTGTCGATGACCATTCTCGCCCAGGCGGTGCGCGATGCCGCGCTGCGTGTTGAGGTCAACCTGTTTCGCATGGCCTTTGCAGGCGCGAGGATCGTCATGATCCCCACGGTCGCCAATCCCACGGCACTTTTGGCCGTAGATGGTGACGATCTGGTGCTGGGGGCGACGCGGGCGGCGCGGCTGGCGTTGCAGATCGACGATCAGGCCATTGCCGCTGGCCTGCCTGCCACCGATGCCCTGAAGGAAAAGCGCGGGGAAGAGGGGGACGACCTCTATGATGCGGAACGGGCTGCACTGCGCCGGGTCCTGTCGCGCACCAAAGGCAATGTCTCCCAGGCAGCGCAATTGCTGGGCATTAGCCGCGCAACCCTGCATCGCAAGATGAAGCGTTTCAATATTCACTAATGCACGTAGCAGTGTCGCAGCGATGCGACACTGTGCGTTGCGGCATTGCGAAGCGTGGCTGGTATCTGGCCTTAGCGGGGTGCATCTTCCCTCTACGGTTCTGGGAGTTTGTCAGGGAAAAGTGGAGGACCGGTTTTCCCCAAAGACAAACATCACCACAGGACCCTTCATCAGGGAGGATGAGAGATGAACATTCAGGTTCAAACCACGGCAAGCACCCCGTTCAAGCTGAAATACGGCAATTTCATCGGTGGCGACTGGCGTGAGCCGGTCGGTGGCCGGTATTTTGAAAACACCACGCCAGTCACCGGTGGCAAGCTGTGCGATATCGCCCGCTCCGACGAGCGCGACATCAATCTGGCGCTGGACGCTGCCCATGCCGCCAAGGACAAATGGGGCAAGACCCCCGTTGCCGAGCGCGCCAACATGCTGAACCGCATTGCCGACCGGATGGAAAGCAATCTGGAGCTTCTAGCCCGGGCCGAAACCTGGGACAATGGCAAGCCGCTGCGTGAAACCATGGCTGCCGATATTCCGCTGGCCGTCGATCATTTCCGCTATTTTGCCGCCTGCGTGCGCGCACAGGAAGGCTCGATCGGCGAAATCGACCACGATACGGTTGCCTATCATTTCCACGAGCCGCTTGGCGTCGTCGGCCAGATCATTCCCTGGAATTTCCCGATCCTGATGGCCGCCTGGAAGCTGGCGCCCGCTCTTGCCGCTGGCAATTGCGTCGTGCTGAAGCCCGCCGAGCAGACTCCGGCCTCGATTCTCGTCTGGGCCGAATTGATCGGCGACATCCTGCCGCCCGGCGTGCTCAATATCGTCAATGGCTTTGGCCTGGAAGCTGGCAAGCCCCTGGCCTCCAGCCCGCGCATCGCCAAGATCGCCTTTACCGGTGAGACCTCGACGGGTCGCCTGATCATGCAGTATGCCAGCCAAAACCTCATTCCGGTGACGCTGGAGCTGGGCGGAAAATCGCCGAATATCTTCTTCGAGGATGTGCTGCGCGAAGATGACGATTATCTCGACAAGGCCCTGGAAGGCTTTGCGATGTTTGCCCTTAACCAGGGCGAAGTCTGCACCTGCCCAAGCCGGGCGATCGTCCATGAAAAGATCTATGATCGCTTCATGGAAAAAGCCATCAAGCGCGTCGAGGCCATCGTGCAGGGTGATCCGCTGGATATGGGCACGATGATCGGCGCGCAGGCCTCCAGCGAGCAGCTTGAAAAAATCCTGTCCTATATGGATATCGGTCGTCAGGAAGGCGCCGAAGTGCTGACCGGTGGCCATCGCAATACTCTGTCCGGCGATCTCGCTGGCGGCTATTACGTTAAGCCGACCGTGTTCAAGGGGCATAACAAGATGCGGGTCTTCCAGGAGGAAATCTTCGGCCCGGTCGTCTCCGTCACCACCTTCAAGGACGAGGCCGAGGCCCTGGAAATCGCCAATGACACCCTCTATGGCCTGGGTGCTGGCGTCTGGAGCCGCGATGCCAATACCTGCTACCGCTTCGGTCGCAATATCCAGGCCGGGCGCGTCTGGACCAATTGCTACCACGCCTATCCGGCCCATGCGGCCTTCGGCGGCTACAAGCAATCGGGCATTGGCCGTGAGACCCACAAGATGATGCTGGATCACTATCAGCAGACCAAGAACATGCTGGTAAGTTACAGCCCCAAAGCCCTCGGCTTCTTCTAAACCCGTTGTAAATCCGCCCCGCTGGGCTGCAAATGTCTTCCGCCTGCGCTTCCAGTGCTCACGTACTCTAGGTACGCTCCGCGCTGGTTCTCGCCGGAAGCCATTTTCGCCACAGTGGGGCGAATTTCCAATCGGGTTTAAACCCGCCGATATTCACGTCTGGAGGGGCTGCAAATGGTCATGTCCTGCGCTTCCGGTGCTCACGTACTCTTATGTTTCGCATTCCCGAACGAAAAACCGCTTCACACTTTTTCTGGGAATGCTTTGAAGTACGCTCCGCTCCGGTTCTCGAACATAACCATTTTCGCCACCTCCAGCCGCGAATCTCGACGGGTTTAGGTGTCGAGTTTGTGGTTTTTATACGCTGATGAGAATTCACAGGGCTTGCGGTTCCTGCATTCTTCTCCCCAGCGGGGAGAAGGTGGCGGCAGCCGGATGAGGGGGGCGAAGCCACGACGGACTTCTTTCATTTTGAAACGAGGCAGTTATGGACACGATTTTGGACGGTGAACCAAGGGTCGTCGCGACAGCGGCGGCCATCGATTTGATCGGCGAGATCCGCAGGGATCATCCGCAGATCCTGTTTCATCAGTCGGGCGGCTGTTGCGACGGGTCGTCGCCGATGTGTTATCCCGTGGATGATTATATCGTCGGGGATACCGATGTGAAGCTGGGCGAGATTGATGGGGTGCCCTTCTATATCCATCAGAGTCAGTATGAAGTCTGGAAACATACCCAGTTGATCATCGATGTCGTGCCGGGACGAGGGGGCATGTTTTCGTTGGATAATGGCCGCGAAAAGCGCTTTCTGACCCGCTCCAAGCTGTTCGGGGGTGAGGTCTGCGCTTTACCTGTCCGCTAATAATTTAGCCGAAGCGCTAAAATCCCGCTCTACAGCAAGCCGCATTTGGCGCAGGCGGCGTCGATGATTTCGAGCTTGATGGCTTGCGCCCTCGCATATTCTCGTCGGAAGGGGTTGGAAACCCAGAGTTCCGAGCGTCCACGCCGTCCTTTCCAGCCGATGGTTCCGGCGTTTGCGGCATCGAGCAGCTTGCGGGTAAGATGCGAGCGTGACAGGTGGAATGTCTCGGCCATGGCCTGGATCGATACGGTGCCGATCAAAATCTGCTCAGCGTCGGCCTCGGTATCCTGACTCTTGGCGATCAGCCAGTCGATAATGATATTGCCGTTGTTCAGCCAGACGAAGGGATCGAAAATTTCCGGCTGCTCGCGCAGCTCAGGCGTCTGCATGAAGGCGGAAGCGATAAGCGGATGCAGCTTGCTCATGTCCCGGCCACTGGCCTCGAAATTCTGTAACCGTGTGCCGTCGTCGAACCCGTCCAGGCTTCGCAGATGGATCTCCATCCAGCCCGCCGCACTGCCAAGGCTGGCCTCGCTCGGCACAAGCGGTCTGCTGCGGCGGTCGGTGGTGGTTGTTTCGCGGGCGATGCCGTAGGTTTCCATTTCCTTCAGAAATGCATCCGCCGTATTGCGGCTGGCCACACCAGTGGCCTCGACAAAGTCGAAATAGCGGGCAGGCAAGATCTGGCCCATCTCAAAATATTGCATCAGGGCAATCTGTCCGAGAAGCCAGCGCTGGTGACTGGCAAAAACCCTGGCGATCTGAGGGTGCTCCTCGAACCGTTTCAAGAAGGCCTCCGCCTGCACGCGGATGATCGGATGAATCCGCGGATGGGATAGCATGGCGCTGGCTGTGAAAGGCATGGCCTGGTGTTTCGTTGGCTGCGCTGGAATATCGTCTTGAGCTTGCGTGCAGGTCATGGTGTCCGAGCCATTTTTTCTATGCAAATAGAAGGGTATCCGAAGCTCAACCATTCATCAATGGAATAGCGGCCTGCAACCATTCTGTTTTGACCAGATTGTTTTTGCTCTTCGTGGAATCGCAGCAACACTCTCGCTCTTGTTTGTACGCATTTCCTGACAGAAAGTCGGTATCCACTTTTCCTGGAAATGCTCAATAGATTTTTGGTGGAAATTTTTACACAGGATCGGTGCTGACGTCATGCCAGCCGGAAAAGCATCTGCGACGAATAGGGGATTTCCGTTTTGCATCGGAATGCGAAAAGGGTGGTCCGTCTCCCCAAAAAGATAAACGGCAGCAAAATGCGCTGTAACACGTTAAATTTGCCAGGTAATCCCTGAAACCGCTTCCGGTTCAGGGACTTACGCAGGCGTGCCGAGACGATTAATCGAACAGGCTGGAAACCGAGGCTTCGGCGCTGGTGCGGTTGATGGCTTCGCCAAGCAGGGTGGCGGTGCTCAACACCCGGATATTATGGGCCGATTGAACCGCGACGGTCGGCTGGATGGAATCTGTGATCACCAATTCGCGCAGTTTGGAGGAGGTGACGCGGGTAACGGCGCCGCCCGATAGCACCCCATGGGTAATATAGGCGGTAACGCTGGCTGCGCCCATGTTCAGCATCGCTTCAGCCGCGTTGCAGAGCGTGCCGCCGCTATCGACGATATCGTCGATCAGAATACAATCCTTGCCTTCGACATCGCCGATGATGTTCATCACTTCGGACTCGCCTGGACGATCGCGACGCTTGTCGACGATGGCCAGAAGACAGTCCAGACGCTTGGCAAGCGCACGCGCACGCACCACGCCGCCGACGTCAGGTGAAACGACCATCAGATTGGCAAGGTCGTAATGTTCCTTGACGTCACGGGCGAGGACGGGTGCTGCAAAAAGGTTGTCGGTCGGGATATCGAAAAAGCCCTGGATCTGACCGGCATGCAGATCAAGCGTCAGAACACGGTCGGCGCCCGCCTCGGTGATCAGGTTGGCAACCAGCTTCGCCGAGATCGGTGTGCGGCCAGAGGCGCGACGGTCCTGGCGGGCATAGCCGAAATAGGGAATGACGGCTGTGATCCGCCGCGCCGAAGAACGGCGGAAGGCGTCGATCATGATCAGCAGTTCCATCAGGTGGTCATTGGTCGGAAACGACGTCGACTGGACGATGAAGATATCCTCGCCACGCACGTTTTCCTGAATTTCCACGAAGATTTCCTGGTCCGCAAAGCGGCGAACACTGGCTTTTCCAAGGGGAACATTGAGATATTTACAGACCGCTTCAGCAAGTTGCCGGTTCGAATTACCTGCGAAGACCTTCATTTGTGCCCGCCTGTTTGCATCCCGATGCGCGACCCCGTCTGGGCATCCCGCCTCGGATTAAAACTGTTACAACCGACCCCAGCACACTTGTTTCATGCGCGGCGCTGCAATGCGGGCTTTTTAGCGCCCTTGCCCCTGAATGCAAGTGGTTTGCGACAGTTCTCACGGAAATTCGTAAACGAAGTGATTTTCCCGCAAGCAGCGTTCCGAATTGGCCTGGATTCGGGGCGCAAAATAGAGCGTTTGATGGGTGGTAATTATCGGCCAAAAGCGAAATTTCCGCTACAGAGATTGATAAACCACCTGTTGTTATAAAATGCGCTTCATATCCTTAAATCGTCCGTCTGAGTGATACGCATAGGCTGTAGACGTATAGTCGTCATTTTGTGAATTTCTGTTTTATGAAAAGCAATGGGCGTATGGCTCTCGGAGAGAATATCCGAAGCCGCAGACAAGAACTTGAAATTTCTCAAGAAAGACTAGCAGAGCAGGCTGGGCTTCACAGAACTTATGTTGGCGGAGTTGAGCGTGGCGAACGCAACGTAAGCCTCGACAATATTCTAAGTATTGCAAGGGCGCTTAACACTACTGCTTCAGATTTGATGCGTGGTGTTAGCTAATGTTGGTATCTCCATATGCTGAGCGCCCTCGAGAAGAATGGCCTGATATAACGCGGCGGCTAGTTGAAGTATTTCCTCTTCATACAGATGAGTTACTAAAATTCGTTGATAATGCTTGGCACAACTTATTCAATTCCAGTTTTGGTGAAAGTGGTCTCCAGATAGGAATGGACATTCTGCTTCCAGCCCAAGCTACTGGAGTTTTGCTGGAGCGCTTAATTGCTGTCGAAATGCAAAAAAATCTTGAAGGCTGGAGAGGTGGTAGAGTTAAAAATGAAAAAGATATTGTGTATGAAAATGACTTAAATTTTTCCTTTGAGATAAAAACATCTTCAAGCCGATCAGGTTTGTATGGAAATAGAAGTACAGGACATCGTGCTGAAGGCAGAACAAAATTTCGCTCTGGATATTACCTTGTAATTAATTATAAGCTTCCGACAGAAGACGATAAATCAAAAAGCATTCTTAATGTTAGATTCGGCTGGATCGACGATGACGATTGGGTTGGGCAGACCAAGCCAACCGGACAACAAGCGTCAATTGGTGTTAGTCTAGCGAAGCTAAAGCTGATCACAATTCGAGGGACGATCTAATATCAAAAGGTAATGTGGCTTGGGCGCGTTGAATCTCTTGAGAGCGGCGCATGCTTTTTAGACGATTAGAAGCCATTTCTACATAACTTGAGTCAATCTCAAATCCGATTGCTTTTCGTCCTAATATAGCTGCGGCCTCTAACGTGGAGCCAGACCCGGCAAACGGGTCAAGGACTAAATCGCCAGGATTGCTAGACGCGAGGATCGCTCTACTTACTAGAGCTAGCGGGAATTGCGCAGGGTGTGCTGTACGTTCCTTGGAAGAGCGATTAGCTCCTGAAGTGACTTTTGGGATTTGCCAGACGTCAGAAGGATTTTTTCCGTTTGGATTGCACCTCAGCTTCCCATTTTTTTTCTGATTTGGATATTTAACGTTTGTGTCTCGAATATCATCAAGATTAAAGACGTATTTCTCAGAGTCTTTTACATACCAAAGTAATTTCTCATTGCGTGGTGAGAGGAAAAGTCGACCAGCAACACCCGCTCCGTAATTCCAGACGACTTCTTGAATCAAGAAAAATGGAATTTTATCCCATATAAGATACGGCAAAGGCATGGCCTTTGCTTTTCCTTGGATAGGCATATAGCCGACATTTAGCCAAAATGAACCGGACTGCGTAGTAATGTCATGAACTAGACAAACCCAATCAGCTGTCCATTTGATGTAATCTTCAACGGATCGATTATTTTCGTAAGATTTTCCAATATTATACGGTGGCGAGGTTACCGTAAGCGGAATCGATTCGGATGGAATCCTCCTCATCAAATCAAAGCAGTCGCCATTATATAGAAGGATGTCATCGTCCTCATAGGCAGGGCGGCCTAAGGATGCTCTAATCGAGGAAAAGTTTTTTTGCATTGCGTCACTAACAAATGGAACTCATAGTCATCATAAAAGAGGTTGGTTTGAAGTCAATGATATGGGTACATAAATCAAGATTTATGCACCATTTTTCCGTTTACGCAATTTCTGACGCTTCAACGGCGTAAAATTCAACTGCATTTCGATGCCAGCAAAGGGCAAATATTGACCACGGTCGAAATGCACCAAAAGCCGAAACCCGACCATCTCGCCCTACCGCCTCATTCGCCACCAAACGAACGCGGCCATTTCCACCGTCACCCCGTATTTTTCGCACGCCAGTCAACATATTCCTCAAGGGTCTTGTTGGCGATGATCTGCATGACGGAGGCGGGGACGGCGGCCCAGGGGTCTTGGGCTTTGCCCGGCACAGTCTGCTGGCCCTGGATGCGGTGCAGGCGGTTGCCGCTGGCGTCGAGAACGTCCCAGACATAGACGACGGTGATCTTGCCGCCCTCGCCATAGGCGGAGAAATAGCCTTTGAGGATATGGCGGGCCTGTTCGCCGCTGGAGCTGCGCATCATCAGGCCTTTGGCGCGGGCCTCGGCCCCCAACTGGCGTGAAAGCGGGGTCACGGCCTCAACCGGCGCGCCGATGATCGGCAGGAAGCGGATCGAGTCTGGTCCGGCATCGCCAGCCGGAGCAAGCGAGGCTTGCTGCGAAGGGGTGGGCGAGGCAGGAGCCGCTGCCTCATCATCGGTTTGCGGAGCGAGAGCGGCCTGTTCCTCAGGCTCTGATTGGTTGACCGCTGGTCCAGCCTCGGCCTGCGCGTGCATCTGGCTCTGCTGCCGTTCTGGCTGCTGCCAGCTTTGCTGACGGCGGGGCTGGCCGTCCAGAGGCTCGGAGGCAACCGGATTATAGCCGTTTTGGAGAGCTTGAGCCTGGGCTTCCAGCGAATTTTGTGGCTGGGCCTGCTGCTGCGGATAGGGGGAGTAGGCCTGTTCCGGCGCTTGCTCACGCATCTGGCGATGCGGGCGGCGGGGAACCTCCTCATTCTGGCGCATGGCCGTCTGCATGTCTTCACCGGTCAGCGGCTTGCTGATCGAGCCGCTGGTGCCGACATCAAGGGGGGGTGTCAGCGTGTCGGAGACGCTGCAACCGGCCAGACCGGCACTGGCCAAGCCAGCGCTGGCCAGACCACCAAGGGCCAGAACGAGCGCGGAGCCGATGCTGGAAGCGGGACGTCTCATTGGCTGCCTCCTTAACGGCTGCGTTCGTATGAGAATCCCGCGATTATCTTCCTAAAACGTTAAATTTTGCTTCAAACACGACGTACATGTCGCCTTTTATCGACGAAATTGCATCTTTGATGTCAGGGCATCGAAGATGCTCATGCCTTGACGATCAGGTCCAGCGGATGACGCGACAGCGCGCGCGGTGCGCCTTCGGTGGTCAGATAGGTATGGCCGAGCGTCATCGCGGTCTCGCGTTCGGAATCCATGATGATCATGTGGATGAACAGCGACATATCAGGCAGGATTTGCTGCGGATTGCCGATATGGAACATCTGGTGCTCCATCCAGGACGGGGAGAA
This sequence comes from Allorhizobium sp. Av2, assembly GCF_021462805.2. Taxonomy (NCBI): domain Bacteria; kingdom Pseudomonadati; phylum Pseudomonadota; class Alphaproteobacteria; order Hyphomicrobiales; family Rhizobiaceae; genus Allorhizobium; species Allorhizobium sp. Av2. Next base: position 2,146,378 of record NZ_CP192696.1, on the reverse strand, counting down.
GCGGGCGCCCAGCGAATAGCCGCAGGCGTTCAGCCGGTGGCGGGTCAGACCGCGTTCGTCCAGCACTCTTGCATGGGTCTCGAACACGTCCCCGAAGGTATGGCCGGGCCGCAGCACGGTTTCGATTTCCTGGATCGCCTCGCGGCAGGCGGCATAAAGCTCGCGGTGGCGGGGCGAGGGTTCGCCGACCAACACGGTGCGCATCATGGCGACATGGTAATGGGCAGAAGCGCCAGCCCATTCCAGCGTCAGCTGGTCATTGGCCGACAACGTGCGGCGGCCTGCCTTGTAGCGGCACAGCAGTGCATCCTGACCGGAGCCGATAATGAATTCATTGGCCGGATAATCGCCGCCGCCAGCAAAAACAGCACCCTGCATGGCAGCGAGAATGGCAGATTCGTCGCCCCCGGCTGAAATCAGCGGCAGGGCCGCATCCAGCGCGTCATCGGCAAGACTGGCGGCCTTTTCGACATAGGCAATCTCTTCCGCGCTCTTGATCAGCCGCAATTCGCTGACCAGCATCGAGGCGTCGATCAATTCACCAAAGCTCAGCAATTGATTGTCGAGCAGCCGAGCAATCCGTCCCGTCATGCCATGGGTGTCGTATTCGATGCCCAGTCGGCAGCCGAGCAGGTCGAGATCGTTGAGCAGATCCTTCAGGTCGCTGGTCGGATCGGCATTGGTACGGTCAACCCAGATCAGGATATTGTCGATGGTCGAGGTCTGGCGGGCCTGACGCAGATCCGCCGAGCGGGTCAGAAGCGTCATCGAGCCATCGGCCTTCACCACCAGCGTCTGGAAGAAGCAATAGCCGAAGGTGTCATAGCCGGTCAGCCAATACATGCTTTCCTGGGCAAACAGCAGCATAGCATCCAGCTTCTGTTCGCGCATCCTGTCGGTCAGGCGTTCCAGCCGGGCGGTGTATTCGGCGTTTGAAAAATGCAAAGTCATGCGCGAGGCCCCTGAAGCATGATGGCGGAGATCTGGCGGCCGTAGTCCGGCTCGCCAGCGTGGGTGGTGCGGCGATAGGAGAAGAACCGCTCCGGGTCGCCATAGGTGCAGAGGCCAAGCATGTCGGCGGCAATCCCGGCATCCGTCAATCGTTTTACCGTAAAGCCCGGCAGGTCGAACATTGAATGGCCGGGTTTGGTCGAAGGCGTGAAGAATTGCTGATAGGCCGGATCGAGGGCCAGAAACCGCTCGACGAATTCCGGGCCAACCTCATAGGCCTTGGCGCTGATCGACGGGCCAAGCGTGGCAACGATGCTGGTGCGGGCAGCGCCAAGCGCGATCATTGCCTCGATGGTGTTTTCCAGCACGCCGGTCAGCGCGCCCTTCCATCCGGCATGGGCAGCCCCGATGATGCGGCTGACCGGATCGGCAAACAGGATCGGTCCGCAATCGGCGGCAAGCGCCCCCAAGATAAGGCCGGGCCGGTCGGTGACCATTGCATCTACCTGTGGCCGCTCGGCCCCGAAAGGCTCTGTCACCGTCACCACATCAGGGGAATGGACCTGATGGACCGTGACAAGATCCGCCTCTTCTCCACCAAACCAGCCCGCCACGCGGGCGCGGTTTTCATGCACATGCGCCGGATCGTCATGGGAGCCGAGCCCGATATTCAGTCCCGCGTAAATGCCGGTGGAAATGCCGCCATGCCGGGTGAAAAAACCGTGGGCAATGCCTGCCGACTCGCAGGGAGCCAGAAGGGCGCTCTGCAAGGGGGATGGTCTGGTCTCGTGCTGAAGGTGGGCCACATCGTGTGTCGAGGACGGCATCGGTGTCCCTTTCGCATGTCTTAATCTGAATCAATCGGCATTATGCCCAGGACTTTGCCCGCAGCGATGGTCACATCCGGCGATTTGGCCGGATGTGACCATCGCTGCGCTAATCTGTCAATCCTGAGTTAAAGGTCGGCCTGAGCTAAAGGTCGGCCTGGGTCAAATGTCCGCTTGGGGTAGGGGCCGGAACGGGGCGAGCGACAGGGTGGGGCTGGACAGGGCAAGCACCTTAAACAATTCCCCCATCCGTCCGACGCCAGCGCCGGCCAGCCGGTTGACGGCTTCGGCCAGTTCAAGCTGGGTGGCCTCGTCCTTGCCGCGCCCCAGAATGCCAGCCCGTTCCTTGATGCCGAGGCCGAGCAGGAAATCGCCCTGGCGCAGGCAGCCGCTGGGTGTGACCCCGGCGGCAAGGGCGGTGCGGGCCAGATCCTCGAAATCGACATGACTGGTCAGATCGGCAATGCCGGGATTGGCCAGTGGCGGATCGTAATCATGGGCGCGCAAGGCTTGCAGCGTATCGCCGAAACCAGTGGAGATATGGCCGTAATCGATAATCAGAGCCGCGCCGCCTTCGGCTTTCAGCCGCTCGCACATGGCGGTCATCACCGCGCGGCGGGCCGGTGAAAATTCAAACACCGTGCCATCAGGCTGGGCGCTGGCGCCGGGTGGCAGAAGAGCAGGATCAAGCGTTGCAACCCCGGTCGAGAAGATCAGCTCGTCGTCCACGCCGAGGCTGACCATCCGTTCGCGGTAATGCGGACCGAGCTTGACGAACTGGCGGATGGGAATGGCGTCGAACAGCTCGTTGGCCACCACCAGCACGAAGCCTTCGGGCACATCGCCAAAGCTGTCATGCCAGTCAATCTTTTCGATATGCGGTTCCAGGCTGTTGCGCTGGATCTGGCGCAGCCGGTCGCTGGTTTCCACCAGATGCACGGTGGAATCCCGGTAGAGGTCAGGGGCAAGCCGGGCGATCACCCGCAGCATGTCGCTCATCATCGTGCCGCGTCCGGGGCCGACCTCGGCCAGCCGCACGGGGGCGGGCAGGCCATGGCGCTGCCAGGCATGGACGATGAAAACCCCGATCATCTCACCGAAGATCTGGCTGATTTCCGGCCCGGTGATGAAATCGCCCGAGGTGCCGAACGGCTCACGGGTCTTGTAATAGCCGAATTCCGGATCGGCGAGGCAAAGAGCAAAGTAGTCCGTGACGCTCAACGGACCGTTCAACCGGATGAGCGCCTTGATCTTATCACCAAGCGTGGTGGTCATGGTCAGCGTTTCCCGATTCATCCTTTTAGTCCTGACGGCTGGTGGTTGCGCCCGGCACGTCTTGCCCGCCAGATAGCCCACAGCCCCAACGCCAGCATCGGCAGCGAGAGTACCATGCCCATTGTTAACCAACCACCTGCCAGATAGCCGAGCTGCTCATCTGGTTCCCGGAAAAATTCAACAAAAATACGCGCCAGCGCATAGCCGCAGATAAATACGCCGCTGATAACGCCTGAGGTTTTCAGCGCGTGGAACCGGCGGACGAGCACTTGCAGCAGCACAAACAGCACGAGGCCTTCCAGTGCTGCTTCATAAAGCTGACTTGGATGGCGAGTGAAGGGACCGCCGGTCGGGAACTGCATGGCCCAGGCTACATCGCTGATTCGGCCCCACAATTCGCCGTTGATGAAATTGGCGATCCGGCCAAAGAACAGACCGATGGGTGCAACACAGGCGACGAGGTCGAACAGCATCCACACGGGCAGACCGTTGCGGCGGGCAAAGACGATCATTGCCAGCGTAGCCCCAGTCAGGCCGCCATGGAAGGACATGCCGCCGCGCCAGATTTCCAGTGCCACCACCGGATTGTCCAGCACCGGTTGCAGATCATAGAACAGGATATAGCCAATCCGCCCGCCCAGCACGATGCCGATGGCCGCCCAGACCAGAAAGTCATCCAGATGCTTTTCGGTGATCGGCGTCGTGTTGCCGGGCCAGAGCGACAGATTGGCGATCATCCGACGCGCCAGCCACCAGCCGATGAGAATGCCCGTAACATAGGCCAGTCCATACCAGCGAATGGCAACGGGGCCGATGCTGAGCGCAATCGGGTCGATCTGCGGATAGGGCAGAATGGCGAAAAGGCTGGCTACTGTGTTCAAGGATATGCTTTCATTCGATTTGTCCGAAAAATGGCGGGCAGGCTTGCGCTGGTCAAGGTGAATCTGCCCGCCCGCCTTGATCTGCTCCGATTAAGGTGAAAATTGCACCGAGAGCTTAAAAAGACGTGAGATCCTCAATGATCTGTGTAAAGGCCGGGAAAAGGCTTTTGGCAAGGGTTTTTGGCGGGCGGCGTTTGGGCGCGTTTGGCGTGGCCCATCCGCTGTTTAGGCGGTGGGTGCAAGGGCTGGTGCTCTTCACGTGGTTTTCTCTTGCATAGCCTGCGCCGAATCCCTACCTCCAAGGAATGCCGCGCCCCAATCGGGCGTCTTGTGGTGGAGCGTAAGGAACACGATCATGAGCACCGGAACAAGCCGTATCATGGATGAATTCGCCAAGTTGATGACCGATGCCGCGGGTGCTGCCCAGGGCGTGCGCAAGGAAGCGGAAACCGCCTTGCATGCCCAGGCCGAGCGCTGGCTGAACAGCCTGGACGTGGTGCGCCGCGAGGAATTCGACGTGGTGCGCGAAATGGCGTTGAAGGCATTGGAAGAAAACGAAGCCCTCAAGGCCCGAATCGAGGCGCTGGAACAGCGTACGGGCGGCAGTGCGCCTGTGACCACCGATCCGGCCCTTTAAGAGGGAAAAGCATCGGGTAGCTACGGACCGGCTGGCCATCGGCCCGATTGTCCGTAGATGGGCTTGCAAATCAATAATCACGCTATCTGACGGTTGTGCTCGCGCACAGCCGTTTTTTATGTGCGCTATGGGGTCGTCGGAGCGTTCACCGGGCATTGTGGTTAATGATTGCTTACGTTTTTTTTCCACATGTGGATTGTTCCAAAAAAGGCAATTCCATGAGTCAGTTAAGCCTGTGCATCGGGGTGTTGATACACGCGCTGTCCACAGTGACGCTCGTGAAATCGGCCGGGAGGGGCTGGTTTGGATGAGTGCCCGCTATACACTGATTTTAAATGATGATTCGAAACGAACCCGACCAGTTTCGGGCAGGGTGCCGCAAGCATTCTGGGGCTATCGGGTGTCATTCGAAGCGTATTTCCGGTCAGTGCGTTGTGGTTTGTCGATGGTGTCAGCATGTCGTCGTCACAAGGGCATTCCCGGTTTAGAAGGTGCGGCATGAGCCTAATGGAATTTCAATTTGAACGTCAGTCCAACCCGGTCGATACGATCGAGTATGTGGCCTCCAATAATGACTGGTCTTTCGAGCGGTCCGGCGAAGATGAAATCGCCATGACTGTGGATGGCCGCTGGGCTGCCTATCACGTGTCCTTCTCCTGGATGGAGGAATGCGAGGCGCTGCATCTGGCCTGTGCCTTCGATATCAGGGTGCCGGAACCCAGGGTCAACGAGATCATCCGCCTGCTGTCGCATATCAATGGTCAGGTTCTGATGGGCCATTTCGATCTGTGGCGCCAGGAAGACGTGGTGATCTTTCGCCAGTCGCTGCTGCTGGCCGGTGGTGCCGAGCCGACCAACCAGCAGGTTGAAGTGCTGTTGTCCAGCGCGGTCGAGGCCTGCGAGACCTATTTCCAGGCTTTCCAGTTTGTCGTCTGGTCGGGGATCGATGCCAAGTCTGCCATGGATGCGGCCTTGTTCACCACGGTCGGAGAGGCCTGAGCAATGACCGGTCCTATCATTCTCGTCGGCGCCGGCAATATGGGCGGCGCCATGCTGTCCGGGTGGCTGAAGAACGGCGTCGATCCCGCGACCGTGATCGTCATCGATCCCGGTGCGAGTGATGCCGCCAAGGACCGGTTTTCTCAAGCTGGCGTGCGTCATCTGACGCAGGCGCCGGGCGATCTCGTAGCAGGTCTGCTGTTTCTGGCCGTCAAGCCGCAAGTGATGGAAGCGGTGCTTGCGCCGCTCAAGCCGCTGGTGGGGGCCGATACAGTCGTGGTGTCCGTGGCTGCTGGCAAGACTTTGGCTTTCATGGAAAGCCATTTGGGGGCTGCGGCCATGGTCCGCGCCATGCCCAATACGCCTGCCATGGTTGGGCGCGGTGTCACCGGTGCCTATGCCAATAGCGAGGTCAGTGACGCGCAGCGGGCGCGGGTCACCGCACTTCTGGCCGTATCCGGTCCGGTGGAGTGGGTGGCCAGCGAAAGCGATATCGACGCGGTCACCGCCGTTTCCGGCAGCGGTCCGGCCTATGTGTTTTATCTCGTCGAATGCATGGCTGAGGCAGGCTGTAAAGCCGGTCTGCCAGCGGACCTCGCCATGCGTCTCGCACGGGAAACTGTCGCCGGGGCTGGTGAAATGTTGCACCAGTCCCCGGACGATGCCGCCACGCTGCGCAAGAATGTCACCTCGCCGGGCGGCACCACCGCCGCAGCCCTTGGCGTATTGATGGCCGAAGACGGCATGCAGCCGCTGTTCGACACGGCGATAGCTGCTGCGAAACGCCGAGCCGAGGAGCTTGCCTCTTGAGTGGCGGTGACAAGACCTTGACCGAGATCACTTACGGCGATTTCGAAAAAGTCGATATCCGGGTCGGGACGATCATCGAGGCAGAGCCTTTTCCTGAGGCCCGCAAGCCTGCCTTCAAGCTGCGGATCGATTTCGGACCTGAGATCGGCATCAAACGGTCATCGGCGCAGATCACCGTACATTATACGCCGGAAAGCCTTGTTGGCCGCCAAGTGCTCGGCGTGGTGAATTTTCCGCCGCGCCAGATCGGACCTGTGCGATCCGAGGTTCTCACCCTTGGTTTCGAGGACGAGAGCGGGGCCATTGTGCTGGCTTCGGTGGAGCGCGGCGTGCCGAACGGCCACAAAATGATGTAGTTTCCCGCGTTCGGGTCGTCTTTAAATTGGGTCGGCCTTCTTAAACCGGAATGCGGATCGTGGCGCGCAGCCCCCCGAGCGGGCTGTCGCCAAGCGTGACATTGCCGCCATGGCTGCGGGCGATGTCGCGGGCAATGGCAAGGCCAAGACCGGTGCCTGACGCATCTTGGTTGCGGGCCTCGTCCAGCCGGAAAAACGGCTTGAACACATCATCGCGAGACTGGGCGGGAATGCCGGGACCATCATCATCGAAGACGATGGTCAGCCACTTGGCCCCGTGGCGGGCCTCGACATCCATGGTATTGGCATAGCGGCGGCCATTGGCGGCAAGGTTGCCCACCAGCCGCCAGAAGGCATTGGGGCGCACCCGGATCTGCTCGTCACCCTCGATCACATAGCTGAAGGCCTTGCCGTGCAGCCGGTAATCGGCGCTGATTTTTTCCATCATGTCCTTCAGGCTGAAGGGGCCGAAATTTTCCTCGGCCTCGCCTTTGGCAAAGGCCATATAGCCTTCCAGCATCGTTTGCATGGCCTCGACATCCTCGTTCAGCGGTTCGAGATCGGGATTGTCGCCCGCTAGCGCCAATTGCAACTTGAACCGGGTGAGGATGGTGCGCAAGTCATGGCTGACGCCGGTCAGCATGGCGGTGCGCTGTTCCATCTGCCGCTCGATGCGCTCACGCATTAGGATGAAGGCGAGGCCCGCCCGGCGGATTTCGTCGGCTCCGCGCGGGCTGAAGTCCTTGGCGGGTTTCTGGCCCTTGCCAAAGCTTTCGGCGGCCTCGGCCAGCGACAGGATCGGGCGGATCTGGCCGCGCAGGAACAGTGTGGCGATAACGATCAGCACCAGCGACGTGCCAAACATCCACAGCAGGAAGATATGGGTATTTGAGGCATAGGCCTGGTTGCGCCGAGCGAAAATCCGCAGCACCTCGCCATTCAACTGGATACGGATTTCGATCAACGGCGAATCGCCGACCGTATCGATCCAGAAGGGCCGCTTGATCTGGTTGCGCAATTCATCACTGAGCAATTGATCGAGAATCGAAAAGAATGGCTTGGGGCGAGGGGCGGGCAATTCGCCGTTCTTTTCCAGCGAGGCGACCAGACCCAGCTTGGAATTGGCAATTTTCAGCGTGTTGGCTGCGTCCTGGGGATAGGTTTCAAGCAAGACGATCACCGTGGCAATGTCACGGGTGACGGCGGCGGACAGGCGTTGCGTCACCATCTGCCAGTGGCGCTCCATGAAGACGAACAGCAAGACGGTCTGGAGGATCAGCATCGGCAGGATGATGATCAGCAGGGCACGGGCAAACAGGCCGGTCGGAAACTGGCGGCGCAGCCAGCGGCTGAACCAGCGCAGGTCGATCCATGAAATGCGCCGGTATTTCAATCGGCTGAAGGCTTGCCTGAACGTCATGGTCGTTTCCGTTATGGTTGACCGCTGCTGGTCGGATGCAGCCTTTAGAGCATCAGAACGATGCTCTAAATTTTTGTTTGCGCATCGGATTCATCCGAAAACCGGTTCTTAACTTTCGGTCCGATGCTCTAATCCCGGCTAAGGCGATAGCCGATGCCGCGCACGGTTTGCAGCCAGACCGGATTGGCCGGGTCGTCTTCGATCTTGCGGCGCAGCCGGTTGATCTGCACGTCGATGGTGCGTTCACCGACATCGGTATCCTCGCCCACCAGCTCGTGGCGCGGAATGGTATCACCGGCCCGGTTGGCAAACAGCAGCATGATATCCTGTTCGCGGTCGGTCAGATGAATGACCTCTGGCCCCTTTTTCAGCTCCTTGCGCAGGATGGAGAATGTATAGGGGCCGAACATTACCTGTTCGATTTTCGGCGTATCGGCGCCGGTGTTGCGCCGCAGGATATTGTTGATGCGCAGCACCAGTTCGCGCGGGTCGAAGGGCTTGGCCAGATAGTCGTCGGCGCCTGCCTCCAGCCCGGCAATGCGCGAATCGGCTTCTGTGCGGGCCGTCAGAAGAATGATCGGCGCATTGATCTCGCCGCTCAGCGATTTTGTCAGCGACAAGCCGTTTTCGCCGGGCATCATCACATCAACGATCAGCAGGTCATAGGCCAAGCCCGCCAGCTTGCGACGGGCTTCCTGCGCTTCGGCGGCGACGGTGACGCGAAAGCCCTGCTCGGTCAGGTAGCGATGCAAGAGATCGCGGATGCGTGTATCGTCATCGACAACAAGGAGGTGCGGGGCATCGTCGGTCAGGTCAATACGCTTCATACTGCTCAAGGCTCCTGATCTAGCGGTGTTGCCGCGCCATTCTCACTGCGCATGGCAGCCAGAAAAGTGCGAACGGCCTGTCTCTGTTCGCCTGAAAACCCTTCGAAGGCACGGGCAATCCGGCGCGATTGCGGGTCCGACAGAGCCAGCGCCAGTTCGCGCCCGGCCAGTGTCGGGTAGAGCCGGCGCTGACGCCGGTCGGCGGGGCCGGTCATTTGTCGAATATAGCCCTCGTCAATCAATTCCTTCAGAACCCTTGCGAGGCTCTGCTTGGTGATCCGCAGCAACCCCAGAAGATCGGCCACCGTCATGCCCGGTTGGCGATTGACGAAATGCACCGCCCGGTGATGGGCGCGGCCATAGCCCAGCTTGGCCAGAATCTCGTCCGGATCGGAAATGAAATCACGGTAGGCGAAGAAAAAGGCTTCGATCGTCTCGAAATCGATACTTTTATCGTCGATATGCGGCATGTCCGGCAGCTGCTTTTTCGCCGTTCTTACCGATGACGTTTTCTGCACGTGGTTCAGTTCCTTGTTTTACCGGTCGATGCGCCGCGCCTGTATGTCGGTGGCTCCCGGTCGGTCATCTGTGGCCGATCATGGCTGGCGGCGTGTCCATGCACTTGAAATTCGGTGCAAAACTATGACGAGTGCGATCAAAACGCTATTAAAAAAGCCGGTTTTCCAAAGATGCCATCAACAGAGGCCGTTCCTGCCTGAGAAATATTTTCAAGGCCGTGCAACCAAAGCTCCGCTCAAGGCTTTATGAGGACAATAGATGGGGAACGGGGTGGCGATTGTCTATGGAGACAGTCACGATCCCTTCAAGGCGATGAAAATGCGTTGGCGTTTTCATGCACTGGTAGAACAAGAGGCTGACTGCAATGTCATCAAATCTCGCGTCGGACACCGCACCGGAATTCTCGTCCGACATTCCTGTCGCGCAAGCCGTTGAAAACACCCTGAAGCCGGTGATGATCCTGGTTTTCACCCTGAAAATTGCCGTGGCAGCGCTTCTGGTCGGCAATGTGATGATGCCGAACCTTCATTCGGCTGAAGCCGAAATGGTTGCCGTACCCTGAGCATCTTCGATGGTCTGAGACGTCGCTTGATGCGAGGTTGCTATAGGATTTTCCGCAGGACCGCTGTCCACTTTTCAGCCCGATGCTGTATATGGTCTGTCAAGGTCGCCATTGGTTCGCGGCACGCCGATAGTCAGAGGTTTAGGTATGGGACAGCTTCAGGCGGGGATTATTCCCGTGACGCCATTTCAGCAGAATTGCACGGTTTTCTTCGATAGCGAGACAAAGGAAGGCGTGGTGGTCGATCCGGGTGGCGATGTCGAGGACATCCTGCGCATGGTTCAAGAAAACGGCATAACCCTGAAGGAGATCTGGCTGACCCACGGCCATCTTGATCATGCTGGCGGCGCCGAAGACCTCAAGGATGCGCTTGGCATTCAGATCATAGGCCCGCATCGCGACGACAAGCCTTTGCTGGACGCGCTGGAGGGGCAGGGCGCCCGCTTCAATCTTCCCATCAAGCTGCGCAATGTGACGCCCGACCGCTTTCTGGAAGAGGGCGATGTCGTCGGCTTTTCCGGCCATGAATTCGAGGTGCTGCATTGCCCCGGCCATGCGCCGGGCCATGTGGTGTTTTTCAATCGCGTCCAGAATTTCGCCCATCTGGGCGATGTGCTGTTCAATGGATCCATTGGCCGCACAGATCTGCCGGGCGGCAATCATCAGCAATTGCTGGATTCTATCCGCGATAAGGTCTTGCCGCTGGGCGACGATGTCGGCTTCATTTGCGGTCATGGCCCCGGCAGTCGGATCGGCGACGAGCGCCGCAGCAATCCGTTTCTGAAAGGCCTTTGAAAAGGTCTTTGAATCGTAGAAAAAACCCGGCAAAACTTGCCGGGCCGCTGGGCGAAATGAGATATGTGAACGAGGGTCTCAGCCTGCGATTTGCAGATTGACGGCCTTTGGTCCCTTGCCGCGGCGGTCCGGTTCCGTATCGAAGCTTACTTTCTGATTTTCACTCAGTCCGTTCAGACCGGAAGCCTGTACGGCGGAGATGTGGACGAAAATATCCGCACCGCCATTGTCCGGCTTGATAAAGCCGAAGCCTTTGTCGTTGTTGAAGAATTTTACAATGCCAGTTTCGGCCATGCGTCAGGTCCTTTTGTCTCTGTCCGGGATCGGCGGACAGCATTGCTCAATCCCGCCCAGGGTCGAGGCAGGGGTCTAGGCGAGCAAGTTTAAATTGTGAGGAAAGGTCCCTGTTACCGCAGCCACAAGCTGTGAACGACGCCTGTCGTATCCCCTTATGGATGCCCGGAACTTCTGCGTCTCCGGTGCCAGTCGAAATTTAGATCTTTCCGCGCCTTTAAATTGCCCGAACCCTTCAAGAGTGCTTGGTTTGTGGGAAATTGGCAAGCAAAAGTTTTTTTACCAATCTATGATCTGGCATGGTTCAAGCCGGAGCAATTCGTGCCTTTCCGGGCCATATCTGTACTGTTTTCGCCGAAAATTGCGAAAACTGCATCGTGGACGATGTAAATCATCCTCAATATGCCGGTTGCAGCGGTAAAGTTTTTCAAAGCTGTAAAATAAGGCGTGAGTTAAATTTTATTGCCTGATAGCGCGCAGTTTGCCCCATTCAGGCACGATTTCCACCGCTAGCATGGCGAGAAACATCAGGGCACAGCCGAGATAGCCAATCGGCGTCAGGGACTCGTTGAGGATAACTGCCCCCAGCAGGGCACCAAACAGCGCCTCCGACGACATGAAAATTGCCGCTTGCGATGAAGATGTGTAGCGCTGGGCGATGATTTGCAGGCTGAAAGCCAGTCCGCTCGACAACAGGCCACCATACAGGATCTGCGTCATCGAATTTTCGATACTGGCAAGGCTGATTGGTTCCAGGCCAATGGCGGCCAGCGTGCAGAGGAGGGCGGTGACGGCAAACTGGATGGTGGCAAGTGCATAGGGCCGTGACAGGGTCTGGATAATCCGTCCCGTCAACAGGATCTGCACCGCGAAAAACCCGGCGCACAGGATGGTCAGGCCGTCGCCGGTACTGAGTGCCGACAGGCTGCCGCCGCTGAGCAGCAGGATGCCGAGCAGGGCGGCCAGTGCCGCTGGCCAGATGATCCAATGGGGCCGGTGCCGCAGAAACACCACTGCCATGACAGGCACGATCACCACATAAAGGCCGGTGAGGAAACTGGCATTGGTGACGGTGGTAGTTTTCAGGCCAAATTGCTGGGCGGTCTGGGCAGCAAACAGCAGGACGCCGATAATGACAAACATCCTGACGTCACCCACCGACAACCTGTCTCGGCTACGTCGGCTTTCGAGCACGGCAAAAGGCAGCAGGACAATTGTTGCAATGCCAAATCGCAGGGCGTTGAACCAGTTGGCGCCCAGATGATCCATGGCGGTGGATTGTGCAACGAACCCGCCGCCCCAGATGGCGGCAGCCAGAAGAAGAAGGAGATTGGCCTGAATACGGGTCACTGAAACATCCTGATCCTGTCCTGCGGCTGGTATTTTGGCTACGCAGGCAATGCGGTGCCTCTATCAGGCGTCATCAATGGCCGCAAGAACAGCGAAGTCTGTTTTGGACCATCCCAGGGTTGTTTTTCAGGTGGTGCAGAAGATACGAAACATCCCTGCGGAAACGCTCTACAGATCCTGATTGTTTTTTGGCGGCGCCCGGTTGAGCCAGACGACCAGCAGGCCAAACAGGCTGAGCAGGGCAAGAACGCGGCGGTCGGCCAATACCGAGAGATAGCCGGGGACATGCACGGAGGAGACGGTGCCAGCGACGGCTCGGTCGACGCCGTTGTTGCGGGCAAGCGTATTGCTCAGCAGATCTTTCTGGGTGATCGGCAGGGCAATGCTGCCGGTTTCCATTGTATCGACTGGTGTTTGATCGGTCATTGTGCTTGTCGCCACTGAGGGGGCCGGTTGCCCGCTTGCGGGGGCCGCCGAAACCCATGCGGTCGGCAATGTTAAAGCGGCCAGCGCAATCCAGGCCGCAAACATGGTTTTCCGGCTAAAATCCCAGGGTTTCGAGGGGGTATTTTCCGTCCTGTTCCGTCTCATCTCGCCGCTTCCTTCTGCCCAACCGCAGGATGATAAAAGCCGGTCGAAATCGTCGGCAAAGGGACCGAATTGCGGCACTGCACTGCAAAAATTGAGGCGATATTGTGGCGCGTTAACATTTGGCCATTCCAGCCGGTTAACGGCGCTTTCCATCGTCCTGGCCAGCATCCTCGGCGGTGGTTTTTGTGCGCTCCTGTCACCGTGACAAGAAAAGCATCGGCACTGGCCGTTTCCGCTTGATCCGGGCAGGCAGAATTGTCATACAGCTGTAACCTGAAGCCTTGGGCAAACCAAGGTTTGCAATCGATCAACAGCTTCAGGATAATTTCATGGCTTTTCTTGCCGACGCCCTTTCCCGTGTTAAGCCTTCCGCCACCATTGCCGTGTCGCAGAAAGCTCGTGAACTGAAAGCGAAAGGCCGTGATGTGATCGGCCTTGGCGCGGGCGAACCGGACTTCGATACGCCCGACAACATCAAGCAGGCCGCCATCGACGCCATCAATCGCGGCGAGACCAAGTACACGCCGATTTCAGGCATTCCGGAACTGCGCAAGGCGATTGCCGACAAGTACAAGCGCGAGAACAATCTCGACTACAAGCCGGAGCAGACGATTGTCGGTACCGGTGGCAAGCAGATCCTGTTCAACGCCTTCATGGCGACGCTGAACGCTGGCGATGAAGTGATCATTCCGACGCCTTACTGGGTCTCCTATCCGGAAATGGTGGCGCTGTGCGGAGGCACGCCTGTCTTCGTCGCCACCATGCAGGAAAATAACTTCAAGCTGACGGCGGAAGATCTCGAAAAGGCGATCACACCGAAGACCAAGTGGTTCCTGTTCAACTCGCCGTCCAACCCGTCGGGTGCTGCCTATACTGAGGCCGAGCTGAAGGCTCTGACCGACGTGCTGTTGCGCCACGAGCAGGTCTGGGTCCTGACCGACGACATGTACGAGCATCTGGTCTATGGTGACTTCAAATTCACCACGCCAGCGGAAGTCGAGCCGAAGCTCTATGACCGTACATTGACCATGAACGGCGTTTCCAAGGCCTATGCCATGACCGGCTGGCGGATCGGCTATGCCGCAGGCCCGCTGCCGTTGATCAAGGCGATGGACATGATCCAGGGTCAGCAGACCTCGGGCGCTTGCTCCATCGCTCAGTGGGCGGCTGTGGAAGCCTTGAACGGCAGCCAGGACTTCATTCCGGAAAACAAGAAGATCTTTGAAGGTCGTCGCGATCTGGTGGTTTCGATGCTCAACCAGGCCAAGGGCATCGTATGCCCGTCGCCAGAAGGGGCTTTCTATGTCTATCCGTCCTGCGCGGGGTTGATGGGCAAGACCGCGCCGTCGGGCAAGGTTCTGGAAAGCGATGAGGATTTCGTCACCGAACTGCTGGAAACAGAAGGCGTAGCCGTGGTGCATGGCAGCGCCTTCGGCCTTGGTCCGAACTTCCGCATTTCCTATGCGACATCGGAAGCCCTGCTGGAAGAAGCCTGCAAGCGCATCCAGCGCTTCTGCGCGGCCTGCAAGTAAGCTTTCGCTTAGCAGTAAAACTAAAGGGCGGGATGGTGATGCCATCCCGCCCTTTTTCTATTCTTGTAACGAGCGCAGAATGAAGCTGCTCAGGCGTTCTGCATCTGCTTTCCTGCCGGGGCAGGGGCCGGAACCGGCTTTGGTTGCGGGGCCGGGGCAAAATGGATGTCGCGTTCGCGGTAGAGCGCCGGCAGGGCCAGAAGCGACACGCAGAACACGGCAATTGCGGTTTTCGTCAGTTCCGAGAACGGCCCGATCCGCCCATCCATATAACGCACCGCAAACACCACCAACACATGCCAGAGATAGACATGCAGCGAGTGACGGCCGAGCAATTGCAGGAAGCTGAGGCTGAAGACGCTGTTGACCACGCTTGCAATCTTGCGCACGACAGCGCTGTCATATTTCGGACCGGCAATCAGCAGCCAGGCAACCAGGCTGGCCATGGCGGCGAAATTCAGCAGATAGACGGGGCCGAAATCGGCACGCACTTCCATCGTTCCAAATTTTTGCAGCACGACGTCAGGCATCAACCCATGGGCTGTCATGATCCTGAGTGGAAGGAAGAATATGAGAATGGCAAGGGCCGTCTTGGGGATCAGCGTCTTTTCCGGGCTGAAGACCTTGCTCCACTCGATGTTGCCCGTCGCGGTCAGGCTGCCGGCAATCAGGCCGCCGAAAAACACGATCTGCCAGCCCAGCAGGTTGAAGCTGGCGCGAATGCCTTCCTTCTCCGCTGCGCCCAGCCAGGCATCGAGCGGATAGGTGATCAGACGGTGCAGACCAAGCTGGCCCGCCATCCAGACGACCAATGAGCCGATGGCGACGCTTGCCCAGCGTCCAGTAATGCACAGCCAGATCAAGACAGGCGCAAACACCATGTAGATGATATATTGCGGCAGAATATCCATATAGGTCGGCTGGAACAGGAATGTGGCGATTGAGGCGAGGCGCAACGGATCGCTGAGCGACACTTCGCCAAGCCAGTCATGCCAGATTCCAGCGGCTCCCGGCAACACGAACCGGGCCAGCAGGACCAGCAGAATAATGCCCATGGCGTAGCGATAAAGCTCCAGCGCTCGTGCCCAGATCCGCTCGCGTCCCGCCTCATAGCCGCTTTTCAGCATCTTGCGGCCATAGACCATGCCGACCAGCAGACCGGACATGAACACGAAGCCCTGTGCGTCCTCAACAAATGTCAGGTTGCGGTGATTGACCTCTACCAGCAGATAGCCGCCCGTGAAGATCAGGTGGTTCAACATCATGAATACAAGGAAATATCCCCGCATTCCGTCTAGGACATCTAATCTTTTCAAGGTCCCGGCTCCCGGTTCGCGTCCTGCCCAGCAGGTCGGTTTTTGCCCTTCATCGTGGTGACAATGCGGCGGACCGGGTAACGACCCGATCACATAACCGCAACGAGTGTTTGCAAGAAAGGTTCCTGCATCAAAATCTTGTGACTGGATTTTGACCTGAAACCCCTGAGATCAAAGCCCCAGAGCAGACAGCATGATGAAGGTGGCAAACAGGATGAAATGGGTCATGCCCTCGATGGCATTGGTCTCGCCATCGTTGAGGTTGATGGCCGCCGCGACAAGGGTGATCAGCACCATTACCGTCTGTACCGGGGTCATCGCCATGATGAACGGCTGGCCGGTGTAAAGGGCGATGGCCTCCATGACCGGAACCGTCAGGATGACGGTCGACAGCGATGCCCCCATGGCGATGTTGACGGTGGCTTGCATCCGGTTGCGCAAAGCCGCCTTCAGGGCGGTCATGATTTCTGGAGCAGCCGAGATGGTGGCAACGACGATGGCCATGATGGTCGGCGGCGCGCCGGTATCGCGCAGGCCCTCGGTCATCAACGCGGACATGAATTCGGCGAGAACGCCGATCAGCACCACACCGAACAGGATGACGGCGATGGAGGAGGCGATGCTTCCGTCTTCTTCGTCATGGGGCAAGGCCTCCTGTGGTGCTTGCTGTTGTTCTGTCGCGCTTTTGGTGGCGGCGACTTCGGTAGATGGCGCCTTTGCTGTCGTGGCTGCCTTGGGCGCGGCGCGGCCGGTATAGCTATAGCTGAAGAAATAGCTGTGCTGACCGACCTGCATGCGCAAGAACAGCCCATAAAGCGCCAGCATGGCAAAGATGGTGAAGCTGGAATAATAGGTCCATTTGTCGACGGGGATGAATTCCGGCACGATCATCGATATGCCCATCGCCGTCAGGATCATCACGCCATAGGTCTTGCCACTATCGTCATTATAGGGCTGTTCGCCGTGTTTCAGCCCGCCCAACAGGGCGGCAAGGCCCAGAATGCCGTTGATATCCAGCATCACAGCCGAATAGATCGTGTCGCGCACCAGGGTGGGCGAGCTTTCGCCCTGCATCATGATGGCAAGGATCAGCACTTCCACGGCCACGGCTGACAAGGTGAGGATCATTGTGCCATAGGGGTCGCCAACCCGGCGGGCGAGGATTTCCGCGTGATGCGCGACCCGGATCGAGGCCACCAATATGCCGCCAATCAGCACTGCCGCAGCGATCAGGCTGATGGTTGGTCCCGCCTCGATCAGCGAATGTTCGAGGAAGAACACGGCTATCGCCAATGCGATGGGGATCAGCAGGGACTTTTCCCGGAGCAAAACTGTCACGTCTCTTTATCCTTTGAAACCGCAGCGCGGCATTTGTCATTCTAGTAAGGTATTTGAGCAAGCAAAGGCCATTCAGGGGGCACGGATTTCAGTAAAGCGATTCGCCGTTGCGGTGCGTCCATTCTCTTTCGCACCTGCAACGTGCTGAGGCAATTTGCAGTTCCCTCGTCAAGATGCGATAGTTACACGAACGGCATTGAAAATGGCCGTTGGTGTTCCTCTTTCGAATATCTCAAGCCTTTGACGCATTTGAGATATTCGAAACGCCTTCAAGGTGAGGATGCGTGAGCATCTTCGAGCCTTGGTATGGAGATGACAGGGAGCTCATTCATTGCACAGGGAGAAGATGCATCATGGTCAAGGTTACCTATGAAATCGTTCCGCATGATGAAGGCTGGGCCTATCGGCTGAACGGCGCCTATTCCGAACGCTTCGATACGCATGACCAGGCATTGGAAGCGGCGCGGATCGTCATGCAGGAAATCGCTCAGGCCGATGAGCCGGTGCGGATTGTCTATCAGGATGAGAGCGGCAAGTGGCGGGCGGAAATGAGCAATGGCGATGATCGGCCCGAGGTGGAAATCCTTGACCAGTACGACCAATCCCGTACCGCCTGAACGGAGCGGTCAATTCAGATCGGTTTGCGGATAGATCCCGCATTGCGGCGTCGATGTCATTCGTCCAAATAGGCCAATAATCCCTCGACCACGGCGTCGAACACCGTCCGGCAGCGGCGGCTGAGTTTCAGGTCCTCGTGCATGACCACGAATGTGTCGAGCGCGATATCGAGGGTTCCGGGCAGGACTTCGATGAGATCCGCATGGCGGCGGGCGAGGCCGGGCTGGCACATGCCAATCCCCAGACCGGCGCGGATGGCTGCAAATTGCGCTAGATTGCTGTCGCTGCGGAACTGAAAATGCAGGGCATCCAGATCCGGGCGGGTTTTCAGCAGATCCCTGATATAGGCCAATTGCCGGTCGAAACCGATGAGGCGATGATCGGCAAGCTCCGCCAGACGTGATGGCGTGCCGTGACGCTCCAGATAGCGCCGATGGGCATAAAAGCCGATGCCAATGGCCCCGATATGGCGGCTGATCAGGGCAAGCTGGGTTGGTGCCACCATGCGCACGGCAATATCCACCTCCCGGTGGAGCAGATCCTCCATCTGGTCGGTGGCCGATAGCTCGATTTCCAGCCCGGGAAACTGCTCCTGCAAGCGGGTGAACATTGGGGGAAGCACTTCCACGGCGATCATTTCACTGGCGCTGACCCGCACCGGTCCGCGCACATCTCCTGCGTCTCCCTGCTCCCCGGCGGCGATGCGCGCCAGCGATGTGCTGGTGGCGGCCATCAGGGCAGCGTGGCTCCGCATGGCAAGGGCGGTTTCCGTCGGCAGCAGGCCGCGCTGGCTGCGCAGGAACAAGGGCGTGCCAAAAGCCTGTTCCAGCATCTCTATATGGCGACCGACTGTCGGCTGGGTCAGGCTCAGTTGACGCGCTGCCGCAGACAGTGAACCCTCCGTGATGACGGCGAGAAGACTGCGGTAGAGATCCCAACTCAGTTGATCTGCGTTCATGCATTTTTGTATAGCATAGATAAGAAAGTATACAATTTCGAATACCTCAATAATGAGGAATGATTGGCAATCGAAACAGCAGAAGTCTGGAGATTGTTATGACAGAAATCAACGATATTACTGGTTCTATTCCGCTGCCCAGCCCGATTGCCCTCGTGCTCGGGGCAACGGGAGGTGTCGGTGGCGCCGTCGCACGAGCTTTGGCCGGTCGGGGATACCATGTGCGGGCTTTGCACCGCGATGCAGCTCGACTTGCGGCGAAACATAGGGAAGGACAGCCAGCACTGGAATGGGTGCAGGGCGATGCGATGAACCGCGCCGATGTTATCCACGCGGCCAAAGACGCCTCTGTTATTCTGCATGGCGTCAATCCGCCCGGCTATCGCAACTGGGGGACACTGGTACTGCCGATGATCGACAATACCATTGCCGCCGCCCGTGCCAGCGGTGCCTGTATCCTGATGCCGGGGACGATCTATAACTACGGCCCGGATGCCTTCCCGCTGCTCAGCGAGGAGAGCCCGCAGCATCCGCAAACGGTCAAGGGTCGGATACGGGTAGAGCTGGAGCGGCGGCTGGAACAGGCAGCAGGCGAGGGGGTGCGGGTCATTCTTGTCAGGGCTGGTGATTTCTTCGGGCCTGAGGCGGGAAACAACTGGTTTGCTCAAGGGCTGATTACCCCCGGTAAGCCGGTGACGCGGGTTAACCTGCCGGGCAGGCCGGGCGTCAGCCATAGCTGGGCCTATCTGCCTGATGTCGCGGAAACCTTTGTCCGGCTACTGGAACGCGCGCCTGATCTGCCAGCCTTCGCCCGTTTTCACATGCAGGGCCATGTCGATGCGGACGGATATGCCATGGCGCAGGCGATCCGGCGGGCAAGCGGCAGCGATTCTGTCCGGTTCAAGCGCTTTGCCTGGTGGATGGTGCCGCTGCTGTCACCCGTCCTGCCGGTGTTTCGGGAATTGCTGGAAATGCGCTACCTGTGGCGCGAACCCATTGCGCTTGATAACCGTCGTCTCGTTGAGGTGCTTGGGGAAGAACCAAGGACGGCATTGGATGTGGCGGTTGCCACGACCTTGAAGAGCCTGAAGTGCTTGCAAACCACCGCGGTTCACCCTGACGGAAGTCGTTCGATGGCATCTGAAACCGCGCTGCATTGATGCAACAAGACCCCGCCGGATGATGGCGGGGTCTGTATCAAGGTTTACGATCAGTCGTCGAGCGTCGGATAGTCGATATAGCCCTTTTCTCCGCCGCCGTAGAATGTGCTCTGGTCGGCTTCATTCAGTGGTGCATCTTCCTTCAGACGGCGCACCAGATCCGGGTTGGCGATAAAGGGCTTGCCGAAGGCGACCATGTCGACTTTGCCTGACGCAATGGCGTCCATGGCCATCTGCCGGTCATAGCCGTTATTGCCGATCCAGACAGCCTTGCCGCCCGCATTGCGGTACGCGCCCTTGAAGGCCTCCCAATCGAAGGGTTTGTCGCCCTGGCTGAAATCACGCGGGCCGCCGGTCGCACCCTCGATCACGTGAATGTAGGCCAGGTCGAAGGCCGCCAGCTTTTCCACCAGCGCGGTATAGACCGACTGCGGATCGGGATCTGAAACGTCATTGGCGGGCGTGACCGGCGACAGGCGGATGC
Source organism: Allorhizobium sp. Av2 (assembly GCF_021462805.2). NCBI lineage: Bacteria > Pseudomonadati > Pseudomonadota > Alphaproteobacteria > Hyphomicrobiales > Rhizobiaceae > Allorhizobium > Allorhizobium sp. Av2. Next base: position 2,125,878 of record NZ_CP192696.1, on the reverse strand, counting down.
CGGTGCGGCCGCTGCCGATTTCACGGGTCACGGCCTGGACGACTTCAATCGTCAGGCGGATACGGTTCTCAATCGAGCCGCCATAGGCATCGCTGCGCTGATTGCTGCTCAATCGCATGAACTGTTCCAGCAGATAACCGTTGGCGGCATGGATTTCGACGCCGTCAAAACCGGCATCGATGGCGGCGCGCGCTGCCTTGCGGTAATCCTCGATCAGGCCGGGGATTTCCGAGAGTTCCAGGGCGCGGGGCTCGGAAGTGTCTACAAACGCGCCGTTGCCATCCGGGTTGATTACATAGGTCTTGCCCTTGGCAGCGATCGCCGAAGGAGCCACCGGCTTGCCGCCATTCGGCTGAAGCGAGGTATGGGAAATGCGCCCGACATGCCAAAGCTGGGTGACGATTTTGCCGCCCGCCTCATGCACCGCCTTGGTGACCGCTTTCCAGCCTTCAAGGGCTTCAGCCGAATAGAGACCCGGAACATCGGCATAACCCTGTGCCTGATGAGAAATGGCCGTGGCTTCGGTGATCAGCAGACCGGCGGTGGCACGCTGCTGGTAATAGGTGGCGGTGATTGGCTTTGGAACGGCATTGGGGGAACGGTTGCGCGTCAGCGGTGCCATGGCGATGCGGTTTGCAACGGCGATATCGCCGACTTGCAAGGGGTCAAAAAGAGTGGCCATTGAAATGTCCTTCTGAGGGTCATGATGAGAGTGTGATGGGAGAGGTCAGAGTTCCAAAGACAGCCGGGATAGAAAAGCAGCAATGGCTGCTTCGTCCCGCTTATAGAAAATCCATTGTCCGACCTTGTGGGAGGTGATTAGTCCAGCCTTGTGCAGGCTCGCGAGATGGGCCGATACGGTGGATTGCGACAGGCCGCAGCGCTCGAACTGCCCCGCGCAAATGCCCATTTCCAGCGGATGAGCCTGATCGCTGAAATGTTTTTCCGGCTCCCGTAGCCATTGAAGGATCTCACGCCGAACCGGATGCGACAGCGCTTTCAGCGCGTCATCCATATCCGGCTTGCTAAGGTCTTCTGGCTTGTCGAAATTCGTATCGTCCATCAACGATATATGGATCGTAAAAATCCGATATCAAGAGCGGCGGCCGGTGATTTTGGAGCGGGCAAAAAAAAGCACCCGCGAACGGATGCTTCAAGTGTGAAGGTCGTCAAACCTCCAGAGGGGAACAGCTACAAAAAACTACCATAAATAGTTTTTTCGCAACTGCACAATTATATAGATCAATCGCAGGAAGTTTCAAGTCTCCCTGAAAAACTTAGCCCCCGTAAAAAACCAAAAAAAAGGGGCCACCGGATCACTCCAGGGCCCTTAAAGTGTGAAGGTTAAAAACCTCCAGAGGGGAACAGCTGGTGCGGTGGGAACTGGGAGGAAGCCACCGTGTGCATCAGCTATGAGCGATATGGTGGTTTTTTGTGCAGTGAACAATGCTTTTTTGTGCATAGGAGGCATGCAGGTGTCGCATGTCTGCTATTTGCGTCGCAATTGAAAAACGATTTGACGATGATTCGTGACCTTGCTGCGACTGCTCAGTAAGGCCTATGCATAGATGCGCATAAGAAGATCTGTCGGTTTCAGAAGTTCCAATTGCGCGCCTTGCTGACGATGAAGTCGCGAAAAACTTTTAGCTTGGCCGCATTTTTCATCTCGTCCGGATAGCAGAAATAGGTATCGAAGGACGGAACTTCGGCACTGATCGGCAGCTGAATCAGTCCCGGATCGCGTCCGACGATGTAATCGGGCATGCAGGCAACCCCTATACCCAGCAGGCAGGCACGCTTGATCGAGGTCTGGCTGTTGATTTGCAGATGGGGAATGCGGCGATTGTCGGAGGAGCGCCCGGCCACTTCCAGCCAGTTAACGTCAAGCAGGTAATTGGGCGCCGGTTCGCCAAAGCTGATGATCCGATGGTTATCGAGATCCTCAATGGTCTGCGGCTCCCCATAGCGATTGATATAGGAGGGAGCGGCATAGACATGCATATGCACGGTAAACAGCTTGCGCTGGATCAGGTCCGATTGCTGCGGCTGGCGCAAGCGGATGGCGCAATCGGCGTGGCGCATGTTGACATCCAGTTCCTCGTTGTCGAGGATCAGCTGGATCGACATGTCAGGGTAAAGTTGCAGGAATTCCTGCACCTTGTCGGTGAGCCAGCCCTGGCCAAGCCCGACCGTGGTGGTGACGCGCAGCTTGCCGCTCGGCTTCTCGGTGGTTTCGGTCAGCTGCATTTTCACTGTTTCCAGTTTCAGCAGCACGTCATGGGCGGTGCGATAGAGCAATTCGCCCTGTTCGGTCAGAATGAGGCCGCGGGCGTGGCGGTGAAACAGCTTCACCCCCACATCCTGCTCCAGCGCGCTCACCTGTCGGCTGATTGCCGACTGCGAGAGATGCAGCTTATCTGCCGCATGGGTAAAGGACCCGGCTTCGGCTGCGGCGTGGAAAATCCGCAATTTGTCCCAATCCAGCGGTATATTGCTGCTGCCTCGCATCATGCCCTCACTCCGCGGCCTGAGCCGGGATAATCTCCGCGGCAAGATAACGTTCTGCCTCAAGGGCGGCCATGCACCCCATGCCGGCAGCAGTAATAGCCTGGCGGTAGATATCATCAGTTACGTCACCGGCGGCAAAAATGCCGGGTACGTCGGTCGCGGTCGAATCCGGTGCGGTCCACAGATAGCCGTTTGGCTTCAGCTTCAGCTTGCCGGTGAACAGTTCCACGGCGGGCGCATGGCCGATGGCGACGAAAACGCCGTCGATGGGGGTATCGGTAACGATGCCAGTGTCGAGATTTTTCAACCGCACGCCGGTCACCGATGGCGGCATCGGCGGCTTGGCCGGGCTGCCGGTGACTTCATCAATAACGGTGTTCCAGAGGACCTTGACATTATCCTTGGCAAACAGCCGCTCCTGCAAAATCTTCTCCGAGCGGAAACTGTCGCGGCGATGCACGACGGTCACGGTCTTGGCGATATGCGACAGGTAGAGCGATTCCTCGACCGCCGAATTGCCGCCGCCGACCACGATCACATCCTTGTTGCGATAGAAAAAGCCATCGCAGGTGGCGCAGGCCGAAACCCCGAAACCCTGGAAATGCTGTTCGCTTTCGATCCCCAGCCATTTCGCCTTGGCGCCAGTGCAGATGATCAGCGTATCAGCGGTCCAGACGGTGCCGGAATCGGTCTTGACGGTGAAGGGGCGGCGGGTGGTTTCCACCTCGGTCACCAGGTCGTTGACGATTTCCGTGCCGACATGGGTTGCCTGTTTCAGCATTTCGCCCATCAGCCAGGGGCCTTGGATCGGATCGGCAAAGCCGGGATAATTTTCCACATCGGTGGTGATCATTAGCTGGCCACCCTGTTCCATGCCGGCGATCAACACCGGTTTCAGCATGGCGCGGGCTGCATAGATGGCGGCGGTATAACCGGCGGGACCAGAGCCGATGATCAGCACTTTGGTATGGCGGGCGGACATGGTCTTTCCTTTCCGTGGCGAGGGACGTGTGGTGTGCGGCATATAGGATGCCTGCCTCGCCTTTTCTTCATTTCATTTATGAAGGCTCCATGCATTTATTCAAGGGCAGCTCTGCGTTTATAACAGGGCAATTCCATCCACCGTAATTTTACTGCGGCAAACGGACATTTTCTTGCGTTGGAACCCGGTCAGGGTCATAAGCGCGCATGGAGTTTGATAAAGGGTGACCGCGTGTTTCGCGCTGATTTGGATGCCATCGACATCAAAATTCTAAGAGAGCTGCAACGCGACGGTCGGATGACCAATGTCGAGCTTTCGGAGCGCGTCGGTATTTCCGCACCGCCCTGCCTCCGCCGGGTGCGCAAGCTGGAAGATTCTGGCATTATTCAAGGCTATCATGCGGCTTTAAGCGGCCCCAAACTGGGATTCGATCTGGTTGCCTTCTGCATGGTAGGCCTGAAACATCAGTCGGAAGCCAATCTGAAGAGCTTCGCCGCTGCCACCGAACAATGGCCGCTGGTGCGCCAGGCCTGGATGGTCAACGGCGAAAGCGACTTCCTGCTGCACTGCGTTGCCGATAACCTCACCAGTTTCCAGGATTTCGTCATCGAGACTCTGACGGCCAATAGCCATGTCGATACGGTGAAAACCCTGTTGACGATCCGGCAAATCAAGCGGCTGGGTTTGGTGGACATTTGATTGCGCCTTGCCGCAAAATCATCATCCATGATTCGCGCTGTTATCTCTCAAGACTTGATGTGGTCTTGAGCAGGCCAGTGATCTGGTCGATCAGCGCATCCACCGAGTAGAGCGCCATGATCTGCGGTGAGATTTCGACGAAGGGCGCCTTGCAGAAATCCTCTATTCCTTCCAGGCCCTGTGGGCGGTTTGAATGCTCACCGAGAATGAAGACATTGTCTGGATGATAAAAGTCCTCGTCGCGCACAGACTGATTATTGGTCAACAGCTTGCGTCCGTAGAGAGCAGCTTCCAGCGGTCGCAGCGTCAAGCCCTTCTGGCCGTCCTGGACGATATCGATGATGCAGCGCGCAGCAAGGTTTTCGGCGAGATAGGCGGGATAGGGCTTATTGACCGGTTTCTTGCCGAGACGTTCAGTCGGGGTCTTGTGGGGTTTTTTCACCTCGGTGAAACGGATGGACGTGCTAAAGCCCTTTTGTGTCAACTGATTGCTGAGTGTCTCTATCAGATCCTTGCGTCCCTTGTCCTTGCCCAGAAAGGCGAAGTCGTAGACTGGATTGACCGCGCGGACACCGTCTACCGCGGCGATAAATTGCCTGTAGAATTCAAAGCCGTAGCGTTCGCAATCGGCCTGGTCGAAGGATAGAACCGGATAGCCGGCGGCATGAAGATCCCGCAGCAGAGGTCCCATGCCGTTTTTTGTGGCAATTGGATTGCGCACGACCACGGCAACAGAAGCCTTGGGGCGCGTGCGGTGAAGATAATCCACGATCTCCTCGCGCTCGTTGACGATGAACAAGGCGTCGGGATGGCGGGCAATATGATCCGTGAGTATCCTCTCGTAAACGTATTTCCGGCAGAAGCGCGGCAGGACCTTGAAGATCAGCTGACGGCGCGCTTGCTGTTTGACGTTGACGACTTCGACATTAAAGCGCGTGGTATCGGCCTTGGTCCAGAAATAGTCTTCATAATCTGCCCAGAAGCCAATGCATACGACTTTCAGTCGCGCGTGGTGTAAGGGGGCAGATATCACGTTTGGCTCCTCGAAATCCGACGCTGTTCTGCTTACGGTCAGCGCCCTGATTTTATCTCAAACAGATTTTCTACGAAGAGTCATTGAAAATGATCGCGTCTATCATTTTTGCAAATATCTCAAGCGATGCAAGCGTTTGAGATATTTGCATGCCTTCACGGCGAGGTTGCGGCCCACATTTTCGAGATTGGGTATCAGGAGCCGAATGTATAGTTGAACACGCGGATTTCCTCCTGGAAATGGGCCTCAACAAAGGCTTTGGTTTCCTCATCGAAATAGCGGGTATAATTGCCGCGTTTCGAGCTGTTTTTCTTCGGGACCGGGCTGGTCAGACGCAGTCTTTCCATCAAGGTCGGCTTCAATCCGATCCGTTTGCGGATATGGCGGAAATCCGAATTGATGTTTTCGATCTTTCCGATGTAGTCGCAGCCGGATAACCAAAACAGCTGTGAGCGGCGTTGAAGAGGGGGCAGGATTTCATCCGGCCAATGTTCGTCATGCCGCGAATAATATTCATCTTCAAGGAGCCATGCTTTGAAGCCGATATCGCGAATATGCTGCTGATAATCGGGGCACTCATAGGGTTGTAGCCGTTTCTGGCAAAGAAACGAATAAAGGGATACCATTCTGTCCCAGGGATTGCGAACGAAGCCGAAGCTGAAACGCTTGTCTATGCCGAAATTGGCGAGCTTGCGGTAAGGCGTATGGGTCGGAACCCCCTGCGTCTCACCACCCAGCACCTTGGTGATGGATCTCCCGGCGGATTTCGGAACATGTACAAAGACAAAGTTTTGCGCAACGACCGTCATGGTCCCTCCTTTTTAAGTGATAGCGCTGTCCCAGCGCCTCAACATCCATGCGTTTTCTCAAATGCATGATGCTGTAATGTTCTCAATCTGCTGCGCGATTCCTGCTGCCGTATCACGGCCCAACAATCCCGCATTTATAGAGGGATCAAGCTCATCTTGATCCCAACCCCTGATTTCATCCGCTTTGCGCCAGATTAGGCGCTTGGAGGATAGAATGCTCTGATATTGTAGTAACCAATAAGTTACTGATTCGCGCCAGGGTTTTTTAAAAAAATCACAGGTCCGTCCGGGACTGGGAAGGCCTCTATCAAAAATACGGGAGTATCCCCGCTTCATTTCAGGGAAAACTGGGAGAAATCGCGGTTGTGCAGTGAATGCAAACGCGAATTGATTGGTCCCGTGACAATCACGGGTTTATGATCGATAGTCTGGCATCCCGGTATTTTACAGCCTTGGGATTGCCGTGTGACGGGCAAGAGGACACCGAAATGCAGGTATCTGATGCGCTACGCGTCAATTTGTTTCGGGCGACGAAGAAGGAATTCCCCTTCGAGGCCTTTGCGAAACAGTCTCATCCGTCCCTTCGCGTTTCGCTTGTGGAAGATGCGCGCTATAAGCCCTGCGACGTGGCCGTGATCTTCGGATCTTTCGGGCGTGACTCGACGCCGGTCCATGCCTTGCGCACCGCTATTGCCGTTCAGCATAAGGGGCCGTTGCTGACGGTCGAAGTCGGCTTCTGGGGGCGTGAGACCAGCAAGCGATCGTTTAACTGGTATCATACCCTGCTTGGACATCGCCGCAGCCTGTATAAATTCAAGCATAATTTCTACCGGATCGCCCTTGACGGTTCCCTGCCCGGCGAGGGTGATTTCTGTAATGCCAATAGCCCGCCGGACCGCTGGGAACAGCAAAGTGCTGCGCTGAATATTCGGCTGAAGCCCTACCGCAGCGCTGGTGAGCATGTGTTGATCATCGGGCAGATCCCCGGAGACGCGGCCATGCGCGGCATGGATGTTCGCCAATGGTTGGTGGCGACCGCTCGCCACGTGCGCAGGCTGACGGACCGGCCCATCATCGTGCGACCGCATCCCGGCATGAAAAACGAGGATTTTGCGGCGCTTGAGACCGAACTTGTAGCGATTCCCGGCCTGCACCTTTCCGGCCTGTCGTCCCTCACCGTTGTCGATGAACTGGCCCGGGCGCATTGCACCATATGCTATTCCTCGTCTTTTTCGCTGGATTCCCTGCTGGAAGGGGTGCCGGTCATTACGTTATCACGCTTCAATATCGCCGCGCCAATTTGCTCCAGACGGATCGAAGATGTGAACGATCCGCCGTTGCCGGAACGTGAGCAATTGTTCCATGATATCGCCTATGCCCATTGGACGCTGGATGACATCCGCGCCGGGGATGTGTTGAAACGGTTTGCCCCAATCCTCGCCAGACGGTGCGCTGGCGGTAGCCGTCAGGTGCGCCATAGTCCTGCCCATTCCGTTTTGCCTGGTTTTCAGCTACAGGGACTGTGATGCGCCGTGTTGCGCTTTGTGTGGCTGTCTCTCATCAGGCTGCTGCGACCTTCGTGACAGGATAGGGCATGTTCGGCAAGAAAACCCGGCCTCGCAAGAAAACCCGGCTTGAGCGGTTCTTTTCCCTTAACCAACATCGCAAGCGCTGGGGCGCGGCGCGCTATGCTGAGGGGGATCTGGATTACCAGGCACTCAAACATCAGATGGTCGAGGGTGACACTGCGCAGCAGACGCGCGGCTCGGAAAAATCGCTCGATCTGCATCTGGAAAACCTGCGGAGGGAGTTTGCGGGCCAGCCGGAACTGCTCTGGCATCATGCCCGGCTGATCGTGCTGCTGCGCCGGGAATTCCAGGTGGAGCAGACATTTGTGCAATTGCAGGCACTGTGGGAGGCGGAGGCTGATTTCCTCTGCGAAAACCTCAATCTGCGCTGGCTGGTTTCGGCTGCCGACAGTTTTGTCGATCATCACCCGGATGCCGGGGCGCGGGCGCGCGCCATGCTGGTGTCGCTGCTGGTCAATACGGTGAAAATCTATGAGACGGAGCGGGTGCTGGCGACGGCTCCGGCACCGCTCGATGCGCAAAAGCTGGAGCGGCTGCAATCCGAGTTGATTCCGCTGTTTTCCGGCCTGTCCTGCTTTACCATCGGCACCGACGATACCCTGCGCAACATGCGCTGGCGGCTGGACGGTTTGATGGCGCAAGGCCCGGTTGGCATGATGCTGAAAACCGTTTTCGACCGGTTGCAGGTGGAAGATACCGCCTTTGCCCGCCTCAAGGCGCAGCATCACCGGGGGCGGACGGGCTGGTGGTCTGAGTGACGGCCAAGGCCTTCAGATAGTCGAAATCCTCGCGCCGGACCGGCACCTGCCGCCGCTGTGCATCATGACTATGACAAAGCTGACGCAGGCCCATCCGCAACTGCGCCTTGATGCGCCTCAGCTGAAAGGCCAGCGCTGGGCGCTGTTTTTCCGATTGAGCGGGGGTAATCGAAGACTGGGTCGCAATCGGTTCGGGCAGGCCATAGGGGACGCAGCGGTCCAGTTGCACGGCCAGCGCCGGATCGGCCTGGAAGGAGGCAAGCTCATAGGCCGCGCAGATCACCGCATCGGCAATGGCACCGTGGCGCGCACTGCGCTTGAGAAGCTTGGCAGCTCCCGTCGGCCATAGAATATAGGCCGCAGCCCCCGAACGATCCTGGTAGAGCCGGCGCAGCGGTAGATCGGAGAGGCTGGCGTGAGCGACAAGTTTTTTGCGGCTGCGGGTTTCCAGCGTCACATGGTCGAGATCGGTGCGATGGCGCAGCGCTTCCAAAAGAGCAGACACCTTATCGGACAGAACCGCGTCGTCTTCCAATACCAGCACGGGATCTGCGCCTGTGGCAACCGCCTCCCAGATCTGGCGATGGCTGAGCAGGCAGGCCCGTTCGGCGGGCCGGATCGGTCTTTCCCAGCCGCTCCAATAGGCCTCGTCCAGATCGGGAAGATGATCGGCATCCAAGGCCGCTATGCGGGTGAAGGGTAACCCAAGGGCGTGCATCTGCGCCTGCTGGAAGGCCAGCCGCTCACGGGCGCGGTTGAGATTGATGATCATCACCTGCATGGCGTCGGCTTTATGGTTGGGGCGTGGGCGGCGCGATCACCGGCCTGCCGAGTAACCGGCTATAGACCGCCTCCAGCCCTGCCGCTTCTCTCGCCAACGCAAAATTTTCCCGCACATGGGCAACGGCCGCCTTGCCATGCAGGCAGGCGCGTCCGGGATCGGCCAGATAAGGCTCGATTGCGTCACGCAGCGGTGCATAGGCGTCGGCGGCAACCACGGCACCGGTTGCGCCTTCGGCGATCAGTTCCGCATAGGCCCCGGCATCCGAGGCGACCACAACGGTCTCGGACGCCATGGCTTCCAGCGGTGTCAGGCCGAAGCCTTCATTGCGCGAGGGCGCGACATAGAGCGTCAGCCGCCGATACCATGGTTTGATATCCTCGACCTCGCCTAAAAAAAAGATCCGCTCGGTCAGACCGGCGGCGGCAATCTGCGCCTTCAGCCCCTCGGCAAAACCCTTATGTTCCGGGGTGACGCGGCCGGAGACCACGGCTGTCCAGCCGGGATAGCGTGGCAGAAGCTCAATCATCGCCTTGACGAACAGATCGGTGCCCTTCTGATGGCGCACCCGACCGAAGCAGCCAATCAGATAATCGCCCGGCAGGTTGGTGGCTGGCATCCTGTCCTCGGCACCTTGCGGCGGATGAAACAGTTCGGTGTCGATACCGTGGCGGATGACGCTATGCGGCACCTGCAAAAACGAGCCGGAGCGGGCGCTGGTGGCGACCACGGCATCCATTTTCGAGATCAGCCAACGGGTATAGCGGCTGTGGTGACGCTGGGCCGCCGAGGTAAATAGCAGTTTCAGCGGCATGCGCAGCACATCGCGCAGCACCACGCCTGCCAACATTTCCAGATTGCGCCGGGCATGCCAGACGCGATGGGAAGCGCCGCGCGGCTTTTTCCACAAGGCTGGCATTTGTGCGAAAGACAGCGCGGGCATGGTGTCCGGCAGGCCGGGGCCAAGCGTGGCAATCGCCAGTCCGCGGCGGCGCTGCTGCGGGATCAGTTGCACCACGGTGGAGGTAACGCCCGAAAGTCGCCGCTTGAAATGAGGAGCCACCACAAGGATTGAAGCAGGATCAAGCACGCAACAGGTACCTTTCGTCATCACGGCTACAGTGCAGGTTACTGCTCACAGAAAAAAGACGCACCTGCAAGGCGCGCCTTTTTCAACAGCAGAGGCTGGAGATCAACCCCAGTTGACCGCGATAATTTCGTAAGCCTTGGAACCGCCGGGAGCCACGACTTCGATACTGTCGCCGGCTTCCTTGCCAATCATGGCGCGGGCAATCGGCGAGGAAATCGAGATACGCCCAGCCTTCACATCGGCTTCCTGATCGCCGACGATCTGGTAGATTTTTTCCTCGTCGGTATCTTCATCGATCAGCTTGACGGTGGCGCCGAACTTGATTTTCGAGCCGGACATTTTCGACAGATCGATGACTTCCGCGCGCGCAGTCAGATCTTCGAGTTCGGAGACCCGGCCTTCATTATGGCTCTGGGCTTCCTTGGCGGCATGATATTCGGCATTTTCCGAAAGGTCGCCATGGGCGCGCGCTTCGGCAATGGCCTCAATGATCCGAGGACGTTCTTCTTGTTGACGCCAGCGCAGTTCCTCCTGAAGCTTGGAGAAGCCGTTCTGCGTCATCGGTACCTTATCAACCATGTCCTCTTCCTTCACCTTTCATGCCCGCATGGCGTGGCCATGAAAATAAAACAGGTTCCGAAGCAAAGCTACGGAACCAGCCACATATCCAACTCGTGACATTATAGCAGACTGTAACAGTCAATTTCCAGAGATTTCGAATGGACGTATTTTCAATCTGTCCATCCGGCACAACTGCCCAGGCGCAACCGTGTCACTGCGCTGATATAAGCTTCCAGATGTCGTTAACAAGGGCAATGGCGACAAGCCACATCGCAATTGAAATCGCAAAGACCAGAAGCAGGTATTTCATCCTTGGGGTCATTATCTCTGCCGTCTATCGCCGGTTCTACGCTCAACTCTATGCGATGATTCGGCCTGCGTGGATGTTAACCTTCGATCAAGGATGATTTTTTGTAAATGCGAAGGCGGGGCTGTCTCGTTTTGGTTCATGGAGCGCTCTGCCGGTCAATCTTCAATCGGCTTGGTAGACCAAGGCTCGATTGAGTAATCGCCGGGCGGCGGCATATTGGGTGGCCTGTAGGGGGTCGTCCTTGATGGGTGGTCCAGCCGGTCGATGACGGATTGATGGATGACGCTGCCTTTTTCGATAGAGCGAGGGTCGCAGAGCGGCAGATACCAGCCCTTGGGAGGCCGGCAGCGCCAGGAGGAAAAGGGTACGCGACGCGGCACGATCTCGAACGGCAGCCAGGACCAGGTCATGGAATCATGGATCGGGGCCAGTGGGTCGAGCTTCACATGGTCGTTGTCGTCATCCTCGCCATAGACGATATCATGGACAGTGTCTTCGTCGTAGTGCAGCCCAAATGGCCTGCTTTCTGCGATCATCCAGGCCAGCGGAATCTTGGCCGTCGCGCTCTGCGCTTCGCTATAGCCGCCGCCGACATCGCCATGGGAGCCAGCAAACCAGACCTGTTTGAAATCCTGAGGCTTGATCATATGCGGGTCCTCCGGCTTGAACGGGCTGCCCCAGAATGGCTGGCCGGACTTCCAATAGACCGGTCGAAATATCGTGCGCCGCTCATCAATGGCCAGGGCCTGGCGGACAGCGGCCACGCTTGGATTGCGGGTCGTGAAAGGAAAGGTCTGGAAGGTGAGACCTCTCTGTGTCTGGTTGATCACCGTCGATACGGTGTCGAACAGGCCGAGAAAGGCAATCGCCGGACGGTAGCCGCGCAATGTCCGCTCATAAAGACGCATGGCGGCGAAGGCGGAGGGTGCCGAGTGGCTGACGATGTCAGCCGTTTCGCCGCGCCGCTCGCTTATGGGAATGGTTTTATAGGTCCGGTAGGCGTAGTCCACAAGATTGAGAAAATTCGGCGCAATAATGCCCAGGCTGTTGATGAAACCGGCCAGAACCCTGGCGCTATAGGCTCCGCGGCTGAAGCCTAGGATGTAGATCCTGTCGTCCTCGCCAATTGTGTTGCCGGCGTCGTCACGCGGTGCGGCGCGGTAGTTCTCAACAAGAAACCGGTAGGCGCGCTTGACATTGCGGTCGAGACCCCAGCCTGTTGCCAGGCCCCAGACTTCGGCGGATTGGCGTGCAAGTCGCAACCAAGCGTCGTCTGCACCGAACGTGCCGACGCCCGGCTCATAATAGACCAATTGCTCGTCATTGCGGGTCAGGCAGCCAAGCAGTCTGACGATATTGGTTCGGCTGGCTGAAATTTCATTCGACGTGCCGTCAAACAGAATGACGATGTTTTTGCCCACGCTGTCCCCTTGCCAGATCAAGGGGTTTTCATAGCATTATCAGCGTGGTGCAGCATCCCTGGCTTTTGAAGGGTCAGGCGGAAAGCCTCACCCTTTGGTCGCATTCGCTCACAGTCTGTTCAAGAACGGCCATGTGCCGATTATTGAACGGGCTGTCAGAAATAGCTTTGCAGCGGACGAACTTCCAACTGGCCCTTTTTCAGCGCCTCGATGGCTTCGGCTGCGGCAAGCGCACCGGCCATCGTGGTGTAATAAGGCACTTTCTGCATCAGGGCAGCGCGGCGCAGCGATTTGCTGTCCGAGATCGCCTTGTTGCTATCGGTGGTGTTGATCACCAGTTGAACCTGCCGGTTGCGGATGGCATCCTCAATATGCGGGCGGCCTTCCAGAACCTTGTTGATCTTGACCGCCTCTATGCCCTGTTCGGCGAGGAAGCGTTGCGTGCCGCCGGTGGCCAGAACTTTGAAGCCGATTGAGGTCAACAGCTTGATGGCGGGCAGAACGCGGACCTTGTCCTCATCGCGCACCGACACGAACACCGAGCCGTCACGGGGAAGCTCGACGCTGGCGCCCAGCTGGCTCTTGGCAAAGGCCAGCGCGAAGCTGGTGTCGAGACCGATGACCTCGCCGGTTGAGCGCATTTCCGGCCCCAGAAGCGTATCGACGCCGGGGAAGCGGGCAAACGGGAACACCGCTTCCTTGACGGCAATGTGCTTCAGGTTGCGCGGATCGGGCTTGGCACCGTAAGCGGCAATCGCCGCATCCAGCTTTTCACCGGCCATGATCCGGGCGGCGATCTTGGCAATCGGCGCGCCGATGGTTTTTGCCACGAACGGCACGGTGCGCGAGGCACGTGGGTTAACCTCGAGAACGTAGATAACCCCATCCTTGATGGCGTATTGCACATTCATCAACCCGCCGACATGCAGCGCCTTGGCCATGGCGGCTGTCTGGCGCTCCAGCTCGTCCAAAGTCTCATTGCTCAGCGAGCGCGACGGCAGCGAACAGGCCGAGTCGCCGGAATGGATACCAGCCTCTTCGATATGCTCCATGATACCGGAGACGAAGACACTTTCGCCATCGCACAGCGCATCGACATCCACCTCAATTGCGTTGGTGAGGTAGCTATCGAACAGCAGCGGGTTCTTGCTGAGAAGGGTGTTGATCTGGCCCGTCTTGTCATTGGGATACCGCTGCTTGATGGCTTCCGGCACCAGGCCCGGCACGGTATCCAGCAGGTAGCTCTGCAACATGCTCTCATTGTGGATGATCTGCATGGCCCGACCGCCCAGCACGTAGGACGGACGCACCACCAGCGGGAAGCCGATTTCGGAGGCGACAAGGCGCGCCTGTTCGACCGAATAGGCAATGCCGTTGTTGGGCTGGTTGAGGTCCAGCTTCATCAGTAGCTTCTGGAACCGGTCGCGGTCTTCGGCCAGATCGATCATGTCAGGCGCGGTACCGAGGATCGGGATGCCGTTCTTTTCCAGGGCTTCGGCCAGTTTCAGCGGCGTCTGGCCGCCAAACTGCACGATGACGCCGACCACTTCACCCTTTTCCTGTTCGGCGCGCAGAATTTCGATAACGTCTTCCGCCGTCAACGGTTCGAAATACAGGCGGTCGGAGGTGTCATAGTCGGTGGAGACGGTTTCCGGGTTGCAGTTGATCATGATCGCTTCAAAACCGGCATCCTTCAGGGCGAAGGCGGCGTGGCAGCAGCAATAATCGAACTCGATACCCTGGCCGATGCGGTTCGGGCCACCGCCGAGGATGACGATTTTCTTGCGATCCGACACCTGCGCTTCCGAGCGCAGCGCGCCGACGAAAGGCGTCTCATAGGTCGAATACATGTAAGCCGTGGGTGACGCGAATTCGGCCGCACAGGTATCGATCCGCTTGAAGACCGGGCGGACATTGAGGCCATTGCGCAGCTCGGCCACTTCCTTCGGACGCTTGCCCGACAGGCTGGCAAGGCGGGCATCGGAAAAGCCCTTGGCTTTCAGCATCCGCAGATTTTCAGCGTCTTCGGGCAGGCCATGTTCGCGGATGCGGGCTTCCAGATCGGTGATTGCCTTCAACTGAGCGATGAACCACGGATCGATCTTGCAGCCTTCATGCACTTCGGCTTCCGACATGCCGAGCCGCAAGGCCTGGGCCACCATGCGCAGCCGGTCCGGGGTCGGTGTGCCGATGGCGGCGCGGATGGCGTTCTTGTCGTCGCCCTGGCCAAGGCCGGGGATTTCGATTTCGTCCAGACCGGTCAGGCCGGTTTCCAGGCCACGCAGCGCCTTTTGCAGGGATTCGGCGAAGGTGCGGCCAATCGCCATGACTTCGCCGACCGATTTCATCGCAGTGGTCAGCGTCGGCTCGGCACCGGGGAATTTCTCGAAGGCAAAGCGCGGGATTTTGGTGACGACGTAATCAATCGACGGCTCGAAGGAGGCAGGCGTCGCGCCGCCGGTAATGTCATTGTCCAACTCGTCCAGCGTATAGCCAACTGCCAGCTTGGCAGCGATCTTGGCAATCGGGAAGCCGGTCGCCTTGGAGGCCAGCGCCGACGAACGCGACACGCGTGGGTTCATCTCGATGACGACGAGGCGGCCGTCCTTGGGGTTGACCGCAAACTGCACGTTGGAGCCGCCGGTCTCAACACCGATTTCGCGCAGCACCGCAATCGAGGCGTTGCGCATCATCTGGTATTCCTTGTCCGTCAGCGTCAGAGCCGGGGCAACGGTGATGCTGTCGCCGGTATGGACGCCCATCGGATCGATATTTTCGATGGAGCAGATGATGATGCAATTGTCCGCCTTGTCGCGGACAACTTCCATTTCATATTCTTTCCAACCCAGCACCGATTCCTCGATCAGCACTTCTGTCGTCGGCGAGGCATCGAGGCCGGAGCCGATGATCTCGAAGAATTCCGAGCGGTTATAGGCAATGCCGCCGCCGGTGCCGCCCATGGTAAAGGACGGGCGGATGATGGTGGGCAGGCCAACAACGTCAAGCGCCTGGGCTGCCACCGCCATCGCGTGGTTCATATAGCGCTGCTTGCGGTCGGTTTCGCCGAGGTTCCACTGGTTTTCCAGCTCATCCAGCGCCTTGTCGAGCGCGTCGCCGGAAAGCCGGGCCTTTACCTCATTACGAGCAATTTCATGGGTCTTGCGGTCGGCGTCCTTGATCTCGGTGGCATTGGCCAGCATGGATTTCGGCGTCTCAAGGCCGATGCGGGCCATGGCTTCCCGAAACAGGGCGCGGTCTTCGGCCATGTCGATGGCGGCAGGCTTGGCGCCAATCATCTCGACATTGTAGCGATCCAACACGCCCATCCGCTTCAGGGAGAGCGCGGTATTCAAGGCCGTCTGCCCACCCATGGTCGGCAGCAGCGCATCCGGGCGTTCCTTGGCGATGATCTTGGCGACCACTTCCGGGGTGATCGGCTCGACATACGTTGCGTCGGCGAGGCCCGGATCGGTCATGATGGTCGCCGGGTTGGAATTGACCAGAATGACCCGGTAGCCTTCTTCCTTCAGCGCCTTGCAGGCCTGGGTGCCGGAATAATCGAATTCGCATGCCTGGCCGATGACAATCGGTCCAGCGCCGATGATGAGGATGGATTTAATGTCTTGGCGCTTTGGCATGTCTCTATCCGATCTCTTCACCTGCGCGAAAAACCGGCCAAGGTGAGGGGCATCACCGGTCGGGCGCAGATCCATGGTATTTCAGGCTAGAAGCGGCTTATAGGGAATTGTGGCGATCAGCGGAACCCCCGTTTTCGCTTTTTCTACGGATAAGTGAAGGGCAGGCGCGGCGGGGATGTGGTCCTGCAATTTCCCCTGGGACATTACAGTGAGAAATGGACCGTTTTGTCACATGCCATTTGCGCAGACGCTGTAGGAAACCTGTTCGGTTTCAAAGGAGATGGCCCTCATGCCGCAGACGCAACTGTCGTCCGACCTCATCCGTTTCTCTGCGGCCGGCCGCTCCGGGCCATCGAAACGTCTCGGCATCCGTTTCGATGCGGAAGGTAATTTCCTACCCGAACCGGGCAACACGATTGTCTGCCATCTTCGCCCGGGAAGTGAAAGCCAGAAGGCGATTGTCGCCTTGCAGGAGCGCTATAAGCAAATGCCGGAGGCTGACCATCTGGCCGTTACCCCTGCCTCCAGCCTGCATATGACCCTGTTTCAAGGCATTATCGAACATCGCCGCACCGCCGGTTTCTGGCCAAAGGATCTGCCGCTGGATGCGCCAATCGACGACATGACGGAAATCCTCGCGCAAAGGCTGATGCATTTTACGCCCGGGCCGGATTTTCGCATGAAGATTGCCCGGATGCTACCGACGGGGCTTCGGTTGGAGCCAGTGGGTGAGGCGGATCGCCGGGCCTTGGCGCAGTGGCGCGACAGGCTGGCGGATCTGCTCGGCTATCGCCATCCCGACCATGAGACTTACGAGTTTCATATCACCTTTGCCTATGTCATCAGGCCATTTTCAGAGGCGGCCCTTTTTCAGTGGCAGGCCATGCTGGAGATGGCGCGAGAAGAGTTTCTGGAGCAATTTGAGGATATCGCTCTTGATCCTCCGGCTTTCTGTGCCTTTAACGATATGAAGCATTTCGAAGAACTGATCGTATTGCAGGGTCATATCGACTAAAAAAAGCGACGGTTAAGCAATACGATGTTGTATCGTTTTCGCGTCGCAGGTATCTGAAACCCTGTTGGCTTTTCCAGATCGATGCCATGGGGTTTTTATGCTTTTCGCAAACAGAGTCTGCCGCCGTTTTGCGACATCTCTATGCTCCTCTGGTCTCGGATTTTTTTGGAAATTCTCCACGAGGTGATTGTTTAACTATTTGATCCTACGGGAATTTATGGGAAACCGACGCCGTCCTCGACCATTTCTCCTGGCTGCCTCTCTTTAATGGCGCCATCAAGGCGAAGTGCATTTTTTAACGCTCTGTCAGGGTTGCAAAATTGGCTATCGACTTGCCATGGCAAGGCGTGCAGCCTGATTTTCGTCATGTTCCTTGCTGGTTCTGGCAGATGCCTGGGGCCGGCCCTGGCACATGCCAGGGGCATGACAGCAGATTTTAAAAATCCAAGGTATTTTCATGAGACATTTTTTAATCCATCGCGTTTGCGCATGTAAAACCGTTTCACACTTTTCCTGGAAATGCTCTGGCTACGGCCTATTTGCCCAGGCAACCGATATAAGCCAGGAGACCTGCCCATGATTACCGTCCATTATCTGGAGCATTCCAGGGCGCACCGCATTCTCTGGCTGCTGGAAGAGCTGGGATTGTCTTATGAGGTGAAAACCTACAAGCGCGGCGCCGATATGCATGCACCGGCGGCATTGAAGGCCGTGCATCCGCTGGGGAAATCGCCTGTCATCGAAGACAATGGCCGGATCTTCGCCGAAAGCGGCGCCATTATCGAATATCTGATCGACACCTATGGCGCCGATACCAATGGCAAGATGGTTTTGCGTCCGGCACCGGGCAGCGACGCTTTCCTGCGTTACCGTTACTGGCTGCATTATGCCGAAGGCTCGGCCATGCCCCTTCTGATCTTGAAGCTGGTATTCTCCCGGTTGTCCAAGCAGATGCCGTTTCTATTGCGCGGAGTGGCTAAGCGGATTTCCGATGGCGTTTGCGGCAAGATGATCGATCCGCAGATCGCTGAGCATCTGGCCTTCTGGCAGGCGGAATTGCGCAAGGACGGCTTTTTTGCCGGGACGGACTTTACCGCCGCCGATATCGCCATGAGCTTCCCGGTGGAATCGGTGCTGTCGATTTCCGGCGATACGGGCGATGTTACCATCCTTCGTTCCTATCTTTCCACAATCCGCGCCAGGCCGGCCTATCAGCGCGCCCTGCAACGCGGCGGAGCTTATATGTTCTCCAAGACCTGACCGCCTTTTTCTTCAAACCCAGTGTTTGGAACACTGTTGGGCTTAAGAGTGTTTGGAACACTGTTGGGCTCAAGCCGTTACCAGCCTGCCGCCGTTGCTGTTGCACGGCGGCAGTTTTTGCTGAACATGGGCGTTCTGCAATGCGGCCGGGGAGAGAACCGATGGAACTGGATGGGCGTCGTCAGTCCGAAAATCTCGAGGATGTCAGGGGTGCATCAGGCGGCGGCGGCTTTGGCCGGCGCGGCATCCGGCTGCCGATTGGCGGCCGCGGGCGGGGTTTGAGTTTTTCCACCATCATCATTCTGGTGCTGATCTATTTCGGTCTTCGCCTGATGGGCATCGATATGTTGCAATTGCTGGAGGAGGGCAGTGGGTCCGCGCCATCTTCTTCGCAGCAGCAGGTCAGTGACACGCCAGAACAGGCGGACATGAAAGTATTCGTGAGCCGAGTGCTGGCGTCTACCGAGGATGTCTGGACCACCGCATTTCAAGAGCGCGACGCAACCTATGAAATGCCAAAGCTGCGGCTGTTTTCCGGTCAATATCCCTCTGCCTGTGGCGCTGCCTCTGCGGCGACCGGGCCTTTCTACTGCCCTGGAGATCGCCGTATCTATCTCGATACCGCGTTTTTCACGGAGCTATCCAAGCGGTTCCAGGCCTCCGGCGATTTTGCCCAGGCCTATGTGATCGCTCATGAAGTCGGCCACCACGTCCAGAACCTGACCGGCATCCTGCCGAAATTCAACCAGATGCGCAGCTCGATGAGTGCCGCCGACGCCAATCGGATGTCGGTCCGCGTCGAATTGCAGGCTGATTGCTTTGCCGGGATCTGGGGCCGGAAGGCCGATCAGCAGGGATTGCTCTCGGCAGGCGATCTTCAGGAAGCGATGAATGCAGCTCAGCAGATTGGCGACGATACGATTCAAAAGCGGTCCCAGGGCTATGTCGTGCCTGAGAGCTTCAACCATGGCTCCGCCGCACAGCGGATGAAATGGTTCAAGAAAGGCTATGACCAGGGCCGGATGGATGCCTGCGACACCTTTTCCGGCCCGATCTGATGGCGGTTACTTTTCGCTGTCCAGATGCGCCATTTGCGCCTCTGCATAGCGGGAACCGGCGGCGCTGCCCTTGGGGACTGCGGTTTCAAGGGCAGCGATATCCTCCTGTGACAGGGTAAAGTCGAGGGCGCTAAGCGATTCCGTCAATCGGTCGCGGCGGCGGGCACCTATCAGCGGGACGATATCCTCGCCCTTGGCCAGCACCCAGGCAATGGCGGCTTGCGCTGTGGTCATGCCTTTTGAGGTCGCGACCTGTGTCAGGGCTTCGACGAGCGCCAGATTGTGGTTGGCATTCTCGCCTTGGAAGCGTGGCGAATGGGCGCGGAAATCCGTTGGTGCCGTTGGTGCGGTCCAGTTGCCGCTGATCAGCCCGCGCGACAGAACCCCATAGGCGGTAATGCCGATTCCGAGTTCCCGGCAGGTCGGCAGGATACTGTCCTCGATGCCACGCGAGATCAGCGAATATTCGATTTGCAGGTCAACGATCGGATGGACGGCTGCTGCCCGCCGGATCGTATCTGCGCCGACTTCCGACAGGCCGATATGCTTGACATAGCCAGCCTGGACCATCTCTGCGATGGCGCCGATGGTCTCTTCAATCGGCACATTGGGATCGAGCCGGGCCGGGCGGTAGATATCGATATGGTCGGTGCCTAGCCGTTGCAATGTGTAAGCCAGCGCCGTCTTTACTGCCGATGGACGTGCATCGTACCCGATCCAGCCGCCCGCCGGGTCGCGCTGAGCGCCGAATTTGACGCTGATCTGCATTTTGTCGCGCAGGCCACCCTTCAGCCCTTCTCCAATCAGCATTTCATTGTGGCCCATGCCGTAGAAATCGCCAGTATCGATCAGCGTCACTCCGGCATCGATGGCGGCATGCAGAGTGGCGAGGCTTTCCGTACGATCGGCAGGCCCATACATGCCCGACATGCCCATGCATCCCAATCCAAGGCGCGAGGTCTGAGGGCCGGATTTTCCAAGTTTTACCGTTTGCATATCCAGTTTCCTTTTCTGCTGTCTGTCTGAAACCAGGTTTACGCTGTTTGGCTTTGTGCGATAATCCTGTTTATTCCGCATGTGTTGTTTGGAATTATGCACAATGAGTGATCTACCGCTTGCCGATCTCGATGCCTTCGCCACCATTGCCCGGTTGAGAAACTTCCGCGCAGCCGGAAAGTTGCGCGGTGTTTCGGCCTCGTCATTGAGCGAGGCGATGCGGCGGCTGGAGGCGCGGGTTGGCGTGCGGCTGCTGAATCGCACCACCCGCAGCGTGACCCTGACCGATGCCGGAGCGCGGTTGTTGGAACGGTTATCGCCGACGCTGGCGGATATTGAACTGGCACTTGACGATATCAATCAGTTTCGCGAGCGACCCTTCGGGCGATTGCGGCTCAATGTGCCGGGCATTGTCGCCCGGTGTGTGCTGCCGCCAGTTGTCAACGGCTTTCTGGCCGCCTATCCGGATATCCTGCTGGAGGTGATGGTCAATGATGCTTTGATCGACGTGCTGGCTGAAGGCTGCGATGCTGGCATTCGCTATGAAGAGGCGCTGCATCAGGATATGATCGCGGTTCCTATCGGTCCGCGCCGCCAGCGCTATGTCTGCGTGGCAGCCCCGTCTTATCTTGCGCAGTATGGCAGACCGGATCATCCGCGCGACCTGATCCATCACCGCTCCATTCTACATCGTTTCAACAGTGGCCGGGTGAATGACTGGCATTTCGAGCGTGAGGGCGAGGCGATCAATGTCTCCCCGCCACCCCGGCTGATCGCCGAAACGGTCGATCTGGAACTGGCCGCCGTGCGGGCTGGGCTTGGCATGATGCGCACATTCGAGGACTTCATGATCGAGGATTTGAATGCCGGACGGCTGGAGCGGGTACTGACCGATTGGGAGGATGAGTTTTCCGGTCCCTTCCTCTATTATCACAGCCGTCGCCACATGCCCGTGCCCCTGCGGGTCTTTATCGATTATATCCGCCAGCATGGCGATCCCGGTTGATCGCTCATCAACAACCGTGATGAGACGATGAGTTTTTCTGAAGCATCTGCTTGTGTCTTGAAAACGTCACGGCTTTGACGTACCGAGGCAATTGCATATTATTTCCTCACACAGCTCAGCGGTTGAGAAGAGAATATGCATAGCAGCTGACCTGTATGCGCCATGTCCGGTATACGATGCTGAAATCCCGCCGCTCGTCCAGCATGACTGGAAGCGGCTTTTTTTCGTTTTGGAAGTTCTCATGACTTATGCCTCGTCCCAGCGCCTTAGCGCGCCTATTGAAAGCTGGCTTAGCCATGTTCGCGCCACGCTGGCGCTGGGCATTCCCCTGGCTGGTGCGCAATTGGCGCAGCTGGCAATTCACACGACCGATGTGGTGATTGTCGGCCGTCTGGGAGCCGAATCGCTGGCGGCTTTGGTGCTGGCTGGGCAGTTTTTCTTCACAGTGTTTATTTTCGGTTCCGGCTTTTCCATCGCAGTTATGCCGATGGTGGCCAATGCCTATGGCAAGGGCGATGTGCGCCTGGCACGCCGCTCCATTCGCATGGGGCTGTGGGTATCGCTCGCCTATAGCGTGGTGACCTGGCCGCTCTTCCATTACTCGCGTGATGTGCTGCTGGCCCTGGGGCAGGTGCCGCAGGTGGTTGAGCTCGCCTCGAGCTATATCCGCATCATGTGGCTGAGCCTGCCTGTCGCGTTGATGTTTGCGGTGATGCGGGCGTTGGTCAGCGCCATCGGGCGGGCGCAGATCGTCCTCTATATCACCATCGCCACCTTGCTGCTGAATGCCGCCCTGGCTTACTGCATTGTGCTGGGCCATTTCGGCTTTCCGGCTTTTGGCATTCTGGGGGCTGCCTGGGTGGCGGTTTCGGTCAATGTCTTCGCCATGATCGTCATGGGTCTCTATCTGCACTTCAACAGCGTCACCCGGAAATACGAATTGTTCGTGCGCTTCTGGCGGCCCGATTGGGATGCGCTGCGCGATGTGATCAAGCTTGGCCTGCCGATTGGCGTGACGGTGCTGGCTGAAGTCAGCCTGTTTACGGCTGCCTCCCTGCTGATGGGCAGCATTGGCACGATTGAGCTGGCCGCGCATGGCATTGCCCTGCAATTGGCCTCCATCGCCTTCATGATCCCGCTGGGGCTGGCGCAGGCCGCCACCGTGCGGATCGGCGTTGCCCATGGACGCGGCGATTTTACCGATGTGGTACGGGCCTCCATCACGGTTGTCTGCATGGCAGCCCTGATCTCGGTGATCGGCGGGTTGCTGTTCTTCTTTTTTTCCAACGAATTGAGTGGAATGTTCCTCGACCGGGGTCGGGGCGATGCGGCGGCGGTGCTGGATTATGCAGCGCCGCTGGTGGTGGTCGCCGGTATTTTCCAGCTGGTCGATGGCATGCAGGCGGTTGCTACCGGGCTGCTGCGTGGCCTGAAGGATGCCAGCGTGCCGATGATCCTGGCGCTGATTTCCTATTGGCCAATTGGTTTCGGCCTGGCCTGGTTCATGGCTTTTCCCTTAGGTATGGGCGGTCTTGGCGTCTGGTTTGGTTTCCTGATCGGGCTTTCCAGCGCCGCTGTCATGATGGGGCTGCGGTTCTGGCTACGGCTTCGCCACGAAATGCGGATGATGAGCCGGTAAAGCTGTTCTACCCGTATTATAAGGTTCTGCATGAGAATCAAATAAGCCGACCAAGTGATTGGTCGGCTTATGTTTTTTTATGGGCTATAATCTGTGGTTCAGCGCTCGGCCAAAGCCGGTTCGCCCTTCTTCTCGCGTACCATGTTGATGAAGCGGCGGAACAGATAGTGGCTGTCTTGCGGGCCGGGCGAGGCTTCCGGGTGGTGCTGGACGGAAAACACCGGCTTGCCGGTCAGGCGCAGGCCGCAATTGGTGTTGTCAAACAGCGAAATATGAGTCTCTTCAACGCCTTCCGGCAGGGACTTCGAATCCACCGCGAAGCCGTGGTTCATCGAGACGATCTCCACCTTGCCGGTGGTGAAATCCTTGACCGGATGGTTGGCGCCGTGATGGCCCTGATGCATCTTTTCTGTCTTGGCGCCCAGCGCCAAACCCAGCATCTGATGGCCAAGGCAAATACCGAACAGCGGGATATCGGTGTTGATCAATTCCTTGATGACCGGCACGGCGTATTCACCGGTTGCAGCCGGATCGCCGGGGCCATTGGAGAGGAAAATGCCATCCGGCGACAAGGCCAGAATATCTTCGGCGCTGGTATTGGCAGGCACGACCGTGACCTTGCATTTCAGGCCGGTAAACAGCCGCAGGATATTGCGCTTCACGCCAAAATCCACGCAGACGACGTGATAATCGGCATCCTTGTCAGCCAGCTCCGAAAAGCCTTCGTTCCACACCCATGGCTTTTCACCCCATGTCGAGGACTGGCCGGAGGAGGCGACCTTGGCAAGATCAAGACCTTCCAGCCCGCTCCAGGCCTTAGCCTTGGCCTTCAGCGCCTCGATGTCGAAATTGCCGTTCGGGTCATGGGCGATGACCGCGTTCGGCGCACCGTTTTCGCGAATCCAGGCGGTCAGCGCCCGCGTATCGACGCCGGACAGGCCGATCATGCCGCGCGCCTTCAGCCAGGCATCAAGATGCTTGGTGGCGCGGAAATTGGATGGTTCGGTAATGTCGGCCTTGAAGATCACCCCGACTGCGCCGTGGCGGGCGGCGGGCGTCAGGTCTTCAATATCTTCCTCATTGGTGCCGACATTGCCGATATGGGGAAAGGTGAAGGTAACGATCTGGCCGAGATAGGAGGGATCGGTGAGGATTTCCTCATAGCCGGTCAGCGCGGTGTTGAAGCACACCTCGGCCTGAACATCGCCGGTGGCGCCGACGCCCTGACCTTCGATGACGGTGCCGTCAGCCAGAACCAGAAGCGCTGTCGGCTTGGTTGTTGTCCAGGCTGCGGTGGGCAATGGCGATGTTGCGGTCATATCCGTTCCTTTTCCAGCCGCTTGCCCCGGCCGATGCAAACCGGCGGCGCGTGGCTATCTGTATGTGCCAGTATCTAGTTGTGCCAAGGGTCCTCGCGCAGCAAGAGGATGCGCGTGCGGGAACCTGATGTCGATGTCTGTGCAGGCGATGGTACATAGACGAGAAGCGTGGGCCGGGTCAATTGTTCCTCAGGTAAAAGAGGTGTTTTCCCTTGAAGTCTTGAAAGACCCCCGCATTGCGCGGAGCCTCCGGGAGGGGTATCACCACGCCTGAAGCGAGCCACGGTGCCGTTTGAACGGCGGCCAGGGGCTCCACAGTCACCCAAGGAGATGAAGACATGCTACGCGAGGATCTGACGACTGCGCTGAAGGAAGCGATGAAAGCCAAGGACAGCCGTCGGCTTTCCACCATCCGCCTGGTGCAATCGGCCATCAAGGACCGCGATATCGCCAATCGCGGCGAGGGCAAGGCCGAGGCCAGCGACGACGACATCCTCCAGCTGATGGCCAAGCTGGTGAAGCAGCGCGAGGAATCGGCCAAGATCTATGAAGACAATGCCCGCCCCGAGCTTGCCGCCCAGGAGCGTGAGGAAGTGGCGATTATCAAGGGCTTCATGCCCGAGCAGATGGATGACGATAAAGTCCGCGAAGCGATTTCTGGCATCATCACCGAAATCAGCGCCGAAGGCGTGCGCGACATGGGCAAGGTGATGGCCGCTTTGAAAGAACGCTATGCCGGTCAGATGGATTTCGCCAAGGCCTCCGGCGTGGTGAAAGAGCTTTTGACAAAGTAAGGCCGAAGTCGCCGTATACAGCGTTGTGCGCCATAGATGGCGCACGACAGGTCGCTAAAGCGCTTTATATCGATGGCAGCTTCTCGCTTTCTTTATTCAGCGGCAAGTGGCGCAGCGTTGTGTGGCAATGGGCCGATAGCGGCAAACAGCGCCTCGTCCTCTCCTATACCGGCATTGGGCGTGGTCAGCAGCGTATCGCCGTAGAAGACTGAGTTGGCACCGGAGACCAGGCAAAGAATTTGCGCTTCCCTGTTTAGTGTCGAGCGCCCAGCCGACAGGCGAACCGTGGATCTCGGCATGACGATCCTCGCCGTCGCCACCATGCGCACCAGTTCCAGCGGATCGATCCGCGGCATGGCGGCAAGCGGTGTCCCCTCCACAGGCACCAGCGCGTTGATCGGGACGCTTTCCGGATGCGGGCGCATCGATGCCAGGACCTGGAGCATGGAGGCGCGATCACGGATGGTCTCGCCCATGCCGATAATCCCGCCGCAACAGAGGTCGATGCCGAAAGAGCGGACGATGGACAGGGTTTCCAGCCGGTCTGCATAGCTGCGGGTGGTGATGATCTCACCGTAAAATTCGGGACTGGTGTCCAGATTATGGTTGTAAGCTGTCAATCCGGCCTCGGCCAGTTTCTCAGCCTGGTGCTTTTCCAGCATGCCGAGTGTCACGCAGGCTTCCATGCCGAGATCGCGAACGCCGCGCACCATCGTCAGTACCGCGTCAAACTCCTTGCCATCGCGCACCTGTCGCCACGCTGCCCCCATGCAGAAGCGCTCGGCACCGGCATCCTTCGCCCGTTTTGCAAGCGCCAGCACGCTGTCTGGCTGCATGAGGCGATCCTTCGTCAGCTTCACCTCCCGGTGATGGGCCGATTGCGGGCAATAGGCGCAGTCTTCCGGGCAGCCGCCAGTCTTGATCGACAGCAGGCTTGCCTTCTGGACGGCGTTCGGGTCGTGGTGGCGGCCATGGACAGCGTTGGCATGGCCGATCAATTCCAGAAGGGGCAGATTGTGAAGGGTGACGATCTCTTCCACGCTCCAGTCATGACGAATTTCGCACGCCACGCCACTCATTGCTCCGTCTCCTGCAAGCGTTTTGCCTTTGATGGCCACTGGCTGGCGATCAGCGCCGCAAGCACACATTTCACCACGTCACCACCGATAAAGGGCATGAGGCCAACGCCCAGCAATGTCGCGGCAGGAACGAAGAAGGCAAGCCATGTGAGGCCTGCGGCATAGACCAATGCCAGCCCGGCAAAGTTTGCGACAAGGCGCATCACCAGCCCGCGTCCATGGCCGATCATGCCGGTGAGCCAGGCCGCCAGCCAGTATCCGGCAAGATAGCCGCCGGTTGGCCCCATCATATAGGCGAGCCCGATGCCGCGTTCCGGTGAGCCGGAAAATACGGGCGTACCTACAGCACCGACGGCCAGATAGGTGGTGAAGATGGTCAGTGACAACTGCGGCCCAAGGATCAGCGCGAACGCCATCACCGCAAAGGTATGCAGTGTCATTGGGACCGGCCAGAAGGGGATCTGCACTTTGGCCGCCAAGGTCATCAACAGCACGCCGACCGAAACAATAATTATTTTATCGATAAAAATTGAAAATTTATTCTTATTGGTTCGAGAAAGAAGAGAAATGTCCATGTCGTCTCCAATTTTTTTGTCTATTTTGGAAAATTATCGATAAAATATCGAGCCTGGGCTTATTGTCAATCCCAACGCTTGCTCCTTGGGAGCCGTTGGCTCATTTTGAGGCCCGGGGATTTCCCTCATTTTGGGCTGGGAATTCCCTTAATACTGGGCCAAAGGCCGGAAAGGGACTGCAGACGCTGGAGCATGGAGGGCGCAAAGGGGAAAGCACATGTGAATAGCGGGCACATCCCATGAAAGCCGTGGCGCTTGCCTTTTATACCTCCTATATAACCAGATCATTCCTCAAGGTTGCCCAATGCGCTTTTCAAACGACTTTCTCGACGAGATCCGCGACCGCGTGCCGATTTCGGCCGTGATTGGCGCGCGCGTGCCGTGGGATCGAAAGAAAACCAACGTGTCGCGCGGCGACTACTGGGCCTGCTGCCCGTTCCACGGCGAAAAAAGCCCGAGCTTTCACTGTGAGGATCGCAAGGGCCGTTACCATTGCTTCGGCTGTGGTGTTTCCGGTGATCATTTTCGCTTTCTGACCGATCTGGAAGGACTGAGCTTTCCGGAGGCCGTTGAGCGGATTGCCGACATGGCCGGTATCGCCATGCCCAAGGTGGATGTACGCGACATAGAGCGTGAGCGTGAGCGCACCAGCCTTCAGGACGTCATGGAAATGGCCACCCTGTTCTTCCAGGATCAGTTACAGGCAGCCCTGGGTGCCAAGGCGCGGGCTTACCTTCGGGAGCGTGGCCTGTCGGGCCGCACCATCGAGACTTTCCGGCTGGGCTATGCGCCGGAAAGCCGCAACGCGTTGAAGGAACATCTGGCCGGAAAAGGCGTGCCGAAGGAGCAGATCGAGGCCTGCGGGCTGGTGGTGCATGGGCCGGATATTCCGGTATCCTATGACCGATTCCGTGACCGGATCATGTTTCCCATCCTGTCGTCCCGCGAAAAAGTAATTGCTTTTGGCGGTCGGGCGATGTCGCCGGATGCGCCAGCCAAATATCTGAATTCCAACGAGACGGAACTGTTTCACAAGGGCAATGTCCTCTATAATTTCTCCCGCGCCAGACGGACGCTTCAGGGCGCCGATGGCGCAGAGACGATCATTGCCGTCGAAGGCTATATGGATGTGATCGCGCTCTATCAGGCAGGCGTCGAAAATGCCGTTGCGCCACTCGGCACGGCGCTGACCGAAAATCAGCTGGAGCTGATGTGGAAAATGACGCCGCAGCCGGTCCTGTGTTTCGATGGCGATGGCGCTGGGCAGCGGGCGGCGTTTCGCGCCGTTGATCTCGCCCTGCCGCATCTGAAGCCCGGAAAAAGCGTCCGCTTTGCCATGCTGCCGGATGGCAAGGACCCCGATGATCTGGTCAAGCAGGATGGTCGCGCGCCCTTTGACCGGGTATTGGCCGAGGCCCGCTCTCTGGATGAAATGGTCTGGGTGAGGGAGACCGGCCAGGGCCGCTTTGACACGCCGGAGCAGCGCGCCGAGCTTGAGGCGCGGTTAAAGCAGATCGTCAATATCATTGCCGATGAGAATGTGCGCCGCCACTATCAGCAGAATGTCAGGGACCGGCTTTATGGGTTCTTCCAGGGGCAGGGAGCTACCCGTGCCGGGCGCGGCAATTTCGAGCGTGGCGGTGGTGGCTTTACCGGCAGCCGGCCCGGCAATGGCCGGTTTCAAAACAATGGGGGTGGTCGCGGCGCGCCGGGTGCGCAGCGTCCCGGCAGCACGGTTGCCTCCGACCGGCTGACGCGGTCGGGCATGGTCAGCCGCAGCCACGACCAGCCCAGCCTGCGCGAAAGCGTGTTGGCGTTGACCATAGTCAATCATCCGCAATTGTTGCAGGAGGATTATGACGAGATTTCCTGCATCGATTTCGACAGCCGTGATCTGCAACGGCTTTGGCCGGCGGTGCTGACCGCTGTTGCGCAAACCGGTGCGCAGTTGACCCGTGAGGATCTATATGAGCGGTTGATGTCGGGCGGCTTCGATGCGCTGTTGAAGGCGCTGGACCAGCAGATCCGCAATGCCAGACTGTGGACGGCAACGACGGTGGCGGCGCTGGAAGATGCCCGCGAGGGCTATACCCAGGCGCTGTCATTGCATAAGCGCGCCAAGGCGCTGCGCCGCCAGCGCATCGAACTGGAACGCGAGATTGCCGAGGCGACCGAAGCCGATGATGCCGGGCGGATCGATGGGCTGATGTCGGTTTTGCAGGAAGTGCAGCTGGAAATCGTTCGGATGGAGAACCAGGAAGCGATCATCGATGGCTTTGGCGTGATGTCGGGGCGCGTCAAGGGACCGGCTTACGGTCACAATTCATAACGGTTTTGCAAGCTTTGTTATGGCAGATACCAACCGCGCCCCTTGTATCGGCGGCGTGAGTGCCTAGATTTCAGTTCAAACCGGGTAATGTTCCTGAGATCGAGGCCGTGCCTGTCCCGAAAGGATGTTCCAAAAGGACAGGTTAATGACGTGACGATTGAATGGCTCCCTGCCACTTGTGGCGAGTGTGGAGGCGTTTGGATAAGGAGCGTAGAGCGAGATGAATGGTTTTTTCGCGATATCAACAGGCACAATCGCTTTAAAAGGCTTGACGTATCGATAAATTGTGGGAATCACGGTCAAACGAAAAAACAAGGTGACGCAGGTTGCGCCGGGTCTATGCTGGCGGGCTTCGTCGCCTGTTTGTGTAGTTATACCGAAATCGACGGGAACCGTGGTGGTCAACCGGGAATTAGACATTGCTTGGTCAACGTGCCATTTCCTTCAGGAAAGCACCAAGGCTGACGGAATGTTTCGCATCTAAGGCATGGTTTTTCTTCGGCCTCATCTGGTTTGAGAAGTTGTGCTGCACATTTAAGGTTTTACAGCGTGTTTCGTGCGTATGGTCCGCGCATGACGCTGTAGGTCATAACCAGTGATTCGTAGTGGTCGGTGCAAGGCTATGCCCCATCTGGCGCGTGACAGCACTGCGGAAAATTGAAGCGTCAGGGAAAGCGACGAGATACATGGCAACCAAGGTCAAGGAAAACGAAGAAGCCGAGAACGAGCGCGATGGCGCGACCGACGGTCCGCTTCTCGATCTTTCGGATGACGCGGTCAAGAAAATGATCAAGGCCGCCAAGAAGCGCGGCTACGTCACTATGGATGAGTTGAATTCGGTTCTGCCGTCTGAGGAAGTGACCTCGGAGCAGATCGAAGACACCATGGCGATGCTTTCCGACATGGGCATCAACGTCGTCGAGGACGAGGACGCCGAAGATCCGGCGGCCGAAGAAAGCGATAACGACGAAGAAGCTGAAAGCGAAGGCGGCGAACTGGCGCCTGCTGGCAATACCGCTGTTGCCACAGCCAAGAAGAAAGAGCCGACCGACCGCACGGACGACCCGGTGCGCATGTATCTGCGCGAAATGGGCTCGGTGGAGCTGTTGTCGCGCGAAGGCGAAATCGCCATCGCCAAGCGCATCGAGGCTGGCCGCGAAACGATGATCGCCGGTCTCTGTGAGAGCCCGTTGACATTCCAGGCGCTGATTATCTGGCGCGACGAGCTGAACGAAGGCACGACTCTGCTGCGCGAGATTATCGATCTCGAGACCACCTATTCCGGTCCCGAGGCCAAGGCCGCGCCGCAATTCCAGAGCCCGGAAAAAATCGAAGCGGACCGCAAGGCTGCCGAGGAAAAGGAAAAGACCCGCCGGGTCCGTTCCAGCGAAGACGACATCACCAATGTCGGCGGCGACATGCAAATGCCGGAAGAAGAGGAAGAGGACGAAGACGAGTCCAATCTTTCGCTGGCCGCCATGGAAGCCGAGTTGCGGCCCCAGGTCATGGAAACCCTCGACCTGATCGCCGATACCTACAAGAAGCTGCGCAAGTTGCAGGACCAGCAGGTAGAAGCGCGCCTGGCCTGTGCCGGCACGCTGTCATCAGGCCAGGAGCGGCGCTACAAGGAGCTGAAGGATCAGTTGATCACGGCGGTCAAATCGCTGTCGCTGAACCAGAACCGTATCGACAGCCTTGTCGAGCAGCTTTACGACATTTCCAAGCGCCTGATGCAGAACGAAGGCCGGCTGTTGCGGCTGGCCGAAAGCTACGGCGTCAAGCGCGACAGCTTTCTGGAGCAGTATCAGGGTGCAGAACTTGATCCTAACTGGATGAAGTCAGTCGGCAATCTTGCTGCCCGCGGCTGGAAGGATTTCGCCCGCGAGGAAAACAATACGATCCGGGAAATCCGTCAGGAAATCCAGAATCTGGCGACCGAAACCGGCATTTCCATCGCCGAATTCCGCCGTATCGTTTCCATGGTGCAGAAGGGCGAACGCGAAGCCCGGATCGCCAAGAAGGAAATGGTTGAGGCCAATCTGCGTCTGGTTATTTCGATTGCCAAGAAATACACCAATCGCGGCCTGCAATTCCTTGACCTGATCCAGGAAGGCAATATCGGCCTGATGAAGGCGGTCGATAAGTTCGAATATCGGCGCGGCTATAAGTTCTCCACCTATGCGACCTGGTGGATCAGGCAGGCAATCACCCGCTCGATTGCCGACCAGGCCCGTACGATCCGTATTCCGGTGCATATGATCGAAACGATCAACAAAATCGTTCGTACCTCGCGCCAGATGCTGCACGAAATTGGCCGCGAACCGACACCTGAAGAACTGGCTGAAAAGCTGGCCATGCCGCTCGAAAAAGTCCGCAAGGTGCTGAAAATCGCCAAGGAGCCGATCTCGCTCGAAACCCCTGTGGGCGACGAGGAAGATTCGCATCTCGGCGACTTCATCGAGGACAAGAACGCACTGCTGCCCATCGATGCCGCCATCCAGGCCAACCTGCGCGAAACCACCACCCGCGTGCTGGCTTCGCTGACGCCACGCGAAGAGCGCGTGCTGCGCATGCGCTTCGGCATCGGCATGAACACCGACCACACGCTGGAAGAAGTCGGCCAACAGTTCTCGGTCACCCGCGAACGTATCCGCCAGATCGAAGCCAAGGCCCTGCGCAAGCTCAAGCATCCAAGCCGGAGCCGCAAACTGCGCAGCTTCCTGGACAGCTAAGCTTAGCCAAGAGACAAAAGTTGAAAACCCGGCGGAAACGCCGGGTTTTTTGCATCTTAGGGTGAGGAAGATGGTTGCTGATGGAGCGGGGTTTACCCCCCTCTGTCCTGCCGGACATCTCCCCCTCAAGGGGGGAGATCGACGTGGAGCAGGCCTCTCACGCGCATAACAATCGATTCTATTTCGCAACAGGCTTGATGGGGAAACGGCATGCACCACCATCTGATCTCCCCCCTTGAGGGGGAGATGCCTGGCAAGGCAGAGGGGGGTAAGCGGCATATCAAAACGTCTGCATCGTATCCTGTGGTTCAATCTGGATCTGGCAAAGTCTAGCGAAGAGACAAGAGTTAAAAATCCGGCGGAAACGCCGGTTTTTTGTGGCCAGAATTATCAGTGTCTCTTCTCCTGGATTAGGACTTTCGCGTCACATTATCACTGCCAACGCATCGGCAATCACGCTCTATCGGCAACCATAAGAGGCTATGTCTATCCGATCTCCCCCCTTGAGGGGGAGATGCCTGGCAAGGCAGAGGGGGGTAAGCGGCATATCAAAACGTCTGCGCCGTGTCCTATGGTTCAATCTGAACCCGGCAAACTCTCGCTGCCGAATGCTTACGTATCGCGGACCGATAGGGCGGCGATGGTAGACGGAACGCTGGCGGCAGACGAGGTGACCACGGTGGGTTTTGCAATGGGCGGCGCGGGGTTCTCGGCAATCAAATATCCCGTCCGTTAGGGGGCTGGTGGGATGCTGGCTGCTATGGCGGATGCAGATGTCATTTTGTTCTCCTGACCGGCCTTTTCCGTATCATGTGGCGTCGTCCGGTTGACGGCGAGGCCGTCATCGCCCCGCCAGAATAACCGGGCTTGCCCGGCGCGCGCCAATATCCTGTACACCGGTGAGAAAATTCTGATTTGAAAAAGGATAATTTTATTGATTGTGCATAATGCAGCGCAAAAATTGCTGCTTTGGCGAAATTCTCGCTCTCCTTGTGTGCTTTATCAAAAACTCGCGCCGCAAGCCCGCGCGGTAAGGGGCTGATCTTGCTGCATCAACGCCTTCGTCCCTGCCCAATAAAATCCCATCTGCCCCACTTCCAATCCCCACCCTTTATGCGCTAAACATCGGGTGAGATCGGTTGTAACACGCCGATCTTGGGGCATGGAAACCCCTTCAAAAGCGGTCGGTGTCGACCGTTAAAAAGACACCCCTCAGCCATAGGTTTGTGGCTGAGGCGGTGAACCGTGTCTATACGGTTCGCTCTCTACCATTCTCTATGGTCGGGGAGGTCTCGGCGTATGTCCAGAGCTTTGCTTAAAGGTCGGGACGGTCGTTCTTTTGTCGGCTTTCCAACTCCCCGATCACCAGAGGGCAAAACCCTCCGGTGACCGCTCGTGTTGTTCACAGGGAGCGCCGCAATGGAGACTTACGATATCTGGGCTGACCTTCTCGCCACCTTCCGCGCCTCGCCGGATGCGATCAAGGCCCTCTGGCTGCTGATCCCGCCGGGCATGTTTCTGGCCGTCCTGGCACTTCTGCTAGGCTACCGCCTGCGACGCAGAGAGGCAGATAAAAACACCGAACTGACCTACACCGTCATCCGCCAGGACGACCAGACCGTGCAAATCTACAGCCACGGCACCGGCAACGCCCACACCGACCCAATTTTCCTACCCGTAACAAGAGCCGATAGCGGCAAATTGCTGGAATACTGGGAACGTTCCGAGCATTCTTAGTGGTGCAGTGCGGTTGGTTCCGGAGTGACACGTACTGTACTTCTGGGAATGCTGGTCACAGCTCTGACAAAAGAATTTGAGTCAGCCGGCTTTGAATTTTGGGTTGCGGCTCTTAATGAGCATTTCGAGTTGGTTTTTGCCGATCACTCAAAATTCCTCGATTATTTTCCGCGCTCAGACGAGCGGCAGCAGACCTATGCCTTGCGGCCAATCACCCCAATCTCCCCCGCACCACCCGCATAAACACCCTCGCTCCAACCTCAATCAACGCATCCGGAAAGTCATAATCCGGGTTGTGCAGGGCCGGGTGTGTCTCGCCTGCGCCGAGGAAGAACATGGCGGTGGGGGAGGTGGTGCGGAAGCGGCCGAAGTCTTCGGAGGCGCGCATCGGTAGGGCGCGGGCGTCGTGGGTTATGCCTTCGGCATCGAGAGCGGTGGTGAGGGCGGCGATGGCTTCTGGGGCGTTTTCGCAGTGCAGGAAGATGTCGTGATAGGTAAGGGTCAGGCCAAGGCCGTGTTGTGCTGCGGTTGCGTGTGCGAGGGCTTCGGCTTGGCTGCAAAGCGCGTCCATGCCCTCATCGGTCAAGGTTCTCAGCGTCACCCAGATTTCGCCGTCGCCGGGCGCGATGCCGAAGGCCGGTTCGCCAAGTTTTGCGTGGGTCACGGTGGCGAGGCGGAAGTCGGTGGCCGGTGGGGCGCTGTGGGAGAGGGCGGTCAGGGCTGGCATCAGGCTGCTGATCGCCTGCA
This sequence comes from Allorhizobium sp. Av2, assembly GCF_021462805.2. NCBI lineage: Bacteria > Pseudomonadati > Pseudomonadota > Alphaproteobacteria > Hyphomicrobiales > Rhizobiaceae > Allorhizobium > Allorhizobium sp. Av2. The sequence continues at coordinate 2,091,413 of NZ_CP192696.1, read as the reverse complement.
TTGGCGACAGGCCGGTTTCGGGCTGCGAGGCATGGGCAGTCTTGCCGGTGAGCGTGATTTTCAGCCCGCGTGAGGCGCAGTTGACCGGGCCTGCCTTCAGCGCCACATGGCCGAGCGGAATGCCCGGCAAATTGTGCAGGGAAAACGCAAAATCCGGCGCAATTTCAGCAAAGCGCGGATCGGCCAGCACAGCAGCGGCACCGGCGCCATTTTCCTCGGCAGGCTGAAACAGCAGCACAACGCGGCCTGTGGCAGGCGGCTGGCGCGACAGGCCAAGCGCCAGCGCCAGCAGAATGGTCGAATGGCCGTCATGGCCGCAGAGATGGCCTTTCCCCGGAATTGTCGATCCATAGGGCAGGCCGGTTTTTTCCGTAATCGGCAGGGCGTCGAGTTCTGAGCGAAACAGCAGGGTCGGGCCGGGTGCCGCACCCGAAAACACCGCTGCCACGCCATGGCCGCCAAGCCCGGTCAGGATGCGGTCCGGGTGGAGTGGCGTCAGTGCCTCGACGATCCGCCGGGCTGTCTCTTGTTCCTCACCGGAGACTTCAGGATAGCGATGAAGCTCGTGGCGGATGGCGGTGAGAGCGTGCAGATCGGTAGGGCTGAGGAACATGTTGGCTCCGCAATGGCGTGGCTGACATGCGTCTGTTAGCACGCCCTTGTGTCGGTCTGAAAGTATTGTGTCGGTCTGAAAGTGTCGAAACGCCGCTTGCGGGTTTGCGGCGGGCATCAGCCCCGTGTATGGATCGTGCAATGCAGGAAAAGCCGCAACCGATGCATAAACGCTTTGTCTGGGGCGTCGCCGCCTCGGTGCTGCTGCATGGGCTTTTGGTTCTGGCATTCCTGGCCCATTGGCCCGCCCCGGCGCCGGATGCACCGAAGGAAGAGGTCGTGTCGGTTTCCATTGAGCCGCCACCAGAGGAAAAGCCGCAACCCGAGAAAACCAAGCCGGAAAAGCAATTGCAGCTGGAGTTGAAACCGGAGGCCAAGCCCAAGGAAGCCCCGGCGGCACCAGCCCCCAAAGCCCCCGCACCCAAAGCAGAAGAGAAGAAGCCAGAGGAAAAGCAGGAAGCCAAACCGCCTGCACCCGCACCACCGCAGGCGGCAAAGCCTGCCGAGGATAAGCCCCAGGCCCTGGAATCCGCGCCGAAGGACGAGGAGGCCCCGAAGCAGGATGCGCCGCCCGTGCCACCGCCTGCCGATGAACCGGCAGCGCAAACCCAGTCACCTCCTTCCGCTGCCCCAAAAGCTGGGCCGGACAAGTCTGCCGCAGGCGATCCGCAAAAAACCGATCCGCCGCAACCGCCCGCTCTGCCAAAGGATGTGACACCGCCGGATGCCGGGTTGGCCGGACAATTGCCGACGCCGGACAAGGTGGAAAAGCCGGGCGGAGGGCTGGTGACGGAGCAACGCTTTGCACTGGATGAGGAGAGCGCCGCGCAGCCGCAGCAAAAGCGCGAGGCCTCGCCTTCGCCTGCATCGGCGGACAAGAAAGCCGGGCCTGTTGCCGCGTTAAAGCCCGCCAAGCGGATCTATTCGAAGGCAACGCTGTCTGATCCGCGTGTGCGCCAGGCCCTCGGCACGCTGCCGCCGGAACGCCGGATCGTGCAGATATGCAGCATTGAAATGCTGGAACAGATCCGCCGCGCCGTTCCCGGTGCCGTGCCGGATGTGATTACGGGATCGCCGACAACGCGACAGACCATTACCGCACGGTTGATGGATGTTTCGGGTGCTGCCTTCCGCAGCCGAGGCCAATGGTATGATATCAGTTACCATTGCGAAACGGATGCCAAGACCTTGGCGATCACCAGTTTCAGCTTTTCACTCGGTGCCGCCGTGCCGAAAAGCCAGTGGCAGGCGCGACGTTTTCCGGTGAACTGACGCTTACGAATGCCGGATCAGCCCGATGGCGATCCAGGCCATGACCACGGCGATGATCGCATCCAGAATACGCCAGGAGATAGGCCGGGCAAAGACCGGTGCCAGCAACCGTGCGCCATAGCCGAGCGAGAAGAAAAACAGGAAGGATGCTGAAACCGCGCCAAGGCCGAAGGCTGTCTTGTGATCTGCAAAGCGGCTGGAAATGGAGCCGATCAGCAGCACCGTATCCAGATAGACATGCGGATTGAGAAAGGTGAGGGCAAGGCAGGTGGCAAGGCTGGCGGCAAGCGTGCTGGGCTTGGCCTCGCCGGGCGTAAGGCGGCTTTGGGTTTTCAGCGCAGCGAAGGCATGCCGGGCGCTGTAGGCCAGAAGAAACGCCGCGCCACCATAGCGCAGCACCGGCTCAAAAGCGGGCAGAAGGGCGGTTACCGTCGCCAGCGCGCCAATGCCAAGCACGATCAGCAAGGCATCGGCGGTGGCGCAGGTCAGGCAGAGGATAAAGACATGCTCGCGCCGCAAGCCCTGGCGCAGCAGGAAGGCGTTTTGCGCCCCAATGGCGACAATCAGGCTCAGGCCAAGAAACAGGCCGGAAAAATAGGCGTTTTGCATAGAGGTCTCCAGGTTGTGGCCCTTTGACTAATGCAAATGAATTCATTAGAAAAATTAACAAATATAACCAGGCATAAGAAATTCTAATGGCATTCGATGGCGAGCATTTATCGGCGTTGGTGGCTGTGCTGCGCAGCGGCAGTTTCGAAAAAGCCGCCCGTCAGTTGGGGGTAACGCAATCGGCGATCTCGCAGCGCATCAAGCTGCTGGAGGAGCGATCAGGCACGGCGCTGATCATTCGTGGCCAGCCCTGCTTGCCGACTTCGGCGGGGGCGCGACTTTGCCGCCATGCCGAGGAAGTCGCCCTGCTGGAGCACCAGGTGATCGGTGATCTCGGACTTGCGCAGGCGGCGCAGGTGACGGTGCGGCTGGCGATCAATGCCGATAGTCTGGCGACATGGTTTGTTCCGGCCATGGCCGCAGTGGAGGGACTGTTGTTCGATCTCGTGCTTGACGATCAGGACCACAGCGCTGATTGGCTGCGGCGCGGTGAGGTGCGGGCGGCGGTGACCTCGCTTGCCGCGCCCGTTCAGGGCTGCGATTGCCGACCGCTTGGTTTGCTGACCTACCGCGCCACGGCCAGCCCTGATTTCGCGGGGCGATGGTTTGCGCAGGGCGTGACCGCTGAGGCTCTGGCCGTTGCTCCCTGCCTTACCTTCAACGCCAAGGATGGATTGCAAGCCGCATGGATGGAGCAGGTGGCCGGATGCCGCCTGTCGCCGCCTTGCCATTGGCTGCCCTCCAGCCAGGCTTTTATCGACGCGTCGCGTCTGGGGCTGGGATGGGGCATGAACCCGGCGGTTTCGGTGGCGCCTTTGATCGCCGAGGGCGTGCTGGTGGATCTGATGCCGGATCAACCGCTTGCCGTGCCGCTTTATTGGCACTGGAGCAGGGCGCTGGGCCAGGCACTCGATCCGTTAACGGCAAGTGTTCTTGCCGCAGCACGCCAATGCTTGCTGCCGATGGCGCAGAAGCGTCCATCCATGCGGTAAGACTGCATTCACCACAAAGTATATTTGGGTCGTAGAAACAGATTGTACAACGCTTTGTTGTTAAGTTTTTCCTCATATTGTTGCCTCGCGTCGATAGCGGGGAGGCCTTGGGATAGACTATGAAAGGGATGGTTTTTACGGAAATGCTCGAATTCGTCGCCGCGACCTGGAATGAAGACATGGCCGACGACATTATCGAAGCCTCTTTGCTTACCAACGGGCTTGCCAGTGGCGGAGCCTATACCAGCGTTGGCACCTATGACCATCGCGAGATGGTGGCGCTGCTGAGCGCGCTGTCGCAGCGCTCCGGCCTTGGCGTCGATGAATTGATGCAGGCGTTCGGACTGCATCTTGCGGGACGTTTCGCCGTGTTGTTTCCAGGCTTCTTCGACCGCAGCGGCGGTCTCTTCGGCTTTCTAGCCAGTATTGACGCCCACATTCATGTCGAGGTGAAAAAGCTCTATCCCGATGCGGAATTGCCTTCTTTTGAAATTCTGAGCCAGGACGGGGCGTCCATGTCGATGCTCTATCGGTCCGGGCGGAAAATGGAGGCCTTGGCGGAAGGCTTGATCCAAGGGGCTGCCCGGCATTTTGGAAGCACTGTTACGGTCGAGCGCAGCGCGGGCGACGATGGGGCAACTCTGTTTGTGATTACCGAGAGTACATCGTGATGGTAAACCAGCCACTTGAGGTTTCCGATCTTGATCGGATCGACCGGCTGACCCGCCGTCTGGAGCGCGAGCGCGCGGCCCGCCGCCAAGCCGAGACATTGCTGGAAGCGCGTGCGCGTGAGCTTTATATGGCCAATTGCCAATTGGCACGACAGGCGGAAGATCTTGAACAGCGGGTCATGCAGCGCACGGAGGAGCTGGTTCAGGAGCGCGAACGCGCCATTGCGCTGGCCCAGCAGGACCAATTGACCGGGCTTGCCAATCGCCGCAGCTTTACCGCGGTTTTGACCGACGCTTGCCAGAAGAGCCGCCTTCGAGGCGACCGTATCACCGTCATTCTTGTTGATATGGATAGGTTCAAGGCGATCAACGACGCTTATGGTCATGAGGCGGGGGATGCGGTGCTGCGAGAATTTGCCCGCCGGCTGATGGTTGCGGCTGGACCTGGAACGGTGGCACGGCTGGGTGGTGACGAATTTGCATTGATTCTCGACCATCTGTCGGATGTGACGGCTGATCATGCCTTTGTCTCGAGTTTTCGCGCCAGTTTGCAGGAGCCGGTTCTCTTCAACGGCAAGCGCTTGGATGTCTCGGCTTCCATCGGATATGCGAGCCTGCCGGATCATGCCGCATCGTCCACCGAATTGCTGCGGCATGCCGATATGGCGCTTTACGTTTCCAAGAAAGCTGGGCTGTCGCTGGCGACCGCTTTTGACGACGACCTTTGGGCCGAGGCCAACGAGCGACGCTTGCTGGAACTGGAACTGGTGCTGGCCATGGACCGCCATGAAATCATGCCCTGGTACCAGCCGATCGTTGATGGAGCCAGCAAGCGGATACTGGGGGTGGAAGTGCTGGCACGCTGGCAGCATCCCTATCGCGGTCTGGTGCTGCCGGGTGTATTTCTGCCGCTGGCGGAAGAGCGCAACCTTCTGGATCGGTTGTTTGCGCAGGTGGCGCGCACGGCCTGTGCGCAAACGGCGCCGTTGGTTAAGGCTGGAAAGCTCAACTACGTGTCGGTCAATATTTCTCCAAGCCAGTTCAAGTCCGGTAATCTGGCGATGGTCATCGCGTCCATCCTGGAGCAGACCGGTTTTCCAGCCACGGCATTGGTGGTGGAGATTACCGAGGACCTGATCATGTCGGACCTGCTGCGGGCCGGGCGCGAGCTTTCCGAACTTTCGCGGCTCGGCGTTCGAGTCGCACTTGATGATTTCGGCACCGGCTATTCGAATATTTCCTCTCTCAGCAGCCTGCCGATCCAGTGGTTGAAGCTGGACCGTAGCCTGATCAGCCGTGTTGGGGACGACCGGGTTGGGCAGGTTATCGTTCAGGCCGTGCTGCAAATGGCCCAGGCGCTCGGCATCGATGTTGTCGCGGAAGGTATCGAAACGGAGGTGCAGGCACGCTGGCTTGTGGAAGCCGGATGCCGCAAACATCAGGGTTTTCTCTATGGCCGCCCGGCACCTCTGGAAGACTTGCTGTGTTTCTCGCAACCGGAACGTCTAAGCCTTGCTGCTGGAAAGAGCCCTTGACGCAGGCGTTATATGGGCCATTTCCTTGACGGAGCGCAATTCGAGGACCATGCCATGCCGCAAACCAGCCTGTCGATTTCCACGCGTGGCCAGGGTCTGTACGAATTTACCGATCAGGTCGATGATTTTGTCAGGCATACGGGCGCTCCGGAAGGACTATTGACTGTTTTCGTGCGCCATACGTCCTGCTCGCTGATCATCCAGGAAAATGCCGATCCGGATGTGAAGCGCGATCTCAAAGTGTTTTTTCAGCGCCTGGTCCCGCCGTGTAACGATCCGTCCATGGCATGGATCACCCATCGCCAGGAAGGGCCCGATGATATGCCGGCCCATATAAAATCGGCGCTGACGCAGGTGTCGATTGGTATTCCAATGGCCAATGGGCGGCTTTTACTTGGAACCTGGCAGGGTATTTACCTGTTCGAACATCGCGACCAACCACATACGCGCCAGGTAGTAATGCATCTAAGCTCTTGAACCACAAGCTGAAACTAATGAACGGAGACTGAATGGACGCTTCTGATGGCGTTCAGTATTGCGGCGTTAATCTCTCAGTCAATCGCTTACGGAAACGGGCTGTCCGACGCGAGATCTTGGTTGGCTTTTCTGCATCTGAGTTTTTGCAGATTAATCAAACCCATGATTAGACAAGGTTTTCGGGGCGGTAAGCCGGTTTTTCAAAGAGAAACCCATGCCGTCCTTCGAGGAGAAAAACGATGCGAAGCATTTTTGCGAAAACAGCTCTGGCTGGACTGGCCTTGATCGGCGCGGTGGTTGCCACGGTTGGCCCGGCCGCGGCCCAGCCTGATGTTCGCCTGGGCGTCTATATCGGCGGCGATGCGCCGCAATTGGTACAGGCCTGGGGCGATGACGGTTATCGCCGTCCACCACCGCCACCTCCGCCGTGGGGTGGTCCGCCACCTCCGCCGCCGCCATGGGGCGGTCCACCGCCTCCGCCACCACGGCGTTGGGATGGTCCAGATCCGCGTTACGGTGGCGTTTGCTCGCCCGGTGATGCGATCCGCCAGGCCCGCCGAGACGGCTTGCGCCGGCCGAATATCGAACGTGTGACACCGCGCCGTGTGATTGTCGGTGGTATCCGTTACGGCGAATATGATCGCGTCGTTCTCGCGAACCGCCCCGGCTGCCCCTTCGCAAATTGAAGCCGGCCTTGAATTGAAGAGTGATTTTACATGATTGACGGCGCGCGTCCCGACAGGATGCGCGCCGTCTTTACGTTTGTCTGGTGAGCAGGCAGGTACAATCGCTCTGGACTTATTGTTCTATTCGTCTGACTATGGGGATGGTTCAGACCAAAAGGCGCTGTCGTATCCACATAAGATGCCATGGCGAAAGGATAGAATCCATCACTTGGTCTGGCCGAAAAATTTCAGAGCCGACTGCATCATGTGTGTTTTTATAAACTGGACAAATGATGCGACTAAAATTCATATCGATATTTAGATTTATCCATTTTTAAAATTCGTTGCTGGAGACATGTCTCAATGGACACGATTTCTTCTGAAAACATGACAGATTCTGTTTCTGAAATAACCGATCTGACTGTCAAAGCGCTTCACACACTTGCCTATCCGATCGATACCCATCTGGATTCGCTGTTTCTATCGCGACTGGCCGGATATGATTTCTGGAAAGGAGACTGGAAGGCGCATCGGCGCTCCCTCGTGGTCTGGCTGATCCGCAAAACCTCGCCGAGGGGACGCAACAGGCCGTTATCCGAACATGTCAGCGGACCGGATTTTCTGGAAGGCGGTTATGGCGGGGCCTGTTTCAGTGCCCACGCCTTGTGGGAAAATCTTATTCCGGCTCCTTTCCTCGACCCGTGGAAAAACTGGGTGGCTCACCAGCGTTATGTGGAAGACGTCGTCGATCAGAGCCAAGGCCGGATGCGGTTGGCGCGCAATGCAAAAGAGGTCCGCGCCGCGCAAGCGGTGGGCAAGCGATGTGCAATCCTGTCCATGGAAGGCGCGCATATGTTGGGGCCAGGCGGGATGAAAAGCCAGGTCCTGCGGCTGGACAGGTTGGGCGAGATTGCCAGGGCCGGTGCCGCCTATCTGACACTCAACCATTTCAGTCATACCGATATCTCCGAGGCCGGCTATGCGCCGGTCAATCCGTGGCGCAAGATCGAGGGCGGCGGTCTGTCTGCCTTTGGCAGGCAGGTGGTGGAGCGTTGTATCGATGTCGGCCTGCTGGTGGATGTCACCCACACATCCACGCAGGGCATTCTCGATGCCTGCGAGATCTGTGTTCGCCGCAATGTACCAGCCTTTGCGTCGCATGGCGCATCGCGCACGGTGACACGGGGTAGGGAGGAGAGACCGTCGCGTCATCTGGACAGGGCCTTGAGCGATGAGGCCATCCGCGCCATCGTCCGGACTGGCGGCTGTATCAGTGTTATCCTTGCCCCTTACTTCCTCCAGAACCGCTATCTTGCCGATGGCAAGCCGGACATGGATGCCGACATCGCTTTCGTGATCGCCTATTATGAAGCCTTCGCACAGCTCATCGCCAGTATGGAGATTGTCGAGGACCCCTGGAAGCATCTCTCCTTTGGCAGCGATTTCGATGGTGGTATTTCCAGCCTACCGACCGGCATGCAGAGTGGCGCCGATCTGCCGAAACTCACCGAAGCCATGGTTACTGCCGGTTGGCCGGAGCAGCGGATCATCGATGTTTATAGCGGTAATTTCCTGCGGGTCTGGCAGCAGGTTCGGCCTTAAGGGCTTCGGTTGTGTCTTCTGCAACACAATGACGGTGCCGCCCGCCAGATTTGACGGGCGGCACTGTCATCATTCTTCCACGCCGGACCATAGGCGACTGTCAGGAAGGAGAGGCGCGTGCCTGTTCCACTTGGCGAGCTTTTCCCGGTAGCGCCGTCGATAGGTCTGCTCATCCTCGAAATCGATATTCTCCAGGGCGAATTCGACACCGATCTCGTAATAGGCTTCCATATTGAGCAGTTCGGGCTTGGGCGTTTCTCCCCGCTCGCATTCGCCTTGCATCTGCCAGAACAATTCTTCAAGCCGGCGGGCGAGGCCGGGCATGTCACGCAGGGCGCTGGTTTCGAATTGCCGACTCAAGCTTTCCTTGATGGCCATAAGGCTCTGGCGATCCTGGGCGAAGGCGATGGCGCGCCGCACATAGTCATCTGGAGATTGGCAGATCAGCTCCGGCGCTCCCGCTGAGGCTACGACGCTGGCGCAGAAACGCGATGCGAAGCTTTTGCCGGGAAAGGTCAGGACCGGCAGGCCCATGTTGATGGCGTCGGCGGCGGTGGAATGCGCACCGTAAGGGAAGGTGTCGAGAAAGAGATCGGCAACTGCGATTCGGGCAAGATGCTGCGCATTGCCAGCCTTGGCCGCAAACAGCAGCCGAGCCGAATCGACTCCGCATCGGGTTGCCGTATCGCGCAGACGCTGATTGACCTCTTCGTTGCCGGACAGCAACCAGAGCACGCTGCCGGGCGTCGCCTGCAGGATGGTCATCCAGCGGGTAAAGCCGCTTTGCGTAATCTTCTGCATGCCATTGAAGCAGGCAAAGACGAAGGCGTCTTCTGGCAGGCCCACTTCGGCGCGTGTTGGGCGCGGCGCCACCTTCCGCTTGCGATCGACCGGCTGATTGCAGGCGATCCGCAATACTTTTTCCGAATAATAGATCTCGTATTCAGGCGGAACAATATGATTGTCCGCGATCATATATTGATGGAAGGGGCTCGCCATCGAGCCGGGATAGCCGCAGAAATTGACGATAACCGGTGCGGGCCGATAGGCGAAAATCCGGGTGCGCGCATGTTTCGTATAGCCGTTAACATCGATCAGCACGTCGATTTCATCGGCTGCGATCAGCCGGGCGGCATCGACATCACTCAGCGCAAAAATATCGCGCCAGCCATCGACCGACTGTTTGATACGTTGCTGGGTCTCGTCGAGTGCTATCGGTTCACCGCAATAATAGGCGAACACTTCGATACTGGTCTTGTCATGTAACTCCAGAACTTCGCGCAGCGCAAAGCCGACCGCATGGTCGCGCAGGTCGGATGACAGGTAACCGACGCGTAACCGCTGGCCGGTTCCTGTCTTCTGGCGTGGCGACTGGTGTGGTACGGCGCTGAGATCCGGACGGCCGATCATCGTTTTATTGCAGCGATAGGCCTTGGCCAGATGAAACAGCGGATCGTCTGAGTAGCAAGAGATCGTCAAGGGCGACACTGCATCCAGCAATTGGCGCATGGTGACATGGGGAGACTCTTGAAGGACCGGCCATTTGCATTGACGCAACCGTATGGCGGACCAATGCTGACCGGCTTCAGTTTTATCCGGACGCAGTTCGATTGCTTTCCACAGGGAGGCTTCAGCCTCTTCCATCAGGCCGGCATTTTCCAGCACACGACCGATATGCTCCAGCACCATGATGCGATTGGCAAGCCTGTCGGGCGAAACATCCGTGGTCATTTCGGCAAAGCTGCGCCATTGTTGCAGGGCATCGTTCAGCAGCCCGCTGTCTTCCAGAGACCTGCCCAGATTGACATGGGCGGCGCCGAATTGCGGATCAATCTTCAGGCAGGCGCGCAGAGCATTGATCGCCCCTGCCATATCGCCAATCTGCCTTAAGGTGACGGAATAGTTGAAGTAGACCATATGCACCAGCGGATGGGCGCTGTTATAGGCAATCCAGGCCTTGTAAAGTTCCACGGCCTGATCGACTCGACCTGCTCTGGCGAATTGCTCGGCGGTCTCGAACAACTTTGTCAGCGAGAGCTGTTGAGTGCGTGCTTGCTCCACGAAATCGGCAGCAGGTGTCGCGATAGTCGATGTTACAATGCCAGTGTCCATATCCACCCCAGGAACAGTCGGCCGCAAGGCCAGGTAACGACAACAGGCCTATGCCGACAGGCATGAGGCTGACGCATAACATTTTTCCACGGCAAACTGGACCGCGATGTCATGCCTGGCCTTGGTAGCGGCATTAGCTTGCATCGGGCTTGACGACGGATTCCCGGCAGAAACCATGGCCACAGAACATCGCATAAGGGCAGAATGGGGTCTGCAAAAGCAAATGCGGCGCCTGGATGAGGCGCCGCATTTGGTCTTGCTATCGAGGCTTCTACAAGCGCGGCCTGAGCCGCGCCTGTCATCAGAAGTTAGATGCTTTGATATGCCAGGATGATGGCTTCAACCTGTGACGAATTGAAAGCCTGAACCTGCGAGGTGGTGAGAGACTGCAACTGGTCGCTGGTCAGGACGCCGATATCCTGGGTGGTCAAGCCGGTGATCGACTTGACGCTGATTGCAGCAATGTCGCCGGTGGAGAAGGTAACGATATCGGAAGTTTCGATCGCAGAGATCTGCTTGGAGCTCAGGTTGGCGACCTGGCTGGTTGTCAGAGCTTCGGCCTGAGCGGTTGTCAATGCCGCAATCTGGCCGGTGGACAGGCCGCCAATTGACTTGGTGGAGATCGACGCGACCTGGTCGGTTGACAGGCTGGCCACGGTATCGGTGGTGAGGACGCCAATCTGGGCTGAAGACAGGGTCGCTACCTGGGTTGTTGACAAGGCAACGACCTGATCGGAAGACAGGGCCTTGACCTGTGCGGTGGACAATGCGGCGATCTGTGCCGTTGTCAGGGCAGCTTCATCTGCGGTTTCCAGCGCGGCGACCTGGCTGGTGGTCAGGCCGGTGATGGACTTGGCACTGATTGCGCCAACCTGGGTGCTGGAAAGTGCAGCAATGGCGTCGGTGCTCAGGGCAGCGATTTGCTTTGCGCCGAGGGCAGAGATCTGGCCGGACGACAGTGCACTGACCTGATCGGTGGACAAGGACGCGATCTGCGTGGTCGTGAGGCCGACAATGGTCTTGGTGCTGATGGCAGCGAGATCGGTGCTGTCGAGCGTTGCAATATCAGCGGTGTCGAGGCTGCCGAGCTGGGCAGAAGAGAAGCCGGAAATCTGCGTGGACGACAAGGCCGAGACCTGGTCGGACGACAGCGCCTTGACCTGTGCAGTGGACAATGCGGCGATCTGTGTCGATGTCAGGGCGGCTTCGTCAGCGGTTTCCAGCGCAGCTACCTGGCTTGTGCTCAGGCCGCTGATGGACTTGGCGCTGATTGCACCAACCTGGGCGCTGGTAAGGGCGGCGACTGAATCCGTGGACAGGCCAGCGAGCTGCTTGGCGCTGAGAGCGGAGATCTGACCGGTTGAGAGCTGAGTGACCTGGTCTGTGGACAAGGCGCCAAGCTGCGTCGAGGTCAGGCCGGAGACCGCTTTGGTGCTGATTGCCTGGATCTGGTCGGACGTCATCACGGCGATGTCATCGGTGCCGAGTGCAGCGATTTGCGTCGCGGACAGAACTGAAACTTGCGACGACAACAGATTGGCTGTTTGAGTCGTGCCGAAATTGCCGATCTGGGAGGCCGTCAATGCGGCCACAGCCTTGGTGCTCAAAGCGGCTTCCTGACCCGAGCTCAACGCGGTCAGCTGGCTGAGCGTCAGGCCAACGACGCCAGTAGCGGAAATGGCGCCCATCTGGTTTGTGTCCAGCACAGCCAGGTCTACCGTTTCGATCGCTGCGATCTGCTTGGAAGACAATGCCGCAACCTGAGTGGTCGATAGTGCAGCTGCATCGTCCGTATTCAGTGATGCGATCGCTGTGGTGGACAGCGCCTTGATTTGCGTGATGGATAACGACGAAACAATAGAAGTCATTGAGATGTGCCCCTTGGGTTAACGGAATGCCAACATCACCCTCCCACCATGGATTCTATCGGGTCACGACACGTCGCACCGTCGAATCAAATCGCATCAGAAGAGAAAATGCTACTCAGGACATGGCTCGGATGAGCCGGCACGTTAGGAGCGCATCATGCATAAGAGCTCACAGAAGCTCTGATCCTACGTCAATTGGCGATAACGTGTTGCAAAGGTGCATGTCGTTTCGCCAAAATTTGCCTTTAACACAGTCCACCTCCGTTCTGCATGGGAGATCGACTTATGCGATCATATGTACCCGAGGAATTACTAATTTTCATTTAATGGGCGACGATAGAGCGATGGTGCAACTTCTGTTGTTAGAAACGTTATTTGATCCCTGATGTCTCTCTTGGCGTAATTCTCAAAAAACATTGCATTTGCTGAATGTGTTGCTCTGGAAATAGATTATTGACAATAGCAAATTCCAGAGATCGGCGTTATCTGGTGGAGATGTAGATCTCTTGTTGATCTTGGCCTTCTTATCGCAAACACAATGATTTACCATAGATGTTGAACAGCAATGGGGAATCGGGGTTGATGAAAGAAATTGCAATTGTCGGCGCAGGACTTTCAGGAGCGGTCATCGCTCGCGAGCTCGCCGCAGCGGGGCACAAGGTCTCGGTGTTCGAGGCGCGCGATCATATCGCCGGCAATTGCCACACCGCACGCGACCCTGAAACGGGCGTCATGGTGCATGTCTATGGGCCGCATATCTTTCATACCGATAATGAAACCGTGTGGAACTACATTACCGGGTTCGACACATTTCAACCATATACCAACCGGGTAAAGGCCATAACGGAAGGTCAGGTCTTTTCGCTGCCAATCAACCTTCACACGATCAACCAATATTTCGGCAAGACCTTCAACCCAACGCAGGCCCGGGCCTTTATCGAATCAAAGGGCCTGAAAATGGATCAGGAGCCGCAATCCTTTGAAGAACAGGCGCTAAAATTTATCGGCAAGGAACTCTATGAAGCCTTCTTCAAGGGTTACACGATCAAGCAGTGGGGTGTGCAACCGGACCAGTTGCCGGCCAGTATTTTGAAACGGCTGCCGGTCCGGTTCAATTACGACGATAACTACTTCAATCATCGTTTCCAGGGCATGCCCAAGCACGGTTATACACAGATCGTCGAGCGCATACTGGATATCGAGGGCGTTGAAGTTCATCTGAACAGGCCCTTTTCTCCGGCAGAAAAGGATGATTTCGACCATGTTTTCTATAGCGGTCCACTCGATGCCTGGTTCGACTATCGCGAAGGCAGGCTTCCTTATCGCACGCTGGACTTCGAAATCCTGCGGGGTGAGGGCGATTTTCAGGGAAATGCCGTGGTTAATTATTGTGGGTCTGACGTGCCCTATACCCGGATCACTGAACATAAGCATTTCTCGCCCTGGGAAACGCATGAGAAAACCATCTGCTATAAAGAATATAGCCGCTCCTGCACGGAGAAGGACATTCCCTATTACCCGGTACACCTGACAGGTCTGTCGGACAACCTCACCCGCTACCAGGAACTGGCTACCGCCGAGAAAAATGTAACCTTCGTCGGCCGGCTCGGCACTTTCCGATACCTCGATATGGATGTCTCCATCGCCGAAGCGCTTGATTGCGCAAAGAAATTTGTGTCTGGTTGAGAAAGGGTAAACTCAGAGGTGAGGCAGAACTCTTGAGTTCATTGGGGTCTTCAGGTGCCTATAGCTGCGATGGGAGAAGGACAATGCCAAGCTGAAGCAGATCGTCACCGATCTGTCTTTGGATAAGGCTATGTTGCAGGCCAGTTCTGTCGGCTATGACGAGTGCCGCGATAATTTTTGCGACGTCACCCAGGTCGAAGCGGTGTTGAAGACCTATTTTAAAACCGGAAGAAGCAATCAATTCTGCCAATTAGCTTTCTATCTCTGTGTTGGTGGTTGATCGACAGGGGATCACGCTATAAAAGTCTGGCGCGGAGTCAAACGGCTACGGGAATTCAAGAGGAAATGTCATGCCTACTGGTACTGTGAAATTTTTTAACGACGACAAGGGTTTTGGTTTTATCACGCCCGAGAATGGTGGAACGGATGTATTCGTTCACGTGTCTTCCCTGCAGCGCGGTGACTCGCTCAGAGAAGGTGACAAGGTCAGCTTCGAAATCGGGCAGGACCGTAAGACCGGGAAGTCGAAGGCTGAAAACGTCAGCGTGCTTTAACAACGGACTCGCGTTCACTGCACAGCGATGCGCGCAAACGTATTGCGTGGTTTGAACCCGAATTTGTCGACATGCTCGAGTAGAAGGCGAGAAGATATTCTGATCGCCTATTCTAGCTCGATCTGTTCCTAAAGAATCAGACCGAAAAGTGGTTACCACTTTTCGGTCTGATCGTTTAGCCTGTGCTAACAGCGATGGCTCGTGTTTTCCCGGTCGTTAAGCGCGGGGCCTTTCTTCCCATACATCTGGATCGACGACAAATGCCATCTGTCCGCAGCGAGGCAATTGCATTGTCGTGTGTTGCGTCTTGGTTTTAGTATTGCCAGCACCAACAACTTGTAATGCCGTCTTCGGCGTTAGCCCTAAGGGCTTCTACATCCGCAGTTCATCGACATCCTGAAGTTCCAGATCACCAGCCGCCGCGAATTCGAGCGTCTGAAGGCCTGTGATCCGGCAACGCTGACCGATCTGGAACGGGCGGCGCGTTTCATCTATCTCCAGAAGCTCGCCTTCGGCGGCAAGGTCGCAGGCCAGACCTTCGGCGTCCAGCACGAGGGCAGCGCCCGGTTCAACCTGATCCGCCTCGCGCCGCTCCTGGAAGATGTCCACGAGCGCCTCTCTGGCGTCGTCATCGAGAACCTGGACTGGCTGGCCTTCATCAACCGCTATGACCGGCCGGGCGTGCTCTTCTATCTCGATCCGCCATACTTTGGCTGTGAGGACGATTACGGCAAGGCGCTGTTTAGCCGGGATCAGTTTGACGTTCTTGCAGGGCGTTTAAAGACGCTTCAAGGCGGCTTCATATTGTCGATAAATGATCGGCCTGAGATCCGGGAGATCTTCGCTGGGTTTCCGGTGGACGGCGCGGAGTTGTCTTATTCTGTGTCTGGCGGGAAGGGGACGGAGGCGCGGGAGTTGATTTTTTATGGTAGGGATGGGTGATGTTGAGAGCAAATGCTTAAGGGCAGCTTTGCGCCATTAGCGGTCATTGTGCCTTGATCAAAATCGCTTATCCTACCGATCTGAAAGACATCACACCACCGAGGTATCCAATGGAATGGAGCGATGCTGATTACGCTGACGTTGTCGAATGGCGGCGCGATATTCATGCCCACCCTGAGCTTCAATTCGAAGTTCACAGAACGGCTGCCTTTGTGGCGGCAAAGCTTGCTGAATTCGGCTGTGACGAAATCATAACAGGCATCGGCAAGACGGGCGTCGTCGGCATCATTCATGGCCAACAACAGACCAGCGAGAAGGTAATTGGATTACGAGCTGATATGGATGCGCTACCGATCGAGGAAGAAACTGGAGCGCCTTGGGTATCTACGACCAAAGGCGTGATGCATGCGTGCGGACATGATGGACACACCGCAATGCTTCTAGGTGCCGCTCGTTCCCTGACCCGGACCCGAGCATTCAATGGGAAGGCCGTGGTTATCTTCCAACCAGCAGAGGAAGGTGGCGGAGGTGGAAAGGCCATGGTCGATGATGGTTTGATGGACCGCTTGGAGATAGATGAGATCTATGCCATGCACACCGAGCCAGGGTTGCCAATTGGTCAGTTCACGACTGCCAGCGGACCATTGGCTGCATCTGCTGATGGCTTTCGGATAAAGATCGAAGGCAAAGGGGCGCACGGAGCATCACCCCACGTCAGCGTTGATCCGCTTGTTGTCGGCGCAAACATCCTTTTGGCGCTCCAGACGATTGTCTCCCGCAATGTCCATCCTCGTCAGTGCGCAGTTGTCACCGTGGGCTGGATGGCGGGCGGCAAGGCTGGCAACGTCATACCTCAGTCGGCCGAGATGGGCGGTACGACCAGGACGTTCGATCCCGCCACGCGCGATCTGATAGAAAAACGTGTAACAGAAATCGCGTCGCATGTTGCCGAAGCCTACGGAGCAAAAGCATCGGTCGCATACAAGCGGATGTTTCCACCGACCATAAATCACCCAGGTGAAACCGTATTCGCTGTTAGCACAGCGACTTCATTGGTTGGCGCGGAAAACGTAAACGGCTCTATGGAGCCATTGATGGGATCAGAAGACTTCGCGTTCATGCTCGAAGCTAGACCAGGAAACATCATGCTCATCGGAAATGGCGACGGCCCGTCTGTTCATGACTCTCGGTACGACTTCAACGACGCGGCCATTCCCTTTGGTGTCGAATATTTCAAGGCAATCGTGGAGCGAGGCTTGCCGTTGGAATGACCGCTTCGGGCCGAAAGCCGCCATGGCCGGTTCGCGCCAGAAGAAGACGTGTTCCCTTTCGCAACGCTTGACCTTGAGGCCAAGCAAGCAAATTATTCTCGGTCTCAGGAGGCGGATTAACCGCTGATGTCGGAGGTCACGAGGTGATTATCGTATTCATTGTTTTTCTTGTGTTGGCTTGCGGTGTCGTCGGTGCGACGATGCCGTCTCGTAGATTGGGGTCTGGGTTCACCAAGCTCGATTACTCCCAAGCGTATGAAAACCTCCAGAAGCCGATTTCTCGTAAAACGGCATTCTGGATAAAAATGCGGCTTCTTCTTTTGCTTGTCGCGTTGGTTGGATTGATCGGATTCCTCTGTATAGTTCTGTAGGGTTTTGTCCCCGATGCACCACGTCAACACCCGAGGTAAATGGCCATTTGAGCGGCCTTCAAACTATGTTCGAATCAACTTTTTGATATGCGATCTCGAATTTTCATTTTTCCGGTTCTGCGTGTCAAAATTCCGGAAGTGCGCGGCGAGCTACATACATACATACATACATGTTGTCTGTCAGGCAGGCTTGGAATTGGCGGGAATTTGCGAAATTTCATGGGAACAGGTGGGAGTGGTTGTTTCAAAAAGATATTTTGCCAATCGAACTGCATGATTGCCCGAGTAAAATAAGCGGGATAGGTTTGTGATCTGCACGTAAGCGTACTTTATGATCAAACATAACGTGCGCCTTCAAAAACCATTCAGGGCAGGGGTGACGTTTTTCAAAGAATTGATATTGCCGGAACATTGCCCCAGCGTGGCTCGCCAAGCCTCGACAGATTTGCCTTCCAACTCAGACAGTAAAAATTTCGCGCCGGAATTATCCTATGCGAGCCAAAAATGCATTGAAATGAAGGACTTGTTCGACGCAGGCAATTGGGAGAAAATTTCACGCGGGACTTAGGATCCAGGCTGTACTGAAGTGCCGCCTAGTTCCATATTTGCATCTTATCTGACAATTGGGCTCAAAATGGCGTCCATTGCCACGTCAGAAAGACGACGCGATCACGTCTGCGGCTGGGTTATTCGTCGTCAGAGGTTGTGAAGGCGCCAAGATGGAGTTCTCTGTTTGCGCTTCGACCAAGCACCTCGAAATGAACGGTGGTTTTAACGCGCTTGTAGGAGCAAACCGGCCTTCCACCATCGTCGAGCGATCGCACCATCATATAGTGGCCAAGACTTCGAAATGGCATGTAACGGTAAGTGCCAGGCTTGATTGGCACGATACCGCCTCCGAAATAACCGACCGGGATGCCATCGTAAGAAAAGATCTGGTTTGCGTTATCATCGAACGGCAGTTTTTCCATTTACGTAAGCTAGGGGAGCGAAAACGCACTTCAATGCTTCTGATAACAGGGTGATCTGACCTTATTTGGGGGTAACAGTCTCGCTAGTGCTCCAAGGGCCTGAGAATCAGTGCCAGAACAACAGCAGACTAATGCCGACGACAACAGGCACAATCCACCCGTAATTCTGGATGCGTTTCCCGATCTTGGTTTTTGCCGGCGGCGCCCCGAACAGGCTGCCGATGATCATTTCGATGAATGTTCCCATGCTGACCAATTTAGCAGCGACACATGCTTGATCAAGGGAGGGGGAATTTGAGACGTGCTCAAAAGGAAACATCACCAATGACCGTGTTTTCACGGCAATCGGTGATGGCCGATATGGGGCCGCAAGTGGACTGTCAGCTCTGGGCCGCTCACTGTCGGTTATAGACCTTTCGAGATGTGTGACCCGCTCGACCCAATCGTCACAAATCGAAGGGATCGGCGCTTGCTATGCCCTATTTGGCCAAGACGTAGAATTTCACAGCAAATTCCCCGGGATAAAGCTACTCAAGCCACACACAGAACTTGCAACTCAGGAATTCTGCACCGCACTCTACTCCCTCAACCCGGAGTTAAATGGCTCACACATGGCGTTTCCTGTCGAGATAAATGCGAAAATTTCCGCTCCCGGTGGTGCGCAGAACTACATGATTAGTCTCAATAGTGGGATCACGGTTATCTTGGGGCCGAACGGCTCTGGAAAGACCCAATTGATGAGGGCAGCCAAGCATGGACTGCTACAACTGATGGGGCAGCCGGGACCAAATGGAGGACCACCGCCGAACAAAAATGTCCGGTTTATTTCCGCTGGGCGAATCGGGTTGCTGGAGCAATATCGAGCCGACTATGACGGCCACCGTTCTGGCACCCCGCTTTATGATCGAGCCCAATACGGCTCAAAGGACGACGCTTCTCGACGGCACAACTTCGAGACTTTGCAGGGCGACATTCTTACCCTTTCCCAAAGACCGGACATCCTGGTCAAAATCCGTGAAAGGCTACGAAAGCTATTCCAACGGGATGTCTTTGTTGAATGGGACGCTGGCAGCCTGAAATTGTCGTTCATGCGCCTCGACGGTACCGACACGACTTATTCCTCCGGACGTGAAGCATCTGGATTGATGCACCTAGTGGGATTGCTGACAGCTCTCTACGATGATGAGATCGGCGCACTTCTCATTGATGAGCCCGAAGTATCACTTCATCCCCAATTGCAAGCATTTCTGCTCCAAGAAATGACCGGGGTAGCAGGATATCCGGATAGCGCAAGCAACAAAAAAATAATAGTTTTGTCCACGCACTCCACGGAGTTCATAAAGCTCGACACCCCGAGCGACATACCGCAGTTGATATTTTGCTCGGATTTCGCCGCACCACCGGTTCAGATTTCCCCTCAAGTCGGTGAGCTCGGTGGCCGAAAGGTCCGTGAGCTGGTAAGCCGGATGGGACAAGAGCACAAGCTCTCGTTGTTCGCGAAGTCACCTATTCTTGTGGAGGGGCCTTCCGACGCCGTGATTTGCGGCGCGCTTGCCTCAAAACTTGTGATCCATCTTGAAGCCGGTGGTTCGCAAGTACTCCCGGTAATTGGAAAGGGAGAATTTCCTGCAGTGCTCAAGCTGTTGCGGCTGATGGGTAAGGAACCAGTAGTTCTTGCTGATTGTGACGGTCTCGCCGATGGAATTGAACTGTCAAACAGTTTTCTAAGCACACATGAAGGTGGAGCCGTTGCGACTAAACGTGGGTTTGCGTCTGGGAGAGAGCTGTCGCGGAGTGTGTACAGTGATTTCTGCGGACTTGTGAGTGCCTATTGGAGCGAGATTTCTCAATTGGCTGAGCAGCACCAGTACTACATCGCTGGCGATCCCAAAGATGAAGAACGGCGTAGACGGCGCGCCGCACTTGCAACGATCCTATCCCAATCGCAGGATCAGCTGACCGAGTTGCCAGACCGCTGGGCCGCGATAAGGGCACGTTTGGACGTTCTGCTCTCTGTTCTTGAAGAGCTGGGATGTTTCATCCTTCGCAGAGGTACGATCGAGGACTATTACAGCGGTACGGATCTAAAGGAGGTTCCGAGCAAGCCAGACGCGGCCGTGAAGGAGGCTCTCTTCATTCAAGATGCAGAAGACGGCGCACTCGAGCACTCATTCAACGACGTTGTCAGGTGTTTGAGGGCAGCGTCATCGGCTGAGAAGCTTAACGAAGGCGAAGCTCTGCTTGATTTATTGCTTTCTTGTGTTGCGCCACTACAAACTCGATTGAAAAGCGGATCGCCTACTGTAAACGCTAACCAACTGGCAAGAGCAATTAATGGAGATGCGGCACAGGTCTTCGATTTCACTTGGGCCGAAGGAAAAATATTGGTAAACCTGAAAAGAAAGATACTGGCTGTTGCAGGCTTTCCTCTGTCAATCAGGGCAGAAGACAACGTAGTTGAGGTCTGTTCTCGCTTTTTGTTGGCTAGCTAGCGTGCATCGGACGTCCGCTGGTGGGAAAGAAAACTACAAGCTGGAACGATCGAAATGAGGGCGCTAAACTGACTGAGATTCACGTATTAAATGGCTTCATTTAGATATTTCAAAATTTAGATGCCATTGTGTAATGCATGTTTATTGCTCGTCAATTAGACGATGATGCACCAACATTGCGGCAAGACCTTCCACTGTTGGGCATGTTACATTCATAGGAAGCGCTGATGGTAATATTGCCCAAGCTTTTGCATAATATCCTGCGGCAGTTGTGCGCAACAATCGCCAATAGCAAAGAAGCCAAACGGGAATTACATTTGTCGCGGGGTATTGGTTACGGGTTCGTTCGGCCAGAGTGGGCATGTTACAGTCCTTTAAGTGAATTGTTCGATGGACTGAGATTGCCGAAAGTGGTGGGGCCTGTGAATGACAAAACGTCGATACGAAATCGACATAAAAAAGCACTCCGGTTTGCCAGAGTGCCTTGTAATCACGTTGATTGGGGCTGTTAGTTTGCCGTTGCTTGCTGCCTATTTGCCTCATGGATTGGACGTTTGAGGCGGTATACGGCCTTATCAATCGCGTGGCGTGATAGGCCAAGCACTTGGGCAATGTCTGCAGTTGAGTATCCACTTTCTATACTGTCGAGAATGAAGTTGTCGCGTAACATTGTCGTTGGCGCGGGTTGCTTTTCGTTCAGTAGTTCGCGGCGAATGATGGCCTCTATCCACGGAAGCAAACTTCCAGCTTCCATCTCGTTTGTTTTGTCTTCCATCTTGTTGAGCACTTTATCGACGTAGCTTTGCGCAAGATCGACGATAGTTTTTTGAATGGTTTCGGGCCATTCTTCATGTGTGGCGTAGACTGGTTCGCCGGTTTCAATCCGGATGATTTTGATCAGGTTGAGAATGTGATTGTAGAGCTTGAATTGAACGTTGATGTTGCTTTGCTTCGGTTTTTCTGTTGCCGTTATTGCTCTTTCAGTTGGTTTCGATAGGTCAGACTTTACGGCTTTATAAATTTGATCGAGATCGGATAACTGCCTTTGAAATAGGCCCGAAATGCCGGATGCTTGGCTTTCCAAGCCGGTTGTTGACAGCAGGCTCGAAAGCATAATGGTTAGTGCTTCAAGCTCTTGTATTGTGTCAATGAAGGCTGTGAGGTCTGTCTTGAACGGGTGCTGACCGTCGGACATAGATATGCTATTGCTGGCTACAGCTTCGGGCATGGGGTGAACTCCTTTGCCTGCGGTTAGGCCGCGTTGGGTGTTGGAAGCACCTTGCGCGGCTGCTGACTTTATGACATCATGAATCTAATTCGTCAATAGATAGTGGCATAAAGTCAAAATGGCAAAAACAGGGCGTCCCCAGGTTGATACTGAAGCAGTGACTGTACGGCTTCCACGCCAGATGATTGAAGCTATAGACACTTTTCGAAAGACGGAGGCCGACCTTCCTACGAGGCCGGAAGGTATTAGGCGTTTATTGGAGGGTGTATTGTTGCAAAAGGGGCTGCTCTTAAAATGAGCAAGAACCCCGCAAGCACTTACGAATTGGGACGCATATGGTCGTTGCTTGCTGGAGCTGAGACTGTTGTCATTTCAAAGTGGTTTGGTGCTTAAGGGCGAGGCTGCGGTGGTCGAGATCATTTCCATTCCCATTGATAAAATCCACGTTCCGGAAGATCGCATCCGACCTGTTGACGAGGCAGCGGCGCAAGCGCTTGCAAGGCTTATTGAACGCGAGGGCCAATTGAACCCAATTGCGGTCTATAGAAGTCGCGTGAAAGGTGAAGGTAAGCAGTATACGCTGATTTATGGTGGCAGGCGTCTACGAGCTATGGATATCCTTGGTTCTAAGGAGATCAAAGCTGTCTTGCGTCTGAAGGCCGAAGCTCCTATGCTTGAGATTAGCGACAATTTAAGTGTCGCTAACCTTCCTCAATTAGAGAAAGGAGAGCATATTGTCCGCTATGTAGAATGGTGGATGGAATGCAACAACTCCACAGCCTGGGGCGGCGATAGGCGTTCAAGATTTCACAGTGAAACTACTCATGGGAAAAGTGAATTTCTCAAGAAATCAGGCTTTTACAATGACTTAAGTGAAAATTTTAATATATCGAAGACTGTTGGATGGCGCCTTTACCAGATAGGCAGCCTTGAACGGTCACTCAGAGACGCACTTCGTAGAACACGCTATGCTGACGACCAAGGGCGGCTTCTAAAGCTCAGGAAAATGAGCTTACCGCAGCAAGCAGGCATCGCGGCGGCATTGAAAATTGAGCCAGACTTAGACAGCGTGTTGCGGATAGCCGATCCGGCGTCTGGGCGGCAAAGCGTCGGGCGTATGGAAACAGGCGACTGGCGAGAGAAGCAATTTACTGACGCCTGGGAAGGAATGCCCAGAGATCGTCGAGCGGCGGCACTTGATAAGATTGGCGCGATCATGAAGCCGATTGACCCCTGGCCTATGAGCTTTCCGCCGCCGCCACCTATTCCTGTTCCTGGTAACGCTTCGCCTTTATGGCGGATGATGAAGAACCCTTATGTCACTGTTTCCACTAAGCTGACATATGATCAGCTTGAGGCAATGAAGGCTGATATTGAAAGGGTGGCTGAAGAGGAAGATTATAGAGCGCGCAGCATTTCCGCTAAGATCAACGCCGAAGAGGCGGCAAACCGGGAAATCTTTGAGAAGCAACGCGCAAAGGCAAAGGTCGCGAAATCCAGGAAGCCAAAGCGAGGCCGTCCGCCTGATACTCTTGCTGTGAAACTTCTCAAGAAGCTGACAAAGCAAGGTGTGGGCGTCGGTTTGGCCGAACGGTTGGTTTATGCGCTCAAGGTTCGAAATGACTTCTGGATTGCGAAGGAGGCCCACAAGCTGAACGAAAATCAGCAAGAAGAGGTGGTGCATTTGATTGATTCAGGTGGTGATTTGGACGATGCGGCGTACCGTGTCATGAAAATGCTTCAGAAGCCGGAAGAGGCTGGTCGTTATAGTGCTATAGAAACGCTGCGGGACTTTGAGCAAAGATCGATTTCGAAGCCGTTTTGAAGCCCTTGGGCGCGATTGAGGCGTCTGATGAGGGTTGGGATCAGTAATGCGCAAAAAAATGCATCAGCGGCGTTCTATTGGAAAAGTTGGTGTGTTGCTTATTTGTGGGCTTTTAAAGTGCGTTCCGTTCGAGGCTGCTATTCTGCCATCCTTAGAGCGTGATGAAGGCGTAGGGCCGGATAGCGGTCAACCGCCATTGGTAGGCCATCAAAGGGGGTACGCCACTTTCCCCGTAGCAGTGTCGCCGTTGCCAGGACGGGATCACCAAACCGGACCAGCGATTTCCCGGTTGTCATTGATGGCCGCTAAATACCTTAATTGATATCGCCCGGAATATACCTACCCGCTGGCCTTTCCCTTGTAGCAACAAAGCGTTGTGGCTGTCCGCAAAGCGTTGCGGCGAGTATCCTGCACTCAGTTTATTGCAGGAAGCTTTACTCCCATGAAACTGACTTGGACAGATACTGCCGGTAACGAAGTCTCAGCAAAAGTCGACGCTCACCTGGTGCCAATCATCAACGTCCTCGGATTGCATAAAAGCTCCGAATTCTTAATGCTGTTCGGCGGAAAATATATACGTTTGAACGAAAACGCTATTCAGAACCGCACTAACATCGCGCTTCTTTACGGGAAGAAAAAAGCTCGTGACCTCGCCGAAAGCCTGCTTAATGCTGGGTATCCACACAGCTACCGAGTGCCCACAGCAAAAAAATTTCTGGCCCGATATCTTCGATCCAAAGGATTGAAGAATGCCGACATCGCGACGCGGCTCTCGTCTACAGATGTTTCCGTCAGAGGGTGGTTGAAATCGGATCAAGATCGCCGTGCTTCATCCGAACGGCGTCAATGCAGGGTATTAAGCGCTCATATTGATGAAGCTGTAGCTCTGGGTCTGGTTGTTCGAGTGAACTTGGCAAGCGGTGAGGGCCATCATGGCTGATATTCTGTCAAGCGCAGCTTCCATGCTGGTCTCAGATAAAATTAATGCTGATGACATGCAATGGATACACGTATTGCCGCTGGGAACAGTCTCAGGCCGCGATGGACGAGGTCCTTACACGGTAATTGACCCAGACACTGTAATGGCTGAGACCCGCCGCTATCATGGCAGAACTCAGATGGTGGTGGATTTCGAGCATCAATCTGTCAATGCCGCGCATAGCGGAAAGCCTGCTCCGGCCGCAGGCTGGATAGCCGCATTGCAAGCCCGCTCCGATGGTATCTGGGCGCACGTACAATGGACCCCTGAAGCTGCAAAGATGGTTCGCCAAAGGGCTTATCGCTATCTCTCTCCAGTATTTCATCACGACGCCAAAGGGATGGTGAAGCGCATTCTAAACGTTGCCCTCACCAACACTCCAAACCTAGATTTGACCGCTGTGGCGCGGTCGGAGGTATTTTCCATGAATGAAGCACAACTCAACGAACTGCGAACGTTACTCGGTTTGGCTTCGGACGCTGATTTCGATGCTGTTCGCGATGCAATTTCGGCTTTGATGGTCGCATCAAACAGCGCCAATCCTGACCCAGCGAAATTTGTTCCTATTGGCGACTTCGAACGTGTTGTCGCAGAAGGGAACAAGCTTCGCCAGGGCATCAGCCAGCAGGCTGCTGAAATTCATGTGTCGGGACTTATCAAATCCGGATCCCTTGCGCCATTTCTTCGGGATTGGGCGTTGAACCTCTGCTCCATCAACAAGCCTCAACTGGATATCTTTGTCGAGCGCACCGGACCGTTCTTCACGCAGGTGATGAGCTCTCAAATTCAAGGCGGTTATCAATCGAGACCCGCCTCTAAGCTGACCGACGATCAATTGGAAATCTGCCGCACTATGGGGTTGTCCGAAGCCGAATTCATCAGCGCCCAAATTGGCGAATAACAAAGGATCCGCACATGCTTATCAACCGGGCGAATATTGAAAACGCTTTTACCGGCTTCAAAGTGTCATTTAATAAGGGTTTTGGTAGCGCCCAGTCGACGTACGAAAAAGTCACGATGACGGTGCCATCAAGCGCGTCGACCGAAATCTATCGCTGGCTAGGCCAAATTCCGAAGATGCGAGAATGGCTCGGTGACCGCATATTCAATAATCTCGAAGCCCATAGTTTTTCTATCTCAAATCGTAAATTTGAGAACACAATACGGGTGAGGCGCGAAGATTTCGAAGATGACCAGTATGGCATCCTAAGCCCACTCTTCCAGGAAATGGGGCAGGCCGCTGCCGAGCATCCAAATGAACTTGTCTATGATCTTCTGAAATCTGGTTTTACTACAAAATGCTACGACGGCCAGTATTTCTTCGACCCTGATCATGCGACACTAGATCAGGATGGAAATGTAATTTCCGTTGCTAATACGGATGGCGGGACTGGTGCGCCCTGGTTTTTGCTTGACGGAAGCCGAGCGATCAAGCCGATTGTGTTTCAGGACCGCATCAAGTCGCAGTTGACCCGGCTCGACCAGGAAAATGATGAGAACGTCTTTTTCCGTGATGAATATGTCTATGGCGTTCGCGCTCGCTCTAATGCGGGGTTTGGTCTTTGGCAACTGGCGTGGGGATCAAAGCGACCTCTTGATAACAGCAGGTACGCTGCTGCACGCGCCTCAATGATGAGCCTGCGCGGCGATAATGGCCGTCTGCTAGGTGTAAAGCCAACAGTGCTGGTCGTTGGTCCGTCTTTGGAAGAGGCGGCAAGGGAATTGATTGTGTCTCAGACGCGGGCGAATGGCGAAAGTAATCCGTGGCGTGACTCTTTGGACCTGCTTGTTACGCCCTGGCTTGGGTGAGCATTTCTGCTTCCTGTCCTGACGGGTGACGGGAAGCCTGCCAGACGGCGAAGTGTTCCTGCGTCGTCTGGCTATTTTAATTTCCTATTGGAGAAAAAATGAACGGGTACAGATATGAACCCAATCAAAAAGTTTGTTGCGCGCTTCGGTAGAAATTTATGCGAAGGTGCAAAAAATAAAAAATACCTTTCGAAGTCAACTTGAATGCGCTTTCTGCATCAAATGCAGAAATTTGGTTTTTCCGATTCTTCGTGTCAAAATTCCGAAAGTTGGTGGCGAGCTACAGCGGCGAGCTACACCGGTGAGATAAGAATGGTGGGCCCGGAGAGACTCGAACTCCCAACCAAGCGGTTATGAGCCGCCGGCTCTAACCATTGAGCTACAGGCCCGGCCTGGCGCGAGGGCCGGCGGTGGGGTTGGCAATGGTTCCAACACCCGTGATGACGCTCTAGCGGAAAACGTGGGGGGCGACAAGTGTTTGCCGCAATGGTTTTGCAATAGGTTGTTTAGAGTGAGGTTGAGCAATCAGAAAGCGGAGCTTGGGAGACGAGATGGTGAATTTGGGTGCGGTTTTTGGCCTTGGGCGGCTTGGCTTTGTGTTGGCATCTCTGGCTTTTGTTTCTCCGGCTATGGCGCAGGAGGCCTCACGGCAGGAGGCGGTCATTAATGTATCGGGCGAAGGGGAGGTCAGTCTGGCGCCGGATATGGCTTTGATGCAATTGGGTGTCGTGACTGAGGCTGCCGAGGCTGCGCAGGCGTTGAAGGACAATAGCGAGGCTTTGGCCAAGGTTTTGAAATCCCTGAAGGACAAGGGATTGGCGGATCGCGATCTGCAAACATCCGGTTTTCAGATTACGCCGCGCTATCGCCAGGAACCGGAAGACAAAACCGATAGCCGCCCGCCAGTGATCGAAGGCTATTCCGTCAGCAATGGGCTGACGATTCGGGTGCGTGATCTGTCCAAGCTGGGCGGGGTAATCGATACGTCCGTTGGTCTCGGCGTCAACCAGGGTGGAGAAATTCGCTTCACCAATGACAAGCCGGAAACGGCCATCGATGACGCCCGCAAATCCGCCATGGCGGATGCCTTGGCCAAGGCGAAAGTGCTGACGCAAGCGGCTGGCGTTAAGCTTGGCCGAATCATTTCCATCAATGAAAATTCAGCGCGGCCCTTCGAGCAGGGCATGATGATGAAAGCCAGCATGGCCCGTGATATGGCGCCCGCCCCAACGCCGATGGCGGCAGGGGAAAATACCTATCGTGTCACTGTGAATGTCAGCTTTGCGTTGGAGCAATAGCCTTCAATCACAAAAAAAGCCCCGGTCGTTAAACCGGGGCTGATTTCTCAAGCAGTCTATCAGAATTTGATACCGATGCCGAGATTGACGACATTCTGCGTGCTGTCGAAATCGATGTCGCTAATATTCTTGGTGCCGTAATCGTTGTAGCGATATTCGAGGCGGGTAAAGATGCGATTGGTAATCGCATAATCCACACCAGCGCCGATGGTCCAGCCGTTCAGGGTTTTGTCGAAATCGCCGGATGAAGACTTGATATAGGTTCTGTCTGCCGTCCAGCCGCCAGCCACAAACAGCAGGGCGCGGTCAATGGCGTAACCGGCGCGGGCGCGGGCAGAGCCGGAGACATCCATGCCCACCTTGACGCCGGAATAGTTGTTTTCGTTCCAGTCGTAGTTCACGTCGGCTTCCACGCCGAGAATCACGTTGTGGCCGACATCGAAGTTCCAGCCACCAAATCCACCGATGCGGCCGCCATCGAAATTATCCGAGAGCGATGCGCCGCTCTGCGACAGTGTGGCATCCAGCCAGCCGTAACCACCGTAAACGCCGATATAGCCGCCTGCCCATGAAAACGCTGCGGGGGTTTCAACAGCAGCAGGAGCTGTCGGAACCTGGTCGACTGCATCGGCGGCCATGGCAATGCCTGCCGATACGAAAAGGGTTGCAGCGGTTGCAAGGAGGGTCAGTCTGTTCATATTCGTCTCCACTCGTTCAATGAGTGAGTGAGATATAATCTATTCATTTGCGTGTATGTAGCAAAAATATCACGGTTTATGCAATTATGAGCTTTAAATTCCACAAATGAGGCCAATACACACCTTATTCGAGTGTTTTCCTGTCAAATCCTGTGGGTTTTTGCTGTTTCTTTCCCTCCGATAGGGCAGGGAAAAGCCTGTGCATTCTGCTTTTGTGATGAATTTTTAGTTATTAGAGGCCAGGGAATGCGCAGGGCCGCTCAGCACTTTGGTGTGCTCTTTCCGGTGTTTTGGTGACGGCTATAGGGTCGCCCTCCTGGCACCAGTGACGCAGGCAACGACGGCAAGGGTGGTGACCAGCATGGAGGCGCTGACGGTTTCGTGGAGAAGGGCGGCGGCGAGCGCCAGGCCGAAAAACGGTTGCAGCAATTGCAATTGACCGATGGCGGCAATGCCGCCCTGGGCAAGGCCGCGATACCAGAAGATGAAGCCGATCAACATGCTGAACAGCGAGACATAGCCAAGGCCGAGCCAGGCGCCAGTGGTGACCCCATTGAGTGTTGGTGGCAAGGTGAGGGCGGCGGCCACGACACTGATGGGCAAAGCCAACGTCAGCGCCCAGCAGATCACCTGCCAACCGCCCAACCGGCGCGACAGTCTTGCGCCTTCGGCATAGCCAAGGCCGCAAATCAGGATGGCGAGGACCATCAGTAGATCGCCATAGGATGCGGTGGCGGCCCCTTGAGACAGTGCAAAGCCGATCACCAGCGCGCTGCCGAGGCCGGAAAACAGCCAGAAGATCGGTCGCGGACGCTCACCGCCACGCAGAACGGCAAATAGCGCGGTTGAAAGCGGCAGCAAGGCGATGAAAACCAATGAGCGGGCCGAGGGTATATGTTGCAAGGCGTAGGCCGTCAGTAAGGGAAAGGCAATCACCACGCAGAGCGAGACCATGGCGAGCGCCGCGATCTCAGCGAGGTTGGGTTTTGCTGGACGAAAGACAAGCAGCAGGCCGCAGCCGAGCAAGCCGGCGATGCTGGCGCGGGCGACGGTCAGAAAAACCGGATCGAAACTGCCGATCGCAGCCCGGGTTGCCGGGAGCGAACCGCTGAAGATCAGCATGCCCAGAAAACCATTGATCAGCCCGCTCGTCGTCTTGTTCATGTGATGCTCCTGTTTTTGTTGTTCTTGCGCCGAGGCGACGGTTATGCCAGAGACGGTGCAATACAATTTTGCCAAACTGTTATGGTTGTTTGAGCAGTACAGAGGCGATGGTGAGCGATTTGGACGCGCAGGGAACAAGCCGGATTGAGACGGTAATGGCAGCTATTCGGGCGCGCATTTCCTCCCGAAGTCTGGCGACCGGCGCGCGACTGCCCTCTGTGCGCGGCTTCGCCAAGACCATGCAGGTTTCGGTTTCCACAGTGGTGGAGGCTTACGAACGGTTGGCGGCGGAAGGGTTGATCCGCTCGCGGCCGGGCTCCGGGTTTTTCGTGGCGGCTCCCTTGGCTCCGCTGTCCTTGACCAATCTCGGGCCTCGACTGGAGCGGGAGATCGACCCGTTCTGGGTCTCTCGCCAGTCGCTGGAAACCCGTGGCGATATGCTGAAACCGGGATGCGGCTGGCTGCCGCCCGATTGGTTGCCGCAGGCAGCCCTTCGGCGCGCGGTCCGCATGCTTGGCCGCGCCGATGGTGCTGTGCTGACGGATTATGGTTCTCCGTTGGGTCTGCCAGGGCTTCGGCAATTGCTATCGCGGCGGATGGCCGATCATGGGCTGACGGTTGCTGCGAATGCGATCATGCTGACGGAATCGGGGACCCATGCCATCGATCTGGTCTGCCGGTTTTTTCTGGAGCCGGGCGATTGCGTTCTGGTCGATGATCCCTGCTATTTCAACTTTCACGCTCTGTTGCGGGCGCACCGCGCCACCATCGTCAGCGTGCCTTATCTGGCGGATGGCCCGGATCTGGAGGCCTTTGCAGCCATTGTCGAGGCGCATAGGCCGCGGCTCTATATTACCAATTCCGGCGTGCATAATCCCACCGGCGCAAGCCTTTCGGCGGTGAATGCGCATCGGTTGCTGACCCTTGCCGACCGGGCCGACCTGACCATCGTCGAAGATGATATTTTTGCCGATTTCGAAGATGTCGCGTCTGCGCGGCTGTCAGCCTTCGACGGATTGAACCGGGTGGTACAGATCGGCAGTTTTTCCAAGACATTGTCGGCTTCGGTGCGCTGCGGTTATATCGCCGCCCGGCGTGATTGGATCGAGGGTCTGACCGACTTGAAGATCGCCACGAGTTTTGGTGGCGGGCGGCTTTCCGCCGAGCTGGTGTTGGCGGTGCTGACGGATGGTGGCTATCGTAAACATCTTGAAGGGCTGAAAACCCGGCTGGCCGCAGCGCGCAGCACTGTGGCGGCGGAGTTGTCGTCGCTTGGCTTCACGCCCTGGCTCCAGCCGAAGGCGGGACTTTTTCTATGGTGTAAAATGCCTGATGGGATCGAATCGGGCGCTCTGGCCCGGCACTGCCTTGACGATGGTGTCATCCTGGCACCCGGCAATGTCTTCAGCCTGTCGCAGAATGCGGGCCGGTTCATGCGTTTCAACGTGGCGCAAACCATGGATGCGAGGGTTCTTGGCTCATTGAAGGCGGGTTTGCAGCAATTGCGGTGAATGGTACGGCGCGTTCAGAGCGCTGTCAGCAATGATCATCATAGCTGGTGCCAGAAGAAACCCAATCAGGAGCTTACACCATGATGTTCAAGACCGGTCTTTACGCAGCCCTTATTGCAACGAGCCTTACCGCATCGGTGGCTTTTGCGGCTGAAACCCAGATCAAGGTCACCGAAACGGGTGAGGGCGGTGGCGCCATGGGGCTGAAGATGGAGCCTGCAACGGTTGCCGCCGGTCCGGCGGTGTTCCACGTTCACAACGATGCCATGTCGGAAGACCATGAGATGATCGTGGTAAAGCTGGCGACGCCGGATGCCAAGATACCGCTCGACACGGCCAAGCACCGCGTTGACGAAAAGAAGCTGAAAAGCCTTGGCGAAGTGTCGGATCTGAAGCCCGGCGCCGATGGCAAGCTTAAGGTGACATTGAAGCCGGGCAGCTATCTGGTGTTCTGCAATATCAAGGGTCACTACGAGGCCGGTATGCAGGGCACATTGACCGTTACGCCCTGATCGGCAGCCGGTGATCTCTTTACCTCTTATGATAAGCCCGCAGCGATGCGGGCTTTTTCATGCCTATCTCGCGGACTGATGCAGAGACATGCTGTTTCATTTTGGATAACTGTTTTCCCCTGAAGGCGCCAACCTTTTAGAAACTCTTAACGACGATAATGCCGCCATTCTATAAGGAGTAAAACATGGCGGCTAGAAAAGCAGCGGGAGGGGCAAGGCGCGGGGGCGCAAACAAACGCCGGGCATCCGGTGGGTCAAGAGCAAAACGGGCAGGGTCTGGCGGCAGCCTTTGGCCTTGGTTTGGGGCGCTTGTCGTGGTGGTGGCCGGCGTTTCGGCCTATGACCACCGCAAGGAATTGTCTGGGCTGATCGACAAGACGTTCGGAACAGGTGGCAAATATATCGCGCAATTGCAGGGCCATGCGCCCCGCGAAACCAGTAGCCGCAGCGAGACTGGCCCGGTTCCGCCCGCAAGCGTTCCAACACCGATGGCGCGCAGGCTCGATCCGACGCCACTGCCACCGGCCACGACGATGATACCGACCGCATCGATGATGCCGCGTTCGAGAGATGACAGCCCCTTGCCGCCCGCCACCACGCTGGTACCGGGACAGGTCGTTGCCTCCCTTCAGCCGCGCGGGGTCGATAAGCAGCGGGTTTCCGGCAAATTCTATTATTGCGGCACGAGCGGGCTCGACAATTGCGTTGTCGATGGCGACACCTTCTGGGTCAACAAGACCAAGATCCGGGTTGCCGATATCGATGCGCCCGAAACCGAACAGGCAAAATGCAAATCCGAGCGCGACCGGGGCTTTGCCGCCAAGGTACGATTGCGTGATCTGCTCAGCGCCGGCAGTTTCGATCTTTCTCCCTTTGGAATGCGGGATGAAGACCAATATGGACGAAAATTGCGCGTGGTGAGCCGAAATGGTCGTTCACTCGGCGCGATGATGGTCGATGAGGGATTGGTCAGGCCCTGGACCGGCCATCGCCAGCCCTGGTGCTGAGAGAGTTTGCCTTAGGAAAAGTGGAGCTCGGTTTTCCCGAAAAGAAAAACGAAAGAAGCCAGAGTTTGTTTGGTTCAATCTGAACCTGACACAGTCTGACTGTTTTTTCTGTGCTGTTCTGAGTGATACACGTCTATGTTGTACCGTTTCGTGACGCACGCCTCCAAAATTTGCCAGTCTTGCCACTTTTACGCCATCTGCACGACATCAGATCGTAACACCTTGGCTTTATGCTTTCCTCCATAAGCAGAGAATAAAAAACTTTTGGAACTCATGGAGCAAAATCCGGTTTGCGGCGTTCCTAATTGTTTGCTGACTTCAAAGAAGCCTAAGGCAAAGATTGCGCGGCACGCATAACACGGACAAAGGGAGAAAAGACCAGTGACCTACGATATGACTGACCTGACCATGTCCGAAGTTCTCAAGGACCCAATGATCCGTCAGCTCTTGCGGGCAGACGGAGTATCTCTCAGCGCTTTTGCCGTCCTGCTGGATGATGCGGCCCGCCAGCGTAATCTGGCCTTGCGTTGCCGCAAAGCAGGCGTTCCCGCAGCCCATGTGATCGACAGTCTTTCTCATGTGCAGGCGCCTGCCGACTGCCTGTAACGTTTGACGTTAAACTGTGCCAACAGCGCCGTTTCCAATGGCCGCTCTTATTCTGCCGCGATGACCACGCAAGGTTCGCGGCAGTTTCGTTTTCTACCAAGACTCACGGTCTGAAGTTTAAGCGAGCGTAAGGGTTGGCAATGAAGATGGCTCGGTTGTTTTTTGCGCTGTCCGTGGCTGCCATTGGTTCTGCGACAGTTGTCTATGCCGCAGGTGCCAAGGAAGCGACCGATCCGCAGTTTGCTTCGGTCAAGGGGCGATGCCTTAGGGTTTCCATCGGTGATCAGGATCTGACCAAGGCCTGTTCTTCTGAAATTGGCCGTAGCCTGCATAGCGATGGCCGCTCCGGCCTTTATTTCTTCATGGGTGCCACGCATATCATTACCTTTACCGGCATCCCCTCCAAGGAAAAGTCGCGCGACAAGAGCCAGGTTGAGACGCTCAAGCTGGACGAAGTCATCCTCAATGACGGAAACACCAAGAGCGGCTTGCAACGGATCGCTGCCAATGGCGCCTGCAATACCAGCCAGATCAATAACGACCGGTTTCTGGTGGCTTGCACTGGCACGCTGCAAAAAGGCACGAAATTCTCGGCCAGTTTCGAAATCGACAAATCGTTGAAATAGAGCATTTCCAGGAAAAGTGTGAAGCGGTTTTCCGTCCGGAACTGCGCAAATGCACCCGTTAACCCGCCTTCGGACAGAAGGCGGGCTTACAATAGGTGATTGTGCTCTCGGATTACACGTCCAGCGGATAGTCCTGGATAACCTTGGTCAGGCTGCCTTCGGCTGGAAACAGAGGGATGAGGCAGGCTTGAAGAGCGTGATAGATATCCCCCTTGCCAGGGAACAGGCTGTTTGATGGCGCGAGGTCTTCGGTCATTTCTTCGTGCCAGCCGCCGAATTGCTTGTCGATGGTGTTGTTGGCGATGAAATTCCAGATCTTGCGGTAGTTTTCCTCGTTCAGGTCGCGGCCCTGGTGCTGGTTGAGGTAATGGGCAGCGCCTGCGGCCTCGCAAAGCGGCCACCATAGCTTGAACGTCTTGGTGGGGACATTGTCCCAATCCAGCGTGTAGTAAAAGCCGCCCTTCTTACGGTCCCAGCCCAGCAGCATCGATTGATAGAACAGGCCGCTTGCCGCTTCCGGCATCCAGTCATGCTGCTTGCCGGTCAGTACCCAGAGTTGCAACACCAGGCGCGCCCATTCCAGCCAATGGCCGGGCGTGGTGCCGGCGGGGCGGAACATTTCATTGGGGTGATAGTAATTGCGGTCCACCACCCATTCCTCATCGAAATGTTCGGCAACGCGGAAAGCTTCTTCGCGGGCGCGGCGGTTGATGATCAGGTCGGCGATCCGGGTGGCCTTGTCGAGATAATGCTGCTCGCCGGTCGCCTCGAACGCCGCCATCAGCGCTTCGGTGAGATGCATGTTGGAATTTTGGCCGCGATAGCCGGCGACCGGTTGCCAATCCTGCGAAAATTCCTCGGCAATGGCGCCGTGGCGCTCCTCCCAGAATTTGGTCTCCAGCACCTCGGTAATGTCTTCCAGCATCCGGTCGGCCAGTGGATGGCCGACGGTTTTGGCGGAGGAGGCGGCCAGCAGCACGAAAGCATGGCCATAGCCCTGCTTGGAGCCATCGGCGACGCCATCGTCGTTCAATTGCCAGACATAGCCGCCGTTCTTCTCGTCACGATGTTTGCGCCACAGATAACGCATTCCGTGATCCACCACATCGGCAGCGCCGGGACGGCCCAGCAGATCGCCGATGGCATAGCAATGCACCATGCGGGCGCTGGCATGGATGCCGCGCACCGGATTGTCTGTCGTCAATGGTGTGCCGTCGCGGGCAAGATCGTAGAAGCCGCCCTTGGGGTTGATCGCTGCCGTCTGGAAGAAATCAAACAGGCCATCGGCCTGATCCAGCAGCCATTTGCGATGGTAAGGCCGTCCGCTCCATTGGTCAGCCAGCGGTTTTCCTTGATTGACGTTCGACATATCATCCTCCACGCGGTACAAAATCGCCCGTGTCTATACTGCATAATCGACGAAATCGAAATCGATTTAAGGAGAAAATTATCCAGCAGCCATAGAGTGTTACCGCTCCGTTCACCCTTTATGATAGACTGTGCCGCAATGCGTTTGGAAGCTGCGGTGGCAGCTGAACGGCGCGATCTAATGACGCCGCGTATATTGACATAAACATATCTTTATGTGATTGGGTACGTAACCCTGGGAACGGAAGGAAGTCGCTCATGCTCGATCAATTGTTTGGACGTGAAGGGGCGAACCGCGACGGCGCAGAGATTCTCAAAGCTCTGCAACAGGCGGCGCGTGAGCGTATTCTGATCCTCGACGGTGCCATGGGCACGGAAATTCAGGGCCTTGGCCTGGATGAAGATGACTTTCGCGGCGAGCGCTTCATTGGCTGCGCCTGCCATCAGAAGGGCAATAACGACCTTCTGATTCTGTCCCAGCCGGAAGCTATTGAAGATATTCATTTTCGCTACGCCATGGCGGGAGCGGATATTGTTGAGACCAATACATTCTCATCCACCCGCATCGCCCAGGCGGATTACGAGATGGAAGGTGCTGTCTATGATCTCAACAAACATGGGGCGCAGGTCGTGCGCCGGGCCATCCTTCGGGCCGAGCGCGAAGATGGCAAGCGCCGCTTTGTGGCGGGCGCGATTGGCCCGACCAATCGTACCGCCTCGATTTCACCCGATGTCAACAATCCCGGCTACCGCGCTGTCTCTTTCGACGATTTGCGCCTTGCCTATGGCGAACAGATCGATGGCTTGATTGATGGCGGTGCCGATCTCATTTTGATCGAAACCATCTTTGATACGCTGAATGCCAAGGCGGCGATTTTTGCCTGCGAGGAGCGCTTCATTGCCAAGAGCATTCGCCTGCCGGTGATGATATCAGGCACGATCACCGACCTTTCCGGCCGCACGCTGTCTGGCCAGACACCATCGGCTTTCTGGAACTCTGTGCGCCACGCCAAGCCATTTACCATTGGCCTGAATTGCGCGCTGGGTGCCGATGCCATGCGCCCGCATTTGCAGGAGCTGTCCGGCATTGCCGATACGTTCGTCTCGGCTTACCCCAACGCTGGTTTGCCCAATGAATTTGGTCAGTATGACCAAAGCCCGGAATATATGGCGAAATTGGTGGAAGGCTTTGCCGAGGAAGGCATCGTCAACGTGGTTGGCGGCTGCTGTGGCTCCACGCCTGCCCACATTGCGGCCATCGCCGAAGCGGTGAAGGGCAAGGCACCACGCCAGCCAGCAGAGCATCGCCCGTTCATGTCGCTCTCTGGTCTTGAGCCGTTTGAGCTGACCAAGGAAATTCCATTCGTCAACGTGGGTGAGCGCACCAATGTCACGGGTTCTGCCAAGTTCCGCAAACTGATCACCGCTGGTGATTTCAATGCAGCGCTGGTGGTTGCCCGCGATCAGGTCGAAAACGGCGCGCAGATCATCGACATCAATATGGATGAGGGCCTGATCGATTCGGAAAAGGCCATGGTTGAGTTTCTCAACCTGATCGCCGCTGAACCTGATATCGCCCGCGTTCCTGTCATGATTGACTCATCCAAGTTCCAGATCATCGAATCCGGCCTGAAGTGTGTGCAGGGCAAGGCCATCGTCAACTCCATCTCGCTGAAGGAAGGCGAGGAGAGTTTTGTGGCCCATGCTAAATTGATCCGCAATTACGGTGCCGCCGTTGTTGTCATGGCCTTTGACGAGCAGGGGCAGGCGGATACCTATGAGCGCAAGGTGGAAATCTGTTCCCGCGCTTATAAAATCCTCACCGAAGAAGCCGGTTTTGCGCCGGAAGATATTATCTTCGACCCCAATGTGTTTGCCGTCGCGACCGGCATTGAAGAGCACAACAATTACGGCGTCGATTTCATCGAGGCCACCCGCACCATCCGCCAGCGCATGCCGCTGGTGCATATTTCCGGCGGTGTTTCCAACCTGTCCTTCTCCTTCCGCGGCAATGAGCCGGTGCGCGAGGCCATGCATGCCGTGTTCCTCTACCACGCCATTCAGGCGGGTATGGACATGGGCATTGTCAACGCTGGTCAGTTGGCGGTGTATGAAAGCATTGATGCCGAACTGCGCGAAGCCTGCGAAGACGTGGTGCTGAACCGCCGTGACGATGGCACCGAACGCCTGCTGGAAATCGCCGAGCGCTATCGCGGCACGGGCGAGGCGAAAGCCCGCGTGCAGGATATGTCCTGGCGCGAACTCCCCGTGGAGAAGCGGCTAGAGCATGCTTTGGTCAACGGCATTACCGAATTTATCGACGCCGACACCGAAGAAGCGCGGCAGAATGCGGCGCGGCCTCTGCACGTCATTGAAGGTCCGCTGATGGCGGGCATGAATGTGGTGGGCGATTTGTTTGGCGCGGGCAAAATGTTCTTGCCGCAGGTGGTAAAATCCGCCCGCGTCATGAAGCAGGCCGTGGCCGTGCTGCTGCCTTACATGGAAGAAGAAAAGCGCGCCAATGGCGGCACGGGCGAGCGCGAGGCCGCAGGCAAAATCCTGATGGCCACCGTGAAGGGCGACGTGCATGACATTGGCAAAAACATTGTCGGCGTGGTTTTGGCCTGCAACAATTACGAGATCATCGACCTTGGCGTGATGGTGCCAGCTGCCAAAATTCTGGAAGTGGCGATCAAGGAAAATGTCGATATCATTGGCCTTTCCGGCCTGATCACCCCATCGCTGGATGAAATGGTGCATGTCGCAGCCGAGATGCAGCGCCAAGGCTTTAATGTGCCGCTGCTGATTGGTGGGGCCACCACCAGCCGTGTGCATACGGCGGTGAAAATCCATCCGCAATATCAGAAGGGCCAAGCGGTCTATGTGCTGGATGCCAGCCGCGCCGTGGGGGTTGTCTCGTCCTTGCTGTCGCCCGATACCCGCGACACTACCATTGAAACCCTGCGAGGCGAATACGCCAAGGTGGCCGATGCCCACGCCCGCGCCGAGCTGGAAAAGCAACGTTTGCCAATTGCCCGCGCCCGCGCCAATGCCGCCAAGGTGGATTGGACCAATTATAAGCCGAAAAAGCCAAGCTTCACCGGCATCAAGGTGTTTGAGGATTACGACCTCAAGGAACTGGCGCAATATATCGACTGGACACCTTTCTTCCAGACATGGGAGCTGAAAGGCCGCTATCCGGCTATTCTGGAAGACGAAAAGCAGGGCGAAGCCGCCCGCGCGCTTTATGCAGATGCGCAAGCCATGCTGACCAAGATCATCGACGAGACATGGTTCCGCCCGCGCGCCGTCATCGGCTTCTGGCCTGCCAACAGCGTTGGCGATGATATCCGCCTGTTCACGGACGATGCCCGCAAAGAAGACCTCGCCACCTTCTTCACGCTCCGCCAGCAGCTTTCCAAGCGCGATGGTCGCCCGAATGTTGCCTTGAGCGATTTCGTCGCCCCTGTGGATAGCGGCGTGGAAGATTACGTTGGCGGCTTTGTGGTCACGGCAGGCATCGAAGAAGTGGCAATTGCCGAGCGGTTCGAGCGTGCCAACGACGATTACTCCTCCATCATGGTCAAGGCCCTTGCCGACCGCTTCGCCGAAGCCTTTGCCGAGCGCATGCATGAGCGCGTGCGCAAGGAATTCTGGGGTTACGGTGCAGACGAAACCTTTGCGCAAGAAGAGCTGATCGCAGAATCCTACGCCGGTATCCGCCCAGCTCCCGGCTATCCCGCCCAGCCCGACCACACCGAAAAGGTCACGCTGTTCAACCTGCTGGACGCCACCGCCACAACAGGCGTAACGCTGACCGAAAGCTACGCCATGTGGCCCGGCTCATCCGTCTCCGGCATCTATATCGGCCACCCCGACAGCTATTATTTTGGCGTGGCCAAAGTGGAGCGCGATCAGGTGGAAGATTATGCTGCTCGTAAAGGCATGGAAGTGCGTGAGATTGAACGCTGGCTTGGGCCGGTGCTGAATTATGTGCCGAAGGTAGCAGTGGCTGAGGATGCTGCGGCGTAACGCCTCAAGTCGTATCGGTTGTTATGCTCCATTGAAACGATATGATGTGGCATAGCAACCTTTTACCTTGGAAACGGCGATGACGCTGCTTGCCACGTATCTTCCAGACTTTAGCTTTCAGGAAGTGCATTCCTGCGTGATTTCAGCATCGACGGATACCGTCATCAGCGCGGCGGCAGACTATTCACCGGAAACTGACCCGGTTTTTCGAAAGATGATTGGTCTTCGGGAGTTACCCACGCGCTTTGCCAGTTTTCTCAAGGGGACGCAGGCCCAATTGCCGCAACCGTTTGGCATGCACAATTTTACGCTGCTGGAACGGCGAGATGGTGCCGAACTGGCCTATGGTCTGGTTGGCCGGTTCTGGCGGCCTGATTTTGGTCTTGTTCCCATCAACGATGGAAGCGCGTTTCGACGGTTTGATACGCCAGGCGTGGCAAAGCTTGTTTTGGTTTTTTCGGCGAACCGCCAAGCGGATGGCACGACACTGCTGGTCACGGAAACCCGTGTGTTCTGCCCGGACCGCGCCTGCTGGCTTAAATTTGCACCCTATTGGTATGTGATCCGCCCTGTGAGCGGCCTTATCCGGGGTCGGATATTGGCTGCGATGAAGCGAGCGAGCGAAAGTGCCTCTCCATCCGTTATCGTCTAAGGTGCTGATTTTGGATATAAAGCTCGCACAATGGCGTAGGTCAATGGGAGCCACATAGGCTGCTTATTGCAGCCTATGATATTTTCTCCCGCTCTATTTCCGTCTTCTTCATCCTATTGAAATTGCAGGCTCGGCTTGGTAGGCGCGGTGGAGCAGCTCCGTTAACGTGCTGGTCTCTGTGAAATTCGTAGTCTCTATGCTGCTGATCGCAATGCCGGGTGTCCATGAATTCATCAGGGCGGCGCTTGTCATGTTTTTAAGGTCTTCCAGCCTGACCTCCTGTTGCCGCTGAGGAATGCCCAGTTTTTCCAACTGACGGCTAATAATGCCCATTGTTACGCCATGCAACATATCGGCGCGGGGCCAGACAATGGCTTCACCATCCCAAAACACCAGATTCCAGATTGTTGCCTCACTCAGCCGACCTTTTGTATCCAGAAAAGCGGCATCATCGAAGCCACGTTCAACGGCTTTGCGCAGGTAATATGTTTTGGCAGATTCGCCAACATGCTTAATCGAGGCGAGAGGGCGTTCATGAAGAACGACATCCAGGCGCAAAGGTCCTGCTGGGTCATTCGAGGGGAGGGCTGTGCGCACCAGAATGGCGAGATTGTCTGGTGCAGTAGGAACTGTGAATTCACCGCTGCGGGAGAATATCGTTGCGGTGAGTGATAGATCATTTGGCGCTCCATCGAGAACTGCGTGCAAATGTGCGCGGACCTGCTCATCGGGCAGTGCCATTCCGAACATTGCAAGAGATGCCAGACGCAGGCGTTCCAGATGCAGGTCAAGTCCCCGCACGCGCCCTTGCCGCACTTGCATGGCGGTGAAATGCGCAAAGCCTGAGAAGGCGAGTGGGGCGAGATCGTCCGCCGATACGGCGTGGCCATTGAGCGTGGTCTTGCAAGGAAAACAATCGGACATGGTGTTGCTCCTGTGTGGGTTCACATTGGTGAGCATTGGCTCTACACTGTGACAGCACTGTCAGGGTCAAGAGGATTTATGAGAATTGGCGAATTTGCCCGGCAGACGGGCACGAGCATACGCATGCTGCGTTATTACGAGGCGGAAGGGTTGTTGACACCCACACGAACGGCCAGCGGATATCGCGACTATGGGCAAGCGGAGAAAAATGTTATCGAGCGCATCAAGCTGCTTGGGGCTGCCGGCATGACGCTTCCTGTGATTTTGCAGTTTTTGCCATGCGCCCTTGATGCCCGCGCTGAGTTTGAGCCTTGCGACGAGCTTCGGTCAATCCTGCGCCAGCATATGGCGCTTGTTGACCAGCGTGTTGATAAGCTGGTGCAAAGCCGCGCATTGCTGTCAAAGCTTCTGACCACGCTGGATGAGCAGGACCCAAATCTTTGATATTGCCGTGTCGTGGCAGCTTGGCTCGAGTAAGTTGAAGGCTGTATTGTTGTGTCCCTGTGATAACTGGAGAAGAGTAGACAATGTTAATCAGACCTGCGACCTCTCTTGATGCGCAAGGTATGAGTGATGCCCTGAACGAGATTTTTGCAGCAGGCTTGCGCAAAAGTGCTGGTGATCCGCAATTGGTGCTGGCGAACTATATTGAGCACAAGGACCGTATCGAGTGCTCAGTCGCGCAGGATGATGGCCGTATTTTCGGCTTTCAGTCGTTACGATTTGCGACTGTGGATAATCCATATGGCACGCCAGTGGGGTGGGGCATTATCGGCACGCATATCAGTCCGCTTGCGGCCAGAAGAGGCATTGGCTCGGCCCTGTTCCGCGCAACCTTGCAGGCCGCAAAGAGTTTTCCGCTAGATAATATTGAAGCCGCGATCGGTGCCGATAACGAAGCAGGCTTGGCTTACTATGAGACAATGGGTTTTCGGACCTATCGCTCTTCAGAAGTGACGATTTGCAAGGTGTATCGTATCGAGGTTGATGGGCATCAGCCTGTTTGAAGGTGCATTTCTGCGATGGGGGGATCGCAAAAATGCTTTTATGTCACGCTGATCGTGTAACGGCAGCAGCCTGTGGCAAAACTTCCTTCTCCTCACCCTTCTGTGCCGTAAAGCTGAATTTCTTCCTTAGCCGCAGGATCGGTTTTTCAATGAAATGCCACGACCCCATGGCAATTACGGTTGCGATGGGAAGGGATATGACAAAGTGCAGACAGGGTGATGTCAGCTTCGGGAACAGGTTCACCAGGGCCTGCTGAAAGGGATATCCATAGAGATAGATCCCGTAGGAATAGTCTCCCCGATGGTAAAGCGGAATGGGTGGGATGCGTAGCATTCCGACATAGACGGTGAGATAGACCAGCATCGGCGCAAAAATCGTGCAGAGCGTGCTGCCGCTGACCTCTGGAAGCGCGAAAGAGGCTGCAATCGGAACGATGCAGGAGATAACCGCCAGCGTCCAATGTTTCGGAATGAAGCGGCGGAACAGGAAGAACACCGACCCCAGCATGAAATTGACATAGAGCATCAGGCCGCGCAGGCCGATAAAGTGGTTAAGCAGGGTGTAGCCGGAGCTTTCAGGCGGAAAGAGCCCGCCCATGCTCGACGGACTGATGTTTTCGACCTTCAGGGCAATGATGATTACGGCGACACAGGCCGTCGCCACCAGTGCCATAAAAGGACGCTTTAGAAGGCCAAAAATGATCAGCGCTGACATGATGGCATAGCAACCGATCTCATAGGGAACAGTCCAGAGAGAGCCATTCACGGTCGATGGAAACGGATTTTGCTCGAAGACGCCCGGTAGGACATAGTGGATAACGCCAAATATATTGGCGAAATAGGCCCAGAACTCATAGGACTGAAAATAGGTCGGTAGGCTGACCGTGGTAAACAGTGGACCGAGGATCAGTGCAGCGAACACAATGTCGACCGCAAGCGCCGGCACGATCCTGATGCCGCGATTGAGCAGGAAGTCCTTCAGGCGAAGGCGGATGGCGCTGCCGGTAATCAGAAAGCCGCTGAGCGCAAAAAACATTGGCAGGATAGCAGCCTGCAGTACCGTGATTCCGGGCTGCGAAAACTGATATTTTTCACCTTCGGCAATCAGGAACGAATGGTCGAGTAAAACCATGACTGCCAGGAAAATCCGCAGAAAATCAAATCCTGGACCGATGCCTCGATGTTCATCCAAAACAGAACCAATCGACTTCATCTAAAATACCTCGATTATAAAAGACTAGAATTAGTTATATTGTAAAACTGATATGAACTAATTCGTTATTTGATCAATTAGTTTCCTTATTCAGGAAAATACTGTTCAAATTTTGATCGATATATTTAGTTGAAATTTTTGATACTGCACTTTCGTGGGAAGGGGGCTGCTTCACCCAAGCGATGGACCAGAAAATGGACGATGCTCAGGCCTCGGCACTGCCATCAAAATTCAGGCCTGTTATCGCAGGTGATTGGGGTTATGGAGAGGTAGGCCCGGCATTCGACCGGTTGAAGGAGCTTGGAGGTGTGCGGACTTTGCCGCCTTGCCGGACGAGCTCTAACGGGCAGATGCAATCTGCTCGATAATGGAAATAATGATTTTGCGTGTATTGGAGTTTTTAATTCTGGCGAAACAAGTGTTGAGTTCAAGCGCGTCTGAACGTGATGTCGCTTTCACCAGATCTGTCAGCTCGCTTGAGGTATCCTCTGGCGCTGCTACGGCACTATCGGCGGTGTAGGAAAAATCGGGGTCCATTCCCAAGAGAGTGGCTGCAGCAGCAAGTCTGCTGGCGCTCATGCCGTTGATGCCCTTTTCATATTTATGCAGCTGTTGGAATGTCACGCCCAGTTCTCTTGCAACGTCGGATTGGCTCATCCCCTTATTCTTTCGGGCGCTTTTCAAGCGTTCTCCCGCCAGGATGTTATAATAATGCACGTCAGGTGTTTTTTTGAGCAATGTCATCGGCGATCTCAATACACTACAGCGGAAATTAACTCATGTTTCGTTCTGTGTTTTACAATATGATCAACGGTCAAAAAATGAGAGAAGATTGTCGGCTGTTCGTCCTATTTTAAGACGTAATACTGTAAATTGTGTTTATTTTTGGAGTTTTCTAATCAATTGTCGGGGTTTTATTTTTTTAAAATATTAAGTAAATATCTTTTTAATCAGCGCTTTAGTCATTTGAACGGTAGATTCTGGTTTAAGTATTGAAAATTTTAAATGTTACAAAAAATTTTAAATCTGCGTAGTAGAGGAAAAGCCACCTTGACAGACTTCAGCATATCAATTTTTGCCGGAAGGCTTCTGCAATGGCGTGTGATCTGCTGACGGCGCCGAGCTTCATCATGATATTGCCGACATGCTTGGTCACGGCCTTTTCGGAGACCCCGAAAATCACGCTGATTTCCCAATCCGTTTTGCCATTGGCAATCCAGCCGATGACTTCCCTTTCCCTCGGGGTCAGTCGAGTTGTCTGTCTCTGGCCTGCGTTATGTAGTTCCAACGTGCGTGCGAAGATGAGGCTCGCGATCAGCGCCATGCCGGTTCTTGCCTGCGGAGAATCATCGATGTCGCTGCCGGCGAATGTGACGCCAGCGCGGCGTCCATCCAAGGATACAATGGGCAGGGTGAAGCCATTGCTGACGAAAAACTCCTTGGCCTGATCCATCAGCCATTTTTCGTCGCGGCTTATGGGTAATGTTTTGGAGAAATCCGACCAGACGAAGGAGGGTTCCG
Source organism: Allorhizobium sp. Av2 (assembly GCF_021462805.2). NCBI lineage: Bacteria > Pseudomonadati > Pseudomonadota > Alphaproteobacteria > Hyphomicrobiales > Rhizobiaceae > Allorhizobium > Allorhizobium sp. Av2. Next base: position 2,046,731 of record NZ_CP192696.1, on the reverse strand, counting down.
ATTTGACTATGTGTCGGATGGCAGGGTCTTGAAATGCGAGGTTGTCGCGGAAATAGAGATGCGACCATTCGTCAGGCCAGTCTGCAAGTAAAATACCCTGCATTTGCTGGCTGGGTAGCATTCCAATTTCTGGTGGAAATCCTAGAACGATATTTTTAACACCGTACCGGCTTGTCGCATGTTTTGTTAAATCTACAATATTTTTTACTGTGTCTGTTTGCTTTATTTGAGATAGAAATGATAAGGTTTTATCAAGGTTTGGCGATGTCATGTCTTTAGTCATTGCTACCCCCATTTTTTAAAGGGTTTTATATTACTTGTTTTGTATGAAAATTATATAAGACATACTATCAAAAAAAGTCAAACCCCGCGAGAGAGGATCATTTTGGCTTAAGCTTTAGGATTGTGAGCGCAGTCGCCATTGAACCTGGTGAATAGTGTTTCTCTTGCGGGATTCGAACCGGCGGCGCGGCTTAAAAGGTTAGGACGCATCAACATCTCGGTGGCTTGGCACCAATCTCTGGGTGAGATATCAAAAATGAAAATTGATTGCCGTCCCTTTGTTTTCCGCCTCCCATCCGTGGAGAACTTCCATGAGCAGATTCTGGAGCCCGATCGTTCGATCCCTGATGCCTTATGTGGCGGGCGAACAACCCGCCATCAGCGATCTGGTCAAGCTGAACACCAATGAAAGCCCTTACGGTCCTTCGCCGCATGCGATTACCGCGATGCGACAGGCAGTGGATGACACGCTTCGGCTTTACCCCGATCCGACTGGCCTGCCGCTTCGCCATGCGATTGCCAAGAGCCACAATCTCGACCCGGGCGAGGTGTTTGTCGGTAATGGTTCCGATGAGGTCTTGGCGCATACGTTTCAGGCCCTGTTGAATCACGATAAGCCGCTGCTGTTTCCGGATGTCAGCTATAGTTTCTACCCAACCTATTGTCGGCTCTATGGCATTGATTTCCGGGAAGTTGCCTTGGACGATGCCATGCGAGTGCGGATTGAGGATTATCGGCAGCCGTGTGGTGCGATCATCCTGCCCAATCCCAATGCACCGACGGGTATTGCCCTGTCGCTTTCGGAGATTGAAACTCTCGTGCGTGACCATCCCGATCAGGTGGTGGTGATTGATGAGGCCTATGTGGATTTCGGTGCGGACAGTGCCATTCCGCTGGTCAAAACCTATCCGAACCTGCTTGTGGTTCAGACTTTTTCTAAATCGCGGGGCCTTGCCGGATTGCGGGTTGGCTTTGCTGTTGGGCAACGGGCGCTGATCGAGGCCTTGGAGCGGGTCAAGGACAGTTTCAATTCCTACCCGCTTGATCGGCTGGCGCTCGCAGGTGCCGTTGCCTCCTGGGAAGACCGGGAATGGTTCGAGCGTCACCGCGATCTGGTTGTCGCCAGCCGGGAGCGTCTCTCCCTCGGTCTTCAGGAGTTGGGTTTCGAGGTCCTGCCATCCTCAGCCAATTTTGTGTTTGCCCGGCATTCGGACCGGAGTGGTGCGGATCTTACATTGGCGCTGCGACAAAAATCCGTGCTGGTGCGCAATTTTCAAAAGCCACGGATCGGTGATTTTCTACGCATCAGCATCGGCACGGATGCCGAATGCGACCGGCTGCTGGAGGCTCTGAGCGAGATATGAGGCAGGAGTTAACGATCGATCCGGCAGAGGATCGCCGTCGTGTCGTCGCTTTGCTTGAAGCGCGGAAATTGTAGTCCGTCGGGATCGACCTCGCGTTCCAGATGCCGTAATTCGGTGACTAGGGCTTTCAATCCGGCGGTTGCGGCCCGTTTGACCAGACCGGCAGGATCATAGGCCTGGTAGAGGCTGACGAGATCGGCCAGTCCATCCGAGCAGATCAGCGCCGTGGCGCCCGCCTCGACGGTCAGGACTGTGCGAACCAGGTGGTCGGCGGTATCGGGTATGAGTCCCAGAGACCAGACACTGCCGCCGGGCGTGTTTTGCTGTTCGCGTTTGCTGCGTAAATTTTCCAATGTTTCGGTGTCGCTTGTGTGGGCCATGCCGCTTGCACCGATGCCGCCCGCGCGCTCCACATGGGCGCGGGCGGCTTGCTGCTCACGCTCAAATGCGTCAGGCAGCGCCATGTGGGTTTCCACCCGGCCATCGTCATGCAGAAGGTAAAGAACGCTATCGCCAAGGCCAATGAATTCTGCGCCATCCGGCGTGACCCGCAGGGCGGCCAGGGCCGCCAGCGGCCAGGCATAACGCGGCTGGTCGCCTGCGGCTGCGGTAAAAAGCTCATGGGCGTCGAAAGCGATGGCGCGGATCACCTCGGTGACATTGGTGTCGCAGGTCAGTTCCGTGGTCAGTCGCTTTGCAGCAAAATGGGCAATCCAGGCGGCATCGGAACCGTAGCCATCCATGAATTGGACGTCGCCCAGCCCGGTTGCGCCGTCGAGCACGAAAGCGGCTTGCTCATTATACCCCAGCCTGTCCTCGTTGCTCCGGTCGCTTTTTCCCGGATCGCTGATCGTGTCGATGATGGCCAGGGCAGGGGTGGTCAAGGCTGGCGTGGCAGACATAGGCACTCTTTCGTTAAGCCGCAGCTTTGAAGATGCGCGAAAATTGGCCTATCGCCTCAAGGACCGCAAAATAAAAATGCTGAAAACGAAACACACCGCCGATGTTTTCGCCAATGTGTTGCTTAAAGGTGGTGGGGTGCCTCAAAGGTCATTCGGTCAGGCTGCCGTGCGGTTGCTTTGCCGTCTGTCGCTGCCGCGCATCGCTGCGGAGCTTCCCGGCTCGCGGATCGCGGATCGCCTGTTCAGTTGGAACCGGTTGGCCAGTTCTGTCAGCTTGGCAGCGCCGCTGGAAAGCGCGTCGCTGATAGTGTTGATCGTATTGACCATGCCGGCGTTCTTTTGCGTCATCTGATCCAGCGCGTTCACTGCGGAACTGATTTCGCCAAGGCTGGTGGACTGCTTTATCGCGGCTGTAGCAATGGCCTCGATATTGTCATCGATGGATTGAACGAAAGATTCGATCCGGTTCAGAGCACTGCCTGTTTCCCCGACCAAACGCACACCGTCTTTTACTTCATTGCTGGATTTGCCGATCAGTTCCGAGATTTCCTTGGCGGCCTTGGCGGAACGCTGGGCCAGTTCGCGCACTTCTTGTGCCACGACAGCAAAGCCCTTGCCGCTTTCGCCTGCACGGGCGGCCTCCACGCCCGCGTTCAAGGCCAGGAGATTGGTCTGGAAGGCGATTTCATCGATGACGCTGATGATGTTGCTGATTTCCTTCGAAGCACCCTCGATGCGGCTCATCGCGTCCACCGTCGAGTTAACGACTTTCACGGATTCGGTTGCTGCCTGGCGCGCATCACGCACCAGATCTCTGGTGTTCTTGGTGCTCGCACTGGATTGATTAACGACGGTGGTAATGTCCTCCAATGCGGCTGAGGTTTGCTCAAGTGCGGCGGCCTGTTGTTCAGAGCGTTGGGCGAGACTCGTGGAGCTTTCCTGGACTTCCCGGCTGTTGGCGGCCACGGACGCCGTTTCCGTCAACACCTGTGCCAGCGTTTCTTGAAACTTGCCGATCGACATGTTGAAGTTTGTGCGCAGGTGGTCGAAGGTCGGGATGAACGGCTCGTCGATTGTCATGCGGATATTGCAGTTTGAAAGGCGTTCCAGACCGGCCGCGATGGCGTCGATGGCTTTGACGCGGCCAGTCACATCGGTTGCGAATTTCACAACCTTGACGACTTTTCCCTTTTCATCGAAAATTGGATTGTAGGTGGCTTGAATATGAACGTGTTTTCCACCTTTGCCGATGCGCAGAAACTCGTTGCTCTGATATTCGGCCGCGGCGAGGTTGCGCCAGAATTGCTTGTATTCAGGCGAGGCAGCATAGGCGGGTTCGCAGAACATCGAATGATGCTTGCCGGCGATTTCGCTTAAGCTATAGCCCAGTGTTTTGCAGAAATTCTCGTTGGCTGTGAGAATCTGGCCGGTTGGCGTGAATTCAATGACAGCCTGAGAGCGCATCAGCGCATCAATTTTGCCGTCACTGTCCATGGTCTTGGTCTTCGCAGCCGTTATGTCGGTTGCGATTTTCACGACCTTGTAGGGCTTTTTGCCCCGAAAAACCGGATTGTAACAGGCTTCGATCCAGATCGATTCCCCGGTCTTGGTCAATCGTTTGTACTGCCCTTGATCGAACTGGCCGGAGCCGAGTTTGGCCCAGAACTCTGCATAGGCTGGATTTTTGACGTCTTCGGGATCGACAAAAATCCGGTGGTGCTTGCCGACGATTTCCGATTTTTGATAGCCGATCGCCTTGCAGAAATTGTCGTTCGCATCAAGGATATTGCCATTGAGGTCAAATTCAATGATGGCTTGAGACCGATTGATGGCTTCCAGAACGCCTTTATTGTCTGCACCGAAGCCAAACGACAACAGTCCCATTTAAAATGCCTCCTACGTGATGAGGCTTTATATTCGATTTCTATTGATAATGCGTAAACATATGAATTAGCATATATAAATTCAATTCACGGGTGGGTTTTTGAATTCTATCAATTATGGGTGTGGTGCGGAAATGTCATCAATCCGCCACCACCATCAGGTCGTCCCCTGCAAATTTCAGGGTGACGGTTTCACCGATTGCGGCAGGCCTGACACCAGGATCGTTGAACATGTCGAAGGACAACGTGGCGCCGCCGACGTCCAGCCGGGTGCGGATGACCGAGCCCAGAAAATGGCTTGATGTGACGGTGCCGCTGATCCGCACATCCCCTTTGGCGCCTTCGGAAGGCGATCCCGCTTCCGGGCGCAGCGCCACAGTAACGGTTTCGCCATTGGCCTTGCCCAGCGGCTTTTTCAGGCTCACCTGCTGGTCGCCGATCAGGATCGTATTGGTGGATGTATCCGTCACCTTTGCGTCGATCAGGTTGAGCGTGCCGACGAAGGAGGCGACGAAACGGGTCTGGGGATGGTTGTAGATTTCCGAAGGCGTGCCGATCTGGTCGGCGCGCCCGCCGTTCATCACCACGATCCGGTCGGAAATCGACAGCGCCTCCTCCTGGTCATGGGTGACGAACACGGTGGTAATGCCAAGCTGGCGCTGGATCTGGCGGATTTCCTCGCGCAGCGATACGCGGATCTTGGCATCCAGCGCGGACAGCGGCTCATCGAGCAGCAAAACCTGCGGCTTTGGCGCTAGCGCCCGGGCCAGCGCCACGCGCTGCTGTTGGCCGCCGGACATCTGGTAGGGATAGCGCTCGGCCAGATGATCGAGATGGATCAGCTTCAGCATTTCCATCACCCGGCTGTGAATTTCCGTCTTGGGCTTCTTGGCGATCTTCAGGCCGAAGGCGACGTTGTCGAACACATTCATATTTGGAAACAGTGCGTAGGCCTGGAAGACCATGCCGATCCGGCGTCGATTGGGCGGCAGTTTCGTCACGTCCTGCCCATCGATGACAATCGAGCCGGAGGAGGGCGTTTCAAACCCGGCCACCATGCGCAGAACGGTTGTCTTGCCGCAGCCGGACGGCCCCAGGAAAGAGATGAACTCCCCTTTATTCACCGGCAAATCGAATTCCTTGACGACGGTATTGGCCGCGAAACTCTTGCTGACCGCTTCGATCCTGAGGAAACTCATCGGGTTGCACTCCTTGGGGGCATGGAAGAGGACAGCGGGGCCTGACGTGCGATACGGCGTGGCAACCAGCGCTGTCCGGGTTTTTTATTGGCGAATACTTGCATGAGGACCATGCAGCCCCAGGTCAGCGCAAAGGACAGAATAGCCAGCGCTGCGGGCTCATAAGCACGATCCTGGCCGATCTTGACCATATAAGGGCCGAAGGCCGGGCGATTGAGCAGGCTGGCAAAGACGAATTCACCCAGCGAAATCGAAAAGGTCAAAAAGGCGCCGGAGACAATGGCCGAGCGGACATTGGGAAAAATCACCTCGGCGATGGTGCGCAGCCGCGATGCGCCGAGGCTTTCGGCGGCTTCCGTCAGGATGGTGATATCGATGGCGGCCATGCCATTGTCCACGGCCCGAAACATATAGGGCAAGGACAATGTGACGTAGCCAATCACCAGCAGGATATTGGTGCCGTTTTCCGACATGGTGAGCGGCAGATAGGAATTGGAGCCGAACAACCGGATATAACCGAACACCAGCACAACGGGCGGAATGATCAGCGGCAGGAGGCTGACGAACTCGACGATTGGCCGCAGTTTCGGCAGCCGCAGCCGTACCCAATAGGCAGTGGGCACGACGATGACGGCACCGACCACGATCGCCATCAGTGAGGCAAAGGCTGAATAGCCGAGGGTAGACAGAAACTCGTCGCTGGAAAACACCGAACGGTAAGCGGCAAAGCTCCACTGGCCCCGCAGCATTTGCAGGGAAAACTGGAAGGTCGCATACAGCGGAACGAGGAAATAGGCGGCGGCGACAAGGACGATGACGGTCGAGACCAGCGGGAAGGGCTTTTTCATTTTTGCCACCGTTCGGCGCGGCTGCGCAGGATAAGATAGAGGGTGTTGGTGACGGCCATGATGGCCACCATGCCAACCGCCAGCGCATAGCCGAGATTGGGATTGTACAGCACATTGCCTTGAATCTGCTGGTAAAGCACGATTGGCACAACGCCGAAGCTCGAGCCGGTCAGGGCATAAACGGTGACCAGCGTGCCGAAGGCATTGGCAAACAGCAGCAGGAAACAGCCGAGAATGGAGGGGGTCAGCACCGGCAGGGCGACCATTTGCCAATATTGGCGGCGGGTGGCGCCGAGAATTTCCGCCGCTTCGCGCCATTCGCCCTTCAACCCGTCGAGAGCGGGGGTGATGATCAGGACCATCAGCGGCAACTGGAAATAAAGGTAGGTTATCGCCAGGCCCCAGAAGGAGAACAGGCTGAAGCCCGTGCCATAGAGATTGAAGCCGAACATGTCTCGCAACAGAACCGTGACCAGACCCAGTCGGCCGAGCGTGGCGATGAAGGCAAAGGCCAGCGGAATACCGGCAAAATTCGAGGCGACACCCGAAAATGTCATGAAGGCCGTGCGCACCCAGCGCGGCAGGCCACCGAGAATAATGGCATAGCCCACCAGAAGACCGGCGATGGCGCCAAGACAGGCTGCGGCCAGGCTCAGGCGCAGCGACAGGGAATAGGCGGCCATGATATTGGGGGTGGCCAGGCTGATGAAATTCTCCAGCGTGAAATCACCGGCAGGATTCTGGAAAGAGCCTTTGACCAGATACAGGATCGGGCCGATCAGAAACAGAATGGCAAACAGGAAAAACGGCAGCACACCCAGCCAATCCCAGTTCATACGGCTTTTGGAGCGAGGTGCTGGTTGCGGTCTGGAGCCTTCGACTATGGAAAGGCTGGGCAGGGGGGCGTTGAGCGTCGGTGCACTGGGCCTGGATGAATTTGGCACGGATGCACTGGCTGGCGAATGAAGCTCGGTCTCCGCAACGGTCATGCCACTTTTTCCCTTCAAATTAGGCACGCAGGCCGGTAAAAACCGGCCTGCGCAAAGGTGGAGTGAAATTTCAGCACTGGCACTAACTTATTGTGCGCCCATCTGCTTTGCCCAATCGGCGGCAACGACGGCCTTGGCAGCAGACTGTTCGTCCAGCGTCGGGAAGAGCGCCTTGGCATAGCCTGCGGCATCCGGCATCTTGTCGAGCAGGGCCTGCGGAATCTTCTTCTTTTCAGCCAGATCGTTGAAGCGGATCGGGTGGCAATAGCCAGCCAGCCAGCCGAGCTGACCTTCGTCGGAATAGAGGTATTCCATCCACAGCTTGGCAGCATTCGGATGCGGTGCGAAGGCCGAAATCGCCTGAACGTAAACGCCGGCGATGACCGAATCCGAGGGAACGACAACGTCCATCGGCGGGTTGCCAGCCAGCTTGTCGCGCATGGCGAGCACGTTATAGTCCCAGTCGAACAGGATCGGCGTGGTACCCTGCGCCATGTTCTGGGCCGAACCGTTGACCGGCACGAGATTGCCCTTTTCCTTGAGCGACTTCATGAACTCGATCCCGGCCTTGGCGGCATCGGCACCAGCCTTGCCGGACTGCGCGGCGCCAGCGGCATATACCGTCATCATCGAGCTGTTGCCGGTGCGTGGATCGCCAGGCATGGCAACGGAATTGGCATATTTGGAAGCGGTCAGGTCGGCAAAGCTCTTCGGCACGTCCTTGACGATATCCTTGTTCACGCCGATGGCCAGAACACCGTAATAATCGCCATACCAATAGCCGTCTGCATCCTTGGCCGAAGCCGGGATCGAATCCCAGGTGGAGACCTTGTAAGGCTGAACGAGACCATCTTTCTTGGCGGCAGGACCGAAGGACAGACCGACATCGATGACATCGGGAGCCTGTGGGCCGGTATTGCCCTTATTGGCCTTGATCGCTTCGATTTCGTCGCCGGAGCCCGCATTCGGGTTCAGCTCGTTGACCTTGATTTCAGGATATTTTTTCTTGAAACCGGCGATCACGTCGCCATAGCCGCACCAGTCATGGGGCAGGGCGATGGTGGTCAGCATGCCTTCTTTTTTGGCAGCTGCGATCAGCTCGGCGCTTGGCTCGGCGCTCGCATAGGCGGCCGATGCGACGACCATGGCGGTCGAGAGGGAAAGAATGCGGTGCAAACGGATGTTCACGTGTGTCCTCCTTGTGGATCTGCAAATCTTCGATCTGCAAAATTGTCTGCGGTAAGCCGAGCGACTGCATAGGGGGCGCAGATGATAGTTATGTGACGGATAGGGTGGGTGAGCACTGCTATAACGGCCATATCTGCAAGTATTTCTGCAACGGTATTCTTGGAGACAATCTGCGGTATCGCTGATAGCACGGATGACCCGGCCGAGCAGGTAAAAGCCATGACCCTGGATTTTGCGCGCGCTGCTGCTGAGATGACAGGTATCTGCAAGCGTCGATTGTTCCCCTCCGGTCTTTGCCGGTTTATTGCGCAAAGATAAGACGACAGAGGGTCACCGAGTCAATCTGCCCCAACCGGAAAAAATGACTTTTCCCTGTTCAGCCTAAGGGGATATCGGGGAATTGGCGCTTAGTTCCCTGATTTGAAAAAGAAAATAAGTTCTTTGTTTCGAAAATTCAGTCCTATGGCTTTGTCGTGCAGGCATGCCCACTGGGCGCGCTTTGTCATCCGCGCCTCTGTGCCTGTGCGAATACTGGGGATCCACGAGGCGCTTTTCCAGCATTCTCTGTTGTTACGACGGTTGCAGGCTGGGGAATGGCGCGAACAGGCATGTGAATTGCATGGGCATTTGAAAAGCTGGAGATTGATTTTTTCTCGACTGAAATTGATTTTAGACAAAGACTGAAAACAGGGGCCTGTATCACAGGATCGTGACGGGTCTCCAAGCCATCCGGATATGCCGGTCCGGCTCAAAATAACAAGATCCAAAGGGAGCAGCGAAGACTGCGTGCGGTTTGCAACGGTAACAACCGGCAAACCGAAAGGCAGAGGCTGCCGAGGTGTTTTGCCTTGGCTTAACTGGGGGTCATCATGACCGGTTATAGCGACGTCGATAAGCAGGAAGACCTGCATATCCTCCATTCCATGGGCTATGCGCAGGAGTTGGAGCGGCGCATGAGTTCGTTCTCGAACTTTGCGATTTCCTTCTCGATCATTTGTATTCTGTCCGGCGGCATCAATTCGCTGGCCCAGGCGACATCCGGGGCTGGCGGGGCGGCCATCGGCATCGGCTGGCCGCTGGGTTGCCTCATTTCCGGCGTCTTCGCGCTCGGCATGGCGCAGATTGCCTCGGCCTATCCCACCGCTGGCGGGCTTTATCACTGGGGCTCGATCCTTGGTAATCGCTTTACCGGCTGGGTGACGGCCTGGTTTAACCTGATCGGCCTGGTCACGGTGCTCGGTGCCATCAATGTCGGCACCTGGGGCTTTTTCGCTGGCTCGATTGCCGGCTGGTTCGGCATCAATGTCGATACGACGACGGCGGGCGGCTTTGCCAACCAGATCTTGTTTGTGGCCGCGATTACGGCGGTGCAGGCGCTGATCAACCATCTTGGCATCAAGCTGACCGCCAAGCTGACGGATCTCTCGGGTTATCTGATCTTCATCACCGCCATCGCCTTGACAATCGTCTGCCTGATCGGCGTGAAAACCTGGGATTTCTCTCGCATCTGGACCTTCACCAATTATTCCGGCACGCCTGCTGGCGATGCGCCAGTCTGGCCGCAAACCGGCAGTGTCTGGTATATTTTTGCTCTCAGCCTGCTTTTGCCGATCTACACGATCACCGGCTATGACGCTTCTGCCCATACGTCGGAGGAAACCATCAAGGCGTCGGAATCGGTGCCGAAGGGGATTATTTCCTCGGTCTTCTGGGCGTCGCTGTTCGGCTACATCATGTTGCTGGCCTTCCTCCTGGCTATTCCTGACATGAATGAAGCGGCAGCCCAGGGCTGGAACGTGTTCTTCTGGACGCTGAACAGCGTCACCCACCCGGTTGTCGCCAATATTCTCTATCTTGCGATTTTCGTTGCGCAATTCATCTGCGGTCTGGCAACGGTCACTTCGGTATCACGAATGATCTATGCCTTTTCGCGCGATGGCGGCCTGCCTGCCTCCAAGGCACTGTCCAGCGTCAGCCCAAGGTTCCGTACTCCGGCGACAGCCATCTGGGTTGGGGCTGTGCTGTCGGTGCTGTTCGTCTGGGGCGCTTCGCTCGTCACCATTGCCGGAGCCTCGGCCTATACGATTGTCGTCTCCTGCACGGTGATCTTCCTGTTCCTGTCCTTCGCCATTCCGATCGTGCTCGGCATGAAGGTGATCGGTACGGCGAAATGGCCGAAAATGGGGCCGTGGAACATGGGGATCGGCGCTTACAGGTTTGTCGGTTTGCTGGTCATCCTGGCCATGGTTGCCATCTTCATCATTGGTGTACAGCCGCCCAACCAGTGGGCGCTGTATATCACTGTCGGTTTCCTGGCGCTGACGGCGCTGATCTGGGTTCTGTTCGAGCAGCGTCGCTTCAAAGGCCCGCCGATTGGCGATGAAGTGGCAAAGCGGCAGGCGGAAATTGCTGCTGCGGAAAAGGCTGTCGGCCAAGCCTGAATAGCCTGACCTGATACGAAGAGGGGTCGCCTGGATCGGCGACCTCTCTTTATCTAAATAAACGTGTGAGGCTATTTTCTTTTGAAATTTGAAATTGTGGTGGCGAAGCCACCGATTTTCCCTTTTTGATTAGTAGTTATTTATATTAGATACCCTACCATGGCTGGTGTGGGTGAGGAGGAAAGCCCGCATTCGGGAGGTTCAAATTTTCTGAGGTTTACACTGTGGTCAGACGCAAGGCGCGTCATTGACCTAGCTGTTCCTTTTTTACCTTTTCCGATCCCCTCTTCGATCCTCCGGTGGAAGGAGTGATGCGACCATGAAAACCTATGCGAATTGGAGTTATCCGACCGACATCAGGGTTGGGCGCGGGCGAATAGAGGAACTCGGCGATGCCTGCAAATCTCTTGGTATGCGCAATCCGCTGCTGGTAACCGACCGCGGACTGGCCTCGCTGGCGATTACCAGGGTGGCGCAGGAAACGTTGAGTGATGCTGGGCTTGACTACGCGCTGTTTGCCGATGTCGAGCCCAATCCGACGGAGCTTAATCTGGAAGCCGGTCTAGTGGCGTTTCGGCAAGGCGGTCATGACGGCGTTGTCGCCTTTGGCGGTGGATCGGGGATCGATCTGGGTAAATGCGTGGCTTTTATGGCTGGCCAAACCCGGTCTGTCTGGGATTTCGCCGCTGGCACCGAAGGCTGGCGCGACGCCGACGAGGCGGCAATTCTGCCAGTTGTGACGGTGCCGACCACCGCAGGGACCGGTGCCGAAGTGGGACGCACCTGCGTGATCACTAATACCGTCACCCGCGTCAAGACCGCGATCTTTCATCCGAAAATGCTTCCGGCAATCGTCATTTGCGACCCGGAACTGACGGTCGGCATGCCAAAGTCCATCACGGCTGGCACCGGCATGGATGCCTTTGCTCATTGCCTGGAGGCCTATTGTTCACCGGTCTACCATCCACTCGGCCAGGGTATCGCCATCGAGGGGATGCGTTTGGTCAAGGAGTTTCTGCCCAAAGCCTATCGTGATCCGGTGGATCTGGAAGCCCGGCTCAACATGATGTCGGCGGCGGTCATGGGGTCGATTGCCCTGCAAAAAGGGCTGGGGGCCATTCACGCGCTGTCGCACCCGATCGGCGCGGTCTATAATACCCATCATGGCACAACCAATGCGGTGCTGATGCCAATGGTGGTGTCTTTCAACCGCAAGGCGATAGAGCGCAAGATCGAGAAACTGGCGGGCTATCTGGAAATCCAGGGCGGCTTTGATGGCTTCCATGATTTTCTGATGGTGTTTCGTGATGATCTCGCCATTCCGCATAATCTGAGCGAGCTTGGCGTGCCGGGTGACCGGCTGGACGACCTGGCCGCCATGGCGATCCGCGATGCAAGTGCCGCGAGCAATCCCGTCAAGATGACTTTGGAAAATACCACCGCATTGCTGGCGGAATGTTTTTGAAAATCTGGCTCCAGCTTACGGCAAGCAAGGTAACCTAGAATTTCATTCACAAGAACTGATATATGTCATTTGCTATTTATTAACCATTTTTAGCAAGGATGTATTAACCGGGCGCCATGAATAGCCGGGTGCCTGTTAGAGCGATGAGTGGCTCAATCATAGCATCGAGGACACCAATGCCAGTCATCTCATTTGCCAATGCCAAGGGCGGCGCAGGTAAAACCACAGCGGCGCTGCTGCTTGCCACAGAACTTGCCCATCAGGGCTACCGGATCTGTATTCTCGATGCCGATCCGCAACGCTGGATTACCCAATGGTCGGAAGCCGCCGGGTTGCAGCACAATATCGAAGTCATTTCCGAAGTCAGCGTTGGGTCATTGCAGGGCCATATCCGGGAAGGCCGCAAAACTGCCGATTACGTTATTATCGATCTTGCCGGTGCGCGGGACGCCATCGTTACCATGGCGATCGGACTTTCCGACCATGTGATGATCCCTGTCCAGGGCTGTGCCATGGACGCCAAGGGTGCCGCCCAGATCCTCGACCTGATTGAGCAGATGCGGATAGCCGGCAATCTGGTCATCCCACATTCAGTGGTTTTGACGCGGGTCGCCTCGATGGTCACCACACGAGCGCTTCTCGCCATCAAGGGCCTGCTGGCGGCGCGTGGGGTGAATGTCATCAATACGCCGATTGCCGAGCGCAACGCCTTCCGTGATATTTTTGAAACCGGTGGCACGGTCTATTCGATGGACCCGGCCAAGGTCAGCAATCTGGATAAGGCCCAGGAAAATTCACGCGCCTTTGCTGCGGAAGTCGTGCATCTGCTGCCGGTCAAAGTGGTGCGCAGCCTACGCCCGCGCCTTTTGCGACTGATCGGCGACGCCGCCTGAGATTTGTACATTGGTATAAGCAAAAAAATGCCCCGCTACGACAACCGTTGGCGGGGCGTTTTTATGTGCTTAAGATTGACCGCACTCAGTCAACGAATTCCACGGTGACGCCCGGTTGTACCATCTTGGCTAGTTCCGTTGCATCCCAATTGGTCAGACGGATACAACCATGGCTCTGGGTGCGACCGATCTTTGAGGGCTCTGGCGTGCCGTGGATGCCGTAGGTTGGCTTGGATAGGGCGATCCAGACAGTGCCGACCGGGCCATTCGGGCCTGGCGGAATATTCAGCACCTTGTCATTGGCGCCCTGCTGGAAATTGACCTTCGGATTATAGGTATAGCCGGGATCGAAGGCGACGCGCTGCACCTGCACGGTGCCGGACGGCGATGGCGTATCGTTAGAGCCGATGCTGGCCGGATAGGCGGTAATCAGTTGGCCATCCTCGCCGTATGCCAGAACCTGTTTGCGGCCCTTGTCGGCAACGATGCGGGCAACCCTTCCGCTATGAGGCTGGCCGATGCTCACCACTTTGACGGTGCTGCCGGGAACAGTGAAATCGACACCGGGATTGAGCGCTTTCAGATAGCCCTCATCCATGTGGAACTTTTCCGCCAGCATTTCCGTGGTGGATGTATAGCCAAGCGATGGCATCGCAGCCTTCTGGCTGTAATCCTCAGGAATTTCCGCCACATAGGGTCCGGCGGCATCGGCAGCGGTCAGAGTATAGCTGGTGAAAGGCAGGCCGCCATTCATCCGCAGCCGCTCCATGATGGCGTCGGTGTCGTTAGGGTTCAGCGTTTCGCCGGTCTTCTGCTGCCAGGCTTCCAGTGCCTTTTGAACATTCATACCCATATGGCCGTCGATAGCCCCCGGTGAAAACCCTTCGCGGGCAAGAAACACCTGAAGTGCTGTGATTTCCGGCTTGGCCTTGCCGCTGCTGCCAAGCGTCGACGGCGCCGCGGTTGAAGGGGAAGCAGGCCTCGCCAAGGCATCGTCGCTTACCGCGGGGTCATGATTGACGTTTTGCGGATAGCCCTGGCCGAGCGGCTGACGCTCAACGGGCTGATCCTCGGGAATGCCGCCGGTCGCCATGTCTTCATCGTCATAACCGCCGCCAGAAGGAGCCGGAGGATAATAATCATTGGGATAGCGGTTACGGTCGGTACGGCCATAGACCATGTCGGCAGGCATTTCCGTGGCGATAAGATTGCCGGAGCGGTCGATCAACACCGTGCGGCCCATGCGGTCGCGGCTGATCATCACCGAGCCCTGTTCGGGAACGAAATCCAGAACCTCGCCTGAGGGAGTAATCAGCACGGTATTCGGGTTCTGCCCGTTATAGGGGCTGCGCGCCATCGCAGGCTGCGACACGGTTGAGAGAAGCGCGACGACGATGAGACCAGTTTTCCAAAGCGGCTGCACGGGTGATCTTTCCGGTTGGTTTCTTGCATAACGCCCCAAACCCTATCCGGTTCAGGGGAAATCGAGGCGCTTGCGCCAAAGCATGGACAATTGCTTATCATGCGCTGAGACACCGTAATTTTGACGCTAATATGGAAAAATGAAAACGAAGTGAAGAAACTCTTAAACCCTTATGCATCGCTCCAGATAGAGGCCCCAGCCAAGTTTGGAAAAATCGTTGCATAAACAAAGAGATAGCGAACGACAGGATGACCGATGCGATTACGTCAGTCCCTCAGAATTAACAGAGTTTTACACGGTAAAAGCAGGGACTACTGCGTTTTTACACGGTGTAGGACATGGCATAGGCCGCCATTGGCGCGCTAATGCTGTGCGGATTGCAGGAGGAGACGAATCATGAAGCTACAGGCAGCCAAGGGACCGATCGTTGAACTGGACCCGACATCGGTTCTGGATATTCGCACCTTGATCATCAATGGGGTCGATCTTTCGCCGCACCGGGCCATTCCTGATGATGGCGATTCGCGTATCGACCATTCCCTGGAAGGTTTTCTCTTCACCTGCGGCCCGGACCATATTCGTCACCCGGAACCGATTGGCGATGGCAGCGACCGACGCTACCCGCTGCATGGCTCGTTTTCATCGCATCCGGCCAGGATTATTGACCAGAACGACACCGAATGCCGGGCTGAAATTCCAGTGCGCCATGCCGATGGCGGCCAATCGCTTCTGGAGCGCCATTGGCGCATCGACGCTGAAACCGGTGTTGTTGCGTTGCGCGACCGGATCACAAATAGCGGCCATGCGCCATTTCCCGTCATGCTGATGTATCACATGAATATTGCCGCGAAACTCTTTGACGGTGCGGTGCGGATGGAAGGCGCAATGCTGGACGACGGCGGTTTCGGCTGGCGTTTCGGCGCGGAGCCGGGCGGGGTGTTCTGCGTTGCCGCCAACGGCGACAAGGCGGGCGCGGATGGCTGGGCGGAGTTTCGGCTCGGCCCAATCGCCTCGGTTGGCGGGCTGACGCTGGTGGTGCGTTTTGACACGGCAAGCCTGCCCTTCCTGCAAATCTGGCGCAACCAGCAGGCGCCTGCCAATGTGGTGGGCATCGAGCCGGTCTCGCATCGCTGGGTTGGACGTGACGATCTCGCCAAGGGCGGCAAACTTGACCTGTTGGCGCCGGGCGAGAGCCGGGAATTCGGGCTGGATTTCTTCTTCGTGTGAGGTCTGGTGCGTCTGTAAGCCGCTTGCGGCGTTGACGCCCCGGTATCCACATCGTAAATGTTTGGCCGATTTCGGTTCAGCCGGTTTTGAAAAGGATGCGACGATGAATATCAGGCCGATCAACGAGGAATATTCCGTCAGCGGTCAGATCAGTCTCGAGGATCTGGATGATATCAAGGCGCTGGGCTTCAAATCCATCGTTTGCCATCGCCCGGATGGCGAAGAGCCCGGTCAGCCGGATTTTACCGCTATTGCTGCGCGGGCCGAGGAACTTGGACTTGCCATCCGCCATATTCCGGTTGGCCCGATGGGGGTGACGCCGGATGCCGTCGCCGCCATGGTGGACGCGCTGGATGATCTGGAGCGTCCGATGCTTGGCTATTGCCGCTCCGGCGCCCGCTCCACGGCGACCTACGAACATAGCCTGCGCCAGCGTTAAACGTTCAAAAAAACTACCCACGCTGCGGCAAAGTCCGCAGCGTTTTCGTGTTTCATAACCTCAAGGAGATTTTCCATGTCCATCAAGCGTATCGAGCCCGGCAAGCGTATGAGCGGTGCTGTCGTCCACGGCAATACGGTCTATCTGGCCGGTCAAGTCGGTGAAGGCACGGGTGTCACCGAACAGTCCAAGTCGGCGCTGGCCGAAGTGGATCGCCTGCTGGCCGCTGCCGGTTCCGACAAGTCGAAGATCCTGCAAACCATCATCTACCTCTCCGACATGTCGACTTTCGCTGAAATGAACGCTGTCTGGGAAGCCTGGATCGACCCCGCCAACCCACCGGCCCGCGCCACCAGCGAAGCTGCTTTGGCAACGCCGGATTACAAGGTCGAGTTCATCGTGACGGCTGCGATTTAAGGGGCTTTTACAAGCCGCTTATGGGCTCTCGTTAATTCCATAAAGTCTTTAGATGGACACTTCTGCTTCTACACGAGGCAAAAGTGTCCTTCTTAAATCGTAGCACTCCATCATGCCTTTGTTGCAAAAGGAGATGCAGTTGTCAGTTTTTGTTGATCCTAAAACCCGTTTTTTTCTGAAGATATGGACTTTTGTATCTTCAGCCTTGTGTGCACTTATTCCTTACGGATATTATTCCAGGTGTGAATCAGAAAGCCCGTTTACAATTTTATCAGTTTATTCAATTTATTTTTATGTTTTGATTTTTTATCTTTTTTCATCTTTGATGGCTGAATATTTTATTAAAGGATATTTATTTTTAATTACCGATGTTATTTTCTGTGTTTTTATTGTTAAACATGTTGTTGTAATCGAAATACTCATGCCTTTGGTGCATGGAGTTTTATCTGAAATATTTGGAAATATAGAGGATTCGCTGACGGGCAGAGGTCCATGCAATGCCGACGTCGTATTCCATTATCAGTGGGGCTATCTCTTCTATGTTCTTGCCGTTAGCAGTTTCTTTTTATCGACGATTCTGGGTTTAATTGTATTCCTATCCGATCGGCGACATGAAAAGAATTGATCACCTACTTGTTTGGATTAGCCCTTTTGGAGATGTCTAATTCGGCGTTGAAGTGCTTTTCCTTGCGGTGAGGGGATTTCATGTCTAACTGATTTTATCGGCGGATAATATTATGGCTTCCTTATTGAATTCCAGGGTTAACTTACTTCTTAGATTTTTTGCGCTGTGTGCGTTCGTACTGTCTGTTTACTACCCACAAGGTTATTACGCGACTTGTCATCTAACCACGGATATCTCCTGGTTTCAGGAAAAATCCTTCTTATTTTATGGGGTTTTGTTGTATCTTCTGACCTCATTTGTTTCTGCTGTTTTAAAATATGAAAAATGGCTTTTGATACCTGATCTATGTTTTCTAATGGCTCTTCTGTATTATTTTTTATTCGACTTTGTAACGGGGTCGATTTTGCACGGCGGAGCCAACCTCATTTTAGATTATTTTTTCAGCTCGCTTTCCAATATCCTTACGCAGGATGTCGCCTGCGGTAGGGATGTGGGCTTACATTATGAAAACGGATATTTGTTCTATATTGCGTTTATCATCAGCTTTTCGCTATCCGCGCTACTCGGTTTGGTTCTTGTTCTCAAACGGCCACGGGAACACCAGCAGTAGCTGAAGTGGTGTCTGCTTGTGTTCCCGGTGGCCGCTTCCGTCCTCAGCTCTTCTCCCTGATCTGTGTCAGCGTGCGGGTCGGCGTAATTGCTTCTGCATCCAGCTTGATTTCGATGATCGACGGTTTGCCAGAAGCGCGGGCCCGCTTAAACGCCGCCGCGAAATCCTCAGTCTTTTCCACCAGCTCTCCATGTCCGCCATAGGCCTGCGCAAAGGCCTTGAAATCCGGGTTCACCAGATCGGTGGCGCTGATGCGGCCCGGGTATTCGCGCTCCTGATGCATGCGGATCGTGCCATAGGTGCTGTTGTTGATCAGCAAAACGATGATCGGCAGATTGTAGCGCACGGCAGTGATGAATTCCTGCCCGTGCATCATGAAGCAGCCGTCTCCGGCAAAGCAGATCACTTCACGTTCGGGAAACTGCGCCTTGGCGGCCACGGCAGCGGGCAGGCCGTACCCCATCGAGCCGGAGGTGGGGGCTGCCTGGGTGTTGTAGCCCTGAAAACGATGGAAGCGGTGCAGCCATGTGGCGTAATTGCCCGCGCCATTGGTGAAGACCGCGACTTTCGCGGTATTGGCTTCGATCCATTCCATGATCGGTCCCATCTGCACGGCACCGGGTCCGGTCTTAGGCGGCGTGGACCAGGTCAGATAGGCGGCATGCATGGCTTTTGTCCGCTCGGCCCAAACCGGCGAGGCTGGTACTTTGAGGCTTACCAGAGCGGCGACAAAATCCTTCGGACTGGCGCAGATCGCCAGATCCGGGCGATAGACTCGGCCAAGCTCTGACGGGTCGGGATAGACATGCACCAGCTTTTGCTTGGGGTAGGGGATGTCCATCAGCGTGTAGGAGGACGATGGCATTTCTGAAAAACGCCCGCCCAGCAACAGGATGAGATCGGCTTCTTTCACCTCTTTCGCAAGCGCCGGATTGATGCCGATGCCGACATCGCCCGCGTAATTGGGATGCAGATGGTCAAACAGCATCTGGCGGCGGAAGGAGCAGCCGACCGGCAGTTTCCATTGCGCGGCAAAATCTTCAAACGCCTTCACCGAGGCCTCATCCCAGCGGGTGCCTCCGAGAATGACCAGCGGGCGCTCCGCCTTTTCCAGCATCGCACCAAGCGCAGCGATCTGGCTAGGGCCGGGATGCGCGTCCACCGGCATATAGGGGCGGGCTTCTGGCGCGT
Organism: Allorhizobium sp. Av2; assembly: GCF_021462805.2. NCBI lineage: Bacteria > Pseudomonadati > Pseudomonadota > Alphaproteobacteria > Hyphomicrobiales > Rhizobiaceae > Allorhizobium > Allorhizobium sp. Av2. Next base: position 2,027,345 of record NZ_CP192696.1, on the reverse strand, counting down.
CCGCCTCTTCCACCAGCACATCTTCCGGCAGGGTCAGCACCACGGGACCGGGACGCCCGGAGGTGGCGACCGCAAAGGCGCGGCTGACAAATTCCGGGATGCGGGCGACATCATCGATCTCGCCGACCCATTTGGCAAATTCGGTAAAGGCGCGACGGTATTCGACTTCCTGAAACGCCTCGCGTTCGCGCATGTCGCGGGCGACCTGTCCGATAAACAGGATCATCGGCACCGAATCCTGCCGGGCGATATGCAGGCCCGCCGAGGCATTTGTGGCGCCGGGACCGCGCGTTACCATGCAAATGCCGGGCTCGCCGGTTAACCGGCCCCAGCAATCGGCCATCATCGTAGCCCCGCCTTCCTGGCGGCAGACGACGGTTTCAATCTGGCTATCGACCAGCGCGTCCAGCACCGCCAGATAGCTTTCGCCGGGCACGCAGGCGACGCGCTTCACGCCATTGGCCTTCAGGGCTTCAACGATCAATTGTCCGCCGGTTCTTTTCATCGCGTAATCCTTGGATGTGGTTTGGCCGAATTTAAGGTTGTGGCGGCCCGCTGCTGTCGGAAACAGGCCTGGACGCATGTTTGCGCTCCCGCCAGATGATGGTGAGGCCGGAGCCGATGATGATGGCGATGCCCAGCCATTTCAGGGCATCCGGCAGGTCATGGAAGACCAGCCAGCCAAACAGGGTGGCGGTGACGATTTCCAGATATTGCAGCGGCGCGAGCATCGAGGGTGGTGCGGCGCGATAGGCAAACACGCCCAGCACACCGCCCACGGCGGCGGTGGCCCCGGTGCAGACGAGCCAGATGGTGCCGGTCATGTCAGGCTGGACCAGATCGAACATGGCGAGGTTCATTGTCTGGCCTATGGCGATCATGATGGTGCAAAACACCATGGCCCAGCAGCCGGTTTCCACCTGCATGACGAACGGGTCCTGATGGCGCGACAATAGCCGCGTCAAAATTGCAAAAATGGCGATGCAAAAGGCGGCGATGATCGGCAGGAAGGCGACAGCGCCGACTTCCTGGAAGCTGGGCTGCACCACCAGCATGGCGCCGATAAATCCGGTGCCACAGGCGAGGTAGCGGCGCCAGCCGATTTTTTCCTTGAGGATAATGCCGCTCAAGATCGTCAGGATGATCGGCTCGACGAAAAAGATTGCCACGGCATCGGCCACTTCCATGGTCCTGAGCGCGGTGACAAAGGTCAGCATCGACAGGCAGAGCACCCCCCCACGGATCATATGCAGTCGTGTGTTGGACCAGGACAGTTTCAGCCATGTGCGGCGTATCATCAGCACGGGAAGCATGAAAAGGATCTGAAAGAAAAACCGGGCAAGGCTGATTTCGGCAGCAGGCATGGTTTGCGTTGCCAGCTTGGAAAACACATCCACCAGCGGCGTGACCAGTACCGACAGGACCATCATGCCAAGTCCGAACGTGACGCCGGAGAAAAGCGGCGCTTGGCTGGATGTGCCTGAAGGGGCGCGCGGTGGAGTGGACATGCGGAATTGTCTCGCTTTTGATCGTCTGTCTATACCGTCCATCATGCCCGGCGGCACGTGACTTTCTGTTATAGGGTCATTCCAAACCGGAATGAACAGTCTCTAGCCCCAGCGCCTTTCGCGCCCAATCCCGAAACGTCGTCATGGCCTCGTCACGACCAATTTCGTTGAGCGTTTCATGCCGCATGGCCGGATAAAGGGTCAGCGTGACATCGGTCAAACCGGATTGCCGCAGGCGGTGGTCCAGTGCGCGGGTGGCCTCGCCGCCCTTGGTGGCCGGGTCCTGCCCGCCGCCGACCAGATGAATGGGCAGGTCGGCCCGCAGCCGGGCAAGGCGGGGCAGGGTGGCGGTCTGCGCCGTCAGGTCAAGCACGTCCATCCATAGGGAATTGCTGGCCTGAAACCGGCAGAGTGGATCATTGGCGTAGAGATCGACTTCCGCGTCATCGCGGCTCAGCCAATCGAACAGAGTGCGCCTGCCGGATACGGACTTGCCCCAGGCCTCGAAGGTTGCCTTGGCCATCAGCAGGCTTGGCACGTCAGACCCTTTCAAGGCCCGCTCGATCTTCAGAACCAGCCGGGCGAACCGGGTCTCGATGCCGTTGTTGAAATTGGAATTCCACACCGCCAGCGCCTGAAAGCTTTCCGGGAACTCCGTGGCAGTGCGCAAAGCGATCAGCCCGCCCATGGAATGACCGAACAGCAGAACTGGCAGGCCTGGATGGTTGGCACTGGCCAGATCGCGGATTGCCTTGGCATCGTCGATCACCAGTGACACCCCATTCTTTCGCGCAAAGCGGCCAAGCGGCGCATTCGGGGCCTGGGTTTCTCCGTGTCCACGGTGGTCATGGGCGTAAACGTGAAAGCCCGAGGCGGCCATGAAGGCGGCAAAGCGGCGATAACGGCGCGAATGTTCGATCAGCCCGTGATTGACGAGCAGAATGGCCTGCCCATCCGTTGCCTGATGGTAGTGGTAGGCGATCCGGGCGCCATCCGGCCTTTGCAGGTAATGCGTTTCGTCAAACATGCCGTCCTCCCGATAGTGCCGAACGCGAATGGTGTATCGCGAGTCTCAACTCGTTCTGCCCCGAAAAATGACGTGATTTTGCTGCCAAGTGCAATTGCTGAAAGGCAGGTTCATACCGTTATTCAAGGTTGCAAGCCTGTTTCAACCGTTCCATGAAGACCTTAAGCGATTCGGAGAGAGAGCATCATGAAGCATTTTCACTATCTGGGTCTGGCTGCGGCGGTCTTTGTGACCTGTCATCCGTCTTTCGCAGCGGAAAAAGGCAGAACGACCAGCATTCTGGCCGTCAGTTGGCAACCGGGTTTTTGCGAGACCAAGCCGGACAAGCCGGAATGCAAGAGCCAGACGGCGGACCGCTATGATGCCAGCCATTTTACCCTGCATGGGCTGTGGCCGATGCGCCAGAACTATTGCGGTGTTGATCAGGCCGATATCGATGCCGACAAGAAAAGCCGCTGGACCGATCTGCCGGAAGTGACACTGTCTGCTTCCACTCGTCAGGCGCTGGACCGGGTGATGCCCGGCACACAGTCAGCCCTGGAACGGCATGAATGGATCAAGCATGGCACCTGCACCGGTCTTGGTCAGCAAGACTATTTTGCCGAGGCGATCGCGCTGATCGAGACCCTGAACGGTTCGGCGGTCAACGGTCTGTTTGCCGCCAATGTGGGCAAGACGGTCACCCAGGAAGATGTGCAGACGGCGTTTGATGCCAGCTTTGGTACGGGTGCTGGACGGCGAGTCAAAATGAGCTGTGAACAAGACGGCAACAGACGGATTGTGACGGAATTGACTATAGGACTTGGCGATGGCGATGCCGGTACGCCGCTACAGGAGCGCATCCAGGCAGCAGGCTCAACCAAGTTTGATTGCAACCAGGGTATTGTCGATCCGGTTGGGCTGCAATGAGCCTGCTTTAAGACCGAATATTGCGCCTGCATCCTCTCCCGTAAACGGGGCAAGACCTGAAGGAATTGCGCGGGCGGCATTGCCCCCGCTTGCGGTTTCGCCTACATAGCGGGCAATTCCATTTACCCGTGCGGAGCATTTTACCGATGGCACGTCAGTTCATCTACCACATGTCCGGGCTTAACAAAGCCTATGGCGCCAAAAAGATCCTTGAGAACGTCAACCTGTCCTTCTATCCCGATGCCAAGATCGGTATTCTCGGCCCGAACGGTGCCGGTAAATCGACGGTGCTGCGCATCATCGCCGGTCTCGACAAGGAATATACCGGTGAAGCCTGGCTCGCCGAAGGTGCCACCATGGGCTATCTGGAACAGGAGCCGAAGCTGAACCCGGATAAGACCGTGTTCGAAAACGTCATGGAAGGCGTTGCCTCCAAGACTGCCGTCCTCGACCGTTACAACGAGTTGATGATGAATTACTCGGACGAGACGGCTGACGAGGGTGCCAAGCTTCAGGATATTATCGACAGCCAGAACCTTTGGGATCTGGAAAATCAGGTCGAAATGGCCATGGATGCGCTGCGTTGCCCTCCGGGCGACAGCGATGTAACCAGCCTTTCCGGTGGTGAGCGCCGTCGCGTGGCGCTGTGCAAGCTGCTGCTGTCGAAACCTGATCTGCTGCTGCTCGACGAACCAACCAACCATCTGGACGCTGAAACCATTGGCTGGCTGGAAAACCATCTGCGGGAATATCCCGGCTCCGTGCTGATGATTACCCACGATCGCTACTTCCTCGACAATGTCACGGGCTGGATTCTCGAACTCGACCGTGGCCGCGGCATTCCTTACGAAGGCAATTACTCGGCCTATTTGCAAGCCAAGGCCAAGCGCCTGATGCAGGAAAGCCGCGAAGATGCGTCGCGCCAGAAGGCACTGTCGCGTGAGCAGGAATGGATTGCATCCAGCCCCAAGGCCCGTCAGGCCAAGTCCAAGGCCCGTATCAAGTCCTATGAGCAACTGGTGGAAGCGGCTGACAAGCAGCGTCCCGGCGATGCGCAGATCATCATTCCCGTCAGCGAACGACTGGGCCAGGTGGTGATTGAGTTGGACGGGATTTCCAAGTCCTATGGCGACCGTTTGCTGATCGATGATCTAAGCCTGAAACTGCCGCCGGGCGGCATTGTCGGCGTGATCGGCCCGAACGGTGCCGGTAAAACGACGCTGTTTCGGATGATCACCGGCCAGGAAACGCCGGATTCGGGTACTGTCAAAGTCGGTGACAGCGTGCAGCTTGGTTATGTAGACCAGAGCCGTGATACTTTGGCCGCTGAAAAAACCGTCTGGGAAGAAATTTCCGGTGGGGCCGAAATCATCAAGCTCGGCAAGTTCGACATGAACTCCCGCGCCTATTGCGGTGCCTTCAACTTCAAGGGCGGCGACCAGCAACAGAAGGTCGGCAATCTCTCCGGCGGTCAGCGCAACCGTGTGCATCTGGCCAAGATGCTGAAGGCTGGCGGCAACGTTCTGCTGCTCGACGAACCGACCAACGACCTCGATACCGAAACGCTCGGCGCGCTGGAAAATGCGCTGGAAAGCTTTGCCGGCTGCGCGATCATCATTTCGCATGACCGCATGTTCCTCGACCGTCTGGCCACCCACATTCTCGCCTTCGAAGGCGATAGCCACGTGGAATGGTTCGAAGGCAATTTCGAGGACTATGAAAAGGACAAGATCCGCCGGTTGGGTGCCGAAAGTGTCAACCCGAAGCGCGTCAGCTACAAGCGCCTGACCCGGTAATTGTGATTATTGGCAATCCTGAGGTGGTTTTTTCCATCTCAGGGTTGTTTATCTGATCTCGTAATTTTAACAGTATATTAGTTGCTTGCGTGATGAAATTCATCCAGGGGTTTAGTGCCTTTGGGGGGATTATGTTTTCTATACGTAACGTTCTGGTTTCGGTCTTTCTTATTATCAGCATTGCCTTGGGCGCCATGGTGTCGCGATCGCTCTATGTCGCTTACAACCAGTTCGGTGTGTTCCGCGATGTCGCAAAACTGACGGCGGTTAATAAGGCGCTGTTTGATTTTCTATTGAATTACCGCCTGGAACGCGGCCATACCAACACCGTCTTTATGACAAGCCCGGAAAAAGCTGGAACGACTGCGAAGGATGTTCCTGTCGATCGCCAGAAGGTCGACGCGGCGATGAAGGATTTTACCGCAGCGGTCACCGTTGTCGGTACGCCAGAATTCGCGGCGATGTTGAACAAGATCAAAGGACATTACGACACGATCGTCTCGATGCGCCAACCGCTTGACGCACAGTTTTCCCTTCCTCTGGAAAGCCGCAATAAGGAGTTGAATGCAAAGCAGCTGTCCTATGGCGATAGCGTGCTTGATGATCTCGAAAAAAGCTCTGTTTTTACCGAGTCGACCATTCGTTCGCTGGATAACAGCCTGACAGATCTTTTGCAGGTCAGGACCAATGCATGGGTAACCCGCTCAGCGGCTGGAGCGGAAAACATCCTGCTTAACAAGGCTATCGCTCTGCAGACACCTCTCGCTATGCCCGATGTTCTTGAGGTCGCGAACCAACATTCGAAAATCATGTCGGGCTGGCTTCAGGTTCGCGCACTCGTCAATCATTCGACGATGCCGGAAGAATTGAAACAGGCGCTTAGCAAGGCTGAGTCAGTCTATTTTGGTGGCGCATTCGCGGATATGCGCGATACCCTCTACAAAAAAGTTGTTGCTCGCGAACCAGCTGATTTGACGCTGGATAAATGGTTGTCTCCGAGTTCCAAAGCTCAAGCCAGCATAGCCGATGTCGTGGTTACGGCTATGAAGGTTGTGAACGATAAAGCAAATTCGTTGGCTAACGCCGCATTCTCCTTGGTTATTTTGTACAGCGCCTTGCTGGTTGGCTCAATCATCCTGACCATTGCAGGCATGGCGATTGTCGTAAGACGCGTTGTTGCTCCCATCGGCACTCTCACACAGTCCATGCGAGCCCTTGCCGATGGCGATACGCAGAAAAATATCCCCTTCACCATTCGTCAGGATGAAGTGGGAGCCATGGCTCGCTCGGTCGAAATTTTCCGGGAAGCGGCCATTCGGAACAAGCAGCTTGAGACTGAAACCGAGGAGATGCGGCGTCGCGGTGAGCTTGAACGTATTGAAGTTCAGCGCGTTGCGGAAGCGGAGGCCGAGGAGCGTCTGAACCGCGCGACGGGTTCGCTTGCAGCCGGTTTGAAGCGCCTGGCGTCAGGGGATATGCTCTGTGAAATCCGCGAGGAATTCGCTCCACGGTTTGAAGCGCTTCGCCATGATTTCAACCGCTCTGTCGAGCAATTGCGAACGGCCCTGCTGAACGTCGGCAGTGCCGCCCATGCGGTGCGCAATGGCAGCGGGGAAATCTCCCAGGCGTCCGATAACCTGGCAAAGCGGACCGAGCAGCAGGCGGCCTCCCTGGAGCAAACCGCCGCAGCCCTTGAGCAGATTACCGTCAATGTCAGGGCAACGTCGCAGCGCACGGGCGATGCACGCGATCTGGTGCGCAATACGCGTACACGCGCCGAACACTCCGGGGCGGTGGTGGGCAATGCGGTCACGGCCATGGGGCGTATCGAAGAGGCCTCCTCAAAGATCACCCAGATCATCAGCGTCATCGATGAGATCGCGTTCCAGACCAATCTCCTGGCGCTCAACGCGGGCGTTGAGGCAGCGCGCGCCGGGGAGGCCGGCAAGGGTTTTGCCGTCGTTGCCCAGGAAGTACGCGAGCTTGCGCAGCGTTCCGCCAATGCGGCCAAGGAAATCAAGGCGCTGATTGCCAATTCGGAAGTGGCAGTCGGCGATGGGGTTAGGCTTGTGAACGATACCGGCAAGGGCCTGAGTGAAATCGCCGAACTCGTGCAGGCCATCAATGCGCATATGGATGCCATCGCGACGGCGGCTCAGGAACAGTCGGTCGGTCTCAGCGAAGTCAATACCGCCGTCAATCACATGGACCATGGCACCCAACAGAATGCGGCCATGGTCGAGGAAATGAGCGCGGCGGGGGCGGGCCCTGCCAGTGAGGCAACCAGGCTTGCCGACCTGTTGGCAAATTTTGAGACGGGCGAACAGAAGGCCGGTTTGTCTTCCGCATCGACAGGTGGCCAGTATCGATCCGCCCGACCGGCTGCGGCAGCCCCGGTCCGTGTGGAGCGGCAGGCAACTCCCCTTACGCGCCCCAGCCGGGCGGTAGCCGCTCCGAGCCGAGGCAGCGCCGCGGTTGCCGTTTCGAAGGATGCCTGGGAAGAATTCTGAAGTCTTCTCCAATACAAAAAAGCCCTGCATCTTTTAGATTCATGGCTTTTCCGCTTCAGAGGAGGCCCAGTCCGCAATTTAAGAAAATTATGCCCGGAAAATTCGGATGGCATTTTTGACTTATATGACGTGCTGCTTATTCTAGTTGAGGGTATTGAAAAATACGCATCTTAAGGTTGATTCCGTTTGTTGTAATTTACTTACGGAAAAATAATCAATTTCTCGCAAATTGGAAATCACTATGAGTTTTTGCTGCTCTATGCGGTGAGTTCTGTGATTTTCGGGGGGTATTTATGCGAATTATTTCCGCTTTGTCATTTAAGGTACTTTTAACAAGCCTTGGGATCGTGCCATTATTGGCGGCGATCGTGCTTGGTGCGATCCTGAGCTGGGAGGCCTGGGAAAACTATACGAAAACGTCCAAGGCTGTGACGCTGGAGCAACTGGCACGGGCCGGGGGCAATCTGTTATTGGTCATGCCTCTGGAGGGCGCGGCACCGCCGGCAGCCAGGACAGAGGCCCGGGCAACATCGGATGCGGCCTATGCGAAGGTGGTGAGCGCCTATGACGACGCCATCGCTGCTGGCTATGACGATGCAATCCTGAACGGCCTGAAGAACCGGCTTGTTGATTCTTTCGCCAAGATTGGCGAATTCCGGTCCGCTGTCGATGCCGATCGCGTTGATCCGATCATGCCCCTGAAATATCTCCAGCCTATTTCCGCTATGGGAATGGAATTGGCCGGCCGCGCTGCCAATCTGGTCGATGATCGCCTCCTGTCACAAGGCATCCAAGGCTATTATTCCTTGTTGCAGGTCAACGACTCCTATCTGATTATCAACCGGATCGGCCAGGTTTATACCCAAAAAGGCACGCTTTCTCCTGAAGAGTCGGCCCGTTTCCATGCTGGTTTCAATAAGGCCATGATCTACTTGAAGCCGATGCAGCAATTCCTGCCCAAGCCGTTGATCGATCAGTACGACCAGTTCTGGCGAGGAAACGATGTCGCGCCTGTCCAGAACGCCGTCGATGCGATGGCCGTGGGGCGTACCTATACCCCCGCCACAGGGGATCTCGACACCTGGAACACGATCATGGCCAAGCGGCGGGATTTCGTTGCCAACCTGATCAAATCCACGTCGCAGGATCTGGGCGCATTTGCGGACGCGCAGCTGTCGGACGCCCGTAACTCCTTGTATTTCATGGTGACGGCCCTCGGCATTCTGGTTTTGATCACCGCACTGTTCAGCATTTCGGTCCTGCGGATTCTCTCGAATGCCATTCGCCGGATCTCGGGCCGGATGACCAGCCTGGCCGAGGGGGACAAGGCCAGCGCTATTCCCTATCTTGACCGCAAAGATGAGATCGGCGACATCGCCCACTCGGTCGAGGTGTTCCGCCAGGCAGCACTTCGCAACGATGAATTGGAACGGTCGGCCCAGGAAAACCGCCGTCTTGCCGAGATCGAGCGCGAAGAAATGCAGGCCAAGGCCGAGGCGGAGGCAAACGAACGTCTCACCCGCGCCACCGGGGCCTTGGCCGCCGGGCTCCGCCAGCTGGCGGCGGGTGATTTGCTCTGCGAAATCCAGGAGCAATTTGCGCCGCAATTCGAGGCGTTGAGGCATGACTTCAATACATCGGTCAACCAGCTGCGGTCCGTTCTGATTTCCGTTGGCATATCCGCGAGTGGCGTACGCAATGGCAGCGGTGAAATTTCTGATGCGTCAGACGATCTTTCCAAGCGGACCGAAACCCAGGCGGCCTCACTGGAACAGACAGCGGCGGCTCTGGAAGAAATCACCGCCAATGTAAAGGCGACGTCGCTGCGAACCGGCCAGGCCCGTGATCTCGTTCGGGATGCTCGCGGCCGTGCCGACAGGTCCAGCAACGTCGTCGGCAATGCAGTGACGGCGATGGGCCGGATCGAGAATGCGTCTCGGCAGATTGTCCAGATCATCGGGGTGATCGATGAAATTGCGTTCCAGACCAATCTCCTGGCGCTGAATGCGGGCGTCGAGGCAGCGCGCGCCGGAGAGGCGGGCAAGGGCTTTGCTGTCGTTGCCCAGGAAGTGCGCGAGCTTGCGCAGCGTTCTGCCAATGCAGCAAAGGAAATCAAACAGCTGATCGGCAATTCGGAAGTCGCGGTTTCCGAAGGGGTCAAGCTGGTTCACGATACCGGCGAGGGCCTCGGCGCCATCGCGAAGGTGGTCGAGGAGATCAATGAGCATATGGATGCCATCGCGACAGCCGCCCAGGAGCAATCGGTGGGGCTTGGCGAAGTCAATGTCGCCGTCAACCATATGGACCAAGCCACGCAGCAGAATGCTGCCATGGTCGAAGAAATGAATGCTGCCGGAGCAGGGCTTGCCGATGAAGCCGCGAAGCTCTCGGAATTGCTGGCAAATTTCAAGACGGGCCACCAGAACTCCAGTCGTGCTACGGCCTCCGCTGGACGGGCGGATTTCGCTCGCCAGCGGGTCGCCTAGAGTTTGGCAGGGAAAAATCGAACCTGATTTTTCCGAAAAGACAACGATGCCAAGCCTGTTTGGCTCAGGAGACAGGGCTTTCAATGCCGCCGGTGGCACCAGTCACCGGCGGATTTTTGTTGATTCACCGTGCAGGGAGGATAGTGAACGGCAATTTGGGGCTTGCGAAAATTACGCGCATCACATAAAGATATGTTTATATCTTGATTGACGGAAGCGGCATGAGCATGTCTTTTACATTGGACGGTATGGTCGATCTTCTCAAGGCGGCAGGTGAACCCACCCGCCTGCGTCTGCTGGCGCTTCTGGCGGCGGGAGATCTGACCGTATCTGACCTGACCGATATTCTCGGTCAATCCCAGCCGCGTATCTCGCGTCATCTCAAGCTTCTGGCTGAGGCGGAATTGGTGGATCGTTACCAGGAAGGTGCCTGGGCCTATTTTCGTTTGAAACAGGATGGGGCTGCGGGCGATCTCGCCCGTCACCTGCTGGCGGTTGCCTCAACGTCCGACCCTGTTTTGGCGCGTGACGGCGAGCGGCTTGGAGCGGTCAAACGGGCGCGGGCGGAAAAGGCACAGGCCTATTTCAGTCGCAATGCCGCCGAATGGGACGAGTTGCGTCGACTGCATATCAATGACCGTGAGGTCGAAGATGCACTGGTGAAGCTGATCGGCGAAGACACAGTTGAGGCTTTGCTGGATCTTGGCACCGGGACCGGGCGTATCCTGCAATTGCTGGAAAGCCGCTATCACCGGGCGGTGGGTATCGATGCCAGCCGCGACATGCTGGCGGTTGCCCGTGTCAATCTCGACAAGGCCGGTGTGGCCAAGGCTGCCGTACGCCAGGGCGATATTCTCAATCTGCCGCTCGATGGTGGCGAGTTCGATGTGGTGATCATTCATCAGGTACTGCATTTTCTGGTGGAGCCGGAACTGGCGCTGAACGAGGCGGCGCGTATGCTGAAGCCCGGCGGTCGGCTGGTGATCATCGATCTCGCTCCGCATAAGCTGGAGCATTTGCGCGAGGATCATGCGCATGTGCGGTTGGGGTTCTCTCATCAGTTGATGGAGGGCTGGCTCGTCAAGACCGGTTTTGACGTCACAAACGCAATCGATATTGCGCCGAACCACAGGGATGGGGATGCGCTTACGGCAACAATCTGGCTGGCGACCTATGGTCAAGCCGCAGCATCCGTGGCGCAACAGGCCGCGCGGGCGGGAGTTTACTGATGGCACACACATCTTCCAAAAGAGATCAGGCACGGCCCTTCAAACTGTCCTTTGAATTCTTTCCGCCGAAATCCGAGGAGATGGAAGCCCAGCTCTGGGCAACGGTCGATGAGCTGACCGGCTGGGCGCCGGAATTCGTCTCGGTTACCTACGGCGCTGGCGGCACCACCAAGGCGCCGACCCTGGCCGCTGTGCGCCGCTTGCTGGCGGAAACGCCACTCGCCACCGCATCGCATCTCACATGCGTCGGTGCGACACGCGAGGAAATCGCCCAGGTGGTCGAAGACTTTCGGGCGGTTGGCGTCAAGCATTTCGTGGCGCTGCGCGGCGATCCGCCGACCGGTGTCGGTTCCGCCTATCAACCGCATCCAGGTGGCTTTGAAAATGCGGCAGCCTTGGTGAAGGGCTTGAAAGAGCTTGGCGATTTTGAGATCTCCGTCTCGGCCTATCCGGAAAAGCATCCGGAAAGCGCCGATCTCGCCATGGATCTCGACATGTTGAAACGCAAGGTCGACAATGGCGCGACCCGGGCGCTCACCCAGTTTTTCTTCGATAACGATATTTTCGAACGCTATCTCGACAAGGTACGGGCCGCCGGGATCAGCATTCCTATCGTGCCGGGCATCATGCCGATCCTCAACCTCACGCAGTTGAAGCGCTTTGCTGGAATGTGCGGCACATCCGTTCCCGCCATGCTGGACCAGCGTTTCGAAGGGCTGGACGACAAGCCCAATGAGCGCGCCAGTGTCGCTGCGGCACTGGCTGCCGAGCAGATCGCCGACCTGCAGAGGCGTGGTATCGACGAATTCCATATCTATACGATGAACCGGGCCCCGTTGGTCCATGCCACGCTGGAACGGCTGGGATTGCAGCGCTCTGATACCGCAGTCGCCGACCGGGCAGGGGTTGTGGCGTAAAGCGCGCAATAATTTTGCGATAACGCAAAACCTTAAATCGTGAGATGCTCCCCTGATCGCGACATGCTCAGGTGCGGGCGTCTGCAAACTTCTATGCGTTCATGAGTCAGTTGGTGGCTCAACAATCTCGCACAATAAAAACCGCCGTGCGCCATCGAGGGCGCACGGCGTTTTTTAGCATCGTTTGATGACGAAAAGTGTCATGGCGATCCATGCCGCCGCCGCATACGGTGTTGGAGTTGTTGTCGTCCTCAGATGAAAAGCATCGCTGCGACAAAAAGAAACGCTACTCCGACTGCCAGGATGTTGAAAGAACGTGTCAGTCCCATCTCGGTCTCCCTTGCGTTAACAGTTAAAGAATATGACCGTTTCGTGTCATTTGAAAAGCGAAATTTGTGCTGCGATGCAGCAGGCGGTCTGTATAAACCGTTGGAAGATAAGGTAACGCACGGAAACATATTGTTAAAATCGCGTGATAACGAAATATTTCATCGTTAATGACGGCGCTGGCATCGGCGGGAGCCTGGTTCGTTCCAGGACAGGAGAATCGTTTTGGGTGAGGTCAGGTATTGCGCAACGCCGTTGGTGTGCCGCCATACAGCTTTTTCCAAGTGCGGCGCATGTGCCGGGTGGACGCAAAACCAGCGCGTTCCGCGACCATTTCCATATCCAGCCGTGATGCGGTCACCAACTCATGGGCCAAGGCGATCCGGAGCCGGTTGACATAATCGGTTACGCTCATGCCGGTTTGCTCGTTAAACAGGCGTGAAAGGCTACGGGCGCTGGTGGCGGCGACCGCTGCCATGCTGGCAACCGTCCAGTTTCCAGCAGGGTCAGCCGAAACCGCATCCTGGACCTTGTGAATGACGGGATGGATATGGTTGCGCCCCTCCAGCCAGGGGGAGAGTTGCGGGTCGTTCCCCGCCCGGCGCAGATAAACGACCAGGTAACGGGCGACGTTGAGGGCTATCGTGTGTCCTGCCTCTTCTGCCACCAAGGCCAGCATCATGTCGATACCGGCGGTGATGCCTGCCGAGCTCAACCTATCCCGGTCCTCGATATAGAGGCGGTTTTCCAGCACCTTTGCCGTCGGCGCCAACTGCCGCAATTCAGCAATCTCACTGTAGTGTGTGGTGCAGGTATAGCCTTCCAACAGTCCGGCGCGTGCCGCCAGCAGGGCGCCAGCGCAAATGGTGACAATCTTCACGCCTGGACGGACAACAGACCGCAGCCAGGCGACGATGGTGGCCTCCTGGAGAATATCGTCCGGTTCCGGCTTTGCATCGACTGCACCGAGCGGCTGTGCGGCATTGCCCAGGACGATAATCATCACGCCATCCGCTATGGCGTCTGGCAGCGGTTCGATCCCGGCAAGCCCCAGGCCGATCGAGCTATTGATGGTGGCAGACGGGCCGACATATCGAACCGTGAACCGCACATTGTCCTGCTCAAGATTGGCCTTGCGCAGGACTTCCATCGGTCCTGCCAAATCCAGCAGCAGCAGGCGTGGTGGTACCACGACGATCATTTCGACAACGCGCTGCGGCTGGATCAGTCCTGACATGAAGTCTATGCCGCGAGTGTTGTGGGTGGGAGTGACAGTGCCTGTTCGACCGTGGCAATGCGTGCGAAGCGACCGGCCAAAACCAGTTCGGTGCGGGCGCGGATCTCCGCCGCACTCCATTCACGGCCTTGATCATCTGTCATCGGAAAGGTGAGAGTGGCTTCACCAACAAAATCCACGCTATAGCCCAGGTCCGAAGCATGACGTGTCGTGGTTTCGCAACATTGCTCCGTACGGATACCTGAGACGATCAGATGGCGGATATTGTTTCGGGTCAGCCAGACGTCTAGCCCTGTCCCGACCAGCGCGCTATGCCGATGCTTGCGGAAAACCGCATCCGGTTCAATCGTCAAAGGGGATAGTGTGGAGACAAATCCGCAGGCCTCGCTAAAAGGGCCAGTGTCGTTCAAATGGAAAATCTGAACGGTGGCAATGCCCGCCTTGCGGGCGCCATCGATCAACGCCTGCTGCCGCTCCAGATAGGCGGGCAACGCATCCTCGCGGAAATAGGAACTGTGGCGGAAGGATTGCTGTGCATCGATAACCAGCAGGGCGCTGTCGGAATGTGTCATGGCCATTGCCTCCAAGGGAGCTTTTATCGTGAAGATGGTGTCAATCTAACGATGAAATTCCCCGGCGAAATACCGCTTTCTGACGAGGATAGGACAAATCACGCCAATCTTTATCGAAGATGCAATCCGCTCTGTCGAGCACGAAAAAACCGCGCATCCTTCTGTTTTAAGGAATTATGCTGTAGCCTTTTTGTTATGCGCTGAGCCAAACTCCGCGGACACAACCATTTGGTTCGGTGTATTAGGTTTTCTCAGTCTCTGCGCTGTATCAGCGCCACACCGCCCAGGATCATGGCGAGGCCCAAGCCGGTGAAGCTGTAGGACATTTCTGTGCCGTGCAGGATGTCGAGAATGAGACCTGTACCCATCTGACCTGCAATAATCAGAATAGCTGTAGCCGTTGCGCCGATACGGGCAATCAGCCAACTACCTGATGCCACGAAGATCACACCGAGCGTGCCACCAAAAAACGTGTAGAGCGGCGCTTCGAAAACACCTGGACGCGAAAGTTCGCCGTAGGCCAGACCCAGTATCGTCAGCACTGCAAAGCCAACGATATGGTTCCAGAAAGACGCCACGAGAGCGGTCGTGGTAAGGCTCAGTCTGCCATTCAACTGACGGCTCAGGCCAATGAGGACGCCGGCGATTGCGGCAAAAAAGATTGAAACCATCATCATTTATTTTCCATAGAAAACCATGAGGCAACTGCCCGCGATAATCAGGATCATGGCTGCCACGTCGCGGAGCGTCACCCGCCGTGCTGACAAGCCAAACAATCCCCACCAATCTGCTGCGAGGCTGAAAAGCCCTAGTCCAACAAGCGTCAGGGCAATCGCTCCCGAAAGGGCGATGGGTGAGTTCACGGCAAGGCTGATGAGAATAACCGTGGCCGCCCCGGATACGCCGCCGAGATAAGCCCAGGCTGGAGCCTGTGAGGTGACTTTGAGCTGTTCTTTCCGGCCAAAGGCCGCGAACACCAGTATAAACACCAGTGCTGTTAATGTGCCGGTGCCATGGGCAATCCAGGACGCGAGCACGGCACCGCCGTGCATTGTCAGCACACCATTCAAATGCGCCATCACGGCCAAAAGGCCACCCGAGCCAAGGGCGGCTGTGAGAGATAGGATTTTCGGATTCACGGCCTCGTTTTGCGCTCTAAAAAAATCAATAAACTCTGCTCTGGAATTGTCGCTTGCGTCCATCGAGTGCATATCTGCGAACATACACGTCCGTAAGTCTCAAGGTCACTTCTGGCTTGTTTCGCCCATCCAATCCGGCTGTAGCAATGTAGGTGCCCTATAAAACACCGCTTTTGCAACGGCCGCATCCTCAGATTGACAAAATAAAAAAATCAACTAATTGTCGCGCCGACAGAAGGTAAGATGTTTTTTTAAGAATGAACTTCAGCGCCTCGGGGAGGCATTGAAACTCTTAATCTCTTTGTTTTTATGCATTTCCAGTTGCTGGCGGAATTGTCTCCTGAAACCTATGTCGGGAATGCCAAATGCTTCTAGCCTTCACAGGCTGCGGTTACTGTGTCTTGGACTACGACGACACCATTATGCAGACACGCCAATGCAAGATCTCTGCCATCGTGGAACTGGGTCGCAGAATGTTCAGTCGTGACATTGCGCGACAGGACATTGAAAAGCATTGGGGAATTGCCCACACGGCGCTTTTCGAAACCGTTTTCTCCATTTCCGGCTCCGAGCTGGACGCCGCCCTTTCTCAGTATTCGGCCATGGATAGCGAGTTTCCCTTGATCCCGCACAGGGACGCGAAATCCGCCCTCGAATGGTTGCAAACGAAATATAACCTCATCATCGTCTCCTCCTGCGAGCGGCAATTGATCGAGCAGCAGCTTGCCGCAAGCGAACTTTCCACTCTTAAACCCGCAGGAATTTACGGCTGCTTTGACACCAAATTTCACAAGCCTTCGGGTAGGGTTTTTGATGAAATGCTTGTCGAGTTTCCTGATCTCGATAAAGCCAACACGGTCTACATTGGCGATGGCATCAAAGACATGCAGGCCGCACGCGATGCGGGCCTTGCGTTTATCGGTGTGGATCGCGCCGAAACGGATACGGCTGCGATTCTTGCCGCGGGGGGAAGCGTCTTCTCATCCTTGTCGCAGATCGCTGATTGGTTAATGCGGGGGCATGATGCTGCGTGACGGCGACCGCCAATGTTTAGTCAAGCGCATCCTCAGATGCTGTCGCAGTGCGATACCAAGCGTCATTAAAGATGACTCTTCGTATTCTTCGTTACGGCACATGGGCATAAAAAGGCCGCCCATCCCTTCGGATGCGCGGCCTCACAGACTCTGTTTTTTTATATTTTACAGTGCGGCTAACAGCGCCGGTGTCGGCCAGCCATCGGCTGGGATGTTGCGCTTCAGCTGTTCCTTCTGCACGGCATCACGGGTGCCGCCGCCCAGAATGCCGTCGATCTCGCCGACATCATAGCCGAGACCCTTCAGCTTGGTCTGCAATTCCTTCATCTGCACATCGGTCAATCCCTGTTCCGGATTGCCCTTCAGATAAGCATCGGCACCTTCGAGACGTGTGGCGAAATAGGCGGCAGAGGTCGTGTAAATAAACGACTTGTTCCATTCCAGATAAATG
Source organism: Allorhizobium sp. Av2 (assembly GCF_021462805.2). Lineage (NCBI taxonomy): Bacteria > Pseudomonadati > Pseudomonadota > Alphaproteobacteria > Hyphomicrobiales > Rhizobiaceae > Allorhizobium > Allorhizobium sp. Av2. Next base: position 2,010,203 of record NZ_CP192696.1, on the reverse strand, counting down.
CCGAAATTCGGATAGGTGATGAAGGCCGGTCCCTTGCGGCCCTGCGGCAGCACCAGTTCGCCTTCCAGACCGGCAAATTTGGTATTGCCGTCACGCGGGGTAACGCCAAGCTTGAACCAGTCGCCCGCCTTCATGCCGCTGTCGAAGCCGCTCTTTTCCCAGGGCAGGGTGTCCGGCACGGTGACTTCCTGAATCCACGGCTCGCCACGCTTGAAGCCGAGATGCTGGATGAATTTCGCCGCCGTCATGATCGCATCGGGTGAGCTGGATTTTAGCGCCACATGGCCATCGCCGTCGCCATCAACGCCGAAGGCAACGATATCCTTGGGCAGCATCTGTACCTGGCCGACTTCACCGGCCCAGGCACCGGTATTGGTGGCGGGGTCGAGGTCGCCATGCTGAACCATGGTGATCAGCGACAGCAATTGCGGGCGGAACAGTTCCGGGCGGCGGCAATCATGCGCCAGCGTCACCAGGGCGTTGCGGGTGTTGAAATCGCCCTGGACTGCGCCGAAATCGGTTTCCATTGCCCAGAAGGCGGCGATCACGCCGGGGGCAACGCCGTATTCCTTTTCGGCACGATCAAAGACCGCGCTATATTGCTGCAATTTCTGCTTTCCCTGGTCCAACCGGCCTTTGGAAACGGTGCGGGTGGAAAATTCGGTAAAGGTCTGCTTGAACACGCCCTGGGCGCGGTCGCGTCCCAACACTTTCTGGTCGATCTGCGCACCGGCCAGCGCCTTGTCGGCAGCCTCGGCCGAGGCGCCATTGGCAACAGCTTCCGCCTTGACGCCAGCCAGGAACGCATTGAGATCACCGCCGCATTGCGGTGCCTGGGCAAAGGCCGTGCCGGCCATAAGGCCGCTCAACACGGCTGCGAGCGTGAAGCGAGACAGGATATGCATGGATAAAGCCCCCGGATATGAAAAGAACATGCTTCGCTCTGCCGAAGCTTTGTGACGGAAGCATGGAGAGGAGCCGGGTTTTCCCCGGCATGACGCAAAACTGCGACCTGGAATGGTCAGTTCGCTGCGGTCTGTTGGGTCGGAAGGGAAACGGCCTGCACCCATTTGCGCCAGTTCTGCTGGGTGCCAGCAAAGACGTTGATGTCTGTGTCGCCCTTGATGCCGGGGATGACGCCGGTCGAGGTATATTGCCAGAAGGCCCAGCGGCGGTCCGGATAGATTTCCGAGGGGTGTTTGGCGACGGCCCGGACCCAGAAATAATGATCCTGGAACGCGCCTTGCAAATTGTCCTTATGGAAATCAACAGATGTATAGATGATTGGGCGCTTGCCGTAATAGGCTTCCAGCCGGTCCATGAAGCGTTTCATTTCGCTGCGCACCACATCAGCCGGGGGCCGCTTGGTGCAGGTCTTAGATGTATGGTTCCACTCGACATCGAGAACAGGCGGCATATCCATTGAGGCTTTCGGCACATTGGCGATGAACCAATCGGCCTGTTCGTCGGCGCTGGAGCAGAAATAATAGAAATGATAGGGTGCATGGGGCAGGCCGCTCGCATTGGCCTGCTGCCAGTATTCCGCAAACTTTGGATCGATCACATCCTTGCCTTCGGTGGCCTTGATGAAGGCGAAGGAAACGCCGGACTGGCGCACCTGCATCCAGTTGATGTTACCGTTCCATTTCGACACGTCGATGCCGTGGACCTGATGGCGATGTGGGGAGTTGACGCCGAAATCCTGCGGGTCCTTATCCTGGAATTTCGGCTGGATCGAGCCGGTTTCCATGAAATCGTAGCTCGTCGAGGTGCAGGACGCCATCGCCAAACAAATCGGAATAAGTGCCAGGACCAGCGACCGCATCGAAAACCCATTCATTCAACTGTTATGCCAAGGCAGCACATGCCTATGGCAAGATCAAAAGACGCGGAACATCAGGAGATCACCGATCCGATGAAGCCGGACTGGAAAACCTCCAGCCTGACTTTGCTTCATCATCGTTAAAATGTGGTTATTTTCAACAGCTCAGATCAATCGATCGAAAATACCGACCTATTGGGCCGGAAAGAACGGCGAACTGTCAGGCCGCCGGGCGGCGCACGATGGCATGCCATGCATAGCCGCGATAAAGCGGCGAGAAGCTCAGCGTTGCGCCTGCGGCCTCGGCCTGGGCGGCTAGTTCTTCGCGCATGTTGGCCCGGGGGCTAACGTGAAATCGGGCCAGCCAAGCATGCAGCCCGGTTCGAAACCAACTCGGCAGGTGTTCCTGCTGACCAAAATCGACGATATGCAGCGAGCCGCCGGGGTTTAAGGCGGCAAGCGAACAGGCAATCGCTTTTTGCCAGTCGGGGATCATCGACAGGGCATAGGAAATCAGCACGCGGTCGAAACCGGTCATGGCAAAATCGGCGGCGGTGAACGTCGAGGCATCGGCGATGCGCAGATCTGGCTGGCGGGGGCGACCGCGAAAATTACGCCTGGCCTGCACCAGCATTTCGCTGGAAATGTCCAGACCATAGAGATGCGACATCGGATAGAGCCGCTCGGTGCAGATCAGATTGCGGCCCGTGCCGCAGGCCACTTCCAGTAGGCTGCGATCCTTCGGCAGGTCCAGTCCGACAATGGCTGTGTCGCGCCCAAGCAGGTAATATTTGCGGGTCAGGTCATAGATATGACGCTGGCTGCGATAGACCTGATCCATCTTGCTGGCATGGTGCCGGTCAAGATTCGGGCCGGAATTGTTCCGGCCAATAGGGGCATCGCTCATGCCGTCTTCTCATAGATATGGAAGCCACCGTAAATCGCCGAGCGGTCGAGCGCGTTGAAATGCACGGACAGGTCTTTCAGATAGGACCATTGATCGGCGAGCGCCGGGGAAATCCGGCCTTCGATCACGCTTTTTTCGGCGGCGGTCCGGAAGATGACCCGCGCATCCTTGGCGGCAGTGCGGGTGATTTCGGTCCACAGATCGTTCAACTGTTCGTCGGTCATCCAGTCCTGGGCATCAAGCAGAATGAACCGGTCGACGCTGCCTGCGGGCTTGGTGGAGAGCAATTCGGTATAGCTGGCATGATGGACATTGACGCGATCAACGCTGGTGCGGATCGTGCCGTAGTAATCGGCCCGCAGATAATCCGGCAATGCGCCCTCATGGGATTTGGGATAGCGGCGGGCGAAGGCCTGCCAGGCAAAATAATTATCCCGCAGTGAAAAATGACAGGCGAGCTTCTCCAGCCGACCCTTCAGCACTGGGGCGATGGTACCGGTTTCCGAAACGCTGGCCAGTTCGTCATATTGCTGCGGCGGAATGCCGAGGCCGAACAGCGAGCTTTTGCGATTGGTCAGCCAGCGGATAAAAGGCTTTTCAAACAGCGGCGCGATGCGGGTCTCGAAAAACTGCCGCTGTTCGCGCGGAGTGCGGCACTGGGTGATTTCTTCCAGCTTGACGCCGTGCAGGCGGGCCAGAATATGGGTGGCGGTGATGAAGCGGCCCAAGAGGCCGGTGCGGTAAAAATTGCCGTTGAACACCCGGATGCGGCGGCGTCCGGTCAGGGTGCGGCGGCTCCAGTAGCGCCGCGTGGTGGCGTCCAGATGCGGTGCCACATATTGCTCGACCATGGAGGCATTGCTGCGGGCATTGTCGGTGCCAAGCAGCCGCACCACGGCGGTGTGATCGGGCAAATGCCGGAAAGCGGCCAGCTTCAGCTTGTTGAGGGCGATGTGATGCGGATTGAGATCGACGACGTCGATACTATCAGGCTCGCGCGACAGATAGGCCAGCATGTTGCAGCCACCGGAGCCGATGGTAACGACACGGTGTCCAGCGGCAAGCTGCATGGCCTGCATGTCGACATCCGGGTCTTCCCAGATCTGCGGATAGACCAGGCCGGAAAACAGCAGGCCGAACAACCGCTCCGACAGGCCTTTGCGTGACAGCGCATTGTGTTGAAGCAGCGCCGATTTCAGCTTCTGGTTTTTGCGGAATCCGGCATCTGGAACAAGTTCTGTCATGTGGAGGGTGCCCCGTTCTGAATTTTTTATCGGAATAGTGCCTGTCCAATACAGTTTGATGACGGGGCCTGTTGACCAGTGATGAGACGATGAGCGCCTTCAAAATCCCTCGGTTTTTCAACCGTCACACCCTTTCACGCCTGCCGTAATCATGCTTGCATGTGAACTGCGGGTGGCTGGCTCTAAAACAGAATCACCTTTTCGCTCCAGGTTATTGTTTAAGCATCGGATTTTACGGATATCGGTTCGAAGTTCCCGATCCGCGAGGTCATCCGGCGCGGGAGGAAATCGCATGCATATGCTGATCAGGTTGGCCCAAAGATTGCTGCTTGCTGTCCTGGTGCTTATCGTTGGGGCTGCCGTGTGGCTTTGGCTGGCACCGCCGCAATTGCTGCGGGTTGGCACCGGCTACGCCGCCAAGATCGTTTGCTCCAATGTGTTCATCGCCAAGCGTGATCCGATGGAGGTTCTGGCTGAGGATGTGCAGGCGCCGGGCCATCCGCTGTTGCGTTTCCTGCGGCTGAATGTCGATAGGGATGCAGGCATGGTCACGGCCTATATGTTCGGGGCTTTTGCACCCAGCACGGCCATTGCCCGGCCCGGTCTGGGTTGCGCCAACGTTCCCGATGGAAAAATCGATGCGGCTCGCAAGGTGCATCTGCCGCAGCCGCTTGCGGCTTCGGTAGCCCCGAACCCGAACCCAGCCCCCTGGCCGGATGGAACGGGCGCACCGCACGCCGACCCGGTGCTGGCGGGCATTCTTGCTGATCCAGCCCTGACCGGACCATCGATGCGGGCCACACTGGTGATTCGGGATGGAGAGTTGCTTGGTGAGGCCTATGGTAAGGGTTTTGGCCCCGATACGCCGCTGATCGGCTGGTCGATGACCAAGACTGTCATGGCCATGCTGATTGGCCAGCGGATGGGGGAGGGTGGGCTTGACCTCGACAAGGACCATCTCTTGCCGCAATGGACCGATGGGCGCGCGGCAATCACGCTGCGTCAATTGATGGGCATGGAAAGCGGCCTGCGGTTCAACGAGGATTATGGTGATGTCAGCGATGCAACGCGCATGCTGTTTCTTCAGCCGGATCAGGCGGCATTCGTCGCCTTTCAGCCGCTGGACGCGACGCCCGGGACGCAGTTTCACTATTCGACCGGTACCAGCGTGCTGCTGGCCCGCCTGCTGATGGACAGCTTGCCGCCGGAACAGGCACTGTCTTATCCTCAAACATCCTTGTTCAAGCCGCTCGGCATGGCCAGCGCAGTGCTGGAGGCCGACGAAACCGGCACTTTGGCAGGTGGGTCCTATCTCTATGCCAATGCCCGCGATTGGGCCAAGCTTGCCCAATGCCTGTTGCAGGACGGTGTCTGGCAGGGGCGGCGTCTGTTGCCGGAAGGCTATGTAAAGACCATGGGAACCCCGACAAAGGCATCAGGCGGCACCTATGGACAGGGGCAAATCTGGCGGAGTGGGCCGGGCCGGGAACCTGATTCCACCTTCGGCATTACCGAAGAAACCCTCTGGTTTCAGGGTCATGATGGACAAACAATTGCGATTGTCCCGTCACGTAAGTTGATTGTGCTGCGGATGGGGCTGACGCCTGCCTGGGATAACTACAGGCCGCAGAAATTGCTGAAAGCGGTTCTGGACGCAATGCCGTAGGAAATCGAATCGACAGACAGGGACAGTGGTCCGTGTCGGCATGGACGAAGTGGTTTACTGCACTTCGTCCAGCAGGCCCTTGCGCTTGGCATCGAAATAATAGCCACGGGCATAGAGGCGAACGGCGTTGTCATTGTTGTTTTCGGCCACCATCCACGCACCGCGCAGATATTTGATCGCGTATTTCAGGTTGGTTTCCGGGTCGAACAGACCCTCTGCCGGACCTTCATAGCCTAGAGAACGGGCCGTATTATAGCGGATCTGCATCAGCCCGTAATTGCCACGACTATAGGCCGACGGATTGTAACGGCTTTCGCGGTGAATGACCCGGTGGATCAACGCGGAGGGCATTCCGTATAAGGCGGCATATTTGTTGACCAGGCCGTTGATGACCGTCGGGCCGCGGCTTGCCGTTTCACTTGTGCTTGAAGCGGAGCTTTTGGAGGCTTCCGGCGTGGCGCTCGGCACGGGGCCGGGGGCGCTGGTGTCGAATTGTGCATCAAGCAGGGCGAAGGATTTGACGACCGGCTTGGCCGGTGAGGCATAGGCGACCGACGATGAGGCAACAGAACCCGGGCGCGGCGTGGGAACGGCGGAATGCATGGCCATCACATCCGGCTGCAACGCTTCGTTTTCAAGGCCGATCGGCTCGTTGTCCGAAATCCGGGCTGGTGCATTGGCGGAAGACGGCACGGTGCTGACGGTTGGTCCGAGCGATGCGACCTGCGTCAGGCCTGGCTTCTGAATAGGATAGGGGCCTTGGCCAGTCGCGAGATTGACCGTCTGGCCTGTGCCCGAAGCGCCATTTATGGCGGCCAGCGCATTGTTTCCCGATGCGGTATTGGCAAGCGCGGTGACAGCAGATTGCGATGGAGGCGTCACGGCCTGCGTGCCAGGAACGACCGTCGTCATCGTGCCGTTTGCGGCGGCTACAGGTGTCGAGGCGCCTGTTGCGACGGTGCCATTTGCCGGTGCTACGGTACTGGCGCCCGGCTGTGTGACGCCTGGCTGCGCTGCGGCGGCAACGGCTTGATGAGCCGATGCGGGTTTTGGCGCTATATCGGCTTTGGAGTTGTCATTGACATTGGTGCAACTGGAAAGGGCTGCGACGATCACAGCAGTGACGCTGATGGCAATCGTGCGGTCCGTTTTCGCTGTCATGCAGATGTCCGTCGGCTATTGAAACGAGCGCTGCCCGCAGGCAACGCACGAACTATTAACATCGGATTCACAAATTTGACAGCCCCCTTGAAGTCTAATGCCGACGATCATTGAAAATGACCGTTGGTATTCCCTTTGCAAATATCGCAAGCCTCTGATGCATTTGAGATATTTGCAATGTCATCAAGGCGAGGATGCGTGAGCATCTTCGATGCCTTGGTCTAAAAGGGGATAACCTGTCAAAGGCCGTGATTCAGGCGGCAATCCGGCGATAACCGGCGCTGACGGAGCGGGCGGAAATCAGCATGGATTTACCCTTCGGCTGCACCATACGGCGTGCCGAACGGCGGCGAATCATCCTGTCAAAAGCGTGTGCATAAATTGCCTGAATCCCGCAGACAACGGCTGCGAGGCCTAGAAAAGCCAGTTCCATGGCCAGAAAATCGCCGCTGAACGGCGAAAAACCCGATGTGATCTGCGTGGTGATCGCCAACAGAAAGACGAGCGTTCGCGCATCCAGAGCCGAACCGATCACGGCCTGCGACACAATGACCATGGCGCGTCGGTCGGCCAGATTGTCGTTATCGGCCACCGGACCGATGTGCAAAGGTGCCCGCCAGAGCCTGAGTGCCAGAACCATCAACACCGCCATGCCGGGCCACCGCAGGGCAGAGAGTGCCGTAGCGTTGATATTGCTCAGCGCTTGCGCCATGCCGAATACCAGACAGGCGGCAATGCCATAGCCTGTCATGCTGCCCAGCACGCAGTGCGTTGCAGCCCTACCGCCGCCCGCTTGCCGACAGGCAATGATCCGCTTGGTATTGCGCCCAGGCACAACAAGGAAGGCAGCGCTTGCTGCTGAAAACAACAGCCAATCCTGAAATGTCATGGGCCTGCCTCCGTGTTCGGTAAGCCTGTGGCGGGATGTCGTGAACCTCATCCTGGCCCGGGCACTTCCGATACAAACATAGCAGCGCCGCATGCCATTGGCACCGGCGCTGTCACAATAAATAGTCTGTCATTTCCGTTCGGAAAACCCAAGGTGGGCCCGAACAGTCATGCAGGCATGCTTCGGGCAATTATGCCGTCAGCACCGCCTGCAAACAGAAGCCACCATTCGACGTCGAGGTCAATGTGCCGGACGGAATTTCTGACCCAGATGGTCCATCACATCTTTGAACCATGGGGTGGAGAGGTCGAAAGCCTTGCCGCCCTTGATGCGGGGGAATTCAATGGCGCGCAACTTGCCGCCCTGGTCCTCGTCATGACCGGTGACGCCGGAAACGCCGTTCAACCCGCTTTCGACGGCCAGATCCACCATGCTCTGGATCAACCGTAAGTCCTCGTAATTGGCCGGAGCCGAACGGGCGTAATAACCCGACTTCTGCACCATAGAGCGTTCGGCATCGAGCAATTTGGCGAAATGCTTCTGGAACCAGCCGCCGACATTGATGGTGTCGAGCTTCACATGGCCGAAAGCGTCGCGCTTGATCTCTTCGCCGGCCTTTTCCCGGTCGGCGATGATTTCGTCCATGCAGGCTCCTTCCGAAACGAACAGGGTGACAAAGCCGGTGCGGTCCATCAATTCCTTCAGCCGCTCAGCCTCGGCTTCCATGTCGAAATGGGTCTCGGGCAGATAAAGACCATCAATGGTCTTCAGTTCTTCATTCATCATGAAGCCCTCGACATATTCATTATGCTGGATGCGCTGAATATAGGCGCGGGCGGTGGCCGCTGTCAGCCAGCCGCAATGGCGGCCCATGACCTCGTGAATGACCAGCGTGCGCGGCGCGGCACTTTGTTCGTTGGAGACGTGGTCGAAGAAGCGGGCGCCGACCTCTGCCGCCGTCCAGGCGCCGAGCGACTGGCGAATCGGTACGACATCATTGTCGACCGTTTTGGGCAGGCCGACGACCGTCAGGTCATAGCCATTGGCGCCGAGATAGGCCGCGAGATCAGCCGCCGTCGTATTGGTATCGTCACCGCCGATCGTGTGCAGAATGGTAATGCCATCGGCGGCCAAGCGCTCGGCGGCCACCTGCAACGGGTTCTGGCCTTCCTTCACCAGTCCGCGCTTGACGCAATCGGCGACATTGGTGAGCTTGACGCGGCTATTGCCGATCGGCGAGCCGCCATAGCGATGCAGGACATGGGCCTGTTCACGCATCTGCTGGTTGATCTCAATCTTGTAGTCCATCAACAGGCCGCGATAGCCGGATTTATAGGCAACGATCTCGGCATCGGGCGCGATGTCGCTATAGCGCTCGATCAACCCGCCCACTGCCGATGAGAGACAGGGCGCCAGGCCCCCGGCGGTCAGCAACGCGACTTTGGTCTTGGCCATCAAATCCTCCTTCTTGCGGACAAAACGCCGCAGACGTTTACGAAATGGTGCCAATGGATGCGACAGTGGCCGGATGCTGTAAAGCGAAAAATCGAACAAAATCCGCAGTTTCGTGGAAATGTCATCAGCCACGGAAATATAATCGTTTCAAATGGAAAGCGGCGGGCGGGAGGCTTGTGGAAAAGCTGGTATGCCAACGAAGACGTGACGCATCCGCTGATTCCGCACTGCGGTAAAACCTGGAAAGTGAACAAAGTTTAACCCGAAACAATGGGGTGCTTCCCTTGCATTTCAAGTGATAATTTGGTCAATCTGTCAAAATGATTTTCGATTTCGCCTGCCAACAATTATCGTCACTCTGGGAGCGGCTGCTCGGCGCGGTCAGCGACGCGGCTGGCAATGTCCTGTCGTCGATTGTCGAAGCGATCCGCACCGTCTTCGAAGGCGATCCGGAAACGCGCAGGCGCGTGTCTTTCTCCGTGGCGATCATCGCGCTTTCCGCCAAGATGGCCAAGGCGGATGGGGTGGTGTCGCAGGCCGAGGTCAATGCGTTTCGCAGCATTTTCGATTTTCCGCCGGAGGAGGCCCGCAATGTCGCGCGCCTCTATAATCTCGCCAAGCAGGATATTGCCGGTTACGAAGCCTATGCCGAAAAGCTCGCCAATCTCTGCGGCTCGCGCACCAGAGGGTGCCCTGTGCTCGAAGAGATTGTCGATGCCCTGTTTCACATCGCCACGGCGGATGGGCTGATCCACGAGAAGGAATTGGCTTTTCTGTCGCGGATCGCCGAGATTTTCGAGATCGGCGAGGATCGCTTCGAACAGATTTCCGCCCGTCATCTCGCGCCCGACCACGACCCCTATGGCATTCTTGGCGTGTCGCGCAGCGACGATTTTGGCACGATTCGCAAACGCTACCGGGCGCTGGCCTCAGAGCATCATCCAGACCGGCTGCATGCGCGCGGCTTGCCGGTGGAAATGCATGCCGCCGCCCATCAACGAATGGCCAGTTTCAACGCGGCCTATGCCGCGATTGAAAAGGAACGCCGGGCCGCATGACTGCATTCATCGCCGATTATCCAGACGCCGTCGTGGTGCCATCCCCCAACCACGGTGAGCGCATCGACTGTGCGGCCCCTGACACCATCATTCTGCATTATACCGGCATGCCCAGCGAAGAGGCGGCACTCTCCTGGCTCTGCACTGTGGAGAGCCAGGTTTCCAGCCATTATCTGGTGCGTGAAAACGGTGATGTCGTGCAGATGGTGCCGGAAAGCCGTCGGGCCTGGCATGCTGGCAAGAGTTTTTGGGCGGGCGCGACCGATATCAATTCCCGCTCTGTTGGCATCGAGATTGCCAATGCTGGACATCCCTCCCTGCCGGATTATCCCGAAAAACAGATCGAGGCCGTCGCGCAATTGTGTCTGGATTGTGCAAGTCGCTGGTCCATCGCCCCGGAGCGGGTGCTGGCCCATTCCGATATTGCCCCGGTTCGCAAGGTCGATCCGGGCGAACATTTCCCCTGGAACCGTCTGCACGCCATGGGCGTAGGGCATTGGGTGGAACCAACCGCGATCACTGGTGGACGGTTCTTCCAGAGAGGCGATCGCGGCCAGCCGGTCGAAGCCTTGCAGTCCATGCTGTCGCTCTATGGATACCCTGTTGAAATCAGTGGGGATTTCGATTCGGCGACCGAGGGTGTCGTCAGAAGTTTCCAGCTGCATTTTCGCCCCTCCAAGGTCGATGGCGTGGCTGATTATTCGACCATCGACACCCTGCACCGTCTGCTGGCGGCGTTGCCACGGTTCAGCTGAGAATTGCGGGCTGTTGTGGTGGGCAGACGGCTTTCGGCAGGGTCGAAAACCATCTCTTTTTACCATGCCATAGGATTTCCTTATTGAGTCTGTCTAACAGCAGCCGTCGCAGCCATGGTATTCCTCGGCAGCGGTTGAGATGAACAGCGAATTTGATTTCCAAAATGGAAGTCTTTCGCAAATATCAACGATGAGGGCGATGAACATCGCTGTCCTTTGATGGGCAGTGGACGGGTAAATAGTGCGCTTTGCTGGCATCCGTGTCCGCCCCTTTGTCTGGAGACTGACCTTTTTCATGAAAACCTCGCTTTTCGCTGCCGCGGCATGCATCGCCGTTTCTATGTCTGCTGTTTCCCATGCCGAGGCTGCTGATGCCGGTAAGGGCTTGACCCTGATGGACATGTTGCGTGCCAATAAACAGCAAGCCGACCTCGCCAAGCCCCTGGAGAAAACCAGGCTCTCGAATAAAACCGAGGCTGATGATCAGAAGGCCGATACCGGTGCGGCAACTGGCAAGGCGCCCTACCACGCTCTGATTTCGTCCTATGCCAAGCAATATGGCGTGCCGGTGGAACTGGCCAGTGCCGTGGTGAAGATCGAGAGCGGTTTCAATCCGAAAGCGCGCGGCACGCATGGCGAAGTCGGCCTGATGCAGATCAAGCCCGCCACCGCCCGCGCCATGGGCTATACTGGCACCGTTGCCGGGCTTTACGACCCGTCCACCAATCTAAAATACGGGATGAAATATCTCGCCATGGCCCACCAGCTTGGCGGCGGCGATACCTGCGGCGCCATCCTGCGCTATAATGCCGGTCACGGCGCGACCCGCATGAACCCGGTTTCCAAGCAATATTGCGGTCAGGTTGAAGCGGCGCTTGAAAACAGCTGAAAACCTGACAGCGTCCCTTCTGCCGATCTTGTAGGGGGAGACGGTTTGACGATCACGCAAGAACCGCAGGTTCTGCCGGTTCTTGCGTCAGATCAATCAAACTGTATGGCAAGTTTGATTGATAATGCTATCCAGTTGGCAAATCATTCTGGACGAGCGGCATGACGGATCAGGTTTTCAAATATCTCATTATCGGGCGTGGCATGATGGGGGCGGCGGCAGCGCGGCACCTGGCGTTGCAAACGGATGGCGTGGCGCTGGTTGGGCCGGATGAGCCTGCCGACAAGCAAAGCCACGAAGGGGTTTTTGCCAGCCATTACGACGAAGCGCGAATCACCCGCACCATCGATGGCGATCCTGTCTGGGCAAAGCTCGCGCATGCGTCGATTGCCCGCTACAATGAAATCGAACAGCAGAGCGGCATCCAGTTCTACTACGAAAGAGGTTGCCTGATCGTCGGGACGAGCCCGGATGGTCATTCCGATTATGTCGACAGGGCAACACGCGCTGCCGAAGGGCTTGGCGTTTCCACTCAATCTTTCGATCATGCCGGTCTTGCCGAGCGTTTCGGCTATTTCCGTTTCGAGCCTGTTTCAACGGGGATTTATGAGGCGCGTCGCGCTGGCTACGTCAATCCACGCCGTTTGGTCGAGGCCCAGGCGCAGCTTGCGGTTCGGGCGGGAGCAACGCTGGTCAGCGATGTGGCCATCGGCACCCGTGACGAGGGCGGCTATGTCGTGGTCACGACCGCAGGCGGCAAGGCGCTGAAAGCGGAAAGAGTGCTGGTGGCGGCAGGCGGATTTTCCATTGCGGACAGACTGTTGCCGCGCCGGATTGATCTGTCGGTTTATGCTCGCACGGTGACCTTTTTCGAAATTGCCGATCAGGATCTGCCAGCCTATCACGGCATGCCGTCACTGATTCACGAGCCGCCCGATCCAAGCGATCATATCTATCTGCTACCACCGGTGCGCTACCCGGATGGTAAAACCTATCTCAAGATCGGTGGCGATCCCGATGATCTGCGGTTGACAACCGAGGCCGAAATTCGCGCCTGGTTCAGAGGTGGCGGACGGGAAAGCGCCCGCGATCATCTGGTGCGCATTTGCAGATCGCTGGTGCCAGGGGTTGCTCAGGCGCCGGTGTCGATGGCGCCCTGCGTGACCTCCTTTACGGGGAGCGGCTATCCGGCCATCGGGTTTAGCGACAGCCCGCGCATCGCCGTTCTGACCGGTGGCTGCGGGGCGGCGGCGAAAAGCTCGGATGAAATTGGCCGGTTGGGTGCCGAGTTTATCCTGCGCGGCACGATTGCGCATGAGGGTTATGATGCAGATTTCACCCCTGTTTTCGTCTGAGTGGATGATTTCGGTGGCTTTCTCCAGATGTCTCCGTTAATCACGCCGAACCAGTCGGCCGGGCAGCCGCGCTTTACCAATGCCGAAAGGCGGTAGGGTGAGGAAAGTCCGGGCTCCACGGAAACACGGTGCCGGATAACGTCCGGCGAGGGCGACCTCAGGGAAAGTGCCACAGAAAGCAGACCGCCCCGTTTATCGGGGTCAGGGTGAAAGGGTGGGGTAAGAGCCCACCGCGTTCCTGGTGACAGGGACGGCATGGTAAACCCCACCGGGAGCAAGACCGAATAGGGATGACGCGGGTGCAACGCAAGTTGCGCTACAGCCGGTTTTCGGGCCAGTCATCCGGGTGGGTTGCGAGAGGCGGTGCGCAAGTATCGTCCCAGATGAATGGCTGCCACGTTCCGGGAAACCGGGGCCATACAGAACCCGGCTTACAGGCCGACTGGTGTTTCCTATCGCGGGCCGCTCAAAGGCGTCGCTTCGGGTTGAAAAAGCAAAGGCGCACTCGCGTCATTTTTGCCTTCTCTTGCTAATTTATGTTTATCTTCAATGCCTTGAAAAGCAAGGCTGCGGATATGGGTGGCTTGCTTCCCTCAAGCCATAATAACCATTCATTAATCTTAACGGGTTATAAATTTCCGATGAAGTAGACTGGTTTGCCAACCCTAATCCCATTGACGCCCATGGTGTCCCATGTTATCCCATAATTGCACTGCCGAGGGGCGAATAACGGCCCCGACATGCGAAACTGCGAAGCAGGTCCTGAAGGGCTATTTTTCCTGTTTCGACCTTGCGGCAATGGGCATGCCTGCTCGGGTGTATCAATGGAAATGCGGATGTGTGGGCCGCGTAGATGGGAAAAGGGCGGCGGTAAAGCGTTATGAACCGCTTCTTGTCCAATGCGACGAACCGGATCGATGCGAAGGGGCGGGTTTCCGTTCCGGCGGCGTTTCGTGCTGTTCTGGTGGAGCGGGGCATTCAGGAGCTTTATTGCTTCCAGGATTTCACCTTTCCGGCGATCAGTATCGGTGGTCCGGATCTGTTGGAGCGCTACGAACGGCAAATTGTCGGCGAGGATCCGTTTTCGCCGGTTGCCAACGAAATGTCGCTTCTCGTACATGGGGGTGGCGTTTTTATGCGCCTCGACAGCGAGGGGCGTCTGATGGTCACGGATTTTATCCGCGACTTTACGGGTATTGCGTCCGAGGTGACCTTTGTCGGTCGCTCGGATCATTTTCAAGTGTGGCAGCCGCAGGCGTTTCACGAGGCGCAGGCGGCGGCAAGAAAGGGACTCGGTCTGAAGAGGGCGGGGTCCAGTTAGAGCATTTCCAGGAAAAGTGGAAACCGGTTTTCCGTCCTGAAATGCGCAAATGCAATGATGTAGACTATCTCCATTTTTCAAAGAAAAGTGGAGATAGTTTGAGACGGAGAAGCGGAATGGTGACGGATCTTGGCGGAGGGTATGCTGAAGCCGAAGGCGGACCGGTCCGTCACATTCCGGTTCTTCTCGAGCCTGTCATAGATGCCCTCGAGCCCTCTGCCGGTAAGGTTATCCTGGATGGCACGTTTGGAGCGGGTGGTTATACCTCAGCCATTCTCGATACTGGCGCCGATGTAATCGCGCTCGACCGTGATCCGAACGCCATTGCTGGCGGTCAAGCCATGGTCGCCTCTCGGGCGGGTCATCTCACGCTTCACCATACCCGGTTTTCCACGCTGGATAATTTTGCCCCCGAAGGCGGGTTGGATGGCATCGTGCTGGATATAGGCGTCTCCTCCATGCAGATTGATGAGGCCGAGCGTGGGTTTTCCTTCCAGCGCAACGGGCCGCTCGATATGCGGATGTCCGGCACGGGCGTGTCTGCCGCTGATGTCGTCAACCGGGCCAAGGTTGGTGACCTCATCAGGATTTTCGGCTTTCTGGGCGAAGAAAAGCAATCCGGCCGCATTGCCCGCGCCATCGAAAAGCGTCGCGTCAATCATCCTTTCCAGACCACGCGTGATCTGGCGGGCATGATCGAGATCGTGACCCCGCGCAAGGCGAAGGACAAGATCCATCCGGCGACCCGGGTGTTTCAGGCCCTGCGGGTTTTCGTCAATGATGAGCTTGGCGAATTGGCCGAGGCACTGTTTGCTGCCGAGCGGGCCTTGAAGCCGGGTGGGCGGCTGGTTGTCGTCACCTTTCATTCGCTTGAAGATCGTATCGTCAAGAAATTCTTTTCAGACCGCTCCGGCAAGGCCGCCGGTTCGCGCCATATGCCTATGGCGTTCGAGCGCCCGGCAACCTTTGAGCCGGTCGGTAAGGGAATGGTGACAGCCACAGAAGAGGAGGCCGAGATCAATCCTCGTGCCCGTTCTGCAAAACTACGTGCGGGCATTCGTACCGCACATCCAGCCATGAAGGCCGATTTTTCCATTTTCGATTTGCCGGATCTTGCGGAAATCGAACGGTTGGGGGCCTGAACCATGCTGCGAACCTTTGACATCGTGATGATTGGCGCCATGGCGGCAGCGGCAGCCGTGACGTACCAGATCAAGCACAATACCGATGAGAAAGTGCAGGATCTGAAGCGTATCGAAGCCGAGATCAAGCTGGAGAAGGATACGATCGAGCTTCTCCAGGCCGACTGGGCCTTGTTGACCCAGCCGAATCGTCTCGAAAAACTGGCCGATACCTTTGGTCAGGAGCTGAAGCTCCAGCAGACCGATCCTAACCAATTGGCGCGAGCCAATGAATTGCCGATGCTGAAATCCCAGGTGCCTGTGGTACAGGCCCCGGCGGCCAAGACAGGCGGTCCCAAGATCGCCGATGGCATTAAGATGGTGAATGGTAAACCGGTCCCCGTGCCGATGGATAAGGTCATAACCGGATCGGTGAAACGCTGATGACTTTTCTTTCCCGCATGATGCTCCTGAAAAGCCGGGCCCATTTTTCCACCGATGTGCGCCGTGGCGCTGCGCGCGGCAAGGGCCGCGCGTTCGAAGGCGCTGGCAAGCGCAAGGCAGATATGGCCAAGCGCCGCGTCGGCCTGCTGATCCTCGGTTTCACGCTGGTTTATGGTGTGATCGGCGGTCGGCTGGTGCAGTATGGCTATGCCCATCCCGAAAGCACCTCCAGCATCATGCCGCCGGATCGGCTGATGGCGGCGCGTCCCGATATTCTCGACCGCAATGGCCAGGTTCTGGCCACCGATATCAGGACGGTGTCGCTGTTTGCAGAGCCGCACAAGATTGTCGATGTGGATGAAGCCGTCGAAAAGCTGCAAACGGTGCTGGCTGATCTCGATAGCCGCGACACCTACAAGAAGCTCTCGTCGAAATCGCATTTCCAATGGCTTCGCCGTCAATTGACGCCCAAGCAGCAGAGCCAGATCCTGGCGCTGGGCATTCCCGGCATTGGTTTCCGGCCGGAAATTCGCCGTTTCTATCCAGGCGGTTCCACGGCGGCCCATATTGTTGGCTTCGTCAATATCGACAATCGCGGCATGGCCGGGATGGAGAAATATATCGACAATCAGGGCCTGGCGGATCTGGCCGATCTCGGCATGACCAGCAATGCGCCGCTTGAGCCGGTCAAGCTCTCCATCGACCTGCGCGTCCAGAATATCGTGCATGACGTGGTGGCCGCTGCCCAGGTGAATTTCAAGGCCAAGTCGGCGGGTGCCGTGGTGCTGGATGTCGAGACCGGCGAAGTGCTGGGCATGGCGTCCTATCCCGATTTCGACCCCAACAAGCCCGAGGAAGGCGCTAAGGAAGGCTGGTTGAACCGGATGTCGAACGGCACGTTCGAAATGGGCTCGACCTTCAAATCCTTTACGATGGCGATGGGGCTTGATACCGGTCGGGTGAAGCTGACCGACGTGTTCGATGCACGCTATCCGCTGAAAATCGGTGGATTTACGATTCACGACTTTCACGGCCAGAGCAAATTCCTGAGCGTTCCCGATATTTTCAAATATTCCTCCAATATCGGCACGGCAAAGATCATCGACGTGGTCGGTATTCCCGAGCAGAAGGAATATCTGAACCGCCTGGGTCTTCTGACCAAGATGAAGACGGAACTGCCGGAAGTGAAAATGCCGTCTCAGCCACGGGGCGAGTGGAAGAAGATCAGTTCGGTCACCATTTCCTTTGGTCACGGTGTTGCAACGACGCCGCTGCAGACGGCGGTCGCCGGTGCAGCGCTCATCAATGGCGGCAAACTGATCCAGCCGACATTCCTGCCACGCAGCGTGGACCAGGCAAACGAGGTGGCAGAAGCCGTGCTGAAGCCATCCACCAGCGCCGATATGCGTTATCTCTTTGAATATAACGGCATTAACGGCTCAGGTCGTGGCGCGCGCGTCCCCGGTCTCGATGTCGGCGGCAAAACGGGGACAGCCGATAAGGTCGTCAACGGTCGCTACGATAGCAAGCTGAATTTCAACGCCTTTCTGGGTGCCTTCCCGATGAGCAAGCCGCGCTATGTGGTTCTAAGCTTTATCGACGAACCCTTGAGCGGCGAGGGTGGAGGAACGATTTCCGCCTTTACCGCTTTGCCGATCGTGCGTGACGTTATTCGCAGAACGGCCCCAATTCTCGGTGTAGAACCCAATTACGGACAGGTGGGCAATGATATGCTCGTCTCATATTGAGGACGATTGATTCGCCGTTGCCGCAGGGCTCTGCTCCTGCTGCGCGGCAGGGGACAGGTAGACGATGAAATTGCGAGATCTCGCTAGCGGCGATTTTGGGGATCTGACCGGACCATTGGATGGGCCGGTCGGCGACGTTGAGATCACCGGAATAACCGCCGACAGCCGCAAGGTTGAACCCGGCATGCTGTTCGTGGCTTTGCAGGGCGTTAAGGCTGATGGTGCGGGTTTCGTTGCCGATGCGGTAGTGCGGGGCGCTGCTGGCGTGCTTTCAACCTCTCATCTGGATATTACCGTTCCGTCTCTTGTTACCGACCAGCCCCGTCATGCGCTAGCGCTTCTTGCCGCCCGTTTCTATTCAGGCCAGCCGGAAACCATGGTGGCGGTAACCGGCACGGCGGGCAAGACATCGGTTGCCTCCTTCACCCGCCAGATATGGGCATATGCCGGGCTTGCCAGTGCGCAGATCGGCACGACCGGGGTGATTTCCCCAACTCGTAGCGATTACGGTTCGCTGACCACGCCCGATCCGGTCGCCCTGCATCAGTTGCTGGCAGAGCTCGCACAAGAGGGCGTGACCCACGCGGCCATGGAAGCCTCCAGTCATGGCCTCGACCAGAGCCGGCTGGACGGTGTGCGACTTGCCGCTGCCGCCTTTACCAATCTTGGCCGCGACCATATGGATTATCACCCGACCGTTGCCGATTACATGGCCGCCAAGATGCGCCTGTTCGATACCCTGCTGCCCAAGGGGTCTCCGGCGGTGATCTTTGCCGATGACGAATGGTCGGCGGAAGCAATCCGGGTGGCAAGGCAGGCGGGTCATGATGTGCGCACCGTTGGCCGGGCCGGGGATTTCCTCAGCCTGAAACGGGTCGAGCATTTCCGCCACAAGCAGATTGCTGAAATCCACCATCAGGGCGCGATATATGAAGTCGATCTGCCGCTGGCAGGTGATTTCCAGATTGCCAATGCGCTGGTGTCCGCCGGTCTTGCCATTTCGACCGGCGTCGAGGCTTCGGTCGCCCTGAAAGCATTGGAAAAGCTGCAAGGCGCGTCGGGTCGGCTGGAGCTGGTGGGGCAGGCGAAAAGCGGCGCGCTCGCCTATGTCGATTACGCTCATAAGCCCGATGCCTTGGAAAAGGTGTTGACGGCGGTCAGGCCCTTTACCAGCGGCAGAATTATCGTGGTGTTTGGCTGCGGCGGCGACCGCGACAAGGGCAAGCGCCCGATCATGGGTGAGATCGCCGACCGGTTGGCCGATATCGTTATCGTCACCGACGACAATCCGCGTTCGGAATTGGCTGCCACCATTCGCGGTGAGGTAATGGCGGCGACACCGAAGGGCATCGAAATCGGTGACCGCGCCCAGGCAATCCGCGCCGGTGTGGCAATGCTGGCGACCGGCGATACGCTGATTGTTGCTGGCAAGGGCCATGAAGAGGGCCAGATTGTTGGCGCGCAGACGCTGCCGTTTTCTGATCACGCCGAAATCCGCAAAGCCATGGAGGAGTTTCACCCTTGACCTTGCTCTGGACCATCGAAGATCTGGTTGCTGCCATGACCGGACGCCCGGTCGGCACCATGCCACCGGGCATTACCGGCATTTCCATTGATAGCCGCAGCATCCAGCCCGGAGAAGCGTTTTTCGCCATCAAGGGCGACCGGGTCGACGGCCATGATTATGCCAGCATCGCTGTGGCCAATGGCGCGGCGCTGATGGTGGTCAACGAGGCCAAACTGCCCGCGCTCGGCCGGTTGACCGTGCCAATGATCGTTGTTGACGATGTGTTGCAGGCGCTGGGAAGGCTTGCTATCGCCGCCCGCCTGCGTTCGCGTGCCAAGATTGTTGCTGTGACCGGCTCAGTCGGCAAGACGACGACCAAGGAAATGCTGCGTCAGGTGCTGGCGCCGTCAGGTGAAGTGCATGCCGCCGTCGCTTCCTTCAACAATCACTGGGGCGTGCCGCTGACGCTGGCGCGGATGCCTGCCACTGCGCAATTCGGTGTGTTTGAAATCGGCATGAACCATTCCGGCGAAATCACCCCGCTGGTGCAGATGGTCCGCCCGCATCTGGCTGTTATCACCACCATTGCGCCGGCCCATCTTGGCAATTTCGCCAGTGTTGACGAGATCGCCGATGCCAAGGCGGAAATCTTTTCCGGCGTCGCGGCCAATGGCGGCGTGCTTTTAAACCACGACAATCCCTATTTCGAATATCTGGAACACAAGGCGCAGGAAGCGGGCATCACCCACATCCATTCCTTCGGCCAACATGCCAAGGCGGAATTCCGGCTGGCGGAATTTGATGGCGCCGCCGAAAGCTCGACCGCCTGGGCGATCATCGACGGCGAGACCCGTGAAGTGGTGATCGCCGCTCCGGGCCGCCACATCGCTGAAAACGCTATGGCGGCACTGGGTGCTGCCCGTCTTCTGGGTGCCGATCTCGATGGCGCGGTCGATGCATTGAGCAGACTGTCGCCGGTCAAGGGCCGGGGTGAGCGCCATCGGCTGCGCTGTGCCTCGGGTCTCTTCACGCTGATTGATGAAAGCTATAACGCCAATCCGGCTTCCATGCGCGCTGCCATTGCTGTGCTGGCCGCAGCCCAGCCGCGCGGCGAGGGCCGCCGCATCGCCGTGCTCGGTGACATGCTGGAAATGGGCGAGTTTTCCGAAGAATTGCACGCCGATCTGGCCGGGCCACTGCTGGCCGCCGGGATCGAGCATGTCTGGTTGGCAGGCCCCGCCATGGCAGCACTGCGCGCGCAATTGCCGGAGACCGTTTCCGTTGCGTCTTTCGACACCGCTGAAGATCTGGCCGCTTTTGCCGTCGCCTCTGTTCACGGTGGTGATGTGGTGATGGTCAAGTCGTCGCTGGGCATCGGTTTTGGCAAGATTGTCGCGGCTTTGCTTGACAAGTATCCCCCATTGGACGACACCCGCCGCCCAGAATAGGCTAATGCCGGACCCGCGTCGCGGGCTTGGATAGATGTTAGAAAGTGCCTTTATGCTGATTTGGCTTGTCGAACTCGCAAACCACGTACAATTTTTCAACCTGTTCCGGTACATCACCTTCCGGACCGGGGCGGCGATGTTCACGGCAGCCTTGATCGTCTTCCTGTTCGGGCCGAAGATCATCGCTTCGCTCAAGGTGCGCCAGGGCAAGGGCCAGCCGATCCGCGCCGATGGGCCGCAAACTCATTTCAAGAAGTCCGGCACGCCGACCATGGGCGGGCTGATGATCTTGGCTGGCATTGTTGGCTCCTCACTGCTCTGGGCCGATCTCTCCAATGTTTATGTGGTGGCAACACTGCTGGTGACGCTGGGTTTTGGTGCCATCGGTTTTTACGACGATTACCTGAAGGTCACCAAACAGTCGGACAAGGGATTTTCCGGCAAGGCGCGGCTGGCCATCGAGTTTCTGATTGCTGGGATTGCGGTATTCTTCATGATGGAAGCGGCAAAGATTTCCGCGCCGCAAGGCCCGCATCTGGCGACCTCCATCGCCTTTCCGTTCTTCAAGGATGCGCTGCTCAATGTCGGCTATTTCTTCATCGTCTTTGGCGGCTTCGTCATCGTCAGCGCCGGGAATGCCGTCAACCTGACGGACGGGCTGGACGGGCTGGCCATCGTGCCTGTGATGATCGCCTCGGCGGCCTTCGGGCTGATTGCCTATCTCGCCGGTAACGCGGTGTTCTCAGGATATTTGCAGATCAATTTCGTGCCGGGCACCGGCGAACTGGCCGTCATCCTTGGCGCGGTCATCGGGGCCGGGCTTGGTTTCCTATGGTTCAATGCACCGCCAGCGGCCATTTTCATGGGCGATACCGGTTCGCTGGCTTTGGGTGGGTTGATCGGCACGGTAGCGGTGGCCACCAAGCACGAGATCGTCATGGTGATCATCGGCGGGCTGTTCGTCATGGAAACCCTGTCGGTGATCATTCAGGTGTTTTGGTACAAGCGCACCAAGAAGCGGGTTTTCCTGATGGCGCCGATCCATCATCATTTCGAAAAGAAGGGCTGGACGGAAAGCCAGGTCGTCATCCGGTTCTGGATCATCGCCGTCGGTCTCGCCATGCTCGGCCTCGCCACACTGAAGCTGCGGTGAGGGCGCGATGATTCCGGTTACCAGCTTTTCCGATCGCAGCGTCGCCCTGTTCGGGCTTGGCGGCTCCGGCCTTGCCACGGCTCGCGCCCTGGTGGCTGGTGGGGCAGCGGTGACGGTCTGGGATGACAATCCCGACAGTGTCGAGAAGGCGCGGGCAGAAGGGCTGGAGGCGCGGGATCTGCGCCAGATTGACTGGAGCGGGCTTTCCGCCTTTGTTTTGTCGCCGGGCGTGCCGCTGACCCATCCGAAATCGCATTGGACGGTGGAACTGGCAAAGGCAGCAGGCGTCGAGATCATCGGCGATATCGAGCTTTTCGTGCGCGAGCGGCAGGGGAAAGCCCCGGATTGCCCGTTCATCGCCATTACCGGCACCAATGGCAAATCGACCACCACGGCGCTGATTGGCCATATTCTGCGCCACAACGGCTATGATGTGCAGATCGGCGGCAATATCGGCACGGCGGTGCTAACCCTGGAGCCGCCCGCACCTGATCGTTATTATGTGGTGGAATGCTCATCCTACCAAATCGATCTTGCGCCGGGCATTGACCCGACGGCAGGCATTCTTCTCAACCTCACCCCCGACCATCTCGACCGCCACGGCAGCATGAAGAATTATGCGGCGGTGAAGGAGCGGCTGGTCTCAGGCAGCGGTGTGGCGATCATCGGCGTCGATGACGACTATTGCCTTGAGATCGCCAAGCGTTTGGAAGAGGCGGGCAAAGAGGTCGTGCGGATTTCCAAGGGCCAGCCTTTGACCGACGGCCTTTACAATGACGGCCAGCGGATTGTGCGTGGCTCGGGTGAAGCGGCCGAGGTGATTGCCGACCTGAACGGTATCGCCACGTTGCGGGGCAGCCACAATGCCCAGAACGCGGCAGCGGCCATTGCCGCTTGTATGGCGGTGGGATTGTCCAAAGACCAGATTCAGGCCGGATTGTCCTCCTTTGCAGGGTTGAAGCATCGGATGCAGCCGGTCGGGCGGCGGGGACATGTGGTCTTCGTCAATGACAGCAAGGCGACCAATGCCGAGGCGTCTGCACCGGCCTTGTCCAGTTATGAGCGGATCTACTGGATTGCTGGTGGTCTGCCAAAGCAGGGTGGCATTGCCAGCCTTTCGCCGCTGTTTCCGCATATTGCCAAGGCCTATCTGATCGGCGAGGCGGCGTCCGGCTTTGCAGCGACGCTCGGCAATGCCGTTGCTTACGAGATTTCCGGTACGCTGGACCGGGCGCTTGCCCATGCCAGCGCCGATGCGCAAGACGATGGGAAGGGCGGCGAGGTTGCTGTGATGCTTTCCCCGGCTTGCGCAAGCTTCGACCAGTACAAGAATTTTGAAGTCAGGGGCGAAGCCTTCGTTTCGCTGGTAGCCGGGCTTGACGATGTGACGATGCTGATCCAACAGGCTTCAGGAGAGACATGACATGGTAAGCCGTGCGGAACGTGGAGCTTTGGCGGATTGGTTCTGGACCATCGACCGGCTCTTTCTGGTAACATTCATCGTGCTTCTGGGCATCGGCTTCATGCTGTCCTTTGCCGCGTCGCCAGCGGTGGCCGAGCGCATCGGGTTGGACAGTTTTCACTTCGTGCGCCGTCAGGCGGCCTTTACCATTCCCTGCCTTGCGACCATGGTCGGCCTGTCCTTCCTGTCGCCCCGGCAGGTGCGCCGCGCCGCCGTCCTCATCCTGCTTGCCTCGATTGCCCTGATGATCCTGGCGCTGTTCTTCGGACCGGAGGTCAAGGGTGCGCATCGCTGGATCAATTTCGGCAGCCTGTCGATCCAGCCTTCGGAATTCATGAAGCCCGCCTTCGTGGTGGTTTGCGCCTGGCTGTTTGCCGAACATGCCCGCCAGCCGGATATTCCGGGCAATTTCTTTGCCATCCTGCTGTTCATGGTCGTCGTGGCTCTGTTGATGGTTCAGCCGGATTTCGGTCAGACCATCCTGACCTCGGTGGTTTGGAGTGGCATGTTCTTCATGGCGGGCGTGCCGTGGATCTTCATCATCGTGCTGGCCCTGGTCGGTGGAGCCGGTTCGACAATTGCCTATTATACCATGCCGCACGTGGCTGGCCGTATCGACCGCTTCCTGACCGGCGAGGGTGATACGTTTCAGGTGGATACGGCGCGTGAGGCGATCATTCGCGGCAACTGGTTCGGGGTCGGGCCGGGCGAAGGCATCGTCAAGCGGATCATTCCCGATGCTCATACCGACTTCATCTTTTCGGTGGCTGCCGAGGAGTTCGGCATCATTTTCTGCCTGCTGCTGGTGTCGATCTTCGCCTTCCTGGTTATTCGCGGCCTTGGCCATGCCTTTCGCGAGCGCAACGACTTCAACCGTTTTGCGGTGGCTGGTCTGATTCTGCAGATCGGTGTGCAGTCGATGATCAATATCGGCGTTAATCTGGAACTGCTGCCCGCCAAGGGCATGACGCTGCCCTTGATCTCCTATGGTGGGTCTTCCATGGTGGCGATTGGCGTTACAGCGGGCTTCATTCTGGCGCTGACACGCCACCGCCCGGAAAAGCGCTCGCAGGAGCGGCGCTTGTTCAGGTCGGTCCAGGGCGTTCCAGCAGAATAGGCCAGCGGAGTTAAGTCATGACCAAAGGTCTCATTCTTCTTGCCGCCGGGGGAACCGGCGGCCATTTGTTTCCCGCAGAAGCGCTGGCTCACGAGCTGAGAGCCAGAGGCTATAGCGTGCATCTGGTGACCGATAGCCGCGCCGAACGCTATGCAGGCAAGTTTCCAGCCGACGCCATCCATGTCGTGCCGTCGGCCACCATCGGCTCTAAAAATCCTGTTGCCATTGCGAAAGCGCTGCTGACCTTGTGGCGCGGTTATCGTGCCGCTCGCACCCTGATCGCAGGCTTGAAGCCTCAAGTGGTGATCGGGTTTGGCGGCTATCCGACCATCCCGCCCTTGCTGGCGGCCCGCGCTCTTGGCGTTGCCACTGTTATCCATGAGCAGAATGCTGTGATGGGGCGGGCCAACCGGTTTCTGGCGCCCAGGGTCAAGGCCATTGCCGGTGGCTTCTTGCCAGCGGGCGGCGCCTATGCCGACAAGACCGTGGTGACTGGCAATCCGGTGCGGCCTGCCGTGTTGGCGGCCTCCGAGACGGATTATCAGCCGTCCGGCGATGGAGATCCGTTTGAGCTCGTGGTGTTTGGCGGCAGCCAGGGCGCCCAGCATTTTTCCAATGCCGTGCCGAGCGCCATCTGCATTCTGGACGATGTGTTGCGGGCGCGCCTGCGGGTGACGCAGCAGGCACGGCCGGAAGATGCCGACCGGGTGAAGGCGCTTTATGAGAAGTTGAAGGTTCCCGCGTCGGTCTCGCCGTTCTTCGGCGATATGGCCGAACGGATCGCCACATCGCAAATGGTGATTTCCCGCTCCGGCGCGTCTACCGTATCGGAGCTTGGCGTGATTGGTCGCCCTGCGGTCCTGGTCCCCTATCCCTATGCGCTGGATCACGATCAGGCCGCCAATGCGGCAGCGATTTCCGGTCAGGGCGGTGCGGTTGTCGTGCCGCAATCGGATCTGACGCCGGAAAAACTGTCGGCACTGTTGAAGGACTGGATGACCAGCCCGGCCAAGCTGGCCCATATGGCTGCCTCGGCGCGAAGTGCGGGACAACCGGAGGCCGCAGGCTTGCTTGCTGATCTTGTTCAGACTATTGCCGAAGGCAAGGACGTGAAGACTATGAAGGACGTGAAAGCATGAAAATGCCGAAGAGCATCGGTCTGGTGCATTTCATCGGGATCGGCGGGATCGGCATGAGCGGCATTGCCGAAGTGCTGCACAATCTCGGCCATCGGGTACAGGGATCGGACCAGGCCGAAAGCGCCAATGTGCAGCGCCTGCGCGCCAAGGGCATTGAGGTGTTTGTCGGCCACAAGCCGGAAAACCTGGGTGATGCCGAGGTCGTTGTCGTTTCCACCGCCATCAAGAAAGACAATCCTGAACTGGTGGCCGCCCGTGAAAAGCTGCTACCGGTGGTGCGCCGCGCCGAAATGCTGGCCGAGCTGATGCGGTTCCGCAATGCCATCGCCATCGGCGGCACCCATGGCAAGACGACGACCACGTCAATGGTGGCAGCGCTGCTGGAGGCGGGCCAGCTCGACCCGACGGTGATCAATGGCGGTATCATCAATGCCTATGGCACCAATGCCCGCATGGGCGAAGGTGAATGGATGGTGGTCGAAGCCGACGAATCGGATGGTACCTTCCTGAAACTGCCTGCCGATGTGGCTGTCGTCACCAATATCGACCCGGAACATCTTGACCATTACGGCAATTTCGACGCCGTGCGCGCTGCGTTTCGGCAATTCGTCGAGAATGTGCCGTTCTACGGTTTTGGGGTCATGTGCCTCGATCACCCCGAAGTGCAGGCGCTGGTTGGTCGGATCGAGGACCGTAAGGTTGTCACCTATGGTGAAAATCCGCAGGCCGATGTGCGGTTTTCCAATGTTCGCAATGAAGGCACCAAGTCGATTTTCGATGTGGAAATCCGTCGTCGCCGCACGGGCCGTGTTTTCAGCTTCAAGGACCTGACCCTGCCGATGCCGGGCCGCCACAATATTTCCAATGCCTGCGCGGCCATTGCGGTGGCCAACCGGCTGGATATTTCCGAGGAAGCAATCCGCAAGGGCCTGTCCACCTTCGGTGGCGTCAAGCGGCGCTTCACCTTGACCGGCACCTGGAACGGCGTGCAGGTGTTTGACGATTACGGCCACCACCCGGTGGAAATCAAGGCGGTATTGAAGGCGGCGCGCGAAAGCTGCAAGGGCCGGATCATCGCCGTGCATCAGCCGCATCGCTTCTCGCGTTTGTCGAGTCTATTCGAGGATTTCGCCAATTGCTTCAACGATGCCGATAGTATTCTGTTGTCGCCAGTTTATGCTGCGGGAGAAGATCCCATCGAAGGCATCGATTCTGAGGCGCTGGTGTCGCGCATCCGGTCGGGCGGTCATCGGGATGTGCGCTATCTGGCCTCGCCGGATCAGCTGGCCGGAATTATTTCGACCATTGCACAGCCGGGTGATTTTGTGGTCCTGTTGGGGGCTGGAAATATTACACAATGGGCAGCGGCGCTGCCTTCAGAATTGCAAGCGCTTTCGGGAAAATCGGAATGAAACAGGTGGATGGGGAAAAGCTGCTGGCCCGCTTGGGGCCGGGTGTGGATGCGCTGCGGGGACGGCTGACGCCGGACGCGCCGATGGACCGGGTGACGTGGTTCCAGGCGGGCGGTTTGGCGGAACTGATGTTCCAGCCACATGACAGGGACGATCTGGTCACCTTCCTGAAACTGCTACCCGATGATGTGCCGCTCACCATGGTCGGCGTCGGCTCCAACCTTTTGGTGCGAGATGGCGGCATTCCCGGCGTGGTGATCCGTCTGTCAGCCAAGGGGTTCGGCGGACTGGAGCTGGAAGGCGAAAACCGCATCCGCGCTGGTGCCATCTGCCCGGACAAGCATATCGCTGCCATGGCGATGGACAATAACATCGGTGGTTTCGCGTTTTATTATGGCATTCCCGGCTCGATTGGCGGTGCGCTCAGAATGAATGCTGGCGCCAATGGCGGCGAGACGGTGGAGCGGGTCATCGAGGTCGAGGCCGTGGATCGCCAGGGCAATCTGCATGTCCTGTCCAAGGCTGATATGGGCTATGGTTACCGTCACTCCTCAGCGCCGGAAGGCTTGATCTTCATCAGCGGTCTGTTTGAAGGCTTCCCGCAGGAGAAATCGGCGATCCGGGCTGAAATGGACGCCGTGCGCCAGCACCGCGAAACCGTGCAGCCGGTCAAGGAAAAGACCGGTGGCTCGACCTTCAAAAACCCGGAAGGCCATTCCGCCTGGGAACTGATCGATGAGGTCGGCGGACGCGGTCTGATGATTGGCGGCGCGCAAATGTCGTCGCTGCATTGCAATTTCATGATCAATGTCGGCCATGCCACGGCCTATGATCTCGAATATCTGGGCGAGACCATCCGTGGGCAGGTGTTCGAACAGTCCGGCATCAAGCTGCAATGGGAAATCAAGCGCCTCGGCCTGTTCATGCCTGGCAGCGAAGTGAAGCCGTTCATGGGCGTGACAAGCGAATAAACCAAACGGCTAATTCATAAAAAACGCCGCCAGGTGAATCACTTGGCGGCGTTTTTTATTGTTCAGAATCTGATTCAACTTTGCATTCGATGCCCGGCAAGCCGGGCATCGACACGTTAAACTTCACCTTTACGCGATGCGAGAATGCAGACCAGCGTGATCGCGGCGGCAAGGCCGAGATAGTAGCCGACATAGGCCATGCCGTAATTGGTCTGGAGCCAGGTTGCCGCATAGGGCGCCAGCGACGCGCCGACAATGCCTGCGAAGTTAAAGGTCAGCGAAGCGCCGGTATAGCGGACATTGGTCGGGAAGGGGGCCGACAGCGCCGCGCCTATCAACGCATAGGTCATGCCCATCAAGGCCATGGAGCCAGCGGCGAAGATCGCCACGCCTGTCTCTCCCGCGGTTAGCAGTACCGGCAGCAGGAAGGAGAAACCGGCAATCATCACGGTGATGCCGATCAGCGCCCTGCGACGGCCGATCTTGTCGCCGACCTTGGCCGTCAGCGGAATGAAGATGCCGAACACCACCGAGCTCATGATCTGGATTTCCAGAGCGTCGAGGAAGGGGATCTGCAAGACCTTGATATTGTAGGACAGCAGCCATGCCGTGCCGATGTAGAACAGCACGAAGGTGACCAGCGCCACGAAGGTGCCGAGGAACAGGCTGCGCTTGTATTTGCCAAAGATTTCGGCAACCGGCACAGCCACCCGCTCATGGGCGTCCATGGCCTTTTGGAAGGCTGGTGTTTCCGAGATCGAGAAACGTACCCACAGGCCGATGACGATCAGTAAGGTGGAGGCCAGGAATGGAACGCGCCAGCCCCAGGCCATCAGGTCGTCCTTGGAAATCACATGCAGCAGCAGCCAGAAAATGCCCGAGGACAGGAACAGGCCAACCGGCGCGCCAAGCTGTGGGAACATCGCATACCAGTTGCGCTTGCCTTCCGGGGCGTTTTCGGTGGCCAGCAACACGGCTCCACCCCATTCGCCACCAAGGCCAAAGCCTTGGCCGAACCGGCACAGTGCCAGCAGCAATGGTGCAAATACGCCGATCTGTCCGTAAGTCGGCAGAAGGCCGATCACCACGGTGGAAATGCCCATGGTCAAAAGAGCCGCCACCAACGTCGTCTTGCGGCCGATGCGGTCACCGAAATGGCCGAACACCACAGCGCCCAGCGGACGGGCGAAAAACGCGATGGAAAATGTAGCAAAAGACGCCAGCAGAGCCGTCATCGGATCGCTGTTGGGGAAGAACAGCGCCGGGAAAACCAGCACGGCGGCAGTGGCATAGACGTAGAAATCGAAGAATTCTATTGTGGTGCCGACCAGGCTGGCCGTCAGGACTCGTGCAGGAGAATTCAATGCAACAGGTGCCAGCGGCTCGGCGGACGGCGATACGGTGCGTATCGCATCAGTCATGGTGAGTGGGTCCAATTTGAGTTCAATGGTGGTTTTTCGCAATCGTGCCGTATGTTGAAAGAGTATGCGGCACTTGTCGTTAGCGGTTGGCTTTACGCATTTGCATAGGCAATTTCAACTGGTCCTGCTTATTTGGGCGCTATAAGCGGTGTTTTCCTGGTCAATCATCATGCGGGGAACATCGCTTGAAAATCGTCGGAAACCATCAGGATGACCGATCGGCTCATCTCTGTGTGCCTTTAGACGAACGAAGTTTAGATTGACTTTTATCATTGTTGTTGTTTATAAAATATTTATATAATCGCGATGTCGACAAGTGCAACCTGTGGGATTTGTTGACTTAATCGCTCCAATATTTTCCCGTCATCAATGACAGGATTTATTCGGCGCGGCTTCCGGAGTGGATTTATGAAACGGTTTCTTTTCGTCTGTTCTATCGTGCTAATGGCGGGGCAAGCCATTGCACAAATGCCGCCACCGCCACCAGGTCCAGGTCCTGTGCCACCGGGGCCGGGGGCAATGCCGCCGCCGCCATCCTGTGTTGCACCGCCACCACGGCGCGGTATGCCGCCGCTGGTTTGCCCGGTCCGCAGGCCGCTGCCGCCTGGTGCGCCTTGTAGCTGCCGGCTTCCCGATGGACGGCGAGTTCCGGGCGTTGTGGAGCCCTGATACGGATGTGCAGCTTCGCATCGAACGTATTAAGTTGCGTTTCGATCTTGGGCTGCTCGTCTGTTTCCAAGCCTTGATGAAGCGCTGACCCTCTTCGGGTTGACGTGATCGATGAATTTGAAGCCGTGCTGTATAGGGTTCTCATTGTTCCCTCGGCACGGCTTTTTGTTATTCCGGCCATCATGTCGCTGCCGGTACCCAGTGGGCTGTCTCTGTTCTCACCCATCGGCATGGCCTGCTTCACTGAGGGCCTGCGCCTTCCGTTCTGGGGCCGAACCCATCGGGCGCCCCTCGATAACTCCCAGAAAAACAAAAGTAATTTTTGCCCGTTAACACCTGTAAACGGTTCGTTAACCTTAATGGCGTTTTATCATGTCAGGTGCATGAACCGGCGCGATTCGCGCCGCAAGTCGGGCGCAAAGGTAAGGCGGAAAACCGCGATTGTTTTGTTTGGGTGCGTGAATGGCTAAGAAGCATGTTGCCGTATTGCTGGGAGGATTTTCGTCGGAGCGGCCTGTCAGCCTCGCCTCTGGCGCCCCTTGCGCATCGGCGCTTGAGGAGCACGGCTACCGCGTGACACGGGTCGATGTCACCCGCGATATCGCCAGCGTGCTTCAGGAATTGAAGCCTGATGTGGTCTTCAATGCTTTGCATGGTCCTTTCGGCGAAGACGGCACCATTCAGGGTATCCTCGAATACCTCTCCATTCCCTATACGCATTCCGGTGTGCTGGCCTCGGCGCTGGCAATGGACAAGACGCAGGCAAAGATCGTGGCGGCGGCGGCGGGCATTCCCGTGGCTTTCGGTCGCCAAATGTCGCGTTTTGAGATCGGCAATATCCATCCGATCGAGCCGCCTTACGTCGTCAAGCCGGTGCGGGAAGGTTCCAGTTTCGGCGTGGTGATCGTCAAGGAAGATCAGTCGCATCCGCCGCAGATCCTTGGCTCGTCGGAGTGGCGCTATGGCGATACTGTCATGGTCGAATCCTACGTGGCTGGCCGCGAGCTGACCTGCGGGGTCATGGATGGCAAGGCGCTGGCTGTGACCGAGGTGATCGCCAAGGCTAATACATTCTACGATTACGACTCCAAATACGCAGCAGGGGGTTCGACTCACGTCATTCCGGCGCAACTTTCACCGAAAATTTACCAAAAAATACAAGACTTGTCTGTCAGGGCCCATAACGCTATCGGGTGCCGTGGCGTCAGTCGGTCCGACTTCCGTTACGACGACCGGTTTTCCGAAGATGGCGACTTGATCTGGCTGGAAGTGAATACCCAGCCGGGCATGACGCCAACCTCGCTTGTGCCTGAAATGGCTGCGCATGCGGGCATTTCCTTTGGTGAATTCGTCAGCTGGATGGTGGAGGACGCGTCGTGTTCACGGTGAGCGGCAAAAAAACTGCAAAGGGCAGCAAGGCTGCACCTTATCGCGCGCCGAGCCTGGCGGATGATGGCTTGATGGCCCTGCCGCGCCCGGTTCGTCGGCTGATGCGGTTCGTCGTCGCGCTCTGCTCGGGCAGGGTGGCTGTGCCGGAACATCTCGGCAAGGTTTCTTTTGCGGCCTATATTCTTGCTGTCGGTGGTTACGGTATCGTCAAGGGTGGTCACTGGCCGGACTTTGCCGAGGCGATGACCTCGACTGCGGGTTTTGCGGTGGAAGACGTCAAGCTGTCGGGCAATGTTCACACATCCGAAATCGATGTGCTGCAATCGCTGGGTCTGGATGGTGCGACCTCTCTGGTGGCCATCGACGCCGACGACGCGCGCCGTAAGGTGGCGGATCTGCCGTGGGTAGAGCAAGTCGAGGTCCGCAAGATCTATCCGCGCACCATCGAGGTGAATATCAAGGAGCGCGAGGCCTATGGTATCTGGCAGCATGGCACCGACCTGTCGCTGATCGAAAAGAGCGGCAGCATCATTGCGCCGCTGCGTGACAATAAATTTGCCACCCTCCCGTTGTTTGTCGGCCGTGATGCCGAAGTGGCAGCCCAGGACATCGCCGGAGAGTTTGCCACCTGGCCGCAGATTACCGGCCGCGTCAAAGCGTATGTGCGCGTCGCCAGCCGTCGCTGGGATCTCTATCTCGACAATGGCGTAGTCGTGAAGCTTCCTGAAGACGATGTGGATGGCGCGATGGCGCGTCTGGCCAAGATGGAAGCGGATCACCAATTGCTGGACCGCGACATCGCCGCCATTGACCTTCGCCTCTCCGACCGCATGACCGTCCAATTGACGCCTGAGGCGCTGGTGCGCCGTCAGGCTGCGGTGACGGCTCGCGCCAAGGCCCTCGCCAAGGCGGAGAAAGAGACATGAGCGTCTTCGGTTCCTCTTTCGGATTGCCCCGTATGAAACCTCTCTCGCATAAGCGCAGCCATGTCGTTTCGGTTCTCGATATCGGCTCTACCAAAGTGGTCTGCATGATCGGCCGGTTGACGCCGCGCAAGGAAAGCGATGTCCTGCCAGGCCGGACCCATCATGTCGAAGTGATCGGCATCGGCCATCAGCGTTCGCGTGGCATGAAGTCCGGCGTTATCTCCGATATCGATTCGGTGGAGAGCGTCGTGCGACTGGCAGTCGATGCCGCCGAACGCATGGCGGGCCTGACGGTCGACAGCCTGATCGTCAATGTCTCGGCTGGCCGGATCGGTTCGGACGTCTATACCGCCACCATTGATCTTGGCGGCCAGGAAGTGGAAAGCGCCGATCTCAAGCGCGTCCTGTCTGCGGCCAGCCACCAGTCGCAACGCCGTGACCGGGTGCTGCTGCATTCGCTGGCGACCGGCTTTTCGCTGGATGGCGAGCGCGGTATTCGCGATCCGCTCGGCATGTTCGGTGATACGCTGGGTGTCGACATGCATGTGGTGACGGCAGAACGTCCGGCGCTGAAAAATCTCGAGCTTTGCATCAACCGCGCCCATCTGACGGTCGAGGGCTTGGTGGCGACACCTTACGCCAGCGGCCTTGCTGCTCTGGTGGACGACGAAGTCGAGCTGGGGTGTGCCGCCATCGACATGGGCGGCGGCACCACGACGATCTCGGTGTTTGCCGAGGGCAAGCTGATCCATACGGATGCTATCGCCATTGGCGGCCATCATGTCACCACCGATCTGGCGCGTGGTCTTTCGACCCGCATTGAGGATGCGGAGCGGTTGAAGGTCGTGCATGGTTCGGCCTTTGCCAATGGCTCGGAAGAGCGCGATGTTGTTGCAATTCCGCCAATCGGCGAAGACGATCGCGATTTACCGATCCAAGTTCCACGTTCTTTGCTGACGCGAATCATTCAAGCGCGTATTGAAGAGACTCTGGAGATGATTCGCGACCGAATCCACGCATCGGGCTTTAGCCCCGTGGTCGGCAAGCGTTTGGTTCTGACCGGTGGCGCAAGCCAGTTGACCGGTCTTCCGGAAGTTGCGCGGCGGATGCTCGCCCGCAATGTCCGGATTGGCCGCCCGATGGGGGTCTCTGGCCTGCCTGTGGCGGCCAAGGGACCGGCTTTCTCCACTGCGGTAGGTCTGATGATCTATCCGCAGGTGGCCGATCAGGAGATCGCCGTGGGGCAGGGAGGCTTGTTCTCCTCTGGCTCCGGCAACAGCCGCATGATGCGCGTGGGACAATGGTTGAAAGAGAGTTTTTGAGGACCTGCGCCTTGCGGGTGAAAAATCGATTCGGGGCGCGCGATCAAGAGACAAGACATGGCTAGCGTGGCGATGCGGCCAGGGAAAGAAGGAACGGGTAACATGACCATCAATCTGAACAAGCCGGATATTACCGAACTCAAGCCGCGCATTACCGTGTTCGGCGTCGGCGGCGGCGGCGGCAATGCCGTCAATAACATGATCACCGCTGGTCTTCAGGGGGTGGATTTCGTTGTTGCCAACACCGACGCCCAGGCCCTGACCATGACCAAGGCAGAGCGGATCATCCAGCTCGGTGCCAATGTCACCGAAGGTCTCGGCGCCGGTTCGCAGCCGGAAGTCGGCCGCGCTGCTGCCGAAGAATGCATCGATGAGATCATCGATCACCTGAACGGCACCCACATGTGCTTCGTCACCGCTGGCATGGGCGGCGGTACCGGCACTGGTGCTGCTCCCGTCGTTGCCCAGGCTGCCCGTAACAAGGGCATCCTGACCGTCGGCGTCGTCACCAAGCCCTTCCATTTCGAAGGCGCGCGCCGCATGCGTCTGGCCGAAGCCGGTATCGATGCGCTGCAGAAGTCGGTCGATACACTGATCGTCATCCCGAACCAGAACCTGTTCCGCATCGCCAACGACCGGACGACCTTCGCTGACGCTTTCGCGATGGCCGACCAGGTTCTCTATTCCGGCGTTGCCTGCATCACCGACCTGATGGTCAAGGAAGGCCTGATCAATCTCGACTTCGCCGACGTTCGCTCGGTGATGCGTGAAATGGGTCGCGCCATGATGGGCACCGGCGAGGCTTCCGGCCCAGGCCGTGCGCTTCAGGCTGCCGAAGCCGCCATTGCCAACCCGCTGCTCGACGAAACCTCGATGAAGGGTGCCCAGGGCCTGCTGATCTCCATCACCGGTGGTCGCGACCTGACGTTGTTCGAAGTCGATGAAGCGGCAACCCGTATCCGCGAAGAAGTCGATGCCGACGCCAACATCATCCTCGGCGCCACCTTCGACGAAGCGCTGGAAGGCCTGATCCGCGTGTCGGTCGTTGCCACCGGCATCGATCGCGCCGCCAATGCGCTGGAAGCTCGCGGCGCTGAAATGCGCACGATCTCTGCCAAGTCAGCGATTCGTCCTTCCGCTGCCTTCACGCCTGCTGCTGCCGCTCCGGCGCCTCAGCCAGCGCCTGTTGCTGCTGCCCCGGCACCAGCTCCGGTTGCCGCAGCTCCATCGATCTTTGCAACGCGCCCGCTTGATCCGGTCGCCGAGCAGATCCGCAATGCTGAAGCTGAAATGGAACGCGAACTGGAAATCGCTGTCGCCCGTCAGGCCGCCATGCATGCCCAGCCTGAGGTGCAGCAGCCTGCCGCTGCCCAGCCTGCTGACGATTTCCGCCCGCAGAGCAAGCTGTTTTCCTCGTTCGCCGCTGCTGAACAGCCGGTAGCTCGTGCACCGCAGCCAGCGCCTGTCATGCAGCCCGCTCCTGCCGCGCCACAGCCAGCCTTCCGCCAGGAGCCGGTTGCTCCTGT
The DNA here is from genome assembly GCF_021462805.2 of Allorhizobium sp. Av2. Taxonomy (NCBI): domain Bacteria; kingdom Pseudomonadati; phylum Pseudomonadota; class Alphaproteobacteria; order Hyphomicrobiales; family Rhizobiaceae; genus Allorhizobium; species Allorhizobium sp. Av2. The sequence continues at coordinate 1,974,906 of NZ_CP192696.1, read as the reverse complement.
CATGCGCCAGGAACCTGCCGCGCCGGTCATGCGCCAGCCCGAACAGTCCCGCATGCCGAAGGTCGAGGATTTCTCGCCGGTCGTGCAGGCCGAGCTGGACCATCGCAACCAGCCTGCCGCCCAGCAGGCATCCGAAGATCGTGGTCCGATGGGGCTGCTGCGCCGCATCACCAACTCGCTCGGCCGTCAGGAAGACAATGTCGCTTCCGACATGACTGCACCAGCACCGGCAGCCGCCTCGCAGCAGCGTCGTCCGCTGTCGCCGGAAGCAAGCCTCTACGCACCGCGTCGTGGCAATCTGGACGATCAGGGCCGTCAGGTGCCGCAGCAGCGTGCGGCCCATGATGACGACCAGCTGGAAATTCCGGCCTTCTTGCGCCGCCAGTCGAACTAAATTTTGCCTTAGGGAAAGTGGAGCCCGGTTTTCCCGAAAAGACAAACGATACAAAAATCCAGTGTCTGGCGGGTTCAATTTGAACCTGCCAGACACTGAGTCTCTCGCCAGAGATGCGTTTTGGAAACCCGGATCGAACGATCCGGGTTTCTGTTTTTATAATGGCTGTTTCAGATGCTGATTTCTTGTTGAGACAGTGCCGTTAATCCACAGTTTTCCAAGGTTTTTTCAAGGATTCGGTTTCGTAACAATCGGAAAGAAACATTGATTTGGATTGTTGGGTTTCCAAACGTATATCCCTGATAACGAAGAGTGCCAGGCAGACCGATGAGTGGTTGGTTGGCGCTTCAGAAGCGACGAGGCCCGGCGGTTACGCAAGGGTATGGACTGGCAGATGAATAGCCGGTCCAGCCTTCACGGCCTCGGATCGGATTTGAAGACTTGAAAGGTGAATGTTAATGGCAATCGGTTTGTTGAGCTTCCAGACGACTATCGCTCAACCGGTCACCCTGAAGGGGATCGGCGTGCATTCCGGTCAGCCTGTTACCATGAGCTTTCTGCCTGCCGAAGCCGGAACTGGCATCGTGTTCCACCGCCAGCATGCCAATGGTTCCGTTACCGAGCTGAAGGCTGTCGCCTCCCAGGTCGGTAATACCGATCTCAGCACCGTTCTGGGCTCTTCGCCAACCCATTGGGTCGCCACCGTCGAGCATGTGATGGCGGCCATATATTCGCTCGGTCTCGACAATCTGGTGGTTGAGGTCGATGGACCGGAAACCCCGGTCATGGATGGCAGCTCCGCCGTCTATATCGACGCCATCGAGCAGGCTGGCATTGTCAACCTTGGTGTCAAGCGCCGCTATATCAGGGTGATGAAGCCGGTTCGGGTCGACAATGGCGCGTCCTGGGCTGAGTTTCGCCCCTATGAAGGGACGCGCTTTGAAGTGGAAATCGATTTCGATTGCCCGCTGATCGGCCGCCAGTCCTGGCAGGGCGACCTGACACCGCAGAGCTTCAAGCAGGAATTGTCGCGCGCCCGTACCTTCGGTTTCATGCGCGATGTCGAGCGCCTGTGGGCCGCTGGCCTGGCGCTTGGGTCTTCGCTTGAAAATTCCGTGGTGATTTCCGACGACGACAAGGTCGTCAATATCGAAGGTCTTCGCTATCCCGACGAATTCGCCCGTCACAAGACGCTGGATGCCGTTGGCGATCTGGCTCTGGCCGGTGCGCAGTTCATCGGCTGCTACCGCTCCTATCGCGGCGGTCACAAGATGAATTCGCTGGCGTTGAAAGCGCTGCTGTCGGATGCTTCGGCCTATGAAGTGGTGGAAGCGCCCGGCGCACGCAGTGGCAAGGCAAGGGTCCGGGAATTCGTGGCAGTCAATGCACCGGGTTTCGCGCCCTGGACGGCTTGACGATTCGCTGCATCATGTCGCTCGGATTTGGGCTTGGCGAAGTGGTCCATAGAATCAGTTGAATTAAAACGGCGCCGGTAGGCGCCGTTTTCGTGCATTCGGTTTCGGGCATTTCACCTGATGCTACAGCATCGGAGCGAAAGTTAAGAACCGGTTTTCGGATAAATCCGATACGAAAGCAAAAAGCTTACGCATCGTGCTGATTCCGGATTTCTGCTCGATGCTTATTGTCCAAAATAAAACAGCAGATTGTGGCGTTACGCCATAAAAATGCGTTAAAACATCACCATTGCGTTGCCCTATCGTTATCTTTATGGCTAAAACGCCTAGCGGAAGCGATGGCTTTCTAGAAGCACCGCTGCAATCGGGATCTGTCGTATGAGTGAAGTGAAGTCTTCCATGATCAACAAATCAGCGCGGATGCTTGCCGTTTGCCTGTCTATCGCCGGCGTTGCGCCGCTGCTCAGCGCTTGCAATACCGACAAGGATATCGACATTACCAAGCTCGGCGCTGAGACCGATCCGCCGGAGACGCTCTATAATCAGGGTCTGGCCAACATCAAGGCTGGCAATCTTGCTGAAGCGTCGCGTAAGTTCGACGCCGTCGACAAGCAGAACCCGTTCTCAGACTGGTCGCAGAAGGCGCTTGTCATGAGCACCTTCGTCAAATACCGCCAGGGCAAATATACCGAGGCCATCTCGACCGGCACGCGCTACATGACGCTGTATCCGTCGACCAAGGATTCGGCCTATGTGCAATATCTGATCGGTCTGTCCAACTGGCGCCAGATCCCCAACGTGACCCAGGACCAGAAATTCTCGTCTAGGACACTTGAGGCCATGGATAAGGTGGTCAAGAACTATCCGACCTCCGAATATGTGTCCGACGCCCAGGAAAAGATGCGCTTTGCCCGCGACCAGCTGGCCGGCAAGGAAATGCAGATCGGCCGCTATTATCTGGAGCGCAAGGAATATCTGGCCTCGATCCAGCGGTTCCGCAATGTGGTTGAGCAATATCCGACGACCAACCAGATCGAGGAAGCGCTGGCGCGTCTCGTGGAAGCCTATTATGCCATGGGCGTGGTGCAGGAAGCACAGACGGCAGCTGCCGTGCTGGGTCACAACTATCCTGACAGCAAATGGTACAAGGATAGTTTCGAACTGCTGAAAACCGGTGGTCTTGAGCCGCGGGAAGCCCAGGAGAGCTGGATTTCCAGAGCCGGCAAAAAGATTCTGGGCTCATCCTGATTTTCCAGACGGTTTACCCGTCGCCTTCGGAGAGATGTGAACACTCATGCTCGTCCAGCTTTCGATCCGCGACATCGTCTTGATCGAGCGGCTCGACCTTGACTTTTCGGCCGGTCTGTCTGTGCTGACCGGCGAAACGGGGGCGGGGAAATCCATTCTGCTCGACAGTCTATCGCTGGCCCTTGGTGGGCGCGGCGATGGCTCCCTTGTACGCCACGGCGAAGACAAGGGGCAGGTGACGGCAGTGTTCGATGTCGCCATCAGCCATCCGGCCCGCATCATGCTGCGCGAAAACGGCATTGATGACGATGGCGATCTGATTTTCCGCCGGGTGCAATCCGCCGATGGCCGCACCCGCGCCTATGTCAACGACCAGCCGATCAGCGTGCAGCTGATGCGCCAGGCCGGGCAATATCTGGTCGAAATCCATGGACAGCATGATGATCGGGCGCTGGTGGATACCGCCGCCCACCGTCTGCTGCTGGACGCCTTTGCCGGGCTGACCGAAGAAGCGCAGGCGCTGGGCGATAGCTATCGCCGCTGGCGTGAGGCCGAGCGCGCTTTCAAGATCCACAAGGCCAAGGTCGAGGCTGCTGCCCGCGAGGCGGACTACCTGCGGGCCTCGGTCGAGGAGTTGGAAGGCCTCAGCCCCCAGGATGGTGAGGAAGAGGATCTGGCCGAGCGCCGCTCCCGGATGCAGAAATCCGAGCGGATCGCTGGCGATATCGCCGAGGCCAGCGAATTCCTGAATGGCAATGCTTCGCCCGTGCCAATGATCGCCTCGCTGATGCGCCGTCTGGAGCGCAAGAGCGGCGAAGCCCCGGGCCTGCTGGAGGACACGGTCAGCCTGCTGGGGACGGCGCTGGACACCTTGTCGAGCGCGCAGATGGAGGTCGAATCGGCGCTGCGCCGCACCGAGTTCGATCCACGCGAACTGGAGCGGGTCGAGGAACGGCTGTTTGCGCTGCGGGCCGCTGGCCGCAAATATTCGGTCGCTATGGCCGATCTTCCGGCCCTTGCCGAAAAGATGATCACAGATCTCGCCGATCTCGATGCCGGTGAGGAAAAGCTCGGCACGTTGGAAAAGGCCGTGGCCGAAACCAAGACTGTTTATTTCGCCAATGCGCAATCCCTATCGCAGAAGCGCCAGAATGCAGCCTCTTCGCTGGCCGAAGCCGTCATGGAAGAACTGCCGGCGTTGAAGCTGGAGCGCGCGCGTTTCATGGTCGAGGTCACAGCGGATGCCGACAATGCCACCGCCGACGGTATCGATCTGGTCGAATTCCATGTGCAGACCAATCCCGGCACACGGCCCGGCCCGATCATGAAAGTGGCCTCCGGTGGCGAGTTGTCGCGGTTTCTGCTGGCGCTGAAAGTGGCGCTCGCTGACCGAGGCTCTGCTCCGACACTTGTGTTTGACGAAATCGATACCGGCGTTGGTGGGGCTGTGGCCGATGCGATTGGTCAGCGGCTGAAACGGCTGTCGGAGCGCGTCCAGGTCCTGTCGGTGACCCATGCGCCACAGGTGGCCGCCCGCGCCGCCACACATCTGCTGATCTCCAAGGGGCCTGCTAGCGGCAACGCGGAAAAGATCGCCACACAAGTTGCGATGATCGGCCCCGACCATCGCCGCGAGGAAATCGCCCGGATGCTGGCAGGCGCTTCGGTGACGGATGAGGCTAGAGCCGCAGCCGCCAAGCTTCTGGCCGGGGACCATTGACGCCGCCGGATTGCCAATGGATCTTGTGATCCTGTCGTCTCGTCGGGCCTAGAGGAGGAACAATTCCTTAAGTCAGACGTTTGCGCCAATCTTCGTTTCGTCGAATATTGCGCGTTCGCGCGGTTCCATCCCCTTTATACCGGTAAGTGATGCTCGACCTTATCTCCCATTATTGGCCGCATCTTCTTGCCGTGATTTCCACGGTTATGGGTACGGTGGCCGCTGTGCATGCGGCGATGACCAAGCGTGACGTGCGTTCGGCGTTGTCCTGGGTTGGGGTTATCATCCTGTCGCCGATTATCGGTACGCTGATCTATGCGATGGCGGGGATCAACCGTATGCGCCGCGCTTCCTATATGGCGCGCCGGGCATTGCGCCGTAGCCAGATGGAAGGCATTTTGGCCCATTATGCCGTGCCGGAAGGCGATGTTAAGGCAAAATTCGGCGGGCGCTTGGAAGCGCTGCGGCATCTGGGGGAGCGTGTCACCCACCACCCGCTGACATCGGGCAATCGCCTGACACCGCTTGCCAGCGGTGACGAGGCCTATGATGCGATGTGTGCGGCCATCGAGGCGGCGCAGCATAGTATCTTGCTGGAAACCTATATTTTCGACAGGGACAGCGTTGGCCTTCGGATTGCCGATTGCCTGATCGCGGCGCGCAAGCGGGGCGTCGAGGTGCGGGTGCTGATTGATGCGGTCGGGGCGCGCTACAGCGTGCCGAGCATTGTCGGCTATCTCGCCGATGGCGGCATCACTGTCGCTTCCTTCAACGGCAAGGTCATTGTCGGCTTGAGACTGCCCTATGCCAATCTGCGCACCCATCGTAAAATTCTGGTGGTGGATGGCGCGGTCGGCTTCTTCGGCGGCATGAATATCCGCGAGGCCTTTGCAGGGCCGAATGCGGCCCGCGATACGCATTTTCATGTGACCGGGCCTGTCGTCGCCGAACTGTTTTCAGTGGCCGCCGACGACTGGCATTTCGAAACCGATGAAGCCCTCAACGGCGAAGCCTGGCAATTGCATCTGGCCGCCGGTGAGGCAGGTGAGACGCCTTACGCCCGCGCCGTGGTGTCCGGGCCGGATGCGCATCTGGAAAGCAATCACCGGGTGCTGACCGGGGCGTTTTCCGTCGCCGAACGCTCCATCCGCATTCTGTCGCCCTATTTCCTGCCGGACAATATTTTCCTGTCAGCACTGGCCACGGCGGCTCGGCGCGGGGTGACAGTGGAAATTATCGTTCCCTCGAAAAACAATCTGGCTGTCGTCAGCCATGCGATGAATGCGCAATTCGAGCAGATTATTCGGGATGGCTGCCGGATCTTTCGCTCCACCGGACCGTTTGATCATTCGAAACTGCTTGTCATCGATGATAAATGGGCCTTTGTCGGTTCATCCAATCTCGACGCCCGGTCGCTGCGGCTGAATTTCGAGATTGATCTGGAGGTCTATGACGATGATTTTGCCCGCTTCGTGGCGAGCCTGATGGACGAAAGCCTGGAAGGAGCCGAGGAGGTGACGCTGGAAAGCCTGCATGCGCGTCCTTTCCTGCTGAAACTGATGCAAAGAGTGCTGTGGCTGGGCTCGCTGGCTTTGTAAAGCGGGTGGACATCGGCCTTCCGCCTCCTATTTTTTGAGTGAGCATGAAAAAGCAAACCCATTCGCTCCGAACGCAAATGTTGACCTCGCTGCGCAATCGCCGCAGCCGTCCCCTGACGTCCACCGCGGGTGGGCGGGAAGCGGAGACGCCCGGGCTTCTGGTGGCCTCCTACAATGTGCACAAATGCGTCGGCGTCGATGGCCGGTTCGACCCGGAACGGATTGCGCATGTGATCCGCGAAATCGGTCCTGACGTGATCGCCCTTCAGGAGGCGGACCAGCGTTTCGGCGAGCGCAACGGGCTTCTCGACCTTTCCCGCTTGCAAGGCGAAACCGGTTTGACCCGCGTCCCGGTCGCTGGCCTAACGAAAAGCCACGGTTGGCGGGGCAATGTGCTGCTGTTTCGCGAAGGCGTGGTGAGGGATGTCCATCCCTTCGTGCTGCCGGGGCTGGAGCCGCGCGGCGCCGTGGTGGCGGAAATCGAATTGAGCGGCGGGCGTGAGCTCAGGATCATCGCCGCCCATCTCGGCCTGTTGCGCTGGGCGCGCCGCCAGCAGGCGGATTTCATCCTGAAGCTGATGCGCGAGCGGGCAGATTGTCCGACCGTGCTGATGGGGGATTTCAACGAGTGGCGGGTCGGGCCGGGCTCGGCGCTGACCCGGCTGGAGCCGCTGTTTGGCCCGCTGCCGCCGCCTGTCCCCAGCTTTCCGGCCCGGCTGCCGGTTCTCGCACTGGACCGGATTATGACCAACCGCCCCGGCCTGATTGCTGACATGCAGGTGCATGACAGTCCGCTGGCGCGGCTTGCCTCCGACCATCTGCCGCTGAAAGCGTGGATCGATCTGGACAAGACGGTAGAAGCTGTCGGATGAGAGTTTTTAATCCGGAAATTTTCATTTAAGACCGGACAAAGACCATAGTCAGGAGACAGTCATGGCGGATGCATTGATCCCGGTCGAAGACCTCAGCGAAGAGCAGGCCGGGCAGGAACTCATCCGGTTGGCCGCCGCTATTGCCCATCATGATGCGCTTTATCACGGTAACGACCAGCCGGAAATTTCCGATGCTGATTACGATGCCTTGAAGCGGCGCAACGATGCCATCGAGGCGCGGTTTCCGACTTTGGTGCGCAGCGATAGTCCGTCGCAGCGGGTGGGTGCGGCACCTGCCGGGATTTTCTCGCAGATCACCCATGCAAGGCCGATGCTGTCGCTGGACAACACGTTTTCCGATGAGGATGTGGCGGATTTCGTGGCCTCGGTCTATCGCTTTTTGGGCGTGATGCCGGATAATTCCATTGCCTTTACCGCCGAACCGAAGATCGATGGCCTGTCGATGTCTATCCGCTATGAGAACCGCAGGCTCAAGACGGCGGCGACGCGCGGCGATGGCACGACGGGCGAAAATGTCACCGCCAATATCCTGACCATCAAGGACATCCCGACGGAATTGCCCGCTGATGCCCCCGATGTCGTGGAAGTGCGCGGCGAGGTCTATATGGCGAAAAGCGACTTTCTGGCGCTGAACGCTCAGATGGAGGCCGAGGGCCGCCAAACCTATGTCAACCCGCGCAATACGGCTGCCGGGTCGCTGCGCCAGCTCGATGCGAAAATTACCGCCAGCCGCAAGCTGAAATTCTTCGCCTATGCTTGGGGGGAGATGAGCATCATGCCTTCAGATACCCAATCGGGCATGGTCGAGACCTTTAAGCGTTGGGGCTTTCCGGTCAATCCGCTGACCAGACGGCTGACATCCGTGGAAGAGATCATCACCCACTACCGCAAGATTGGCCTACAACGCGCCGATCTGGATTATGACATTGATGGCGTTGTCTATAAGGTTGATCGGCTGGATTTGCAGGCGCGGCTCGGCTTCCGGTCGCGCTCGCCGCGCTGGGCGACAGCTCATAAATTCCCGGCGGAACAGGCCTTTACCAAAGTGGAGGCCATCGACATCCAGGTCGGCCGTACCGGCGCACTGACACCGGTGGCGCGGCTGGAGCCGATTACCGTCGGTGGCGTGGTTGTGACCAATGCGACCCTGCATAATGCCGATTACATCGAGGGTATCGGCAATGGCGGCGAGCGTATCCGAGAGGAAGGCCATGACATTCGCATCGGCGATACTGTCATCGTCCAGCGGGCCGGTGACGTCATTCCGCAGGTGCTGGATGTGGTACTGGAAAAGCGCCCTGAGACCTCGGCGAAATATGAATTTCCGAAAACCTGCCCGGTTTGCGGCAGCCATGCGGTGCGCGAGAAGAACGACAAGACCGGCAAGCTGGATTCCGTGACCCGCTGCACGGGCGGCTTTGTCTGCTCGGCGCAGGCCAAGGAGCACATCAAGCATTTCGTATCCCGCAATGCCTTCGACATTGAAGGGCTTGGTACCAAACAGGTGGATTTCTTCTTCGACAGTGAAGACCCAGCTTTGATGATCCGCACTGCGCCGGATATTTTCACCCTCAAACAGCGGCAGGAAGCCTCTTCGCTGACCCGACTTGAAAATATCGACGGTTTTGGCCGGGTCAGCGTCCGTAAACTGTTCGACGCCATCGATGCGCGCCGCGAGATTGCCCTCAACCGCTTCATCTTCGCGCTCGGCATTCGCCATGTCGGCGAAACCACCGCCAAGCTGCTGGCCCGCTCCTATGGCTCTTACGCGGCGTTTGCCGAGGCCATGCAGGAGGCCGCCCCGAAATTCGGCGAGGCTTGGAATGAGTTGAACAGCATCGATGGCATCGGCGAAGTGGTCGCCGCCTCCATGGTTGAATTCTTCAAGGAGCCCCGCAATCTCGAAGTCGTCTCCCGTTTGCTGAAGGAAGTGGCTCCGCTGGATGCAGAAGCCGTTACGGCAAGCAATAGCCCCGTGGCTGGAAAAACCGTGGTGTTCACCGGTTCACTGGAGCGCTTTACCCGCGATGAGGCCAAGGCCAGGGCCGAAAGCCTCGGTGCCAAGGTGGCCGGGTCAGTTTCGAAAAAGACCGATTATCTGGTCGCTGGCCCTGGCGCCGGCTCCAAGCTGGACAAGGCCCGTGAGGTGGGCGTGACTGTCATGACCGAGGATGAATGGCTGGCGCTGATTGGTGGGTGATGCCAGGGCTGGTGTTGGGCCCTACAGCGCCGTGCGCACCATATGGCGGACAAAGGTTCGCTTTTTATACCTACTGCATCATTCCTTAAATCCTCTCCGATTTAAGGAATGATGCAGTAGGAAGGCCGTGGCCTGACAAATCTCTGTTCCAGCACTTCGCTTCCCCACTGGTTGCCAGTGCGCTCCTCGACGCAAACAAAACCGTGGCTTTCGTACAGATGTCGCGCCGCCGTCAGGCCGCTGAACGTCCATAGATGCGTTTCTTCAAAGCCTTTCTCATCCGCAAAGGCGAGGGCGGCGGAGAGCAATTGACGCCCGACGCCTCCGCCGCGCAAGCCATCATCGATGATGAACCATCGCAGATGGGCTGTTTTGGCACCCAGATCCTCGCCATCGATGGCGATGGAGCCGACGATTTCACCTGCTTGCATGGCAAGCCAGATGGCATTTTTCGAGCTCTCCAGGCGATTGCAAAAGTCGGCGAGGCCAGTGGCGACAACGCATTCGAAATGCAGGCCGAAGCCTGCTGTTCGCGCATAGTAGAGCGCATGCATTTGCGTGATACGGGCAATGAGGCCCGGTCTATAGCCTTGGACAATTTCAACTTCGGGTGCGGTCGCGTTGCCTCGATTGGAAAGGGCCTGAACATAGAGCCGAAGTCCGTCAAGAATCCTGCGATTGTCGTGGGGTTGCAATCGGTTCAGAGCATTTGAAACCTGATGACGCGCGAACGCATGAATGGTTTGGGTTCGCTTTTGTCCGCTCTCGCTCAAGCGCAGCCGCTTGATCCGGGAATCGTCCTTATCCACTTCTTCCAACAGATCACCGGATGAAATGAGCCTGCGGAGCATCCGGCTGACGCTAGATTTCTCAAGGTGAAGACTATGCCCGAGGTCGCGGGCGGTGATACCAGGACACGCATCGATCTCGATCAAAGCATGCACCGCCGAGGGCGGAAGATCTGTTCCGGCAAAAGCCCCTCCCATGAAGCCGAGCTCACGGACCAACTGGCGTGATGAGGCGCGAATAGCTTCGAGATGTGAATGGTCTTGCATCAAACCAGTTCCATATTGGTTGCATGATGCAACTTTACTGGCATGTGCTATTTGCCGCAAGCGTTTTTGTTTTGGAAAGTTTATTTGCAGAATAGACGATTGCCCTCAGGGTTTTGTCGCTTTATCCTAATTGCGACATTGTTGAAAATTTTTTGAGGTTCGATATGGGACGGCCAAATTTTAATATTGCGTGGGCAGCTTCAATGCGGATTTACGATCCGCAAACGTCAGGAGCCAAGGTTTCTGAAGTCATTGGTGGAAATGTCGCAAAAAATGTCAATAATCCCAATCCGGTTGCGCGTTGGAGCAATACTTGCGCAGTCAGAATGAGCTATATTTTAAACTATTCCGGCATGCACCTTCCGCATATCGCTGCCCAAACGGTTTCTGGTGCAGACCAGAAATGGTATTTTTTTCGCGTGAAAAATCTGATTGATTATCTTGAGAAAACCTGGGGTAAGCCAGAGGTGGTTCAGTACCCTCCGTCTAATGGAGGTACGCTTGCGGGAAAAAGAGGCGTCATCCTTTTCGAGGTGTCAGGTTGGAGCGACGCGCAGGGACATGCGACGCTTTTTAATGGAACAGTTTGTTACGATCATTGCTATTTTAATGAGCCGGGAGTGGCTTACAAAACAGACAAGGCAAATTTCTGGAGTTTGCAATGATGTCCCGTTTGCTTCTTCTCGGCTTGGTCAGTCTTTTTGTTAACACCGAGATCGCGGCCGCTAAGGACTTTGCCGTTGGTAACGGGCCTCAAGCGGCTGGTCGCAGCTATCTTCAGAATTACAAAGACATGGTTTTGGCCACCTGCATTTCCAATGCCTATAAAGAGGATAAGGGCGCGTCAGTCGATGCGGGGAGCAGTGTGAGCGCGCTGAGGGACTGGACATATTACGATATGGACAAAAGCCCTGATGACATGAAGGCTTTGATCGAAAAATTTCTGACGAAAAATTACAGCAACCCGCTCGCTGAATCGGAAGTCAAAGGTGTGAAATTCGATTTCTTGAAGTGCCTCGATCTGTATCACAGCAAGGAATTGAACGATCAGGCGAAAAAATATGTTGTGAAGCCCAGTCATACCTATCGGCAGGATAATCAATCAAAAGGTGATTGAGCTAATGAAAGGCCGCCGGGAACATGGTCCCCGGCGGCCATCAGTTTATTGGAAGCAGGCGCAGTCGCTGTATTTGGCCGGGTCCATGGTCCGGGCTATGGCGTTGACGGCGCAATAGGCTGAGGTGACGGAGCCTTCCTGCCAGCCGGGCAGGTAGCTCCAGGTATCGCCCGCGCAGAAGAAGTGGCCGTTTTTCTCGAAGGTGGTGATCTGCTGATAGGCTTCGTTGTCTGTCGTTGCCGTATCCGACGCCCATCCGCCGACCTGGTGTGGCATATATTGCCAGGCAATGGAGACGCCGCGATAGACCTGGTCGGTCTTTCCCGGATGCAGCAGGCCAAGTCCCTTGCGGGCTGTTTCAACGCGCTGGGTATTGTTCAGCTTGGCATAGTCTACCGCCAGCGGTCCACGGTTATAGGCGCCGGTCAGCACGCCGGTATGGGCGGTGAAATCCTCGGAAGGATACCAGATCTGGCCGATAATATCGGTTGTCCAGGAAATACCGCCATAGATTTCACTGTCGGTTTCCCAGAAACGATCCTTGCCCTGCCAACCGACCTTGATGGCGGGCGTCCAGAGATTGGGGGTCTTATCATTCCAGTTGCCGGTCTTGGAAAAGGCCTCAAGGCCTTTGCGGAAGTCGGGCGGGACCGGGTAATCGCCAATGATGGTGTTGAGCAGGGAAGGCGCCATGGTGGAAATGCAGAAATCGAACTGGGCCTGTTCGGCTTTCCGGCCAGCCGTTTCAAAGGTCACGACCACTTTTTCACCAGCGGACGCGATCTTCGACGCTTTGGTCTTGAGCATCACCAGATGGCCGACTTTGGGGTGGCGAGGTTTGCTGCCCTTTTTCCACAGGGCGGTCGTCGGAACATCCTGAATCAACAATTGTTGCCAGATCCGGTCCATGCCGCCAACCGGCTGCATCAAACTTGGCTGCCAATCCGTGTTGAAACTGTTGAACAGGAAGGAGCCGGGCGTCAATTCCGGATTGGCCGTGGGATCGCCAACGAAGCCCGAATCGAGGATTTTTTCGAGCCCGATGGCATCCCGCGTCTTTGGCGCATCGCGCCAGCCGCCGGGCAGATGGCTGAAGCCGACGCGGGTCGTTGTCTGGATCTCGCCGGTGCCTGTCAGGTCGCCGAAAACACGGTAAAGATCCTTGAGCTTTTCACGGGTCACGGCATTGGTATCGCCCTGCAAAAGCACGCCTTCTTTCGTCACCTTGTACATCATCGCCGCCATTTCACTATAGAGGCTGAATGTGGCCTGGGCGAAGGATACCGGCGCGCCGTTGTTGAACTCTTTGCTTTGCATCAGGTTGGACATTGACTGGAAGAAGTAAGGCTCCAGCGAAACGCCGATTTCCTGGCATAGTGCGATGAGATTGACATGGTTTGAGGGAATACGGCCCGGCCCGGCATTCAGGTAGAGCTCGACAGGCTTGCCAGCATATTTTTTCGCGGCCCAGGCGTCGTCCATGAACTGGCAAATTTGCAGGTCAGGTGCCGGGCTGTCCGCTGTCTCCTGATAGCGGTCCACATACATCTCGGAAAATTCCTGGGTGCCAGGATAGTTCTTGAACCACCAGCTCTTGTAGTGCTCATTCGTCGGCCGAACGGTCAGGCTGCGGCCGCCATAGCGGTTGTCGGCCTCGAAGACCTGAACGGAAAAGCCGCTTCGGGCCAGCGTCAAGGCAGCCGTCAACCCGGCAACACCGGCACCGAGGATGGCGACGCTTTTGCCTTTGCCGAAACCGGTCGGCAGATTGGGCTTGCTGGTCTGGTAGGCAGCTTGGGCAGTGCTGAAACCGGTGATGAGAGACGGAGCCGCAAAAGAACCGGCCAGGGCTGTCATGCCGCGCAGCAGCGTGCGGCGGGAAATCGAGTAAGACATCGCAATCCTGTCATTGAAGAGAGGGTGGCGAGCGGCCGGGAACGTCATGATCAAGGTCGGCTCGATCGGAAAAAGAGCCCCTTCCTTCATGGAAAGGAGGACGAAATTTTCTGTGAAATTTCGAGGGTGCTCCTGCGCTCTGCGTCCAGCAGACAGCACAAATCTACAACCTCCAGCAGTAATCATGAAGTATCTAAAATTCACCGTCAACTCTTGATGGACGGAAAGGATAGACTATTTTTGGTTGCAATGTCTGGTCTTGCACTTGGGTGCGGTTGTCGAAAAAACAAGCCTTCAACGCAGCAGCCCGGAAATCAGGGGTGATTTCCGGGCTGCTGACCTATCAAAATGGTTGGTACTCATCAGCCTTTCGGCTTGAAGTTTTTCTTGGCGCCACCAGCCGGGCCTTCGAACTTGCCCTTTGGCTTGCCTGCATAAGCGGGCTTATCGCTCTTTCCGGCATAAGCTGGCTTGTCGCCCTTGCCCGCATAAGCTGGTTTGTCACCTCTAGGCTTGCCCGCCCAATCGGCCTTGGGCTTGTCCCAGCTGCGGGTGTCGCCAGCGGCATTGGATTTTTTCTTGAAGGAAGAGGCAGGCTTGGGGTTGCCCCAGACATCGTCATCGGCCTTGGCCAGGTCGTCCTTGTAGGGGCGGCGTTCGGTGGCTTCGGCCTTGGCGGCATAAGGCTTCTTCTCGCCTTGGGCGGCGCGCGGCTTGCGCTCGGCAAAGTCGCTGTCATCGCGTGGCGGGCGGGCCGCACGTTCCTTTGGCGGCGCGTTGAAATCCGGCATGCCGGGCAATTGCTTGACGATAATGCCGCGTTCCAGAGTCTTGTTGGGGCCAAGAGCCGTCAGGAACTGGTCGAGATTGGCCTGGGCAATTTCCACGAAGGTTTCTTCCGGCTGCATTTTGATCGCGCCGATTTCGTTCTTGGTGATATTGCCGTTGCGGCACAGCATCGGGATCAGCCAGCGCGGCTCGGCGCTCTGGCGGCGGCCGACCGACAGCGAGAACCAGACGCTGGGGCCAAACTCGCTGCGCGGACGCGGCGGGGTGTTCGGCTCATAGGTGTCATTCTCGCGGCGCGGACGTTCCGCCTGGATCTTGACCTCCATCAGGTCTTCCGGAGCGGACCGGGTGCTGCGATAGGCGCGCAGATAGGCGGCAGCGATCTTGTCGGCACCGTGGGCCTCCAGCAACCGGGCGATGGTGGCGGATTCTTCCTCGCTGATCGCTTCGCTGAAAACCGGATCGGCCAACAGGCGCTCATCGTCACGGGCAATCACTTCATCGGCGGAGGGCGGCTTGACCCAGGCGGCCTGGACATTGGCACCGCCCAGAATGCGTTCGGCCTTGCGGCGCTGGCTCATCGGCACGATCAGCGCCGAAACGCCCTTGTTACCGGCGCGGCCTGTGCGGCCTGAGCGGTGCAGCAGGGTTTCGGAATTGGTCGGCAGATCGGCATGGATAACCAGTTCCAGGCCTGGCAGGTCGATGCCGCGGGCCGCAACGTCGGTGGCGACGCAGACCCGGGCGCGACCATCGCGCATGGCTTGTAGCGCGTGGGTGCGCTCGCTCTGCGAAAGCTCGCCCGACAGGGCCACGACGGAAAAGCCGCGATTGTGCAGGCGGGCGGTCAGATGGTTTACATTGGCGCGGGTGGAACAGAACACGATGGCGTTGCGGGCTTCATAAAAGCGCAGCGCGTTGATGATCGCGTTTTCCTTGTCGGCAGGCACGGTCAGCATGGCGCGATATTCGATATCGATATGCTGCTTCTGCTCAGAAACGGTCTCGATACGCTTGGCATCGCGCTGATAGCTGCGGGCCAGATCGGCGATGGAGCGCGGCACGGTTGCCGAGAACATCAGGGTGCGGCGCTCGTCCGGCGATTCCTTCAGGATGAATTCCAGATCCTCGCGGAAGCCGAGATCCAGCATTTCATCGGCTTCGTCCATCACTACGGCGCGCAGGCCGGAGAGGTCGAGGGCGCGGCGGGTAATATGGTCGCGCAAGCGGCCCGGCGTGCCGACGATGATATGCGCGCCACGTTCCAGCGCCCGGCGCTCGTTGCGGATGTCCATGCCGCCGACACAGGTGGCGAAAATCGCGCCGGTGTTTTCATAGAGCCATTCCAGCTCACGCTGAACCTGCAAGGCCAGCTCGCGGGTCGGTGCAATGCACAGCGCCAAAGGCTTGACGGCCCGACCGAAACGGTTCTCGCTACCCAGCAGGGTTGGGGCCAGCGCCAGGCCGAAAGCCACTGTCTTGCCGGAGCCGGTCTGGGCCGAAACTAGCGCATCCCGGCCTTCGAGATCGGTATCGATCATCGCCTGCTGAACGGGGGTGAGGGTGGCATAGCCACGTTTGCGCAAGGCCTCGGCAATCGCCGGGACGATGCCGTCATAATCGGTCATGGGGGTCATCTCTCGAAATGTCTGTCTTCAGGTCGCGCAAAAAGCACGACGCCCGCCGATTGCGGGCATGTTTGGGCTGTTCCTACCCTCCAAACCACGGAAAGTACAGGGGGACGGTTGAAAAAGGGGTGAAATGGTGAAGAGGGGGCAGACGAGCCCCCCATCATCCGCCGTTTAAACCCGCACTCGCGCCATGGCATAGGCATCGACAAAGGCGCCAGCCCGGAAGGCAAAGGCGCGGTGGGTGCCTTCACGGATGAAGCCGAGGCGTTCGTAAAGGGCGATGGCGGCGGCATTGTCGGTAAACACTGTCAGCTCCAGGCGACGAATGTTCAGCCAGTCCTCGGCAATCGCCACCAGCTCGCCAACCAGCGCCCGGCCAATACCGCGCCCCTGATAGGCATCGTGAACGCCGATGCCGAGACTGGCCGTGTGGCTGCGGCGACCGATGCCCTGCATGAAGCCTGCATTGCCAACCACGATATCATCCATCACGGCGACCAGCGATACGCCGTTTGCCTGGCGGTTTTCGATATATTGGCGGACATCCTGCTCCGCTGGATAGGGCAGGCGTAGCGTACCGGCGCGCACACCGGGCAGGCTTTGCAGGGCGGCAATGCCAGCGGCATCATCAGGCGCTTGGGCGCGAATGAGCAGTCCATCCGGCCAGCTTGCATTTGCTGCCACAGGGACGTTTGTGGCCGGAGGGGCATTTGCAGCAACGGGCGAGGCGGGTGGTGCGAGAGAGGAATTGTCCGGCATGGCTGATCTCCAGGTGAGGCGAGGGAGCAGCGGTGCTTTCAAAACCCTGCTCTACTCGGCAGGGTTTGTGGGATGATCGCTTTTACATCGTGACGATGTGACGACGGCCCCACGTTCCCTGCGGAACGGTGGTGAGGACGGTCATCAGATGGGTCGAGCGATTTGCGGTCATGTGATGAATTGTCCCGCACGACATGACGCATGTCAAGACATCCGGAGGTATCGATACGAAAAGGCGTTTTTCTCTTCGATCTACAATTTAAACTGCACATTTATTAGCAATATTTAAACAACTATCCTCGAAAACTAACGGTTATATTAGCGTTCGTATTCGCTCAATCATCTCGATTGCACAGACGGCAAATGCCCTCGCTTGGCTATTGATGGAGTAAGACAGCATGGCACGATTGAGCCTTTCCCGCAGCCTTGCGCTTTTCGGAGCCAGCCTGTTTCTCGGGCTTTTACTGTCCAGTGGCATTATGTTTTATGCTTTGGTGACACTGAAGGTGAATGGGCCGGTCTATGAGCGGATTGTGTATGCCAAGGACATGATCGCCGATATCCTGCCGCCGCCGCTTTTCGTCATCGAGGCCTATGTGGCCGCAGTGGATGCAGGCGCCGAGCCGCAAAGGCTTCAGGCCAATGCCGAGGAGCTGGCGCGGCTGCGGGTAAGCTTTGACACGCGTATTGCGTTCTGGCACGGCGTGACGCTGCCGAAGGCACTGGACACTCTGCTGCGCAATGAGGTGGAACCCGCGAGCGCCATCTTTTGGCGGGAAGTGGAAACCGTTCTGCTCCCGGCCTTGAAAGCGGATCGCGCTGCCGATGCCGGGCAAAGTCTGGTCAAGCTGCGTACGCTCTTTCTGGCGCAAAAGGCCGCGGTAGAAAAGCTGGTGCAGGCCTCCAATGAAGATCTGCAGACCGTGGAACGCGAGGCAGCGTCGAAATCCATGGCCTGGCAGATGCTTGCCGGCACGGCGACGGCAGTTTCCATCCTCGTTCTCTGCGTTGGTCTCTATGCTTTCCGCCGCTCCGCCATCGGGCCGATGCAGGACTTCCAGCGGTTCATGACAGTGCTTGCGGAGGGGAATTTCGATCTGACCGTACCGTTCCTGAACCGGCATGACGAAGTCGGAAAAATGGCGAGAGCCGGTGCCGTGCTGCGCGAAGCCGCTATCGAGCGGCGGCGTATGCGCGAAGCCGAACGGATGCGCGCCGAAGCCGACCTGCAACAGGGGACGGAGCGATTGGCAGAGCAGGCTGTGCAGGCTAAGGCGCTCAAGCATGTCGTAGACGATCTCGGCGCGGCGTTGGAGCGGTTGGCGCAATTCGATCTGCGCATGACGCTCGATCATCCTTTTGCCGAGGATTTCGAACCGCTCCGGGTCAATCTCAACAAGTCTCTCGGACTGTTCCAGGCGACCGTTGCGGATATCCTGGGCAAGGTGGAATATGTGAAAGCTAACTCCGCTGATCTCTACAACCAGGTATCCTCGATTGCCGAGAGAACCGAAAGCCAGTCTGTGGCTCTGAAGCAAGCCGCTGCGGCGATCAGCCAGATCAGCGGCAATGTCGATGTCAATTCGTCGCGGAGTGCCGAAACGAAGGGCCAGACGATTGAGGTGCGTGGTGCCGTGGAACGTTCGTCCACCGTGGTGCAGCAGGCGGTGGCGGCTATGTCCCGGATCGAGGATGCTTCCGGCAAGATTGCCTCAATCACCGGTGTTATCGATGAAATCGCCTTCCAGACCAATCTGCTGGCCTTGAATGCCGGCGTGGAAGCAGCCCGGGCCGGAGAAGCGGGCAAGGGCTTTGCCGTTGTGGCGCAAGAGGTCCGCGATCTGGCGCAGCGCTCTGCCAATGCCGCCAAGGAAATTGACGCCTTGATATCGACCTCCAGCGCCGAGGTTACGCAGGGTGTCGAACTGGTGCGGCGAACCGGGCAATCCTTAAGCGAAATCCAGAACCGGATCACGGGGATCGCCGTCGGCATTGAGGCGATCGCCGACAGTTCCGCATCACAATCCGCCAGCCTCAAGGACATGACCGACATGGTCCGGCAAATGGACCAGATGACCCATGAAAATGCAGATCTGGCCAATGCCTGTAGCGGCACAGCTCACACGATGAGCGACAGTGCCGAAGGGCTGAAAAAGCTCGTCGACCGCTTTCTTCTGGCTGACAGGCAAGGCGGCGTCACGACGGGACGGCGTGATCGGGCGGCATGATAGGCGTTCCGCTCGCTCGGTTGTACCATCCTTGACTCTTGCGTGTCAGCTCGGATCAGGAACCGGACACGGCGCGTCTCGTCACCTGACATAGCCAGTCCTGCATCAAGGCCAGATCCCGTTCCTGCGGGTCCCAGCCGTGGCCGCAGGGCAGAAGATGATAGGAGGTCGGTGCCCCGGCCGCCACGAGTTGCGACGCGAGGATTGCTCCGTCTTGAGGGGTGCGACGGCTGTCGGTTTCGCCTGATATGACCAGCACCGGACAGGTCACGGACCGAGGAAAGGGTGAAGCCGGAGCCGGTGATAAACCCCGCAGCAGAATGGCGCCCTCGATCAAATCCGGAAAATCGCGAAGAACGGCTGCGGAGAGAATTGCGCCGTTCGAATATCCGATCAGGATCGGCTTTCGCTCAGTGAACCGTTGCGTCAGGCTTTCGAGCAGCAAGCTGATTTCGCTGGCGGAGCGCGCCAGGTCGGCCAGATCCAACGTTCTATCTGGATTGCGCCGGAAAAATGCGTATTTGCCTTCCCAGATGATATTGCCGCGCATACGGACGATGGGCGAGCCGGGGCCGATGCGTGCCGGAATGTCTCCCCAGCATGTTTCATCCTGGCCACTGCCATGCAGCATGACGATTGGGCTGCCGGTTTCATCCGGTCCGTCTATTTCGCAGTGGAATCCGGAGATTTTCGACATGCCCGTCCCTCCTCACATTGCTCGAATCGCTCTCGCACCATAAAGGGGATCGATGTCAACGCCATTGCAGCCCAAAATCATCGCAATCGATTTCGAGACCGCCAATGAGGAGCGCGGCAGCGCCTGTTCTGTCGGTCTGGCCTTTGTCGAGGACGGGCAGGTGGTGCGGGTGGAGGAGCGGTTGATCCGGCCAAAGACCATGCGGTTTTCCTCCTTCAACATCGCCATTCACGGGATCAGGCCTGATCATGTCGAGGATGCGGGTGAATTTCCCGAAGTGATGGACGAATTCGCCGATGATTTCTCGGGCGCGATGGTGGTGGCGCATAATGCTGCCTTCGATCTGTCGGTATGGCGGGCAAGTTGCGATCTCTATCGCCAGCCCTATCCAAGCCTGTCTTATGTGTGCAGCGTCAAGCTGGCGCAGAAGGTCTGGCCGCATCTGCCCTCCCATCGGCTGAATGTGTTGGCGGCGCATCTGCAATTGTCCTTCCGGCATCACAATGCAGCCGAAGATGCGTCGGTTTGCGCGCAATCGGTGATTGCGATGATGGAGCGCCGGGGCGTGCAGGACCTGGGCGAGCTTGCTGGCATGATGGGGATTTCCATCGGACGGCTGTTCCCGGGCGGGTATCAGTCCTGCTCGGTCCGCAAGCCAGCGCGGGTTTCGGCTTGACGGTTTTTGGCATGGCATTGCCGCGCATCTTGTAACGTGATGGCGAAAGCATATCTCTGACTGAGTATTTCTCGGAGGCTGTTATGCTCAAATCACCCAAGCTGCTGTTCGCCGCTGCTTTTGCCGGACTTCTTGGTACGCCTGCCATGGCCGATGTGGTCGGCAAGGTCGGTGTAGACTGGGTGGGCAATGATATCGTCGTCGAGGCGGTGGCCGATCCGCAGGTGAAAGGCATTACCTGCCATGTCACCTATTTCGACCGTTCGCTGATCGACCGGCTGCATAAGGGCAATTGGTTTGAGGACCCCTCCAACAATTCCATCGCTTGCCGCCAGACAGGGCCGATCGAGATTGGCGATATCAATCTGTCAAAAGGCGGCGAGGAAGTGTTTCGCCAGGGCCGGTCGCTGATCTGGAAGACGCTGGTCGTCAACCGGATCTATGACAAGGATAATGACACGCTGGTCTATCTCATCCACTCCCGGCAGGTGGTGGACGGATCCGCCAAAATGGCGATTTCGACCGTGCCACTGTTCAATCAGAGCGTAACCTGGAAAAATGGCAAGCCCTGATTGTATGGCTTGCCCTTGACGAATGCCGAGGCAAATACCAAAAAAGGTCAGGATTCGCACCGGGTGGGCCGCGAATTCGGGCGTGTCACGGCTTTATTGGCGCGGCCTTATGGTGCAGATTACTCCCCAGCGGGGGCGCTGGGGAGTTGCAGCGTCATGGGTCTGTTGTAACGCTTTTGTCTGCGGATCGTCTGTTCCTTAAGCCGTTACCGGCTTGAGAGCGTTTCCGATAACGTGACGGTTGTTACGAAGCTCGTGATCTACCGCTTGTCTGCCGAGGCCGTTGATCCTTCTCCTGGGATCACCAGTCTGGAGATGTTGAAAGTCGCCTCCATGCCACCGGGGTGGACTTCTATATTCGAGAGTCTGTCCGGTTCAGATTGAACCAGACAGACTCTCGATTGTTTTGTTCTCAACTGTCTTTCTCGAAAATCAGGTCCACTTTTCTTACAGCTGAGCTCTGAGCTGTATGCTCCATCTGGGCAGACAGGTTTGCCAGTCTGTCTGGCGTCTCGGGGCGTGCCAACCTTGTTTGACCTACTTGACGTAAACGATCTTGCCGCCATTGGCGGCGGTCTGCACCCAGATGACATTTTTCACGAGAATGCCCCGGACCTTCATGGCCTCACGCAAAGCGGGGCTGCCATTGACTTCGGCCTGTGATGTCTCAATCCGCTGGCGTGAGGGGTAGCGTACCAGAAGCGGCAGGTCATTGCCGTGGCCGGGTGGATGCTGGGCGATAAACTCCACCGAGACGCCGTCATTATAGCGCTTGCCAAACAGGATGTCGGGGAGGGTAAGCTCGCCCGCCATTGCGGGCAATGTAAAGCCTATCGCAAGGCTTGCTGCGATTAGAAGGGCCGAAATCTGTTTTTTCATCATCATTCTCCATACAGGCATGTCGCGCAAAAGTGTGAATCGGTTTTGCGATAACGACATGCCAAAAAAGTCGCGCAAAAGTGTAAGGCAGATTTGCGGCGAACCCGGTGTTTCAGGGCTGCGACCAGCGCCGACATATCTATTCTATATAGAGAGCAGATAGAGGCAATTTCAGCCCCGCCACCATCACAATTTTAAACGCACGAAACCACCGGTTCGGTGCCATCACGTCCGAACCAGCGGTTTCTTGTTTCTTCGGCTGCTCAACCCGGCCTATACTCGGCCGACCAGGCGCTTGACCCGATCAGGCGGCGTTGGCCAGCTCGTCGGCGATAACCGTGTCGAGGTTGAGGAAGCAGACCATGGATTTTTCCAGCGCCACGATGCCGCGGCAGAAGGCGCGCTGCATTTCCGGGATGATTTCCGGGGCGGGCTGCAAGTCTTCACCGCGAATGGTCATCATGTCGGAGACCTGTTCCACCAACAGGCCGACCAGCTTGCCGGCGATGTCGGTGACGATGATGGCAGAGCGCTCGGAGGGTTCTGTCATGCTCATGCCCAGCCGGCAGGCCATGTCGATGACCGGGATGACGGCGCCGCGCAGGTTGATCAGACCCAGCACGTATGGGGGCGTATGCGGCATCGGGGTGACGGGTGCCCAACCGCGAATTTCACGGATCGCCATGATGTCGATACAGAATTCCTGATCGCCAAGATGGAAGGAAACTATTTCAAGATAGGCGCCGGACTGCTTGATGGCATTGGACATGGTTCAGAACTCTTCCCAGTGGTCGGTTGATGGGGCGGCTGCCGTTGCACGGGCTGGCGCGGAGCCGCTGCCTTTGGTGAAAGCCCCCGCAACCTTGCTCATGAGCTGCTTTGCGGGAGACTGCGTCGGTGCTGAGGTCGGTCTTGCCGGCTCAGGTCTGCTTGATGTCGGTCGCGCCGGGTGTGATCCTGGCCGCGTCTCACCCGCGCCGCCGATCTTGAATTGCCCAACGAGCTGTCCAAGATTGTCTGCATCGCTGGCAAGCGTATGACTTGCCGCATTGGTCTCTTCGACCATGGCGGCATTTTGCTGCGTGACCTGGTCCATCTGTCCGACGGCGGAATTGATTTCACTCAGGCCAACTGATTGTTCGCGCGCCGAGGTTACAATCGACTTAACGTGATCGTTAATTCGCAGCACATCTTCGCCTATTTTATGCAAAGCCTCACCGGTGGCGGTCACAAGCTCGACCCCGGTGCGCACTTCGTCGCTTGATTTCGTCACCAGATCCTTGATGGTGCGGGCGGCTTCCGCAGCGCGTCCGGCCAAGGCGCGCACTTCCTGGGCAACCACGGCAAAGCCTTTGCCAGCATCCCCAGCGCGGGCGGCTTCGACGCCGGCATTCAACGCCAGAAGATTGGTCTGGAAGGCGATCTCGTCAACGACGTTGATGATCTTGCCGATTTCGCCGGTGGCGCTTTCAATCCGCTCCATGGCGGCCATGGCGTCGGAGACGACGGCACCGGACTGTTCGGCATAGGTCTTGGCATTATCGACCATGTGGCTGGCGTCCTCAGCGCGCTGCGTGCTGGTACGGACCGTTTCGGTAATCTCGGCCAGTGCCGCCGATGTTTCTTCCAGCGATGCGGCCTGCTGTTCGGTGCGGCGCGCCAAGTCGTCGGCGGCGGAGCGCATCTGATTGGCATTGGCCTGGATGGAGCTGGAATTGATGGAGATCTCGCCCATGACATTGCGCAGATGGGTGGTGACCAGATTGAAATCGGTGCGCAGGCGCTCAACCTCCTGCGGGAAAGCTTCATCGACCGCTGCCTGCAAATCGCCCTCGGCCAGCCGGTTCAAGCCCTTGCCCAAGGCATCGACGGCGGCTTTCATCCGGTCGCGCTCAGCTGCCGCTGCGGCCTCGCTCTCGCGCATCTCGGTTTCGCGGCTCTTTCGGCTGTCTTCAGCCTCGGCTTCCAGCGTACGTTTGTCGATGACGGCCTGACGGAAAATATCAGCGGATCGGGCAATGTCGCCGATTTCATCGCCACGCTCCAAGCCGAGGATCTCACGGTCGTAATTGCCCTCGATAATATCCTTGAGGCTGGTGCGGACATTGCGAATGCCGTTGACGACGGAACGGGCATGGATGATCTGCAATCCAAGGACCAGGAAAAATGCAATCGATCCGATGGTGATCTGCATGGTGATGGCGCTTCTGGACGCGCTCGTCGCGTCTGCCACACGGCTTTCAACCAGCTTGCTGGCCGCGACGGACAGGCTTGACAGCGTGTCGTTCAGCTTGCCGCCTGCACCGTCTATCACATCGTCGATCCGCGCATAGGCTTCGTCCGGTGCCTGGGTTTCCACCAGCTTCTTGAGTTCGACGGTTGTCTCCTGGCGGATCTTCTGTACGTCACTGTCATAGCTTGCCACATTGGCGGACAGGCCGACATCGGCGGCAACCTGCTTGACGATGGCGGCCCCATTGGCAAGCGCCAGACCGCTCTTTTCGAAAATTTCCTGACGGTCCGGCTGTACCTTGCCTTCGTCACGGTCGATGATCGTATCCATGGCCGCAAGGGTAATTTCGCCATTGGCGAGTCGCAGTTCGTTGACGGTTTCCAGCTTGTTCTTGAGTTCTATCGCCCGGTTCAACGAGTGATCCAACTGGCTGCTCTTATAATAGCCGACGGCCAGCATGGCCGCGATGGCGCAGATGGCAGCGCCGCCCAAGGTCATCAGGCGCTGGCCGACGGAAAGGCCTCGGCCGGAAATTGCGTTGCTCATGAATATCCCCGCATGGCTCAGTTGACGTGACCGGGTCGGTCCTATGGAACATGCTGTGCGGAGTTTAGAAGGACTGCGCTCTCCCCTAGGGGGCTGCTGTCATTGCTTAAACCGCCGCATCTTTCGCTTCCAGCCCTTTGCCGGTCAGCAATCTTTGCAGCAATCCTCCAAGGACATCATGTCCTGACGGCATAAGGCCGACATGCAGGTTGACTGTCTCTCAAGACTATTAAGCTTTTACTAATACTATTCCCGATTGATGATTTAATTCTATCCGGCGTCAAGCAACACCTGAGGTTCGGTCACCGCCCTAAGCCCGTAGATCAGTGGCGGGCGACGATATGTCTCGGGGGGATGGCATGGGATTTTCCAGCTTTGCGTTTTGTTTGATTTGCCTTGCCTATCCCTCGGCTTGTATGGAAGAGCAGGAGCCGGGCGGCGTTTAATCGTGCGGCTGCGCTTTGGAAATGCTGGTCTTTGGAAATAAACATTGAGTGAAGCGATGAAGAGACTGCGGATCGGGCTTTGGATATTGGTGGCGGCCTCGGCAGCTTTGCTGGGCTATCTGACGCTTGAAATTGGCCAATCGAGCCGCACGGTGGGCGAGGCGGCCTATGGCGTGCCATTTCAGTTGGTCGACCAGCGGGGACAGGCTGTCAGCGAGCAGGTGCTGCGCGGCAAGCCGAGCGCGGTATTCTTCGGCTTCACTCATTGCCCCGAAGTTTGCCCGACCACCCTGTTCGAGCTGGATGGTTGGCTGAAGCAGGTCGATCCGCAGGGCGGCCATCTGAATGCCTATTTCGTTTCCGTCGATCCCGAACGCGATACGACCGAGATCCTGAATACCTATGTTTCGAATGTTTCCGACCGGATCACCGGCATTACCGGCGCGCCCGACAAGGTCATGGAGATGGTCAAGGGCTTCCGCGTCTATGCCAAGAAAGTGCCGGTGGATGAGGCCAATCCGAACGGTGATTACACCATGGACCACACGGCCTCTGTCTTTCTGCTTGATGCGCAGGGCCGGTTCAAAGGCACGATTGCCTATGGTGAAAACCCCGAAACCGCTGTCCAGAAGCTGCAAAAGCTGATGAAGGGCTGATCGCTCGCGGGCGGGGCGCGGATGCCATGCCTGTCCCGCTTTGATGTTGCAACGGCGCGTCAGGCATTGTACCGGAAGCGGCAGAAAGGTGGGCGTTCAATCAGCCTGCCCCATAGGGAATATCGACCGTGAGCGAACTTCGTTTTTTCACCAGCACCACCGAAGTGCAGGCCAATCACATTCTCGACCTCTTAAGCTTTGAGTTCGGTGAAGAGGATTATGCGATTGCCACCACGGAGGTCGATGAAAAACGCGATATCTGGGAAACATCGATCTATCTGATGTTCGATGAGGAAGACGATATACTCGCGCGGGTGAAGACGGCGCTGGTCGCGGAATTTCCGGATCTGCCGGTCGAGCGTGAAGTGATCCCCGATATCGACTGGATCGCCAAATCGCTGGAAGGCCTGACGCCTGTCAGGGCAGGGCGGTTTCTGGTGCATGGGTCCCATGACCGCGACAAGGTCCGTCCTCATGATCTGGCCATCGAGATTGATGCCGGTCAGGCGTTCGGCACCGGCCACCATGGCACGACGGCCGGTTGCCTGGAAATGATCGATAGCGTGGTGCGGGCCCGCAGGCCCCGCAATGCGCTGGATCTGGGCACCGGCAGCGGCGTTCTGGCCATCGCTGTGCGCAAACTGGTGAATGTACCGGTGCTGGCCACCGATATCGACCCCATCGCGGTGCGGGTGGCCAAGGAAAACGGCACGCGCAACGGCGTACCCAACGGCATCGAATGGCGCACCGCGCCGGGTTTTCATTCAACGGCTTTTGGTGAATTCGGACCGTTCGACCTGATCATTGCCAATATTCTGGCCCGTCCGCTGATGAAAATGGCGCCGCAGCTCGTCACTCATCTGGCTCCGGGCGGTTCTGTCATCCTCTCCGGCATTCTGGCATCGCAACGCTGGAAAGTGATCGCCGCCTATAATGGCGCGGGGGTGAAGCATGTGCGCACCATCTGGCGCAATGGCTGGGTCACCATTCATCTGCAATAGGCCCACCTGAAACAGGTTTTCGGCTTGCGATGATTGTGTGCGGTGCAGCAGTGAATAACGCGCATGGCTGGAGCGGGCCAATAGCCATCAGACTGATGCCGGTAGATTGGCGTTTTCAGAAATGTCGCTTTAAACAAAAAAGGCGGCACCGCCATGCCGCCTTTTTCTCGATCAGGTTTCCCTGATCAACCCGCGAACCCTGGGAGGAGAGGCTCAAGCGGGTCCCGTAGCCGGGACTGTGTTCGATAGGTAAAATGGCTGCTCGACACGCCTCCATAGCGGTGGCATCGCATAAGCCATTTCAGGATTATGTTAAATTGCAGCGCGAACTGAGCCGTTGCGGACGGTGCCAGTGCGGGCATCGCCAGCCAGGATGTCACGCGACAAGGAAGAGGCACCGGTCAGACCGTTGCGGCCAATCTGACGGCCGAGCGGCATGGCGCGGGTCGGAGCAGAGGTGCGGATCGGGCTGGTCATCGGAGTTCTCTTCGGTTTTGTTTAGCATGTTGCGTTGCGGTGCTTCTAATCGGTTTAGCTGATTTGCGACAGCGTTTTGCCGGCATGGGAGCCATGCGTCCAGCGCATTGATTTTACGGCTGCCGGACTCTTTGTGGTCAAAAAACCGTCACAATCTGCCTCGGGCGGAGAGGTTAGGGCGAAAAGCGGGGCAAAGGTGATGGAAAGGGTGTCATTTCAGCGCCGCTGTTATAGGTTGGCAGCAGTTTTTGACAGTGTCGGACAGGTCTCATGTTCCAAAGTTTTGACGTTACCTCCACTCCTCAATTCGGTCGCGACCGTGTCGCTGCGCTGCGCGACCGGTTTTCGGGGCTGGGTATCGATGGTTTTCTGATCCCGCGGGCCGATGAATATCAGGGTGAATACGTGCCCGCTTCAGCCGAACGCCTGTCCTGGCTGACCGGCTTTACCGGCTCGGCGGGCGAAGTTCTGGTGACGCAGAGCCAGGCCGTGGTGTTTGTCGATGGCCGCTATGTCACGCAGGTGCGCCAGCAGGTGGACCTGGAGGTGTTTACACCGGGCGATCTGATCGACGAGCCTCCGGCCAAGTGGATCCCGGCCCATGCACCGAAGGGCTTCCGGCTGGGCATCGATCCATGGATGCATACGGTGGCGCAGGTGTCGCGGCTGGAAAAGGCGCTGAACGAGATTGGCGGCACGCTGGTGCTGGTCGATGAAAATCCGCTCGATGCGGTCTGGACCGACCGTCCTGCCGAACCGCTGGGCGCTGTGTCGATCCAGCCGATCTCGGCCGCCGGGGTCGAGGCGGGCGAGAAGATTGCCAAAATCGCCGATGGCCTCGCAGCAAAAGACGCAGAGGCGGTGGTGATCACCGATCCATCGTCGGTGGCCTGGATCTTTAATATTCGTGGCCAGGATGTGCCTCACACGCCGCATCCGCTGTCGCGCGCAATCATCCACGCCGATGGCAAGGCCGAGCTGTTTCTGGACCGGCGCAAGACGAATCTCGAGGTCGAAACCTATCTCGATGGTCTTGCCACCCGGCTTGATCCGCAGAATTTCGTTTTGCAATTGGCAATGCTGGCGCAAACTGGCGCCCGCATTCTGATGGACCCGGATCTCTCGCCGGCGGCATTGGCGCGTCTGGTGGCCAGCCGGGGCGGCAAGGTGGTGGATGGTGGCGATCCGGCTAAGCTGGGGCGGGCGGTGAAAAACCTCGTCGAGCTGAATGGCTCTGCCGTCGCCCATGTGCAGGACGGCGTGGCCGTGGTCGAATTCCTCAGCTGGCTCGACCGGCAACCGGCGGGCAGCGCGACGGAGATCAGTGCGACGCGGGCGTTGGAAACCATCCGCGCCAAGGTGGGCGAGCGGATGCAGAACCCGCTGAAGGATGTATCCTTCGATACGATTGCCGGGGCAGGTGAACATGCCGCTATCATGCATTACCGCGTGACGACGGAAAGCGACCGGCCAATCCGCGCCGGGGAAATGTTCCTGGTCGATTCAGGCGCCCAATATGTCAACGGCACCACGGATATTACCCGCACGCTTGCCGTCGGCGCAGTGCCGGACGATCAAAAACGCTTTTTTACGCTGGTGTTGAAGGGCATGATCGCCATCAGCACGGCGCGCTTTCCGAAGGGTACGCGCGGCTGCGATCTCGATCCGCTGGCGCGCATCAACTTGTGGAAGGCCGGAGCGGATTTTGCCCATGGCACCGGCCACGGCGTCGGCTCGTTTCTGTCGGTGCATGAGGGACCGCAGCGCATTTCCCGGCTTTCCACCCAGGAATTGCTGCCAGGCATGATTCTCTCCAATGAGCCTGGCTACTACCGGCCCGGTCATTTCGGCATCCGGATCGAAAACCTGATCTATGTGCGTGATCTGGAGCCGATGAACGGCGGCGACCTTGATATGATGAGTTTCGAGACGCTCACGTTCGCGCCCATCGACCGCTACCTGATCGTTGAGGACATGCTGACCCGTGAGGAACTGCGCTGGCTGGACGATTATCATGCCCGCACGCGAGAGCAGCTTTTGCCACTGGTAGAGGGAGAGGATGCTCGAAGCTGGCTGATCCGGGCGACCGAGCCATTGGCGCGGTCGGCTATTTAAAAAAGCGAGGATGCATAGGCATCTTCGCTTTGGGCATGTTCGTTTAGAAAAACGACAGAGGAGGAAGGAGGGTGATTAGCGCCCTCTTTCCTCGCTTTCGCGGATGGCCTCATCAAGTGCCACTTCCAGCAGATAGCTC
Source organism: Allorhizobium sp. Av2 (assembly GCF_021462805.2). NCBI lineage: Bacteria > Pseudomonadati > Pseudomonadota > Alphaproteobacteria > Hyphomicrobiales > Rhizobiaceae > Allorhizobium > Allorhizobium sp. Av2. Next base: position 1,945,526 of record NZ_CP192696.1, on the reverse strand, counting down.
AACATCTCGCAGCGGGCGGCGTCTGACGCCTTGATCAGCTTTTGCAGGTCCTCGGCAATCTGATGGATGGAATGGGCGTTCGCTGCCGGTTCCTTGCCGCCAGCAATCAGTTCCAGTCGATGACGTTGATGACCCATTTAAAAACCCCTCTCAATGCATTCCGCCTTTTTGCCGCATGACGCCATCAATCAGATTGCCCTCACGTGGTTACGAGACGAATCGGCAAGGCAAACGGTTGCGACGACAGAGTTCTACCATAGGTTATTTATATTAAATATAGCTGAATAAGGTATACTAACTGTAAAACAAGCCTCACCCCAGTCTCAGAGGCTTTGGAGAGGTGATTGCCGCAGGGTGGAGCGGATAGGGATCAGGCCATGAACTGGCGGATCAGCACGGCGGCACCCCAACCGGTCAACAGCATGGGGATCAACGAAAAGCGCAGGCCAACGACGAGACCAAGCAACATGGCGAATTTCACCTCCATCCCGCCGGCGTAAAAGGCCGGAGCGACCAGCGTGGTCAGCACGGCGGCAGGAACGGCGTTCAACGCTGCATCGACCCGGGGTGGCAAGGTCTTGAAACGGCTGATCACCAGATAGCCGCCGGCGCGGGTAAGGTAGGTGGCAAGGGCGGCAGCCAGAATGATCGCCACCATAGAGGGGTCGAGATCCATCATTGCGTCACCTCCGGTCGATCCTCAAGGGCCGCTTGCGGCTTCGGCGGCAGCAGGGCTGCGGTAACAATGCCGGCCAGTGCGCCGAGGCTGACATGCCAGGGCGAACCGACGGCATGCATGGCGAACACCGCGGCCACGGCGCTGACGGCAACCACGATCAGGAAGTTCGGACGCTTGCGAAAGCCAAGCACGCTGCCCATGAAATAGACGGGCAGCAGCACGTCGAGGCCGACCGCTTTCGGATCGCCGATCAGGCTACTGAACACTGCGCCAATCGCCGAAAATCCGACCCAGGGAACATAGATGGCCAGTGCAAAGCCCATATACCAGCCGAAGGAAACGGACTTGCCACCTTCGGAATGTTTGACGGTTTCGGCAAATTGCGGATCAGTCATGAAGAAGAAGGCCACGGCCTTTTGCAGTCCACTCAGCCGTTGAAAATACGGGCCGATGGCCGCCGAATAGAGGATGTGGCGGAAATTGACGGCAAACACCGAGAGCACGACCAGCCAGGCCGGAACGTTATTGCCGAACAGATCGATGCCGACCAATTGACTGGCACCTGCAAAAATCGTCGCACTCATCAGCGTCGCCTCAGCCACCGATTGGCCATGGGCGGCAGCGACGGCACCAAACAGGGCCGCAAAGGGCAGGGTGGAAAGAGTGATGGGAACGCTTTGGCGCGCACCATCGGTAAAGTCTGACATCGTCTTTTCCTAGAGCATTTCCAGCAAAAATGCGGTGCGGTTTTGCGTCTGGAAATCTGTTGAAACAAACAGTTAGAGTATTTCTGCGTTTCTATGAAAGGCAGAAATGCTCTAAATGGGTATATGCCTTGGGATGGCCTGTCTTTCAGGCCAGCCCTTGTTTTCCCTCACAAGAATGAGGGGTGGATTAGAACATCAGCGCGAAACGAGCAAATCAATAGGAGTGATCCTGCGTTGATTTCCATTGATGCGTGCTCATAGTCATGCCCTATTCCAGCCGACCCTTCTTGTCGAAAAGGAACATTGTGAATGCCGAAACCCGATGATTTCAAAGCGGATTTTTCAAAAGAAGAACTGGCTCTGCTGGTTTCACGGCTGCAAAAACACCTGGCGAGTGAACATGAGGTCGAGCTTGGACGGTTCGAGGTCGAAAGTCTGATCGATTTTCTGGCCGGAACGGTCGGTGTGCATTTCTACAACAGAGGCCTTGCCGACGCCCAGACCCTGCTGGCCGAGCAGATCGATCGCTTCAATGACGGGATCTACCAATTGGAGCGGACGATGGCGTCTTGAGGTTTGCGCCATGGTGGGCGTGTTTTTCTGATAAATTGGTTTGATTGAAAAATGGGCATAATGCAATTAAAAGGGGCATTTCTCGTTGACTTGATGCTCTCTAGAATTTAAATCGCTCCCTGCTGATCAAGCAACCTCTGCGAGCATTCGGCGCATGGGAATTATCGAAGCGCCTGATCTGCTTTTTTCCGGGGGGAGTGGAATATGATGTTTTCAGGCGGGACTGAGGATTATTACGACGTTCTGGTGATTGGCGCCGGATTGGCAGGGCAGACGTTGGCGTTATCTGTGGCGGGGGAAAAGCGGGTTCTCATCGTCTGTAAATCCGATCTCGGCTCTGCCGCATCGAATTATGCCCAGGGTGGCATTTCTGCGGTCTATGCCGATGATGACACCCATGACAAGCATGTCAGCGATACGTTGATTGCCGGATGTCATCTGAACGACATCGACAATACGCGCTATATCGTTGAGAATGGTCGTAAAGCTGTTGATTGGCTGATCGAGCAGGGCGTTCCATTCACCAAACAGGATGGCGACTATCACCTGACCCGCGAAGGCGGCCATGGCGAACGGCGCATTTTGCATGTCGATGACATGACCGGTCGCGGAATTCAGACCAGCCTGACCTCCCATCTTCTCTCTCATCCCAACATCACCGTGCTTGAGAATTGCGCAGTTACGGATCTCATTCGGGGCGACGCCGAGAAAAATACCTGCATTGGCGCGGTCTTGATCGACCCGAAGGGTGTCGAGCGCCGCATCGCTGCCAGTTTCACGGTTTTGGCAACAGGCGGCGTCGGCCCGATTTTCTCTCATACGACATCGCCAGCTCAATCGATCGGTGACGGTATTCCTCTGGCCTGGAGAATGGGTTGTCGTGTCGCCAACCTGGAGTTCATGCAGTTCCATCCAACCTGCATGTACTATCCCGGAGGTGACGCCTTTCTGATCACGGAGGCCGTTCGGGGCGAAGGTGGCATTCTGACGCTTCCCGATGGATACCGCTTCATGGCCGATTATGATGAGCGTGCAGAGCTTGCGCCGAGAGATGTGGTCTCCAGAGCCATTTACAGCGAGATGAAGAAAAACGGCATCCCATCCGTCAATCTCGACATCAGCCATAAGCCAGCGGAATTCATCAAGGGGCATTTCCCGAACATCTACCAGAAATGTCTGGAGCGGGGGATCGACATGACGAAGGAGCCGATACCGGTGACGCCCGCTTCGCATTATACCTGCGGCGGTGTCTATGCGGAAATAAACGGACGAACGGATGTCGATCGCCTGTATTGCCTCGGGGAAGCCGCCTATACCGGCTTGCATGGTGCCAACCGGCTTGCCTCCAACTCCCTGCTGGAATGTGTGGTCATGGCACGGGCCGCGTCACGGGATATCTTGAGCGGCAGCGACCTGCTGAACGTCTCGCTGGCACCGGCCAAACAGCATCCGCATATCATGGCGGCGGATGGAATGAAGCGTGATGCCATGGTGCTGATCAAGCAGGAAATCAGAACCGTGATGTGGAATTATGTTGGTATTGTCCGCAGCCTGGATTCGCTTCACGCGGCCCGCAGAAGGATTGACCTGCTTCATTCGGAAGTCGAGGCGATGTTGACATCGCATCCCCATTCTTTCGACCTCAGCGACTTGCACAACATGGTGGTGACGGCGCGGATTGTCATCGACAGCGCCTTGTCGCGGTCTGAAAGTCGCGGCTGTCATTACAACAGCGACTTTCCAAGTTCTCGTCAGGAGTCCGGCCCTACCGTCCTCTGCTTGGCTGACCAACACGCCAGTGTAGCGGCATAGGATCAAACACGATGCTGATGAGTGTCATAGGCGTTCCCTTCGGCGCGTTGCTCGGGACGGCGGGAGGGTTTTTGGGAACCGGAGGCGGGACATTTGCAATCCCGCTTCTGGTTTTGTTTGCGGCCTATGACCAGAAGCTTGCCCAAGGGACAGCTTTGGTCATGGTGGTCACCAATGTTCTCTATGCCCTGGTGAAATACCGCAACAAGGGCAGCTTCGATCTCAAGACGGCCCTTGTGCTGGCCGTCAGTGGCAGCATCACCTCGGCGATCAGCTCTCTTTGGGCTCTGTCGCTGTCGAGCGAGACATTGAAGCTGTGGTATGGCGTGTTTTTGATGTTGCTTGCGGCCTTCGTCGCTGTCACGCGCAACATAAAATTCGTCTCGCATGGCCTTGATTATCGTTGGGCTTTTCTGCCGGGGGCTATTGGCGGCATATCGCTGGGCTTGTTTGGAGTAGGGGGCGCCATGCTGGCCGTTCCCTTGCTTGTGATGTTTTACGGGCATTCCCAGGTTCGCGCGCAAGGACTCGGGTTGGCGCTGGCGCTGCCCGGATGCAGTATCAGCCTGATGCAATATGGCTATTATGGCCATGTCGATTGGGTGCTTGGCTCCATGCTGGCCATCGGCGGGCTTTTGGGCGTGCCAGCGGGCGTTCATTTGGCCCATAAGGTTGATGAACGCACCTTGGTTTTGTCGTTTTGCACCTTGCTGATTGCCGCGGGGCTGCTTGTCATCGTCAAATAGCCGTAGCACCGCGCGCCGGACAAGGGCGCGAGGTGCTGCTGCCTTGGCAGTTACGATTTGCGCGGCTGGAATGTATGCTCCGGCCCGGGAAATTGTCGCGCCTTGACCTCGGTCGCATAGTCTTCCACGGCCTTTGAAATCACCCCGGCCAGCTCGGCATAATGTTTGACGAAGCGCGGTTTGAAATCGTTGAACAGGCCCAGCATGTCGTCTGAGACCAGGATCTGGCCATCGCAGGCAGGCGAGGCGCCGATGCCGATGGTGGGGATGGCAAGGGTCTGGGTTATGTCCCGCGCCAAAGGCTCCACGGTGCCTTCAATGACCAGCGCAAAAGCGCCTGCCTTGGCTATAGCGGTGGCGTCGGCCTGGATCTTGTCGGCTTCCGCCTCATCATGGCCTTTTGAGCGATAGCCGCCTGACGTGTTGACCTGCTGCGGCATTAGTCCGACATGGCCCAGCACCGGAATGCCGCGTTCCACCAGAAAGGCGACGGTCTCGGCCATTTCCGTGCCGCCCTCCAGCTTGACGCCATCGCAGCCGGTTTCCTTCATGATCCGTGCCGCATTGCGGAAGGCCTGTTCCCTGGATTCCTGATAGGAGCCGAAGGGCATATCGACGATGACGCAGGCATGACTGACTCCGCGTAACACCGCTTGCCCATGGGCAATCATCATCTCCAGGGTGACGCTAACAGTGGTGTCCAGCCCATACAGCACCATGCCAAGACTGTCGCCGACCAGCAGCAGATCGCAATGGGCATCCATCAGCCGCGCCATCGGCGTGGTATAGGCGGTGAGGGACACAATCGGGCGCTGATGCTTCAGCGCGGCAATGGTGGTGGGCGTCAGGCGTTTCTGGCGGGGCGGGGCGCTCACTCGGCGGCTTCCTTTTTGCTTTTGATGGTGATGACCCGGTTATCCAGCAGCTTGGTCGTGCCGATTTGTACGTAAAGCAACACCAGAAACGGCTGGTCAAGATGGGGCAGGGTGGCGAGCGTATCGGGGTGACGCACGGCGACCACGTCAGGCCGCGCCAGCGGCTCGCGGGCAATGAAGGCGGCAAGGGCTGCTTCCATCTCCGCCGCATCGCGCAGACCGTTGCGATAGAGCCGTTCCGCCTCCTCCAGCGCTTTCGGCACGATGGCGGCGGCGGCACGCTGCTCCTCGGTCAGATAGACATTGCGCGACGAGCAGGCCAGCCCATCGGCCTCGCGCACGGTTGCCACCGGCACGACGCGCACCGGCATGGCGAGATCCTCGACCATGCGGCGGATGATCGCCACCTGCTGATAATCCTTCTCGCCAAAATAGGCGGCATCCGGCTGGACGATGTTGAACAGCTTGGTAACGACGGTTGCTACGCCCGCGAAATGGCCGGGCCGGGCCTTGCCCTCCAGCTCGCCGCCCAGCTCCGGCAGATCGACCACCGTTTGTATCGGTCGCGGATACATGTCGGCCACGCCAGGCGCGAACAGAAAATCGACGCCTGCCGCCGCCAGCATTTCACTGTCGCGAGCGAGATCGCGGGGATATTTCTCCAGATCCTCGCCCTTGCCGAATTGCAGCGGGTTGACGAAGATCGACACCACAGTCACAGCGTTTTCAGCCTCCGCCTGTTCGACCAGCGTCAGGTGACCCTTATGCAGATAGCCCATGGTCGGCACGAAACCGATGGATTTTCCAGCCTTGCGGCAGGCATCGAGCCTTTGGCGCAGCGCTGCAATCGTGTTGATAATCTCCATGGCGGCCCTCCCGAACCCATTCTTTTTGCAGGTGCAGATGTTTCTTAGGCGAGGACATCCGCGCTGGTGATAAGCCTTGCGCCGTGAGCCTGCATGTCGGCAATCGCCGCCTCCACCGTCTGCGGATCGATGCCCCGGCTGCCATCGATAATCAAGCGCACCGTCACGCCCGGCAGCATGTCCAGCGCATCCAGCACGGAAAACTTGACGCAGTAATCGGTGGCAAGGCCCATGACATCCAGTTCGGTGACGCCCTTGTCGATCAGCCAGGCGTCAAGGCCGGTCAGGGCAGACTGATCGTTGTCGCGGAAGGCCGAATAGCTGTCCACCAACGGGTTCAGCCCCTTTTTCTGCACATGATCGATCCGCGAGAGGTCGAGGCCAGGGTGAAACTCGGCATCTACTGTTCCCTGTATACAATGGTCCGGCCACATCATCTGCGGCTTGCCGGAAAGCTCGCCCAGCTCGAAAACCTTGGCGCCAGGATGCTGGGAGGCGAAGCTTCCATGATGGGCTGGATGCCAATCCTGCGAGGCGACGATCAGGTCATAGGCCCCGCTGGCCATCAGGGCATTGGCGATGGGGACGATCTGATCGCCCTCTGCCACCGGCAGATTGCCGCCCGGGCAAAAGCCATTCTGGATATCGATGAGAAGCAGCGCCTTGGTCATGATCCCTCCTGCTGATTTTGCGCCAGACCATGGCAAGGCCGATCGATGCGCGCAAGGGTATGGGTAAGAGTATTTGGTCTCAAAATTTGATTTGCCGGTAAGATCGGTAGGAACCTAACGGTCGCTCCCGCGTTTGCAGTTCACCTATGCGTAAATTTTTGTCGCACCCCCGCTTATTTTCAACATGCATCGGATTTGTCCTATGATCCTCATCGTTACAGCGGTCGTTTTCGCCGTGATCGGGCTCGCGCTCGGCGGCGGAGGTGGCTATCTCCTGTCGCTCGGCGGTAGCCCGTTTTACCTCATCGCCGGTCTTGCCTTCATCCTCGTTGCGCTGCTTCTGGCGATGCGCAAGGCGGCGGCGCTGTGGATCTATGGGCTGTTCATTCTCGGCTGCCTGGGCTGGGCGATCTGGGAGGTCGGCTTTGACTGGTGGCAGCTTGGCACCCGCGGCGGGCTGGTGATCGTGCTCGGCTTTGTGCTGCTATTGCCTGCCATCCGCCGCAGGCTCGGGCCGCTACATCGTCGCGAAGGCGGCATTGCCGCCAGCGCTTGGCCGGTAGCGCTGCCGGTGCTGGTCGCGCTCGTTGTCGCCGGTTATTCGATGACCCAGGACCCCTATGACAAGCCCGGCACGCTGCCGATGGATGTGGCCAGCGCCACGCCCTCCTATGGCGGCGACATGGCTGATGGCGAATGGCATCAATATGGCCGCACACCCTATGGCCAGCGCTATTCGCCGCTGACCCAGATCACGACCGACAATGTCAAGACGCTGAAGACCGCCTGGACCTACCAGACCGGCGATGTGAAACTGCCCGGCGATGTCGGCGAGACCACCTATCAGGTCACGCCGCTGAAAGTCGGCGATACGCTTTATCTCTGCACCCCGCACAATTGGGCTATCGCCGTGGATGCGGCGACTGGCAAGCAGAAATGGAAATATGACCCCAATGTCGGCCTGAACCCGGATCGCCAGCACCAGACCTGCCGTGGCGTCACCTATTATGCCGATCCTGCCGCCACAGCTGGTGCGTCCTGCGCCACCCGCGTCTATCTTCCAACCTCGGATGCGCGGCTGATCGCGCTCGATGCCGCCAATGGCAAGATCTGCGAGAGTTTTGCCGACAAGGGCGTGCTGCATCTGGAACAGGGCATGCCCTACAATCCGGCTGGCTATTATTACTCGACGTCGCCGCCGGTGATTGCCGCCGGCAAGATTATCATTGGTGGGGCGGTCAACGATAACTATTCCACCAAGGAACAATCCGGCGTGATCCGCGCCTTTGACGTCCAGACCGGCGCGCTGGTGTGGAACTGGGACAGCGGCAATCCGGGCCAGACCCAACCACTGCCCGAAGGCCAGACATACACCGCCAATTCGCCGAATAGCTGGTCGGTATTCTCGGTCGATGAACAGCTGGGCCTCGTCTATATCCCGCTTGGCAATCAGGTGCCGGACCAGTTGGGCATGAACCGCAGCGCCAATGTGGAGAAATATTCTTCCTCGGTCGTGGCGCTTGACCTCAATACCGGTGCCGACCGCTGGGTGCAGCAATTCGTCCATCATGACCTCTGGGACATGGATGTTCCCGCCCAGCCCGTGCTGCTCGACATTACCCGCGAAGGCACCACCGTCCCGGCGCTCGTTGCCTCCACCAAGCAGGGTGATGTCTATGTGCTGGACCGGCGCACTGGCCAGCCGATCATTCCGATCAAGGAGCTTCCGGCTCCCGGCGGCACTATTCCAGAAGATCAAGCGTCGCCAACCCAGCCGATTTCTGGTCTTAGTTTTCGCCCACCGAAGCTGGAAGAGCGCAATATGTGGGGCGTGACGCTGCTCGATCAGCTGGCCTGCCGCATCAAGTTCCATCAGTTGCGCTATGAGGGGCAATATACCCCGCCATCGTTGCAGGGCTCGATCATCTATCCCGGCAATTTCGGCACGTTTAACTGGGGTTCGGTTGCTGTCGATCCGGAAAAACAGGTCATGTTCGGCATGCCGACCTATCTGGCCTTCACCTCACAGCTTGTGCCGCGTGATCAGGTTCCGGCCAAGGGCCAGGACGAAAAAGGCTCGGAACAGGGGCTGAACCGCAATGACGGCGCGCCCTATGCCGTGAAAATGGGGCCGTTCCTGTCGCCCATCGGTGTTCCCTGCCAGGCGCCGCCATGGGGTACGGTTGCCGCTGTCGATCTGAAAACCGGCAAGATCGCCTATCAGCACCGCAATGGCACCGTGCATGACATGACGCCGCTGCCGCTGCCCTTCAAGGTCGGCGTACCCGGCATCGGTGGGCCGATGATTACCAAGGGCGGGGTCGCTTTCCTCGGTGCTGCCGTCGATAATTATCTGCGCGCCTATGACCTCGCCACAGGCAAGGTTCTCTGGGAAGGCCGGCTTCCGGCTGGCGGCCAGGCGACGCCGATGAGCTACGAGCTGAACGGCAAGCAATATGTTGTCATGGTCGCTGGCGGCCACGGTTCAATCGGCACCAAGCCGGGGGACTACGTGATCGCCTATACGCTGCCGTAAATTTGGCACGACGGTGGCCTTGTTCACCCCCTCATCCGGCTGCCGCAACCTTCTCCCCACAAGGGGGAGAAGGGCCTATGTCTTACCCTACCTCTCCAATAACGCGAGCTGTGAAGCGAAAGCGGCGGCGGTTGTCCCTCGCCCCCTTGTGGGGAGAGGGGTGCCGAGCGCAGCGGAGGCGGGGTGAGTGCTTACGCCCCGAGGTAGATTTCACAGAAAGCAATCCAGCCCCTTCCGGTTTTGACCGGGAGGGGTCTTCTTTTGGAACAATTGATTCAAATGTCCTTCCGCTACGGCAACCAAACCTTAACCATGAAGCCGTAAAACGAATCATCAGTATAAAGGATGGTTCGTATGCCCAACACTGCCGCCAAGCTTGAACCCGTCGTCTCGACGCTGGCTTTCTTCCCGCTGGCCAGCCGCCGTGATATGGTGCGCGGTGCCGCCGTGACGCTGGACCGCCTGCAAGGCAACGATGCCACCATCTACTGGCGCGCCACCTGCCGCCAGCTCGGCGCCGAACTCCTCGACCTCGGCTGCCCCGAAGACGTGATGCGCGGCGAGATCATGAATTTCCAGGACGCCGTGCAAATGGAACTGATGTGGCTGCATCGCAATGAAGAAGCCCGGGGGTAAGGGTAATTCTGGGCGCAAGATAAGCTTTTGTCGTTAAGCCCGCTCCACAAACCCGTCCAGCACCCGCTTCTGCCCAGCCCGATCAAAATCAATCGTCAGCTTATTCCCCTCAACGACAGACACATTGCCATTGCCGAACTTGATGTGGAACACGCGGTCGCCGACTGTGAACTTTGATGGTTCGGTGCTGGTGGATTTGGCGACCAACTGGCCGTCGATGGTTTGGCCGCGGGGGCCGCTTTCGCCGTAGCCGATGCGTTCCACGGCGTGGCCGGAGCGGCTGCCCCAGTTTTCGCGGGTGGCGTCGGTTTTGTTGGCCTGGGCGCGTTTCCAGCCGGGGGTGGAGTAGGAATTGGCAAATGGCTCCTGCTTGTCGAAGCGGGACTGGCCGTAGCCGCCGCGTCCATAGCCGCCATAGCTGGTTTCCACCTCCGCCACTTCCACATGGGCGGGCGGCAGTTCATCGAGGAAGCGTGACGGCATGGTCGATTGCCAGAGGCCATGGATGCGCCGGTTGGAAACGAACCACAGGTGACAGCGGCGCTTGGCGCGCGTCAGGCCGACATAGGCCAGCCGCCGTTCTTCCTCCAGCGCGGCACGTCCGCCTTCATCCAGAGCACGTTGATGCGGAAACAGGCCTTCTTCCCAGCCGGGCAGAAACACGGTCTCGAATTCCAGCCCCTTGGCGGAATGCAGCGTCATGATCGATACGGCGTCGAGATTTTCGTTGGTCTCGGCATCCATCACCAGCGAGACATGCTCCATGAAGCTGCGCATGCTCTCGAAGGCTTCCATCGAGCGGATCAGTTCCTTCAGGTTTTCCAGCCGCCCCGGCGCTTCCGCCGATTTGTCGTTCTGCCACATGGCGGTATAGCCGCTCTCATCGAGGATCTGCTCAGCAAGCTCGGTATGCGGCGTGTTTTCCAGCAGATCCTGCCAGCGGCGGAAATCCGTCACCACGTCAAACAGCGCCTTGCGCGCCTTCGGCTTCAATTCATCGGTCTCGATAATGTCGGAGGCCGCCGCCAGCATCGGAATATCCCGTTTGCGGGCATAGTCATGCAGGGTGCGCACCGTGGTATCGCCTAACCCGCGCTTCGGCGTATTGACGATCCGCTCGAAGGCCAGGTCGTCGGCGGGCTGGCAGACCATGCGGAAATAGGCCATGGCATCGCGGATTTCCAACCGCTCGTAAAAGCGCGGACCGCCAATAACCCGGTAATTCAGCCCAAGCGTTACGAACCGGTCTTCAAACTCGCGCATCTGGAAGGAGGCGCGCACCAGAATGGCCATGTCGTTGAGCTTATGCTGGTTGCGTTGCAACTGCTCGATTTCCTCGCCAACTGCACGGGCTTCCTCCTCCGAATCCCAGGCGGCATGCACCACGACTTTTTCGTCGTTCGGATCGACCCGGTCGGTAAACAGCGTCTTGCCCAGACGCCCCTCGTTATGGGCAATCAGGAACCCGGCAGCGCCAAGAATATGCTCTGTCGAGCGGTAATTGCGCTCCAGCTTGATGACTTTCGCGCCCGGAAAATCCTTCTCGAAGCGCAGGATGTTGTCCACTTCGGCCCCACGCCAGCCATAGATCGACTGGTCATCATCACCAACGCAGCAGATGTTTACTGTGCCGTTTGTGACCTTGCCGTCAGCGCTTCTGCTGCTTGGCCGCTGGGCCAACAGCCGCAGCCACATATATTGCGCCGTGTTGGTGTCCTGATACTCATCGACAAGAATATAGCGGAAGCGCTGGTGATAGTCCTTCAGCACATCCGGATTGGCGCGGAACATGCGGATCGGGTGCAGCAGAAGATCGCCGAAATCGCAGGCATTCAGGCTTTTCAGCCGGGCCTGGTAGGCGGCGTAAAGCTCGCGGCCCTTGCCATTGCCAAAGGCGCGGGCGTCGCCTTCGGGGATCTGCGCCGGGTCGAGGCCCTTGTTTTTCCAGCCGTCGATCATTCCGGCAAACATTTTGGCGGGCCAGCGCTTGTCGTCCAGCCCTTCGGCCTGGATGATCTGCTTGATCAGCCGCACCACGTCATCGGTATCGAGAATGGTGAAATCCGAGGTCAGGCCGACCAGCTCGGCATGGCGGCGCAAAAGCTTGACGCCGATGGAGTGGAATGTGCCGAGCCACGGCATGCCCTCGACAGCGCCGCCAACCAGGACGCCGACGCGTTCCTTCATCTCGCGGGCTGCCTTGTTGGTGAAGGTCACGGAGAGGATCTGGCTGGGGAAAGCGCGGCCGGTGGCCAGAATATGTGCGATACGGGTGGTCAACACCCGCGTCTTGCCGGTGCCTGCACCGGCCAGCACCAGAACGGGACCATCCAGGGTTTCGACCGCTTCGCGCTGTTCCGGGTTGAGGCCGGAGAGATAATCCGGGTTGCGGTTCTGGTCGCGCGCGGCCATGGCCCGCGCTGCAATGCCCAATCCGCCGCCCGCAGGCGTCGTGGTTTCCTTTTCCGGCGTAGCCGTGGCCTTTCCTCCCGCTGGGGAGGTGCGGGGTGCAGGCTCTTCGTCGAAGAAGGGAATATCGTCAAAACCGTTGCTCATGTCCTTCAATGTAGTGATTCTACCTCGAAAGGCCAGTGAAAACGTTCTTGTTTCATTCCAGATTCAGCGGTGGGTCAGTGAAGAGAGGAAAAAACCTCCCTTAAAAGACGGTCAGAAACCTGATTGCAAATGGAAGGAAAATCACGCCAGCTTGCCTGAAAATCACAGCCGCGTGATGCCGCTCGCTGGTCGGAATTTTGTCACGAAAGCTTCATGGAAGCGACTTACGCCAATTCCAGTGTCGCTCGAAAAGCCGCTGGGGCTTTGAGAGATTGCTCGACGAACACGGGGATTATTCCGATGACTTTCATGAAAAAGATCGCCACGGGTGCGGCGCTTGCCGCCTTTTCGGTCGCCTTTACCGGTGCGGCTTTTGCCGCCGATATTTCCGGTGCCGGTTCCAGCTTCATCTATCCTGTGTTTTCCAAATGGGGTGAAGCCTACAAAGCCAAGACCGGCATCAGCTTGAACTATCAGTCCATCGGTTCCGGCGGCGGCATCAAGCAGGTCGAAGCCAAGACCGTCACCTTCGGCGCTACCGACAAGCCGCTGAGCGACGAAGAACTCACCAAGAACGGCCTGACCCAGTTTCCGATGGTGATGGGCGGCATCGTGCCGATGTACAATATCGAAGGCGTCAAGCCGGGCGAACTGGTGCTGGATGGCAAGGCGCTCGAAGCCATTTACATGGGTACGATCACCAAGTGGAACGACCCGGCGATTGTAGCCCTCAACAAGGGCGTCAAGCTGCCTGAGCAAGCCATCGTTGTCGTGCATCGCGCCGACGGTTCCGGCACGACCTTCAACTTCACCGATTACCTCAGCAAGGTTTCCGCCGAGTGGAAGAGCAAGATCGGCTCCGACACTGCTGTCGAATGGCCGGTCGGTATCGGTGCCAAGGGGTCTGAAGGCGTTGCCAACACGGTCAAGCAGACGGCTGGCGCTATCGGCTATAACGAATATGCCTATGTGATCCAGAACAAGCTTGGCTATGCCAAGATGAAGAATGACGCCGGCAAGGTGGTCGAGCCTTCGCTGGACAGCTTTGCTGCTGCCGCTGCCAATGCCGATTGGGCCGGTGCCAAGAATTTCAATGTCGTCATCACCAATCAGCCCGGCGAAAAGAGCTGGCCGATTGCTGCTTCCACCTGGGTGCTGATCCATAAGGACCCTGTCGACAAGGACGCCACCGAAGCCGCGCTGAAGTTCTTCGCCTGGGCCTACAAGGATGGCACCGGTGAAGCCAAGGCGCTGGAATATGTCGCTATTCCCAAGCCGGTTGTGAAGCTGATCGAAAACTCCTGGGATAGCATCCAGAAGGACGGCAAGCCGGTCTTCAAGGCGATGTAATTGGGGCCATCTAAGGTCGGGCATTCCGAAATTTCGATAGAAGACAGCGGACGGTTCCACCGCCCGCTCAGTTTATTGCCAAATTTCGATCTCGGCATTTCGTCACCCTCGGGCCTGTCCCGAGGGTCTGCCGTCGCTGAATAAGCAATTGACGTTGTTGATTAAATTAACGTGCTTAGATGCTCGGCACAAGGCCGAGCATGACGTCGAGGATAAATGCGGACTTTGTCAGCAGTCTGAGCGGATGGTTCCACCGCCCGCTATTTGCGTCTTGGCCTGCCAAAAAGCTCCTGCGAGAAAGTTTCTGCATGACTGCCACCCATCAACCGACCATGAGCGAGGACGAGCTAAGAACAGCTGCCGCCAAGCGGGTGCGCTTTGCCGATGCAGTGTTCATCCGCGCCACCTGGCTTTGCGCCATGCTGGTTATGGTCGCATTGCTCGGGGTATTCCTGTCGCTGCTGATCGAATCCTTGCCGACCTGGCGCGAATTCGGCCTATCCTTCCTGTGGAACGAACGCTGGAGCCCGGCCAAGGACATTTACGGGGCCGCCGCACCGATTTACGGCACGTTGATTACCTCGGTTATCGGCCTGGTGATCGGCGTTCCCGTCAGCTTCGGCATCGCTATTTTTCTCACTGAAATGTGTCCGCCGCTGCTGCAACGGCCCATCGGCACGGCCATTGAGCTTCTGGCTGGCATTCCCAGCATTATTTACGGGCTCTGGGGCTTCTTTGTGCTGGCGCCGATCATGCAATCCGTGGTGCAGCCAGCTCTGATTGCCACATTCGGCCATCTGCCTGTTCTCGGTCTGCTGTTCAGCGGCGCACCTTATGGCATCGGTCTTCTGACGGCGGGGATCGTGCTGGCGATTATGGTCATTCCATTCATCGCCTCTGTCACCCGCGACGTGTTCGGCACAGTGCCGGTGCTGCTCAGGGAATCGGCCTATGGCATGGGCATGACCACCTGGGAAGTCGTCTTCCACATCATCATTCCCTATACGCGGCGCGGCTTGATCGGTGGCGTCATGCTGGGCCTTGGCCGGGCGCTGGGCGAAACCATGGCGGTGACCTTTGTGATCGGCAATTCACACCGGATCGCCACCTCGCTGCTGTCGCCCGCCACGACGATTTCGGCTTCGATTGCCAATGAGTTTTCTGAGGCGACGTCGGATCTCTATACGTCCAGTCTGGTGGCGCTCGGTCTCATCCTGTTCTTCATTACCTTTGCAGTGCTGGCGCTTGCCAAGTGGCTCATCGGGCGCAGCGAAAGTTTTTGAGGCCAGCCGATGTCGATTGTTTCCCGCCGCTATCTCGTCAACCGTATCGCCCTTGGCCTGTCGCTGGCCTCGGCCATTCTTGGTCTCGCCGTTCTGGCGGCTATCCTGTGGACGCTGTTCAGCAATGGTCTACAAGCGATCACGCTTGACCTCTTCACCAAGATGACGCCGCCGCCGGGTTCCGATGGCGGTCTTGCCAATGCCATCTACGGCTCCTTCATGATGACGCTGCTGGCAACCGTGGTGGCAACGCCAATCGGTATTCTGGCCGGCACCTATCTTGCGGAATACGGGCGCGGCACCAAGCTTGGCATGGTGGCGATCTTCGTCAACGATATCCTGCTGGCCGCACCGTCCATCGTCATCGGCCTGTTTGTCTATACGCTGCTGGTCGTGCCGTTCCGGCATTTCTCCGGCTATGCCGGTGCCGCTTCGCTGGCGTTGATTGCCATTCCGGTCATCAACCGCACCACCCAGGATATGCTGGCGCTGGTGCCGGATGCGATGCGCGAGGCGGCCGCAGCGCTTGGCGCGCCGCGCTGGAAAATCATGACCTCGGTAATCTGGCGCAGCGCCCGCTCCGGCATGTTGACCGGCGTGCTTCTGGCTGTCGCCCGGATCAGCGGCGAGACGGCACCTTTGCTGTTTACCGCGCTCAACAATCAATACTGGACCGCCGATCTCAGCCAGCCGATCGCCAACCTGCCGGTTGTGATTTTCCAGTTCGCCATGAGCCCCTATGAGGATTGGCAGCGGCTGGCCTGGGGCGGGGCGTTGCTGATCACGGTGACGATCCTGGTTTTGAATATCGTCGCACGAAGCCTGTCGGCGGGTTTGTTGTTCGGAAAGAAGGAAAGATAGATGCAAATGTCTGATACGGGTACAAGGACGCCCCTGATGCGCGCACCTCTGCAAGCCTTCAATCCGTCCGATATCGGCCGCCCTATCAAGGTTGAGGCCAAGCAGCTGTCGTTTTATTACCAGAACGGCTATCAGGCGATCAAAAATGTCGATCTCGGCCTGCGAGATCGCACGGTCACCGCCTTTATCGGCCCGTCCGGCTGTGGGAAATCGACCCTGCTGCGGATTTTCAATCGGATGTACGATCTCTATCCGGGTCAGAAGGTGACGGGCGAGGTTTTGCTCGACGGACGCGATATTCTCAACCCATCGGAAGACCTGAACCGGTTGCGGGCCAAGATCGGCATGGTCTTTCAAAAGCCGACACCGTTTCCGATGTCGATCTATGAGAATATCGCTTTCGGCATTCGCCTTTATGAAAGGCTTTCCAAGCCGGATATGGACAATCGCGTTGAAGCAGCCCTTCAGGAGGCAGCGCTTTGGGGCGAGGTGAAGGACAAGCTGCACCAGAGCGGTCTTGGGCTTTCCGGTGGGCAGCAGCAGCGCCTGTGCATTGCCCGCGCCATTGCCGTCAAGCCGTCCGTGCTGCTGCTGGACGAACCAGCCTCGGCGCTCGATCCGATCTCGACCAGCAAGCTGGAAGAATTGATCGAAACCCTGCGGTCCACCTATTGCATCGCCATCGTCACCCATAATCTGCATCAGGCGGCGCGTATCTCGCAATATACCGCCTTCATGTATCTGGGCGAACTGGTGGAATTCGACCGCACCGAAGCGATTTTCAGCGCCCCAAGTGACCAGCGCACCAGCGACTATGTGACGGGTCGGTTCGGCTGATCGTTCCGCGATGCCGATGACGGGATATCAGCTATTCCTGCCGCAATGACTGGACAAGCCTGTCTGCTCTGGCCATACCTGCAACCAATTGACAAAATGGTTCGAGATAGCAGGGAGACGGGCATGAGCAGGAAGGATGTCGTGGCGGGAGTTCGCAACGAGGATGGGATCGCAACCGTTCTAGGCCTGCTCAAGCAGTCCTTCGGCGAGCGGTTCCAGACCGGCCAGTCCTTCCGGGAGCAACATGCCCACACCACCACCTATCTGCCGGCGCAATTGCCCGATGGGGTGGTCTTCGTCGAAAGCGCCGAGGATGTGAAGACCGTGGTGCGGATCTGCGCCCAGCATAAGGTGCCGATGGTGCCGTTTGGGGTTGGCTCTTCGCTGGAGGGGCAGGTCAATGCGGCGCATGGCGGTATTTCCATCGATTTCACCCGGATGGACACGGTTCTCGAGGTTAATGCCGAGGATCTCGACTGCACCGTCCAGCCGGGCGTGACGCGCGAAGCGCTGAACACCTATCTGCGCGATACCGGTCTGTTCTTCCCCATTGATCCCGGGGCAAATGCCTCCATCGGCGGCATGGCCTCGACAAGGGCTTCCGGTACCAATGCGGTGCGCTATGGCACGATGAAGGACAATGTCATGGCATTGACGGTGGTGACCGCCAATGGCGAAGAGATCCGCACCGCCCACCGCGCCCGTAAATCTTCGGCGGGCTATGACCTGACACGGTTGTTTGTCGGTGCCGAAGGCACGCTCGGGGTGATCACCTCGATTACTCTCAAACTTCAGGGCATCCCCGAAAAGATCGGTGGCGGGGTCTGCGCCTTTGCTGACGTTAAATCGGCCTGCGACGCCGTGATCATGACCATTCAGATGGGCATTCCCGTGGCGCGGATCGAGCTGCTCGATGCCATGCAGGTCCGGGCCTGCAATGCCTATTCCAACCTCAGTCTACCGGAAAGGCCGACGCTGTTTCTGGAGTTTCATGGCACGGAGCAGACGGTGGCCCTGCAGGCGGAGCAATTCGCCGCCATTGCCGAGGAATATGGCGCTGAAGACCTGCGCTTCACCTCCGATCCGCAGGAGCGCGCCCAACTTTGGAAAGCACGTCACAACGCCTATTGGGCAGGCCGGGCGCTGGCCCCGGAGCTGGCGGGCTTGTCCACCGATGTCTGCGTGCCGATCTCCAAACTGGCGGAATGCGTGGCTGAAACCCAGGCCGATATTGCAGAGACCGGGCTTCTGGCGCCGATTGTCGGCCATGTCGGCGATGGCAATTTCCATCTGCTGATCCTGTTCGACGACAAGGACGCTGAGAATGTCGATAAGGTAGAGGCGTTCATGGCGCGGTTGAACGACCGTGCGCTGGCCATGGATGGCACCTGCACCGGCGAACATGGGGTCGGTCAGGGCAAGATGTCCTATCTGGAAGCTGAGCTTGGCGGCGCATTGGATGTGATGCGCCAGGTAAAGCGTGGACTGGACCCCGACAATCTGTTTAATCCGGGCAAGATCTTCCGGCTTTGATCCGCAGGCTTAAAGCCGTTACGATAATGAGTAAGCCGTTATGATAACGGGCATGAAACACCATAGGGAGTCGCAGTGCTAGGCAGACTGTTCATCGCGTTTGGCGGATTGGTCGTGGTGGCGCTGTTTGCCGCGCTTCTAGCGCCGCTTTTCGTCAACTGGACGGATTTCCGCAAGGATTTCGAGGATCAGGCCAGCCGTCTTCTCGGTAAAAAGGTGGTGGTCCACGGCGCTGTCGAGGCACGTATCCTGCCGTTTCCGTCGATCACGATGAATGACGTTACGGTCGGGCCGGGCACCGATGGCAAGACGCTGGCGCATGTGGCGCGGTTTTCCATGGATGCCGAGCTTGCGCCGTTTCTATCCGGCGAAGCGCGGATTTTCGCCATGCGGATCGAGCAGCCGAATGTGCGGCTGAGACTGTTGCCGGACGGTTCGCTGGATTGGTTGCAGGGCAGCCAGCCAAGCCTGCCGGGTCGCAATGTCGTGCTGGAAAAAGTGACGGTCGTCGATGGTGCTCTGACCCTGGTCGATCAGCAGACAGGCCGCACCCGCCAGGTCAGCGGTCTGAATGCCGATATGACAGCTCGGTCCCTGGCTGGCCCGTGGACGGTGTTGGGGCAGGGGGTGCTGGATGGCCAGTCCGGCAATTTCTCGCTGTCCAGCCTTCAACCGGACCAGGCCAAGGGGGCGGTGCCGGTGAAAATCCATATCGCCCCGGATGCAACGCCTGTCGATATTGACCTGTCCGGCGATCTCGCGCTTGTCGACAAGCGCCCGACATTGCAGGGTAGCTTCCTGGCTGCCTTGCGTGCCAATGCCGAGGACGGTCAGGTTAGTGCACCGATGGGCAACCCGGTGCTCCCGCCGCGCATCAGAGGCAAGTTCGAGCTGGGCAATGACCGGGTGCGGATTCCTGAATACCGGATGGAAATCGGTGCCAGCGATCAGCCCTATATCATCACCGGCGAGGCGACGCTGGATAGCGGCAAGGCGCCGGAATTTCTGCTGACAGCCGAGGGCCAGCAGATCGACGTCGATAAGCTGACGCCTACTTTGCCCAAGGGCAAGACCGGGCGGCAGATGCAGAATTCCGCCCGCCAGCGCATCCAGTCGCTGATAGCGCTCGCAGACCGGATCCCCATTCCCGACATGCCGGGTCGCGCCAGCCTTAAACTGCCGGCGATTGTCGCTGGCGATACCGTTATCCGGGATATTACCCTGAATCTGCGGCCTGCCGGAACCGGTTGGCAGGTGGACAAGGCGGTTGCCACCCTGCCGGGCCGCACCCAGGCGGAAGCCTCGGGACGGCTGCAACTGAAGGGGCAGGCATCCTTCAATGGTTCGCTGCTGGTGGCCTCCAGCCAGCCTTCCGGGCTGGCTTCCTGGCTGTCGGGCGATGTCGATCCGGCCATCCGGCAATTGCGCACGGCGGGCTTTTCGGCCAACGTCAACTTGACCTCCGACCTGCAACGGTTCGAAAAGCTTGAACTGGCAATCGGACCAGCCAGCCTGCATGGCCGTCTTGAGCGGCAATCGGCTGATGGCGTCATGCCCAGCCTGTCCTTTGATCTCTCGGGCAATGCCTTCGACTTCGATGCAACGAAGGCACTGGCCTCGCTGGTGTCTGGTGATGCCAGCGATGATGCGCTGCTGAGCCACCAAATCGCCGGGAACATCAAGGTCGATGCCTTTTCGGCATTCGGCATCACGGCTCGTGATGTGGACGGGCTGTTTACCTACAAGGATGGCGGGTTTTCGGTGCGCAAGCTGGATATCGGCAATCTTGCCGGTACCAGTATCAAGGCGACGGGCGAAGCCACCGGCTCGCTTGCCGATTATAGCGGCAAGGCGCAGGTCATGCTGCATGCTGACGACATCAGCGGATTTCTGGCGATGTTGCATCAGCAATTGTCGCAGCATCCGCTGCTGGCCCGGCTGGCGTCCAGCGGGCAATGGTATTCCGATGCCGACATCGTGGTGAATGCCCGTTTTGGCGATGCCCAGTATGGCGGCTTGCAGGTCGATCTACAGGGCAAGGCCAATGGCACGACGGTCGATGCCGCCTATCGGCAGGATAGCCTGTTTGATGTGTTCGACGATTCTGAGAAGAGCTTTTCGCTGACCGCTGCCAATGAAGAACCTTCGGCGCTGTTGGGTCAGCTTGGCTTCGATCCGCTGCCGGTGCCGATGGATGGCGGTGCGAAACTGACCCTGCAATTAAAACAGCAGGGCACCGCGCCAGCGGATGGCCAGATGTCGCTGACATCTGGGGCGACCCGGCTTGGGGTGAGCGGAACGGTCAATCTTGGTGCGGACCTGTTCTTGCAGGGCAAGGGCAAGATGGAACTGGCCAGCGACGATATTGCCCCATTGCTGATCATGAATGCAGTCAGTCTCCCCGGCATCGACACCGGTCTGCCGATCACCCTGACCGGCGACATCGAGCGGCAGGGCGACAACAAAACGCAATTGCAAGATATAAATGGCGAGGTTGCGGGGGACCGTTTGTCCGGCACGCTGGTGCTGGAGCCGACCGCTTCAGCGGTTAAAATCGGCGGTGCGGTTGGCCTGGAGACCGTTGATCTTGAATGGCTGGCGTCGACCGTGATCGGCCCGGTCAAGGACCCCGCATCCGACGCGTTATCGGCGGCGAAGGTGCAGACGCCCGTCTGGGGCGACATGCAGATGGACGTCGCCCTCAAGGCTGGCACACTCGATCTTGGCCCGCTGCCCGCCGCCCGTGATGTTGCCGCGCGCCTGACGCTGGTGGATGGCGGCATGGCGCTGGAGGATCTGTCCGGCACGCTGTTCGGCGGCGCTCTCTCTGGGCGCATGTCGCTCGCCAATAACCAGGGCACGGCTTTCCTGCGCAGCAGACTGTCCCTTGCCAATGCCGACTTGGGCAAGATCTGGCCTGACAGCGGCCTGTCCGGTCAAGCCAGGCTGCAAGTGATGGCGGAAGGCAGCGGTAGCAGCGCCCAAGGCCTGCTTGGATCGGTCAACGGTTCCGGCCAGGTCGATCTCTCCGCTTTGACTATCCCGGAACTGGACCTCTCCAGCTTTCCGGCACTCTCGGAGGCTTTTGGAGCTGCGACCAGTGAGGTGACGGCGGAGCAGGTCTCCGCAGCTCTGACACCACTGCTGGCCCGCGCGCCAACCCTACTGGGCGACGTGACCATGCCGTTTACGCTGAGTGACGGTAAAGCCCGGATGCAGGGCGTCAAACTGCCAGCCAAGGATGCCGCTATCGAGACGCAGGCCGTCTTGACGGTTGCCTCCGGTGACGTCGATGCCGATGTCCAGATCGCCTTCGATCCGGCTACGGCGGTCTCTACGTCTGGGGAGGCTATCGCAGCACAGACGGGTGTTGAGCAGGCAACGGCGGGAGATGCCGCGCCGACCGTCCACCTGCTGCTGACGGGTCCGCTAGCTGCGCCCAAGCGGCAGTTGGATGTCCGCGAAATGGCAAGCTACCTCTCGCTCCAGGCATTCGAGCGTGAGCGCAGACGGGTGGAAACATTGCAAGCGGCTGTGTTGGAAAAGCAAAGGCTGCGGCGCGAAGTGGCCTATTATACCGCCCTTGCCGCAGAGCGTGCGGCGGCGCAGGCCAAGGCTGCGGCGGCGGCCGATGCCGCGGCACGGGCCGCGGAGGCTGCGGCGAGAGCGGCGGATCGTGGTGCTGGCAATGCGGCGCCATCAACACCGCGCGATGGGCCGAATAACGGTTTTAAACTGGAGTTGCAGGATTTGCCCGGGGTGCAATAATTTACGTACAATAACGGGAGTGCATAACGGCAGCTTACCGCCTGATGGCTTTGCTGCGCGCACCTTTGCGGCCTTATGAACTTGCAACTTGTCGAAAAGACAAAAAAGTACCGCTATGCCATCATGGCAGAGCGGTGCTGCGTCTCGATAGAGATCGATCAGAAAATTTCAGAGGAAGGCTTCGCGCTGGCCAAACGGAGGCATGGCGCCGCCACCCATGTTACCGCCACCGAAATTCGGGAACTTGCCTTCAAAGCCTTCGAAACCTTCAGGTGCGGAACCTTCGGCGGAGGTCGATGTCTCGGAAGAGGTGCTGGTCGATGATGCTGTTGTGCTGGTCGATGCTGTCGCGTCGGTGGTGGTCTGCTCTTCGCTTGGCTTCTGCATGCGGCCCATAGGCGGCATCATCGGCATGGACATCTGGGAAGAAACTGCGCTTGTCATATTTGAAATCCTTTTCAAATTAAGTTGGCGCTGTTGGAGGGGGCGTATCGGGTGGAGAAATTCTGCACCATTCCCGGGCGTCCTGCAGCTTTCAGCGCAGCCTGACCATAGTAGTCGTTCCCTAATGAAACGTTATTCAACATAACCTTTGTCCGGAGATGTCGGTCGGATTAACATAACTTTACTTCATAGGCCCCTGAAACGGACCAGCTTGGCTAACCAGGCAGTAAACTGGAATACGACAGGCCTCTGGTGGGGCATATAAAATGCCCAAATTGTCGCGTTGGCGAATCGATTGCCGAATCACTGGCCCAGTCACAGGCAAGCGCATTTTCAATGCGAATCGGAACCTGCCTGTTTGAGCCATTCCAGCACATAGAGCCGCAGCGCTGACGAGAGATTGCAATCAGCCGGACGTTTGCCGTCAATATCCGCAATCAATGCAGCAATCGGGACATTACGGCTTTCGGCAATCGCCCGAATTTCCTGCCAGAAGGCATCTTCCAGAGAAAAACTGGTGCGATGGCCATGGAGGGAAATAGAATGCTTGCGGATCACCGGCATAGAGTACGCCATTCACGGGACATAAAAAGGCAAACAGATGGCTTTGCACGTCCGCATCCTGGCTTGGACAATACTTGCTTGGACAGTGCTGGCAGGAGCAATAGGAACAAACGTCGCTCTCAGCCCGGTTCGTCCGGCGCAGGACTGGCTGGTTTTGGCTCCAGCTTTGAATTGTCGAGAGCAGCGCGGGCCTTGTCGTTCAGTGCGCGGGTCAGGTTTTTCTCAGCCTTGCTTCGCCCGAAACTCACGCGGTTCTGATCCGCGATCTTTTCCTTTTCGGTGCGCGCTTTGGCTTTCCTGACCTGACGCAGATTAACGACTTCGCCCGACATGCGCTGCTTTCCTTGGCTGCCCCGCCTTACTGCTTCTTTCGAAACGCATCCAGGGAGACGACAGAGCCTTCCTTCTTTTCGCCTTCCGGCTTGTCGGCAGCGCCATCCTCGGATTTTTCCGATTCGGCGGCCAGCGGATAGGCGGTGATTTCGGCAGAGTTTTCGTCTTCTTCCACCTGCGGCACATCGAATTCCAGTTCAAAATTCACCGAAGGATCGTAGAAGCCGCGAATGGCGTTGAAAGGAATGACCAGTTTTTCCGGCGTGTCGGAGAAGGATAGGCCCACTTCGAACAGGCTATCGGTGACCTTCAGGTCCCAGAACTGGTGCTGGATGACGATGGTCATCTGCTCGGCATATTTCGCCTTGAGGTGCTGTGAGATGCGCACACCCGGAGCGCCCGTCAGGAAGGTGATGAAAAAATGATGTTCGCCCGGCAGCCGGCCCGTTGCGGCGACTTCGGTCAGCACCTTGCGGATAACGCCGCGCAATGCGTCCTGAGCCAGAATGTCGTAACGGATGTGGTCCTGCCCCATATGGTCCTGTCTTTCTTCTGCGTCCGGTCATGTGCATCACGAATGATGCGCGGGTCTGTAGTTTATAAGCCATGCAAGGCTTTGGCGCAAAGCCCGATTCCGCTTCTATCTATATCACTATAAATCAAACTCAAGGGTGAGGGTAGGGGCGCGGCTCAGGACGAGACAAGGAGCCAGGGGAGAACGCGCCAATGGTTGGATCGCAAGTACGCATCGGATGACAAGCCATTCCGCCGTCAGGCACGGCATTGGTCAGCGCCAGGCAAGGGGATATCAAGGAGGGAGAAAGTGGAGGTTTCTGTTGCCAGGTACCTCCGAACCCCGCCTTACAGTGCTACCCGTAAGGACTTAGTTTGGGTTTCTGGCACCGCGATTAAGCAGCGACAGCGTAACCCTGAGCGTTGTTGTCATTTGCAACTACACTTGTGACCCGATGACGGTGGTATCATGCCGAGCAAAAGTTCGATCTTTACGCCCTTGTCGATCCTATTTCGCCCCCATCAAAAGCCGGCCACAAAGACCGACCGGTTTTTGGTGGAGGCGCCGGGTACCGCCCCCGGGTCCAATAGGTTTATTTCACCGACCGTTTATTGCCATAGCCGATGCAAGCATCGGCAAGGGGGATATAGGTGTTTTCCACGCGGATGAAAAGACCGGCGCCTGCTGAATTTAACGGGTTCGTGACAAATGCGGATAATACCCTTGGAAATGCCGGGATAGGGCGGTGTTTGATGCTGTTTCGACTTCCGTTGGCACGGGTTTCGGAGGTAAAGCTTGTTTCAAACGACAAATGGCAGGCACCGACCATGAAGCAATATCTCGATCTCCTGCAGCATGTGATGGAAAACGGCTCCGACCGTGGCGATCGCACCGGCACCGGCACGCGCTCGGTCTTTGGGTATCAGATGCGGTTTGACCTGGCGGAGGGCTTTCCGGTCCTGACCACCAAGAAGCTGCATTTGCGCTCGATCATCCATGAACTCCTGTGGTTTTTGAAGGGCGATACCAATATTGCCTATCTCAAGGAAAACGGCGTTTCCATCTGGGACGAGTGGGCCGATGAAAACGGCGATCTCGGACCGGTCTACGGTGCGCAGTGG
Organism: Allorhizobium sp. Av2; assembly: GCF_021462805.2. Taxonomy (NCBI): domain Bacteria; kingdom Pseudomonadati; phylum Pseudomonadota; class Alphaproteobacteria; order Hyphomicrobiales; family Rhizobiaceae; genus Allorhizobium; species Allorhizobium sp. Av2. Next base: position 1,920,261 of record NZ_CP192696.1, on the reverse strand, counting down.
CGCTCCTGGCCAAAGCCCGGCGGTGGCCATATCGACCAGATCGCCAATCTCGTCGAGAGCATCAAGACCAACCCCAATTCTCGTCGCCATATCGTCTCGGCCTGGAACCCGGCCGAGGTGGACGAGATGGCGCTGCCGCCCTGCCATTGCCTATTCCAGTTCTATGTGGCCGATGGCAAGCTCTCGTGCCAGCTCTACCAGCGCTCCGCTGATATTTTCCTCGGCGTCCCCTTCAATATCGCTTCCTATGCGCTGCTGACCATGATGGTGGCGCAGGTGACGGGGCTGAAAGCCGGCGATTTCATTCATACGCTGGGGGATGCGCACCTCTACGCCAATCACTTCGAGCAGGCCCGGTTGCAATTGACCCGGCAGCCGAAACCCTTGCCGGTGATGCGGATCAATCCAGACGTGAAGGATGTTTTCGGCTTTGAATTCAGTCATTTCAGCCTGGAAGGCTATGTCGCCGAACCTGCTATCAAGGCGCCGATTGCCGTGTGATACAATTTTTCGTGGTTGGTCACGACAACGTTACCGAGAATTTCAGTGACAGAATGCCGCAGCTGTGGTTTCGCTCTCACATCGTTTCTTCCTAAAAAGGTTTAGGTTTCATGATCTTCACTCGACTGAGCCCTTGGGCTCCGACCGTCCTCAGCATTCTGCGCATTATTGCGGGCCTGCTGTTTCTTGAACATGGCATGAGCAAGCTTCTGGGCTTCCCGCCCTCGGATATGAACCCGGCTGTTATGTCACTGCCCTGGATCGCCGGTTGCATCGAGCTGGTTGGCGGCGCGCTGATCACCATCGGTCTGTTTACCCGCCCAGCCGCCTTCATCGCGTCGGGCATGTGCGCTTTCGCCTATTTCCTCGTGCATGCTCAGATGGGCTTTTACCCGATGAACAATCACGGCGAGCCGGCTATCCTGTTCTGCTTCGTGTTTTTCTACATCGTCTTTGCTGGCCCTGGCCCGCTTAGCGTCGATGCGGCGATGCGCAAGGAATAGTCTGTCTGCAAGGAATGGGTTTCGGGCCGCCGTCCTGGTGACGGCGGCTTTTTTATGGACGTTTACGGTGGCTTGTGACACCACTTCGCCCGGTAAATGAAGAGAGCAGATCATGCCTAAAATCTCCATTGTCGTTGCCGTCTCGAACAACGGCGTGATCGGTCGCAATGGCGACATGCCCTGGAAGCTGAGCACCGATCTCAAGCGGTTCAAGGCGTTGACGCTTGGCAAGCCGCTGGTGATGGGCCGCAAGACCTTCGAGAGTTTCGGCTCCCGGCCGCTTCCCGGTCGCCCGCATGTGATCGTCAGCCGTCATGCCGATATCGTCATGCCCTCGGTGGAAACCGTGCGCAGCCTTGAGGCGGGGCTTGAGCGGGCAGGGCAGATTGCCGGGGATTTGGGGATAGAGGAGATCTGCGTGATTGGCGGCGGTGAAATCTACCGGCAGGCTTTGCCGCTGGCTGATATCCTGCATGTCACCCATGTGGAGACGGAGATTGCCGATGGCGATACGGTTTTTCCGGCAATCGATCCGTCACAGTTTGAAAAACTGTATGAAGAGGCCGTGCCAGCCGGCGAACGCGACAGTTTCGCGACGCGCTATACGATCTACCGGCGTAAAACAGCGTTGTAACTGTTTATTTCCATAGAAATCGAAGAAGTTAGGGCCTTTTCGTTGAAAGGCGTCGCCGCGATCCCTATAACGGGATTAATCCGGGTGGATGCCTTTTTGACGGCGCCGTTGCGGGCCTTTGCACAACAGTTATGGACTGAAATAGTCTTTATCGTGGATTGTGCAGGAGACTAGAGGTTTTGCAGCGTCGTGCCGGGTTTACGAGCTCCATGGCGCTGTTGGGAGCATTCTCAGAAAAAGAGGTTTTGATGCCTTGGAGTAATCAGAACGGCGGCGGCCCCTGGGGCGGCGGCGGTGGTAATAATAACAATGGAGGACCGTGGGGGCAGGGACCGAACCGGCCTCGCGGCAATGGCGGTGGCGGCGGTGGCAAGCAGCCGCCGGATCTGGAAGACATTATCAAGCGCGGGCAGGATCAGTTCAAGAACCTGGTTCCCGGTGGTCTGGGCGGAGGCATGGGCCTGATCGTCGTGCTGGCTGTGGCCGGTCTCTGGTTGACCCAGGCGGTCTATACCGTGCAGCCGGATGAGCGCGGCGTGGAAATGCGCTTCGGCAAGCCGAAGGACGAAATTTCCGCCCCCGGTCTGCATTTCCATCTCTGGCCGTTTGAAACGGTGGAGAAGGTCAAGGTGACCGAGCAGCAACAGAATATCGGTGCCAAGGTTGCCTCCAATTCCACTGCTGGCCTGATGCTGACCGGCGACCAGAATATCGTCAACGTGCAGTTTTCCGTGTTGTACACGGTCAGCGATCCAAAGGCCTATCTGTTCAATCTCGAAAGCCCGCCGCAGACTTTGCAGCAGGTGGCGGAGAGCGCCATGCGCGAAGTCGTCGGACGTCGCCCGGCCCAGGAAATTTTCCGTGATGCCCGTCAGTCTATCTCTGTCGACGTGCGCAACATCATCCAGGGGACGATGGACAGCTACGGTTCCGGCATTTCCATCAATTCGGTGGCTATCGAGGATGCGGCGCCGCCGCGCGAAGTGGCCGATGCGTTCGATGAAGTGCAGCGTGCCGAGCAGGACGAGGACCGCTTCGTTGAGGAAGCCAACCAATATTCCAACCAGAAGCTTGGTCAGGCCCGTGGTCAGTCCGCGCAGATGCGGGAAGAGGCTGCTGCCTACAAGGATCGCGTCGTGAAGGAAGCCGAGGGTGAGGCGCAGCGCTTCATCTCGATCTACGACCAGTATACCAAGGCGCCGGACGTGACCCGCACGCGGCTTTACATTGAAACCATGGAGCAGGTCCTGAAGAAATCCAACAAGGTGATCGTCGATGAGCAGGGCCAGGGTGTCGTTCCCTATCTGCCGTTGAACGAAATCGGCCGCATGGGCACCCAGCCAGCACAGGGAGGCAAGTAAGATGACCAATCGTCTTCCTGCCGTGCTGATCGGCTTAGCCATCGTGCTTCTGCTGATCTACTCTTCGGTTTTCGTCATCAACCAGCGCCAGCAGGCCGTTGTCGTGCGCTTTGGCCAGATCAAGGCGGTCTATAGCGAGCCTGGCCTTTACTTCAAAATGCCCTTTGCCTTTGCCGGCGCCGACAAGGTGCAGATTATCTCGGATCAGTCCCTGCGATTTGATCTCGACAATATCCGTGTCCAGGTTTCCGGCGGCAAGTTCTATGAGGTCGATGCCTTCCTGATCTACAAGATCACCGATGCCCGCCGCTTTATCGGGATCGTTTCGGGTGGTGACCGCGATCTGGCGGAAGCGCGGCTTCGCACCCGTCTCGATGCATCCTTGCGTCGGGTTTACGGTCTGCGCGGCTTCGAGGCCGCCCTGTCGGATGCCCGTTCGCAGATGATGCAGGAGGTTGCCGACGATCTGAAATCGGATGCGGAAAACCTAGGTATCACCATTGAGGACGTGCGCATTCGCCGCACCGACTTGACCCAGGAGATTTCGCAACAGACCTATGCCCGGATGCGCTCCGAGCGTCTGGCCGAAGCCGAATTGATCCGGGCGCGTGGTAATGAAGAGGGCCAGCGTCGCCGGGCCATCGCCGACCGTCAGGTTGTCGAGTTGCAGGCCGATGCGCAGCGCGATTCGGAAATCCTGCGCGGTCAGGGTGATGCTGAACGCAACCGGGTGTTCGCCGATGCCTATCAGCGCGATCCGTCCTTCTTCGAATTCTACCGTTCTATGGCAGCCTATGAGGCATCGCTCGGCACGACCGGGACGTCCATGGTGCTGTCGCCGAATTCGGAATTCTTCAAGTTCTTCCGTTCGCAGGCTGGAACTGGGGCGGCAACGCCCACAGCACCTGCCGCTAACTGATAGACACATCTTTAAAGCCAAAAGGGGCCGGGTCATTCCGGCCCCTTTTCTATGGGTATGTCATTTGCAAATATCTCAACCGCCTGATGCAGTTGAGATCGCCGAAATCCTTCGAAACGACGATGCCTGGGCATTTTGGGGGGGCGGGTATAAACGACACCCCGCGCCATGACGCCGCCCTATACTCAAGATAGCGTGAACAAACCCGGCAAGGCGGTTTCGGTTTGTAGCCATGCGTCCTATGATCGGTCGGATGCGAGCAGGAATGAAACTCACCATGAGGAAGCTTATGATTAAGTGTTGCGGACCGGCCACCCGCCTTCTGACCTCTGTTGTCGTCGGGGGCATGGTCAGCTTTGGGCCTGTGGCCACGAGCACGGCAGCCTTTGCGCAGGTCAAGACCGCAGCGCCGATTCCCCCGTCGCCGCCTGCTTCCGGGTCTGGTGCGTCCGCAACGTCAGGACCCGCGCAGGGCGGTCCGGCACCCGTCGCCGATCTTGCAGAGGGGCTTCTCGGTGCGGTGGTCAATATCGCGACATCGCAGAATGTCGATGATGACGAGTCTGCGCCCCTGCCACAGGTGCCGAAAGGCTCGCCCTTTGAAGATCTGTTTGAAGATTTCTACAAGAATCGCGAGGGCAAGGGCAGCAACCATAAGGTCAATTCGCTAGGCTCCGGCTTTGTTATCGATCCCGCTGGTTACATCGTCACCAACAACCATGTCATCGAGAATGCCGATGACATCGAAGTGATTTTCTCCGACGGTTCGAAATTGCAGGCCAAGCTGATCGGCACCGACACCAAGACCGATCTTTCGCTATTGAAGGTTGAACCGACGGAACCGCTGACAGCGGTAAAATTCGGCGATTCGAAAGTGATGCGGATCGGCGATTGGGTGATGGCGATCGGCAATCCCTTTGGGCTCGGCGGTTCGGTAACGCTCGGCATCGTTTCGGCCCGGGGCCGAAATATCAATGCCGGACCCTATGACAATTTCATTCAGACCGATGCGGCGATCAACAAGGGCAATTCCGGCGGCCCACTGTTCAACATGCGTGGTGAAGTGATCGGCATCAATACGGCGATCATTTCGCCCAGCGGCGGTTCCATCGGTATTGGCTTTGCCGTGCCGTCGGAACTGGCCGAAAATGTCATCAAGCAGCTCCGCGACTTTGGTGAAACGCGGCGCGGCTGGCTGGGCGTGCGCATTCAGCCGGTACCGGATGATCTCGCCAAGTCGGCAGGTATCAAATTGGGCCGGGGTGCGCTGGTCAGCAGCATTATTGAAGACGGTCCGGTGGCCAAGGGGCCTCTCAAAACCGGAGACGTGATTATTTCCTTCGGCGGCAAGGATATTGCCGAAAGCCGCGATCTGGTTCGCACGGTGGCCGAAAGCCCGATCAATCAGGATATCGATGTCGTGGTGTTTCGTGACGGTAAGCGGGAAACATTGAAAGTGAAGCTGGCGCAATTGCCTGACGACAAGGCGACGGAAGCCAAGGACAGCGAACAGGCCGATCCAAAAGCCAGCGACAGCGAGGACACGGACGAGGCGGCCAGCGGCATGGTGCTTGGCATGAGTGTCGAGGCGCTGGACGATGAGAAGCGGGCCGCCAATTCGATTGCCAAGAGCGTCGAGGGCTTGCTGATCACTGATGTGCAGCAGAGCTCCGCCGCTGACCAGAAGGGCTTGAAAGCCGGTGAGGTGATCGTGGAAGTGGCCCAGGAATTCGTCGCCACGCCAGAAGCCTTGGCGGAGAAAATCGACAAGCTGAAATCCGATGGCCGCCGTGCCATTCATCTGATGGTGGCGACGCCGCAGGGCGATCTGCGTTTCGTGGCCGTGCCGCTGGAATAGGGTATTTTTGAGAGTCGATTCAGAGGTCTATGGCAGCGGGTTCAGAGTTTGAATCCGCTACTTCAAGTGATGTGTTGGGACGCCCAAAGCTGTTTTGTCATCCGGTAAAGCACATGTGGTTTCAGGTGCGGATGGGTGTCGGGGACACGCGGGTGGTCGAAATCGCCGTTCAGGTCACGGATCATGCCGAGCCGCTGCATGACGGCAGTGGAGCGGTGGTTGGTGGCGACCGCAAAGGAAACGATTTCGTTCAAGCCTTTGGCTTTGAAGCCATAACCGAGAAGACCGCGTGCCGCTTCCGTCGCATAGCCATGCCCCCAGAAGCGGGTGGCGAGCCGCCAGCCGATTTCTATCGTGCCTTCGCCCAGAATGTCCGGCATCATCGCGTCCGACAATCCGCAAAAACCAATGGGCTCTTCGGTTTCCTTGAGTTCAACCGCGTAAAAGCACAGGCCGGTCTCATCGATCAGCCTGTTGACGCGGTCCATCATCAGGTCCGCTTCTTCATAAGACCGGCGAAAGGGGAAGAACTGCATGACTTTCGGGTCGGCATTGATTTCCCGAAACAGATTGCGGTCGCTCTCTTTCCATCGGCGCAACAGCAGCCGGTCCGTTTCAACAATAATCATGATGCCCGTGGTTTAAGGAGCGACGAAATCCGTCTTGCGGTAGCCCTGAAGATAAAGCAAAGCCGTTAAATCACCATAGTCGATGCGAATTTTCGCCTGAGCCGCCACCGTGGGCTTGGCATGCAGCGCCACGCCGGAGCCAGCGACGCCGAGCATGCCAAGATCATTGGCGCCGTCGCCAACGGCAATCACATCCTCCGGCGAAAGACCAAGTCGGGTGACGATGTCCTGCAACGCATCCACCTTGGCTTGCTTGCCGAGGATTGGTTCGGCCACTTCGCCGGTCAGCAGGCCGTCTTGTTCCAGCAGGATATTGGCGCGGTTTTCTTCAAAGCCCAGGGTGGCCGCAATTTTCGAGGTGAAGACAGTAAATCCGCCCGAGACCAGCGCGGTATAATAGCCCTTGGCCTTCATGGTGGCGATCAGCTCCAGCCCGCCTGGGGTGAGCGTGATCCGTTTGGCGATCACCTCATCGACAACGGTGATCGGCAGGCCTTTCAACAGCGCGACACGTTCACGCAGCGCCGGTTCGAAGGCGATTTCGCCATTCATGGCGCGGGCGGTGATCTGCGAGACCTCGTCCTTCAGACCGACTTCGGCGGCCAGTTCATCAATGCATTCCTGGCCGATCATGGTCGAATCCATATCGGCTATCAGGAAGGCCTTGCGGCGTTTGTCGGCCTGTTGGATGGCGAGATCAATGGGGTGACCTTCTATCACTTTACGTAAGGTCTCTTCCGTTGCGTCAAGATCACTGCCATCCTTCAGCGCGATATCGCAGGCTACACCATCCGCCAGCCAATAGAGGCCAGAGGCGGAAACTGCGGCTGCGGCTTGCTCGGCAAGGGCCGGGGTCAGAACAGGATTTGACGGATTGGCAATAAGCGTGGCAACGAAAGCCATGATGAACAACCTTGATGACAATTTTGATGCCATCCTGATAACCGGACCGACCGCCAGCGGCAAGTCCGCGTTAGCGCTGAGGCTTGCGGCCGACGCAGGTGGCGTGGTGATCAATGCCGATAGCATGCAGGTGTATGATACGCTGCGTGTGGTGACCGCGCGCCCAAGCGAAGAGGATATGCAGGGCGTGCCGCATCGCCTCTACGGCCATGTTGCGGCGGGTGCTGCCTATTCGACCGGCGACTGGCTGCGCGACGTGACTATGTTGCTGCAAGACCTGCGGACGCAAAACCGGTTGCCGGTGATCGTCGGCGGTACGGGGCTGTATTTTAAGGCGCTGACCGGCGGCCTCTCCGACATGCCTGTCATACCCGAACCGGTACGTGCGGCCCTGCGCCAGCGTGAACGATCGGAAGGGGCGGAAAGCCTGCATCACGACCTGACTCTGCGTGATCCCGCCGTTGCGGGAAGGCTCGACCCGCGCGACGGCCAGCGGATCATCCGGGCGCTGGAGGTGCTTGAGGTCACTGGCCAGTCGATTTCCGTCTTTCAAACCCGCTCCGGGCCAATGATCGTTGATCCGAGCCGGGCGAAGAAACTGGTCGTCCTGCCGGATCGCAAACTGCTGCACGACCGCATCAACCGCCGCTTTGCAATGATGATGGATGAGGGCGCGGTGGAAGAGGTAGAGGCACTGCTGGCGCAGAACATTTCCCCGGACATGCCCGCCATGAAGGCCATCGGCGTCTCCCAGATCGCCGCTATGCTGAAGGGTGAGATGAGCCGCGCGGACGTCATCGAAAAGGCCTCCGCCGCCACGCGCCAATATGCAAAACGCCAGATGACCTGGTTTCGCAATCAGATGGATGGGAGTTGGGAGAGGGTCGATCCTGCTGCCAGCCGTTCAGGCTGAGGTGACCTGCGGTCACATCCGAATCTTGTTCGGTGTGTTGAACCGTGATTTCATTGTTGCGAAACAATCGATCACGGAGTTCCCATGAACCACTTTCTCGCCAGAACCCTGTCCGCCCTCAACATCCTGTTTGCTCTGCTGATCATCACCATCGCGGCCGCATCTGGTGCCACGCGTGGCATCTATTATACCGGCGAACTTTCCATTCCCGGTGCTGTCATCGGTGGCTTGGGCGGCATTCTGGTTGCGGCCCTGGTCTGCGGCACGATTGCCTTCCTGACGCTGATCGAGCGGCATTTGAGCGTGCTGGCCGATGCGGCGAAGCGGAATGTGGGTGGGTGAGAGTGGTGTAGCAGCCGGACCGGTTCTCCCTAGGAACCAAGCGTTCCACAAGAGCATCGTTCTGTTTCCGATTTTCTGTACGATGCTCTAAGAGATTGAAGCAGCGCCTGACTCGATATGAATCGGCAGAATAGTTGGAGCAAGCTTCTACTATTCCTTCACCCCACCCAACGGCTTCTTCAAAATACTTTCCCTTAGCGTCATGCCCGGCTCGCGCCGTGTTGGAACGGCGGGTGAGGGCGCGGCGGCAAAAAGGGTTTGAGCATCCGGCTTACGCAGCCCCGCATAGGCGCTGGCAGGGCGAAAGCCGGAGGCGGGTTCAGGGCGGGGTGCAGCGGGTGAGGTGCCAAGTTCGGTGCCGGGCAGCATGTCGGGCCGGTAGGGCTCGATAGGCGGGCTGGGCAGGATCGGGCGCGGTGCTTCTGGAGGCTCGGCGGTCGGGGCGCGGAATGGTTCGGCGAGTGGGGTGGTGATGGTCGGCTCAGTATTGGGCGCGGGCGGCCTGTACGCTTCCGGCTCCGGTACGCGATAGCTCTGTTGGAAGCCCGAAATGTCCGGTTCTGCGCTGGCGCGCATCCGCGAGATGACTTCGCTGAGATCTATATTATCTGGCATGTCTTCGGAGGGTGCCAGTGTGCTGCCGCTGGCTTTGGGGAGGTGGCGTTGGTCCACCCGGTCAAACCGCATGCGCATCGGCACGGCAATCGCCTCGCCAAAGGCAATCGCCTCGCCGTTGCCAATCGAGGAAATGAAGCTGGTGGCGGAGATCGAGCTGTCGGGCAAGGCCTTGCGAATGATGGCCTGGTCGCTGTCGTTGGAAAGCCGCATGGCAAACACAGTGGAGCATTGCGACAGGATGGTTTGGTCGAGCTCACCCGGTCGCTGGGTGATGATGCCGAGCGAGACGCCGTATTTGCGGCCTTCCTTGGCAATCCGCGCAATGGCCTGCCGGGTCGGGAAAAAACCAAGGCTGGGGTCTGCCGGCACATAACGATGCGCTTCTTCGCAAACCACCAGCATATGGATCGCGCCGTTCGACCAGAGCGCCAGCTCAAAGGCCATGCGGCACAGCACGGAGGCCACCGAATTGACAATTTCGGAGGGAATGCCCGCCAGTTGGAACGTGGAAATCGGCTTGCCATGGCCCGGCACGCGAAAGATATGCGCGACGGTTTCCATGATCGTATCGCTGATCGTGTTGCTGGAGAACATGAAGCGATAGCGCGGGTCGTTGACCGCCGACATGATCCGCATTTTCAGCGAGCGAAGGGCGGGCTTTTCGTCGCGGCCCTCCAGCCTGCCAATCCGCTCGTCAATGGCGGCCAGCAGGTCCGACAATCGGTAGGGGACAGGTGTATCGGCGGTAAAACCAGCCCGCTCGCTACGGCGTGTCAGGCCAGCTTCAGAGCCTTTGAAGGCGCGTTTGGCCTCCGGAATCAGGTCGCGCAAAACATCCAGCTCTTCGACGACGGCGGGCCTGCCCCGGTAAAGCACTTCAGTCAGTTCATCGAGACGCATCAGCCAGAAGGGCAGGTCCAGCGTGTCGGTGTCGATCACCACGGCCTGGCTGCCAAAGGCTGCGGCAAATTCATTATGGGGATCGAGGATCAATACCCGCAGCTTGGGGTCGGCGGCTATTGCCTTATGCAGCAACAAGGACACGGCGGTGGATTTTCCAACGCCGGTGGAGCCGACCACGGCGAAATGCTTGGAGAGCATGGAAGGAATGTGGATCGTGGCGTCGATGGAATCGTCCTGGCTCAAACGTCCGATCTTGCAGCTACCACCTTCTTTCGAATCATAGATCCGCTTCAGATCGGCCACGCGGATGCGGTGAGCAACGGCGCCAAGATAGGGATATTGAGTAATGCCTGAGGTAAAGACTTCGCTGCCCTCCGGGCCCCGGCTGACCTCGCCCATCAGCTCGACATCGACGATGAAGCCATTGTCTTTGTCTTCGCTCCACAGACCAGTTTCGGTGCGCATGGCGTAAACCAGCGCGACGACACGGTTTTCCCCGACGGTAATGGAAATCAGCCGCCCGACAGACCACAGCGACGTCAGGTCGGTGCCGCCTTCCTGGGCGGTGGCGGCAATCGTGGCGCGTGCGCCATTGCAGGCAACGACACGGCCCAGAAAACGATTGCCAGGTGTCATCTGGTCACGGCGATCCTGTCCGGCGGATGCGCTGGAAAGGGAGGAGCCTGAAGGTGGAAGATCAGGGTTTTGCAAAAGGCGCTCATCTGTGATGGACCGGGGTCCGGCGAGGGACCGGCAAGCGATGGTAGCCGTCTGCTGTTAAGATCCGGTATATCATCTTGACGGCAACACCGGCGCAGATGCTTCGAAAATGTGCGCCTCCTGCCGCATTTGCAGGCTTTTTGCCGTTGACGCTTGCTGTCAGACTGGCTATCACTTTGCCCATGATCAATTTTAACATTCTTCTCGTGGTGGGTACGCGCATGGGCATGACGGTGTGACCGTCAGGCAATAGCCTCCCATGCGCGACAGACAGGCTCCTTCCAGGGGCCTTTTTTTATGGCCAAAATCACGATAACAGCAGCATTCGGGAAATATCGGGAGCAGACATGACTGGCACAGATAACAGGATGACCGGCGCGGAAATTGTTTTGAAGGCGCTGAAGGATAACGGGGTCGAGCATATATTCGGCTATCCTGGCGGCGCTGTGCTGCCGATCTATGATGAAATCTTCCAGCAGGATGAGATCCAGCACATTCTCGTGCGTCATGAGCAGGGTGCAGGCCACGCAGCTGAAGGCTATGCCCGCTCCACCGGCAAGGCAGGCGTCATGCTGGTCACGTCCGGCCCTGGCGCCACCAATGCCGTCACCCCCTTGCAGGACGCGCTGATGGACAGCATTCCGCTGGTCTGCCTGTCCGGCCAGGTGCCGACCACGCTGATCGGCTCGGATGCGTTTCAGGAATGCGACACGGTGGGTATTACCCGTCCCTGCACCAAGCACAATTGGCTGGTCAAGGATGTCAACGATCTGGCCCGGGTCATTCATGAAGCCTTCCGTATTGCCCAGACGGGTCGTCCCGGCCCTGTCGTCGTCGATATTCCGAAGGACGTGCAATTTGCCACCGGCACCTATACGCCGCCGGAAAACCACACGATCCAGCGCAGCTATCAGCCGAAAATGCAGGGTGATTCCAAGGCGATCCAAGCCGCTGTCGAGCTGATGGCCAGCGCCCGGCGTCCGGTAATCTATTCGGGTGGCGGTGTGGTCAATTCCGGGCCGGAAGCCTCCAAGCTGCTGCGCGAACTGGTCAGCCTCACCGATTTTCCGATCACCTCGACCCTGATGGGCCTGGGCAGCTATCCGGCATCGGGCGAGAATTGGCTGGGCATGCTGGGCATGCACGGCTCCTACGAGGCCAATATGGCCATGCATGATTGCGACGTAATGGTCTGTATCGGTGCGCGGTTCGACGACCGCATCACCGGTCGTCTCAATGCGTTTTCGCCCAATTCCAAGAAGATCCATATCGATATCGATCCGTCCTCGATCAACAAGACGGTGCGCGTCGATATTCCGATCACCGGCGACATCGCCCATGTTCTCGAAGACATGGTGCGTCAATGGCGGGCTTTGGCGAAAAAGCCGGATGCGGCCCAGACGGCGGAATGGAAGGCCAGTGTTGACGGTTGGAAGGCGCGCAAGTCCTTCTCCTATACGCCCTCCAGGGACGTGATCATGCCACAATACGCCATCGAACGGTTGTCGGCGCTGAGCCTTGGCCATGATACCTACATCACCACGGAAGTCGGCCAGCACCAGATGTGGGCCGCCCAGTTTTTCGGCTTCGAACAGCCGAACCATTGGATGACGTCCGGCGGTCTCGGCACGATGGGCTATGGTTTCCCGGCAGCGATAGGCGTGCAGATCGCCTATCCGGAAAGCCTGGTCATCGACATTGCCGGTGATGCATCGATCCAGATGTGCATTCAGGAAATGTCCTGCGCCGTGCAATATAATGCGCCGGTGAAGATCTTCATCCTCAACAACCAGTATATGGGCATGGTAAGGCAATGGCAGCAATTGCTGCATGGTAACCGGCTGTCCAACTCCTATACCGAAGCCATGCCTGATTTCGTCAAACTGGCAGAAGCCTATGGCGCGGTCGGCATTCGCTGCGAAAAGCCGGATCAGCTGGATGATGCGATCCTGGAGATGATCAACGTCAAGAGGCCTGTCATCTTCGACTGCCGGGTGGCCAACCTCGCCAATTGTTTCCCGATGATTCCATCGGGCAAGGCGCATAACGAAATGCTGTTGCCGGACGAGGCGACGGACGATGCGGTGGCAACGGCCATCGATGCCAAGGGCCGTCAGCTCGTTTAACACCAGGAGGAGCAAGAGTTATGAACGCACATCTACAACCGACCGGTTCGGCCTATTTCATCTCCCCGGAAACGGCGGCCGTCGAAAGTCATACCCTGTCCGTGCTGGTCGATAACGAGCCGGGCGTTCTCGCCCGTGTCATCGGCCTGTTTTCCGGGCGTGGCTACAATATTGAAAGCCTGACTGTCTCGGAAACCGAGCATGAGGCGCATCTGTCGCGCATCACCATCGTCACCCGTGGCACGCCGCTGGTGCTGGAGCAGATCAAGGCGCAGCTCGAGCGGATCATTCCTGTGCACCGGGTGCTGGATTTGACCGTGCGTGCCCGCCAGCTTGGCCAGGAGCGGCCAATCGAGCGGGAAGTGGCATTGGTCAAAGTGGTCTCGACAGGCGAGATGCGGGCCGAAACGCTGCGGCTGGCCGATGCCTTCCACGCCAAGGTGGTGGATGCGACGGTGGATCACTTCATTTTCGAGCTGACCGGCAAGTCCTCGAAGATCGACCAGTTCGTGTCGATCATGAAGCCGCTGGGGCTGAACGAAGTCTGCCGCACTGGCATCGCCGCGATGAATCGCGGCTCGCAGGGTATGTGATTGCTACCCTGTCTGTGCTGAACCCTTTGAGGGCGTATCCGGCTTCATCCGGATGCGCCCTTGCTTTTCCCCAGCCCTCTTTGGTCATTGCTCTTGACAAGTAGGCTGCACTACACGGGCTTGTGATTTTCTCTTTACGCCCTGGTTTGAACAAAAGTGCTAATGGTGCGTTAACGGCTTACCAAACACGGGAGCCTGCCATGAAAGCAGCAACAGTCGTAATACTTATCGCATCCTTGTCTCTTCCGGCTGGTCTTGCGGCAAAGGGACTTGTTGAACGCCAAATACCAACGGCGTCTTTTGTCAGCGCATCACCGGTGATCGATTATCCATTTGCCGAGGTCAAACTACCTAAAACCTCGCGCCTTCCTCTTGAGCATGAGCCGTCGCATGATGAGCAAAGCGCCCTTGGCGACGACGGGTCGAGTGAATGGGCGCTGGATTGCTACGATGCCTATGGTGCGGATGGCGAAGAGGCCAACCAGGTAAGCTTGCAGGCCTGCTTGAAGGGCTGATGCGTATAGTTGTTTCGATCACAGCATTTCCAGCGGCTGCTTTCGTTGCGTTGGTGGAAACGCAGCATCGAGCCGTGCGAGATCCTCATCCGTTAGTTCTAGATCGACCGATCCACGGTTTTCTTCGATACGGGTTGTGGCTGTAGTCTTCGGAATGGGCAAAACGTTGTCGCGCTCAAGCAGAAAAGCAAGCGCCACTTGCGCAGGCGTTGCCTGATTGGCCTTTGCCACATGGATCAGCTCGGGGTGGCGGAGGAGTCGTCCCTGTTCGATCGGCGAATACGCCATAATGGCAAGGCCGTGTTCCTGACACCAGGGAACAAGATCGTATTCCACGCCACGGCGGGAGAGATTGTAGAGGATCTGGTTGGCCTGGCAGTTTGCGCCGTTCTCTACGGCAAACAGTTCCTCCATATCATCGACATCGAAATTCGAGACGCCCCAGGCTTTGATTTTGCCCTGACGTTTCAATGTCTCAAATGCATCGACCGTGTCCGCCAACGGGTGTTCGCCGCGCCAGTGCAGCAGATAGAGATCGAGGCAGTCGGTGCCGAGCCGTTTGAGGCTCCCTTCGCAAGCGCTGATCGTGCCCTCTCGGCTGGCGTTCCATGGCGCGACTTTCGACACCAGGTATGTTTCGTTGCGCCGTGTTTTCAAGGCTCGCCCGATAATCTGTTCAGTACTGCCATCTCCATATTTTTCAGCGGTGTCAATCACTGTCATGCCGAGATCGAGGGCATGATTCACGGCGGCGATTTCGTCTTTTTCCGCGGCCGTATTCTCACCCATCATCCAGGTGCCGAGGCCAAGAGCTGGCACGACCTGGCCGGAAGGCAGGGCGACGGTAGGAAGGGAATTGTTCATGATCTTGCTCCCAAATTGATTGGTAGGATAGCAGCGTGGTGGGAACGGGCAAGTTGGAAACGGCTGGTGTGTTCTTGTTGTCGTTTATCTTTTGAGGAAAATCGGTTTCCGATTTAAGGAGGAAATTATGCAACAGGGCTGACCGCCTCGCTTACGGCAAAGCCTGTATTTTGCCACGGGATGAAAATTGACGGCGTCTTTAGAGCATCATACAGAAAATTGGAATCAGCACGATGCTCTAAGTTTCTGTTTACGTATCGGATTTATCCGAAAACCGGTTCCCACTTTTCGGTCCGATGCTCTAGCTGTTATGGATTGCCTGGAGGATCTGCTACGGCTGAAATGGTTCAATATGATGATGGCCGTGTTCTTGGCTTTGAGCCTTTGGCCTCTGTTGCGATAAGGCTTTATGCCGGTCGCAGGACTTCTTCTGTGGGTTGCCCGTTCTGAAATATCAATAATTTCCTTGGGTGTGTTTTTTTTGAATGGCAACTATTGATTGTTTATTCTGTTTGTTGTATACAGTGATTGTGCGCAAGGTGTTGCTTTGATCGTCTAGGGTCTGGCACAATTTGTTATTGCACAGCACGCAGGTGGGGCGTCGCAGTTATCAATCATTAACGCGAGAGTTCCATGCAAAATTCACAAAACCGCACGAGCCAGAGTGCTCTTTCGGCGACGCCGTCGTCCGATAAAATATCGTATCATAAAAGCCTCTTGGCGTTTGAGAGCGATTTGATCGATAAGCTTTCCTACATTGATGGGTCATTTACGGTCGCGGCCAGCCAGCCCTTCCACACGCCAACGGTGGACCGTGCAGAAGATGTCTGGATGATTACCTTTGATTGTGATGGCCAGCTAGATCCGCAATTGGCAATTGAATTCACCAATCTTTGTGGCGGCGCGGACCGCATGTGCACCATCGATGGCGATAAACTGACGCCCGATACACTGAATTTTTATGCCAAGATTGATGTGACGGTAAACTTAAACGGTGACAAAAGGGATGTCAGCCTTTTTGTCGGGCAGGGTGCCAATAAGTTCGGACAGGTCTGGTGGCTCGGAGGTCTTCCTCTTGCCAATGCCAATGCAACGATCTTGCTCCCATTTGTGAACCAGGCAGAAGCGGTGGTGCAGGTCTTGCAGGTCACAAATCGTGATGGCGATCTCTTCCAGTTAACGCCCTGGCTCTAACAGTCCGTCCAATAATCACCGCTGGCCGTCTGCAAATGGCAATTTCTGCGCTTGAATGGTGCAATCGCATTTCCAAACGGAAAACCGCTTCGCACTTTTCCTGGAATGCTTGTACCCACGTACGTTAAGTACGCTCCGTTCCGGTTCTCGAAATCACCATTTTCGCCAGGCCAGCAGCAATTCTTGAACAGGCTCTAACGATTCTGTGCCCGGTGTTTGCGTTTCGCTCAGCACCGCGCTGAAAAGCCGACAGAGCTTCCCTCCCTCAACTTGCTTATGCCGCTGGTTCCTAGCTGCTGTCGCCGCCACCTGTGGTGTGGCTGGTGGGTACGCTGTTGCCAACGGGCAGGCAATTTCCATTTCTACAGGATTTAGAAGATGAGCAGCCTTTATTTTACATGCCCGGCTATCCGGACAATTACCTATACGCCCGGCTCGTTTAACACGGTCAATGGCGTCACAAATGCGGTGGTTCCGCAGATCGGCAACAATAATGATGTCTGGAGCGTGACGGTCGGCTACGATGGGATCGTCGATCCCGCCGACGATCACGTGGTCAACCTGTTCAAACAAAACACTGGTGGGTCGGGCCATATTATTGGCGATGTATCGACCGTAGGAACGCTTCCCCAAACGCTGAAATTCGCGTTTCAGCTCACTATTCAACTCGCTGTTGGTGTTGAAAACTTTGATCTCGATATCTGGGTCGGTCAAGGGGATACGAATGGAGATGATTTATGGTGGATCGGCAGCCCCTCTCTTGCCGCTCAACCTCTTGCCGCTCAACCTCATGCCGCTCAACCTCATTGTTTTAACCATGCTTATGTTCCTGTTGTTGATGCAACCAATCAATTGGTGCAGGTCTTCAACCTGGGTAGCCTGCTGGTCTCTCATTTTGAGTTCGTCGGTCAGCTTGTCGTGGTCCAGGATTCCCCCGATCAACCAAACTGGCTGGGTGAGCTTCCTGACAGTCTTTTTCTGGACCAGATCAACCTGCCTGGAACGCATGACAGTGCTGCGATCAATTCCGATATTCACACATTTTATGCTTGCCATTATGCCACGTTAACGGCGCAAATGCTGAGTGGTGTTCGGCTGTTTGATATCCGCATCAGCGTGCGTGAGGTGAACGGCGCCTTTACATTCATGACATGCCACGGCGAGATTTTCAGCAGTTGCCGCTTTAATGAGTTTCAAACACTGCCGTCCGCTCTTGATGAGTTCCATACATTTTTGGCCCAGAACCCAACAGAGTTTTTAGCTATATCGCTGAAAGTTGATGCGTGGAACACCGTATCACTCGCGCAGCAACCTGCCGCACTCAATGCTTTGGCAGCACTGCTTCAACAATACCCCGTTCTTGCACAGGAGGCGATGCCAACACTCAGGGAGACAAGAGGCCGCATGTATTTGCTGAACCGTATCAATGATGATCTGCGATTTGGTGCGCCGATCAGTTGGGTCGATAATACAACCGGGCAGCTTTGTGAGCCTATAAATGGGCGGGATTTCGAACTCTATGTTCAGGATCAATTCAAGGGGTTGTCGACTTTCGGCGCAACAGAAGAAAAGTTTCGAGTCTGGACTGCTGCACTACCCGCTATCAATCCTCAGCCCATTGATAATAATAGAAGACGCCTGTTGTTGAACTATGCCAGTGCAACGTATTTCGGCGTCACGGGCATTTACATAATGCAGGACGTGCTAAACTTTTTGGGGGATGCCGCCTTGGCTCCCGATAACATGCGCCTGGGTTGGTCATTGTTCGACTATGAAGAGACGGCTTATCCGCTCAGCACAGGCGGTAGAGCGAATGTGGTGCAGTTATTCATTGCATCCAACGCTCACTATTGGAATTATCCTCGTCCGTTCCGCGCTGGCTGATGCCGTAGGCATTCTTTAAGCAAACTGTCCTGCGCCTGCGAAGGGCGCAGGACACCTGCCACGGGGGGCGCCTATTCTCTTCTTGCATTTCGTCTGCGAATCCGCGCATTTCCTCGCTATGGAATTTGCACCTCAACAGGATGAAGCTCTCAAGGCCGTTGCCAAATGGCTGAAGGAGGGAAAGACCCCGGTTTTCCGTCTGTTCGGCTATGCCGGAACCGGCAAGACCACGCTTGCCCGGCACTTTGCCGAGAATGTCGATGGCGATGTGTTGTTCGCGGCCTTTACCGGCAAGGCGGCGCAAGTGTTGCGTTCGCGCGGTGCGACGACGGCGCGCACCATACATTCGCTGATCTACCGTCCGCGTGGCGAAGAGGAAGTGTCGGACGAGGAAACCGGCAAGACCTCGATGACACCGATGTTTTCCGTCAACCGGCAAAGCCCGGTCGCCAAGGCCGCCCTGATCGTCATCGACGAATGCTCTATGGTGGATGAACAGCTTGGCCGCGACCTGATGAGCTTTGGCACGCCCATTCTGGTTCTTGGCGATCCCGGCCAGTTGCCGCCGGTGACGGGCGGTGGATTTTTTACGGAACAAGCGCCGGATTATCTGCTGACGGATATTCATCGCCAGGCACGAGACAATCCGATCATCCAGCTTGCCATGCAGATCCGCGAAGGCAAGGAAATCATGCATGGCGATTACGGCAGCACGGCGCGGGTGATTTCCAAGAATGAGGTAACGCAGGATCTGGTGCTGAATTGCGATCAGGTTCTGGTCGGCACCAACAAGACCCGGCGACGCTACAACAAGCGGCTGCGCGAATTGAAGGGCTTTACCGCCGATTACCCGCAATCCGGCGACAAACTGGTATGCCTGCGCAATGATCAGGTCAAGGGTCTGCTGAACGGCTCGCTTTGGCAGGTGATGACCTCTTCACGAGAGACGGTGAAACCCGGGATGAACCTGCTGATCAAGCCGGAAGATGACGACATGGATCGCGGTGCTGCCAAGATCAAGCTGCTGAAAGCGGCCTTCGAAGACGTCGAGACTGAAATTCCCTGGACGACGCGCAAGCGCTATGACGAGTTTGATTATGGCTATGCGCTGACGGTGCATAAGGCCCAGGGCTCGCAGTGGAATAATGTCGTGCTGTTTGATGAAAGCTGGGCGTTTCGTGATACGCGCGAGCGCTGGCTCTACACCGCCGTGACCCGTGCGGCAGAGACGCTGACCATTGTGCGATAAGGGGGGCGTCCGGTAAGAGGGCGCGGTAAGGGCGCTATCAGGTTTTCTGGTCAGCTTTGCTAATTGGCGACGATGCCCAGCAGAACCGCCTTTGCCACCGCCTGGAATCGGTTTGTCGCCTGGACCTTGCGCATGATGCTGGCTTCCAGTGCAATCACGGCTTCGAAAGTCATTTGCATGGTTCGCGCCACCCGCACCTGGGTATAGCCTTCTGCCATCAGCGACAGGCAATGATGCTCCAGTTCGGTCAAATCAATGCCATGGCGCAATGTTGGCATCTCTGTTTCGCCCTGGTCATCTTCGCGGGTGAGAAGGTTGTTGATCTGCTCGATCTGGCGAAACATCATCGATTGCGATGCAATCAATTCTCGTTTCCGGGCCTCCAGCGCCGTGTTGAGAAGCTCATTGGCTTGTGCCTGAGTGATCGTGCCGCTCAGTTCGGCAAACAGATCCTGAATGGCGGCAATCGGCATGCCGATCTCCCGGCATGTGTTGATCAGCGCCATGCGGATAATGTCTCGATGATAATAGACCCGCATCAACCCCATGCGGCTTGAAGAGAGGAGATTCTTTTCCTCATAGAAATGCAGGGTTCTGTGGGTGACGCCAAACAGATTGGCCATGTCGGAAATTGCCACCGGCTCCGGTGGTAGGTCCTCGGGCAAAGGCAGATCCGGCATCATGGCAAGACCTGCTTTCAGGATGGGAGTGATGGATTCGGTAACGTCAAGAAAGTCGGGCTGGCCTGCCATGCGATAAGTCCCCCTTTTCCCGATAATGTCGGGAAATATTTTCATTTCGTTCCAATATCGTTCTCGATTGATCTATTCAATGGTTGCGGCGTTCTGTGTTGCTACCCTGGAGAGGTGTTTGCCTGATGCTCGAAGCCTGGAAATACTTGAAGTCCCCGCCAAAGAATTTCCAAAACGCGATGATGTTTGATCTAAAGATTCTCGATCTAAACTCTTGTTTGCAATGTTATCATCAATTTTACTAAAATTCAAACCCATGGTTTTTAGGGCTTCGGATGTTTTCCTCGATATTATTTTCCCGGCGTGGAGATTCGAACGCGCCTTCAAGCTTTGTCGATGCTGTTCATGCCGGATGGATTTACGGTTCGGTTGGCCCAAAGCAGTGGCCAGCACAGCAAGTCCCTGTTTTATTACCAAGGTATCGAAGATGATCACGCATCCTCGCCTTGAAGTCGTATGCAAAGGGAATACCAAGAGGCATTTTCAATGACCCCTGGTATTATCCGGTAATTTCTAGTGACCGATCATCAATTTCCTTCGATTTATTGCATAATCTCGTTGGTCTTTTCTGCCTCAAGGTTTTACAGAAGTGGGTGGACGGCGATGACCGTCTGGGTGCGGACTTTAAGCGCCGCAGCAAGAAAACGGGTTTCGCCAATGCCAGCAAAATTATCCGTCAATCTGAATGCCATCGCCATGCTGCGTAACCGGCGCGATCTTCCTTGGCCGGATGTCCGTCATTTCGGTCGCCTGGCGCTTCAGGCGGGTGCTCAAGGCCTGACTGTTCATCCCCGGCCCGACCAGCGACATGTCCGGTTCAGCGACCTGCCGCTGCTGCGGGCGTTGATCGATGACGAGTTTCCAAAGGCCGAGTTCAATATCGAGGGTTATCCCAGCGAAGATTTTCTACAGCTTTGCGAAGAGGCACAGCCGGAGCAGGTAACGTTGGTGCCGGATGACCCGTCTCAGGCTACCTCTGATCATGGATGGGATTTCGCCGCGCATCAAGTGTTTTTGACAGATGTCGTTGCACGATTGAAGGCGGCTGGCATGCGGGTTTCCCTGTTTGCCGATGGCGATGGGAATGCGCAGGCGGTTGCCACGGCCAAGGCGACCGGTGCCGACCGGATCGAGCTTTACACGGGACCATATGGCAGCTGCTACGACGCGCCGGAAAAAGCGGCCAGTGAACTTGCGCTTCTGGGGGCAACCGCTGATGCGGCGCATGCTCTGGGCATGGGCGTCAATGGCGGTCATGACCTGACAGTTGCCAACCTCCCTGCGCTGGCGGAGCGGATTCCGTTTCTGGCCGAGGTGTCTATCGGTCACGCGCTGACGGCGGACGCGCTGGAATTCGGCATGGCCGAAACCGTTCGACGTTTTCGCCAGGCCTGCGGCGAGCTGGGCTGAAGTCCACGCGCCACTTATTCAGATCTATATATTCCAGATGTGCCATCCAGAATGACGCCATGCTGAGCAGAGATTGCCTGGCGTCATTCTGAGGTCAGGAGAGCCTGTGCCGGTTGGTCGATAGGGATCAATCAGCCGATAAGGGCGGTCTTGTTCGCTTCCATGAAGGTCTCTAGCGACAGCAATGGATGGCCCGACAAGCTTTGCGCGTCATCGGTTACCACATCCAGGTCACCGGCGCGGATGGCCGTATCGATTGAGGCGAATACAGGCGCTACGGGTTTGGGAATGCCGGCAGCGACCATGCCGTCTTCCAGCTGCTGGTCGGTGATGTCGACCACGGCAAGCGGCTTGCCCGTGGCTTTTTCGGCCAGAGCGGCAATCTCCCTGTTGCTATAGGCGCGGCTGCCGCAGAGCGTATAGATGATGTTTTCGGCCACAGGCTTGGCCAGGGCGCTGGCGATGGCGCGGGCAATGTCCTCTCGGGCGATATAGGCGGTCTTGCCCTCTCCGGCGGATGTATACCACTGGCCGCTGGCCAGCGCCGATGGCAGCGCCATGAATAGATTTTCCATGTACCAGTTGTTGCGCAAAATCGTATAGGCAAGGCCGGAAGCCTTGATGGCCTGTTCGGTTTGCGCATGTTCGGGAGCAAACAGGATCTTGGATGTCTCCGGATTTGGCATGGATGTGTAGAAAATCCGGCCGACCTTGGCATTGGCGGCGGCTGCAATCGCTGCTTTGTGTTGCTCGACGCGCGAACCGATGGCATCGGTGGAAATGATCAGCAGCCGGTCAATGCCGGAAAAGGCCTGGTCAAGCGATGCCGGATCGGTGAAGTCGGCCCGCCGTGTTTCGATGCCCTTTGCGGCAAGATCCGCCAGACCCGATAGATTGCGGCTGGCGGCAACGATATCAGCAGCGGCAACATGCTGGCTTTCCAGCAAATGATTGATGATAAGTCTTCCAAGCTTTCCGGATGCTCCGGTAATCAGTATTTTGGTCATATTTCTCTATCCCAGCTCCTGCATAATTCCCTGAACCGGAATTGGTTGAAGGGGAAATTATCCAGCGGATATAGAGTGTTACAGAGTTGTCTCCACGTTTTATAAAACGCACGGCCTGTAAAACTCCATACCCTATTATCTTGTTGCTCTCAATTTGAGACCAGCACTATAATCAGCCTTTTGGAACTGCTGTAAAGAAGGCAGTTTTAGCACCTTTGGTTACAGAAAGGGTACCATCATGAACGATGCCACGCAGCGGGCTCCCTCGGAGGCAACGGCGAGGGGGGGAAGCAAAAGCAAACGGGCGGAAGACAATTGCCCGGTGCGCTCGGTTATTTCCCATGTCGGCGACAAATGGTCGACGCTCATTCTAGGTTCGCTTGCCGAGAAACCCTATCGCTTCGGTGAGCTTCGACGCCTGGTGCCTGATATTTCCCAGCGCATGCTGACCCAGACCCTGAGAGACCTGCAACGCGATGGTTATGTTCACCGGCAGGTTTTTCCCACCAAACCGCCCAGCGTTGAATATGGTCTGACGGAGATGGGTGAGCAGCTGGTATTTTCACTCAGATATCTCGTGGAATTTGCCATCGACAATCATGCCCGCGTGGTCGAGGCTCGCGCTCGGTTCGATATGCAGAATGTGTGAGGCTGAACGCCTGCATAATTCCTTAAATCGGCGCGGATGTCAGGAGGAGATTATACGGCAGATATAAAGAATTATAGCGCCGTGCACCATATATTGAGCACGGCGCTTCGTGGACTAAAAAAACCATCCATCGTGCGTGGTCGAATGTCACGGTATCCTGTGTCCTCTCAAGGAAACATACTGTAAGTCTCTAATTTTATTATGCAATCTCTGTGATTTTTTCAAATTCCATATGTTTCGTGTTAGCTAATTTATTAATAAATTATAGGGAGATTTCGCCTACACTTCATGCTGGCAATGTCATTTTGGTTGGTATCCGTGACGCTCTCGACAGAACAGAGCCTGTTCTCGCGCCTTCCTCAGTTCTTCGGAAAGGGACTACACGTAATGTTCGGAATTTCTAGTATAGCTCGGATGCAGACCCATTCTTTGAAGCTGATTACAGCCAATATTATGATTTCGGATGTTGATCTTAATATTCGTTATATGAACGATTCCGTCATGGAACTGCTTAAGGAGGCCGAATCTGACCTCAAGAAGGAACTTCCGCGCTTCGATTTTAACAAACTCATTGGCAGCAATATCGATATTTTCCACAAAAACCCATCCCATCAGCGCAATATGCTGGCTGCTCTCAAAACGCAGCACCGGGCGACGATCTGGGTTGGTCACCGCGCGTTCGATCTCATCGTCACGCCTTTGCGGGAAAGTGGAAAAACAACTGGCTTTGTTGTCGAATGGGCCAATGCCAAGGAGCGATTGCAGAACCTGGATTACCAGGGGCAGATGATGGCGATCAGCCGTTCTCAAGGCATTATCGAGTTTACCACGGAAGGTGAGATCGTTACCGCCAACGAAAACTTCCTCAAATCCATTAATTATAAAGTGGACGAGATAAAGGGTCGTCACCACAGCATGCTGGTTGACCCCGAATACGCGAAATCAGCCGACTACAAAGAGTTCTGGGCTGCTTTGCGTCGCGGTGAGGTTCAATCGGCAGAGTTCATTCGTTACGGCAAGAATGGAAAGAAGGTGGTGATCAATGCCGCCTATAACCCGATCCTGGACTCCCAGGGCAAGGTCACAAAAGTCGTTAAATTTGCCACGGATGTGACGGAAAGAGTGAATGCGGTCAATGCGATTGGCGCTGCCCTGACGCGGCTGGCGCAGGGTGATCTGACCTTCACTCTGGACAACCCGTTTGCGCCGGATTTTGAAGAACTGCGCCGCACGATGAATGATGCGTTGCTCCAGATGCGCAACACGCTTGGCGCGGTGGCGCATTCAACCAGCCAGATCGACAATGGCACGCGCGAAATCAGCCAGAGTGCAGAAGATCTGTCCAAGCGAACCGAACAGCAGGCCGCCTCCCTGGAAGAGACCGCTGCGGCGCTTGACGAAATTACCGTCAATGTCTCGAATGCCTCTAAACGTGCAGAAGAAGCCCGTCATTCGGCATCGACAGCCAGCGACAATGCGGTGCGCTCTGCAAAGGTGGTTGAGGATGCGGTTGGCGCGATGTCTCGCATTGAGAATTCGTCCAATCAGATTTCCAATATCATTGGGGTGATCGACGAAATCGCCTTCCAGACCAATCTGCTGGCGCTGAATGCCGGTGTCGAGGCTGCTCGTGCCGGTGAAGCGGGCAAGGGCTTTGCCGTGGTCGCGCAAGAGGTTCGCGAACTGGCACAGCGCTCTGCCCAGGCGGCCAAGGAAATCAAGGAACTGATCCGCAATTCTTCAAACGAGGTCAGCACCGGGGTAAGGCTGGTGAGCGAAACGGGCGAGGCGCTTCGGACGATCCAGCAGAATATCGTTGCGGTCAATGAACATATGGAAGCCATTACCAGTTCGGCGCGCGAGCAGGCCACCGGGCTTTCCGAAGTCAATGCGGCCGTCAACCAGATGGATCAGGTAACGCAGCAGAATGCGGCCATGGTTGAAGAGACAAATGCGGCCAGCGCAACGCTTGCCCAGGAAACGGCGCGTCTGCGCGAGTTGATTGAGAAATTCCAGTTGGGCGGTGCCGGTATGAGGCCTTCGTCACGCCAGCTTGGCGCGGCGACGTCAGCACATCGGCCCACGGCCTCACCAGCGCGGGAGTTGATGTCGAAGGTAGCGGGTTCCGTCGCATCTCAATCCGGCGGCTGGAGCGAGTTTTAAAAAACTAAGTCGATTTAAACCGTTATAGCGCCGTGTGTTTTATAAAACGCACGGCGCTTCCTATTCGGCTCTGTAGATTTTACAGTCTGTTCAAGAATTGTTGCTGGCCTGGCGAAAATGGTGATTTCGAGAACCGGAACGGAGCGTACTTAAGGTACGTGAGTACCGGAAGCGCAGAAATTGCCATTTGCAGACGGCCAGTGGCAATTATTGGATAGACTGTTAGGCCGTTTGCCGCCGCTCTGTCAGCAGCAGGACAAGCGAGGCGGCTGGAAAGCAGAGGCCGATCCAGGCGGTCAGCGACCATCCGCCTGTCGCATAGGCCCAGCCGCCGATGGCTGAGCCAAGCGCGCCACCAAGAAAGAATGTCGCCATATAGATGCCGTTGAGACGGCTGCGATGGGCGGCTGTCATCGAATAGATGATGCGCTGGCCGCTGATCAGATTGGCCTGTACGCCGAAATCCAGAGTAATGGCAGCAATCGTCAGGCAGATCACGCCTGTCAGCGGTGAGGTTTCGATCGCATAGCGGCCAAGCACGAACGCAGCGATGCCCATGACCATGGCGCCGATGGAAATCTGCCGGGTCAGGCCGCGATCAGCCATTCGTCCGGCAATGGGTGAGGCGATGGCACCGGATGCTCCGGCGAGTGCAAACAGCGCGATACCATTCTGGCTCAGGCCAAAATGCGGGCCTGACAGCAGCAAGGGCGTCGTGGTCCAGAACAGGCTGAAGGCACCAAACATCCCGGCCTGATAAAGCGCCCGGCGCTGGAGTACACGGTTTGTCAGCGCCATATGGGCCATGGAGGACAGCAGCGCACCGTAGCCGATCTGCGCATGCGGCTGGCGGCGGGGCAGGGTCATGCCGAGCACCACCATCAGCCCGATCATGGCAACCGCCGAAAGCACGTAGATGACATGCCAGGACGATGCCTCGGCGATGAAGCTGGCAATGGGCCGGGCCAGCATGATGCCGCAGAGCAGCCCGCTCATGACATTGCCGACAACCCGCCCGCGTGAGGCATCCGGTGCCATGCTGGCGGCAAAGGGCACCAGAACCTGGGCGGCTGCGGATGCAAGGCCAATGCCAAGGCAGGCCAGCAGGAAAAGACCCGGCGAGGTCGAAAGCGCGCCGCCCAGCAGGGCCAGCGCGGCAAGACCAATCAGGATGATCACCAGCTTGCGGTTTTCGATCAGGTCACCCAGCGGCACCAGCAGCAAAAGGCCCAGACAGTAACCAAGCTGAGTGAGGGTGACGATCAGGCCGGTCGCCTGGGGTGAGAACCCCAAATCCGCGCTGATCGGTCCGGCCAGCGGCTGGCCGTAATAGAGATTGGCGGCGATAAGCCCGCAGGCCAGGGCAAAGATAAAGGTCAATATCGGCGACAAGGTGTGTTCAGCGTCATGCCGCAAGAGCGGGCTGGAATGGGTCATGGTGGTTGCTTCTCGGCTTGGGGCGCCATGGTCTTGGGAGGATGCCATGGTACTGGTGTCAGTGAGTGCCTGTTGAATGATTGAGCGAATAGGACGTGTTACGACGAACCTCACCGCGCCGTGCTGCTGTACGCCGCTGTAAGGGCTAAAATCCTGGTCAGTCCAAAAGCCGCAGCGCCGCTTGCGCCACGGCCTGCATCTCGTCTTCTGTTCGGCCTGTTTTGCCGACCACGCGCATGCCCATCGTCAGGCAGAGCAGGGTGCTAGAAATGACATCGGCATTCAGATCGGCCCGGATCGAGCCATCGGCCTGTCCGGTAACAATCTGGTCCTTCAGGCGCTGCTGGTTGGCGGTAAAAGCGAGCCCTACCCGGGCGGAGGCTTCCGCATCCAGCAGTGCCAGATCATTGGCACCGCCGACGATGAGGCAGCCGCGCCGGCCTGCCGCGCCATGGGCGTGGTCGGCATAATGCTGCAAAAGGGCAAACAACTTTTCCCGCCCGGTCTTAAGCGGTGCCATGCGCTTCAGGATCATCGCATGGCGCACCGACCAGTAGCGATCGAAGGCGGCGAGAAATACACCACGCTTGTCGCCGAACGCCTTGTAGATACTACCTGCCGTCAACCCCATGGCTTCGGCAAGCTCACTGATCGAGGCGGCCTGGTAGCCCCGCTCGGAAAACACCACCAAGGCAGCGTCCAGCGCCACATCCGTGTCGAATTCCCGAGGGCGGCCCGCAGGTCTGCCGGATTTTGTTTGCTGGTTCATCATGGTCCTACAATAGGAAATGATCGTTTCCAAATCAAGCAAAAAAATGACTGCGATCAATAAACCGCAGTCAATGTCTTCAGGCGATCTTCTTAACCTCTTGCGGAGTGAGAGAAAACTCGACCGCAGACCCACAATGAATGGCAGTGGAATCAAAGCCCGGCAGGCAAAGATCGTCTGGATTGAGCAAAAGACAAATCTCGGTGCAGCCGAGAATGACGCAATCGGCACCGTCTGCCTTGGCCTTTTCGATGATTGCCAGATAGGCAGCCCGCGACTGCTCTTCAACGCGGCCCGCGCAGAGTTCGTCAAAAATCACATCATGCACAATGCCACGATCCTCTGCGCCTGGCACCATGGGCAGCAGGCCGAGGGCACGCATGCGATCGGTGTAGAAGCCATGCTCCATCGTGTAGCGGGTGGCGAGCAGCAGGGGCCGCTTGAAGCCAGAGTCTTTGATAGCCTGGGCCGTCGCATCGACAATATGGATAAGCGGCACGGAAACACGCGCTGCTACGGCATCGGCAATCAGATGCATGGTGTTGGTGCAGATCAGCACGCATTCGGCACCGGCACGCTCCAGGGCGGCAGCGGCATCGCCCAGCACTTTTTCCGCAAGATCCCAACGGCCTGCCTTCTGGTAGCCAACGATCTGCGAAAAATCGACCGACCGCATGACGATTTCAGCCGATGCCAAACCGCCCAACTGATGGCGAACCGCTTCGTTGATAAGCCGATAGTAAACCGCCGAGCTTTCAAAACTCATTCCGCCAATCAAGCCGATCATCCGCATTGTCGTGTTCCCCTTGGTGTCTTTGGTAGTGATGAACAAAACTATGCCAGTGGATGGAAGCGGTTGATTTGCAAATTTCTCGAAAATCACCATAAGTTCCGCACAAAAATTGCGAGAAAAATGTGAAATGCGCGTATGCTTTGCGCATTCATCCTGAAAGGCGGAGGATTAAGGCGTGATTGACGAGAGAGACAGGAAGATTCTGGATCTGTTGCAACGGGATGCCGCCATTGCGGTGAGCGATCTCGCCGACAAGGTCGCCCTATCGGTTTCGGCCTGTTCGCGCCGGATTCAGAAGCTGGAAGAGGGCGGATATATCGAGCGACGGATCGCCGTGCTCAATCGCGACAAGGTGGGCGTGCCGACAACCGTTTACGCCTTGGTGAAAACCGCCCATCATACCGATGAATGGACGGAGGAGTTTCGCCGAGCGATTACCGATATCGCCGAAATCGTCGAGGCGCATCGCCTGACCGGACATCATGATTATATCTTGAAGATCGTTCTGCCACGGGTCGAGCATTACGACGTCGTCTATCGTCGGCTGGTGCGGCGTATCGAACTTTTCGATGTGTCCGCCTCGATCTCGATGGAGACGATGAAAAGCGGTTCCGCCGTTCCGGTGGATTATGCTGTGTGACGAAAGGCGATACGCCGAAAGACCGGCGTTTCGCTCACTATAGCACCGTGCGTCATATAGGGCGCACAACGGCTCGCTGTCGCTCTTTATGCGACAAGGCGTCCCAATCGGGATGGTCGCGGCAATCAGCCGTTATATTCGTTGCGGTGATGCGGCTTCTTCGTGGGGGCCTTGAATTGCCATTCGCCGCTGGACGACTGTTGACTGCTGTCGCTCGCGTTGAGTTGTGCCGCCGTTTGCGTGGACGCAGTGGTCTGGGCGGGCTGGGTGGTGGTTTTTGTCGTGGTCGCGGCAAACGATGCGGATGCGCCGATCAGGCTTGCGAGCACGGCTGTGGCGATAAAGGTCTTCATGGATCTCTCCAACTTTACAAGTGGATAAAATTAAGTCGAACTCTTCGGTTCGATGCCTTGAATCTGGGCGCTTTTGCTGCGCTTTGCAACGGCGCGCGCCTGTCAGAAAAGGCATTGCAGACATGCGTTGGCGTCCCTTGTCGAATTGTGGATATAAAAATCTAGTAAAATCAGCCTATTACTTTTTCTGCCTCCAGGGATTTCCGCCTTGGATGGTCTGCTCTCGGTAGTCTCACTTCCTTTTGATAGATGACGGCGCTCAAAGGACATGGATTTGATGGAAAATTGTGCAATTGTGACGTTACGGGATGGTTCTGCGGGTATGGTTCAAATAAGCGCCGGGGATTTCAATCCCGCCTCACTGCACACGCTTTGGTTTTGCAGGGAGGGAACAAACCTCTGCCCCGTTGGTTACCTCTACAGTACAAACAAGGAGGATAACCCAATGAATCATACCAATCACGTTCGTCTCACCACCGCTGAACTCACACCTGCCGTGCTCGAAGGTGCAACCATTTATGGTGCTGACGACCACAAGGTCGGCAAGCTGGATCATGTCCATGGTCTGGGTGCCAGCGGCACAGCGATCATTGATGTCGGCGGCTTCCTGGGTATCGGTGCAAAGCCGGTCGGTGTTCCGCTGTCGGATCTGCAATTCATGCGGGATGAAGATGGCGACGTCCATGCCGTCACCACATGGACGAAGGATCAGCTGAAGGACATGCCTGCGCATAAGGACTAATTGTCCTAGGCATTCGCGAGGAATGATTTCCATGACTTATGTTATGTGAAATTCCACTTAAATACGATATTATGGCCATCTTGGGATCAGGGTGGCCATTTTCATGGGATATAGAGCTGGTTTAGGCCGGGGATGGGAACGTCGGTGGCGGCGCGACCTTAACGCCGTCTATGGATATTCTGGAACTGCGCCCCGACGAAGGTGTTCTCGACCCATAGACCGGACTGGCCTTTTCATGAGATCGGCGGTTTTTTCGGTAGCCGTTTGTGTGATGCCAACCCTTTTACACGCTGAAAATCTCCCCTGCAGTGGCCGTAAGGCAGGTATCGCAATGTGCCGGGGCGATCTTTTTGTCTGTAACGATGGCTCAATCAGCGCCAGCAAGAAGTCATGCTCGAGATTTATGGGTGGAGCGGAAGGTCGGACGGATGGTCCTGCGTTCAACCTGACTTCTCCTGTGGACCCATCTTTGGCCCCAGCGTCGGAAGGGTCGTGCTCATGCCGTTCCGGCAGCTTTTGCGTTGGTCCCCGAGGTGGGCGGTTCTGCCTTACCGATAGCGGTACAAAAAGCTACTTGAGGAGATGACTTTCCACGTTTTGTCGGGCAGGGGCGGGTGGATTTTTCCGTCGCCATGGCCATCAAAGCCGTTACTATGCCGACTGGCCGCTGGAAACAGGGTGCTATAGTTCCTACATAGAATGCATTCCAACCATAGGAGTTACGTCCATGACGAGTGAACGCGCAGTGTTGGCAGGCGGTTGCTTCTGGGGCATGCAGGACCTGATCCGCAAGCTTCCCGGGGTCATCGCTACCCGAGTGGGATATTCCGGCGGCGATGTCGCGAACGCGACCTATCGCAATCATGGAACACATGCCGAGGCGATTGAAATTATCTTCGATCCATCAAAGACAAGCTTTCGCGATCTCCTGGAATTTTTCTTCCAGATTCATGATCCAAGCACGCCTAATCGTCAGGGAAACGATGTCGGCGTCAGCTATCGTTCTGCGATCTTCTACACGAGTGAAGAGCAAAAGAAGGTTGCCGAGGACACCATTGCCGACGTGGACGCTTCCGGCATCTGGCCTGGCAAGGTCGTGACCGAACTGGCACCTGTGGGTGATTTCTGGCAGGCCGAGCCGGAGCATCAGGACTATCTTGAGCGCATTCCAAACGGATATACCTGCCATTTTCCTCGGCCGCATTGGAAACTGCCGAAACGTCAGGCCGTGGCATAACGGTCCTCGAAAGACGTTCCGCCTCTTGAAGGCGGCGGTTTCTCGGTTTGCCTTCTCAGCGTCTCGCCTGAGATCATTGAGCATTTCCGCTTTTCAGTGAAGGGCGGAAATCCTCCTTGTTTCTGTTTTCAAAACCTTCCGGCTGCCAAAACCACCTGGCGCTTTCGCCTGAAATTTCCTCTTCTTCATGTCATCACTGTATTCTTCAGCCTCATCGGTCAATCTGGCGCTTGACGCGCATTGCGAAGCGCGTTACCAAGAACCGTACCGTACGGTACTTAGATTGAAGGGCTTTCACTGTGTCGACCAATGCCATGCCAACAGCAGAATTTTCTGCACGCCAGAGCGCGGTTCTGGCGGAGGCTCTGCGCCTTTTGGTCGAAGGTGGCGACAAGGCATTGACCACGGCCGGTTTGGCGCGGGCAGCCAATTGCTCCAAGGAAAGCCTTTATAAATGGTTCGGGGATCGCGACGGTCTGCTGTCGGCGATGATTTCCTATCAGGCAAGCAAAGTGCGCACATTCGAGCGCGCCGGCGAGCGCCTGACGCCGCAGATGCTGGCCGATCATTTGGAGGTTTTCGCCCGCGATTTGCTGGACGTTCTCTCAGGGGAAATCTCGTTGGCGCTGAACCGTCTTGCCATTGGCCAGACTAGCCGCGATGGCTCGAAACTGGGGAAAATGCTCCTGGAGCGTGGCCGCCGCCAGATCGACCGCCGGGCGAGGGCGCTGCTGGATGCCGGACGGCGCGATGGCCTGTTGCGGTTCGAAGACGGCGAGGATGCCTATCGCACGCTCTACGGCCTGATCGTTTCCGATCTTCATGTTCGCCTGCTCCTGGGTGAAAAACCCGAGCCACGAAAATTCGACGCCCGAGCGCACAAGGCGGTGTCCGCCTTTCTTGTGTTGCACGGCACGGACAAGACATCGTCAGCGTAAATCCTGGCGAGGGATAAAACACTCAACATCAGACACAGCATAGGGAAGGATTACACAATGCGCGTCTATTATGATCGTGATGCCGATTTGAACCTCATCAAGGCGAAGAAAGTCGCCATCATTGGCTACGGCTCCCAGGGCCGCGCTCACGCGCTGAACCTCAAGGATTCGGGCGCACAGAACGTCGTCATCGCCCTCAAGGCTGGCTCGGCCACCATTGCCAAGGCTGAAGCCGATGGCTTCAAGGTCATGACCGTTGCCGAAGCGGCAGCCTGGGCTGACCTGATGATGATGGCAACTCCTGACGAATTGCAGGCTGACATCTACAAGGCAGACATCGCCGGCAACATCCGTGATGGCGCAGCAATCGCTTTCGCCCACGGCCTGAACGTTCACTTCGGCCTGATCGAGCCGAAGAACACCGTTGACGTTGTGATGATCGCACCGAAGGGCCCTGGCCACACGGTTCGCGGCGAATACCAGAAGGGCGGCGGCGTGCCTTGCCTCGTTGCCATTCATCAGAATGCCTCCGGCAACGCTCTTGAAGTGGCTCTGTCCTACGCTTGTGGCGTTGGTGGCGGCCGTTCGGGCATTATCGAAACCACCTTCCAGGAAGAATGCGAAACCGACCTGTTCGGCGAGCAGGTCGTTCTGTGCGGCGGTCTCGTCGAACTGATCCGGGCTGGCTTTGAAACGCTGGTTGAAGGCGGCTATGCGCCTGAAATGGCCTATTTCGAGTGCCTGCACGAAGTGAAGCTGATCGTGGACCTGATCTATGAAGGCGGTATCGCCAACATGAACTACTCGATCTCCAACACGGCTGAGTGGGGCGAATACGTCACCGGTCCGCGCATCATCACTGCTGAAACCAAGGCTGAAATGAAGCGCGTGTTGCACGACATTCAGACTGGCAAGTTCACCTCGGACTGGATGCAGGAATACCGCGCCGGTGCCGCTCGCTTCAAGGGCATTCGCCGCATGAACGACAAGCACCAGATCGAAGAAGTTGGCGCAAAGCTGCGCGGCATGATGCCTTGGATCGCCAAGAACCAACTGGTTGACAAGGCTCGCAACTAATCAGCGCGAACAGTTCTTGGCGCTCCAAGTTTCTTTGTCTGCGTGCCTTCGGCATCGCGGGGGATCGCCAAGAACCAGCTGGTCGGCAGGGCCTGCAACGAAACGATAAAGCGCCGCTGTTAGCCGACATGCGGCGCTTTATCGTGTCAGGGGCTTTCGCCTTGCAGGGCGATGATGGCCTCTTCGAACTGTTCCATCTGTTGAAAATAGTACACTCCCTTGAGGGGAGGCAGGTTCATGAAGGCCGCTCCGCCCAGCCAGAGCGGGACATCCAACGGTAAACCCTTTCGGATCTCCTTTATCTCCAGCTCAAAATTGCGAATGCGCTTCAAGGCGCCGCTGATGCACACGACGGTCGAGCCGGATTGCCTTGCCATTGCGACGAAGTCCTTGGCCGGAAGCTGGGCGCCGAGATATGTGGTGTGGATGCCATGGCTGCGGGCGATCAGCGCCGCTACCAGCCCGCCGATATCATGCAATTCGCCTTCAAGCGTGGTGAAGACTATTCTTTGTGAACCGCGCGGCGACGCCAGAAGTTTGAATGCGCCGTTCAACAGCACCCTGACCGACGAAGAGGCGAGATGTTCTGACGCGATGGACAGGTGGCCTTCCGCCCAGCGTCGGCCGATTTCCGCCATGAATGGCAGGACGACGTGCTTTGAAAAATCGACAGGCCCAAGCGCAATGAAGCGGGTGCTCAGCAGCCGGTCCAAGGTCTCTCCGTCAAGGTTTTCCACGGCTTTAAAAACAGGTTCCAGGTCGTCCAAACGCGCCTGGTTCATCGCGGATCGTTTCAGCTCCTCGGTCGATAAATGGATAATGGAGCCGATCCGTTGCCCATTGTCGACGCAGGCCTTGAGCAGTTGCAACCGGACAAGATCTTCATGCCGGTAGATGCGGCGGCCACTGTCGGTGCGTTTGGGCACGATTGCTGCATAGCGGCGCTCCCAGGCATGCAGGACCAGCTTCGTCAGGCCGGTCTCATTCACGACTTCACGAAGC
This sequence comes from Allorhizobium sp. Av2, assembly GCF_021462805.2. Classification (NCBI taxonomy): domain Bacteria; kingdom Pseudomonadati; phylum Pseudomonadota; class Alphaproteobacteria; order Hyphomicrobiales; family Rhizobiaceae; genus Allorhizobium; species Allorhizobium sp. Av2. The sequence continues at coordinate 1,886,063 of NZ_CP192696.1, read as the reverse complement.
GAATAAGTCTCCTTCATAGATCGTCGCCTTATTTTTTATTCTATTTATATATAATATACAAAAATGATGATGAGATTGCAAATCGACTTTCGGTCTATGTTTGGATCGCCAACAGAGCTCTTTCCTCAACGCGCGGATGAAAATTTTGTCGAGGCTCGATGGGCTGAGTCCGCTGTGTCGGACGAGCCGGGTTTCCTCACTGCATTGACTATTTCTGTTTTTTTTAAATCACTTAGCGATTTAACCCTTAATATTTAGGGTAATTTAAATGACCAGAATAACCCGATATTTACTTGGTTTGCATAATATACAATTTTTAATGGTTATTTCTAATTTAGAAAACAATTGTATATCTTTCTGTGTGATACTTATGTCATCAAAGGCGCAATGAGACGCGCTTGCAGGTCAAAGGTCGAAGGATTCAGGCATGACTATTTTTGGACTGGGTGCTGATGCCAGATCGGAAGTCTCGGCTCTTCGCAAATCGCAGGCCGTCATAGAATTCAGCTTGGATGGCACCATTTTGGATGCCAATGACAATTTCTGCCGGGCGCTTGGCTACAGTCTGGCTGAAATCAAAGGCAAGCACCACCGCATGTTCGTCGATGCCAGCGAGGTTGAGACCAGCGATTACCGAAATTTTTGGGAAGGGTTGCGGCAGGGTAAATTCCAGCGCGCCCAATATCGTCGTATTGCCAAGGACGGTCGAGATGTGTGGATCGAAGCCTCATACAATCCGATAATGAAGGGTGATAAGCCCTATAAGGTCGTCAAATATGCCACGGATATCACCGCAGTAAAATTACAGGCGATGGAGGACGATGCCAAGCTGAAGGCGATTTCGACGTCGATGGCGGTCATCGAGTTTACTCCTGATGGCAAGATCATCACCGCCAATGAAAATTTCTGCAAGGCGATGGGCTATAGTCTGACGGAACTTATCGGGCGCCATCACAGTCTGTTTTGTGACAAGGCCTATACGTCTTCCTCAGACTACACATCTTTCTGGCGCGATCTGGGGAATGGACGGATGCTGGCTAATGAGTTCCGGCGCATCGCCAAGGATGGCCACGATGTCTGGATACAGGCCTCCTACAATCCAGTCTTCGACGCGCGGGGGAAAGTCTACAAGGTCGTGAAGTTTGCAACCGATGTGTCTAGCCGGATGGATGCTATTTCCCATCTTGGTGCCGCGTTGAAGGCCCTGGCGGGCGGCGATCTCACCAGCACGCTGAACAACACGTTCGTGCCGACCATGGAAAAACTACGTGCCGATTTCAACGAAGCCCTCAGCCATTTGCGCACGACAATGGACGGTGTCGCCCTGAGCGCCCGGTCCATCGCGTCGAGCACCAATGAAATCAAGGAGGCTGCCAACGAACTCTCGCGCCGTACCGAAGCACAGGCTGCGTCCGTGGAGGAATCAGCCGCATCGCTGGAAGAGGTGACGACGACGGTTGCCGACTCCGCTAAGCGTGCCGAGGAAGTCGGCCGACTGATGGAGCAGACCCGGCTGAATACCGAGCAATCCAGTGTTATCGTCAGGGATGCCGTGGTTGCCATGAATGAGATCGAGCAGTCTTCCGGGCGGATTTCGAGCATTCTGGGCGTCATCGACGAGATTGCCTTCCAGACCAATCTTCTGGCACTGAATGCTGGTGTCGAAGCGGCCCGCGCCGGTGAAGCTGGTAAGGGTTTTGCGGTCGTCGCCCAGGAGGTCCGCGAATTGGCACAGCGCTCGGCTTCATCCGCCAAGGAAATCCGGCAGTTGATCAGCACGTCCGGCAAGCAGGTCGACCGTGGCGTGGACCTTGTCGCCCAGACCGGCTCGGCTCTGGATAATATCCTCAATCAGATCCGCGCCATCGATACCAATGTCACGGCAATCGTTCAAGGCTCCAAGCAACAGACCACCGCGCTGCAGGAAATCAACAGTTCCGTCAATGTCATCGACCAGTCCACCCAGCAGAATGCAGCCATGGTTGAGGAAACCACGGCAGCGGCATTCTCGCTGTCCAAGGATGTTGATGATTTGTTCCAGATGGTCGCTCAGTTCAAGACCTCTCCGTCTGGCTCATCGTCATCCTATCCTCGCGCCGCCTGACCCCACAATCCGTCTATTGGTGTTCAATAAGGTGCCGTGCGCTCCATGCGCGCGGCGTTTTGTTTTTTGCTATCTATGAATGTATGGGCGGTATGAAACATGGGCAAAACGTGAGGACGTGACGAGACCGTCATCTTTTTGCGCTGAGATACCTTTACAAAGTCACTCGATCGCAGCGAATAAAGAATGATCTGGTGTCTTTTCAGATCTGCGAGGTCCGTGAACTGCCAGAGACTGGAAAAGAAAGTTTCATCCATGCTGTCCCATGCAAAAGCCATTATGCCGCAAGCCGCTGACGATCATTTGTCCTGGCCGGCGGATGGGGAAATATTCGATGTGAACCGGCTGGAATTGCGGGTCAAGCCTGGAGAACATCCGTTTCATAGTGCGCATCGCGATGCCATTCATCGAAATTGGCAGGCCGAGTCGGCGGCCAACCCCGCTCTTTTCGATGGTGCCATGGTCTTGTTCGACGAATTGCAGATCGGCGCCGGCGCTGTGAGTGGTGCAGGACATCTGATCCCCTATTCCAGCTTTCTGTTCTGGCGTCGTCAGGCTGAGCCACAGAGCGGCTATCACCTTTTTGGATTTCCGGTGCTGATTTCGGCCGATGGTGCCTTGATCGCGGTGGAAATGGCCGCTCACACCGCCAATGCAGGCCGGGTCTATTGTCCGGCGGGCTCGCTCGATGCATCCGATATTATCGATGCGATGGTCGATGTCGATGCCAATATGCGCCGCGAAGTGCAGGAAGAAACCGGACTGTCGGTGGATGATGCGGTGATCGATCCGCAATTGCGGGGCTATCGTCGAGGCCGTCGGGTCACGCTGTTTCGGGTGTTTCGTCTGGCCTTGACCACAGAGGCGATTTTCGACCGAATCGCGGCCCATATGGCTGTCGATGAAGAGCAGGAAATTGCCCGCGCCGTGGCCATTCGCTCGGCAGATCGCAATGCGCATGATTACACGCCAGACATGTATCCCCTGCTGGATTGGATTTTTCCCGGCTAAGTGGCTGGTGCGCCTTGCATGGCTGGCGCTGCTCGTGCAGTTTGCTGGCATTGTAACGGCGACTGGAGGCTTGTTTGGCTCGACACTATTGCATTTACGACGTCTTCACCGACAAAAAGCTGTGCGGCAATCCTTTGGCAATCGTGTTCGATTGCGAGGATCTCGATGACGATGCGTTGCAGGCGATAGCGCGGGAATTCAATCTCTCGGAAACGGTTTTCGTTTTCCCCTCGGTCAATGTCGCGCATGTGGCGCGTATTCGGATTTTTACCCCCGGACGTGAGCTTCCCTTTGCCGGTCATCCCACGGTTGGCACGGCGATCGGCCTAGCGGAAAAGGCTCATCAGGATCGTGAAGGGCCGCTCGACCTGGTGTCGGTGATCGATGAAAAGATCGGCCCGGTGCGCTGTGCGGTGAGCCTGAGGCCGGGTGAGGCAAGTTTTGCCGAATTCGATTTGCCGAAAACCTCCACCCAGATTCAACTGCCGCTCGACCGCCAGGGCATAGCCGATGCGCTTGGCCTGAAGCCGAACCAATTGCTTTTCGAAAACCATCTGCCGTCGATCTGGTCGGCTGGAGTGCCCTTCCTGCTCATTCCGGTCAGCAGTCTGGGAGATGTCGAAAGCATCGAATTCGATCCGCAGCTCTGGGAGCGGGCCGCCCCTTTCTGTGACGGCGCGCTGACCTCGGCCTATATCTATTGCCGTGGTGGTGTTCACCACGCGGCTGACTTTCACGCCCGGATGTTTTCCCCCGATATGGGCATAGCCGAGGACCCGGCCACTGGCTCCGCGGTGGCGGCGCTTTCAGGCGCCATCCAGCATTTCGATGCACTGCCGGACGGCCATCACCCGTTGCTGATCGAGCAGGGCGTGGAGATGGGGCGCCCCTCCTTCATCCATCTGCATATCGACACCAAGGAAGGCAAAGTTTTCCGCGCCCGCATCGGCGGCACCGCCGTGCGCATCGCTTCCGGCATGCTCGACATTTGATTTTCCTTGGTTTTTTCGAGTTTTGATTTTTTTTGCTGTTTCATGTCATTTTTTTCGAAACGGCGCTGGACAAGCAGAGACAACCCCTTTATATCCCCGCTCACGGCAGCGATGAAGCACAAACGAAGCGCTGCAGGCGGGTGATTAGCTCAGTTGGTAGAGCAGCTGACTCTTAATCAGCGGGTCGTAGGTTCGAACCCTACATCACCCACCATTCTTTTCAGTAATATCAGTGTTGCTGATTTATTTCCTTAGATGTGATGTTGCGAACATAGCGTTCAATTGGATGGTTTCTTTATTGAGACTGTTTTGCGGTGTCGGCACTTTGGTTTGTCCGCTTGTGATTACCAGTGTGAAGCCATTCGATCTGCTGGAAATTTCCAACTTTTCTCTGCTATCGTTTCAACGGGAATGATTTTTTTCCGCATCGGACGTGACCTGAAAGCTGGTCTCACGTTTCCGTTCAGTGCTGTAGTGAGGAAAGATGTTTGATATACGTGCTCTGGTATGGCCAGTAGATGACGATACTATGAAGCCTTGGGTGCGTCGGTTTCTCGATGATGTTTTGTCCCGCCCATTATTCAGCAGGATGATTTTGTTTTCTTCGATGGAAAATCGTCTTGCCATTCGAAATCGCTTTGCAAGAAAGTATCTCGTTGGCCGGGGCATTGAACTTGGTGCGCAGCAGGTTCCGACAAAAACCTCGGAAAACTGTCAGGTCGAATATGTCGATGTCGTTTCCAACAAGACGTTGGTCGAGCTCCATCATCTGCCTGCGGAGGATCTCGTGCCGCTGACGCATGTTATCGATGGAAACGATCTTTCGGTTTACGCCGATGGGGAGCTGGATTTCATCATCGCCAATCACGTGCTTGAACATTTCGACGATCCGGTCGGGGGGCTCTGCGAATGGATAAGGACCGTCAAAAACGGAGGCAAGCTCTTCCTAACCTTGCCCAATTTTCGCTGTAACTGTTACGATGTCGACCGCGTGCCGGCGCGGCGTGATCACCTGGACCTCGACTACAGGGATTCGGAAGGTCGGGCTGCCCGTAACTTCCAGCACTATGTAGACATAATGCAAACGCTCTTTCAGCTGTCTGATCCCGCCGAACAAAGACGTCAGGCGCAGGAGTGGATCGACGCAGACCTCAGGCAGCACTATCACGTCTACGACCAAGAGACGGTAAAGGACGTCGCGGCCCTTGCCGCGAAAGCGTCGTCAGTCGGATTGCGGTATGTGGACGGACTTTTCTCCAAGGATGGCTTTGAATTTCTGCTCATTCTGGAAAAGCAACCATCCGGTGGACTGCAAGGCTGGCCTTCGTCACGGCGTAGCGCGATCAGTGCGTTGCTCTGCCACGCACCGTTTCTCAAACATGAAATCATGCGTCGCCAATGATCGCGCGCCGGTCGCGGCATGGTTTCGGACGAAGCCTGCAACCTTGCTATTTTCGTGGCGGAGTTGCGTTTAATGGTTCTCTATCGTTGAACCTGTTTTGTTCTCTAGTATCTTTGTTGTATTCATGGTTCGTTCTTGATTATTCCAAAGTTTCATCCAAAAATGGCTGTGGATTCCTGTGGATAACTTTCCGGGAAGTTTGATATCAACGGGCTTGAAAGGTGGACGAACGTCCTCGCATTGAACAGATTTGACAGTCTGTCTGGTTCAGATTTAACCAGACAGACTGTCGTTCGTTTGTCTTTTCGAAAAAGCCGGCTTCCACCTTTTCCTGGGCGAACTCTAATGCCGGATTGCTGCTGGCAGTCTGGATTGAGGTAGAACGAAGGGTGAGTGGGTGGGGATACGCCCGACCGTGCCACTCAGTCCGTAGACGGCGGCAATCAGTTCATCATCGATCACCGTTTGTGGTGAACCGTCTGCAATGAGCCGGCCGTTGTTCAACATGACCAGATTATCGGCGAATTCTGCCGCGAGATTCAGGTCATGCAGTACCGCCATCACTATGCCTCCATCAGCGGCAAAGGCACGTGCAGTTTCCAGCACCGAGATTTGGTAGGACAGATCCAGGCTGGATGTGGGTTCATCAAGAAACAGAGCACGGGCACCGGTCGCGTCGGCGACTATCGGTAATTGCGCCAGCACTCGGGCGAATTGTACCCTTTGTTGCTCACCGCCGGATAGAGCATGATAGGAGCGCGTTTCGGTTGCCGAGAGGCCAACACGCGCCAAGGCATGTTTGGCCGCCTCGATGGGGCGCGGGCTTCCTGCGGCCACGGCCCCCATGCGTACGACTTCCAATGCCGTAAATGGAAAGGAAAGGCTCGTGCTTTGCGGCAAAACGGCCCGTTTCAGGGCGAGATGCTGCGGCTTCAGCCGGGTAATATCCTGACCGTCATAATTGATCCGGCCTTCATCAGCTTTCAGGTCTCCGCAGAGCAGTTTCAAGAGGGTTGATTTGCCTGCGCCGTTTGGACCGATAATGACGGTGAAGCGACCCGGTGCAAGGCGCAGGCTGATCCTGTCCAGCAGCAAGCGCCCGTGGCGGCGCAGCGTCAGGTGTTCTGCGGTTATCATGGTGCGCTCCCCTTTGCCTTTTTCGATGCTCTAATTTTCCACCATGCCGCGTCCGCTTTTACCGAGCAGCAGGAGCAGAAAAACCGGTGCGCCGATCAGTGCGGTGACGATACCAATCGGCAGTTCTGCCGGTGCGACAATGGTGCGGGAAAGGCTGTCGGCCATCAGCAGCAGGCTTGCGCCTCCCAGTGCGGAGGCAGGCAGGAGAAAGCGGTGCGATGGACCGATGGCCATGCGCAGCAGGTGTGGGACGATGATGCCGATAAAGGCTATCGAACCGGCCACGGCCACAGCGGCCCCGCAGGCGGCGGCCACAATCAGCACGCTGGCGCGTTTCAACCGCTCCACTGGAATTCCCATGTGAAAAGCAGCGGCATCGCCAAGCACGAGTGCGTCCAGTCCACGCGCAATGAAGGGCACGGCAGCAAGGGCGCCCAGAACGAAGGGGGCGATTGACATTGCCTTGGCATAAGTCGCCCCGCCCAACGATCCCAGGCTCCAGAAGGTGATGTCGCGCAAGGCCCGGTCGTCTGCCATGAAGATCATCAGGCCCGTTGCGGCCATGCTAAGCGCGCCGATGGCAATGCCTGACAGCACCAGGGCAATGGTCGAGGTTTGGCCGCCGCGGGTGGCAATGGCATAGAGCAGGGCGGTGTTGAGCAAGGCGCCGGAAAAAGCCATGACCGGCAGGAGTTCCTCTCCAAGTACCGTTTGCAGCGGTAAAAGCAGGCCGGGTCCAAGCACGATGGCCGCCACTGCGGCAAGGCTAGCCCCGGAGGTGACGCCGACAATGCCGGGATCGGCCAACGGGTTGCGAAACAGGCCTTGCATCATCGCTCCGGAGAGCCCGAGACCTGCGCCCACCAGAACACCCATCAAGGTGCGGGGCAGGCGGACGGCCTCCAGCACAATACGATCCTGCTGCGCCAGCGCGCCCTTTCTGAAGAGGTAGGTGATAAGGTCGCTCAAACCGACCCCCGTTGGCCCGCTGACCAGCGAGATGAAGCAGGCTGCCACAAGCAATGACACCAACAGCAACACGGCTGCCATGCCACGGCGCGAGCGGTCGCCCGTGGGTGCCAGTGGCACTGTCGATGAGGCTGCGGCAATCGTCACTGGAGGGTTGCCTCTGGATACAGCTTGGATGCCAGTTCTCGGGCCGCGTCAGCGGTACGTGGTCCAAAGCCAAGCAGGTAAAGTCCATCCATGCTGAGAAAGCCTTGTGTCTTGGCTGCCGGACTGGTGGCAAGAGCTGGCAAGGCGAAGATTTCCTTGGCGGATATCGGCGCTGCGCCATGCTCCATGGTGAGAATAATCTCGGGTGCTGCGGCAATCACGGCTTCATCGCTGAGTGGTTTATAGCCCGTGCTGTCGCCCACCGCATTGGTGGCGCCAGCCAGCCGGATCATCGCGTCGGCTGCCGTGTCTTTGCCAGCAGCCATAATGCGGCCATTGGCGATGGAAAGGACGAACAGGACCCGCTTCTTCTCGGCTGGAAGGTGGGCGAGATCAGTCTTCAGCTTATCCAATTGCGTCTCGAACCGGCTTGCCAATGCCTCGGCCTGCGGACCCTTGCCGATTGCCGCACCGACGGCGCGGATACGGGGAGCGACGGTTTCCGCCGAAGGTTGTTGAGGGATGTTCACCAGGGCTATGCCGCTTTGCGCCAGCACAGCCAGGGCATCAGGCGGCCCGGAGCCCGCCTCCGTCAGGATGAGATCGGGTTTCTGGGCCAGTATGCCCTCGGCAGACAGGCGGCGCATATAGCCGACATTGGGTTTTGTCGATGCTTCAGGAGGATAAAGGCTGGTGGAATCGACCGCAACGATGCGTTCCCCGGCACCCAGGTCATAGAGAATTTCGGTGACCGTCCCGCCAATCGAGACGATGCGGCTGGCCTGGGGAAAGCTGTCTGCCGCGAATGCCGCTGGGGTCATGGCCCAAGGGAGGGGAAGAGGGAGGGTAACAAGACCGAAAAGTGCAAGCGAGGTCAGAAGAGAAGAAGGTCTCATCAAGGTATCGTCCTGAAGGTTGCCCGGGCAACGCCATTTCATGCGTTTTCAGAGCAGGATTGTGTATCGTAATCGAGCCACTTGGCGGGCGTCGGGTCCGGTCTTCATTTGACGAATGACGACGAACAGCAGCGGGCTGGATTTTAACTTGACTACAATGCACAAGTTTTCATAATGACGCAACAGGACAGGTGCATGACAGCGCCCTGTGTTTTATCAAATACACAAAGGACGCTGTAACGCTTTATATCTGCTGCATAATTCCTCAAACCAATGCCGGTTTGAGGAATTATGCAGCATTGCATTTTCAGCCAACGTGTGGAGCAGAGTATGTATATTGCAATGAACCGATTTCGTGTCGTTCCCGGTTTCGAGGACGTGTTTGAAGCTCAGTGGCGTGATCGTCAGGGCCGCCTGGCGGAAGTGCCGGGCTATGTCGAATTCCATATGCTGAAAGGTCCCAAGGGCGAGGATCACTCGCTTTATGTGTCCCATACGGTTTGGGAAAGCCATGAAACCTTCGTTGCCTGGACGAAATCCGAGCAGTTCCGCGCTGCCCATGCCAATGCCGGGCAGAGCAAGGTTCAATATCTTGGCGGTCCGCATTTCGAAGGGTTTGAAGTAATCCTTCATGAAGACAGCACGGGTACGCGCAGCTCCAAGGCGGCCTGAGACGATCATGGCTGCTGTCGATACCGCCCGCCTTTCACCGCTTGAGGTTGCCAAAGCGGCTCTTGCCGAAAAACCTGACGGCGTGGTGGAAACCATTGCAACGGAGGCAGGGGTAACGCCCGCCGAGATTCTGGCCATTCTACCGCCAGATTGCGTGACCATCGCGCCGTCACTGGCTTTCGAGCCGATCTGGTCCCATTTGTCAGGTTGGGGCGATGTTCTGACCATCGTCCACACAAAAGATGTTGTGCTGGAAGTGGTCGGCGCTCTGCCGCCGGGCTCCATTGGCCATGGCTGGTTCAACATTCACGGCGACAGTCCGGTTGGCGGCCATATCCGTATCGACCATTGCCGTTCCGTCGCCTTTGTCGATCGGATGTTTCATGGCCGACGCTCGCTGTCGGTGTGGTTCATGAATGGCGAAGGTGCTGCAATGTTGAAGATCTTCGTGCGCAGGGATGCGCAAAAGACTTTGATTGCCGAGCAAGTCGCCCTGTTCGAGCAGTTGCGCTCTCAGTATCGGGGTTCGGTGCCGGGATAGGGCTGGTTATTGCCAATCGGACGATCGTATCTTTGCGTCTAAAGTTCTTAGAGTCTTGCTCAGCCGCCGGAAACCTTCCCGGCGGCTTTTTGCTTTTGCTGTTTGTTTTGAAAGTGCGGGGAATCGAGTATTGAACGCATGCATGGCGCCAATTGAGGGCTGCCGTCCTGCTTGGTTGTGTTGCTGTTTTGTGCATAAGGCGGTTTGGTCATCGATTGGCCTGAAATATGCTGCAGGCCAGCATGACGTCGTCTGGAGTGTGTCAGGGGAATAAGCGGAAGCCGGTTTTCCTGAAAAGACAAACAAAAACAAAAAACGATGGTCTGTTTAGGTCAATATAAAGCTGACAGACTGTCCTGCATTATTTCTGATACCGAATGCGGTTTAAGTGATTATGCAGCAGTTTTAGAGTGCTACAGCAGGTTTCATGCAGCATGTCATATGCGCGGCGCTGTAATCGATGCGGACAAAGGGACAGTGATTTGCAGAGCCTGAAGAAGTTTCTAGCGCTATTTCCGATCATCCTGCTGATTGCTGTTGGGATGAGTTCTTTCGGGCTTCATGGTTTTGCCGGGGCGGCACTGGCACAGGATAGTAATTTTGCCGATGACGATCCGGTTGCCAAGGCACCTGCGACGCTTGATCAGTTGCAAAAAAAGATCGACTCGCTTGCCAGTATACCGCAAAAGGCTGGAAACAACGACCGCGAGTTGATGGAAGCCAAATCCAGCCTGGACGACATTGTCGGACAATTGCAGGGCATGAAACTGCTGATTTCGCCGCGTCAGGATGATATTGCCGCTCGCTTGAAAGAACTCGGCGATCCGCCGAAGGACGGCCAGCCTGCTGAAGCGGCTGACGTGACCCAGCAGCGAAACAAACTCAATGCCCAGAAAGCACAGATTGCTTCGGTCCTGAACCGGATCGACGAAGTCAGCAAGTCTGCGAGCGATATGTCCATTAAGGTCACCGCAGTGCGGCGGGAATTGTTCACACGGCAATTGCTGGCCCATACGGACATTTCCGTTGATAGTATGACGGATGCCGCCTTGTCCTACGGCACGGAAGCGAGCCGCTTTACGGATATGCTCGAGGGCTGGGGGGGCTTCGCCTGGCGCTTCAAGAAAATTTCGCTCGTCTCGGCCATGGTTCTGTCGCTCGCTATGGCGCTCGGATTACGGCTCGTTCTTCAGCGGATTCTGGGGCCGATCATTGAGCGGGGCAAGCTGGAGGAAAACCCCTCCTATATGAGCCGGTTTTCGGTGGCCTTCTGGGCGACGATCATGCCGTCCTTTGCCTTCAGTTTCTTCCTGATTTCCAGTTATTTCTTTCTCGATACCTTCAGCGTCATGCGGCCGGACATCGAGCCGATCATCGCGTCGTTTTTCGGCGTGTTCTGGCTGGTGTTTTTCTCGTCGCGGCTTGCCATTGCCGTGTTCAATCCATGGGCGCCGAAATGGCGGCTCGTGCATGTGTCCGACCGGGGCAGCCGCCAGCTGGTAGCAGCCTTCGTGGCTATGACGGTGATCAACGGTCTCGATTATGGCCTGTCCAGTATTGCGCAGACATTGGGATCGCCAGTCGAGCTCTCGGTGTTGAAGGGGTTGGTGTCGTCAAGCCTGGTCGGTCTCATCCTGCTCTGGGTTTCCTTCATTCGTCCGCTTCTGCCGAAATCCGAGGATGAAGCCGCCACGGGTGGCCGTCCCTGGTCGAAGCGGACAGCCATCGCTCTTCGGGTCTGCGGTGTCTGGCTGATCTTCACCAGCCTGATCGGTTATATCGGCCTGGCCCGGTTCGTCGCCAGCCAGCTTATCCTGACGGGAGGCGTGGCGGCCACCATGTATATCGGGATCCGTTCAGGCCGAGCTGTATCCGAGCGTGACCGGTTTGCCGAGACGATCGTTGGCCGCTTCCTGCAGCGACGCTTCAATTTTGGCCCCGTTGCGCTCGACCAGTTCGGTATTGCCGCCGGATTGTTGATCTACGGCTTCGTTTTCGTGATCGGCGTTCCCCTGATCATGATGTCCTGGGGGTTCCAGCCGCCGGATATCCAGACCTGGTTCTATAATCTGTTCATCCAGATCGATGTCGGCGGCATCAGCATTTCCATCGTCGGCATCTTCAGCGGCATCGCCATTTTCCTGATTGGTGTCGTGCTGACCCGCTGGTTCGAGAAATGGCTGGACGGTAATGTCATGGCGCGGTCGCAGGTCGATCCGGGCGTGCGCAATTCGGTCAAAACCTCCGTCGGCTATTTCGGCGCGATTGTCGCCGGTTTCATGGGCCTGTCGGCGGCCGGTATCAACCTGTCCAGCCTGGCGCTGGTTGCCGGTGCCTTGTCGGTCGGTATCGGTTTTGGCTTGCAGAATATCATTTCCAACTTCGTCTCAGGCCTGATCCTGCTCTTCGAGCGTCCTTTCAAGGTCGGCGACTGGGTGGCGACGGGTACGAGTGAAGGTTTTGTGCGGCGCATTTCGGTGCGCGCCACGGAAATCGAAACCTTTCAGCGTCAGTCGATCATTGTGCCGAATTCGCAGCTGATTAACGCCTCGGTTGGTAACTGGACCCATCGCAACAAGCTGGGTCGGATCGATATGGAGATTTCCGCCAAGGCGGTCAATGATCCGCGCCATGTGATGGGGATGCTGAGAGAGGTGGCAAGCGATGTACCCGGCGTGTTGCGCACCCCCGAACCGGTCGTCGTCTTCAAGAAATTCGATGGAGCGGACCTTGAATTTGAAGTCCGGGTGTTTGTCGGTGACGTCTTGAACGGGCTTGTGGTGCGCAACGAGTTGAGATTGGGAATTTTCGAAAGATTCAAGGCTGAAGGCGTGGTTATGAAGGAAGAACCCGCTGAAGCAGAAGATGTCGTGGCAGCAGCGGCTCCGCTGCCACCATCACCCGCTTCGTAATACGCGCCCCGGTTTTAATAGGCGCCCGGTTTTAATAGGCGCTAGACTCGTCGCAGGCAAACCAGCCTGCGACGAACCGAATGCGTCATATCCGGTGGGTTTCAAACAGCGCCACGTCGAGCATGAAGGAGCCGTCGGTTTCGATGTCGAAATGCGCTTTTGTCTCAGTGGCGGCATCCTGTTGCAACAGGCGGATGGCGGTGCGCAGGGCATCCGGTGTCTTCATGCGGTCCGTCCAGACCTTGAAATCCATCCGCAGCCGGCTGGTCTGACAGGTTTTTATCGCAAAGCCGGCCTGTCCCAGCATCTGCGTCCATTCGCCCAGCGTATAGTTCCTGACATGCGAGGTGTCGCGCAGCAGCTCGACTGCTTGCAGATGCGTGTTCAGCAATGGCGATGGCGGCGAGACCACATCGATGAAGATTGCCGCAGCGCCCGGCTTCAACACGCGCTGGGCCTGCCGCAAGCCGGCATGGACGTCGTGCCAGTGGTGGGCCGAAAACCGGCAGGCGAGAAAATCGAACTGACCATCTTCACAGGGCAATTGTTCGGCTGAAGCCCTGATTGTCGCAATATTCGTCAAACCGCGCTCCATTGCGGTTTGCGAGACTGCGGCCAGCATATCGGCGGAAAGATCGATGGCGGTCACGGTTGCCATATACGGTGCGATTGCATAGGCGACATGGCCGCCGCCACATCCCAGATCGACGCCATGGCTGGCATTGGCAGTGCGGGCGATGTCGCCCAGGCGAACCAGATCGGCGCCTGAAGCGTGAACGGCGCTTTCCACATAGGCGCTCGCCCTTGGGCCGAAATTCTGCTGCACGTGGTGGTCGTGATTTTCGCTCACTGGATTTTTCTTGCTGGTTGCTGTTGGCATGTGACTGTTCCTGTTAAGCTGGTTTATCCCGGTTCAGATCATGAAACGCTTGAAATTCAGCGTTGCAACTCCATGTCTGGGGTGTAGCGCATCGTTCTTTTGTACCTGGCAATCCGCTCAGGTCCCGTTGCATGGGCTGTCCGCATCGTATCAAGGCTTCGAAGATGTGGAGGCATCTTCGTTGGGTTGAGTTGTGCTTCTCTCGAATAAGCCAAAGGCTTGAAATCGTCGCCATAAGAAGACCAAGGGACATGGTGATGTCGCTTGGTGTAAACAGCATTACGCCAACAATATGCTGTTACAAGAGGAGCAGTTATCCTGTTATAAATGCTGATATGCTGGATGTTGAACAGAGACGTTTGCTGGGTGAGTTCGTACGGACCCACCGTGAGAAATTGGTGCCGGACCGGATCGGACGGCGCCGGACGCCGGGCCTGAGGCGTGAGGAACTGGCTGAGCGAGCGGGCATCAGCGCCACATGGTGCGCCTGGATAGAGCAGGGGCGCCAGGTGCAGGCCTCGCCGCAGGCCTTGGCGAGGCTGGCGCGCGCCCTGGAATTGACCCGGGCCGAACGCGCCTATCTGTTTGAACTGGCAGCCCGGCGCGACCCTGATGAGGAAGACGGAGACGCCATTGACGACGTGCCAGCGTCCCTGGTGACGGCAGTCAGCATGGTGCAGCATCCAGCCTATGCGCTTGATCGCAACTGGAATGCCTGCTGTTTCAATTCCGCGGCCGCATCCCTGTTTCCTGATTGGCTTGGCGAGCACAGCAAGGATAGAAACCTGCTGCGTTACGTATTCCTCAATCCCGGCGCCCGGGAGATCATTGTCGATTGGGAAATACGCGCGCTACGGCTGCTGGCCGAGTTTCGCGCCGATTACAGTCATGCATTGCGCGATGCGACGGTCCGTGCGCTGATCGAACAGTTGCAGCGCGACAGTCCGCTCTTTGCCCAAGGGTGGAGCGAGCAGACTGTGCTGGACCGCGAAGGCGGAGAGCGTGAACTGGTTTCTCCGGATCGGGGCAGGCTGCGATTTCGCCAGTTCAACTACCGTCCCTGCGATCGTCCGGATTGCAAGCTGGTCTTCCTGATACCGCAATAAAGCGTCTCCGCGATAAGAGCCATGAGGAGGGCTTGCTCTGCGTTTGACGATTTGCGATTGATCAAGGATCGTGACATCAGCAGTTTTTATCCGCAGGTCGCGCCAGCCCATGCCCATGTCGCAAACGGGCGGCACAGGAGAGCGGGTCTTTATCATAGTCGCGGGATCAATCTTGCGGCGTCATCCGGTCGTTTGCGCCTTGCGCTCGCAGCAGAACAGGGGAAATTCCATGTCGATCAAATCTCATGCACGGGCCGTGGTGATCGGTGGCGGTGTCGTCGGCGTTTCCACGCTCTATCACCTAGCCAGGAAGGGCTGGAGCGATAGCGTGTTGATCGAGCGCAAGGAACTGACCTCAGGCTCGACATGGCATGCCGCCGGCCTGCTGCCGCTGTTCAACATGAGCTATTCGGTCGGCCAGATCCACAAATATTCGGTGAAGTTCTATCAGGAACTTCAGGAAGAGACCGGCATGAATGTCGGTTTCAGCAAGGTCTCCAATATCCGTCTCGCCCGCAGCAAGGATCGCTGGGATGAGTTTATGTATTATGCCGGGATTGCCGAAACTATCGGCGTCAAGGTCAACATCCTGACGCCTGAACAGGTCAAGGAAATCTGGCCGCTGTGTGAAACGGAAGGTCTGCTCGGCGCCATTCAGCACCCTGATGATGGTTACATTCAGCCCGCCGACCTGACTCAGGCGCTGGCCAAGGGCGCCCGCGACCGTGGTGCCACAATCTACCGCAACACGACTGTAACGGCCATTGAGTGTCAGCCGGACGGCTTGTGGAAGATCACCACCGACAAGGGGGAGATCACCGCCGAACACGTGATTTCCTGTACCGGAAATTTCGCCCGCAAGACCGGCGAAATGGTGGGCATCAATATTCCGGTCATTCCGGTCGAGCACCAATATATCGTCACCGAGCCGCATCCGGCCATTGTTGAACGCAAGGCCAAGGGCCTGCCGGAAATGGGCGTGCTGCGCGAGGCCGATAGCGCCTGGTACATGCGCGAGGAAAATGGTGGCCTGTTGCTGGGGCCTTACGAAGTTGGCGCGCCGGTCTGTTATGTCGATGGTCCGTCCGATGAGAGTGAATACGAACTGTTCCAGGAAGAACTCGACCGGCTGATGCCGCATATCGAGACGGCCATGGTGCGCGTGCCAGCCTTTGGCGAAGTCGGCATCAAGAAAGTCTATAACGGCGCCATCGCCTATACGCCGGACGGTAATCCGATTGTCGGTCCGGCACCGGGTTTGAAGAATTTCTGGCTGAACGAGGGCCATTCCTTTGGCATCACCGCGGCTGGCGGCGCCGGCTGGCAATTGGCGGAATGGATCGTCGATGGCGAATCCACCCTCGACATGATGGGCGCCGATCCGCGCCGCTTTGGCCCTTATGCGACGGAAGGCTATCTGATCGCCAAGAACGAAGAAGCCTATGCCAATGTCTTCACCATGCATTACCCGGATGAAGAACGCGCCGCTGCCCGGCCGCTGAAAACCACGCCGGTCTATGAACGGTTGAAGAAGATGGGCGCTGTCTTCGGCTCTGTCTATGGTTGGGAGCGTGCCAACTGGTTTGCGCCTGAGGGCTATGAAGTGCCCAAGAACGAGCTTGGCGTTGGCGTCGATGTCATCACAAACCACAATTATGCGCCCCCGACCGAGGATGGCCGTGTGGTGGAGAAATGGTCGTTCCGCCGCTCGAATTATTTCGAGCATGTCGGCAATGAGGTGAAGCATGTCAATGAGCATGTCGGCGTGCTCGACATGTCAGCTTTCGCCAAGATGGAAGTGTCCGGTCCCGGTGCTCGAGCCTGGCTGGACAGCCTTTTTGCCAATGCCATCCCGAAGAAGCGGGGCCGTATCGCGCTTTGTCACATGTTGACCCAGCACGGTGGGGTCCGTGCCGAATTCACTGTCTATGAATGGGCTCCGAACCGTTTCTATCTGGTGTCGGCTGGCGCTTACGAAGCTCATGACCATGATTACTTGCGCAAGTTGGCTCCCGCTGATGGATCGGTCAAGCTTCAGCAGATTACCCAGAAGCTCGGCGTATTGGTTCTGGCCGGGCCAAAGTCGCGGCAGGTCTTGCAGAAACTGACCCGTACCAGCCTTGAGAACAAGGATTTCCCCTGGCTGACCGGCAAGGAGATTTCGGTTGGCGTGGCGAGTGCCCATGCATTGCGCGTCAATTTTGTCGGGGAACTGGGCTGGGAATTGCATCACCCCATCGAGATGCAGGCCTATATTTTCGACAAGCTGATGGAAGCCGGTGCCGAATTCGACATCAAGCCTTTCGGCATCCGCGCCATGCTGTCGATGTCGGTCGAGAAATCCTACCGCCTGATCCCGAGGGAAATGTCGATCGAATACAATGCCTATGAATCGGCGCTCGACCGTTTCATCAAGCTCGACAAGGACTTTATCGGCAAGGAGGCTCTGGTTGCCTATAAGGAGAAGGGCCTGAAATGGAATTTCGCAACGCTGGTTGTCGAAGGGGTCGCGGATGTCGACGCTCGCGGCTCGGAGGCGATCTATAATGAAGCGGGCGACCTGGTCGGTCGTGCAACCAACGGCACCTATGGTTGGCGGATCGGCAAATCCATTGCGCTCGCCATGCTGCAACCCGGCTATGCAACTGAAGGCACCAGGCTGAAGATCAAGATCCTCGGTGATCTCTATGACGCGGTGGTTGTGGGCGAAAGCCCGTTCGATCCTGACAATTCCGCTCTCAGGGCTTGAGATTGAAAAGTTGGCGGCAAATATTGCTTGCACTTGAGTTTGCAAATATTTGCTTTTTTAAAAAAAACGCTTGTATTGCAAAGCTTGAAACCTGCCGTCGACAAACGACGTGCTGAATCTATCCAAAAAGGCGGCCTCCTCTAGGTCGCCTTTTTGTTCTTATTAAGCATAGAAGGTATAACGCCCCGTTTCGATTAATATTTCAGCAATTGATCATGTCTATGTTGTGGCAAGATCTCTTGTTCAAAGGCGTGTCATGACCTATCTTGGCGTTTCAGGAATGCAATATTCCGGCGAAAAATTTCCGGACGCACGTATTATCGTTGCAGAAGACTCCAATGTTTTTACATCCATGATTACGCAACGCCTCAAGGAGATTTTTAGTATTGATGCGGAAATTTGCCGCACCTACGAAGATTTGATGGCAGCAAACGAGCTTTCAGACGAGCCCGTTACATTGGCGATCTCCAATATCAATCTGCCAGGCGCTGAAAATGGCGAAGCTTTGGAATATCTGACCGATCTAAATATTCCGACTGTTGTCTTTACCAGCACGTTTCACGAGAAAACTCGTGAAAAACTATTGGCCAAGGACATTGTCGACTATATCCTCAAGGACAATATCTTCGCGGTTGAAATGCTGATCGAGTCCGTTTGCCGCTTTCTCACCAATCACCATCATCACGTGCTGATCGTCGATGACAGCCCGACGGCGCGCGCGCTACTGTCAAGCCGCTTGAAGCGCTACAATTTCCGCGTTAGCACAGCGGATAACGGTGCTACGGCCTTGCAACTCCTGAAGAGCAATGCCGATATCGGTCTGGTCGTGACCGACTATAACATGCCTGATATCGATGGATTTGAACTGACGCGGCGCATCCGGGCTGTGCGCGGCTCGCATGAACTGCGGATCATCGGCGTGTCTTCCTCGTCGGACCGTTTGCTGTCTGCGCGTTTCCTCAAGGTCGGCGGCAATGATTTCATGCTGCGCCCGTTCATCGACGAAGAATTCTACTGCCGGGTCAATCAGAACCTCGATACGCTGGTGCAGATCCGCGCCGGGCGCAAGAGAAACCAGGCCGCAGCCTGATCTTCCTGCCTAATATCAAGATGAATATGCATCAGAAATTTCGTCTTGATATTGCAGACCAATGCGTTTTCTTATCGGCGGCGCTGCAACACTTTCTATATTCTGCGTCATTCCTTAAATCTATTCGGATTTAAGGAATGACGGATTTAAACGCTAAACGGCTTGTGACAGATTCCATCTCGATCTCTCACACAGACAGGTGTGCTGAACAGTGGTCATTTGACGGTCACGGTTTCCATCGCGGTGACGGAAGTGGGTGGGCGCGTGGTCTTCGACAAAGACCTGCATACGGCCGATCAATATCTCTACCTGGCCAAGCAAGGCGGACGAAACCGTGTCTATTGCGACCATTTGCATATGTGTGGATGTGTTCTTTTACAAAAGATTTTTCCTATAGCGGTGGCCGGTTCAAGGAGCCGTGCTATATAGGCGCCTCTGTTGCTCACAGTCCGTTTCCGGGAGTGGAGACCGGTGGGGCGCATGGGAAGGTCCGTGTTGTCGCATTGTCTCGGCAGTCCAGGAGGCGGACGTTCAGGATTGTCTGCAAGCATGGCGTCTATCGTATCGATCAAGTCCCTCACCAAGACCTATTCCACCGGTTTTTCGGCATTGAAGGATGTGTCGCTGGAGATCGAGGAGGGCGAGATCCTCGCTCTGCTTGGCCCCAATGGGGCGGGCAAGACCACACTGATTTCCATCATATGCGGCATCGTCAATCCCACATCCGGAACGGTTGTCGTTGATGGTTACGATGTCGTTCAGGATTTTCGCCAGACCCGGGCGCTGATTGGCCTCGTGCCGCAGGAATTGACCACGGATCAGTTCGAGACGGTGTGGAATACCGTGGCCTTTTCGCGTGGTCTGCATGGGCGCAAGGCCGATCCAGCCTATCTTGAGGGAATATTGAAATCCCTGTCGCTCTGGGAAAAGCGCGATGCGGTGCTGCGGGAGCTTTCCGGCGGCATGAAGCGCCGGGTGCTGATCGCCAAGGCGCTGTCCCATGAACCGCGCGTGCTTTTTCTGGATGAACCGACGGCGGGGGTCGATGTCGCGCTGCGCCGCGATATGTGGAACCTGGTGCGCGATCTGCGCAGCCGGGGCGTCACCATCATTCTCACCACCCATTATATCGAGGAGGCCGAGGAGATCGCCGACCGGATCGGCATCATCAACCAGGGCGAGGTGCTGCTGGTGGAGGACAAGGTGGCGCTGATGCGCAAGCTTGGCCGCAAGCAGATGATTCTGGATCTGGCCGAACCGCTGAAAAGCCTGCCGGGACGGCTGGACGAATGGCGCCTCAGCCTTGCTGGCGAAGGTCGCCAGATCGTCTACGATTATGAGCCGCAGGCAACGCCCGGCGCCTTGATGGCGCTTTTGACGGCGTTGGAAACCTCCAGCATCGCTGTGGTCGACATCTCCACCAGGCAAACCTCGCTCGAGGATATTTTCGTTTCGCTGACCGGGGGGAAATCATGAACTATACCGCAGTCTGGGCCATCTACCGGGCCGAAATGCAGCGTATGCGCCGCACCCTGATGCAGAGCCTGATTTCTCCTGTCGTATCGACCGCGCTTTATTTCATCGTGTTCGGTGCGGCGATCGGCACGAAAATGCAGACCGGGACTGAGGTGGGCTATGGCGGGTTCATTACGCCGGGACTGATCATGCTGACGCTGATTTCGCAATGCATATCCAATGGTGCCAACGGCATTTATTTTCCCAAATTCACTGGTACCATCTATGAAATCCTCTCGGCGCCGATTGCGCTGGGCGAGGTCCTGTTGGGTTATGTCGGGGCGGCGACCACCAAGGGGATGATCGTCGGCCTGATCATTCTGGCCACATCGACGCTGTTCGTCGATATCCGGGTGGATCATCCGGTGCTGATGCTGCTGTTCATGGCTTTGACGGCGATGTCCTTCAGCATGGCGGGTTTCATCATCGGAATATGGGCAAAGAATTTTGAACAGTTGAGCATGGTGCCGATGCTGGTCATCCCGCCGCTGACCTTTCTGGGTGGGACATTCTACTCGATCAACGCTCTGCCGCCTGTCTGGCAGATGATCAGCCACTTAAACCCGGTCTTCTACCTGGTGAGCGGCTTCCGTTGGAGCTTCTTCGGTGAGGCGGATATCAATCCACTGATCAGTCTGGCGATGATCGGCCTGTTCCTGACCCTCTGCCTTGCTGTGCTGACCTGGATGTTCCGCACCGGATACAAGCTGAAGGCCTAGAATTTGTCTTGGGAAAAATGGAGCCCGGCTTTCCCGAAAGGACAAATGCACAAAGGACGCTGTAACACTCTATATTTGTTGCATAATTTCTTAACCGCCACCGGTTTGAGGAATTATGTAGTCGCTTCGTGATCTGCCATGGGGATGGGCGGTATGGCGCCGCCAATGATATCCCTCATACAGTTCACCTCCTCGATTGGTATCCATCCTCTCGTATAACCGAGACTGATTGCATTCGACGCAATTGCCAATTGCTGACGCAAACGATGCACATCGTCCAGGAGCGTGGCAATGGCGGCTCTTGCATCGCCGTCGTGCCATTCAATAAGATGAGCAATCCGGTCGGCTTCCGGGGAGCAAGGCTTTGAACACATATCGAAGATCTCCTGTGAAAGCAGATTTTCAGCGTATCGATACGCCATATTGTTCTTGTTATGTTCTCGCTCGTGAGGAGTCAAGGATGATGTTTGGCTCCATCGTTACTGCACCGGGCATGCCGAATTGGAGACAAATTTTAGACTTTCCGTCTCATCATGCCTGCAAAATCTGGCTCGAATATAATTTCAGAAATTTTAGAACGGGGTTTTTCGGAAATTCCTCTTGCGCTTCTTTTCGATCCGTTCTAAATGCCCGTCACCACACGCTTTTAAGTTATGGAATGGCCTCGTGGCGGAGTGGTTACGCAGAGGACTGCAAATCCTTGCACCCCGGTTCGATTCCGGGCGAGGCCTCCATTCCCTTTTTCTCCCATATGTAAGTCTCTGATTTGCCGACGTTATTTTTAGCGTGTGGCAGTTCGTTCGCTTCTTGTTCCGCCACACAATTTTGAGGGTGTGGCAGTGCGTTTCTGAATTAGCTGTTTTCGGCTTCTTTAAGCGCCAATAATTGCGGCCCAATTCCATCCCAGTTGATCCGCTCCACGGTCTGGCGAGCAAGTCGAGAGCGCTCCGCGTCGCGGGTGTAGATTTTTGATGTTTTGCTATCGCGCCATCCGAACATGGCTTCCAACATGCTGTCGGTCGCTTCGTTGTGTGCAACGTCTGTCGCCAGGCCTTTGCGAACAGAATGGGAGGTCAAGTGCGGCATGCCCGCCTGCGACCACCAATCTGAGATCCTGTTTCCCAGACCCTTTACGCTAAACGGCTTTCCGAATTCCGTCACCAGATAGGTGGGGCCTATTGTCTTGTGTGTTGCCAGGACGGCTTCAAGGATCGGATGAATGGTGATGTTGATATCTACAGGCGTCCTGTTGCGGTTTTTGAACAGGCGAAACCGGAAGGCGTCTTTTTGTCGATGAGTCGGCCCAAGCGCGGCGAGATCGGAGACGCGCAAGCCCGTATACATTTGGATAGCGAGATAGAGTGTCGCTTTTGACCCGGTGCCATGGTGTGCGATGAAGCGCTCCAGGTCGCCGGGTGTTGCCGTCTGGTGGCCATCGGTCTGAGCGCGAAACGGCTTCACCATACGCGCGATATTGGCTGTGATCGGTTTTCCGTTCTGGGTGGTGTCAAACACCTGCCGAAGCACTTTCAGCCTCTCATCTGCCGCAAACGGCGTTTCCTTCTTGCGATCTCGCAGAACCTCTAGATTGCTGACGTCCATGTGCTGGAGGGGCATGTCTGCAAAAGTGCGTTCGTCGCCTGCTTTCAAGGGTTCGTGCCACATGGCTTCGATGATGTGCCGGCGCCTCGTCTGCGTGGTGTTGTCCAAGGTCGTGAATTCATGACTGCGCATGTATTCCATGCAGAGCCATCGGAACGTACCGGGCTTCACAAGACGAGAAATCGGTTTTGGCCCTGTATCCTCCTCTGGAGGGCGAACGGCGTTCCTTGCCTTCCAGTAGGCCTTTGCGAAGGCTTCTGACTCGATGTCATCGGGCAGGCGGCAGATGCGCCTGCCAGCAATGCGCAGGTAATAGCGCATGGAGCCGTGACGGGTCTTGTTCCTCTCGATGTAGGGCAATTCGACATTGGTCATGTCTATCACACAGATGCCCGCCATTCATCGGCGTTACTGTCTTTCTTTGTCAAAGGGTTGCTGTCTTCCGGCCAGTCCATCATTGCGATGGCAATTTCCTGCACCAGCCAAACCTTGCGGCTGTGCCAACGGCGTGGCGGTGGCAGGAAGCCCTCGGTCACCATCAGATCTACAGTGCCGACACTGACGCCAATGGCCGCAGCTACCTCCACGCGGTTAAGGCCGAGTCGAGGGACGCTGGCGATGGGCGAAAAAGGCGGGCCTGAACGAATTTGTTCGGCTTTCGTCATTGCCGGCGTTCCCTTCTTTCAAGGTCTGCGCGCGCAGCTGCTAATATCGAGAGATCAGGAAGGGTGATGCAGCTGCCATCATCTGTAATCTTGATGTGGGTGCGGATGAACGGGAACTGCTCTGGCACAACACCTCTGCGGACTTCTATCTGTGGCTTGACAGCGGAGCGGCAGCGCGGTGGTGGAGTTATGGACGCTTCGTCTGGCAGGAACCACACTCCCTTTCGATTGTGGATATAACCAAGGCGGCGAAGCGAGCCGCAAACGGAATCGATAGAGCAGGGGACCCAATTTGCGATCTCGGCTGGCGTTACGCCATCGGCTATTCTGTCTAATAATTCCGCGTCGGCGGGACGAATGACGTGTTCGGTAGATGCCAATTCTAGCGCTCCTTTTGGCGGGGCTCTGAAAAAGCGGCGCAGATCGTCAAACGCTGCCTTTGAAAGCAGCGCATCTCTCAATTGTTGTGGATTTAGATTTCGATCCAGCCGGTAAGTCGAATAATCGCGATAATCGCAATTTTGTCAACGGTAAAATCGCAAATTTGTGTGGTGCTAGCTGCTTGCATCAACCGGATGCTAGCCGCGCGCATGTCAATGGCCGTTGACAATTGATAACAGTCGAAGATTTCGGTTGCTAGTGTCGGCGTCGTGCAACTAAAGTGATGTAAAAGTGGGGGAGCTATGAAGAAGCAAGAATTACCTAAACCTGAGGCGACGGCGGACCTGAAAACCTGTTTTGTTATTATGCCGATTTCCGATGTTGATGGCTATCCAGCAGGGCATTTCAGCGAGGTCTATAAACAATTGATCGAGCCCGCGGTTAATGCAGCGGGTTATCAATGCAGTTTGGCCACTTCAACAAGTTCCGCACACATGATTCAGCTGGAAGTGGTTACTAAGGTGGCCACCGCCGATCTATGCATCTGCGATCTGTCTACAAACAATCCGAACGTTCTTTTCGAATACGGTATTCGTCAAGCCTTCGACAAACCAACCGTGCTCATCAAAGACGACAAGACGCGACGTATTTTCGACCTCTCGGGTTTTCGAGATATTGAATACGATCACACTCTCCGTATCGCAAATACCCTCAGTAGCCGTGAAGCTATCGAAACAGCGATTGCGGACACCGTGAACGGCGTCGGAGATGAAGAACAAATATTCTCACTAGTAAAGTTGATGAAACTTACCAAAGCGGCTCTGCCGGCTGGTGAATTCACCAAGGATGATGCACGTTTTGCACTCCTGGAAAAGAAACTGGATAATCTTTCATCGCTTATCTCAACTACAAGCGCAACCCAGACGATTAAGAACCATATTACGCCATCAATGATAACGGCTACTCAGAAAAATATGTTGCGTTTCAGGAACGGAACTATCATCATCTTCAACAAGGATGATCTTGTTATCCGAGAGACCGATGGCAGTAGGACTACGGTATCATCGATCGTCGATTTGGAAAACACCGCGTTCTGGAACACACTCGGTGATGGGGCCAAAAAGGCTCTGACTGCCAAAATTTTGGAAAACTCGCCGGGCTTAATGTCTTTTTGAACCGGGGTTATTCGGATTTTGTCGCGCTATACGGATGTGCTACGCGGCCGCGATTGTCGTTGGCGCAACGCCCTCTATGCGACCCCGCTACTAGTGGGATCCATAAAGTTCTTTGTTGAATTCACGGTATCGATCCGATGTTTAGCAGCTTTTGACAAGGCGACCATTCCCGCCAGCCTGCCGTCTATAGGAATTGCTATTGAGGCATCTAACTTTCAGCTTATAGAGGTTCATTACCCTAATCTCGGTCAACTGAGAGAATCGGACTTGATCCCTTGGGCTCAGATCTCTTGGTTAGGCCGAACAAGCTAAGGTGTGTCAACCGACGTCATCGCGGCAGGATTATCTGCGTGCAATTATTCCGCAGATTCTTCCAATTATTGTCAACTTCTCCAGTGGAACGGTAAAAGGCTGAAGATTCGGATTATCCGAAATGATGATGACCTGTGGCGGGTCGCTAAATGGCACTCGCTGAAGACGCTTGATCTGTGGTTCCACAAAGCCATCACTGATGGCGTACACGGTATCAGATACCATGGAATTTTGATTTAAATCGATCAAAACCCGGTCTCCAGGCTGATAGGTGGGACTCATTGAATCACCGATCACCTCCATCACAATAGTATGGTTGGGAGAGGCTTTGGCTTCGTTAAAAAGATAATTTTCGGGCACGACCCATTCTGCAATAACTCTATGTCCTGAAATCGTATTGGTTCCGGCCGGGATGTTTATGACAGTTCCAACGGCTCCTTCACCGGCGCCTAGCTTACCGTCAATCTCCGGTAGGGCTCCTTTTGTTGAAGGATGCCAATATTCCCTGGAGTAACCGCTCTCTACTTCTCCGGCGTCAATAGCATCTGGGTCAAATGACGGAATCAATGACGGTCTGGGCATCAGCCAAGATTTCATGTCCTCGTAGCCTGGCGGGAGTTCACCAAAAAAACGAGCAATTGCCTCAAGCTCGTGGGGCTTTATTTGGCGGCGCTTCTTCGGGTCATCGCCTTCAACATTTTTTGACCGGGTGATTTTGTCGAGCGTAAGCCCGGTTGCCGACGAAAGACGAGACGCCACCCCGTGGGATTTTAATTTTTCGGCAAGCCAAAGCTTAATTTCTAATTGTGGATCACTCATAGCACGATCCTTGCGATTTCCGCGAAAAATTCCATCGCGAATATCGCAAACATTGATTGACTTTTAATTGTGATAATCGCAAATATCCGATATGAAGAAACAACATATTGAACCGGCAAAGTCCATTGTTTCCAAATTTGGGGTCTCCTTGGCCGCCGAAATAACGGGGCGCCACGTGTCGCGTGTTTACCGATGGATGTATCCACGGGATCGCGGTGGCACGGGGGCGTAATTCCTCATGCCGACGCCTTGGCTCTGCTGGAATATGCGAAGACCCATGGACTTGATCTTTCGCCAGTTGAATTCTTTCCGATTTCTGGAGCTGCGGAATGATTGGCAGGTCCACCCGCAAATTACGGTTCTTACATTATGCGCCGGGGGACATCGGTCCATGGTTTTTGAACTACGCAGGGCTCCGCACTGGTCGTCATCGTTTTGCATGCGGTCCTCCCTGAGTATCTGACGGCCCATTCCTCACATTTTTGATCAATTCCCACCACGGGAAAAACGCCGGAGATTTCCCGGCGCGGGAAAGGTTTTGTCTTATGCACACAAGCGCTTGGTTTCATCGCATCAAAGCGGCGCAACGCGACCTGATCCGGCTGGTTGGCGGTATCGAGCGGGCATCGGAGATCTCGTCGGTGTCTGCCAGCCATATCGGCCGGATGAACAATCCGCGTGACACAGATCTGATGCCGATTTCGGTTGTCTATGCCCTGGAGAGCGAATGCGGGGTGCCGGTCGTGACCTCGGCCATGGCGGAATTGAGCGGTCGGCGGTTGACCGACCCGGCAAGCGACAAGGCCGTGGACCAGGGTGTCGTCGTTGCCTATTCGGAGATGGTGCGCCGGGCTGGCGATCTGATTTCCGGGGGTGCAGTGGCGATTTCCGACATGGTGGTGACACCTGCGGAAGCCACCAAGATGGACCGGGATGCGGCGGAATTGGAAGTCGGTCTTGCAGCACTTCGCAAAGCGCTGGCCGGTGTGAAGGCGAGGGGCGGCGATAAGCTTGGCCTGCGGATCGTGGGAGATCAGCCATGATCGACGCAACCTTGACCCCGCTGTTCGAGCGGCCCTTGAGTGCGCGGGCACGGGCCTTCCTGCGCAAGCTCAAAATCCATGGTAGTCAATTGATCGTGCCTGATGGCCCTGACCGGTTGTTGGCAAACGACTGCCGTGCCTGCGGCTATGTGTTGATCCGCGAGGATCACAAGACGGTGCTGCTGACCGGTCTGGGCCAAGCCTATCTTGATCGTCTGATGAGGGCGAACTGATGGCCGGTTATGCGTCAGTCAAGTTTCCCAAGCCCGGTTCTGCCGGGCTTTCCCTTATTCTCGCAGCGATCCGTGATGGCGAGGTGGTCACCAAGGATTCGGCGCAAGTCATTGCCGCCAACAAGGTGGCAGCCGAAGGCTGCGGCTATCTGATCCGCGATCAGAAGGACGGAAACCGCTGGTATCCAACGGATCGGGCCCGCGACATGCTGGTGGCGCTCGGCCTCGGTGACGTTACACCGTCGTCCCAGCCCAAAACCAAAGTCGCAACGGAACGGCGGATTGATAGCATCCGCGCCGAACACCGGCTGCGCAATCTGAATGAGACGACCGTTCTGGCGCTGATGGACAACATCCGCGACTACGGGCTGGAAACCCCGATCACCGTCTATGGCGATGTTGACGGCGCGCAGGTGGATCTCGGTGCGGGCGGCCACCGCCTGGAGGCCTGCAAGCGGCTGGGGCTGGAATTCATTCTCTGCTTTCACAAGCGCGGCGATGATCTCGACCGTCAGCTCTGCGAGATCGACGAGAACCTGATCCGCGCCGATCTGACACCATCCGACCGGGCGCTGTTTCTGCATCGTCGCAAGGAAATCTATCTGGTCAAGTTTCCTGAGACGGCAAACGGCGCTGTTGGAAATGGCCGTCCGAAGGTTCGCCAAATTGGCGACGCTACTGAGGCCAAGCGCTTCACCGCTGCCACGGCGCAAGCGACTGGGCAGAAAGAGCGCACCATTCAGCGCGATGTCGAGCGCGGTGAGAAGATTTCCCGAACCGCATTGCAGATGTTGCGGGGAACCCGACACGACAAAGGCGTGACGCTCGATCAGTTGAAGCGGCTGGAAACGGCAGAGGCGCAGGAGCGCTTTGCGCGGGATCTGATCGCAGCAGACAAGGCCGTGACGGCCGAATCCAAGGCGATCCGCACCACCAACCAAAAGCATAGCCGGGACATGCGGCTGCATCTGGTGAGCGCCATTGCCGAGCATGGGCGGCGCAAAGGTGGTGACGTGCCGCGTGGTGCCTATGCCATCGGCTATGCCGACCCACCGTGGCAGCAAGAGGCCTGGAGCGATGAGACCGGGCAGGACAAAGGCCTCAAATATCCCGCCATGCCGGTGGAGGAGATCAAGGCGCTCTGCGCAGGCGAGAGATCGCCCTTCACCATGGATGCGCTGTTGTTCCTGTGGGTCACCGCCAACCGGTTGCCCGATGGCATCGACGTGCTGCGGGCCTGGGGCTTTGACTATGTCACCTGCATGGCCTGGGACAAGGTGCATATCGGCATGGGCCGATGGGTGCGAGATCGCCATGAACTGCTGTTGATCGGCAAGCGCGGCAAGGTCTCGCTGGCACCATTGCCCGGAACACAGCCGGACAGCCTCTATGCCGAGGCAAAGACCGAGCATAGCCGCAAGCCTGTGTGGTTTGCCGAACAGATCGATCGGCTGTGGCCGCAACTGCCGAAACTAGAGCTGTTCCAGCGCAAGGAGGGCCTTGCCGAGGGTGACGTGCGGCTTGGCGGCAAATGGGACTTCTGGGGCTTTGAGGCCACGGAGGCCTCGGAGGCCACGCAGGTCTCGCAGGCCGCGCCGGTCTCGCAGGCCACGGAGGCGGCATCATGCAGGATGTGAACCGCCAGCGTGAAGCCTCGACGGTGAACCGGCTCAAGGGGTCGGCAGAGCGTCTGAATGATGATGTCTGGACGCTGGAAGCGGATCGGGGCGGGTTGCGCCTGGTGGTGCATCGGCTGATGGGCGAGCAAGTGCATATTGCCACCATTCATCCGGCGGCCCTGCATGACGAACGTGACCTGATCTGCGGGGCGCTCGATCATTTGCGCCTGTTCCTCCGTCTTGTGGATCGGGCAGCGATTGCCGTGCGCGATCTGCGGGGTGAGCTGGCGACGCGCAATAGCCAACCAGCGGCCCAACAGCACAAGCCGAACCACTCGGCGCAAGCTTCTATTCTGTTGTCCCACGCGGCCTTCCACCGGTTTCTGAGCGAGGCCAACGGCGGCAGCGTGGTTGACGACAAAGACAGTGCCGACGCGGCTCTGAAGGATCGCCTCGGCATCACCAGCAAAAAACAGATCAATGAAGATGACCGCGTCAGAGCGGCCTGGCTCTCGCTGTTTGGCGAGTACGAGGCGTGGCTGCGCGGCGGGGGTGACGCATGACCGGGCTACTTCCAATCGTAGAGCAGCTTTGCGATTGCCAGACGGACGCGGAGCGGGCCAATTGGCTACTGCGGGTGCCGCAGGGTGTCATTTACCGCGACCATGCCTCGATCCGCATGGTGTTGCGGACGGCCGGATTTCTGGCCGGTGTCGATTATCTCGATGCCGAGTTTGCGGCGATCAATTCCACGCGGAGCGGGCAGGGCTGCTGGCGCGATAGCGTGTTGTTGACCATTGGTGCGGCCAGAGCGGCGATGCTGGACGTGGCGCGCAAAGGCGGTGCGGCATGATGGAGCCTGATCACGGTGCAACCTCGCGGGCATGGTCCTGGCGTCATGCCGTTGCCAAATCCGGCCTGCCGCCGATCACGCGCCTGGTGCTGCATACGCTCGGCCTGAAGATGGATGCAACGGGTGGTTCTTGCTATCCGCCGGTATCCGAACTGGTCGAGCTGTCCGGCCTTGATAAGAAAACAATCCTGAAGCACCTCGACATTGCCGAACAAGCAGGCTGGATCGAAGTCACCCAGCACGGCTTTCGCGGTCAAAAATGGAAGCGAAACGAGTATATCGCCCGCTGGCCGGGCCGCGATCTTGCTGGCCATTCTGCTGTGGGTTCTGTCGCAAATGCGCAAGCTGGTGGAGGAGATACACCACCTTTTGAGGGCGAGATTTTGCCGGAAGGTGGTGGAGCAGCTCCACCGCCTTACGCAGAAAAGGTGGTGGAAATGGCGCCCGAAGGTGGTGGAAATGGTTCCACAAAGGTGGTGGAGCAGCTCCACCAAGATAAGATTCTTCCAGCTAACTCTCCAAACAACTCTCCCACCGCAGGCGCGGGGCGGGGGGAATTTTCGAGAGAGGAATTGCGAAAGATCGATCTCGCCTTCAAGCGCTGGTATCCGACGTGGCCGAATTACGACAAGAGCAGCGACACGGCAGCGAGGAAGGCGTGGTTTGCCCTGACGGCAGATCAGCGAGCGGCCTGCATCGAAAAAACACCAGCTTACATCCAGTGGATCGGCAAAGGCACGTTCACCTTCGCCGCTGTGTTCCTGCGAGACCGGGCTTGGGAAAAAATGCCTGAGGTTGCCCAGGCGGTCCAAACCCACGCTACGGCCAAGGTTTGCGGCAAGCTCTGGATGGGCAGACGCTTGGAAACGTTGCTTTGCGAGCCGACGGGCCAGTTCGTGTTCACGGCGTTTGATAATCGGCGGCTGGCCTCTGGCACGATCAGCCGAGAAGCCCTGGTGTGGGAAAAGCGTCGTGAACACGGCTGGCCGCTGGTGAGCCGGATGCGCGACCTTGCTCGGCGCAATGAGCCGTTCGTCACCTCGGTGGACCTGCTGCCGCTGGTCTCTGACTTCGAAAAAGTCGAAAGCAGCAGTACGCTGTTTGCGGCCTGGAAGCGCCTGCATGAACGCCGTGGCTGGATGTTCGTCGAGGGCCTACGTGACTGGAACTATTTCCCGCCCATTGACCCCGATCAGCCCGATCTCGACGCGGCGGTCGAGGCGGCACTCGACCATTTCCAAACCAGCTTGAGCGAGGGACGCACCCATGATGCAGAATAACGGGAAACTTCTGGATGGCGTCTCGGGCGAGGGGCTTTCACGCTTGGCTTACATCAACGCTATCGAGGCCAAGCGCCAGCGACAGGTTGCCATGGCCCGGCGCGACCGGCCTGAGTTCGACCACTTGGCCCGGTGGGTGGTGGCGAGCTGCAAGAGCGGCATGGAAGAGGCGATCCGGGATTCGCTCGAACAGCAGGAAATCGAGTGCTGGTGCCCCTTCGAGCGGTTGAGATTACCTCCCAGACGCGGCAAGCAAGCTGTGGATATCCAGCGGGCGCTGTTTCGAGGCTACCTGTTCGTGCAGGTCATTCCCAACAATGAAGCCTTCGTCGGTCTCATGCTTGCATCGAAGCTTCGTGGGCTGATGGGCACGGATGGCAAGCCGCATCTGATGCCCGAACCATTGATGCGCCAACTGATGCTGTCTGCCAAGAAAGCGGAAAGAAAACATATGGATGGGCGGGATGTTCCACCGATGCCGGATGTGCTGGGCAAGCAGGTGACGATCCGCTCTGGCCCGTTTGCCGACTTCGTGGTGACGGTGCGCAAGGTGCTGTCGAAGCGTGGCCAGATGGTCGTTGACGTGCCGTTGTTCGGCGGTATGAGCGAAATCACAATGGGGATTGACTTCATTTCTGACTGAGATTATCG
This sequence comes from Allorhizobium sp. Av2, assembly GCF_021462805.2. NCBI lineage: Bacteria > Pseudomonadati > Pseudomonadota > Alphaproteobacteria > Hyphomicrobiales > Rhizobiaceae > Allorhizobium > Allorhizobium sp. Av2. The sequence goes on along the minus strand of NZ_CP192696.1, from coordinate 1,854,588 downwards.
CTTGAAACGTGGAGAGGCGAATAGCGCCTTTCCCGCCGAGATGACCGGGGCGCGCTGATGCTCCTAAGGGATTGATGTTCACCCCCCGGCCTCGCTCTGATCCAAGCCAATAGGCGATGTGATTCAGGGCCAGTGCGTAAGCTATGACCAGATGAACGATGACAAGGCGGCCGATGGGTCGCCTTTTTGCGTTCTAGGATATGGCGACAGATCAGCGATCAGATGAGGCCAAGGGCTGGCGCTCTTGGTATTACACCACGAGGTGGCGAGCCATCCGGGCAATCCAGCTGAAGCGGGAACCCTATTGCCGCATGTGCCGGCAGCAAGGGAGGCTCAAGAAGGGCTTCATCTGCGATCACATTGAACGTCATAGCGGCAATGCGGAGAAGTTCTGGAACGGACCTTTCCAGACCTTGTGCAAGAAGCATCACGACGCGACCAAACAGCGGGAAGAACATCGCGGCTTCTCGACAGCCATGGGCGCGAATGGCTGGCCCACCGATCCCAGACACCCGGCGAACCGGACGTGACCCCTCGGACGATGGTCGAGGGCAGGGGGTGGGTCAGCCTTGAACCCGATCCGCCTCCCGCACCGGCGTTGGTCATTTCTGTGTAGCGAGTGGGAATTGGAGACAAAAAGCCACTCTTGATGAGGTTGCCCAATGAAGGGACGCAAGCCCACCTCCGAAAACGTCGTGCCCCTCAAAACCGAGGACGGCCCGGGCGCGAACTTCGAGGCGCGGGCGGCGGCCAAGGCGCGGGAGCTTCGGCCTGATGATCTGCCGTTCGATGTGCGCGCCATCTGGGATCGGATCGCGCCACCGCTGTGTGATCCGCGCAAGAACCGGCTGAATGAAATCAACGTCTACATGTTCGAACAGCTCTGCTGGACGATAGCCCGCCATGAGCGGTTGCGGCTCGATGTTCGCGAAGGCGGGGAAACCTATGAGAGCCAAACCCGCAACGGCACCCAGTTGAAGAGCCGCCCGGAAGTCAGCCAGTTGAATGAGACATGGCGGCAGATCCGGGCGCTGGCGAGTGATTTTGGCATGACGCCGTCTGCCGAACGCGGCTTGCAGGCAACCGGCCAGTTAGGATTTGAGTTCCCGACCGATGATGGATTCGATTGATGTCGAGATCCCGGATGTCAGCTATGACGACGATCCGGTGACCGCCTGGGCGGCGGATGTGGCGCGCGGCGATATCGTTGCCGGTCCCCATGTTCGCAATGCCTGCCGCCGTCACCTGCGCGATCTCATCGACGGCCCGGCCCGTGGCCTGGTCTGGGATCTGGAGACTTCGAACACGCGGATCAAGTGGTTCGGGTCCAAGCTGCGGCTGAATGGCGGGCAATTCGAGGGGCGGCGGTTTCGGCTGCATCCGAGCCAGGCCTTCCGGGTCGGCTCGCTGTTCGGCTGGAAATGGGCCGATACCGGCTTGCGGCGGTTCCGGCGCTTCTATGACGAAGAGGGCAAGGGCAACGGCAAATCGCCGCTTCTGGCCGGGATCGGCATCTGCATGATGGTGGCCGATGGCGAACCCCGTGCCGAGATCTATGCGGCGGCGGCCAAGAAAGACCAGGCGCAGGTGCTGTTTCGGGATGCGGTTGCTATGCGCGATCAGTCACCGGAACTGAGCAGCCGGATTACAACATCAGGCGAAAACCCGGTTTGGCAGCTCACTTATATTAGCAAGGGCGGCGACAAGCGGTTCTTCAAACCGATCTCAGCCGACAAGGCGCAATCGGGTCCGCGTCCGTCTTGTGCTCTGTGTGATGAGGTGCATGAACATCCCAACCGCGATGTCATCGAAATGCTGGAGCGCGGTTTTAAATTCCGCAAACAGCCGTTGTTGGTGATGGCAACCAATTCCGGGTCGGATCGCAAATCGATCTGCTGGGAAGAGCATCAGCACGCGGTCAACGTCGCGGCGGGCATTGTCCAGGACGACACGACATTTGCTTTTGTCTGCTCGCTCGATGAGGGCGATGATTGGGAGAATGATCCGTCCTGCTGGGTGAAGGCAAACCCGCTGCTCGATGTGACGATCACCACGGACTATCTGCATGGGGTCGTTGACCAGGCGCGGATGATGCCCGGCAAACGAAACGGCATTGCCCGCCTGCACTTTTGCGAATGGACACAATCGGTCAATGCGGCAATCAAGCGCGAGGCCTGGATGGCCTGCCAGAAGGATCTCGATCTCGACTGGCTGATAGAGCAAGGTTTTCCCTGCTATGGCGGTCTCGATCTGTCACGCACCCGTGACTTTACCGCGCTGACCCTGATCTGGGTGCTTGACAGTACCAAGGATGCCGAGCGGTTTGCGTCAAAGACCTGGTTCTGGACACCTGCCGATACGCTGGAGGATCGGGCCAATACCGACCAGGCCCCCTATGACCTCTGGCGTGACCAGGGTTTTATCGAGGCGGTGCCCGGCCAGCGGCTCAAATATCCCTGGCTGGCAGAAGCCTTGGCCGAGATCTGCGCAAAGTTCGAACCGACAGAGATCGGCGCCGACCAGTACGGTCTGGAGCAATTGTCCGAGCATTTGGAGGATCAGGGTGTTTCCCTACCGCTGACCATCCACCCACAGGGCTTCCAGCGCCGGGTGCTGGAGCGCGATCCTGACGCACCGGATGGTGAGCAGGATATCTATCTCTGGATGCCGCACAGCATCAACAAGCTTGAGAACGCGCTCTATGAGGCGCGCATCGAGATCGACCCGAACCCGATGCTGGACAGTTGTGCGGCCAGCACCGTCTTTGCAGAAAACCGCACCGGCCATCGGATGTTCGACAAGGAACACGCCTTTGGCCGCATCGACGGCATGGTGTCTTTGGCCATGTCGATGGGCATGGCGATGTGCCGTGTCCGTGCCTCCCAGGCATCCCCATGGGATGACCCGGATTATTCTATAAATCAATAAAGGGGTGGCCTGATGGCATCCAAGAAGGGCAAGGCCGAGCGGCGTTCGACGTCGCTCGAAAGCGAAACCGTGCCGGTCAGCGCCACCAATTTTATGGAATTCTTCGGGCTTGGCGGCGGCGCGCTGCCCACGGTCAATATTGAGACGGCGCTGAAAGTCCCGGCTGTGCAGGCGGCGGTGTCGTTTCTGTCACGGACCCTCGCAACGCTTCCGCTCTATGTCTACCGGACGGGCGAGCGGGGACCGGTGCGGCTCGGCGGCAAGCTCGCTGTCGTTCTGGAGGAAAACCCGAACGACGAAATGGACACCTCGAAGTTCCGGCGCTTCTTCTGGGAACAGGTGTTTACCGGCGGGCGGGGGCTGGCTTGGATCGAACGCAAGGGCGCGGGTGTCGAGGCTCTCTGGCCGATTGATCCGGGCAGTTGTTCGATCAGGCGGCGCGGCGGGCGGCTATTCTACAGTTTCGAGGGCAGGGAATACCCAGCCACCGACGTGATCGACATCCCCTATATGCTGAAGCGTAATCTGGTCCAGCATCGCGGCCCGATTGCCATGGCGGAAAAGGCCATCCAACTGGCCTTGGCCATGAACGACTATGCCTCGAACTTCTTTGCCGGCGGCGGCGTTCCGCCCTTGGCGCTGGAAGGGCCGATGCCCGCCAATGACAAGGCCATGCAGCGGGCGCGAGAAGACATCAAGCGGGCGGTGAAAGCGGCGCGGGACGATCAGCTTCCGCTGATCCAGTTGCCGGTCGGCTATAAGCTGACCCAAGTGGGTTACGACCCGGCCAAGGGGCAGATGACCGAGGCCCGGCTCTACCAGGTGCAGGAGATTGCCCGCGCCTATCAGATCCCGCCGAACTTCCTTCAGGACTTGAGCCGGGCAACCTTCTCCAATGTCGAGCAGAACGACCTCTATCTGGTCAAGCATCTGGTTAGCCAATGGGCGACGGCGCTCGAAGGGGAAATGAACCTGAAGATTTTTGGCCGAATGAACACCCGCCGTTATGTCCGTCACAACCTCGACGGCCTGATGCGCGGTGACTTCAAGAGCCGCCTGGAAGCCTTGGCAACCGGCGTCAACTCGGCGCTGCTGACCCCGAACGAGGGCCGGGAGATTGAAGGCCGTCCGCGCGATCCGAACCCGGCTGCCGACCAACTCTACATCCAGGGCGCAACCGTTGCCATCGGCACCAGTGCCAACGGCACAAACGCGATGGGCGAGAATGGCGACCCGCCGCTCAATCATCCCGCAGCAGACACAGAAAGGCAGGTGACCGATGACACCGAAACCGAAGCCGGGTGAGCGTGAGCGCCGCTCGTTGGTGCTGCCGGTGGAAGCGCGGGGCGATGGTGAGCGAATGACGGTGGCCGGTTATGCCGCCAATTTTGGTGACGTCACCACCATCGCCGGGGTGTTCGAGGAAAGCATCGCACCGGGCGCCTTTGCCCGGTCGCTGCGATCTGACGACATCCGCGCCTTCTATGACCATGACACGGCCCATGTGCTGGGTCGCAACCGTGCGGGAACGCTGCGGCTGTCGGAGGATGCCAAGGGCCTGGCTGTCGAGATCGATCTTCCCGACACCACGGTCGGACGCGATGTCCGCACGCTGATTGCCCGGGGCGACGTGTCAGGCATGTCGTTCGGCTTTGAGGCGGTTGGCGAGGAATGGGATTTTTCCAGATCCATGCCGCGCCGGACGCTGACCGATCTCAATCTGTTCGAAGTCTCCATCGTCTCTATCCCGGCCTATGCCGGCACCTCGATTGCGCTGCGGTCGCTTGAACACGCCCGTGGCGACACCCGTTCTCATCACACCCGGTCTCATGGGCTGGCCACGCGCCTGCGCCTGAAAATCGGCCTCGACCTGACGCGGCGCTCGTAAGACCCGCGTCCCCACCATCCCACTCTCCCCCCACACTCAGGAGTATGACTATGTCGCAAAGACTGAAAGAATTGCGCGAAAAGCAGGCGCGCCTTGTCACTGAGGCCCGCGAACGTCTGGAGGCGATTACGCCTGACACCGATGAGGTTCGGTCCAAGGAACTGGAAAGCGCCCATGATACGGCGATGGCCGAATATGATCGGCTGCAAGGGCTTCTCGACCGCGAGGAAAAGCTGATCGAGCTGGAAAAGCGCGATGAAGAGCGCCGCGCAAAACAGCGTCCGCTGCGCGATACCCCGGAAATGCGCGGCGACGATCTGCCCCAGGGTGGCAAGGTCGAATATCGCAGCGTGTTTGCCAAGGTGGTCTGCGGTGTCAATCCGTCCGATCTGACCAAGGAAGAGCGCGCAGTTCTTCAGCGCGGCGTTGCCTCGTTTGAGACCCGCGATCAGGTGACAACCAGTGCAGTTGCGGGTGGCTATACCGTACCGGTCGAGCTGGAAGCCACGATCATCCAGGCGATGAAAGCCTGGGGCCCGCTCTATGACGAAAACATCTGCACGGTGATCACCACGTCGAAGGGCAACGAAATGCTGGTGCCGACCGTTGACGATACCGACAATGAGGCCGATCCTCTGGCCGAGGCGGCGGATCTTCTGGAAGACGGCAGCGGCGATGTCGAGTTCGGACAGAAGGTGCTGAACGCCTATGTCTATGCCACGCCGTTCATCAAATGGTCCTTCGAGCTGGATGCGGATTCGCTGTTCAACATGGAATCCTTGCTCGGCGGGATGATCGGTGAGCGGCTTGGCCGGATCGGCAATCGCAAGCTCACCACTGGAACCGGCCAGAACCAGCCGAACGGCGTGGTCAACGCGGCGGGCCTTGGCGTTACCACAACTGCCAAGGATGCCTTCACCTTCGACGATATCCTTGAACTGGAGCATTCCATTGACCCGGCGTATCGTGGCTCGCCCAAATGCCGGTACATGTTCCATGACAAGTTCCTGCTGGCCACCCGCCGGCTGAAGGACGGCAACGGCAATTATCTCTGGCAGCAGGGCGACGTGCAGAAGGGCGCTCCGGCCAGCTTCAACGGCCGACCCTATTCCATCAACCAGCATATGGATGAAGTGGCGGCCGACAAGCGGATCGCGCTGTTTGGTGACTTCTCCAAATATTATGTCCGTAAGGTCGGCTCGCCCGTGATCGGTGTGCTGCGCGAACGCTTCTGGCCGAAGGTCGGCATTGCCGGCCTAATCCGCTTCGACGGTGAGCTGGGTGACGCAAACGCCATCAAGGCCATGAAGACCGCCGCCTGATCGGCGCCTGGTCACGGTCGGCGCAAAGAGCGCCGGCCGGTTTCCTGATTGGAGAACAGCCATGAAAATCAAAATGCTGACCGGTGCTGTCGGGGCCGACTTTGTTCTTAACAGGGGTGAAGTGACCGACCGTTACGAGATCCCGGAAGCGCGCCGGCTGGTCGAAGCCGGCCTTGCTGAGTTTGTCGTTGACCCCGAGGGCGATGAGCTTGGCAAATTGCGCGCCGAACTGATGATGCTGCGCAACCGTCATGCCGCGACGGTGGCTGCTCTTGCAGCGGCGACCAAGCCGGCGCAAGGCGATGGCGCATGAGCTGGTATGCCGCGACAGTCACGGCGAAAGCGGACGATCTGCCGGTCACGGTCGCGACCATCAAAGAGCGCTGCGGCATCGATACCGCCCATGATGACGCGATCCTACAAATGATGATCGAAGAAGTCGTCGCGGTTGTCGAGCAGACCTGCAATCTGTCGGTCTCCCCGAAAACCCTGGTGGCACAATGCGACAGCTGGGCCGATCTGGAGCGCCTGCCGGATGGACCGGTGAAGCCGGGAAGTAAGCTCATCATCACCTACACATCGCCGGATGGTGGGGAAGTTGTCCTCGATCCCTCGCTGTATCGGCTCAAATCCGATGGGCTGACGCTCGGCCTGGTTCCTATCCTATCCTGGCCGCAGGCACATCGCGGAGCGCCTGTGACCGTCACCTATGAGGTCGGGTTTGTCGAGCTGCCCTTTGATCTTCGCCTCGGCATCATCATGCGCGTGGCTGAGATTTACGGCAAGCCGGAAAGCAGCGCGGCGGATGTGGTGACCGACTTCGACCGGCTGCTGGTCAATTGGCGGCGGGGTGCGTGATGCGGGTCCAGTTCCTGGAAGACTTTGACTTCAAACCCACCCGCGCCACCACGATTGCTTACCGCGCCGGCATGGAAGTGACTGTGCTGAAACGCTGCGGAGAACGGGCCGTGGCGGCTGGAAAGGCGGTGGAACTGCCCAAGCCACCGCGAACAATTGCAGGAGGGGCGGATGGCGAGCAAGAGAACGACGGGTGACCTGAAACACTTTGTCATCTTCGAGCAGCGTGAAGAGATCGACCGGGGCGATGGTGTCACCGTCGCATCATGGGCTGAGCGCTATCGTTGCCGTGCGGGTTTTGTCCATCTTCGTGGTGGCGAGACCGTGATGGCGGATCGGCTGCAAGGCGAGCATTCGCAGGTGATTTTTGTGCGCGATTGCAGCGAGGCGAGGGAGGTCGAGACCGACTGGCGCATCCGGGATCTGGATACGCAGCTCACCTTCAATGTCCGGGACATCACTCCGGGCGAATGGACCGACAAGGACCGGCGCTGGATCGATTTCCTCTGCCAGAGTGGTGGGGTGGCCGGGTGAGCAAAATCCTCAATTTGGCAAAACTGGACAGAAAACTAAAGCGTCTGCCCGACATGGCCAAAGCCGAAATCAAAGCCGGTATGGAAGCGGCGGCCGACAGCGTCGTCGCCATGATGAAAAATCTTGTTGCAATCGATGACGGTGTCTTGCGCGATAGCATCGGCTGGACCTGGGGCAAGGTGCCGAAAGGGTCGGGCATTGTGGCAGCGGTCAAATCGCAGATGGGCAATGATCTCTCGATCACCATCTATGCCGGCAGCACCGAGGCCTATTATGCCCGCTGGGTGGAATATGGCACGGCACCCCACAAGAACGGCGGCATGTATGCCGGATCAGAAAACTCCGGCACCAGGGCGCGGCCGTTCTTCTATGTGTCCTGGCGGGCCAGCAAAAAGTCAGCCAAGCGGGCGGTGCGCAAAGCCGTCCGAACCGCAGCGCGAAAGGTGGCGGCGTCATGAGCGAAGATGCGGCCCATGAATTGCAGGTGGCGATTGTTACCTGCCTGAAAGCCGATGCTGATGTGACTGCCTTGATTGCCGGCCGCGTCTATGACCGGGTGCCGCAGGGTGTGAGCCTGCCTTATGTCTCCTTCGGTCCCACCCAGGAACTGCCCGAAGATGCTGATGGGCTGGACCTGTCCGACCTGTTCATCCAGTTGAGTGTCTGGTCGGACGATCCCGGCTATGCCGAGGGGCGGCGGATTGCCAAGGCGGTCGTTGCGGCGCTGTCCGGCGATACGCTGTCCCTCAATGACAATGCGCTTGCCTATCTCGAACTGGATGGCCGGCGCGATCTGCGCGACCCGGATGGATTGACCACGCATATCGCTTTGACCTTCCGGGCCGGCATCGAAAATCACTGAAACTTTTCTAAAATCAGGAGGCCATCATGGCACAAGCAACCACCATGCGTGGCGGGAAGATCCGTGTTCTGCTCGGAAATTCCGCCACCCCAACAGTCTATTCCGCGCCTTGCGGCTTTACCCAGCGGTCAGTTTCGCTCGACAAGGGCCTGGAAGAAAGCTCTATCCCTGACTGCGATGATCCCGATACCGTCGATTGGATTGGCCGTGATGCCTCGTCGCTTTCCATGTCGATCTCAGGCGAGGGGGTGTTGGCGCAGGAAAGCGTCGAGACATGGCTCGATGCCTGGGAAGACATTGACAGCATTCCGGTCAAGGTCGAATGGGAATTCCCGGCCAAGACCATCACCTGGACGGGCCGCATGCATGTCGAGAAGTTCGAAGGTGCTGGCGACAACGGCAAACGCGCCACGGCCAGCATCTCGATGCAGAGCGACGGCAAGATGACCCGCGTGGTTGCCCAGAAATGAGGAATGCCGAGTTGACATTGACCTGGGCGGATGGGGATTACACCTTCCGCCTCGGCTGGGGTGAGTTGGAAGGATTGCAGGAGGCCTGCGATGCCGGGCCGTATGTGATCCTCGACCGGCTCCAGACCAGCACCTGGCGCGTCGGGGACATCTCCCATGTGATCCGCTTCGGGCTGATCGGCGGTGGCAAGACCCCGGTCGAGGCGCTTACTCTGGTGCGCAAATGGGTTGAGGCCCGCCCGCCCGCTGAAAATCTGCTCTTCGCCCAGGCGATCCTGACAGCCGGCATTGTCGGCGCACCGGATGAAAAACCGGGGGAGCCAGACGCGGCAAATCTGGAGGGGGCAATGCCCTCGACGACCTTCCCAACGGAAAGTTGAGATTTGCCGCCATCTACGGCAATGGCGCGGCCATGGGCTTCAGCCCCCAAGCCGTCCGCGCCATGTCCATGTTCCAGTTCTTTGCGGCGGTCGATGGCTGGATGAAGGCCAATGTCCCGGAAGAGGAAAATGCGCTGTCGGAGAGGGAACGGGATGAGTTGTGGGAGTTTATAGGTCGGTGATGTTGAGAGGAGCGAAATTGCATTAACGGACAAGGAGGGTTTTATCTAGAAGCATGCGAAGTGTGGTGTGCTAGAGGGCTGCGGGACTTCCAAGGAAAGCAGCGGACATTCATTTCAGTTATGCAGGGGTAGAATCGAAAACTCACCTTGGACCTCGCGCTCGGCTCCTTTCGTCGTTTTGCCTCCATGTTCGCGCGTGGCAGCTACTGATGTTGCAGAGATTAAATTGATGTGCCGAAACGACTACGGTCGCTGCCATCTGCCGGGCGCGATTCTAACAACATGAACGCACTGAGCCACGACCTTTCCATCTTTGATGATTCTACAATTCAGCTGGTGATTGCCTTTATAGGCTGTGCTTGTCCAATAGGTATAAGCTTCACCTGGTCCTGTTGAATGTGTAAGCGCCTCTTCTTGTTCAGCCTCATCGCCCTTGTTACGAACCTCCCAGTTAATCAGAAATGGTTGCGGTACGTTCGTTTCGATGAGCGTAAACTTCAGATGGACGTTTTTTTGTAGGACTCCTGAGCCACTGGGGTAGATTCTATAGGTAATCCCGCCTCGCTTGCCAGCCAACTCACACATGATCTTTGCATAGAACGGCAAAGCCAGAGCGCCACCACTTTCGTCCAGAGCCGCTTTCTCAACCTTTTCGGCATCGGCCCAAAACGGATGATTGAAGACCCAGTCCCAAGCAACGCGAGCTTTCTCACGTGAGCAGCTTTGTTGGTTGAAGAGCGGGGCAAGTTTGCTAACAGCCAGATTGATTTGGGTCTTAAGCCGGTTCACCTGATTTTGGATCTCAGTGTTCTCGGTAAATTCCGTTCCCGATATTGGGTTGTAGACTTTTGTGTGTGTATTCAGACGAAAGGCGAGGGCTTGAATGGTGTCGTATAACGCCCTGTCATCTCTAGTGTCGTTGCTCACGTATACTTCGGCTACCAGCGCCGAGATGATGAGGCCGCCTGGCAGGCTCCATGACGGGCGTGAGCGGGAAAACCATTTCAGGAATCTTACAATTCTCCGGAATTGTCCGTCCTTCACTTGGGGGTAGAATCCCAATGAGGGAAGAGCTTTGGGGCTCTTCTCGGTTACACATTTTTTAAACCAGTTATTGATGGCCATCGGATCCCGGGGTTTCCAAGATGTACTTGCATGCTCTATTTGTGGAATTCCGAAGGCGTCGTTGTAGGTACGATAGACGGCAAAATCAATGTGATAGCCGTCTGCATAGGCAACCCGAACTGCGTTCTTCTTTGCCGTAGGTGCTTGTGTGAAATTGGTGCATCGTTTTGCTAGAGCATCAGCAACACGTTGACGTGCGGCCAGAGGATCTGCCGGTAAATCATCTTTGTTGAACATCAGGCCTACGTCGATGTCGAAATCATTCTCGCCGGCGGGATCCTGATTAAGCGTGTGCATCGCGTAACTGCCCTGGTTGTACCATCCAGATGGGTGAGGGCGAGCGCGGCCGGACTCAGCTGCCAGATCATCAAGGCCGCTGTTCAAGCGTGTTAGATTAAGGTCGCGTTTTGCAGCGAGATCTTCCCGCCGATCATTACCCAGTCGAACATGCTGATCATAGAAGATCTGGAGATCTGCCGTAATGTCATACATCCACATAAAGATCCATTGCTCAAATAAGTTGCGGGGTAACGACCATGGCTTCAGCAGGGGCGTCTCTGGTGACATCGATTCCCCACGAATAGGCGGGGTTACTCTGAGCGGTGTAGTTATAAACAAACACGCGAGTGTGGATCGTGCGACTGATGCGCCGCCCCAAACTGAACCCCAGGCTCACGGGGCCTGCATAGAACACGTGGACCGAAACATTATTGCCGAGATCATTCTGGATCTCATCAAGGATCGTCCGGAATAGTACGCAGATTGCCTCTACCTGGCCGTAGTGGGTGATCTTATCAATGCCGGGCTGGGCGATAGCTAACCTATATTCCCTGTACTCAGGAGGGATGATTTTCGCTATTTCGGCCGGGGCTACACAGTAGCTCACCTCAATACGGATTACGGCTGCAGTCGGGGCAGCCGGATCTAAAGACCGGATGACCTCCGGATTAAGCATAGGTCCGTTACCACCCTTGAGTTCCACCCAACTGCCATTGCTGCGATCGTGCTCGAATAACACGACCTCTGGATAGGAAGAAATGCTGCAGCCAGCTAGGAACTGCAGTGGGATATGTACAATGCCGTAGTACCCGAGAGCAGCATTAGGATCACTGCGCCTAATACCGGCGATGTGCGTGGCTAAGTTTTGTTGCTGTATAACCGCCGCCTTAGGATTCACATGGCTCCCGGTCATCAAGGCCGACAATTCACAGTCATATGATTGAATGCTGCGTCTGCGCATCCTGGTGGGCAGTGCTTCTTTAGGAAGTGTTCCTGCAAGAGGCTGAAATGATTGATGGCGGATGGCAACAAATTGACCTTTGTGCGTCCCTTCTCGGTCAACTACGTACCCGAGAACTAAAAGGGCGACCCCAATCACCATTACCACCAGCCCGATCCACCAGGGTGCATCCAAAGAAAGCCCAAGATGGAGTTTATTGTTTACAAAAGAAAGTATGGCGTCGACTGGCCCCGGTGCGATAATCGCAAGCCCTACAACAATAATTAATTTACCAGATTTCTTGTAGAAATCTCCAGGAAGCTCGGTATCAGTCTTGCTCCGAGTAAATTGCGGCCGGATAAACTTGAACATTGAAGAAGAGGCTTTCGGGGATAATGCTGTTTGATTTATTCAAGCTAACATTACAATCCAAAGAAGCAATACCTAAAATAGGGAGATGCGCGGCTAACAACTCGATGCGTTGAGGTGAAAGACCCATTTAAAAGCTAAAAACTTTTGAAGCGACCACACAAACTCGAGTATGGATGAGATGATCTGGTGAACCGCAGCGGTTTCCGTGGGGTTTATCCACGCTTTTTGGCGCAAATGCATGCCGTTTGTCCCACAGCTCGTGCCAGATCTAAGGGCGCTCGAGCAGCCTGACAAAAATAATCCGTGACGCGAGCCAATTATCCCCGTTCACACAAAACTGCATCTTAGCTAAGTCTGTGCGTCTTCGCTTCTGGGATGCCAGCGTGATCCGCTCGGTGTCCGGCTAGGAGGTGCATTTCCGGCGAAGTTGGGGCTGATCCAACTGGCCTTGGGTGCTCCCTACGGGTAGTTGCCTGCCGCCTTACGGCATCATTTCGCCCGCTGTCTGACCCACCCCCATTTTCCCTATTATGAGGCACCCATGGCAACCGACTTGGAAAAGCTCGTCGTGCAGCTTTCGGCTGACATTAAAGGCTATCAGCGCGAGATGCAGAAGGCCGCGAATGTGACCAATTCGCAGGCCCGCGCTATCGAGAACCGCCTGAAGAAAATGGATGGCCGGTTCTCAGCACTCGGCACGTCCATGGCGCGGGGCCTGATCGCACCGCTTGCAGGGATCTCAGCCGCACTGACGGTGGATTCCGTCATTCATTATGCCGACGCCTGGACCAGCGCCAAGAACAGCCTGGCGGTGGCCGGCGTCGTGGGCGTCAGTCAGGTCGCGGTCCTCGACCAGATTTACAACTCGGCCCAGCGCAATGCAGCGCCCATTGGTGCCATGGCTGATCTGTTCGGCAAGGCGGCGCAATCCGGCGATGCGCTTGGTGCGTCTCAGGCCGATCTGCTCAAATTCACCGATGGTGTCGGCACGGCTTTGAAGATCGAGGGCAAGTCTGCCACCGAAGCGCAGGGCGCGCTGACGCAGCTCGGCCAGCTTCTCGGCTCGACCCGCGTCCAGGCCGAAGAATTCAATTCGGTCAACGAAGGGGCGAGGCCGATCCTGATTGCGGTTGCCAATGGTCTCAGCGCTGCGGGCGGTTCTGTCAGCAAGCTCAAACAATTGGTCAACGATGGGGCCGTGTCCAATCGGGACTTCTTCCAGTCGTTTCTGAAGGGTTTGCCGACCATTCAGGGGATGGCAGCGAATGCCACCCAGACGATTGAACAGGGCGTAACCAAGGTGAACAACGCTTTCACCCGCTATATCGGTCAGACAGACGAGAGCCTCGGCGCGTCCCAGCGCCTGGTGGCTGGATTGAATGCTCTGGCGGATAATTTCGAGCATACGGCCGATGTCGTCCTGAAGCTCGCCTCGGTGATTGCGGCTGCCCTGGTTGGCCGGTCGATTGCTTTGATGATTGCCAATCTTGGCCTGGCCACAGCTGCCGTCACGCGGCTGATTGCGGCGCTTCGGGCTGCATCGTCCATGGCCGGTATTGCGACCGCCATCAGCGGCATCGGCGCGGCAGCCGGTCCGCTTGGTCTGATCATCGGTGGAACAGTGGTCGGTGCGCTTGCGCTGTTTTCCTCGTCGTCGGCAGAAGCCAGTCAGGCGGCAAAGACCTATGCGCAGGCGCTCGCCCAGGTGCAGGAGCGCGCCAAGGAGGCGGCAACCAGCGTCGAAGGGGCGGCTAACTCGATCAACGAGCGAACCCGCAACGCGCTTTCAGGTGGCGTCGAAGAAGGGAAAGCCCAGATTGATGCGGCAAAGACAGCCGTGCTCGATCTCTTCACCCAGATCATCGACAACGCGCCACGCCGCCTTATCACTGAGGACCAGCTGAAGTCGCTTTCGGATCTGCGCGATGGTTTGAAGGAGGGCAAGGTCACCGCAGCCGGTGCCAGCGATGCACTCTATGCGCTCGCCAATTCCAACCCCAAATTCCAGAAACTCGCCGATCAGCTCGCACCGTTGCTCGACAGGCTGAAAGAGGCGGTTGCCGCAACGGCGCTTTTGCAAAAGCAGCTTGGCGATGTCTCGACCATCGATCCGAAGGTCGCATCGGGCTATGGTCAGTATTCGAAGTCGCGCCAACAGGGCGAGGAGATGCTTCGGATCGGCAAGGCCTATGCCAATGAAGCCCAGCGGCAAAACACGCTGTCGAAGGATCAGCTGGCGGTCGAGAAAGAGATCACCAAGATCAAGGCCGATCTGCAAAAGAACGGCGGCACTCTGCCTGACGATCAGATCCGCAAGCTGGCACAGTCGAATGTGGTGGCCGACAATCAGCGGTCCAGTTCGTCCGACAAAAAGACCAGGGTGCCGAGAGCGACGGCAGATGACCGGCTGGATATGGATATCCAGTCGATCCGGGATCGCACGGCGGCACTGGTCGAAGAACAGGCGGCGGTTGGGCAATCCTACCGTGAACAGGAAAAGCGCCGCATGGCGCTCGATCTCGAACAGCAGGCGCTCCAGGATGTTCGTGAAGAGGCCCGGCGCAACAATGATGAGAACTGGCGCACGGTCCAGCTGACGCCGGAACAGGTCGCCAAGATCAAAGCGGCATCCGAAGCCTATGCCGAGCAGGCCGATATTCTGCGCAAGGTCGAGGACGCCCAGCAACGGTCGCAACAGGCAGCACAAGAGTTCTACGATACCGCCAAATCCGCGTTCTCGGATGTGATCATGGGGGCGGAAAGCTTTAGCGATGCCCTGTCCGGCGTTCTCAAAAAGCTGGGCGAGTTGGCCTTGAACAGTGCCTTCGACGGCCTGCTCGGCGGATCGTCCGCGACCGGTAGTGGTGGCTGGTTGACCGGATTTGCCAAGGCGATTGGCTTTGCTGATGGCGGCTATACCGGGGCGGGGGGCAAATATGAGCCTGCCGGTGTCGTGCATAAAGGCGAATATGTCTTTGATGCCGATGCCGTTCGAAAGGCTGGCGGGCCTGCTGGCCTGGACGCCATGCGCAAGCGGCTGAAGGGCTATTCCAGCGGCGGCTATGTCGGGCCAAGTGCGCCGCGCATGCCCGATCTGTCCCGGGCGGCGTCCAGCAAATCCAGCTCGGTGCAGATCAGCATTAATCCGGTGATCGACAATCGTGGGGCGTCTGTTGAGGCTGTGGCACGACAAGAGCAGGCGATGAACAAGCTGCAAAAGACCTTGCCAGCTCAAATCGTGACTGCGGTGCGCGATGCGCGGGCAAGGGGTGTGAAGATATGACCATCGTCTATCCCATTGACCTGCTCGCGAATTTTCCCGGTTGGACCACCAAGTTCGAACCGCTGTTTCGGCAAGAGCAATCACGCACCGCTGGCGGGGTGACTTACACCAAGGATCTGGGGTCGCCGTTATGGTCGGCGGCCTATCAGACGAAGGAGTTGAAGCCGAATGACCTCGACGTCTGGCGGGCGCGGATCGAGGTGCTGGAAGGCGGGCTGCAATACTTCCGGGGATATTCGCTTTCGCGGTCCCGACCCATTGCCTATCCGACCGGCAAGCCCGTGCCGGACAATGGCGTGGTGCTGTCGGCTATCGGCGGTGACAATAAGAGTGTGACGATCTCCGGGCTGGGTGCCGGTTATCTGGTCTCGGTTGGCGATATGATCCAGATCGCAGGCAGTGGGCTTTACCGTGTTGTCGAGGGTGCGGTTGCCAATGGATCCGGTATCGCCGGGCCGTTCGAGCTTCGCCCGCATTTGTGGCCGGGGACCGCTTCGGGGTCTGCTGTCACGCTGCTGCGGCCATCCTGCACGATGATGATCGTGCCGGGGTCGATTTCCTCTGAAGCCGATGCGTCCACCGGGCGCGGCTCTGTGTCTTTCCAAGGTATTGAGGTGCGCTGATGCGCTTATATCCTGCTGCAATCACCAACGCGCTTGCGGCGCGGCAATTGGTGGCGCGTGATTTTCTCTGGATTATTGCGCGCGACCGGACCAGCGGAAACCCGGCTGCTGTCGGATTCTGGTCGGATGTCGGCAATGTCTCTGCCGAGGTCGTGCATCCTGACACCGGCAATGCTGATGTCAGGAGCTTTTACGGCTCCGGCACGCTGATCAGCATCACAGAAATCCCATTGGTTTCGACGCTGGAGGCGCAAAACGTCACCATCACCATGTCCCAGATTGACGACATGGTGGCGCAAGCGGTGCGGCTCTACGATTGCAAACAGGCCCGCGTGGAAATCTATCGCGGCCTGTTTTCCCCGCAAACCCGCAAGCTGGTGTCTCCGGCAGAACTGCGGTTCCTGGGCTTTATCGACACGATAGAGATCAAGACCCCAGCCGAAGGCGATACCGGTGCGGTGACACTGACCTGCGCCTCCCATATGCAGGAAATCACCCGGTCCAATCCCGACACTCGGTCGGATGCCAGCCAGAAGCTGCGCAGCTCCAACGATAATTTCTATCAGGATACGGCGGTGGTTGGCGATTGGGAACTGTTCTGGGGACAGACGCAGGGCAAGATCACCACCACGAAGGCAACCAGCATGGCGGATTTCCTGGCCAAGGCGTTGGCGAGAAATGGTTAGGCCCGGCACGATATCCGACCGGCTTGCCGTCATCGCCTTGCTGCGGGACAGTCATGCAGCGGCGGGCTATGCCTTCCGGTTCGAGGCGGCGCGGGCCGATGCGCTGTATCGCCTGCACCTCGACAATCCCATGGCCTGCGCATTGCTGCTGGAACGCGATGGCGTGGTCTGCGGCCTTTTGCTGGCCTCGGCCTTCGATCATCCATTCGGGGCGGGTCTGATGGCCAAGGAAACGGTGTGGTTCATTGCACCGCAGGCGCGGGGTCGCTCCGGCCTTATCATGCTCGATGCCTATGAGGCATGGGCCAAATCCCTCGGCTGCACCTCGATCGGCATGGCGGCGCTCACCACCAACGATGTGTCGAGCCTCTATGTCCGGCGTGGCTATGCGCCAGCCGAGACTCATTTTATAAAACCCATCTGACGGTGGCGACAGGCTCTATTGCTGTTGCTTGCTTACGTGATCGCAGATATCGCGCGCGAGTGGGGCAAGTTTGCCTGTCTGGCTTGCGAGTTTGATGTCGCCAAAATTGTCGCAGGTGGCACCCGCTGTTACGCCTTTGCAGGACTTAGTTTCGGCTTTCAGCATTTGTTCTTGATCGGTTGCTGTCTGCCGCTCTTTATAGGCGTCGAGCGCATCACGCAGATCAGCCGGCCTCAACAGGTCAAGATGCTTTGTCGGACAGATGAGGTTGATCTGCTGCGTGTAGGCGCGCCAGACGGGATCGGTCGGCTGGCTAACGTCTTTATCGTTTGCGAAAGCGTTACAGGCCATGAAAGTGTTTAAGGTAAGGACTGCAAAGAGCACTGCTTTCATAATGGCTTCCTCACAAGGCCGATGATGATGTTGATACTGCTTGCCAATAAAATGGGAAGGCAACCAAAGCGCACAGGCTTGCCGCCAGCTCCAACCTCCGAAAACGCGGAGCCATCATGAGCAAGACAGCTAACCGAGGGGACCAGACCGTCAGCGGCCTGAATCGATAATTTTGCAAATGCTCGAGCGCACAGCGTCCTTGCTGGTGAGCTGACCGGCCTGGATATCAAACACAGCATCGACCCTGACACCTGCGCCTTTCTGGCGGGCGACGACGCGAAGAGTCTGAATCCGGCCACTGCCACTCGTTTCCTGGAAGGCGTCAATGGACGACAGATCTTTGTTGATCTTAATCCCGGAGAAACCTTCCGCCGCAACGGCCTGAGCCAGCTCCTTCAAAACGACGGATGCCTTGGCTTTTGGATATTCCTGCCACGAACGATAACTGAGCGCCGTGACCATAGGAACACCAGTAACTTGGAAATTACTCTCGCAGGATGCCGCTTGCGCATGTGCCGCAACAGTCAAAAGCATCGACGTGGCTAAGATCACAGTTTTCATTTTATCTTCAATCCGTTGAATATTGGCCGACCTATGACCCGGACTTCAGCGTGAAAGAAGACGGAATGTCAACCGGTACAGATGAGCTAGTTGGAACGCTTGTCCAGATGCTCCTGCGGTTGATGAGCCTGGCGGTTATCGCTCCCGCCGCGCACGGCCGATCTGGCCGAAACGTAGTTCATAAACCCCTCTAAGGGTATCCCATCCATGGCAATCTTTTCTGGCATCGCCGCCATTGTCAGCGGCGTGGCGTCGGCACTTGGCGCGGTCTCAACCTTTATCGGCGGTATGGGCATCATCGGCTCGACACTGCTGAAGGCGGCGGTCGGCGTTGGCTTGAACTATCTGGCCTCGGCTGTGGCGGGCAAGAACAAGGCCTCGACGGCAAGCTTTGCCGTCAATGGGCAATTGCAGTCCGGTGGCACCGTGCCGCGCTCACTCATTTTTGGCATGACGGCCACGGCTGGTTCTCTGGTTTATGCCAATACCTGGGGCAATGCGGGTAAGACGCCGAATGCCTATCTCACCCAGGTCATTGCGCTGGCCGATGCGCCGATCAAATCGTTGCTGGTTGCGGTGGTCAATGGCGTGGCCTGCGAGATCGATTTTGACCATCCGCATGCTGAATATGGCTGGCCGGTGCTCGATTACCGCAAGGGCAACACCGATTATCTCTGGCTGAAGTTTTACGACGGCACGCAGACCCAAGCGGATAGCTTTCTGGTCAACCGCGTCTCGTCCACGGCCCGGCCTTACGAGAATACCCGCGTCGGCCATGGCGTTGCCTATGTGATCGCCACCTCGCGTGTGAACCAGGAGCTGTTTTCCGGTTTCCCATCCTTCAAGTTCGTGCTGGATGGTATGCGGCTTTATGATCCATCCAAGGATAGCTCGGTCGGTGGCAATGGCACGCAGCGCTGGAGCGACGCCTCGACTTGGGGCGGCGACGGCGACCGGCTGCCTGTTGTCCAGCTCTATGCCCTGATGCGCGGCATTCGCTGGAACGGTCAATGGCTCTATGGCCTCCAGACCGTCACCGAACGGCGCTTGCCTGCCAGTCACTGGATTACCCAGATTGGCAAATGCCGCACCCTGATCGAAGGTGCGGATGGCATGGAGGCCACCTATCGCTCTGGCGCGGAGGTGCAGGTCAGTGCTGCCATCCAAGACGCGGCGCAAGCGATGCTGACCGCTTGCAATGGGCGGCTTGCCGAGATCGGAGGCACCTATAAGCCATTCATCGGCGTGTCGGATGAACCGGTCATGACCTTTACCGACGCCGATATTCTGTCCACCGAAGAGCAGAGCTTTGCGCCGTTCTTCGGTCTGTCCGATACGGTCAACGGGATCTCCGCGTCCTATCCATCGCAAGATGACGCTTGGAATATGACGGAAGCCCCGCCGCTCTATAACGGCGATTACGAGGTGGAAGACGGCAACCGCCGTCTGCTGTCGGATGTCAGCTTGGACTTCGTGCCTTACGCTGCCCAGGTGCAGCGGCTGATGCAATCGGCCCTGAAGGAAGCGCGCCGCGCCCGCCGTCATACCATTTCGATGCCACCAAAGTTCGGGGCATTGGAGCCGGGGGACATTGTCGCCACGTCCAGTAATCGCAATGGCTATGTCGAGAAGCGGTTTCGGGTGGATGGTGTTCTCGATCAGCCCAACCTTGATGTTGTCCTCGATATCACGGAAGTCGATCCGACCGATTACAGCTGGAACCAGGGCACGGATTATAAGCCACCCGTCACCGGCAGCGTGTCCAGCGGGGTGCCTGCTGCGCAACCGATGTACGGCTGGAAGGCCGAACCGGCGACGATCTCTGACGCCAATGGCAATCCCCGGCGCCCATCCATCAAGGTGATCTGTGCGCCCGATCAGGATGACGTGGCCAATGTCTGGGTGCAGGTGCGCTTGAAGGCAAGCCAGATGGTGGTGTTTGACAGCAATGCCACCGCCTATGCCGCCCCGTTTGAGTGGATCTTGAACGGCACGTTCCTGTCGGCCTCGCTCTATCAGGCGCGGGGCCGGTTCGTGCCTTATTCCAATCGCACCACCGAATGGGGCGACTGGATCGATGTGCTGACACATGATGTGCGGTTTTTGGCTGGGGCCGATTATGATCCGTATGAGGGCGCAGTCGGCCTGTCGGGCCTGGACGATGATCTCGCCAGCTATCAGGACTGGATCGGCTCTGGCCTGCGCGATGTGCAGGCAACCGTGGAGGAACTGGATGCGCGCATTGCCGGTCTGGATCTGGGAACGGCTTATGCCCGTCAGCAATTGCGCCAGCAGATCAAGGCGGTTGCCGATGGCATCACGGCGGATTGGAGCCTTGCCGTTGATGTGGTGGCCTCAGCCAATGCAGCCACGGCCAGCCGGGTCGAGACACTGACCGCCAGCTTTAACAGCGTCACGGCCAGCTTTACCTCGCAGATCACTGCGCTTGGCAGTGTCGATACAGCTCTTTCAAAGCGCATCGATACCTTGTCGGCCTCGCTCGCGTCGTCGTCATCCAGCTTGTCATCGCGGGCCGATGCACTGGCCGCAGCCGATACGGCCCTGTCGAGCCGTGTCGATACCCTAACCGCCTCGCTGGCGGATACCAAAACAGGGCTGCAGAATACCGCCACCGCCGTCTCGACCCTGCAAGCCAGTGTCGCCACCACCAATGGCAATGTCTCATCGATTGCCACAGCGCTGACCTCGCTGACGGCAGCCTCTGCCAGCGGCGATGTCTCCACTGCCAATTTCCGAATGTCCGCCATGGGCGGGCCTGCGGGCTATGCCCGGATCGGTGCGGAAGCGCGACAGGGCGGCAATGGAAGCTGGCGCAGTGCGGCCTGGTATCTCGATGTCCCCAATGACGCGAACCTGCCCAGCCGGTTCGTGGTCGAAGCCGGACAATTCCTCGTCGTTGCCGGTGGCAATCTCAACAATCCGTTCGTGGTCGATGGTGTTGGGGTGCGGATGAATGTCGCCAATATCGGCACGGTGACAGCTGGTGAGATCCGCAGCTCGAATGGAAAAATGGTGATTTCGCTCAACGCAGGCACGATTGTGATTTCGTCATGACCAAAACCCTTATTGGCCTCGACTATACCGGCACGGCCTGCATCAAGATCACCAAGGGGGCCTTCGATCCGGCAACCACCTCGGATGCCGAGAGATCGAAGTTTTACTATTCGTCCAAATGGGCGGCAGACTGCAAAGTCAATACCATCCGCATCGGGGCGACCGGAACGTCGCCGCGTGGCTACTATCCGTCCGCCTCGTCCTGGACCTGGTGGAGTTCCGGCAATGGCGATGGCGGCTATCAGGACATCTTTAAGAAGTCCTATTTTACCGGCCTGATCTATGACCTGCCGCTCTATGACCGCAAGCGGGTCGATGCCAATGGGTTTTATACCCATATGCAGATGCTGGAGATGTATTTCGGGAGCAATGACCGAACGCAGGTCTGGAAGCTCGGCGACGGCGGGGCCTATCTGATGGGCTGGGCTGCCGCCAATGCCACCTATACCTTCACGGGGTATTTTGGGGCAACGGTCAAACCAACCGAAAGCTCGATCTGGCTATCAGGCACCGACAAGCTGGTCGTCTGGCAATTGCCGGGCGATGAGAACCCCATCCAGAACGGCACGCCGCAAGCGGCGGTGTCGGGCCAGCCACAAATCATCATCAGTTCGACTGATCTCAGGGTCAGCAAGCCGGGCTTCGATGTGAATACGGCGACGGGCAGCCAGCTGGCATTCAGTTCCTCGCAGATCCCGGCCAAGGTGATTGCCGCCGCCGATATCGCTGTTCCAAAGGGAGCGAGTTATTTTGACTGCGGCATGGCGCTGCCCACCGACACGATCATCGAATGCCATTTCTACGCCTCCGGCCAGCCGATCTATTTTCCGTGCCATCCCAACGATGGGCCGTTTGGTGCAACGTTTCGGGCCAATGGCAATACCGTCGAGTTCTCCAATCCGAACGGGGCCTGCCGGGCGCGGGTGATTGTCTTTGCCGAGGCACCGGCCAGTGCCACCAGCGGTGCCAACAATGTGCTGCGGCAATTCGATCAGAACGGCCAGCAGGTGGTGCAATTCCTGCGGCCTGGGGCAGGGGCATCGCCGGACTTTGGCGATATCGTCATCGATAACCGATGGCCAGCCCTGCAAATCGTCAAGGAAGGCTATCTGTCGATCGCCACCGGCAATCAGGCCAATACGATCAGCTATGATGCCAGCGGCATGTTCACCTATATCAAATGGTGCACGGTCCACGGCAGCGGCACGGTTGAGGGTGGCTCGTTATCCATCAACACCACCAAGTTCGTGCGCACGCCAAGGCTCGGAAAATACCGCACCTATAATGACAGCTGGGGGTCTCCGACCTTCACCGGCGATACCAGCTATGTCCAATACACAGACACGGGCGCGACCTTTTACACCTTCCGGGGCAACCCGCTTTACGTCGCTTACTACAATCAAAGCGGCGGCGGGGTGCGCACCGAAACCGTCAACGATGCCGCCGCCATCATTGGCCTTCGCTACTACGTCTTCGGCGTAGCGCTGCCATAAGGCGGGGCTTTCTCCCCATGTCTTGCATTTCCACCGAAAGGCCTATCATGACCATGAACATTCACCCCGATGTCGCCTATCGCGAACTGTCCGCCCAGGCCGACTTTCTGAAGCAGCGCAATCTGGCACTCGCCCAGACCTTGGCCGAGGTCAGCGCCGAGCGCGACCAGCTGCAAGCCGAACTGAATGCTTTGACCACCACCAATGAGCAGGAGAATGCCGATGGCGCTGCGCAGTGATTATAGGGCGGGCACGATCTCGGTTGCCACAGGCGCAACGGCCGTCACCGGCTCCGGCACGGCCTGGTTAACGGCGGGCTTTGCCGAAGGGGATCTGCTGTTTGCCGATGGATATTGCGGGATTGTCGGCGCGGTCACCAGCGACACGGCGCTGACATTGGCCCAACCCTGGCGGGGTGGAATGCTGAATGGCGCGGCCTACCGACTGCGCTATCAGGGTGACGGGTCGCGGATTTCGGCGCAGGCCCGGCAGTTGATCGATCTGCTGGGCAATTCCGGCAATCTCGAAGCGCTGGGCGGACTTCAAGGCCTTGCCAACCGGCTCAGCTATTTTACCGGGTCGGGGCAAATGGGACTGACGACACTAACGGCCTTCGCGCGCTCGTTACTCGATGATGCGGATGCCGCTGCGGCGCGTTCGACTTTGGGTGCCGTCCAGCAGGGCGGCGGGACTGGCCAAGGAAGCAACAATATCATCAAGATAGGCTGGGCGACCGATGGGTCTGGATTGTTGGCACAGGTCGATGCCACGCAGATGGGTGCCCTTTGGACAAACGCCTATGTCGAGGGCGATCCGGCTGCCAGACGGGCAAAGCTCGGCGCACAGACCAATCTGGGATTTACGCCAGTCCAGCAGGGCGGTGGGACCGGCCAAGGCGGCAACAAAATCTATATCGGCTGGGACGGCACGTCGTTGCGAGGGCAGGTGGATTATGTCGATATCGGTCGGATCTGGTCGGATTTTGGGTCGGGGCGACAGATGGCCGCGACCGGTTACCAGAGAATTCCAGGCGGCCCACTGATCCAGTGGGGATCATCGTCGAACAGCAACTACAGCGACTATTATCAGCCGCTTCCGGTCGCCTTCACGTCGGCATGTTGGGCGGTGGCACCGGTTGCGGACAACGTCATGCCGGCGGCCAATGCTCTTTCGATCACGGTCTCGCAGCTCACCAAGAACGGCTTTGATATTCGCTCGCGGGTTCTTTCAGCAGGCGGTGCGCTGAGCGGCCACGTCGGCACTTTAGTCCATTGGATAGCGATAGGAGATTGATATGGCGATATACGCGATAGTTGACGCCGATGGCTTTGCGAAAGCGTTTTACGATGACGCGGTTCACGGCGCTCGGCAACTGCCGGTCTATGGTGAGGTGGGCGAGGTTACTGGTCATCAGCCAAACCCCGACTGCCTGATTCCGAATGAGGCTGTGGAGATCACTCCAGCGCAGCGAAGCGAGATGCTGAGCTTTCCGTCCCTGCGCAAGCTGATTGACGGGGTTGTGATTGAATACCAGCCACCTCCAGTCGCGCCTGTCATGCCAACGCTGACGCCTCGCCAGTTCTGGCTGGCCGCCTCGCGCATTGATGTCAATAAGGCGGATGTACTGGCGTTGGTCGATGCCATGGATGACAAACAGGCGGCTGCGGATCTACGCATCGAGATTACCGAGGCCGTAAGCTTTGAACGGTCCAATCCTGCCATTGACGAAGTGGCGGTCTTGCTCGGCATTTCCGGTGAGCAGCTCGATAGCCTTTGGGTATGGGCTGCCGAGTTTTAGGCGAATTTACGCCAGATCGTCCAGATCGACGCTAAGAGCCTCTGCGATCTTCTTCATCGTCGCAAAGCTTCCGTCCTTCTTGCCGCTCTCGATCTCGGAAACATAGGGCGCGCTGATACCGGCCTGTTCTGCCAATTCCCGCGCCGTCATCTTGCGAAACGTGCGCCAGACCTTGACCGGATTTTCACCGGCAAGAAGCTGGTTGACGACTTCGGCGGGAACAAGCTCGTCGTCACCTGCGGCGATATCGGCCTTGACCTTATCCGCCGCTGCAATGTCGCTGCGGTCGATCAGGCTTTCGTATTCTGCCAGGGGCAGCACGACTAGCGTTTCGCCGTTCGGGGTAATGATGGTCTGCATTGTCATCTCCTATTCGTAGACACTGCCACGCGGGCCGATCTTGAGGATTTCAAGGACGCTGCCTTGATCGTCCATGATCACCCGCCAATCACCTACCCGCAACCGGATGTAAGGCGAGCCGGTCAGTGCCTTTACGTTGTTCGCCATGGACTGCGGATCGCTCGCATATTGCTCGATCTTCTGGGTAATCCGCTTTGCCTCATTGGTTGGCAGGCGGCGAAGAACCTTCAATGATGATTTGCTATATGCGATCTTTTTCATGAATTAAAGATAGCAAATAGCGAACTAATTTACAACGGGTTGCGAGAGGATTGCAGCCAAAAAATCCAAGAAAAGGATGATCATTATGGATCGCGCGAAATTCTTCGCGGCGGTACGCACGTCGCTGTTTGGCGGTGCGCTCACGCAAAATCAGGTGAATGGTATCACGGCCATTCTCGACGCCTGGCAGGCCAGCACAATGACCGATCTGCGGTGGTTGGCCTATATGCTGGCTACGGCCTTCCACGAGACTGCCCAAACGATGCAGCCAGTTCGTGAAACGAGAGCGGCTTCGGATAAACAGGCTATCGCCATTCTGGATCGCTCTTGGGCGAAAGGCACGATGCCCTGGGTGAAGTCGGCTTATTGGCGGATTGGAGCTGATGGCAAAAGCTGGCTTGGACGTGGCTATGTCCAGCTCACGCACAAGAGCAACTACACCACGTTGGGTAATGCTATTGGTGTTGATCTGGTGGCCAATCCAGTTTTGGCGATGCGCGAAGATATAGCCCTGAAGGTGATGTTCACAGGCATGAGTGAAGGCCTGTTCACCCGCGTCAAGCTGGATGATTTCTTCCAAGGCAACAAGACGGATTGGGTGAATGCCCGCCGCATTATCAACGGCACGGAAAGTGCGGGTGTCGTTGCCGCCTATGGCAAGGCCTTCCATACAGCTCTGGTGGGGGCGGCATGAACACCAATCTCCTGCACAACATCATCAACACGCTCATCGCGGCGATCCCGGCGCTGGCGCTGTTCGACTGGACGGCGTTTTTTAGCGAGGCGGTTTCCTTGAAGATTGTCGGATTGCTCGGCCTTGCCAAGATCCTGATCAACACCTGGCGCGATGGGCCTGCGGGGATGATGAAGCCCCAGCCTCCGGTTGGTTGGCAACCGGCCCATGACCGCGACGGCAAGGGTGATTGCCGATGATTGCTATCGCCCTGACTGCCTGGAATGCGTTAAAGGCGCTCCGCGAAAAAAAGCTCGACTGGCGCGGCATCGCCTTGATTGTTGCCGTGCTTATCGCAGGCCTGGGCCTGCATCGCTGGGCATCGTCGCTGAAAGAAGCTGGTCGGACTGAGATCCGCCAGCAGTGGGCAGAGGCCCAACGCAAGGCAGACTTGCTTCAGCTCGCCAAAATCGAAGCCCAACAGAAACAGATCAATGCCGCCGATGCGGCCTTGGTCACCACCATGGCCGCCCATGTCGGGCAGGTCGCCGGATTGGAAGCAGCGCTTGCCGAGGAAAGGGAAAAGGATAATGCGAAACCGAATGCTGCTGCTGGGGCGGGTGCCGCTCCTGCCTGCTCTGCTATGCCTGACAGGGTGCGAAACGCTCTCAACGCCATCGGCGCAACCGACCGCTGATCGCAAACCAAGTGTCTCGGCCAGTATCATGGCTGATTGCGATGCACCTGTGTTTATTCCTGCTGGCACGGATCGGACGGCTGAATACCGGCTGTGGGGTAGGGACCGAAAGGCGCTGGCCGATTGTCGCGTCACAAATGCCGCCAAGGCCGACACCATCAATGCACTGCAAAGGGGCGGGACGTGACGGACGAACCAGCGGCAAAGCCGCCGAAATACAATATCAACACCTGGATCAATCTCACGACGCTGGTCAGCATCATCGCTGGCGGCGGCTATGCCTGGGCGCAAACCAATAGTGACATTGACGAGCTGAAGCGCTGGCGCGTGGCCGTGGAAGGCCGGCTTGGCAATGCTGACGGCAAAATCGAGGAGCGTTTCAAGGTGAACGAGGTTGAGCTGCGCAAGCTCGATAACCTGTCCTATCGCGTCACAGTTGCCGAACAATCTGCCACCTCGATCTCACAGGCCATCAAGGAACTGCAAATAACGGCCAGCGGGCAAAGCGGCGATCTGCGGGTTATGCGGGAAATCTTACAGCGGATCGAGGCGGCGCAACGCGGCGTTCCGCCTCTGCCATCCTATGGGCGATGAGCAAGCCAAAAACCCCGGCAGCATCCTGGCGGGGTTTTGTGATTTAGAACACCGCAATGTACTTCAGCAGCGAAAGGATGCCGATGATGATTACGACGAGACGGGCTATCTGTTTTGCCCGGCCATCAATCGGCAACATGCCAATGAGATAGAGAATCAGCACGATTACCAGAAAGGTGATCAGGATGCTGATGAGAATTGAAGTACCCAAAGCCCCACTCCTAAAGACGCTTGATTGCGCCGTGCGGTGGAACCTAATGCTGTGATTTCAAAAGGAAAGGGGAGGGGCTCACAAAATAGCAACCCCACCTTTGTGTAGATTTAAACGATAGACCATTGGCGACGCAATCGCTGCGTTAGGGTGCCTTGGGAGTCGGCTTACTTCCAGCAACTGGTCTGGTTGGAATTTTTTCGGCCGGAGGAGCGTTGCAGCCCTTGCTTCGCATGGCCGATTCCATAGCGTTTATCTTGCCCTTGGTGACTGCAACTTGCCCTTCTTTGTCCCCACCGAAGGTGCTTGATACGGGTACGCCGAGAAGGAAGACGCCGAGAGCATCGCCATTTGCAGCATCATTTTGTTGTTTCGATATAGCAGCGAGATGGCCCTGCTCTTTCACCATTTCCTGGGCAATCGCCTGACAGTCCATGTTCGTATAGGCAGCCATCGGAATGTCTACAGGAACAATTGCATCAGGCCGTTTTGCACAGCTAGAAATGGCCGCCAAAGCGACCAAGGCAACATATTGAACTCTCATGGCAGCCCCCTAATTTAATCCCCGTGCATGAGTAATCACTTATCGCGGATAAGTGGAAGGGGCGGCATGGGGTTTTCCCGGTTTGTGTAGGGCTTGAAGATCACAACATGTGCTTTTGCCGGATTAGGTTCGATAATAATTTTTCGGAAACAATCTAGAAATACATATTGAATTTAAATTGCAATTTTTAAGATGTATATTGTCGTATATCCTGACGCCGTCCGACTAAGTTTAATTAGTATGTGACCAATACCACTATTGATTCAGGGATGTTTTCATCAATCGTTTTGTTATCCTTCGATAATTGGTTGGGGATATAAATATGAACAAAATTATTGCTGAGCATTTGAACGTGGCAAAACTGTTGGCGGAGAGGGAAGGTGAAATATTCCTATCGTACCTGATAAGTATGGCTCAAATGGAAAACGATCCAGACGGGCGATTGCTGGAAACAAGAACTTGCGAGGCTCGGAAGACCTTGAGTTTGTCGCTGCCGAGTTAAGGACGGTTCTGGCCATCGCCGAAGCGGAAGGCAAAGTGATGCTGGCCTACCTTTTGTCTCGGGCAATTGAAGAGGCTGACCGCGAATTACGAGATCGAGCAGTGCCTCGCTCCGAAACTTAGAGAAAAGGCCGGAAGAGTGATCTTCCGGCCTTTTTTATAGCGCTTGGCAAAGGACTGTGCACTTTCTTGCAACTCTGGTAACAGATCAGCATTTATCGCCTCTCAGTTTCGATCAGTTTCCTATCGAGGGCATGAATTTTCGTTGAGAAGAATACAGTTCATTCCAATGGAATGAGGTTCGTAAGTTCGTTGGTCCCCGGGTCTGGTAAACAAATGGTCCTCTTTCCAAGAATTTTCTCGATTTTTCCTTTGATACCTCTTTTTTGCAGGTCATGCGTTATCTGCTCGTCGGTCATATTAGGCCAGCCCATGTTCTTCACATCCTGCGCAGTTATTTTGTGTGCCATAATGTGTTCCTTTTCAGCGAGTGTTAGCGATTGCAGCGGCGATGCCTGCACCAATAGTATTCGATTGTAAAAGGTCTCTTGCCTGTGGCCTTAGGGTTCGGTTGTCTCCCTTACCTTCCGTTGGCCCCATGGTGATGGTGAGGGTCTGGACGCGACCGCGCTTGACATCAAACACTGAACTTTGTCCGGTGTTGTTTGAAACATCTACAAGCTTCCATGATGGGTTCGCGGAACCATTTGATATTATTTCATACTTAATCTCGTGTGAGATCGCATCCGCTCTGCCATTCTTCCTATATGAAACAATATTCATTTTCTCTGGAGTCAAAGCGATTTGTAGCCATTGCTCGATTTTGAGATCGCTTGAGACAAAGAGGTCACCCTTCCAAGTTTGGGCTGGAATGCAGGTGAGATCCATCGACTTGCGGTTGACAAGTTCATTGAAATAAAATGTCGCGCTGAGTTTGTCGGTTCGCGTGGCCTCTGATGATAGACCAGCTCCGAGACTGCCAGTGAATGTCTCGGTGGCCGACCTCACATTTATAAGATTAAGGCTTGGGCTAAACGCCGATTTCTCATTTATAGTAAACTGCATTGATACTACTGCGGCCCACTTTTCTAGCCATTCGTATTGTCGTTTGCCTTGCTCAAGGTTTCGATCTTCAACCAGTATATTGGAGACGGCTCGACCTATTTCACACTTAATCTGGCCCGCAATTGCATTGACCTTCAGGGCCGCATCCGTTGAGTTTCCCCAAAATTCTTCAATTTCGGGCACTGCCAAGCCGCAAGAAGACAGGCTAAGCAAAGCCGACGCGAGAATCCAGCATGTGGTTTTCATTGTTTCGGCCCCCCGGCCCAATAGGCCGGGCTAAATTAAGTCTTATTCGGCCATGACATATTTTTGCCATATTTTAAGGCGGAGCGCAATTTACGAGTAAGATATTTATGTATAATTAATAACTATATGCGGTGGAAAGATGTAACTTTTTTTGGGTGGTTTCTTTCAAAAGGAGAAATAGCCATTGCTTCGGCTCGAAGTTGGTCTTGGGTGGATGTGTAGCGCCCATGTAGAACCTTTTTTATTTCCTCATAGTTCGAACCTTCGGCACTGGCCTACGCCAAATAGACCAACTCTTTAATCTCAAAGCGGTCCTGCTCGACAATCCTATGAAGGCTGCCTGAATAGCGCCCGCGCACGCAGGTTCCATCTGATCGGAAGGTCCAGAATACGGGTTGTATTCTCGGTGCTGCACACGGGTTTTCTCAATATTATTGTTTGAGTTTAAGCGGCCAGTTTCACAATCGTCGTTAATTTCAATGAGGGTTACTCGTCAAAGCGGACGGTTCGGCGTTGTTCTGGAGAAAGTCTATGAACGCCTGTCCGGCGTCGTTATAGAAAACCTGGACTGGGCAAAGTTTATCGGTCGCTATGACCGAGCCGGCATTCTGTTTTACCTCGGTCCGCCTTAATTTCGGAAACGAAGGCGATTATGGCAGGGATGCCTTCAATCGCCAGCGCTTTACCGAAATGGCCGAACACCTGAAGACGGTCAAAGGTCGGTTTATTATCTCCCTCAATGACTGCAAGAGTGTCCGCGAAGTGTTCAAGGATTTCCAGTTCGCGACGGTTGGGCCGACTTTATAGGGTGCGGGGTGGCATGGGAAAGATGTCGGGGAGGTGGTTGTTATGGGTGGGAAGGATCTGCCTCTTGCATAGATAGGAAAGATAAATGGCCGGGACATATCCCGGCCATCGCTCAAATAGAAAAGGCTTTAGATGCCGGACGCCTTGCGCAAGGCCTCCTTCATCTTGCCGCGCCAGTCCTTGCCGGATGCCTTGAAGGCCTCCAGCACATCCGGTTCCAGCCGCAACGTCACAGGCACCAAGGGCTTTTCCACCTTGGGGCGTCCACGGGTTTTACGTGCTTCAGCCAGCCCATCAAAGAATGAGGCTGGAAGGACCTCCTTTGCAGGCCGCATATTGGCAATTTCTTCGACCGTCAGCTCAGAACTATCAACTGCTTCCCAATCCTCTTGCGTATAGCCGTTGCCCGGCTCGAAGTTGGGCTTGGTTGGATGTTTAGTGCCCATGCAGAGCTTCTCTTTTTTTGGCGCTGGCTTGACGAAAGCTGATGATGGACATTGTGTCCGGGCCAAGCTTGGCGAAAATCACCACAGCAGTTCCGTCCGCATAGTAACCAATGGCTTTCCCGCACCTGGAATGGCTTGCATCGATAATCGCTGTTTCCCATCTGAAATCGACCACGTTTGCAAAATCAAAGCCGTGCTTGTGTAGATTGGCCAATCGCTTCGGCTCATCCCAGATTATCTTTATGGTATTTCCGTACACGTAAAATCATGCATGGGCAAGAATAAAAGTACACGAAAAATAGTGCCGCCGAATGTTTTGTCGCATAATTCTAACGGTCCCTAAATGCCGCCACACGCATTGAGCGTTTTTAAGTCAAGTGGGATTCGGCGATATCGGTTTACGGCTGTGACTAGTGTGGCCGGGTGTGGCAAGCGGCATTGATTTTTCATGGAAAAATTTTCCGGGAAAGTGTGGCCCGATGACCGGTAAAATCTTGAATGAATGGAGGTTCCGGCCTTCCGGGCGAGGCCTCCATTCCCTTCTTCTCCCATATGTAAATCTCTGATTTGCCGCCGTTATTTTCAGCGTATGGCAGTTTTTTGCTTGCTGCTCCGCCAAGCGGTTTTGAGCGTGTGACAGATTTAGTTCCCAAGTGACTAATCGATGGCTTCTCAATGGTTTTTGTCAATCCCGCAAAAGGCCCGGTGTCGATTACGATTCCGACTGCTGCGCGCTGGAGTGCTGAAAAAGGCTCGTTTTGTAGTACGAGCGCCTCTTCGGGGTTCAAAGAGATGATGCCGATTCCAGGAGAGATTGGGCGCATTTGCAGGGTGAGAGCCGGATTTCACCAGTTCGCTCTCTGCAGATCAAGTATATTTTCGTGTAAAGACGCGGCTTATCAGCCCAGGTGAGGCGTTTTATCAGGATTGGTTTGTTAAGTTTTGTAAAATATTTGTAATTAAAAATTGAATGAAAATATAAATTCAATTTTTTTTATTTTACGCTAATTGTCTGTGCTGTGATGCAGAAGGTGAATGATTCGCGTCCCAAGGATGACGTGAAGTGTAAAGCGCGAAGGATTCTTGATCATAAAACCGATAACGGTTTGTCGTAGGCAATGACGTTGATTGAGTGGATTCCGCTGCTGGATGAGGCCGCCGCGGAGGCAGGCAGGGGAAACGTCTAAGCCCCGCGCGTCCTTCCTCGCAACGACCCCTACACGATGAATCGGCCTTGACCGCCGATCTCACGGCACTCGCTCTCCAGCGTGGGCGGTATGGCTATCATCGCATCACTACGATCTGCATCAGGCGGTTTGGATCGTGAACATTAACGACCGTCAATGCGCAATCGAATTTCGCAAGACCTGTGGATTGGTGGTGTTCATGTGCTGTAACAAGCCATCGATCCGCGTGTCGGTTGGGACCTGCGACTGTTCAAATCAGCGTCGGCATGTAACAATGGCGTATGACGCACGGTGATCTCCACTATATCTTGCAGACGCTTTACGATGCCGGCGGCCGGGACGTGAATGCGAATGATTTGCCTTGGTCGACAGGGATGACGCCTGCGATCCTGCAAGCATTGAACATGCTCTATATGACGCGCTCGGAGCGAGGAGAGGATAAGCTGTTTTCGCTGACGAGGTCAGGCTATGGAGCTATAGGGCAGGAGCCGCCGGTCCTATTTCCATTTTTGCGAAAATTATTTCGATAGTGCGATTTATACTATCGCATGTCGCGTTCAACTGGGATCAATATCAACGATAACATCCATGTGCAAAACACGGACCGCCATTTTTAATGACTCTCTGTCTTAAATCTCGGCATCCTGGTGTTCGAATTGCCAGGTCAGCACTTGTGATCCGTGGCGCAGCGTCATGATGGCCGGGTTTGCTGTTGCCTCGTCAGGAGCGCCGATCAGCAGCGGCCAGCGGCGCAGGAAACGGATGAGCATGCCTTCGCCGCAATCGTTGACGGACAGGATGATGTCACCGACATATTTCTCTTTCGGCTCATCACCAAAGATTGCGGCAAGAGAAGCCGTCAGCCGATAGTGATTGGAGAAAGTTATATGCATGTAGTGTGCGCAGAAGGCCAATTCCTTGATTGAACTTCCAACGATGTCTCTCGGTTTTATCATGGTCGCGCCGTTTGCAACGTTTATTTCATTTGATATGCGAGTGGGATGCTCAATTCGTAGCAAATACGGTATGGTGAATTTCGCGCAGGATGTATCCGCAGCAATCGACATCAAATTTGATGTTGTCATGCCGTCGTAATACGTTGCACCTGCTGCCTGATCCCGGT
Source organism: Allorhizobium sp. Av2 (assembly GCF_021462805.2). NCBI lineage: Bacteria > Pseudomonadati > Pseudomonadota > Alphaproteobacteria > Hyphomicrobiales > Rhizobiaceae > Allorhizobium > Allorhizobium sp. Av2. The sequence goes on along the minus strand of NZ_CP192696.1, from coordinate 1,821,397 downwards.
ATTGCTTTGATTCAGTCCCCACGATTTGAATCGTAATCTAGAATGCAGAAAAAATACACTGAATTACTAGGGGTTTTTTGACCAATATTGGGTTGATTCGTGCTTAATGCAATTTCATTGCGATGAACTTCATGTCTCCATACGCAACGCTTTCCGGCCTTGAACGTTTCAGATCCAGGTTGAAAAAGCGACTGCATAGTTCCTTAAGTCGGAATCGCTTTAAGGAGAAAATTATGCAGCAAATTTAAAGTGTTACTGTGTCCTTTGTGCGTTTTATGAAACGCACGGCGCTGTAAGGGCTTTGCGGGGCTTGATTCATTGCAGGCAGAGATTTTAGAGGCTCTTGCCCGACATGGCTTGAAAGCTGCGTTGCCGCCGATTAAACACGCTATAGCAAATGGTGTGATCCCTTTGGGGATGGCGCCCTTGGCAGTGGCAGCTCTCAGGTTCTACGGCGTTGTTTTCGGTCATCGGAGACGCGACGAGCGGTGATATGGAGCCGCTTCGGAACATGTCGGGGCGGCGGCTTTGGATTGTTTGCCAGCGGTGTCCCGCGGCAGACGCAACCGGTGTAAAATGGGCAACGATATGATCGATTTTGAAGCAGCGCGGGCGAAAATGGTGGACGGCCAAATTCGAACGACGGATGTAACCTCTCATTCCGTGCTTTCGGCTTTTCTGTCCGTACCGCGGGAAGCCTTTGTGCCGGACAATCTGAAAGCCCTGGCTTATATCGATGAAGATATTCAGGTCGCACCCGGTCGCTATCTGATGGATCCGTCGCCGCTTGCCAAGCTTTTGCAACTAGCGGAAATTGGCCGCAGTGAGCTGGTCCTGGAAATCGGAGCGGGCACCGGTTATGTGTCGGCTTTGCTTGGACGGCTGGCCGGTGCGGTTTTTGCCGTTGAAAGCGATGAGCAGCTGGCCAGTGCTGCAAAGTCCAATCTTGAAAAGCTGGGTGCCGCGAATGTCACGGTCGTTCAATGTCCGCTGGAGGCTGGCTATGCCAAAGAAGCTCCTTACGATCTGATTTTCCTGAGTGGGTCGGTCGAAGAAGTGCCTCCGGCACTGTTCGATCAATTGCGTGACGGTGGTCGTTTGATTGGAGTAGTCGGTAGCGGCCGTGCCGTCCGTGCCCATGTCTTCGTCAAGGCCGGTGGTTCTGTTTCGACAAGCTCACTTTTCAATGCGTCGATCAAGCCGCTTCCGGGCTTTGAAAAAGCGCGCGAATTCGTCTTCTGATCATCGCGACATGAGGTTTACGAACGGTCATTGTGAATGATCGTTCGTATTGAGTTTTGAATATCTGAAGTCCTTGGTGCATTTGGGATATTCAAAATGCTCTCAAGGCAAGACGGTGTTTCACATCGTCAAGTCCTGGTATTTTTGGCATGGCTTCTGGTCTTGCCCCGGACTGTTCCATCATCTATTTCCGCATGGCGGTTGCATTTTTTGTTTCTATCCATTTTGGTTGTGGATGACCGTGTGGCTGTTTCTTGTTTTAAAGTTATTTTCGTTCAATTCTTAACATCATTGATTTTTTTGGGCGGCATGAAATGCAAGCTGTCAGGCTCTTGTCAAACTCCTGTAATTCTGCGGGCTCAGCCTATGAATTCTCCTAGGATGATTTGTGGTCAGCTTCACGCAATCTAGGCCCTTAGAATAAGGGCTGTCGTCGTTTGATGGTGAGTCTATCGTCATCTTGTCAGCAATGCAGGGGATGGGTGAGAGTCATTTCCAATGTTGGTGACAAGTTGGAGAGAATCGGCTTCACATGAGAATGCTAGTAAAACATTCAGGCGGTCCTTCGGGGCCGGCCCTTCCATGATGGATAGGGCCTTGGCTTAATTAAAGTTGGGAGATGTATCCTTGTCGAGCCTTCGTAAAGTGGCCTATGCCGCAGCATTTCTTCCGCTGTTTTTTCAACCTGCCGTGCTGCATGCCGAAACCATTTTCGGCGCCATGGAGAAGGCTTATAAGAACAATCCTGATCTGAACTCGGTGCGTGCCGCTCTGAGGGCAACGGATGAGAGCGTGACGATTGCCAAGGCCGGCTACAGGCCGCAACTGGGCTTTTCCGTCTCCGGCACTCAGTCTTCCTTTGCCAATTTCAACGGCACCGCCGTCGGTAATATCCCAGCGGATAAATATTCGGCGGATTATTATAAATCCGACGTGCAGCTGACATTGACCCAGCAGATTTTTGATGGATTCCAGACGCTGAACAATGTGCGCTCCTCAGAAGCGGGCGTGCTTTCAAATCGGGAAAGCATGAAGGCGGATGAAATCCAGATCCTGCTCGGCGCAGCCCAGGCCTATGCCGATGTGGCGCGGGACCAGCAGATCGTCGGTATCCGCCGCCAGAACCTGAACTTCCTCAAGGAACAGCTCAAGGCTGCCAATGCGCGGCTGGAGGTAGGCGAAGGCACCAAAACTGATGTCAGCCAGGCAGAGGCGCAGCTGGCGGGTGCCGATAGTCTGCTGGCCTCCGCGATCGCCCAGTTGAGACAGAGCGAGGCATCCTATATGCAGGTGGTCGGCGAGATGCCGAAGGACGTGCGCCAGCCCGTGCGCGCCACCAAGGCAATGCCGACCAATCTCGACAAGGCCGTTGCTTTGGGAATCAGAGAACATCCCAGCGTGCTTGCTGCGCTGCATGCGGTAACCTCGGCGCAATATCAGGTGAAATCGGCTGAAGGCAGCCTGCTTCCGGGCGTCAGCCTTCAGGGCAGTCTTGATCGGCACAATACGGATAATCCGAGCGAGTCGACCGACCGTGATTATTCCGCGGCCTCGATTACGGCGCAGGTGAAAATTCCGCTCTATCAGGGCGGCTCGGAATATGGCCAGATCCGCAAAGCCAAGGAAACCGTTGGTGCGCAGGAACTGAAAGTCGATTATGCCCGATTGAGTGTGCGAAAGCAGATCATGACCGCTTTTGCCCAGATGCAAGCCGCAACGGCGGCCATCACGTCGGGCCGCAAGCAGGTTGCTGCGGCTAAGCTCGCCTTGCAAGGCGTTATCGAGGAACGCAATGTCGGCCAGAAAATCACCCTTGACGTTTTGAACTCGCAGCAGACCGCACTCGACGCTCAGGAAAGCCTCGTAAATGCTCAGCGCAATGAAGTGGTGGCCAGCTACTCATTGCTGGCGGCAACCGGCACGTTGACGGTCAGGAGCCAGGGATTGCAGGTGGCGGAATATAAGGCAGAAGAGCATTACGATGCCGTCAAGGACAAGTGGTTCGGATTGCGGGCCGCCAACGGCAAGTAAACCCAAGGGGTCAAGTAACCCACGCGGTCATTGAAAACGGCAGTTGATATTGCCTTTGCGCCATATCTCAAACGTCCAATGTATTTGAGATATGGTGCAATGCCTTCAATGCGAGGATGCATGAGCATCTTCGCGCCTTGGTATGATGGCCTTCATCCCGGATAATTCGGCCCGGCTGGCGAAACAATCCTCGATTGAACTCATAAAACTGTGTATTTTGGGCTATAAGCTTTTGAAGGCGATTTCCTCGAGCAAAGGGGTATCCTAAGGTCAAGCGAATCACATGGCAAAAGCCGATGGGGTTTGAAGCCAAATGGGGAATGTAATGGCCCAGCCGAATGTATCGCGTGAACCGTCCATGGAAGAGATCCTGGCCTCCATTCGCCGGATTATCGAAAGCAATGAGCCGGCACCCGCCCGGTCTTTCGATGATGCCTATGGTTATGACAGTGAAGTGGACGAGCTGGATATTGCAGGCAATGCGTTTTCCGTTGAGGCTGTGCCCATGGATTTGCCGGTTGCGGCCAACCAGCCAGGTCCGGTTCAGCTAGCGGCATCTGCTACAAACCGTTTCTCTGAGGGGGCAGGCGATCAGGGTGCTGGCGGACAGCAGATAGCAGATGGCGCAAGACATGCCGCAAAGCCGGTTTCGCTTGCCGATCTTGCGGCGCGGGTGCGCGCCACGTCTGAGCGGCGCGAAGAGCCTGGCGTTTCCGAGTTTCCTTCTGAATTTCCCTCCGCTTTTTCCAAGCAAGAGTCACCGTCTCGCGATGGTCGTGGGGCGTCCTCCTACATATCTGACACCATTGGTGGTTTTCGCGAGATTGCTACGGAGCAAGCGGGGTCTATGGGGCAGGTCCGGCCCCTGGCACAAGCGCGAATCGCCGAACCGGAAGCCATGAGCGCCAGCCAGCGCCATATCGAAGCGCTGTTGCAGTCGGAACCTGTGGCCCAGGCTGCGGTCGCCCCTCAGGAGCAGGCCGAAGAGGCGAATACGCAAGGCGATACTCGACAAGGTGCGCTTTTGTCCATGCAGGCCGGTGCGCAGGTGGCCAAGTCCTTTGAGGAACTGGCAGCTGTCGTCGATGGTCAGCAGCGCAGGTCGCTGGATGAAATTGCCCAGGATATGTTGCGGCCGATGTTGCAGGACTGGCTTGACGACAATCTGCCGACGCTGGTTGAGCGTCTGGTGCGCGAAGAAATCGAACGTATTGCGCGTGGTCCGCGCCGCTAAGAGAGCGGTGCCGCAGGCTGCTCCCGGCAGGCGTGCGTATCAAAACATCGAACTGGAACAATCAGAAGCCGCCTTGTGAATGGGCGGCTTTTTGCTTTCCTTTCTTGACACTGCGCGACCTGTCCGCTTTACCACGTGGTTGACGAAAACAATGAAATCCAACGTCCGCCCGCGTTCCCGTGAACCGGTAGGGCCTTAATGTCTGGTCAGAACATGCTCGATAAGACCTATGATTCCGCAAGCGTAGAACCGAAAATCGCCAAGGCCTGGGATGAGGCGGAGGCATTCCGCGCCGGTGTGAATGCCAAGCCGGGTGCGGAAAGCTTTACCATCGTCATCCCGCCGCCGAACGTGACCGGGTCGCTGCATATGGGCCACGCGCTCAACAATACCTTGCAGGACATCATGATCCGCTTCGAGCGCATGCGCGGCAAGGATGTGCTGTGGCAGCCAGGCATGGACCATGCCGGTATTGCTACGCAGATGGTGGTCGAGCGGCAGTTGATGGAAAAGCAACTGCCGGGCCGCCGCGAGATGGGCCGTGATGCCTTTATCGACAAGGTCTGGGAGTGGAAGGACGAATCGGGCGGGTTGATCTTCAACCAGTTGAAGCGGCTTGGCGCATCCTGCGACTGGTCGCGCGAGCGCTTCACCATGGACGAGGGCCTGTCCGAAGCGGTTCTGGAAGTGTTTGTCACCCTCTACAAGCAGGGCCTGATCTACAAGGACAAGCGTCTCGTCAATTGGGACCCCAAGCTGTTGACGGCGATTTCCGATCTGGAAGTCGAACAGCATGAGGTCAACGGCAATCTCTGGCACCTGCGCTACCCGCTGGAAGAAGGCGTGACCTACCAGCATCCTGTTGCTTTCGATGAAGACGGCAAGGCGACGGGATGGGAGACCCGCGACTACCTGGTGGTCGCCACCACCCGCCCGGAAACCATGCTGGGCGATACCGGTATTGCCGTTCATCCCGATGATGCGCGCTATCAGTCGATCATTGGCAAGCATGTGATCCTGCCGATCGTTGGCCGTAGAATTCCTATTGTCGGCGACGAATACCCCGATCCGACGGCAGGTACAGGCGCTGTAAAAATGACGCCCGCCCATGACTTCAACGATTTTGATGTCGGCAAACGCGCGGGCTTGAGGATGATCAATATCCTCAATATCGATGCGACCGTGACCATTGTAGAAAATGACGATTTCCTGGAGGGGCTGACCCCAAGCCGCGAACAGCAGATGGTCTGGGCCGAGCTGGAAGGCCAGGACCGGTTCTTCGTGCGCAAGAAGATCGTCGAGATCCTGGAGGCTGAAGGCCTGCTCGACAAGATTGTGCCGCATAAGCACATGGTGCCGCATGGCGACCGTGGCGGCGTACCGATCGAGCCGCGCCTGACCGAGCAATGGTATGTGGATGCCAAGACACTGGCCAAGCCCGCCATCGATAGCGTGCGCGAAGGCCGCACCAAATTCGTGCCGAAAAACTGGGACAAGACCTATTACGAATGGATGGAGAATATCCAGCCCTGGTGCGTGTCGCGCCAACTCTGGTGGGGCCATCAGATCCCGGCCTGGTATGGTCCGGATGGTCAGGTCTTCGTCGAAAAGGACGAGGAAACGGCGCTTCACGCCGCCATTCAACATTATCTGTCGCATGAAGGGCCGATGAAGGCTTTCGTGGAAGACAAGATCGAGAACTTCAAGCCGGGCGAGATCCTCACCCGTGACGAAGACGTGCTCGACACCTGGTTTTCCTCGGCGCTCTGGCCCTTCTCTACGCTCGGCTGGCCGGAAAAAACACCGGAAGTGGCGCGCTATTATCCGACCAATGTGCTCGTGACCGGTTTTGATATCATCTTCTTCTGGGTTGCCAGAATGATGATGATGAGCCTGCATTTCATGAAGGATGAAGCGGGCAATCCGGTTGAGCCATTTGAAACCGTTTATGTCCATGCGCTGGTGCGCGACAAGAACGGTCAGAAAATGTCGAAATCCAAGGGCAATGTCATCAACCCGCTGGAACTGATCGATGAATATGGCGCTGATGCGCTGCGCTTCACGCTGACCATCATGGCCGCCCAGGGCCGCGACGTGAAACTGGATACGGCACGGGTTGCGGGCTATCGCAATTTTGGCACCAAACTGTGGAACGCCACCCGTTTTGCCGAGATGAACGGCGTGAAGTCCGATCCGTCCTTCCTGCCGGAAGCAGCGACTCTGGCCATCAACCGCTGGATTTTGACGGAACTGACGCGGGCTGAACGCGAAGTCACAGAGGCCATCGCGCATTTCCGGTTCAATGATGCGGCCAGCGCGCTTTATCGCTTCGTCTGGAACCAGTTCTGTGACTGGTATCTGGAATTGCTGAAGCCTGTCTTTGCCGGTGAAGACGAGGTTGCCAAAACTGAAGCCCAGGCCTGTGCGGCCTATGTGCTGGAAGAGACCTACAAGCTGCTGCACCCCTTCATGCCATTCATGACGGAAGAACTGTGGGCGCATACCGCAGGTGAGGGTGTCGAGCGCGAAACGCTGCTGTGCCATGCCGACTGGCCGGTTCTTACCTTCAGCGATGAGCAGGCGGCTGCCGATATCAACTGGCTGGTGGACCTAGTCAGCGGCATTCGCTCGGCCCGGGCGGAAATGAATGTGCCGCCTTCCGCTGTCGCACCGCTCACCGTCGTTGGTGCCAATGGTGTGACCCGTTCCAGGCTGGAGCATCATGAAGCTGCCATCAAGCGGCTGGCGCGGGTGGGTGACATCAGCCATGCGCCGGAAGCGCCAAAGGGTTCGGCCCAGGTCATCGTTGGCGAGGCGACAGCCTGCCTGCCGCTCGGCAGCCTGATCGATCTTGGTGCTGAGCGAGCCCGACTGGAAAAATCGATCGGCAAGGTCGATCAGGATATCGAGAAGGGTCGCAAGAAGCTTGGCAATGAGAAGTTCGTTGCCAATGCCGATCCGGAAGTCGTGGCCGCTGAGCGCCAGCGGCTTGCTGAACTGGAAGAGCAGCGCGGCGTGCTGGCTGTGGCCCTGCAGCGGATCAACGAGGCTGGTTGACCTTCCTGGAGTCTGCCTTAGGAAGAGTGGAGCCGCTTTTCCTAGCAAAGCAAACGATAATATGAAAAATGAAAACCCGTCTGGTTCAATTAAAACCAGACGGGTTTTCCGTGTTCCTGTGTGATCTAAAACCCACGAAGGATGCTGTAGCCATCCGATATCATTTCCATTGTGATTGTACACGAAGGTGGAAACGCCCTCGGTTTTTTGATCGTGAAACAGCTTACGCCAGTGACTTATCGTCCAGCGGAATGCTGTTTTTGCGCTGCAAAAAAATACCGTTGAAATCTTAGGAATGATGAATAGAGGCAGCGTTGCTGTTTCGCAACGGTTGTGAAGAAATGTAAAATATTATTCCGTAAACTCGGGGATAATCCCAGTTTAACGCAAAACATTCCTTTCAATTTGTCAATTTTGCGGCGTTAATAAGACCTTACGTAAAACGATCCCTTCATATGGTGCGCTGCAGTAGTGTTTCGTGAAGTTGTCATTTAGTTTTAATAGGTTAGGCTTCATTCAACAAAATTCCTATGTGTGGAGGGGACATGTCAAAAAAACAAATTACGCGGGGCGTTCTGGCTTTGGTCGTAGCGACGCTTTCCAGCACGGCGGCACTGGCGGGCGGCTTTTCCAGAGGTGAGGCCGATACCGACATTCTTTACGAGGAGGGGAAAGTCAAAGCTCGCGCTGGCGCTGTCTTCGTCTCGCCGGAGCGTAAATACGACACGGTGGGTGGATCGAAATCGTCTGACGGTAGTTTTAGTGACAGTTACTGGATCCCCAGTGTTGCCGCCAAGGTCCAGATTTCCGATACGTTGGGCTGCGCCCTTACCTATACCCAGCCCTTCGGCGCTTCCTCCACCTATGGAACGGATACACGTCGTGCCGACCAGTTGGCCGGGGCGGCTTCAGGCAATTTCAACTATTACACCAAGAAGCATTTTATCACCAATGAATATGGCGGCACGTGCGCCGTGCGTTTCGACGTTGGTCCTGGCAAGCTCTATGTGTTGGGTGGCGGTTTCTTCCAGGATTTCGATTACACGGCCGATTCCTATTATGGAGCGCTGCACCTGAAGGATAATTCGTCTGTCGGATATCGCTTGGGTGTGGGCTATGACATTCCCGAATATGCGATGCGTGCCCAGTTGATGTATCGTTCGCAGATCAAGGAAGAGGCCGATGGTGACTTCACGCCGCGTGCCCTGTCGGCGCTGCTGGGCACTGGTGCCGTTTCTGCCGATGGTTATGGCACCTTGCCGCAATCACTCAAGTTGAGTCTGCAAAGCGGTATCGCGCCGGGTTGGCTTGCCTACGGCTCTGTCAAGTGGACGGACTGGAGCGTTTTGCAAACGCTCAACTACAATATTACCGGCCTTGGCGCCCAGCGGGACGATTTTTTCTGGAAGGATGGCTGGACCATCCAGGCGGGCATTGGCCACAAGTTTAACGATCGCGTTTCAGGTACCGTCAATATCACCTGGGACAAGGGTGTAGGTAATGGCGCCGATATCATGACCGACACCTGGACGTTGGGTGTAGGAACCGAGATCAAGCTTGGGCCAGGCGATCTGCGTGTTGGGGCGGGGGTCAGCTATCTCACTGCCGGGAGCCAAAGTTATGCCAAGGGTGCATCCTATGATGCAACCGCTAATGGCGACTGGGCCTATGCCTTCGGTAGCTCCTACCAGATCAAGTTCTGATATCTGTTCATGACTCTATGAAATGGCGCGGTTGCTCTCGAATGAGCGACCGCGCCATTTCCTTAATGGAGCCACGACGAAGCCGACTCAGGCTTTTCAGCGTGTCTTACGCTCGTCCCCTCGTTATGCCTGACGTCGCCCTTGAGAGTTGCGGAGCGATAGTGAACATGTGTCCGCTAAATATGGTGCACGGCCCTGTGGAGAGGGGCTCGACAGGTGGATGCGTTGCCCGGCCTGTGGCTTATTTTGCTATGCTCGGGCTGTCCGTTCTGTGCTTTTTTTGCAACATATTTTATATCCTCTCGGTCGTAATCCTCTCAGTGCTAAAATGTCTATTTCCCGCCACAAAGAGAGCGCAGCACAAGATCGTTGCGAAGTTCCGGGTGTGCAATCCCTGCGCTTGCTTGATCGAAAGAATATGGGTTCGGATGAAAAACCTCGGTTTTTCAGGAGGCTCCGACTTATTCGACAGAGCAAAAGGCGTAGAGCAGTATACCGGCCGCAGTTTCAGGTCTCAGGCCGCTTTCTCGCCCGAAAGGCATTTTATGTTGGGGAAAATAGAGAGGACGCGAAGAATAATTTACCGGATTTCAATCTGGTTGCGTTCTTTATGGGATTTGGATCTGTACCCGGCTGCGGACGTTGTTGGCTCTGGCGCTGTCGTAAATCCTTCGCTTGTGCGTAGAAGGGCCTTTGGTCGTGGAAATGTTTAAGGTTTACGGTAATCAGGGGCGGACAATCGGACAGTCTTCAGCCTTTCTGCTGCTGTCATTGGCGCTCGGCAATCTGTTTTATACGGGCTGTGCCCATGCATTCGACTTCAAGGCCGGTGTCTCCAAGGAGTCCGGTCCCTTCGATCTGTTCAAGTTCGGCTTCAACGCTCAAAAGAGCGGCAAGACGCAGGATGCTGTTGAAGCCTATCGTTATGCGGCTGAAAAAGGTCACACCGGATCGCGCTGGGCGTTGGCCAATATGTATGCCGATGGCGATGGCGTCGTCAAAAACGATTATGAAGCCTTCAAGATTTATTCTGAAATTGCCAATCAGGGTGTAGAGCCGGGCTCGGAAGACACGGTCTATTTCGTTAATGCGCTGATCTCGCTTGCCAGTTATTATCAGCAGGGCATTGCTGGCAGCCCGGTTAAGTCCGATCTGGTCCAGGCCCGTCAGCTTTATTTCCAGGCGGCGTCCGCCTTTGGTTTCCCGGAAGCCCAGTTCGAACTGGCAAAGATGCTGCTGGCGGGCGAGGGCGGCAAACGCAACGTCCAGCAGGCCAAGAAATGGCTTAACCTTGCCCGCAAGAATGGCCATGCTGGCGCCATGGCGCTATTTGGCGATGTGATTTTCGAAGAAGGACAGGCGGCCCGTGGCCTCGCCTTTCTCACGGCGGCGCTCGATAAATGCGCGCCGAAGGATTGCCCATGGATCGAGGATCTACAGGAGCGCGCCTTCTCGCTTGCCGATGAAAAAGATCGCCGCGTTGCCGTGGCGCTCGTACCGCAGGTGCAGGAACAGCCCTGAACGGGCTGACCCGCTACATCCTTTTTATGCTGCGACGAAATTGAAATGCCCGATGACAGGCACATGGTCGGATGGCTTTTCCCAGCTGCGCACATGCTTTTCGATCTCGGTCGAGACCAGTCGGTCGGTGGCTTCTGCCGAGAGCAGAAGGTGATCGATGCGAATGCCGTTGTTCTTCTGCCAGGCGCCAGCCTGATAATCCCAGAATGAGTAGAGTTTTGTTGCATCCGTCGTGGCACGGACAGCATCGGTCAGTCCCAGATTTTCGAGGGACTGGAATGCGGCGCGGGTTTGGGGCAGGAAAAGCGCGTCATTGGCCCAGACCGCCGGGTCGAAGCAATCATGCGGATGCGGGATGACGTTATAGTCGCCTGCCAGAATAAGCGGTTCTTCCAGGGCAAGCCGATCCGCCGCAAAACGTTGCAACCGCGCCATCCAGGCCAGCTTGTAGGGGTATTTCACCGGATCGTCGGAGGGATTGCCGTTGGGGAGGTAAAGCGAGCAGACCCGCAATACGCCATCGGCCACCGAAAATACGCCCTCGATAAAGCGCGCCTGTTCATCGGCCTCGTCGCCAGGCAGGCCACGATTGACCTCGTCCGGCCTGATTTTTGAGAGAAGCGCGACGCCGTTGAAACCCTTCTGGCCATGGGTTTCCACATGATAGCCCAAAGCCTCGATCTCGGCGCGTGGAAAGCCTTCATCGACGGATTTGATTTCCTGGAGGCAGACAATGTCTGGCGACGAGCTTTCCAGCCATTGGCAGAGATTGGCAAGGCGTGCTTTCACGCCATTGATGTTCCAGGTGGCAATTTTCATCGGTGGGATTTCCTAGAGTTTGTCAGGGAAAAGTGGAATGCGGTTTTCCCGAAAAGACAAACGAAAACAAGATAACCGAGTGTTTTTCTGGTTCAATATCAACCTGACAAACTCGAGGTTCAGACCTGAGTTTTATCTGAAAGCCCATCGTTTGCCACGGAGAATTATGCGGAACCCACAAAAGCCTCACATGGCAAAGCTGGTACCGCAGCCACAGCTGGCCACCGCATTGGGATTGGTGATCTGGAAGGATTGACCCATCAGGTTGTCGACAAAATCGATTTCCGACCCGGCCATATAGACCAGTGATACCGGATCGATCAGCAGCGTCGCGCCGTCCCGTTCGATCACCAGATCGCCATCCTGCGGGCCTTGGTCCAGGTCGAATTTATAGGAAAAGCCAGAACAGCCGCCGCCTTCGACAGAGACGCGCAGAGCGTGTTTGTCCTGTTCGCTGGAGACGATTTTGGCGATGCGCTTGGCAGCGTTTTCCGAAACTGTAACTGTCTGCGTGGTCATTTTTGCCTCCTGACGGGTTCAAGGCCCGTAGAAACCTGGGGTTTGTCTATTTTTACCTGTCAACTTCTCTGCAAAGCAGCAAAAATTGGCAGGAAGTTAGGTCATTATAAAGAGGAAACCGGTGCCTTGCACGGGATTTTCCTATAGGTATGAACCATAGGCGAGAGCGTCAATGGGCAGGATGAAGAGCAGGCATGACAATCGATAGAAATGCATTGGGATTCGGTGTTGGAGAACGGGCTATTTTTGCTGCCGATCCCTGGAATTCGCGTGGGCGCCTCTATCCGGAAGGCGGCAGCCTGACCCGGTCCGATTTCCAGCGCGACCGCGACCGCATCGTTCATACTACCGCTTTTCGCCGCCTCAAGCACAAAACCCAGGTGTTTATCGGCCCCGACAGCGACCATTACCGCACCCGGTTGACCCACACGATCGAGGTGGCGCAAATTGCCCGGGCGCTGGCCCGCGCCTTTCGCATCGATGAGGATCTGGCCGAAGGCGTGGCACTGGTGCATGATTTCGGCCACACACCGTTTGGTCATACTGGCGAGGATGCGCTGCACGAATTGCTGGAACCCTATGGTGGCTTTGATCACAATGCTCAATCGCTGCGGATCGTTACCAAACTGGAGCGCCGCTACGCCGAATTCGACGGCCTTAACCTGACCTGGGAAACACTGGAGGGTCTGGTCAAGCACAATGGGCCGCTGATGAATGCGGACGGTGAGGGGACTCGCGGACCGGTGCCTTTACCAATCATCGAGTATTGCCAGATGCAGGATCTCGATATTGCCAGCTATGCCAGCCTGGAAGCACAGGCCGCCGCCGTTGCCGATGACATTGCCTATAACACCCATGACATCGACGATGGTCTGCGCTCTGGCTATCTGACGTTTGATATGCTGGAGGATGTGCCGTTTCTGGCTGGTTTGATGCGCGATGTGCGCGACCGCTATCCCAATCTGGAGGCCGACCGGTTTACCCATGAGATCATGCGCCGCCAGATCACTCGGATGGTCGAGGATGTGATTGCGGTGGCCCAGGAGCGGCTATCGCGTATTCGCCCGATGTCGGCTGACGATATTCGCCAGGCGGGTGAAACCGTGATTACCTTTTCGGAAGGAATGGCCGAGACCGACCGGCAGATCAAGAAGCTGCTGTTTTCGAAAATCTACCGCCATCCTGATATCATGCGCATTCGCGCTGGTGCCGCCCAGATCGTCACGGATCTCTTCAAGGCCTATATGGCCGATCCGACCCTGATGCGCAGCGACTATTGGGTGGAGCATACGGCAGGGCTGGAAACGCCCGCCAAAGCCCGCCATGTCGGTGATTTTCTGGCCGGGATGACCGACACTTATGCGGTGCGTGTCCACCGGCAGCTGTTTGACCATACACCCGATTTGCGCTAGGCAGCGGGCGAAACGCCGCCTGTTGGGCTGGCCTCGACCTGCATCTGTCTGGATTGATCCTCATGAACCTGTTCGCCGATTTCGAAAATCGAATCAAAGCTGCGCTGGAAACCCTTGATCTTGTAAAGGAAAAGCGAAGTGAGCTATCGTTCGAGCGGATCGTCGTCGAGCCGCCGCGCGATGCAAGCCACGGCGATGCCGCAACCAATGCAGCGATGGTTCTGGCCAAGCCGCTCGGCGTCAGCCCCAGGGTTCTGGCCGATCTGATCGGTGAAAAGCTTAAGGAAGATGCGGATATTGCCGAGGTTTCCGTGGCCGGTCCCGGCTTCCTGAATATCCGCCTGTCCGTTGCCTATTGGCAGCGGCTGTTGGCCAATGTGATTGCTGCAGGCACGGATTTCGGCCGCTCGCAAACCGGGGCTGGCCGCAAGGTCAATGTCGAATATGTCTCGGCCAATCCGACAGGGCCGATGCATGTCGGCCATTGCCGGGGTGCCGTGGTCGGCGATGCGCTGGCCAATCTTCTGGCCTTTGCCGGTTATGGCGTTACCAAGGAATATTACATCAACGATGCGGGCTCGCAGATCGACGTGCTGGCCCGCTCCGTTTTCCTGCGCTACCGCGAGGCGCTGGGCGAGGCTGTCGGCGATATCCCGGCTGGCCTATATCCTGGCGATTATCTGATACCGGTCGGCGAGGCGCTGGCTCAGGAATACGGCGTGCGTCTGCACAACATGCCGGAAGAGCAGTGGATGGATGTCGTCAAGGATCGCGCCATCGATGCGATGATGGTGATGATCCGTGAGGACCTCGCAGCCCTTAATGTGCATCACGACTTGTTTTATTCCGAGCGGCAATTGCATGCCAATGGGGCTGCCGCGATCCGCACCGCGATCAACGATCTGACCTTCAAGGGCCATGTCTATCGCGGTACGCTGCCGCCGCCGAAGGGACAATTGCCTGAAGATTGGGAAGATCGCGAGCAGACGCTGTTTCGCTCCACCGAAGTCGGCGACGATATCGACCGTCCACTGATCAAGTCGGATGGCAGCTATACCTATTTTGCTGCCGACGTCGCCTATTTCAAGGATAAGTATGATCGCGGTTTCGACCGGATGATCTATGTTCTGGGTGCTGACCATGGTGGTTATGTCAAGCGGCTGGAGGCAGTGGCCAAGGCTGTGTCCGAGGGCAAAGCCAAGTTGACGGTGCTGCTCTGCCAGCTCGTTAAGCTTTATCGCGATGGCGAGCCGGTCAAGATGTCGAAGCGGTCGGGCGATTTCGTGACGTTGCGCGACGTGGTCGAGGAAGTGGGACGTGATTCGGTGCGTTTCATGATGCTTTACCGCAAAAGCAGCGAGACACTCGACTTCGACTTTGCCAAGGTGACGGAACAGTCCAAGGACAATCCGGTCTTCTACGTGCAATATGCTCATGCCCGTTGCATGTCGATCTTCCGTCAGGCGCGCGAGGCTTTCGGCGATATCGATCTTTCGCCTGACATTCTGGAAGCTGCCGTGGCTGGTATTACCGAGCCGAGCGAAGTACAATTGATTGCTAAGCTTGCGGAATACCCGCGAATCATTGAAGCTTCGGCCCAGTCAATGGAACCGCATCGCATCGCATTTTATCTTTACGATCTGGCTAGTTCGTTCCATGCTCACTGGAATAAGGGCAAGGATCAGCCGGAATTACGATTTGTTAACGATAAAAACCGACAATCAAGTCTTGCCAGACTTGGGCTGGTGCATGCTGTCGCTTCTGTGTTGCAGTCCGGATTGGCCATTACCGGCACGGATGCTCCGCAAGAGATGCGATAGTATCGTCACCAATTCCCCACATTGCGCTGGCAAGCCGATGGTCGCGTAGCGAGTGGAAGTGTAGGGTTATGGTGCAAAAACAGGCTGCATATAGCAGGGATCCAGCAGGCAGTGCGTTTGCGGATGACGATCCGTTGGCAGAGCTGGCCCGTCTCGTCGGCTACGATGCGCCGGTGGCGCGTCGTGACCCTCCCATGACTCCGAATATGACTCCGCCTGTGGCACCCGAGCCGCACCGGCATTCGCCAGCGCATGATCAGGTCAATTTGCAGGACGAGCTGCTTCAGGATCTTGACGGTTACGTTGATGCGCCTGCCTACGTCGGCGTATCCCAGCCGTCGGCCGGATATTCCCATGAAGCGGTATCGGCGCACGAGCCGGTATCATTCGGTGGTGCTGAGGCTCTGTCGCCAACCGGGTCTTCTGCGTCGGACATATCTCTTGCAGATGAACTTGAGTGGTCGGTTGGTGACGTGGCGGTAGAACCGCCATCAGCCCGTTCCGGCGGAGCCGATCCAACCGAAGGCTATGGGCGTCATCGTCTGCCGCTTGCCAATTTCAATCCGGTCAGTGCTGCTACCTCGCGTTCAAGTGCCACACGCCATGAAGAGCAGACCCGGCAGCGGCACGAGCCGGTGATGGAACCTGCGCCGGTTGAAGCGGCTGCCCCTGTTATCCACCCGGAGCGTGATGTTCCGGAGATGGAGCAGGATTTCGATTTTGGGTTCAGCCCCGAAGCGTCGCGATCACCAGTACAGGCAGCGCCCACGCAGGATGTTTTCGCCCAGCGCCGTGAACCGCCGCTTTTCCAGCCTGTTGCCCATTCGGTTTTCGCAGGTGCGCCGCTTGCCCCGCCATCGCTCGAGGTTCCGAGCTTTTTCGAGGCCTTGGCGCGCAATGAAGAGGTGGACGCGCGGCCCGTCGCGGCTTCTGCCTATTCGGTGCAAGAGCCTCAATTCGAACCGCAGGCAGCGGCTACAGGCCATGACCATCAGCCCGAGGTTAAGGACGAAACATCGTTAGCCCAGCAGGAGGCCGATCCTTTCGGTGGCGATTTTGATTTCGATTTGGAAGAGATCGAACTCGATCTATCCGAGCTGGAGGCTGAGTCCGCGCCACCGGTGACAGAGCAGAGGCAGCCGCAGCCCGTCGCAGCCGCTGTGGCTGGTCCTGCTATGCATCAGCCGTCCCGTCCGCCAGAGGTCGCACCTGTTCAGGCGCCAGCGCTCATTGCTGAACCGGGGCCGCAGCATGTGAGTGAACCCGTTCCGCTGCCGTTTGATGCCGCCGAAATTTCGGATCAAGACGAACACCTGGAAGCGGTCGCCCATCTGGACGTTCCCGATTTGCCGCCTGTGGAGGATGCTGCGCCTGCCACCTATCGGCAGGATTACGATTTCGATATCGATTCCGAACTGGCGACATTGCTGGATCAGACGGTAGAGCCGCGTTCGGCATCTGCGCCATCAAAGCCCGCGCAGGTCGCGGCCACGGCGGCTGTTGCTGCGCCGGTGGCGCCCATGCCGCCCTTGGCCGAGCAGGTCAAGAATATGCCCAGTGATGATTTCGACGTGTTCGAAAAGGCACTGGAGGAAGATTTTCGCAAGAGCCTCGATGGTCCCCATAGTTTTGGTGCCAGACCCGGTGGTCCTGTGCCGACTCCACTGGAGGCCGAGGATTATGACGATTACGAAGAGCCGCGCGGTTCGCGCCGCTGGGTGGCGATGGCTGCGGCAGCGGTGGTCGTGCTGGTTGGCGGTGGCGGCGTCTATGCCTGGATGAAGACCAGTGGGGGCGAAACGTTCAGCTCCAGCGAACCGAAAGTGGTGATGGCTGACAAGGGGCCGGTCAAGGTCGTGCCTGCCGATCCCGGTGGCAAGTCCGTTCCGAACCAGAATAAGGCGGTCTATGACAGGGTGTCTGGTTCGGCTCCTGACCAGCCTCAGCAAAAGAGCCTGATCTCTTCGCAGGAAGAGCCGGTGGATGTCGCCCAGCGCACGCTGGAGCCTGACAATTTGCCGTTGGAACAGGAATCAGAGGCTGACAATGCCGGTATAAACGGGGCCGGTATGAACGGCGATGCCGCGCAGACGGGGCAGAATGGCCAGCCGGGCGATGCCGCCAAGCAGGGCGACCAGCAGAGCCTTTCGCCCCGTAAGGTGAAAACCATGATTGTGCGGCCGGACGGCTCGCTGGTGGCGCAGGAAACCCCTGCCCAGCAGCCTGCGGCTTCCCAGCCATCGACCGCCCAAGGTGGTGCTCCTCAGCCAGCTGCGGCCCAACCAGGATCTGCTGCTCCGCAGAGCGTGGAACAGGCCATGGCCTCCGCGGATACGGCGACGGCTGCACCTGACGCCACCCAGAATAGTGCTGGCGTTCCGGCTCCCAATATGCCGGTTCCGCGCAACAGACCGGCGTCTTCCCCGGTGCAGACAGCGGCGGCAGCCAAGCCAATGCCAGCTGCTACGCCTGTTTCCGCACCTCCTGCGTCAGCCAGCACGGCTGCTGGCTCCGGTGGTTATCTGGTTCAGATCTCTTCGCTGCCAAGCGAAGCCGATGCCCAGAAAAGCTATAAGAACCTGTCGGCTAAATTCGGCAGCGTGATCGGTGGTCGGGGCGTCGATATCAAGGCCGCCGATATTCCTGGGAAGGGCACCTATTACCGTGTCCGTATCCCGGCTGGCAGCAAGGATGAAGCCGTGTCGCTCTGCGAACGGTATCGCGGCGCTGGCGGAAATTGCATGGTGGTACGCTAAAGGCGCACAGGGAGCCTTTTACGGTTCTCTTTGATTGAATGCGACTTCGTTTAAGGGCGCTATTCCCACAGATTAGCGCCCTTTCTGCTGCTTTTTTCGTGGATTCCTGTGCATGATCGGCGCTTTGCCCTCGGCTTTTCGCAAAGCTGGACTATTGTCTGGCCATGACCCACGCAAAAGCTATGATTTTGGGCTGTTCCGGCCCGGTTCTGACCCCGGATGAGCAGGCGTTCTTTAGAGAGCACCAGCCCTGGGGCTTTATTCTGTTCGGGCGCAATTGCCTTGACGGTGCGCAGATCAGCGATCTGGTTGCGCAGATGCGCGATACGGTTGGCGGGCGCAATGCGCCTGTGCTGATCGATCAGGAGGGCGGGCGCGTTCAGCGTATCCGCGAGCCGATGTGTCCGCGCTATCCATCGGGCGCCGAGATCGGTGCGCTTTACCGTCAGGACAAGGAGAAAGGGCTTCGCGCCGCCTGGCTGATGTCGCGGCTGCATGCCTTTGACCTTTTGCGCTACGGCATCAACGTCGATTGCCTGCCGGTGGTGGATGTGCCGGTCGAAGGGGCCAGCAATGTGATTGGCAACCGCGCCTATGGTTTCGATCCAGAAACGGTTGGAGCGCTGGGCGAAGCGGCGGCGGCGGGGTTGAAGGCAGGCGGTGTGCTGCCAACGGTCAAGCATATTCCCGGCCATGGCCGGGGCATGGCCGACTCCCATCACGAATTGCCGGTGGTGACAGCCTCGCGGGCCGAGCTGGAAGCGCATGATTTCCCGCCCTTCCAGCGGCTCAACGGCGAATTGATGGCGATGACCGCGCATGTGGTCTATTCTGCCTATGACCCAGATTATACGGCCTCGACCTCATCCATTGTCGTGGATGAGGTGATCCGGGGACTGATCGGGTTCCAGGGGCTTTTGATGAATGACGATCTGTCGATGAATGCCCTGAAGGGGACGATTTCCGAGCGGGCAGCGGCGGTGGTTGCTGCTGGCAACGACGTTCTGCTGCATTGCCACGGCATTATGGAGGAAATGGTGCAGGTGGCCGAGCGCGCTCCCGTACTGGCCGGGGCAGCGCTTGCGCGGGTAAAGGCCGTTGAGGCGGCTTTCGGCGGTAACGACGGCGCCGACGAACAGGCGATCCGTGCGGAATTTGCCTCGCTGATGGCGGTGGCGTGATGGCAGAGCCTGCCGCACCCGCTCCGGCCTCCAATGTGAAGGGCGGCACCGCCACGCCGATGGAGAAGCTGTGGCAGGGCGATGCGGCGATTGAGCGGGCCAGCGATGATCCCTCTTTGGTCATCGACGTCGCTGGTTTCGAAGGCCCTCTGGATCTGTTGCTGTTTCTGGCCCGTAATCAAAAGGTTGACCTGTCGCGGATTTCGGTTCTGGCGCTGGCTGAACAATATCTGCTGTTCGTCGAACAGGCCCGCAGCATCCGCATCGAGCTTGCCGCCGATTACCTTGTCATGGCGGCCTGGCTTGCCTATCTGAAATCCCGGCTGCTGATCCCTCAGCAAGCCAAGGACGACGAGCCATCCGGCGAAGAAATGGCCGCAGCACTGGCCTTCCGGCTGAAGCGGCTAGAGGCGATGCGCGATGCGGCTGGAAAGCTCGTCAACCGCAACCGGCTGGGCCGCGATATCTTTCAGCGCGGCGCACCTGAACATGTGCCTGACAGGGTGAATTCCGCCTTTGAGGCCAGTCTCTACGACCTGCTGTCTGCCTATGCCAATCTACGCCAGCGTCAGGCCTATACGCAGGTCACTATCGAGCGGCGCACAGTCTGGTCGCTGGTCGATGCCCGCACGCTGCTCAACCGGATGATTGGCGAGATCAGCGATTGGACGGCGCTGGACAGCTATTTGCTGCAATATCTGGCCGATCCAGCGGAGCGGATCACGGCGATTGCCAGCGCCTTTGCTGCATCGCTGGAACTGGTGCGGGAAGGCAAGCTGGAAATTCGCCAGGCGGGCGCTTTCGAGCCGATCTATATGCGGGGCGGCAAGGGCCGGGACGCGGCGGGCATGTTGGTGCCCCATGCTGATGGTGGTCAGGCGTGATGGCGATGACAGGCGACAATCAACAAGATGAAGCTGATGCCAAGGATGGGGCAGGCGGGCTTGCTGGCATACGGGAGCGTGAAGCTTTGCGTATCGTCGAAGCACTGGTCTTTGCCTCGGCAGAGCCAGTCTCGGAAGGCTTTCTGGCCGAGCGCCTGCCACGCGGCACCGATATTGGCGGGCTGATGAAGGCGCTACAGGCCGATTATGCGCCACGCGGTGTCAATCTGGTGCGGGTTGATGGGCATTGGGCATTTCGCACGGCTGCCGATCTGGCCTTTGCCATTCGTCGTGAAGACAATGAGGTGCGCAAACTGTCGCGGGCGGCGCTGGAAGTGCTGGCGATCATTGCCTATCACCAGCCGGTCACGCGGGCCGAAATCGAAGATATCAGAGGCGTGCAGACCTCCAAAGGCACGATTGACGTGTTGCTGGAGGCTGGATGGGTGCGGTTTCGCGGCCGTCGCCGCACGCCGGGCCGGCCCGTGACCTTCGGCACGACTCGCGATTTTCTCGATCATTTTGGGCTGGAGGAATTGCGCGATCTACCGGGCATGGAGGAATTGAAAGGGGCGGGACTGCTGACAGGCCGAATCCCGGCGAATTTCCATGTGCCGATGCCGATGGATGGCGATGCGCTTGGTGAGGATGAGGACCCGATCACCCAGCTGGATCTGGAGGAACTTGGCCTGCTGGCACCCGCCGATGCCCGTGATGCGTAATCTGTTGTTGAGCTTGGGCTGTAGAAATGCTCATGAAAATCTGCGGGACTGTTGATGGGGCGGCGGCGGTGTCTTGCCTCCCGTCATTTCCCATGCCAAGCAGGTAAAAGATTTTGTAATTTGAAAAAGATGCACAAACATCTTACATCGGTATGACCGATCAATAAGGAGTGGGGACCATGGGTTCTTTCAGTATGTGGCATTGGCTGATCGTTCTGGCGATTGTGCTGTTGTTGTTTGGCCGTGGCAAGATTCCCGAACTGATGGGCGACGTTGCCAAGGGTATCAAGAGCTTCAAGAAGGGCATGTCGGATGACGATACGGCCCCTGACGGGACGCCTAAGCCTGCTGATCAGTCGAAGACCGTGGACCATAGGGCCGACGATCACAAATAACCATGCGTGCAACTGAATGAGGCCGGTGCCAGTGGCGCCGGTCTGTTTCTGGAATGGGTCGCCGCTTGGCCGACGGCTTCAGGAGACTGAAGAATGCTTGACATTGGCTGGAGCGAATTGCTGGTTATCGCGGTCGTGCTGATCGTTGTGGTCGGTCCGAAAGACTTGCCGCCCATGCTGCGGGCCTTTGGCAAGATGACAACGCGGCTGCGCAAGACGGCGGGCGAGTTTCGCGCCCAGTTCGACGAGGCGCTGCGTGAAGCCGACATGGACGATGTGCGCCGCACGATAGATGATGCCCAACGGTTGAACCCCGCCAATGCGCTGCGCGAGGCGATCAATCCGCTGCGGCAGATGGGTGCCGATATCAGATCCGATCTCCAGCGCTCGACGCAGGTGGATCATTTCCCTGAAGATGAGAGTAGCCGTCTGCCGCTGGCGGATGAACCGGCCCGGCCGATGACGGCGGAAGATCTTCCGCCGCTGCCACCGCTGGGTGATACTCTGGCAAAACCACAATTGCCGGGTTCGGCTGCCGCAGCACCTGTGACAGCACCGGTTGTCAAAGCCGCCGACACTGTTACCCCAGTGGAAAAAGCACCGGTGAAACGGGTGCGAAAGCCAAAGTCGGATGTCGCGGCGCCTGACGTGCTAACGTCTGAAATGTCGTCGCCTAAGGCGGTAAAAGCCGTAAAAGCCAAGGCTGTTTCCAAGCCAGTCAAAAATCTGAAGCCAGCAGCCGTCACCGCGCCTGTCGCGCAAACCTCTGTTGATGCTGACATTGCTGTATCGGATAAGGGTGCGCCCCCGAAGACGACGCGCACCAAAAGGCCAGTAGCGGCAAAGGGTCTGCCGGAGACGGCTGCTGTGCCAGAATTGAAAAAGAAAACCGCATCCAGGAAGAAGACTGTCCCTGGTGAAACGATGGCCAGCCAGCCTGAGCCCCGAGCGGAAGACATCACCAAGGGTGAAGCATGAGCGACGACATTGAGGACAAGCCGCAGCCGCTGATCGAGCATCTGATAGAGCTGAGGACGCGGCTGATCTGGTCGCTGGGTGCGTTTTTCCTGGCCTTCATCGTCTGCTTTTTCTTCGCCAAGCATTTGTTCAATCTTCTGGTCATCCCCTATAAATGGGCTGTGATCTGGGCGCATCTGGATGTCAGCAAGGCGGAGCTGATCTATACGGCGCCGCAGGAGTTTTTCTTCACCCAGGTCAAGGTGGCGATGTTTTCTGCCATGGTCATCGCTTTTCCGGTGATTGCCGCGCAGATCTACAAGTTCGTGGCACCGGGCCTTTATAAAAACGAGCGCCAGGCTTTCCTGCCGTTCTTGGTTGCCTCTCCGGTTCTGTTCCTGATGGGTGCGGCGCTGGTCTATTTCTTCTTTACCCCGATGGTGATGTGGTTCTTCCTGGCGATGCAGCAGGCGCCGGGTGAGGGCGATGTGGCGATTTCGCTGATGCCGAAAGTCTCGGAATATCTCAGCCTGATCATGTCGCTGGTCTTTGCCTTCGGACTTGTGTTCCAATTGCCTGTGGTGACCACGCTTCTGGCCCGGGTCGGGATCATCGACAGCAAGTGGCTGGCAGAAAAGCGCAAATATTTCATCGTCATCGCCTTCATCGTTGCGGCAGTGCTAACCCCGCCCGATCCGATGTCCCAGATCGGTCTTGCACTGCCAACGATCCTTCTCTACGAAGTCTCGATCTACGCCGCAAAGATCGTGGAAAGGGAACGGTCAAAGAAGGCCGCAACTGAAGCCAGCACCTCCACCGAGGTGGAATAACCTGCGTCAAAATCCGGCCCGCTACAGACTTGGTCCGCTTACATACCTGGTCCGCTTACATATTTGGAACGACGATGCTTGATATCAAATGGATTCGTGAAAACCCTGAGCTTCTCGATCAGGCGCTGGCAAAGCGCGGGGCAGAGCCGCTGTCGCAGAGCCTGATCACGCTTGATGAACAGCGCCGAGCCGTTGTCCAGTCCATGCAGGACATGCAGTCGCGTCGTAATTCCGCCTCCAAGGAAATCGGCGCGGCCATGGCGCAGAAGGATATGGCGCTGGCCGAAAAGCTGAAGGCCGAAGTTGCCTCGCTGAAGGACACCCTGCCGGCTGCCGAAGAAGATGAGCGCCGCCTGAGCGCGGAATTGACCGACGCCCTGTCGCGCATTCCCAATATTCCGCTGGACGATGTACCTGTTGGCGCGGATGAACACGACAATGTCGTGACGCGTGTTGTCGGCCAGAAGCCGGTCTGGAACCATAAGGCCATCGAGCATCCGGAAATCGGCGAAGCGCTGGGCTATATGGATTTCGACCGCGCTGCCAAGCTTTCTGGCGCACGGTTTACAGTCTTGACCGGGCCTTTGGCGCGGTTGGAGCGGGCGCTCGGTCAGTTCATGATCGATCTTCACACCAGCGAGCATGGCTATACCGAAGTCTCATCGCCGCTGATGGTGCGAGATGAAGCGATGTATGGCACCGGTCAATTGCCGAAATTTGCTGAGGAACTGTTCAAGACCACGGATGGTCGGTGGCTGATCCCGACGGCTGAGGTGACGCTGACCAATCTGGTCTCCGGTGAAATTCTCGATCAGGAAAAACTGCCGCTGCGCTTTACCGCCTTGACGCCGTCCTTCCGCTCGGAAGCAGGGTCGGCCGGGCGTGACACGCGCGGCATGCTTCGCCAGCATCAGTTCTGGAAATGCGAACTGGTGTCGATCACCGATGCGCAGAGCGCTTTGGCGGAACATGAGCGGATGACGGCCTGCGCCGAAGAGGTGCTGAAGCGCCTCGGCCTGCATTTCCGCACCATGACGCTTTGCACCGGCGATATGGGGTTCGGCGCCGCCAAGACCTACGATCTGGAAGTTTGGCTGCCGGGACAGAACACGTTCCGTGAAATCTCCTCATGCTCGGTCTGTGGTGATTTCCAGGGGCGGCGGATGAATGCCCGCTACCGCAACAAGGATGGCAAAGGCACCACATTCGTCCACACGCTCAACGGTTCTGGCACCGCAGTTGGCCGGTGCCTGATCGCAGTCATGGAGAACTATCTCAACGAAGATGGCTCGATCACTGTGCCTGATGTCTTGTTGCCCTATATGGGCGGTCTGACGAGAATTGAAAAAGCCAGCTAATTCCGGCTTCAGAAACGTCTTGACGAGGACCAATGCGGATTCTGCTGACCAATGACGACGGCATTCATGCAGACGGCATGGCCGTTCTGGAACGAATCGCTCGGACGCTCTCCGACGATGTGTGGATTGTTGCGCCGGAAACCGACCAGAGCGGGCTTGCCCATTCGCTGACCCTGTCGGAGCCGTTGCGGCTGCGGCAGCTTGGCGAGAAACGCTTTGCGCTGCGGGGAACGCCGACCGATTGCGTCATCATGGCCATCCGCAAAGTGCTGCCCGGCAAGCCGGATCTCGTATTGTCAGGTGTCAATGCCGGGGCGAACCTTGCTGACGATGTCACCTATTCCGGCACGGTGGCTGGGGCAATCGAAGGCACGGTGCATGGGGTGCGATCGTTTGCGCTTAGCCAGGCCTATAGCTACGTGGCTGGTCATTCCATTCCCTGGGATGTGGCTGAAACGCATGCGCCAGCGCTGATTGCTAAACTGATGCATGCCGACCTGCCGCCCGGCACGTTCCTCAATCTCAATTTTCCCAATTGCGAACCGCGCGAGGTTGCGGGCGTCGATGTCACCTCGCAGGGCAAGCTCGACTTCGGACTCAGCGTCGAAGAGCGGCTGGATGGGCGCGGACTTCCTTATTTCTGGCTGCGATTCGGCGACCGCAAGGGCAATTTCCGCGCCGGAACCGATATCAGCACGTTGCGTGATAACCGTATTTCGGTCACGCCGCTGAAGCTGGACCTGACCGATTACGCGGTTCAGGATATCATCGCCGCCGCGCTGAACCCGGAGGTAGGGTCGTGAAATCCGCAATGCTTGAAAAAGAGGGCTTTGCCGCCTTGGTGCTGCGGCTGCGCTCCGAGGGGATTTCCGACATCAACCTGCTGACGGCGGTGGAACAGACACCCCGCTCGCGATTCGTCGCGCATCATCTGGCCGAGCACGCCTATTCCCGCCAGACGATCCCGCTCGAATGCGGAGCTTTCATGGAAGGGGCCGATCTTGCCGTACGGCTGATCGAGCGCCTGCGCGTCAAGCCCGGCCAGCGGGTGATGGAGGTCGGTACCGGCAGCGGGTTCATGACTGCTGTTCTGGCTCGTCTTAGCGAACGGGTCGTCTCGGTGGAGCGCTACAAGACGCTGGTAACCGATGCGCAGGCGCGTCTGGAGCAATTGTCAGTCCGCAATGCGATTATCCGCCATGGCGATGGTAGCCTGGGCTTGCCGGGCGAGGGCACATTCGACCGAATCATCGCGACAGCCGCGTTTCCGTCGATGCCAAAAGTCTTTACCGAGCAATTGGTCCATAACGGTGTGCTGCTGGCTCCGCTCATTTTGGATGAAAATCGTTGCGTCATGGTGCGGCTGACCCGCACCGGTAGCCGGTTTGAGCGGGAAGACCTGTTCGAGGTTCCCTATCTTCCTTTGACTCCAAATGTCGCTGCCTTCCTTTAATTGGAAGCTTTGCATCCGCTAAAATTACCAAAATTGGACAGTTTGGCGGCGCTTGGCTCAGTGCCCTTAATTTTTATGGTTAATGGCTTTTTTGTAAAACCCCGGCACAGCAGGGTTTCCAGCCACGCAGGCCCCGGTTTTCCTGCGATTTTTTGCGGAATGTTCATAAGGATTCCACGCGGTTAACCGCCCGGTAACACTAACGCGCTTTAATAAACTCACAAATGGTTGCGTCGTCAGTGGGTTGTATCATGCGTCAGAGTCAGTCTTATAAATCCGGCATGCCTGTTGCCCAGATTCTCTGGGTTGGCCTGATGGCGAGCGTCGCGACTGGTTGCAGTTCCGATTCAAGCCGCTTTTCCGGCCTGTTTTCCAAAACCGATACGATGACGACCGCCTCGACCGGCGGCCAGATCACCGGATTGGACAATGCGCCGGTGCCGCAAGCCGATGTCGATAATGGCGGGTCCTATGCGCCGTCCGGCCCCAGCGCGTCGACGGGTGGCGGTTATGGCAATCGCCAGCAGGCGATGACGCAGCCCTATCCGGCCCAGCAGACCTATTCGCCAGCGCGGCGGGCTTCGTCGGCTGTGTCCGTTCAGAAGGCCGAGCTTGCGCCGCCATCCGGTTCCACCGCATCGACAGGCCCGATTTCTTCGCGCCGCCAGACAGCGTCGGCGCAGCCATTCCCGGCTGCCACTCACCAGTCGGCAGCCTTGGAGGACGGCGATGGCTTGTCCACCAACACCCTGCCGCAGCCGGCAAAGCCCGGCCCGGCGGCTGGCGCTGGCGCTAGTGGCCAGGGTGCCAATGGATGGAGCACGGTCAATGCACCCCGCGTCGTTCTGAAGCCGGGCGAAAGCCTTGCTACCCTGTCGCAGCGTTACGGGGTGCCGGAAAAGGAAATCGTTAAGGCCAACGGTCTTTCGACGGCAGGGGCCGCACGTCCAGGTCAGTCTATCCTCATTCCGACCTTCGGCTCGCGCAATACGCCGACCAGGGCTGCGGCTGCCGAAGGCACGCTGTTGCCTCCAGGTCAGTCTCCCGGACCGACGCCGCGCCAGGAAGAAAAGGTCGCGGTATTGCCGACCAATCCGAAGCTGCGCGACAAGGTCAAGACTGATATTGCCGCAAACAACACCACCAATGCCGCGGGCACCGGCAAGACGCCGCCAGCCGCTGGCACCTATGTGGTCAAGTCGGGCGATTCGATTGCCAAGATTGCCCGCGAAAACGGTGTTTCCGTTGCGGCCTTGAAGCAGGCAAACCATCTCGGCACCCAGGGTGTCCGTGTTGGCCAGACGCTGGAACTGCCGCAGGCCGATCAAAAGCTGGCCGCGACACCTGTCAGCACGGCGCCTGCCAATACCAAGCCGGAAGCGCCCAAGGTGACTGCTGCGGCTCCGGCGCCTGCCGCGCCGACCAAGTCTGTCACTGATGTTGCCTCCGCCGATCCCGGCGACAAGGCCCCTGACGCAACTGGCATCGGCAAATATCGCTGGCCGGTGCGTGGCGCGGTGGTGGCTCCGTTTGGCGCCAATGTCGCTGGCAAGCGCAATGACGGTATCGATATTTCCGTGCCGACCGGTACACCGATCAAGGCCGCCGAAAACGGCGTGGTTATCTACGCTGGCAATGGCCTGAAAGAACTCGGCAACACCGTGCTTGTTCGCCATGACGACGGCACTGTGACTGTTTACGGCCATGCCGATGCCATTTCCGTTCAGCGCGGCCAGAAGGTGCAGCGTGGCCAGCAGGTGGCAACATCGGGCATGAGCGGCAATGCCAGCCAACCGACCCTGCATTTTGAAGTGCGCAAGGATGCGACCCCGGTCAACCCGATGGGCTTCCTGGAATAGGCGTCGCAGGGCGAAAGCTTTTTCTTGAATAAGGTAGTGCGTTTCAGGAAAGTTGAGAAAGGCTCGGAGCAATCCGGGCCTTTCTTCATAAGGGGCTTGCTATAGGGCGGATAAGCCTACCGCTCAAGTTCGACCCGCAACCGCCCGGCCAGATCCTGGATATATTGCCAGGCGACTCGCCCGGAGCGCGCCCCTCGCGTGGTGGCCCATTCCAGAGCCTCGGCGTGCAATTGTTCAGGCGGCAGCGGAAGCTTGAAATGCGCGGCATAGCCGTCGATCATCGCCAAATAGTCGTCCTGGCTGCATTTATGAAAACCGAGCCAGAGGCCAAACCGGTCGGAAAGAGAGACCTTTTCCTCCACCGCTTCTGACGGATTGATGGCGGTCGACTGCTCGTTTTCCATCATATGCCGGGGCAGCAGGTGGCGACGGTTGGAGGTGGCGTAAAACAGCACATTGTCCGGACGGCCCTCGATACCGCCATCCAAAGCCGCTTTCAGCGATTTATAGGCAGTATCGTCATGGTCGAAGGAAAGATCGTCGCAAAACAGCAGCACCCGCTCTTCGCTGTTTTTCAGCAGATCCATCAGCGCGGGCAGGGAGGCGATGTCTTCTCGGTGCACTTCCACCAGTTTCAGTCGAACGCCGGTGGCCTTTACGATATCGGCATGCACTGCCTTCACCAGCGAGGATTTGCCCATGCCGCGCGCGCCCCAGAGCAGGACATTGTTGGCGGCAAAGCCCAGCGCGAACCGTTCGGTGTTTTCATGTAGGATGTCACGCACCCGATCGACGCCTCTGATAAGGCCGAGCGAGACGCGGTTGGGTCGCGGCACCGGTTGCAGATGCTGGTTTGCCGGATGCCAGACGAAGCAATCGGCTCCGCTCCAGTCGTTAATCGCCGGGGCGGGACCGGCCAGCCGTTCCATGGCGTCGGCGAGCCGCGTTACTTCCCGCAGCAGATCAGCCAGCGTATCGGTCATGTTTTGCCTCCGTTCATGCGTGAAAAGTGGTTCAAGACCGCCTGTGATCGTTGCGCTACCATGGTCATACAGGGTTCGAAAGTGTATTGACCGGGGATTCGGTACGCAAAGCCGCTGTTTCTGTTGCATTCCCTTGGGGTATTCCTATATTCCGGCGGCAAAACAGGGGGGACAGGATCTTTGCTGCCCCGGTTCCGAAGGAGTTTCTCATGTTCATAACACAGGCATTCGCTCAGGATGCAGCACCTGCCGCTGGCGGGATGGGGTCCGGGTTTGAAATGCTTCTGCTTTTCGCACCCTTGATGGTGATCTGGTATTTCCTGCTGATCCGCCCGCAGCGCAACCAGCTGAAGAAGCGGGAAGCAACGCTGTCGGCTATTCGCCGTGGCGACCAGGTGGTTCTGGGCGGCGGCCTGATCGGCAAGGTGACCAAGGTCACTGACGATAAGGAACTGGAAGTCGAAATCGCCGATGGCGTCAAGGTCAAGGCGCTGCGCAGCCTGATCGCCGAAGTGCGCGTCAAGGGCGAGCCGGTCAAGGCTGAGGTTGTCAAGGCCGATGCGACCAAGTCAGACGCCGCGAAGTCCGACTCCTGATTTAAGTTTGAACACCGGGCCGCCCATCAGGGCGGCCTGACTTTTTTCTGCTGTCTGCTGGAGAAAAGCCGCTTCCGTCCTCTGAAATGGCCGCTTTGTATGTTGAGCGATGGTTTGCCCTGCGGTAAATCTTGCTCGGCGTATCAAGCCGCCATTTCCGTTTGACGATCCCGGTCTATTTGCCCAGACCTTACCCTTCGAGATGTCGATGCTGCATTTCTCCCGCTGGAAAACAATTCTTCTCTGGCTTGCCGTCGTGGCGAGCGTCCTGATTGCGCTGCCCGATCTGTTCAGTAAGGATCAACTGGCCCGTCTTCCGTCCTGGTTCCCGAGCAAGCAGATGACGCTCGGTCTCGATTTGCAGGGCGGTTCGCATATCATGCTGAAGATCGAGCGCAACGATATCGTCAAGGAGCGGCTTGAAGCCGTGGTTGGCGATATCCGCAGCAGTCTTCGCGATGCGGGCGTTCGCTATACGGGGCTGAATGGCGTTGGCCAGGCGGTTCAGGTGCGCATTACCGATCCGGCCCAGCTTGATGCGGCGCGCAAGGCCTTGCAGACACTGACTGCACCGGTCAGCACCGGCGGTTTCGGGTCGAGCAGCATCCAGGAAGCGACACTGGACGATAGCGGCGATGGGTTGTTGAAGTTCAACCTCACCGATGCCGGTATCGATTACCGCATGTCCTCGGCCCTCACCCAGTCCATCGAAGTCGTGCGGCGCCGCGTCGATGAGCTTGGCAATACCGAGCCGTTGATCCAGCGCCAGGGCTCTGACCGGATTATCGTACAGGTGCCGGGTCTTGATGATCCGCAGCGGTTGAAGAATCTTCTGAACCAGACCGCGAAACTGAGCTTCCGCATGGTCGATACCAGCATGTCGGCCACCGAAGCGATCAGCGGTCGCCCGCCTGCCACGTCTGAAGTGCTTTACAGCCAGGATGAGGCCGCAGTGCCTTATCTGGTCGAAAAGCGGGTTCTGGTGTCCGGCGAGGATCTCGTCGATGCGCAGGCAAGCTTCAATCAGCAGAATAACGAACCGGTCGTCAGTTTCCGTTTCGATAGCCGTGGCGCACAGCGCTTTGCCCAGGCGACCCAGCAGAATGTCGGGCGGCCCTTTGCCATCGTGCTCGACAATCAGGTGATTTCCGCGCCTGTGATCCGTGAACCGATTGTCGGTGGCTCCGGCCAGATTTCCGGCAATTTCACGGTGCAGGGCGCCAATGACTTGGCCGTGCTGCTGCGCGCCGGTGCCTTGCCGGCAACCTTGACCGTGGTCGAAGAGCGCACCGTCGGCCCAAGCCTTGGTGCCGATTCGATCCGGGCCGGGGTTTCTGCCGGCTTTATCGGCGCGGGGCTGGTCGTGGTGCTGATGATCGGGCTTTACGGATTTTTCGGCGTGCTTGCCGTGCTTGCGCTGTTGGCCAATATCGTCATGATTATTGCCATCCTGACGCTGCTTGGATCGACGCTGACGCTGCCGGGCATCGCCGGTATCGTATTGACCATCGGTATGGCGGTTGATTCCAACGTGCTGATCTACGAGCGTATCCGCGAGGAATATAAGAGCGGGCGCTCGCTGATCCAGTCCATCGATATCGGCTTCAACAAGGCCTTGGCGACCATCGTTGACGCCAATGTCACGACGCTGATTGCCGCTGGTGTGTTGTTCTTTCTCGGTTCCGGTCCGGTGCGCGGTTTCTCGGTAACGCTTGCCATCGGCATCATCACCACGGTGTTTACCGCCTTTGGCTTGACCCGCTGGATGTTTACCGTCTGGGTGAATACGCGCCGTCCCAAGGCTCTGCCCAAGGGGGTGAGGACCGGGATTTTCGACGGCACCAACATTCCGTTCATGGGTGTCCGCCGTTATACATTCCTGCTGTCGGCTGCCTTGTCGATTGCCGCCCTTGTCGGTTTCGGCACGGTCGGCATGAAGCTCGGCATCGATTTCACCGGCGGTTCGATCATCGAGTTGAAGGCCCGTCAGGGCAATGCCGATCCCGCTGCCATCCGCGAACAGTTGAGCAGTCTCAATCTCGGCGATGTCCAGGTCCAGGGTTTTGGCGATCCGAGCAGTGTTCTGGTCCGTTTGCAGGCCCAGGACGAGGGTGAAAACGGCGAACAATCGGCTGTGGCCAAGGTGCGGGGCGCATTGGAACAGGCCTACGAGTTCCGCCGTACCGAAGTCGTCGGCCCGTCCGTGTCGGGTGAGTTGACGAAATCGGCGACCATTGGCGTGTTGATTTCGCTGATGGCGATCCTGGTCTATATCTGGATCCGGTTTGAGTGGCAGTTTGCGGCAGGCGCGATCATCGCAACCCTGCATGACGTCATCCTGACGCTTGGCCTCTACGTGGTCACCGGGGTGGAGTTTGACCTCAGCAGTATTGCGGCCATCCTGACGATTGTCGGCTATTCGCTGAACGATACCGTGGTCGTCTATGACCGGATGCGCGAGAACCTGCGCCGTTACAAGAAAATGCCGCTGGATGTGCTGATCGACACGTCGATCAACCAGACCCTGTCGCGGACCATCCTGACATCGGTGACAACGCTTCTGGCCCTTCTGGCACTGTTCCTGTTCGGTGGCGAAGTTATCCGCTCCTTCACCTTTGCCATGCTGTTCGGGGTTCTTGTCGGCACATTCTCCTCTATCTATATGGCGGCACCGGTGCTGATCGCCTTCCGTCTGCGCCCCGAGGGCCAGGGCGAGCCGGATAAGGCTGAAAAAGCGAAGCCGGAAAAGAACGGCGCAGCGGGCAAGGCGGGAGCATAGGCATTGGCAAAGGGCATTATCATCCGCGAGGCGCATTTTCCGGGCAGGTCCCCCATTGATGCCTATGGCAATGGCGGGTTCCGGTTCGCGGATATGTCGCATCGCGGCTCCCTTTTGCTTTTACCATCAGGCATTTATGGCTGGGATATGCGCGAGGGCGAGGACCTGACGGTCGCCGCCCTCCAGCGCCTGCTGGACGAGGCGGATAAAGTCGAGTTCCTGTTGTTGGGGACTGGCACGGAACTGCGCCGTATCCCCAGCGACGTTAAAGCCGCTCTGACCGCCGCTGGCATCGGCTCTGACCCGATGAGCACCGGAGCTGCGGTGCGGACCTATAATGTGATGCTGGCGGAAGAACGGCCTGTGGCCGCCGCGTTGATTGCTGTCTGATCCCATGGCCGAAAGTGCAAAGCCATCGCCATTGGTCCCGGATGTATGCCTTACGACGCTGCGGGAGATCGACCGCGACCGGTATTTGGCCTGCCTTCTCTCCCCGCCGGAAAAGCAGCCTGCCTTGGCAGCACTCTATGCCTTCAATGCCGAGCTTGCCCGCGTGCGTGATCTGGTGCGCGAACCCTTGCCGGGCGAAATCCGGTTGCAATATTGGCGCGACCTGCTTTCCGGCAAGGGACATGGCGATACCACGGCCAATCCGCTGGCGGCAGGGCTTTTGGCGGCTGTGGAGCGCTATCACCTGCCGGTTCAGCCCTTGCTCGACATGATCGATGCGCGGATTGCCGATCTTTACGATGATCCGATCGGGCCGAGATCGGCGCTGGAAGGCTATGCGGGAGAGACCGCCTCGGCGCTAATCCAGCTGGCGAGCCTGGTGCTGGATACCGAGGCCGCGCTGAATTGCGCAACCATCGCCGGACATGCTGGGGTTGCCCAGGCCATTGCCGGACTGTTGGCGCTGATGCCGCAACATCGGGCGCGAGGGCAGCTCTACATTCCTGACGAAATCCTGACCGCGACCGGGTTGGACCGTGATGCCTTTCTGTCGGGCAAGGACGAGATGAGGATCGATGGTGCCATCGAAGCCTTTGCCGGTCTGGGGCTCGATCACCTTTCCAAGGCGCGCGCTGGTGGCAAGCTTCCGGCGTCTCTGGTTGCTGCCTATCTGCCTGTGGCGCTCGCAGGGCCGATTCTGCGGGATGCTCGTCGGCGCGGCGCCGATATTCTGCAAACACCGATTCGCCGAGCTCAGTGGCGCCGCCAACTGACACTGCTGCGCGCCAGCGTGACGGGTCGATTTTAGGGCTGTCAGGTCCCTCCTGAACCAGCCCCTCGGGAAAACCCGGATTCCACTTTTCCTGGCAAACGACGCACAGGTTTGCACTCCGGCTCCAAACTCACGCAAGGCTCATCCGTTAAATCTTGCCAACTGCAAAATCCGCAAGTTGGAATCGTATCAACGGATTATGCAGCAGATATAAAGTGTTGCCGCAATTGCGCGATCCTCGATCGGCAGTGCTGCTCAAGCATCATCCGGAGGTTGCCAGTGGGCGTTGGGATCGGTATTTTTGTGTTTTTGGGCATTATCGCCTTCGCTTGGTATGTCTCGCGCATGGCGGAGCGCAATGATGGCGAAACCCTAAGCGATGTCGGGCTTGCTATCCTGGAATTCGGCCGGGCCTTTCCTGGCGAAGCCATCCGCAGCCTGCATGCCACAGCCGATGGCAAAGCGGTATTCGTCAGGCTTCATGACAACCGTGCAGGCTTCATGCGCAATCTTCGCAATCATTATGCCTGCCATTTGATCGAGCCGGGGCATGTGCAGGTCCAGCCCTTGGAAAGCGTTCACGGTTTCCACATCACGTTTCTCGATGCAGCCCAGCATAACGGCGACTATATTTTCGCCAAGCCCGCCGAGGCAGCAGAAGTTTCGCTATGGCTGCTCGGCAACTATATCGCGCCGAACGATTTGGAGCCGGCGGAAGACAGGTTTGACAAGACATCCTCTTGAGTAGGATGGGACAATCACGTCCATTGAGATCTTCGGGCCTCGGTATTAAAGGCCCGCGTCTTCCATTTCGGCAACCGGCTGTGGGATGTGCGGCGGCAGGCCGAGCCATTCCCGGCAATGGGTTAGGGCGCGGATGGCGATCAACTGGCGCTTCATGACAGTCTTGTCCTTGCCCCGGAAACGCTTCACGCCTTCTGGCTTGACGATGGAGCCGGGCTCCAGATCCGGAAACAGTCCGAAGTTGATGTTCATCGGCTGGAAAGACTTTTTGCCGGGTTCGTCATTGGACACGATATGGCCACCGGTAATATGGTTGAGCAGCGCACCGAGCGCCGTTGTCACCGGCGGCGGGCTATGGGCTTCGCCCTTGCGCTCGGCAGCAGCAAAGCGACCGGCCAGAAGACCGATGGAGGCGCTCTCGACATAGCCTTCGCAGCCGGTGATCTGCCCGGCAAAACGCAGGCCCGGTCTGCTCTTTAGGGAAAGAGACGGATCAAGCAGCACTGGTGAATGGATATAGGTATTGCGGTGCAGGCCACCCAGCCGGGCGAATTCGGCGTTTTCCAGACCGGGGATCATCCGAAAAATCTCGGCCTGGGCGCCGTAGCGCAGCTTGGTCTGGAAGCCGACCATATTATAGAGCGTGCCCAACGCATTATCCTGGCGCAGCTGCACGACGGCATAGGCTTTCACGGTAGGGTTATGGGAATTGGTCAGCCCCATCGGCTTCATCGGTCCATGGCGCAGGGTTTCACGCCCGCGTTCTGCCATGACTTCGATGGGCAGGCAGCCGTCGAAATAGGGTGTGCCTTCCCATTCCTTGAAGCCGACTGCGTCACCGGCAATCAATGCATCGATGAAGGCGTTATACTGGGCCTCGTCCAGCGGGCAGTTGATGTAATCCTTACCCGTACCGCCCGGGCCAACCTTGTCATAGCGCGACTGATACCAGCAGATATCCATATTGATGCTGTCACGGTGGACGATGGGGGCGATGGCGTCGAAAAAGGCAAGCGCGTCCTCGCCGGTTTCAGCGCGGATGGCCTCGGCCAGTGCCGGTGATGTCAGCGGACCGCTGGCGATGATGCTGAGATCCCAATCGCGCGGCGGCAGGCCGGTGATTTCCTCGCGCACCACGGTTACGAGCGGGTGAGCTTGCAGCGCCTGCGTCACGGCCTCGGCAAAGCCGTCCCTGTCAACGGCAAGCGCGCCACCCGCCGGTACCTGATGACGGTCGGCGCAGGCCATGATCAACGAGCCGGCCAGCCGCATTTCCGCATGGATAACCCCGACCGCATTGGCGGTGGCATCGTCGGAGCGGAAGGAATTGGAGCAGACAAGCTCAGCAAGGCTATCGGTCTTATGGGCGTCGGTGCCGCGAAGGCCGCGCATCTCATGAAGAATGACCGGCACGCCCGCCTCAGCGATCTGCCATGCGGCTTCGGAGCCAGCCAGCCCGCCGCCAATGATGTGAATAGGGGAATAGGAGTTGTTGTCTGTCATGGCGGCTGCTTATCACGCCTTGCCGCCGCTTCCAATCTTGAACAGAGCAAATTGCACTTTGGAGATGCAAGCTTGGTTTGGAGAGTTAGAAATAGAAAACGGCGCCAAAAGCGCCGTTCGAACATTCAATTCAAATTTTAAAACCGGATCCGATTAACGGAACGAACGGTTGGCAATGTGACGGATGTCGTAACGGGTGATGCCGATATCGGACAGGGTCTGGTTCGACAGGCCGCCCAGTTCGGACAGAGTGCGGCGATAGCTAATCCAGTTTTTAGCAATGCGGATCGGGTTCATGACATTTCCTCGAGATCTTGTTTGCTGATCCGGCGGTCTCTCCCGCCTCAGCTGTTGACATGCTTATACATCGGGGAAAGCATTTGTGGCAGTGCAATAAATGGGCGACTGCTATGCGTTTGTGCAGATTCATGGCTATTTATTGTGCTTCGGCTAAGATTTGAGCTTGATCTTGGCGCGCTCAAAGCAGGCCTTTTCCGGGTGAAATTCTCACCATTGAGAGGGTGTGGAGTTGTCGACCTTCAGGCACAAGACGGTCCTATAATGGCTTTGTTTAAGAAGAAGCCAGCGCATATTTTCTTTTGCGCAACATTCCCTGCTTTGTGGTCAGCAAAAGGCGGCATAATTCGTCAAAACGCCCTCATTACGTCTATCTCCGTTGCGGACTTATGGCATAAGCTTGCGGCAAGCTCTGGCTTTGATGGTCCGTGCCATATCTTTGTGCGGAGTTTGACCTTGCTGCGGTATTTGCGCGTTTTTGCCTTTCTATCGATCTGCATGGCACTTGCCGGGTGCATGACCGGGCTGTTTCAATCAGCGCCGAAGAAGTTTTACTATGATATTCGCGCGGTCACCGTGCTGGCGGGTCCGAAAGTGCCGTTGGCCTTGGTGCAGGGCGTGGAGCGGCGACTGTCTTCTGCCGTTGCTGCCACGGTGCGCAGCGAGGTTCTGCCGCGGGTGATTCTGACGGTCAGGGTCGAGACGATGGCAAGTGGGCTGGGGCTGGACAAGCAGCACAATGAAGCCGAGATCAAAGTCAGCGCTGCCTCGGTTGAAACCGGTGATGTGGTCGCTCAGGGCGCGTTCAAGGTGCTGACCATTACCAATGATCAGACGCTTGGCCCTGAAAGCCTGGCGGAAGAAATTTCAGCCCGGATCCGCTCGCTGTTTTCCCTGACCGCGCCAAAACTATAGCGGGTACCAAGACACGAGAGAGCGATGGCTGATGGCTTGCAGATTGACTTCAAACCTCATTCTGCTAACCCTAGAGGCGGATGGTTTTCGGCCTGAAGAGATTGAGGCTGGAAAGCAAAAGGGAATGCGAAGGCGTGGACCCAGACAGGGCATGCCAAACGCAGCCGACCCCGCGACTGTAGAACAGCGAGGGTTTTCAATCCGGTTTTGAAGATCCTTGCATGGCGGGCCGCGTGGTGTGGCCGGTGCGGTGAGCGGATAGGCCGGAAAAGCCACTGGAGTGGCAAAGCGATCTGCCGGGGTTGGACGCCTCTTTATCTACGAATCGTCCGCCTTTTCGATTTTGCCGTGGACTCCGGGAAGGTGAGGAAAATCTGCGAACTGGTGCCGTGATGGTACCGGTTTGACGCTGTGAGCCAGGAGACCTGCCGTCCGTGACGGGCTTTACGCCCAATTGGGGGAGAGATCCCCGACGCCAGCACGGAGGTTGTCGTGGCGCAACAGATTGATCGCGGGCCTTTTAGGCTCCGCTTCACGGTCATTTGGCCGTTTTGTATTACGCCGCCTGCGCCCAATGGAGGCAGGTCATTATGACGCTCGTGTCATCACGCAGCATAGGTGCGGCCTTAGCGCTGCTTGTGCTGGCGGCGCTGGTTTTTGCGCTGCTGCCCTTTTCCCGTCATGCGCCCTCTGGCCCTTCTGAGCGGCCTGCTCAACAGCAATTCCAGGCGCCACCGGGTTCCAATTCCACCTTTGGCGGGGCGCTGTCGCAGCCAAGGCCGGATGTGCGGTCTTCTGCGCCATCCGCTACCGATGTGGCCCCATCCGCATGGCCGGGCTTTGTGCCGCGTTCCAGCGGGCTCTATACGCCGCCAACGGGTGGAAACTGACTCCATGGCAGACACAGTTTCGAAACGTGTCTTCGTTCTCGGAGGCGCGCGGTCCGGCAAGTCGCATTTTGCCGAACAACTTTGTGCAGAGACCGGCCTGGAGCGTCATTATCTCGCGACCGGGCGGGCCTGGGACGAGGAAATGCGCGCCCGGATCGACCAGCATCAGCAGGATCGTGGCGGCCTTTGGGTGACGCATGAAGAGCCCCTGGCGCTGGTGGACACGCTTAGGCATATCGATGCGCCAGGCCGGGTGGTGCTGGTCGATTGCCTGACGCTCTGGGTGACCAATCTGATGATGGAGGAGGGGCGCGACATGGCTGCTGAGGCGGCGGCCCTTGCGGATCTGCTGCCCCGGCTTTCCGCCTCCATCGTGCTTGTTTCCAATGAAGTCGGCCTTGGCATTGTGCCGGAAAACCGCATGGCGCGCCATTTCCGCGACCATGCCGGGCGGCTTCATCAATTGATCGCGGCAAGCGCTGACGAGGTTTATTTCGTCGCGGCTGGCCTGCCCCTGAAAATGAAAGGCTGAACAATGTTGCAACAGAAAATTCCCGTCACTGTGATCACCGGCTTTCTCGGCGCTGGTAAGACAACCATCATCCGCAATATGCTGATGAACGCGGGTGGTAAGAAAATCGCGTTGATCATTAACGAGTTTGGCGATCTGGGTGTGGATGGCGAAGTACTGAAAGGTTGCGGCGCCGAGACTTGCACCGAGGACGACATTATCGAACTGACGAATGGCTGCATCTGCTGCACCGTTGCCGATGATTTCGTGCCGACCATGCAAAAGCTGCTGGCACGGGATGTCTTGCCCGACCATATCGTCATCGAGACCTCCGGCCTTGCTTTGCCGCAGCCGCTGGTGGCCGCCTTCAACTGGCCTGACATCCGCACCCGCGTTACCGTGGATGGCGTTGTAACGGTGGTCGATAGTGCCGCTGTCGCCGCTGGCCGGTTTGCCGATGACCACGACCGGATCGATGCCCAGCGCGCCGCCGATGACAGTCTCGATCATGAAAGCCCGATCGAGGAGCTGTTCGAGGATCAGCTGACCTGCGCCGACATGATCGTTCTCAACAAGACTGATCTGCTCGATGCCGATGGCCTCGCCAAAGTGCGAACCGATGTGACCGCCCGGATGAGCCGCAAGCCGACCCTGATCGAGGCGAAGAATGGCGATGTGCCGGTTATGGTGCTGCTTGGCATCGGTGCCGGCTCGGAAGCCGATATCGACAATCGCAAATCCCATCACGAGCTGGAGCATGAGGCGCTGCATGCGAGCGGCGAGGCGCATGACCATCATCACGATCACGATGAATTTGACAGTTTTGTCGTCGATCTGCCGCAGGTGCGCGAGCCGGACCGCTTTGTCGATGGCTTGAAGACCGTGATCGAAGCGCATGACGTGCTGCGGCTGAAAGGCTTCGTGGATGTGCCGGGCAAGCCGATGCGGCTGGTGGTACAGGCGGTCGGCAACCGCATCGACCAATATTATGACCGGCCCTGGGCGTCGGGCGAGCAACGGACGACGCGACTGGTGGTGATTGGCCTGCATGATCTCGACCAATCGGCGATTGCCGATGCCATCCGGGCGGCAGCGTAAGCCATGCATCTTCTGCTTGCCCAGCAAGGCTCGATTAGCGACGGGGATGACGCGATAGACCTTGGCCAGACGCCAGGGGATATCCTGTTTCTGTCCGCCGCCGATACCGAGCTGTCCGCCATCGCGGCGGCGCTAGCGCGGCAAGCCGAGACCGCGACATGGCGGCTGGCCAGCCTGATGGCGCTGAAACATCCGATGTCGGTCGATACCTATATCGAGCGCACGGCCCGCCATGCGAAACTGATCGTGGTCAGGGCGCTGGGTGGGGCCAGCTATTTTCATTATGCGCTGGAAGCGCTGCACGCCTGCGCCCGCCGCCATGGGATAAAAATTGTCGTTCTGCCCGGCGACGACAAGCCGGATGCCGGGCTGGAGGCTTTTTCAAACCTGGATGCCTCGGATCTATCGGCGCTTTGGGCCTATCTGATTGAGGGCGGCGATAGCAATGCCAGTCACTTCGTCTCCTACGCGCAGGCGCTGCTGACCAATGCACCAAAACCGCAAGAGGCCTTGCCGTTGTTGAAGGCCGGGCTGTGGTGGCCGGGGCGAGGGACGATTGACGTTCAGGCATGGCAGGTGCTTGCAGGTGATGGGCCAATTGTCGCCCTTTGCTTTTACCGCGCCCTTGTCCAGAGCGGCGAGACCGCGCCGGTTGAGGCGATGATTGAGGCGCTGCAAGCGCAGGGCCTGCGGGCCTTGCCGGTGTTTGTCGCCAGTCTGAAGGATGCCGTTTGCGTTGAGACGCTGCGGATGATTTTTAACCAGGCCGCTCCAGATGTGGTGGTCAACACGACAGGTTTTGCCGTTTCCGTTCCGGGTGCCGATGCGCCCTCGACCGTGCTGGACGAACAGGGTGCGGTGGTCTTGCAGGCGCTGTTTTCCTCGTCGCCACGCTCCGTCTGGGACGCATCGATGCAAGGGCTGAGCGCCCGTGATCTCGCCATGAATGTTGCCCTGCCGGAGGTGGATGGGCGGGTGTTGACCCGCGCCGTTTCCTTCAAATCCGCTGCCCGCTACGATGCGCGGGTGGAAACCACCTTGGTCAGCCATGCGCCGGACCAAGGCCGCATGGCGTTCGTCGCCAGTCTGGCCGCCAATTGGGCGCGGCTGAGGCACACACCTGTGCCTGAACGGCAGGTCGCGCTGATCATGGCCAATTATCCCAATCGCGATGGACGCCTGGGCAATGGCGTCGGGCTGGATACGCCTGCCGCCAGCCTTGAAGTGTTGAAGGCCCTGAAGGCCGAAGGCTATGACACCGGCATCCTGCCCGCCAACTCGGATGCACTGATGGCGACATTGATGGCCGGTGTCACCAATGCGGCGGTGAAGGGCAGGGTGATCCGCGAGATCCTGCCGCTTGCCGATTACCAGCGGTTTTTCGCGAGGCTGCCTGACAAAATCAGGCAGGAGGTCAGTGACAGATGGGGGGAGCCGCAGGCCGATCCGTTTTTCGCTGGCGACGGTTTCGCGCTGCCGCTGCTGCGGTTTGGCAAGGTGATGGTCGGCATCCAGCCAGCGCGCGGCTATAATATCGATCCGAAGGACAGTTATCATTCGCCGGATCTGGTGCCGCCGCATGGCTATTTCGCCTTCTACGCATTTTTGCGCCAGACATTTGGCGTTCACGCGATCATCCATATGGGCAAGCACGGCAATCTGGAATGGTTGCCGGGCAAGGCGCTGGCGCTGAGTGAGAGCTGTTATCCCGAAGCGGTGCTGGGTCCGGTGCCGCATCTCTATCCCTTTATCGTAAACGATCCCGGCGAAGGCACGCAGGCCAAGCGCCGGACCAGCGCTGTCATTATCGACCATCTTACGCCGCCGCTGACCAGGGCGGAAAGCTACGGTCCGCTGAAGGATCTGGAAGCGCTGGTCGATGAATATTACCAGGCGATGGGCGGTGATCCGCGCCGGGTTACCCTGTTGAAAACCCAGATCCTCGATCTGGTCGCCGATATTGGTCTGGATGAGGATGCAGGCATTGCCGGGGGCGAGGCGGAGGAGGTCAAGCTGACCAAGCTCGACGCCTATCTCTGCGACCTCAAGGAAATGCAGATTCGCGATGGCCTGCATATTTTCGGGCAGGCACCGGAAGGCCGGTTGCTGACCGATCTGGTTGTGGCCTTGGCGCGGGTGCCGCGTGGACAAGGGCAGAGCCAAGGGGGCCAAGGCGGCGATGCCAGTCTGCACCGGGCGATTGCTGCGGATGCGCTTGGCGGATGGGCCGATTTCGACCCTCTGGACTGTGTGTTTTCCGATATCTGGGACGGGCCGCAACCCGACCTTCTGAGAAACGTCACACTAGCCCCTTGGCGCACCAAGGGCGATACGGTCGAGCGGATCGAATTGCTGGCCTCAGACATGGTGTCGGGCAGTCTTGCCTGTCCCGAAGACTGGCAAAACACAAGCGCTGTTCTGGATGAGGTTGAAGCCCGGCTGAAACCGAGCGTGATCAAATCCGGCCCAGCCGAAATTGCCGGACTGCTCAAAGGACTATCCGGTCGGTTCGTCGCTCCCGGCCCATCCGGTGCGCCGACGCGCGGGCGGCCGGATGTGCTGCCGACCGGCCGTAACTTCTACTCCGTCGATAGCCGCGCCGTGCCGACACCCGCCGCTTACCAACTTGGCCAAAAATCCGCCGAACTGCTGGTTGCCCGCTATGTGCAGGATCATGGCGAATGGCCAGTGTCCTTCGGTATCACTGCGTGGGGGACCAGCAATATGCGCACGGGCGGCGATGATATTGCCCAGGCGCTGGCGCTGATCGGCGTCAAGCCGCTTTGGGACAACGCCTCGCGCCGGGTGACGGGCTATGAGATCATTCCCCAGGCGATTTTAGGTCGCCCGCGTGTTGATGTGACGCTGCGGATCTCAGGGTTTTTCCGTGATGCTTTTCCTGAGCAGATCGCCCTGTTCGACAAGGCGGTGCGGGCAGTTGGCGCTTTGGATGAGGATGCGGCGGATAACCCGATTGCAGCGCGTATCAAGGCTGAAACAGTCTTGTTCCAGCAACAGGGGCTGGACGAAAAGACCGCCAGTCGCCGGGCGGGCTACCGGGTGTTCGGCTCGAAACCCGGCGCTTACGGAGCGGGCCTGCAAGCCTTGATCGATGAAAAGGGCTGGGAGCGCCGGGCCGATCTGGCCGAGGCCTATCTGGTCTGGGGCGCTTACGCTTACGGCGCGGGCGAAGAAGGCAAGGCTGAGCGCGGTCTGTTCGAAGAGCGTTTGCAGGGCGTGCAGGCGGTGGTGCAGAACCAGGACAATCGCGAGCATGATTTGCTGGATAGCGACGATTACTATCAGTTCGAGGGCGGCATGACGGCGGCGGTCGAGCAGCTCTCGGGTCGCAGGCCAACCGTCTATCACAACGACCATTCCCGACCGGAAAAGCCTGTCATCCGCACACTGGAGGAAGAGATTGGCCGGGTGGTGCGCGCCCGTGTCGTCAATCCGAAATGGATCGAAGGCGTGATGCGGCATGGCTATAAGGGTGCGTTCGAAATTGCCGCGACGGTGGATTATCTGTTCGCCTTTGCCGCCACCACCGGCGCTGTGCGCCAGCCGCATTTCGAAGCTGTTTACCAGGCCTTTATCGGCGATGACCGGGTGCGGGCTTTCATGACTGATAAAAACCCGGCAGCGCTGAAGGACATGTCGCAGCGGTTGTTGGAAGCCATCGAGCGTGGCCTCTGGACGCCGCGCAGCAATTCGGCGAGATATCATTTGTCCCAGATTTCTGACGCCCAGATTTTACAGACGATCCAATTGGAGAATGCCCTATGACCGAAACCGTCGATAGCGGAGCCGTTGCAGCAGCATCGGACGATCTTGCCCGCCACGCCGAGAAGATGGCGAAGAAAAAGGCTGCGCGCGACAAGATCATGGCGACCAAGACCGGCGAAAAGGGCCTTGTTATCGTCCATACCGGCAAGGGCAAGGGAAAGTCCTCGGCAGCCTTCGGGATGATCTTCCGCCATATTGCCCATGGCAAGAAATGCGCGGTGGTGCAGTTCATCAAGGGCGCGATGTCAACTGGAGAGCGCGACCTGATCCTGCGGCATTTCTCAGACCTCTGCGCCTTCCACACCATGGGCGAAGGCTTTACCTGGGAAACCCAGGACAAGGCGCGCGACATGGCCATGGCCAGAGCCGCCTGGGACAAGGCCAAGGAACTGATCCGCGATCCCGCCAACAGCATGGTGCTGCTCGACGAAATCAATATCGCTATCCGCTACGACTATATTGACCTGGCCGAAGTCGTCGCTTTCCTGTCGGAAGAAAAGCCGCCAATGACCCACGTGGTGCTGACAGGCCGCAATGCCAAGGATGAGCTGATCGAGATTGCCGATCTGGTGACGGAAATGGAACTGGTCAAACACCCGTTCCGTTCCGGCATCAAGGCTCAGTTGGGTGTGGAGTTCTGATGGCCCAGAACTGAGTATTCTGGGGCGCGCGGTGTTACTTGATCGGGGCTGTTACAGTCGCTCTTCCAGGCTCATGCGCTGATGAAGGACACGGAGGATGTCGATCCCATCGGCATTGATCCGGTAAAAGATCATGTGCGCGCCCTCGGAAAAACCCAAAAGGCCTTCCCTGATGTTGTCATGCTTTTGCCCTGAATAGGGAAATTCGGCGAGAAACTCGAACCTGTTGAATAAGGCTCGCAGATAATCGTTTCTCTGACGCTTGCCCCAGGTTTTGTTGGTGTAACGACCGATATCCTCGACATCGAGACGTGCTATTTCAGTGACCCGATAGCTTTTGCCGCTCATTGTTCGCGGTCGAGTTTTTCATTGAGTGACTGGAGCGACCAATCCTCTGCAAATTCTCCACGATCTGCTTGTTGCCAGCCCTTGTCGATCTGATGGCGCAAAATTTTCAGCTTTTCTTCCCGCTCCTCCAACTCGCGGAGCGCGTCGCGCACCACTTCGCTCGCAGAGGCGTAGCGACCACTGTTTATCTGCTGCTTGATGAAGCCTTCCCAATGCGGGCCAAGTGTCAGGCTGGTTGTTGCCATGGGTAAACCTCTATCCTGTATTCAAAATGAATATAGTGGATGGTTGTAACCATAGCAACGTGGTTCAGATCCCCATCCACACCCGCACAGGATTGGTTGGGTCCAGCAGCAGCTTTATCGCCAGCCCGATGCAGGTGACGATCAGCAGCGGCTTGATGATTTTGGCACCGCTTTTCATTGCCAGTTTCGAGCCGGTCTGGGCGCCGAGAAACTGACCGATGCCCATGACAATGCCGATTTTCCACAAAACCACGCCGTTGAACACGAAGACCAGGAAGGCGCCGACATTGGAGCCGAAATTCAGCAGTTTTGTGTGGGCGGTGGCCTTCAACATGCCGAA
Source organism: Allorhizobium sp. Av2 (assembly GCF_021462805.2). Classification (NCBI taxonomy): domain Bacteria; kingdom Pseudomonadati; phylum Pseudomonadota; class Alphaproteobacteria; order Hyphomicrobiales; family Rhizobiaceae; genus Allorhizobium; species Allorhizobium sp. Av2. The sequence continues at coordinate 1,776,746 of NZ_CP192696.1, read as the reverse complement.
ACCGGCGAGCGAAACGAAGGCCAGCATCAGGAAAGAGCCGGTGCCGGGGCCGAACACGCCATCATAAATGGCGATCAGCGGGGCAAGGGTCAGGCCGAACAGGAAAGGCGTCATCCGCTGGTGGCTATCGACGTCGGAAATATTTGGCTTCAGGGCAAAATAAGCGGCAATTGCCACCAGCAGAAACGGCATTAGCGCTTTCAGCACATCGCCCGGCACATAGGTCGCGATAACAGCGCCAATCGCGCCGCCCAGCACCGACATGGCGGCCATCGGCAATTGTTTCTTCAGGTTGACATGGCCCTTGCGGCTATAGGCGATGGTGGCAGAGGCAGAGCCGAACATGCCCTGCAATTTGTTGGTTCCCAGCGTTTCCAGCGGCGGAATACCGGCAATCAGCATGGCCGGAATGGTAATAAGGCCACCACCACCGGCAATCGAATCGACAAAACCTGCAATGAAGGCGGCAAAAAACAGAAAGATCAGGGCTTGGATGGCAATATCGGTCATGGGAAATCCGGAGAAGAGTTGAATATCAAGCCTCATACTGCATTCCCTGCCAAACGGTAATCGGTTTGAGAGGAAAATTTTCCGTGAGAATGATCTTGACCGTGGGCGGATCGTCTTCGGCTGAAATTGCGGTTTGACCCGGCTCGGGCGCTTCGCTATTCCTGCCCGCCAAGATGTGCGACGGCGCCTGTTCGACAGGCTGGAATCGTCCGGTGCGGCTGACCCAATCAGGGGGCCAATTCCGGAGCTGTCCCAAAGGCCATAGGAGATGCCGGAAAAACCGGCAGCTCCGGCGCTTCGTACATAAAACGAAACGAAGCATGGAGCCTTTTGTCATGGCAGAAAAACTCGGAATCATGGTCTGTGGACATGGTAGCCGCAACCAGAATGCGGCGCGCGAATTCGCTGTCATCGCTGAAGGGCTGAAGGCGCGCAATCCCGACCTGCCGGTCGAATACGGCTATCTGGAATTCTGCAACCCGGTGATCTCGGCGGGCCTCGACAGTCTGCGGGAAAAGGGCGTCACCCGGGTTCTGGCCGTGCCGGGCATGCTGTTTGCTGCGGGCCATGCCAAGAACGATATTCCCTCGGTGCTGAATACCTATCAGGCGCAGAACCCCGGCATGGTGATCAACTATGGACGTGAGCTTGGTATCGACCTCAAGATGATCCGTGCCGCTGGTGACCGCATCCAGGCTGCCGTGGACGAGGCGAATGGGCAACTGGGATTTGTCGATAAGCATGACACGCTGCTGATGGTGGTTGGGCGCGGCTCATCCGATCCCGATGCCAATTCCAACGCCACCAAGGTGATGCGGATGCTGTGGGAAGGCATGGGCTTTGGCTGGGGCGAAACCTGTTATTCCGGCGTGACCTTTCCGCTGGTGGAACCGGGCCTGACCCATGCCGCCAAGCTGGGCTACAAGCGTATTATCGTCTTCCCCTATTTCCTGTTTACTGGCGTGCTGGTGAAGCGGATCTACAGCTATACCGATGAGGTGGCGGCCCGCCATCCGGATATCCAGTTCGTCAAGGCCAGCTATCTCAATGATCATCCGCTGGTGCTGGATGCCTTTCAGGATCGGGTGCGCGAAATCCTCGAAGGCGCTGCGGTGATGAACTGCCAGATGTGCAAATACCGCGAACAGGTTTTAGGCTTTGAGGCCGATATCGGCCAGCCGCAGGAAAGCCACCACCATCATGTCGAGGGCATTGGCGGCGGCCTGGAAGACTGTCCGTGCAAGGGCGATTGCGACGCCTCCTGCCGTGATCAGGCGTTCTGTCTCAAGCATGGCCTGCCGTGGACGCCGGTCCATAGCCATGCCGATCCGGCCCCACTGCAACCGGCTTTCGACTACGGCGCCTCCACCACGCTTGGTGGTAAATACGGACATTTGCTGAATGCCAGCCCCGATGCCGGGCTGGAAGCGGTGATGAATGCGCCGTCCAGCGGCAAGGCGCATGTCCACGAACACGGGCCGGATTGCGGCTGTGGTCATGATCATAGCCACGACCACCATGGGCATGGTCACGCGCATGGAAATCATGATCACACGCACGACCAGGGGCACGACCACGGGCATGACCACCATCACGACCGTGAACACGCCCACAGCCACACCCATGCGCCTTATCCCCATGCGGATCATCCGCTCGGGCCAAAATCCATGAAGAAGACCTGATGGCCTTGTTCGACCGCATCTTGATCGTGGACTGGTCCGGCGCAGCTAAACCGGTGACGGGCAAGAACTCCATCTGGGCCTGTCTTGCTGATTGCGGCGTGGCGGGGGCCGAGATCGTCTGGCTGGAAAACTTCCCCACCCGTGCCGCCTTCATGGCGCGGTTTGAGGACGTCGTCAGCGATGCGCTGGCGGCGGGCAAGCGCCTGCTGGCCGGTTTCGATTTCGCTTTCGGTTATCCCAGGGGTACGGCGGCGCGGGTGACGGGTGCTGCGGATTGGCAAAGCCTTTGGCGCGCCATTGCCCGTGAGGTTGAAGATGGTGCTGATAATGCCAATAACCGTTTCGCGCTGGCTGCGCGCTGGAACCGGGACTATTTTGCTCGAGAACCGCGCTTCTGGGGCAGGCCGCAGGCGCTGGATCTGGACGGTCTGCCCGCAACAAAGCCCGCTGCACCCACCAGCGCGCCTTTTACCATGCGGCTTTCGGAGCGCCATGCGCGCGGCGCAAAATCCGTCTGGCAACTGGCCTATGCCGGGTCGGTTGGCAGCCAGAGCCTGCTGGGTATTGCCCGGCTGAGCCGTTTTCTCGACGGGCATCCGAACCGTGACAAGATTGCGGTCTGGCCGTTTGAGACTGGCTTTACGGCTGGACATGCGGAAAAACTAGGCGGTGGACTTGGGCGACTCGATGGCCAGCCGGGCAGTTCCAGCGGCGGCCATCATGTCGTTTTGGCGGAAATTTATCCCTCACTGTTTTCGCTGGGGGATCATGAGAATGAAGTGAAGGATGCCGCGCAGGTGCGCCGGGTTGCGAGAGCCTTTGCCGGGTTCGACGCAGCCGGGATGTTGGGTAGGCTGTTTGAACGGCCCCACATGCTCTCGGATGAGGAGATTGACGTGACGACGCAGGAAGAGGGCTGGGTGCTGGGCATCGGCCATGAGGATCTGGTTATGGAAGATCTGGCCGCAACAGGAGCGGAGCTTCCGTTAGGCGAGCTGGATGACGCTGCGGAAGAGGTCAGGCAGACCCCAGCACTCGACTATATCCGCCAGCCAGCCGAGATCTACCGCCAGTCCTTCGAGACCATCCGGCGCGAGGCCAATCTTGACCGGTTTCCTGTCGCCATGCAGCCTCTGGTGATCCGCTTGATTCATGCCTGCGGCATGATTGATCTGGCTGATGACATCGTGTTTTCGCAGGGTGCCTTTGAGGCAGGCGCTGCGGCACTTGCCGCCGGTGCGCCCATTCTCTGCGATGCGGAAATGGTTCGGCACGGCATTATCCGCAGTCTTCTGCCAGCGGAAAACGAAGTGGTCTGCCTGATCAATGATGTCAGGGTGCGGCCACTGGCTGCCTGGGCAGGCAATACCCGCTCGGCAGCGCAGGTCAATCTTTGGGCTGGTCAGCTGGAAGGCGCTGTCGTGGCCATCGGCAATGCACCGACGGCGCTGTTTCGCCTCCTGGAACTGCTGGATCAGGGGGCACCGAAGCCAGCATTGATCCTCGGTCTGCCGGTCGGTTTTGTCGGGGCGGCTGAAAGCAAGGCAGAGCTTGCCGCCAACAGCCGGGGCGTGCCGTTCATTGCCGTTCAAGGGCGGCGAGGCGGTTCTGCCATGGCCTCGGCTGCGGTCAATGCGCTGGCGGGAGGGCTCGGCGCCAATGACTGAGGCCTCCAGCGATCCATGGCTGACCATTATCGGCATCGGTGATGGCGGTCTCGCCAGCCTGACGCCACAGCAGCTTGCCCATCTCAGCGAAGCCCAGGTGCTGGTGCTGGGTGAGCGGTTGGAACATGCGGTGGCCGATGCCATACCCAATGTGCGGCGCATCCTCACCTGGGGGGCAGGTTTTCGCGAAACGCTGGATCAGCTCCTGGCACTGCGCGGCACGCCGGTCGTGGTGGTGGCAACCGGCGATCCCATGCATTTCGGCATAGGTGCTACGCTGCGGCGCTATCTGGCGCCGGAAGAAATGCGCATACTGCCCAGCCCCTCGGCCTTTTCGCTGGCCGCCGCCCGGCTTGGCTGGCCGCTGCAAAGCGTCGCGCAGATTTCCTTGCATGGCCGCCCGCTGTCCTACCTCAACCGGCATGTCCTGCCGGGTGCGCGCATCCTCGCCCTGACCTCCAATGCTGAAACGGTTTTTGAGGCCGCCGACCTGCTGGTGCGGCGCGGCTTTGGGGCCTCCATGCTGCATGTGCTGGAACATATGGGCGGCGCGCTGGAGCGCATTCTGCATGTCACCGCACAAGACCTGCTGGCGCAGCTGCCGGGGATTGCCGATTTCAACACGCTGGCCGTGGATTGCGCCGGTGCAGGGACGATTCTCTCGCCGGTGCCGGGCCTGCCGGACGATGCCTTCCGTCACGATGGGCAATTGACCAAGCGTGAGGTGAGGGCGGCAACGCTTGCACATCTGGCACCGTTTCCCAATGCTTTACTCTGGGATGTCGGTGCCGGTTGCGGCTCCATCGCCATTGAATGGCTGCGCGCTGGCATGGGCACCCGTGCTATTGCAATCGAGCCGAAGCCGGAGCGGCTGGCGATGATGCGTGACAATGCCGAGGTGCTGGGCGTGCCGGATCTGGAGATTGTCGAGGCCGAAGCACCGGCGGGATTGTTGAAACTTGATCCGCCGGATGTGATTTTCATCGGTGGCGGTATCACCACCGAAGGTCTGTTTGAGGCCTGCTGGCAGGCGCTGAAGCCGGGCGGGCGGCTGGTCGCCAATGCCGTGACGCTGGAAGGCGAGGCACAGCTTGTGACGTTGCGTAACCTCTATGGCGGTGAGATGAGCCGGATTTCCGTGTCGCGCGCAGCACCCGTCGGTCGGTTCTGCGGCTGGAAATCGCTGATGCCGGTGACAACATGGAGTGTTGCCAAATGGAGCATTTCCAAATGACGGGCAAACTCTATGGCCTGGGCCTTGGCCCCGGCGACCCGGAACTGATGACCTTGAAGGCGCATCGCATCCTGACCTCCGTTTCAGTGATTGCCTATCCGGCACCCGATACCGGCCCAAGCTTTGCCCGCCAGATTGCCGCGCCCTATCTGCGGGCCGACCAGCTTGAGGTGCCCATGATCGTGCCGATGCGCGTTGAGCGCTATCCGGCTCAGGAAATTTATGACGCTGCCGCTGTGACCCTGTCGCATCATCTGGATGCCGGTTCGGATGTGGCGGTGCTGTGCGAAGGCGATCCGTTTTTCTACGGCTCGTTCATGTATCTGTTCGAGCGGCTGGCGCATCGCTATCCGACCGAAGTCGTTCCCGGCGTCTCATCGATGATGGCCGCCGCCGCTGCCTATGGCCGACCGCTGGCGGCCCGCAACGATGTGCTGACCGTGCTGCCAGGCCCGCTGGAAAGTGATGTCCTGCGCGCCCGGATCGAAAGCGCCTCTGCCGTCGCCGTCATCAAGCTGGGGCGGCATTTCCCCCGCATCAGAGCGCTGATCGATACCATGGGCCTGACGGCCAATGCCGGTTATGTCGAGCGCGTGTCGCTGCAAAGCGAGCGCCTGCTGCCGCTGGGCGATGTCGCAGAAGATGTTGCCCCGTATTTCTCGATGATCCTGATTTACAAGGGGGCAGAGGGCTGGGCGCTCAGTGCGGCTCCTCAACCGGAAAGACTTTGATGACGACGCCCCAAAAAACCAGTGATGAGCAAACCGGCCCTGAAAAAACAGGCATTGAAAATACCGGCAATGCAAAACCCGCTATTGTCATTCTGATGCCAACGGCGCTGGCCTTGGCGCGTCGCATTGCCGAGGCCGTTGGCGGTGAGGTTCACGCCGCCGCATCCCGTGTGGATGGGGCGGATCAGACCTTTGACGATGTGAAAAGCCATGTCCGGGCGTTGTTTTCTGCTGGCCGTCCGATCATTGCGGTCATGGCATCGGGTGCGTTGATCCGGCTGCTGGCACCATTGCTCACCGACAAACAGTCCGAACCGCCGGTGCTGTGCGTGTCAGAGGCTTCCGTGGTGCCGTTGCTGGGTGGTCACCACGGCGCCAATGACATGGCGCGGGCAGTGGCTAAGGCCCTGGATGCCCATGCGGCAATTACCACGGCAGGCGATCTGCGCTTCGGTGTGGCGTTGGATGCGCCGCCTGAGGGCTATGTGCTGGTCAATCCTGAACACGCCAAGACCGTCATGGCCGAACTGGTGGCCGGGGCAAGCGTCCGCCTGGTTGGCGATGCGGATTGGCTGACGGCTTCCCGCCTTGCTTTTCACGACGAGGGCAAGGTGACCCTGGCCGTCACCGATCAGCGCCGGACGGCGGGGCCGCTGGAGCTGGTCTATCACCCTCAAACCCTGGTTTTGGGCATGGGCTGCGAGCGCCATGCATCGGTGGAAGAGGCGATTGCGCTGGCGCAGCAGGCACTCGATATATCGGGTCTTGCTGCCCAAAGCCTTGCCGCGGTTGCCTCTATCGACGTCAAGGCCGATGAGGCGGCAATCCATGCCGTTGCCGCGCATTTCGGTGTGCCCGCCCGGTTCTTTTCCGCCGAACGGTTGGAGCAGGAACGCCCCCGTCTGCAAAACCCGTCGGACGTGGTGTTTGCCGAAGTCGGTTGCCACGGCGTGGCGGAGGGTGCTGCGCTGGTGGTGGCCGGTTCGGATGGGGTGCTGGTTCTGCCCAAGATCAAATCGAAAGGCGTCACCGCTGCGCTTGGCCGCAGCGCACAGCCCATCAAAGTCGAAAACCTTGGCCGCGCCCGTGGGACATTGTTCGTGGTCGGCATCGGGCCGGGGTCGGAAGGGTGGCGCTCGCCGGAAGTCTCCCGCATGGTGGCGGCCTCGAGTGATCTCGTTGGCTATTCGCTTTATCTCGACCTGCTGGGATCGCTCACTGAGGGCAAGGCGCGGCATGATTTCGACCTTGGCAAGGAAGAAGCCCGCGTGGTCCATGCGATGGAACTGGCGGGCGAGGGCAAGACGGTGGCGCTGGTCTGTTCCGGCGATGCCGGCATTTATGCCATGGCAACGCTGGTGTTTGAGCTGTTGGACAAGGGCGGAATTTCTGCGGGCGCGCAGCGGATCGAGGTTCAGGTTTCGCCGGGTATCTCCGCGCTTCAGGCTGCCGCCGCCCGGATCGGCGCGCCGCTTGGCCATGATTTCTGCACCATTTCACTCTCGGACCTGTTGACGCCCTGGGAGCATATTCAGCGTCGGGTCAAGGCGGCGGGCGAGGGTGATTTTGTCATCGCCTTTTACAATCCGGTGTCGATGAAGCGGCGCACGCAACTGGCCTATGCCCGCGACCAGCTCCTCACATATCGCCCGGCTGACACACCGGTCATTCTCGCCACCAATCTTGGCCGTCCTGGCGAGACGGTGCGGGTGGTGCCACTGGCTGGCTTGAATGTCGATGATGTCGATATGCTGACGGTGGTCATCGTCGGTTCGTCAGAAAGCCGCACCGTCAAAACCGGTGACGGCAAGACCTGGGTTTACACGCCGCGCGGCTATTCCGGCAAGGCGGATACAGCAATGCAGAAGGACGCATGACATGACGGTTTATTTCATCGGCGCCGGTCCCGGCGCGCCAGATCTGATCACCGTGCGGGGCTTGAGGCTGATTGAGCGCTGCCCGGTCTGCCTTTATGCGGGATCGCTGGTGCCGGAGGAAATCGTCAAGGCCGCGCCTGCTGATGCCCTGGTCAAGGATACCGCGCCGATGCATCTGGATGAGATCATCACCGAGATCCAGGCGGCCCATGCACGGGGCCAGGATGTGGCGCGGGTGCATTCCGGCGATCCGGCCATCTATGGGGCGATTGCCGAACAGATGCGCAGGCTGGACGCGCTGGATATTCCCTATGACGTGGTGCCGGGCGTGCCCGCCTTTGCGGCGGCGGCTGCAAGGTTGAAGACCGAATTGACCCTGCCGGAAGTGGCTCAGACTGTCATCATTACCCGCACAGAGATGAAGGCATCGTCGATGCCGGAATTCGAGACGCTTGAAATTCTCGGTAAATCCCGCGCCACGCTGGCCATTCACCTGTCGATCCGCAATCTCAACCATATCCGCGATACCCTGACGCCTTATTATGGCGAGGACTGCCCGGTTGTGATTGCTTACCGCGCCACATGGCCGGATGAATTGTTCATCCGCACCACGTTGAAGGATATGGCGGAGGAGGTGCGCAAGGCGAAAATTACCCGAACGGCACTGGTCATGGTCGGCAAAGTGTTCGGCGATGTCGCCTTCCGCGATAGCGATCTCTACAATTCTGATTTTTCCCATGTGCTGCGCAATGTGGGCAAGAAGGGTGTAACCAAGAAAAACCAGGCCGTCTGAGAGCGAGAGCGGTTGCGGGATGGCGCAAGGCCGCTATTGTCCCGTCAAAGGATATATAAAGGACAAGCGCGATGCATAAGGTGATTTTCGATACGGACCCCGGCGTTGACGATGCCATGGCACTGCTGTTCCTGCATCACCATGCGGATATCGATCTGCTGGGCATCACCACGGTGTTCGGCAATGCCACGCTTGAGACCACGACCCGCAACGCGCTCTACCTGAAGCAGGAATGGAATATCGAGGCGCCTGTTGCCAAGGGTGCGGGCGAAACCTTCATCCCGCATCGCGTTAGCCATGAGCCACCGAAGTTCATTCACGGCGACGACGGACTTGGCAATATCGGCGTGCCGGATGCCGTGGACGTGCCGCTCGATGCCCGCCCAGCGCATCGCTTTATCGTCGAGACCATCCGCGCCAATCCAGGCGAAGTACGGATCGTCGCAGTTGGGCGAATGACCAACCTTGCCAATGCCTTGAAGGAAGATCCTGAGATCGTTTCTCTGGTCAAGGACGTGGTCATCATGGGCGGTGCCTTCGATGTCAACGGCAATGTGACGCCCGCCGCCGAGGCCAATATCCACGGCGACCCGGAAGCGGCCGATATTGTCTTCACCGCCGGCTGGCCGGTGGTGGTGGTTGGTCTTGATGTCACGACGAAAACCGTGATGACCCGCCAGGCGCTATCCGACATCCGCGATGCAGCGGGCATGCGGGCGCAATTGCTGTTCGACCTGTCGCAATTCTACATCAAATTCTACGAGAGCCGGGTGCCTGATGGCATGGTGGTCCACGACAGCTGCGCCTGTGCTTATGTGGTGGCGCCGGAGCTGTTCACCACCCGCAGCGGCTCGATCCGCGTGGTCTGTGGCGGCATTGCCGATGGCCAGACCATTCAGAAGCCCGACAGCATGGGCTTCGGCCCGAGCGATTGGGATGACCTGCCAAGCCAGGCGATCTGCACCGATATCGACGCCGAAGCGGTGCTGAAACTGATCCATGATACGATCGTGTCTGTCCAGGAAGCATAATTCTAACGCATAATGCGGTAGAACATTGCCAGAGTAGTGGTGTCTGCCGTGTGCTGCTCTCAATAGACAGGGTTTGGAAAGCAGATGGACATAAGACCTGCGATGAAATCGGACTTTCCGATGCTGGCAAATCTGATGACTGAACTCGGCTATCCTAGTTTGGTTGAAGATATTGCAATGCGGATGGAGGTCATCGCAGGCCGCGATGATTACGCTGCGTTTGTTTCAGTCGAACAAACTGTCGTTGCCGGAATGATCGGCGTTTCTGTTTCGCCATCCTTTTACCGCAGCGGTCTTGGTGGTGCCATAATCGCTCTGGTTGTCTCGCCTGATTTTCGAGGACAAGGAATTGCGGTTTCACTTGTCGCCCACGCAGAGCAATGGCTTCGCGAAAGAGGTGCAGATCGGGTCACAATAAACCCCAGCAACCATCGTCTCCCTGCTCATCGGCTTTATTATCGCCTGGGCTACGAAAATACGGGGATACGCTTTACAAAAGCACTGTGACGCATGTTTCCCAGAGTTTGTCAGGGAAAAGTGGAATCCACTTTTCCTGGAAACGCTCTATTTCGCACCGCCCCATGTGTTAACCGATGAAGAGTAGACAATAAATCAATATATTCATGGTTTATTAGCCAGGAAGCCAGAATGCCCGCCTCATCGGGGAGTTGGCACCATTAAATTGGGTGGTGTCTGCGTTGTGTCCGATGAGTGAGCATGTTGCGATGACGTCTGGTGTAATTTCTTATCCAAAGCCTGAGGCATGATTTCTTAAACAGGTTGTCGTTTAAGGAGAAAATTATGCAGAAAATATAAAGTGTTACAGCGTCTTTTGTGCGGTTTTCCAAAACGCATGGCGCTATGCGCGGCGTGCGGACAGAAATGATCAATAGGTTTTTATCTCAATCTATGCTTTCATTAGAATGTAATGTTAGGTGTCGGATTGAATGTCTTTCGTTTGGAATGCTCCAGTGGCTTCACGAATGGATCTGCCCAAGGGCCGGGTGACCATTTCGCAGGGACAATTTGCCGTCAGCGACGATCCCGATACGGTGATGACGACGGTGCTTGGCTCCTGCGTCGCGGCCTGTATTCGCGATCCTGTTCTCAGTCTCGGCGGTATGAATCATTTCGTCTTGCCGGGGCCAGTCACCAAAGGCATGAGCAAGAGCGAGGCGGCGCGATATGGCTGCCAGTTGATGGAGCTTCTTGTTGACGGACTGCTGGCACGTGGCGCAAATGTCTGGCGGTTGGAGGCAAAGATTTTCGGTGGCGCCAGTCCCGGCAACTCCTTCTATAATGTGGGGGCGCGCAATTTTGATTTCGCGCGGCAGTTTCTGTCAACGAACGGTATTGCGATCATTGAGGAAAATGTCGGTGGCCCTTATGGCTGCAAGCTCGAATATTGGCCCTATTCGGGCAAGACCAATTGCGTGCCGCTCAGCGGGCGCATGGGTGCGAAGCCCAAGGTTGCAGCAATTCGGTCGCCAGCTCAGAAGGTGTGAGGATATCGCCTTCACCGTGGCAAAACAATAAATCTAAAAAACAATGTGATAACGCACTCGGTCAGCAAGCGACCGGACGAGCGATCATTACCACGGGTAATTCCAATTTTCGCGCCGCGATAATTTTGCCATAGCTTGCCTCGCCGCCTGAATTGCGGGTCACGAGATGGGTGATGGCATGGCCTTCCAGCAGGGCTTTTTCTGCTTCCCAATCCGCCGCCGCTTTGCCGAGAATGATGTCGGCATGGGTAAAGGGCAGCGGCGTTGAAGGCGCATCCACCATGCGGATCACAAAGTGGCAATCCGTTCGCTGTGCGAATAGGTCGATATATTGCCGCCCCAGCGCCAGGAAGACCCTGGCTCCTTGCGGCAACGTCTGGGCCGCCGCTTCCAGCGTCTCAACCATGATCCAGCGGTCGCCGGGTTGCTCCAGCCATTGCAGTCGCAAATGCACGGTCAGCGGTACGTCCGCCTTTCGGCATGCTTCGATGGCATTGGCGGAAATTTGCCGGGCAAAGGGATGGGTGGCGTCGATCACCCTGGTAATGCCTTCAGTGCTTAGATAGGCCGCCAGCCCATCGACACCGCCGAAACCACCGATGCGGACGTCTCCGGCCAGACTGGCCGGATATTCGGTGCGTCCGGCCAGCGCGGTGATGACAGTGGTTTTGCCTTGCTCCACCAGTTCTGCGGCAAGCTTTGCCGCCTCCGCTGTGCCGCCGAGAATGAGGATGCGCTCAGGAGGCGATGGCAAGGATCGCTCCTGTCCGGTCGGTGACGATCACATCGACCGCGATATCGGCACCGCGCAGGACCGAAAGAGCTGTCTGTCTTGCCCTTTGCGCAATCGGTGTCGCCATGTCCAGATGGTTTTGCCGGGTGATGTCGAGAATTTCCAGGGCGGTGTTGGCGGACCTGATCTTTTCCTTGATGTCTTGCGAGAGAGGATGATCGGACATCAATGTTTCCATGAAGGAATTGTCGATCTGGCTGCGGGCGGAATGCAGATCCAGCGCGCCTTGCGCCAGCTTGCTCAATTTCGCAAATCCGCCAGCAATCGTCAGCCGGGGCACGGGGTGCTGGCGCAGATATTTGAGCAGGCCACCGGCAAAATCACCCATGTCCAGCAGCGCTTCCTGCGGCAGGCCATAAAGCTGCTGCGCGGTGCGCTCCGATGTCGAGCCGGTGGCACCCAGCACATGCGGAAGGCCCATGGCGCGCGCCACATCAATGCCGCGATGGATGGAGTGAATCCAGGCGGCACAGGAAAATGGATTGACGATGCCCGTGGTTCCGAGCACCGAAAGCCCGCCGATAATGCCCAGGCGTGGGTTCCAGGTCTTTTCCGCCAGTGCCTGACCACCGGGAATGGAAATGGTGATTTCCACATCAGGCGTCAATCCATGCTGTTTGGCCAGCGCCTCCACCTCGGCCGCCATCATCGCACGCGGGACGGGGTTGATGGCCGGCTCGCCAATGGCAAGCGGCAGGCCAGGCCGTGTCACCGTGCCGACGCCGTCGCCTGCCACGAAGCGGATGCCAGAACCAGCAGTGAGACGCCGTATAGTGGCGATCACGGTTGCGCCATGGGTCACGTCAGGGTCGTCACCGGCATCCTTGACGATGCCCGCCGAGGCCTGGCCGTCCGCGATCTGTTCATAGGCGAGCGCAAAGGCCGGCTCCTGCCCGCCCGGCAGGCGGATCGATACCGGGTCGGGAAATTCATCGGTCAAAAGCGCCGTCAGCGCTGCCTTGGTCGCGGCTGTCGCGCAGGCGCCCGTGGTCCAGCCCTTGCGCAGCGGTCCATTCGGCTTGCGCGAAGCGGCGGCATCAGGTGTTTCGGTGGGCGGCGCGGCTTCGGTCATGGTTCTTTATAGGCAAGGCTTGCGGCGGGGGGAAGATGGGGGCGTCCTTTGCCATTCATTCGGACAAACCATCTTCATGGCCGTATAATTTTCCCTGCCAACCGATTTCGGTTTGCAGAATTATGCAGTAGATCTTCTGACCATGATGCAAGATGTTTTCAAGCCTTTGCCCCTGTTGCAGCCGGGCCATGTCTGGCTGGCGGGGGCAGGGCCGGGTGATCCAGGTCTGTTGACGCTTTTGGCGGTGCGTGGCCTGTCCATGGCGGATGTGATTGTCCATGACGCGCTGGTGGATGAGGCTTGCCTTGCTTACGCCAATCCGGGTGCCGTGTTGGAATATGCCGGCAAGCGTGGTGGCAAGCCTTCGGCCCGGCAGCGCGATATTTCCCTGCGACTGGTGGAGCTGGCCAAATCCGGCAAGCGGGTGCTGCGGCTGAAAGGGGGAGACCCCTTCGTGTTCGGGCGCGGCGGCGAGGAGGCGTTGACATTGGTCGAGCATGGCGTGCCGTTTCGCATTGTGCCGGGCATTACGGCGGGTATTGGCGGGCTGGCCTATGCGGGCATTCCCGTCACTCACCGCGAGGTCAACCATGCTGTCACCTTCCTGACCGGCCATGATTCGTCTGGGGCCATGCCTGATGGCATTGACTGGAAGGCGGTCGCCAAGGGCTCGCGGGTGATCGTCATGTATATGGCGATGAAGCATATGGGCCATATCGCCGCGCAATTGATGGCGGCAGGACGCCAGCCTGAAGAACCGCTGGCCTTCGTCTGCGATGCTGCAACGGACCGGCAACGGGTGCTGGAAACCACGCTGGGTGAGGCCGATATCGCCATGCAGGCCGCTTGTATCCAGCCACCCGCCATCGTGGTGCTGGGCGATGTGGTGCGGCTTCGCCCCTCGCTGGACTGGTTGGGCGCCTTGTCGGGCCGCGCGCTGCAACCGGACCCCTTTGCCAATCGAAGCCTGAATGACAATCCATTAAAGGAGAGGGCATGAGCGGTCTTCTGATTGCCGCGCCTGCCTCCGGTTCGGGCAAGACCACCGTCACGCTTGGCCTGTTGCGTGCCTTGAGCGAGGCCGGTCATAAGCTGGCACCGGGCAAAGCCGGGCCGGATTATATCGATCCGGCTTTCCATGCGGCGGCAAGTGGTGAGACCTGCCTGAATTTCGACCCATGGGCGATGCGCCCGGAACTGATCGCCGCCAATGCCGGTCTGCATCGCCAGGGTGGCCGGACCCTGGTGGTCGAGGCGATGATGGGGCTTTATGACGGGGCAGCGGATGGCACCGGTTCGGCGGCGGATCTTGCCCTGATGCTGGGTCTGTCGGTGGTGCTGGTGGTCGATTGCGCCCGCACCTCGCATTCCGTCGCTGCCTTGGTAAAGGGCTTTGCCGATTTCAGGCCCGGCCTGCTGATGGTTGGTGTTATCATCAACCGGGTCGCCAGTGACCGGCACGAGGCGATGCTGCGCCAGTCGCTGGACGCGATCCGCATGCCGGTTCTGGGTGTGATCCGCACCGATACCGGCCTTGCCCTGCCGGAGCGGCATTTGGGATTGGTGCAGGCGGCGGAACAGGATGATCTTGAAGGCTTCATCAGCCATGCCGCGCAGGTCGTGGCAAAAGGCTGTGATCTCGACGCTATCATCAGGGCGGCGGTTCGCAGCCCTGATCCGGTCTCTGAGGCCAATATTGCCCGGCTTGCGCCGCTTGGTCGCTATATCGCTGTGGCGCGAGATGAGGCTTTTGCCTTTTGCTATGAGCATATGCTGCTGGGCTGGCGGCGACGGGGCGCGCAGATCAGCTTCTTTTCGCCCTTGCAGGATGAGGCTCCGGCAGACGATGCCGATGCGATCTATCTGCCCGGCGGTTATCCCGAACTTCACGCCGGGCGGATCGCCAATGCCCAAAGCTTCAGGGCGGGTATGCAAAAAGCAGCGGCAGGGCCGGTGAAGATTTACGGGGAATGCGGTGGCTATATGGTGTTGGGCGAGGGATTGACCGATGCGGATGGAACCGACCATGCGATGCTCGGGCTTTTACCGCTGAAAACCAGCTTTGCCACGCGAAAGCGGCAACTGGGCTATCGGCTTTTGCGGCCATTGGCGGGAGATTTTTTTGCCCATGCCATGACCGGCCATGAATTTCATTATTCGACCGTCATTGAGGAAGGCGAGGGAGACCGGCTGTTTGCCGCCGAGGATGCCCTGGGCGTTTCCCTGGGGCAGGTTGGGTTGCGGCGCGCCAATGTGGCTGGCTCCTATATGCATCTGATCGACCGTGCGGGCGAGAACCGGGCATGACAGTACAGCCCGGCCAGATCATTGCCCATGGCGGCGGCCTTGCGGCGGCAGCGCGCCTTTATGGCGGAAACATTGAAGACTGGCTGGACCTGTCCACCGGCATCAACCCCTGTCCACCGGATCTACCTGCCATCGATGCTCGCGCCTGGCATCGCCTGCCGGACCGCGAACGTGAGGATGCCGCCCGTCTCGCGGCACGGGATTTCTATCGCAGCGGAACCGTTCTGCCGCTGCCGGTTCCCGGCACGCAATCGGTCATCCAGATGTTGCCAAAGTTGATGGATGCAGGCAGGCGCGCCGCTATTCTCAGCCCCACCTATGGGGAATATGCCCATAGCCTCACGCTGGCTGGTATCGCTGTCGATGCGGTGGCCAGTCTTGAGGCAGTTACCTCCGCCCATGGACTGGCGGTGGTGGTCAATCCCAACAATCCGACGGGCCGCCAGACAGAACGGGCGGAACTGGTCGCCGTTGCGCGGCGCATGGCGGTTGGTGGCGGTCTTTTGCTGGTGGACGAAGCCTTTGCCGATGCGCAGCCGGAGCAATCGCTGGCGCCGCTTGTGGCCGCTCATCCTAATCTCGTGCTGTTTCGCTCCTTCGGTAAATTTTTCGGTCTGGCAGGCTTAAGGCTTGGCTTTGTGATTGCCGAGCAGGCGGTGTTGGACCGCTTTGCCTGTTGGCTTGGTCCCTGGGCGGTGTCCGGCCCGGCCTTGTCGGTGGCAACGCAACTGTTCAGTGCCGATCACCATGCGCTTCGCACTCGGATTTTTGCCCGCAAGGCGGCGCTTGATGCGGTTTTAGCGCAGGCCGGTCTGACGGTGATCGGTGGCACGCCGCTGTTTTCACTGGTGGAGCAGGCGGATGCAGCAAAGATCCATGCGCATCTGGCACGCGCGCATATCCTGACCCGGATTTTTGAGTATGCGCCCGGCTGGTTGCGGATCGGTCTGACGCCCGACGAAGAGGCCGATGCGCGGCTTCTGGCTGCCTTGCAGGCATTCCGGTCATGATGGAGGCGCATCTGCTTATCTTAGCTCTGGCACTGGCGCTTGACCGCGTGGTTGGCGATCCGCCTTGGTTATGGTCGCGCCTGCCGCATCCGGTCGTGGTGTTTGGCAAATGCATTGCCGCATTGGATTGGCTTTTGAACCGGCCTGTTCTGGCCGATCCGCTGCGCAAGGCGGGCGGGGTGCTGACGATTGCGCTTCTGCTGCTTGCAAGCCTTGGCGTTGGATATGGGCTGCATCTTTTGTTTGCGGCACTTGGCTTTCTCGGGATGCCGCTGGAAATTGCCGTTACGGCGGTGTTTCTGGCGCAGAAAAGTCTGTTGGACCACGTGAAGGCTGTCGCCGATGGCTTGTTGCATGAGGGGCTTGCCGGTGGCCGCCGGGCCGTGTCGATGATTGTCGGGCGCGATCCCGATGTGCTTGATGAGGCCGGTGTGGCGCGTGCCGCGCTGGAAAGCCTGTCGGAAAACTTTGCCGATGGGGTGGTGGCACCTGCCTTCTGGTATGGCGTGCTCGGCCTGCCGGGTCTGCTTGCCTATAAAATGCTGAACACGGCCGATTCGATGATCGGCCATAAATCCGAGCGCTACTTGCAGTTCGGCTGGGCTTCTGCCCGGCTGGACGATTTGGCCAATTGGCCTGCTGCCCGGCTGGCGGGATTGTTGACTGTGTGTTCCGTCTGGTTGGACAATGGCGCTCTGGCAGCCCGGCGATGCTTCTCTGTCATGATGGCTGACCATGGCCTGCATCGGTCGCCAAACTCCGGCTGGCCGGAAGCGGCTGCGGCGGGTGCGCTGGATGTGGCGCTGGCGGGACCGCGAATTTATGCAGGAGAAACAGTGCGGGAGCCCATGATGAACGCCGCTGGTCGGCGCGCTATCGGCGGTGCCGATATCAGGCTTGGCATGCGGCTGATCGATGGCGCCTGGCGTCTAGGTCTGGGTCTCCTGGTGGTTTTGATCGTCCTTTGATCGGGTAGCGGTTACTTTTTTCATCCTATCAGCACGGAATCTGCCTTCTTTTCGGGCCGGTGACGGATCGCTATCTGTTCGACGCCGGGCGAATTGCCCGGAATGAGGTTCAGATAGGCCGAAACCGCAGAGCTGTTTCGGCTTCCAGCATGCATAAAGGGGCAGTTGATGACGAAGGTTGCTGTTGTTTTTCACTCGGGCTATGGCCACACCAAACGGGTTGCGGACTATGTTGCCAAGGGCGCTAGCGCCGAACTGATCGAAATCGATAGTGAGGGCAATGTTTCGGAAGCCGGCTGGGACAGCCTATCTGCCGCCGACGCCATCATTTTCGGGTCGCCGACCTACATGGGCAATGTGAGCTGGCAGTTCAAGAAATTCGCAGAGGCGTCGTCGAAGATCTGGTTCACACGTGGCTGGCATAACAAGATTTTTGGTGGTTTCGTCAACAGCGCCAGCTTTAACGGCGACAAGGCCGTCGCGCTGATTTCATTGCAGACTTTGGCATCTCAACATGGCGGTATTTGGGTTAGCCTCGGTCTTTTGCCGAGCAATAGCAAGGCTGCGCAGCGCACCGACATCAACAATCTCGGTGGTTCGGTCGGGCTTCTGGTTCAGTCGCCCTCCGATGCTAGCGTCGATGAGATTCCCCAGGGCGACCTCGATACCGCTCTCGCTTATGGCGAACGTGTTGCAGACATCGCTGGCCGGTTGACGTAATCGGCTCTTCCCAAGCGCCGTGCGCCATTGATGTGCACGGCGCTTGTCCTGTCGATTACGCACATCATCCTGCATGCGCCTGCCGTTTTTTGTGGCATGTATCGCTTCTCTCATGCAGTTATGGTGAAGCTCTTCATTGGCGGTGAGGGATTCGTCTCTTCGCCGCCACGAAAGCGACAGGAACGGGAGCGCGAGCATGAGTGACATCGAAGAGCAAGTGCGCGCGCGCCATTCCCGTGACGAGGAAAAGGCCGATATCTACGACGAGGACGGCTCGATCCGCAGTGATTTCCGTGCGCTTGTTGGCGCCGCTATCGCCGATCGCGATGTGCTGTTCCTGCGCAAGGAAGTTGCGCATCTGCACGAATCGGAAATGGGCGACCTGATCGAAGCGATCCAGCCGGATCAGCGTTTGGCGCTGATTACCCTTCTGGGTGACGATTTCGACATGACGGCGCTGACCGAGGTGGATGACGCCATCCGCCTGCAGATCGTCGACCAGATGCCGAACGAGCAGATCGCCGCAGCTATCGGCGATCTCGATTCGGACGATGCCGTCTACATTCTCGAAGACCTCGACCAGGAAGACCGCGACGAAATCCTCGCGCAATTGCCGTTTACCGAGCGGGTGCGGTTACGCCGCGCGCTGGATTATCCGGAAAGCTCTGCCGGACGGCGCATGCAGTCGGAATTCGTGGCCGTGCCACCCTTCTGGGCGGTGGGCCAGACCATCGATTATATGCGCGAGGAAGAAGGTCTTCCCGAAAGCTTTACCCAGATCTTCGTCATCGATCCCACCTTCAAGCTGCTGGGTGTGGTCGATCTCGACCGAATCCTGCGCACCAAGCGGCAGGTGAAGATCGAAACCATCATGCGCGAGACCAACCATCCGATCCCGGCCGAAATGGACCAGGAAGAGGCGGCGCAACTGTTCGAGCAATACGACCTTCTCTCCGCCGCCGTGGTCGATGAAGGTGGGCGCCTGGTGGGCGTGCTGACCATCGATGACGTGGTTGACGTGATCCAGGAAGAGGCCGAGGAAGACTTGATGCGCCTGGGCGGCGTCGGCGATGAAGAATTGTCGGACAGCATTCCCGAGACATCCCGCTCGCGCGTGCCGTGGCTGCTGGTCAACCTGCTGACCGCATTTTTGGCGGCCTCGGTGATTTCGCTGTTTGAGGCAACCATTGAGCAGATCGTCGCGCTGGCGGTGCTGATGCCGATCGTGGCGGGCATGGGCGGCAATGCCGGATCGCAGACCATGACCGTGACGGTGCGGGCGCTCGCCACTCGCAATCTCGACATTCACAATGCCTGGCGGGTGGTTCGACGCGAAGCGGGCGTCGGGTTGTTAAACGGAGTGATCTTCGGCATCTTGATCGGCGTCATTGCCGGGTTCTGGTTCCATGACCCCAATATTGGCGGCATCATTGCCTCGGCCATGCTGATCAACATGATGGCCGCTGCCATTGCTGGCATTCTCATTCCGTTATTGCTGGACAAGATCGGTGCCGACCCGGCGGTTTCCTCGGCGGTTTTCGTGACCACCGTCACCGATATTACCGGATTCTTTTCGTTTCTGGGCCTCGCAAGCTGGTGGTTTGCAATCTAGGCCTTTGAGCGCCCCATCTGCAATTGGCAAAATCTGTCAAAGCAGCGAGATGTTTCCCGCTTGAAGCAGCGAGGTGAACAAAAATTGACTTTTACGTCAAAGTTAATATGATTATCGTCTTGAGCGATACGGAACACCATGGCCTTGAAAAAATCTTACAGCATCACCGAGTTGACCCGAGAATTCGGCGTTTCGACCCGCACTCTTCGTTTCTACGAGGATGAAGGGTTGATCCAGCCGGAACGCAAGGGCCGTACCCGTGTCTACCGGGGTGCCGACCGCCATCTTTTGAAAGAAATTCTGCGCGCTCGTCGCATCGGCTTTACCGTAGCAGATATCCGCGAAATCATCCATGTCTATAAGCAGCCACCGGGCGAGGTCGGGCAATTGAAGCTGATGATGAAGCGTATCGATGAAAAGCGTGATGATTTGCGCCAGAAACGCAAGGATATCGAGGAGACCCTGGCCGAGCTGGATCAGGCCGAAGAGGCCTGCCTGACCCGTCTGGTGGAAATTGGTGTCGGTTCATAGAGCGAGCCGACACCCTTTTTGCTAATCTCATCGCTTCCGGTATTCCGTTAAAGCCAGCGGCGTGTGTGCTGGCAGTAGCGTTCGAAATCGACGCCGAACCGTACCAATAGATGCATTTCCTCACAGCGGATGGCGACCATGGTCGTCAACATGGCGGTGAGGGGCGCTGCCAGGACCAGCCAGACATTGCCGAGAATCATTCCCGCCGCGACCATCAGCAGCGTATAGCCGAGATAGATCGGATTGCGGGAATAGCGGTAAGGCCCCTCTGTCACCAGCCGCCGGGCGCGCTGGTGCTGGCTAAGGGGTGTATAATTGGACATCAGGGTCTTGATGGCCCAGAAATCGATGGCGATTGCACCGGTGGCGATCATTGCGCCGGTCATCCACATGACGGGCCCCTGGTCCTCGAAAGGACTGACAGGGGCAATATAGGCATCTAGAAAAAAAGCAATGACACAGGCGCCGACATAAAGAAGCGGCGGCCATGGGTATTTCAGCGGCTTCATGCGATAGGCGTTCATGTTAGGACCCTTTATTGGCTGGCGATCGTGCATTCCCGCGCCAGTTTCAGGACCCTTTCATCTTGCGCCGCTATGATTGCCCCAGACTGGAGCGGTTCGAGTATATTTCCGGTCTGCAACTTCTCCAGTGTGCAGCCGCAGAACCTTTGGCAAAAGCCAGCGTCGTTATTGCCTGCCGTGCAGGATTGCTGGCAACTGCGGTCATAGGCCGCTGCTCTGTCGGGTGGGGGCGGGGCGACGACCAGCGTCGCCAGATAGACCAGAGCGATCAGCACCGGTTGATGCACCAGGTAGAAGATCAGGCTATGGCGACCCGCAAGCGAGAGCAATTTCGGGCCGGATGGCCAGGCTGCCAGTTTTTGCCACAGGCCGAACCGCAGGGCGAGGCGGGCGCTGGCAATGCCAAACAATACGGCGGCAAACCATGGAAAAACAGGCACATAGTCATTTGAGCGCGGAATGGTCTCGGACAGGCCAAGCCACCAGAAATACGGTGCGTCGAACACAGCCGAGCGCGCATAAAACGGCAGAATCAGCGTGGCAATCGCCGCGCCCAGCGTGACGACGACTGGAAGCCGAATGAAGGCCAGGCCGAGCAGGCTCATCAGCGCGATGGCGTGGAGAATGCCGAAAAAGATCCAGCCCGCGCCCATGGCCAGATAGGTGGCAACGGATATGGCAAAGGCACTTGCGGCAATCTGCGCCAGCCGCTTGCCGAACGGTTTCCAGCGAATACCATTTCGATGCGCCAGCACCAGGCCGATGCCGACAAGGAACAGAAAGGTCGAGGCGATGCAGCGGGCATAGATCTTCAGAACCCCGGTTTCCGCCGTACCCGGTGGCAGATAGCCGAAGAATTCCAGATCCCAACTGAAGTGATAGGAAGCCATGGCCAGCAGCGCCAGTCCGCGCATTGCATCGAGCAGGCCGATGCGGGTGTTGGATTTGGCGGGAAGGGGGGATTCGGTCGGAAAAGCCACGCGATGTCCTGAAACAGCTATCTACGGCGACGGTCATGCTGGTGGGCAAATAGTCGCCGGGGCAGATCATGCCCTTGGTTCGAGTTATACCAACGTCACTTTAAATGACATCTGACACCACGGTCCTTTACGACATTCCAGATGACCTGTCGCCATCGGTTGCGTGATGGGGGCTGGTTTGAAGGCTTGCTGTCATCTGTCCTGGCGTGGAGAGCGGATTTTTCAGCATGGCAGCCAGCCGGGCATTGGAGAAGAACTGGCGATGCACCAGCACGAAGAAAATCAGCACCGTGGTTGCCATGAACATATAGGCGTTCAGGAACCAGCCGAGATAGCCCATGGACATGAAGATCGCCCGCAGGCCTGAATTGAAATTCTGCGCGGCGATGACATTCATGGCAATCACGGTTTCGGCCGCGTCTTCGGCTGCGGCCGGGTCCTGGCGAACCTCCGCATGCATGGGCAGGCCACCGAACAGAATGGTGCAATAGTTGAACAGGCGATAGGACCAGCCAAACTTGAAGAAAGAATAGCCGAAAATCGCAATCAGCCCGCAGACTTTCAATTCAAATGCGGCCCGCCCGCCCGCCCCGAATAAAGGCAAGTCCCGCAACACCAGATCGACCTTTTCGGTGGCGCCCAGCATGGCGAAACATCCACCGATGGCGATGATCGATGTCGAGGCAAAGAAGGCCGTGCCGTTTTGCAGGCCGGCGAGGATCTGCGTGTCGATCATCCGCAGGTCGCGCTTCAGCGCATTGAAGATCCAGGCGCGGCGGCGCTCCGCCATGATCCGGCTGAGGCTGAGGCGGGATTTGATCAGGCGGCCATTGGTTAAAAACGCCAGGCCGAACCAGCAGCAGAAAAACAGCAGCAGAGCGAGCCAATCCAAAAGTGTCATGTCCGACATTGTCTTTCAAACTTTGGGGTAACAACAGGTGATGACTGTTGCGAATCTGCAATTTTCATCCTGTTTTATCATGCTGGGCTGATTTTATCATGATAGGCCGAGGCCAATTCACAAAGCGCCAATATCAATTGTCACTGTCGATAATGGAGATGAAGCGCTCATGCCAAGGTGCTTGCGGTATCGTTTAAGAAATATACGGCTCTGACCGCTGTCAGCGATTGAGCAGGGCCGCCAAATCGTCTATCCATGCTGTGCTCGGGGGCTTTCGGGGGATTGGCCTCGTGCCTGCCGCTTTGTTGCGGTAGAAATCCGCTTTACGGCGGGGGACGACAGCGCGGCTGGAGATGAGCCGCGCTGTTTTTGTTTTGCGGTTTTTGTCGCTACGGTTTCACTGAATGTCGATCCTTCATCACGAATTTGCCGAGGATAAGGCTAGAGTTTAGGCTATTGGCTGCGGCTTCACGGGTAGGGTCCTTGCATGTTTCTTTCCGTCTTCGACGTTTTCAAGATCGGCATCGGGCCATCCAGCTCGCACACGATGGGGCCGATGTCGGCAGCGGGCCGGTTTCTTGATCTGATCCTCTCCAATGACTGGCCGCGCCCGGCTGGCGCCGAGGTCGCGGCACTGAAGGTCAGCCTGCACGGTTCGCTGGCTTATACCGGTGTAGGCCATGGCACCGACCGCGCCGTTATCATCGGCCTGACCGGCGAGATGCCCGACAGGGTCGATCCGGACCGGATGGCGGAGCTCGTCGCCGAGGTGCAGCGCAGCGGCAAGGTCTGTCCCACCGGGCATCCGGCCTATCAGTTCAATCCGGCCACCGATTTGGTGCTGGACAAGAAGACGCCACTGTCGGGTCACGCCAATGGAATGCGATTTTCGGCCTTTGACAAACAGGGTCGCCTGCTGCTGACAACGGTCTATTATTCCATCGGTGGCGGTTTCGTGGTGACCGATATCGAGCTTGCCGCCGTGCAGAAGACAAAGAAGACGGAAACTCACGCTGTCAAAGTGCCTTATCCTTTCGCCTCCGCCCGGCAGATGCTGGCCATGGCTGCATCATCAGGGCTGACGATTGCCCAGATGAAGCGCGCCAATGAGGAAGTCTCCCTGAGCCGCCAGGCGCTGGACGAAGGCCTCGACCGGCTTTGGACGGCGATGAGCGGCTGTATCGATCGCGGTTTGCGGGGCGAGGGCGAACTGCCCGGCGGGTTGAAAGTCAAGCGTCGCGCCCGTTACATTCATGACAAGCTCCAGGAGGAATGGCGTTCCAACCGGCAGAACCCGCTGCTCGCCAATGACTGGCTCTCGGTCTATGCAATGGCCGTCAATGAGGAAAATGCCGCTGGCGGCAGGGTGGTGACGGCGCCGACCAATGGAGCGGCAGGCGTCGTGCCTGCGACGATCCGTTATTACCTGCATTTTCACCCCGATGCCGATCAGGAGGGCGTGCGCGACTATCTGCTGACGGCTGCGGCCATCGGCGGCATTATCAAGCACAACGCCTCGATTTCTGGCGCTGAGGTCGGCTGTCAGGGGGAAGTGGGGTCGGCAGCCGCCATGGCTGCGGCAGGATTGGCAGCGGTGATGGGCGGCAGCCCGGAGCAGATCGAAAATGCCGCCGAGATTGCGCTGGAACATCATCTCGGCATGACCTGCGATCCGGTGGGGGGGCTGGTGCAGGTGCCCTGCATCGAGCGCAATGCGCTGGGTGCCGTCAAGGCGGTGACAGCAGCCTCGCTGGCCATCAAGGGCGATGGCAGCCATTTCGTGCCGCTCGACGCCTGTATCGAGACCATGCGCCAGACCGGCAACGACATGAGTGAGAAATATAAAGAGACCTCGCTTGGTGGCCTGGCCGTCAATGTCGTGGAATGTTAACGGTACTGCTTGACCTGCGGCATGAAAGGTCTATCTGCAAAACCCATGGCGCTCAATCTCATCAAACTCTGTGTCGGGGCCGATAGCATCGACGATCTCAAGCACTGGGTCGCGGAACGCGCCCTGGTGGCGATGTCGGCTGGCTTGGCGCCGCAAAGTTCGCATGTCACCCGGATGATGCCAAAACGGGTCGAGGAATTGCTGGACGGCGGCTCGCTCTATTGGATCATCAAGGGTCAGGTTGCAGCCCGCCAGCCGCTGCTGGACATTGTCGGCGTCACCGGCGCGGATGGAATCAACCGTTGCGAACTGGTGCTCGGCCCTGAAGTCATCGAAACCACGCCAGCGCCACGCCGCCCGTTTCAGGGCTGGCGCTATCTGGACCCGAAAGATGCCCCGCGCGATCTTTCCGCTGGCGGTGCGGGCCTGGATGATATGCCCGACGACTTGAAGCGGGAACTGGCGGAACTCGGATTGCTGTAGATCTTATCAGAACAGCCATTAAAAACGATTCGGCTTATTCCATGTTCGAATATCCCAAACCTTTGATGTATTTGCGATTTCGTCAAGGCGGGGATGTGGTTCACGTTTTTGAGCCTTGATATTATTCATTGCGATGCAAAGGCGCGGAAATCATTTTTAAAATGGATATTTTTGCCTAAAAGTAGCTCAATTGAAATAATTCAAAAAAATCAAATACTTAATTTCTATTTTAGCGTGCCGGTTGCGATATGTGGTGGGGACCTTTCAGATTTTATATTTGAATTCACTAACGGTTAAGACGCATCAACTATGTTTCTGATCAAGGAATCCAAAGTGGCCACGTGTGGCTTGCAGAGGCACAATCGAAGGCTGGCGGGATTACGGCATAGATTGCAATTCGGGCGATTCACTGTGCAGAGGCTTGCATTGCACGTGTTTGTCTGGATCGGCAGCGATTTAAGGACGTATATTCTAAAATACTGTCCCAAACCTATGAAAGCTGGGAGAAAATTTGATGACCACATCGCATCTGGTGCAAGCGGGCTCTCTCGAGATCATTGCTTTCCGGCTTCATGCGCAGGAATTTTGCGTTAAAACCACGTCCATTCGGGAAATTCGCGGTTGGGCCACTGTGACCCCGCTCCCCCATGCGCCTTACGAAGTGCTGGGCGTGATGAACCTGCGCGGCACGGTTATCCCGATCGTCGATCTGGCCGTCAAGCTTGGTATGGCCAATTCCGAGGTCAACCAGCGCAGCGCCGTGGTCGTGGCTGATGTCAATGGCGTGACCGTCGGTCTGCTGGTAGATGGCGTTTCCGACATCCTGACCATCCCCGCCGACCGCTTGCAGCCCTTGCCTCAGGCGGCAGGGCCAAGCGCTGCCTTTTCCGACGGCATCATTGCCCAGGGCGAAAGCATGATTTGCTTCCTCAACCTTGAGCGCATGTTCGGCGTTAATGACGCAGACGACTGGGGCATGGCAGTTTAATATCGAACGTTTGATAACGTCGGTATTCGACTTCCAACCTTGATGTATTTCAACAATCACCCTGGACCGGTTTCGGTCTGGGGTTTTTTGTGTGACCGGGCGGACAAGACCATTCTGCTAGAGTCTGTCAGGTTCAGATTGAACCAGACAGACTCTCGCTACTCTTGTTTTCGTTTGTCTTTTCGAGAAAACCGGGTTCCACTTTTCCTAAGGCAAACTCTAGGATGATGTTGTCGGCCAGGGTGTCGGCAACCGCCGCGATGCAATCGTTTTTTGTGTCGCATCGGATTTTCCCGAAAAGACAACCGAAACATCTGCAGTCGGGGTGCATTGGGTTCCATCTAAACCTGACATACTCTAGGGAATATCTGAAACGCCCTCTTGCAATTCCGCCTCAGGTCGTTGAAAACGCTGCTTACGCGGACGTGGCGAAACTGGTAGACGCAAGGGACTTAAAATCCCTCGGAGCAATCTGTACGGGTTCGACCCCCGTCGTCCGCACCAACCACAACGGACTGTGTCCTTTATCCCCGGTGTTGTTTTTGTCGCTGTTTTCCGCAGCTGACTGACTTTGTGTCCCATCGCGTTCTTAATCTTAAGTATAAGAAAATTAGAATTCACTAAAAATTAGATTTTACCCGGTAGTTTTCAAGGGTGCCGCCGGATCAGCCGACCGTTGCAGACCAATCATTCTGTGCGGTTTGGCGGGGACTGGAGCCGGTTCGGCGCGCCAAAAATTTACCCCCACATGTACTCGAAGGTCGAGCCACCTTGAGTTACGAGGCAATGAGATGAAAAACCTATCAATCATCGGGAAATTTCTGTCGATCATGGCGCTGTTCGGGTTATTTACCATCGGCATTGCGGCCTATTCCGGAGCGAAGCTGAAATCCATCGACGCAGCGTATAGCGGTTTGTTGGAGCAGGAATCCGCTGCTTCGCTTTACCTGGCGCGCGCCAATCGGTCGATGCAGTCTGCACGGGCCTCTTTGGCCGATATCATGTTATCGCGTACGGACGCACTCAATCAGTCCGCCGTAAAGGAATTCGAGACGGCTCGAGGTTCTTTCGTGACGTTCATGGATACAGCGACAAAGGCGCTTCCTGATAATCCCGACATCGCCGCGCTTAAAGCGGATACTCTGAAAATTCTCGACCAGGCCTGTGGCAATGCCATGCAGGCGGGTAAAGCCGCTACCACCGATGATGAGGTCACAAAATCCCAGTCGACTTTTCTGAAGGAATGCCAGCCTGAGTTTGCAAAGATTTCGCCGCGCTTTACCGAAGTCGTTACGACAATTAGCAAGGCTGCCGATGCAGAAAGTAACGACCTGACTGATATGACCAATAGCACGGTGATGACGACTGTGGTTGGCGTGCTGGTAGGCTTGGTTCTCGTTCTGACAATCGGCTTTTTCGCCATCCGCGCCTGGCTGGTTGTGCCGATCCGCGATCTGGCCACCAAGATGGGCATTTTGTCCGGCGGTGATCTTTCGGCAATGGTCGAGGGAACAGACCGTCGTGATGAAGTTGGTGTCATGGCGCGTGCCGTGCAGATCTTCAAGGATAACGGCCTTGCCGCTCGCGAGCTGGAAAAACAGGCCGCTGCGGTCCGCGACATGAGCGAAGTGGAACGCCAGCGCGTTGCTGAGGCCGATGCCAAGCGCTCCGCTGAAATGGCCCAGGCAACGTCTGGACTTGCGGAAGGCTTGAAGCGGCTTTCGGCTGGGGATCTCACCTTCCAGCTTACCCAGAATTTTGCCAGTGAATTCGAAGGTTTGCGGACAGACTTCAACAGCACGGTTGAGCAATTGCGTGACACGATGTCGTCCGTTGCCATCTCGACAAGCTCGATTGACAGCGGTTCGCGAGAAGTGAGCCAGAGCGCCAACGATCTGTCGAAGCGTACCGAACAGCAGGCAGCCTCGCTGGAAGAAACCGCAGCGGCGCTGGATCAGATCACCACCAATGTCTCCAATTCCTCCAAGCGTGCGGAAGAAGCCCGGGCGATGGCCGTCCAGGCCAACCAGTCGGCCCGGCAGTCCGGCGAAGTGGTCTCGAATGCCGTCAACGCCATGCAGCGGATCGAGCAGTCGTCCAGCCAGATCTCCAACATTATCGGCGTGATCGATGAAATCGCCTTCCAGACCAATCTTCTGGCGCTGAATGCCGGTGTGGAAGCGGCGCGTGCAGGTGAGGCTGGTAAGGGTTTTGCCGTGGTCGCCCAGGAAGTGCGCGAACTTGCCCAGCGCTCTGCCCAGGCTGCCAAGGAAATCAAGGACTTGATCCGCAATTCCGCCAGCGAAGTTGAAAATGGCGTCAAGCTGGTGACGGCAACCGGTGAAGTTCTGAAGGTGATCGAAGGCCATGTCGTCGCCATCAACGGCCAGCTCGACGCCATCGCCATTTCGGCGCGCGAACAGTCCGTCGGCCTGTCTGAGGTCAATATCGCCGTCAACCAGATGGACCAGGTGACCCAGCAGAATGCCGCCATGGTGGAAGAAGCCACCGCCGCCAGCTCGTCGCTGGCCAATGAAGCGGAAAAGCTGCGCCATCTGGTCGGTCAGTTCCAGATTGGTTCCGGAGCAGTAGTCAATGCCGCCCCTTCCGGAGGCAGGTCCGCTGGTCCTGTTCCAGCCAGCGCCGGGCAAAGGCCTGTCGCGTCACCCGCCCGCCGTATGGTCGGTCAGGTCGCCAAGGCACTCGGCATGAATACCGCAGCCAAGCAGGAAAGCTGGGAAGAGTTTTAAGACCATCTGACAGCATCGGATTTTCCGAAAACCGGTGCTTATTTCTCGGCTCTATCGTCTCGTTGCTCAAGCCGCCCTGCGTTTTCCCTCACGCAGGGCGGCTTGCTGTTTGGCGGGTGGGGGGACAAGACTTCGGACGAGCGGCAATGACAAAAAAGGTCTTGGCCGATAATTTCGTCTCTCTGTTTGGTCCAGTCTCGCAAAAGTGACGTTACATCGATATGCATCAAAGAAATGCATGAAAGCCGCCGCACGATTTCCGATCCGTTGCCTGGTCGTCACCTTAAATCGGACCCGATTGAGGGAATTATGCGGTTAGCAAAAGATAGTTTCAGTTCGTCAAAGCTCGTCAAAGTCCGTTAGAAGGCCCCGCCATGTCCGATTCCACCTCCGTTTCCCCGTCTCAAGTTGTCACCGCCGCCATGCTTGCCATAGGTGATGAATTGCTGTCTGGCCGCACCAAGGACAAGAATATCGGCCATCTGGCCGATGTGCTGACCCTGGCCGGTATCGACCTCAAGGAAGTGCGGATTGTCGCTGATGAGGAAGAGGCAATCGTCGAGGCGCTGAATGCGCTGCGCAGCCGCTATAACCATGTTTTCACCTCGGGTGGCATTGGCCCGACCCATGACGATATTACCGCCGATGCCATCTCAAAGGCGTTCGGTCTGCCGTGCCTGCATGACGAAAAGGCCATGGCGCTGATGGCGGAAATGTATGCCCGCCGTGGCCTGGAATTTACCGAGGCGCGCCAACGGATGGCCCGCATGCCGCAAGGCGCGGAGCATATCGCCAATCCGGTTTCCACCGCGCCGGGATTCCGGGTGGAGAATGTCTATGTCATGGCCGGTGTCCCGCAGGTGTTTCAGGCCATGCTCGAAAATGTCGTCAAAACCCTGCCCGGTGGCGTCCGTGTTCTGTCGCGGGCAATTGCCTGCCCCTATGGCGAAGGCGAGATCGGCACGGCGCTGGCCGCTGTTCAGAAGGCGCATCCGCAGACCAGCATCGGTTCTTATCCACGCTATGATGGCGCCAAAGGTTTCCACACCGAACTCGTGGTGCGGGCCAGGGCCGAAGATGTTCTGAATGCCGCCGTTTTTGATGTCGAGGAGATGATCGCGGCAATTACCGGCGGCAAGACCACCGTGCTGGAGGCCTGAGAATGTCCCGCGTGGCTGAGACTTGAGTGGGAATCCAGATCAGCCTTGAGCGTAATCCCAATTCAGCCTTGAGCGAAATCAAGGAACCGGCGTGGTTTCGGCGCATTATCTTTTTCGGTGGTTGGGTGGGATGACGCAAGCGTGTCTTCCTGTCGCCCAGACCACGATGCAGTATGCTTTTGCTCGGACGATGTTCGATCGGAGCAATTTGCCGGGAGATGACAATGGCTTACAAGACAATTTTGAGCGTTCTCGACAATCGCCGTACGGCAGCGCAGGTTTCTGATTTTTCCATAGCGCTGGCCGAACAGTTCGGGTCCCATGTCATCGGCGTTCATTGCGAAGCAGTCGCCGGCATGCCCCTGATCGCGCCGATGGAAATACCCGATCCGGTCGCGGTTCAGGCCATGCAGGATCTGGCCCATAAGGAAACCGGGGCCATAGAGGCGATCTTCGCCGAGGTAGCGCGACGCGAAGGCGTGTCGACCGAATGGCGCAATTTCGTGACCTCCGTCGGCTCGACAGGTTCGTTTGTCGACAGCGCCCGCTGCGCCGATCTGGTCGTGGCCGCTCAGGGAGAAAGCGGTTCGCTTTCGGATAACCGCAGCGAACTGGAAACGGCGTTGTTTGATAGCGGCAGGCCCGTGCTGCTCGTTCCTTACATCTTGAAGACACCCCGGCCGATCAAGCGGGTGCTGATTGCCTGGAATGGGTCGCGCGAAGTGGCGCGTGCCACATTCGATGCCCTCCCTTTCCTGAAACAGGCTGAAAGCGTTGAAATCTTCTCGGTGGTCGATAGCGGCGGTGACGACCTTTCACGCAGCCTGCCCGGCGCCGAAATCGCCGCGACGCTGAGCCGCCACGATATCAATGTCACCGTGACCCAGCAGGATCAGGAGCAATTGAAGGCGGCAGCGCATATCGAAAACCGCTTGTCCGACCAGAGCATCGATCTGTTGGTGATGGGAGCCTATTCCCACAAGCGCTGGTGGGAAGTGCTGTTCGGTGGCGTGACCCGCACCGTCCTTGATTCCATGACGGCCCTGACATTACTTTCGCGCTGATAAGCGCTGGATTGCAGAATGTGATGACGCAAGGCATTCGGTTTCCAACCGGATGCCTTGCTGTTTCCGGCATCCTCTTTCCGTCTCTTGCCTTCATGGGCAGATTGCCGCTATAGCACCGAGAAAGACAAGGAGCCGAAAGGGCTTTTGTGCAACGCCTGCGCCCATGGCTCCTTAAGCCGGGTGGCAGCCGGGTTGATGCGCAAGCTGAATGGCGTCACTGTCTTCGTTTTTGCTGCGATGACGCGGCGGGCGGTTGAAACGCGAAGCGCTTCGATTGCCTTTCCTTCTGTCTTTTCTTGATGCGCGGAGCCCTTGCATGTCTCTTCCCGATAAAGCCTTTCCCGTTGCCTGGGATCAATTCCATCGTGATGCCAGGGCGCTTGCCTGGCGCCTGGCCGGGCTTGGGCAGGAGTTTCGCGCCATTGTCTGCATCACCCGGGGCGGGCTGGTGCCGGCAGCGATCATTTCGCGCGAGCTGAATATCCGCCTGATCGAGACGGTTTGCGTCGCCTCCTATCACGACTATGTCAACCAGGGCGAATTCAACCTGCTGAAGGGCATTACACCTGAATTGCTGACCAATGGCGGCGAAGGCGTGCTTGTTATCGACGACCTCACCGATACCGGCAAGACCGCCACGGAAGTGCGCTCGATCATCCCGAAGGCGCATTTTGCCTGCGTCTATGCCAAGCCGAAAGGCGTGCCGACGGTCGATACATTCGTGACCGAGGTCAGCCAGGATACCTGGATCTATTTCCCCTGGGACATGGGCTTTACCTATCAGGAACCGATCGCCAAGGGCCATAAGGGTTAAAAGCCTTGCAATCTATGGATCGGCGCAATTGATCGCTGTCAATGCGTCGGCCATGGTTCCCCTGCAAAAGGCAATCTGTTGTTGATAATGGATTTCCCCATGCTGATTGCGACCTTTCTCCCCGCTGTCCTGGCGCTGCTGCTGGCGCCCGGGCCAACCAATACCTTGATGGGTGTTGCCGGTGCCCAGGCTGGCCTAAGGCGCGTGCTGCGTCTCTTGCCAGCGGAACTGGCGGGCTATCTGACGACCATCCTGCCACTGGTTTATCTGGGAGATCAGCTGATGGCGCGCTGGCCTGCCGCTGCCATCCTGCTGAAAATCGCCGCAGCGATCTGGGTATTGGTCATCGCTTTTAAACTTTGGCAGGCGCCGGGGCAGGGGAAAGCTCTCAATCAGATCACGGCGGGCCGGATCTATCTGACGACGGCGCTCAATCCCAAGGCATTGGTCTTCGGTCTCGTTCTTCTGCCTGCTCCCGACAATTCGAATTTCCTGCCGTGTCTCGGCCTGTTCTGCCTGTTGGTCGGCGCCGTGGCCTTGCTTTGGGGCTCCGCCGGGCGATTGACTCAGGCAGGGCATGGCGGTCAGGGCAGATTGCATGTCCTCCAGCGCGTCGCCGCTGTCTGGCTCACATGCGTCTCGGTCTCTCTTATCGTTGGCGTTGTGACCACGGTTTAGTCAGACGGACAGGCCCTTCCATCACATCTCTCAATAAAAAGCCCCTGCGGTTTTTCAAACGCAGGGGCTTTGAATTTCGTAGCTTTTGGAAGAGTAAAACCTCTTCGGTTTGATCACGCCACCGCGCGATACTCACCCCGTCTGTTATCCTCCAGCCGGAACTGTTCAATCTGCACCAGCAGCTGTCGGGATTCGCTGGCCAGGACCTGGCTGGCAGCCGTGGTTTCTTCGACCATGGCGGCGTTCTGCTGGGTCATCTGGTCCATGTGGTTGACGGATGTGTTGATTTCAGCCAGCGCCGCCGACTGTTCTTGCGCGGCGCGGGCGATGCTCGCCACATGGCCGTTGACATGGTCAACCAGGCCGACGATTTCGTTCAACGCTTCGCCGGTGGACAGAACCAGCGAGACGCCACCCTTGACTTCATCGGCGGAGGTGTTGATCAGCGCCTTGATTTCGCGGGCCGCATTGGCCGAGCGCTGGGCCAGTTCGCGGACTTCCTGGGCAACAACGGCAAAGCCGCGTCCGGCCTCCCCGGCGCGGGCCGCTTCGACACCGGCATTCAGCGCCAGGAGATTGGTCTGGAAGGCGATTTCGTCGATCACCGAAATGATCTGGCTGATCTTTTGTGAGGATTGCTCGATCCGGCCCATCGCGTCGATGGCGCTGCGGACGATCTCGCCGGATTTGCCGGCGCTGTTGCGGGTCTGCTCCACCATCTGGTTGGCTTCATGGGCGCGTTCAGTGGAGGTGCGGACCGTCGTGGTGATTTCTTCGAGCGCTGCTGCGGTCTCTTCCAGGGCTGCTGCCTGCTGTTCGGTCCGGCGGGCCAATTGGTTGGCGGCAGAACTCAGTTCGCCGGAATTGTCGGTAATCGTACCCGAAGCGCCGCGAATGCTTTGCATGGCTTCGCGAAGCGTCGCCATCGCATGGTTGACGTTGCTCTGCAATTCGGCAAAGGCGCCCTGGAAATTGCCGCGCATATCCTGGGTAAGGTCGGAAGAGGAGAGGGCGGCAATCACCCGCCGGACCTCGGTGACGCCAAGATCGACATTGGCCACCAACTCGTTGACGCTGGAGGCGAAGCGTTGCAGATCAGCATCCTCGTAGGATTTGGTGATGCGCTGCGAGAAATTGCCTGCGGCTGCCGAGGCGACAATGCTGCTGATGCAGGATTGCAGATCCTTGCTCTGGCTGTTGAGCGCGGCTTCCTGCGCTTCCATTTCCTGCATCTGCAAGCGGTTGGCGCGGAAGATTTCCAGGGCGCGGGCCATCTCACCGATTTCGTCGCCGCGCTCTGTGCCCGGAATGGTGTCGCCCAGGGCGCCTTTGGCAATCCGGTTCATGTTATCGGTCAAAAGACGGATCGGATTGACGATGCCGCGACGGGCAATCAGCGTGCTGACCGCAACGCCGACAACAATGCTGATCGCTGCGGTCGACAGGAGTGCGATCATCGTCAGCTGCGAGCTGGCAATGGCATTGCTGCGGGCCGCAGACAGGGTCTTGGCGGAATAGGTGCTGTAGACCTTGACCGCCGCCGTCACCGCTTTTTGTCCGTCAAGGGCCTTGGAAAGCTCCTTGGCCATCACGCCGGGTTCCTTGGCGGCGTCTGTGCCGGCCACTTTCACCATCTGGCGGATCTGATCGAAATAGGCGCTGAGCGTCGTGCGGACGTCCTGCAATTGTTTCTGCTCGTTCTCGTCGGCAGTGGCCGCGATCTTTGGCAGGCGCGCCAGCATTTCGCTGGAGCGCGTTTCGGTTTCCTTGGCGAAATCGGCGGCCTTTTCCGGCGCGAAAGCCAACTGATAAGTCATGCGGCTGATGGCGATAATGTCGACGCGCAGGTCCATGGCCTCGCGGGCCACTTCTTCACGTTTTCCGGTGTTTTGAAGCGAGGCGCCAAGCGAAGACAGGCCGAAGGCGCCAGCAGCGGCGATAGCACCTGCCGCAACGCCCATCAGCACCACAAGAAGACTGACCTTCTTCAGGATAGATAGATTACTGATGGTCATGACCAAACCTTAAGCGCGGCCCGGCGCTCTCATGGCGACTGACGCGGCATATCTGGGTGTGGACGTCATTCCAGACCCTGGTCCCGATATAGTTGTCCACAAACATTAATATCCCTTTAGTTCGTTTGGAAATTAGCAAGACCTATTCCCCGCGTATTAAAGGGTTTCCTGATGGAAACGAGCACGGTCAGGGCGTTCGTGGGCACAAAAAACCTCCGATTCGTTTCGGGATACAGGCAGGCAAGCGGTGGCAGGCCTCTGTCGTCTTGCTTGCGTGCCACGATGTGACGGTGGATAAAAAAAACCTTCACCCAGCGTTAATCATGAAGCTTTTCCGCCAAGCCTATGAATTCTCTAGGCTAGCCTCTTTCCCCGTTTTCCACAGATGCTGACCACAACATATAGGGTTCATATTTTCGATACAGACCAGCTCTTGCGCTTGCCCGCGGGCAGGGTTAATGAATTGATTGTTGCGGCGGCGGCTGAACCGAGATGTCTACGAGGTCGGTTCAAATCAGCGAACATCATCAGGATTGAAACGGTCACGGCGTCCCCGCTTTGACCGTGCGGATATCTTTTTGAATTTTTCTGGCGCGCTGCGGCCATTTGCTCTGGCATAAAAACGCTGGGGACACTATATTTTGTGTCTGGCGGATAAGGCTGGCGCAAGATACAGAGCGGACCATCATTATGATCGGCCTCGCTCCGAAGAGAGCGAACCAACGGCAAGCCGCTTCACCGTGGTGCCGTGAAACCTATTTTGCGCCCTTTTCCGGGTGCTTGGACCAACGAGGACTAGCCAGATGCGCATCGAACGCCGTTTCACCAAGCCCGGCCAGTCGCCCTACGCGGAGATTGAATTCCGTAAGGCGGTCAGCGAAATCAAGAACCCGGATGGCTCTGTCGTCTTCCGGCTGGCGGATATCGATGTGCCCGTGCAGTTCAGCCAGGTGGCGGCCGATATTCTGGCCCAGAAATATTTCCGCAAGGCCGGCGTGCCGAAGATCCTGAAAAAGGTCGAGGAAAACGATGTTCCGTCGTTCCTGTGGCGTTCGGTTGCCGATGAAAAGGCCATGAAGGATTTGGCCGAGGACGAGCGCTACGGTTCGGAAACCGATGCGCGCCAGGTTTTCTCCCGTCTGGCCGGCACCTGGGCCTATTGGGGCTGGAAGGGCAAATATTTCACCACGGAAGAAGACGTTCTCGCCTTCCGCGATGAGCTGGCCTATATGCTCGCCACCCAGCGCGTCGCGCCGAATTCCCCGCAATGGTTCAATACCGGTCTGCATTGGGCCTATGGCATTGATGGCCCCGGCCAGGGCCATTTCTACATCGATCCTTTCACTGGCAAGCTCACCAAGTCCAAGTCGGCCTATGAGCATCCGCAGCCGCATGCCTGCTTTATCCAGTCCGTTGAAGATGATCTCGTCAACGAAGGCGGCATTATGGATCTGTGGGTGCGTGAAGCGCGCCTTTTCAAATACGGTTCCGGCACCGGCTCTAACTTCTCCCATCTGCGCGGCGAGGGCGAAAAGCTGTCGGGCGGTGGTAAGTCGTCTGGCCTGATGAGCTTCCTGAAGATCGGTGACCGGGCTGCCGGCGCCATCAAGTCCGGCGGCACGACGCGCCGCGCCGCCAAGATGGTGGTTGTCGACATCGACCATCCTGATATCGAGAACTATATCGACTGGAAGGTGAAGGAAGAGCAGAAGGTTGCCGCTCTCGTCACCGGCTCCAAGATCGTCGCCAAGCATCTGAAGGCGATCATGAAGGCCTGCGTCAATTGCTCAGCCGATAACGACGCCTGCTTCGACCCGAATGAAAACCCGGCCCTGAAGCGCGAAATCCGCGCTGCCAAGAAGGATATGGTGCCGGAAAACTACGTCAAGCGGGTCATCCAGTTCGCCCAGCAGGGCTATAAAGATCTCGAATTCAAGACCTATGACACGGATTGGGATTCGGAAGCCTATCTGACCGTCTCGGGCCAGAATTCCAACAATTCGGTTTCGCTGCGGGATGACTTCCTGCGGGCTGTCGAAGACGATGGCAACTGGAACCTGACCGCCCGCCGCGATGGCCGGGTGATGAAGACGCTGAAGGCGCGCGATCTCTGGGAAAAGATTTCCTATGCCGCCTGGGCATCCGCCGATCCGGGCCTGCATTTCAACACCACCATGAACGACTGGCACACCTGCCCGGCGGCTGGCCCGATCCGCGCCTCCAATCCGTGCTCGGAATATATGTTCCTGGACGACACCGCCTGCAACCTGGCTTCGCTGAACCTGTTGCAGTTCAAGGATGCCGATACCAAGAAGATCGACATTGCCGATTACGAACATGCTGTTCGCCTTTGGACCGTCGTGCTCGAAGTGTCCGTGATGATGGCGCAGTTCCCTTCGCGCCAGATTGCCGAACTGTCCTACGAATACCGCACGCTCGGCCTTGGCTATGCCAACATCGGCGGCCTGCTGATGTCGACTGGCATTCCCTATGACTCGGCTGAAGGCCGCGCCATCTGCGGCGCGCTGAGCGCCATCATGACCGGCGTTTCCTATGCCACGTCAGCTGAAATCGCCTCCGAGCTTGGTCCGTTCCCGGGCTATGCGCCAAACCGCGACAACATGCTGCGCGTCATCCGCAACCATCGCCGCGCTGCCCATGGCCTGTTCGACGGCTATGAGGGTCTTGCCGTCGATCCCGTGCCGCTGGTCCATGCCGAATGCTCCGATCCGGCCCTGATTGCCCATGCCAAGGCGGCCTGGGACAAGGCGCTGGAACTGGGTGAGCAGCACGGCTACCGCAATGCTCAGGTCTCCGTTGTTGCGCCGACCGGCACGATCGGCTTGGTGATGGATTGCGACACGACCGGTATTGAGCCTGACTTCGCCCTGGTGAAGTTCAAGAAGCTGGCCGGTGGCGGCTATTTCAAGATCATCAACCGCGCCGTTCCCGAAGCCCTGCGCACGCTTGGCTATACGGAAAGCCAGCTTGCCGAAATCGAAGCCTATGCTGTCGGCCACGGCAATCTCAACCAGGCACCGGGCGTCAACCCCGGTTCGTTGAAGGCCAAGGGCTTTACCGACGAGAAGATCGAGGCTGTCAATGCGGCCCTGGGCGCTGCCTTCGACATCAAGTTCGTCTTTAACCAATGGACCTTGGGCGCTGATTTCCTGAAGGAAACGCTTGGCGTCAGCGCTGAACAGCTGACCGACATGAGCTTCAACCTGCTGGAGCATCTGGGCTTTGCCAAGAAGGACATCGAGGCTGCCAATATTCATGTCTGCGGGGCGATGACGCTGGAAGGCGCGCCGTTCCTGAAGAAGGAGCATCTGGCGGTGTTCGATTGCGCCAATCCGTGCGGCAAGATCGGCAAGCGGTATCTGTCTGTCGAAAGCCATATCCGCATGATGGCAGCAGCACAGCCGTTCATCTCGGGCGCGATTTCCAAGACCATCAACATGCCGAACGAGGCGACGGTGGAAGATTGCGGCGCAGCTTACATGCTGTCCTGGAAGCTGGCGCTGAAGGCCAATGCGCTGTACCGCGATGGCTCCAAGCTCAGCCAGCCGCTGAATTCCTCGCTGATCGAGGACGAGGATGATGAGGACGCTTTGGAAGATCTGCTGGCCCAGCCGCAGGCCGCCCAGGCCGTGACCATCACCGAGCGGATCGTTGAGCGCATCGTCGAGCGTGTTGTGCGCGAACAGGAAAAGCTGCCGACCCGTCGCAAGGGGTATACCCAGAAGGCCAAGATCGGTGGTCACACCATCTTCCTGCGTACCGGCGAATATGACGATGGCCGTCTCGGCGAAATCTTCCTTGACATGAACAAGGAAGGCTCGGCTCTGCGCGCCTTCATCAACAACTTCGCCATCTCGGTATCGCTCGGCCTGCAATATGGCGTGCCGCTGGAAGAATATGTTGATGCCTTCACCTTCACCAAGTTCGAACCGGCGGGCATGGTGACCGGCAACGACGCCATCAAGAACGCCACGTCGATCCTCGACTACGTGTTCCGCGAACTGGCGATCTCCTACCTCGGCCGCAACGATCTGGCCCATGTCGACACGTCCGACTTCTCCACCACGGCGCTTGGCCGCGGCGTGAAGGAAGGCAAGGCCGATGTGGTCTCCAAGGGCCTGACCCGTGGCTATAAGCCGACCCTGGTCTCCAGCAGCCCGACCGGAACCGCCGAACCCCGTGGCGCCGTAACCGGCACTCCGGCCAAGGCTTCGGGTAATGTTGCTGCCTTTTCTGGCAATGCCGCCCGCAAGCTGGAAGTGACGACCGCCATTTCCACCTCCGAAGTCGTGTCCTTCAAGCGCGATTACGAGGAACGGGCAGCTGAATTGGTCGAGGACGTCGCTACCGAAGCCCTGTTCTCCGACGCCGCTACCGACGAAGCCGAAGCCGCCAAGGCCGAAGCCAAGAAAGTAGAAGCCGCCCGCCGCATGCGCTCCATCGCCCAAGGCTATACCGGCAACATGTGCTCCGAGTGCCAGAACTTTACGATGGTACGGAATGGGACGTGTGAAAAGTGCGATACGTGTGGATCGACGAGTGGGTGCAGCTGATCCTAATTCTGCCTATTAAGTATTGGCCCCGCCGCGTCTATTGCGGCGGGGAAGCATATTGGGGGCATAATGCAAAACAAGATTTATCAAGTGTTTGTTAGTTCAACTTATAAAGATCTTCAGGATGAGAGGCGTCTAGTTGCTGAGGCAATCTCCAAATCAGGTCAAATGCCTGCGGGTATGGAATATTTTCCGGCAACGAGTCAGCAACAATTAGAGTATATAAAGAGAGTTATAGATCGATGTGATTATTATATTATTTTAGTTGCGGGGAGATATGGTTCAATTTCACCTTCTGGGTATTCATTTACAGAGGAAGAATATAGATATGCGATATCTAAGGGCATGCCCGTTCTCGCCTTTTTGCACGAAAACATAGGAGATATCGCTTTAAGTAAAGTGGAAAACGATCCATGTATTCGCAAAAAACTCGAAGAATTTCGAGATGAATTATGTAAAGATCGTATAGTTGACTTCTGGAAAGTTGGCGGTGACCTTCCTGCAAAAGTTACTGTTGCTTTGATGAATGCTATAAACCTCACGCCAGCAGTTGGGTGGATACGAGGTGACCAAGCCATTGATCCAAAGGTATATGAAGAAAGGGACAGGTTACGTCGGAAGATTATTGAGCTTGAAGCAGATGATAGGCCTCTCGAATTCAATTTTCCTAACAATCTAGAATCTATAAATAAAACTATCCAATTTGAGGCGACCGTAAATTTTTTAGAGGAAAAAATTGGCAATTCAAAGTCGAAAGTATTAAGAACTTTAAATTTTGAGTTTGGCATTACTTGGAAAGAAATTTTTCAATGCATTTCGGAAATATTAAAAGCGCCGACAAGTGAGTATGTAATATCTAAAGCATTGGAAAAATACGCAAAGAAATTACATAAAGAGAAAAATAAAGAGGAAAGTGAAGAAATTTCAATTGAAATTAAAAATATAAACGTCAAAGACATAGCCAATCAATTAACGTCTTATGATTTAATTACCTCG
The DNA here is from genome assembly GCF_021462805.2 of Allorhizobium sp. Av2. NCBI lineage: Bacteria > Pseudomonadati > Pseudomonadota > Alphaproteobacteria > Hyphomicrobiales > Rhizobiaceae > Allorhizobium > Allorhizobium sp. Av2. Next base: position 1,736,882 of record NZ_CP192696.1, on the reverse strand, counting down.
GAGGGGTATCGTTCAACTGCTGGCTTAATGAAAGTATTTTAGGTAAATTACTTTCTCACGGAGAAGGGTAAGAAATACGCAGCATTCTTGCAATCTCGGTTGAATTGAATGTGCATTTTATTGAGGAGTTTCGCTAAGGCCAACCAGCTGAAAGGCTCGAACCCAAGATTGGAGTGCGTCAGAGAGCGGCCAATCTGAAAGCGATTGTTGTAGAACAGGAAGGCCGGTAAAGGGGGCAGAACGTTTCCGCCCTACCTCTTCCCTTGCAGGAGAGGACAAAAAATCATGATCTTATCGAGCGCTACGATGATGATTTTTAGGTGAGGGATTCACTCAGCGATCCTTTAAAGATTTGACGCCGACATCACAAATGACCGAACAACTCTATCGTTCGTGAAAAATCTTTCCCACGGGCTGGCAGTTTTCAATAATGGGTGCCAGCACGGTGTGGCCGTCAGCGATGACGCCGTTGACCATGGGGCAGATGAAAAGCACGCCTTTATAGCTCATGATCTGGCGGTTGTTGATATTGTGAACGGCTGCACTGAGGAATATCTGGATGTTTCGGAACATGTATACGCCTGCGGAGGCGTTTTCCGAGATCACCTGTTTTTCCCGCGCTTCAACCACCACGCCATCAGACATCTTCAAATAGCTGTAGCAGTTTTCGCTTGAGGCAAAGACCGGCACGATTGCGCCGCATCCTTCCGTCGAAAACAGTGTCTCCGGGTCGTCTGGTCCGCTCGTGAACAGGATGTCGGCCAGATCGATGATGACGGGCTCGTCTGGCGCGACGAGCGCCATTGCTGCCAGCACAGAGAACAGAGCGCCTCCGGTCAGGTCGGAGAGTGTCACGATGCGGCAGCCGGGCCATCTCAGGCGCAGATATTCAACAAGCTCCGCGAGGTTCGCAACCTCGCGGATGACGAAGATGTAATCCTCTGGCCGAAGCCGGTTCGACCACGCCCTGTCACCCAAGGCAGCGTCGATCAGCGGTTTTCCGCTGAGATCCACCAGCGGTCTAAAGCCATATTTCGGGGTCCACAAATCAGGCCCGGCAAGTGGTACGATGCATTTCATGCTTATCAAATCAGCCTGAGATAGGCCTCCAGATCGGGAGGCGTGCCTATACCGTGCATGGCGTCGGGAGCGACATGATAGATGCCGACCCTGGCTCCCTGCTTGATCAGGTAGTTGTAGACCGGGCAAACGTAGAACTCGTTGTTGGACCGGTCGTTGTGGGCGATCATATCGGTCGCGGCATCGATGAAATCGCGGGCGCGTCTGAAATAATAGATGCCAACGGTCGCGTTGTCGGAAATCGCCACCTTTTCTTTCACCTCATCGACCAGCCCATCATCGTTCACATGCGCAAACGACCATTTCGGATCCCGATCTTTATCCTTGAAGCAGAGAATTGAACCATCCAGATCGCGCTCAAGTGCATCTTGAATGTAATCCGCGCATTCGAAATCGACGATCTGGTCGCAATTGGCAATCAATAGCGGGGCATCGGGATCAAGATGTGTCCGCGCCGTCAAGACCGTGCAAGCCGCACCTTCGGTTACGAAGTTGATCGGCGAAAAGGCGAGATCGCCATGGGCCTTCAAGCCACTGACGACATCGGGTTCCGCATCCAGATGGTCCTGTCGGGCGATCAGGACGAAGCGTGCATGATCGAGGCGCAGATTGTCCATGACACGCTCGATCATCGTCTTGCCTTTTACATCGATGAACGGCTTTGGCTTGAGGTAGCCGACTTGCGCAAACCGGCTGCCAAGGCCCGCCATCGGAATGACGACCTGAACCTGACGGGCGGGCTTGGTCATCGCGGCAACCTTGTCCCGGATCTCGTTCTGATAGAATTCGATGCGCTTGGGCGAGTAGAACGAGATATAGCTGTCGGATGGAATCTCGTGTTGGACGATCTTGCCACCGGCGAGAATAACCTCGTTCAGAACCGGGGAAAGATAGTATTTTCCACCAAACGGGTCGGCTTTCAGCAAATAATTCTGGGCAAATTCCACAAATAGACTGCCGCTTCTAAAATAGTAATATCCAGCAATCGCCTTGCGGCTCAGAACGCGCTTTTCCGCCGTTTCTATGACATATCCAGACTGATCCTCACGGATATAGGACCAGCGGGGGTGGACGGAATTGAAGGTCACGACACCGGCATCGGCTCCCGAGCGCGTAAAATCTCGTGCAATGCCCGCCAGATCCGCGTCGATAATCTGGTCGCCATTGCAGATCACCAGAGGATCGTCGTCCACAATATGATCGACGGCCATCAGCGCCGAGCACACAGCGCCCATGGTCGGATTGTTCAGTTTGATGACAACGGTGCTTTCGCCAGCCAGCAATTTCAAAATTGAATCGAGACTGTATTCAAGCGCATCCTGATTAAGAACGATAAAGATGAACTTCGCGGATGCATCGCGGTTGCGGATACTGTTGACGACGAGCGAGATCATCGGCGAACCGTCGATTTCGATCAGAGGCTTGGGGAAATGAAACTCGTCCTTTGGGAAAAGATCATCCTTCGACGCGATGGGGATAAGATATCTCATGTGAGGGCCGATTCGATCTTGGTGATTTCGTTCATGATACGCTCATAGGTGACGTCGTTGGTCGATCCCACCACCAGGACATGGGCGCCTGAGGAGCGGGCGGCCTGTATGCCGTGATCGTTATCTTCCAGGATCAGGCATTCCTCCGGCTGCAATTGCAGCCGGTCGATTGCCGTCAGGTAGATTTCGGGATCGGGCTTCGCCTTGCCGACATCCTGATTGGATAGAAAGAAATCCAGGTATTTCAACAGATCAGCCTGGCGCATCATCGCCTCCACGCTCGATCTGACGGAGTTTGAGCAGACGACGATATGCTTTCCCTCCCGCTTCAGGCGCGCGAGGGCGTATTCGTGATGGAAGACCGGTTGGCATTTTTCGACGATGACCTGATAGGTCATCTTCTGTTTGAGCGTGTTGAGGAAATCGTGCAGCCTTGGCGGCAATCCCCGCGTCTTGGTCAGCATTTCCAGTTTTTTGCGTGTTGGCAGGCCGTCATAGACGGCGAGATGTTCGGTGCGGCTGATATTGAGCCCGAGAAGCGCCAGCGCGTCATTCAGCGTCTCGTAATGCCATTCCTTGGCATCGATCAGAACGCCGTCCATGTCGAAAAGCACTGCCTTGATCATAATGTCCTGTCCGTCTGGTTCATGGCTGGCTTATCCCCACTTTTCGGCGGCGAGATGCGGCAAGTCAGTGCAGATTGAGATGTCGTCACCTGTCAGTTCACTCCAAACATCCCAGGCCGCGGTATGATCGCGTCCATGCAGTTCTGGAGAGACGAGCGCCACCTTCTTGCCGGCGTCGAGATGCTTCTGGATGACATCTGGAGTGATCCAGTCGGAATAGAAGGCATCCAGCCACACGCCTTGGGCCTTGTCATAAAAGGGAGGCAGCGGTTCGAGTTCGGAATGGCGGGTATAGGTTATAAAGCCGTTATTGAGGTAGCCGATGGCATCCGGGACAGCCATATCGAAGCAGAACAGATCGGTTATTCCGGCGCCATCCAACGAGGCGCGGAGCGCCTTGTGCAAGCCATCTGCCTTAATGTTCATGGCAATCGTGCCCGATCCGGCATGGCTCTTGTGCAGATCCAAAAAGTAGTCGAGATCCATCACCTGGTCACCGACGGGCATATCATGCGCGATTTTCAGCACGCCATTCTGATCGCGCGTGTCCGTTTCGACCCCGAAGCCATTTTCAAAGGCGCGCCTGAAAGCCGTTTCACTGTTTTTTTCGACAGCTTCCAACCACCAGCCCCTGTGCGCGAGAATTTTCATCGCTCTTTCCATTCAAACGTTGCGAAATAGGTGCTTCACCGGCCACTGCAAATTTCCCGGAAACTAGCCGGGGTTGAACTGAGGAAAGCTCTTCCTGTCGATGTGATAGACGGCAAGATAGTTGTTCTCTCGGAAAAAGTTCGGGTCCTGCGAGTAGGCAAAGGCATTCGTCCATCTCATTGGATGGATCTGTTGATGCACCTTGGAGACAATCCCGGCGTTGCAGAATTCCATCGCATGGGCGATGCCTTCGACCATCGTAAACGAGAAACCGCCGTAAAGAGCCATGTAGAACTGGTAGGTGATATGGTCGAATACGCTGTGGACGAGCCTTTCCACAAATTGCAGGCTGGTGTCCCAGCCAATCCACTCCAGAAAGCCCGGGATGCTCTTGGCCGAATAGACCGGAATATCCCACCACCAGGTATAGATGCCCCAATTGCCGGAAATGGCCTGAATTTTTTCATGATCGACCGCCGGTGCCAGCTTGATGGCCGAGGCGTGCATGATCTGCCTTTCGGCTGAGTGGTTTACAGTCAGTGTGCCGCCGTACCAGCGGGCTTCGGAAACAACGGCTGCGGCGGCCTCAGTCCAGCCCGTTCTATTGAGAATGAAGGTCTCTGCATCGACGCACAGAAGATAGTCGTAAAGCTTATGGGCGAGAGAAAGCGCCAGGAATTTCTTGACCGTCGGCCAGGTTCTACCCTCCGCGACGACCGACAGCGCACTGCCTGAGAAATAATCCGACAGCACGATGGATGCATAGTTCAGGAAAGGGGAGGCCTGATGCATCTCTCTGAACTGCAGGCGATCGGCATCGGTGGAAAAGACGAAAATAATGTCGTAGTCGGCACCAATGCTCTGAAACAGCAGGTTGATGCCATAGATGAAATAGGCGTCGTGAATGGGCACGATAAGAGCGGTTCTGTTCTGCGGCTTCCGTGCCTCGCCGCATTCCGTCAAGAGATGAACGCCACGCTCTCCTGGCAGACGGAACTGTCCCTCCATTTCGATAGGTCCGTCGACAGACCGTATGGTATCGAATCGCGTGGTGACAGCAGCGTTCTGGTTCAGAAACTCGACCGCCCCGCCTTTTACGCGCCAGGAGTTTTCATTGGTATGGGAATATCCGCGCAGCCAACCGCCGCTCTCGAAGGATATCTGCGATGCAAAAACCTCTTCGGCGCCAGCTTTACCGAAGGTCCACACACGCTCCTTCATCAGTCGCTCAAGCGACAAATCATCAAGGCCGATCGTCATTGTTGCACTCCTATCCGTCGTTACAAGGCACGGTAGGAAGGCAAACTTGTATGAAGCTGTCGGTCTTTGTTTCCCTTGTCTTAGCGGTTGAAGCCGACAAGGTTTATGCAGGACCCATGCAACCAATAGCGGGCTACAGCTTAGCTTTGAGCATTTCCAGGAAAATTGGAAACTGATTTTGGCACCCGGAAATGGGCAAAAACAAGAGCGTTGCTGCGATTCCATGAAAATCAGAAACGCCCTCGTGTACCAAATACGGTGCACGAGGGCGTGTTGTAAAAGCCGGTAAGCTGTGGCGAATTATACTTATGCGGCAACCGCCGCCTTTGCCGTTGCCAGTTTACGTTCGGCGCGTTCCTGCTGGGGCGAGCGATTGTAGAATTCGCGGTAGCATTTGGAAAAATGCGAGGCGGAGACGAAGCCGCAGGCGACGGCGACTTCCACCACTGGCATCGAGGATTGCACCAGCAGATGCCGGGCACGGTCAAGCCGAATTTCCAGATAATAGCGCGCCGGTGAGCGGCCCATTTCCTGTCGGAACAGCCGTTCGATCTGGCGGCGCGACAGATCCACCTTGTCGGCGATATCAAGCAGGGACAAGGGCTCAGCCAGGCTTGCTTCCATCAATTCGATGATCTGCAAGACCTTGTTGTTCTGCACGCCAAGGCGGGCGCGCAGCGGCAGGCGCTGGCGGTCTCCGGCAGCCCGGACCCGGTCGGTCAGATGCTGTTCGCAGACCCGGTTGACGAGGCCTTCGCCAAAATCCTGGCCTATCAGGTTGAGCATCATGTCAAGCGAGGCGGTTCCGCCCGCGCAGGTATAGAGATTGCTGTCGACTTCATAGAGATCGGCGTAGACCTCGGCCTGGGGAAAGGCTTCAGAAAAGCCCGGCAGGTTTTCCCAGTGGATCGCGCAGCGCTTGCCGTTCAAAAGTCCGGCCTGCGCCAGCACATGGGCGCCGGTGCAAAGGCTGCCGACCGCGACATTGCGATTATAGGCTTCCCGCAGCCAGGCATTGACGGATTTGTTGTTGAACTCCTCGACAAAGACGCCGGAACAGACAATCGCCATATTGGGCCGGTTTTCACCGGCTAGAAAACGGCGCTCGTCGGCAAGCGACGAATCCACCTCGATGCTGATGCCCGACGAAGACGACACCTTGTTGCCGTCGACTGAACAGAGCCGCCACTCATAAGCCGCATAGCCCAGCATCCTGTTGGCAATGCGCAATGTTTCGATAGCGCCTGCAAACGGCAATAGCGTGAAATTCGGAACAAGAAAAAAGACGATATTGCGTTTTTTAACAGGCGTTTTGCTCATGATGCCACCGTGCTGAGGAGATCTGCTAGAATTGACAGTTTTTAATTCCGCCAATAGCTCAAAAACGACAATAGCACGATAGAAACCGACGACAACAATTTGACATCATTATTGCCGGACCATTTGTGGGTGTTTCATCAGCGAGCCGTCATGGGACACGTGTGGAACACGTATAGCTAGCGGATTGAAAAAACACTCTATTTTGCTTGAATATCAGGGAAAGCAAGGCCTGGAGCAGCCTTTTTGGGCGGCTTAAACCATGTCGCGACGGGTCTGCCACGTGTCGTGTGCAGGCCAGCCAAGATCCTTGCGCATATCGAAAGGGGCTTCTGCCAGCGCCTTTTCCATGGCGCGGTGTTGCCGCCAGGACTCGATCTGGCTGAACCACATGGAAATCGCATGCAAAGCCGATTCGGCGAGGACGATACTGCTGGTAAACAGCCGCGAAGGGCTGGAATGAGAGATGTAGGCCATGTAAAGTTCCTTTCGTTGATCTCGCCAAAAGACTTCCTGGTCCTCAGGCGGCAGAGACATCATCTGCCTTGTTTATTGATCAATAAAGCGAATGTTTGTGATCTATCGCATCGCATATTGTGATCGGTTTGCTGTTTGGCTGTTCCGGCACGACAATCCCCACGTCTTCTCGCAGGTATTCAGGCAGGCAGTTAAGGTGAGCCATCGCCTTTTCACGCGCCTGGCGGAGATGGCGGCTCTCACGCCAGCGCCGAAAGGCCAGCCAGAGCCGCAGCATGGGTGGAACGCGGCTGGGTGTTGCTTCGAAGACCATGCTTTTCACTCCTCCTGATGCCGATCGGCTTCGTTGCAAACAGTGTCAGGTGGAATTGACATTCAATCAAACGAAACGATATGATCTTTATGTTGAGAAAAATTGATGGTTGTCCAATGACCCTTTCCCAGTCTCCCTCCATGCCTTCCACCGTTCTGGCAGCGGCCAGTTTGCCGCTTCTGGATAATGACGTGCTGCGCACCTTCGTGGCGATTTCCGAGGTCGGCAGTTTTACCGCTGCCGCAGACATGGTGTTTCGCACCCCCTCGGCGGTATCGATGCAGATCAAGAAGCTGGAGGATCAACTGGGCGTTTCGCTGTTTCGCCGTGACGCTCGCTCCGTCACGCTGACTCCGCATGGGGCCTTGCTGCTCAGCTATGCCAAGCGCATCCTGGCCCTGAACAATGAGGCGGTGGCACGGTTTTTGGCGCCCGAGATGAATGGTGTGGTGCGGCTGGGATCGCCTGATGATATCGGCGAACTGGTCCTGCCCGGTATTCTCACTCATCTGGCGCGCACATGGCCGCATCTGGCCATTGAGGTGACGATTGCCGGTTCTGTGGAGCTGCGCAAGGCGGTGAATGAGAAGCGGCTGGACGTAACACTGTTCAATTTCCTAAACGGCATCGCCGCCGATCCCACCATGACGGTGATGAGCGAAAAGCTGGTCTGGGCCGGAAAAAAACACGGTCAGGCCCATCTGAAAACGCCGCTGCCGCTGTCTGTCTGGGATGAGAGCTGTGTGTGGCGCAAGCGCGCCATGACCGAATTGACCCGCCAGGGCAAGGAATTCCGCATCGCTTATTTCTGCGGTCACCATGTTGGGCAATATGCGGCGATTCGGGCTGATATCGCCGTCGCGCCGCTTGCCCGCTTCCTGTTGCAGGAGGATATGGTGGAACTGACCGAGCGTGATGGATTGCCGGATCTTGGCAGTTACGAGGTCGGCCTTGCCTTGTGTGAAGATGCCTCGCCGCCGGTCAAGGCTGTTGCCGATTACGTGCGTTGCGTGCTGGGAAATCGCGGCTGTGTCGACACAGCGGTGGCCGCCTGACCGGATAAAGGCAATTTGGCGACGGGGCTTGGAACGGTCCTGTTCGATCTCTACATCCTGGATGCCGCCCAAAAAGGGTCTATGCAAAGGAGATGGCAGATGAATATGCCGGTCTTGTCCGCTACGAGTGAAGGTGTTGTTGCCAGCCGTCGTTCGCCGGTGCGGGTGATTGCTGATCTGATCCGCAATCCGCTGGATGCCCTGCCGCCGCAGATCTATGATCATAAGCTGGTCTATGCGCAGTTTGGCGATGAAGTGCGGCTGCATGTGATGGACCCTGAACTGATCCATGAGGCTTTGGTCAAAAATGCAGCGGTGCTTGGCAAGGGTGAAGACGTTCGCCGTGCGCTGGGTCCGGCATTGGGGCAGGGGTTGTTGACCGCTGATGGCGCCCATTGGAAATGGCAGCGCCAATCCGTTGCGGCTGGTTTTCAGTGGGAAAAGTTGAGAAGTTTTCTGCCGGCGATGGTGGCCGCAGCCGAACGTCGCCGCGATTCCTGGCAGGCTGGCGAGACCGTCGATATCGGCCATGAAATGATGCAGACGACATTCGACATCATTGTCGAGACGATGATGACAGGGCGCGACAGGATCGATGTCGCGCGGGTCGAGCAGAGCGTTACCGATTATCTCGAACCGACGGGCTGGATGTTTGCGCTTGGCATGCTGAAGGCGCCGGAATGGATACCCTATCCCGGCAAGGGAAAGGCAAGCCGGGCCGTGACTTATCTGCGGTCCGCGATGGCCAAGATGATTGCCGAGCGGCGCGCTGAAGGCGTGGAGCGCGCCGACCTGATCTCGATGCTGCTGTCGGCTCACGATCCGGAAACAGACCGCGAAATGAACGACGAGCAGATCATCGACAACCTGCTGACCTTCATTTCCGCAGGGCATGAAACCACCGCCCTTGGGCTTGCCTGGACATTCCATCTGCTGGCAAAGCACCCGGCCATCGAGCAAAAGCTGCTGGACGAGTTGGACCATGTGGTGGGCGATGGTCCGGTGTTGGCCGAGCATGTCGAGAAATTGACCTATACCAAACAGGTTTTCAACGAAGCCATGCGGCTCTATCCGCCAGCGCCGGTCATTACCCGGACCGCGAACGAGGCGTTTACCTTGGGTCAACACCGCATCGAGGCGGGAACGGTCCTGCTGGTGCCAATCCATGCCGTTCATCGTCATAGCCTGATCTGGGAAACGCCCGAAGAGTTCGATCCCGACCGTTTTGCGCCCGAAGCGGTCAAGGCACGGCATCGCTACGCTTTCGTGCCGTTTGGCGCTGGGCCGCGCATCTGTATCGGCAGTGCTTTTGCTACCATGGAGGCCGTTGCCATTCTGGCGGTGCTGGCCAAGACCTTTCGTCTGCGCAACAAGAGCGAGGTGACGCCGGAGCCGATGATGCGCATTACTCTGAGGCCGAAGAAAAAACTGATCATGGAGATTGAGAAGCGGCAGGAGGCCGTGCCGGTTTCAGCCTGAACCGGGGTTCGCTTCGCTACCATATGCCTTTGGTGAGGCCAGTCCACAGCCAGCGCCAGAGGGTCGGTGGAAAATAGAGTGCGGATGGTCCGGTCGGCGCGATAGGGGTCAGTTTTCCCTCCAGAGCGTCGCCCACCGCCTGGCAGGTGATGAGAAGGGCTGCTGCCGTCAACAGCATTGGATAGGTGGAGATGAAATCACCGGAGCTTGGCTGCGCACGCACCTGGTAAAGGACGTCTCCGGTGTCGGTGCCCTGATCGACCAGATGCACCGTTGCGCCGAAATTGCCGCGATCGCCTTTTGCCAGCGCCCAGTAGCCGCCCATCTGACCGCGATAGGCGGGATTGATGCCAGCATGAAGATTAAGCACGGGGCAGGGCATGCTGGCCAGAACTTTGGTCGTCATCAGCCGGGTGCTGACCAACAGGATCACGCGCGGAGAGAGCTGTTGGATCGCCTCCTGCGCCTCGGGACTGTTGATGCTGCGCACAGTAGTCACTGGGATCTGCGGATTGAAATGGGGATTGGCGGCAAAGTCCCGGCAGATCGTTTCTGTGCGTTTTTGGGCTGCCCGGCGCATGAATTTGCCGGCGGCCATGGTGGCGAGCTGACCAAGTGCTGCCACGGTTCCAACCCGCCGTTGACGGCGTCGAAAAATCTCCGCCTTGCTTTCCTGTTCTTCCAAGAGGACCTGCACGTCACCGAAACGGGCTTTCAGCGCGTTGACCACCATCCACGGGTTTGGCCCCCCGGCGGTCATCACCAGAATTGCGCCTTTGCCCTGCTGCTGCCCCATGATCAATCCCCTCAAGCGCCGCTTTAGCCCATGTTATTTATGTGCTCGCGAGCAATCTGAACCAAACTTTCATAAGTGCGGATATCATGCGGCGTAAATGTTTGGTTAAAAACGCTGAAATCTTTGGGTGCGAATGAACTTTTTTCGAGTTGCCGCGTTCATGCCAATGCGAGGCACCTGTGGTGCCCGATTATCATAATAGGGGTTTATCCAATATGAACACGAAAAAGCTCGCTGCCGTTGCTGCTCTCTTTGTTGCCGCTGCCGCATTGTCGTCATGCGGTAACACGATCCGTGGTATGGGCAAAGATACAGCCAATACCGTGAACGCCACGCAGTCGGCGGGCAACAATGTCGCCAAGGCTGCTAAATAACGCAACCTAACAGCAGTTTTGCTTCACGCCCTTCAAGGGATGAAGCAAAGCTGCTTCGGGAAAGGGAAGAGGAGTTAGGTCCATGTCCATGCATCTGGTTGCCAAAGTGAGTGCTGCTTATATTCTGGCGGTTGTCGTTTCGGCCGCTGGGCATGTCGCCTTCCAGGGTCCGCCGATTCAATTTGCGGGCCAAACTCAGGAAGTGGGCATTCTGACCGCTTCTGCCCAGCAGTAAGAGTGGCGTCAACGGCGGGATACAGCTAGCTTTTTTGCTCTATTCCCTCGTGAAACTTGTGTATTGGCGTCCGTGCAAGAAGACGGACCAGAAGGGTCGCGCCTTCAAATATTTGATGTGAGAGTTCACTTTTGAGATTTTGCTCGGAAAACGCGCTCCGTTTGAAAATAGTCGTTTGGCTTTTTGCGATCCTGTCCCCGCTTGTTATTTCTCCAGAGCGTGCTGAGGCAGAAGAACATAATTGTCGTGACCAGACGGAAAACGGCTTTGCTTATCGTGTCTGTCGATTTGATCCCGCCACGCGCACAATTCGCATCTTCAACCGCAATGCCGACGGCGATGTCTATGGTGGGTTCGAGGCATTGCGAAGCCAGCTTTGGCAGCAAAGACTGATCCTCACCTTCGCCGTCAATGGCGGTATGTATCACTCCGATCTCAGTCCCGTTGGCCTGTTCGTAGACTATGGCGTGACGCGCAAGCCAGTCGAAACAGCCGATGGCTGGGGCAATTTTTACCTGAAGCCGAATGGCGTGTTTTTTCTCAAAGACGGCCATGCTGGTGTGCTTGAGACCGGGCAATTCGAAACCCAGAAGATTGAAGCGGATTTCGCCACCCAATCCGGCCCGATGCTGGTCATTGATGGTGTTCTGCACCCGAAGTTTCTCCCCGCCAGCGACAGTTTGAAAATCCGCAATGGTGTCGGTATCGACGCCAGCGGCCAAGTGGTGTTTGCGTTGAGCAAAGACCCTGTGCGTTTCTACGATATGGCTACGTTCTTTCGTGACCGGTTGGGCGCGGCCAATGCACTTTATCTGGATGGGACGATTTCAAGCCTTGCGGAGCCGATGGCTGGCCGAATCGACCGGGCCTATCTGCTCGGGCCGATCATCGCGGTGGTAGACCAGCGCCCCAACTGACGCATCTCGATCTTTGTGACTATCAGTCAGTATCCTGCCTGAACGGTTCCTGTCGGCTCGGCAGGGCTGGCACATCGATGTGATCCGGTTCCAAGCCGGCCTTTTCCCGTTCTACCATCAACTCAAAAGCGCGTTCCAGATGGCGGGTGAACCGTCGCGTGTCAAAGAGCGGCGCGTGCAGCCGATTGTCCCCAATCGTCTGCCTGAGTGCGGCAAGCCGGGGCCGGTCCTGCGCCAGATCTGCGGCTAGGCGCACCATGTCGTCTGGCGTCTCCGCCACCAGTTGCGGAACGCCGAGCGCGGTCAGCAGGCTTTCTGACACCCTTGAGGCGAAATTCCTGCCCTTGAAGGTGATGACCGGCAGGCCCGCCCATAGCTTGTCCGAGGTCGTGGTGTGGCCGTTATAGGGATAGGTATCGAGACCGAGATCGGCCGCCTGCATTCGGGCAATATGCGGCGCGTAACTTTCGGCGCCAGTGAAATAAAGGCGTGAACGTTCGATTCCGCACCCGGTCATGAATGCGGTCAGTCGGTCGCGCTGTTCGCGCCCGGCGCAGAGAACCCACAGAATGGATGAGGGAATGGCGTCCAGCATTCTTGCCCAGAGACGCGCGGTTTGCGGGGAAATCTTGCGAACCATGTTGAAGGAGGCCAGCACGAAGGCATTTTCCGGCAGGTCGAGCAGGGAGCGGGATGTGGCCGGTGGCAGCGGGCGATAGCGATTGTCGTTTGCCTGATAGGTTTCCGGCAATCGGCAGAGCCTCTCGTGATAATGGGGTTTGGATGAGTCAGGTGTGACGATCAGGTCGGAGATGACATAATCGCAATCGATCCCATAGGCGGAGCCGGGAAAACCGAGATAGGCGACCTGCAAGCGGGCAAGGCCACTATTGATCAGATCGGCGCGGACATCTTTGGTATGGCCTTTGAGATCGACCAGAATATCAAGGTCAAAGCCGCGGATGAAATCGCGTGCCGTACCATCGTCCATGCGCAGGATGTCGTGAAGATTGGGGTAGGTCTGCCGCAGTCCCCGATCCAGCTCCCTGATATCCTCTGGGGTGTGACAGAATAGGTGGATCTCGAAGCGGGCTGCGTCGTGACCCAGCAAAACACTTTGCAACAGTCGCATGGTTGGATGTTGGTCGGAAAAATCCGACGAAAGATAACCGACACGGATTTTTTTCCCGAAATGATGGGGTAGGCTGCGGCGTGCCTGGCGCGATTGCTCCGTAAATGGCTTTCCGCTGGCCATCCGGGTTTGGCGGCCATTGATCGCCTCGTCGTCACACCACAGCATGTGCTGGTAGGGATCGTCGATGTTGAAAAATGCCGGATTGGTGCAATCGCGCATCGCGGCCACCAGCGCGTGGTCGCTGGCTTCGATTTCCTTGAGGCACAATTGTCCTCGCAGCAGCCGCCGATAGGTTCTTTGCTCTTCCGGGTCGAGTGATGCGAGGTGTTGGGATTCGAGATTTTGGGATTCTGGCACTTTGCGGATCAGGGAAAGCGCCTGCTCCCCCTGATCAATCTGCATATACAAACGCGCGGCCATCAGCAGAAACATCCGGCGATTTTGCGGCTGCACATCCGCCACCCGGGCGTAAAGCTCGGCGGCCTGGAGTTTTTCCTCCAGCTTTGCATGGCATTGCGCCGCCACCAGCATCATATTGGCGTCCGGTGGACGTTTTTTCAAAAGCGGGTGCAGGCGGTCGAGGCAGGCGCGCAGATCGCCCTGCTTATAGGCCTGCAAAGCCTGGAGGAAGGCCGGGGACTGACCCACGCTCACAGCGCTGATTTCGGATAGGCACGCTCCAGGCCGCCGGAGCGTGTCAGCCCCTGGCGAAAGGCCAGATAGGCGCCATGTTGACTGGATTTGGCAATTTCCATCAAGCGAATCTGCATCCGGGCCGGGCAGCTATTGCCCAACCATTCACCGCAGCGTTCAAGCTTCAGGGAGTTGAGGAAGCGCTGACCGGCGGATTGTTCCAGATAGGCGAACAGGCCTTCGGCAAAGGTCTCGTCCTGCTTGGGGTTTTCCAGCATCAGGGCCAGGAAGGCCTTGTCGTCATCAGAGAATCCACCCAGCTTCATGGCAACGGTGTCTCGGTCGGTAACGGCGGTGGCGGACATGATGAAGGTCTCCTGCTGTCTTGGCTTTTGCCCGGCGTGTCTGTTGTGAGTCTCTATCGATATTATCTGCATTGGTTCTTAAACAATCGTCGCTGGAGCAGAGCTTGCGATTTTATCAACCGAATAATTCGCGGCATTGTTTGGTGATCGACAATTTGACTCCGTTGAGCCTTGCGTGAGGCTTGCGGCCGGCTTCATCCGCTGGTTGACACAGGTGCCGCAACGTTTGACGGTAGGATATCGCTGTTCTTCAAAGGCGAACGAAATGCGGCAAAGCTTTGCGGATATTGTATAATTACCCATTTCGAGTCTGAGCTGGGAAAATTGTCTGAGAGCTGATCCCGCTTGAATGCTATTTTCTGCAATGGGGGCTTGTCATCGGGCCCGCATTTTTCCGGAGTGTTTCTATGGCCGAACTGACTATCTGCATGCCCAGCCATCGCCCGCTCGACGGTTCGCGCGCTGCCATCGACAGTGCGCTTGCTTTTTGCGAGGCGCGGGACGCCCTGCTGGTGGTCAGCGACAATTCCGGCGATGCCGCCAAAAAAGCCTATTTGCAAGACCTTTCTCCCCGGCTGACCTATGTGCCAAGCGAGGCACAAACGGCCTTCGCCAATATGTTCAACGCTGTCGAGGCAGCCTCCACGCCCTTCATCATGCCGATGGGCGATGATGACGAGATCGTTGCCGAAGCGGATCAGGTGCCTTTCGATCTCGACGATCTGCCCTTCGATTACGTTGGCGTCCTGCCGGTGACCGAAAGCTTCCTTCAGCGGTCCGAAACCGGTTCGGTTCAGGCCTTTGCCCTGGAAGAGTATGACCCCGGCGAAAGAATGCTCGCCTATCTGCAGAACAGCCCGACCAACAATGGCGGTTTCTATTCCATCCTGCGCCGCGAAGTCTGGCTTGCGACGATGGACCTGTTTCTGCGATCCCATCCGACCAAGGCAGCGACATGCGACTGGGCCGTCGCAATATCCCTGTTTTCGACCGGAAAAATGGCGCATGATCCGTCGATCCGCTACCGCTACAATGCCGAAAAATGGGCTGAAAAAGCGCAGATCGATGCGGAACGCAAGGCTATGCTGCTGGAAGCCGGACTGCCGGAGAGTGCGGTCCATTATGAAATGCTTCTGCTGTTTCTCGATGTTTTCGTGTTGATCAACCGGGTTGGCTCGCCGCTCTCCATCGATGAGCGCCAACGTCTTGGTAAGTTCACGGTCAACCGGTTTCTGGGCAGCTTTATTCAGCAGGTGGCCGATTCTCCTGAACTCTATGCCGAAGGCGTTACGGGTCTGGCGGAAATGGCGCTGGAGGAAACCGATAGTTTCACCCAATTCCAGATCGCCATGCTGATGGCCGAGCGGCTGCAGCCCGGTCTCAAAGACAAATACGTCGCCTTCATTCAAGCTTCGATTGCCGGAGCGTAAAGCCAGGCGATAGCAATTCCAACCCATTGCACGACGAGTTGGAGAAAAAATGGCGGCAAGGCAGTAGGACGATCTCCTGCCTTGCCGCCAAAATCCTCTATTCTGCCGCCAGGGCCGGTTGGACGCTGTGCGCTGGCGAGACCATAGCCGAAAGGATGATCGAAAGGTCGATGGTGCCAATCTGGTGACCGGCCTTATCGGTCACCTGCGCCTCTGTGACGCCTTGCTCGACCATGGCCCGGGCCGCCGTTTCCAGCGTCGTGCGGGCGGTGAGCTTGAACTGGCCCGCCGACTGCTGGCCTGACTGACTATGCGCCGGGACCATCACCGTGCCGATGCGGATTACCCGACCACGATTGACCTCGCGCACGAAGGCGGCAATGTAATCGTCCGCTGGACGCAGCACGATATCCTGGCCGCTGCCCTGCTGCACCACTTCGCCATCGCGCAGAATGGCGATCTTGTCGCCCAGCCGCAACGCTTCGTCCAGATCGTGGGTGATGAACACCACAGTCTTTTGCAATTCCTGCTGCAAGTCGATCAGCATGGTCTGCATATCGACCCGGATTAGCGGGTCCAGTGCGGAATAGGCTTCGTCCATCAAGAGGATATCTGCATCGGTTGCGAGCGCTCGCGCCAGCCCAACGCGCTGCTGCATGCCGCCGGAAAGCTGGTTCGGATAATGGTTTTCAAAACCGGCAAGCCCGACCCGCTCGATCCAGTAGTGTCCCTTGGCAAGGCTTTCCTGCCGCGGCATGCCCTGGATATCGAGGCCGTAGAGGACGTTTTCCATCACGGTTCGATGTGGCAGCAGGCCGAACTTCTGAAAGACCATCGCCGTTTTCCGGCGTCGGAAATCGCGCAGCTGTGCTGGCGACATGGCGCAGATGTCCGTTCCGTCGTAGAGCACTTCGCCCGCTGTCGGCTCGATCAACCGGTTGATATGGCGAATCAGCGTGGATTTGCCGGAGCCGGAAAGTCCCATGACCACGGTGATCTCGCCGCCGGGCATGTCGATGCTGATGTCGCGCAGGCCGAGCACATGGTGATGCTGGTCGTTCAACTCGGCCTTGGTGATGCCTTGGCGCACGGCGTCGATATGGGTTTTCTCGTCGGGACCGAAAATCTTGTAGAGATTGCGGATATCTATGCCGTGACTAGCCATGCAGCACCTGTGTATGTTTCTGGAGGCGTTTGCCATAGGCTTGGCTTGCCCGGTCAAAAATGATGGCGATTGCCACAAGGGCAAAGCCGTTGAGCAGGCCGATGGTGAAGAACTGGTTGGTAATGGCCTGCAAGACATTCTTGCCGAGCCCGCCAACCCCGATCATCGAGGCAATGACCACCATGGCCAGCGACATCATGATCGTCTGGTTGATGCCCGCCATGATGTTGGGGAGGGCCAACGGGATCTGCACATTGAACAGTTTCTGCCGCTCCGACGACCCGAAAGCATCCGCAGCTTCGATGGCTTCGCGACTGACAAGGCGGATACCGAGATTGGTGAGCCGGATAATTGGCGCGATGGCTTAGATCACCACGGCGATCAGGCCCGGCACCTTGCCGATCCCGAAAATCATCACCACGGGGATCAGATAGACGAAGCTCGGCATGGTCTGCATCACGTCGAGTATCGGATTGAAAACCGACTGGGCGCGGTCGGACCGCGCCATCCAGATGCCGAGGGGAATGCCGATGACGATGGCGCAGAGCGTGCAAACGGTCACCATGGCAAGTGTTATCATAGTATCCTGCCAGAGACCGGCCATACCAATCAACAGCATGGCAAGAGCCGTGCCGAGTGTAATGCGCCAATTGCGGCTGACGCCGTAGACAATGGCGGCCAGTGCGACGATCATCACGATCCAGGGCGTATCGACGAACAACGCCTGAAGCCAGTTCAGGAACCATTGCAGCGGCAGGGTCAGTCCGTCGAGAAAATCGCCGTAGGAGCGGACGAAAGTCTTGAAGCCGGTATCGACGGTCTTCTTGAAAGTCCGCATGAGAGTGTCATCCACCGCCGGAAACCGGCAGAGGAGCGTGGGGATATAGCTACAGATAGCAGATGCCATATGTGCTCCTTATCGTACGGATCAATGCCAATGCCGGTGTATTCGGCTTTATCGACGCAGCTTGATCATGTGTAGTGTAGCGGGGCGTTGGCATGGCCAAACTGCCGCAAGAATGACGGTGGAGACATGTCCACCGCCACCCGCGAGGGTAATTTCATCACTGACGAGAGATCGCCAAGGCGGCCTCCCGGGCGTTATTAAAGAGCTGCCTTGACCTTTTCAGCGACCTCGGGCGAGACCCACTGCGTCCAGACATCAGGGTATGTCTTCAGGAAGTATTCGGCGGCATCGGCATTGTCCGCCTGGTTCTCACTCATCCAGGCCAGAACCTTACCGATGGTTTCATTGTCCCACTGGCGTTTGCCGACATAGTCCATCGTCACGCCAGCCTTCTCGGCAAAGCTCTTGGTGACGACACTATAGACATCCGTCACTGGATAATCGTTGACGCGGGGATCGGCACAATCGGCAACCGAGGTGCAGCGGTCCCATTCCGCCTTGTCGAAACTGGTATCCATCCCAAGCTTGACCATATCATATTTGCCGAGAATGGCGGTCGGCGCCCAGTAATAGCCAAGCCATCCCTTTTTCTTTTCAATGGCATTGGCAATCGAGCCGTCCAGCGCGGCAGACGAACCGCTATCGACAAGCTGGAAGCCTGCATCGTCACCCTTCAGCGCCTTGTAGATATTCTCCGTGGTGACCTGACATGCCCAACCGGATGGGCAATTGGTAACAGCACCCTTGGACGAATCTTCCGGGGCTGGGAAAAGCTCGGGATGTTTCAGCGCGTCCTGGACGGTCTTGATGTCTGGATGCTCATCGGTGATGTATTTCGGAACCCACCAGCCCTCAACGCCGCCATCCTTCAGAATGCGTGCGGCTTTGAGCAGGCGACCGTCCTTGACGGCTTCCGCCAGCGGCTTTTGAATCGTATTGACCCAAAGCTCAGGGGCCAGATCAGGCTCGCCCTTTTCATTCATTGAGGTGAAGGTCGGCATGGTGTCGCCAGTCACCAGATTGACGGAACAACCATAACCGCTTTCCAGAATGATCTTGTCGACATTGGCCGCGACGCCGGCTGAGGCCCAGTTCATTTCCGCAATGGAGACCGAACCGCAATCAGCGGCCTCGGCGGAACCGGCCATGCCATACAATCCGGCGGCGAGTATCGTGGAAACGAGCAATGTCCTCATATCGTGGAGTTCTCCGTTTTATTGGCGCATGTTTAGCGCATGGGCGTGACTGTTTCACGCATGACAGCCGATCCCGGCCGCATATTTCGCAACCCGGGTCGGGCATATTTGATGGAGGGCCCGCTCATCGGCGAACCTCTCGGATTATGAAGTCCGGGGCAGCTCCAGGGTAGTCCCAGTGCAATACTTGTCTGTTTACGACAGTGACAAGGGTAGGGGGCTGGCCGCATAAATCAACCACCTTGTAGCTTTTTGTTCGAATAAATGTCGCATAAAAGCCATTAAGCATCATGCAAACACACAGGCTCCCATGGCCAAATCCGAGCGTTCTCTTGTCCTGACCAGCCCCCAATGGATTGAAAAAAGGCCGCAATCCCGCGCTGTTAATCAAGCTGGTTCCCGCTGGCTCCTTGTCGTCTTCAGGAAAAATTGTGGAAAAACCAATCGTTGAACGCCATTGCCTTCCAGCGGGCTGCAGGCCATACCACAAACCATTGACATGAGGTCTGGTAGAAAGACGCGCGGCCCATTCTGAACACGGTTGCGCTTTGAACCAAATTGCAGGAGCTGGCAAACGTCATGACGCGGATGGTTATGCTCCAGGGCACTGGCTCGGATGTCGGCAAGACGGTGCTGGTGGCGGGGCTTTGCCGGTTGGCGCGGCTGCATGGACGCGTCGTGCGTCCTTTCAAGCCGCAGAACATGTCCAACAATGCTGCCGTGGCTGATGATGGTGGGGAAATCGGCAGGGCGCAGTGGCTCCAGGCGCTGGCCTGTGGCGTGCCATCTTCGGTGCATATGAACCCGGTTCTGCTGAAGCCACAAAGCGAGACTGGCAGCCAGATCATCCTGCAGGGCCGGGTGTTTGGCCAGGCGAAGGGGCGCGATTACCAACGGCTGAAACCGCAATTGCTGGGTGCCGTGCTCGACAGTTTTGAAGAGATGAAGGCCGGAGCGGATCTGGTGATTGTCGAGGGCGCGGGGTCGCCAGCCGAAGTTAATTTAAGGGCCGGTGACATCGCCAATATGGGCTTTGCCACCCGTGCCAATGTGCCGGTGGTGCTGGTTGGCGATATCGATCGCGGTGGGGTGATTGCCTCGCTGGTCGGCACTCATGCCATCCTGCCGGAGGAAGACCGCCGGATGATTTGTGGCTATATTATCAACAAGTTCCGGGGAGACCAGAGCCTGTTTGCCGACGGTATCGAAGCCATTGGCCGCTACACCGGCTGGCCGAGTTTCGGCATCGTGCCTTGGCTGAAGGCCGCTGGCCGCTTGCCGCCGGAAGACAGCGTGGCGCTGGAACGATTGAGCCGCAGTTCGACGGGCGCTTTGAAGATCGCCGTGCCAGTTCTGTCGCGTATTGCCAATTTCGACGATTTCGATCCGCTGGCCTCGGAGCCTTCCGTTGATCTGGTCTATGTGCGTCCCGGTGAACCTTTGCCCGCCGATGCGGCGCTGATGATTCTGCCGGGCTCCAAGGCAACGATTGGCGATCTCGCGGACCTGCGCGCACAAGGATGGGACAAGGACCTTATCCTGCATCGTCGGCGTGGCGGGCGGATCATCGGTATTTGCGGCGGCTATCAGATGCTGGGCAATAGCGTTGCCGATCCGCTGGGGCTGGAGGGCGCTCCCTGCCGCGTCGAAGGCCTCGGTCTGCTTGAGATCGACACCGAGATGGCGCCGGAAAAGACCGTGCGCAACAGCGCCGCCCATTCGCTGGAATATGATGTGTCGTTGAGTGGCTATGAAATCCACCTTGGCCAGACCGATGGCCCGGATTGCCAGCGTCCTTCTCTGACGATCCGTGGCCGCGCCGATGGGGCTATGTCCGCTGATGGCAAGGTGATGGGCACCTATCTGCATGGGCTGTTTGCCAATGACAGCTACCGGGCCGCGCTGCTGCAAAGTTTCGGGATCAGCAATACGACCGAAAATTATCGGCAAAGCGTCGAGCATGCGCTGGACGATCTGGCTCACGAGTTGGAAAGCGTGCTGGACAAGGCCTGGCTGGACAAGCTGATCGGCTGATTATTGTTCCGGCTCAAACGGTGTGCGGCGGCGGTTCAACGCATCGGCAATCATCCAGACGCACAGCGCCCAGGCGCCGCCGACCGTCCAGCCCGCGATGATATCCGTTGGCCAATGCACGCCGAGAAACACCCGGCTGACGCCGATCAGCAGCGTCAGAAACAGGCCAGCACCGAAGGTGAAATAGCGCAATTGCCATGTCGGTTGGGCGCGGGCCAGCATGGCGCCCAGCGTCAGATAGGTAATGGCCGACATCATGGCGTGGCCGCTTGGAAAGCTCATGGTCTGCACACTGACCAGATGCGGAACCACATCCGGCCGGGCACGGGAAAATAGCAGTTTCAGACCAGACTCGGCTAAGGCTCCGAGCGAAATCGCCAGTCCGACAATCATGGCATTGCGGGTCTTGCCCGCCGCAAGCAGATAGAACACCGTCAGCACGGTCACGAGGGTAATTACCGTGAAGCCGCCAAGACTGGTCATGTCGCGCACCGAGTTAACCAGCCAGGGCGGGCCGATGGTCAGGCCGGGATCGTCCTTGATCCTGAGCGCCAGCAATATGGCACGATCGAAGGCATGGCTTTCCTGATCGAAGACGTCTTCTGCGATTTTTGCAAACAGCAAGCCAAGCCCCGCCAAAACGGTCAGACTGGCAAGAAGGCGCGGCTCGATCCGGTTGCGCAGACGTTCAGGCAGAAATTTCAAGGCATGCTCCGGGTTTGGTCGTCCGCGTGTCGTTTCATTAGATAAGGCGGCAAATGACTTTCACCAAGAGGCGCTTACGGATGCAATAACAGCACCATGCATTGGCCACCTTCCCGAAGAGCGGACGCATGCGGCGGGCGCACGATCAAGGCCCCCGCCTCGGCAAAAATCCGCATCATTGAGGAATCCTGTTTCGGAAAGCTGGTCACCCAAAGTCCATCCGCCGAATCGACCCGCAATTGGGCGCGCAGATAGTCCTGTCGCTGATCGTTGGCGGCAAGCGCTGTTGCCGTGCGGGCGTGCTTGAGGCGCTGCGGCAGAGGGCGATGGCCGAGCTTGGCAATCAGCGGTTCGAGAAACAGCAGGCTACAGACCATGCTGGAGATGGGATTGCCCGGCAGGCCGAGCACATGCATCGGTCCAAGCTTGCCCACCATCAGCGGCTTGCCGGGGCGCATGGCGATTTTCCAGAAATCCAGCACCATGCCCGCATCAGTGAGCGCTGCCTGCACCAGGTCATGTTCGCCGACCGATGCGCCGCCGGTCGTCACCAACACATCCGCGCCTGCCGCCTCTGCTTTGCGGATGGCCGCGACGATGGCGTCATGATCATCAGGCACGATGCCGAGATCCAGCACGTCCGCGCCCAGATTTTCGGCAAGGGCGGCAATAGCAAATGTGTTGGAGGCGATGATCTGGCTCGGCCCCGGCGCAGTCCCTGGTATAACCAGTTCGTCACCGGTGGCGAGAAGGGCGATGAGCGGCTTGCGATAGACTGGGACATTTGCATGATTGCCGCTCGCAGCCAGCATCAGCTTGGCAAAATCCAAAACCTTGCCCGCCGGAATCAAAACCGTGCCTTCGGCAAAATCCTGGCCGCGAAGCCGGATATGGCGTCCCTGCACGGCGGCGAATGTGGTGCGGATACGGAGGTTCTTTTCCGCCGGTTCCGTGTCTTCCTGGATAAGGACGCAATCGGCACCATCAGGCACCGGAGCGCCTGTAAAGATCCGCACGCATTGCCCGGCGCCCACTCGGCCATCAAAGCCGTGTCCGGCCGCCGACTGGCCGATCACGGACAATTCAGTCCCCGGCGTAAGCGCATCTTCGGCCCGCAGTGCGTAGCCGTCCATGGCCGAGGCATCGAAAGGCGGCTGCGTTAGCCGAGCGGTGATATCCTCTGCGAGGATGCGATTACAGGACTGGCGGAGTGGGAGAATTTCCGTGCCCTGCAACGGGGTTGCAGAGGCCAGCAGTCTGGCCTGGGCCTCTTCCACGGGTAGCAGCGCCATTATATGGCCTCCGGATGGCGAAACGGGCCGGATTTTCCGCCGGTCTTTTCAACGACCCGAATTCCGCCGATCTCCATGGTCTTGTCGGCCGCTTTTGCCATGTCGTAAATCGTCAGGCAGGCAACCGAAACGGCAGTCAGCGCTTCCATCTCGACGCCTGTCTTGCCGGTCAATTTGACGGTTGCCGTGACGCGCAGGCCGGGCAGGGCGGTATCCTCGGTGATGTCGACGCTGACCTTGGTCAACATCAGCGGATGACAGAGCGGGATCAGGTCTGCTGTGCGCTTGGCGGCCATGATGCCCGCCAGCCGTGCCGTGCCGATCACGTCGCCCTTCTTGGCATTGCCGTCGCGGATCAATACCAGCGTTTCCGGTGCCATACGGATATGACCCTCGGCTATGGCGATCCGCACGGTCTCGACCTTGTCGCCGACATCGACCATATGCGCTTCGCCCGCAGCGCCGATATGGGTGAGGGCGCTCATTCGGCGGCTAAGCGGTCGGCTGCACCGGTCAATAGCGCTTTGGTGGCGCCAGTCACATCGTCTTTGCGCATCAAGCTTTCACCGACCAGGAAAGTTTCTATGCCTGACTTTTGCAGGCGAAGGCAGTCCTCGTGGGTGAAAATTCCACTTTCACCAACCAGCAGCCGATCGGCAGGAACCATGGCGGCCAGCCGTTCGCTGACGGCAAGATCGACCTCGAACGTCCGCAGATTGCGATTGTTGATGCCAACAAGCGGCGAGGTGAGTTTCAGCGCCCGGACCATTTCGTCTTCATCATGCACCTCGATCAGCACGTCCATGCCAAGTGCGAGCGCTTCTCCTTCGAGATCGGCGGCTTCAGAATCTGACAAGGACGCCATGATCAACAGGATGCAATCCGCGCCCCAGGCCCGAGCTTCATGCACCTGATAGGCCTCGAACATGAAATCCTTGCGCAGCGCCGGAAGTGTGCAGGCGGCACGGGCCGCGACCAGAAACTCCGGTGCGCCCTGAAAGCTTGGAGCGTCGGTCAGGACCGACAGACAGGCAGCCCCGCCTGCTTCATAGGCGCTAGCCAACGCCGGTGGGTCGAAATCGGGACGGATCAGACCTTTGGACGGGCTGGCCTTCTTGATCTCGGCAATCAATCCAAAATTGCCCGAAGCCTGCTTTGCCCGCAATGCCGTGTAGAAACCACGTGCCGGCGACTGGTCGGCGGCGCGCGCCTTGATCTCATCCAGCGGTATGGCACTTTTGGCTGCTGCGATTTCCTCGCGCTTATAGGCTTCGATTTTTTTCAGGATGTCACTCATGCCGAATGTTCTCCATTGGAGACGGAAATCAGTGTCTCCAGCCGTTTCAGGGCAGCCCCGCTGTCCAGCGATTGCGCGCCTAGCGCCATGCCGTCTGCCAATGTCGCGGCTTTTCCGGCAATCACCAGGGCCGCGGCGGCATTGCACAGCGCCACGTCGCGATAGGCATTTTTCTCACCTTCAAGAACAGCGCGCAAGGCCTTGGCATTATATTCGCCGTCGCCACCTTTCAGAGCGGCTAGCTCAACCTGTGCCACGCCAAAATCACCGGGTGTCAGCTCAAAATTGCGGATCTTGCCCTGTTCAAGGGCCGCCACCTGCGTCGTGCCGGTCGTGGTGATTTCATCAAGGCCATTGCCATGCACGACCCAGATGCTCTCGCTGCCCAGATCACGCAGCGTCTCGGCCAGCGGTATCACCCATTCCGGCGCATAGACCCCGAGCAACTGCTTTTTGACGCCAGCCGGATTGGCGAGCGGTCCCAGAAGATTGAAAATGGTGCGGGTGCCAAGCTCTACCCTCGCCGGGCCGACATGGCGCATGGCGGAGTGATGCAACTGGGCAAACATAAAGCCGACGCCAGCCTCAGATATGCAGCGGCCAATGATGGCCGGATCGATATCCAGCTTGACGCCGAGGGCAGTCAGGCTGTCAGCTGCGCCGGATTTCGAGCTGAGCGCCTTGTTGCCGTGCTTGGCGACCGGAACACCAGCGCCTGCAACGATCAGGGCCGCCAGCGTCGAGATATTATAGGTGCCGGTGCCATCTCCGCCTGTTCCGACGATGTCGATGGCATCTGCGGGGGCAGTGACCGGCAGCATCTTTTGACGCATGACGGTGACCGCGCCGACAATTTCCGGCACGGTTTCGCCGCGCATGCGTAGCGCAATCAGGAAGCCGCCGATCTGGGCAGGCGTTGCCTCTCCCGACATCAGAATATTGAAGGCGTCCGCCGCCTCATCCCGTGTCAGTGCTTGCCCGCTGGCGACCTTTGCGATGAATGGCTTCAGCCCGTTCATATGCTTCGCCCTCCCGGCGGTTCAGCGTGTGATGGCCTGCTGGGCCAGCGCCTGATTGATAGTGACGCCATATTTGGTCTGCAGCTGGTTGACCATCTGGTCGAGAATATCGTCACCGGCGGATTTGGCCAGCGCGGTAATCTGGCTCTCCTGCTGGTCGACGACATCGCCGGTCGGCTGGGTGTTGACATCCGTGACCTTCAACAGGATCTGGGTCATCGGATCGGCACCTACCGCCGAGCCAATCATGCCGGAGGGTCCGCGGAAAGCGGCCTGAATGGCGGCAGGGCCGAGCACCGGATCTTCGGTATCGCGGCGAAGACCGGCCTTGGTCTCGACGCCGATGGCCAGTTCAGTCGCGAGATCAGCCAGCGCTACACCCGTATCGGCCTTGGCCTTCAACTGCTCGACCTTGGCGCCCAGCGCCTGTTTCTGCTGCTCGGTGGTCCAGTCGGAGACGGCCTTGTCCTTGACCTCATCCAGCGTTCTCTCACGAGACGCGTCAATGGCCGTCACGTCGAACCACAGATAGCCATTTCTGCCGATATTAAGCGGCAGGGGTTCCGCGCCCGCTTCGGTTTCGAAGACTGATTTCAACAGATTGGCTTTTTCCGGCAGATTTTCGGCCGCCTTGCCGGTCTTGTCCTGTCCCTGGGCATCGATACCGTCAACCTTGATGGCTTTCAGGCCAGCCTTGGTGGCGGCTTCCTCGAGGCTGGAACCGGAGGCGCGCATATCCTCAAACCGGTCATGCACGTCGTTGATCTGCTGGGCGGCGGCATTGGCGGCAAGATCGGCGCGAATCTGATCCTTGACTTCGTCCAGCGTCTTTGTGTGGCTTGGCTTGATATTGCTGACCCGCAGGATAACCGGGCCGAACGCGCCTTCAACGACGGGTGTCGTATCGCTATCTTTTGCGACTGCGAAGGCAGCATCGGCCAGCTTCTGGTCGGGAATATCCGCCCGGGTGAAATCACCCAGCAGCACATCTGTTGCCGTCTTGCCCTGGTCAGCGACCAACTGGTCGAATGTCTTGCCATTCTTCAACGATTGGGCAGCGGCTTCGGCCAGTTCCTTGGTCGGGAAGGTCAATTGCTCCAGCGTCCGGGTGCCAGCCACTTCAAATTTCTTGAGATTGGCGTCGTATTCCTGCTTCACCTGCTCGTCAGTCACGGCTTTCGGATCGGCGATATCGGCAGGCTCCAGCTTTACAAAGGAAAAGCTGCGATATTCCGGCGCGCGGTAGCGCGATTTCATCGTGTTGAACCAGGTTTTCAGAACCGTTTCGTCCGGTGCCTTGATCGGGTCGATATTGGCGGTGGTCAGCAACAGATAGTCGATGCTGCGGCTTTCCTGGCGATAAAGCTTCAGCGCATCAACAAGCACTTTCGGAGGCACGAAGCCTTCCGCTGTCGCATCGACGATCTGGCTGCGAACCGCGACCTTGGAACGCTCAGTGATATAATCCTGCTCGCGAATGCCGGAATTGCGCAGCCGCGAGGTGAACAATTGCCGGTCGAACTGGCCATTGGTGTTCTTGAACGCCGGATCGTCGCCGATCAGCTGCGCCAGACGGTCCTGGGAAAGGCCGAGATTCATGTCCGAGGCCAGTTGATCGAGAGCGGCACCAGCGACCAGTTGCTGGTAGACTTGCGACTCGATGCCGAGCGAACGGGCCTGCTCGCTTGTCAATTGCGTGCCGAAACGGCGGCTGAGATCGGAGATCTGCCGCTGATAAGCGAGGCGGAATTCGTTGGAATTGACGCTCTGGCTGCCGACCTTGATGACCTTGTCCGACGTATCGCTCATGATCGAGCTGGAAATGCCCCAGATCGCGAAGGATGCGACAAGCAAAAGAAGAAGCCCTTTTGCCACCCAGGTGCCGGCAGCTTTTCTCAGGATCACGAGCATCGGAACGAAAACCTCATCAATATTCTTCGCCGGATGCGAAGCAGTCGCCGTTGCTTAAAGCAATCCCTGAGCAAATTGAAGGCTTTCTTGGTGGAAAACCCCAATGCCATGGCATGAAACCTGTCATTTGCGGGCTGGCCCACGAAAAAGCCCGGCGAATTGATCGCCGGGCTTTGCATAAGACAGGATATTGCCGATCAGCGCTTGGCGACGGGCAGGTAGTCGCGCTTGGGTGCGCCGGTGTAAAGCTGGCGCGGGCGACCGATACGCTGCTGCGGATCTTCGATCATTTCGTTCCACTGCGCAATCCAGCCGACGGTGCGCGCCAGTGCGAACAGAACGGTGAACATTTCCGTCGGGAAGCCGAGGGCACGAAGCGTAATGCCGGAATAGAAATCGACATTCGGATAGAGCTTTTTCTCGATGAAATATTCGTCGCTCAAGGCGATCTTTTCCAGCTCGAGCGCGACCTGCATCAGCGGATCGCCTGCATTGCCTGTTGCTTCCAGCACTTCATACATGGTCTTCTGCATGATCTTGGCGCGCGGGTCGTAGTTCTTGTAGACCCGGTGACCGAAGCCCATCAGGCGGAACGGATCGTTCTTGTCCTTGGCGCGGGCGATATATTCCGGAATCCGGTCAACCGTGCCGATTTCCCGCAGCATGTTCAGGGCCGCTTCATTGGCGCCGCCATGGGCAGGGCCCCAGAGGCAGGCGATGCCAGCCGCGATGCAGGCAAACGGATTTGCACCCGACGAGCCAGCCAGGCGCACCGTGGAGGTGGAGGCGTTCTGCTCGTGATCTGCATGCAGGATGAAGATCCGATCCATGGCGCGGGCCAGAACCGGGTTGACCTTGTATTCCTCGCAAGGCACGGCAAAGCACATGTTGAGGAAGTTGGCGGCGTAATCCAGATCGTTCTTGGGATAAACGAAAGGCTGGCCGATGTGATACTTATAAGCCATGGCGGCGATGGTCGGCATCTTGGCGATCATCCGCAGGCTGGCAACCATGCGCTGGTGCGGATCAGTGATGTCGGTCGAGTCGTGGTAGAAAGCCGACAATGCGCCGACCGTACCGACCATGACTGCCATCGGATGGGCGTCGCGACGATAGCCTGAGAAGAATTTCGACATCTGCTCATGCACCATAGTGTGATGCGTGACGCGGTGATCGAAGTCTTTTTTCTGAGCAACTGTCGGCAGTTCGCCGTAGAGCAGCAGGTAGCAGACTTCCAGGAAGTCGCCTTTTTCAGCCAGCTGTTCGATAGGGTAGCCGCGGTGCAGCAGCACGCCTTCGTCGCCGTCGATATAGGTGATCTTCGATTCGCATGATGCCGTGGAGGTGAATCCGGGATCATAGGTAAACTTGCCGGTATGCTTATAAAGAGCGCCGATGTCGATAACATCGGGGCCGATCGTGCCGCTTCGCACGTCAAGATCGACGGCCTTGTCCTCAATCTTCAAGTTTGCGCTTTGTTCCGTCATGGTGATCCTCCGGATATAGGCGGGAGACGCAGCTTTCGCCTTGTCCCAGGTTAAGCGTTGCAATTAGCTATATGATCCAGAGGTTAATGCCAAGCTATCCAAAGGACAAAGTGTGCATTGCAATAAATCGGCACTTGCATTGCAGGCATGCGTTATTGCCAGAACTTCTTTTCTTGGTTTATACCCCCTTTCTCCTACAGCTTTTGATTGATAGTCTGGCGTTAGCAGCAAGGTAAGATGTGTTGCCGAATTATTATAAAAGCAATTTTCAGGGGCCTCGCCGCTCGTTTTCAATGCTTTGAAGGCGGGTGGCATAGCAGGGCACCGGGGCGACGGCAGGATCGATGCCGGATACGGCGGAATGGGAACTGGTCAGGCAAAAAGAAGCGCTTACCGCGCGCGCCTTGCCATGGGATCGGCGCTCTTCCAAAACCCTGTTTGACGAGCTTCTGCGGCGCCCGGACATAGAGCCGGAAGGCGAAGCGGAAACCCCTGATTTCGACGGGAACTTCACTGCATCGCCTCTTCTGGTCTCCCGCTGGCAGCGCTTTCTGCGTGCTATCCACCGGGACGCTCTGCAGGAGCTTGCCTATGGCCGGACATTTCTGTTTTTGCCCGTTCTGCTTGGGCTCGGTGCGATCTGGTGGTTTACCCGTCCTCAGGACCTTCCCCGCTTGCCGATCCTCCTGACTTTCTGTGCGGCCGGAGTGGTCTGGCTGCGGGTCCGCTACCGTCATCCTGTTCTGGCCGCTGTCTGCGGCATTGCAACTCTCGGTCTCGCCGGCATGTTGCTGGCCGATGTGCAAACCGCGCGGCTGAATACGATCATCATCGACAGTGCAGTGACGACGGTGGTGCGCGGGAAAGTGGTTTCTGTAGAGCCGAATGCGGACGGCAATCAAAGATATGTGATTGCACTGCACCAAACACGGTTCCCCAGCCTGAAGCGCATGCCGCAGCAGGTAGCGCTTCTGGCCCGCGGCGCGCATGAGCCCTTCAATCCCGGCGACTGGATCGAGGGCAGGGCGCGGCTCTCCCCGCCATCCGGACCTGCCTTGCCAGGCCTGAACGATTTTGCTTTTTCCTCCTATTTTACCGGCACAGGGGCGATTGGCTATTTTTATCAGCCTCCAAAGCGATTCCCGCCGGGACCAGACATCGCGCCGCCGGATTTTTGGGAACGAGCGGGAATCAGGCTTGATGAAATGACACAGGAATTGCGCAATGGCATTTCCGACCGTATCAGGGTCATCGTGCCGGGCGACGCTGGCGCATTTGCCGTAGCGATTGTGACCGGCGAGCGGCGCGGCCTTTCGGAGGAGGCCAATAACGATCTTCGCGTTTCCGGCCTTGCCCATATCATCTCGATTTCCGGTCTGCATATGGCGCTGGCCGGTGGACTGTTCTTCGTGGGGATCCGGCGCCTCTTGAGCCTTGTGCCTGGTATGGCGGAGGCCCGCTCGATCAAGAAGATTGCCGCAGCAGGGGCGATTGCCACCACGACCGGCTATTTTTTGATTTCCGGCTATGACATTGCCGCCCAGCGTGCCTATTTGATGATGGTCATCATGCTATCGGCGGCGTTCTTCGACCGGCCTGTGCTCAGCCTGCGCAATGCAGCGCTGGCGGCTATCCTGGTGATTCTCCTCTCGCCGTCGCAGGTGATGGGGCCGAGCTTGCAAATGTCCTTTGCGGCTACTTTTGCCCTGATCGCCGGTTTCGACCTGTGGCGCCAGCGCCCGCGATTGCCTCCCATCCTGCCGGCTATCCCGGTGCTGACAGTGTTGAAGCCGTTGATGACGGTGGTCAGCGGTATTCTGATGACCTCAGCACTTGGCGGTTTTTCCACCGCAATGTTTTCAGCGGCGCATTTCCATCGGGTAGGATTGCACGGGTTGGAGGCAAATCTTCTGGCCGCGCCTCTGATGTCGATGCTTGTCATGCCGGCGGCGATGATCGGTGTGTTGCTCATGCCTTTCGGTCTGGACCAATGGCCGATCCAGTTGATGGGGCTTGGCCTTGAGGGCGTGTTGCTGATTGCCAATAAAGTGGCGAGCTGGGGTGCGGGCTTTACCTTCGGCCGGTTCGAATGGTGGTTTCTGCCGGTCTCGGCGACGGGTCTGCTGATACTGACCCTGATGAAGACGCGGCTGAGGCTGATTGGTGTGGCAATGATGCTGACGGCGTTTGGCTATGAGGCGATAAAAACCGATCCGCCACTGCCTGATCTTGCCGTAACCGAAGATGGTCAACTGTTTGCTCTGTTTCGGACCGACGACCGCAATGTCTTGACCGTTGCCACCAACAAGAAGCGTCCGCCGGGTTTCGTTTTCAACCAATGGCGCTCAGTGCTCGACATTGCCGATCCGATTGCGCCTGAAATATTGCCCAAGCTGGCAGCTGTCGAAATGGAAAAAGGCCAACAGGGAGCGGGGGAAACAACGCGGGCCGGAAAAACAAAACCAAAGACGGGCGGCCAAAATGCCAAGGGAAGGGAGCCGGTCGAGCCACAACAGGCTATGGCGGAGATGAGGGTGGCAAAGGAGAAGGCCGATAAAAAACCTGATCTTTTCCATTGCCGCACCGATGCCTTTTGCCTGGCAAGACTCAGCAATGGTTGGACAGTCAGCCTGGTACAGAACCGCGACTATAGCCAGGCCGCCTGCGCCCTGTCCGACCTGATCGTCTCGACTGAGGTCAGTCGCGATGCCGTCTGCAAGGCGCCGATGGCATCAACTGCTTCCTCTGAAAACACCGGAATGACCGTTATCCGGGACGCTACGGAAGACGGCACTGGGTTGGACGTTGAAAATGAACGGATGATGGCCGATGATGATGTGCTGGCATCTGACAACAGCAGCCCGTCCGTTCGCTCCCAAACGATTAGCCGGACGCAAGCGGGAGAGATTTCTGCAGCCAGTGCAACTACGGTACCGGGGCAGGACGTTGCCGTGCACACGGATAGCCACGTGACGGGCGGTGCCTCAAACTCGGACCAGAATTCCCCGTCCCGAATAGAATCGGGTGAACCTCTCGCGTTCTCGCAAACCGAGAAGGCCGCTACCGCTGGAACGATGCTGTCACGTCCCCCGAAAGTCCTGACCCGTAACGATTTGCGACGGTTCGGTGCAATGGAAATCACGCTTGGTGATCCCGCCACACGAACGCTGCATATCGTTACGGCATTTCAAAATCAGTATCGGCCCTGGACTCGCCATCGTTATTTCGACTGGCGCAGCAATCGCTATGACCGGCCGGATGGTACGGCCCACGCCAATGTTCCATCTGCTGCCAGCGACGACGCCCAGTCAGGCGCTGGAGATGGCAGAGAGCTTAGTGATAGCGACGAATAAGACCGACGAGCTTGCCCTGGATTTTTACCCGGTCCGGTCCGAAAATCCGGGTTTCATAGGCCGGATTGGCAGCTTCCAGCGCGATCGACGCCCCACGGCGGCGGAAGCGTTTCAAGGTGGCTTCCTCGTCGTCTACCAGAGCAACGACGATATCGCCCGGATTGGCCGTGGTGGCGTTGCGGATGATCACCGTGTCACCATCGAGAATGCCGGCTTCGATCATCGAATCGCCTTTGACCTCAAGGGCGTAATGTTCGCCGCTGCCCAGCATTTCCATCGGCACGGAAATGTCATGGGTGTTGTTCTGGATAGCGGAGATCGGCACGCCTGCCGCGATACGGCCCATCACTGGTATGGATGAGGAATTGCGTACTTCCTCGACCGGTTTGGCCGGAGCGGATGGCACTGCCTGCAACTTGCCTCGGCTGCCTTCAATGACGGATGGCGAAAATCCTGTGCGTCGGGGCGGTATGCTGGACGTCATGGCCTCCGGCAGCTTGATCACTTCCAGTGCTCGCGCGCGATTTGGCAAGCGACGGATGAAGCCGCGCTCTTCCAAAGCGGTGATCAGCCGGTGAATGCCGGATTTGGAGGCGAGGTCCAGAGCGTCCTTCATTTCATCGAAGGAGGGCGGCACCCCAGACTCCTTCATGCGCTCGTGTATAAACAGCAAAAGTTCCTGTTGCTTGCGAGTCAGCATTGGGACCTACCCTTTGAATTATGAAACAAATACAGAACATACGCTATCTGTTCCAGTTGTGTTCCGCAAGTCCTTCTTGCAAATTTCCTTCGATGACGCACCGATAGACGGTCTTGAGAAGGAGCGGGACCAGAAGCATCCTTTAAATATGGGAGGTTGAGAGGCTCGTATCGAAACAGTAAGTCTTTGCTTTCTTGATCTGACGCCTGTCAGTTGGGAATTGGCAGAAAGAGAGAGAAAATGGATACTATCTAAAAGGTGAAATTGCAGAATGAAATTTTGTTGCAAGTCGGTGCAGCACGCATAGGCAACGGTAAAACAACGACAATAATCTGTCGCAGAGTTTGATCGGGGACATTATCACCCCCGATCCGCTTCGATATCAGTGGCTTACAGCATCGCGACGGCAATTTCCGCTGCAAGACGCGCGTTGTTTTCCACCAACGCGATATTGGTAATCAGGCTGCGGCCGTCGGTGAGGTGATAGATTGCGTCGAGCAGGAA
Organism: Allorhizobium sp. Av2; assembly: GCF_021462805.2. Taxonomy (NCBI): domain Bacteria; kingdom Pseudomonadati; phylum Pseudomonadota; class Alphaproteobacteria; order Hyphomicrobiales; family Rhizobiaceae; genus Allorhizobium; species Allorhizobium sp. Av2. The sequence goes on along the minus strand of NZ_CP192696.1, from coordinate 1,703,679 downwards.
AGGCGTCACGGCTTTGCCGGTGATTTCCTCGCGTTCGGCAGCGGCCAACGCCCGGCCAATATAGATTTCCATCTCCTCGCGCGCAATTTCGTCTGCTTCCGGCACGGGATTGGCGATCAACATGCCGCCGTCGACGCCCAATTGGTCGCGTACCTTCTGGAAATTGGCAATTGCCGCCGGGCTTTCCAGTTTGAGTGGGCTTTTCAAGCCCGATTCTCTCGACCAGAAGGCTGGAAACTCGTCGCTGTCGTAAGTCACGACAGGTACGCCACGGGTTTCCAAGACTTCCAAGGTCTTGGGAATATCAAGAATGGCTTTTGCTCCGGCGCAGACGACGATGACCGGAGTACGCGCCAGTTCTTCCAGGTCGGCTGAAATGTCGAAGCTTTCTTCTGCGCCACGATGCACGCCGCCGATGCCGCCGGTGGCAAAAACTGAGATGTTGGCGCGGGCGGCGGCGATCATCGTCGCGGCTACCGTGGTAGCGCCGGTGCGGCGTTCGGCAATGGCGTAAGCGAGATCGGCACGAGAGACTTTTAGGACATCAGTCATTTGCGCCAGTTTTTGCAGCTGATCTTCTTCCAGCCCGATATGCAAAACGCCTTCAATCACTGCAATGGTCGCTGGGACCGCACCACCGTCGCGAATGATTGCCTCCACGCTTTGCGCCATCTCGACATTTTTCGGATAGGGCATGCCATGGGTGATAATGGTGGATTCCAGCGCGACTATTGGAGCGTTGCGCGTCTTGGCCGCAGCCACTTCGCGGGCGTAAACGATGGGCAGGAGCGGGGAAATCGAACGGGTCATGATCAGGAACTCGTTTGGCGGGAAAGGGCGCGCGGCTCGCCAACAAGGCCAAGGCGCACGGCGAGGCGATCTGCGGTGAGATCCTCGTCTGTTGCCCTGTCTGATAGCAGGGTCAGGCCAGCCAAGGCAACACCGTGGCGCAACGCCAGCGGCAAGGGACTGTCATTCACTCTTTGCGAAAGCACTCCTGCACAAAGCGAATCTCCAGCCCCAGTCACATCGGCCAGTGCTTCCAGTGGCGGTGGCGTCAGGGCGTAGTCACCATTTGCATCGAAAGCCACGACCGGTCCTGCACCATTGGTGACAACGCCGCCATGCAGGCCCTTAGCGCGAAGCAGGTCCGGCCAGTCATTGGGATCATCCGGCCTTGACTCAGTCAGTACCGCGGCTTCGGCGCTATTGAGAAATAGCATGTCGAGGCTGTCGAGGCAGGGGGCGTATCGCACCACCTTGGCCGGTGAAATGCCAATGCCAGCAAGAGGTTTGCCAAGCTCGCGCGCCAGGGCCGCAATTGCCTCCAGCGTCTCTTGCGGCAGGTTGGCATCGACCAACACATATCGAGTGGCCTCGAAAGCCTCGCGAACGGCGCGTACTTTCAGACGGCGCGGCGTGAACAAACGGTAGAGCTCCATATCGGCCAAGCCGATCACCAGATTGCCGTCTTTTTCTAAAATAGCAGTGTAGCTTGGTGTGTTTCGATCCAGAAAGGTGAAAGGCCGGTCATCGACTCCAGCCGCTTCGGCTGCGACCGCCACCCGCTGGCCAAGCGCATCGCCGCCGCGGGGGCTGATCATGGCGACACTCAGCCCAAGACGTGCCAGCGCGCGCGCCGCGTTAAAACCACCACCACCCGGTTCTTCCAACCACCGCCCTGGATTGCTGGCACCAGGGATGGTTTCCGCATCGATGCGTCCGCGCCGATCAATGTGCGCGCCGCCCAAAACGAGAATATCGAGACTCATACCTGCCAGCCTCCTGGAAACAGTGAAAATTCGAATCGCGAAGGCGCCATTCCGAAGGATGTAATGGGCTGGAAACCAATTTCTCTTAACGGCCAATGCCATGGAAACATTAAGAGAACACCCGTCGGATTAAAAAATAAACACAAAGACTTGGGCAAGACTTGCAAAAGCGGAACAAACCATGTACATAGTCGCTGTCTGCTGTTTCGTTGCCTACGCGGCTTCAATAACCTAAAGGTGGTTCAAATGTCACAAAATTCTTTGCGGCTCGTAGAGGACAAAACGGTGGATAAAAGCAAGGCATTGGAAGCGGCCCTGTCGCAGATCGAGCGATCATTCGGCAAGGGTTCAATCATGAAGCTTGGTGCGAACGAAAAAATCGTAGAGGTTGAAACCGTATCGACTGGCTCTCTCAGCCTCGATATCGCGCTCGGCATTGGTGGCCTTCCCAAAGGCCGTATTATTGAAATTTATGGACCGGAAAGCTCCGGTAAGACCACGCTTGCGCTGCAAACCATTGCTGAGGCGCAGAAAAAAGGTGGCGTTTGCGCCTTCGTCGATGCCGAGCATGCGCTGGATCCAGTCTATGCCCGCAAGCTGGGTGTTGATCTCCAGAATTTGCTGATCTCGCAGCCAGATACCGGCGAGCAGGCCCTGGAAATTACCGATACGCTCGTGCGGTCGGGTGCAATCGATGTGCTGGTGATCGACTCGGTTGCTGCGTTGACGCCGAAAGCTGAAATTGAAGGCGAAATGGGCGATAGCCTGCCGGGCATGCAGGCGCGGTTGATGAGCCAGGCGCTGCGCAAGCTGACGGGCTCGATCTCGCGTTCGAACTGCATGGTGGTTTTCATCAACCAGATCCGTATGAAGATCGGCGTGATGTTTGGTTCTCCGGAAACGACGACCGGTGGTAACGCCTTGAAGTTCTACGCATCGGTGCGCCTCGATATTCGCCGTATCGGCGCGGTCAAGGATCGGGAAGAGATCGTTGGTAACCAGACCCGCGTCAAGGTGGTCAAGAACAAGATGGCGCCGCCCTTCAAGCAGGTGGAATTTGACATCATGTATGGCGAAGGCGTGTCGAAGACCGGCGAATTGGTCGATCTGGGCGTCAAGGCCGGGATCGTTGAGAAAGCCGGGGCCTGGTTTTCCTACAATAGCCAGCGCTTGGGGCAGGGCCGGGAAAATGCCAAGATCTTCCTGCGCGATAATCCTGCGGTTGCCGATGAAATCGAAACAGCGCTTCGCCAGAACGCTGGTCTGATCGCCGAGCGTTTTCTAGAAAATGGCGGTCCAGACGCCAATGACAATGTCGGTGTTGACGACGCCTGATGGACTGGGACCGCTTATCTGGCGGTCGGACCTGTTGATTGTTGCGGGCTGGGGATCTACATCTCCGGCCCTTTTCTTTCGTTAGGCTGGACAGGCGTCATGGCGGACGATAAAAGCCGTTGTTTTCTGACGTCTGTCCGGCAGCGGACACTTATTCCAAGGGCATCCCATGAGCGGCGTAAATGACATTCGGTCGACCTTCCTCAATTACTTCAAGACCAATGGTCATGAAGTTGTTGCGTCGAGCCCGCTCGTGCCGCGCAATGACCCGACCTTGATGTTCACCAATGCCGGAATGGTGCAATTCAAGAATGTCTTCACCGGATTGGAACACCGGCCTTATTCCCGTGCGACCACAGCGCAGAAATGCGTTCGGGCCGGGGGCAAGCATAACGATCTTGACAATGTCGGTTACACGGCGCGTCACCACACGTTTTTCGAAATGCTGGGCAATTTTTCCTTCGGCGACTATTTCAAGGAAAATGCCATCGAACTGGCCTGGAACCTGATTACCCGGGAATTCGGCATTGATCGCAACAAGCTTTGCGTCACCGTCTATCATACCGATGATGAAGCCTTTGGCTTGTGGAAGAAAATTGCCGGTCTGCCGGAAGAGAAGATCATCCGGATTGGCACCAGCGACAATTTCTGGGCGATGGGTGACACCGGTCCCTGCGGTCCGTGCTCCGAAATCTTTTATGACCACGGCGACCATATCTGGGGTGGACCTCCGGGTTCTGCCGATGAGGATGGCGACCGGTTCATTGAGATCTGGAATCTGGTTTTCATGCAATATGAGCAGGTGACCAAGGAGCAACGGGTCGACTTGCCGCGTCCGTCCATCGATACCGGCATGGGCCTGGAGCGGGTTGCAGCCCTGTTGCAGGGCAAGCATGACAATTACGATATTGACCTGTTCCGTGCCCTGATCGATGCATCTGTCGATCTGACGGGCGTACCGGCTGAGGGCGAGCGCCGGGCCAGCCATAGGGTGATTGCCGATCATCTGCGGTCTTCTGCGTTCCTGATTGCGGACGGTGTGTTGCCATCGAACGAAGGCCGCGGCTATGTTCTGCGCCGGATCATGCGCCGCGCCATGCGGCATGCGGAACTGCTCGGCTCCCGCGACCCGATGATTTACAAGCTTCTGCCTGTGCTTGTGCAGCAGATGGGGCGCGCCTACCCGGAACTGGTTCGCGCTGAGGCGCTGATTTCCGAGACCTTGAAGCTCGAGGAAAACCGTTTCCGCAAGACGTTGGAGCGTGGCCTTTCGCTGCTGTCCGATGCCACCGCCACCCTGAACAAGGGCGATAGCATTGATGGCGAGACCGCGTTCAAGCTTTACGACACCTACGGTTTTCCGCTGGATTTGACTCAGGATGCCCTGCGCGCCCGTGGCATTGGCGTCGATATCACCGGCTTTAACGATGCCATGCAGCGTCAGAAGGCCGAAGCCCGTGCCAGTTGGTCCGGCTCCGGCGACAAGGCGACGGAAACCGTGTGGTTCGAATTGAAGGACAAGCACGGCGCAACCGAGTTTCTTGGTTATTCCGCCGAAAGCGCCGAGGGAGAAATCCAGGCGCTGGTGCGGGATGGCGCGGTGATCGAGCAAGCTGCTGCAGGCGAGAATGTCCAGGTTGTGGTCAATCAGACGCCGTTCTATGGCGAATCCGGTGGCCAGGTTGGCGATACCGGTGAAATCGTTGGCGATGGATTCGTTCTTGAGGTGCGCGATACCCTAAAGAAGGGCGAGGGGCTGTTTGTCCACATTGCCACGGTTCGTGAGGGGACTGTTCGCGCCGGTACGGTCGTCGCGCTTAATGTTGATCACGCTCGTCGCTCCAGATTGCGGGCCAACCATTCCGCGACGCATCTGCTGCATGAGGCCTTGCGCGATGTGCTGGGCAGCCATGTGGCACAGAAGGGTTCGCTGGTTGCGCCGGAACGTCTTCGCTTCGATATTTCCCATCCCAAGCCGGTCACAGCGGAGGAGTTGAAGGTCGTGGAAGACATGGCCAATGAAATCATTGTCCAGAACGCTGCCGTCACCACCCGCCTGATGGCGGTGGATGATGCGATTGCCGAGGGTGCCATGGCGCTGTTTGGCGAGAAATATGGCGACGAAGTGCGAGTCGTGTCGATGGGGACGGCGGTGCGCGGTCCCAAGGCGGGCAAGCCCTATTCCATTGAGCTTTGCGGTGGAACGCATGTCTCGGCGACAGGCGATATCGGCTTAGTACGGCTGGTGGCCGAAAGCGCTGTTGGTGCAGGTGTCCGCCGGATTGAGGCCCTGACAGGCGAATCCGCCCGTGCCTATCTGGCCGAACAGGACGAACGTGTCAAAGCGCTGGCATCCGCCTTGAAGGTCCAGCCTGTCGATGTCGTTTCCCGTGTCGAAGCTTTGGTGGACGAGCGTCGCAAGTTGGAGCGCGAATTGTCTGATGCCAAGCGTAAGCTTGCCATGGGCGGCGGTTCAACCGGCGCTGCCGACGTGCCGCGCGACTTGGGCGGGATTAAATTCATCGGCAAGCAACTTGTTGGGATCGATCCGAAGGATCTTAAGGGCATGGCCGACGAGGCCAAGTCCGCACTCGAGTCTGGCGTCGTCCTTCTGATTGCCGTGGCCGAGGATGGAAAAGCGAGTGCTGTTGCGAGTGTGACGGCTGATCTGACTGATAAAGTTTCCGCCGTCGATCTTGTCCGGATTGCGTCGTCCGCCCTTGGTGGCAAGGGCGGCGGTGGACGGCCCGATATGGCCCAGGCAGGCGGCCCCGATGGTGCTAAGGCCGACGATGCCATTGAAGCCGTTGCCAAGGCCATTGAGGCGGCCTAATTTGAAGCCGTAAGACCGTCGGCCTTCATCTTTTTGGTCCGATGCTGTAGCGCGGAGCATGCGGTTTATGGTTTTGGAGGATCAAGAGCCAACGCTCGGCTCGTCTGTCGCTCATGCGGAACGGTGCTTGGAAAACCTCGGGGTTTTCGAGCATCTTAATGCGTTCCTTTGCCTCAATCCATTGGTGTCTGATGAGGCGAAATCGGTGGACCGTCGGCATGAAGAAGGCGAATACCTTCCGCTGCGGGGCATGGTAGTTGCCGTCAAGGACAATATCGAAACCGCAGGGCTGAACACGACCGGCGGGGCCGTCGCCCTTAAAGACTATGTGCCGCGTCGCGATGCCTTTGTTCTGCGCCAGTTGAAACGGCATGGCGCGGTGGTGATCGGCAAGACCAATCTGGATGAACTGGCGGGGGCGGGAAGCACATTAAGCTCGCTTGGCGGCCAGTCACTCAATCCCTACGATCCGTCCCGTACGCCAGCCGGATCTTCCGGTGGCTCGGCTATTGCGGTAGCGATTGGGGCTTGCAACGTTGCCCTCGGCACGGAAACAGTAAACTCGATCCGCAATCCCGCTCATGTTTGCGGCGTTTTCGGATTGAGGCCAAGCCGGGGGCTGATCGCTCGAAGCGGCACGATTCCCGTCTCGCCGACCATGGACGTGCTGGGGCCGCTCGCGGGGACGCTCGAAGATCTGGCTCTGGCATTTCGGATGATGATTGGCTTTGATCCGGATGACGCCGTGAGTTTGGCGGCCCGAGATTTCGATAGTAACGGTCTTAAAGTTTCACGGTGGCCGAAAGTCGAGGGTATGCGCATCGGCGTGCTGTCCGGGCTGTTTGGTACAGGCCAAGAGCATGTCGGCATCAACCAATGCCTGGAGGCTGCTTTTGAGCGGCTTCGTTCCAGAGGTGTCGTCATTGTTGATATCAATGAGCCACGGTTCAATTCGGGATCTCTATATAATGATCTGGCGCTGCATGCTCACGAATTTGAAAGTGCATTCGATGGCTGGCTGAGCGGCTTGAACACCGATGCCCCGATCGCTAACTTCAGAGCCTATGTTGAAGATGGTCGCTGGTCGCATTCGACCATGCATATGCTGCTTAAAACAGCCTTGGAAGCGGATAGGGTTGAGGCGAAGCTGGATTATGCCCGCAAGATCGCTGCTGCGCAGACAATAAGAATGCTGACCGAGCAACTGATGCAGGCGAATCGGCTTGATGCCCTGGCCTACCCTGTTCAACAGCGCAGCGCTCTTCTGATCGGCGAACAGTCGAGACCCGAACGCAATGGCGTGCTGGCTTCGGCACTTGGATGGCCGGCCATCAATGTGCCGGTAGGGCAATCTGACGGACTGCCGGTAGGGCTGGATTTAATGGCATTTCCATTCCAGGAGCCCCTGCTGTTTTCACTCGCAAAGGCCGTGCAAGGGCCGCCTGGACGGCCCCCGACTCCATAGAATGTCTCGTCATTCTGGATTCGTCTGACATGTTTAGGATTTTGTTTTTACATGTCTTTTCGGAAAAATCGTTTTCCACTTTTCCCTGACAAACACGGCAGCGCCATGCGCCCTATATGGCGCTCGGCACTGTCGTGCAGGATATTCGGCCGATCCTAGTGCAGGATTTGGCTGAGGAACAGCTTGGTGCGCTCGTGCTGCGGATTGTCGAAGAACTCGGCGGGTGCGTTCTGTTCGACGATCTGGCCCTGGTCCATGAAGATCACCCGGTCGGCAACCTGACGGGCGAAGCCCATTTCATGGGTGACGCAGAGCATGGTCATGCCTTCTTCGGCCAGACCCACCATGGTGTCCAGCACTTCCTTGACCATTTCCGGGTCAAGCGCTGAGGTTGGCTCGTCGAACAACATGATCTTCGGCTTCATGCAAAGGGCGCGGGCGATGGCGACGCGCTGCTGCTGGCCACCGGAGAGCTGGCCTGGATATTTATTGGCCTGTTCCGGGATCTTGACGCGCTTCAGATAGTGCATAGCGACTTCTTCGGCTTCCTTCTTCGGCATCTTGCGGACCCAGATCGGTGCCAGCGTGCAGTTTTCCAGAATCGTCAGATGGGGAAACAGATTGAAGTGCTGGAACACCATGCCGACTTCGCGGCGGACTTCATCGATCTTCTTGAGGTCGTTGGTCAACTCGATGTTATCGACGATAATCTGTCCGGTCTGGTGTTCCTCCAACCGGTTGATACAGCGGATCATCGTTGATTTGCCGGAGCCCGACGGACCCGCGATGACGATCCGCTCGCCGGTCGCTACCTTGAGGTTTATGTCACGAAGGACGTGAAATTCGCCATACCATTTGTTCATGGCAATCAGTTCGATTGCGGTCTTGGTCGGGGCTTTCTCGATGGAGGTTTGAGCTTCAGCCATAATTGAGTTTCCTAGAAGTGGAGTTTGTCGGGAAAGCCGGACGTCGATCTTGTCCCGACAAACGAACGAAAGAATGAAGCAACTGCCGGATCAGGTCGAAACCGACAGATGCTAGTGCTTGTGGCCCGTGTCGAGGTGCCGTTCCATGAAATAAGAGTAGCGTGACATGCTGAAGCAGAACAGCCAGTAGATGAAGCCTGCAAAGACCAGACCGGTTACGGCTGTCTCAGGCGTTGCCCAGTTGGAGTCCGACAGGTTGAGGATGACGATGCCCAGCAGGTCGAACATGCCGATGATCGAGACCAGCGACGTATCCTTGAACAGCCCGATAAAGGTATTGACGATGCCCGGAATGACAAGCTTGATCGCCTGCGGCAGGACGATCAACCGGATCTTCTGCCAGTAGCTCAGACCAAGCGAGTCGGCCCCTTCGAACTGCCCCTTCGGGATGGCCTGCAGGCCGCCGCGAATGACTTCAGCCATATAGGCGGATGAGAAGATCGAGACACCGACCAAAGCGCGCAGCAACTTGTCGAAGCTCCAGCCATCAGGAAGGAATAACGGCAGCATGACGCTGGCCATGAACAATACGGTGATCAAGGGGACGCCGCGCACCACTTCGATGAAGATCACGCAGAGCATCTTGATGACCGGCATGGTCGACCGGCGGCCAAGCGCCAGCATGATGCCAACCGGCAGTGACACCGCGATCCCAAAGAAGGACAGGACCAGCGTCACCATCAGGCCGCCCCAGCGGGCCGTTTCCACATGCTCGAGGCCAAAGCCGCCAGTGAGCAAAAAGAAGGAAACCACTGGCAGCACCAGAAACAGCAGCAGGGCATTGGTACCCTTGAACGGCGCCTTCGGAATCAGCATGGGAGCCAGCAGGACGGCGAACAGGATCATGACGGTCAATGGACGCCAGATCTCTTCGCTCGGATAGCGTCCGAAGATGAATTGCTGGAACTTGGCGCCGACAAACGCCCAGCAGGCACCAGCGCTGCCATCGGGCAATGCCCCGCCCTGAGAGACGGTAAGGCAGGCGATGCGGCCTGCTCCCGACCAGACAGCGTGGACGAACAGCCAGTTGATCAAGCCGGGCAGGATATAGGCCAGAAAGGCCAATGCCAGCAGGGTCAGCACAACGTCTTTCGGGGTCGCAATCAGGTTCTTGCGGACCCAGGCCGTCGTGCCAATCTGGCCAGCGGGTGCCGGAGAGGCGGACACCATCTCCGTGCGTACGAATACAGGGGTGTGTAATGCCATGATATTACCTCTCGACCAGCGCCATCTTGGCATTAAACCAGTTCATGAAGACTGCAGTGCTGATGCTGATCGTCAGGTAGACGGCCAGCCAGACGGCAACGATTTCGACGGCCTGTCCGGTCTGATTGAGAATCGTACCACCGACAGCGACGATATCGGCAAAGCCGATGGCAACAGCCAAGGAGGAGTTTTTCGCAAGGTTGAGATACTGGCTTGTCAGCGGCGGAATGATAATCCGCATCGCCTGCGGCACGACAATGAGCCGCGAGGTGTGGCTATGCTTGAGGCCGAGCGCGCTGGCCGCTTCTGTCTGCCCCTTGGATACAGCCTTGATGCCACCGCGAACGATTTCCGCTATGAAAGCGGCGGTGTAGAAGGACAGCGCCAGAAACAGCGAGGTGAACTCGGGTCCGACGACCGAACCGCCCTGCATGTTGAATCGACCGACAATTGGAAGATCGAAGGTGAGCGGCATGCCGATCGCCATAAACACCAGGACTGGAAGGCCGACGATCAACCCCAGCGACGACCAGAGGATTGGAAATTGTTGGCCTGTCGCCATCTGGCGCTTGCGGGCCCATTTCCTGACGAGAATGGAAAGAACGATGCCTATCGCGATGGCTGGCAATAGCAGCCAGGCCTCGTCGCCGAAAATCGCCTTCGGAAAAGTGACGCCGCGATTGTTCAGATAGATATCGAAAGGCAGCGCGATGGAGTCGCGCGCCTGCGGCAGAATGGCGATGACGCCACGGTACCAGAAGAAGATGACCAGCAGCGGTGGAATATTGCGGAAAATTTCGACATAGACCTGGCACAGCTTGGCGATCAACCAGTTGTGCGACAGCCGACCGAGGCCGACGGCAAAGCCGATGATCGAGGCGGTGATGATGCCGGCGACCGCGACTTGCAGCGTATTGAGCAGGCCGACGACAAGCGCCCGCCCATAGGTCGAATCGCTGCTGTAGCTGATCAACTGCTGGCCGATGTCGAAGCCAGCGCGGCCTTGCAGGAAGCCGAAGCCGGAGGTGATATTGGCTTTTTGCAGATTGTGAATGGTATTATTGGCGACCATCCAGATGAAGGCGACCAAAATTACTAAGGTAACCACCTGATAAAATATGCCACGGACCTTCGGGTCGTAGATGAGCGATGCCGCGCTGACCGATCCGGTTTTAGAGGAGCTCGAATCCTGTATTGCCATTGAGGCTTTTTCCCCCTTTTTCACCCTTGGTTTTGGGTGCGCATGTCCTTGCCCTTTTGCAATGGGGAGGCGGTGCGGACACCGCCTCCCCAGAAAGGCTTGGTTTGGGTTGGTTATCGGACCCGGTTGCGGATCAGCGGATCGGCGGGCCGTATTGCAGACCACCCTTCGACCACAGAGCGTTGACGCCACGGGCAATCTTCAGCGGGCTGCCAGCGCCGACATTCCGGTCGAAGACCTCGCCGTAATTGCCAACGAGTTTGACGACATTGTAAGCCCAGTCTTCCTTGAGGCCGAGATCGGTGCCCAGCTTGCTGCCGGATTCAGCGCCGAGCATGCGCTTGACGTCCGGACCGCCATTGGCCTTCATTTCGTCGATGTTCTTGGAGGTCACGCCGGCTTCTTCAGCGTTCACCATGGCATAGTGAACCCAGCTGACCACGTCGAACCACTTGTCGTCGCCCTGACGCACAGCCGGTCCGAGCGGCTCCTTGGAAATGACTTCCGGCAGAACCATGTTGTCATCGGGGTTCTTGAGCTTCAGGCGGATGGCATAGAGGCCGGACTGGTCGGTGGTGTAGACGTCACAACGACCTGCGTCGTAGGCCGCAGTTGCGTCGTCTTCCTTTTCGAATACGACCGGGTTGTATTTCAGGCCATTGGCCTTGAAATAGTCGGCAAGGTTCAATTCGGTCGTGGTGCCGGTCTGAACGCAAACGGCCGCGCCGGACAGTTCCAGAGCCGACTTCACGTTGAGGCTCTTTTTCGCCATGAAGCCCTGGCCGTCATAGTAGTTGACGGTGCGGAAGTTGAAGCCGAGCGAGGTGTCGCGGCTGATTGTCCAGGTCGTGTTACGGGTCAGAACGTCGATTTCGCCGGACTGCAACGCAGGGAAGCGATCCTTGGCGGATACGGGCGTAAACTTGGTCTTGGATGCGTCGCCGAAGACGGCGGCAGCAATGCCGCGGCAGTAATCGACATCCAGACCCGACCAGTCGCCCTTGTCATTCGGAGCGGAAAATCCCGGAATGCCCTGGCTGACGCCGCATTGAACAAAGCCTTTTGCCTTAACATCGCTCAGCGTGTCGGCCGAGGCTGCCGATGCGCCAAAACCAAATGCCGCAGCGCCAAGCGCAACTGACAGGAGCGTCTTTTTCATGTTTCCCAACCTTTTTTCTGTTTGTCTTCCCTCCGGTGCCTGACACGGCTCTTGCCCCTCTCCATGCACCGGTGCCCGGGTTGTGACCCTAGCAAGCCCATCACATTCATAAATGGGTTCATGGTCAAGTGTTGATGGGTGGAAATTGCGTCGAAAAGTGGCAATTCGATTTTTTTGCTCATAAAATAGGCCGACAACACAGGAAAGCCGCAGTTGGTGATGAAAATTTAGTCTAAATGGCGCCTTTGAATTTCATTGTCCCGGTGACGCGGCAAGGCTTGACCATGCTTGGCTGGCCTGTTCAAAAAAAGAAGTGGAGACGCGGCGGCGATGAACCGAAAACGAGGTGGATTGCGCTGCTGTCTTCGATAGTCGTAGTCTTGGCATGTTGCCCCTGACGGGCAGGCGACCAGCACATGAAAAAAGGCAGTTATAGCGGATGTCCGACAAAAAAAACTGGTTGACGAGCGCTGGCACGAATACGAAATTGTGCCATATCGGCCATGATCCCTCGAGCTACCATGGCTTTGTCAATCCGCCGATCGTCAAGGCATCGACGGTGCTGTTTCCGACTGCCGAAAGCATGGAAACACGGACGCAGAAATATACCTATGGTACCCGCGGCACCCCGACAACGGACGCGCTTTGCGATGCGATTGACGTTCTGGAAGGCTCGGCTGGCACGATTATACTGCCCTCCGGCCTGGCTGCAATTACCGTTCCTTTCCTGGCTTTCCTGTCGCCTGGCGATCATGCGCTGGTCGTTGATTCGGTCTATGACCCGGCACGGCATTTCTGCGATACAATGTTGAAGCGGATGGGTGTCGAGGTCGAATATTACGATCCTGCCATCGGTGCAGGCATCGCATCGCTGATGCGCGCCAATACAAAGCTGGTTCATGCCGAGGCTCCTGGCAGCAATACATTTGAAATGCAGGATATTCGCCTTCTGACTGACATCGCTCATAGTCATGGCGCCGTGGTCAGCATGGACAATACCTGGGCAACACCGCTCTATTTCCGGCCACTGGATTTCGGTGTCGATATTTCCATGCAGGCATCAACCAAATATCCGGCTGGCCATTCCGACATCCTGATGGGGACGGTTTCGGCCAATGCCGCGTGCTGGCCGCGCCTTAAGGCTGCCAATGGCGCCATGGGCCTCTGCGGTTCGACAGAAGATAGCTATATGGTTCTGCGTGGTCTCAGAACCATGGCGGTCAGGCTTGCTCATCACGATCGCAGTGCTCGTGCCGTGGCCGAATGGCTGGAGGCGAGGGACGATGTTGCGCGGGTCTTGCATCCGGCCCTGCCCAGTTTTCCCGGTCATGACATCTGGAAGCGCGACTTTAAAGGCGCTTCGGGGATCTTTTCCTTTGTACTGGCGGAAAGCGATCCGGCGCAGTTCAAGTGTAAGGCGCATGCCTTTCTCGATGCCTTGCAGATTTTCGGTCTTGGATGGTCCTGGGGCGGGTACGAAAGCCTGGCGGTATTGGCCAATGTCGGCGACCGCGTCATCGCCAAGCCGCCCGCAGGCGGGCCATTGATTCGTCTTCAGATCGGACTTGAAGATATTGCCGATCTCCAGGTGGATCTGGAGCGTGGTTTTGCTGCGGCAGCTACTGTTTAACTGTCTGATCCGAAAGCAATTTCGGGTTGAAGGCATCGGACAATTTACGGCTAAAGGTCTGTCAAGACAGGCCGGTAGCCATAGAGCCAGTCGAGATCGCGGGCAAAGCTATCGGAAGGGCGCAAGGACAATAGGACGTCGCGCCCGATTTGCAGCGGCCCCTTGGCGTGATAGGCGAATTTGTTGATTGCCCCTCGTTTGCGCACGGCGCTGACCCGTTTTTGCCGACTGGTCTCATAAGCCGTGAGCGCCTGGGGGGTGGGTCGACTGGAGACGAGATCGGCCAGTTCGAAAGCGTCTTCGATGGCCATCGCCGCGCCCTGAGCCGAGAAGGGGAGCATGGCATGGGCTGCATCGCCGATCAGCACCAGATCCCTGTCATTGTGCCAACGGCCATTTCCAGCCTGAAACAGCGGCCAGAAGGTCATGTTGGTATTGGCATTCGCCAACATGGTGCAGATGTCGCTATTCCAGCCTTTGAAGGCCCGCTCCAGCAGCAGAGCCTGGCTATCCTGCGTTTGAGCTGCCCATCCTTCGCCGGGATCGACGCCCGCGCCGATGGCCACGATGTTGATACTGTCGGTATCGCGCAAGGGATAGGTGACCATATGGGCATTCGGCCCCAGAAAGGCCGTTACGGACTGTCGGTCGAGAAAGGCGGGGGCTTCGGCCTGGGGAAGGGTAACGCGCCAGGCAATGCTGCCGCTGAAGGACACGTCCGGGCCGCCAGCCACGAAATTGCGCAGCCGCGACCAGACGCCATCGGCAGCGATCAGCAGGTCGGGACGCTCGCCGGTTTGCGGATCGCGCAGGATTTGCGCATCGGGGCTTTCGACCCTCTGGTCCAATATCAGGGAGCAAAGCGGATTGCGCGCCACGGCCTCAAGAAGAGCCTGTTGCAGCGTTGCGCGATGCAACACGCCGTAGGGCGCCTGCCAACGGGATTTCGCGTGGGCGCCAACCGGCACGTCGCAAAGGCGTTTCAAGCTGATGCCGGAGGCGAGCGCCACCACATCCGGCTCATGCCAGCGCGCGCGCAGGTTTTCGAGAACACCGAGTTCGTCGAGAATCCAGGTGACGTTTGGCGTCAGTTGCAGGCCGGCGCCGACCTCAAGCAATTGTGGGCTTTTCTCAAAAATCCGGGTCGCGATACCCACGCGGGCAAAGCACAAGGACGCGACAAGACCGGCTATGCCGCCGCCGACAATTGCCACGGTTTTCGTGGACATGGTGATAATCCGATCGCTGGCGCGTCGCTGAGAGCCGCTCAGGCTGCCTTGACGTGAAAGACGCAGCCGGCCGGGTTGGTTTCGGTTGCCTTCAGGCTGCTGTTATAGCGATAGAGCGTTGAGCAGTAGGGGCAGACCTTCTCGGTGTCATGGCCAAGGTCGATGAAGATATGCGGGTGATCAAAAGGAACGGACGCACCGGTGCACATGAATTCCTTGACGCCGATTTCGACAAGCCGATGTCCGCCGTCGTTCTGGAAATGGGGAATGGAATGACCGGCCATGTCTATGCTCCGAATGCCTTGTTGCCCAGTTTCCAAGGCCTGCAAGGCCGGGAAACTCAACTGAAGATGAAACGTTTATGGCGGGTGATCCGCATCTCTGCCGCCGCCATGCACCGCGATTGGGTTACGCCGGACATTAGCCGCCTTTTTTTGAAATGGGTAGAGCCAATGCAGGGCGCTGCCGATTGTTTTTACAGAATTGCTGTGCCTTTGCAGGGGTATGGGCAGATAAACTCTTGAACCCTACAGGGGTTACGACTTATGCAGCAGGGCTACTGCGTATCGCAACCCTTGCGGATGTCTGGCGTCTTCCTGTCCTTGTTGGCAGATTGGGGATGGCATGTTGTGGGGCGGCGGGCCGGGTCATGCTGCCTTGATCGACTATCAACTGGACCGATTGTGATGAATTTGAACGCTCCCGCTTTTTCCCGCTTTCGTCATGACGGTCTGGAGATCGCCTATTTCGATGAGGGCGATCCGTCTGGCCCGGCAGTTTTGCTGATCCATGGGTTTGCCTCCAGCGCCCTGGTCAATTGGGTGCATCCTGGCTGGCTGAAGACGCTGGGCGATGCCGGCTACCGGGTGATCGCACTCGACAATCGCGGCCATGGCCAGAGCGACAAGCCGCATGAAGCGGAAGTCTATCATCCTGAAAACATGGCAGCGGATGCCGCAGCGCTGCTCGATCATCTTGGTGTGGCTGAAGCGCATGTGATGGGATATTCCATGGGCGCGCGGATTTCGGCTTTCATGGCGCTGGATTTTCCGCAGCGGGTCCGCTCGCTGGTGTTTGGCGGGCTTGGCATTGGCATATCCACCGGGGTCGGCGACTGGGACCCGATTGCCGATGCGCTGCTGGCTCCTTCGCTTGATGATGTGACCCATGAGCGCGGACGGATGTTTCGCGCCTTTGCCGAGCAGACACGCAGCGACCGGCTGGCGCTGGCCGCTTGTATCTCTACGTCGCGCGATCTGGTGTCCGCAGCCGAGCTTGCTACAATCACCATGCCTGTCCTGATCGGTGTCGGGACTGTGGATGATATTGCCGGATCACCCCATGAACTGGCGGCGTTGATGCCCAATGCCCGCGCCATCGATATTCCCAAGCGCGACCATATGCTGGCGGTTGGCGACAGGGTGTTTAAACAGGCCGTTCTGGAATTCTACGCCGAGCTGGATGGCCGCTAGACGTTTTTATTCTCCGGTAAAGATCGGTTGGCGTTTTTCGCGAAATGCAGTGCGGCCTTCGCGGTAGTCGGCACTTTCGAACGTCGTGGAGCCAAGAACTGCGGCCTCACTCAGCAGGCTGTCGTCCTGGCTTTCCGTTGCCCGCAGCGCCAGCTTGGCAGCGTGGATAGACAGTGGCGCATTGGCGGCGATGGTTTCTGCCAAAGAAAAGGCTGCACCGTCAAGAGCTTGAGGGGCGACGAGATCGCCCAAAAAGCCGCAGCTCAATAGAGAAGCGGCGGGAAATGCCTGACCGGTAAACAGCGCCCGCCGGGCGATCTGGCTGCCCAGCGTCCGGCTGAGGTCGGCAACGGCATCTGCTGGATAGGCGAGGCCAAGTCGGGCGGCGGGTATGGCGAAGATTGCGGTGTCGTCGGCGATCCTGATATCGGCGGCGGCGGCAAGCCCGAAGGCCCCACCATAGCAAACCCCGCGAAGTGAGGCGATGACAGGCACCCGAGCCTCACGAATGGCCGCGAAAGCCGCACTATTGTCAGCCTCGTAGATCCGCGCCTGCCGGCTATCGTTGCGCACGGTGTCAAATTCGGAAATGTCGGCGCCGGCGCTGAAATCCGTCTGGCCGCCGCCTGTCATGACGATGCAATGAACCCCGGCCTCGGCAATCAGCCAGTCCAGTGCCGGGGGAATGGCGCGCCACATGGCCTGGGTGATCGCATTCTTGCGAGTTGGATTGTCGATAATCAGCGCGCCAATGCCATTTTGTCCGGCCACCCTTATGCCGTTATCCGCAAAGGTCCGCGCTTTTTTCATCTCATGCCCCCATCTGGTCTGATCGATAGATCATCTATATAATGGACGGTGAACGTCAATGAGGAGATTGCAATGGCTGTCATGCACGATCTTGCTGTGCGCGAGATGATCAAGCCCATGGACCCGATCTGGGACAGCATGCGCCAGGAGGCCCGCAGTGCCGCCGAGCATGATCCGCTCCTGGCGGCCTTCCTCTATTCCACCGTGCTGAACCACCGTTCGCTGGAAGGCTGCGTGATCTACCGCATCTGTGAACGGCTCGACCATGCCGACCTGCAATCCAGTCTTTTGCGCCAGACTTTCGAGGAAATGCTGACCGATTGGCCGGAATGGGGCACTGTGCTGCGCGTCGATATTCAGGCCTATTACGACCGCGACCCGGCCTGCCTGCGCTTTATCGAGCCTGTGCTGTATTTCAAAGGATTTCACGCGATCCAGACCCATCGGCTGGCCAACTGGCTTTGGAACAAAGGCAGGCGCGATTTTGCGCTCTATCTGCAAAGCCGGTCCTCCAGCGTGTTTCAGACGGATATCAATCCGGCTGCTCACATCGGCAAGGGAATATTTCTGGATCACGCCACAGGCCTGGTGGTCGGCGAGACAGCACGGATCGGCGATAATGTTTCTATCTTGCATGGGGTGACGCTGGGCGGCACCGGCAAGGAAGGGGCAGATCGCCATCCCAAGATTGGCAATGGTGTCCTGATCGGCGCGGGCGCGAAAGTGCTGGGCAATATCGAGATCGGCTGCTGCTCGCGGGTGGCCGCCGGTTCTGTTGTGCTGAAGCCTGTACCGGCTGGCAAGACGGTTGCAGGCGTACCCGCCAAGGTGGTGGGCGAAGCAGGCTGTGCCGAACCGGCCCGCTCGATGAACCAGGTGGTGTCCGAGGACGGCTGACGGAACGGGTGCCCACGCCGTTACGTTGATTTCGACATGCCGTATTTGGCGCGCGAACCTTATGGCCTCCGTGGCCGCTTCGGTTGGTGGTCATGGATGAACCTGTCTGATGATTTTTTAGTGAACCGATTCCGCTTCCAGCAATTATCCCTTAAAAGCAGGGGCGGATCGATATTCGCGGCTTTACACAGCTGTTTGGCCCATGCGACAAGCAGGCCGCCGAAGCATGGTTCGTGCGGTTTGTCAGTCACGGCCATGCTGGAATTTTGAGAGCGCTGCGGCAACATGGCCGGATCGAAGGTTCGTGCTGCGCAGACAATCCATGGAGATTTTTGTGAAAGCAGACGAAATCAAGAAGCTTGACGCTTATTTCAAGCGGACTTTCAACCCGACGATGGCTGTAAAGGCGCGTCCGCGCAAGGATGACTCGGCAGAAGTTTATGTTGGTGATGAGTTTCTCGGCGTTGTCTTCAAGGATGACGAGGACGGTGATCTGTCCTACAATTTCTCGATGGCCATTCTGGATGTCGATCTTTGATCACAGGTTGCATTCATAAGGGATGCATTTATTGATATTTGATAATGAAGGGCGGCCCCGTATGGGGTCGCTTTTTTTTGTTATTGATAAAATGCAACTTTTTGGCGATGACGCACTGCACAAATTGACTTGACCAATTTTAGCAATCTGTCCTATGGTTTGGGACAGCAGAGGAAAAAGGAGTGCTGTTATGTTGAATTTCGAAGACGTGAACAAAAAGAGCAAAGAAGCCGTCGATACGATGGTGAAGAATTATTCCGAGGTTGCCAAGGGCATGCAGTCGATCGCTGCTGAAGCTCAGGATTACTCGAAAAAGTCCTTCCAGGATCTGGCCGGTTTCATGGAGCAACTGACCGCTGCCCGCAGCATCGAAACTGTTTTCGAGTTGCAGACGAAATATGCTAAGAGCTCCTACGAAACGTTCGTGTCAGAAGCCACCAAGATCACCGAAATGTATGCCGATCTGGCCAAGACGGCATATAAGCCTTATGAGGCTCCGATTGCCAAGGCTTCGAAAGCAGCGTCCGCCGCGACGGCTGCCTGATCATTTTTTATTGATGTCGCTGCAAACGGCCGTCCTGTGGGATGGCCGTTTTTCGTTGGTACTTCCCATGCCAGCCCCGGTTTGGCAGCTTATGTCCATACTCAGTCTTGTGGTCAGCCTGGGGCATTGCTGGGGAGACAATATGATTATCTGGTGGTAATCTCAGCTGGAAGTGAACGCGCT
The DNA here is from genome assembly GCF_021462805.2 of Allorhizobium sp. Av2. Classification (NCBI taxonomy): domain Bacteria; kingdom Pseudomonadati; phylum Pseudomonadota; class Alphaproteobacteria; order Hyphomicrobiales; family Rhizobiaceae; genus Allorhizobium; species Allorhizobium sp. Av2. The sequence goes on along the minus strand of NZ_CP192696.1, from coordinate 1,684,419 downwards.
GCGATTGCTGGTCTGGAAAACGCGGGTAAGGCACTTATCTTTAGGCCTGTTGCGTCGGTATCGGGACTTGTCCGGGGTGCCTTTTTGAGGTCGGACACGCAATTCTCTTTGCAGTGCGTATCTATGGGCTTAAAATCGATGAGAAATGGACTACCTTAATGAATCTGTGAGGTCTGGCGGGATTCGCCTTTTGCGATGAAGCGGCCGGAACTCGGGAGAATGGATGGAAATGATCGCGCAACCGATCGTCATGCAAGCGCAGGGTAACAACGACGGACCAAACAGGGGCACGTCGGTTATCACGCGCACGAAGCCGAAAACCAAGAAGCCCAATTTATATCGCGTTCTGCTGCTAAATGATGACTATACGCCGATGGAGTTCGTCATCCATATTCTGGAGCGGTTCTTCCAAAAAGACAGGGAAGCGGCAACCCTCGTCATGCTGCACGTACACAACCACGGGGTAGGGGAATGCGGCGTCTTCACCTATGAGGTCGCCGAAACCAAGGTAAGCCAAGTTATGGACTTCGCGCGGCAGCACGAGCATCCGCTGCAATGCGTCATGGAAAAGAAATGAGGATCTGACCGTGCCAACATTTTCTCCGAGCCTGGAAAAGGCGCTGCATCAGGCACTGACTTTTGCCAATGAGCGCCACCACGAATATGCGACGCTTGAACATTTGCTGATGGCACTGATCGATGATGCCGATGCCGCCGCCGTGATGGGCGCCTGCAATGTGAACCTCGATACGCTGCGCAAGACCGTGAGCGATTATGTCGATAATGAACTGGCCAATCTGGTGACCGGCTATGATGAGGATTCCAAACCGACCTCCGGCTTCCAGCGGGTCATCCAGCGGGCTGTCATCCACGTCCAGTCGTCCGGTCGGGAAGAAGTGACCGGCGCCAATGTTCTGGTGGCGATCTTTGCCGAGCGTGAAAGCCATGCGGCTTACTTCCTGCAAGAACAGGAAATGACCCGCTATGACGCGGTCAACTACATATCCCATGGTATCGGCAAGCGTCCCGGCACCTCCCAGCCTCGCCCGCCACGCGGTGTCGAGGAAGAGAGCGAAGCCAGCCAGAAGCCGCCACGTGAGCAGGAGGAAGGTCCGGCCAAGAAGCAGCCGGAAGCCCTCAAGGCCTATTGCGTCAACCTGAATGAAAAGGCCAAGACCGGCCGGATCGATCCGCTGATCGGCCGTCACGACGAGGTCAACCGCACCATTCAGGTCCTGTGCCGCCGCTCAAAAAACAATCCGCTTTACGTTGGCGATCCAGGTGTGGGCAAGACGGCGATTGCCGAAGGGCTGGCCAAGCGGATCGTCGAGGGCAAGGTGCCTGAGGCGCTGGCCGATGCGACGATCTTCTCGCTCGACATGGGGACGCTTCTGGCCGGTACGCGCTATCGCGGCGATTTCGAAGAACGCTTGAAACAAGTGGTCAAGGAGCTCGAAGACTATCCGGGCGCCGTGCTGTTCATCGATGAAATTCATACGGTGATTGGCGCAGGGGCCACTTCCGGCGGGGCTATGGATGCCTCCAACCTGTTGAAGCCCGCCTTGTCGTCTGGCGCCATCCGTTGCATCGGTTCGACCACCTATAAGGAATATCGGCAGTTCTTCGAAAAGGACCGGGCGCTGGTGCGCCGGTTCCAGAAGATCGATGTCAATGAGCCGTCTATCGACGATGCCATCGAGATCATGAAGGGTCTGAAGCCCTATTTCGAGGAATATCACAAGCTGCGTTACACCAACGAGGCGATCAAGACGGCTGTCGAGCTTTCGGCCCGCTATATCAGCGACCGCAAGCTGCCGGACAAGGCGATCGACGTGATCGATGAGACGGGTGCCGCGCAAATGCTGCTGCCCGCCTCGCGTCGTCGCAAGCTGATCACCGAGAAGGAAATCGAAGTCACCATCGCCACGATGGCGCGGATTCCGGCCAAGACCGTGTCCAAGGACGATGAGTTGGTTCTTGCCAATCTGGACAAGGAACTGCGCTCGGTCGTTTACGGTCAGGATGATGCTATCGATGCGCTGTCGACGGCGATCAAGCTGGCGCGGGCAGGGCTGCGTGAACCCAATAAGCCGATTGGCTCCTACGTCTTCTCCGGCCCGACAGGCGTCGGCAAGACCGAGGTTGCCAAGCAATTGGCCGCGTCGCTTGGCGTGGAAATGCTGCGCTTTGATATGTCTGAATATATGGAGCGCCATACGGTGTCGCGTCTGCTGGGTGCCCCTCCCGGCTATGTCGGCTTCGATCAGGGTGGCCTGCTGACCGATGGTGTCGATCAGCATCCGCATTGCGTCGTGCTGCTGGACGAAATCGAAAAGGCTCATCCGGATATCTACAACATCCTGTTGCAGGTTATGGACCACGGTTCGCTGACCGACCATAATGGCAAGAAGATCGATTTCCGCAATGTAATCCTGATCATGACCACCAATGCGGGCGCATCGGAAATGGCCAAGTCGGCTATCGGCTTTGGCTCTTCCAAGCGTAGTGGTGAGGATGAAGAGGCGATCAATCGTCTGTTCACCCCGGAATTCCGCAATCGTCTGGATGCGATCATTCCGTTCGCCCCGCTGCCAAGCGAGGTCATCCACAAGGTCGTGCAGAAGTTTGTCATGCAGCTGGAAGCTCAACTTTCGGAACGGGGCATCACATTCGACCTGTCGGAACCGGCTGTCGCCTGGTTGGCAACGCGTGGCTATGACGAGAAAATGGGCGCCCGGCCGCTTGGCCGCGTGATTCAGGAACATATCAAAAAGCCATTGGCCAATGAGATCCTGTTTGGCAAGCTGAAGAAGGGCGGGATCGTCAAGGTCGGCACTGTCACCAAGGATGGCGAGGAGCAATTGAAGCTGGACTGCGTGGCCGATGTGGCGCCGGTCAAGCCGAAGAAGGAAGCGGAAATTGCCGCCGTGGTGCCTGATGATGGCGAGGTCATCGCCAAGCCGCGTTCCAAGGCTAAAAAAGTCGCCAAGGCTGAGCCGGAAGTCGAAGCCTTGAAGGAGACCAAGCCGGTCGCCAAGAAAACCACGGTGCCAAAGGTGCCGAAAAAGAAGTAATTCTTTTGAAAGAACGGTCAAATTTTTGACAGCATCAATGCCGGGCAGTTTGCCCGGCATTGTCATGAACGGGAGCGGTGATTTTTTCGGCGCTGTAGGCCGTTTCGCACTTTTGCTGGAAATCCTTTATGTCATCTCTCCTTCTTGCCGACCGCAGCCAGTTGCGCTGGTTCTTCACGGGCATGCGCGGCCTTTTCAGCCTGCCGGCGATTATTCTCATGGTATCGTTTGTCGGTTTCAGCGCCTTCGCGTTGCAAAGCGGCGTCAGCCGCAATGAAGCGATGTTCATGACGGTGATCGTCTGGGCCTTGCCTGCCAAGATGATACTGATCGGCATGATGTCGAGTGGCGCCAATCTTTTGGCCTGTTTTCTGGCCGTGTCGCTCTCCTCAATCCGGATGATGCCGATGGTTGCCTCGCTGGTGCCGGAAATGCGCAGCCAACGCACCCCGACCTGGCTGCTGCTGTTCCTGTCGCATTTCGTCGCCATCACCGCCTGGGTCTATGCTATGGGCAATCTGAAGACCGTGCCGCGAGAAGGACGAGTGGCGTTTTTCGCAGGCTTCGGCCTGACTTTGGTGGCGGTCAACACCATTCTGGTCGGTGTGTGCTATGGCCTTGTCTCCAGCCTGCCGCCGCTTGTCGCCGGTCTGCTATTTTTCCTCACGCCGGTCTATTTCGTCGCCTCGATCTGGGCGACCGGCAAGCAGCGGGTGGTGAAGATCGCCTTTGTGATCGGCATCGTCTCCGGGCCGCTGCTGGCACTCGCAGCTCCAGGTTTCGACATCCTAATCGCAGGACTGGGAGGCGGCACGCTTGCCTATCTGATCGACCGGCAAATCCGCCGCCGAAGCCATGAGCCCTCGGATATTCAGCCGGTTGAAAACCTGGCGGAGGAGCTATGATGGCGGAGTTCTGGCCCTATCTGGTTATAATCATCGCGGGCTGGCTGGCGACAGATCTCTGGCGCTGGCTGGGCGTGCTGGCCGGAAACCGTCTTCAGGAAGGGGCCGAGCCGCTCTATTGGGTAAGGGCGGTTGCCACGGCCCTGGTTATGGCCGTGACTGCCAAGTTGATCGTCTTTCCAACCGGAACACTGGAACACTCGCCGCTCTGGCTGCGGCTCACGGCCACCGGTCTCGGCTTTGCAGCGTTCCTGCTTGCCGGTCAGCGGATCATTGTTGGCGTTCTGGTGTCGCTGGGTGTTTTGGCCGCAGGTCTGTTTGTCCTGTAGAGCATTTCCACGAAAAGTGTGAAGCGGTTTTCCGTCCGGAAATGCATAAAAACAAAAACCTATAGCATCCTGCTGACTCCAGTGTTCTGCACGATGCTATAGCGCTGCGATAATCTTTGCGGCATTGGCCTTCAACACGTCGATATTTTCCATGCCACCCACATGCGGCTTCAACGGCTGACCGTCATGGCGGGGAATCACGTGAAAATGCAGGTGGAACACGGTCTGGCCTGCGGCAGGCTCGTTGAATTGCGCAACGTAGACACCGTCGGCATCAAAGGCCTGTTTGACGGCAGCAGCCAGTTTCTGCACGACTGGAATGAGTTTTGCCAGCACAGCCGGATCGGCATCCAGCAGATTGCGGGAACCCTGTTTTGGAATCACCAGGCAATGGCCCGGTGCCTGTGGCATTACATCCATGAAGGCCAGCGCGTCGTCATCCTCATAGAGCTTGATTGAGGGGATGTCGCCCTTGAGGATCTTGGCGAAAATATTGTCTGGATCATAGGCCGAAATGGTCATTATCTGTCTCCGTTACCGGGTCTTGTCTATCCTGGTCCTGACCTGTCAATCAAGGTCAGCCATCGATTTCCTCGCCGTCGCGCGGCTGGCGTTCGCCCTTGCGAAACGGCGTATGTTCGCCGAGATAGGCACCGATGTGCTCCACCTCTTCGCGTTCGCGTTCCAGATAGTCGGCGATGGCCCGGCGCAGGCCCGGATGGGCGATGTAATGGGCGGAATGGGTGGTAACCGGCTGGTAGCCGCGCGCCAGCTTATGCTCGCCTTGCGCCCCCGCTTCGACCTTTTTCAGCCCCTTGGCCAAGGCAAAGTCGATGGCCTGATGGTAGCAGACCTCGAAATGCAGAAAGGGGTGATCCTCGCTACAGCCCCAATGGCGACCGAACAGCGTATCCTCGCCGATGAAGTTGATGGCGCCCGCCACATAGCGGCCATCGCGTTTGGCCATCACCAGGAGAATGTCTTCAGGCATGCGTTCGCCGATCAGCGAGTAGAATTGCCGGGTCAGGTAGGGCTTGCCCCATTTTCGGCTGCCGGTATCCATGTAGAAGGTGAAAAACTGGTCCCAGATCGCTTCGGTCAGGTCGCTGCCGGTCAGCCAATCGATGGTAATGCCGTTTTCCAGCGCCGCTCGCCGCTCTTTCTTCAAGGCCTTGCGTTTGCGCGAGGCTAGCGTTTCCAAAAAGGCGTCGTGATTGGCGTAGCCCTGGTTGATGAAGTGGAATTGCTGATCCAGCCGATGCAGGAAATCTGCATCCTCGAAATGCTCGAGCTCGTTTTCCGGCAGGAAGGTCGCATGAGCTGAGGAGACGCCGAGCTTGCGGGATATTTCCGCAAAGCTGGAGGCCAGAGAGGCGCGAGCGCTTTCCGGCTCAACGCCATCTGCAACCATCAACCTCGGGCCGGTTGCGGGCGTAAACGGGATGGAGGCCTGCAATTTCGGATAATATTGCCCGCCCGCCCGCTCGAATGCATCGGCCCAGCCCTGGTCGAAGACATATTCACCCCGGCTATGGCTCTTGAGATAGCAGGGCATGGCACCGAGCAATTGCCCATCGCCATCCTCCATCAGCAAATGATGGCCAAGCCAGCCGGTTTTGGCGGTGGCAGAGCCCGATTCTTCCAATGCCGAAAGATAGGCCCAGCTGTTGAACGGATTATAGGCTTCGCCTCCCGATGCCTTGGCGGCACCGGAAAGCCTGTTCCATGCGCTTTGGTTGATGGCCTTGAAGGACTGCTCAACCCGAATGATGACCTCTTGTGTCATGCCACTCCATTACAAGATTATGATGCCACGGTGTCGCGCGGGTCAAAGCCTTCAAACGTCATTTGATCTGCGTAAGTATAGGTGTGGGCGCGCATGATTTCATCCCGCACCGTCCAGGTGATCACTGGAATGTTTTTCTGCCGCTGCGCCTCGATGAAGCTGTTGGGCAAATGGGCGACGCAATAGGAGATGAAATCCAGACCGAGCTGCATGGCCTCGTCATGGACAAAGAAGTTTTCCGGCTTGGCGCCTTCGGCGGTCAGTCCGACCGGGTAGGGGCAGTCATTGGCCTTCAGCTCTTTCAAAAGATGATGGTCGAAGCTCATCAGCGCGACTTTGCCCTGGTAGCCGGTGAGAACCTCCAGCACATCCTCGACAAAGCCCTCGTCATCGCCGAGCCTGCCCTTTAGCTCAATTACCAGCGGCACCTGGCCCTTGACCAGATCGAGCAATTGCCGCAGCGTCGGCACCTTGTCGGCTGTACCGCCGACCGACATCATTTTCAGTTCCGCCGAGGTACGGGCGCGCACGTCGCCGGTCATGTTGCACAGACGCTGCATGTCGTCGTCGTGAAACACCACCGGTACGCTGTCCGTGGTGTATTGCAGGTCGCATTCGATGGCGAAACCGGCGTCTATGGCGCGGGCGGCGGCCGACAGCGTGTTTTCCCAGACCAGCTTGTTCTGGTCGTGAAAACCGCGATGGGCAACCGGCGTTTCTTTGATCCAGCTGGCATCCGTCACAGGCGGATCTCCAGGATGGCATCGATCTCGACAGCGGCGTTCATCGGCAGGGCGGCCATGCCCACGGCGGCGCGCGCATGTTTGCCAGCCTCACCCAGCACCGAGGCGATCAGGTTGGAAGCGCCGTTGATCACCAGATGCTGATCGGTAAAGCCGGGGCCTGAGGCCACGAAGCCGTTGAGCTTGATGACTCGGACAATGCGGGAAAGGTCGCCGTCTAGTGCCGATTTTGCCTGGGCCAGAATATTGATGGCGCACAGTTCTGCGGCGTGCTGTGCCGAGGCCAGGTCCACATCGCTGCCGACCAGGCCGGTCACGGCAATTTTGCCGGCTTCCATTGGCAATTGGCCGGAGAGATAAAGCAGGTTGCCGCTGATGACATAGGGTACATAATTGGCAGCAGGTGCTGCGGCCTGGGGCAGGGTAATGCCAAGGGCGGCAAGGCGGCTGTCGATAGTGTCGGACATGATCAAATCCCAGCTAGCATGAAAACGGAAACGTGGTGATAAACTCAGGCAAGTTGCGTAAGCGCCTCGCTTTTGACAACTCAGTTCTTATAGCATCAAGCCAGACCGCAACAGGAGAATATCGATGCCGCAGTTGACCTTGGCCCTTGTTATGGCATTGACGGCAAACACCGCGGTGACATCCGTGAAGGTCGATCCGCAGGCTGTAGGCGATCTTGCGCCGCATCGCGCCACCTATGATATCAAGCTGAAAAAGGCGACAGACCAGTCAGGTGTCGACAATATGAGCGGCCGGATGGTCTATGAGTTCAACGGCTCGGCCTGTGACGGCTATTCCACCAGCTTCCGATTCGTCACCAAAATCGAGACCGGCGATCAGGTCAGCGTCACCGACCAGCAGGTTCGGACTTTCGAGGACATGGCAGCCAGACGGTTCGATTTCGAATCGAAAAGTTTTACCGACGACAAGCTGGACAAGGATGTCAAAGGGGCGGCTGCGGCAAAAACCGATGGCCTGCGTATCGAGTTAAAGGAGCCGCAGAAGAAGGAGCTGGAACTGGCCTCGGCCCGCTTCCCGGCCCAACATATGCTTGATATGATCGACCGCGCCAGGAAGGGTAATCGCTTCTTCGAGGCTCGTGTGTTTGATGGCACGGAAGACGGCGACAAGAGCTATTTGACCACGACGGTGCTGGGAACATCGAAAAAGCTGACGGGCGATACCAAGGACCCCCTGTCGGGCCGTACCTATTGGCCGGTCGCCATTGCTTATTACGACGACAAGTCGGATGGCGATCAATTGCCGGTCTATACCCAGTCCTTCGACCTCTATGACAATGGAGTGACGCGCGACCTGACGCTGGATTACGGTGATGTTGTCCTGACGGGCAAGCTTTCCAAGCTGGAATTGCTGCCGCCGACGGCCTGCAAGGCGCAAAAGTAGCAATTGCAGGCTTTTTCTCGGCCCTACACTTGCCTTGTCCGTCAAATCGTTCTATGGCGACCGGCATTCCACACGTGAAGCTTGGGATAGGCCGGGAGACATCCGGTCCGTTCCGCCCGGTGGCGTTTTGAAAAAGACGCTGTTTGCTTCACGGGGGTTCAACCGGAAAAGGAGAAAAAGGCATGGCATTGCCTGATTTTAGCATGCGTCAGCTTCTGGAAGCTGGCGTTCACTTCGGCCACCAGACACATCGCTGGAACCCGAAGATGAAGCCGTATATCTTCGGCGATCGTAACAACATTCACATCATCGACCTGGCTCAGACCGTACCGATGCTGTCGCGCGCCCTTCAGGTCGTATCTGACACGGTTGCTCGTGGCGGTCGCGTTCTGTTCGTCGGCACCAAGCGTCAGGCCTCTGACCTGATCGCCGATGCTGCCAAGCGTTCGGCCCAGTATTACGTCAACTCCCGCTGGCTCGGCGGCATGATGACCAACTGGAAGACCATTTCCAACTCGATCCAGCGCCTGCGCAAGCTCGACGAAATCCTGAACTCGGAAGCCCAGGGCTTCACGAAGAAGGAACGTCTGAACCTTGAGCGCGAACGCGAAAAGCTTGACAAGGCTCTCGGCGGTATCCGCGACATGGGCGGCACCCCGGACCTGATGGTGATCGTTGACACCAACAAGGAAAAGATCGCTATCGATGAAGCCAAGCGCCTGGGCATTCCGGTCGTTGCCATCATCGACTCGAACTGCGATCCGGACCTGATCGATTACCCGATCCCGGGCAATGACGACGCATCGCGCGCCATCGCTCTCTACTGCGACCTGATCTCGCGCGCTGCCATCGACGGTATCGCTCGCCAGCAGGGTTCGTCTGGTCGTGATATCGGCGCCATGGTTGAGGCTCCGATCGAGCCGGCTCTGGAAGGCTCTGCCGAGGCTTGATGCAATCGGATGCATGAAGGCGGGCTTGCCCCGCCTTTGACAAAAGATTGATGGGCCGCCCGTCAGCGTCAGGCTGTGCGGCGGCCCGCTCTTTTGAATGGCTTCCCTTTTGCGGGAGCCGCCTTGCGGTTTCCCCGCTCGCGTGATGACGTGATTTCATCACGCTGTAACATTTCCGGGTACAAGTCGTGCCCAATCCGGGCGCCGGTTTCAGGCATCTGTCCTTTGGCCCGCCCCTGAACAGACAAAGAGGCAAACAATGACCGAGATCACTGCTGCAATGGTGAAGGAACTGCGCGAAAAGTCCGGCGCAGGCATGATGGACTGCAAAAAAGCGCTGGCTGAAAATGGCGGCGACATGGAAGCATCCATCGACTGGCTGCGCGCCAAGGGCATTGCCAAGGCCGACAAGAAGTCTGGCCGTACCGCAGCCGAAGGCCTGATCGGTATTGCCAGCGCCGGCACCACCGCCGTTGTCGTCGAAGTCAATTCCGAAACCGACTTCGTTGCCCGCAACGATGCCTTCCAGGACATGGTCCGCGGCATTTCTACCGTAGCGCTTTCCACCGACGGCACTGTCGATGCCATCAATGGGGCAAACTATGCCGCGACCGGCAAGACAGTGTCCGATTCGATCAAGGATGCGATTGCCACCATCGGCGAAAACATGGCCCTTCGCCGCGCCACGCAGCTGAAGGTTGAGGACGGCGTTGTCGCCACCTACGTCCACAATGCCGTTGCTGACGGTCTTGGTAAGCTCGGTGTGCTGGTTGCCCTGAAGTCGACTGGCAACAAGGAAGCTCTCAACACCATCGGTCGTCAGATCGCCATGCATGTTGCCGCCACCAACCCGCTGGCCGTGCGCGCTGAAGAAGTAGATGCTGCTGTTGCCGAACGCGAGCGCAATGTGTTCATCGAGCAGTCGCGCGAGTCGGGCAAGCCGGAAAACATCATCGAAAAGATGGTTGAAGGCCGGATGCGCAAGTTCTTCGAAGACGTGGCCCTGCTGTCGCAGGCTTTCGTTATCAATCCTGACCTGACCGTTGCCGCCGCCCTCAAGGAAGCCGAAAAAGACGTTGGCGCACCGATCGAGATCACCGGCATCGCCCGCCTGCTGCTGGGTGAAGGCATCGAGAAGGAAGAGAGCGATTTCGCTGCCGAAGTGGCTGCTGTCGCCAAGGGCTGATCGGTCTTTACCGTAAAACATTCCAATCATGGGAAAAGTCAGGGCATCGCGTGACAACGCGGTGCCCTTCGTGTATCCGGCATTGCTGGTGCCCGCGCTTCTTGTCCGCTGCGGTCCATTTCGTGACGTTTTTCACCATTGCGGCCTCTGTTTCATCGTCCGCCGGTCTTCAAGCCGGGGTGTTTCATCAGGCGGCAGGTTCAATTCCAGGAGAGACCATGACCTCCAAGCCCATTTATCAACGAGTTCTTCTCAAAGCTTCCGGCGAAGCCCTGATGGGCAGCCAGGGCTTCGGCATCGATGTCGCGGTCGCCGACCGGATCGCCGGTGATATCGCCGAGGCGCGCGCCATGGGCGTCGAAGTCGGCGTCGTGGTCGGCGGCGGCAACATCTTTCGTGGCGTTGCCGTCGCCTCCAAGGGCGGCGACCGGGTAACCGGTGACCATATGGGCATGCTCGGCACGGTCATCAATGCGCTGGCGCTGGCAACCTCGCTGCGCAAGCTGGACATCGACACCGTGGTGCTTTCGGCCATTGCCATGCCGGAAATCTGTGAGAGTTTTTCGCAGCGCGTCGCGGTTCATCATCTGTCGCAAGGCAGGGTGGTGATTTTCGCTGGCGGCACCGGCAATCCATTCTTCACCACCGATTCTGCCGCAGCCCTGCGCGCTGCCGAAATGGGTGCGCAGGCGATTTTCAAAGGCACCCAGGTGGACGGCATTTATACCGCCGACCCTAAAAAGGACCCGACAGCCACCCGTTTCGACCATATTACCCATGCTGAAGTGCTCGAAAAGGGCCTGGCGGTGATGGATGTCACCGCCGTTGCCCTGGCACGGGAAAACCGGATCCCGATCATCGTCTTCTCCATCCACGAAAAAGGTGGCTTCAGCGCCATCCTGCAAGGCGGCGGTGTGAAAACAGTCGTTAATGACGATTGACGGAGGCGAATGGCAGCCGGGACCGATTGACAGACGGATCGTTTCACGTTTTCAAGGCGTCACTGAAGAATTGTCGGAGACTGTAAGATGACAGCAGGTATTGATCTCAACGATATCAAGCGCCGTATGGATGGCGCGATCAACGCATTCAAGAGCGACCTCGCCTCGTTGCGCACCGGTCGCGCCTCGGCCAACATTCTCGACCCGGTCATGGTTGAAGCCTATGGTTCGCGCGTTGCGCTGAACACCGTGGCCAATATCACCGTGCCGGAACCGCGCATGCTGGGTGTCTCCATCTGGGACAAGAGCATGGTTGGTGCGGTTGACAGGGCAATCCGGGAATCCAATCTCGGCCTCAACCCGATTGTCGACGGCCAAAACCTGCGCATTCCCCTGCCTGAGCTGAACGAAGAGCGCCGCAAGTCGCTGGTCAAGGTGGCGCATGGTTATGCCGAAAACTCGAAAGTCGCGATCCGCCATGTTCGCCGCGATGGTATGGACAGCCTGAAGAAGGCTGAAAAAGATGGCGAAATCGGTAAGGATGATGCGCGCAGCCTTTCGGAAAAGCTGCAAAAGATGACGGATGACACGATTTCCGATATCGATCGCTTGCTTGCTGAAAAGGAAAAGGAAATCATGCAGGTCTAATCTGCACATTTCGCCTTCTCTGCGACGCCAATGCAGGACCTGATATGACGACTTTGGATATTTCCACCGTTCCCGAGCACGTTGCCATCATTATGGATGGCAACGGACGCTGGGCCAATCAGCGCGGCATGCCGCGCGCTTATGGCCATCGGCAGGGAATGGAAGCCTTGCAGACCGTCGTTCGCACGGCAGGCGAAATCGGCGTGCGCTATCTGACCCTGTTTGCGTTTTCATCCGAAAACTGGCGCAGGCCGGAAACCGAGATCACCGACCTGTTCGGTTTGCTCAAGACCTTCGTGCGCCGTGACCTCGCCGAGCTTCGTGCCAATAACGTGCGGGTGCGGATCATCGGTGAACGCACTTCGCTGAAGAGCGATATTCTCAAGCTGCTGATCGAGGCAGAGGAGACCACCCGCACCAATACCGGCATGACCATGGTGATTGCCTTCAATTATGGTGCGCGCGATGAGATGACCAGGGCGGTCTCAGCCCTGGTGCGCGATGTGCAGGCAGGGCTTTTACCGGCCAGCGCCATTACACAGGAGGCGATTTCAGCCAGATTGGATACGGCGGGAATACCTGACCCCGATCTGATCATCCGCACCAGCGGCGAAGAGCGCCTGTCGAATTTCCTGCTCTGGCAGGCCGCCTATTCCGAATTGATCTTCGTCCCGGAATATTGGCCCGATTTTAGCCGCGAGAATTTTTTGGCGACCTTGGAACTCTATGCCTCCCGCAATCGGCGGTTCGGCGGCCTGGCACCTGCCGCCGCCGTGGTTGCCGGATCGTAGCCGGCCATGACCAGAGAACTCAGGCTCCGTATCTTGTCTTCCATCGTCATGGTCGCGGTGGTGCTCGCCGCCACCTGGACCGGTGGCCTGCCTTTCCGGGGGCTCGCCGCCGTCATCGGCCTTGCCGTGTTCTGGGAATGGTCGACGATGACCCGGCTCGGCGAGGTCAGTATCCGCGGTCTTGCCATTGGCTGGCTTTCGGTTGCGGTCATTGCCGGCAATGTTGTGGCGGGCGATACCTCTTTAAGTCTCCCCTTGCTTTCCGGGTTCACACTGACGCTGGTTTTCCTTACATTTTTGCGTCGCTGGTCCTGGTGGCTTGCTGGTGGCGTATTTTATGCCGGAGCCTGTATTGTCACTTTGGCGTCCATTCGCGATGATGATGCCATCGGCTTTGTCGCCATGCTTTTTGTCTTCGTCATTGTCTGGAGCACGGATATTTTCGCCTATTTCGTCGGGCGCACGCTTGGTGGCCCGAAGCTGGCGCCCCGCATATCGCCGGGCAAGACTTGGTCCGGTGCCATCGGTGGAACCGTGGCCGCCATCATCGGCGGGTATGCGGTGACGGCATCCTATTTCACGGTTTATGGCTGGTGGATACCTGCGCTGGCGCTGGTCTTGTCCATTTGTAGCCAAATGGGAGACCTGTTCGAATCCTTCGTCAAGCGGCGCTGCGGAGCCAAGGATTCCAGTCATCTGATTCCCGGCCACGGCGGGGTGATGGATAGGGTCGACGGACTGGCGACCGCAAGCTTCGCGGCATTTATGATTGCTATGGTCGTTGCTGCGATCAACAACGGAGTGACCGATTCGGTTGGCGGACTGTTGTTCGATTTCGCCGGTCACTGACATTCGGTTGACGGTCGGTCGGTTTCTGCCATCGCCGGTGGTGATGTGTATGCTTTACGGCGGTGCCAATCTGGCGCATAGGTAAAGCGAGTATATGAGAAGGGCGTCCTATGGCTGTTATCGGTTTCCTGACGGGTTATATCATTCCCTTCGTTCTGGTCCTGTCGCTGATCGTTTTCGTGCATGAAATGGGCCATTATCTGGTTGGGCGCTGGTCGGGTATCAGGATTCTCGCATTCTCTCTGGGGTTCGGCCCGGAGCTGATTGGCTTCAATGACCGCCACGGCACGCGCTGGAAACTGAGCGCCATTCCCTTGGGGGGCTATGTGCGCTTCTTCGGTGATGCCGATGCGTCCAGCAAGACCGATACTGCGGAGTTTGAGGCCCTCAGCCCTGAGGACCGCGCCCGCACACTGAACGGCGCAAAACTGTGGAAAAGGGCGGCCACCGTTGCCGCTGGGCCAATTGCTAATTTCCTGCTGGCAATTTTAATTTTTTCGGTAACGTTCAGCCTTTATGGAAAACCCGTTTCCGATCCTGTCGTGGCAGAGGTCAAGCCTGCGAGTGCGGCGGCTGAAGCCGGTGTGCAGCCGGGAGACATCCTGGTGGCGCTCGATGGCAGCAGCGTCAAGACCTTTGACGATGTGGTCCGCTATGTGAGCGTTCGCCCGCTTGTGCCAATCGTCGTCACGGTCAAGCGTGGTGAATCCCAGGTGGATCTATCGATGACGCCGCGCCGGACCGAAACCACCGACCGCTTTGGCAACAAAATGGAAGTGGGCCAGATCGGCATTATGACTACGGCTGCCAGCGGCAATTTTCGTGTGGAAAAACTGGGGCTTATCGAATCGGTTAGCGCCGGGGTCGATCAGACGTGGAACATCGTGACGGGTACTTATGATTATCTGGCAAACCTGTTTGCTGGACGAATGAATGCCGATCAGCTGGGGGGACCTATCAGGGTTGCGCAGGCTTCCGGTCAGGTTGCCACACTTGGTGTTGTGGCTTTGCTGCAATTGGCGGCAGTTTTGTCGGTTTCCATTGGGTTACTGAACCTTATGCCGGTTCCGGTGCTTGATGGCGGCCATTTAATCCTCTATGCGCTAGAAGCAGTACGTGGAAAACCAGTCAGTGCCGGTGCGCAGGAAATCGCGTTCAAGGTAGGGATGGTCATGATTCTGTCGCTGATGGTGTTCGCTACATGGAACGATATCAGCCGGTTGATTGGCTGAGTGGTTCTTGCATTGATGATAAGGATTTGTTTACGATGTTTCAACTTGGTAGTGGCGAATACGCCACGTGTTGAAACGAAGTAAATGGAAATTAACCACTGGTCTTGCTTGTAGAGCAAAAGCGGTTAAAACCACCAACGGACCGGAGTCGGTTTAAAGACCGAGGGACAACGGAAAAAAGGTTAGAAGTTCACATGAAGGCTGGTTCAAAGTTTTTGAACGCGGTGTCAGCGATTGCGCTGTCTGCTGGTGTAGTTTCGTTAAGTGCAGGCCTCGCAGTTGTGGCATCTGCCTCTGTTGCCAATGCGGCGTTGATCCAGCGGATTGATGTGCGTGGCGCGACGCGTGTCGGGACGGAGGCTGTTCGTTCCAACTTGACGATCCAGCCTGGAAAGGCCTTTTCCAATTCCGACATCGACGATTCGGTGAAGCGTCTTTACGCCACGGGTTATTTTTCCGATGTGAAGATTTCGGTTTCCGGTAGCGCGCTGGTGGTTACGGTCAACGAGAACCAGTTGGTCAACCAGGTCGTGTTCAACGGCAACCGGAAGATCAAAGACGACAAGCTGTCGACCGTTATCCAGACTCAGTCGCTCGGTCCTTATAGCCAGGAACTCATCCAGGCCGATATTGCCCGCATCAAGCAGGCCTATGCCGCCATCGGCCGCAGTGAAGTCGAAGTGACTACGCAGACCGCGCCGGTTGGTCCAGGTCGCGTCAATCTCGCCTTTATCGTCAATGAAGGTGATCGTACCAAAATCGCTGCGATCAACTTCGTCGGCAATCACGCCTATGGCGATAGCCGCCTTGCGGCTGTTATCACCACCAAGAAATCTAATCCTTTGTCGTTCCTGACCCGTAAGGATGTCTATAACGACGATAAGTTGAAGGCTGACGAGGAAGCTCTGCGTCAGTTCTATTACAATCATGGTTATGCCGATTTCCGGATCACGTCTTCGGATGCCGCGCTTAACGAGCAGACCAACGAATATACCGTCAACATCACGGTTGACGAAGGTCAGCGTTACAAATTCTCCGACATCAATGTCGAAAGCTCTGTTGAAGGCGTGGACCCGACTGAGTTGAAGGGTCTTGTGACGACGTCGCCGGGCGGCGTGTACAGCGCCCGCGAAATCCAGAAATCGATGGAAGCAATCCAGCAGCGTGTTTCCGCTAAGGGTTATCCATTCGCCCGTGTTGTTCCGCGCGGCAACCGCGATATGGGCAATGGCACGATTGGCGTCACCTATATGGTTGACCAGGGCGAGCGCGCCTATGTCGAGCGCATCGAGGTCAAGGGCAACACCCGCACCCGCGATTACGTTATCCGCCGCGAATTCGACATCAGCGAAGGTGACGCTTTCAACCAGGAAGTCATTACCCGCGCTAAGCGCCGTCTTGAAGCGCTGGGCTATTTCAGCTCGGTCAATATCACGACGGCTCAGGGCAGTGCGCCAGACCGCGTCATCATTGTCGTCAATGTTGAAGACCAGTCGACCGGCTCCTTCGGTATCGGCGCTGGCTATTCCGTTGGTGGCGATGGACTGATCCTGGAAGCGTCTGTTGAAGAAAAGAACTTCCTCGGTCGCGGTCAGTATATCCGTATTGCGGCTGGTGCCGGTACGGATGACAGCCAGACCTACAATCTGTCGTTCACCGAGCCCTACTTCCTCGGCTATCGCCTTGCTGTTGGTTTCGACCTGTTCAAGAGCAGCACAAGCAGCAACGATTATTACGATTACAACGAACAGGGTGGTACTCTGCGCGTAACTGCGCCGATTACTGAAGATCTGGCAACGACGTTCCGCTACACCTACAAGCAGATCAAGTACAAGGGCGTTGACGACTGGACGACGTCGCTTTCGCAGCCCTATCAGGATCTGATCAACGGCAGCCCATGGGTCGTGTCTTCGGTTTCGCAGACTTTGACCTATAATTCGCTGGATGATAAAAATCTGCCGCATGAAGGCATCTATGCGACATTCACCCACGAGTTTGCCGGCCTCGGTGGCGATTCCGAGTACTACAAGCTCTATGGTAAAGCCCGTATCTTCAAGAGCCTGTCGGACGAACATGATATTATCGGATCGCTTTCTGCCGGCGCTGGCCATGTTATGGCTACAGGTGACAACCTGAATGTCTTCGACCAGTTCCAGATCGGCGGTAAGGAAATCCGCGGCTTTGAGAACAATGGTATTGGTGTTCGCATGCCGAACAGCAACGACGACTCCTTGGGCGGCACCACCTACTTCACCGCCTCTGCTGAAGCGAGCATGCCTATTCCAGGCGTTCCGCAGGATGCAGGCTTCCGTATCGCTGTCTTCTCGGATGCCGGTACGCTTTACGGCAATGAAGTGAAGAACAGCGCTGGAGCACAGGGCACAGACATGGCATGGCGTGCATCTGTTGGTGCCGGTATCGTCTGGGCATCTCCTTTCGGTCCGCTACGCTTCGATTACGCACAGCCTATCCTCAAGGAAGATTACGACAAGGTGCAGCAGTTCCGATTCTCCATTGCGAACCAGTTCTGATTTCTATAGTCCGAACCTCAGACAAACTCACTCGTCTGGGACATTGGTGTGATGGAGCATGAAACTTTTTATCCGCCCCACGCGGGCGTCAGTTTGAAAGAACTGGCGGACCGTCTTGGGGCGGAACTGTTACAGGGTGAGGCGGGCGACCGCGTCATTCGTTCGGTGGCACCGGTCTACCGGGCAAAGCCGAGCGATATTTGTTATATCCTGTCGAGGCGCAACAAAGCCGAACTCGAAACCTGTGATGCTGGGGCAATCCTTTGCGACGCCGCGCTGCGCTCGCTGATCCCTGAGCATATTCCGGTCTTGTTGATCAAAAATCCCCATGCGGCTTTTGCGATCGCAGGGCAGTTTCTGCATCCGGAGGGCAAACAGCCTTTGCCTGTGGCCCGGCCGGGCGCTCCCGACATTTCCCCTGCGGCCTTTGTCGATCCGACGGCCCTTCTTGAGGACGGAGTTGTGGTCGAGCCCATGGCGGTGATCGGTGCGGATGTAGAAATCGGCGCTGGTAGTCTGATCGGTGCGGGCGCAGTGATTGGCCGTGGTGTCAAGATCGGTCGCGATTGTTCGATTGCCGCAGGCACCAGTATTATTGCTAGCTATATCGGCAATGGCGTTATCATCCATAACGGGGCACGCATCGGCCAGGATGGTTTTGGCTATGCGCCAGGCCCGCGCGGCATGGTGAAAATCGTGCAGATCGGACGGGTGATCATCCAGGACAATGTGGAAATCGGCGCCAATACGACGATTGACCGCGGAACGATGGATGACACTGTCATCGGCGAAGGAACCAAGATAGACAATCAGGTCCAGATCGCTCACAACGTGCGCATCGGCCGCCATTGCGGCATCGTTGCCCAGGTTGGCATTGCCGGCAGCACGGTGATTGGCGATGGCGTTTTGATTGGTGGTGGCTCTGGCGTTAACGGCCATATCAAGATAGGTGACGGTGTTCAGATTGCCGCTATGAGCGGTGTTATTGGCGATCTTCCGCCGGGCGAGAAATTCGGTGGTATTCCGGCACGTCCGCTTGGGGATTTTCTCAGGGATTGCGCCCAGATCATGGGACGGTCTGAAGGCAAGTCGAAGGTTGGAAAGGGGCAGAAATGACCGTTGAGCAGAAAGAGTTGGGACGCGCGGATATTCTGGAGATCATGAAGCTCCTGCCACATCGCTATCCCTTCCTGCTGGTGGATCGCATCATCGACATCGATGGCGACAATGCGGCCATCGGCATCAAGAATGTAACCGCAAACGAACCACAGTTTACCGGACATTTTCCCGAACAGCCAATCATGCCAGGGGTGCTGCTGATCGAAGGCATGGCGCAGACGGCAGGGGCGATCTGTGCCCGCAAGGCCGGAACGGCTGGCGATCTCGTGTATTTCATGACGATCGACAATGCGAGGTTCCGCAAGCCTGTTGTGCCGGGCGACCGTGTAGAGTTCCACGTCACCAAGCAGAAACAGCGCGGTAATGTGTGGAAGTTCCACTGCGATGCCAAGGTGGATGGCGCGCTTGTGGCAGAAGCCGATATCGGGGCAATGATCGTCAATAAGGAAGCCCAATGACTGTTATTCCAGCCAGTGCCCGCATTCATCCCTCCAGTGTCATCGAAGATGGCGCGGTGATCGGGGAAAATGTCACGATAGGACCGTTCTGCCATATCGGTCCCAAGGTCGTGTTGGGCGATGGTGCTGAGTTCATGTCGCATGTGGTGCTGACGGGAAAGACCATTGTCGGCAAGAATAGCCGGATATTTCCCAATGCGGTCATCGGCGGTGAGCCGCAGAGCATCCATCATGCAGGCGAAGAGACAACCTTGACCATCGGCGACAATTGCACGATGCGTGAAGGCGTGACGATCAATTGCGGCACGGTGGAAGGCGGCGGCCACACGGTGGTCGGCAGCAATAATTTGTTCCTGGCCAATTCCCATGTGGCGCATGATTGCCAGCTCGGCAATCATATCATTCTGTCCAACAACGTGATGTTGGCTGGCCATGTCAAAATCGGCGACCGGGCCATCCTCGGCGGCGGTTGCGCCGTTCACCAGTTCACGCGTATCGGACGGCAGGCCTTTATCGGCGGGCTGACGGCGTGCAGCTACGATGTCATTCCCTACGGCATGCTGAACGGCAATCCCGGTCTGCTGGGTGGATTGAATGTGGTCGGCATGACCAGGGCCGGAGTGGAACGCGCCACCATTCACCGCGTCCGTAAGGCCTATAAGGCATTGTTCGATGAAGAAGGTGCTATTCGTGAAAAGGCTGCGGCCATTCGCGAAGAGTTTGCCGATTGCGCCGAGGTCATTGAAATCCTGGATTTCATTGTTGCCGAAAGCGACCGGGCGCTCTCGTCGCCGTTCCGTGGCAAGAGCTGAGGGATGAGCGGCCCGCAGGGGCGTCTCGCCATCATTGCCGGCAGCGGTATGCTGCCGGTCTATGTCGCCGAAGCAGCGCGGGCGGCGGGTGAAGATCCGTTCATCCTGCCGCTGAAAAACGAGGCGGACCAGCGCTGGGAGGGTTTCCAGTCCTCCGTGATCGGGGTTGGCGATATGGCGGGCTTGTCGAGCCTGATTAAGCGACATGGCATCAAACGGGTGGTGATGTCTGGAGGCGTTAAAAAGCGTCCGAATTTCAAAGAGATCCACGTTAATCTTCGCTTTTTGGTGAAGCTGCCTTTTGCGGTAAAAACCCTGCTATCGGGTGGTGATGACGCCGTGCTGAAAATGGTCATTCAACTGATCGAGTCGCAGGGTTGCCGGGTGGTGGGCGCGCATGAAATTGCGCCTCAATTGCTGGCAGAGCTTGGGCCGCTCGGTTCGTCCAGACCGACGGATGATGACAGGCGCGACATTGCCGCTGCCGCCAAAGCCGCCGATGCGTTGGGCCGGCTGGATGTCGGGCAGGGAGCCGTTAGCGTTGGGGGGCGTATCGTTGCTCTTGAAGGGGTTGAAGGAACGGACCGGATGTTACAGCGCGTTGCCGAACTTCGCGCCGAAGGGCGGATTTCATCGCGGCGGCGCGGCGTGTTGGTCAAGCTGTGCAAACCGCAGCAGGATATTCGCGCCGACCTGCCGACCATCGGGCAATCGACCATCGAAAATGCTGCCCGGGCCGGGCTTTCCGGCATCGCGGTCCAGGCCGGGCGCGCGCTGCTTTTGCAACGCCAGGAAACCTTGAGACAGGCAGATGCGGCGGGTATTTTTATCTCCGGTATTGAATTGGGACCTGAGGGCGAAGCCCGATTAGACTAACATGAGGGTGAAGCCTGATTAGGCCTGGCCTGAGGGAGATGGATCATGGAAAACCGGCCACTGAAGATCGCGGTCATTGCCGGTGAAGTCTCCGGCGATTTGCTGGGTGCTGACCTGATTGCGGCGCTGAAGCAGTGCCATGACGGGGAGATCACGCTGATCGGCGTCGGTGGACCGGCGCTGGAGGCGCAGGGTCTGACCTCACTGTTTGATTTTTCGGAATTGTCGGTCATGGGCATTACCCAGGTCTTGGCCAAGCTGCCGCGTTTCCTGACATTGATCGGCACGACCGCCAAAGCGATTGTCTCAGCCAAGCCAGATCTGCTGCTGATCGTCGACAGCCCGGATTTTACCCATCGCGTTGCAAAAAAGGTGAGGGCGGCCTGCCCGACCATGCCGGTGGTCAATTATGTCTGCCCGAGCGTCTGGGCGTGGAAGGAGTATCGGGCCAAGGCCATGCTGGCCTATGTCGATAGCGTTTTGGCCGTCCTGCCGTTCGAGCCAGCCGTGATGGAGCGGCTTGGCGGGCCGGAAACGCATTTTGTCGGTCATCGACTGGTCACCAGTCCCGCCATGTTGGCTTGCAGGGCAGATCGGCTGCTGCGTCCGCTCGCCGCCGCAGAGGAGCCGAAAACCATCATGCTGCTGCCGGGATCGCGCGGCGCGGAAATTTCGGCGCTGACGCCGGTGTTTCGTGATGCGGCCCGTATTTTCGTTGAGCGCAACGGGCCGACGCGGTTTGTGCTGCCGACCGTGCCGCGCCGAGAGCGTCAGGTGCGTGAAGCTGTTGCCAATTGGGAAGAAAAGCCTGACGTGGTCGTTGGGGAGGACGCCAAGTGGCGGGCCTTTGCCGAGGCGGATGCGGCGATTGCTGCCTCCGGCACGGTGCTGCTGGAGCTTTGCCTGGCTGGCGTGCCTGTTGTCTCCACCTACAAGACCGATTGGCTGATCAAGCTGCTGCACAGCCGGATCAAGACATGGACTGGTGCCTTGCCAAGCATCATTGCCGATTATGTCGTGGTACCGGAATATCTGAACGAGCAATTGCGCGGCGCATCGCTGGCCCGCTGGATGGAGCGCCTATCCTCGCAGACGCGGGAGCGGCAAGCGATGACCGAGGGCTTCGATCTGGTCTGGCAGAAAATGCAGACGGAAATCCCCGCCGGAGAGGCGGGGGCGAAGATCGTGCTTGATCTTTTGAAGACCCGCTCAATTATCTGAGTGTTAGCCTAGCCGCTCGCCATGCCAGCGCAGATGGTCTTCCATGAATGTCGAGATGAAATAATAGGAATGGTCGTAGCGCTCGTGCAGCCGCAGCGTCAGGCCGATATCGGTATTTTTCACCGCCTCTTCCAGCAGCCAGGGCTGTAGCCCGGTTTCGAGGAAACTATCGGCCTTGCCCTGGTCCACCAGGAATTCCGGAAAGCGCGCTCCATCCTCGATCAGAGCGCAGGCATCATACTGACGCCAGAGGGCACGGTCTGGACCGAGATATTTCTCAAAAGCGTCCTGCGTCCAGTCAGCTTTCAGCGGGCTGACAATTGGGGCAAAAGCAGAGCAGCTCTTGAAGCGGTCGGGATGTTTCAGCGCGATGGTCAATGCGCCATGGCCGCCCATCGAATGGCCGAAAATGCCCTGGCGGCTCATGTCAGCGCGGAACTGTTCAGCAATCAGCGCGGGCAATTCCTCTGTGATGTAGCTGTACATCTGGAAATGTTCGGCCCACGGCGTTTCGGTGGCATTCAGATACATGCCTGCACCTTTGCCCATTTTCCAGTTGGTCAACTCATCCGGCACGTCATTGCCGCGCGGGCTGGTGTCGGGACAGACGATGATCAGGCCGAGTTCTGCGGCCAGTCGACGATACTCGCCCTTTTCCATCACATTGGCATGGCTGCAGGCCAGGCCGGACAGATACCAGAGCACCGGGCGCTTTTCGGTGATTGCCTGGGGGGGCACGAAGACGGCAAAGGTCATTTCGCAACCGGTGACATCGGACTGGTGCGAAAACACGCCCTGCATGCCGCCAAAGGCGGTGTTTTGCGACAGGATATTCATGAAACTTGGCTCCTGCTGATCAATTGGCTATCGAGACGACGGCGTTGACGGCTGCCGCGACCAGGATTGTGTTGAAGAAGAACGAGACGATGGAATGGGCGAGGTTGAGCCGCCGCATGGCCGTGGTGGTGATGGCGACATCTGATGTCTGGGCGGTCATGCCGATAACGAAGGCGAAATACAGGAATTCATAGCCGCCTGGCTCCGGCGTGTCGGGAAAATCCAGACCGCCGGAAGGGCCTGGGTCGGGAGTGCTTGTCAAATGGCGCCAATAATCATGCGCGTAATGCATGGCAAACATGGTGTGAATGGTGAACCAGCCGCTGATGACCGACACAAATGCCAGCGACACTTCCAGCAGGCTGGGAGAACCGGCCCGGTTCAAGGCGTTGAACAAAGCGGCCACCGCAGCCACCACCGCCAGCAGGCTGACCAGCGGGATGACGATGGTCGGGGCATCGTCGCGTTGTGGGCTGTTTTTCAGGCGTTCGGCGGTGATGCCGGGGATGCGTTTGATCATCAACGCGACATAGAGCACGAAAAACACGATGGCCGAAGACTCGACGGCCAAGGCAGGGCGGATCCACAGAAAGACCGGCAAAGTCAAAAGGCCGAGGAGACCGGACGCATAGAACGGGCTGTGCCTGTGGCGTCTCAATGCATAGAAACGAGGCTTTTTCTTCGAGGTCATAATGGGGGCGTGTCCTGACGGAGGGATTTGCAGCGGCGGCAAAGCCTATCCAGTGTTTCCAAAAACTGCGAGCGGTCGCGGGGGCTGAAGGCGCGGTTATAGCCTTTGCTTTCGCCGGTCTCGCGCAAATGGGCGCCGAGATCGCGCATGGCGGTTGCCATGCCGATATTGGTCTCATCGAACATCCGTCCCGTCGGCCCGGTGACGAAAGCGCCCGCGGCCACACAGCGCCCGGCCAGCGGCACATCGGCGGTAATGACGATATCGCCTGGTCCAGCCCGTTCGGCGATCCAATCGTCAGCGGCATCAAAACCATTGGAGACGATAACATTCGTCACCATCGGATCGCGAGAAGGACGCAGGCCGGAATTGGCAACGAAGGTCACCTGTATGTCGCGGCGCTCGGCCACTTTCAACACCTCTGCTTTCACTGGGCAGGCATCGGCATCCACATAGATCATTGGTTTCAGGCCCTCCCGATGGAGACCGCACGGACCATGTCGACATGGGCAATGCCGTCCTCCAGGTATTCCGCCGAGACAGGAAGAAAACCAAAGGACTGATAGAAAAGTTGCAGATGGCTTTGCGCGGAAAGCGCAATCGGACTTGAGGGAAAACGCTGTTCGCATGCCGCAATGGCTTCGCGCATCAAGGCATCGCCAAGCCGCTTGCCGCGATGGGAGCGCGAGACGACAACGCGCCCGATCTTGACAGGGCAGGAAGGCTCCTCCGGCGTTAAAAGCCGAGCGCTCGCGATGAGATCGTCCCCGTCTGCCAGCCGCAGATGCAGGGCGTCGATATCCTTGCCATCAAGCTCGGAATACGCGCATTTCTGCTCGACGACAAAGACGTCGACGCGCAATTTCAGGAGGTCATAGAGGTCTCGTGCGGAGAATGCATCCAGTCTCCGCACGTCAACCCGATAAGGCATATTTGCCATCAATAGAGAACCACACTGCGGATGCTTTCGCCGGAATGCATCAGCTCGAAGCCCTTGTTGATGTCCTCGAGCGGCATGGTGTGGGTGATCATCGGGTCGATCAGGATCTTTCCTTCCATGTACCACTCAACAATCTTCGGCACGTCGGTGCGACCCCGCGCGCCGCCAAAGGCTGTGCCCATCCAGTTGCGGCCGGTGACCAGCTGGAACGGACGGGTGGAGATTTCCTGACCGGCACCCGCAACGCCGATGATGATCGATTTGCCCCAGCCGCGATGCGAGGATTCCAGCGCCTGGCGCATCACCTTGGTGTTGCCGGTGCAATCGAATGTGTAATCGGCACCGCCGATCAGGTCGCCATTGCGCTTCGTCAGGTTGACCAGATAGGCCACGATGTCGCCATCGACTTCGGTCGGATTGACGAAATGCGTCATGCCGAACTTTTCGCCCCAGGCCTTGCGGTCATTGTTGATATCGACACCGATGATCATGTCGGCGCCTGCAAGGCGCAGGCCCTGTAGTACGTTGAGGCCGATGCCGCCCAGACCAAAGACGATGGCGGTGGCGCCGATCTCGACCTTGGCGGTGTTGATCACCGCACCGATACCGGTGGTGACGCCGCAGCCGATATAGCAGATCTTGTCGAAAGGCGCGTCGGGATTGACCTTGGCGAGCGCGATTTCAGGCAGGACGGTGAAATTGGCGAAGGTTGAGCAGCCCATGTAATGATGGATCTTGTCCTTGCCGATGGAAAACCGCGATGTGCCATCCGGCATGACGCCCTGGCCCTGGGTGGAACGGATGGCGGTACACAGATTGGTCTTGCGCGACAGGCAGGAATAGCATTCGCGGCATTCTGGCGTATAAAGCGGGATGACGTGATCGCCCTTTTTCAGCGAGGTAACACCCGGCCCGACATCCACGACGATGCCAGCCCCTTCATGGCCGAGAATGGCCGGAAACAGGCCTTCCGGATCGGCGCCAGACAAGGTGAAATCATCGGTATGGCAGATGCCTGTGGCCTTGACTTCAACCAGCACTTCGCCAGCCTTTGGGCCGTCCAGTTGCACGGTCATGATTTCAAGCGACTTGCCTGCCTGGGTGGCAACGGCGGCGCGAACATCCATAAAGAAGTCTCCCTTGGTTTCTTGTCGGCGGAGTTTTGCACTGACTTGCGCAAAGCCTCAAGATACGGAAGGGGTTTTTCTCAAAACTCAGCCCAGCGCAAATCGTTTTTTGCGCTGCTGAAGAGGTAAGGTCTTTTCCTCTTTGTGGCCGCGGCTTGAGAAACGGCTGCGCAGCTCTCTTCCCTGTCTTTTCAGTGGATGAACGCTGCTTACGACCGTCTTTTCCGTGATACTGCCCAGATCCGGCATCTGGATGGACGCACTCTGCAAATCTGCCATCATCATGGAAATGTGTTGCAAAAGCCGCTGTTCGATGGGCGAGTTTGCCTTGCCATCGGTGGTGAAGGTGCTGATCAGCCATTGCAGTTTATAAGTGTCAATGCGGTTTTCCGGCGGGTGTTTGCGTAAAATGTAGGACGCCATGGAATCGATAAAATAGCCCTGCCATTCAGCGCATTTATCGGGACAGCATCCGTTCAGCACCAGAAGCGTCAATGCGTCCTCATGGCTGCAAACGCCATGCGGCAGGCCGTATGTCTTGAGAAGAACCACGTCATGGTGGTCCAATCTCTGCTTGCCGGCGATAACACATGCCGGAAACGAGAGACGAAATTCCCTCATAGTCGAAACCTCGTTTCATCATGAAACCGTAGATTGATCTAAAGGCCAATTCTTTCTTTCGCCATAACGAACGGAGTTTACAAAAGGTTACAATGAGCTGAAACGAGACGTTATATGCGCTGCACTGCGGATAACCACTCAAAATGCCCTGGTTTCGCCTGCCAAAAGAATGAATATGGATTTGCTCTTTTTTGGGTGTATTCAGATCACAGCCAGAGCCTTGTCGGCAGAGGCATTGCGGTGTTCGCGCCATAGAATGAACAGGCCGGAGGCGACGATGATGCCAATGCCAAGCCATTTCGATGGGGAGGGGAAATCCTCAAACAGCACGTAGCCGAGAATAGTTGCCGCGATGATCTCGAAATACTGGAACGGCGCGAGCACGGACAGCGGCGCCATGCGGAAAGCCTTCACCACGAGAAGGTGTATATGGCCTGAGAGAACACCGAGTAGCACCAGCAGCAGCAGACCGGTCACGCTGGTGGGAAGCGACGGTGTAAAATCGGCACTGCCTGCGGATTGGCCGATCAGCATCGCACCGCCCATGAAAATTGTACCACCGACGCCCGACATGGTCTGCATGGTCATTGGCGAATCGGCATTGCCGATGGCGCGGTTGAGAAACATGTAGAGGGCAAACAGGAAGGCGCATAGTACCGGCAGCAGCGAGGTTGCGCCGAAAACTTCCCAGCTTGGCTGGATGACAATCATCGCGCCGCCAAAGCCGATCAGGATGGCAAGCCAGCGCCGCCATCCGACCTTGTCGCCCAGAAACAGCGCCGAGAGGGCTGTCAGGATGAAGGGCTCGACGAAATAGATCGCGAACACATCGGCGAGCGGCATATATTTGACGGCGGCGAAAAAACACAGGCTTGCCGCGCCATGCAACGCGCCCCGCAGCAGGTTGAGAAACGGCCGCTTGGCGGTAAAGGCTTTGCTGCCTTGCAAGGCGATGAGAAAGGGCAGGGTGCAGGCAAGCTGGAAGAAGAAGCGGTAGAAGGTGATCTGTCCCGGCGACATGCCTTCGATATTGGCCATGTATTTGGCAATCGCATCCATGCCCGGCAGCACAAGCATGCAGCCTGCCATCAGCGCCATGCCGCGCAACGGATTGGAAAGATTGGCGGATGCAGATGTCATCGGAATATCCAGGTTTTCCGATGATGATCACGGGGCGAGGCCTTAATCAAGGCTTGGCTTGTAAAGGCAGGTTGAAAAAATTGTATGTAAGTTCAGGCGTGCGAATGCATAGGGGTCTCAGCCGCGGCTGTCGGCGCTGTTCTCGCAGGAAGTGCTGGCTGGATGGCGCGGCGGCGCTCAACGGTGGTTTGCAGTTGCGAGAGCAGAGCATAGCCTTCGCTCCACCGGCCAAAACCGCTTTGAGGATTGATATGGCCGACCGGGCCAAGATTGACCAGCCTGCTGCCCCAGCAGGACGCGGTGCGCTGCACTGTTTCGGTATCCATATAGGGATCGTTGCTGCTGCCGATCATCAATGAGGGAAAGGGCAGGCGCTGGCACGGCATTTCACCGAATTTAATAACATCGGGATGCTGATGTTCGGTGGTTTTCAGGTCGCAGGGTGCGACCAATAGCGCGCCACGGATCAGATGGCGAAGCGGACTATCGGCCATTTGGGCGGTCAGAAGGCAGCCCATACTATGGGCGACGATCCAAGCGCCTGACCTACACAACGCAAGCTGCTGTTCCAGCCGGGCTTTCCAGGCACCAAGCTCGGGATGAGCCCAATCGTCCTGCTCGACCATGATGCTGGTGGGCTGGTCTTCAACCCAATGCCGCTGCCAATGCCCGGCGGCTGAACCGTTCAGTCCCGGAACGACAAGTGTATCGATGCTACAGGTCTGGCTTGGCATGGCTGATCCTTTCCGTAACTGTCAGGACATCCGAACATGCCGATCCCGCGTCGATCATGCTCCGATATCGGTGATTATCGGTCCGAATCTGACCAAGGACGAGAAAGCTCCATCTA
Organism: Allorhizobium sp. Av2; assembly: GCF_021462805.2. NCBI lineage: Bacteria > Pseudomonadati > Pseudomonadota > Alphaproteobacteria > Hyphomicrobiales > Rhizobiaceae > Allorhizobium > Allorhizobium sp. Av2. The sequence goes on along the minus strand of NZ_CP192696.1, from coordinate 1,656,352 downwards.
TTCTCTGGTTTTTTAGTAGAAAATTTGACCGGATAAATGAAACTTCATTCCAGATATCCGGTCTTTATGGTGTTGCGGAAGGCTATTTCAGAGATTTTGCAGGACGGCGATCACGTCGCCCGCTTTGATCGTCTTTCCTGGTATGGCCCGCAATTCCCGCAGGATGCCCGGGGCATGGGCCGTCACGGTGATCTCCATCTTCATCGATTCGATGATGGCAATCGTCTCTCCGGCGGCAACGGACTGGCCTTCCTCCACCAGCAGTTTCCAGAGATTGCCGGGAACGGCGCTTTCCACACCGAAGCAATTGTCGGGAATATCGCCACCAGCACCGGGGCTTGCGTCCTCATCGGCGGTGAAGCTGTCGAGGCCTAGGTCCTTCCAGCGCTGACGCTCCGCCTCGAAGGCTGCCTGTTGCTGACGCTTGAACGCGCCGATGCTTTCGGCATTTTCAGCCAGGTCCGCCGCGTAGCTTGCATAGGAAAATGCGCCGTCCTCGATACGGATCGGATAGCCGCCATGCGGGAAGGCGGCACGAGCCTCCATCAGCTCTTCGTGGCTGACGGGGAAGAAGCGGATCTGGTCGAAGAAATCCAGCAGCCAGGGCTTGTCGCGGGTAAAGACCGGCGTTTGCCGCCAGGTGTTCCACATCTGGATGGTGCGGCCAAACAGCTGGTAGCCACCCGGACCTTCCATGCCGTAGATGCACATATAGGCGCCACCAATGCCAACGGCATTTTCCGGCGTCCAGGTGCGGGCCGGATTGTATTTTGTTGTTACCAGCCGGTGGCGTGGATCGAGCGGGGTGGCAACCGGCGCGCCGAGATAGACATCGCCAAGACCCATCACCAGATAGCGGGCGTTGAAAATGGTGTCCTTCACGGCCTGCTCGTCGGCAAGGCCGTTGATCCGCCGGATGAACTCGATATTGGACGGGCACCAGGGGGCGTTGGGCCGCACCAGCTCCTGGTATTTGCGCATTGCCAGTTCCGCCTCCGGGTCGTTCCAGGAGAGCGGCAGATAGACCGTGCGACTCGGCACCGTCACATCCCCCACCGGGGGTAGGTTGGCTTCGATTTCGCTGAGCAGGCCTAGCAGCCGGGTGCGGGACAGGCTGGCACCATCATAATGGATTTGCAGCGACCGAATGCCGGGGGTGAGGTCGATCAGGCCCGGCAGCTTGGCCGCCTTGACCGCCTGCATCAGCAGGTGAACGCGCATGCGAATGGCGATGTCGAGCTGCATTTCGCCATATTCCACCAGCAGATTGTCGTCACCTTGACGGCGATAGGTGACGCAGACAGGGCCGTTGGAAGTGTGGCTGAGGATGGGGGAGCCTGCGTCCGGTGGGAGGCGGGTTTGAACTGGCGCTGCAATTGGTGGTTTACCCCCCTCTGTCCTACCGGACATCTCCCCCTCAAGGGGGGAGATTGGCAAGACCGAAAACATCTCCTTTGACGGTACGGATTGAGATATTTCGGCGGTACCATCCCCGATCTCCCCCCTTGAGGGGGAGATGCCTGGCAAGGCAGAGGGGGGTATCCCGTGCTCAGCGTTTCTTAACGCGGCGGCACTATCCCCATCCCGCGCCACAGGATGAAAACGAATGGTATCGCCCGGTTTGAACTGTCCCATCTTCCACTGTTCATCTCTGGCAATCACCGCCGGGCAGACGAAGCCGCCAAGGCTTGGGCCGTCAGGACCGAGAATGATCGGCATATCCCCGGTAAAATCGATGGCCCCAATCGCATAGGGGTTATCATGCAGGTTGGAAGGATGCAGCCCGGCCTCACCGCCATCCTGCCGCGCCCATGTCGGCGCAGGGCCGATCAGCCGGACCCCGGTGCGGGCGCTGTTGAAATGCACCTCATAATCAGTCGAAAACAGCGTTTCGATATCACTGTCCAGAAAGAAATCCGGCGCACCATGCGGGCCATAGACCACACCGACCGACCATGCGCGGGTCAGCTCTGGTGGCTCCTCGGCTGGCGTGGCGATGTGTTGCGGGCTGCGGGCCAGCCGCAGCACATGGCCAACTTTCAGGGCTCCCGTGGCATTGCCGCCGAATTGGCCAAGGCCGAAGGTGGCGCGCGATCCAAGCACGACAGGTGCTGCAAATCCGCCTGATACCGCCAGATAGGCGCGCTGGCCGGGACCGAAAATCCCTCCAATGGCGAGAACCTGTCCGGGTTTGACCGTAAAGGCCGTGTTATGCGCGACTGGTGCGCCATCCAATGTCATCGCCATTTCGGCACCGGCCAGTGCGAGGGTGACATTGGAGAAGAATTTCAGCACCGGCCCGGAGACAGTCAGCTCCAGCGCCGCCACATCGTCGCCATTGCCGACCAGCCGGTTGGCGTGGCGGAAGGAGCGGGCATCCATCGGCCCGCTTGGCGGCACACCGACATGCCAAAGCCCCAGCCGCCCCGGCAATTCCTGAAGGCTTGATTGGGCGCCGGGGGCGATGACCTCGACCACATCTGGCACGAAGGAAAAATCCTTCAGCGCCGTGGTTGCGACATCACCGCTTAAAAACAGATCGGAGGCGGCGATAGCGCTGAGATAATCGAGATTGGTCTCAATGCCGGAAATGGACGTTGCCGATAGCGCCGATTGCAAAGCGGCAATCGCCGCGTCACGGTCGCTGCCTGACACGATCAGCTTGGCCAGCATCGGGTCGTAATAGGGTGTCACCTCCGTGCCGGTCTCGATCCAGCCATCGACGCGGGTTGTTTTCGGAAACAACACCTCCGTCAGCAGGCCCGCGCTGGGGCGAAAATCGGCATGGGGCATTTCCGCGTAAATCCGGGCCTCGATGGCAGCGCCCTTCGGCACCAGATGTTCATTGCCGGTCAGCACATCCTCTTCGGCGGCCTGGCGGATCATCCATTCCACCAGATCGATGCCGAACACGGACTCGGTGACGGGATGCTCGACCTGAAGTCGTGTATTGACCTCCAGGAAGTAAAACTCTTCTCGGGCGGGATCGTAGATGAACTCCACCGTGCCTGCCGAGCGGTAATGGACAGACCGACCAAGCGATACTGCTGCCTCATGCAGGCGCTGGCGCACCGCGTCCGACAGGCCGGGGGCCGGGGTTTCCTCGATGACTTTCTGGTTGCGGCGCTGGAGAGAGCAATCCCGTTCGCCAAGTGCGATGACCCGGCCCTGTCCATCGCCGAAGATCTGCACTTCGACATGCCTTGCCTTGGAAACAAAGCGTTCCAGATAGACCCGCGCATCGCCGAAGCTGGCCTTGGCGGTGCGCTGGACGGTGTCGAAGGCCGCTTGCAGGCTAGCGGCATCATGGCAGAGCTGCATGCCAATGCCGCCGCCACCCGCCGTAGATTTCAGCATTACCGGGTAGCCTATCGATTCGGCTGCCGAAAGCGCGTCTTCGGCGCTGTCCAGCAAGCCGCTGCCGGGCAGCAATGGTACGCCGCTATCTGCCGCCAGTTGCCTTGCCGTGTGTTTGAGGCCAAAGCTGGCGATATTCTCCGGTGTCGGGCCGATAAAGGCGATGTTTTCAGCCTGTAAGCGCTCGGCAAAGCCGATGTTTTCCGAGAGAAAGCCATAGCCGGGATGGACGGCTTCAGCCCCCGTTGCCTTGCAGGCGGCAATTACCGCCTCGACATTCAGATAGCTTTCGCTAGCCGCAGCCGGGCCAAGCCGGATGGCTTCATCAGCCAGCCGCACATGCAGCGCGAAGCGGTCGGCATCGGAATAGACGGCGACGGAGGCAATGCCAAGACGCCCCAATGTCTTGATGATCCGGACGGCGATTTCGCCCCGATTGGCAATCAGAACCTTTTTGAACATCGGTCAGGCCTCACTATCCCAGACCAGAACCCGGGCAGGCGTCGGATCAAAACCGTTGCAGGGATTGTTGATCTGCGGGCAATTGGAAATCACCAGCAGCACATCCATTTCGGCTTGTAGCTCAACATAATCGCCGGGGGCGGAAATGCCATCGACAATGGTCATCTGGCCGCTCGGCTCAATCGGCACATTCATGAAGAAGTTGATATTGGCGACCACGTCGCGCTTGCTCATGCCGTATTTCGCCACTTCCAGCACGAAATTATCGCGGCAGGCATGCAGATATTTGGTACCATGGCCAAAGCGCACCGTATTGCTCTCGCAGGAGCAGGCCCCGGCTGAGGTATCGTGTCGCCCGCAGCTATCGGCGGTCATGGTCAGCATGATCCGGCCTTCATTGGAGATGATTTTGGTGCCGGTGGAAATATAGGCGGCACCTTGTTCGCGCATCGTATCCTGATTGGAATAACGCTCGGAAAAATCCTCAGCATTGTAAAACAGCGTGTCGATGGCCTGCTGGCCATAACTGTCCTCGATCCGCAGAATCTGGCCTTTTTTGACCACCGTGGAAAATGGCGCTTCCGCCGCAATGACGTGATCCTGCACAGCGGTATCAGGCGTGCGAAGGGGAGACGTGGCGTTGAATTCAGACATGGTTTCCTCCCTCACAGCGCTGCAAACGCATTATTTTCAAAGCCACGTACCGCTTCGGCTGTCGCTGTGCGGCAAAGATCGTCCGCTTGCAGTGGCTTGGCCTTTATCCGGCTAATGACAACGGGATTGGGCTGGTAGAGTGGATTGGGATCGAGCGGATGCGGGCAATTGGAAAAGCCGACAATCATCTCCATCTCGGCGCGAAGCTCGATGTAATCTCCGCCATTGAGCAGGTCCGGCCTCCAGTGGAAGCGTCCGTCCGCATCGACCCGCACAGGGGCAAACAAAGCAAGGGCTGCTGGGATATCGCGCTTGTCGAGGCCGAGCTTGCTTACCATGATCAGAAGATTGTCGCGGGTATTGCGCAGGCCCTGGCTGTTGGCACTGGCATATTTGCGGGCGTTGGACGCGGCTGTGGAGCCGCCCATCAGGCAATCATGCGCGCCGCTGGTGTCTTCGGTGATCGAAAACATCACCTTGCCCATGTCGGAAAACATCACCCGGCCTTTGCCAAGCCCGGTGGTCCATTGCATTTTGACGGTATCGGGCAGGTTCAGCCGTTCGGAGGGCTCAGCAGCGTTCCAGGCGACCAGGGTGACGGTTGAAAATCCGTGGGGCAGGGCGATGCGCAGCGTCTCATGGGTTTTTACCGGCGTGGACCAGTACCAGCCGCCGGGAATGGTTTCGCTATGGATAAGGTTCGCCACCTCGATGTCCGGTGCGGGCAGCGGGCTTTTGCCCGGCAGGGCCTTCGGGGAAAAGTCCAGGCCGCTTTTCTGGTGTTCCTCATAGCGCGCCCGGTTGGCGGCAATCTCTTCGGCAGAGCGTCGGATATGCATGATGGGTCTCCTATCGACGATGTGCCGGGTCGTCCCGGTGAAGCCCGATGGATGCGACCGGGCCGTCCCGGTCAGGGCGAAAGATGGAAGGGGTACCCGCCTGGCGGGGTGGCCAGATGGAAATGTCCTTGGTGATGGTGGCGCCGTAGCGCTGTTTTTCCTCTGGCCGGTCACGGGGACGCTCGAAAGCCACAACGCGGCTGGCCAGCGTAAAGGCCTCGCGCATGTCATGCGTGACCATGACGACGGTCATCGGGTTTTCGTGCCAGAGCTTTTTCATCAGCATGTGGATTTCGGCGCGAATGCCGGGATCGAGCGCTCCGAACGGCTCGTCCAGCAGCAGAACTTTCGGCTTCATGATCAGCGCTTGCGCTAAGGCCAGCCGTTGCTGCATGCCACCGGAAAGCTGGGCCGGATACTTCGCCTCTGATCCGGCAAGGCCAACGGCGGCAATCATCGCGCGGGCCTCATCCACGGCATTGCGCCGGGCAGAGCCGAACAGGCGGCCAGCCAATGGCGAGGCGGGCAATTCCTTACCCAACAGCACATTTCCAAGCACCGTCAGATGCGGAAATACCGAGTAGCGCTGGAAGACGACGCCGCGGTCCGGTCCCGGCTCCTTCGGCAGCGGTTCGCCATCCAGCAGGATGGTGCCGCGCGTCGGCTGTTCCTGCCCCAGCAGCATGCGCAGAAACGTGCTCTTGCCGCAGCCGGATGGGCCGACCAGCGCCACGAATGCGCGGGACTCAACCGTCAGGGAGACGCTTTCCAGGACGATCTGGTCGCCATATTCCTTCCAGATATTGTCGATCTTCAGCCCGCTCATTGGCCCGTCTCCAGGTTGGACCAGGGAAACAGGGCAATGCGCAATCGGTCGAGCAGGACATCGGCCACGACGGCAATCAGCGTGATCCACAACACGTAAGGAAAGATCACGTCCATGGAGAGGTAACGGCGCACCAGGAAGATCCGGTAGCCGAGGCCGCTATCGGAGGAAATCGCTTCCGCCGCGATCAGAAACAGGAAAGCCGGACCAAGCTGCAATCTGAGACAGGTGATCAGGCGCGGCAGGATTTGGGGCAGGACCACCCTGATGGCGACCTGCCAGGATGAGCCGCCCAATGTCTCCGCCTTGATGATCTGTTCGCGCGGCAGGGCAAGGGCGGTGAGGGCCAGACCGCGGATCATGATCGGTGCAACGCCGATAACGATCAGGGTGATTTTAGACACTTCGCCCAGGCCCATGGCGATAAACAGTATGGGCAGCAGCGCCAGCGGTGGCACCATGGAAATGGCGGCGACGAAGGGTGACAGCAATGCACGCAGATAGGGCAGCATGCCGATGGCCATGCCGATCGTCAGCGCGATCAGCAGTGAAATACCAAGCCCGGAAGAAAGCCGCGTCAGGCTGGCAAGCGTATCGGTCCAGAGAATATAGTCGCCGGTGCGGGCATCGGCGTTAAAGGCCACACGGTTGATGGCATCGGCAAAGGCGGCAAAGCCCGGCAGCAGCTTGTCATTGGCATTTTCCGCCAGCCGTGCCGCCGAACCTGCGCCATAGGCGAGAAGCACCAGTGCAAAGGGCAGGGCAGCGAGGCCAAGTTTCGCACCATTGCTCGGTTTTTGATTGATCCAGCGCATCCTGTCGCTCCGAATTCTTAGGGAGAATAGGGCGGGCGATCACCCGCCCCCGGATAGACGTTAGAGTGCGCCTTTGGCGGCGGCATCCATATAGGTGGTGGTGAAGCGGAACTTCACATTGGCCTTGTCGCCCAGCACCTTACCATCAGGCATTTCGATACCGATCACGTCGGCAGAGGGTGCGCCATTGCCCAGCAGGCCTTTTTCAAACAGGAAATTGCGCACCAGATCCATGGTTTTCGGCAGGCCGGGCGAGGTGGTGAAGGCGCTCGCATCCGCTGGCTTGTCGAACAGTTTGGTGGCGGCCAACTGGCTGTCGAAGCCCTTGAGGTCAGTGCCAGAAGCCTTGCCCATGTCCTCGCGGGCAGCCTTGCCCTCTGCGGTGTCGGCCATCATCAGCTTGACCGTGTCGTACCAGATTCCCGCCAGCGCCTTGCCGAAATCCGGATTGTCCTTGAGGACTTCGGTGTTGGCGACCATCAGGTCCATGATTTCGCCGGGGATCTGCGAGCTGTCGAACACTTTTTTGGCGGTCGGCTCTTCGAGAATGGTGGAAACCAGCGGGTTCCAGGTGACAACCGAGGTCACATCGTCGGTCTTATAGGCCGCGACCATATCGGCATCTGAGGTGTTGACCACCTTCACGTCTTTTTCCGTTAGTTTAAGGCTTTCCAGCGCCCGTACCAGCAGGTAATGCGAGACGGAAAATTCGACCAGATTGACGTTCTGGCCTTTTATATCGGCAAGCTTGTCCTTACCCTTCAGGATGACCGCGTCATTGCCATTGGAAAAGTCGCCGACGATCACCGCCGTGGTATCGACGCCGCCAGCGGCGGGAATGGAAAGACCGTCCATATTGGTCAGCGTGACCGCATCGAAGGCACCGGCGGTGTATTGGTTCATCGATTCCACGTAATCGTTGAACTGTGTGACATCGATCTTGATGCCGTATTTATCGGCCCATTTCTTGACGATGCCATGGTCGCTGGCATAGCCCCACGGCATCCAGCCGACATAGATCGACCAGGCAACCTTGAATTCCTTCTTGGTGGCGGCATCGGCTGGGACAAGTCCGCCTAGCGACATCGCTGCGGACAGTACGGAAACAGAGAGAAGTTTTGAGAACAGGCGCATGAATTTCCCCTTTTGCTTTTTTCAAAAGGGATCGGCATAGACCAACGCCGCCAATCCCTTGGCTAACGAGGTCTCCCGGGCTTTTATCCCGCCGTGCACCCGACAGGGATGTCTCCCCCGCCGGTGGCTGCTCTCGGACCAGTCACGCTTATTGCGCCGGAACCCTAGCTGCCAACTCTGACTGTATACTAGCAACTCTTGTGCCAGCTTGGCAATTGCCGAGTGCTATTTGGAGTTTTGTCTGTTTATCCTTTGTTTTTTGGCGGTTTTTCAAAATTTACTGTTCTGTCGTGAGCTATTGTCGTCCGGCAAATGCGGCAGAACGTCAAATTTTAAGCAGACAGCGGTGCAATTTTAAACATCGTCAGATGATCAGATTGGCCAGGATGTCGTTTTCGGTGATGTCCTCGAAGCCGAGACCATTTTCATCGAAGCGTTGAAACAGGCCGGAAAAATTCGAGGCATCCGTCGTTTCAATCCCGATCAGGATCGAGCCAAAATTGCGGGCGGATTTCTTCAGATATTCGAAGCGGGCGATATCGTCTTCCGGGCCGAGCAGGTTGAGAAAATCGCGCAACGCGCCGGGCCGCTGCGGTAAGCGCAGGATGAAATATTTCTTCAAGCCAGCATAGCGCATGGCGCGCTCTTTCACGTCGGGCAGGCGCTCGAAATCGAAATTGCCACCGGAGACGACGAGAACCACGGTCTTGCCCTCAATGGATGGACGCTCCAGCAGGCCGAGTGCGGCAATCGCCAAGGCACCCGCCGGTTCCAGCACCACGCCCTCGACATTCAGCATGTCGATGATTGTCCCGCAGATCGCGTTTTCCGGCACCAGCATGACCTGAGCGGGCGGAAACTGTTTCAGAGCGGCAAAATTGGCATCGCCGATCCGCGCCACGGCGGCACCATCGACAAAATTATCGACTTTGGGGAGGGTGATGACTTCACCCGCTTCCAACGAGCGTTTGAGGCTGGGCGCGCCGACCGGCTCGGCAAACAGAAAGGCAGATGGCGGCAGCGTGTCAGCGAGATAGCCCGTCATGCCCGCACTCAAACCACCGCCGCCGACGGGCATGATCACCAGATCGGGTGTGACCTCTTCCGGCAGTTGCTCCAGAATTTCGGCAGCAACGGTTGCCTGGCCTTCGATGATGTCGGCATGGTCGAAAGGCGGCACCATCAGGCCGTCGGCTTCCTCCACATAGTCGCGGGCTGCCTTGTAGCATTGGTCGAAGATATCGCCGACCAGCCTTATAGTAATGTACTCGGCACCGAACTTGCGGGTCTTGTCGATCTTCTGCTGCGGCGTGGTCACCGGCATGAACACCACGCCATGCACGCCGAAGTGACGGCAGGCAAAGGCGAAACCTTGTGCATGATTACCGGCTGAGGCGCAGACGAAGATCTTGTCGACCTGTCCCTGGGCGACAACCTTGCGGAAGAAGTTATAGGCGCCGCGCACCTTATAGGAGCGCACCGGTGTCAGGTCTTCGCGCTTCAGATAAATATTGGCATTGAATAACGTGCTCAAGTGCTCGCTCAATTGCAGCGGTGTCGCGGGGAAAAGGTCGCGAAGCGCCTGAACGGCATCTTGGACGGCAGTTTTTGTCATGGTCTGGTTTCCAGCATCGGCAATATCAGTTCTATCTGCTAACCCATCGATCCCGAAGTTGGAACTGCTTTAAGCAATCCTCCAGCAGATAGTGAAAAATACGGTTTTACCTCGATAGGGTATAGGCGAACGACGTTGCTGACGCGCTCTACGTGAGCGAAAGCAGGAAGGGCAGGGTTCGAAACACCACTGCCTACGGCCCAATCCATGTCTCGATATGGATCATTAGCTGATGCTATCAGGAAATTTACCATAAGTTCCGTTTTTTGCATTCAAGCATGCAATCATAAATGGTTGCATTGCCTAGAATAAATCCACTTATGGTTTGTAAAATATCCCCAGCTATAAGGGGGTAGATACACATTAATCTCTCAAAATGTTGATTTCGAATAGTTTTTCTTAATTTTGCTGCTTAAACAGTGCTGTCCCAATTTGGGAAATTGGTAAAAATACATGTGTAGCATAATGGTAATGCTGATTTCGTTCCCGCGATTCTTAAAAAAATAGACCCAATAAATGACGTTTCTAGATGTTGCTGGCTCGGCTAATGTTGTGTAGGCTTAATTTTGTATTAATGCTTTTTCCGTGAACGCTGCGGCATCAGTGATGGTGTCTGAACAGATCTTGGCTGCGCATGGCTTGAAATCCGCGCGTGGCAAAGGGTGTCGTTGAAGCAACGTGAGGTGTATGATGAGTGTATCAGTTGCTGTCGTGATTCCCTTTTTCCAGAAAGAGAAGGGGATTTTATCCCGGGCTCTGGAATCGATTAAATCGCAGAAATTAGACAGTGACGTTGAGTTGAGCGTTGTTATCGTTGACGATAGCTCACCAATTTCCGCGAAAGAAGAACTTGTCGATTTTGAGGCCGGTCCTAATCTGCGCATCGTTCTGCTTGAAAAAGACAATGGCGGTCCAGGCGAAGCCCGCAATATGGCGTTGGATTATCTTGAAGCCGATCCCGTCAACTATGTGGCCTTTCTCGATTCCGACGATGTCTGGCACGACAACCACATTCAGCGCGCCCTCGACGGGCTTGTCTTTGGCGATTTCTTTTTCTGCAACCATGTTCGGGGCAAGTATTATGCCGACTATTTCATTAGTCTTCCCGGCACGCGCCGTGCGCTTGCTTCCGATGAAGACCTGATCTGCGGCGATAATTACCATGCCTTCCGCAAGGGTCGGCTTGCGGAAGTGATGATCCGCGAGTGCCCCCCGCAGACATCGACCGTCGTTTACCGCTTCAAGAAAAATGCCGGTTTGCGTTTCAATGGCGCATTGCGCAGTGCCGGTGAGGATCATGTTTTCTGGATCGAGCTTTGCCTGTTCAACGACACGGTGATCGATCCGAAGATCAATGTCAGCTGCCTGGAAGGCGTTAATCTCTACTGGTCCAACGTGTCCTGGGATAGCCCGAAATCCGTGGCGATTCAGGGTTGTCTGGCGCTTCAATATAATTACCTCAAGGATACGCCGGTTATCTTGCTTGCCGATCCGGAGACTGTTCTGTTCCGCCAAAAACTCTATGAAGGTGCCTATACCTATGCCTTGTTGCGTGGCCTGGCCAAAGGCTACCTGCCGGATTTCAAGGTTCTGATGCGGCTGGTTGCTGCCTATCCCGGTTATCTGATGCGGGCGCCAACCAGTTTCCAGTTTTTCCTGCGCAACCGTCGTGTGATGACCAATGAAACCGCAGTGAAATCCATGCCTGCTGAGGATGCTGTCGCCTGATATCAGCGTTTTATCGCCGGTTCTGAGCAAAATCGCTTGATTTTATGATCATGCTTGCCGACAAACGACATTGGTCTTGGTCAGGACGCGGGAGCGTCCCTGCGCCATGATATGTGTTGGCAGGCAGAGGGCAGTTGCAATGGCATCCTTTCTTTCGAAGATTTTTTCGGCGTTTTCTGGTTCGTCATCATCAGATGAAACGAAGCAATCCGTTTCAGCCGAGCCGCAATTGCATGGCGATTGCCGGATCTATGCCGAGCCGATCAAGGAAGGCAGCCAGTTGCGTTTGGCCGGGCGGATCGAAAAGGACGTCAATGGCCAAACGCTGACCCGCAGCTTCATTCGCGCCGACATGTTTACATCCAAGGAAGACGCGCTGGATTGCACCTTCCGCAAGGCCCGCCAGATTATCGACCAGAACGGACCTTCGCTGTTTGCCGATGGCGCCAAGGATCGCAGCGCCTGATATGTATCGAGTCACCGATAGATCATTCATAAAAAACGCCCGGATTTGATCCGGGCGTTTTGCGTTTCAGCTGGATTGTGGCTTTACAGAATCAGCCGGTAATTGGTAAAACCGTCCGCGCCGTCACCGGCATCCTCGATTTTCGCGCCCTTGACCTCGGCTGCAAACGCCCGGCCCTTCGGGCCTGTCTGGAAGCTCGCCGTTGTGTCGGGGATTGCGGCAAAACGCCAATTGCCATCGGCGGATGGGTTGATGGTGCCTTGCGCGACGATATAGCGGACGATGACATCGCGATTGGTATCCGGGCCGACGAAAATCACCTTGTCGGAGGCGATATCAGGGAATTTTCCGCCGCCACCGGCGCGGTAATTGTTGGTGACGACCACAAATTGCTGGGCGGGATCGATCGGCTTGCCGTTAAAGCTCAGGTTCTTGATCCGGTTTGCCTCCGGATTGACCGGCTTGCCATCCTTGTCATATTTCGCTGGTTGCGACAGGTCGATCTCATAGGTGACGCCGTCAATCACATCGTAATTGTAGGATGGGAAGTCGAGATTGAGCAGTGCTGCGTCTTTTGAGCCGGGCTTGATCTGGTTGAACATGCCAGCCGACATTTCCAGCCAGTTCTTGACTTGCGCGCCTGTTATCAGCACCGCCTGCACGGTATTCGGATAGAGGTAGAGATCCGAGACATTCTTGATGGCGATATCGCCTGCGGGAACATCGGTATAGTAATCGGCGCCACCGCGGCCCCCAGCTTTGAACGGCGCTGCGGCTGACAGTACCGGATAATCCTTGTACTTCGTCTCCTTCAGCATGTCCTTGATATACCAGGTCTGGGCATTGGACACGATCTGCACCGAGGGGTCGTCGGCCACTAGGGCAAAATAGGAGTAAAGCGGTGCGGAGGTCTTGCCAACAGGGGTGCGCACGTAAGCGAGCGTCGCCTCATGCTCCGACTTGATGGCGGCGGCCACTTCCGGCTTGTCCTTGACATCGGCGATAATCTTCTTGGCATCGTCGCGGTGGTAGATTGGCCGGGCTTCGGCGGTAAAATCAACGATTTTCCAGCTCTTGCCGTCCTTTTCCAAGAGAAGGTCGATCAGACCCATGTGCGAGCCCCAGAAACCGGCCATCACTGCGGGCTTGCCCATCAATGTCCCCTTGACGGGGTCAGCGCCCTTGATGCCGTCCCAGGTTTTCGGCCCGGGGAAGACCAGATGTTGATGGCCGGTGAAGATCGCATCAATGCCTTCAACGCCTGCCAGATAGAGTGAGGCATTTTCCATTTTGTCAGTCTGGCCGCTGCCATCGATGCCGGAATGGGAGAGCGCGATGATAATGTCTGCGCCTTGCTCCTTCATCACAGGTACCCAGGCGCGGGCGGCCTCGACGATGTCGCGGGTCTGGGCCTTGCCTTCCAGGTTCTTGGCATCCCACAGCATGATCTGCGGCGGCACGAAGCCGATAAAGCCGACCTTGATGACGCTTTCTGCGCCAGCGCCATCCTTAATGGTCTTTTCGATGATGGTGAAGGGCTTGAAGAACAGCGCGTCGTTTTTCGGATCGGCGGCCAGCTGACCCTTGGTCAGGTTGGCGCAGACGATGGGATATTTCGCTGCCGCCAGCGTGTTGAACATGAAGTCGAGACCGTAATTGAATTCATGATTGCCAAGCGTGCCGCAATCATAACCCAGCGTGTTCATCGCCTTCATCACCGGATGCTGGTCGCCAGCCTTGATGCCCTTTTTGTAGGCCATGTAGTCGCCCATTGGGCTGCCTTGCAGCAGGTCGCCATTGTCGATCAGCATGGAGTTTCCGGCTTCGGCGCGGATGGCGTCAATCAAGCTTGCCGTGCGCGTCAGGCCCATCGTGTCATTGGGCTTGTCGGCATAATAGTCGTAGGGCATCAGGTTGACATGGATATCGGTGGTTTCCATCAGCCGCAGATGCGCCTGGTTTGCAGCCGCATTGGCAGCGAATGGATGCAGCACGACCAAGGCACCGGCGGCGGCGAAACCACCCAGCAGCGAGCGGCGCGTAATAGGGTGCAGGTCGGTGGGGCGCAAGTGAGCGAGTGGCGACATGGGAAGGCTCCTGGCAAATGTCATCGTCGATGCGTAAGCATCGCAAACCAGTTGCCTTCATATCATGACAGGTTGATGATGCTAAACTGAAATACCAAGCGCGCCAGAAATTGACGGATGACATTTTCTGATTCGATCCATCGGGAAGGGGGGGCGGTTTAGTCTACCGCTTCAGGACAGGGCGCACGTCCTGATGGAAGTTGCGAAAGTAAGCGGCGACCTTGGCAATGGAATTGCTGTTCTGGCGAAACTGAATGCCCAGCCGCCCGCCGCGATTCCAGCGGACCATGCCCTCCAGCAGACCGATTTCTTCATTTTCGATCATCACAGTGCTGCCTGCCGCTGCGTGGAAGGCTGTATAGAGTTCAAGTGCCAAGCCTGAGCGGGAAATATCGATGATCCGGCAATCGGCAACCTGGCGCATATAGCGCACGGCACTGTCCATACGGCAGCGGCTTCGGGGTGCAGTGCGAATATCCATTTTCAGGTTGTTTTGCATTGTGAAAGTCTTTTTTCTCGGTTGATTTCCGATTTTAGAGGCGACCGTTGTAAATACGGTAAAAGATCTCGTTAAAATTTCAGCTTACCCCGAGCCGACCGAGGCCGCCCTCCACGTCATACGAACGGCTAGTGAAAATTGCAGCTCGCATTCCAATTTTCTGGCGAGGATGTGGTTCACATCTTCGGACCTTCCTACTGGTCGGACGTGAGCAAAAAATTCTCGCTCCAGAGCGGTTGGCGGCGGTGGTAATCATATACGCTCAAACACACCGTGTTTTCGTCTGGCTGCGAAAGTCGCAATTGCGACGAGGCACCTTGCTCGCCACCGGTCTTGCTCTGCCACAGCGGCTGATTGTTGCGGTTATAGAAAACCAGATTTCCATCGTCGCGCATCTGTAATCGGCCGGGCAGGGCGGTTTTTTCATTTTCGTTCAGCATTGACCCCAGCATCGACCAAAGCGTCTTGCCTGAACTATCGCGCAGTTGCGGGCCGTGTACCGGGTCGTTCACCAGGCTGGCGCTGCCATTGAGCGTGGACAGCAATTGGCCGGGAAGCAGAACAGCGTTGCTGCGGCTGTCCAGCCGGGAAATATCGGCCATCTCGCCAACCAGCGGGATCTGCATCAGATATTTGACATCGTCCAGTGACCAACCATTTGCGCCGCGGGCAGCCAGAAGCACGGTCAGCTTGGCGAGGGAGGCCATGACGGTCATATCCACCGGGTTCAACGCGCCGATGGCGGGCAACCAGGCCCCTGCGGCATAGGTATTATAATCCACAGCACCCTGCAGAACCTGGGTGTTATCGACGACAACCACGCCCGCCCGATTGGCCTCATCCAATGCCTTGTAGATGGCGCCCTGGTCCGGCTGCCGGGCATTGCCGCTTGGAAAATTGCCCGCGCCATAGGCTTGCAGCACCAGTCCGCCAATGCCCTGGGCCACGCAGGCGCGGATCATATCGGCCAGCAGCGCCTTACCTTGGGCGGCATCGTACCAGGCAGGAAAGGCCCCGAGAGTGATGACCGGGGCCTTGTTTATGCTGGAGGTGATGGCCTGCAATTGGGCCAGGGTTTCTGCCCTTGCGGCTTCATCATCCAGGCTGACAGCGGAGGATACGGGTGGCAGTGGGGCAAGGTCGGCATTGAGGCCGAGGGTGATGCCATACTGGCCGATAACCGGGAAATTCGGGCTGGAAAAGCCACGGAACTGGCTGGCATCGGCTTTCACTACGCGTGAGCCGCGCATCAACTGGCTATCGAAAAACACACTGACACCGGCAAGACCCGTCTGGGCAGCCGCGACCGCACCACAGACATTCTGAAAGGCGTCACTATTGAACGTCATGCCGGAAATCACCCCCGGCGTCGGGGAGTGAAACAGCGGCACCTGCGAGCCGGTGAGGATAACCGGCTTGTTGAGTTGCGCCAGCACGGTGCCATCGGCACTGAAACGCGCCAGCAACATGGCCAGTGCCGTGCCGCTGTAATCCATCGTGTCGGTGCCATGCAGCACGATCCAGCCGTCCACCGTGTCGTAGCGCTCCAGGATATGGCGGGCAATCAGGCACCAGTCGGAGGGTTGCAGATTGGTGCTGTCCAACATGCCGCTGTCGCTCTCGGGAAAGGCGAGGTCGGTCACATAGTCCAGCACCAGATCGGTAAACTTCTGCTTAAGGATCGGGTCGAGATGGGACTGGCAGGCTGCCTTGAATTGCGTGCTGGTCATCGGAGCCAGCGGATTTCCGACGCAGCTGATCGTGCCGCCGGTATTGATGACGCCAATTTTCAAGACATGTCTCCTTGCAGTGCCTAGACGGTTTCCAATCCCTCCGACAGGTCTTCGCCCACCGGGGTCCGCTCGATCCTGCATTGAAAGCAGTTGTTGCGAGCCGACCGGACATGCACATAGGCGATTTTTTCGTCCTGGAGAAGCTCTTGCGCGCGCGCCGCAATTCGGGATGTCTCGGTAACGGCCCCGGTGCCATAGACGATCCTGTCATCATGGCCATAACCACGCACAATATAATCAGGGCTTTCGAAGATGGGCGGCAAGGTATCGCCATCATCGTAAGCCGCGCATTCCTCGGCGTGAAGAAAGATCGGTCCTGTTTCGGCATAGGGCTGTAGATGCGGGAAAGGCCGATAGGCCAGGGTCAGATAAGGCTCACCTTCGGCAATTGACGCCAGGCAATGGCGGCATTGATAACTGCCACCGGGCGAGATGCGGCGCTCCGGCACGCAGCCATAGGCATCCGGCGCACCTCCGCGGTAGGCTTCGGCAAGGGTGGATGGCATGGGGGCAAAGCGGATGGTTTGCATTGTCTAGCTCCTGTTTGACGTGAATGCGCCAAACACTTGCCTGGACGGTGGACTGAAACCACCCGGTTCTTGCCAACGCGCAAAGAAACTTGCCCGTAAATAAACTTAAATCGGTCGTTCAATCTTGTCGTAAACGCTCTTCAATGCCTTCAACCGAGCATCATAGGCCTTGGCAATGCAGTCATTATCTGCATTGCAGGACTGGCGGGTTTTCAGCCAGGCCGTTTGCTGGTCCTGCAATTCGCCGCGATTGCCCATTGGCAGCAGGCCGGATATCAGCTCGAAAGTGGTGACCATCTTTACGTCGAGATCGTTGAGGGCACGATTGTCGCAAATCGCTTTTTCATCGGCCTTCAGATCGGTTTTGGTGCAATCGAAGCTCGCGGCAGTGCTGTGGCGGGGCATCATGCCTGCAATCACCAGAGTGCTGAGAAACAAAATCGAGGCGGTGGCAGATGCGGTTTTCATGATCATTGCTTTCCCGTCATTCGACGCGGCAGGCTTTCAGCCGTCAAGGCTATCAAGAATGCGCTTCACCAGGAAATGTTCCCCGCTTTGGTGGGTTGGATCATCTCGGTTTTCATTATTGTCGTTGCGCTGAACCGTCGCTGCTTGAAATGACGATGCTTTGCCACAATTTTCACCCAAGAGCCTATTTTGCTTTGCCAAGACCTCCCATAAGACTTGACCGTCAAGTTTTGGGAGAATGAAGAGGAAACCCGTATGCGTGGCCTGAAATCGATGTCTCCCGCCGTGATGGTCCTTGCATGTCTGGCCGGTTCACCGGGGCTGGCGCAGGACGCGAAAAGCCTGCCCCAAAGCCGCGCGGATATGCAAATGTCCTTTGCCCCACTGGTCAAGCAGACCCATGGGGCCGTCGTTAATGTTTATGCTGAGCGGATCGTCCAGAGCCGCGTCAATCCTTTCGCCGGCGATCCGTTTTTTCAGCAGTTTTTCGGCCAGCGTTTTCCCAACCGCACGGAACGCCAGACTTCGCTGGGCTCGGGGGTGATCGTTGAGGCGAATGGCACGGTGATGACCAATAATCACGTCATCGCAGGGGCAGACGATATCAAGGTGGCGCTGTCCGATGGCCGGGAATATCCGGTGAAAGTGGTCTTGAAAGATGAGCGGCTGGATCTGGCCGTCCTGAAAATCGACGCCAAGGAAAGCCTGCCGACGCTGAAAATCGCCGATTCGGACAAGATCGAGGTCGGTGATCTGGTGCTGGCAATCGGTAATCCCTTCGGTGTTGGTCAGACAGTGACCAGCGGCATTGTCTCCGGTCTGGCACGCAATCAGGTCTCGGAAGGCGATTTCGGCTTCTTTATCCAGACCGATGCATCGATCAATCCCGGCAATTCCGGCGGCGCGCTGATGAATATGAATGGCGAGCTGATCGGCCTGAATACCGCGATCTTTTCCAAGGGCGGTGGGTCTAACGGTGTTGGATTTGCCATTCCAGCCAATCTGGTCAAGGTGTTCCTGGAGGCGGCAGACAAGGGCGCCTCCTCGTTCGAGCGGCCTTACGTTGGCGCCACATTCGAGCCGGTCACATCAGATGTCGCCGATGCATTGGGCCTGAAGCAGGTTTTGGGTGCGCTGGTGACCAAGACGGTGGAAGGCGGTCCGGCGGACAAGGCCGGCATCAAGGCCGGGCAGGTCATTACAGCGGTTGATGGGGTCATTGTCGAGCATCCCGATGCCCTAAACTATCGCCTGACGACCATTGGGCTTGGCAAGTCGGTCACCTTGAACGTGATCGATAACGGCAAGCCAAAGGACATTACCCTGACGCTGGCTGGCGCACCTGAAACCCGTCCGCGCGACGAGCAGGTGATCAAGAACAATAGCCCGTTTGAAGGAGCAACGGTCGGCAATCTGTCGCCGCGCCTTGCCTTTGAGCTGAAACTGAATACCCAGACGACTGGCGTCGCCATTACGGCTCTTGCTGATGGCTCGGTGGCGCAGCGGCTTGGCTTCCAGCTTGGCGATATCATCGTCTCCATCAACGGTACCGAGGTTACCTCGTCGCGGGACATGGTGCAGATTGCCAAAAGCTCGCCTGCCTATTGGCGGATTGAGATCGATCGCAATGGCCAGCGGATTCGGCAGATGTTTCGATGAGCGATCTGTTTGCCCCAAAACTGGATGAGGACATGGCGGCCCGCCGGCCGCTGGCGGATCGGCTGAGGCCGAAAACGCTCTCCGATGTGACGGGGCAAGATCATCTGACCGGGCCGGACGGTGTTCTGGCCCGGATGATTGCGTCAGGCTCTCTGGGGTCGATGATCTTTTGGGGGCCGCCCGGCACTGGCAAGACCACCGTTGCCCGGCTGCTGTCGGGGGAGGCGGATCTAGCCTTCGAGCAGATTTCGGCGATTTTTTCCGGCGTGGCGGATCTGAAAAGGGTGTTTGAGGGCGCCCGCGCCCGGCGCATGTCCGGTCGCCAGACATTGCTGTTTGTCGATGAGATCCATCGCTTTAACCGCGCGCAGCAGGATAGCTTCCTGCCGGTCATGGAGGATGGCACGGTCATTCTGGTGGGCGCCACCACCGAGAATCCGTCTTTCGAACTGAATGCCGCGCTTTTGTCTCGCGCCCGCGTGCTGACCTTCAAGCCGCATGACGAAGACAGTATTGAGACGCTGCTAAAACGGGCCGAAGCCACTGAGGAAAAGCCCCTGCCGCTGGATGAGGCCGCCCGTACCAGTCTGATTCGTATGGCCGATGGCGATGGCCGAGCGGCGCTGACGCTGGCCGAAGAAGTCTGGCGGGCGGCGCGGGAGGGAGAGGTCTTCGATACCGAGGGGCTGACACGAATCGTGCAGCGGCGTGCGCCGGTCTATGACAAAGGACAGGACGGCCATTACAATCTGATCTCGGCGCTGCATAAATCCGTGCGCGGCTCGGACCCGGATGCAGCACTCTATTATCTCTGCCGGATGTTCGATGCCGGGGAAGACCCTCTTTATCTCGGTCGCAGGCTTGTCCGCATGGCCGTGGAGGATATCGGTCTCGCCGATCCGCAGGCGCTGGTGGTCTGCAATGCCGCCAAGGATGCCTATGATTATCTTGGCTCACCGGAGGGGGAGTTGGCGCTGGCGCAGGCCTGCGTCTATCTCGCCACCGCACCGAAATCCAACGCCGTTTATACCGCCTATAAATCCGCTATGCGCGCCGCCAAGGAAAATGGCTCGCTGCTGCCGCCCAAGCATATTCTCAACGCCCCCACCAAGCTGATGAAGGGCGAGGGCTATGGCGACGGCTATCGCTATGACCATGACGAGCCCGATGCGTTTTCCGGGCAAGACTATTTTCCAGAGAAAATGGGCCGCCAGACCTTTTACGATCCGCCGGAACGTGGTTTCGAGCGGGATATCCGCAAGCGGCTGGACTGGTGGGCAAAGTTAAGGCGGGAGCGCAATTGACATGATGAAGGTTGAGGCGCAGCCTTTCGAAAGCTCACCTGTTCAGCAAGCAGGGGCGAGACGAGATCGTACTTCTGGCAGGATTGGGTGTGGAAGGCGATGCTCATCTCGGCGTCACGGTCCAGCACCGCTCCCGGGTTGCCGCGGATCCGACCCAGCCGAATCTGCGTCAGGTTCATCTTATTCACGCGGAGCTGTTCGATGAGCTGGGGGATAAGGGGTTTAGCGTGACGCCGGGCGATTTCGGCGAGAATATTACCACCCGTGGAGTTGATCTTCTGGCGCTGCCGCAAGGAAGCCGCCCGCAGTTTGGCTCAGGTGCCGTGGTCGAAGTGACCGGCCTTCGCAATCCCTGCAAACAGATCAATGATTTTCAGCCGGGCCTGATGCAGGCGGTGCTTGACCGCGACCCGGACGGTGGCCTGATCCGCAAGGCAGGTGTGATGGCTGTGGTCATCGAGGGGGGCGTGGTTCATCCGGGTGATCGGATCAGTGTCGAGCGACCCGGCTCTCCGCATCGGCCTTTGCAGCCAGTCTAAACTCTCCGCCAACCCGCGTTGCGAGGTTTTATGGGAAGAGCAACCGCTTTTCAGCGCCGTAGCCCGTATCTTTACCGAATAAAACAATAAAGCGCCGAACACCCTGAAGGGAATGTTCGACGCTTTATTGTAAATTCAAACGATCACTTGACCGGTCGATCAGCCAGCCTTGACGGCGTGGCGGGCAACGCGACGGATGTCGTCGCGGCCAATGCCGAGGTCGTGCAATTCGCGGTCCGACATGCGGCCCAGTTCAGTAATGGTCTGACGATATTTGCGCCAGTTGTTCAGCGAGCGAGTGATGTTCATGGTCTTGCCTCTTTTCAGCGTTTGCTGGCAAATCGGCCAGCCCTTCATGTGTTGAAGAGAATATATGCGCTGCGGCATAAGTTATGAAGTGCCATTCCAGCGGAGCACCTATGCCGTGGATGCATGGCGCCTCAATGATTTATTAAGGAATGTCTATTTTGCGAGCAAATTCGGCTCAAACCGGTCCGGCGGCTGAAAATCTGCGTTTGAGCGCTTTCAATCGTTCATGGATGGTGGGGAAAAAGAGGCTGAAAACAATAACGCCCACCGGGGGAGGAGATCCGGCGGGCGTCATTTGAAATGGGCGACAACTGGGAGGAGGAGGGTTGTCAGCCCGTTCGGCGCGCATTGGGAGGAGGAGTATGCTGCACCGAAACTGAATTGCAGCTTGCGCTGCCTGCATCCGTAAACACTGATGTTCTCGTCTGCTGTTGGCAATTATCTAATCGTTTTTATGGGTTTTGTGCAGTGCGATATTGTCATGTGAGCTATGCGTTTGATGCATGAACTAACGATCGCTCGTCTAACACCCATGCCGACCTGTTCATTCTCGCGACTGCGAAGCTCAAAACGGGTTTTCGACATCGGTGAAAATGCGCCTATATAAAGAGCTGCCGCTACGGACGGAGTTATGATGTATCGAGCGAAACTGAAGAGAGATCTTGATCGCTGGACCGATATGGGCCTGATCAGCAAACAGGCCGCCGAGGCGATGATCGAGGATCACGACGGCCGGGCGGGCAATTTCAATATCGGCGGCGTGTTGCTCATGTTGTCGGCGGTGCTGGTCTCTGCTGCCATTCTGCTGCTTGTGGCCGCCAACTGGCAGGCCATTCCGCGCCTGGTGAAGGTTTCTTGTCTGATTCTGCTGATCTGGGGCTTTCATGGCGGTGCGGCCTTCTGCCTCGCTCAAGGGCGGCAGGCGTCGGGCCATGCCCTTCTGGTGCTGGGAGCGGCCAGTTTCGGCGCAGCACTGTCGCTGGTTGGCCAGCTGTATCACCTGTCGGGCGACCTTCTCGATCTGGTTTATCTTTGGATTGGCATGGCGAGCCTGTCCTGCGTGCTGTTTCGCTCCGGCGCGATGGCGGCTTTCGTTGGTGTTCTGGCGCTGGGCTTGGCGGCAGCAACCCTTGACCAGTTCGACTTTTCCTGGACGCCGGAGACGGTGTGGACGCCGCCCCTGCTGGCTGCGCTCGTTACCTGCCTGGCGCTTTTCACCGGCAACATCCGGGTTCAGCATATATCCGGTTTGCTGATTCTTGGTTGGCTGGGATGGATCTATGCCGAGGTCATGCAGTCGGGCCTTGCAATGGTCTATGTCGCTCTAGGTGTTACCGCATTCGCGGCGTCGGCCCTGCCGCTGCTTGCTAGATATATGTCCGTGCAGATTGCCGGTTTTCATGGCTTGCTGTTGGCCGCAATGGGCCTTTTCATCCTCAATATAGATTATGATCACGGTTTGTCGCTGGCTTTGGTGGCCGTCACGGCGGTTGGTATCTCCATTGTTGCCCTTGTGCTTCGCGGGCGTCACGATGGCGTGGTGCGGGCGCTGGCCTATCTGATTTTCGCAGGCGAGATCCTCTATCTGTCCTTTACAACGATTGATTCTTTGCTGGGCACATCGGGCTTTTTCCTGATCGCCGGTGTGATTGTCGCTTTGCTGGCCCTCGGCGTCAGCCAGATGGAAAAGCTGCTGGGCACGCGCAAGCGTCCGATGGCGGTTGAAGGACGGGGGCGGTCATGATGCAGCGCAATCATATTTTTCGTCTGGCTTCCGCTGCTGTTCTTCTGGCTGCCCTGCAAACGGCGGCAATCGGTTACCAGATCGGCGAGCGGGCCAATATTTTGCGCAACGGCCAGGAGGTCCTGTTGCGGACTGAGGCCGTCGATCCGCGCGATCTGCTACGCGGCGATTATGTCGTGCTGAATTATCCGATTTCCCGCATTCCTGAGGACAAGATCGTCGGTCCTCGTCCCTCGCGCCGAGAGGATGTTCGCCTGCATGTGCGCGTCACGCCGCAGGCCGATGGCTTTGCCACGGTCGAAGAGGCATCGGTCGCCGATATGCCGCCAAAGCCCGGAAGCGTGGTGCTGTTAAGCGAGCCGATTTCCTTTCCATCGCCTCTCGCGCCCGGGGACAGTTTGACCGTGCATTACGGGATCGAGCGATTCTATGTTCCTGAAGGTGAGGGCCGCGATATCGAGGCACAGCGCAATCAAGGTGCTGTTTCAATCGCCATACGGGTGTCTTCTGCGGGGCGGGCGCAGATCCGGCAATTGTTCGTTGCAGGCCAGCCAGTTTACCGCGAACCGGATTTTTGACCGATGCTTGCGCGGGGTGCGATTTCACGGTGAGGACATGTCACTGTCATTTTTCCTTTGCGTGTTGAAAAACGGGTGTTATAGAGACCGCGCTCCGGCGGGGTCATGCAAAGTGCATGACGTTCTGATGGATCGCGGGTATGGTGAAATTGGTAGACACGCCAGATTTAGGTTCTGGTGCCGCAAGGCGTGGGAGTTCAAGTCTCTCTACCCGCACCAGAACGTAAGGCAGCAAGGCAGAGGGCGGGAATGCGTGCATTCCGGCCCATTGTTTGTATGTTAGGGTCTATGTGATGAGGCCTGCACGCGTGGCCTTTAGAGCTGCTTTGCCTGGCAAGATGCTGAATGTTTGCCACACAGCCGCCTCTGGATCAGCGGAGAGCGTGTTGGCTGGATAATCCCTTGAACCAATATCGGTTCAAGGGATTATCCAGCGAACTTAAAGTATTACAGCGTTGCTTGTGCGTTTTATCAAACGCATGGCACTGTGGAGAACCACCGGCTGCCTCGCAGCCCAGACGATAAGAACCGGCTGTCCGGGCACGGGCGCCAACGAAACACATGGCTGTCCGAGCATGGCTGCCACGACACGAAGGTTAGAACATGCAGGTTATCGAAACGCTCGCTGAAGGGCTGAAGCGCGAACTCAAGGTCATCATTCCGGCCGCTGACATGGAAGCGCAGATGAATGAGCGCCTTGCCGACGTCAAGGACAAGGTTCGCATCAACGGTTTCCGTCCGGGCAAGGTACCGGCAGGTCACCTGAAGAAGATGTATGGCAAGTCGGTCATGGCCGAACTGGTCAACGAAATCGTTCGCGACCGTCCCTCCGCTATCCTGTCTGAACGTGGCGAAAAGTCCGCGACCCAGCCGGAAGTGGCGATGACCGAGGACGAGGCAGAAGCCGACAAGATCCTCAATGCGCAGGCCGATTTCGAATTCACGCTTGCCTATGAAGTCATTCCCGCTATCGAATTGAAGCCGGTTGATGGCATCAAGATCGTCCGCGAAGTCGTTGAAGTGTCGGAAGACGAAGTCAACGAGCAGATCATGAAGATCGCCGAAAGCGCGCGGACCTTCGCCACCAAGGACGGTGTTGCTGCTGATGGCGACCGCGTCACCATGGATTACCTGGGCAAGGTCGATGGCGTTCCCTTTGACGGAGGCAAGGACGAAGATGCAGAGCTGGTCATCGGCTCCAACCGCTTCATTCCCGGCTTTGAAGAGCAACTCGTTGGCCTGAAGGCTGGCGACGAAAAGGTCATCAACGTGACCTTTCCGACCGAATATCCGGCTGCAAACCTGGCTGGCAAGGATGCCACTTTCGACATCACCGTCAAGGAAGTTGCGGCTCCCGCTGAAACCGAGATCAATGACGAGCTGGCCACCAAGCTCGGCCTGGAATCGGTCGACAAGCTGAAGGAAATCGTCCGCGGCCAGATCGAAAGCCAGTACGGCAATGTCACCCGCCAGAAGATCAAGCGTCAGATCCTTGATCAGCTGGACGAGATGTACAAGTTTGAGGCGCCTTCGCGCCTGGTCGATGCCGAGTTCGACAATATCTGGCGCCAGATCAACACCGATCTGCAACAGTCCGGCAAGACCTTCGAAGATGAAGAGACCACGGAAGACGCCGCTCGCGAAGAATACCGCGCCCTGGCTGAACGTCGCGTTCGTCTCGGCCTGGTTCTTTCCGAAATCGGTGAAAAGGCCGCTATCGATGTGACCGAGGAAGAAATGCAGCGCGCGCTTTACGCCCAGTTGCAGCAGTTCCCGGGCCAGGAAAAGCAGATCATCGACTTCTTCCGCAACACGCCCGGCGCTTCTGCTTCGCTGCGTGCTCCGATCTTTGAAGAAAAGGTCATGGATAAGCTGATCTCCGAGGTCAATGTTACGGACAAGACCGTGACCAAGGAAGAACTGCTGGCCGAAGACGAAGACGGCGACGACACCAAGCCTGCCAAGAAGTCCGCCAAGAAGAAGGCTGCCAAGGCTGAAGACGCTTCCGCTGAAGGCGAAGAAGCCGCTCCGAAGAAAAAGGCTGCTGCGAAGAAGAAGGCTGCTGACGAAGGCGACGCTGAATAAGCGTACCTTCTGCGACTTCGGTAATGATAAAACCGCCCTTCGGGGCGGTTTTTTTTATGGTGATGACGGTCTTTCTGAAAGGCGGGGTGACGCCCGACAGGGCCAGCTCTTCCAGAGAATCAACCGTCTTTGATAGAAAGCTATTGAGAAATCCGCATGGTTGGGAGAGCGGCATGCAGATAGAATTGATCCGCAGTGCCACGCTGCGGTTAAAGATGGCCGGGCAAACGCTGCTGATCGACCCTTGGCTTGCAGCCAAGGGGCAGGGCCGAAGCTATCGTGGGGCCTTGACCTCGCCACTGGTCGATCTGCAAATCCCGGTCGAGCAGGTGCTTCATGGCATTGACGCGGTGCTGGTTTCGCATCTTCACTCCGATCATTTCGACGATGTTGCTATACGGTTATTGCCACCTGACATCGCGTTGTTCTGCCACCCACGTGATGTGGCGGCGATCCGTGCCCTTAGCTTTTCGCGGGTGATGGGGCTTGAGAGTGGCACGCAGCTTGGCGACGTGTGCCTGGAAACGACAGATGGCCAGCACGGGCCGCCTGAGGTGCTGGCGGATATGGGAGACGTCAGCGGCTTCCTGCTGCGGGCCGCCGGGGAGCCGGTGCTTTACTGGGCTGGTGACACCATCCTGTGCGATGCGGTGCGCCAGGGACTTATCGATCACCGCCCGGATGTGATTGTCGTTCACGCCTGCGGTGCGGAATGGAACGGCTGTGGACCGCTGGTAATGGATGCCGCCATGGTGATGGAGGTCTTGCACCTTGCGCCCCAAGCCATGGTCATAGCGACTCATCTCGACGCCGTCGACCACGCCACCGTCAGTCGCGCCGATCTTGCCGCCGCCACACAGAGGCAAGCGCCAGAGGCGAGAGCAAGGCTCTACATTCCCGCTGATGGCGCCAGCCTGGTTTTCTAGACTATTCCCGCAAAAGTGCGCAGCGGGTTAGCTCTGGCGAATGCCAGGTTTTCGAGCCTATTGCGCCGCATTTTTCACGGTTTTTTCGACCTTCAGTTCTCCCATCCGGTTCCAGGCGTCTAGTCCGGCGATCTTGTAGGCTTCGGCCAGCGTCGGGTAATTGAAGGTGTTCTCGACGAAATATTCCACTGTTCCCTTCAGGTTCAGCACGGCCTGGCCAATATGAACCAGTTCGGTTGCGCCTTCGCCAACGATATGAACGCCAAGCAGGCGGCGGGTTTTCAGCGAAAAGATCATTTTCAACATGCCGCTATCGAGGCCCATGATATGGCCACGCGAGGTCTCGCGGAAATGGGCGATGCCGCATTCGTAGGGAATGGCGCGTTGCTTGACCTCTTCCTCGGTCAGTCCACAGGTGGAAATCTCCGGCACGGCATAAATGCCGTAGGGGAAATATTGCGGTGGCTCACCCGAGGGCGCGCCAACCGCATGGCGGGCGGCGATGCGGCCCTGTTCCATCGATGTGGAGGCCAGGCTTGGAAAGCCGACCACGTCACCCGCGGCATAGATATTGGGAACATCGGTCTGGAACGTCTCCGGATTGACCTTCAACCGGCCACGGTTATCAGCCTCCAGCCCGCAGGCTGCAAGGTTCAGCGTATCGGTGGCGCCGACGCGGCCTGCGGCAAACAGCACCATTTCGGAATTCAGCACCCGGCCATTCTTCAGCGTCACCCGACATTTGCCATCTTCCTTTTCGACCTTTTCCGCCGATTGTCCGAAGATCAGCTTCATATTGCGGTCACGGAGCTGGTAGGAAAAGTCCTCGACGATTTCCTTGTCGATGAAATCCAGCATGCTGTCGCGCGGTTCAACCACTGTCACCTGGGTATCCAGAGCGCTGAAGATCGTCGCATATTCGATGCCGATAACGCCCGCGCCGATCACCACCATGGAACGCGGCACGTCCTTGATATGAACGATATCATCGCTGTCGAGAATGCTGACGCCATCGAAGGCGATATGGGCAGGCCGGTGCGGGCGGGTGCCGACTGCCAGCAGGATTGCATTGGCGCTGACCCGCTGCACTTCGCCGTCTTCCTTGGTGACCTCAAGCGTATGAGCATCAAGGAAGATGGCATGCCCGCGCAACTGATGCACTCGGTTGCGGGAAAACTGGTGTTCCAGCACATCGACTTCATGGTCGAGGGTAATCAGCAACCGGCGGCGAAGGTCATCGGCGCTGATTTCCTGCTTGACGCGGTAGGAGCGGCCATAAAACCCGCGCTCGCGCCAGCCGGTCAGGTTGAGAGCCGTTTCACGCAGCGTTTTGGAAGGGATGGTGCCGGTATGGACGGAGACCCCGCCGACATGACCGCCGCGCTCAATGACCAGGACCTTCTTGGAAAGCTTGGCGGCCTGAATGGCAGCCCGGCGTCCTGCGGGACCGCTGCCGATTACCACGAGATCATACTGGTACATATCCGTTCTTCCTGTTTGCTACCGGCCTGCCTTGACCGTTGCCTGGCTTGTCTCGCAACGCAATTGCGTATGCCAATGACGACAATGATAGCAGAGCATTCTAACTGTTTGGTTATCCCGCATTGCGCTGCACACAAAAAATCCCCTTAAAAAAGTGGGTCTTTTAGGGGCTCCTACTGGACGAGAGGAATCCGCGAAAGGATCGGACCGTTCATAAAACGAATCCGGAAATGGTGTTATCAGACTGATATATATAGCAGATGGCGATTTCCGGGGTCTCTGTGGAAGAACATCCAGGTCCGGTGGCTCAGTGATTGCGCCAACCGGTCGGGACAGCCTATATATTTCATGTTCCTCCCGCCAATATGGATCTTCCCATGTCTCTTGCCTCCTTCAATCCGCGCGTCGCCCGGCTCGCGACGCCGCCTATTCCCTCGGTTTTCGGTTGGGGACGCGCTTATGATGGAGCGGCTGGACCGTTGATCGATCTGTCGCAGGCAGCGCCCGGCCATCCACCGCATGCCGATCTGCTGGCCTGGCTCGCACAGGCGGCGGGGTCCGCAGAGGCCTGCGGCTATGGGGCAATCGAGGGGGAGTTGGTGCTCAGGCAGGCCTACTGCACGCATCTGTCCGAGCTTTATGGTGCAGGTTTTACGCCGGAGCAGATTCACATCACCGCCGGTGCAAACCAGGCTTTCATCTGTGCTGCCATGGCGCTGGCGGGAGCAGGTGAGCGGATCGCGCTGACCGATCCCTTCTATTTCAACCATGATACGACGCTCGCCATGCTGGGCATTGAAACGGTTGCCTTGCCCTGCGACAGCGATAACGGTTTCCTGCCGGATCTCGACCGGGCCGAACAGGTGGTGAAAAGCGGCATCAAGGCGTTGGCGCTGGTAACGCCCAACAATCCGACCGGTGCGGTCTATCCGAAGGAATTGCTCGCCGATCTCTACCGGCTCTGCCGCGCCCATGGCGTCTGGCTGATTGTCGATGAAACCTACCGCGATTTTCTCGATCCTGGATTCGGCAGGCCGCATGACCTGTTTTCGCAGCCGGATTGGCCGGAGGGTCTGATCCAGATTTACAGTTTTTCGAAATCCTTCGCCATCCCCGGTCACCGCCTGGCGGCGATTTGCGCTGGCGCACCTGTGGTGGAGCAAATTGCCAAGATTATGGATAATTTGCAGATCTGCGCGCCGCGCGCTGCCCAGAT
The DNA here is from genome assembly GCF_021462805.2 of Allorhizobium sp. Av2. Classification (NCBI taxonomy): domain Bacteria; kingdom Pseudomonadati; phylum Pseudomonadota; class Alphaproteobacteria; order Hyphomicrobiales; family Rhizobiaceae; genus Allorhizobium; species Allorhizobium sp. Av2. Next base: position 1,627,237 of record NZ_CP192696.1, on the reverse strand, counting down.
CGCGCTTGCCAAGGCTTTGCCGGTTCTGGATGGCTGGCGGGCGGACAACGCCGCCGAGATCGCCCGGCGTGCCGTGGCGCTGCGTCAGGCCTTCGACCTTCTGCCGCAATGGCATTTGGCATCGATCGGCGCTTATTTCGCCTTTGCCCGCCATCCGTTCGGACAGGCGGCCTCCATTGATGTCGCGCAGCAACTGGCGCGGCGAGCAGGCATTCTGGCGGTTCCCGGCGGATTTTTCGGGTCGCGGCAGGAGGGCTATCTGCGGCTTGCCTTCGCCAATGTCGATTGCCCGACCATAGCGACATTGCCGGACCGGTTGAGGACATTTACGATGGCTGGTTGAACCCTGTCTGGAAAAGGTGACGGCTATGGCCTTCGACAATGAAAAGCTCGACGCGCTGCGGCGTAAATACGGCGGCGAGACCGGCGGAGAAGTGTTTGATCCACGCTTCAAGCGGGTGGCTGAAAAAATCTTTGACAGCAAGGGGACGAGGCTTGCTCCTTATTCGGGCATTCCGACATTTCTATCGGCTCCCTATCGACAGGTCGAAGCGGAGAATCCGGATTTCGGCGGTCTGGACGTGGGGATCATCGGTGTGCCGATGGACCTTGGCGTCACCAACCGCCCTGGTTCCCGCTTCGGGCCACGGGCACTGCGCACCATCGAGCGGATCGGGCCGTATAACCATGTGCTGGATTGCGCGCCTGTACATGAGTTGAAGGTGGCGGATGTCGGTGACGTGCCGTTTGCCAGCCGCTATCGGCTGGAACAGAGCCATGTCGATATTGAAAACCGTATTGGCCAGATGGTGGCGCAAGGAGTGGTGCCGCTCAGTGTCGGTGGCGATCACTCAATCACCCATCCGATCCTGAAGGCCGTTGGAAAAGACCGACCTGTCGGGCTTATTCATATCGATGCTCATTGCGATACCAGTGGCCTGTTCGATCAGACCAAGTTTCACCATGGCGGTCCGTTTCGCAATGCGGTGCTGGACGGCGTATTGGACCCGACGCGCACGGTGCAGATCGGCATTCGCGGACCGGCCGAATATCTCTGGGAATTCAGCTATGAAAGCGGCATGACGGTTATTCATGCCGAGGAGATTTCAGCGCTTGGCATTCCAGCGGTGATCGCCAAGGCTTTGCAGGTGGTCGGGGATGGTCCGACCTATCTGTCTTTTGATATCGACAGTCTCGATCCGGCTTTTGCGCCGGGAACCGGCACGCCCGAGGTTGGCGGCTTGACCACGCGCGAGGTGCTGGAATTGCTGCGCGGTCTGAAAGGCATCAACCTTGTCGGTGGCGATGTGGTGGAAGTCGCGCCACAATATGACGCGACGACCAATACTGCCCAGGCGGGTGCCCAGGTGCTGTTCGAAATCCTCAGCCTGATGGTTTACAGTCCGTCCATCGGCAAGGAATAGACATTTCAAGACGTGGTAAGGGTAAAGGCGGGGCGAGGGTGACCAAGTCTCCCACGCCTTTTTATGAAGCAGCTAAAACGTCCTCGAAGGTGAATGTCTATTTTTCCATAACTAAAAACCCGGCAATCTCTCGATGCCGGGTTCCAAAACTGTTACCGCCATTGAAAGTCGGTTTATTTCTTGATTGAGCCGACGGCCAACTGGTCAACCTGGCGGTTGAGCCGCAAACCAATGACCGGGATCATCCGGTCTTCGACCTTGACGGAAATGGTGACGTTCATGGCTTTTTCGTCTTCGATGCTGGCGACCATGGCGCCGTTCAGCTTGGCGCGGTTGATGCCCATGACCACCTTATCGCCATTCACCTGGCCGGAGATGATGTCGAGGCCCTTGCCTTCGGCGCCGTCGAGGAACTGGCCGCTATAGGCGCCGCCCTTCATTGAGATCACCGCATTCATCGGCTGAGAAAACACGCCGACCCGGCACGTCCCGCCCAACTTGATGCCAGCCTCTGCACCTTCGACAGGCTCACCCGTCAGATTGCAGTTGAATTTTGTACCCTTATACTTTCCAGCGACGATTTCGCCGGGTCCGCTCCAGGCACCGGAAACGGATTCGAAGAACTGGCGATCCTTCGGGGCGGCATCAGCAACGCCTGCCGGAAGGGCAATGGCGCAGGCAACGGCAAAACTGCCGAGTAGCAAAGAGAAACGGTGCGGCATCGGCTTTCCTTGGCGTAATCGACGAACACTTGGTTGCTGATTTATAATGCCAGGATGGTTAATATTTCCTTAGTTGCCGCGGTCTCGATGCGGTTTGCGCCCTTTGTCCCACAAGAGATGTCTTGAAGAAGGTTTTTCTGAATTTGTAAGTTTTACAATGCCTTGTCGCTGGGATTGATGGCTGGTTTCAGCGCTGGCATAAAGTCTCCAATGCCTGGACGTCTTAACGCTTTGAACTCCAGGGGTCGGCAGAGGTCCATGGCGGCAATACCGATTCTCGCCGTCATCAGCCCGTTGATCACCCCTTCGCCAAGCCGTGCCGATAGCCGTGAGGCAAGGCCGTGACCCAGAACTTGTTGGGCAAGGCCATCGCCAATGGCAATCGATCCGGTCACGGCCAGATGAGCAAAGACATCGCGCAAGAGCCGTAACATGCCGATGGAGCCGGGGCGGCCTCCGTAAAGGTCCGCCATGGCGCGTACCAGACGCACCACTTCAAACAGCACATAGGCAAGGTCGACAAGGGCGCGCGGGCTGACGGCGGTGACCACAGAAACCCGCTTTGAGGCATTGATAATCAGGCCGCGCGCTTTGGCATCCAGAGGTGCCAGCAATTCTCGTTCGGCCAAGGCAATCAGATGCGGTGCATCGATAATGTCGTTTTCGGCAGCTTTCAGCACGCTCCGGCCTCTGGCGGTTTCTGCCCGGTGCTGGGTCAGATCCTCGACCTCCTTGACCAGTTTGCGCGCTTCGCTGGCTGTTCCCTGCAAGGAAAGTGCGCTGGCACGCTGTTTGATGGTCTGCACGGCATTCAGCCGGTAAATGCCAGCCAGCTCCCGGATTACCACGACTGTCAGCGCCAATAGGCCGATGCCCAGCAGGGTCAGTGCGGTATAACCAAGCCAATCGGCGCGGGTGAAAAGATCACGGATCAGATCGTCGATCCAGAGACCGATTGCAAAGGAAGCAAGCGCGCCGAATGCCGCACCGGCCAGCTTGCCGAAGGAAAAGCGGCGCTTGGCGGGTCTTGCAATCGGGACGATGGCGTCGTCTTCGCTCAAACCTGCCAGGAACGGGTCCTCAGCATCGGGCGTGATCGTCACATTGGCATCGAAGCTTTTTGGCGCGCGCTTTTGCTGCTCTGGGGCCTCGACAAAAGGCGGGCGGGCAGGGGAGGAAGATGGCTCCTCAAGCGAAAAGGCCGCAGGCCGGCGTGGCATCGGGCGTTGATCTTCTGGTGTCTTGCTCATGCCAGACGGTCTCCGAGGAGAAATTGCAGGGCGCGGTCGAGCCTGATGTGTGGAATGGACAGCTTTATGCCGCCGCCAGTTTCGTCCAGTTCCGGCGGGCGAAATCTGATAATGTTGAGATCCGGCCCGGTGTCTTTTCCGGATTTTGGCGTTTGAAACAGGCTTTCGATATTATCCGGCAGGTCGCCTGGAAAGACCGCTGTCTTGCGGTTGCCATCGAAGCGCTCGTTGCCGATGGTTTCGCCCTGCATGGGCGTGCCGACAACGACTGGCAGCAGATGACCATCCTGCTTGACGGTCGCTTCCCGCGTTGCCCGCACCGAGGCGAGGGCAACCACCTCAATGCCCGCGCCCGTCATGCCGATGGAGGTGATCGCCCCATCCACCAGCCGTCTGGTGACGGCCTGTAATTGCTCGTGGCTTTCGTGATGCAAATGATCGGCCTTGGTGGCGGCCACCAAAACCTTGTCGATCCGCCGTCCAAGCAGGCCCCGCAGCCAGCTGGAACTGCCGGGGCGAAAGCAGGTCAGCACATCGGCCAGCGCCCGCTCCAGATCCTGCACTGCTTCCGGTCCGCGATTGATGGCCTGGAGCGCGTCGACCAGCACGATCTGGCGGTCGAGACGGGCAAAATGTTCACGGAAGAACGGTTTGACCACCACGCTTTTATAGGATTCGTAGCGACGCTCCATCATGGCGCGCAGCGAACCCCTGACGATCTTGGTGTCGGGCTTCAACGCCAGCGGCGCAAAGGTCAGCGCTGGCGACCCGTCAAGATCGCCCGGCATCAGAAATCGGCCAGGCGGTAGCGTCGAAAGTGACCGCTCGTCGGCCTTGCAGGCTTTCAGATAATCGGCGAAAGCCTCCGCCAATTGGCGGGCGGTGGTTTCATCGGCGGGCGCATCCGGATCGACCCGGCTTGCCAATCCCAGCCAACGCGCCGACAATTCCTTGCGGATGCCTGTCTGGGCCAGTTCCACGGTGTTGCGGCTGAAGGTCTCATAATCCTGAGCGAGAAGCGGCAGATCCAGCAGCCACTCGCCGGGATAATCGACGATGTCGATGGCGAGCTTGCCGGAGGAAAATATCCGGCCCCAGCTGCTGGCGCTCTGATACTCCACCACCAGCCGCAGTTCAGAAATGGCCCGGGTAGAGCCCGGCCAGACCCGATCGCGGACCAGCGCGCGAATATGGTCTTCGTATTGAAAGCGCGGCACGGCATCATCCGGCTGCGGTTCCAAGGTGACGCGGGAAATACGGCCTGATTGCAGCGGCTCGAACAAGGGCAGGCGGCCGCCATTCAGCAGGTTATGGACCAGCGAGGAGATAAAGACGGTTTTGCCGGCCCGCGACAGGCCCGTGACCCCGAGACGGATCGTTGGATACAGCAGGTTCGAGGCCCGGTCGGCAAGATTGTCGAGCGCGATGCGGGTCTCATCGGTAAAGCTGGTCATGGATGGCGGCACTGGGCAATGGTCCTGTTGTTTGCCTGCATATAGGGTGCGCGCCAGCGGATTGAAGGCCCAGCGGATGACGGCCCAGTGGATTGAAGACTTAAGCCTAAGACCATTGCGTCATGACCGCTTGCGCGTCCTTGCTACGTGCGCCTTTGCCACATACGCTTTTGGTAGCCGACCCCTCAGGGCTGAAGAAAATCCACAAGCTGCCATCGGCTGGGGGTGTCTGCTGCGTCGATAATCGCCAGTCCGCCCGCCGGGTAGCCCTGCGGAATGGTGCTGGCCAAAGCCTGTTCGCCGATCAGCACATGCAGACACTCTTCGATTGCCGGATTATGGCCGATCAGCATGATCGACCCCTGCGGGGAAGAGGAGTGCAGGATTTCCAGATAGGTCTCGGCGCCACCGTTATAAAGCGCATCGATATAGCGGATTTCCACATCCTCTGCGCACATGCTGCGGCGCACGGCATCCGCTGTCTGACGACATCTGACAGCTGTCGAACAGATCACCAGATCGGGGCGGTAACCTTTGTCCGCAGCCATGCCGGTTATCATCTCGGCATGAGCGTAACCCGTATTGCTCAAGGGCCTGTCGAAATCCTTTTGCCCGGCCCCAGGCCAATCGGCGGCGGCATGCCGCATGAGATAGACCCGGAAAGGTTTGGAGACAGTGACGGTCATGCAGATGGTGTCCGTTGGATCGAAGCCTTACCTATCCCGCCAGTTCATGCGGCGTCAACAGGATGGGTTGTAGCGGCTGGAAGAGGTATGTGACCAGGCTGGAGGCGCTGGGTGTAAACCTTTGTCAAGGGGTTCTGCGACAAATAAGCCACACGAAGGAAAAACGATGAAAAAATAGTCCTTTAGCTGATTTTTGTAACAGATTTAAAAATCAAGGAAAGCCTTGAGTAAGGCTTGAATGCGACCTTTTCAAAGTATATACGTCCGCCATTGAGATGTTCTTCAGGAGAATCGCGTTGAGTGAGAAGATCAATCTTAGCGACTATGTGCTCTCGGATGACGACGAGTTCATGAACGCGAACCAGCGAGCTTATTTTCGCGCCAAGTTGATCGCTTGGAAAAACGACATCCTGCGGGAGGCAAGGGAAACCCTCGGCCATCTCGCGGAAGAGAGTGCCAATCACCCTGACCTTGCAGACCGGGCATCTTCGGAAACCGACCGCGCAATCGAGCTTCGAGCGCGTGACCGGCAGCGCAAGCTGATCTCCAAGATTGATGCTGCGTTGCAACGGATCGACGATGGCACCTATGGCTATTGCGAGGAAACCGGTGAGCCAATTGGCTTGAAGCGCCTCGACGCCCGCCCGATCGCGACCCTGTCGATCGAAGCGCAGGAACGCCACGAGCGACGCGAAAAAGTCTATCGAGACGAATAGACCAAAAATAGTCAGCCCAGCTTTCAGAGGGAAACGCGCGCAGAGGTTCTGCGTGCGGTGCTGTGCTGAGAGGCATGGCCAAGGCGTAGGCATTCTGTGGCGTAAGACGGTGCATTAAAACCCGTTATGTCCGCCTATGCGGCTGTTTGCTAGAATAGCCTCTTCCGTTTCGGTGGTCTGTTGAAGATTTTCCAGATCATAGTCGAGTTAAAAAAAAGCCTTACGTGAGATTGCCCGAGCGCCGATGCCTTCTATGAGGCACACAGCAAAGGAATCGATTGTTATTGAATCGTTCCCATCAATGCAGCCAGATGACGGGCGGTTGCCTTAGATGCAGTTTTTCAGCGAAGTTGGGTTCCCTTTTCCCTAAGGCGAACCCTAATTCTTGCGCGGAGCGCCCATTTCACCGAAAATCCGGGCGATTTCGTCCTGCAAATTGCCTTCCTTCGGTGCGGGGTCGGATGTCACGGTGGCTTGAGGATTGGCACCGGGCGGCATTCTGAGAGGCGCAATGGCGCGGGCAACCGGTGGTTCAACGGTTGGTTTTGGACGCGCCGCTGGCTGGGTCAGAATTTCGCCGTCGAGGATCTTTTCAAATTCACTTTTCAGAGTGTCGAGGTCCGGCCCGGAATCTTCCTGCGGGGTTTTCTCGGCATTAGGCTCAGGTGACAGGTCGATCTCGTCGGGCGGGGTCGGCCTCTTGTAGCGATCTGCGGAAAAAGGTTCGACCCGTGCTTTCAATACCCGTTCGCGCGCAGCATCCAGCAACACGCTGGCCTCCTGAGGGGATGTCGTCGCGGGAGCAACCCGAGGCTCGGAAACTGGCATCGACACGTCGGCGGGCTTGCTCGCCATCATGGGCGGCTCAACGTCCGGTGCGGTGTCAGCTGGTGCCTCGTTGCGACCAGCGCCCGATGGCGGGCTGATAACCGGCGCCGCAGAATGTCGCGGCGACGAAACACCGGTCACAGGCTCGGCGTTGATGGTCTCGGTTGACCGCGGCTCGGCTCTGACATTTGACGCCATCGGAATTTCCGGGGCTGCCACCGTAGACACAGGTTCCGGGGCTGCTTGCCGGTTCTCGGCCTGCGCTACCGCCTGAGTGACTGGAGCCTTTGTTGATTGAGCCTGCGGTGTCTGAGCCTGCTCTGGCGTAATCTGGGGTGCGGCGGGTTGCGGCGGGCGTTCAACGCTCTGTGGACGCTGGATATTGTCGTCAGGTGTGGGCTTTAGCGCGGCGGGGGCCTGCACAGGTTTTTGCCCAGCAGGCTGCGGGGCAGGCGGTGCGGGCATTGCCTGGACGGCTGTGGATAGGGTCTCCTGAGTCGGAGCCGCCGCAACCGGTCTCGCAACTGGCTTCTGAGGCTGTGCAGAGACTGGTTGCGGACGCGGCTCCTGCCGTGTCGGTTGGGTTTCCAGTCGTGAGGGCGGTGTCTGCAACGCGGCTTGCGTCGCCGGTTCGGTTTGCTTGGCTTGGCGGGAGGCAAGAGCAGCCAATTCCTGAGCCTTGAGGAGCTCCTGGTTCCTGGCAAGTGCCTCATTGGCGGCAAGCTCCCCGGCCAGATAGGCCTTAGGCTCGCCAATGCCGCTTTCGACCACGATATCAGTCGGGCCGCCGATCAGGATGAGATGCTCGATATTGTCGCGGCGAATCAACACCAGTCGGCGGCGAGCATCCACGGCGGCGGCATCCAGCACCTGCAAGCGTGGTTGGCGATTGCGCCCACCGCGCACGAATGGCGACGGCGCCCGGTTTTTGAGGATCCACAATATCACGACCAGCACGGCGAGGGCGAGAAACACCCCACCGGCGGCGATCAGGAAGCGGCTGCCATAGGCGTTGAGAATATCGTCCATCATGGTGGCTGTCTCCGTCCGAGTATCGGTGGTCATTCAACGCTATTTTCGACTTTGCCTTTGAAAAAGAGGCAAAGCTATGCGGGCTCTATATGGCGCATCGCACCATGGCCAAGCAAGCTCCGGCATTTATTCCCTGCCTATTTATTGCGATTGCCCACGAAGTGAAGGGGTAAGGTGCCGAAGATCTGCGCCAGATTGCACCTGAGAGTGTGGGATTGGCTGTGAATGGCTGGCAATGGTGGCCTTGCTGCGCTTTTTGCTGCCCATTCAAGTTGGTAAAGATGTTGCTAACCGTGATTCCCGGCAATGGCGACGGGACAGGCCGTGCGAGACCGGCTATCGTGGTGGCAATGCTGCCGGATACAAAGCACCGGATGGATAAGGTGCCGGGTGACAAGGCGCCGAATAACAAGGCAAATGAACGCCGAGATGAGGACCGAATGACAAACCAGCAGCACACAGACGAAAGCGTAGGCCCGCTGGTGGATCGCAGGCCGAGTAGCGGGGCCGCGTTTCGCATCGTCATCCTGGCCTTTGTTCTGCTGGCCGCCGCCGCCGCCTTCGTGGTTTTCAAGAACTCGCTGGACAACCAGATCGTGCTGGGTGTGCTGGGCGTCCTGGCCATTGTCGGTATTTTTTTCCTGGTCTCGGCGATCATCGGGTTTATCGAAGTCATGCCGCAAACGCCCTCGGACGGTCTTGGCCGCGCCTTCCTCGACAGCCAGAGCGAGGGAACGCTGGTCACCGATCCGCGTGGGCACATTATTTATGCCAATGCCGCCTATGGCCGGATGACCGGCGCGCGCCGGGCGACAGACGTACAGACTCTGGAAGCGCTGTTGTCTCGCCATCGTGAGGCTGGTGAAGCGCTTTACCGGCTGATCAATGGCTTGCGCGAAGACCGGGACGGGCAGGAGGAGTTTCGGCTGCTAAAACCGCTCGGACCGTTTTCCGGCAATGGTTCCGGCGCGCATTGGTACCGGTTGCGGGCTCGCCGTCTGGTGGAGAAGGGGCCACACAAAGGCCTTCAGATATGGCAGATTGCCGACATTACCGCCGACCGTGATGACCAGGAGCGGTTTTTCAAGGAATTACAGAACGCGATCGATTACCTCGATCATGCGCCAGCCGGCTTCTTTTCGGCTGGTCGCAAGGGCGAGATCTTCTATCTGAACGCCACCCTTTCGGAATGGCTCGGCATCGATCTCACGCAATTTTCGCCAGGCGCCATCTATCTCAAGGACCTTGTTGCAGGCGAGGGCATGGCGCTGATCCAGTCGGTACAGGCCGAACCCGGCCTGTCGAAGACCGCAACGCTCGATCTTGACCTGCGCCGTGCCGATGGCCGCAGTTTTCCAGCCCGCCTTGTCCATAGGGTTCGTTCGGCCCGCGATGGCGCGCCGGGGGAGAGCCGGACGATCGTGCTGGCCCGTCAGGAGGTCATTGCCGGTGACCGTTCGGATTCCTCTGCCTCCATGCGCTTCACCCGGTTTTTCAATAATACGCCGATGGCAATTGCCTCGGTGGACGGGCAGGGGCGCATCCTGCGCACCAATGCGCCGTTCCTGAAATTCTTTTCGGATGTCGTTTCTCGCGACGATATCGACCGCAAGATCCGGCTGGATGCGGTCCTGCATGATAATGAGCGTCCGGTATTCGCCGAGGCGTTGTCGCAGGCGCGCGACCGGCAGGTAGACATCGCACCGATTGATTCGCGCCATCCCCTGGATGACATGCGCCATTTTCGGTTCTACGTGAACGCGGTCATCGATCAGAGCGACGAAGCGCCGGAAGAGGCGGCCATTGTCTATGCGGTTGACGTCACCGACCAGAAGGCTCTGGAAACCCAGATGGCCCAGACGCAGAAGATGAATGCCGTCGGCACGCTGGCCGGGGGCATCGCCCACGATTTCAACAATGTTCTGACGGCCATTCTTCTGTCTTCCGACCATCTGCTGCTCCAGGCGCGGCCTTCGGATTCGAGCTTTGCCGACCTGATGGAAATCAAGCGCAATGCCAATCGCGCCGCTGTTCTGGTACGCCAATTGCTGGCTTTCTCACGCAAGCAGACCATGCGCCCAACGGTTCTAAACCTGACCGATGTGATCGGCGACCTGCGTATGCTGGTCGACCGGCTGATCTCAGGCACCAATGTCAAGCTGCATGTGGATTACGGACGGGATCTCTGGCCGGTCAAGGCGGATCTTTCTCAATTCGAACAGGTGCTGATCAATCTCTGCGTCAATGCCCGCGATGCCATGCCGCAAGGCGGCAATATCACCATCAGCACCCGCAATGTCACCGGTGTCGAAGCGGCCGCCTATAATCATCGCGGCCTGCCGCATGAGGATTTTGTGCTGATCGAAGTGGCCGACAGGGGCACTGGTATCGCCCCTGAGATCATCGACAAGATCTTCGAACCCTTCTTTACCACCAAGGATGTGGGTAAGGGGACCGGGCTAGGACTTGCCATGGTCTATGGTATCGTCAAACAGTCCGGCGGCTATATCTACCTGGAGTCGGAGGTTGGCGAAGGCACGGCATTCCGGATTTTCCTGCCGCGCCATATTGTTGAGCCTGTTGTCATTGATGCGACCCTTGCACCGGGCGCGCAAGCCCAGCAGGGCAATGGCCGGGTTCTGGCTGCGTCCGAATCCGAAAACTCCAAGGAACCGGACGACCTGACAGGCAAATCCGCCGTGGTTCTGCTGGTAGAGGACGAGGACGCCGTGCGGCGCGGCGGCAAGCGCATGCTGGAAACCAGAGGCTATACGGTCCACGAGGCCTGCTCCGGCGTCGAAGCGCTGGAAATCATGGAGGAACTGGAAGGCAAGGTCGATATTGTCGTATCCGACGTGGTGATGCCGGAAATGGATGGCCCATCGTTGTTGAAGGAATTGCGCAAGACCTATCCGGATATGAAATTCATCTTCGTTTCTGGTTATGCCGAGGATGCTTTTGCGCGAAACCTGCCTGCAGATGCCAAATTCGGCTTCCTGCCGAAACCCTTCTCCCTCAAGCAATTGGCCATCGCCGTTCGCGAAATGCTGGATGCATGAACGGACTGTAGATTGAGAGACGGGGAGAGCCATCATGCGCTTTATAAGGCGTATGATGGCTTGTGGGAGGAGATTTAAGCAGCACCTTGGATGTGCCGATATGGCTTTAAATAAAAACTTTTATTTAGGATAATTATATTCGTGGTTGCCACGCGAAACACCCCGAAATTGCCTTGAATCGATTTCTATAGAAGGAGCCATTGCCCCTGGCTTCGACATCTTTCTGGATTTGCGAATCGATCACGACATATGTGCCAAGGCTTGAAGAAGAGGTCGTTATTTTATGACGTATATGCGTGCGTGTGCATTTGCCAATCGCGAGATGAGACTGGAAAACCGCTCTCGCTTTTCGGCGATTTTTCCCTTGGCATTGGTTCTCGGTCTTTCCGGTTGCGGCTCGGTTCCATTGACGCAATCGGGCTCTCTCAAATCCTATGAAAAGCTAGGGCCGGTCGAGGGCAAAATCGCTAAGTCACGGGTATTTTTGGATCAACAATCGCTGCTGACAGCCCGCTCGATCGCCATTTCACCGACGAAATTATCACCGCAGGCGCGCTCGAAGCTCCATGAATCAGGCAGTGACCGGCTGGTTTCCAACGCGCTGGATCGGGCATTGTGCATCGATCTCAGCGACAGGTTTCTTGTGGTTCGCCCCGGAGAGCCTGCCGATTTGACCGTGCAAGCGGAGATTACCGACATCGTTCCGACCGGCAAGATTGCCGCTGGTGTTTCCAAGGTGACAACGCTTGGAACATCCGCCGTCCTGCCGGTCGGTATTCCCCGTCTTCCCATCGGTCTTGGCGGCCTTGCGGTGGAAGCCGAAGCGCTTACCCCGCAGGGAACACAAGTGGCGGCAATCGTCTGGTCCAGGGGTGCAAACTCGATAACCAATGGCCCTCGCGTCTCCGAAGTCGGCGATGCCTATGGTCTGGCCTCGTCCTTTGCCGGTGAGTTTTCGCAGATGCTGCAAAAAGGCCAGAAACCCTCCGGCATCAACCTATCCTTGCCATCAGGGCAAAAGCTGAAATCGGGACTGGGCGGCGCACCCAAGAATGCCGCCTGCGAAGCCTTCGGGCGGGCACCGGGCATTGGCGGAATGGTTGGAACGATGGTCGGCGCGCCACCATCCTGGTCGGACAAAGCTGGCAAGCAGTAAGGAGACCATCGAGCCTGGAAGCTGATTTTCAGCCTCCAGGTTTCGGTCCAAGCCGTCAGCTTTTGGATGGGCTTTTGTGGCGCAATCCATCCATCAGCAATCCGATCAGCCGATGCGAACGGTCGCGCCATTCCGGGGTGTCGGGCATGGAATAGATGCTGGAGAGGGCGTGCAGCACGTCAGCCTCGCCGATATCGTCGCGAATGAGCTGCTGCTCCTGCGCCTTTGCCATCAGCCGGGCGACCGCATCGCGGATCAGGCCGGAGCCCTCCGCAAACAGGGTGGAATTGGAATTCATAATAATTTTCAAGCTATTGGCCATGCCGCGTTTGGTGGCGATATAGCCAACGAAACGGCGCATCCATTCCTCCAGCGCCATATCGGCGGGAAGTGTTGTCGCAAGCTCCGTCGCCGCTTCTGCCAGGCTTGACAATTCGCGCCGGTAAATCGCCTCGACAAGATGTTCGCGCGTCTGAAAATGGCGGTAAAGCGTGCCAATACCGACGCCTGCCTGCCTTGCGATATCTTCAAGCGAGGTTTCGACGCCTTTTTCAGCAAAGGCGAGGGCTGCAACCTCGACCAATTTCTCCCGGTTTCGCAGGGCATCCGCACGCATTTTAGGTGCCTTCGGCGAAGATGTGTTCGAGGCAGCCGATGCCAAAATTCTGCTCCGGGACAATTGGGGCTTGACGAAAGACGACAAACCGCTAGTTTAAACGGAGGCGCCTCCGTTTAAAAGGGCCTTCCAAGTCATAGTCCAGAAGAGGGGAGGATGTCATGTTAAAAATAGTGCGCATCTCCCGTCCTTCAAGTCGGCATCGTTTCTGACAGCTGAGGCTGTCCACAATCGCCTTTGAAATTTTCGTCCGAGACGGCAAGCGCCATGCGTTTATGCAAACGCATGGCGCCTACTCACTCTTTTAAGCGACAGCACGGAGCTTATCATGCCAGCAACACTTCATCTCAGCTTGACCATCAACGGCGCGGTTCACGAATGTGACGTTGAACCGCGCGTGACCTTGCTTGACGCGCTTCGCGAGCATTTGTCGATGACCGGCACCAAGAAGGGCTGCGATCAGGGTCAGTGCGGCGCCTGCACCTGCCATGTCGATGGCAAGCGGGTCTTGTCCTGCATGATGCTGGCAGCCCAGGCGGAAGGCCATGCGATCACCACGATAGAAGGCATTGCGGCGCCGAATGGCGAATTGCATCCGGTTCAAACAGCTTTTCTGGAACAGGATGCCTTTCAATGCGGTTATTGTACACCCGGCCAGATCATGTCGGCTGTGGCATGCATCCGCGAGGGGCATGCGGGATCGGATGCGGAAATTCGCGAATATATGTCTGGAAACCTCTGTCGCTGCGGGGCCTATAACAGCATCGTGGCGGCGGTGCGTGACGCGGCGGAGGCTGCATGATGAAGAGCTTTTCCTATAGCCGGGCATCGTCGATACAAGCAGCCCGTGAGGCAACGCACCAACCAAAGACCACGCTGCTGGCCGGTGGTACGAGCTTGCTTGACCTTGCCAAATCCGGTGTTGCGGAGCCGGATAATGTCCTCGATATCAGCCATCTGGCCGGACTTGGCACCATTACCGTAAACGAAACTGGAGCCACCATTGGCACCCTGGCCAGAATGTCCACCGTGGCCGACCATCCTGCCATAAAGGCGCGGTTCCCAGCTGTTGCGCAATCGCTGTCTCTGGCGGCGTCGGCCCAGTTGCGCAATATGGCGACGGTTGGTGGCAATCTCATGCAACGGACCCGCTGTTCCTATTTCCGTGATCCTGGCACATTTGCAGCCTGCAACAAGCGCGCACCGGGTTCCGGCTGTTCAGCCATCGGCGGCGTGACCCGGAACCATGCAGTGCTTGGCACCAGCGATCTCTGCATTGCCAGCTATCCCGGCGATCTTGCCGTGGCGCTGACCGCCTTTGATGCCACGGTGGATGTGGGTGAGCGGCAAATCGCTATCGACGATTTCTTTTTGCCCTATGGCGATGCGCCCCATCTCGAAACCCTGTTGAAGCCGGGAGAAATGATCCTTTCCATTGCCATTCCGGCATCCGCTGCGGCTGAAAATTCCACCTATCTGAAGATCCGCGACCGTCAGTCCTACGAATTCGCCGCAGCCAGTACGGCCGTTGGCCTGGAACTGGAAGAGGATGGCCGCACGATCCGGGATATTCGCATTGCGCTTGGTGGCGTGGCCAGCAAACCATGGCGGGTCCGCGCCGTTGAACAGGCGCTGACCGGCAAGCTGCTTGAGCCGCAAACCGTGGAGCAGGCCAGCCGGCTGTCGATGGAAGGCGCGGTATCGCAGGGCGATAATCACCACAAGATCCAACTGGCGCCGCGCGTTATCGCCCGCGCCGTCCTCACTCTGGGAGGTCTCGCATGACGATAGTGACAGCACGCAAGCACGGCGATGCCGCAGACGGCGCGGTCGGTGGCCGTCTTTCGCGGTTCGAAGGACAGAGAAAGATCACTGGGGCTGCGACCTATGCGCTGGAATACCCAGTGGAGAACGCCGCCCATGCGGTTCTGGTGCAAAGCACGATTGCGTCCGGTCGGGTGGTATCGATTGATACAACAGCAGCCAAGGCTGCACCGGGCGTGCTGATGGTGTTGACACCGCAGGACGACCTCGGCCTGATCACCGCGTCTGATTGGTACGGAAATCGACCTGATAACCAGCCCTATTATCCCCTGTCGAATACGGTAAGCTTCAATGGCCAATCGATTGCAGCCGTCATCGCCGAAAGCCGGGAGCAGGCAGCCGAAGCAGCGAAGCTGGTTCGTGTCGTCTATGAAGAAACTACGGCAACCAATGGACTGGACGATCCAAATTCCGGTCCAGGCAAGCCGATGGACAATCTTAACGTATCCTGGGGTGATGCCGAGGCTGCGCTGGCAGCTTCTGCTGTGCGCATTGAAGCTGAATATCGGACACCGCGCGAATACCATGTCGCCATGGAGCCGCATGGCCTGACCGCTCAGTGGGACGAGGACCGGTTGACGCTTTGGGAGCCGAGCCAATGGACCCACGGCATGGCACGCAGCTACGCCGAATGGTTCGGCCTGCCGCTGGAGAATGTCCGTATCATCTCACCGTTTATTGGTGGCGGTTTCGGCTCCAAGGGCGGGGCGCTGGCCTATGGTGCTGTGGCAGCGGCAGCGGCGAGAAAGCTGGACCGTCCCGTCAAACTGGCCGTGACCCGGCCACAGAATTTCACCAGTTACGGTGGACGTGCCGCGACGCGCCAGACCATTGCCCTGGGTGCAACGCAAGACGGGATTTTGCAGGCAATCCTTCATCGCGGCGCCAGTGAGACTTCCACCTACATGGATTATCCAGAGCAGACCGGCGCTGCGACACCGATCCTCTACAAGGTGGAGAATTTCAGTTCCGAGCATCGCGTTGTGCCAGTCAATACCGTCACGCCAGGCGCTTTACGGGGGCCAGGCAAAAACCCGAGCGCCTTTGGCATTGAATGCGCCATGGACGAACTGGCCGCTGCCATCGGTATGGACCCACTGGAAATCCGCCTGAAAAACTATGCTGACCGCGATTATCAATCGGGCAAGCCGTGGTCCACGCGCCAATTGCGTGAGGCCCTCATCCAAGGCGCCGAGGCCTTTGGCTGGTCACGGCGCAGTGCTCAACCCCGGACCATGCGCGACGGACGCCAACTGATCGGCTGGGGCATCGGCTGCGGAACCTTCCCGGTGATCCGCGCGCCGAGCGAAGCGATGATCCGCATTCTGGCGAATGGGCGCGTTGAGGTGGTCAGCGGCGCCATAGACATGGGGCAGGGTACCTACACGATCCTTGCCCAGACTGCTTCCGAAGCGCTGGGCGTGCCTGTCGAGCAGATTGACGTTGTGCTTGGCGATTCCAGGCTACCGGGATCGGCTATTGCCGGTGGGTCGATGTTGGCCGGGTCGATTACTGGCGCTGTCCATAAGGCCGCATTGGCTGCCCGCGACGAAATCCTGGCGCTTGCCCTGAACGACACCAATTCGCCGTTCCGCGAGACCGGCGCCAATATTTTGACATTGAGCGATGGCCGGATTGCCATGTCGCGCGGTGAGGGTCCTTCGATCACCCTGCCCGAGCTGATGACAGCCCTGAACACAGATGAGATTGAAGTGCGGCGCAATACGCTGCCCGACGATGCCCAAAGTGCCGCCGACCATAAGGGCGCCTGGACCAGCATGGCAAGAGTGCAAGGCCCGACCATGGGCGACACGTCCATGCACAGTTGGTGCGCTCACTTCGTCGAGGTTCGGGTCGATGAGGATTTTGGCACTGTTCGGGTGTCGCGCATGGTTTCCGCCTTCGATTGCGGACGGCTTTACAATCCGAAAATGGTGGAAAGCCAATGGCGCGGTGGCATCATCATGGGTATCGGCCAGGCTTTGCTGGAGGAGGGGTTGGTGGATAGCCGCAATGGGCGCGTCGTCAACAATAATATGGCGGATTATCTCGTGCCGACCAATGCCGACATTCCCGATATCCAAGTGATTTCAGTGGGTGTACCTGACTACGAAGCCTCTGCGCTTGGCGGCAAAGGCGTCGGCGAAGTCGGGATTGTCGGTGTCGCGCCTGCTATCGCCAATGCTGTCTTCCATGCCACCGGCAAGCGTGTCCGCGATCTGCCGATCACTCTGGAAAAGCTCATCTGAGGAAAGGCTTCCCTTAAATACCGTCGGCGCGGCCTGCGCCGACGGTATGACGAAGGGCAAGAAAGTGGTGCCTG
Source organism: Allorhizobium sp. Av2 (assembly GCF_021462805.2). NCBI lineage: Bacteria > Pseudomonadati > Pseudomonadota > Alphaproteobacteria > Hyphomicrobiales > Rhizobiaceae > Allorhizobium > Allorhizobium sp. Av2. The sequence continues at coordinate 1,610,147 of NZ_CP192696.1, read as the reverse complement.
AATGAACAACACATCCCAAACAGTCTTCAGGACCTTGGTACCTGAAAGGGCATTTTCGACAGATAGTGCCGCGGATATATTACGGTTCGCGATTGACTGTCTCGACGGCGGGGCAGGAGTCGCATTGGCCACGCTTATAGAGATCCGGGGTGGCTCGGCCCGCGCACTCGGCGCGCATATGGCGATCCGCGACGATGGCCGTTATTGCGGCTTCGTCTCCGGCGGCTGCATAGAGGCGGCGGTGGCCAGCGAAGCGGTGGACGCTATTGGCGAAGGCACGGACCGCCACGTTCTGTTTGGCGAAGGATCGCCGTTTTTCGATATCGTGCTGCCCTGTGGCGGCGGCATCACCATCGCTATCCACGTTCTTCGCCACAGCGCGCCGATCCGCAACGTACTTGATAGCCTTGAAAACCGGTCTCTAGCCGGTCTGCGCTACGAACCGTCGAAACAGGCCTTAACAGCAATTGAGGCGCCGAAACGCACCGGTTGGGAAAGCGGACGTTTCGTCACGGTCTACCGTCCAAAGGCGCGGATTTTTCTGTCAGGCCGGTCTATCGAAGTTGATACGACAGCCAGGATCGCCGAGGCTGCGGGCTACGAGGTTTATCGTCACGATAACGCCAACCTTGAGCCGGATGTCAGCCGGATTGATGCAGATACGGCAGTGGCGCTTCTGCACCACGATATCGATTTGGAAATACCGGTTCTTCAGGCAGCACTTGGCGCTGAGCCTTTCTATCTCGGCGCGCTCGGCAGCGCCAGAACCCATGCACGGCGGATGGAACGGCTGCGAGACCTCGGATACAGTGAAACCGACTTAGCCCGCATCAAATCACCCATCGGCATCTTCAATAGAGCCCGGGATGCCCAGTCCTTGGCATTGTCCGTGCTGGCTGATCTTGCCGCCACTCGAGTTGCCCGGTTCGGGTAATTCTCATTCTTTGGATAGCAAATAGTTCCATAATCTATCTTATCTAACCTTGGTATGTAGGGGGGGTAGATTCCACTTTCAAATGCAACGAAGGTCTACGAAAGGTTTCGATCGATAACGCGGAACGCTTGTTGGCACTGCTACGCTGTAAGGTCATGAAGATCGGTCGTTATCGCCGCGCCTATTGTGAACTCTGAGAACCGAACATTCAGCCCCCCTCGTTCCGGCGTACACGCAGTCAAGCCGACGAGATAACGAGAAGCCTCTGGAAACGGAGCAAGGCGCAGTAGCGGCCACACCTTCCCATCTGACGATGCCTGAATGCGCATCGCGCCTTCCTTCAGTGTAATCCGAATATAGAAATCTTCGAGGTCTTTGAAAGGCTGAGACACTGACCAGTCAGATTTCCCGTCAGTGATGACTGTACTCAGGAAGCGTTCTCCATCGGTGAACTCCACACCGGTCTTGACCCATCGATTTTCGTCAATGCGCACCATAAGGCCAGCTTGATCATAGAGAGACCTGAACTCCCCCTGGACGCGGACACACGCCGTGAATCCATCGTCAACGGGAGTACCGAGGAAATGCCCGCTGTCGCGCGTAAATCCGTAATGGGTCTTCCGCCAGAAATCAGTGTTCGCATCGGTCGTCAGAGTAAGGCCAGTTTTAGTGGCCTGCCATACCGCCGGTTGATTGAGCCAACTGGCCTCTTTGAGATTAACGTCCACGAGTTGTCCTCCTTAAATTGACCTTCACCCTCCGGAAACCGTTGTGCTGAAAGTAAGCAACCTGCTCAACAACAGGCCCGGCTCAACAACAAGCATGGACCCAGCGCAGCACAAACGCCCCTTAGACGTCACCCACATGCATCAACATCCTTGCAGCAATGTGGCGCTCCGAAGGATAGCCGAAGGCGTTGTTGATGTAGGTGCGCCCGTCCTTGACGGTACGGCGGTTGAGGTGGCTGTGACCGTAGATATGCAGGTGCGAACCAAGAGCCGCGATCCTGTCTTCCAACCGGCTGGAACCAAGGACGGGATAAAGGAAACGGTATTTTTCCGGCATGCGTTCCGGCATCAGATCGATGCGTGGCAGGAAATGCGAGAAAGACAGGATCGAGGAAAATCCTGATGTATCGGGCTCCGCATTGCCACTGTCGAAAAACCGGCTGACCTCGTCATCGGAGCCGCCTTCCCAATCACAGCGCCGGTAATCCATCCAGGCCTGTTTGAGGATGGAGCCGGGCGGGCCGAAGGAGTAATCGTACCAGCCAAACAGCGGGACGATCAACGTGTTGCCGAGTGCCAGTGGCTCCATGCCGATATCCAGATCGGCGCAGGCAGCTCGCAGCCGCTGGAATTTGTCGAAGGATGAGCCCTGCCCTTCGGCATCAACCCAGAGATCGTGATTGCCCGGCACATACAGAACCTTGAAAAATCGCTGGGCCAGGAGTTCCATGACAGTCTGAAACAGCGCCATGCCGTTTGCCACATCGCCGGCAACGATCAGCACGTCCTGCCGGTAGTCGCGCGTCGAGATCTGCCGGAGCCAGTCCATGTTCTCTTGATGGTCCGCATGAAAATCCGATCCGACAAAAATCCGCATATGCTCTCCAGCTCGATGTCCTGTTGGTTCTCATGTCATTTTTGCCCATTTTGCGCCACCCATCATGCGTGAGGATGAAACCACCGGGGCTATTGGAATTGACGCTCAAACCGCGCCAGCTATTACTCTTGTCCGTCTGTCGGCAACTTTAAATAAAACTACTTTGTCAAATACCCAACTTAGACTTGATGGCTCGAAAATACCCCTTGTAAATCTCAGGTATCTCACGAAAAAATCGGATCTAAAGCGTTTTTATTTTTTAGCGAATCATAAGATTTGTTAGTCTGCCCTTGCGAATGAATCGCTTTGATGACGGACATGTTTCCGGGGGCAAATGATATGTCTATTGATCACTTTCTCGGCAATGATTGGCTCAACAATGATTGGGAAGCCTGGGCGCTGGAGCGCGCGCGCAGGATCATGGTTCAGGAAGGCGCAAACCTTGTCAACGCAGCGCAGTGGCTCGACAAGAAACAGACGGTGAAGACATCGTATCAATTGCGCGATGCCATCCAGCAGTCCTTGATCGAGGCCCTGACCTTGCGGTCATCACAGAATGCGATCTCAACCGTCCATCTGTCTGGCGTTGCTCTGAATGGCACCCTGTCTAACATGGCAGAGCACTGATCAGATCAAACCGTTACGCCGCCTCGATATCACCCCGCGCCCAGCATTCCATGGTCTCGCCCATGAAGTCCTCAAACCTGCCTTCAGCGATGGACTGGCGGATGCCCTGCATCAGTTCCTGATAATAGGATAGGTTGTTCCACGATAACAGCATGCCGCCCAGCGCTTCGTTGGAACGCACCAGATGGTGCAGATAGGCCCGTGAATAATCCCTTGTCGCCGGGCAGGACGATTGTTCGTCCAGGGGGCGTTTATCTTCGGCATGGCGGGCGTTGCGGATATTGACCTTGCCGCGGCGGGTGAAGGCGAGGCCGTGACGGCCAGAGCGGGTCGGCATGACGCAATCGAACATATCGATGCCACGCGCGACCGATTTCAACATATCGTCCGGTGTGCCGACGCCCATCAGGTAGCGCGGCTTTTCTGTCGGCAGCACCGGCAGGGTGATGTCAAGCATGCTGAGCATCACCTCCTGCGGCTCTCCGACCGCCAACCCGCCGACGGCATAGCCTTTCAGGTCCAATTGCTTCAGCCCTTCGGCGGAGCGAATGCGCAAGCCTGGTTGATCGCCGCCCTGCACGATACCGAACATTGCCTTGCCGGGCTGTTCGCCAAAGGCGACGCGGCAACGCTCCGCCCAGCGCAACGACATTTCCATGGCGCGCTCAATTTCACGCGGTTCGGCGGGCAAGGCGACGCATTCGTCCAGCTGCATCTGGATGTCGCTGTCCAGCAGGCCCTGGATTTCGATGGATCTTTCCGGCGACATGTGATGCAGCGAACCGTCGATATGGCTCTTGAAGGTGACGCCCTGCTCATCCAGTTTGCGTAGGCCGGAGAGCGACATAACCTGAAACCCGCCACTATCGGTCAGGATCGGCTGCGGCCAGCGGATCAGCTCGTGCAAACCGCCCAGTCTGGCAACACGCTCGGCACCAGGGCGCAGCATCAGGTGGTAGGTATTGCCCAGAATGATATCGGCGCCCCCTTCCCGTACCTGATCAAGATACATGGCCTTGACCGTGCCGACCGTGCCGACCGGCATGAAAGCCGGGGTGCGGATCGTGCCGCGCGGCATGGTGATTTCGCCAAGCCGCGCCTTGCCGCTGGTGGCTTTCAGGGTAAACGTGAACTGCTCGCTCATTGTTATTTGTCTTTCCGGAAGAGCAGGCTGGAATCGCCGTAGGAATAAAAACGGTAGCCGGTCTCGATCGCATGGGCATAGGCAGCCCGCATGGTTTCAAGCCCGGCAAACGCCGAAACCAGCATAAACAGCGTGGATTTCGGCAGGTGAAAATTGGTCATCAGCACATCAACCGCCTTGAAGCGGTAGCCCGGCGTGATGAAAATGCCCGTCGCATCCGACCAGGGCAGGAGACGGCCATCCTCGCTGGCAGCGCTTTCGAGCAGCCGTAGCGAGGTGGTGCCGACACTGACGATCCGCCCGCCCCGCGCCTTGACGGCGTTTAGGGCCTCCGCCGTCTCAGCCGAGACATGGCCGATTTCCTGATGCATTTTGTGGTCGTCGGTATCGTCGGCCTTGACGGGCAGGAAGGTCCCCGCCCCAACATGCAGCGTCACGAAATGGCGCTCGATCCCGGCTTTATCCAAAGCCTCGAACAGGGAAGGCGTGAAATGCAGACCGGCGGTTGGTGCGGCAACCGCCCCCTCTTCCCGCGCATAAATGGTCTGGTAGTCGGTGCGATCCTGACCGTCTTCCGGGCGTTTCGCGGCAATATAGGGCGGCAGCGGGATATGGCCGACACCAGCAATCGCCCGGTCCAGATCAGGACCGGAGGCGGCAAATTCCAGATCGATTTCGCCCGCCTCGCCTTTTTCTGCAACCGTCGCCAATAGGCCGGCAAAGTCGATCACATCGCCTTGCTTGATCCGCTTGCCGGGCCTTGCAAAGGCCTTCCAACGATTGGCGGCAACGCGCATATGCAACGTGCAGGACACCGGCGTGCGCTCGGCCCCTTCCCGGATGCGAACACCCTCCAGCTGCGCCGGAATGACCTTGGTGTCGTTGAAGACAAGTGCATCCCCTGCCCTCAGGAAGGACGGCAATTCGAAAACTTGGTGATCCTCCAGCATCGGCATCCCATCCGGGCGCACGACCAGAAACCGCGCCTGATCGCGCGGATTGGCCGGGCGCAGCGCGATATTCTCGTCTGGAAGGTCGAAATCGAACAGGTCTACACGCATGATACCGCACGGGATTGGAAACGCGAAAACCCGCCCCGGCGCTGTGACGCCGGAGCGGGCTGACAGAAAAGCCGAAATCAGGCGTCGGCGGCGACTTTCATCGAGATGATCGAATCCGGATCGGTGACAGGCTCGCCCTTCTTGACGGCGTCAATCACATCCATGCCTTCGATAACCTGGCCCCAGACCGAATATTGCTTGTTCAGCCAGGGAGCATCGGTAAAGCAGATGAAGAACTGTGAATTGGCGGAGTTCGGGCTTTGCGAACGGGCCATGGAGCAGGTGCCGCGCACATGCGGTGTGGCCGAAAACTCAGCCTTCAGGTCCGGCTTGTCGGAGCCGCCCATGCCGGCACGACCGGGATTGAAGCTTTCGCCGCCCTTCTTGCCGAATTTCACGTCACCAGTCTGGGCCATGAAATCGGGAATGACGCGATGGAAAACGACGCCATCATAGGCGCCTTCGCGGGCCAGTTCCTTGATACGGGCGACATGGCCTGGGGCAAGGTCAGGGAAAAGGCTGATCACAACCTTGCCCTTGGTGGTTTCCAGGATGACGGTATTTTCCGGATCTTTGATCTCAGCCATGATTTTCTCCTTGGTATTCCGGTTTCTTCGGACCGTGTGTTCGATTGAATGTTCATACCTCCCCCGCAAGCCCCGCCCTAGAGCCCGATCGGACCATAGGGAAGGACTATGCGAGGTTGGAACCTACTTCTTGCCGAGGGTGACCTTGATCATCCGGTCGGGGTCGCTGACCTCGCCATTACCGCCCTGGCCACGCTTGATCTTATCGACAAATTCCATGCCGGAAACAACCTTGCCGACGGCGGTATATTGGCCGTTCAGGAAACTACCATCACCAAACATGATGAAAAACTGCGAATTGGCAGAGTTAGGGTCCTGCGAACGTGCCATTCCGACCGTGCCACGCACGAAAGGCGTCTTGGAAAATTCGGCTGGGATATTCGGCAGCTTGGAAGCGCCGGTGCCAGCACGGCTCTTGTCGAAGCCGGATTTCATATTGCCATATTGCACGTCACCGGTCTGGGCCATGAAGCCCTCGATGACGCGGTGAAAGGCGACATTGTCATATTGACCCTGGCTTACCAGCGTCTTGATCTGCGCCACATGCTTGGGGGCGACCTCCGGCATCAGCTGTACGACAACAGGGCCGTCCTTTAGCTGAATGGTCATGATGTTATCGCCAGCACCGGCCTGGGCCATGGCGTTGGTGGCAAGTGTGGAAAGCGCGAGCAGGCCCGCGAAAGCAAGAGACATGAGTTTCATGAAGGGCTCCGTAATTTCTCGGATCGGCTCAAGCCTTGAGCCGGGATTTCAATGCCCGCGACACCTGCGGGGGAACAAAGGCGCTGACATCACCGCCCATGGTGGCGATTTGCCGGACCAATGTGGCCGTTATGGGCCGCGACGCCGTACCAGCTGGCAGGAAGACGGTTTGCAGGTCTGGTGCCATCTGCCGGTTCATGCCCGCAAGCTGCATTTCATAGTCGAGATCCGACCCGTCGCGCAGGCCTCGAACCAGAAGCTTCGCCCCATGCTGGCGGGCGGCATCAACGGCCAGGCCGTCAAAGGCGATAACCGAAACATCCCCTGCCCGCTCAGGCACGGCCTCACTAAGACTGCTCGCAATAAGCTCTGCGCGCTCTTCAAAGCTGAACATCGGCACTTTACCGGGATGAATACCGATCCCGACGACAATCTTGGGAACGACATTCAGCGCCTGAACCAAAACATCCAGGTGGCCATTGGTCATCGGGTCGAAAGAGCCCGGATAAAAGGCAATTGTCATCGGTCCGCCCTCATCTTTTTATGCCCGCCTTTTGTCACGGACAGGCTGGAACCGCAAGCGCCTACGGCCCCGGTTTTCACGGTCATTCCGTTCATATTTGTGGCCAGACCGTCCCCTGCCTGCCCCATGAATGCCTGATGAACGGCACATTCAGGCCCGCTTCAAGGCCGGGTGTTTATACAGGGATCATGTTCAACGACAAGACCAAGAGAACAAACAATGCTTGCAGTTGTTTTGAGTATCGCAATTGTCAGCGCATTTTTTCTTGAAGCATTGGTTGCTTGGTTCGATGAACATGAAGACGATTGCTTCGCATTTCTGGCCGCTCAGATGAACGCCAGATGAACGGAGTGTTAAGGGCAGCTTCAGCACGGCTTTTGTAAAAAGAGTGCACTGCTCACAGGAACAAGACGCGGTTGCAGCCATTGTTGCTGCAACTGGCCCCGTCAAAACGAAGGACGAAACCCATGCTTGATAAAGTGACGATGATTAATTTGGTCTGGACTGCCATGATCGGCGCTATGCTGGCAACGAGCATTGGTTTTCACATGAACGAAGACCGCGCCCCGTCCAATTTCCGTACGTCGATTTCGCAGCCTTACCACAGCGCCAGCCGCTGATTGGAACCTTGGCGCAGGATTTTCGTTGAGGCTGGATAAGTGATGATCAGACACAAAGGAAAACAAGATGTTCTTGCTTCTCGGCGTGCTCTCGGCTGCTATCAGCGCGATGTTTGTCTACTCTGTCGTTTCGACGATCTCTGCGCTACGTCGTGAGCAAGATTATTTGCGATCCCTGTTGAAATAATTGCATTCTACCCGGATCTACGAGAAACGCCTCGCCTTTCATGTGAAAGGCGAGGCGTTTCTTTTTGTGACTTTATGTTTGTAGCAGTAGACCCTGATCAGACGTGGGCTTCATGCCGCTGCTTGGCAAGTTCAGCCAAATCTGCGGCCTTCAACTCCACCGACTCGCCGCAGCCGCAGGCAGAGGTCTGGTTCGGATTGCGGAAGGTGAAGCCTGAGCGGAGCGTCGTGGTCTCAAAATCGATTTCCGTACCCAGCAGATAGAGCACAGCGGCAGGCTCCAGCCATACGGAGGCGCCGTCGCGGGCAATTAGGTCATCCCTAGGGTTAGGCTCAGTCACCAGGTCAATGGTATATTCCATCCCCGCGCAGCCGCCCTTCTTGATACCGACACGAATGCCTTTGGCATCCGGACCGGAATTTTCGACAATTTCCTTGACGCGGGCTGCTGCCGCATCGGTCATGGTCATCACCGCAAAGCCCATAGGCTTTCTCCTTTTCACAGCCGGGTTCAAGGCCCGGTGTTTTTTAAAAGTGGGTTCGGTTTCTTAACCGGAATAGCGCCAGACAAAACCGGCATGTTTACAATGTAATAGCAAGTCTCGAAGATGCTGAAGCATCCTTGCCTTGAAGGCATTGCAAATATCTCAAATGCATCAGACGCTTGAGATATTTGCAAAAGGAATACCAAGATTCATTTTCAATGACCCTTGGTATAATAGGCGGCTCGCCTTTCAGCAAGCCGCCCTTACTCAATACCAGCCGATGGAGACCTGCGCCTCTTCAGACATCCGGTCCGGTGTCCATGGTGGATCGAAGGTCATTTCCACTTGCACGCCCGAAACGCCTTCCACGGAGCCGACCGCGTTTTCCACCCAGCCTGGCATTTCGCCAGCCACGGGGCAGCCGGGCGCCGTCAGTGTCATCATGATCTTCACCATCCGGTCGTCTTCGATGTCGACCTTGTAGATCAGGCCAAGCTCGAAAATATCCGCTGGAATTTCCGGGTCATAAACGGTTTTCAGTGCCGAGATGATATCGTCCGACAAGCGGGCGACTTCCTCCGGCGGAATGCTGGAATGAACGATACCTTCGCGCACATCCGGCTTCTCGTCATTTTTACTGGTATTCATGTCGCTGACGCTCATGGTTTCAATCCTCAGCCGAAGAAGGTCTTGGCATAGTCAAGCGCTTCCACCAGCGCATCGATTTCTTCACGGGTATTATATAGGCCAAAAGAGGCCCGGCAGGTAGAGGTCACACCGAAACGAGACAGCAATGGCTGCGCGCAGTGCGTGCCAGCCCGAACCGCCACACCGCGCCGGTCGATCAGCATCGATACGTCATGGGCGTGGATACCCTTGAGTTCGAAGGAAAAAATCGCACCCTTGCCCGGCGCATTGCCGAAAATCCTGAGCGAATTGATCGCCGTCAGCCGCTCATGGGCGTAGGCCGTCAAATCCGCTTCATGCGCGGCAATCGCCTCGCGGCCAAGTCCCTCGATATAATCCAGCGCATGGCCAAGCCCGATGGCCTGAACGATTGGCGGCGTTCCTGCCTCGAACCGATGCGGCGGATCATTGTATGTCACCATATCCTCGGTGACATCGACAATCATTTCGCCGCCGCCCATAAAGGGCTGCATGGCGCGCAACCGGTCCATCTTGCCATAGAGCACGCCGATGCCGGACGGGCCGTAAAGCTTGTGTCCGGTCATCACATACCAGTCGCAGTCGATGTCTTTCACATCGACCGGCATATGCACCGCCGCCTGGCTACCATCGACCAGCACCGGAATGCCGCGTTCTTTGGCGATCCGGCAAATTTCCTTGACCGGAACCACAGTTCCGAGCGCATTGGACATATGGGTGACGGCAATCAGCTTGGTACGATCGGTCAGCCGCTTTTCGAATTCCTCGATGTGGAACGCACCATCATCATCCACCGGCACCCAGACCAGCTTTGCACCCTTGCGTTCCCGCAGGAAATGCCAGGGCACGATGTTGGAGTGATGCTCCATAATGGTCAGGACGATTTCATCGCCCTCGCCGATCTCTTTCATGCCATGGCCATAGGCCACCGTATTGATGGCCTCGGTGGAGGATTTGGTGAATACCACCTCGTCCAAAGATCCGGCATTCAGAAAGCGCCGCACCTTTTCACGCGCCGCCTCATAAGCATCGGTCGCGGCATTGGACAGAAAATGCAGGCCGCGATGCACATTGGCATATTCGTTGGAATAGGCATGGCTGATGGCGTCAATCACCGCCTGCGGCTTTTGCGCCGACGCACCATTGTCCAGATAGACCAGCGGTTTATCGCCATGCACCAGCCGCGACAGGATCGGGAAATCCTTACGGACGGCTTCGACATCATAGGTCGATGGAAGTTTCGCCATATTAATCGTCATAGCTGATAAACTCCATGAGCGAACCATCCGGATCGCGAAAATAGAGGCTTGTTCCCTCGCCCATAGCGCCGAAGCGACGAATGGGTCCCAGTTCGATGTCGATCCCCTGGGCCTCGAGATGAGCCTTGGCATCGCTGATCTTTCCACGCCAGCGGAAGCAAAGATCGCTGTTTCCCGGAGCGACAGGAACGCGGGCCACCGGCGTGGCGATTGCGCCGGGGCCATGAACATTCAACTGCTGTGCGCCAAGCCGAAAAACATATCCTCCGGCTGCCGTCGCGACCGCTTCAGCCCCGATCACGTTCGTATAGAAACCGCGCGCCCGTTCCCAATCGGAAACATGGATCACGGCGTGATCGAGGTTGACGGGAAGATCAGCCATGGGTCTCCAGCCAGTCGGCGATGACCCCTTCCAGGGCCTCTACCAGTTCTTCATCTTCCAGCTCTTCCACCAATTCGGCGACGAAAGCCTTGATCAGCAGCCCACGGGCCACTTTTTGCGGGATGCCGCGCGCCATCAGGTAATAGAGGTGATTGTGGTCGATATCGGCAACCGTTGCACCATGGGCGCATTGCACGTCATCGGCAAAGATTTCCAGCTCTGGCTTGACCGAATATTCGGCATCATCAGACATTAGCAGCGTGTTACAGGCCATGCGCGCATCGGTCTTCTGAGCGTCGGGAGCAACCCGGATCTGGCCCTGGAAAACGCCCCGCGCCCGGTCGAACACCACATTGCGGATCACTTCCGTCGAGGTGGTGTTCGGCACGTCATGACCAAGTGTCATGGTCACGTCCGTATGGCTTTCGTCACCCAGAAGGTTGACAGCGCGCAGGGTGAAATCGGAGCCTTCACCCGCCGTTCTCACATGGATTTCCTGGCGCACCAGCTTGCCGCCAGCGTTGATCACGAACAGCTTCAGCTTGGCATTGGTTCCCAGCACGACCTTGATCTGGCCCAAATGGGTATCGGCAAGACCCTGGGTCTGCACGATGATCCACGTCACCTCGGCACCCTCGCCCAGGTCCAGGTCGCTGACGCTGGAGATCAGGCCAGCGGCTTCGCCGGAATTGCGGTGGCGCTCTATCACGGTTGCCTTCGAGCCAGAGCCGAAGCTCGCCACAAACCGAGAATGGCTTTGACCGCCACCCTGATGGGCCTGCAACTCGATCAGCCTATCGACCTCGACATTGTCCTCGACGTTCAACCGATAGCCGTCACGCACGAAACTGCCATTAATCCGGCCAATCGCATCGTCCTTGGAGAAGGCAACCAGATCGGTTGCTGCCGTTCCATCCAACAGGCTCTCACTATAGGCACGCACGGTCACACCGTCAGGTGCGGAGACGTCACGGCTCAAGCCCTGGCGCAGTTCAAAGATACGAGCCGCCTCCACCAGCGGTGCCACGGCCTTGGAAGGCGTTAGCGTTGCAGCGTCGGGAATGGCCCGCAGCAGGGTTTTCAGATCCGTATAATGCCAGGCTTCAATCCGACGAGTTGGCAGGCCAGCCCGCTTCAGGTCATCAAACAGGATATCGCGCGCGCCTAGCACAGCCCCATCGCCCGGCAAATCGCCGAGTTGGGCCGTATAGGCTTCGACCAGCGCAGCCTCGGCCGCTGTCGACCGATTGGCAGCTTGAATGTTCATTGCAACACTCCTTTTCGACCGGTCAGGCCGCTTCGCCGATGATATCGGCATAGCCATTGGCTTCCAGATCCAGCGCCAGGCTCTTGTCGCCGGTCTTGATGATCTGGCCCTTGTAGAGAACATGGACCGTATCCGGCACGATGTAATCCAGCAGGCGCTGATAGTGGGTGATGACGATGGTGGCACGATCCGGCGACTTCAACGCATTGACGCCATCGGCGACGATCTTCAGCGCATCGATGTCGAGGCCGCTATCGGTTTCATCTAGAATGCAAAGCTGCGGCGCCAGAAGCGCCATTTGCAGGATTTCCGCACGCTTCTTCTCACCACCGGAAAAGCCGACATTCAGCGGACGCTTCAACATGTCGGGGTTGATCTTCAACTCACCAGCCGCTTCCTTGACCCGGCGGATGAAGTCCGGCGTCGTCAGTTCAGCCTCGCCACGCGCCTTGCGCTGTTCATTCATCGCCACTTTCAGAAACTGCATGGTGGCAACGCCCGGAATTTCGACCGGGTATTGGAAGGCCAGGAAAATGCCCTTGGCGGCCCGTTCCGCCGGGTCAAGCTCCAGAATGCTCTCGCCATTATAAAGGATCTCGCCCTCGGTGACTTCATAGTCCGAGCGGCCCGACAGAATGTAGGACAGCGTCGATTTGCCAGACCCATTCGGTCCCATAATCGCCGCCACTTCGCCAGCATTGACGGTCAGGTTGAGACCACGAATGATCTCCGTGCCATCTTCCGCGATCCGGGCGTGAAGGTTTCTGATTTCAAGCATTTCCAATTCCCTCATATGGCGGGTTTCAAGGACCCGTATATTCAATCTTGCTTCGGCAAGGCATTTCCTGCTCTCAAGGCACGAAGCTCTGCGTCACGACGATATTTCCGACGATATGCCGGTTAAATTCATCCAATTCTTCAGCGGGAACCCATAGCTCTTCATGTTCTCGACCGCCAACGATCCGCTTTTCGAATTTCGATACATAGGTGGAGTCGACTTCAAATTTCGTGACAAAGCCACACCGGGAGCCAACTTTGGTGTTCCAATCCCGCGCAATCTGCGCGGCATAATCCTCATTCGTCACCGGATAAAATATCGGCTGATCTGGCAGACGGGGCGGAAAAGTTTTCCAGCCACTCTCCTCAATCAGCTTCAATTCTTCCAGTCCGACCGGACGAAAAAGTAAGATCGCCCGGCTCATCACCCCACGCTGCCTTCCAGCGAAATCCCGATCAGCTTCTGCGCTTCGACCGCAAATTCCATCGGCAATTCCTGGATGACTTCGCGCACGAAACCATTGACGATCAGGGCGATGGCGGCTTCCTGGGGAATGCCGCGTTGCAGGCAATAGAACAGCTGATCCTCCGAGATTTTCGAGGTTGTCGCCTCATGCTCGAACTGAGCCGAGGAGTTCTTCGCCTCGATATAAGGCACGGTATGCGCGCCGCATTTGTCGCCGATCAGCAAGCTGTCGCACTGGGTGAAGTTACGGGCATTTTCCGCCTTACGGTGCGCCGAAACCTGGCCGCGATAAGTGTTGCTGGAAAAGCCCGCCGAAATGCCCTTGGAAATGATGCGGCTCGACGTGTTCTTGCCGAGATGGATCATCTTGGTGCCGCTATCGACCTGCTGATAACCGTTGGAAACGGCAATCGAGTAGAACTCGCCGCGGCTGTCATCGCCGCGCAGAATGCAGGAAGGATATTTCCAGGTGATCGCCGATCCGGTCTCGACCTGCGTCCACGAAATCTTCGACCGCGCACCCCGGCAATCGCCGCGCTTGGTGACGAAATTAAAGATGCCGCCCTTGCCGTTCTTGTCGCCCGGATACCAGTTCTGGACGGTGGAATATTTAATCTCGGCATCGTCAAGCGCCACCAGCTCGACCACGGCAGCATGCAGCTGGTTTTCATCACGCTGCGGGGCTGTGCAGCCTTCCAGATAGGAGACGTAAGCACCCTCTTCTGCAATGATCAGCGTGCGTTCGAACTGGCCGGTATTTTTCTCGTTGATGCGGAAATAGGTGGACAATTCCATCGGGCAACGAACGCCCTTGGGAATGAACACGAACGAACCATCGGTAAACACAGCCGAATTCAGCGTTGCATAATAATTGTCGGTGACCGGCACGACTGTGCCGAGATATTTCTTCACCAGATCGGGGTATTCGCGCACGGCTTCTGAAATCGACATGAAGATCACGCCGGCTTTCATCAATTCAGCCTTGAACGTGGTGACGACCGAGACCGAATCGAATACCGCATCGACAGCGATTTTCGAGGTCTGGACACCTGCCAGAATTTCCTGCTCACGAAGCGGAATGCCCAGCTTTTCATAGACCTTCAAAAGCTCGGGATCGACATCGTCGATCGAGGTCGGGCCAGCCGTGCTTTTCGGCGCGGCATAGTAATAAATGTCGTTGAAGTCGATCTTCGGATAGTGGACGCGCGCCCACTCTGGCTCTTCCATCGTCAGCCAGCGTTGGTAAGCATCCAGACGCCATTGCAGCATCCAGTCCGGCTCGTTCTTCTTTGCGGAAATGAAACGGACGATGTCTTCCGACAAGCCCTTCGGGGCCTTGTCGACTTCGATCATGGTTTCAAAACCATACTTGTACTGATCGACGTCGATCTGGCGGACCTGATCGATCGTTTCTTGTACGGCAGCCATTAGCGTTCTCCAATCTCGCCGGGTCCAAGGTCCGGCAGCTTGTCAACGTTTCAGCGGGGGGTCCGCTCTCATATAGGAAGTGGAGATGAGTTTTCACCCCCAAACCTGGGTTTATTCCGCCTTTTCAGGCACTCTTTTCGCGTCTCATGCCGCGTGACCGGCAAGCTGGCGCCGCCCGGCAATCTTGCCGAATATCGACACGACCCGCTCGATATCCTCTGCCGTGGTGGCGGGACCGAGCGACAGCCGCAAGCCGCCAATGCCCGCATCCAGTCCCATCGCTGTTAAAACATGACTCTGTCCAACCTTGCCGGACGAACAGGCCGCTCCGGCAGACAGCGCCACGCCTTCCAGATCAAAGGCGATCTGCCCGGTCTCTGCCTTAAGACCCGGCAGCGTGAAGAAACTCGTATTGCCGATACGTGTCTGACCCGCGCCGTGGATCACCAGATCGGGTGCGATGCTGCGCATGCCTGTTTCCAAAGCATCTCGCAAGGCCGCAATCTGTAAATTGCGATTTATCAAGTCTTTTGTAGCATGGTCCGCAGCAGCACCGAAGCCCGCAATTGCGGCAGGGTTCTCCGTGCCGCCGCGATGACCCTTTTCCTGCCCGCCGCCGCGCACCAGCGGTTCCGGCATCAGCGCCTCGCCACGGGCCACTACGGCGCCAGCCCCTTTGGGGCCACCAAGCTTGTGGGCCGATAGAATCAGGAAATCTGCATCCAGGGCCGCAATATCAACCGGGATACGCCCAACCGCCTGGACGGCGTCCACAAGCAGCAATCCGCCCCTGGCGTGAACCAGTTGCCCCACCGCTTCGACCGGCTGGATAACCCCGGTTTCATTATTTGCCAGCATGACGGCGACCAGCGGCATGCCCTGATCGGCAGGATGGTCGGCCAGCGCCCGTTCCAGGGCATCGAGATCGATCACGCCCTGCCGGGTCACCGGGATTTCGGTCACACAGTCAGGCGCAAACCGTCCGCCTTGCCTTACGGCAGGATGTTCGATGGCCGAGACATAGGCACGTCCGACAGCCAGCAGTGAACGGCCCATTCTATAGCGTGGCGACAGGACGAAATTTGCCGCTTCCGTTGCCGTCGAGGTGAAGATGACATTAGCGGGCGCAGCTCCGACAAGATCCGCCACCTGGCGGCGCGCCTTTTCTACCAGGGCGCGGGCAGTACGGCCTTCGGCGTGAACAGAGGACGGATTGCCCGGCATGGCCAAAGCAGCCAGCATCGCATCGCGCGCTTCATTCAGAAGCGGTGCGGTGGCATTCCAGTCCATGTAGATGCGTTCAGCCATGTTTTCTCTGATATGTTCCGCTTTGTTGTGCCGCGATCTTGAGCCGGAAGGCGCAAAACCTGCGTATTGTCTTAGATCATGCCCTGTTTTCGGAGAAAATCATGCATCTGCCATAGAAGATGCATTTTTCTTGAAATTTTCACCCCGACTGTCCTATGACACATTCAATAACACAGCGACCCATAATTTCGAATGGTTCTAAACTGGGTTTTAGAAAAGCTGAGTGCCCCCGTCAAGTCATCTTCTTACGGGTAAGGGCGCGTAGGCAAAAAAACACGCCAAGACCGGAGTATCCATGCCCGAAGTCATTTTCAACGGACCCGCAGGACGTCTAGAGGGCCGCTACCAGCCCTCCAAGGAAAAGAGCGCCCCGATTGCGATCATCCTGCATCCGCATCCGCAATTTGGCGGCACGATGAACAACCAGATCGTCTATCAGTTGTTCTACATGTTCCAGAAGCGCGGTTTTACCACTTTGCGCTTCAACTTCCGCAGCATTGGCCGCAGCCAGGGTGAATTCGACCACGGCGCCGGCGAATTGTCCGATGCGGCCTCGGCGCTCGACTGGGTGCAGGGCCTGCATCCCGATTCGAAAAGCTGTTGGGTTGCCGGCTATTCCTTCGGCTCATGGATCGGCATGCAGCTGTTGATGCGGCGCCCGGAAATCGAAGGTTTTATCTCGGTTGCGCCGCAGCCGAATACCTATGATTTCTCCTTCCTCGCCCCCTGCCCTTCGTCCGGTCTGATCATCCATGGCGACTCCGACAAGGTTGCTCCGGAAAAGGACGTTCAGGGCTTGGTGGACAAACTGAAGACCCAGAAGGGCATTCTGATCACCCAGAAGACCTTGCCTGGCGCCAACCATTTCTTCAACGGCCAGGTCGAAACGCTGATGGCTGAATGCGAAGATTATCTGGATCGCCGCCTGGAAGGCGAATTGGTACCGGAACCGGCTGCCAAGCGGCTGCGCTGATTAGCCCATATTTCTTTTTGCAAATAAAAACGCCGGTTGTTTCAACCGGCGTTTTTTATGGCATAGTCTGACTGTCAAAATCGGCCTCCTGAAGCGCTGGGAATGAAAAGGGGATTGCTATGGATCTGCATTCAATGCTCACCTTTGCGCTGGCCTTTCTGGTGTTTGCCGCCAGTCCCGGTCCCGATAATGTGACGATCATGGCCCGCACTCTTTCCCATGGACCTGCGTCGGGCCTCGCCTATGGCCTTGGGACAGTTACCGGCATCCTGATTTATTTGACGCTTGCGTTTTTCGGCTTGTCTGTACTGGCGCAGGACATGGGCTGGCTGATGGAGCTTTTGCGCTACGGCGGTGCTGTCTATCTCATCTGGATGGGTATCCGCCTCTGGATGGCAAAGCCTGTGCTGCCGCAGATGGTGCCGATGGAGCGCCGTGGGGCGCTGTTTCCTGTGTACCTGACAGGTTTCGCGCTCAATCTCGGCAATCCGAAAATGCCACTTTTCTACCTGGCCCTGCTGCCGAATTTCGTACCCGCATCCTTCAATGCGTCGGCGCTGATTGATATTATCGCGATCATTCTTGCAGTCGAGACCGTGGTGATCGGCGGCCATGTCTTTCTGGCGGGACGGGCGAGACGCCTCTTGAAAACACCCCGCAGCGTGGCGCTGATCAACCGCACGACCGGAGGTTTTCTGGGCGCTGCCGGGGTGGCTATTCTCGCATCTGGCCGCGGAAATTGAAGTTTCGTTAAGCTTTATGGCGCAGCGAAGGGCCTATTCCTTGACTTTGAGGCGTTTTCGGCCTATCCCGCGCTGGCGTTAACGCCTGTTCGCGGGCGATTCATCTTGAGTTCGCAAGAACGGAACGGAAAACATTTCCCTTTGACCACATTCGCTGACCTTGGCCTGAGCCAAAAAGTTCTTTCCGCTGTAACTGATGCCGGCTACACCGTGCCGACACCGATCCAGGCTGGCGCCATTCCGCCGGCCCTGATGCGCCGCGACATTTGCGGCATTGCCCAGACGGGCACAGGCAAGACGGCGTCCTTCGTATTGCCGATGCTGACATTGCTCGAAAAAGGTCGCGCCCGCGCCCGCATGCCGCGCACGCTGATTATGGAGCCGACGCGCGAACTTGCTGCCCAGGTGGCCGAGAATTTCGAAAAATACGGCAAGAATCACAAGCTCAACATTGCTCTGCTGATCGGCGGCGTTTCGTTCGATGAACAGGACCGCAAGCTGGAACGTGGCGCCGATGTGCTGATCTGCACGCCTGGCCGCCTGCTGGACCATTGCGAGCGCGGCAAGTTGCTGATGACCGGCGTGGAAATTCTCGTCATCGACGAAGCCGACCGCATGCTGGACATGGGTTTCATTCCCGATATCGAGCGCATCGCCAAGCTTATTCCCTTTACCCGTCAGACGCTGTTCTTCTCGGCCACCATGCCGCCGGAAATCCAGAAGCTGGCCGACAAGTTCCTGCAAAATCCGGAACGGATCGAGGTGGCTCCGCCATCTTCGACCGCAAAGACCGTGACGCAGCGGCTGGTTGCCTGCCAGAACAAGGATTATGAAAAGCGCTCCACCCTGCGCGACATCATCCGCGCCCAGGACGATCTGAAGAACGCCATCATCTTCTGCAATCGCAAGAAGGACGTGGCCGATCTGTTCCGCTCGCTGGAACGGCATGGTTTCTCGGTCGGTGCCCTGCATGGCGATATGGACCAGCGCTCGCGCACAAATATGCTCGCTGGCTTCAAGGACAATCAGATTACCCTTCTGGTCGCTTCCGACGTTGCGGCCCGTGGCCTTGATATTCCCGATGTCAGCCATGTGTTCAATTTCGACGTGCCGATCCATGCGGAAGACTATGTCCATCGCATCGGCCGTACCGGTCGCGCTGGTCGCTCAGGCCGCGCCTTCACGCTGGTGACAAAGTCCGACGCGAAATATCTCGACGCGATTGAAAAACTGATCGGTGAAAAGCCTGAATGGCTGGACGGCGACGTCGCCTCTCTGCCGCCCATGGCTGAAGGTGATCGTGATGAGCGCCGTGGCCGTGGTGGCAAGGGTGCTCGTGACAAGAGCGGTAGTGACAGAAGCGGTAGTGAACGTGGCCGTGGCCGGGAACGCTCCAGAGACGGTGCGCGTGACGGTGATCGTGAGCATCGCAGCAGTCACAAGCCTGACACGACAGAAGAGCAGATTAGCACCGAAGCGGCTGTAGAAGTCGTCGCAACCAAGGTGGATAGCGTGAAGCAAGAGCGCAAGACAGACAGACGGCCTAGCCAGGGCAACCGCGATTATCGCAATAATCAGGCGCCCAACCCGGCCAATGACGACCAGCGCGAACGCCGCCGCCAGCATTACCGCGACCATGATGACGGCCCGACTCCTGTTGGCTTCGGCGATGATATTCCGGCTTTCATGCTGATCGTTGCCAGCGCAAAAGCCTGACATGCTGCCCGGATTAGATTTTCCGGGTGTCGGCGTCGGACTTGCCATCCTAAGAGATGGCAAGCTTCTGCTCTATAAGCGAATGCGTCCACCCGAAGCCGGTTTCTGGAACATTGTCGGCGGCAAGGTCGATGTGCTTGAACCTGCGGAACAAGCAGCCCGGCGTGAGGCCGAAGAAGAAACCGGCCTGACCATCGGCTCCGTGGAATTTGTCAGCGTCAGCGAACAGATCATCGCAGCTGACCGCCAACACTGGGTCTCTCTTCTCTATAAGACCAGCGACATCTCTGGTGAAGCAATGCTGACAGAGCCTGACAAGCTTTCGGACTTCGGTTGGTTTGCGTTAGATGATCTGCCGCAGCCTTTATCGGCCTTCACCAAGGCTATACTGCCGTTTCTACGCTGATTTTTCCGCGTGCCGTGACGGATCGCAACCATCAAAGCATCCTGGAACAGTGTTGGTTGTGCGGCGTAACCGTTTAAGCGCTCCTTGATACACAAGGCCTGCTGGTCCTGCTATAGTCCAGCGAGCTGGACGTCCGGGACGCAGCCTCTCCGAGACCATGATTGTCGATGCGGCAGCCATAAACAGAAGATGGTAGTCATGCACGGCGAACGGTAACACCATCAACGCCCAGCAGGTACCAACACAAAGTCCGCCCTCGCGCAGGCCGTAGCACAGGCAATCGCGATCTGCGGCCCAGCCAAAAGCGCTCAATCGCGGCGTCCAGTGACACTGGTTCAAGAGGCGTTGTTTCCAGGGTGTGATTTGCCAGAGGCCGACGAGGCCTAGCGCCAGCAGCAGGACTGGCAGATCGACAAGGCTGGCAGCCACCCGCAGCAGCATGCCGAGGACCACAAGCATTGGCGCACAAACAGCCCAGAGACTGCAATAACTGACAAAGAACATGCCCAGCGAGCGTACTCGCCGCCTCTTGAGGCTACGGTTCCAGATATGCATGATCGGGTCGCGCAAAATCAATGACATCATTGCGATCAGCATGATCATCAGAGACAAGGCGACGCCGGTCACCGACATCATCGATATTTGCACCTGGAACGCGCGCCAACCGCGATCCAGAAGAGCGCCAGAGGCCGAAATACAAAGATCCAGAGCATCATTGCCACGGCTTGTGAAAGCCATGGCAAGCCAGCCGAAGAGGCTGAAGGTAAGCAATGTGGGCCATGGTGGCTCTTTCAACAAGGAGACCACGGCCCTGAGCCGAGACAGAGTGGGAGCCATGCGGCTTAGCCCGGCTGACGATAAAGGCTGATGCGCTCGACAGTCACCTTCGCGCCCTCTCGCAGAGCCTTACGGGGAACGAGATGGACGCTCAAACCGCTCTTGGCGATATTGCCGCTATGGATCAAGCCGGATAGGAGTTTGGTGATGTCGAGAACCTGCGTCACACCCCGCCCACCATGGGAGCTGTCTGCTTTCGATGCACTGCGAACGCCGAATAGGCCGACAGAGCCTGCACGAAGGTCCAGACGGTGCGCATGATCGGCATCATCGGGCAGATTGAGATAGACATCGATCACGAAGCCATCCTGTTGTGCACGAATGTTTTCCAGATTGAGGAAATACCTGTCATGCGGGGCATCTCCAGTGCGCAACCCCAAAGCCAACGTCTTCGGTGCAGCAAATAGCGCCGACTGGGTATCGTCCAGACGGACCGCCGATGACGTTTTTTCACCGGACAGGGCAAGAATATCCGCATTCGCCCCGACCAGTTCGGCAGTCTTGGGTTCCGTCACTGCTTTTCCTCCTGTTGCGACAGCCGCCGCCAGAACAGGAGCTTGAGCGACAACGAACTGGTCATAGGTATAATCCAGTTTCGGACTGGTAGTCTCCAGCATATCAGAGGGCTTGTAGTAATACGGCGTTCCATCCGGGTTCGGCACGACGAATTTACGGTCCTGAGGGCCGTCCAGCCAGGCCGGATCGACAGGGTTTTTGTGCAATGGGGAGGCGGCATTCCATTGCGCCCAAAGCCGGTCGATATTGGCATGATGCAGCCAGAAAATCGGATCTAGTCCCGCCGTGTCGGGTATGGCCATTAGGCCTGGCAGGGTTTCATCGCCATTATATTCGCCACCGATAGCAATATGGACGACATTGTGAGGCATGTGTTCCAACAGGCCGAATGTGTCGCTATCGTGGGAAAAGCCCGTCTTGACGCCACCAAATCCGGGGCTGCCGCCTGAGGACACACCCGTGAAAATAGGCGACTCCAGTGCCTCCAGGCTCACATCCTCGACAGGCACGATGATCGGTGGCGTTCCTGAACCGTAGCGCTGCTTGATGTAGAGCGGATTAGGACCACCTTCAAACTCTTCCTGCGCGAAGGCAGGTGGCATCATCCGTGCCTTGGGATTGGTCGTATCGCTGTAGTTCCAATAGGGCATGGCCCAGTCCGCCGGACCTCCGAGCGCGACGATCTGCGCCCGCACAAGCGCTTCAATCGACCAGATGTAGCCGCGATGCCAGGGCAGAAAATACCAGCTGCCGTGCTGGCATTGGTTCCAATAGAGATCCTGATCTGCTTGGGACGGCAGGGTCTCACCAGCTGTATAATATCCATATGTCGTCCAGAGACTATCGGGATCATCGATATCAATACCGTGGATCGCAGCCATGAAATTCCAGCTGGTGTTATCTGCTAGTGCCTTTTGGCGCAGCTTGCCGACACCCTTGGCATACCAATAGAGAATTGGATCGCTGAAATCGCCGCCATTCGCCCATACACTTTTACGAACGTAAACCATATTATCCCCCAGGATATTTGATGTAAAAAACTGTCAGAAGGTGCAGATTTCTCCTCCCGAAAGCCAAAGCTCCGCACCCTCCAGATCCCTTAGAGAGGGAGGTGTCATCTTGCGGTCGGTGAGGAAAAGGGCTTCAGCCGAGTGGCTTACCCTTATGAGTCGTAGAGAATGACCCGGCCGTTTAGCGCAGATCCGTTGGCACATCGTCGGACATCAGCATCATCATGATGCTTTGGTCTTCAGGTTGTTCGTTGAATTTTGGAAAACTTGAGCTCGATTTTCCCTGACAAAAACATTGGTGAGTGAAATTATGTGGATGTTTCTTGCCTTCAAAACCCCCTGGATTTCAAAGAGCGATCGAGTAAATCCTCACGCCGTTAAATGCTTCTTTTGGTTGAATATAATAAAATTGCTACTATTGATTTAGGTATCCGTCAAGTCGCCCGGCATTCGCAAAAAGACCTTTTTTGGGTGCTTTTTTGTGGCAACGCGATGGCGCGAACGCCAATCTCCTGACTGCGGCGTGCAGGTCGTTTTAAGCGACTGTTGCCGCGCCGAAGCTTAACTGCGGCGCCTTGAGGTTGAAGGCTTTTGTGCCCGGATACCCGCCTCATAGGCAAGCCGCGCCCAGCGCGCCATGTCGTCGGGATCGTCAAGGGCTTCCTCCGGCACAGACCAATACGGCATGGCGACAGGAGTCTTGCCGGGCCGCTGATAGACCCATTGCCGGGCGCCGGCGGCGACAAACTCTGGTGCCGTCTGCGCGTCGGCTTTCAGCATGATCTCGTCAAAGAGATAAAGCGCGAAGATTATGCCGTGGTGATAGATACCCTTGCCACCGAACATGCGCCGGATACTGACCGGACCCAGCGATTGAAACATCTCTTCAATATCGGCATTGTCCATGATTTGGGTCCATGATCTGGCCTATTCGACGGTATGGAAACCTCTTTGCAGGTAAAGAAGCGTTGCAGCCTTTTCACCAAGCTTCAGCCCCAACACTTCGCCGAACAGCACCGTGTGCGTGGCCGTGATTTTCCTGTCGACGACCCGGCAATCATAGGCGGCGATCGCGCCGGTCAGCAGCGGTGCGCCGGTAACCATCTGTTCCCAGGTGCCGAGCGCAAAGCGCTCTTCGCTCGACAGCTTGCCGAAACCGGCGAATGCCCCTGCCAGGTCCTGATGATGAGCGGCGAGCGTGTTCAGGGCGAAACAATCGCTTTCGAAGAAGGGCTTGTTGCCTTCGTTCTGATTGTTGATGCAGGCCAGCACCATCGGCGGCTGATCGGAAACCGAGCAGGCGGCGGTGATGGTCGTGCCTCTGGCGACGCCTTGAAATTCCGTGGTGACGATCTGCACATGGCCTGCGTAGCGGCTCATCGCTTCACGATAGTCCAAAGGATCGATAGCCACGCTGCACTCCCTGCCAATTTGCCTGTCAAGAATGGCTATAGAACAAGATATGCAAAACTGTGAAGCAATTTTACCAAACCATTATGCTCCGGTAGCATCCTGGCGCGGCGACCGAGACATTTTCATTCCCTTGCCGTTGCGATATCGCTAAGGTCACTGAAAATTCATGATGATCCGGATTGAAATGATATTGCGTTTTTTGTCACTGCTTTTCGCCATAGGCTATGCGTTTGCAGCGCCCGGTGCGTTTGCCCTTACCATCGGGCTGGTTGCTCCTCAGGGCGGGCCTTATGCTGTTCTTGGTCAGCAGCTGCGGGCGGGGGCAGACGCTGCGGTAAAGCAAAGCGGCGATACGCTGACGCTGATTGATGAGCCATGCGCCACGGGAACCGGCCCGGCGATTGCCGACAAGCTTGTGGCGGCAAAGGTCGATGCGGCGATCGGTTTTCTGTGCAGTGAAAGCCTGGATGGTTTGCTGGCCAAGCTTGGCCCGGCCGGTATTCCGGCTTTGACGCTTTCGGTGCGCTGGCCTACCGTTATGGAAGATGCCTTGAAGAGCCAATGGCCACTCTTTCGGTTGGCACCCAGCACGAAAGCGGAAAGCGAAAAGCTGGTGGAGGTGATCGTCAGCCAATGGGCAGGAACGGCATTTGCGCTTCTTGATGACGGCACAATCCGCAGTCGTGAACTGGTGGAAGCCATTCGAGTGTCGTTGGAGCAGCGCGGCATGAAGCCGGTTTTCACCGATACTTACCGCCCCGCCCAGGAGCAGCAGATTGCCCTGGTGCGGCGATTGAAGAAGACGGGCGCGACCAATGTCTTCATCGGCGGTGACCGCAGCGATGTTTCGATCATCGCCCGCGATGCCAAGGCCGAGAATATTCCTCTGACGCTGATGGGTGGCGAGGCGATGAGGGCGGTGGACCGACCTGTTCCGCTGCAAGATGGCGTATTGGCCGTGATAACGCCTGATTATGCCAGAATGCCGAGCGCACAGAAGGCGGTTGATGCGCTGCGAACGCAGGGCAGCGCAGCTGATGGCTATGCCTTGCCCGCTTTTGCCAGCGTCCAGTTTCTGCATGCGGCGGCGGCATTGAACGAACCGTCGCTGGCTGAGGCCATCAGCAAGACTAAGGCTGAGACCGTCATCGGCTCGCTGTCCTTTACCGATGGCCACGAACTCAGCGACAATCCGTTTCAATTGCAGGAATGGCGTGACGGTGGTTTTCAGCCGCCGCGTCCGCTCAGCGAATAGCTGAGCCAGGGGAAAAGCGTAACTTTGCCTATTCGTAAGGCCAGACTGGCCGTGTAAACAACCCGCCATCCACCCAGAGCGTCTGCCCGGTGACGAAGCCCGCCGCCTCGCTGGCGAGATAGAGCACGGGGCCGGCAATATCCTGCGGTGTCCCCACCCGGCGCAGCGGCGTGACCTTGCCCCAGACTTCGCCATAGTCAGGCGCTTCCTCATAGGTTCGTTCCGTGGCAATGGCACCGGGGGCAACGCAATTCACCCGGATACCATGCGGCCCCAATTCCACAGCCGCAACCTTGGTGAATTGCTCAACCCCGCCCTTGGAAGCGGTGTAATCAACCAGGTTCGGAAAGGCGAGCTTATTGCAGCCCGAGCCGATATTGACGATGGCACCACCGTTACCAGCTGCCACCATCCGGCTTGCAGCCGCCTTGGTGTTGAGAAATGTGCCGGTCAGATTGGTGCGGATCACCCGGTTCCAGTCTTTTTCAGAGAGATCGAGCAGGCTGGACCAGGTCTGCACACCGGCATTGTTGACGAGGACCGCCGGGCTTGTCTTGGCCCAGGCGCAGGCCTGATTCAAGAACTGTTCGACGGCGTCTCCGTCTCCGACATCGGCGGAAAGCGCCAGCACGTTGCGGCCCTGTTGCTCCATCAGGGATACCAGGCTTTTGGCCGGTGCATCGTCGCCGAGATAGCTGAAGGCCACCGTATCGCCCAGACCGGCAAAAGCCTGGACCAGTTGGCGCCCTATGCCCGTGCTGCCGCCGGTGATGATCACAAACCTGCCCATATTTCCTCCCATAGGTCATGTCCAAGCATTCATAGCCTCGCTGTCGCACCTGTCCAAGGCCGTATCGTGACCGCCCGCAAAGCGGCTGTAAAATCAACCGACTTTCGCAGTCCGGACCACAGGAAAGGTTGTCGCGCCAACGCGGGAATGCTATGAGCGGCACGACATCCGCTATATCGAAAGAATGAGATAAATGACACCTCCGCTGCTGATCGCCCCTTCGATCCTCGCCGCCAATTTTTCCCGGCTGGGGGCTGAAGTTGCCGATGTGGTTGAGGCGGGCGCCGACTGGATTCATCTTGATGTCATGGACGGCCATTTCGTGCCGAATATCTCTTTCGGCCCGGCGGTTATCAAGGCATTGCGGCCCCATACCAAAGCGGTATTCGACTGCCACCTGATGATTGCCCCTGCCGATCCGTTCCTTGCCGCCTTTGCCGATGCAGGATGTGATTACATCACTGTCCACGCTGAAGCCGGGCCGCATCTGCATCGCTCCCTGCAAACCATTCGCGCCCTCGGCAAGAAAGCTGGCGTGTCGATCAATCCGGCCACACCGGTTTCCACGCTGGAAAACGTCATTGACGATGTCGATCTGATCCTGATCATGAGTGTCAATCCCGGTTTTGGCGGGCAAAGCTTCATTCCGGCTGCGGCGGACAAGATCGCCCAGGCGCGGGCGCTGATTGGCGACAGGCCGATTGCACTGGAAGTCGATGGCGGCATCACCGTGGAAACGGCACCGATTGCCACAAAGGCCGGTGCCAATGTGCTGGTGGCAGGATCTGCCGTCTACAAGGGCCAGGGTGTCGATGCCTATCGCGAAACGGTGACGGCATTGCGCCATGCCGCTGAAGGAGGCCGGCCTTGAAACTCCACTGGCTTTCCGCAGCCATGGTTGCCGTGGGCAGCCTTGCCACTGCCCTGCCCGCTGCAGCAGGCGATATAGCCGCCGTTCGCCCCATCGGTTTTTCCGCCGACGGTTCCGTCTTCGCCTTCGAGGAATATGGCGTGCAGAGCGGCGTCAACACGCCCTACTCGAATATTTTTGCTATCGACCTCAACAACAATACGTTCCTGCCGGATACGCCGGTGCGCCTGCGCGGCGATGACGACAAGGCCAGCATGGCCGCGATCCGCAAGCAGAGCATGGATCAGGTGGCAAAAACCGTTCAGGACCGAGGCTTGCTGGACCATCCGGGCGAAGTGGTGGCCTTCAATCCTTTGAGCGAGATTGGCATCGATCCGCATGTGCTCAGCTACCGCGTTCACGCCTCCCAGCCGACGGTGGGTGAGCCCAATACACTGACGCTGGAAGAGCTGGACGAAGCCGCCCCTGCCGCCTGCAAGGATCAGGTGCAGACCATCAAGGGCTTTCGCCTGAAGATGACGCAAATCAACGGCGCCAAGCAGGACAAGGTGGTCTATGAAGACGGCCATGTGCCCGCCAGCCGCCGCTGTCCCACAGGCTACAGACTGGGTGGCGTCGTCACCTATCAGGTTCCCGGTGGCAATGTGGTGCAGATCGCGCTGGTCCTTGTGATGAACCCCTCCTCCGAAGGCTCCGACGGGCGTTGGCTCGCCGTGCCAATCAAGCCCTGACACCATCCTTTCGCGCCGTCGCCGTTGAGATCGGCTGCCATGTTTGCTATGGGGCGGCATAGGTTATTCATGCAAGAAAGATCAAGCCGATGATCCCGCGTTATTCCCGGCCAGAAATGGTCGCCATCTGGTCGCCCGAAACCAAATTCCGCATCTGGTTCGAGATCGAGGCCCATGCCTGCGACGCGCTGGCCGAGCTGGGTGTTATCCCGAAGGCCGCAGCCAAAACCATCTGGGAAAAGGGCGGCGCTGCTGAATTCAACGTGGCTCGCATCGACGAGATCGAAGCCGTCACCAAGCATGACGTGATTGCCTTCCTCACCCATCTGGCCGAATTCATCGGCCCCGATAGCCGTTTCGTCCACCAGGGCATGACCTCCTCGGATGTGCTGGACACCACCTTCAACATTCAGCTGGTCCGCGCCGCCGATCTGCTCCTGGTCGATATGGACCGCGTGCTGGCCGCCCTGAAAGCCCGCGCGTTTGAGCACAAGGATTCGGTGCGCATTGGCCGCAGCCATGGCATTCATGCCGAACCCACCACCATGGGGCTGACCTTTGCCCGGTTCTACGCTGAAATGGAGCGCAACCGCGCCCGTCTCGTCAACGCCCGCGCTGAAATTGCCACGGGCGCCATCTCCGGCGCTGTCGGCACCTTCGCCAATATCGACCCCAGCGTCGAGGAACATGTCTGCGAAAAGCTCGGCCTGGTGCCGGAGCCGGTCTCGACGCAGGTCATCCCGCGCGACCGCCACGCCATGTTCTTCGCCACATTGGGCGTGATTGCCTCATCAATTGAAAACGTCGCCATCGAAATCCGCCACATGCAGCGCACCGAGGTGCTGGAAGCCGAAGAGTTCTTCTCTCCGGGCCAGAAGGGCTCATCGGCCATGCCGCACAAGCGCAACCCGGTACTGACCGAAAACCTCACCGGCCTCGCCCGCCTCGTGCGCATGTCGGTCGTCCCCGCCATGGAAAACGTAGCCCTTTGGCACGAGCGCGACATCAGCCACTCCAGCGTCGAACGCGCCATTGGCCCCGACACCACCATCACGCTCGATTTCGCCCTGAACCGTTTGGCAGGCGTTGTGGAAAAGCTGGTGATCTACCCGGAAAACATGTTGAAAAACATGAACAAATTCCGCGGCCTTGTCATGAGCCAGCGCGTGCTGCTGGCCCTGACCCAAGCCGGCGTCTCCCGCGAAGACAGCTACCGCCTCGTACAGCGCAACGCCATGAAGGTCTGGGAACAAGGCAAGGACTTTTTGGAAGAGCTGCTGGGTGATGCTGAAGTGCGGGCAGCGCTAAGCGAAGAGCAGATCCGTGAGAAGTTTGACCTCGGGTATCACACCAAGCATGTGGACACGATTTTCAAGCGGGTTTTTGGGTGAGATTGACCTTAACCGTGAAACGTTGCAAGCCGCCCGAAAGGGCGGCTTTATGCGTTATAGGTTCATCAGGATACACACGGTTGAAAATCGGGAGGAGAATTTCGGCATGAAATATCTATTGCGCATAGTGAGCGTTATTCTTCTCGTCATACTGGCTTTGATTGCTCTGATCGCCACGGTTTGGATCACCTTGGCTCTGTGGTATCGTATTCCGGGCCCCGATTTCGTTCGGGGCGCAGCCTCCAGCTTGTGGCTGATTTTTATCCTCGCCATCCTTTCATTTGGTCGAAAGTCGCCTCTTGCGTCAGTCGGGCTGTTTCTATTGAGCTTGGTCGTCGTCGGCATCTGGTGGCATTCGATCAAGCCGAGCCTTGATCGGGACTGGGCAACGGATGTGTCGAGGACTGTTACCGGGAGCGTTGAAAACAACATTGTCACGCTCCAGAATGTGCGCAACTTCAACTGGACAAGCGACACGGTTGCCGATGCCAAGTGGGAGACGCGGCAATATGATCTCAACAAGCTGAATGAAGCCGATATGGTCCTGTCCTATTGGGGCATGGATGCCATTGCCCATACGCTGATCAGTTTCGGCTTTGAGGATGGTCAGCGCGTGGTGTTCTCGGTGGAAACGCGCCGCGAGAAGACCGAATCCTATTCATCGATTGCAGGCTTTTTCAAAACCTATGAGCTGGCTTTTCTCGCTGCCGATGAGCGGGATATTCTCTATCTTCGCACCAATATGCGCAAAGAAGACACCTATCTTTACCCGCTGGATATTCCCAAACAGGCGATGCGCGCCCTGTTTTTGAATTACGTGAATTCGGCAGATCAGCTTGCCAAACAGCCCAAATTCTACGACACAATCACCACCAATTGCACCACAGTGGTCTTTGATCTTGCCCGCCAGATTGAGCCAGGCATTCCAACGGATTACCGAGTTTTGCTGTCGGGCTACCTGCCCGGCTATCTGGCAGAGCATGGAGCATCAGTCTGGAAGCTGCCGGAGCCGGAATTGCGCGCCCGCGCCGCCATCAGCGCCAAAGCGCAGGCTGCGGGGAATTCACCGGCCGATTATTCCAACGTAATTAGGCAGTAAAATTGAGAAGGCAGGTCATTCGCGTGCTTTGCAATCAAAATGCGCGAGCACCAGCTCCTTTGCCTGTTCCCAGAGAATTGGTGATCCACCTTCAATGGCGGGGCCATAGCGCTCCATGACCTGCTGTTCGGAAACGCCATTTTCAGCCCACGTCCCGCCATCGGTCAGTGTATTGAGAAGCAGCGGCTGAAGGCGGTCCAACGCTTTGGCAAAACGCGCATTGGGCGTTTTGCCTTCTTCAAACTCCAGCCAGAGGGCAAGCATCTCCTGCCCCTGAACATCGGGTAAAAGCCCAAAGATACGCTTGGCGGCGGAGAGTTCTTGCTCGGCCAAGGCTGCACGGTCTACCTGCTGATTGTGTATGGGGGCATCGCCTGCGTCGATTTCAACCACATCATGCAGTAACAGCAGTTTTACCACATGCAGAGGATCAACGCCCTCGGCGTGCTCGGAAAGCGTTAGGGCAAATAAGGCCAAGTGCCATGAATGTTCAGCGGAATTTTCACGCCGGGATTTGTTGATAAGCGGTGATTGGCGCACAATGGATTTGAGTTTGTCCAGCTCAATCAAGAAAGCAAGCTGTTGGCGAAGGACATCAAATTTTGTTTGCTGCATACATTACACTCTGCCGAGCAATGACCAAAAAGGGAAAAAGCCCCGGCGCAAAACAAAATTTTGCGCCGGGGCTTCGGTCTAATCTTTACTCAGGCAATTTCCGCACAGCACCCAAGTCCGCAGACGTCGCAAACGCAGCATAGGCCTTCAGCGCCGTCGTCACCTTGCGCTTGCGGTGTTCAGCAGGCTTCCAGCCAGCGGCATCCTGTGAGACGCGGCGGGCGGCGAGTTCGCCTTCGGACAGCATCAGCTCAATCGTGCGGTTCGGGATGTCGATGGCGATGGTGTCGCCGTTGCGCACCAGGCCGATGGTGCCGCCATTGGCGGCTTCAGGCGAGACGTGGCCAATGGACAGGCCCGATGTGCCGCCGGAGAAACGACCGTCGGTGATCAAGGCGCAGGCCTTTCCGAGGCCCTTGGATTTCAGGTAGCTGGTCGGGTACAGCATTTCCTGCATGCCCGGGCCGCCCTTCGGTCCTTCATAGCGGATGACCACGACATCGCCTGCCACGACCTCATTGCTGAGAATGGCCTTGACCGCCGAATCCTGGCTTTCATAGACCTTGGCCGGACCGGTGAATTTCAGGATGCTTTCATCGACACCAGCGGTTTTGACGATGCAGCCGTCCAAGGCGATATTGCCCTTCAAAACAGCCAGGCCGCCATCCTTGGAGAATGGCTTTTCAACCGAGCGGATAACGCCATTTTCGCGGTCCATGTCCAGCTCATCCCAGCGAGACGACTGCGAAAACGCCACCTGCGTTGGTACACCGCCAGGGGCGGCGCGGAAGAACTCGCGCACACTCTCGGAAGTGGTGCGGGTAATGTCCCAGCGGTCGATGGCATCGCCCAGTGTTGGCGCGTGAACGGTTGGGCAGTCGCGGTTGATCAAGCCACCGCGATCCAGCTCGCCGAGAATGCGCATGATGCCGCCTGCACGGTGTACGTCTTCCATATGCACATCCTGCTTGGCAGGAGCCACCTTGGACAGGCACGGCACGCGGCGCGACAGCTGGTCGATATCATCAAGATTGAAATCAATCTCACCCTCATAGGCGGCAGCCAGAATATGCAACACAGTGTTGGTGGAGCCACCCATGGCAATGTCCAGCGCCATGGCGTTTTCAAACGCCTGCTTGGAGGCGATGTTGCGCGGTAGCACGTTTTCATCGTCCTGCTCATAGTAGCGGCGAGTAATATCGACGATCAGATGACCCGCCTCGACAAACAACCGCTTGCGATCCGAATGCGTCGCCAGCGTCGAACCATTGCCGGGCAAGGACAGGCCGAGTGCTTCGGTCAGACAGTTCATGGAATTGGCGGTGAACATGCCAGAGCAGGACCCGCATGTCGGACAGGCCGAGCGCTCGATGGTGGCGACGTCCTCATCGGAAATCTTGTCGTCCGCAGCGGCAACCATGGCATCCACCAGATCAAGCGCCACCTTCTTGCCATGCATAACGACTTTGCCCGCTTCCATCGGTCCACCGGAAACGAACACGGTCGGGATGTTGAGGCGCAACGAGGCCATCAGCATGCCGGGGGTGATCTTGTCACAGTTGGAAATGCAGACCATGGCATCGGCGCAATGGGCATTGACCATGTATTCGACGCTATCGGCGATGATTTCGCGTGATGGCAGCGAATAAAGCATGCCATCATGGCCCATGGCGATGCCGTCATCGACAGCGATGGTGTTGAACTCCTTGGCAACGCCGCCAGCCGCTTCGATTTCGCGGGCCACGAGCTGGCCCAGATCCTTGAGATGCACATGGCCGGGCACGAATTGCGTGAAGGAGTTGACGACGGCAATGATCGGCTTGCCGAAATCGCCATCCTTCATGCCGGTTGCGCGCCAAAGGCCGCGTGCGCCTGCCATGTTGCGGCCATGGGTCGTGGTTCTTGAGCGATAGGCTGGCATGGATGTCACCTCGATACTATTTTATTGCGCCGGAAACGCGCCGAATTTTCCAATTTATCTACGGCAGTCGGGCCTTTGTGTCACTATCAGCATGGTCGAAAACGGTACGCTCCCGGCAAGCCGAATGAACGAGACGGCAGCGGCGCACAAGATTGTGAAGTTAACTCCTCATCAAATCGATCTGTCCTTGTAACTTTTTCGATCTATTTGCCGTATTCAATCGTAGACTGATGATAGTCGACAGGGAGCTGATGAACATGGCCGCGTTTCGCCCACCGCATATTCCCGCATCCGAGATTACACCGCAGAGCGTCTATCTGTCACGCCGCAGCCTGATTGGTGGTGCGGCGGGAACCTTGGCGCTGGCGGCGGCTGGTGATGTGTTGGCCGCGCCCCTCACCGCCAAGCCTTCGGATTACAAGGTCGATGACAAGCTGACGCCGAAAAAAGACGTCACTACCTATAATAATTTCTACGAGTTCGGCACGGACAAATCCGATCCCGCAACCAATTCCGGTAAATTCAAGCCGACCCCCTGGACGGTGGAGGTTGGCGGTCTGGTTTCCAAGCCGCAGAAGATTGCCATTGAGGACATCATGAAGTCCTTCACCATGGAAGAGCGGATCTACCGGATGCGCTGCGTTGAGGCCTGGTCCATGGTCATTCCCTGGGATGGGTTTCCGCTGTCGGCGCTTCTGGACCGGGTTGAGCCGCTGGCCAGCGCCAAGTATGTTGCCTTTGAAACCGTGGTGCGGCCGGAAGAAATGCCGGGCCAGAGCGGTTTCTTCCAGTCGATCAACTGGCCCTATGTCGATGGCCTGCGACTGGATGAAGCGCGTCATCCCCTGACCATCCTTGCCACCGGCCTTTATGGCGAAACGCTGCCAAACCAGAACGGTGCGCCTTTGCGGCTGGTCGTGCCGTGGAAATATGGCTTCAAGGGCATCAAATCCATCGTCAAGATCACGCTGACGGAAAAGCAGCCGCCCTGCACCTGGAACATTCTGGCCGCCAATGAATATGGCTTCTATGCCAATGTGAACCCCAAGGTCGATCACCCCCGCTGGAGCCAGGCGACAGAGAGACGTATCGGCGAAGGTGGTGGTCTGTTTGGCGGCTCCCGCAAGGATACCCTGCCCTTCAATGGTTACGGTGAACAGGTTGCCAGCCTTTACGCTGGCATGGACCTGACCAAGAATTTCTGACCATGGCCTCTTTCAGTCTCTCCGCACGGCAAAAATCGCTCTCCATCTGGGCACTCTATGCGTTTGGCCTCATGCCGGGCCTCTACGCCTTCTATCTCGGCATTTTCGGTGATCTCGGCGCCGATCCGGTGCGCGAATTCGAGCACCGTCTCGGGCTCTGGGCCTTGCGGTTCCTCTGTCTCGGGCTGGCGATCACGCCGCTGCGCGATCTGGCAAAATACAATTTCATCGCCTATCGCCGGGCGCTGGGCCTTTTGGTGTTCTACTATGTGCTGGCCCATTTTGCCGTCTATCTAACGTTGGATAGAGGGCTGATTCTCTCGTCCATTCTCGGAGACATCCTGAAACGGCCCTATATCATGCTTGGCATGCTGGGTCTCATCCTGCTTATTCCTCTAGCGCTGACCTCCAATCGCTGGTCGATCCGCAAGCTCGGCAGCCGCTGGAACACGTTGCATAAGGCGAGCTATATCATTCTTGCCGCAGGGCTTTTGCACTTCGTCCTGTCGCGCAAGTCCTTCACGCTGGAGCCCGCAATCTATACCGGCATCGTTATCCTGTTGCTCGGCTACCGGCTGGTGCGTCCAAGGCTGATGGCCGCGAAGCGGAAAAAGGCGGCGCTGGCCAAAGCGGCAACCCGGACTGCTTAAGGTTTAGGTTCAGGCAAGCCAGACTTCCTAGGGTTTTCCGAGAAGACAAACGGAAACGTGAGTGTCCGGAGTCTGGCGGGTTTACTTGGAACCTGCCGGACTCTCGCATCGGTTTTCGGCCATGCAGGGAGACCAGAATACCGTGTTGAATGTTGCCCACCCCCTCCAGGAGGCGAAACGCCTTTATGACAGTGGCCAGTATCAGGCGGCATTGGAGGCAGTCTCCGGCCTGGTTGCCAGCCATCCTGGCCCCGATGCGCCTGGCCTGCTTGGGGAAATCCTGCTGAAACTGGGTTCGGTGGAGGGTGCGGTCGAAGCTTTCGAGTTTGCCGCAAGCCGTATGCCGGAGCCGGAGGGATCGCGATTGCGCGCCCATGCCGCGTTTCTGGCGCTGGATACAGAGGCGACCTACCCGCCGGAGCGCATGAATGCGTTGCTTTCCACCTTGGTCGCCAGCGACCGACCGGAGCATTGGCAAAAGGCCGGTGAAATTCTCTCGGCAGACAGCCGCAATCCGCTGACGCTGACTGTGTTGCAGAAACTGCGTCGCCTGAGACCGCAAGACGATAACGTGCTGATGCTGCTGCTGCGGGTGGCGCGTGAACAATGCCATTATCCGGTTCTGTTGGAAGAAGAGCCGCTGCTGCGTGAAAAACTGGCACGTGGCGAGATTGCTTGCCTTACCCAGGAGCCACCCCATGCCAGCCTGATGTGGGAAGACGATGAGCGGCTAAACCGTCTGGCCTCGATGATCAGCGGCTTCCCGCCCGTCACTCCGGCCATGCAGGCCTTGCGGCATAGCCAGCCACATAGCTGGGGCGAAAAGATCCGCATTGGCTATCTGAGCTGCGATTATTGGGACGATCACGCCACCATGCGGCTGCTGCGCTCGGTGCTGACGGCTCATGATGCCTCGCGCTTCGATGTCACGCTGTTTTGCTACACGCCCGACCAGTTTCTGGCCTATGACAATGGCGGGCGCCAGCAATGGGGTCGGATCGTTTCGATCACCGATATGAGCGATGATCAGGCGGCGGCCAGGGTTCGGGCGCATAATATCGATATTCTTGTCGATCTGAAGGGCCATACGCGCGGCAGTCGCTCTGCCCTGATGAACAGGCCGCTGGCGCCGGTGCATGTCCAATGGCTGGGCTTTCCCGGCACCTGTATCGAGATCGATTGCGATTATGCGATTGGCGACCGGTTTGTGCTGCCCGACAGTTCAAAGCCCTATTACCATGAGAAATTCTGCCGCCTGCCGGAATGCTACCAGCCGAACGACCCCATCTACCGTCCGCTGGCCGATGCCGCCAGCCGCATGGCGCTTGGTCTGCCGGCTGACCGCGTGGTGATCGGCGCCTTCAACAGCCAGCGCAAGAACTCGCTGCTGACCATGCGGCTTTGGGCGGAGGTGCTCAAGGCCAATCCCAAGGCACTGCTCTGGCTGATGATCGACGGGAATGGCGCGCGTCAGGCAACCGCTGCCCATTTCAAGACGCTGGGCGTCAAGCAATCGCAATTGCTGTTTGCGCCGAAAATGGCCTATGCGGCGCATCTAGCCCGGGCGCAGGCGGCTGATTTCGCCATCGATACTTTCCCCTGCAATGGTCACACGACGACATCCGACATGCTGTGGGCCGGGCTGCCGGTGCTGACCATGAAAGGCCGCAATTTTGCGTCGCGCGTGTCGGAAAGCCTGCTGAATGCTATCGGCCTGCCGCAACTGGTAACAAAGGACGAACAGGATTTCGTGGCGCTAGCAACCGCGCTCATCAACGATCCGCAACAAATGCGCGCCTTGAAACAGCACCTGGTCGATCAACGCTTCAAGACGCCGTTGTTTGATGCAACGCGCTTTTGCCGCCATCTGGAGACCTCCTACGAAATGATGGCTGAACGCGCCAAAGCGGGATTGCCACCAGACCATTTCGATGTTCCCCAGGCAAAAGAAGGACAGGCATCATGACGGTTCTGGTGGATGAGATGGGTTCGCAAGGCTCGGATCTCGACCTGCGGATTCGCGCGGCCAGAACTCTGGAATCGGCAGGCAACATCCTTGAGGCAGCACAAGCCTTCGCCGATCTCGCAGAGAGTGCCGCATCGTTTGATCCCTCCACTCAGGCCGGCTTTCTTGGCCATGCGGCGCGTCTCTATCTGGCTGCCATGCAGCAGGAGACGGCCGTCGCTCTTGCCTTGAACAGCCTGGCACTTGGCCCCGCGACCGTGGACGCTGCCTATGTGGTATTGAAATCCGGAACTGTTCCACTGTCCCACGCTGCAAAAGACGCCTTGATCGCGACGCTGGGGACAAGCACTGATATTGATGATCTGGTGCTTGCTGCCCTGTCTGTCGGCAATGACATCCATCATCCGCTTTGCCTGCCGATTTATACAAGACTGCGGCAATTGCGTCCGGACCTGCCGAAAGTGCGCATGGCGCTGGTGCAGATTGCCCGGATGCAATGCAATTACGACATCCTGATAGCAGAGGAGGCTCTCCTGCATCAGGATATCGCTGCGGGTAAAATCGATTTTCTTGCCATGGAATCGCCCCATGCCAACCTGATGTGGCTGGCGGATGAAAGCCTGAACAGGCGCGCCCGTTACTATACGATAACCCAGGCGATGACAGCGTCGTCACAGACGACGCGGCGCAGTCAGCCTCATGTCTGGGGCGAAAAGCTGCGGATAGGCTATCTTTCCGGTGATTTCTGGGATGAGCACGCCACGATGCGTTTGTTGCGCAGCGTGTTAACCAGCCACGACACCAGCCGTTTCGAGATCTTTCTGTTTTGCCATACGCCTCGCAACCTCGTCGATATCGATAAGGGCGGTCGTCAGCAATGGGGCGCGATCACCTCAATTGCCGACCAGACTGACGATGAGGCCGAAGCGACGATCCGGGCGATGAAGATCGACATCATGGTCGATCTGAAAGGCCACACACGCGACGGCCGCTCCGGGCTGATGAATCGGCCCCTTGCACCGGTTCATGTTGCATGGTTAGGTTTTCCCGGCAGTTGTTGCGATGTCGATTGTGATTACGTCATTTGCGACCAGGTCGTGTTGCCTGATAGTGCCAAGCCTCATTATCACGAGAAATTCTGCCGAATGCCAGAAAGCTATCAGCCGAACGATCCGCTTCATCGGCCCTTCCCACCCGCCTCATCCCGTATGGCGCTTGGCCTGCCCACGGACAGGGCGGTGATTGGCACCTTCAACAGCCAGTCGAAAAACACGCCGGAAACCTTGCGGCTCTGGTCGCGCATCCTCAAGGCCAATCCAAAGGCCCTGCTCTGGATGATGGTCGATGGCAATGGCGCGCGCCAATCCACCGCCGCCTTCTTCAAATCGCTTGGTGTCAAGCAATCGCAACTGCTGTTTGCCCCGAAAATGCTGTATGAAAACCACATCGCCCGCGTCCAGGCTGCCGATTTTGCCATCGACAGTTTTCCTTGCAACGGCCACACCACCACTTCGGATATGCTGTGGGCCGGGCTGCCTGTTATAACCAAGCGGGGAACGAATTTCGCGTCTCGCGTCTCGGAAAGCCTGTTGAAGGCCATCGGTCTTGATGAATTGGTGGCGCGGGACGAAGACGATTTTGTCGAGCTTGCCACGGCGCTGATTAATGACCCCGCCAGGATTGCCCGGTTGAAGACACATATCGTCGAACAACGGTTCAAAGCGCCTTTGTTCGATGCGACACGGTTTTGCCGCCATCTGGAAGCTGCTTATAACACCATGGCAGACTGCGCCAGGGCAGGCCTCGCACCGGATCATTTCGATGTTGCGGCCCTGCCCCGTGATGGTGCCAGTTTTCAACGCGCCTCGTAGACGAAGCCGTCGAAATCGGCAGGTTTCGCCTGCCCCGTCAGGTCAAAGGCGAACAAGCCGGTAAAAGCGCCGGTGAAGGAGGCGTCGAAGCCGCGTCCGCCCTCATCGGAAATGACGCCAGCGTCGAGGATCGGGCCGACCGTCTGCCATGCCTCGCCGGAGCCATCCAGGCCTGCGCCCGCTGGACGCCAGAGGAATTGCAGATCGTTATCCGTGACCTCCATCGCCAGATCAATATCGCCATCCGGCAAAGACAATCCGGCATCGATGGGAAAGACCAGCTTGCCGCCCGGGTAATCGCCGGGGCAGGACAGGATGGTCAGCGTCCGGCCCAACGTCTCGTGCCAGGTGACAGTCAGGGCGTAAAATTTGTAGCGGTTATAATAATGGGTCAGGCCCGCCGCCTGCTGATAGGTCTGCGGCGCAAAAGTGATCCGGGTCTGCGCCCGGAATGAGTGGTGCTGCTGGCGGCGGGCCACCAATGCCTGCTCGAACCAGTTGCCAATGCTTTGCCGGCCATAAAGCCGCAGAAAGCCGGGCCGCGCCGCCACACTGAAAATCCGCTCCGGCTCTGGCGTCCGCAACCATTGAAAATCCATCGGCAGGCAGAACGGATCGAAACGGTACTCGGTGATCGCAGGCTTTTCCAAACGCTCTGCCGGTAAAGGTGGCTTTACGTTGACCACGGGCACCGGGCCGCCATGGGCCAGATAGAGCCAATCCTCCTTCCAGACGCATTTTTGCAAGGACGTTTCACGCCCCAGCGTGCAACGGCGATAAGGCGCCAGCGGGCGGCCGCATAAATGGGTGTGATAGGCCTGCCCGTCAGGCGTTTCCACATATTGCCCATGGCCAGCCTTTTGCAACTCTGCCTTGGAATCGTCTTTGGAGGTGATCACATGCCGGTCGGGATGGGTCTCATAGGGGCCTTCGATATGGCGCGATCGCGCCATGGTGACGGCGTGGTCATAGCCTGTGCCACCTTCGGCAACGGTCAGGTAGTACCAGCCATTGCGCTTGAACAGATGCGGCCCCTCGACCAGTCCAAGCTCGGTTCCGGCATAGATGTTGCGCACTGGCCCCGTCAGCGTTTTTGCCACCGGGTCCCATTCCTGCAACAGGATGCCGTCGAAGGCCGGATGCGGGCCGATGGCATTGAAAGCCTCAAGCCGGTGGTTCCATTGCATATTGACGAACCATTTGCGGCCATCGTCATCGTGAAACAGTGAAGGGTCAAAGCCTGACGCATTAACATAAACAGGATCGGACCATTCGCCCTCAATGCTTGGCGAGGTCACAATGTAATTGGGGGCGTCCTTGAAACTGCCATCGAGGCGCTTCACATCGGTATAGACCAGCCAGAACAACCCATCGGCATAGGACAGGCATGGCGCCCAGATGCCGCAGCTATCGGGATTGCCGCGCATGTCAAGCTGGCTTAGGCGCTCCAGCGGACGGCGGATCAGTGTCCAGTTGACCAGGTCGCGCGAATGATGGATCTGCACGCCCGGATACCATTCGAAGGTCGAGGTGGCGATGTAATAATCCTCCCCCACCCTGCAGATGGACGGGTCCGGGTTGAAGCCCGGCAGGATTGGGTTGATGATCATGCTTTCTCCTCCACGAGAAAACTCTTCGCCTTTCGAGGCGAAGAGGCTGACTGCCGACAAAGCGCTCCAATCTCGACGTCATGCTCGGCCTTGTGCCGAGCATCTGCCACCATTGAATTCATCAATCCACCTCAATGACGTGGAGTCGGTGGTAGATCCTCGGGACAGGCCCGAGGATGACGAAATGCCGAGATCGACGTTTGCTATAAACCGTATCATCGCCTTAAAAGGCGAGGAAACTTGCCGAAAAGGCTTACTCAATCGCGCTCGGCGGATTTCGCCCAGAGATTGATATCGGCTTCCTTTGCATAGACGTTGATCTCGGCCAGTTCCGCCTCGGTAAAATCAGGCGTATCCAGCGCCTTGACGCAATCCTCGATCTGCGAAACCCGGCTGGCGCCGATCAGGGCAGACGTCACGCGACCACCGCGCAGCACCCAGGAAATCGCCATCTGCGCCAGTGTCTGGCCGCGCTTTTCGGCAATGGTGTTGAGCTTGCGGATATTGTCGATGATTTCAGGGCGGATGAACTCGCGCTTCAAAAAGTGGTTCTGCGCGGCGCGGCTATCCTCAGGAATACCCTGAAGATATTTGGTGGTCAGCATGCCTTGCGCCAGCGGTGAAAACACGATGGAGCCCATGCCGACATCCTCAAGCGTATCGAGCAATTCGTCCTCTTCCACCCAGCGATTGAGCATGGAATAGCTCGGCTGGTGGATCAGCAGCGGCGTGCCGAGACCCTTCATGATCTCGACGGCTTCGCAGGTGCGCTGCGAATTATAGGAGGAAATCCCGACATAGAGCGCCCGGCCCGAACGGACGATATGATCGAGCGCGCCGCAGGTTTCTTCTAGCGGTGTGTCAGGGTCGAAACGGTGCGAATAGAAAATATCCACATAGTCCAGACCCATGCGCTTCAGGCTCTGGTCGCAGGATGAGATCAGATATTTGCGGCTACCCCATTCGCCGTAAGGGCCGGGCCACATATTGTATCCGGCCTTGGACGAGACGATCAGCTCGTCACGAAGCCCATGAAAATCCGTCTTGAGGATTTCGCCAAAGGCCAGTTCGGCAGCGCCCGGCAGAGGGCCATAATTATTGGCAAGATCGAAATGGGTGATGCCAAGATCAAAGGCGCGGCGGCACATATCTCGCTTCAACTGATGCGGCGTGTCATCGCCAAAATTATGCCAGAGACCAAGCGAGATCGCCGGCAATTTAAGCCCGCTCTTGCCGCAACGATTATAGGTCATCCGCTCGTAGCGGTTTTCAGCCGGTTGCCAGGTCATGATATGCTCCTTGAAATGGGCGACGGCATTACGCCGCCGCCTTTGTCTGTTCAGCCTTACCGAAGCAAGGCCCTTGCCTCTTCTACGCCAAGAGCCGCCGGTTGGGTACAGGTGGTGGAGAGCGAGACGAATTCGCCCGTCTCACCCGATTTCAGAATGGCCGTCATCACATCGACCCCATGCAAAACCCGGTCCAGCGAGCAACGCGCATCGCGGCCCTCAATGATCGCCAAGGCCATGTCGGCAAGCCCCGCCGTGCGATAATTGGCGCGCGGTCCCTGCGCACTTTCCTGGTTGTTGATGCCGAACGGATGGTCCCATTCCTCCAGCGGCTTGACCTCCTTATTACGGCCCGTGGCTTCCACCGCGCCACCGAAGAAATTCGGGTCCGGCACGAACAACGAACCTTCCGTACCGTAAAGCTCCATATTGGCATGGCGATGGCACCAGACGTCCCAACTGGCTGATAGGGTGATGGTCGCGCCATTGACGAATTCCAGCAGGGCGTGAATGTTGGTCGGTGTCTTGACTGGGATCACTTCGCCATTGCGCGGCTCGCTGGTAATGGTGCGGGTCTCGTTGGCCATCGAGGTCAAGGCCCCAACCCGCTTCACCGGGCCGATCAGGTTGATCAGGTTGGCAATATAATAAGGCCCGAGATCGAGGATCGGACCGCCGCCCGGCAGGAAGAAGAAATCCGGGTTCGGGTGCCACATTTCCATGCCGGGGCTCATCACATGGCAGGTGCCTGATGTGACGCGGCCAATACCGCCTTCATCGATATGCTTGCGCGCCAGTTGATGCGCGCCGCCCAGAAAAGTGTCAGGGGCGCAGCCGACTGCGAGACCCTTTTCTTTGGCGATCCGCCGCAGGCTCTCACCCTCTTCCAGGCTCAGCACCAGCGGCTTTTCCGAATAGACATGCTTGCCTGCTTCGAGGATTTGTTTGGAAACGGCGTAATGCACCGCTGGAATGGTGAGGTTGACCACCACATCCACATCCGGATTGGCCAGCAGTTCTTCCACCGTCTGGGCCTTGACGCCGAATTCCTCGGCGCGCAGCTCCGCTGCATTCATGTTGATATCGGCGCAGGCCACCACTGTGATGCCCTTGAACAGCGGGGCAAGGGTGAAATAGGCCGAGGAAATATTGCCGCATCCGATGATGCCGACATTAAGTTCACGTGTCATCTGAGTTTATCCTGACAAGTAACTGATTTAAAATGAATTGAAGGACGCAATAGACCGGGTGATCAATCTGTCGATATCGTTGGGATTGTCATGCTCGACCACATAATATTGGACATTATAGCGTGCCAGTGCAGCCACCAGTCCCTTCCAGTCTATCGTGCCGTGGCCAACATCGGCCCAGCCGTCCTCATCCTTGTTTTCGCCTGCGGGGGCGATATCCTTGACATGCACGGCGGTGATCCGCTTGCCGTAGCTCTCGATCCAGGCGACGGGATCGGCATGGCCACGCACTACCCAGGCCAGATCGGCTTCCCAGGTCAGGCTTGGACCACCGGCAAAAATCTGCTCCTGCGGTGTTGAACCGTCGGGAAGTACCGCAAATTCGAAATCATGATTGTGCCAGCCGAACAGCAGCCCGGCATCGACGAAAGGCTTGCCTGCCTTTTCCAGCCTTTGACCAAAAGCAAACCAGCCCGCTGCATCCGTTGGACGCAGGTCCGCAACGAGATGAGGGCAATAGACCGCCTTGACGCCCAAGGTCTTGGCAATAGAGAGCGCCTTGGCCGGATCGCTTTCCAACAGGTCCAGGCCGAAATGGCCGGTCGGCATGGTCAGGTCATTGGCGTCGAGATCGTCGCGCAACGCTTTCAGTGCCGCATCATCGGCGCTGGCATACATCGCGCCATAGCCCTCGACATGGGTATAGCCTGCCGCCTTCAACTTCGGAAGGATAGCGGAAAATGGCTGGAAATTGCGGGCGCTGTAAAGCTGAAAACCGAAATCGGTCATGGTCATTTCCTCCTGAAAAATTGGCCGCGCCTCCCGTGACGCGGATTGTCGGTTTGTGATGGATTAATGTGTGTTCTGGCAGGAATAGAGATCGTAAAGGGTGAAATCAGGCACGTCGCCCGGCCGCAGCGGTGTAGCCGGGGTGAAGGTCACACGGCGGCTTTCACCGGCGGTCAGATCGAAGGCGTTGTCGCTGTAGCTCCCGTCGAGGCGGCTTTCGATCATCACGAACAGCGCAAGATCGGAGGCCGTGACCGTCAATTCGAAAGAACCATCGGCCTGTGGCATGGCCTTTAGCTCAAGACCCGATGGTTCCAGTTCCAGGCTTTTGTAAGCGCCGCCTGACACAAAATGGCCCTCGCCTTCCATGCCATTGGATGCCTTGAAATCCCATATTATCAGTCCATTACCTGGGACATCTGATAGTTCAATGGAAGTCAAAATCTCTGCCCGGTCAGGTGAACATGATCCGCTTGCCGTCACCAGTGTCCGGCGCTCACCAGACAATGTCAGCGCAAACACGGTCAAATCGATATCGACACTGTCAGCCGTGTCATTGACCATGGAGAACTGCACCCGCTTGCCCGTTTCATCCGGGATGGCGGCAATGGCCACCGGCTGGAAGAAGCGCTTGACCATATAATGCATGGCCTTCCACCGCCCGCCATAATCCAGGCTCGCCCAGGAGGCGACAGGCCAGGTATCGTTGAGCTGCCAATACAGCGTACCCATGCAATGCGGTTTCAGCGAGCGCCAATAGTCCACTGCGGTCTTGATCGCCAAGCCCTGCTGGATCTGGCTGAGATAGACGAAATTGGCGAAATCCTTTGGAAAGCGGAAATAGCGGAACATCGTGCCTGCGATCCGCTCATTGCCGCCAGCGTTCTTCTGGTGCAGCTCGATGACCGGCGAGGCGATATTCATGTCCTTTGCCTCGGCAAAGCTTTCGATGACAGGCAGCGACGTATAAGACTGGAAACCGAATTCCGAGCAGAAGCGCGGCTTGACGCTGCGGTAATTGTCGAAGCTCTTGTTCTCGTGCCAGACGGACCAATAATGCATGTCACCTGAGCCATCGGCGTGCCAGGCATCGCCATAGTCGAGATAGCCGGAGGCGGGGCTGGAGGGCCACCAGATGGCTTGCGGAAAGGTCTTTTTGACCCCCTGCTCGATCACCCGGTTCAGCCGGTCATAGGCAACCAGATAGCGGTCACGATTATCGCGGCTTTCGTCAAACCAGGTCAGCGCCCCCATCAATTCGTTGTCGCCACACCAGAGCGCAATGGACGGATGCGATTGCAGGCGGCGAACCTGATAATCGACCTCGGCTGCAACATTATCGAGGAAATCATCGGTGCAGGGATAGAGATTGCAGGCAAACATGAAGTCCTGCCAGACCAGCAGGCCCAAACGGTCACACAGATCATAGAACCAGTCGGCCTCGTAAAAACCGCCACCCCAGACACGGATCATGTTCATGTGGGCGGCGACCGCCGAGTCCAGCAAGCCCTTGGTTTTTTCAAGCGACGAACGCGAAAACAGCGCGTCGGCGGGAATCCAGTTGGCGCCCCGGCAGAAGATCTCCCGCCCATTGACCTTGAACGCGAAGCGGCTGCCCGCCTCATCCGCATCAGTAAGCAGTTCGATGACCCGCAGGCCGATCAGCTTTTCGACTGTATCGCCCGGCACGTCTACGCTTAAGGTGTAAAGCGCCTGCTCGCCGCTGCCCGCTGGCCACCACAGCTGCGGCTGCTCAATCTCGAACACATGGGTGATGATCGTTTCCCCGGCATTGACGCCGCAGTCCAGCCGCAGCCGCTCGTCCTCCA
The DNA here is from genome assembly GCF_021462805.2 of Allorhizobium sp. Av2. Classification (NCBI taxonomy): domain Bacteria; kingdom Pseudomonadati; phylum Pseudomonadota; class Alphaproteobacteria; order Hyphomicrobiales; family Rhizobiaceae; genus Allorhizobium; species Allorhizobium sp. Av2. Next base: position 1,565,434 of record NZ_CP192696.1, on the reverse strand, counting down.
GCTGGAAATGCACCGGCACCACTGATGGGGTCTTGGCAAAAATCGTTGCCTTCACCGTCAGCTCCACCCGGCCATCGGCATGGTGCAACTGGCTGGTTTCGACATGCTCGATCCGCGCCGGGTCCAGTTTGCGGATGGCAATGGTCCCATAGACGCCCAGCGGCGCGATGGCGATATTCCAATCCCAGCCGAAATGGCTTTGCGGCTTGCGCAGCATATTGCCATGGGGGATCGGCGAGTTGCCGGGATGGTAAGGCACGTAGAAGGGTTGGCGCGCCTGCCGCTCGGCCCCTGCCTTGATGCTGGAATGGATGACGATGCGAATGGTGTTTTCGCCCGGCTGCAAGGCGGCGCTGACATCCGGGCGGTAGCGCCGGAAGCAATTGTCGGCCGACAGTACTGGGATGTCATTGATGAACACCATGGCGACGGTGTCGAGATTGTCGATATCCAGATACCAATCCGCATCGGCCACATCGAGATGGAAGCTGCGCACCAGCACCCAATCGCTTTCGGCCACCCATTGCACCTGTTCCTCATTCCTGGCGAAATAAGGATCGGCAATCATGCCTGCCGCATGAAGCGCGCTATGCACGTCGCCGGGCAAGGTGATGGTGCAGGCGTGTTCACCGTTTACGGTGGAAAGCTGCCAGGGGCCGGCAAGATCGTGGATATCGGTCATGGTCACCTCGATAACTGCGGAGCGGATGATACCGCTCCTCTGGATAGGGGTGTCAGAGACGCGTTTCCGTCTCGGCGTCGAAAATCGATGCGACGGACATGTCGAAGGCAAGTTTGACCTCGCTGCCGGGCCGGTAGCGCCTCGTCCCGGCAATGCGCACTGACAGCACCTGTCCCGCCAGCTTCAGCCAGAGGAGGTTATCGGCGCCCATTGGCTCTTCAATGTCAACGAGAGCTGGATGCGCCTCCTCGCCCGGACCGATATCGCCGTCCACGGCGATGTGTTCGGGACGAGCACCGAGCACGACCTTTCGTCCGGGCAGGAGCGTGCTATCGGCCTGATAGCCGGTCAGGCCGAAATCGACGCCGCCGGAATGAAACACCACAGCACCATTGTTTTCGCGCAATTCGCCCTTGAAGAAATTCATCGACGGCGAGCCGATAAAGCCAGCCACGAACAGGTTCTTTGGCCGGTTATAGATGGTCATCGGATCATCCAGCTGCTGGATGACACCGCTTTTCATGATGGCGATCCGGTCAGCCAGCGTCAGCGCCTCGATCTGGTCATGGGTAACGTAGATCATCGTGTTTTTCAGCGATTGATGCAGCCGCTTGATCTCAACGCGGAGTTCGGCGCGCAGCTTGGCATCGAGATTGGACAGCGGTTCGTCAAACAGGAAGACATCGACATCGCGCACCAGCGCCCGGCCAATGGCCACACGCTGGCGCTGGCCCCCAGAAAGCTCGGCTGGCTTGCGCTTCAGCAGCGGACCGATTTGCAGGATCTCGGCGGCGCGCGCCACCCGCTTGTCGATTTCGGTCTTCGGCATTTTCGCCACCTGCAAGCCAAAGGACAGGTTTTTCTCCACAGTCATCTGCGGATACAGCGCATAAGACTGAAACACCATGCCGATGCCGCGATCCTTGGGTTCTTCCCAGGTGACGTTCTTGTCCTTGATGAAGATCTGCCCTTCGGAGACATCGAGAAGCCCGGCTATGCAGTTGAGCAGCGTGGACTTGCCGCAGCCGGACGATCCCAGCAGCACCAGAAATTCGCCATCGGCAATATCGAGATTGAGATCTTTCAGCACCGTGACGGCGCCGAAATTGAGCGAGAGATCACGTATGGAAACACTTGTATTCATCGGCATTATCCCTTCACGGCGCCCGCGGCGATACCGCGCACGAACAGGCGTCCGGAGACAAAATAGATAAACAGCGGCACAGCGCCGGTTAAAATCGTTGCGGCCATGTTGACGTTGTATTCCTTCACGCCCTGAACCGAATTGACGATATTGTTGAGCTGCACCGTCATCGGGTAATATTCCGGGCGGGTGAAGACGACGCCAAACAGGAAGTCGTTCCAGATACCAGTGACCTGAAGGATCATCGCCACCACGAAGATCGGCAGCGACATTGGCAGCATGATCCGCAGATAGATCTGCCAGAACCCTGCCCCGTCGATCCGGGCCGCCTTGAACAATTCCTCCGGCAGCGAGGCGAAATAGTTGCGAAACAGCAGCGTCAGGATCGGCATGCCGAAAATCGTATGGACGATGATCAGGCCTGTCAGGCTGCCATAGATGCCGATTTCGCGCAGCACGATGACGATCGGATAGATCATCACCTGATAGGGAATGAACGCGCCGATCACCAGAATGGAGAAGAACAGTTCAGCCCCCTTGAAGCGCCAATTGGCCAGCGCATAACCGCTGACGGAGGCAATGGCGATCGACACCGCGGTCGAAGGCACCATGATGCGCACCGAATTCCAGAAACCGCGCGACAGGCCGTCACAATTCAGCCCGGTACAGGCCTGGCTCCAGGCTTTCACCCAGGGCTCGAAGGTGATTTCCATCGGCGGCGAGAAGATATTGCCCATCCGAATTTCCGGCATGCCCTTCAGCGAGGTGACGACCATCACGTAAAGCGGCAGCAGGTAATAGGCGGCGGCCACGAACAGAATGCCGTAGAGCATGATATTACGGCGCGACAGCATGGGCTTTGGTTTGCGGCCCACAGGCCCTTCGCCAAGGCGTGATGCCACAGGACGCACAGCGGAAGCCTGCGTGTTGAGAGCGGAATGGTCAGCCACGTTTGCGCCCTCCAAATTCCAGATAGGCCCAGGGAATGATGATGATGGCGACGGTCACCAACATCATAGTCGAAGCGGCAAAGCCCTGCCCCAGGTTTTGCGCCTGGAACATATAGTCATAAACGTATTTGGCAGGCACTTCCGAGGCGATGCCGGGGCCGCCGCTGGTTTGCGCCACCACCAGGTCATAGACCTTGACGATACCGCTGGTGATAATGACAAGCGTGGTGATGAACACCGGTCGCATCATCGGAATGATGATCAGCAGATAGGTTTTCCAGGTCGGAATGCCATCGACCCGCGAAGCCTTCCAGATGTCTTCGTCAATACCGCGCAAGCCAGCCAGCATCAGGCACATCACCAGGCCGGTGCCTTGCCACAGACCCGCGATCAGAATGCCATAGATCACCAGTTGCGGATTATAGAGCGGATCGAAGGTGAAGCTGGGAAAGCCCATGCTGCGCACCACCGACTGCACGCCAAATTCCGGGTTCAGCACCCATTGCCAGACAAGACCAGTGACAATGAAGGATAGCGCGAAGGGGTAGAGGAAGATCGTGCGAAACAGGTTTTCAAAACGGATTTTCTGATCCATCAGCGCGGCCAGCAGAAAGCCGATCACCAGGCTGAAAATCAGCGAGAAAAAGCCGTAGACGGCCAGATTCTGGATCGAAATCAGCCAGCGCGCCGAAGACCACAGCCGATCATACTGATCGAGACCAACGAAATTCAGCCGGGGCAGAAGCTTTGAATTGGTAAAGGAATAGACCACGGTCCAGATGCTGCCGCCGAGAAAAATAACGACAGCAACGAGGATCATGGGAATAGAGGCAATCTTGGCGTTCAGGTTGCGAAACAACCGAACCGGTCTTTTGTTTTGGCCAGTGGCCATCATCAGAGTACCCTCCTCTGTACACAGCCATCCTCTCCTATGCCGGGAAACATCCAGCCGGTGGAGGCCTTGAGCGAAACCGGAAGCCATGGCGAAGCAACACGCCGCCATGGCTCTGGACGATGTTGAAGCGCATGTCCCGCAAGTGAAATTTGGCCTTGCGCCAGAGAATGCCTAAAACAATCAGATCCGGCAGGCTCAGTCCGCGTCGCTGATGATATCGGCGAAGCGCTTCTGTGCGGCGTCAGGTGTCATCGATGGATTGGCAAAGAATTCGGAGAACAGGTCCTCCTTCTGCTTTTGCGTATCGGCAGACATCAGCTGGTCGGTGCTGGCCAGGACATTGCCCTTGGCAAGAATGTCCAACCCCTTCTTCATGCAGTCATTGGCCGTTCCCAGATCGACATCGCCGCGGATTGGCAGCGAGCCCTTCTTCAGGTTGAAGGCCACCTGGGTTTTCGGATCGACAATGGTCGCTGCCAGGACTTCCTGCGCCTTGGACTTATCCTTGTCCTTTAGCAACGGGAAATAGAAGGCATCGCCACCCGCCGTCAGATAACCGTTGAGACCGAGACCCGGCAGGCAGCTATAATCCTTGCCCGCCACCTGTCCGGCCAGCTGGAATTCACCCTGCGCCCAATCGCCCATGATCTGGCCGCCAGCCTTGCCGGTGATCACCATATTGGTGGCCTGGTTCCAATCCTGGACATTGCTGCCCTTCGACATTTTACGGGCATCGTCCGCCGCCTTGAAAATGGCCGCGAATTCAGGACCGCTGATCGTCGCTTCGTCCTTGTCTTGGTAGACCTTGAGATAAAGATCCTTACCACCAAGGGAAATCAGCAGGGTATCGAACAACCCGCTGGTCTGCCAAGGCTGGCCGCCCAGCGCCAGCGGCTGAATGCCGGCCTTCTGCAGGGCAGGTGCTGCGGCAACAAACTCATTCCAGTTTTTAGGGGTCTCGACACCGGCCTTCTTGAAGGCGGCATTGGATAACCAGAGCCATTGCCAGGAATGAATATTGACCGGCGCGCAATAGATCTTGCCGTCAATAGTGCAGCTATCCAGCAGGCTTGCGGGCTTGATCACGTCTTTCCAGTGGCCCTTGGTGGCCACATCCGTCAAATCACGCATCAAACCGGCCTCCACCAGCTCCTGCGCCTGACGTCCATGGTTGAACTGGGTCGCCCCCATCGGATCACCACCGGTGATGCGGCTGATCATGATCGGTCGGGCGGTGCCGCCCGATCCGGCGATAGCGCCGTCGATCCATTTGTTGCCGGTCGCGTCAAAAGCCTTTGCCAGCTCCTTGACCGCAGCCGCCTCTCCCCCCGAAGTCCACCAATGGGTCACTTCCAGATCGGTCGCGCTGGCCATGCCGAGCGGCAAGGCCACAGTGGCTGCCAATGCAGCCGCAATGCACCGAATTATCATTGAGTCTCCTCCCTCACTGAAACGTTGCCGGAAAAACCTAAGTCAATCTTCTTGAGGACGCAACCGGGAATTAAAAATTTTTTATTCAGTTTTTTTGCACCTGAAACCGCGTCTACTAGAAAACACAAAAAACACCCTGAAAATCAGGATTCATCGCATTGCATTCTGATTTTTTGGGCTGTTTTTTCTCAATAAATAGATTTTTCTTCGCAATTGCGAAATCGCTTGATGCGACGCAATACCTGTATTGATTGTAATTCTTACGAAGAAATCCTCCGAATTAGCTCTCGACATTTTTACTGTATCGTTTCAGAATTTAGAACGCATTGACCTTTTGTCCGGTGACAGTTCCCGTCACAGGCCTCCTTGCCGAAACTGAGTATTGGAGTGTAGGAATAGACTTTACTGGCGGACATTTCATGAATGATGAGCGAAGACCAGGCCCGATAACGGCCCCACATACCGGAGCCTCACATCCAGGGGGCGCGCATGAAGGCAAGGGCGAACGCCCTACCCTCAAGACCATTGCCTTCCTGACCGGGCTTGGCATTACCACGGTATCGCGCGCGTTGAAGGATGCGCCGGATATCGGCGCCGATACCAAAGAGCGGGTGCGGATGGTGGCGCGGCAATTGGGCTATCAGCCCAACCGTGCGGGGGTGCGTCTGCGCACTGGCAAGACCAATGTCATCGCCCTGGTGCTCAGCATCGATGAAGAAATCATGGGCTTCAGCAGCCAGATGGTGTTTGGCATTTCCGAAGTCCTGTCAGGCACGCCTTACCATATCGTTGTCACCCCTCATTCCCACAGCAAAGACCCGATGCAGCCGGTCCGCTATATTCTCGATACCGGTTCTGCGGATGGGGTGATCATTTCACGCACCGAACCCGACGATGCCCGTATCAAGCTGCTGACAGAGCGTGGCATGCCGTTTGCCGCCCATGGCCGCACGGCATCCGGCCTGATCCATCCCTTTCACGATTTCGACAATGAGGCATTCGCCAGCCAGGCGGTGGAGCGGCTGGCTGAGCGTGGCCGCAAGCGGATCGCCTTATTGCCGCCGACCGAAAAGCTGACCTATTACCGCCATACCCGCGATGGCTTTTTGGCGGGCATCCGTCAGGCCGGTGCCACAGAAGTGCCGGTGTCCGTCAATATCGATGGATCGCTCGAGGAGATCCGCAACGCGATAGAAACACTGATGCGCTCACCAGAGGCTCCAGACGGAATCATCTGTTCTTCCAGCAGCGCCGCGATCGCTGTCAACGCCGGGATTGATGCCGCCAACAAGAGGCTGGGCCTGGATGTTGATCTCGTATCCAAGCAATCAGTGCCGATCCTCAAATGGATACGTCCTGAAATCATCACCGCCAATGAGGATGCGTTGATGGCGGGACGCGAACTCGCCAAGGCGGTGATTGCCAGCATTGATGGCGTGGAGCCGCATCTGCTGCAAAGCATCAGCCAGCCTGTGTGGTCCTGAACCATTCAGCGGCCAACAAGAATCTTGGCCGTTGATCAGAACGGGATACAAACCCCGTCCCGGGCTATGACCAAAGGTCCATGCCAGACGGTAGAAAGCGCACGGCACCAATCCGCCTCGCCAAACGCCGGATCATCGGCAGGAATGAGATGATTGAGCACGAGCTTTTTCACACCTGCGGAGCTCGCCAGCCGCCCGGCATCTTCGGCAAGCGTGTGCGACGCGTAGAGATGCTCTCGCAGGCGAGCGCCATTGCCGGTTCGGGCAACGATGCTGTCCACGCCCTCCGGCAACATGGCCTCATGAACGAGAATGTCGGCCTCGGCTGCAAACTGTGCCAGCGGCGGAAAATAGGCCGTATCGGACGACAGTACGACCGTCTTTTCGCCGTAGGAAAACCGCAGGGCAAAGCATTCTGTCACGGGTGGATGGTCAACGCGCAATGCCGACACCGTCAAGCCGTTTTCTACAAAAATCGGCCCTTCGCCATATTCGATGATGGTAATCAACTCCGCCGGATCAGGCCTGCCCTCATCTTCGATTCGCGTGCGGATGTCATAGTCAAGTGAGGCGAGAAACCCCTGCCATAGCTGCTGTGTACCCAAAGGCCCATAGACGAGCACCGGCTTTTCAAGCCCCGTCGTCCAGGCCGTATGGAGAAGCCCACCAAGCTCCAATATGTGATCGGAATGGAGATGGGTAATGAATACAAGATCCAGTTCTTTCAACGACATACCCGTCTCCACCACCCCGCGTGTTACGCCAAGGCCGCAATCGACGACAATGCGGCGTCCGCCGAGTGTCAGCAGCATTGATGTGGGATTGGGGCCGCCGGGGCGGATCGCCGGGCCGCCCTTGCTGCCCAGAATGACAAGATGATCGTTCATCGAAACAACGCCCTTAAAAAAGCCCCGCTGCGGTGAAGCAGCGAGGCGTTGATTTCCTTGCAAAACCGTTGGGATCAGTAGATCGCCGCGCCGCTGCCCCAGGGGCCGTGCGGATAATCCTTGCCGTCCACCCGCGCAAAACCGTGGGCGCCGAAGAAGTCGCGCTGCGCCTGGATGAGATTGGCAGTGCCGCGACCGCGACGGTAGCTGTCAAAATAGGACAGCGCCGAGGAAAGGGCCGGAACCGGCAGACCGGAAAGCGCTGCGTAGGAAACGACGCGGCGCAGTGCTGCATCGCTATCCTTGACCATTTTCGAGAAGGCGGGCGTGACGATCAGGTTGGCCACGTCAGGGTCCTTGGTAAAGGCCGAGGTGATCTCGTCGAGGAATTGCGAGCGGATGATGCAGCCTTCGCGCCAGATTTTCGCAATCGTCGGCATCGGCAGCGACCAGCCGAATTCCTTGGAGGCGGCAGCCATCACCGCAAAGCCCTGGGCATAGGCAGCGATTTTTGCCGCCAGCAAGGCGCTTTCCAGATCGGCCAGGAAAGCCATGCCGTCATGGGGCTTTTCAGTAGGCTTCGGCAGGCCGAAAATTGCTTCCGCCGCAACGCGCTCCTGCTTTTGCGAAGACAGCACACGTCCCGCCACGGCAGCCTCGATGCCGGTTGCGGCAATGCCGAGATTCTGCGCTTCGATCACCGACCATTTGCCGGTGCCTTTCTGGCCCGCGGCATCGACGATGACATCCACCATCGGATTGCCTGTAATTGGGTCCTTGGCCTTCAGCACCTTTTCAGAAATTTCGATCAGGTAGGAATTCAGGCGCCCCTTGTTCCACTGGCCGAACACATCGCCGATTTCGCTGGCCGACATGCCAAGCCCATCACGCAGGATGCCATAGATTTCGGCAATCATCTGCATATCAGCATATTCGATGCCGTTATGGATCGTCTTGACGAAATGGCCAGCACCATCGTTGCCGAGCCAGGCCACGCAGGGGTCGCCATTGAACTTGGCAGAAATCGAGGTGAGAACCTTCTCGACCCGCTTCCAGCTTTCTTCCAGGCCGCCAACCATGATCGAAGGACCGTGACGCGCGCCTTCCTCACCACCGGAAACACCCATGCCGATAAAGGTCAGGCCGCTATCCTTCAGATTGTCGAACCGGCGGATCGTGTCACGGAAATTGGCATTGCCCGCATCGATCATGATGTCATTGGCCGAAAGATGCGGCTTGAGCAATTCCATCTGCTGATCGACGGCGTCACCGGCCTTGATCATGATGATGATCGGGCGTGGCGGGCGAATGGCCGCGACAAACTCCTCAATCGTATCGCAGCCGATGATATTGCCAGCAAGGTCGCCTGCCTCGCCAATGAATTCATGCGTGCGCGCTGATGTCCGGTTGAAGACCGCGATGCGGTTGCCTTTCTCGGCAATATTGAGCGCCAGGTTCGATCCCATGACGCCAAGGCCGATCAGTCCGATTTCCGCCTGCTGCATAACCATGCTCCATTTCATTCAACCAAAAACTTCAGCGCTGTTTTGGCACTCCTTGGGCAGGGGAGCAAGATGCAACATGAAACGGCATGGACAAGGATGTGTGACGGCAGATGCATATACGGAGAGCCATTGAAAATGGCGATCGTATTGCATTTTCGAATATCTCAAGCCTTGGATGAATTTGAGATATTCGAATTTTTTGAAGGCGAGGATGCGTCAGCATCTTCGATGCCTTCGCAGAAATGATCACAAATCAACGATCAAGGATGGTCGTCGTCGTCGGTGATCACCCGCCACGCCGCGCCATCCATATCCTCATATTGGCCGCTTTTCAGCGACCATAAAAAGGCGGCAAGGCCGATGCCCCCCATCAGCAGGGCGATGGGAATGAGATAGATCAGCATGTTCATGCGGCTATTCCCAGCGGTTTGCGGCTCGATGCCGGTTCAAGGGCATGGGCGTCGGTCTTGCGGGTAAATCTGCCCAACCCGTTCAGCCGCAACGCATTGGCGACCACGATGATCGAGGAGGTCGACATGGCGACGGCGGCAATCAGCGGTGTCGCATAGCCCAGCAACGCGACCGGCACGGCCAGCACGTTATAGCCGATTGCCAGCGCGAAATTCTCGCGGATCAACTGCCCGGCCCGGCGGGAGACGTTTATGGCGAAAGGCACGGCATCGAGCCCGTCATGCATGAAGACAAAGTCGGCGGCTTGGCGCCCGACATCGGCTGCCGTGGCCGGTGCCATGGAGACATAGGCCGCCGATAGCGCCGGCGCGTCATTAATGCCATCGCCCACCATCAGCAGATGCTGCCCGGCCTCATCCGCTGACGCACAAAAGTTTGCCTTGCCGGACGGCGAAAGCTCCGCCTCTGCCGCATCCACACCAAGCCGTGCCGCAAGCGCCTTCACCACCGGCCTCCTGTCTCCCGATAGGATCGTGACCCTCATGCCCTCGGTTTGAAGCCCGGCAATAACTTCCGTTGCGCTGGGGCGAAGGCTGTCTTCGAAGCGGAAACAGCCGAGACTGTAACCGTTCAGCGAAAGAATGACTTCCGACAGAGCCGGACCATCGGCCTCACCCTTGCCTGAGCCGAGTGCAAAGCGGCGATTTCCGAGCCGGTAGCGCCCTTCCGGCGCGTCGGCCTCAACGCCGCTACCCGGAATTTCCGTCACACCGGAGAAATTGCGGATTGCCCCGGCTGCGTAATTGGACGAGGCGCTGCGCCACAGGGACTGTGACAGCGGATGACGGGAATGAGCAGCAAGCCCGGCGGCGATGGAGATCATGCCGGGGCTGGCCCTGTTGATATCGACGGGCATGGGACGGCCAAGCGTCAGCGTGCCGGTTTTGTCGAAGGCGACGGCATCCACCTTGGCCAGACGCTCCATGGCCGAGCCGTCCTTGACCATGATGCCGCGCTGGAACAGTTTTCCGGCTGCCACCACCTGCACGACCGGCACGGCCAGACCCAATGCGCAAGGGCAGGTAATGATCAGCACGGCAATCGCCACCATCAGCGCATGTTTCCAGTCGCCGTCATAAAGCCCCCAGACGAGGAAGGAGGTGAGAGCCAGCAGATGAACGACAGGCGCATAGAGCTGCGAGGCCCGGTCGGCGATGCGGCGATAATGCGCCTTGCCACCCTCCGCCGCCTCCATCAGCCGGATGATTTCCGACAGGAAGGAATCGCGTGCCTGCGCAGTCGCCTTGACCGTCAGCGATCCGGTGAGGCTGAGTGTACCCGCCTGCACGGCATCGCCGGGTCCGACGGTTTGCGGCGCACTTTCACCATTGACGATGGAGACATCGAGATCGCTGGCCCCGGCGATGACGGTGCCATCAAGCGCGATACGCTCGCCTGCCGAGATCGCGACATGTTCGCCAACCTTGATGTCATCGACTAGCCGATATTCCCGGCTGCCGTCTGCGCCGACAACGGTGGCACCGCGTGGATTGAGCCGCGCCAGACCGCTGATTGCCGAACGGGCGCGGTCGCGCATCATGTGGTCCAACGCCCGGCCGATCAGCAGGAAGAACAGCAGCGATGCCGTCGCATCGAAATAGGCATGTTCGCCGTGATGAATGGTTTCCCACAGCGACGAAAAATAGGAAAGCGAGATGCCGATGGCAATCGGCACATCCATATTGGTGCGCCGGTGCCGCAGCGCAGTCCAGGCCGATTGATAGAAGAACCGTCCGCCATAGATCAGGGCCGGGGCGGCAATCAATGCCGAAATCCAGTGGAACAGATCCCGCGTCGATGCATCCGCACCGGACCAGACGGAGACCGACAGCAGCATGATATTGGTGGCGGCAAAGCCGGTAACGGCGACTGCCCGGATCAATTGTTTCAAGAGCAGATCGGACGCCAGATCCTGGGGTGTGAACAAGTGGCAACTATAGCCGGCGGAAGCGATGGTGCGCGCAAGCTCCACCGGATCGAAGCCGCTATCGCACATAACCGGGCCTGCTTGCCTGTCGATGAACGGCCCCTCTTCAGCAATCCTTGCCCGCCAGACGACACCGACGCGCCGGGTTGAAAGGTTGACGCGGGCTCGCTCGACGGCAGGCAGACATTTTAAGGCCGTCTCGATTTTGGTGATGCAGGCGCCGCAATAGACGCCGGGTACGCTGAAATCCACCTGGGTCAATCCCTCGCCCAGATCCCGGCTTGCCAGTCGGATTTCCTCCGAGGATGGCAGCAGCGCCCCTGAGCGTTCCAGGTCGAGGGCCGCTTCCGAGCCCGCCGCGCAGCAACTCATTTTTCACCCCCGATGACAGCCATACGGTTGGCTTCATGCATGACCAGTTGCCCGTCACGCGTTGCAATGGTCTCGACGATCCAATGGCCATCATCGACAGGATGATCGCCGGTGAAGTGTCCGGGACCGGCTGGCTTCAGCATGACAGTGAAATCCTGATGTTCACCAACCGGGCGCTTGAAATTGGCGACCACCTGATCAGCAATGACAGGGCCCTTGCCGGGAATGGCAAGATCATAGGCAATCGCCCCCTGCTTTATCGTCATCGTCCCCTGGATGCCGGTATCCAGCAGCTTGCGGATTTGCGCCGTCGTGTCGTTGAATTGCTGGCTGGCGACATAGGTATTTTTCACCACCATGCCGCTCCAGCTATGGCCCGCATACCAGGCCATGGTCAGGTTGACCGTGATGATCACGCCGAAGAAGGAGCAGATTGTCGCCAGCATATGCCAGCCGGTGAAAACAAAAGGTTTTGGGCTCTTAGCACTCATTTCTTCTCTCCAGATCCGTTGGCCGGTCCGTTAAATGTCGCCTTATAAATGGCTTGCTCGCTGGAATTCGGATCACTGACGATAAAGCGGAATGGCTCGGAAGCCTCCGTCACGTCACGACCGGCAAGCGTGACGTAGATTTTCAGCGTGGTGGCCTCATCCGGTTCTGCCGTAACGGTCATCGACCGACTTGGCTGTTCCTGCATTCCATTGACCTTCATGGTGGCGTCGGGAAGGCCGTCCAGCGTGACCGTCAGATCGCGCGGTTGCGGGATCATGTTGAGCAGCCGCACCGTATAGCCATTTCGGATCGCGCCGTTCGATTCCAGCACATATTGCGGATTGCGGTCATGCAGCACGTTGATGTCCAGCCTGTCGCGGGTCATCAACGCAAACACCAGGCCGCCGCCGACAGCGGACCAGACAACTGTATATAGCAAGGTCCGGGGCCGGAAAATTACCCGCCAATCGAAATGCCTGATGGAATCGACAAAGCTGCCATCAGCCTTGCGAACCCGATCGGGATCGATTGGCCTTGTACCACTATCAGTCGCCAGCGCCATATTGGACTGATATTCCTCCAGTGTCGCATAGGCGATCAGCCCACGCGGCTTGGCAAGCTTATCCATCACCCCATCGCAGGCATCGATACAGAGCGCGCAGGTAATGCATTCCAGCTGCTGGCCTTCGCGGATGTCGATGCCCATCGGACAGACCACCACGCAGGCATTGCAATCGACACAATCGCCGACAGTCTCACCCGCTGCGGCGGCTTTCTTGGCATGGCGGGTCCGTGGCTCGCCGCGCCAGTCATTATAGGTCACGACCAGTGATTTTTCGTCCAGCATGGCGCCCTGAATGCGCGGCCATGGACACATATAGATGCAGACCTGCTCGCGCATCAGCCCGCCGAACACATAGGTCGTGGCGGTGAGGATGGCGACAGTGACATAGGCAACGCCAGCCGCCTGACCGGTAACAAACTCCTTCAGCAGGCTCGGCGCATCGGCGAAATAGAAGATCCACGCACCGCCAGTCAGCACGCCGATGATGATCCAGGTGACATGCTTGGCACCGCGTTTCCAGATCTTGGACGGGCTCCACGGCGCGCTGTCCAGCTTGATTCGCGCATTGCGGTCGCCTTCCAAAAAGCGCTCGACCACCAGAAACAGATCGACCCAGACCGTCTGCGGACAGGTATAGCCGCACCAGGCGCGCCCGACCGCGGATGTGACCAGGAACAGGCCAAACCCCGCCATGACCAGCAGGCCCGCGACAAAGAAAAACTCCTGCGGCCAGATCTCGATGAAAAAGAAGTAGAAACGCCGATGCGCCAGGTCAATCAATACCGCCTGGTCTGGGGCATAGGGACCGCGATCCCAGCGCAGCCATGGCGTGAGATAGTAAATCCCCAACGTAATGGCCATGATCAGCCATTTGAACTGCCGGAAACGGCCCGAAGCGCGCTTTGGAAAGATCTTCTTGCGGGCTTCATAGAGCGGCCTGCGAATTTTGGCGGAATTCACCGGCTCGGCGGTAAAACGCTCAACATCTGGTCGTGTCTCTATCCCATTGCTAGTCATAACGGCACCTCTCGTTGTCAGAGGTTTTTCACGTCCCGCCCTTTGTAACCTTGACTTAAGTCAAGCTGCGGCGATGCGCCTCAAACAGCAGCCCTCGCTACGATGAGATTTCTCCAGCTCACGCCTTGACCTTCCCATGGTGGGAAGCCTTATCTATGGCTGGCAGCCGGATAGGAACCAGACCGATGAATGCCAGCAACACCCTTGAAACCACCATCGCCATCGATGGCATGAATTGCGCCTCTTGCGTGCGGCGGGTCGAAAAGGCGATTGCCGCCGTGCCGGGCGTATCGTCTGCCTCGGTCAATTTGGCCAGTGAAAAGGCCAGCGTGCAGTTTTCGCAGCAGCCGGATCTCGCCGCCGTGCTGGCAGCCATTCAACAGGCCGGTTATGCGCCGCGTATCGAGACCCAGGAATTAGACATAGATGGCATGAACTGCGCCTCCTGTGTGCGGCGCGTGGAAAAGGCATTGGCCGCCGTGCCGGGCGTCAGTTTAGCTGCGGTCAATCTGGCAACCGAACGCGCCACCGTGACCGTCACCGCAGAGACGGATAGACAGACCCTCGTCGCTGCCGTGGAACAGGCCGGTTATCATGTTCGCAAGCCAGCCAGCCCGGAAGGGCTATCCGCCCCCGAACCCCTGCCCGACCGGCGTGCGGATGAGACACACCGCTTGACGCGGATGACTTTGATTGCCTTTCTCCTGACCCTTCCGGTCTTCATCATTGAAATGGGCTCGCACCTCATTCCCGCCCTGCATTCCTGGGTGATGAACACGCTTGGCATGCAGACCAGTTGGGTGCTTCAGGCCTTGCTGGCCGGGCTGGTGCTGTTTGGTCCTGGCCTGACATTCTTTCGCCGTGGTGTGCCAAACCTCATTCGCCTTCATCCAGATATGAACTCGCTGGTGGTGCTGGGCGCATCCGCCGCCTATGGCTATTCGCTGGTTGCCACGTTCACGCCGGGGCTGATGCCGCAAGGCACCGTCAATGTCTATTATGAAGCGGCAGCCGTTATCGTCACCCTGGTGCTGCTGGGGCGCACGCTGGAAAGCCGTGCCAAAGGCCGAACCAGCGACGCCATCAAACGGCTGATCGGTCTCAGCCCCAAAACCGCGCGGGTGATCCGAGACGGCAAACCTATTGATCTCGACATTGCCGCCGTTATCGTCGGTGATATCTTGGACATCCGTCCCGGAGAAAGGCTTCCTGTCGATGGCGTGGTGATCGAAGGCCGTTCCTTTATCGACGAATCGATGATTTCAGGCGAGCCGGTACCGGTGGAAAAGGCGCACGGTGACACGGTGACCGGCGGTACGATCAACAAAAACGGTGCGTTTCGGTTTCGCGCCACCAAGGTCGGCGCCGATACGCTTCTCTCCCAGATCATCCGTATGGTGGAAACCGCGCAAGGCTCGAAACTGCCGATCCAGGGCATGGTGGACCGGATAACCGGCTGGTTCGTTCCAGCCGTGATCGCGGCGGCTCTGCTCACCTTCATTGTCTGGCTCTTACTCGGCCCTGCGCCTGCACTTAGCTATGCGCTGGTCAATGCGGTTGCGGTGCTGATCATCGCCTGCCCCTGCGCCATGGGGCTGGCTACACCAACCTCGATCATGGTTGGCACCGGCCGCGCTGCCGAGTTGGGCGTGCTGTTTCGCAAGGGCGAAGCCTTGCAAAGCCTGCGCGATGTCACGGTCGTTGCTCTCGACAAGACCGGCACGCTGACCGAAGGCAGGCCGGAACTGACCGATCTGGTGGCGGCAGACGGCTTTTCCCGCGCCGACATTCTGTCCTTCGCAGCCAGCCTGGAGGCGCGCTCCGAACACCCGATTGCCAAAGCCATCCTGGCCGCTGCCGAGGCTGAACAAGCGCCTCGCCTGACTGCGACCGACGTTGTCGCAGAGCCGGGCTATGGTATCAGCGGCATCGTCTCCGGCCATCAGGTGCTTGTTGGTGCCGACCGGGCGCTGACCCGGCATGGCATCGATCTCTTCTCCTTTGCCGAGGACGCCGAACAGCTCGGTTTGGACGCAAAAACCCCGCTCTATCTGGCAATTGATGGAAAGCCTGCCGCTCTGATGGCCGTCGCCGATCCGATCAAGTCAAGCACACCGGCGGCCATCCGTGCCTTGCACGACCTTGGCCTCAAGGTGGCGATGATCAGCGGCGATAACCACCGCACCGCCGAGGCCATCGCCGCCCGACTCGGCATTGATACAGTAATTGCCGAAGTCCTGCCGGACGGTAAGGTGGCGGCGATTGCCAGCCTTCGCAAGGATGGAAGCAAGCTCGCCTTCGTTGGCGATGGCATCAACGATGCCCCGGCTCTTTCCGCCGCCGATATCGGCATCGCAGTTGGCACCGGCTCCGATATCGCCATCGAAAGCGCCGACGTCGTGCTGATGTCCGGTGACCTGCAAGGCGTGGCACGGGCTATTGCCATCAGCAAGGCGGTGATCCGCAATATCGGCCAGAACCTGTTCTGGGCCTTTGCCTACAATGTCCTGCTGATCCCGCTGGCGGCTGGTCTGCTCTACCCTGTCAATGGGACGCTGCTATCGCCGATCTTCGCCGCCGGTGCGATGGGATTGTCCAGCGTCTTCGTGCTGACCAATGCGCTCAGGCTACGCACGTTACGCCCGGCGTGAAGGCATGCTCTGCATCTGATAAACGAGAGCGGGGCAGATGCTTGTTACAATATTATCAGAATGCAGAAGGCCATGGCGCTTATAACGCCATGGCCTTCTGGTTTTTAACCTAAACGATATCCCTTAGGTCGCGCTCTCATCCGGCGTTGCCGTATCGGTGGCGACACCGTTGTCGGCGGTGGTCTCTGCACCGATCTCGCCATCCTCTTCGCCTTCCGGCTCATTGATACGCTCGACAGAGACGACCTTTTCGTCCTTGGCTGTGTTGAAGATCGTCACGCCCTTGGTGGCGCGGCTGGCGATGCGAATGCCATCGACTGGCACGCGGATCAACTGACCACCATCCGAGACCAGCATGATCTGGTCCTTGTCTTCGACAGGGAAGGCAGCAACCAGCTGGCCGATTTCTGCCGTCTTCGACGTGTCGGTGGCACGAATGCCCTTGCCGCCACGGCCAGATGTGCGGAAATCGTAGGACGACGAGCGCTTGCCGATGCCGCGTTCGGAGATCGTCAGCACGAATTGTTCGCGTGCCTTCAGCTCCTGATAACGCTCTTCGGTCAGATCGCCGATTTCACCCACCTCTTCACCAACCAATGCGATGTCGTCCTCATCCACGCCACTGGCGCGGCGCTCGGTAGCAGAACGCTTCAGATAGGCCGCACGCTGCCATGGCTCGGCATCGACATGGCTCAAGATGGTCATCGAGATGATTCGGTCATTCGGCTGCAAGGAAATGCCGCGAACGCCGATGGAATTGCGACCGGCAAACACCCTGACTTCATCGACAGGGAAGCGGATCGCCTGCCCCAAGGCCGTGGTCAGCAGCACATCGTCGTCAATCGTGCAGGTTTCGACGGAGAGGATCTCATCGCCCTCTTCCTCAAGCTTCATGGCGATCTTGCCATTGCGGTTGACCTGAACGAAATCGCTCAACTTGTTACGGCGCACGGTGCCCCGCGTCGTCGAGAACATCACGTCGAGATTATCCCAGCTTGCCTCATCCTCGGGCAGCGGCATGATCGTGGTGATCCGCTCGCCTGGCTCCAGTGGCAGCATGTTGATCAGTGCCTTGCCACGCGACTGCGGGGTGCCGATCGGCAGACGCCAAACCTTCTCCTTATAAACGATACCGCGTGACGAGAAGAACAGAACCGGTGTGTGGGTATTGGCAACAAATAGCCGGGTAACGAAATCCTCGTCCCGTGTCGCCATGCCGGAGCGGCCCTTGCCGCCGCGCCGCTGGGCGCGATAGGTGACCAGCGGAACGCGCTTGATATAGCCGAGATGCGAAACGGTCACCACCATGTCTTCACGGGCGATGAGATCCTCATCGTCCATGTCAGGACCGCCCTCCATGATCTGGCTGCGGCGTGGCGTGCCGAATTCATCGCGAACCGCGACAAGCTCATCGACAACAATGGTCTGGATACGAGTCCGAGACGACAAAATATCGAGATAATCGGAGATTTCCGCTCCGATTTTGTTCAATTCCTCGTCGATTTCGTCGCGACCAAGAGCTGTCAGGCGGGCAAGACGCAATTCGAGGATGGCGCGAGCCTGCTCTTCCGACAGGTTATAGGTGTTGTCCTCGTTGATCCTGTGGCGCGGATCATCGATCAGCCGGATCAGGCTTTCGACATCCGCTGCAGGCCAGCGGCGCTCCATCAACTGCTCGCGTGCTGTCTGCGGGTCCGGCGCCTGGCGGATCAACCGGATGACTTCGTCGATATTGGCAACGGCAATGGCGAGACCAACCAGCACATGGGCGCGGTCACGCGCCTTGCGCAACAGATATTTCGTTCGCCGGCTAATAACCTCCTCACGGAAGCTGACGAAAGCCCGCAGCATATCGAGCAGCGTCAACTGTTCCGGCTTGCCGCCATTCAGCGCCACCATGTTGCAGCCGAACGAGCTTTGCAGCGGCGTGTAGCGGTAGAGCTGGTTGAGGATCACGTCCGCATTGGCGTCACGCTTCAACTCGACCACGACGCGGTAGCCCTGGCGGTCAGATTCGTCGCGCAGGTCGGAAATGCCCTCGATGCGCTTATCACGCACCAATTCGGCCATTTTCTCGATCATCGTCGACTTGTTCACCTGATAGGGGATCTCGGTGATGATGATCTGCTCACGGTCACCGCGCATCGGCTCGATCCGCGCCACACCGCGCATGATCACCGAACCGCGTCCGGTCTCATAGGCGGAGCGAATGCCGCTACGACCTAGAATCAGCGCCCCGGTCGGAAAGTCTGGGCCTGGAATGATCTGCATCAGTTCCGGCAATTCGATAGCCGGGTTTTCAATCAGCGCGATACAGCCATTGATGACTTCGACCAGATTGTGCGGCGGAATATTCGTCGCCATACCGACCGCGATACCGCCGGCGCCATTGACGAGAAGATTGGGAAATTTCGCTGGCACGACGACAGGCTCGGACAGCGTGCCATCGTAGTTGTCACGAAAATCGACCGTGTCCTTGTCCAGATCGTCCAGCAGCGAATGCGCGGCCTTTTGCAGGCGGCACTCGGTATAGCGTTCCGCCGCTGGCGGATCGCCGTCGATGGAGCCGAAATTGCCCTGACCGTCGATCAGCGGCAGCCGCAACGACCAATCCTGCGCCATACGGGCCAGCGCGTCATAAATCGCCGAGTTGCCGTGCGGATGAAATTTACCCATCACGTCGCCGGTTACACGGGCGCATTTCACATATTTCTTGTTCCAGTCGATACCCAGCTCGGACATGCCAAACAGGATACGACGATGAACGGGCTTCAAACCATCGCGGACATCGGGAAGCGCGCGGCTAACGATAACGCTCATCGCGTAATCGAGATACGACCGCTGCATCTCCGTTATAATCGAAATGGGTTCGATATCGGACGGCATTTTGCCGCCGGGTGTGCTTTGCTCAGTCAAAACGGGTCACGCCTGTTAGAATCACTAGGGATTTTATAGCGGAAAGCCCCTTTCCGCGCCAATTTGCTGGGAGGTTTTGAACAGGCTTTTGCGGCTATGACAAGGCATTTCTTGAGCCCTGGGCTGCTATCTGCCCGAATGACCGCCACTGGTGGCTTGACCTTGCCTCCACGCGCCGGAAATCACTCTCCAACGGCCAGGATATGGTAGAAGAACCATCGCGCCCCAGTTTCGCGCAATCTGCGGTCTTTATCCAACCAGAAACAGGAGAACATCAATGACCAATGTCGAACTTCTCCTCAATGCCTTTACCACCCTGTTGGTGACGCTTGACCCGCCGGGTCTAGCTCCGCTTTTTCTCGGACTGACCCGTGGCATGACCCGGCAGCAACGCAAGCAGGTGGCACTGCGCGGCACGGTTATCGCCTTTGGCATTCTGGCGGTCTTTGCGGTTTTCGGCGCCAGCCTTCTTGAAGGGCTTGGCATTTCGATGGGCGCGTTCCGCATCGCCGGTGGCCTTTTGCTGTTTGCCATCGCCTTCGAAATGATTTTCGAGAAACGTCACGAGCGCAAGGAAAAGACATCGGAAGACGCGATTACCCGCGATCACA
This sequence comes from Allorhizobium sp. Av2, assembly GCF_021462805.2. Taxonomy (NCBI): domain Bacteria; kingdom Pseudomonadati; phylum Pseudomonadota; class Alphaproteobacteria; order Hyphomicrobiales; family Rhizobiaceae; genus Allorhizobium; species Allorhizobium sp. Av2. The sequence goes on along the minus strand of NZ_CP192696.1, from coordinate 1,545,434 downwards.
TGCACCATATCGCGGTTTTCCCGCTTGCCCTGCCGCTGATTGCTGGCCCTGGGGCCATTTCTGCCACCATCCTGCTGGCCAGCTCCCTGCCGAGCCCGGTCGAGCGCACAGAACTGATCCTGGTTCTCGCACTCTGCATCGGCATCGTGCTGTTGGCGCTTGTGATCGCAGATCGGCTTGACCGGTTTTTAGGGGTGACGGGTCGGGCGATCCTGACACGCCTGCTCGGCGTCATACTGGCCGCGCTCTCCGTGCAATTCGTCGTTGACGGCATCAAGTCGGCATTTCACCTCTGATACCAAAGCTCTGGCATGCTGACGCATCCTCGCCTTGATGGTATTGCAAATATCTCAAATGCATCAATCGCTTGAGATATTTGCAAAAAAAATACGAAGTGTCATCTTCAATGACTCTTCGTATGAGACCCTCAATCATAAAGAAAAAGACGCATCCCAATGAGGATGCGCCTGAACCGAAGAACTCCGGCTGAACGTCGCAAATCAGAACGGAATATCATCATCCATATCGCGCGAGAATCCGCCCGATGGCGCACTGGCGCCACGGCCGCCGGACGAAGCGCCGCCGCTGCGGGCCGGGGCCGAGCCGTAGTCGTCGTAGCCACCGCCGCCGCCGAAATCGCTGCCGCCACGGGCAGCACCGCCGCCTGCCCCATCGCCACGACCGCCAAGCATGGTCAGGGTCGAATTGAAGCCCTGGAGGACGATTTCCGTCGAGTAACGGTCATTGCCGTTCTGGTCCTGCCATTTGCGGGTCTGAAGCTGGCCCTCGATATAAACAGTCGCGCCCTTCTTCAGATATTGTTCGGCCACCTTGCAGAGACCTTCATTGAAGATCACCACGCTATGCCATTCAGTCTTTTCCTTGCGCTCGCCGGAATTACGGTCGCGCCAGGATTCGGACGTGGCGATGCGCAGGTTGGCAATCGGCTTACCGTCCTGGGTACGGCGAATTTCCGGGTCGGCGCCCAGATTGCCGATCAATATAACCTTGTTGACGCTTCCAGCCATGATACTCACCTCGCTGCCACCATGGGGCGGCTTACAAATCCAATCAATTTTAACCTTATCCTATCCCTGTCGATTAAGGGCAGGCAGATCACCTGTAATCCACAGCGAAGAATCTAAACCAAAAAATGTTCTTTATTTGTTCTAATAAATTTGTATGATGCCGTCAACTCTATCGGAATCGAACGCATAATCGACCCACCCGTCTCGACAGGACGGCAGCAGTGACTAAATAAGGAGCGGCATTCCCGCCTGCGGCTCTTGTCCCAAACCGAGTTTTGTTATGAGCGAATTGAAGACGATTTCCATCCGTGGTGCGCGCGAGCACAATCTCAAGGGCATCGACCTTGACCTGCCGCGCAACAGCCTGATCGTGATGACCGGCCTTTCCGGCTCGGGAAAGTCGTCGCTGGCCTTCGATACGATCTATGCCGAGGGCCAGCGCCGCTACGTCGAAAGCTTGTCGGCCTATGCCCGGCAGTTCCTGGAGATGATGCAGAAGCCCGACGTGGACCTGATCGAAGGCCTGTCGCCTGCAATCTCCATCGAGCAAAAGACCACCTCGCGCAATCCGCGCTCGACGGTCGGGACAGTCACCGAAATCTACGACTACATGCGCCTGCTGTTTGCCCGCGTTGGCGTGCCCTATTCGCCAGCCACCGGCCTGCCGATCGAGAGCCAGACCGTTAGCCAGATGGTTGACCGTGTTCTGGCCTTTGAGGAAGGGACGCGGCTTTATATTCTTGCGCCTCTGATCCGGGGCCGCAAGGGCGAGTATAAGAAAGAACTCGCCGAGCTGATGAAGAAGGGCTTCCAGCGCGTCAAGATCGATGGCCAGTTCTATGAAATCGCCGAGGCACCCACCCTCGACAAGAAATACAAGCACGATATCGATATCGTGGTTGACCGTGTTGTGGTGCGGGCCGACATGGCCTCGCGGCTGGCCGACAGCCTGGAAACCTGCCTTCGCCTTGCCGATGGGCTGGCGGTCGCCGAATTTGCCGACAAGCCCCTGCCGGCCAATGAAACATCGGCTGGCGGCTCCGCCAATAAATCGTTGAACGAGACCCATGAGCGGGTGCTGTTTTCGGAAAAATTCGCCTGCCCGGTCTCCGGCTTTACCATTCCGGAAATCGAGCCACGGCTGTTCTCTTTCAACAATCCGTTCGGCGCTTGCCCAACCTGCGACGGCCTCGGTTTCCAGCAGAAGATCGATGAAGCGCTGATCATTCCCGAAGCCGACAAGCGGTTGAAGGATGGCGCGATTGCACCTTGGGCGAAATCCAGCTCGCCTTATTACGACCAGACCCTTGAAGGTCTTGGCAAGGCTTTTGGCTTCAAGCTGACCAGCAAATGGTCTGAGCTGAGCGCGGAGGCGCAGAAATCCATCCTGCACGGCACGGAAGAAAAGATCGAGTTTCACTACGCCGACGGCGCACGCTCCTATAGCGCGACAAAGACCTTCGAAGGCATCGTGCCAAACCTGGAGCGCCGCTGGAAGGAAACCGATAGCGCCTGGGCGCGGGAAGAAATCGAGCGCTACATGTCCGCTGCGCCCTGCCCTGCCTGCAAAGGTTTCAGGCTGAAACCCGAAGCGCTGGCGGTGAAAATCAACGGCCTGCATATCGGTCAGGTAACGGAAATGTCGATCCGGGTTGCCGGTGGCTGGTTCGAGACCCTGCCTGGTCTGCTTACCGACAAGCAGAACGAAATCGCCGTTCGTATTCTCAAGGAAATCCGCGAGCGCCTGAGCTTCCTCAACGATGTCGGGCTGGACTATCTCAGCCTGTCGCGCAACTCCGGCACTCTGTCAGGCGGAGAAAGCCAGCGTATCCGGCTTGCCTCACAGATCGGTTCAGGCCTGACCGGCGTACTTTATGTGCTGGATGAACCTTCGATTGGCCTGCATCAGCGCGACAATGCCCGGCTTCTCGATACGCTCAAACACCTGCGCGATATCGGCAATACGGTAATCGTCGTCGAGCATGACGAGGACGCCATTCTGGCTGCCGATTATGTGGTCGATATCGGGCCTGCGGCAGGCATTCATGGTGGCCAGGTGATCGCCAAGGGCAGTCCGCAGGACATCATGGCCAATGACAAGTCACTGACCGGCAAATACCTGACCGGTGAACTCGGCGTTAAAGTACCGCCGGCGCGGCGCAAGCCCAAGAAGGGCCAGCAGATCAAGGTGATCGGCGCCCGGGGCAACAATCTGAAGAATGTCACAGCGGCCATTCCGCTTGGCGTGTTTACCGCCGTTACCGGCGTTTCCGGCGGCGGCAAGTCAACCTTCCTGATCGAGACATTATATAAGGCCGCAGCACGACGGGTGATGGGCGCACGCGAAAACCCGGCCGATCACGATCGGATCGATGGTTTTGAATTCATCGATAAGGTGATTGATATCGACCAGTCGCCGATTGGCCGCACGCCGCGCTCCAACCCTGCCACCTATACCGGCGCGTTTACCCCGATCCGCGACTGGTTTTCCGGTCTGCCGGAGGCCAAGGCGCGCGGTTATCAGCCCGGCCGCTTTTCCTTCAACGTCAAGGGCGGACGTTGTGAAGCCTGCCAGGGCGATGGTGTCATCAAGATCGAAATGCATTTCCTACCGGATGTCTATGTCACCTGCGACGTCTGCCACGGTAAGCGCTATAATCGCGAAACGCTTGATGTGACCTTCAAAACCAAGTCGATTGCCGACGTGCTGGACATGACGGTCGAGGAAGGTGTCGAGTTTTTCTCGGCAGTACCTGCGGTGCGCGACAAGCTGCAAGCGCTGTTTGATGTCGGCCTTGGCTATATCAAGGTCGGGCAACAGGCCAATACACTGTCGGGCGGCGAAGCCCAGCGCATCAAGCTTGCCAAGGAACTCTCGAAGAAATCAACGGGCCGCACGCTGTATATTCTGGACGAGCCGACCACCGGACTGCATTTTCATGACGTCGCCAAGCTCTTGGAAATGCTTCAGGAACTGGTCGATCAGGGCAATTCAGTCGTGGTCATCGAGCACAATCTCGAAGTGATCAAGACTGCCGATCACATCATCGATTTCGGCCCCGAAGGCGGCGATGGCGGCGGCCAGATCGTCGCCCAAGGCACGCCGGAAGAGATCGTCAAGGTTGAGGCGTCCTACACCGGCCACTTCCTCAGGGAGTTGCTGGAGCGCCGTCCGATGAAGAAGCCGCAGGCCGCAGAGTAGCGATCAACAAGGAGTGGGCAGATGACCGCAGGCACAATCCGTACCGGCATCGGCGGTTGGACTTTCGAACCTTGGGAAGGCACGTTCTATCCTGAAAAGCTGCCGAAGAAGCGGCAGCTGGAACATGCAAGCCGCCAGCTCACGGCCATTGAAGTCAACGGCACCTATTATTCCAGCCAGAAGCCGGAGACCTTCGCCAAATGGGCTAAAGAAGTTCCGGAGGATTTCATCTTTTCGCTGAAAGCCAGCCGTTATTGTACCAATCGCAAGATCCTGGCCGAGGCCGGTCCATCTATCGAAAAGTTCCTGAACCAGGGTATCGCGGAACTGGGTCACCATCTTGGCCCTATTCTCTGGCAATTCATGGCAACGAAAAAGTTCGAGCCTGACGATTTCGAGGGGTTTCTGTCGCTCCTGCCGAAAACCCTTGATGGATTGGCGCTGCGGCATGTGGTCGAGCCACGCCATCCCTCGTTCCAGACACCTGATTTCATCACCATGCTGGAGCGGCATGGCGTGGCCGCAGTCTGTGCTGATCACCACGATTACCCGATGTTTGCCGATGTCAATGCGGATTTCGTCTATGCCCGGCTGCAAAAGGGAACAGATGAGATAAAGACCTGCTATCCTGAAACCCAGGTAAAGGACTGGGCAAAGCGGTTTTCCACCTATGCTGAAGGCGGTATGCCGCAGGATTTGCCGTTGATTGCGCCGCAACGGATTGCGGATAAAAAGCCACGCGATGTCTTTGCGTTTTTCATCACGGGCGGCAAGGTCAATGCACCGAATGGCGCGCAATTGCTTCAGAAAGCGCTATCGAACTGAAGGTCTGATGATGACGACACCCATCGGCGACCCTGCTGATACGAGCCATATCGGTCCCGCGACGAGGCAGCATTTTCGCAGTTTGCGAGATGTGGAATTGGCTTCGTTCGAAACCCTTCGGGCTGCTGGGGCCGTAACAGGCGACCCTGTTGCAAGCCGCGACGAGGAATTGCGGGTTTATCTCGATGCCGGTATGCTTCTGGCAGCTTTCGATGGAGCGGAAAGTCCGGTCGGATATGCTGGTGGCTATGTCAGCGAAGGCTGGTTGCACATAGGAGAAGCAGATGTTCATCCGCAATGGCAGCGGCGGGGAAATGGGCGGCGACTGATAAATGCTTTGCTTAATGAAGGACGGACCAGACATCTCGTGGGTTCGACGCTGACAACAGATCGTTTCGCGCCTTTCAACGCGCCCTTTTATTCCTCTCTTGGGTTTCAAGCCGTCGAGGGGGATGCCTGCCCTATGCGCCTGAAAAAGATCCTTGCAGCAGAAGCGGCTAAAGGCCTCAATCCAATTCGCCGTGTCGCCATGATGCTGGCGTTTTAACCTTGGCGAAAGGGCCGCACAGCCGCCGCCAGATCCTCCGCCGTCAGTCCCTCGCCGACCTTTGCGCCCGTTTCAGCATGGAGCCAGACGCCTGCGGCTGCCGCCTCAAAAGCCGGAACGCCTTGCGCCAATAGTCCGCCGATGATCCCGGCCAACACATCGCCGGAACCGGCTGTGGCAAGCCACGGAGGCGCATTTTCGTTGATCATCGCCCGACCATCAGGGGCGGCAATCACGGTGTCAGCACCTTTGTACACCACGGCCGCATTGGCTTTTCTGGCAGCGGCCTGGGCTTTTTCGACTTTGCCCAACATCTTGTCACCGGCAATATCGGCAAACAGCCGAGCGAATTCGCCCTCATGCGGCGTCAGAACCAAGCGGGCTTCATTGCCGGAAAATGCGTTGAACAGTTCGTCTGGTTGGTCCCTGAACGATGAAATACCATCAGCATCGAGAACCAGTCTGCGTTTGACCAGCGAGAGGGTAAATGCCCTCGCCTTTTCGCCAATCCCGAAACCGGGTCCGAGCACGAAGGCGCTCATCCGCTGGTCGGTCAGATAGTCTTCAAGGTCGTCAAGATCATCGACGGTCTTCACCATTACGGCTGTGGTCTGGGCGGCGTTGACAAGAACGGCACAGGCCGGTGAGGCCAAAGTCACCAGACCCGCTCCGGCCTTCAATCCGGCCATGGCGGACAGCCGGGCGGCGCCTGTTGCGCTGGTGCGGCCGGAAAATACCGTGAGATGGCCCCGGGTGAATTTATGGCTGGCGCCGGAGATTTTTGGCAGGAGATGCGCCCATAAATCGGGATGATTGACGGTAACCTCGCCTTGATGTCGATCAACGATGCGACGCGGAATGCCAATGTCGTAGATCTCCACTGCGCCGCAGAGTGACCGTCCCGGCAGCAGCACATGTCCCGGCTTTCGTGCCATGAATGTTACCGTATGGACCGCCTGAAACGCCACCGGAAGGGGCTGGCCCGTGCGACCATCGACACCAGAGGGCAGATCGACCGCCAGAACAGGAACACCGGCCTGGTTGACCCGCTCGATCAGCACCAACACCGGCGAAGGCAGGTCGCGCGCCAAGCCCGCACCGAACAGCGCATCCACCACCAGGTCGCCCTCTTGTGGATCATAGAGCGCCAGCGGTTCGGCCTTGCCCTGGTAGTCGGCATAAGCCAGAGCGGCATCTCCCTTCAGCTCTTTCGGTTCGCCCAGACAAAAGACCTGAACAGAAACGCCTGATGCCCGCAGCGCCTCAGCCGCGACATAGCCATCACCGCCATTATTTCCTGGCCCACACAGGATAGCCACCCTCAGCGCCTTTGGAAAAAGCCGGAGTGCCGCTGCCGCCACGGCAGAACCGGCTTTGCGCATCAGCCCATAACTATCGATGCCCGAGTCGGCCGCATCGTGGTCCACCAACGCCATGGACGAGGGAGAAATCAGGTGATGAAAAGATGTTTGCATCATGCAAATATCAAATCGAAAGCCGAACCAAACGGCAATGGCGTTGAGGAAATTAATATTGGATATTTATTGTGCATTTGCCTATCGAAACAGCATGAATTTATGCAAAAAATCTGCGCAAATCATAAAATCAGCAAAAAATTCAATCTGACTAATTCTCACAAAAAATAGGCACTTAGCTCTGGTGTTTTGCCCGGGTTTAGGCAAAACTGTTTCGGCAATGCGGGTGATTTTCTGTTTTTTTCGCAATTCGCGGACCAAATTGGCACGGTAAGTGCATCAACGCAGGGCAAACAGGTGTTACCTGCATCAATGAGGGAAGCGGAGAGAAATTTTCTCATGAAAAAGATCGAAGCGATCATAAAGCCTTTCAAGCTGGACGAAGTGAAGGAAGCCCTTCAGGAAGTAGGATTGCAAGGCATAACGGTCACGGAAGCCAAGGGATTTGGGCGGCAAAAGGGCCATACGGAGCTGTATCGCGGCGCCGAATACGTGGTCGACTTCCTGCCGAAAGTGAAGGTTGAAGTCGTGCTGGCCGATGAAAACGTCGAGGCAGTCATCGACGCGATCCGCAATGCCGCGCAGACGGGGCGCATTGGCGATGGAAAAATTTTCGTTTCCAACGTCGAGGAAGTCGTCCGGATCAGAACCGGCGAAACCGGCGTCGACGCCATTTGAATGCGGCCCGGCTGAGGGAGGTCGGGTCTTATAATCGTCATCAAATCGAGGAACAAACCTAATGACGACCGCACAGGATATTCTTAAACAAATCAAAGACAACGACGTAAAATTTGTCGATCTCAGATTCACCGACCCCAAGGGCAAGCTGCAGCATGTCACCATGGACATCGTCTGTGTCGATGAAGACATGTTCGCCGATGGCGTCATGTTCGACGGCTCCTCCATCGCAGGCTGGAAGGCGATCAACGAATCCGACATGGTGCTGATGCCGGACGTGGAAACGGTGCATATGGACCCGTTCTTCGCCCAGTCGACCATGGTCATTCTCTGCGATATTCTCGATCCGGTTTCCGGTGAAGCCTATAACCGCGATCCGCGCGGCACGGCCAAGAAGGCAGAAGCCTATCTCAAGGCGTCGGGTATCGGCGACACGGCGTTTTTTGGCCCGGAAGCTGAATTCTTCATTTTCGATGACGTGAAATACAAGGCTGATCCTTACAATACCGGCTTCAAGCTCGATTCCACCGAATTGCCGTCCAACGACGATACCGACTATGAAACCGGCAATCTCGGCCACCGTCCGCGCGTCAAGGGCGGCTATTTCCCGGTTCCGCCGATCGACAGCTGCCAGGACATGCGCTCGGAAATGCTGACGGTTCTGTCCGAAATGGGCGTGACCGTCGAAAAGCACCACCACGAAGTCGCCGCTGCCCAGCACGAGCTTGGCATCAAGTTCGATACGCTGGTGCGCAACGCCGACAAAATGCAGATCTATAAATATGTCGTGCATCAGGTTGCCAATGCCTATGGCAAGACCGCAACCTTCATGCCGAAGCCAATCTTCGGTGACAACGGCTCGGGCATGCATGTGCACCAGTCGATCTGGAAGGATGGCAAGCCAACCTTCGCCGGTGACGAATATGCCGGTCTGTCGGAAAGCTGCCTCTACTACATCGGCGGCATCATCAAGCATGCCAAGGCATTGAATGCCTTCACCAACCCCTCGACCAATTCCTACAAGCGTCTGGTGCCTGGCTATGAAGCACCGGTTCTGCTGGCCTATTCCGCCCGCAACCGTTCTGCCTCCTGCCGCATCCCGTTCGGCTCCAATCCGAAGGCAAAGCGCGTCGAAGTCCGCTTCCCTGACCCGACCGCCAACCCCTATCTCGGTTTTGCCGCCATGCTGATGGCTGGTCTCGATGGCATCAAGAACAAGATCCATCCTGGCAAGGCTATGGACAAGGATCTCTATGATCTGCCGCCGAAGGAATTGAAGAAGATCCCGACGGTCTGCGCTAGCTTGCGCGAAGCGCTGGAAAGCCTCGACAAGGATCGCAAGTTCCTGACCGCGGGCGGCGTCTTCGACGACGACCAGATCGACGCCTTCATCGACATCAAGATGCAGGAAGTCATGCGTTACGACATGACGCCTCATCCGGTGGAATACGACATGTACTACTCGGTCTGATCCGATCGACACCAAAGCCGGCAGCAACCCTGCCGGCTTTTTTATTGCAGTATCATTGGTATTTTTTGCAATTGCACATCTTGTTAAACCGGGCGGCCATGCCTCAGCCGTTTTGTGACAAAACCATGTCGAGGCCCTTGATGTTCGTTGTCCCGTTTCCCAAATATTTGACGAAAGGAAACAAAGCCATGAAACAACGCAACGCAAAGTTTGGAATCGGTGACATTGTTCGTCACAAGGTATTTCCGTTTCGCGGCGTCGTTTTCGACGTCGATCCGGAATTTGCCAATACGGAAGAATGGTGGAATGCGATCCCCGCAGAATTGCGGCCCAGCAAGGATCAGCCCTTCTATCACCTGCTGGCTGAAAATGCCGAGACGGAATATGTCGCCTATGTCTCCGAGCAAAATCTGGAGACAGACGAAAGCGGCGAGCCGCTGCGCAATCCGCATATCAACCAGATCTTCGTGGAAGAGCAGGCCGGTCATTACAAGCCGCGGATGAATTTGGCTCACTGATCGGCTGACATTATCTCCTATAAAAAAAGCCCCGGTCGCTAAACGACCGGGGCTTTTTCAATGAAGCAAAGGAATAACCGATTATTTGGTTTCCTTAGCGGCCTTCTGGGCGTCTTCCAGAGCCTTCTGCGATTCTTCGTTCTTCTTCTGCATGGCTTCTTCCAGCAGACGCTGGCGCTCCTGCGCCTGGGACTGGGTGATAGCCGGGCCATCGTAGGAACCGGTAAAGCCATCCAGCGAAATCTTGATCGGGTTTGGAACGCGGCGGAAGTTCATCGAGGTGAACACCACGTCATGGCCCTTCTTCAGGCTGGCAATCATCGCGTCCGTCAGCGGAATTTCAGCTGTGCAACGGTCCGGGAAGCAGACGGCGTAATCGATCTTCTGGCCCTTGCCGCCGTCGATCTGCAGAACGACGCCCGGAGGGACGAGCCGTGCGGAAGGCACGGAAACCTGCATCAGCTTGCGGTTCATCTTGCCTTCGATGGAGATGATCGCCACGGCGATAATCATCTGGCGGTTCTGTGCGACCTGAATGTTCTGCACCGTGCAGATATCGTTGTCTTCCTGCTTGGCGCAGGTCTTGAACCAACCCTGCGGCGGCAAGCCGGCATCGCCAGCGGGCTGCTGCTGGGCAAAGGATGCGCCAGCAAAGCCAGTGGAGAGAACGAGAGCGGAGAGTGCCGCACGCGCGGTTTTGGCTGCTGTAAACGTCATAACGAGATCCGTCTCCTGAAAACTTTTGTCGAACCGAAGTTCTCACCCGATTAGATCGGCCTATTCGTTCATCCCCTGGGTTTTAAATGAGGCAAATAGATGACCCGATGTGTGTGGTGATCCTGTTACAGCGCATCGCCGCGAATATCCAGTGCTTCTTTGGTGTTTGCGAAAGATGCGTCCAATTTATGGAACGATTGAGCGCGCGCGCCATTTGTTTTACTGGACAATTTCACCCATTCACTTACATGGCGCTTCCATAGCAGGAATTGTGCCATAGCGGTTGGCTTTCCGGCAGTTCGTGATAATTTGCCGCGAAATTAAAAATACTGATCTCGAGAGGAAATGGTTTGCGGCGTCTTTTGTCGACCCTGCTGGTCCTGCCGTTCTGCGGCTTGTTTGCCGCATCGGCTACCTTGGCCGAGCCCGTCAATGCCATATCCATGTATGGCAAACCCGCCCTGCCCGCCGATTACAAGCACCTGCCTTACGTCAACCCTGACGTAAAGAAGGGCGGTCGGATCTCTTACGGCGTGGTCGGCACGTTCGACAGTTTCAACCCCTTTGTCATCAAGGGCATGCGCACAACGGCGCGCGGCATCTGGGACCCGGAATACGGCAACCTGTTTTACGAAACGCTGATGACGCGCTCGGCCGGCGAACCCTACACGCTCTACGGTCTTCTGGCGCAAAGCGTTGAGTGGGACGATGCCCGCAGCTTCATCCAGTTCAACCTCAACCCAAAGGCCCGCTGGCACGATGGCCAGCCGGTGACGCCGGATGACGTGATTTTCACGTTCCAGATCCTCCAGCAGAAAGGCCGTTCGCCTTTCGACAAGCGGTTGAACGGCGTTGCCAAGATGGAAAAGGTTGGCGAGCATAGCGTTCGCTTCACCTTCAACGACAAGGCTGACCGGGAAATTCCGCTGCTTCTGGCCTATGCAACGCCAATCCTGCCAAAGCATGCCATCGATCCGGATCGTTTCGAACAATCGTCGCTGAATGTGCCTGTTGGCTCCGGCCCCTATAAGATCAAGGATATCCGCCCCGGCGAGCGGATTACCTATCAGCGCGATCCGAATTATTGGGGCAAGGATCTTCCCTCGAAGGTGGGTTTCGATAATTACGACGAAGTCAGCGTAACCTATTTCTTGCAGGACAGCACGCTGTTCGAAGCCTTCAAGAAGGGTGAGATCGATCTTTACCCTGATGGTGATTCGGCCCATTGGCTGCGGGCCTATAATTTTCCCGCAGCGGTGAATGGCGATGTTGTGCGCGAAACCTTTACCCCGCAAAAACCGACGGGCATGCTGGGCTTCGTGTTCAACACCCGCCGCCCGATCTTTGCCGATGTGAAGGTGCGCGAGGCGCTGACGCTCGCCTTCGACTTCGAGTGGGTCAACAAGAACATCTACGGCAACGCTTTCAAGCGAATCCAGAGTTACTGGCAGAATTCGCCGCTCGGCGCCTTTGGCCATGCCGCTGACGACCGCGAACTGGCAATCCTTGGTAATGCGCGCAACACGATTGCCCCGGAAATCCTGGCGGGTACCTATACATTGCCGATTTCCGATGGTTCAGGCGCCGACCGTAATATTCTGCGCCAGGCCGTCGCGCTGCTCAGTCAGGCTGGCTATTCGATCAATGATGGTAAAATGGTCGATGCCCAGGGCAAGCCACTGTCCTTCGAGGTGATGACCCAGAATGCCGGCCAGGAGAAAATGGCGCTTGCCTATCAGCGCACCTTGCGGCTGATCGGCATCGGCATGACCATCCGGACGGTGGATGACGCGCAATATCAGGCGCGCTCCAACAGCTTCGATTATGACATGGTCGTCATGGCCTATCCCTCGACGCTGGCTCCCGGTATTGAACAATTCAACCGCTGGGGCTCCGTTGCCCGGGATCGGCAGAGCAGTTTCAATTATGCCGGGGTGGCCAATCCGGATATCGACCGGGTGTTGAACACCATGGTCAATGCCAGAAGCCTGGAGGACTATCAGGCCAGCGTGCGGGCCCTCGATCGCCTTCTGGTGGCGGGGCATTATGTGGTGCCACTCTATTATAATGGCGAGCAATGGCTGGCGCGCTGGAAGCGCATCGCAAGGCCTGAGCAGGTGCCGATGCTGGGCTATCAACTCCCCACCTGGTGGGATGCCAGGGCGCAATGAATTCAACCACCGTGCGCTGATTGCGCACGGATCTGCGGCGTGTCATCGCTGCCGAATACCGATGGAGACCCTTTCATGCAACGCATTACCATCGATCTCGTGTCCGATGTCGTCTGCCCGTGGTGCTATCTGGGCAAGGCCCGGCTGGACCTGGCCATTGCCGAGGTGCAGGACACTGTCAGTATCGACGTCAACTGGCGCCCCTACCGGCTCAATCCGGACTATCCGCCCGAAGGCGTTGATCAGCAAGCGGAACTCACCAAGAAGTTTGGCGGCAAGGAAAACATGGACCGCAGCCTTCAGAAATTGGCCGAGCTTGGCCGCGAGGTTGGCATTGCCTTCAATTTCGATGCGGTCAAGATCGGTCCCAATACGCTGGATGCGCATCGACTGATCCATTGGGCCGGACTGGAGAGCCGTGAGGCGCAGAGTGCCGTGGTTTCTAGCCTGTTCAAGGCATTTTTTGAGGATGGTCGCAATATCGGCGACCACGCGGTCCTGCTGGATATCACCCAGGAGGCAGGGCTGGACCGAAAGGTGATGCAGGCCCTGCTGGCAGGTGATGCCGATAAGGACATGGTGATCGATGAAATCGACGCCGCCCAGAAAATGGGGGTCAATGGCGTGCCTTTCTTCATCATCGACCAGAAATATGCCGTGAGTGGCGCCCAGCCGACTGACGTTCTGGCCAATGCCCTGCGCGACATCGCCGCTGAAAAGGCAGTCGAACAGTCGAAACTGAATTGACGCAACGCAATATCGGCCATACTCACGAGAGGCCCCCTGCCGGTGGAAAACGGATGACGGATTTCCCCGGCCAAGCTCCAGGACGACCCGCTCGTGACCTCCGATACGACACCTCGCGGCCTTGCGCTCGCTTTTGCGGCCTTTGCGGCCTTCGCCATCAGTGATGCATCGGTCAAACTTGTGGATGGCCGAATCAGTCCGTTCGAATCAGCCTTCTTCGGATCGCTGTTCGGTCTGGCTGCCCTGCCCTTTCTACTGAAGCGCGGCGATGCGCTGACGGATGTGTTCAGGACCTCCAACCTGAAGCTCTGGCTGCTGCGCTTCTTCGCGTCAGGCACCAGTGCCATTGGCGCTGTGACCGCCTTCACCCATCTGTCGATGGCGGAAGCCTTCTGTCTGATTTTCCTTTTGCCCTGCTTCGTCACCATCATGTCGGTGGTGTTCCTCAAGGAACAGGTCGGCATGCGCCGCTGGAGCGCCGTCATCATCGGTTTTATCGGCGTGCTGGTGGTGTTACGGCCCGGCTTCAGAGAATTGTCGATCGGCCATCTCGGCGCTGTCATCGGCGGGTTGGGTGGGGCGATTTCCATCGTCGTCTACCGCGCCATCGGCCCGCGCGAAAAATCCACATCGCTCTACGGCGCCGGCGCCTTCGGCACCATCATTATTTCCGGCATCGCCATGCTGCCCGCCTTCTCCTGGCCGCAGGGAACGGACTGGTTGCTTTTGCTCAGCTACGGCCTGTTTGCCGCCCTTGCCACTGTGCTGATGATGCTGGCGACCCGCTTTGCTCCAGCCGCCGTGCTGGGGCCTGCACAATATAGCCAGATGCTCTGGGCCATCCTGTTCGGCTACCTGATTTTCGGCGACCATGTCGATATGCCCATGCTGGTCGGCATCACCCTGATCATCGGCTCCGGCCTGATTACCCTGATGCGGGAGAGAACCAAGGGCGTTCCCCTCCCACCCGCCGTCGCCTCCGGCCCGCAGGCCAGCCTGGCGGTGGAGGACGAGTAATGCTGCATTGCTGTCGTTCTACCGCTTTTCTGCTGGCCATGACGGTTATTGTATCTGGCTTTCATCTCTTGCAGCCCGTCACGGGCAAACGACCGTCAAACAGCAATGGTCAAGACGACGCAGGGCGACATCGCAATAGAGGCATTCGAGAGGCGCGCACCTCAGAATCGCCCAGCCGTCATCATCCTGAGCGGCAGCAAAGGCTTTCGATCAGCAGCCTATGACGATCTTGCTCAAAGTCTCGATAAGGCGGGGCTTGATGCCTATCTGGTCCATGCCGTTTCAGACGCAGATTTGACTGCCATTGGCCATGCGAAGGGTGCGACAGGCCGCATCCAATATTACACAAGCCACATGGCCCGATGGAGCGCTGCTGTCAGGGATGTTCTACTGTTTCTCAAGAGACAATCTCCAGAGGATCGGAAAATCGGCATTCTCGGGATTTCGCTGGGCGCGCAAATCGCAGTCACCGCAACGGTAAACCGGCAAGATACCAATGCCCTGGTGCTCGTGGACGGTGGCTTTCCCGCTGGTTATTCTCAATACGTTCGCGCGTTTCCTCCCCTCCTGGTCGTCTGGGGGAGCGAAGACCGTGTATTTCCTGTCTCGATGGCAAGAGCATTATCAGAACAGGCCAAATCCCTAGGAACCGAAACTGAACTCTCAATATTTGATGGCGGAAGCCATGACTTTTTTCTGAAACCAGAAACATCCCTGGCGAAACAAGCCCACGAACGGGCTGCCCGTTTTCTTGCCGAGCGGTTGAAATAGACTCTGCCAGGGAAAGTAGTCTGGAGGCGGTCGATGGACCGCCTCTGCTCTCACTTAACCTTGGCCAGTTCCGCCAGTTGAGCCATGATGGTCGCTGCACCCGCCAGCCGTTTCTCGGGCGTTGGCAGATCGCGGGTCAGGAACACACTGTGGTCTGGACGGATCTTGGCCATGCTGCCCTGTTTGGCGATGAAGCCGACCAAAGCTGCCGGGTTGGGGAACAGCTTGTTGCGGAACTGAACCACGACGCCCTTCGGACCGGCTTCCAGCTTTTCGACATTGGCCTTGCGGCACAGCGCCTTGACATAGACCACCTTCAACAGATTCTGCACTTCCGCTGGCAGCGGCCCGAACCGGTCGATCAACTCGGCGCCAAAGCCATCGATATCGTTCAATTCGGTCAGTTCGCCCAAGCGGCGGTATAGGCCAAGACGCAGATGCAGGTCCGGCACGTATTCGTCGGGGATCATCACCGAGGTGCCGACCTGAATTTGCGGCGACCAGCCGCTATCGACCACTTCGTCCTCGCCCTTCACCTCGGCAACGGCCTCCTCCAGCATTTGCTGGTAAAGCTCGAAGCCGACTTCCTTGATGTGGCCGGATTGTTCCTCGCCCAGCAGATTGCCGGCGCCGCGAATGTCGAGATCGTGGCTGGCGAGCTGGAAGCCCGCGCCCAGCGTATCCAGCGATTGCAGCACTTTCAGCCGGCGTTCGGCGCTGGTCGTCAGCACCTTGTTGACCGGCAGGGTCAGCAGCGCGAAGGCCCGCACCTTGGAGCGGCCGACCCGGCCCCGGATCTGGTAGAGCTGGGCAAGGCCGAACATATCGGCGCGGTGAACAATGAGAGTATTCGCGGTCGGCACATCCAGCCCGGATTCGACGATGGTGGTGGAAAGCAGAACATCGTATCGGCCCTCATAGAAGGCGTTCATGATGTCTTCCAGCTCGCCCGCCGCCATCTGGCCATGGGCAATCGCCACTTTCAATTCCGGCACATCCGACTCCAGAAATGCCTTGATATCGGCAAGATCCGCCAGACGTGGGCAGACATAAAAGCTCTGCCCACCGCGATAATGTTCACGCATCAGCGTTTCGCGGATCACCAGCGGATCGAAGGGCGAAATGAAGGTGCGCACCGCCATACGGTCCACCGGCGGCGTGGTGATCAGCGACAATTCGCGCACCCCGGTCATCGCCAGCTGCAAGGTGCGCGGAATGGGCGTCGCCGAGAGCGTCAGCACATGCACGTCGCTCTTCAACTCTTTCAGCCGTTCCTTGTGCTTGACGCCGAAATGCTGCTCTTCATCAATCACCAGCAGGCCAAGATTGGCGAATTTTATGCCCGACCCCAGGAGAGCATGGGTGCCCACAACGATATCGGTCTTGCCCTCAGCCACTTCCTTCTTGACGAGGTTCAGCTCCTTGGTGCCCACCAGCCGTGAAGCCTGCTGGATGCGGATTGGCAACCCGCGAAACCGCTCGGAAAACGTCTTGAAATGCTGGCGCGCCAAAAGCGTGGTCGGCACAACAACCGCCACCTGAATACCGTTCATCGCTGCCACGAAGGCGGCGCGCAGCGCAACTTCCGTCTTGCCGAAGCCAACATCGCCGCAGATCAGCCGGTCCATCGGACGTCCGGCAGCCAGATCGCCACGCACCGCCTCGATAGCATTCATCTGGTCCTCGGTTTCCTCATAGGGGAACCGGGCCGCGAATTCGTCGTAGAAGCCTTCAGTCGTGGCCAGCACAGGTGCGGACCGCATCATCCGCTCGGCGGCGATGCGGATCAGCCCGCCAGCCATATCCAGCAGGCGTTTTTTCAGCTTGGCCTTGCGCATCTGCCAGGCACCGCCGCCCAGCTTGTCCAGCTGCGCTTCGCTGCCTTCCGAACCATAGCGTGACAGAAGCTCGATATTTTCGACCGGCAGGAACAGCTTGGCCTCATCGGCATATTGCAGTTCCAGACAAGCATGCTGGCTGCCCGCCGCCTGAATGGTGCGCAATCCGATAAACCGGCCAATGCCATGCTCTGCATGGACGACGATCGAGCCTTCATCCAGCCCGGCCACTTCGGAAATAAAATCAGCGGCCCGCTTGCGGCGCTTGGACCGGCGCACCATGCGGTCGCCGAGGATATCCTGCTCGCCGACCACCACGAGTTCGCCCGCCTCGAACCCGCCCTCAAGCGCCAGGACGGCGGTTGCCGCATGACCCTTGCCAAGCTGATCGAGATCCTTCAGGGCAGTAACAGGCTTTAGCCGCTCCAGCCCGTGCTCGTTCAACACCTGCAACAGCCGGTCGAGCGAACCTTCCGACCAGCCGGTAATCAGCACCTTGGAGCCGGAAGCCCGCTTGTCGGAAATATATTTTACTGCCTGGGTAAAGACATTGACCCGTTGCGCCTCGCCATCAGCCTTGGTCTCGCTGCTTTCCTGCGCAGCCAGCTTCGCCCAGCGCGGGCCGGAGCGGGCCGAGAGTTCAACAATCTTGCGGCCTTCGCTATCCGGCTCGGCAAACGGTGTCAGGCGGATCGGGTTCAGCGCTTCAAGCTTCTTGGCAAATTCCGCCGCCCCCAGATACAAATATTCCGGCGGTATGGGCTTATAAGGCGTGCCCTGGGCCAGATGGCCCTTGCCGGGTGTCGCGCTGTTCAACCGCGCCTCGTAATAGTCACGGATCAGCTTGCCGCGTTCTTCGGCGGATTCACGCACCGTATGGTCGAGCACCACCCGGAAATCGGTGAGATAGTCGAACACCGTCTCCAGCTTTTCATGGAACAGTGGCATCCAATGTTCCATGCCCGCATAACGGCGGCCTTCGGACACGGCGGTGTACAGCGCATCGTCGCGGGTGGCCGCGCCAAACAGCGACAGGTAATTCTTGCGAAACCGGCTGATGCTTTCCGGCGTCAGCGTCACTTCGCTCATCGGGTTGAGGTCGAGCGATCGGACCTGACCGATAGTGCGCTGGCTGGCCGGATCGAAACTGCGGATACTTTCCAGCGTATCGCCAAAGAAATCCAGCCGCACCGGCTCCTCAGAACCCGGCACGAAGACATCCAGAATGCCGCCACGCACTGCAAATTCGCCAACTTCGCGCACCGTATCGACGCGCTCAAAGCCGTTGCGCGACAAGCGGGCGGCAATGTCGTCCATCTTCACCTGATTGCCGGGACGGGCCGAAAAGGACAGGCTCTCGATAACGTCAGCCGGAGCCAGCTTTTGCAGCATGGCATTGGCGGTCACGAGCACGATGGCCGCATGGGGCTTTCGCGCATGGGCAATCAGCCCCGACAGCGCCGAGAGCCTGCGGGCGGAAATATCGGCGCTGGGCGAGACCCGGTCATAGGGCAGGCAATCCCAGGCGGGCAAGGTCAGCACCGGAATTTCGGGCGCACAGAAGCCGAGCATCTGCTCAATATCGTTCATCCGGCTGGAATCCGACAGAAGATAGGCGACAGGCCTGCCCTGCCGCGCCAGTTCCGCCACCAGAAAAGCGTCCATGCCATCAGGCACAGGCGAAAGGGTGACAGCGGACGCCGCCGCTGCCGTCTTCTTTGCATCAAACAGGGAAATCATTTTTCGGTCACAGCACTCGCATCAGGCCTGGACGACAAGGCAATGGCCGAACCATCGACCGGCGAAAAATCAGGGCGGGTGGCGGCAATGCGGTCAAACAACGGGATCTGTATATGAGCTGGCACAGGGGCTGCACCATTGATCCAGCTGATCAGGTCATTGTCTTCTTCCGCCATGATCAGTTCGAGATCATCCAGTTCGGCATCGTTGAGCGCGCTGATCTCGGCTTCGGCAAACTGACCGAGCATCAGGTCCATCTCCCTGATACCCCGATGCCAACAGCGAAACAGAATACGCCTGCGGCGGGGATCGAGATCGGCGCTACTGCGAACCAGACCAGTCATATCATTCACCTTCCTGTTGATGCTGAAGCTCTTGGCTTTGCATCGAATTTTATCGTAGACCGGTTTTCACAAGTTATGACGGAGCAAGCAGTTTCCCACTACCCCGCCTTCGCTCGGCGGTCCTCGCCTCACTGAAAACGCACTGCACCGGTCGGCTCCATCCCTCTTCTCCCAATCGGGGAGAAGGTGCCGGAAGGCGGATGAGGGGGCGGCGAAGCCGAGACCCATTCGTTTTTCATCCCTTACAGGTTCCTGAAAACCGGTTCCCACTTTTCAGTCCGATGCTTTTCTCTTCGCATCGGATATGCCCGAAAACCGGTTCCCACTTTTCGGTCCGATGCTTTTTTCATCGCATCGGATATCTCTGAAAACCGGTAGCCACTTTTCAGTCCGATGCTGTATACCCGCTCACAATTGCCTTGTCAGCCTTGCAATGCGCCTCATCACACGGCATTTTGCCGCCATCATGCGTCCATCCCTGCTCGATCCCCTGTTTGCCTCCGTTTCCACCCTGCCGGGCGTTGGTCCGAAGCTGGCGCAATTGCTGGCGAGCCTGCTGGGCCGCGAAGATGCCGAGGACGCCCGCGTCGTCGATCTGCTGTTCTTAAGCCCGCATCGCCTGATCGACCGGCGCAACCAGCCAGGAATTGCCCGGGCCCCGCAAGGTGCCATCGTCACCGTGACGGGCCGGGTTGATCGCCACACGCCTGCGCCTAAGGAAAATCGCAACGCGCCCTACCGGGTTTTCCTGCATGACGAGACCGGTGAATTAGCGCTGACATTCTTTCGCGCCAAGGGCAATTGGCTGGAAAAAGCCTTGCCGGTCGATGAGATCATCACGGTTTCGGGAAAAATCGACTGGTTCAATGGCCGCCCCTCGATGGTCCACCCGGATTTTATGGTCAAGGCCAGCGAGGCGGCGACCATGCCGCTGGTCGAGCCGGTCTATCCGCTAACGGCGGGCCTTTCGCCGAAAGTGCTGAAAAAGGCAATCGACCACGCGGTGGAACGCCTGCCGGACTTTGCCGAATGGATTGATCCGGCACTGGTGACAAAACAGGTTTTCGACGCTGTCAAACCAAGTTTTGAGCGTTTGCACAGCCCCCGCGACGAAAAGGATGTGGACCCGCAGGCCCCGGCCCGGCGCAGGCTGGCCTATGATGAATTTCTGGCGGGCCAGGTCTCTCTGGCACTGGTGCGTCAACGCTTGCGCAAGGTGGCGGGAACACCGGTTCGCGCCACGGGCGAGTTGAGCGGAAAAATCCTTGCCGCCCTGCCCTTTACCCCCACCAACAGCCAGAAGGACGCTGTTGCCGATATCTTGAAAGATATGGAAAGCGATAGCCGCATGTTGCGCCTGGTGCAGGGCGATGTCGGCGCGGGCAAGACGCTGGTGGCGCTGCTGGCAATGGCGGCTGTGGTGGAAAACGGCGGCCAGGCCGTGCTGATGGCGCCGACCGAAATTCTGGCGCGCCAACATCACGCCACGCTGTCAAAAATGGCGGCTGCTGCCGGAATTGCCGTCGATGTACTGACCGGACGCACCAAGGGCCGCGAGCGCGAAGCGGTGCTGGAGCGAATCGCCTCCGGCGCCGCGCAAATCGTCATCGGCACCCATGCACTGTTTCAGGATTCGGTCAATTATCACAATCTCATGCTGGCCGTGGTGGATGAGCAGCATCGCTTTGGTGTGCACCAGCGGCTGCGACTGACAGCCAAGGGCGTTTCGCCACACATGCTGGTCATGACCGCGACGCCCATTCCGCGCACGCTGGTTCTGGCCGCCTTCGGCGATATGGATGTCTCCAAGCTCACCGAGAAACCGGCGGGGCGCAAGCCGATCCAGACCGTGACCGTGCCGGTGGAGCGAATCGGCGATATCGTTGACCGGCTCCAGGCCGCGATTGCTTCCGGCAAGAAGGCCTATTGGATCTGCCCTCTGGTCGAAGAGACCGAGGAATCGGAACTGATGTCGGTGGAGGAGCGCTTCGAGGTGCTGAAAACCTGCCTCAAGGCGCCCATAGGCCTCGTGCATGGCCGCATGAAAGGCGAGGAAAAAGACGCCGCCATGCTGGCTTTCAAGAGCGGTGAAACACGGCTGCTGGTAGCAACCACAGTGGTGGAAGTCGGCGTGGACGTGCCGGACGCGACAATCATGGTGATCGAACATGCCGAACGCTTTGGCCTAGCGCAATTGCACCAGCTGCGCGGCCGGGTTGGGCGCGGCGCGGAAGCCTCCTCCTGCATTCTTCTTTATAAAGGCCCGCTGGGCGAAACCGGAAAGGCCCGCCTGTCAATCCTGCGCGACAGCGAGGATGGCTTCCTGATTGCCGAAGAAGACCTGAAACTGCGCGGCGAAGGCGAGTTGCTCGGTACCCGCCAATCCGGGACGCCCGGCTTTCGCATCGCCAGCCTGGAACACCATGCCGACCTCCTGGAAATCGCCCGCAAGGACGCCGCCTATCTGCTGGAACGCGACCCCGACCTGACTTCGGCACGCGGCGAGGCGGTGCGCACATTGCTCTACCTGCACCGCCGCGATGAGGCCGTCCGGTTCTTGCGGGCTGGATGAGGAATGACAAGGTAGGCAAACAGGTTTGAGGCACTGCTCATCCGTCGGATTTCGCTTGCTTTTCACCGGGCAATCGCGGCTAGCTGTCATTCTCAACACGGAGGAAACGACAATGGCTAAAGGTCAGGTACGCGGCAATAAGGAAACGCGAAAGCCGAAGAAGGACAAGACAGTTGATAAAGTCGTAGCGCCCACGCTCGGCTCACAGGTCAAGAACAGCGAATCCTCGACAAAAAAGAAGTAAGTGCAGAAGGCTTAGCCAGGCCCGGCGGGACGAAGGCTAGTTCTTCGCAATCTATACGTCGCCTTCACCCAAGTTGGCCAGTCGCCACGATATCCGTTTGCGGCGACTGGCTGGCCACAACTGCCAATCCCGAAGAATTTTGCTCACCGCGTTTCAATGGACACGTGAAAAAAGACATTGACTCTTCCCGAAAATAGAACATAAAGAGAACAAACGAGAAAGGGAAATAACATGTCTGACGCTGAAAAAATTATTGTCGTGCAGTTCAAAAAGAACCGCGCCGGTATTGTGCCGGGCGATATGCGCCAAGCTTCAAGCGTGGCTTCAGCAGAGAAAATAGCTGGCGCCATGGCATCTCGCTACATTGGTGTTGCCGCATACGCGGTCACAATCGATGAGGAAAACGGAAGCATGACCAACCCACGCCTGTTGGTATCGCACGGACAGATCTCTGACTTGATTCCAGACTGATCGAGCAGCGCATCAAACCAAATTTTCCAAACACCAGGATATCATTTGCGTTTTTGAGGACGCGACATCTGG
Source organism: Allorhizobium sp. Av2 (assembly GCF_021462805.2). Taxonomy (NCBI): domain Bacteria; kingdom Pseudomonadati; phylum Pseudomonadota; class Alphaproteobacteria; order Hyphomicrobiales; family Rhizobiaceae; genus Allorhizobium; species Allorhizobium sp. Av2. The sequence goes on along the minus strand of NZ_CP192696.1, from coordinate 1,522,986 downwards.
GCATCCCAGAAATCCAACTCTCAAAAACGCGCTATGTTGGGTGGAAGCAACGCCGAACTGAAAGCACTATTCGGCTGGAATTCCGACGCGATGGCCGCGCTCTATACGAAAAAAGCTGACCGCAAGAAACTCTCACAGGCTGTTGCAACCAAACTGCGCGGGAACATTCCATCCCCTCACTTTTAAAATAGCTGAATAATTTCAGCGCATTACAAGGATGACTTTAGAGATTGGCGACCCCTGCAGGACTCGAACCTGCGACAACCTGCTTAGAAGGCAGGTGCTCTATCCAGCTGAGCTAAGGGGCCGGCGCGGCCTGTATGACGGGCCAGAGGCAGCAGCAAATGGGATTAATGCGTCCAGGGCTGGAGGCGGCTGAAGCGGAAATTGTCTGTGTAGGAAACCGACTGGCGGCGTGGTTCCTTTGGCTGGATGACGCGGTAATCGATTCCATTGCGCTGAGCGTAGGCTTCAGCCAATTCCTGCGTTTCAAACGTCAGCTTGACCTGCTGGAGCATATCGCCTGAGCTGGTATAGCCCATCATCGGGTCGATTGTCCGTGGTTCGGATGCATCGAACTCCAGAACCCATAGATGGGTCTTGGCTTTTCCGGATTGCATGGCTGTTTTTGCAGGACGGTAAATCTTAGCGGACATAATTCCGATTCCTCATGAAAACGAAGAGACTATATCTCTTCCCTTCCTCGCCGTCATCTTCCAGCGAAAGAATTCGCCGGAAGAATGGTCGGAGTGGAGAGATTCGAACTCCCGACCCTCTGGTCCCAAACCAGATGCGCTACCAGACTGCGCTACACTCCGTGACCGCCGAATGATGGGGAGATACACGGTTCACTCTTTAATCGCAACAGGAAAAACTCAAAAAAAACCGTCTTTTCGATGATTTTGTTCGCAGCGTTATGGAGGGGGTGCAATTCCCTGTATGACCATGCTGCCAGGACCGATCCCAAGCGCCTGTGCCCGCCCACCATTCAGTTCAATTACATAGCGTACCGGACCAGGCGAAGGTATCAAATCCTCCGAATAGGGTTTTGTGCGCGCTGCAACACCGGTCACCACACCTTTTTCATCGATAAACAGCATATCCAGCGGTAAAGGCGTGTTTTTCATCCACATCACAACAGTGCGGCTGTCGCCAAAATCGAAAATCATGCCGTCATTCAGCCCAAGCTTGGTGCGGCCCATCAGGCCCTGCTCCCGTTGCGAAACAGAGATCGCATATTCCATCTTTAATCGAAGCTGCTGACCGGCGGGTGTCTGAATGACGGCTGGCCCTTTGAGGAATTGCTCAGCCATGGCCGGGGATAGTGTGAATGCAATATAGAAAAAAAGCGCCCAAAAGGCGCTTCTAGAAAAAACCAGCATTCCCGTCACTCACAATACGGGACAATCAATGCGCCATCACATGCGGCGCAGGATTATCCGGGTGAATTTCTGCCGCCATCAGGCCTTTGTCGCCATTGCCGAAGCGTACCAGCACTGTCTGTCCGGGCCGCAATTCTGTCAAGCCGAATCGACGCAGCGTTTCCATGTGAACGAAAATGTCCTCGGTGCCCTCGCCCCGCGTCAGGAAGCCGAAGCCTTTGGTGCGATTGAACCACTTGACCAGAACCCGCTCCAACCCGCTTGATGGCGTCACCTGAACATGGGTCCGCATGGGAGGCATTTGCGAAGGGTGTGTCGCCGTCGACTGATCCATCGACAGAACCCGGAAGGCCTGATAGCCCCGATCGCGCTTATGGATCAGCGCGACAATCCGCGTTCCCTCCAGGATGGTCTGGTAACCGTCCCGGCGCAGGCAGGTCACATGTAGCAAGACGTCCTGCATGCCATTATCCGGAACGATAAAGCCAAAACCCTTGGCAACGTCGAACCATTTCACCACACCGGTGATTTCGACAAGATCCAGGGGCTCTTCCGAGAGCCCGCTGAATTCCACGAACTCTTTCGCTGAAATTCTATCCGCCATCTCTAAACCGCCCCTCGACAACGCCAAACATGGATAACGCTTACTGATTCCCGAAGGCTAGATTAACATTTTGTTAATACTGTTGCGCAAGCCCTAGTTTCAGTTATTCGCATCTGCTTTTTCGCGCCTGTAGCTTGTTCGAAACTGACGAGTGCAGATTTCCCGCTTTCCCCTTTGTCTATTCAGTCAATTTTCTTCAAACCGTTCATTTTCTCTCGTGATGTCATTTTTTTCAGGCACGGCCATGACAATGCTTGAAGCCGTCGCCCTCAGGCGACATATGCGGCATGCAACAGGGAGAATTTCAAAATGCGCTATCTTCACACAATGGTCAGGGTCAAGGATGTCGATGCTTCCCTGAAATTCTACTGCGAATTGTTCGGCATGAGCGAAGTTCGCCGAATCGACAATGAAAAAGGCCGCTTCACGCTGATTTTCCTTGCCGCCGACGAAGACAAGGCCAAAGCCAGCCAGGACATGGCCCCATGCCTTGAGCTGACCTATAATTGGGATGCGGAAGACTATGCCGGTGGGCGTAATTTCGGCCATCTTGCTTATGAAGTGGATGACATCTACGCCATTTGCCAGAAGCTGATGGATAATGGCGTGACGATCAACCGCCCGCCTCGCGATGGCCATATGGCTTTCGTACGCTCACCAGACGGCATTTCCATCGAAATCCTCCAGAAAAACGGCGCATTGGCACCGGCAGAGCCTTGGCTCTCCATGCCAAATACCGGCGCCTGGTAGCCTTACCCACCGAACGTCTTTGCGTGTGACATATTCATTTAAGATGCCGCCGTCATCGCGGCGGCATCATGCCTGACGCAAGCTCATTGTGTCACGGTCGCTCCAACCATAGACACTGCCCACCATCGACAGGTCCGGGCATTCTCGTCAAGGAGAGCGACATGATGTCCCCAAACCGTCTGTTCGGCCAAAGCCCGTGGACTGCCAGTCCTAGGCTTTCGAAGAGTGCGAATGGCAAGCCAGCGTCAAGAAGCCCAGCGTCTACAAGCATTGCCGCCGTTTTCGGCCTTGCCTTGTTGGCAGGTTGCGCGACCACGAAAACTCCACCTCCCATCGTGGAACAAGGCGCGATTGGCGATGCCGATGTCGTTGAAACGGCAGCGCATCCAGCCAGTGTCTCGCCGCCGCCCAATAAGGGTGGCTTATACCGCGATCCCCTCGTCAATACCGGCCATCGCAAGCCCGGGACGGCGTCTGGCGCTGCTGGAGCCAATGGCAGCGCCACTCTCTCCTCCGGACCGTCAGCCGAACAGGTTGTGGCGATGAACCAGTCCAGACCGGAGCAAACGGCATCGCCAAACTCATCCGGGCTCTATTCCGCATCCCATCCATCAGATGACGGCGCGGCATCGGCCAGTAGCCCGGCCAATAGCATTGTGCCGCCGAACATGCCTGTTCGTCCGTTCCAGGCCACGGTAAACAGCGTTTACAGCGTGCAAAAGCCGTTGGAACAGACACAACCACAAACACAACCTCAGAAGCAGGCCAATCAACCGATAGAGCCTGTGGTCGCCCCTACCCCGGCCCCAGTTGTTGTCAAGCAACGCCCGGCCTCAAAAGCGGAAATTCTCGCAGGTCTAGCACCAGATCCGAAGAAGGTTCGTACGGCGCCAAAGGCGCAACAGACAACGATGCCACAACAACAGATGTCACCGGTACCAGCCCAGTTGCAGACGAGCCTGCCGACCGCAGCACCCGGCATGGCCAGTTCGGCGGGAGTTACCGAAATGGAAAAAATCGAGGGTGCACCTGGGGCTCAGGGCATGACGAAGGACAGTTTCATCAAGAAATTCCTTGCCAAAATACGCAAATGACGTGCTGACTGGCCCATTTTTCAGGCTGTCATTTTTCCGTAAAATTTTGGATTTCAGTGCTTGCCAGCCTCCAAACACGTGATTATAAGGGCGCCACAGCACGCGCCCTTCGTCTATCGGTTAGGACGTCAGATTTTCATTCTGAAAAGAGGGGTTCGACTCCCCTAGGGCGTGCCACTGCTTAACTCCCCAACATATTTGCGAAATAATGATCGTTTCAAAGATAACGATTGAAATGTGCTGATTCGACCACGGCACATTCCGATACCCTTTCAAAGTAGGGCTGCCCTGCATTCGCGGTTCTCCACAGGCTAAGGAAAAATCGGCAATAAAGCTGAAAAATTCGCTTGCAGCTCCAGTCTGTTCGCACTAAGAGAGCCGCACGCAACACGCGCCCTTCGTCTATCGGTTAGGACGTCAGATTTTCATTCTGAAAAGAGGGGTTCGACTCCCCTAGGGCGTGCCACTGCGTTTCCCCGGAAAACTCGTTTCTGCATTCTGCTTATTGAAGCGGAAAAGACTGCGCGACCTTAAGTCAGCCAGCTGATAGATCGCATGAAAAAAATCACTGAGCCTACGGAAAAAGCTCATTTTTTCGCTTGCCATGAATCATCCGCCTGCCTATAAGCAGCCCACAGCACGCGCCCTTCGTCTATCGGTTAGGACGTCAGATTTTCATTCTGAAAAGAGGGGTTCGACTCCCCTAGGGCGTGCCACTGAACCCTCCCCGTATTGATGTTTATACCGTTGCCAAGCGCAGAGTGCGCTTTGCGTTCTCAGGCTCATCGAAGTGCTGTGCCGTGACGTTTTTCGCCGCGCTCAAAACGCTGGCGCTGCATCCAGAATGCGGATTTGGATACGGCGCGTGCCTTGCCAGAGTTCCGCCCCAAGGCAGCCCGCGACATGCACGGCGTCGCCTCGGCGGCCAAGCAGCAGATCACCGAGCGGCGTTTCCTTGGCACGAAAGGCAATGCCGTCGATTCGGCTGCCATCCGGCGCTTCCAGAGTGACCTTGACGTGGCTGGTGCCAATCAGCCGTGAATCACGAATCCGGTGGGCCGGGATGGCAAAGATTGGTTGGGAATGGCCGGAGCCATAGGGGCCGGCGGTTTCCAGGAGGTCGATCAACGCAAGCGTCGCACCGGATGCGCCAACCGCACCATCGATCTTCAAAGCCCTGATGGCCGAGAGCGCCATGACCTTTTCCTGCGCCTGTTCATCAAAAAACGCCCGCAACTTGCCGAGATTGCCGCGCTCTACCGTCAGCCCTGCGGCCATCGCGTGGCCGCCGCCCTTGACCAACAGACCATTGTCCACCGCCGCGCGCACCATCTTACCCATGTCAAAACCGGCGATGGACCGGCCGGAGCCAGTCCCTTTGCCCGATCCGTCGAAGGCAATAGCAAAGGCAGGCCGCTGGAACCGCTCTTTCAGCCGGGCCGCCAGCAGCCCGACAATGCCAGGATGCCAGCCTTCTCGTGCGGTGAGAATCACGGCGGCGCGCTCGCCAGTGCCATATTCGGCCATGGCCTCGGCTTCCGCCTCGGCCAGCATCTGCGCTTCCATCGCCTGACGTTGACGGTTCAGGTCGTCCAGTTGGGCGGCAATTTCATCGGCCTCGGCAGCGTCATCCAGCGTCAGCAAACGGCTGCCCAACGCGGCATCGCCGATCCGGCCACCGGCATTGATTCGTGGACCAACCAGGAAGCCGAAATGATAGGGCGTCACTGGGCCGCCGATTCCCGCGATCTTCAGGAGGGATGCAAGACCGGCATTTTGTTGGTGGCGGGCGGCAATCAGGCCCTTCACCACATAGGCGCGGTTCAGCCCCTTCAGCGGCACGACATCGCAGACCGTCGCCAGCGCCACAAGATCCAGCCAGGCCAGCAGATCGAGCGAGCGCGCAGCACCGTGACCAGCCTCACGCAGCTTGCGCAGCGTTCCGACCAACACCATGAACACCACGCCAGCCGCGCAGAGATGGCCCTGCCCTGATAGGTCGTCGCTCCTGTTAGGATTGACCAGCGCCAGGCAGGCAGGCAAGTCCTGCCCCATCTGGTGATGGTCGATCACCACCACATCCACGCCTCTGCGCTTTGCCTCCTCCAGGGCATCGTGGCTCGTCGAGCCGCAATCCACCGTGACAATCAATTGCGCGCCGCGCTCGATCAACTGACCGATAGCTGCGGCATTCGGGCCATAGCCTTCGAAAATTCGGTCAGGAATATAGATTTCGGCTTCAATACCGAAATGCGCGAGAAACCGCCATAATAGTGCCGACGACGAAGCACCATCGACATCATAATCGCCAAAAATCGCCACGCGCTCAGAGCGCATGATTGCCGCCACCAGCCGGTCGGCGGCCTTGTCACCGTCGGTCAGGCTGGAAGGGTCGGGCATCAGATCGCGGATGGTCGGATCGAGAAAGGCTTGCGCATCGGCAACCGCTACGCCCCGCCCGGCCAGAACCCGCGCCACCAGATCGGGAATGCCATGCACCTGCGCAATCGCCAGCGACCGGTTCAACCCAGCCTGATCCAGCCGAGATACCCAGCGCTGACCGCTGACCGAGGTCTCGACATTCAAAAAGGCGCGTTCTATCGGGTCGGCGGGTTCAAGCATTGATGAAGCAACTCGGTTATCGCCGCTCCACAGTCAGGAGCTAAGCTGTTTTCGGCCGCTCGATGCGGATCACTTGCGGTTCACCCAGCAGATAGCCTTCCTCCTTGATGGCGGCAACGGCCTGGCGCACGGATTTTTCCAATGTGGCATGGGTGACGAGGATGATCGTCTTGGTTTGATCGGCGTCAGACGATGTCTGCGAGTGCTGGACAATCGATTCGAGCGAAATGTTGTTTTCCGCCATCTGCGTCGCAATGCTGGCGAAAACCCCGGTGCGGTCGACCACGGTCAGGCGGATAAAGTAGCCGCCTTCATGCCGGGTCATCTCAGCCTGAACATAGGGTTCGAGCAGATGCGCCGGGCGGCCCAGAACCGGAACCATCTGCGCGCCGGGGCGGCTTTTGGCGATATCGGTAATGTCACCCAGCACAGCGGATGCCGTGGCATTGCCACCGGCACCAGGGCCGACCATCAGCAATTCGCCGAGAATATCGGATTCCAGCGCCACCGCATTCGTCACGCCATCGACCTGGGCAATCACCGAATCAAGCGGCACCATGGTCGGATGGACGCGCTGCTCAATGCCGGTGGCGGTCTTTTGCGCCACGCCGAGCAGCTTTATTCGGTAGCCGAGATCGCGGGCGGCGTGGATGTCGTCGATGGAAATATTGCTGATGCCTTCGAGATAGATCTCGTCGGCAGCAATTTGGCTGCCGAAGGCCAGCGTCGTCAGGATTGACAGCTTGTGGGCCGTATCATTGCCCTCGATATCGAAAGTCGGATCGGCCTCGGCATAGCCAAGACGCTGGGCTTCAGCCAGGCAATCGGCAAAGCTCAAGCCCTCCTTTTCCATCCTGGTCAGGATGTAATTGCAGGTACCGTTCATGATGCCGTAGATCCGCGAAAAATCATTGCCGGTCAGCGATTCGCGCAGCGTCTTGATAACCGGGATACCGCCGGCGACAGCAGCTTCATAGTTGATCAAAAGGCCCTTTTCTTCCGCCAGCTTGGCCAGTTCCACACCGTGGCGGGCCAGCAGCGCCTTGTTGGCGGTCACCACATGCACGCCGCGACCGAGGGCCGCGCGCACGGAATGTTCGGCGGGACCTTCCGCGCCGCCGATCAACTCGACGAACACATCGATATCGGCCTTTTCAGCCATCTCGACCGGGCTATCGAACCAGGTGACACCGGAAAGATCGACGCCGCGATCGCGGGTCTTGTCGCGTGCCGAGACCGCCGAAATGGCAATAGGCCGACCGCAGGCGACGGTGAGCGCTTGGGTGCGGGTTTGCAAAATACGCGCCAGCGACGCACCAACGGTTCCGAGACCCGCAATGCCGATCTTAAGGGCATCAGCCATGAGAAAATCCTGATATGCTTTTCAATATTCGGAAAAGAGCGGCCGCGAATGGGCCGCTCCGATAAAAACTCAACGGTGAGCGTTGAGCGACACGACATTGTGCAGCGTGTCGTCCGCTGTCGACAGGAACCGCTTCAGATTGCGGGCAGCCTGGCGGATACGGTGCTCGTTTTCGACCAGCGCGATGCGGACATAATCATCCCCCTGTTCGCCAAAGCCAATGCCCGGTGCCACGGCCATATCGGCGTTTTCCACCAGCAGCTTGGAAAACTCCAGTGAGCCGAGATGGCGGAATTTTTCCGGAATTTTTGCCCAGGCAAACATTGTTGCCGCCGGTGGCGGCACCTCGAAACCGGCCTTGCCGAAGCTTTCGACCAGCACGTCGCGGCGGCGCTTGTAGATATTGCGCACTTCGGCAACATCCGTGCCATCGCCATTCAGCGCATGGGTAGCGGCCACCTGGATCGGCGTGAACGCGCCGTAATCCAGGTAGGATTTGACGCGGGCGAGCGCACTGATCAGCCGCTCATTGCCGACGGCAAACCCCATGCGCCAGCCGGGCATGGAAAAGGTCTTTGACATCGAGGTGAACTCCACCGCGACATCCATGGCACCCGGAACTTCCAATACCGATGGCGGCGGGTTGCCGTCGAAATAGATTTCAGAATAGGCAAGGTCCGACAGCACGATCAGCTCATGCTTCTTGGCAAAAGCGATCACGTCCTTATAGAAATCCAGCGAGGCAACGCGCGCCGTCGGATTGGACGGATAGTTGATGATCAGCGCCAAGGGCTTGGGGATCGAGTGGCGCACCGCACGCTCCAGCGGCGGGAAGAAGGTTTCATCCGGCTCGACTGGAATGGAACGGATCACGCCTCCGGTCATCAGGAAGCCAAACGCATGGATCGGATAGGTCGGATCGGGGCAAAGGATCACGTCGCCCGGCGCAGTGATTGCCTGCGCCATATTGGCAAAACCTTCCTTCGATCCCAGCGTCGCGACAACCTGGGTTTCAGGATTGAGCTTCACATTGAAACGGCGGGCATAATAGGCGGCCTGCGCCCGGCGCAGCCCCGGAATGCCCTTGGACGACGAATAGCGATGGGTGCGGGGGTCCTGCACGGCCTCACACAGCTTGTCGACAATGTTCTGCGGGGTCGGAAGATCGGGATTGCCCATGCCGAGATCGATGATATCAGCGCCACCGGCTCGCGCGCTTGCCTTCAAACGATTGACCTGTTCGAAAACATAGGGCGGCAGACGCCGGACTTTGTGAAACTCTTCCATCTCAGACCTCGTTGAACCGCAGGCTCCCGGCCTTGCGGACGATCCGTTTTCCACTGCAGCATCCCCGAAAACGGATCTGGCAAATCGGGGTACCGTGACAATACCGCAAATTGCAATGATTCGCGGTAGATTTTGGCCAACCGCACCCTGCCCTGTCCCTCCCGGTCATCGGTTCCGGGCACATTCGACATGTCAGAATGCAACTGTCACATTGCATTTGCTTTGCGGCCAAATGCCCTGCAAGGCAAGGGCTATTTGCAGGCGGGCGGTACGGCTGGCCCTATTGCCCCTGAACCTGACCGTTTGTCTTGGCAAGCTTGCGCATTTCCTCGACGCGGCGCTCATATTCGGCCTGGCTGATCTGCCCAGTCTTGCGCAGATAAGAGAGCGAAGACAGACGCTTGCCCATGTCTTTCGCCTCGTCATTGCTCATCTGCACATTGGCCGCGGTCAAGGGCCGTGAAAAATCCGGATAACCATCCGGCGTGGTATAGGCTGCAGCGGCTGGATCGGTCTTGTCGGTCACCGTCACGTCAACATGGCCCGGGCGCACGGCAGGCTGCGAGGCGGGCGTGCTATTGCAGCCGGCCAACGCAAGCAGGCAGGCAACGCCAGATCCCGCCGCACCGGCTTTCGCCAGGCGCAGAGCCAGCTTCAGACGCGAAGACTGCCCAACCAAAGAGACGATCGAAACCATATTCAAACCCAACCAAATCCGCCCGGCACCGGGAAAAACAGCAGCATAAGCCATGGGATTATTCACACGATGCTTTTCACAACGCAAACGTGAATAACCTGCGACAAAACGCGCAAACCTTGTAAAACATGTGAGTCAAACCACACCCACACCTTTCATCTGTCTGGAACTTGTAGTCATTTTCAGGCAGGATAGGCAAATATAAAAAAGAGAAGAGCCAAGGGGAGATGGCATTGACCACAGCATCGAAGGACCAAGGTCGCGCCGGTCAATCCCGTCCCGCGTCCGACGCGCCTGAACGCGGGCCGGAAACCAGCCAAAAAACCGGGCCGAAAACCAGCAAAACAGCAAACAGCGCTGACAGTTCTGAATCCGAAAAGGCCGGTTTCAATCAAATGGGTTTCGACCCGTCCCTGATCGATCCCTATATCGTCAAGGACCCCGAAGCGCTGGCCGTTAATCTCGCCAAGGCGCTTGAGAACCTCGGCAAGGCGGCCTCCACCTGGATCGCGCCGCGTGAAAAGGCTGGCCGCGTCGATCCGGTGGCGGAACCCGCCGTCGAACTGGTCAAAACCCTGTCAGGCGTGGCGGAATACTGGATGACTGACCCTCAGCGCAGCCTAGAGGCGCAGACTCATCTGATGACCTCCCTGTTCGGCGTCTGGATGAAGAGCCTGAGCCGCCTTTCCATGCCCGCCCAAACACCTCCCCCGCCCGAGCCGATCAAGGACAAGCGATTCGCGGATGCCGACTGGCAGCGCAACCCGTTCTTCGATTTTTTGCGCCAGGCCTATCTTGTCTTGTCCGACTGGGCTGAGAAACTAGTGGAGAATACCCAGGGCATGGACGAGCATGCGCGCCATAAGGCGCTGTTCTACGTCCGGCAGATGACGGCGGCGCTGTCACCGGTCAATTTCGTGATGACCAATCCGCAGCTTTACCGCGAGACGGTCGCCACCAGCGGCGCCAATCTGGTCAAGGGCATGAAAATGTTTGCCGAGGACATGGCCGCCGGTCAGGGCGAATTGCGGATGCGCCAGACCGACACCAGCAAATTCGCGCTGGGGACGAATATGGCGCTGACGCCGGGCAAAGTCGTCGCCCAGAGCGATGTCTGCGAGGTCATTCAATACGAACCCGCCACCGACAAGGTACTGAAGCGGCCCCTGCTGATCTGCCCGCCCTGGATCAACAAATTCTATATTCTCGATCTCAACCCGGAAAAGAGCTTCATCAAATATTGCGTCGACCAGGGCCATACGGTCTTCGTGATTTCCTGGGTCAATCCCGATCAACGTCATGCGGGCAAGGACTGGCTGTCCTATATTCGTGAAGGCGTGGATTTTGCCCTCGACACCGTCGAGAAAGCCACCGGCGAAAAGAAGGTCAATGCCATCGGCTATTGCGTTGGCGGCACATTGCTGTCTGCGGCCATGGCGCTGCATGCCAAGGAAGGCAATAGCCGGATTGCCAGCGCCACATTGTTCACCACCCAGGTGGATTTCACCCATGCAGGCGACCTGAAAGTCTTCGTGGACGAGGAACAGGTGAGCGGGCTGGAAGAGAAGATGCGGCAGAAGGGCTATCTGGACGGCTCGAAAATGGCCTCCGCCTTCAACATGCTGCGCTCGTCGGAACTGATCTGGCCCTATTTCGTCAACAATTACCTGAAGGGTCAGGACCCGACCGCCTTTGACCTGCTTTATTGGAATGCTGATTCGACACGGATGGCGGCGGCCAATCACTCGTTTTATCTGCGCAATTGCTATCTGGAAAACAATCTGGCGCGCGGCAAGATGCAGCTGGATGGCAAGACCCTGTCACTGAAAGACGTGAAAATCCCGATCTACAATCTCGCCACCAAGGAAGACCATATTGCCCCGGCAAAGTCGGTGTTTGTCGGATCGGCCTGCTTTGGCGGTCCCGTCACCTATGTGATGAGCGGGTCCGGCCATATCGCCGGTGTGGTCAATCCGCCCGATAAGCGCAAATACCAATTCTGGACCAATGGCAAGCCGGAGGGCACCTTCGAGGATTGGGTTGCCGGTGCCGAGGAAACCGCTGGCTCCTGGTGGCCGCATTGGCAGAAATGGATCGAAGGATTGGACAAACGCCGCGTGGCGGCCCGTAAACCGGGCGGCACGGCGCTGAATGCCATAGGGGATGCGCCGGGCTCTTACGTTCTGGAGCGTGTCTAAGATTAGCCGAACGATAAAAACGCCATGATTTTCGATCCGCCACTGGTCGCGGCCACGTTGGTGCGCCGCTACAAACGCTTTCTTTTCGACGCAGTGTTGGAAGATGGCAGCGAAATCACCGGCTTTTGCGCCAATACCGGCTCAATGCGCGGGTTGACGGCACCCGGCTCGCGCATTTACCTGTCGCAAAGCGAAAAGCCGGGCCGGAAATATCGCTATGGGTTTGAGCTGATCGAAGCCGATGGCACATTGGTTGGCGTCAATACCAGCCTTCCCAACCGTCTGGCTCACGAGGCGATCCGCGCCGGTTTGGTCAGCGATCTCTTACACTATCCGCAGATCCGCACCGAGCAGCGCTATGGCGAGAACTCCCGGATCGACCTGCTGTTGTCGGGTCCTGGCAAAGCGGATTGCTATGTTGAGGTGAAGAACGTCCATTTCATCCGGGAAACCGGATTGGCGGAATTTCCAGATAGCGTCACCACCAGAGGCGCGAAACATTTGACCGAAATGGCCAAGCTGGTGGCGGCAGGCAAGCGGGCGGCGATGCTCTATGTGATCCAGCGGCAGGATTGCGATGCCCTGGCGATCTGCGCCGATCTCGACCCCGCCTATGGACGGGCCTTTACCGCCGCCATAAGCCAAGGCGTCGAAGCCTATGCGGTGAAATGCGCGATCACACCGGGCGGGATCATTCCGTCTTGCAGCGTTCCAGTGCGCCTGACTACACCATGAAATGAATGGCCGTCAGCGCAATCGCCCCCAAGGCCAGAATGGAAAGGCTTCCCGCCGCCAGCACCCTGCCCCCGGACGCAAGCAGGCTGCGCAGATCAACCTGAAGACCAAGTGCCGCCATGGACAGGGTGGTGAGAAAACCCGACAAATGCTGCGACGGCTCCAGCAGACCATGCGGCAAGACATCCAGGGATCGAGCCATCATCAATGCGAGAAAGCCGACGATGAACCAGGGCGCCAAGTGGGCAAAGGAAAACTTACGCTCATTTTTAAACCCGGACCCCATTTCCATACCTCTGGCACTCATCTCCAATCCCAGCAGGCCCAGTCCCAGCAGAACAGGCCCCAGCATCATCACCCGGATCAGTTTGACCAGCGTGCCGACTTGCAGGCTGACCAGCCCGAAGGACGCTGTGGCCGCCAGCACTTGCGGAACGGCATAGACCGTCATGCCCGCCAGAATTCCGTAATGGCGGGGGTCCAGACCGGCTTGAAAAGCCACCAGCGGCAGCAGAAGCACCACGAGAATGCCAAGCACGGCTGTAAAGGCAATGGACGAAGCAACCTCGTCGGCATCGGCGCCAATCACCGGGGCTGCCGCCATGATCGCCGAATTTCCGCAAATGGAGTTGCCGCAGGCAACCAGCAACGCTAGCGGATGTGGCAATCCGATAACACGCCCAATCGCATAACTGCTGACCAGACCGCAACAGAGCACGGCAATCACAAAAGCTATCAGGGTGAACCCGCTTCCAGCGATCTGCCCAAGGCTGACCGATGCGCCCAACAGGACAATGGCAAGTTCCAGCACGGTTTTCGCGCAGAGGTGAACGCCTTTATTCACGACCGGCGGCAGGACAAACAGGCTTTTGATCAGGGTGCCGAGTAAAATGCACCAGACCAGGGCATCGACAGGCATCCGCCCTGTGACACGCTGAACCGTAAAGGCGAGAGCATAGCCTCCCAAAGCGACAGCACTGGACAGGACAATCCCAGGTACGAGCGAAATAACAGGGCGAAACAGGCGCATTTTCAAACCTTTCCATCGGTTGGCCTGTTTTGCATGGAGAATTCATTTTATTCCAACGCATAATTGACTACAGTTCATGCAGAATAATTTTACAATTGAGATCACCATGACGCTTGAACAATTGACCATTTTCCTTGCCGTTGCCGAGCGTCAGCATGTCACTCGGGCGGCAGAGGCAATCGGCCTGACGCCGTCCGCCGTCAGCGCGGCCATCCGCGCCTTGGAGATCAATCATGATGTCCTGCTGTTTGACCGGGTTGGAAGGGGTATTGAGCTTACCCAGGCAGGCCGGATCTTTATCGATGAGGCTCGCGCAACGCTTGATGCAGCGAACCATGCAGCATTGGTGCTGGCCGAACTGGGTGGATTAAGCCGGGGCAAGCTGACCATCCATGCCAGCCAGACGGTGGCCAGCCATTGGCTGCCACGCAAAATGATGCAGTTTCACGCCCTCCATCCGGATATCGAACTGGCTCTGACCATCGGCAATTCGGCCTCCGTCGCTGACGCAGTGGAGACAGGCAAAGCGGAACTGGGCTTTGTCGAGGCCGAGATACCTTCTGATATATTGACGCATCTGGTGGTCGCAGAAGACGAAATGGTCATCGTCGTCCCCTGCGGCCATCCGCTGGCTGATCCCGCGGCGGATCTGCCAGCGGCGATTCTGGCCACGCCCTGGATCTTGCGGGAGAAAGGTTCGGGTACGCGCGCCTATTTCGAGCAGGCATTGAAGGCGATGGAGATAGAGCCGTCATCGCTGACCGTGGCCTTGACCTTTCCATCCAATGAAGCGGTGCTATCGGCGCTTGGGGCGGGCGGCTGCGCCAGCGCGCTGTCCAGATCGGCGGTACAAGCGTTATTCGCAAGCGGCGCATTGCAGATTGCTCCGATCCCGCTTCCGGCTCGTCACTTCACCGCCCTTCGCCACCGTGAGAGGCGGATCAGTGGCGCGGCGCGTGCTTTCCTACACCTGACGACTGACAGCAATTGAAGATGATCTGGGTATAGCAGACCGGAAGCGGTTAAGAATTGATCGTACTCTGCGGATCGTGATGGACGAACAACCTTTGCCTGCGGTATGTAAAAAACTGAAATTGATTGCGGGATGATAATGGAATGGTAAATTACATCGACGCGGCTACCGCGCCGCTCAAAAACACTGGTGCGATCCGTCTTTATGGCGCGGATGCTTTCGAAGCGATGCGCAAGGCCTGCCAGGTCACAGCCCGCTGCCTGGACGCCCTGGCCCCGATGGTGAAGCCTGGCGTGACCACCAATGAAATCGACAGGTTTGTCTTCGATTTTGGCATGGATAACGGCGTTCTGCCTGCAACCTTGAATTATCGTGGCTATCGGCATTCGGTCTGCACCTCGATCAACCATGTCGTCTGCCACGGTATTCCTGACGACAAACCGTTGCGCGAAGGCGATATCGTCAATATCGACGTGACCTATGTGGTCGATGGCTGGCACGGCGATTCCAGCCGAATGTATCCGGTCGGCGAAATCAAACGGGCCGCCGAACGTCTGCTCGAAGTTACCCATGAATGCCTGATGCGGGGAATAGAGGTCGTCAGGCCGGGAACGCGAACGGGTGCAATTGGTGCCGCCATCCAAAGCTTTGCCGAGGCGCAACGCTGTTCCGTGGTGCGGGATTTCTGCGGACACGGGGTTGGACAATTGTTTCACGACAGCCCGAATATCCTGCATTACGGACGGCCAGACGAAGGCCCGGAAATACGCGAGGGCATGATTTTCACCATCGAGCCGATGATCAATCTCGGCAAACCGCATGTGAAGGTTTTGGCCGATGGCTGGACCGCTGTTACCCGCGACCGTTCGCTGACGGCGCAGTATGAACATACCGTCGGCGTTACTTCGTCCGGCTGCGAAATCTTCACACTGTCGCCTGCCGGGCTGGACCGTCCGGGCCTGCCTCCCTTGCAAGGCTGAGCAATGAACAAGCCTCCGCGCTTTAACGCCGACGAAACCGCCTCCCCGTCCTTCCTGCCGGAACAGGACGAGAGCTTCGATTACGAAGAGGACGAGCGCGGCTTTTTCGCCGAACAGGTCCAGAAGCCGAAGGCGATGAAAAAGGCGCCGGACACCAACGTCAAACAGCCGGAACATTACCATGGCCACCGGGAACGATTGCGCCTGCGGTTCAAGGAAAAGGGCGATGAGGCGCTGGCCGATTACGAAGTGCTGGAACTGCTGCTCTTCCGGCTGATCCCAAGGCGCGACACCAAACCGATTGCCAAGGCCCTGCTGGACCGGTTCGGCAGCCTTGCGGGGGTATTTGGCGCAAAGCACAGCCTGCTTCAGGAGGTGAAAGGTGTCGGCGAGGCCGTGGCGCTTGATTTGAAGCTGATTTCATCGGCAGCGCAGCGGATGCTGAAAAGCGAGTTGAAGGGCAAGCAGATCCTGTCCTCCTGGTCGAGCGTGATCGATTATTGCCACGCGGCCATGGCCTATGAAACCACCGAACAGTTCCGCATCCTGTTTCTCGACAAGCGCAATACGCTGATTGCCGATGAAGTGCAGGGCCGAGGCACGGTGGACCACACGCCCGTCTATCCACGCGAAGTGGTCAAACGCGCGCTCGAATTATCCGCCACGGCCATTATCCTCGTCCATAACCATCCAAGCGGTGATCCGACCCCATCGCGTGCCGATATTGAGATGACCAAAACCATTATCGATACGGCAAAACCGCTCGGCATCACCGTGCATGACCATGTCATCATCGGCAAACAGGGCCATGCCAGCCTGAAAGGCCTGCGGCTGATCTGAGCTTGATGCTGTTAAGATCACAACCGTATCAGCTTGAGACAGCCGCTATCCTATTGTTAAGCCTGCCCGTTCAGCCTTCGGTAAACCGCTTCCGCTACACCTTGTCATTCACGCTGCAAGGACGGATGAGATGAGCATTTCCGGTATTTTGAACACGGCGACATCAGGCATGCTGGCCCAACAGACACGCCTGAGCAATGTTGCCAGCAATATCGCCAATGCCGATACGCCCGGATATCAGCGGCTGAATACCACTCTTTCGGCCAGTGGCTCAGGTGTTGCGGCAACCACAACCCGCTCCACGGACGCGCCCGCAACGCAAGACACCTCAAATGTCGATCCCTTGCGTGAGATCACCGACATGATCAGCGCCGAAAATAGCTTTGCCGCCAATGCGAAAGTGTTCGAGACCGGCGCAGACATGTGGGACATGCTGATGAGCGTCAAACGCGACTAAAGCATTTTCCGGACGGAAAACCGCTACACACTTTTCCTGGAAATGCTCGCCCTCACCCACCCCAATATTGCCGGGCGGCAAGGCCGAGCGAAATCAGGCCGAAGCCGATCAGCAGAACGGCGGAGCCGCGTTGTACCCAGATCGTGAAATGGTCAGGCAATCGGCTTTTCAGCCAGACGACAGCGCCGCACAGCGCAAACCACCAGATCAGCGACCCGAGAAACACCCCTGCCACCAGAAAGAACGGACTGACATCGCCGGTATCGGCGAGACCCGCGCCTGCAAACAGCGCTGCGAAACCGAAAATCGTCGCAGGATTGGTAATGGTCAGCCCGAAGGTGGACATGGTGGTGCGGATAAAATCGCTGGCCTTGATCTGTGCTGCCGGTCGCGGTGGCCGCGCTTCAAGCATGCGGATACCAATCAGCAAAATCAGCGTGCCGCCGACCAGTTTCAGGGGCAGTGATATTTCAGCCAGCAGATCCTGCATGGCGGCAAAGCCCGCTGCGGCGGCAATGGCGAAGACCATGTCGCCAATGGCAGCTCCAAGCCCGGCGGAGACTCCATGCCAGAATCCGCGCTCCATGGTGCGGTTGATACAGAGCGTGCCGATCGGCCCAATCGGTGCGGCCACGGCAATGCCGAGCAAAATGCCCTTGAGCAGCAGGATAATCAGCATGGTTTTCTCCGTCACAGAGGCCTTATCCGTGACGGATGAAAGCAGAAACAGTCATGTACCGGCAGCGCGGCAAGCCTTGACCAGGCATAACGTCGAGAACCCCATTCGGTTCGCATATTATGCCGTGCCTGCACTGCAACGACCCAAGAACACGACCCAAGAACACGGGCAAAGAGCGCGAGCCAAAGACGCTGTACTGCAAAATTCCTCAAACCGGAACCAATTAAAGGAAAGCTGGACCTGCAATTCGAGCGAGGAACCACACCGCAACGACAACCACAATTTTAAAGAATTCCCGTCTTGCGAGGTGCCATCTGACCGTGCAACGGTTTTGTCCGTTAAAACATGTCTCCCGAAAGCGGGTAACGGTTTAGGGAAAAAGACACGGCAAAACAACAACCTATGGCATATTGGATGAATCTCGAATCATGCAACCCGCTATAGGGAAGAGAATCGGAACAGGTGAGGAAGCAATATGGCAGAGAGACAAAGCGCACCACCGGCAGGTGAAAATAGCAGTGATATGGCGCGCCGACTGCGCTCCATTTTCAGCGGCTCCATCGGCAATATGGTCGAATATTACGATTTTTACGTCTATTCCGCCTTTTCCCTATATTTTGCGCCTGCTTTTTTCCCAAATAGCGATCCGACTGCGCAATTGCTCAACAGTGCCGGTATCTTTGCTGTCGGCTTTATCATGCGGCCGGTCGGCGGTTGGTTTTTTGGAGTCTATGCCGATAGCAAGGGGCGCAAATCCGCGCTGACGCTTTCAGTCCTGCTGAT
Source organism: Allorhizobium sp. Av2 (assembly GCF_021462805.2). Lineage (NCBI taxonomy): Bacteria > Pseudomonadati > Pseudomonadota > Alphaproteobacteria > Hyphomicrobiales > Rhizobiaceae > Allorhizobium > Allorhizobium sp. Av2. The sequence continues at coordinate 1,504,512 of NZ_CP192696.1, read as the reverse complement.
GTGTTTCGGGTCGCTGCTGATTGCGGTAACGCCGGGCTTTGCGACGATCGGTTATGCCGCCCCCGCCATCCTGATGCTGGCCCGCATGTTGCAGGGCCTCAGCCTGGGCGGAGAATACGGCACCAGCGCCACCTATCTTTCTGAAATGGCGACGAAAGAGCGGCGTGGCTTTTATTCCAGCTTCCAATATGTGACGCTGATCAGCGGGCAGCTTTGCGCCATTCTGGTCCTGTTGCTGCTGCAAAAACTGCTGCTGACCGGTGAGGAACTCGAAACCTGGGGCTGGCGCATTCCCTTCGTCATCGGCGGCGGCTTGGCGATTATCGCCCTATTCTTACGCCGCAACATGGCCGAAACCGAACAGTTCCAGCGGTCAGCGGAACAGGTGCGGACCAATCCGCTGCGCGAACTGATGAAATATCCAAGGCAGGTTTTCACCGTCATTGGCCTGACCCTGGGCGGCACTGTCGCCTTCTACACCTATACGACCTATATGCAGAAATTCCTTGTTAACACCGTACATCTCAGCAAGGACGATTCCACACTGGTCTCGGCAGGTGCGCTGTTTTTCTACATGTGCCTTCAGCCACTCGTCGGATTCTTATCAGACAAGATTGGCCGCAGACCGATCTTGATCGCGTTCGGCGTACTCGGCACGCTTTGCACCGTGCCGCTTCTGACCACACTGAGCACCGCCTCCAATGCGCTGGAAGCCTTTTTCATCATCATCGCGGCGCTGGTCATCGTCTCCGGCTATACCGCCATCAACGCGGTGGTGAAGGCGGAATTGTTTCCAACCGGGGTTCGGGCGCTGGGCGTCGGCCTGCCCTACGCTCTCACCGTGTCGATCTTCGGTGGCACAGCCGAATATGTCGCATTATGGTTCAAGCAGGCTGGCCATGAGAGCTGGTTCTACTGGTATGTGTCAGGATGTATTGCGGTCTCGCTGATTGTCTATGCCGTGATGCCGGATACGAAAAAAAACTCCCATATCGACAGAGAAGCAGTGTGAGCGGCGCGCAATGACTCCAAACCTCCAGGGAATGGACCTGAATAGCCATGAAAAACCCCGCCCGGCATAGCCTGGGCGGGGTACCCATAGGTTGGGGACCAACGATCCGGCTCCGTAGGGGGGTCGAAACCCTCACATCAGCCCCACTGACGAACGAGTGACGAACCGATAAGTTCCCGATCATTCATCTAGGATTTCCTTAATGATCCTGTTTTATTTTAACGGGACTTAAAAGCCATGGCTCTTTCGGGATTTTTGGATCGATTATACGATTTTAAATCGTCATGGCAGCATGCAGACAAGCTTCGCGCAACGGCCGCGATAACCACACAATCATGCCTCATGCGGGAGGAGGCCCATCATGACCAAACCGAGCTTTCGGTTCACTCATTACGATCTGAAGGAATTGCGGGCGGGCACCATTCTGGAAGTCCAGTTGAATGCCATCAACAACGTCCGACTGATGACCGCCAGCAATTTCCAACGCTTCAAGGAAGGGCTGGATTACAAATTTGCGGGCGGCGTCGCGAAGAAAGCCCCGGTCAAAATCGTCGTTCCCGAGCAAGCCCATTGGCACCTGATCGTCGATATGGAAGGCCACCATGGCCTGGCGGAATCATCCGTAAAGATGGTCGCACCGCCAGTGAAATCCAAAAAGGCAAGCTGAAACACTATATCGGCTCAAGCGCGAGCAGCCCTCAACACATCATGGGCGGCCTGCATGTCTACGAAACGCGCCGCGCGGCGCGCTTCTGCTTCCATATCGCTGCCCCAGTGCTCATCTGTCCAGTTTTCATCCAGATGGGCGAGATCCCAGGCTTCAAGCAGGCTCAGATGGCCATCGGCCAGCGCCAGCGCCAGGATAGCGGACCCCGTCAGCGTCGTCATCACGTGCAGGCTGGCGAGCGCCACACCATCGCGGTAGCGCTGCAATGCCCGCTCGAAAGCCTCGGCTGCCTCTGATGGCTGCGGTTGATGAATGATGCCGCTGGTCTGAAGAACCCGTGCGCCATGCGTCTCGGCAAGCCAGTCCAAAACCGGATCCCATTTAACACTCTGACGCTCCACCAGTTCCTGAGGCGCATCGGCCCGGTAGCACAGCATGTCATTGCCGCAGAACCGGACGATATCATCCAGCACCTCTTGTGTATTGGCGCTGACAGCATCAAGCGCCGTATTGACAAGCCGGGTGACCGGCATCGTCGCGGGATCGATCACCTCGGCCTGCGCCTGCCATTCGCTAGCAACCAACGCAGCCAAAGGCTCGGTCGGCAGCATGAGGGCGTTTCTGGCTGGCGTCTTGACTGTCTTGCCATCCAGAAGCACCGCATGACCGTCCTGCCCCGCTGCAATGGTCACGTCTTTATAGAAGCGCTTTGGCAAGGGCTTCTTCATCTGGATCTGCGCCCGGCGCACCGGATCGGGATCACTCAATTCAGGCGTCAAACCCTCGAAAATATCACGCATGATGGTCACTCACAAAATATGGGCAAGAAGCGCGTCGGCCCGGTCTACGACGAAATGCGCACCGCTGGCCTTCAACTGATCGGTGCTGGCGCTGCCCCAACTGACGCCGATCGCCTTGACGCCAGCGCTTCTGGCCATTTGCATATCGTAGATCGCGTCGCCGATCACCACGGTATCTCTCAAATCCATGCCGGTTTCGTCGCAGCACTCCGTCACCATGGCCGGATGCGGTTTAGACGGACAATCGTCCGCCGTCCGCGACACGGTGAAATAAGACTGAAAGCCGTGGGCATCGAGAACATAGTTCAAGCCTCGTCGGGATTTTCCGGTCACGGCACCAATCAGGATCTCGTCTTCCGCAGCCAGCCGCTCGATGACTGCTCGAATACCGTCAAATAGCGGTTCGCTATAGCCGGGCGCCTGCCGCACTTCGGTAAACAGTGATTTGTAGTGGTCCCGCATGGCCACCGCCTCGTCATCGACATGCTGCTTGCCATCGATGCGGGCAATGGCGATGTCCAGCGTCAGGCCCATGATGCTTTTGGTGGCGGCCAGTGTTGGCTCCGGCTTGCCGAAAGCAAGAAATGTGCGGCGCATGCTCTCGTGAATGGTTGCAGCACTATCGATCAGCGTTCCATCGCAATCGAACAGGACCAGTTTCATGCAAAGTCACCGCCATTTTCCATGTCCAGGCCCAGAAGGTTCCAGGTCTGCACCATATGCGGCGGCAAGGGCGCGGTGATGCGCAGGCGTCCGCCATCGGGATGGGGAATATCGATATGGCGGGCATGCAGATACAACCGCTTCTGGACGCCACCGGGGAAATCCCAGTTGGGATCGTCAATATAATATTTGGGGTCACCGATGATCGGATGGCCGATATGCAGGGCGTGGAGGCGCAGCTGATGGGTACGGCCCGTATAGGGCTCCATTTCCAGCCAGGCGAGGCTTTGCGCCGCTGTTTCCAGCACGCGGTAATACGAAACGGCGTGATCTGCACCGTCTTCACCGTGGCGGGCGATGCGCATGCGGTCGCCGTCTTCGGTCTGTTCCTTGACCACCCAGGTCGAGATCTTGTCGTCATGCTTGCGCGGCACGCCCTTGACCAGCGCCCAATAGGTCTTCTTGGTGTCGCGTTCACGAAACGCTGCCGTCAGCTTCTGGGCCGCACCACGTGTGCGGGCGACGACGAGCACGCCCGACGTATCCCGGTCGAGGCGGTGCACGAGACGCGGCTTTTCGCCCTTCTTGCTGGTCCAGGCTTCAAGCATCTGGTCGATATGGCGGTTGAGGCCGGATCCGCCCTGCACGGCCAGACCGGCAGGCTTGTTCAGGACGAAGACTTTTTCATCCTCATGCAGCAGCATGCGCGCCAGCAATTCGCCGTCGCCAGCGTGCTTCAGATCATGGGAGGCAATCGGCCCGGATTTCGGCGTCTTGGCATCGACATCCATCGGCGGCACACGCACCACCTGGCCGGGCTGGACGCGAGCATCGGCTTTCACCCGGCCGCCATCGACGCGGACCTGGCCGGAGCGCATCAGCTTTTGCAAGGGACCGAAGCCGAGGCCCGGATAGTGGATCTTGAACCAGCGGTCGAGGCGCATGCCTGCCTCGTCTGGACCGACGGTAATGTGTTCTATGCCTGCCATAAGGACGTCTTTCGTTCCCTTGGGCGCGCGCGCGCCAAACCCTGTCAACTCTCTTAAAATCTGTCAGGTTCATATTGAACCAGACAGACTCAAGCTTTTTTGTTTTCGTTTGTCTTTTCGGGAAAACCGGTTTCCACTTTTCCCTGACAAACTCTTATGGGCTGGCTTTACCCCATTTCTGCGCCCGTGTGAAACCGCGATTGCGAAAAAACGCCTGAAACAGCAAAGCTATCAGAAAAGCCAGCGGCCCACGGCAAGTCCCGCAAACACCGCGCCAACCCCAAAGCCGATACTCGCCGCCACATAAAAGGCTGGCCACAAAAGGTCGCCGCGTTCCGCCAGACTGACCGTATCCAGCATGAAGGCTGAAAACGTGGTGAAGCCGCCGAGCAAGCCGGTGATCAGCAACATGCGCAGATCGGCAGACGCATCAAACTTGCGGGCGATCATTTCGGCAAACAATCCGATGCAGAAAGACCCGATAATATTGACCGAAAACGTACCCCAGGGAAGAAACGGACCGAATAGCCTGATTGTGACGATGCCGATCCAATATCGCAACACCGACCCGACCGCGCCGCCAAGGGCAACATATATCACGTCCTTCATCGTTTTCCGGGCCTCGCTTGTTTCCTGCATCTCTTTGTGCGTCACCCGGCAGGACGGGCAAAGAAAAAATCAACGCAGTTTACAGCTTTCCCGGCATGTTTTTCTCAACACAAACCGCTGGAATCCGGTCGGTCTTTAAAATACGATTCATTTATTTAAGTCACGATAGAATTTGTCGTGATGAAATGGCAACAGCTAAACAGATCATGTGAGTGCCATGGTTCAAGTCCTTTCGGTTTCGGCCACCACGGCCGGCTATATCTCGGATACGTTGAAGCCGGTGCAAAAGCCGGGCCGCTCAACGTATGTCGAACAGATCAACCGGCAGATCAGCGTCAAAAAGGCAATCGCCAAGACGCAAGGCATCAACCGCACGGCCATCGAAACCCTGCGGGATAGCTCGGCCATCGGCTTGCACTTCATGAAAGCGGGTGAAAACAAGCAACCCCGCGCCAGCCTGGAAGAAACCAAACAGGCCTATCAGGAATCCGAGGATGCCGGTCTCAAAGCGTAATCAAGCCTGAAAGCGTGATACCGAACCCCGCGTCCCAATTGTTCCGTGGGGCCTTACCGGAACAACATCACACAGTCCGCGTTTGTCATCGACGCTGCATACTGCTGCGCGAGTGCGCATAAGTTTCGCAGGATGCAGCGTATAGACCTGGCGCATGATGCCCTCAACCGATCTGGTTAAAGGGATGATGCTGCATAAAGGAGGTTCGCGATGCATAAGGACGCTAAAGCCCGTAACGCTGTCGAACATACGGAAAAACCTATTCCTGCCGGAACGAAGTCTGGCAACACCGGACAAGCCGCTGATAATCTTCCAGCCGGGCCGCATTCCAAGGAACATTTGATCGACCGGGATAAAACACCCGGCAGCGGAACCCTGCCGGGGGAACAAGATGGGCCAAATGTCGATGCCGGAACCGGTTGATGCCAGCTTTCCATAAACGCAAAAAAGGTGCCCTCGAATGAGGAATGAAGTCGAACCATTATCGAAATGAACAGGCACCGCGCCGCGTCCAGTGGCGCGGTGCTTTACCTGCCGCGTATCGTCACAACAGGCATCGCCAGTTCGAGCTTGCCAGCCTTCTCGAAGGTTAGCGTTACCGGTACAGTCTGGTTCGCCTTAAAGGGCATCTGCACACCCATGAACATCAGATGGTAACCGCCCGGTTCCATTTTCAATGTGGCTCCTGAGGCAATGACAAAACCATCTGGTATTTTTCGCATTTTCATGATCGTGCCTTGCATGACCATTTCATGCAATTCCGCCCGCGTGGCACGCGGTGACGAGATTGCGATCAGCTTATCTTCTACGGGGCCGTTATTGGTGATCGTCACAAAACCGCCGCCAATCGGCTGTCCCGGGATCATTGCTTTCAAATAGCCATCGCTGATCTTAAGAGATCCCAGTGTCGCGGTAATCGCCTGTGCGGGCACAGCCGTCTCACCCTGTGCCGTCATGGCGGTATGATCCATCTCTTGTGCCGCGACGCCGCCGGCGGCAAGCATGATGACAATGGCTGAGGCTAAAAATGTTTTGGTCATTATTGTCTTCCTCTCTCCCAAGCCTCCCGGCGGTAATCTCCGTTGCGCCGATAAGCAATTTTTCTGGAACCTGAGCGAATTGGCGAGGGAAAGCAAGAGGCGTCTGCGCCCTGCTCCCTTTCCGCAGGCTGTATAATTATATTGCTTTATCACTGTCTTTGCACGTGCATTTGCCTTGGATCAAACAGCGCAGCGCTGCGACAAAAATTGGCTTAGAACGACCGGTGGCACTTGCCAAGCGCCCCCCACTCCGGATAATTGCGCCATCACCTTGTAGGGAGAATCCGGTTCAGTCCGGTGCCGAAGGAGCAACCGCCCCGGAAACTCTCAGGCAAACGGACCACAAGGCGTAAACTGCACTCTGGAGAGAGGTTTGATTGCAAAATCAGGCCGCGCCGAAGGGATAACAATCTCAGGCAAACGGACAGAGGGGGCTCATGAACCGGCACAGCCGTGCCTGAATTTGAGCCTATGCGCGCTGCGCATGACAGTGGAGACGCCTCTTGGACGACCATCTCGCCCTCAAACGCACCACCCTTTATGATCTTCACCTGTTGCTTGGTGCCCGCATGGTGGGTTTTGCTGGCTATGACATGCCGGTGCAATATCCCGCAGGCGTGTTGAAAGAGCATTTGCACACCCGCGCCAACGCTGGCCTGTTTGATGTGTCCCACATGGGGCAAGTTCTGCTGAAGCCAAAATCCGGCAAGGTGGAAGATGCGGCGCTTGCGCTGGAAACACTGGTTCCGGTGGATATTCTGGCCCTCAAAGAAGGTCGCCAGCGCTATGGTTTCTTCACCAATGCTGAAGGCGGCATTCTCGATGATCTGATGATCACCAATCGCGGCGATCATCTGTTTGTGGTGGTCAATGCGGCCTGTAAGGATGCCGATATTGCCCATATGCGGACGCATCTTGCGGAGAGTTGCACCATTGAGGTTCTGGAAGACCGCGCCCTTCTAGCGCTGCAAGGCCCGCGTGCCGAGGCTGTTCTTGGTGAGCTTTGGGCTGGCGTCTCCGGCATGAAGTTTATGGATGTGCGCGAAATTCCGCTTTTGGATACGCTCTGCATCGTCTCGCGCTCTGGCTATTCCGGTGAGGATGGCTTTGAAATCTCTGTGCCAGCGGATAAGGCCGAAGCGCTTGCCAAAGTGCTGCTGGATCATCCGGATTGTCAGCCGATTGGCCTTGGCGCCCGCGATTCCCTGCGGCTGGAAGCTGGCCTTTGCCTCTATGGCAACGACATTGATACCACCACCAGCCCGGTGGAAGGCGCGATTGAATGGGGCATTCAAAAAGCCCGCCGCGCTGGCGGTGACCGCGAAGGTGGCTTTCCGGGATCGGAGCGCATTCTGGCGGAATTGGCAAACAGTCCTGCCCGCCGCCGCGTTGGCCTGAAGCCCGAAGGCAAAGCCCCTGTGCGCGGCCATTCCAAGCTGTTTACGGACGCCGAGGGCAAGGTTGAGGTTGGCGAAGTCACGTCTGGCGGCTTTGGACCGACTGTCGAAGGCCCCGTTGCCATGGGCTATGTGCTTGCCGATCACGCCAGCGTTGGCACCCAGCTTTTTGCAGAAGTGCGCGGCAAATACCTGCCAGTTGCCGTTGCTGCCCTGCCTTTCATTACACCCACCTACAAACGCTAAATCTCCGGAGAGACCCATGTTGAAATTCACCTCTGAACATGAATGGCTGCAAATTGAAGGCGATATCGCCATTGTTGGCATTACCGCCCACGCCGCTGAACAGCTTGGCGATCTGGTGTTTGTAGAGCTGCCAGAAGTCGGTAGCACCTTTGAAAAAGACGCTCAGGCCGCAACGGTTGAAAGCGTCAAGGCTGCGTCCGACGTTTATTGTCCGCTGGATGGCGAAGTGACCGAGATCAATCAGGCGATTGTCGATGATCCATCGCTGGTCAATTCCGATCCACGTGGTGCTGGCTGGTTTTTCAAGCTCAAGCTTGCCAACCCCGCTGATGCCGAAACCCTCCTGAACGAAGCCGCTTACAACGAGCTGATCGCATGACCACGCCCACAGAATTCCAGTTTACCGATTACCAGCCCTACGATTTTGCCAATCGCCGCCACATCGGCCCCTCTCCGGCTGAAATGGATGAGATGCTGAAGGTCGTTGGCTATGACAGCCTCGACGGGTTGATTGCTGCAACCGTTCCCGCCTCTATTCGCCAATCCGCGCCGCTGGTGTGGGGCAAGGCCATGAGCGAGCGCGAAGCGCTGGACAAGCTGCGCGAAACCGCCAACAAGAACAAGGCTTTGACCTCACTGATCGGTCAGGGCTATTACGGCACCATCACGCCGCCCGTCATCCAGCGCAACATTCTGGAAAACCCGGCGTGGTATACGGCCTATACGCCTTACCAGCCAGAAATCTCCCAAGGGCGCTTGGAAGCGCTGCTCAACTTCCAGACCATGATCTGCGATCTGACAGGTCTGGACGTGGCCAACGCCTCGTTGCTGGATGAGGCAACCGCTGCTGCCGAAGCCATGGCCATGGCGGAGCGCGTGGCAAAATCCAAGGCCAAGGCCTTCTTTGTTGATGCCAATTGCCATCCGCAGACCATTGCCGTGATCCAGACCCGCGCCGAGCCTTTGGGCTGGGGGGTCGTGGTTGGAAATCCCTTCACCGATCTCAACCCCGGCGAAGTGTTTGGTGCGCTGTTTCAATATCCCGGCACCCACGGCCATGTCAGCGATTTTACCCCGCTGATCAACGCCCTGCACAATGCCCAAGCCATTGCCGCCGTGGCGGCTGATCCGCTGGCGCTGCTCCTGCTGAAATCCCCCGGTGAAATGGGTGCAGATATTGCCATTGGCTCCAGCCAGCGCTTTGGCGTTCCGGTGGGCTATGGTGGTCCGCACGCGGCCTATATGGCAGTAAAGGATGCCATCAAGCGCTCCATGCCGGGCCGTCTCGTCGGCGTATCGGTGGATTCGCGCGGCAACCGCGCCTATCGCCTGTCGCTCCAGACGCGCGAGCAGCATATCCGTCGCGAAAAGGCCACATCCAACATCTGCACTGCCCAAGTGCTGCTGGCGGTAATGGCCTCGATGTATGCGGTGTTCCATGGTCCACAGGGCTTGAAGGCCATTGCCCAGCAGGTGCATCAGAAAACCGTGCTGCTGGCCAAGGGCTTGGAAAAGCTTGGCTTTACCATTGAGCCAGAAACCTTTTTCGACACCATCACGCTGGAAGTGGGCCATATGCAGGGTCTGATCCTGCGCGCAGCTGTGGCCGAGGGCGTAAACTTGCGCAAAGTCGGCACCACAAAAATCGGCATCTCGCTGGATGAGCGCACCCGCCCTGCCACGCTGGAAGCCGTTTGGCGTGCCTTTGGCGGCAATTTCGCGGTGGGTGATTTCACCCCGGATTATCGCCTGCCCACCAGCCTGCTGCGCACCAGCCAATACCTGACCCATCCGATCTTCCACATGAACCGCGCGGAAAGCGAAATGACACGCTACATCCGCCGCCTGTCAGACCGCGATCTGGCGCTGGACCGGGCGATGATTCCGCTTGGCTCCTGCACCATGAAGCTGAACGCCACAGCCGAAATGCTGCCAATCACCTGGCCGGAATTTTCCGACATCCACCCCTTCGCCCCAGCCGATCAGGCCTTGGGCTATAAGGAAATGATTGACGATCTCTCGGAAAAGCTCTGCGCCGTCACCGGCTATGATGCGATTTCGATGCAGCCAAACTCTGGCGCGCAAGGTGAATATGCGGGTCTTCTGTCCATCCGCAACTATCACCTCGCCAAGGGCGATACGCACCGCACCGTCTGCCTCATTCCAACATCGGCCCATGGCACCAACCCGGCATCTGCCCAGATGGCGGGCATGTTGGTGGTTCCCGTCAAGGCGCTGGACAATGGCGATGTGGATCTGGCTGATTTCCGCGCCAAGGCAGAACAGCATTCTGCAAACCTGTCTTGCTGCATGATCACCTACCCCTCCACCCATGGCGTGTTTGAAGAAACCGTGCGGGAAATCTGCGAGATCACCCATGCCCATGGCGGGCAGGTCTATCTCGACGGTGCCAATATGAACGCTATGGTCGGCATTTCCCGCCCCGGTGATATTGGCTCGGACGTTTCCCACCTTAACCTGCACAAGACCTTCTGCATTCCGCACGGCGGTGGCGGTCCCGGCATGGGTCCGATTGGCGTCAAAGCCCATCTGACCCCTTACCTGCCCGGTCATGTGGAAACCGATGGTCGCTCGGGCGCTGTGTCAGCAGCTCCTTACGGCTCACCGTCCATCCTTCCCATCAGCTGGTCCTACTGCCTGATGATGGGTGGCGAAGGCTTAACGCAGGCCACCAAGGTTGCCATCCTCAACGCCAACTACATCGCCGCCCGCCTCACCGGGGCCTATGATGTGCTCTACACCTCGGCTTCTGGCCGGGTGGCGCACGAGTGCATCATCGACACCCGCCCGCTGGCCGACAGCGCTGGTGTAACCGTGGACGACGTTGCCAAGCGCCTGATCGATTGCGGCTTCCACGCCCCCACCATGAGCTGGCCGGTGGCTGGCACGCTGATGATCGAGCCAACAGAATCGGAAACCAAAGCCGAACTGGACCGCTTCTGCACCGCCATGCTGGCCATCCGCGAAGAAGCCCGCGCCATTGAAGATGGCCGGATGGACAAGACCAACAACCCGCTGAAAAACGCACCGCATACGGTGGAAGATCTGGTTGGCGAATGGGATCGTCCCTACAGCCGCGATCAGGCCTGCTACCCACCGGGCGCGTTCCGCGTGGACAAATACTGGTCCTCCGTCAACCGCGTGGACAATGTCTACGGCGACCGCAATCTGGTCTGCACCTGCCCGCCGATGAGCGAGTATGCGGAGGCTGCCGAGTAAGAAACTGCACAGCTTAACGACCCTGCCGCCCCGCTTGCTCGGGCGGCAGGAACCATGCTGTATGCAGCCAATTTTACCGCCAAAAGATGCGACTTTTGGTTGTTCTCGAACTGATTTTCACTGAATTCGAAATTATCCCTTCGGTTCGAGATTTAAAAATAAGCTGTTATACCTACCAATTATGTTATAGTAAGCACTTCGTATCATCGACTATCCGCCTACCGGCGTCTTATGTGTAAGCGACAGAATAGGAAGATCCATTGACCCGTTTTCTCACCAGCCTTGCCCTTGCCTCTGCCCTGATCCTCTCTGCTAACCAGGGCTTTGCCCAGGCACCGAACAGCGATCGTTGCGTTAAGGGCGGCATGAGCGATTGCCAATCGAAGCCTGGCAAACCAGTACAGAAGAAAGCTGCCAACCACGAGCGCGCGCATCAAAACAAGCTGCCTCCTCAAAAAGCGGCAAAACAGCATCGCGGCAAATCGGTGGACCCGATGACAACCTGCGGCGTGGGTTCCAAGGCTCCCTGCAAGCCGCAGCGGCCATAAATTCAAGGCCTGCACCGAAGGTGGAGGTTTGAACCGCTACAGCGTCATGCGTCAAAACGCACAAAGGACGCTGTAACACGTTAAATCTACTGCATTATTTCCTCCTCCCATTTAAGGAATTATGCAGTAGAAGCGGCTTTTCCATAAGTTAGTAGGTTCTACTAAAGAGGTCGACAAATTCGGAGCTTTGTCGGCCTTTTCCTATGAAGGAATACCAAGCGCGATCTTCAACGCCTCCAGAGTTTGTCAGGGAAAAGTGGAACCCAGTTTTTCCGAAAAGACAAACGAAAACAAAAGAATCTGGAGTTCGCCTGGTTCAGTATGAACCTTACAGACTCTAGGTATCAGCCCCTCTTCCACCAGAGTGGATCGGTATCGGCGACGACGATATCATGGGCATCCGCCTGCCCTAGCCAGTCGGCCACCGATCTGCCCTCTACCACAAGGTCGCTGCCGATATCGCAGAGCGGCTGAAGGACGAAAGCCCGCTGCACCATGCGCGGATGCGGGATCGACAGGTGATCCTCCTCGATATTTTGGTTACCATAGAGCAGAATATCGATATCGAGCGTGCGCGGCCCCCAACGCTCCCGACGCTCGCGTTTCATCACCCGCTCAAGCTCCAGACAGACCGAAAGCAGCGCGGATGGCGGCAATGTGGTGCGCACCAGCGCACAACTATTGAAAAAATCCGCCTGATCCAGCTTTCCCCAGGGCGGCGTGCGGTAAAGCCGCGAGACGGCCAGCACCGTGCAATCCGGGCGCTCATCCAGGGCTTTCAGTGCCGCTGCCATGGCGTGCGCGGGATCGCCGATATTGCCACCCAGCCCGAGCGCTGCGATCACCGGGGCGCGCTTATCGATGATGGTCAACGGAAACCTCGACATAATCGAGCATGCCGGTAATCGGCGCGCTCGGCTTGCGCACAGTGATTTTCGCACGCAGAATCTGTTCGAACCTCTCACAGAGCGATTTGGCGATATCCAGCGCCAAAGCCTCGATCAGATAGCGCCGCTTGCCGGTGACGATTTCTTCGATGAGGTTGAAGGCTACGCCATAATCCACCGTTCCGGCCAGTTCATCGGTTTCCAGAGCCGAGGAAAACCGCAGCTCCAGTTCGGCATCGATGAAAAACCGCTGGCCCAGAAATTTCTCCTGCTCATGTAGGCCGTGCCGGGCGAAAAACCCGCAATTCTTCAGGGTAATTGTATAGGTATCAGCCATCGATCCGTCCTTCCCGCAGCCGCGCCTGCGCGGCGGGCCCGTCATCGGGGGCCATGGTTAGCATTGCATCCGCCACTGCCAAGGCATCGCGATTTGTCCTTACATCATGTACTCTGAATATGGCAGCCCCCTGTAGCCTTAGCAGAACCGAGCTTGCCGCCGTTGCCGCATCGCGCCCCGCCGCGTCGCGCCCGGTCAACGTGCCAAGGAAGCGCTTGCGCGATGTCCCCACCAACAACGGATAGCCCAGATCGAGCAATTCATGACAGCGCGCCATCAGACCGATATTTGCCTCCACGGTTTCCTTGGCAAAGCCGAATCCGGGATCGAGCACAATCGTTTCTGCTGCTACAGCTGCATTACGGGCGATAGCAAGCGAGCTTTCGAAAAACAGCCGCTGATCGGCAATCGGATCGGCCAGCACGTCGCGGCCCCGACCGGTATGCATGATGCAGAGTCCTGCCCTGGCCGCGGCAGCCACATCGGCAATCTCCGGTTCGCGCTGCAAGCCATGCACATCGTTGACGATATGGGCACCAGCGGCCAGCGCCAGCCGCGCCGTCTCAGCCCGATAAGTATCCACCGAGATCAGCGCATCGGTGTCGCGCGCCAATGCTTCGATGACCGGCAGAATGCGGTCCTGTTCCTGGGCCGCTGAGACGGAATCGGCCCCCGGCCGCGTCGATTCGCCACCGATATCGAGGATATCAGCGCCATCCTCGAGACATTGCAGCGCAAAGCGCAGGGTCTCATCAGGGCTGGAATGGGCGCCGCCATCCGAAAACGAATCCGGCGTGACATTGACGATCGCCATCAGGCGGGCCTGAGACCCGAGCGTCAGGCTGCGGCCATGCGCCAGATGCCATTGCTGAGTTGAGATCTTCACGCTGTTTCCCCACGCCTTGCAGAAAAGACCGTTGCCGATACGGCGCAGTGCGCCATATACAAGGCAACAAGACTGGCCGTAACACTTTATGCCAGCTGCATATTTCCTTAAATCCGATCGGGTTTGGGGATTTATGCGGCCTTTCCTTGAAACGGCTGAAATTCGCAGTGAAGATCACCTTGAAAAACAAGGGTTGTTCAGAATGGCTGGCACATCAGGTCGATGTCGGCGCTGTATGCCCCAAACCGGGACCAAGTTCAATGTCGTGGATACGTTCAATGGCCAAAAGAAAAGGCACTCTGGTTTGTGCCGCGCTCGTCTCCCGCGTGATTGTCTCCTGCATGGTTCTCTCAGTTATCGGCACGACAGGCATGGCGCAGGCAGAAACCATTGTTCGCAAATCGACCGTCTATTTCCCGATTGGCGGGCGGACAGCCACTGATCTCGACCACGAACTGGAGCGCAAAGGCCCGCACACGGTCAGCACCGGAACCCGGCACCCGGGCGCGACCCGCATCCGTTTTGGCGGCACCATGGACTATGTGCGTCATCAGGGCCGCTGTGCCATTGGCAATATCAAGGTGACGGTGTCGATCAAGGTGATTGTGCCGCGCTGGAAAAACCGCGGCTCGGCCAATCCGCAACTGGGATTGATCTGGGATACATTATCGGCCGATATCAATCGCCACGAATCCCGCCATGCCGAAATCGCCGTGCAGCACGCCCGCGACCTCGATCAAAAGTTAAAAGCTATGCCCAGCGCTGCCTCCTGCGAAGAGCTTCAGGAAGAGGTCTCAGTGTTGACGGATCAGGTAACGCAGGAACATGACGCCGACCAGTTGCGGTTCGACCGGATCGAAGCGGTTAATTTCAACGACCGGATCATGAGGCTGCTGAAATATCGCTACACGAAGAAGCAAGCCCATCACGACTGATAGAGCCAGCGTCTTCGATACAGTCCTGCGAGATGTGTGCGCTTTTCACAGCAGAAAAACGGCTGCGTGGATTACCCTTGGCGCTCCGGCACATGCACAACAAGACCGGCCAGCGCCGGGGCGATCTTGATTTGACAGGAAAGTCTGGAATTGGGCCGCACATCAGTTGCGAAATCCAGCATGTCCTCTTCCATTGGCGCCGGACCGCCGGTCTTCTCCACCCAGGCCTCATCGACATAGACATGACAGGTGGCGCAGGCGCAGGCGCCGCCGCATTCGGCATCAATACCGGGAACAGAATTGCGCACGGCATTTTCCATCACGGTCGAGCCATCGGCGGCATCAAGGTCAAAGCGGGTGCCATCAAAGGCAACAATGGTCAACTGGGTCATGGGATCTATCCGGGGCTTGAAGAGCACACCGCGCGCAACGGTCAGCACATCGCGGTGATGAAGACAAAGACGATAATCTGGCCGGATGAACAAGGCCGCTGATATCAGCGGCCGGCGCAGCCGTCAGGCGCGCAGTCTTCTGACAAATCCGCATACCAGTCAACCGGTGCATAGCAACCTGAAAGCCTCGACTGGCGCGGATACGTCACGACCGTTCAGATACGGCAAAGCTTCAGAATGAAGTGCTCGGCTTCAACGACAGTTGCGGTAATCGCCGCAATCCGGGCTGCATCAGGGCCCTTGCCTTCGACTTCGGCAGCAGCGTCTGCGACCTTGAACGCACCGACGGCGCTGGCTGCACCCTTCAGGCGATGGGCGATGGCAACCGGATCAGCGGACGCATTGGCGAGACCCTGCAGACAGCTGCGCGCCTGCTTTGCAAACATCTGCAAAACCTCGATTTCCAAGGCCTTGTCGCCCATGGTTTGCGTGGCAAGATGGACCAGATCGATCGGCCTTGCCTTGGACGGGCTCAGTCCGGATTGTACTTCTGGAGCTTCGAAAGCGATGTTGACGGCAGCCATGACCCTTTAGATCCTTTTTGTTATGATACGGTTCTCATATTCAGGATGGTTGTCAATCGTGGGATTGGGGTTAAATTCGGGCCAGACGTCTCCGGATATTTCTACTTATGGTTAATTTCCGTTAAAGGCCGTCAGATTATGTGTTTTCCCGACCTGAGATCCTTTAAATTGTGTTAATAAGCCTGATATCTCTTTGGGATAAGCCGTGCCGTTAATTGTAACAGTATCGGGAATGTGTCACTACGGAACGGGTAGAAAGGCAGATTACCTCAAGGCTTTGCTGCTAGTCCCTGTAGTGCTATGGATGACCATTGCAGCCCAGGGCATTATGCGCAAATCCGTGGAGATCTGCCGAAATTCAGTCCGGATGGCCGGGAAAACCGGCCAAATGGGTGCGGGGACTGGATGATTAAGGTGTTAGCCGCGTTTGCCGGGCCTTATAAGCAATCCGGTCGGGCAATGCGGCCTGAGTAGGCGTAAGCGAGGCGTACCTATGGCGACCAAAAAGACAAGCGAGTCGATTGACGATAGCGCTTTCCAGGCCCTCGAGGCAGCCCTGAGGATCGACTTCGAGGAAGAAGACGATACGCCAGTGCGTGGCCCCGCGCCTGTAGCGGCGGAGGCAACAGTGTCCGACACACCGAGACAGACCAAGCCTGCACCACGGACCTCCGCGCCGCAAGCGGATACGACAGCCCATGAAAAAGAACGGATGCGGGCCGCCGCCCAGGCAAAAGCCGCCAAGGCCCCAAAACCCGCTTCCGCGACACCCACCGATCCCGCGCCGAGATCCCCTTCCCTTGCGCCTGCCAACGATGCCTCCCGCCGCAGTTCATCCGCTGTCTTGAAATCGCTTGATGGCGGATCGATGGGCGGCGCGCTACGCAATGCCACTATCGTTTCGCTACTCTGGGGCGCTGGTGGCCTTGCTCTGTCGCAATTGCTCTATGGCTCGCAGATCTGGAGCGGCGGCGCGGCCGCCATTTTTGCCAATCCGGGCATTATCGCCATTCTCGTCGGCACTATCCTGCCGATCTTCGTATTCTTTTCCTTTGCTATCATGATGTCGCGGGCGCAGGACATGCGCAATGCCGCCCGCTCCATGGCGGAAGTTGCCTTGCGCCTGTCCGAGCCGGAAACCGTCGCCTCCGAGCGCATCATGTCGGTCGGCCAGGCTGTGCGCCGTGAAGTCTCGGCGATGAACGAGGGCATCGAGCGCACCATCGCCCGCGCCACCGAACTAGAAACCCTGGTTCATTCAGAGGTGACCGCGCTGGAGCGCAGCTATACCGATAACGAGCTTCGGGTCCGCAGCCTGGTGCAGGAATTGTCGGCGGAACGCGATGCCATCGTCAACCATGCCGACCGCATCCGCTCCTCCATCGTTGGTGCCCATGACCAGTTGAAGGAAGATCTGTCGCTGGCGACAGAAGAAATCGGTATTCGACTGGCGACTTCGGGCGAGGCTTTTGCCTCGATGATCGATATGCGCGCGGCAACGATCATGGAGAAATCCAACACCGCCGCCACGACGCTTGGATCACTGCTGACCGCCAAGACCGACGAAATGGTCCAGACGCTGGGCGCCGCAGGCTTCTCGCTGTCGAGCGAATTCGACACCCGTTTGCAGGCTCTCACCGGCTCCATGTCTACCCATGGCGAAGAAATTCTGCGCCAGTTCGAGACCCGCGCCTCGACGCTGGATGCCAATACCGAAAAGCTCAATGCTGCGTTAAATGACCGCGCCCGCCAGTTGAACGAAACGCTGGTCGCCCGTACCCGAGAAATCGCCCAGAGCTTCACCCAGGGCGAAGCGACGATCAGCGGTAGCCTGGATACTGCGCTGTCTCGCCTCAACGCCTCACTTGAAGAAAAGTCTGTTACCTTCCGCCAGAGTCTGCAAACCAATGCCGAAGACGCGCTTGTCGATATCGACATCCGCTCCGGCCTGTTTGAAGACCGGATGCAGGCAACCATTGGTCAGATCAACGCCACGTTCGATGACCGGATGACCGAATTCGCCACCGCTTTCGACCAGCGTGCCGGCACGCTGGACAGCAAGCTGAACGAAAGCCTGCTGCGCATCAATGAAACCATGGCGGGCGGCTCGGAAGCCATTGACGGGATGCTGACGACGTCAATCGACCGTCTCGGCAATACCATGACCGATCAATCCTTCGCGCTGGCCGCAACCCTTGGCGGCAACCAGGAAGCGTTGAACGAAGCCCTTTCCAGCCATTCGCGGGAATTGGCGGACGCCCTTGAGCGCCGCCGTCGTGAACTGGACGAAACAATTTCCAACGCCCAGAGCCGTATCGACCAGATCATGGCCGAGCGTGGCACAGCCTTGACCGAAGCCCTCAACACCAGCCAGACCCGTTTTGACGAAACGCTGGGCAGCCGTTCGGAAGCGGTGATCAACCAGCTCACCGGCAGCCATGATCGCATTTCCGACCTGCTGCAAAATGCCTCTTCCGGGATTGTCGAAGCTGTCACCTCCTCCGAAAGCCGTCTGGCCGACACGCTGGACCGCAAGGCACAGACGATCATAGAGGCTGCCGACGGTGCCGACGCCCGCATTGAGGCCGCTCTTAGCGACAAGGCCGATGCGATTCGCGCCGCCTATGAGACGAACCATGAGCGGTTGACATCGGTTCTCGATGCCAAGGTCGAGCAGCTTGAACAGACGGCCCTCGCCGTCGATAGCCGTGTCGAGGCTGCTTTCGGCAACAAGGCCGATGCGATCCGTGCGGCCTATGAAGAAAGCGAAGCGCGCCTTACCCGGACGCTCGACGGCAAGGTCGACCAGATCACCGATGCGGCGAGCGAAGCAGACATGCGCATCGAGCTTGCGCTCGGCAACCGCATGGACACGATCCGCGCCGTCTACGAAGACAGCGAAAGCCGTTTGGCCACCACCATCGATGCCAAGCTTGGCGCCTTGACCGAGACGCTCGGCAATGCAGACGTACGCATCGAGCAGGCGTTCGGTACCAAGGCCGATCAGGTTCTCTCGGCCTATGAACAAAGTGAAGCCCGTCTCGCCCGCACGCTCGACAGCAAGATCGAACAGATCAGCGACGCTGCCTCCGACGCCGACATGCGCATCGAACTGGCGCTCGGCAACCGTATGGACACGATCCGTGCCGTTTACGAGGAGAGCGAAACACGGCTTTCCGGCACAATCGACGCCAAGCTTGGCGCGCTGACCGAGACGCTCGGCAATGCAGACGTCCGCATCGAACAGGCATTCGGCACCAAGGCCGATCAGGTTCTCTCGGCCTATGAGCAAAGCGAGGCTCGCCTTGCCCGCACGCTCGACAGCAAGATCGAACAGATCAGCGACGCTGCCTCCGATGCCGACATGCGCATTGAACTGGCGCTCGGCAATCGCATGGACACGATCCGCGCCGTCTACGAGGAGAGCGAAACACGCCTTTCCGGCACAATCGATGCCAAGCTCGGCGCTCTGACCGAGACACTCGGCACTGCCGACAGCCGTATCGAGCAAGCCTTCGGCTCCAAGGCTGACCAGCTCCGCGCCGTCTATGAGGAGGGCCAAGCCCGCCTTACGCAGACCCTGGATAGCAAGGTCGAGCAACTCAGCGATGTGGCTGCCGAAGCCGATATGCGCATCGAGTTTGCACTGGGCAGCAAGGTTGATTCGATCCGCTCTGTCTATGAAGATAGCGAAGCGAGACTGGCTGGAACCATTGACGCCAAGCTTGGCCAGCTGATCGAAACCGTCGGCTTTGCCGATAGCCGTGTCCAGCAAGCACTTGGCGCCAAGGCTGACCAAATTCGTGAAGCCTATGAAGCAAATCACGGTCGTCTGGCCGAAATGCTCGACAGCCGTATCAACCAGGTCATGGATACCGCTACGGAAGCCGATCTGCGCATGGCGCTCGCCTTCGGCAACAAGGCTGATGATATCCGTGCCGCCTACGAAGAAAACCAGGGCCGCCTTGAACAGTCACTGGAAGCCCATTCCAGCCGCTTGACCGAAACCCTTGGCCAATCCACCGACCGCGTAGAACAGGTCTTTGGCCGCTCGACCGACCGGGTTGAACAGGTATTGGGGTCTGGCGTCTCAAGGATCGAGAGTGACATTACCGGCAGTGTTTCACGGCTGGAAACCACTTTTGAAGACAATCACAATCGACTGCGCCAGACGCTGGACGAGCGCGGCAATGCTATCACCAGTGCCCTGCAGAATGCGCGGAGCGGATTGGAAGAAACCCTCAACGAACAGGGCATGGCCATCGGCGCGTCGATCGCCGCCAGCGCTGGCATGCTGGAAATGTCACTGGAAGAACAGCAGGACAATCTGCGCTCCACCATCGACGCTTCAAGCCGTGATCTTCAGGACAGGCTGCGCGGTTCGGCTGGCGCCATTGCCGGAGAATTCGGTCAGGCTGCGCGTGAAATCAGCCGCACGGCAGAAGAATTCTCCACACGGGTCGAAGGCTCGCTGGACGGCGTCGCCAACCGGTTGTCCGAGACAGGCGCAAGGATCGAGACCAGCCTTGGCAGTCTCGAACAGCGTATTCAGGGCAGCCTCGAAGGCGTCGACCTCAAGGTCAGCAATGCCGGTGACAATGTTGCCGCCAAACTCTCCGAAAAGGTTTCCGACCTGGAGCGCGTCACCACGGATGCAACCCAGCGGATCGAGCAGACACTCGGCGATGCCACGCAGCGCGTCTCGGATACTTTCGACAGCCGCACGTCTGTTATCGATGAGCGCCTCTCCACCATGGACCGCGCCCTGAATATCGGCTTGCAGAACGTGAACAACACCATTGAGGGCAAGGCCGCAGGTCTCGCCTCTTCCTTGCGCGAAGCCGTTATCGGCGCCACTCGTGAGATCGACAGTGAGGCGCAGAAATCCGCCGAATTGCTGGGCCGGACCGGCCAGGAATTCTCGGAGACCATGAATGCCCGCAACGAGGAATTCACCCGTTCGGTGCGCGAACAGGCGGAAGATCTCACACGCCGGATCTCCGACACTCAGAACCGGCTCGCTGGCCAGGGCGCGCAGATCGCCCAAAGCTTCTCGGACGCTGGTGATGCCATCGTCAGCAAGGTTTCGGCAGCCGAAGCCACCATTACCGCCAAGGCAGGCGCCATCGCTGGCACGTTGACCGATGCCGAAAAGGCCCTGGAAGAACGCGCTACGGCGATCCGCGCCGCGCTGTCGGCAACGACCGGCGACATGACCGACGCCCTCGACAGCGTCGACAAGGCGCTGGATGCCCGTGGCAATGCCATCCGCACCACGCTGGATGAGCGCACCCGCGAGCTGAATTCAATGCTGTCAGGCCGCACGTCGGAATTGGCGCGCCTGATCGAGGAAAAAGCCAAGCCGACCGTCGAGCAATATGCCCAGGTTGGCCGCGATGCCGTCGAACGGATCGCCCAGGCCGCCGACCAGAGCGCCCACAGCCTGCGCCAGGAAAATGCCAAGCTGGCCGATGCTCTGGCAGCCCGTGCCGCCGAAGCCGCTCGCCAGATGAATGCTGCGGAAAACAGCCTGACATCCAGCGCTGGCGAAATGATCGACCGCATCAGCGAAACCAACCAGACGCTGCATGCCGTCGTCGAACAGGCCGCCCAGTCCATGGCCAATGCCGACCGTCAGTTTGGCGCAACGACTGACCGGCTGGCCGCGACCACCCACAAGGCCGCCGATGTCTTGGCGACGTCTGGCCGGTTGCTGGAAAGCAATCTGGAACGGCTGTCCAATGTCTCCAACCAGGCTCTGTCTCAGGTGACGGGCATTGTCGGTCGGTTCGGCGATCATGCGAAAGTGCTTGGCCAGGCATCCGAATTGCTCGGCGCGGCGCAGTCCAACCTTGCCGGTACATTGGAAGAGCGTCAGCAGGCCCTGCGCGATCTTTCCATCGGCATCGTCAAGCGGTCGGAAGAGATCGAGAATACCATGAAGTCGCTGGCCGGAATGGTCGATGGCGCCTTCAGTCAGGCTGAGCAGCGCTCGAGCCAGGTGGCCGGAAACCTGCGTCAGGGGATTGAAACCTCCTTTGCGGATATTGGCCAGATCCTTGGAGAGACCGAACAGAAAGCCAAGTCCGCCGCTGGCTCCATGCGCGATTCACTGCTCTCGGCTGGTGAAGATGCCACCCGCGCCATCGAACGCACCTTGGGTGATGCGGAAAAGCGCTCCAGCGAGCTGGCAAACCGCCTGCGCGGTGGCCTGTCATCATCGCTCGCCGATGTCGACCGTATCCTGGCAGAGGCTGGTCAGAAATCGGATGGCACGGCCAACCAAATGCGCGAAGCCGTGCGGTCGGCTGTCGAGGATGCGCTTGGCCGCTTCTCCGGTGCCACCGACGAGATCCGTCGTTCGGCCCAGGAAATCCGGCAGGAACTTGACCTGACCCGTACCGAACTGAAGCGCGGCGCGTTCGACCTGCCGGAAGAAGCCAAGGAAAGCGCCGGCGCCATGCGTCGTGCCGTTGCCGAGCAGATCAAGGCCTTGCAGGATATTTCACAACTGGTGGGCCGCAGCGCCCAGCAGCTGGAAATTTCCACGCCAGCGCCTCGCGCTGCTGCCCCGGCCCCTGCTGCTGTTCAGCCGCAACCGGCTCGCCCAGCACCGACGGTTCAGGCCCATGCACCGGTTTCACAGCCCGCACCGGCTCCGGTCTCCGCGCCTGCCCGCCCGGCAATTTCGGCGGCACCAGTCCAGCAAGCTCCACGCCCTGCCGCCAATCCGCTTGGCCTGCGTGGCAGCCTGCAAAATGAACAGCCATCATCCGCTGCTGGCGAAGGCTCCGGTGGCTGGATCAGCGACCTGTTGCGCGGCGCTTCGCGTGAGGAACAGACGATCACCTCGCCTGCCCGCGCCGCTCGCCCAGCTGGGGAGGCACCACGCAGCAATGACAGCCGCAACCCACGCCACATGGTCGAATCGCTGAATTCGCTTTCGGTTGATATTGCCCGGGCCATCGATCACGATGCCTCGGTCGACCTGTGGCGCCGTTACCAGCGCGGCGAGCGCGACGTCTTCACCCGTCGCCTCTACACGCTGAAGGGCCAGCAGACTTTCGATGAGATCAAGCGTAAATACGACCGCGAGCCGGAATTCCGCACCGCTGTCGACCGTTATATCGCCGATTTCGAAAAGCTGTTGTCCGACGTGGCCCGCACCGACCGCGACAAGTCGATCACCCAGTCCTATCTGACATCCGATACTGGCAAGGTTTATACCATGCTCGCTCATGCGGCAGGCCGGTTTAGCTGACAGCGATTGAATATCTGAAGATGAACAAAACCCCGGAGCGCAACTCCGGGGTTTTGTGTTTTTAAAGTTCAATTTTTAGCGGCAGGCGCCAATTTCATCCCTGGCGAACGATGGCGCCAATGACATTGACGACAAGACGTGCGGCGGTCAAAGCGGAGAGGTTATCAATGTCAGCGGGAGGATAGAGTTCGACGACATCGAACCCGGCAATTCTTCCCCGCTTGCCGATCCCCCCGATTACGTCGATGACCTGGGTATATGTAAGACCGCCAGGCGTCCGAGCCCTCACACCCGGCATGACCGAGGGATCGAGACCGTCGCAGTCGAGAGTGATGATGGTTTGTGCGCCCTCCGGGATGTGCTGGAGCACAGATTCGATACCCTGAGCGTGAACTGTGCGAGAGGTTATTATGCGACTGCCATACTGCTGCGCCGCCTCAATTTCGGTAATAGCTGCGCTACCGACGCCGCGCATGCCGACCTGCACGATGCCAGCAACATGCGGCATTTCACTGATCCGGCGCATCGGGCTCGAATAGCCATACCGTTCGCCATCTATGTCGTCGCGCCAATCAATATGGGCATCGATTTGCAGCACCCAGACAGGACCGTGCTGCGAAAAGCCAGAGATAAAGGGAATGGGGATGGAATCATCGCCACCCAATACTACCGGAACAGCCGAAGACGCCAAGATCTCCCGTGTTTTCGCCTCGATTCTGGTTCGATTACCAAAATTATCGTGCATGATCGTCGAGATATTACCGACATCAATGCAGCAAGCCGCTTTGTTATCGAAAAGCGGACCACCGAGATCGAAATCCCAATGGTCGATCAATCCCGCATCTTCCTGGCTGGCAATGCGGATAGCCTCCGGAGCCAAGCCGTGACCGCCGCTATCCTGTCCGGGATAGGTGCTGCCGTGACCAGCGCCGACAATCACTATTGCGGGTTTACATCCCTCGGAAAGCCGCATGGGAAAGCCAAGAAAGGAAGGTCCATTGCTCATTTTCCAGATCCTGGTTCAATGCCCTAAGGAGCAGCCGTCGCGAGGATTTGTAGCATGGCCACGAAATGGCTTGTTCGAATGCCTTTGGGATTTTGTGAAGCGTCGACAACCTGGACAACGACCAAACGTTTTTGAGGGACAATTGCTATAGCTTGCCCCCCATAGCCGGATGCCAGCGCCGCTCCGTCCCCGAATACGGCAGGGTTCAATGTCCACCAGAGATAGCCATAGCCCATGCTTCCCCGATCGGTTTGGGAGTAAGGCCTTGTTGAATCCTTGACCCATGATCCGGGAATGACCTGCTTGCTGCTCCATCGACCGGCATCCAGATAAAGCTGACCAAATCGAGCGGCATCCCTGGCGCTGAGATTGACCGGGAAAGCAGGATGCTCCGATTGCGCAACGGTTACATAATGGCCGTCACGCGTCGAGAAATCCTCCATGCCGATCGGCGCAGCTATGCGCTGTGCAAAGCTCTGGAAAATATCCTCGCCTGTCTGCTGGCGATAGATCGTGCCGAGGGCATTGAAATCCCAGTTGTTGTACCACCAGAACGAGCCCGGTGCATGGCTTCCACGTTCTGGCCGTTTGCTCCGCATCTCGTCGGTTTCGGAGGCTGCAGGATGGTAAACCCCTGACCTTGCCATAAGCAAGTCACGGATAGTCGCTTGTTTTTCTGCAGCGGTAAGGGCCGGAGGCTTGTCATCAATCTTCAGATTCTCAAGCGTGTTCTCAAGGTTTATGCGGCCCTCGGATATCGCAATTCCGTAAAGCGCACCCAATAAGCTCTTCCGGATCGACGCCACGTTCACTTTGCGTGAAACGTCACCCCAACGCGCAATGACCTTTCCATCCTGAACCACCATAACGGCTGTCGGTTTCAACCGAGTGGAATAATCCTGAGCAGCTTTCAGCCTGTCGACATTCCATCCAGCCAACGCCGGATCAATAGTCTGCCAGGACTGAGCATGCGCACTTTCCAGGGAGAGTGCCATGAACAGAGTCAGTGAAGCTTGGAAAAGTAAACGTTTGAGCATCCAGATCAGCTTTCGCACTCATCGCGGAAATTCGATACGCATTTTGCTGTCAATGTTTGAATGTAGAATAGGGTTTTGCGATGGAGCAAAGACAGTGTTCCGAGCCGATTTTATCTTTTCCGCCGTCCAAAAGCAAAACCCGCCTTGCGGGCGGGTTTTGTCTGTATTGTCCTGATATTTGCCGGCCTCAAACGAGCCGGCTTTGCTCCAGAGCCGCTTCCACGAAGCTCTTGAACAATGGATGAGGGTCCAGCGGTCGGGACTTGAGTTCCGGGTGATACTGCACGCCGACGAACCATGGGTGATCGGGATATTCCACCGTCTCCGGCAGCAGCCCATCAGGCGACATGCCTGCAAACACCAGACCGCAGTCTTCAAGCCGTTGCTTGTAATCCACATTCACTTCATAGCGATGGCGGTGACGCTCGGAAATCTCGGTAGAGCCATAAATGTCGGCAATCCGCGAATCTTTTTTCAGGGCTGCCTTATAGGCTCCAAGACGCATGGTACCGCCAAGATTACCAGCAGCAGAACGCTTCTCAAGCTCATTGCCCTTCATCCATTCGGTCATCAGGCCGACGACCGGCTCCGATGTCTGACCAAATTCAGTCGATGAGGCCTGCTCGATACCTGCCAGATGGCGGGCCGCTTCCACCACGGCCATCTGCATACCAAAGCAGATACCGAAGTAAGGAACCTTGCGCTCACGGGCAAATTGCGCAGCCAGAATCTTGCCTTCAGACCCGCGCTCGCCAAAGCCGCCGGGTACCAGAATGCCATGCACTTTTTCGAGGTAAGGAGCCGGATCTTCCTTCTCGAAGACCTCGGATTCGATCCACTCGAGTTTTACCTTCACGCGGTTGGCAATGCCGCCATGGTGAAGCGCTTCGATCAGCGACTTGTAAGCATCCTTCAGGCCGGTATATTTGCCAACGATGGCAATGGTAACCTCGCCTTCCGGAGTGCGGATGCGGTTTGAAACCTCTTCCCATGCCTCAAGACGCGGCTTGGGAGCCGGTTCGATACCAAAGGCGGCCAGAACCTCATTGTCCAGCCCTTCCTTGTGGTAGGCCATGGGAACGTCATAGATATTGGCAACATCCAGCGCCTGAATGACCGCCGATGGACGCACATTGCAAAACAGCGACAGCTTGCGGCGTTCCGGTTCCGGAATCTCACGATCCGCACGCACCAGCAGAATGTCAGGATGAATGCCAAGAGCCTGCAATTCCTTGACGGAATGCTGGGTTGGCTTGGTCTTCAACTCGCCAGCCGCCGGAATGTAAGGCATCAGCGTCAAATGCACATAGATCGCATTGCCGCGTGGCAGCTCATTGCCCAGCTGGCGAATGGCTTCCACGAAAGGCATGGCTTCGATGTCGCCCACCGTGCCGCCAATTTCGCAGATCACGAAATCATAGTCGCTATTGCCCTCAACGATGAAGTCCTTGATCTCGTTGGTGACATGCGGAATGACCTGAACCGTTGCGCCGAGATAATCGCCGCGCCGTTCCTTGTCGATAATGTTCTTGTAGATCCGTCCGGTGGTGATGTTATCGGTCTTGGTGGCCGAGCGCCCTGTGAAGCGTTCGTAATGTCCGAGATCGAGATCCGTCTCTGCGCCGTCGTCGGTGACGAAGACTTCACCGTGCTGAGTCGGGCTCATGGTGCCCGGGTCAACGTTGAGATAGGGGTCCAGTTTGCGCAGCCGCACGCGGTAACCGCGTGCCTGTAACAAAGCCCCGAGTGCCGCAGCCGCTATTCCCTTACCAAGAGAGGAAACCACGCCGCCTGTGATGAATACATATCGCGCCATGGGCTTCACCGGATACCGTTTCGATTCTGATTCCGCCAGCGTTATTTTTACACCGGCGACAATACACACAAAGAAAAACCGGCGGACTGTTTAAGTCCGCCGGAGCGAAGACGAACCAGACCGATCAGTTGCCGGTCGGAACAGCGCCGGGCTGGGCCGGTGCGGGCGTTGTCGCAGCGCCATTGGCTGGTGCCTGCGCGCCGCCATTGGCAGGAGCTGTCGCCGGTGCGCCAGGCAGCTGGTCAAGAATATTGCCTGAAGGTGCCTGCTGGCCAGCCGGAATACGATTGAGAATATCGGTCGGCTTTGCCTCGAAGCGCGACAATATGCCAAGTCCGAGCGACGTGATGAAAAACAGCGTCGCCAGGATAGCCGTTGTCCGGGTCAGGGCATTGGCCGCGCCGCGTGCCGACATGAAGCCTGAGCCGCCGCCGATCCCAAGCCCGCCGCCTTCGGACCGCTGGATCAGCACGACGCCGACAAGCGAAATCACGATTATGAGGTGAATGACGATCAGTACGGTCTGCATGGACGATCCATCCTGCCCACGTAGGGCCAAGTCAAAACAACATTCGGCGGCTCTCTACACGAGGAGCCGCCGCAAAGAAAGCCCTTTTCAACAAAGATCAGGCCGTCAAATCCGAATAGACACCGTATATGGCAAGGAAATCAGCGGCTTTCAAGCTAGCGCCACCAATCAGCGCACCATCCACATTGGCAACGCCCATCAGTTCCCTGGCATTCGAGGGCTTGACAGAACCGCCGTAGAGGATTCGCATTTTAGCCCCCTCATTACCTAACCGGCGCGTCAACTCGGCCCGCATGAACGCATGGGCCTCGGTCACGTCAGCGATAGTTGGCGTCACGCCGGTGCCGATCGCCCAGACGGGCTCATAGGCAATGACCGTATCTTCGGCGAGCGCTTCGTCCGGCACGGAACCGGCGAGCTGACGCTTGAGAATATCCAGCGTCTGCCCTGCTTTGCGCTGATCGGCGGTCTCGCCAATGCAGATGATGGCCGTCAGTTCCGCCGCATGAGCCGCAACCGCTTTGGCGCGCACCAGATGATCGGTTTCTGCGTGATCGGTACGGCGTTCGGAGTGACCGACAATGACATGAGTTCCGAAGCAATCGGCGACCATTTCCGCCGAAATGTCACCGGTATGGGCACCAGACGCATTCTGATGGCAATCCTGCGCACCAATAAGCAGCGGACTGTCGTCGCAGAGCGCGGTTGCCACGTAAAGCAGCGTGGCCGGCGGGCAAATCAGACTGTCCACTTTTTCGCTGAGCGGTCCTTTCACGCCTTCGGCCATCGCCTTGATCTGATCAAGCGCGTCGCGGGTTCCGTTCATCTTCCAATTGCCCGCAACAAGCGGACGTACATCTGGTGTCATATCGATCCAACCCACCCTGATTCCATGACCCTGATCCGCCGGAAACCGCTTTTTCGCGCCTCAACCGACACCAGGGAAATCATAAACAATAATCTTCCACATTAAAGCGCGGCGTATTCCATTGAATTCAACGATGTCGCGCTTTGTTTTATTTTCCGCATGTCCGTTATCGTTCAACTGATTCCAGTTGAACGCGACAGGCTATAGACACCCTATAAAAGGACGTGGCGGCAAAAAAGGCAAGTTGCAATGCAACATGCCGTTAATTCATGCAGGATGGCAACTTAACCCTGTGATTTTAGGGATTAAAACAGAGATTTTTCTAGGAAAAATGGGAGACTGATTTTCCGAAAAGACAAATGAAAACAAGAAAAGATTCGAGTCTCTCTGTTTCAATCCGATGCTGCCAAACTCTTGAACCAAATCCTGGGCGGCCTGTTTAACAGATTCGTTCTTCGCAAGACTTTTAAATTGTTTTGATATTTCTTAACGCCGACGCTTCTCCAAAGCCACGTTTCGGCGTATGCGGAAAGCTTGTTTCCCCTTAGCCAACCGGAGAGCCGCAATGGCCACCGTATCCCTTGAAGCCATCGACCGGCAAATTGCCCGCGGCTTCCCGGCGTTGCGGTTCAGCCCTGCCTTAGAATCGGAATTTCTTCAAGAATATGTCGCCCATCGCGTCAAGCTGACACCATTCTGGGCAGTGGTCGGCACGCTTATCTACGACGCCGTTTTCATCGGTGACGCGACGATGATGGCCGATGTGTTCGACAAACTGCTGATCGTACGCTTCGGGATCTTCACGCCTTTCGCAATTATAAGCGTGCTTGCCGTCAGACGCTGGCGCACGGCCCTTAATTACGAACTTCTGTCGCTGGGAATAGGCACACTCAGCATTCTCCTGCCGATGTCGGTCGCAATCTACAGCCAAAGTCCGTACATGTTTGTTTATCAGAACGGCAATGTCGCGGCTTTCCTGTTCTTCGTCATTGCGCTGCGGCCACGGTTTCATATCGTGGTGATCGGCCTGACGCTGATGTGCGGCGTACTGCTGAAAACCGCAAAGCTGAACGGCTCGTTCGACGACATCACCTATAGCGGGCTGATCAGTTTCTACATCACAATCGCAATTTTCCTGGCGCTCGGTGCCTATTTTCTCGAACATGCCGATCGAATGAATTTCCTCAACAGGCTGCGCGCCGGCCTGCTGCAACAGCAATTGGAACACAATGCCGCCCGTGACGAGTTGAGCGGACTGCTGAACCGTCGCTCGCTGGTGCAGGTTGCGACCGACATGTGGAAAGGCAAAATGCCGGCAAAACATGTTTGCGCCATCATGCTCGATATCGATGATTTCAAGCTTTACAACGATGTGCATGGCCATCTGGAAGGGGATGAATGTCTGCGCACCGTCAGCCAGTGTATTCGCGACAATGCCGGTGAAAAAGGCTTCGCCTTTCGCTACGGCGGCGAGGAAATGCTCGTTTTGCTGCCAAATACCGATGTCGACACCGCCTGTGCGATAGCAGAGGCCATCCGCCAGGCCATCGAGTGCATGAACATCCCGCACTTGGGCAAAGGCAGGGGCCAGGTGACAACAGCAAGTCTGGGCGTAGCGGAAGGCCCCACGGCAACAGCTTCATTGGAAGACCTGCTGAACCGCGCCGACGCGGCCCTTTACGAGGCAAAGCGCAGCGGGCGCAATCGTGTCTGCGTGAGCGGGTCAACGCAGCTCGATCTGGAATTTGCCAGGGAGAACTGAAACCCGGCGCTCCCAAAAACAGGAGTTTCTAGCGGATCAGCCAGTTGAGAACGGCGCGCCAGTCGGTCATGCGCACCGGCGTCCCATGAGAACCGGTCAGAAACAACGTGAAACGGGTTGGATAGCCGGTGCGGTGCAGGCGTTCGTAAAGCGCGATCTGGTCGCCAGCGGCGTAGACGCTGTCGCGGCTGCCATGGGTAAACCACATCGGCAGCTTGCGTTTGAAGGCCGCACTGGCAGTAAAATCCGGATCGCTGGCTCCGCCCAGAATGGCCATGCCGGACAGTTTGGCAACGATTCGCTCGTCACGGGTCAGGCCCCAACAGATGAAACTGCCCATGGACGCGCAGGACACCACCACCGGACGCCCACCGGAATGGGCCGAGGCATAATCGATCAGAGCGGCGACCTGCGTTACCCCCGATTGGTCGAAGGATCGCACGGAAGGTGCGTAATAGGTTCCACCATTGTCGCTGGCGAGATTTTTCAGCCGGTTGAAATTGCCGCCGAATTTGTAGTCATCGGCTCCAAGGCGGCGGTCCCCGCCCCGGCCGTGAATGAAGATCACCGTGAAGGCTGCACCATCAGCAGGTCCGGTCCTCGTTACGTCCAGCTTGCCGGCATCACCGAGATCCAGCGTCTCGTCCTTTTGCTGGTGACGCACACCAAGCGAGACGTAGGCGGATTTGACCCGGCGCTCAGGAATTTCGTCGCGGCCATTGATGTCGCGCATTTCCTGATAGTCAATGGTCTGGAAATCGCCCTTGTCGCGGCTTTCCAGCACGGTCTGGCCGGAAAACAGCTCGTCCTTGAACGGTTTGAGGCTAAAGGCGGGCGCACTCGTTGCAGGCAAAGAGCTGGCGACCGAGCAAAGAGCGGCCAGAACCACGGGGGCGAACAAATGAACTGTGGACATCCGCATCGGGATCAGGTCTCCTTAACGGCGCAGCCTTGCCACGCCGTCACGAGAAACGCAAAAGTTTTCCTTGAAAACAGGCTGAATGGACATGGTTTGACCAAGTGCGACATAATTCTCCCGCGTCCTTGCCGCAACAGGCAATAAAGGAATGGGCGTACTTGAACGCAATCGGTTGATTGTTGCCGAGAATATGCGCTAATCAGGAACAAACCGGAAACTGTGCTGCACGGGCCAGAGACTGACGGGCACATGCCCTATCGCGAGACAGAATTCTTCACGGTGCTCCGCTGAAGACCACAAGCAAATGACAGACAAGATCATGGACGATAACAACGACCTTTTCGCTGCCCTGCCGTCGACGCCCCCCAAGGCGGCGAAGACGCAGAAAGGTGCTGCCGATGTGGCGGCGGCTAGTGCCACGACTGTTACTGCCGCCCAGCCGGAAACCCCGGCCAAGGCAGTGGCTTTCGGCTCAGCCACGCCCGCCTCCACTGGCAATCCCGACGATTATGGCGCGTCCTCCATCCGTGTTCTGGAAGGGCTGGAGCCGGTGCGGATGCGTCCCGGCATGTATATCGGCGGCACGGACGAAAAGGCCCTGCACCATCTGTTTGCCGAGGTGATCGACAATTCGATGGACGAGGCGGTGGCAGGCCATGCCAATTTCATCGATGTCCATCTGGATGCCGAAGGCTTTCTGACGGTTTCCGACAATGGTCGCGGCATTCCCGTCGAGCTGCATCCGCAGGTTCCGGGCAAATCCACCCTTGAAGTGATCATGACCAAGCTGCATGCGGGCGGCAAATTCGACGGCAAGGCCTATGAGACTTCCGGTGGCTTGCACGGGGTCGGCGTATCCGTCGTCAATGCGCTGTCTGATCTGCTGGAAGTGGAAGTGGCCCGCAATCGCAAGCTCTATCGCCAGCGGTTTTCGCGCGGCGTGCCGCTGGGCGGGTTGGAAGAATTGGGCGATGTCCATAACCGGCGTGGTACGCGGGTGCGCTTTCACCCCGATCCGCAGATCTTCGGTGATCACGCGAAATTCGATCCGGGCCGGATTTTCCGCATGGCCCGCTCCAAGGCCTATCTGTTCGGCGGCGTGGAAATCCGCTGGTCCTGCGATCCGGCGATCCTGACCACCGGCGGCGACATCCCGGATAAGGCAGTGTTTCACTTCCCCGGCGGGTTGAAGGATTATCTGGCCGCGACCCTGGGCAAGGAATTTACCGTCACCCGCGAAATTTTTGCCGGCAAGACCGAAAAGACCGGCGGCCATGGCGCGATGGAATGGGCGATCACCTGGTATGGCGGCGATCCGCAGGTTCATTCCTATTGCAACACCATTCCGACCCCAGAAGGCGGCACGCATGAGGCCGGTTTGCGCATTGCGCTGACCAAAGGCTTGAAGAATTATGCCGAACTGACCCAGAACAAGCGTGCCCAGCAAATCAGCACCGATGACGTGATGATTTCGGCGGTCGGCATGTTGTCGGTTTTCATCCGCGAACCGGAATTTGTCGGTCAGACCAAGGACAAGCTGGCGACGGTCGAGGCGCAGCGTCTGGTCGAAAACGCCCTGCGCGATCCGTTCGACCATTATCTGGCTGACAATCCGAATGAAGCAGCCAAGCTGTTGGACTGGGTGATCGAGCGGGCCGAGGAACGGCTGCGGCGGCGCAAGGAAAAGGAAGTCAACCGAAAGACCGCGGTGCGCAAGCTGCGCCTGCCCGGCAAGCTGGCGGATTGCGCCCAGAACACCGCCGAGGGCGCGGAACTGTTCATCGTTGAGGGAGATTCGGCTGGCGGCTCTGCCAAGCAGGCCCGTAATCGCTCCAACCAGGCCATTCTGCCCTTGCGCGGCAAGATCCTCAATGTCGGGAGCGCCAGCCGTGAAAAGCTGATGGCCAACCAGCAGATCGCGGACCTGATCCAGGCGCTTGGCTGTGGCACCCGCACCAAATATCGTGATGAAGACCTGCGCTATGAGCGCATCGTCATCATGACCGATGCCGATGTGGACGGCGCCCATATCGCTTCACTTCTGATCACGTTTTTCTATCAGGAAATGCCGGAACTGATCCGGGGCAATCATCTCTATCTCGCCGTGCCGCCGCTCTACGTGATCCGGCAGGGCGCAAAGACGGTCTATGCCCGCGACGACGCCCACCGTGCCGAACTGATGGAAACCACCTTCAAAGGCAAGAAAGTCGAAATCGGTCGCTTCAAAGGTCTCGGCGAAATGATGCCAGCCCAGTTGAAGGAAACCACCATGGACCCGGCCAAGCGGATGCTGCTGAAAGTCGAGATCGACGACGTCGATTTCGAAGGCACCCGTGATGCCGTGGACGCGTTGATGGGCACAAAACCGGAAGCCCGCTTCCGGTTTATTCAAGACCGGGCAGCCTTCGCGGAAAATCTGGATATTTAACCTTTCAACAGGAACGGCTGAAACCAAACAGATTTTGGGCTCGGCTATTCAAGCTGATGGATTTTCCAGGCGTTTTTCCATGAACAGGCTGAGCGGATCGGGACGGTATGAGCCGAATGGCGGGATTTCCTCAAAACCGGCCTTTCGGTAAAGACCAATCGCTTCCGGCTGGCTGATGCCCGTCTCAAGGCGCAATGCTTCAAGGCCAAGCTTTTTTGCCTGGTCTTCCAGCGCCGTCATTAGCTTTTTGCCGAGGGACAGGCCTCTTGATTGCGGGTCGACAAACATCCGCTTGATCTCCGCCGTGCCATCGCCAGCCTCGACAATTGCGGCACAGCCCACCACCTGCCCTTCATGGCGCGCCACGAAAAAATGGACATCAGGCTTTTCCAGGGATGACACGTCGAGAAGATGGTTGCTTTCCGCTGGATAGAGAGCAGCCATATAAGCATCGGAGAGATCCAGCAACCGGATCACGTCGGGCTGGCGGGGCGGCTCAATGGTGATTGCCAAAAGAGGATTGTTCACGGACATCTATCGATCCTGAGAGACCTCCGACCGGACAAAACAGATTATGCGTTATAATTTTCTGTTCGAGGGCCGATTGGTCTTGGTTGCGCCAATCTTGTTGCGTTACTGATAACTTTACTGACTGGAAGGACGAGCCGATGCAAGCCTCACTCGTGATCATGACCATTCTGGGATGCAATGACAGCGTCAGCCAATGCCAGTATATCGCCACCGCCGAGCAGCGCTGGGTTTCGGTGGAATTGTGCAATCGCGATACGGAAAATGTGCTGGGCCAATATTCCAATGTGAATTTCCCCAGCGTCGTTGCCTTTTGCCAGCAGCAGACGGTGACACCTCCACAGACAACCGTGACAGCGGTCCCAGCAACACCAACCGATCCGGTACCTGAAGCTGAAAAGCGGTCTCTGGCTGATCGTGCCATCAACAGTGTAAAACAGGTTCTGCCCGGCAAGGAGGATATCAAGATGGTATTCACCACCCCGGTGCATGTGGTCACCGATACCTATGCTTGGGCTGCGAAAAAACTGACCAAATAAACCGGAACGACCACATCCCAGAAGAGATCAGGCTGCATCGACCACAAGATGTGCGGCATATTGGCGGGCCTGTCGGCGCTCGTCCTGGTGAAGCATGGTTTCCACCAGATCCAACAATTGCCGCGCTGCTTCGCTCGACGCCAGCTTGCTGCCCTTGGCAAGAAGCGGCTGGCAAATACTGCCGATCTCACCATGGGTCGCCGTCTGCACAGCATGACGCCAAAGCAGCACGGCTTCAACGAACAGCGGTGCGATTGTGTGGTCAAGACCGGCTGAAAGAAGCAGCGCCCGCACAGCATGCATGCGGCCCGTTGCCAGAATCGAGCGCACCCGGCGCTCCTGCAAACCACTCAGCGATTCGATGGCGCTGGCGAAGAAATCCACCTTGCCTCGGCACAGAAGTTCGATCAGCAAGGCGGGCGTCAATTGGCCATTGATGCGCATCTGCTCGACCAGATCGGGAATTTCATCAAAGCTGACTTCACCGGCAATCACTGCGGCTGCGCTGACGCCGATTTCGCGGTTCAGCCGAGTGAGCTTGCTTTCCCCAAGGGAAAATCGCAGTAGGCCGGAGGCCGCAAGCGCCTGACTGGCTTGTGAAACCAGCAGGTGCCTCGCCCGACCCGGCAAGTCCAGCCGCTCCAGCAAGACACCCCTCACCGCGTCATGGGTGCCGTGGCGCTCAGCCAGTCGCAGTAGGCTGAAAGGTGAAATGGCGGCGGTGGGATTATCGAGCAGAACCAGACATTCCGGCAGGTCGCCAATCTCGCTAAGGGCGGCGGCAACGGCAGAGGAAAGCTGTGGACGCGCGGCAATGAAGGCCCGCGTCATGCCGCTGCCTCGACCGGCCAGATCAACCAGGTCACGGTCTTGCAGCACGGGCGAGCAGAGAATGACCCGAGAGGCGATCTCCGGCTGGTCTTCACATAAGGAGATCAGGATGGCGCGCGGCGCCTCAGCCGAACAGGCCAGCGCCTCGGCCAGCGCCAGCCGCACTTTGGGTGAGGGATCGTCCAGAAGATAGGTCATGGCGACGTAGGTGGAGCGCCGGTCGTCTTCGGTCATCGGGGAATGCAGATAGGCCCGGCCCAGCGCATTGGCGGCCTTCGCCCGGTCGCACGCCTTTGCGGTTTCAGACCAGCGAAAGAAAGCCTTTACAAGCACTGACAACCCCAATCAAAACTAAACCCGACCCATTGCCATTATGGTATGCGAGAAAAGTTTAAGATTGGTTCACCATGTCGATTAACCATGAAGATCGGAAGGATCAGCGTTTGCTTTTCTTCAAGGAGAAACCTTGCCAGGCGCTATTGCTGATCGAGACAAAACAAGAGTCGTCGCCAGCCTCCCCGGACGCACTGGTTTTTGGCAGCACCGATCCAGCCGCAGTATATGCCAGCTGGCGACAAAAAAACCCCTCACCCACCCTGCCCGTGCTGTTTCATCTTTCCGCCCGGCTGGACCATGATGACTTCGCCACTCTTCTCGCCCGGCTGATGGCGCTGGAGCCGGATGGGTTGATGCTGACGGATATCGCAACGGCCGCCGATAGCCAGCGGCTGGATGCGCTCTTGCGGGTCGAGGAAGCGAGAGCCGGGCTTGCCGATGGCAGCACACCATTCATTGCCCTTCTCGGCGGCGACCCTTCCGGCTTTTTTCAGGCATCCGATATCGCCGCCAGTTCGGCAAGGTTGCTCGGCCTTGGCCTGGATGAAAAAGCGGTCGTCACCAATATCAAGGCCGAGACACCGCGCCACGCACAGCCGGTGCTGGAAACCTGCCGCAGTCTCGTGCAACTGGCCGCCGCCAGCGCCAATCTGCCTGCCTTCGTTCGCCCATGCAGCCCCGAAGATACTGACGCCGCAGCCGGTCTGGTCAAGCGCGGCTTTAGCGCGCTGATCGGCGATGGTGGCAAGGCGGTGGCAGCGATCCGCGCCGCCTTGCCGGGAAAATCAGGCCTTTGACGGTCGTACCATCTGGAACACTTCGGTCACGGCCGCATAGTCCAGATAGCCCAGCCGTGACAGGGGTTGCACCAGCGTTACATCGAACCGGCCATCGCGCATGGCACTGTCAGCCAGATGAATGCCGACGACTTCACCGAACACCACGAAATTCTCACTGGGTTCACCCGACAGCGTCTTTGGCGAAATCACTTCGGTAACCTTGCATTCCAGCACGGCATAGGCTTCGTCCACATAAGGCGCGTCCACCAGCCGGGCCATGACGGGGGTCAGCCCGGCAAGCTCGAATTCGCTGGTGCCATAAGCTGCCGGTGCCGAAGACCGGTTCATGGCCTCGCCTAAGTCGCTGCTGACGAAGTTGGCCGTGAAGCAGCCGGTTTCCTCCACATTGCGAAGGCTGTCCTTGCGCCCGGAGGAGGAAAACATCACCATTTTCGGCTTGTCGGAAATGGCGTTGAAAAACGAATAGGGCGCCAGGTTGAACGATCCGTCCCGGCCCTTCGATCCGATCCAGCCGATAGGACGTGGCGAGACCACGGCCTTGAACGGGTCGTGCGCCATGCCATGGGCATTGGTCTTGGTTTCGTAAAACATCAATCCGTGTCTCCCATCCAGCTCACCACGTCATCTATGCTCGGGCGCGGGCGCTCGACAATCGGAAATGTCGTAGACCCCATGTGAATAAAGCCAGCTACCTTCTCGCCCGGCTTGATGCCCAGCAAGGGAAACGCCTTTTCATCGAAGGCAAACCATTCGGAAAGCCAATTGGCTACATAGCCATGGGCGTTGGCCGCCATCAACAGATTGAGGCAAACCGCACCCGCCGACATGACCTGTTCCCATTCCGGCACCTTGGGATGCGGTCCCGCCGTGCTGATCACGCCGATCACCACAGGGGCGCGGGTGAAGCGAGCGCGCTCGACCTTGATCATCTCCTCATCCAGCTCCGGCTTTTTCTCCAATGCCATGGCCAGCAGCGCCTCGCCGATTTCAACCCGCTTGTCGCCGCGATAGACGATGAAGCGCCAGGGGGCGATCTTGCCGTGGTCGGGCACGCGCACCGAAAGCTTTAGGATAGATTCAAGTTCTAGTCTGGAGGGACCGGGCTCGCACATCTGAAAAGCCGGAACGGAACGACGGGTGGCCAAATAATCGAGAAGGGTGATATGTTCGTACATGTTAACGTCTTTTCCTTGAAGATCGGCGGAGCCTTGAAGAAAGTCAGATCAGAGGTCGTGAAAGCCCGCCCTGCGAAAGCGTCGGAATTCAGAGCCCGAATACTAAAAAACTGGAGTAGAAAATTCAGGAAATTGCAAGCCTTGAATTTGCCTTGGCGCTCGGATTGTAGTACCAGCCGATCAACACGCCAATCATCGCGGTTGAATCGGTCGGGCATTCATATGATATCTTTTTCCTGCCGTCTTCCCCTGATCCTCGCGGCCTCGCTGCTGGTGGCAAGCGCCGGACCCGGCATGGCCGAGGATGCATTCAAATCGTTCAAGCAATTGGACAGCACGGTGAAAATGCCGAAGCTGAGTGCGTTTTCCACGCCGATTGCCCCTGCCCCTCAGTCCCATTCCAAGCTTATCCGGTTTGAAGCAAAGCTCGACAATGACGGCCAGCCCTTGCAGCAAGGCCTGGAATGGCGGGTGTATAGCCCGATTGCCGGCAGCGACGGCAAATTGCCAATGGTCGCCAGCAGCCAGGGCGGCTCGGCGGAACTGCAATTGGCGCCTGGGGATTATTTCGTCAATGTGTCCTTTGGTCGGGCGGGCGTTACCCGCAAGCTCGATGTGCCTACCGACGGCGAAGTGCAAAAGCAGGTCATGGTGCTGGATGCTGGCGGCATGGTCTTGAATGCCGTTTCCGGCCCAGACACCCGGATCAAGCCCACCAAACTGAAATTCAAAATCTACGCAGGCGATGGTCCCGAGGACAATGATCGCGGCCTGATCATGGACAATATCGAGCCCAACACACTCGTCAGCCTCAATTCCGGCACCTATCACGTCGTCTCGCAATATGGCGAAGTCAATGCGCTGGTGCGCGCCGATATCAAGGTCGAAGCCGGAAAGATCACCGAGGCGACGCTCCAGCACCGCGCAGCCCAGATGAATTTCAAGCTGGTCTCGGAACCGGGTGGCGAAGCGATTGCCGATACCGCCTGGTCGATCCTGACCTCCTCCGGCGATGCCGTGGCGGAAAGCGTCAGCGCCTATCCGGTTCTGGTTCTGTCTGAGGGCAATTATACTGCTATTGCCCGCAACAAGGACCGGATCTACCAGAAGGAATTTCAGGTCAAAGCCGGGGTAAACGCCGATGTCGAATTGCTGCTGAAAGACAGCCAGCAGAATGTTCAGCAGCAGGCCGGATACGACACCAACTGAGTGTCCTCACTCGGCCTCGACAAAATCCAAGCCGATATCCAGCACCGGCGCGCTATGGGTGATCCAGCCGACCGACAAGAGATCGACGCCGCTTTGCGCCACCGCCCTTGCCGTTTGCGGGGTGATGCCGCCGGATGCCTCGGTAATCGCCCGGCCTGCGACGATTTCCACTGCCTGGCCCAATTGCTCCGGCGTCATATTATCAAGTAGCACGGCATCGACGCCGATTTCCATCGCATCATACAATTGCGCCAGCGTATCGACTTCCACCTCGATCTTGACCATATGCCCGACGCCCTCCCGCGCCCGCCGGATGGCTTGGGTGACGCTGCCGGCAATGGCGATGTGATTGTCCTTGATCAGCACCGCATCGTAGAGCGCAAAGCGATGGTTCATGCCGCCACCCATCCGCACCGCATATTTCTCCAGAGCCCGCAGGCCCGGCGTGGTTTTGCGGGTACAGGCGACAGCCGCTTTGGTGCCGGAAACAGCAGTGACAATCTGGCTTGTCACCGTGGCAATGCCGGAGAGATGACCGAGGAAATTCAGGGCCACCCGCTCGCCGGTCAAAAGGCTGCGGGAGGAGCCGGAAATTGTTGCCAGAATATCGCCCGCCTTGACCGCCGTACCGTCGCTGACATGGCAGGTCATGACAAGACCGGGATCGACCAGTTCGAAGGCGATGGCACTGGCATCGAGCCCGGCAATCACTCCGTCCCGGCGGCTGGCGATCTGCACCGTCGAACGGTGGTCCGCCGGGATGACCGCCATGGAGGTAATATCACCGGCCAGTCCCAGATCCTCCGAGAGGGCATTGCGCACCAGCGGCTCAACGATGACGCGCGGCAGGGAATGAGAAAACATGTCAGGCGCTCCGGGCATAGGGCTGCAAGGCAGGGGAAACGGTGTCGTTTGCAAGGGAAAGGGCGTCATCTAGCGTCATCCGCTGGCGCAAAGGGTCTGGACAGGATTGGGGGAAATCGGTCCTGGCATGAGCGCCCGCGCAATGGCACCGCGCATGGGCAAACACGGCGACCAGCAGCGCCACCACAGCCGGATCGCTGGCTGGACCGCCTGCTTCAACGAGTGGCAGAAGATCCGCTATTGCCGCCTGCAAGCCGCGCTCATCGCGCAAGACGCCAAGCCGGGCCGAGACGATTGCCCGGACCGGTGTGATATCATCGGCAGGCGGCAAGGTTTGCGGACCGGAAGGTGCAGCATGACGGTGTGCCACGCCCGCGACATCCTCTGCGACCCGCATACCCATCACCGCCGTTTCCAGCAGCGAATTGCTGGCCAGACGGTTCGCGCCATGCAGACCGGTGCAGGCCGCCTCGCCTGCCGCCCAGAGACCGGCAACAGAGGTTCTACCAAAACAATCGGTCTCCACACCGCCCATATGATAATGCGCGGCGGGGCGCACCGGTATTGGTTGCGATGACGGATCGATGCCAGCCGCCCGGCAAAGCGCGTCGATGGCCGGAAACCGGTGGGGAAAATCGGTGCCAAGTGCCTTTCGGGCATCGAGGGCAACCGTGCCCCCCCTGGCCCGCTCTGCGCTGATCGCCCGCGCCACCACGTCACGAGGTGCAAGTTCGGCCCCAGGGGTAGAGGCCATGAACCGTTCGCCGCGCTCATTGACCAGCACAGCGCCTTCGCCGCGCACGGCTTCGCTGACCAGCGGCTGCGGATAAAGGGGAACATCCAGCGCTGTCGGGTGAAATTGCACGAATTCCATATCCGACAGAACCGCACCGGCACGGGCGGCGAGCATGATGCCCTGCCCGTAATTGCCGGAGGGATTGGTCGTGGCATCGTAGAGACCGCCAAGGCCGCCAGTGGCCAGCACCACCCGAGAAGCGGCAATCTGCACCGGTCCAGTGGCCGAGGCGCAGAGCAATCCGTTGATCCCGCCTGCATCGACAAGCAGGCGGCGCACCTGAAGTCCGCTCATCACCGAAATCGATGGCGTGGCCAACACCGCAGCCACAAGACTCTTCATGATTTCCGCGCCGGACCCGTCTCCCCCGGCATGGACGATGCGACGACGGCCATGGGCGGCTTCCAAACCAAGCGCCAACTCCCCATCGGCATTCCGGTCAAAGCGGACGCCGAACCGTTCCAGCATAGCAATCGCCGCAGGGGCAGCCGATGTGATCATCTCAACGATATCAGGATCGCAAAGCCCATCGCCTGCCGCAAGCGTATCCGCCGCATGCAGCGCCGCGCTGTCATCACCCCCCATGCTGGCGGCAATGCCGCCTTGCGCCCAGGCGCTGGAGGTTTCCGCACCCAGAGCGGCGCGGGTGACGATGGTGACAGGATGCGGCGCAAGGCAGAGCGCTGTTACCAGCCCGGCCAATCCGCTGCCGATCACGACGATCCGATCTTCTGTAGTATCCAGCGTGCTCATACCGCCAGCATCCTTTCCACCGCCCGGCGCGCCGCATCGGCAATGGCGGGGTCGACGGTCACTTCCTGTCGATTTTCCTCCAGTGCCTGACGGATATTGGCAAGCGTGATCCGCTTCATATGCGGGCAGAGATTGCAGGGCCGCACGAAATCCACATCGGGATGATGGACGGCGACATTGTCGCTCATCGAGCATTCCGTCAGCAGCACCACACGGGCCGGTTTGTGATTGGCGACATAGTCCGACATCACCGCCGTCGATCCGGCGAAATCCGCCGCCGCAACCACATCCGGCGGACATTCGGGATGGGCGAGCACGACGACACCGGGATTGGCCTCGCGCAACTCGGCAATATCGCCTGCGGTGAACAGTTCGTGGACTTCGCAATGGCCATGCCAGGCGATGATTTCGACATTGGTTTCGCGCGCCACGTTACGAGCCAGATATTCGTCCGGGATCATCAGCACTTTCGGCACGCCGAGGCTTTCGACCACCGCCTTGGCATTGCCGGAGGTGCAGCAGATATCGGAGGCCGCCTTCACCGCCGCAGATGTATTGACATAGGTGATCACAGGCACGCCGGGATGGGCGGCACGCAACAGGGCAATATCCTCAGGCGTGATCGAATCAGCCAGCGAACAGCCCGCTGCCATATCCGGAATCAACACGGTTTTTGTCGGGTTGAGAAGCTTGGCGGTCTCGGCCATGAAATGCACGCCCGCCAGCACGATAACATCCGCATCAACCTCCATGGCCTTGCGAGCCAGGGCCAGACTATCGCCAACAATGTCGGCAACGCCATGGAAAATCTCCGGCGTCTGATAGTTGTGAGCAAGGATAACGGCATTGCGGCGCTTCTTCAGCTCCAGGATCGCTGCGATGTCATCTTCGAAAGACATCCACTCGGCTCTCGGGATAACCCGGGAGACCCGGTCATAGAGCGTTGACAGTGAAGGGGCGGTATTCATCGGCTTTCCCTTTTCTACTCATTTTGAGTATATCCTCAATCCAAGAGTTATTCTCGATAGGAGTTTATGTCAATCGCGCGACAATTGTTTTTATGAAAACGACAAAACTACCCCTGATGCACATCCACACGGAAGATTGAATCTCATTAAATCTTTTAATATCAGTGGTTTATGACCTAGATAGCGGCAGTTTCGAGCCGGACAAGGCGCGGGCTTCCAACACAGCGTGACGATAGCGGAAAAGTTTTGCCGGGCGTCCACCCGTCTCGCTTGCCATGTCGCCGGTCTCCTCGATCAGCTCTTGCTGATCGATCTGACGGCGGAAATTCGGCTTGTGAAGCGTGAGGCCAGCCAACGCCTCGACACAGCGTTGCAGTTGGGAAAGCGTAAAGCTTTCCGGCATCAACTCGAACACGACAGGGCGATATTTGATCTTGGCGCGCAGGCGCGCAATGCCGGTCGCCAGAATGCGGCGATGATCGCCAACCATCACACGGCCCGAGACTTCCACAGCACCGGCCTCCTGCACCAGACCGGCCTCATACATCAGCTCATAGCGCTGCAAGACCAGATCCTCGTTCCAATCCATGCCGTTCAGCCCGAACGAAAAATCGAGCCTGCGCTGGCGATGCTCACGCCGACTGGTATCGGCCACCGCCCACGCCTGAAGAGCATCGACAATGCGGGCCAAACTCTCCGGTGGGCCGCTGCGGCGGTCTTCCCAGGGGAAATATTCGTACCACCCATGCCAGCCGGGCCGTCCGGCACCAGGTGCTGCCTGCTCGCGGACCAGCCCCAGATAGCTGATCGAAATCGTCCGCCCACCGCCTATATCCGTGTCACGATCACGGTCAGCAAAGGTGTAGAGCTGTTCCAGATAGCCGACCGGATGCCCGGTCTGATCCTCGATCCATTCCCGCAAGCCACCTTGCAGGCTGCGATGGCCAAGCTCGAACGGACCGGACGGCAGGGCATCGCCACCGCGCACCGTCATGACCCGAGGTTCGTCCCCGGTCACAGCCGTCAAGACGGCAAGCAGTTCGGCATGGGCGATGGCATTGAGCAAGGTGATGGTCCTGCGTGGAATTAATGACGGTGACGCTGTCGTAAGAAAGGCTTATAGAAAATTCTCTTTC
Source organism: Allorhizobium sp. Av2 (assembly GCF_021462805.2). Classification (NCBI taxonomy): domain Bacteria; kingdom Pseudomonadati; phylum Pseudomonadota; class Alphaproteobacteria; order Hyphomicrobiales; family Rhizobiaceae; genus Allorhizobium; species Allorhizobium sp. Av2. The sequence continues at coordinate 1,461,205 of NZ_CP192696.1, read as the reverse complement.
TTTTCAATTGATTGACGTTTGAATATCAAATTCTTGACCCAGCAGTTGGTTTTGTCTCGGAAAATCGGCAAGCAACAAACTCATGATCAGACTATCTAAAAGCGTTTTTTTGAGAGTCAAAGCTCGGCATTTTTCCCATCTATTATCCGAGAACAAAATACCAGATCCTTATTGATGTAATTCCACAGTACAAATATTGGATTATTATATGATAGAGAAATTTATATTTTTAACTTTTGTAGTGGCATCGGTTTTAATCGCATCAGGTCCAAGTCGGGCTGAAAACTGCCCAGCCGCTATCAGTGAAACCGATGTCCTACAGGCAGAGGAGAGATGGGGCAAAGGATTGGTCGAAATTGGCGCCGCTGAAGACGCAAGAACGACGGCACAACAATTCATAGCCGACACCTATGGCTATCAGGAAGGAACCGTCCTGTTCAAGCCGACCAAGGCTTCCGTGGTTGAGTTTCGCGATACGCCGGAAGACGCGCTATCTTATTTCGTCACCGGAAGGCTGGCGGAAGACCACGGATTTGCGCTGACGCCCTATACGAATGTGCGGTTTGAAAACCACGCCATCATCTACGACTGCAAAACAGCAATCTCCATGGGCAATTACTACTTTACCGCCAAGGACGGCTCAGTGACCAAAGCCGATTACACAATGGGCTTTATCAAAACTGCAGATGGCCATCTGAAAATCAATATCCAGCATTCATCTTTGCCATATACGCCCAGTCATTGACGGGATTACCAAGGGGCGGAAACACCCGCCCCTTGCTTTGGAAAACCCTTAAGCCAGCTTCCTGGCTGCCCGCTTGCGCTTTACATCCGGCGGCGTCGCCTCATCGACCAGGCTGGCGATGGCATCATCCAGCGTCATCGACACCTGATCCTGGCTGCCGAGCCGGCGGATATTGACCGTGCGCTCTTCCGCCTCGCGCTTACCGCAGACGATGATGACCGGCACTTTGCCGACCGAGTGCTCACGAACCTTGTAGTTAATCTTCTCGTTGCGGAAATCGGTTTCCACTTCGAGACCGGCATCGCGCAGCTGTTCAGCCACGTCGCGGCCATAGTCGTCAGCCTCGGAGGTAATGGTCGCCACTACCACCTGCAAGGGCGCAAACCACAGCGGCATGTGACCGGCAAAATTCTCGATCAGAATGCCAAGAAACCGCTCCATCGAGCCGCAAATGGCGCGATGGATCATCACCGGCTGGGTCTTTTCCGAATGCTGGTCGATATAGAAGGCACCGAAGCGTTCCGGCAGATTGAAGTCCACCTGCGTCGTTCCGCATTGCCATTCGCGGCCAATCGCGTCCTTCAGCGTATATTCGAATTTCGGACCATAGAACGCGCCCTCGCCCGGCAAAATGCCGGTCTTGATGCGCCCACCGGACTGCTCTTCGATGGCCTTCAACACTTCGGTCATCACGCTTTCGGCGCGATCCCAAAGCTCGTCGGAGCCAACGCGCTTTTCCGGGCGGGTCGAGAGCTTGACCACCACTTCCTTGAAGCCGAAATCCTCATAGACCGACAGGATCAGATCGTTGATCCGCAGGCATTCCGCCGCCATCTGCTCTTCCGTGCAGAACACATGCGCGTCATCCTGCGTGAAGCCACGCACACGCATCAACCCATGCAATGCGCCCGATGCTTCATAGCGATGCACGAGACCGAATTCCGCAAGACGGACCGGGAGTTCACGGTAGGACTTCAATCCATGCTTGAAAATCTGCACATGACCGGGGCAGTTCATGGGCTTCAACGCAAACACGCGCTGGTCGGCCTCCGGGTCGTTCGGATTGGTAAAGGCATGGGCGGATTTCACCGCAAACATGTTTTCCTGATACCAGCCCCAGTGACCGGAGGTTTCCCAGAGCGATTTATCCAGCACTTGCGGCGCGTTGACTTCCTGATAGGTATTGGCCAACCGGCGGCGCATATAGGCGGTCAGCGACTGGAACATTTTCCAGCCCTTGCCATGCCAGAACACCACGCCCGGGCCTTCTTCCTGGAAATGGAACAGATCCATTTCGCGGCCTAGCTTGCGGTGATCGCGCTTTTCGGCTTCGGCCAGGATATGCAGATAATTGTCGAGCTGTTCCTGCTCGGCAAAGGCCGTCCCGTAGATGCGCGTCAGCATCGGATTGTTGCTGTCACCGCGCCAATAGGCACCGGCCACCTTCATCAGCTTGAAGGCCGTGCCGATCTGGCCGGTGGAGGCCATATGCGGACCACGGCAAGGATCGAACCAGTCGCCCTGATAATAGATCTTGATGTCCTGATCTTCAGGAATGGCATCGATCAGCTCGACTTTGTAGGACTCACCCTTGGCAGCAAACACTTCGCGCGCCTTTTCACGCGACCAGACTTCCTTGCGGAAGGGCTGATTGCGCTGGATGACTTCTTTCATCTTCTTTTCGATCTTCGGCAGATCATCCAGCGTGAAAGGCTCTTTTCGGGCAAAATCGTAATAGAAACCGTTTTCGATCACCGGCCCGATCGTCACCTGCGTATCGGGCCACAATTCCTGCACCGCTTCGGCGAGAACATGGGCCGTATCGTGACGGATCAACTCCAGCGCCCGTGAATCGGTGCGGGTGACGATTTCGATCTTACCGTCAATGACCGGGTCGGCGAGGTCGCGCACAACGCCATCGAGCGCAATGGCCACGGCCTTCTTGGCCAGCGACTTGGAAATCGACTCGGCAACATCACGACCGGTCGCGCCAGCCGCAAAGCTGCGCACGGAACCATCGGGAAATGTAAGGGAAACGGTGTCAGACATGTTTTAAAGGCTCCTATCCAGTCCCGCCAACCAATGCGGGTGGTAAAAAGTACCGGCACAAAACGGCCGGGATTGAAGCGGCTGAATACTGAAATTCGTCTTTTCAGTAAAGCTTATTCCGCATGGATATCGAAGCGCCAAAACCTGAGCGCCTCAGGGGAAACGCTTTGCAGAAAAGCCTTAAGGCCAGCTTCATCCACGTGACGGCGCAAAACCGTGACTACGTCCTTGATCGCATCAGGCGTCGAGAGATTGTGATTGTGGCGAAGCGCCATGACTTCCGCCATCATCTCCTGGGGCGAGTTGAAGGGCAAAACGGGTTGATGACAATCCCAATGGCTGACGAACAGCGCCCTTGCACCAACAGACAGTAGATCCGCAAAGGCCAGCCCTTGCGCCACAGTCAGACGACGGCGAAAGACAAGGAGTACGGCCTCCAATGTCGTATAGGCCCGGTGCGTCGTGCCCAGCATGGCTTGATCCCGCACCTCAACCAGAATGGCCTCGAAATCACGAGATGCCTGACGATATTCTTCCGGTACTGTCATGAAACCTGCCGTAACCGCCGTTTGCGTCCAACCCGCCAAAGCGACCAGATCTGCCAGGGACGAAAGCGGCCACCAAGGGTGTGCGGAACATCGTCCACGCCCCAGGTGCCACCCGGGCCACAGCGCCCGACCCGAAACAGGGTGAGCCAGCCGCCACTCCATAATCCATGGCGGGCGATGGCCTCATAGCCATATTCCGAACAAGTCGGGGAATGGCGGCAATGACTGCCAACCACGCTGGAGAGCGTCAGCTGGTAAAGCCGGATCAGCCCCATGCCCAACAGCCTGTCCGGTGTCTTGCGAAAGGGTCCCTGATAATTCCGGCCCCTGTAGCGCGGCATTTTGTCCTCATCGTCGTCGAGGTTTTCGCAGTGCTGGCACATCGGCGAGATAATCCTAGCCAGCCAATGCCGATTGGCGGGCCTCGACCTGGTCGAGACAGTCGCAAAGCGCCTCCAGAATCAGCATAGTCGAGGCGTGACGGGCCTTGTAATCCTTGACGGGCATCAGGTAGCGCATGTCCTCAAACCGGCCTTGCGGCCCCTCGCCGCCTTCCTTCAACATATCAAGCATATCGGCCCGGGCCTTGCGAATCTCCGTAAAGCTGGCGCCCACCACATGGCGCGCCATGATCGATGCGGAGGCTTGTCCAAGTGCGCATGCGCGCAATTCCTGCGAAAAATCAGTGACTTTATCGCGGTCGACGGTTACAAACGCTTTCAGACGTGAACCACACAAGCGGGAGTGCTTTTCAGCCACGGCATCGGCATTGCTCAATGCGCCGACGCGGATGATATTGCCGGCAAATTCAAGAATCTTGCTATTGTAAATATCATCCATCGCCAAACTTTGCTCCAAAAGCCTGTCCATACGCAAAACCCGACCTGTTGGATTATCCATTTTTGCGCAACACTGTGTCGCGTTTTGGCGTATGTCGTGACTGTGCGAGTTCTCTATATATCACATCGTATGTCGGTGTAGAAACATCAAGGCGAAAAGTTTGAAACACGCCCACGAGGATTGGACTTGCCATTATGGCTCGAATTACGCAATTAAAGCCTGGATCGTCGAAAAGGGCTTCTGCCAGTATGAGTGACCGGGAGAGTAATGGCATGGATGCCACAGTGAAAAAAATGTCGCCTGAAATGTCCCGCCCCAGCCGCGAGGAAGCCGAAAACGCTGTGCGCACATTGCTGCGCTGGGCTGGCGACGATCCAAGCCGGGAAGGCTTGCTCGACACACCAAAGCGTGTGGCCAAAGCCTATGGCGAACTGTTTGGTGGCTATAATGTCAATGTCGAGGACGTCCTCGGCACGACATTCGAAGAGGTTGGCGGCTATAACGACATCGTTCTGGTGCGTGATATCCCGTTTTTCTCTCATTGCGAGCATCACATGCTGCCAGTGATCGGCAAGGCACACGTTGCCTATCTGCCGAATGGCCGGGTGCTGGGTCTGTCGAAAATCGCCCGCGTCGTCGATCTTTTCGCCCGCCGCCTGCAAACCCAGGAAACCATGACGGCGCAGATTGCCGATTCGCTCGTTCAGTATCTTCAGCCACGCGGCGTTGCCGTCATGGTCGATGCAGAGCATATGTGCATGGCAATGCGCGGCATTCAGAAATCTGGATCCACGACACTGACCACCACCTTTACCGGTGAGTTCAAGACCGATGTCGCTCAGCAGGTACGGTTCATGACCATGGTGCAAAACCGCTGATCGCCTCAGCGCTTGCGGCCTTGTAGTTTTGATGGAATATAATAACGTACCGCATTGCTGCGGTGCGTTATTTTTTGCCTTTATATTGGATCGACGGAATGATCAGCTTTGCAGCCCCTTCGACGGACAAGACCCTTCTGGAAGGCGCTGGCGTATTGACGCCGAAATTCGACGCGCATGGCCTGCTGACCGCCGTTGTGACCGATAACCGCGATGGCGAACTGCTGATGGTTGCCCATATGAATGCCGAGGCCCTGGCACTGACCATCAAAACCGGCCTTGCCCATTATTACAGCCGCTCGCGCAAGAGCCTTTGGAAAAAGGGAGAAAGCTCCGGCAATATGCAGAGCGTCAAGGAAATTCGCGTCGATTGTGATCAGGATGCCATATGGCTAAAGGTCGAGGTGGCCGGTCATGATGCCACCTGTCATACCGGCCGCAGATCCTGTTTTTACCGCTCCGTTCAGCTTGCCGATGGCGAGGCGAAAATGGTGATTACCGACGATCACAGACATTTCGATCCTGCGCAGGTTTACGCCGGCAAGGACCAAAAATAGACATTTGCTATTTTAAACATCAAAAAGTCTTTACAGAAACGCTTTGGTAAACAAGGCGGCGCAGACTACCCCGGAAATACCGCATTTGAAGGCAGAGTAAATCTGCTGCATGCTCTCAAAACAGAGTTGGTGGACATGAAAATGCGGGTGGGCGTTACGACGTCGCCACAGCATAATGCGCCATATCAAACGCACTATGTTGTAGCACTTTGAATTTGCCGCATAATTCTCTCCTTGGATCGGGCTCGATTTGAGGAATTACGCGGCAGACGTGCAAAGTATTGCTGTATATGGCAGCGCCGTGCATCGGACGTGATGCACCACTGCATAGTTTCTGGCCTTAGCCAACGGCGGCTTCAGGCAATGCAGTTGGGGACTGTTCGGTCGAAAGGGTGTTCTGGAAATGCTGAACTGGAATTTAAGAGGTCAAGGGGCCGGTCGAGCCGCAAAGCCAGGAAACCCATCGGGGGGAAGCACTGTCGCCGAATTGCCGCCGCCGGTCGTCAAGCCTAAAATTGCGCTTGCCCTTGGTGGTGGCGCTGCCCGTGGCTGGTCGCATATCGGAGTCTTGCGTGCCCTGGATGAGGCTGGCATCGAAGTCGGCATGGTGGCTGGCACGTCTATCGGCGCGCTGGTTGGCGGCTGCTATCTGGCGGGAAAGCTGGACGAACTTGAGCAATTTGCGAGATCCCTGACCGTGCGGCGCATCGCCGCCCTTCTCGACCTGACCATTGGCGGCGGCGGCCTGTTGGGCGGCATGCGCCTGACGAAACGCATGCAGGAACATCTGGAAGGCCTGACCATCGAAGATCTGCCGCAGCCCTTTGTCGCGGTTGCCTCCGAACTGACGAGCGGCCACGAAGTCTGGATCGATGGCGGCAATCTGGTCACTGCGCTTCGCGCGTCCTACGCATTGCCTGGTATTTTCGAGCCGGTGCGTTGCAACAACCGGACGCTGGTCGACGGCGCGCTGGTCAATCCCGTGCCGGTATCGGTCTGCCGCTCCTATGAGCAGCCGCTGGTGGTGGCGGTTAACCTCCACTACGATCTTTATGGTCGCTCCGCCGTGGTCAAGCACAAGGTCGGCCCGATCGGCCCGGATACCGGCGCGGTAAAACAGCCGAATCGGCTGGGGCTGACCGGCGTGATGGTGCAATCCTTCAACATTATCCAGGACCGGATTTCCCGCGCCCGGTTGGCAGGCGATCCGCCCGATCTGGCGCTTCATCCGCGTGTCAACGATATTGGCCTGTCGGAATTCCACCGCGCTGGTGAATGCATTGCACGCGGCTATGAAGAAACCATCGCCCGTATCGCTGAAATCCGCCGGATGCAGGAAGCTGTGATGCGATAAAGCATCGGACCGAAGTATGGAAACCGGTTTTCGGTCCAAAGCTGTGGTGGCATTCTCTCCCCTCACATAAAAAAGCCTGCCCGGACAAACCAGGCAGACCCAATATTCACGCAGAGAACTGGCGATTTATCGCGGAATGTCCGCGCCCAAAACCAGGCACGACACCGGCCTTATCCGGCGATATAGGCCTTGATATGCTCGGCCTCCAGTTCCACCTCACGGATGCGTTGCTTGACCACGTCACCGATCGAGACGATGCCAATCAGCTTGCCGCCGTCTTCCACCGGTACGTGACGGAAGCGTTTGCTGCTCATCATTTCCATCAATTGGTTGACGGTGGTCTCTTCGCTACAGCGAAACACGTTGGCGGTCATGGCTTTGGATACCGGCAAGGACAGAGCCTCAACCCCACCTTTGCCGATGGCTGACGCCAGATCGCGCTCGGTGAAAATCCCGACGATCCGGCTTTCCATGCCGACAACCACCACCGCACCGATCTTGTTGTGATGCAGGACCTTGGCGGCCTCGGCCAAACTGACCGTCGGACCGACCGTAATGACATCACGACCTTTTTCGCTGAGAATATTCCTTACTGTCACAGACATATGCGCCTCCTCCTGGCAAATCTCCGGGCATGCAGGATTGGGTGCCTCTCCTCCTCCTGGATCGACACCCCCTGATCAGGAATGCTGCCTGTATTTGCTAGAGAACGCAACCAATTGGATGCATCGACACAGCTTTTTTTAATCGTCTGCCATTTTTTGCCCGATTGGGCGGCGGTCAAACAGCGCAAACCCCAGAAAACCTAGGGCGAAACCACCCAGATGCGCATCCCACGCGATGGCCGCGCCCGGATCACCAACCAGCGGAATCCCGAATGCGATGATCACGTTGCCGGCCAGGAACATGATAATGAAGACAAGGACGGTGCGCTCAGACAGGCTGGCCAACACGCTCAACCGGGGTGGAAAGGCATCCTGTTCGCGCAGCCGCAGTCCGGAGCGTCCGGGGCCGAAGGCAAACCGGCAGGCAGCTCCCATCAGGCCGGAAATGACGCCGGAAGCGCCAATCAACAGGCTTGCATCGCCCCAGTTCAGGCAGACATGCGCAACAGCGCCAGCGGCTGACGTCGCCAGCCAGAACAGCCAGAAACGCACTGCGCCTATGCGGCGCCAGACCGGCGTGCCGAAGGCAGCGAGCCATAGGCCGTTGAAGCCGAGATGCTCGATACTGCCATGCAGCAACGAATAGGTGAACGGTGTCCACAGCCATGCCAGATCCTGGTTGGAAAAATCATAGACATAGCGCACCGGCGAGAAGCCGAATTCCACCATGATCCAATTGGAGATTTCATCAGACAGAATCCAGCCGGTCAGGGCATAGATTATCACCAGCAGCAGCAGCGCCAGAAGAATACCGCCCGGCATATTGAACACCGGTTCGCGTCCACCAGTCTCCGGGCCGAGGCCCTCGTCCAGCGGATCGTCCCCATCTTCAGGCTCGCGGTCCCATTGCCCCTTCGGCCTGTCGTCCATGCATCTCTATTCCTTGTGATCCGTGAGCATCAGCATATAGCGAGAGATCGGCAAAAGGAAATGCAGGAGATCGCCGCTGTCAGAAAACTGTTGCACACAGACCTTAAGCAATCGCCAGCAAGACGGTTTCATTCCACTACGCCCAAGATTGACATGGGAATTTCACAGCTATTAATCTACCAACCTGACGAATAACATCCGCCGCTGCGAAAGCCCGGAAAACGCAGCAGATCAGCGGCAAGCTCTCGTTATCGCAGGGTTTCCAGAGCCCCAAGAGAAAGGCCATCCATGAAAAAACTCTCTTCAATCGCCGCATTCGCGGCTGTCCTTTCCCTTGCAACAGCGCTGACGCCAGCCTTCGCCGATGGCCTCACCCTGCCCCCTGTTCCAGCCGGTGTCGGCCATGCCGATAGCGCGCCTCCACCGGCAGGCGTCATGGCCTATGTGGATACCGGCGCAACCAACCAGCGCGGCGACGCCTGCCATGCGACACCACAAACCAATGCCGGTGTGCGGGTTCTCTCCGGTTTCCTGGATCTTTGGACGCCTCGCACGCCCTTCGTCGATGCCGATCAGGAGGCCGCGGCCAAGGATGGTTGCCCGGCGATTGCCAAATCGGACTGGAGCGGCATTCCCGGCAGCCCGACCGATGGGGTCAAGAAGCTCCCGCAATTGCATGAACAGAATATTGCATATTCCATCAAGGTCACTGGCGAACATACGCCGGAACGCGATCTGGCCGCCTATCTGGACGACCGGCGCGGCAAGAATGTCAGCATTACCGATGGCCTTGGCCCCCTCGCCGACGCCTGGCGTCAGGGCGTGCGGCAGACAACGACGATCACCGGCATGCCCGCTGACGCGACCAGCGTCAAATATGATGACAAGGGCAATAATCGCGGTGTCGGCTCCAAGGACAATACCGATCTCGGCAAGGCTGTCGACCTGATCGAGGCGGGAAGCGCCGATGGCTCGACCGAGCCTGCCAAGCGCTATTACAAATATGCCCGTCCCTACCGCGCCAGCGACAAGGTGCGGATCGTACCGCAACTGGAATTGGCCAAGAGCGACAAACCGGCCTCCGACGGCGGCTTCCCCTCCGGCCATACCGCCGAAGGCTGGCGCGATGCACTGGTGATGGCCTATCTGGTGCCGCAGCGTTACCAGGAAATGCTGATCCGCGCCGCCATGCTCGGCGAAAACCGCATTCGCGCTGGCATGCACCAGACCTTCGACGTGCTGGGTGGGCGGGTGTTGGCCACCGCCATCGTCGCCTATAATCTCAACCGCCCGGATTATACGCCGCTGCGCAGCGAAGCCTATCAGCAGAGCCAGACCTGGCTGATGAAGCAAACCGGTGCGAAAGACGGCCAGGCGCTGCTGGCAGCGGCCCATGCCCTGCCGAAATCGACGGATGCCTATGCCGATTACGCGTGGAACAAGCAATTTTTCGAACCACGCCTGACCTATGGCTACAAGCAGATCGGCGATCCATCCTTGGCGCCCAGCGTGCCCAAGGGTGCCGAAGTGCTGCTGGAAACCCGCCTACCCTATCTAAGCGCCGACCAGCGCCGGGTCGTTTTGAAAACCACGGAACTGGCGTCCGGCTATCCAATCATCAGTGATCCCGAAGGCTGGGGCCGCCTCGACCTGTTCCGTGCTGCCGATGGGTACGGCGCCTTCGACGGCGATGTTACCCTTGTGATGGACGCCACCAAAGGCGGCTTTAACGCCGACGACACCTGGAAAAACCCGATTTCCGGCAAAGGCAAGCTGACCAAGCAGGGCAGCGGCACGCTGACACTGTCTGCCAAGAACAGTTGGACCGGCGGCACGGTGATCGAGGACGGTCGCCTAGTTGCGCAATCATCAACCGCCTTGGGCAAGGGCGACGTTTATCTTGCTGGCGGCACGGTGGACATTGCCTCCGCGCCTCTGACCGTGACCGGCACACTGACGCTGCGCAACGATGCGACATTGGACATCACATCCAGCAAATCCACGAAAGCCCCAAGCCTTGTCGTCAGCAAGACACTGTTTATTGACGGTGGAAAACTGGTGGTCAAACCTGAGGGTCAATGGAAAGCCGGACAGACCATCAAGCTGATCACCGCCGCCAGGATTGCTGGAAAGTTTGGCGCTATCGAGGTTGAAGGCCATAAGGTCAAGCCGGTTTACGGCAAGAAAACCATCTCCCTGCGCATCGAAGAATAATACCCAAAAGCCGATAGCCTGTCTGGTTCAACCTGACCCTGGCAGGTTATCGCTTTCTTTGTTTTCATTTGTTTTTCGGGAAGACCGGGTCCATTTTTCTCTGGTCTATCTTTGGCTTGAGTCCCTGAAGATCTGTGGACAGATCGGTGAAGAGCAAAACACTCTGTTAACGCATAGCGCCTAATATTTCTGGCGACTCAAAGCGTTGAAGAATCGTGGCATGCATTCCTATCATCAGGCTCCCAATAGCGGCTCAGCACGGCCCCCGGTTCAGCGGGCGTTTCAGCGCGTCTCCGTGAGTCTTGAAGGCCGGCTGATGGTGCCGAGCGAGGATGAATATGTCTGCCTGACGGTGGATATGTCGCCGGGCGATGTCCGGGTGATCTGCGCGGCCCGCCCCATGCCGGGCGAAAGGATCATTGCCTATATCGACCATATCGGCCGCATCGAAGGCACCGTGATCAAGACCACAGATGATGGCTTTGTCATCAGCATCGTGGCAACGGAGCGCAAACGTGAAAAGCTTGCGGCTCAATTGACATGGATTGCCAACAAGCACGAACTGGGCCTGCCGGAAGACCGCCGCCATGACCGATTGACACCAAAGCAGCCGCGCACCGAACTCGTCTTTGATGACGGTCGCAAATACAACTGCCGGATCATGGACCTGTCCCTTTCAGGTGCGGCGATCGATATCGATATTCGCCCACCGCTTGGCACTGCGGTACGCCTGGGCAGCATGCGTGGCCGCGTCGTGCGCCACTTCCTTGAAGGCGTTGCCATCGAGTTCACCACCCTGCAATCCCGCGAGGCCCTGACAGAGTTTCTGTAGGACCCGTCCGGTTTATATTGAGCCAGACTGCCGCTTTATATCGGCTGTCTTTCGCGAAATCGGGATTCGCTTCGCCCTGGCAGTTTCGAGCATGCGCAGAGGATTCCGTCCTCGGCCCTCTGTTACCTTCCAAATCTCCCGTGTCATCTCGCTCATCCAGCCAAGGCGAAAACCTCTGTGTATTTTTCGGCCTGATGCTAGATCCCAATCCCGTTCATCCATCATTCACCAAAACCCATGCATTTTTGGAGTAATTCGAGTATTTCCTGCGGTTTTTTGGCGATAAATCCCTTTTTGGGGTCCATCGCCATCAACGTCCGCCTAAACTCGTGGGATAGTGATGCGTTCTTTCGGGACAACACGCCACAATCTTCCTGGCGCATTTTTCTGTCAATTTTTTATATTTTTCAGATAGATAGAAATCTTGCTTGCGATGCTGACATAACCGTTCATTCCAGCCCACCCTGCCAATTCCCATAGAAAACAGCAGTAAATTGACTAAAATTTTATTTTAATTTTATACTTATTTTGCTCGACTTTGTACTTATTCCTACCTTCCAATTTTGCCAGACAGCAAAGTATCACTGTCATTGTACTCCCATAACGGGGAGACACCCAATGACGAACAAGAAGACGACAACAGGTTTCGCCATCATCGCCGCTATCGTGGCATTCGCCAGCGCACAAGCGGCTTTTGCCGGCCAGCCTTCGATGAAAATCAATGGCAGAGCCAGCCAGCCGATCGGCCATTACGAGTTCTGCCAGCGCTATGCCAGCGAATGCCGTCCCTCCGGCAGCGATAGAGGTCCGCAACAACTGACGCCCGCGCTCTGGCAGGACATTCTTGAGGTAAACTACACCGTCAACACCACCATCAAGCCAGAAACCGATATGGAGCTTTACGGTGTCGAGGAATGGTGGGAATACCCAACCATTGCGGGCGATTGCGAAGATTACGCGCTGCTCAAGCGCCGTCAGTTGATTGCCAAAGGTGTAGCTGAATCCAACCTGCTGATAACCGTGGTACTTCAACCCAATGGCGACGGCCATGCCGTGCTGACCGTCCGCACAGATCGGGGTGATTTCATCCTCGACAACATGCGCAACAAGGTGCTGCTGTGGTCGGATACGGAATATACGTTCCTGAAACGCCAGTCCTCCGACAATCCGGGGCAATGGATGAAGATCCAGGATGGTCGTGCTGCAACGGTTGCCGCCCTTCCGAAAAACTGACCGCCAAAGCGAGGACGCGACCGCATCCACGACATCTGGCAGATATTGGCCCGGTCGTCCCCGCATCTCCGTCCGACCAAGGCCAAGAGCCGGTTCCGCTGCCACGGAACCGGCTCACTTTTTTGGATATTGCAGACATACAGAACTGCGCCCTTAACGCGCCATTAACCATGCGCTGCCCATGCTTCTATGCGCGACTCAGGTTCCGGTTTCTTCAGGTTGTCGGCCAGTGCCTCACCCATGATGCCGTGGAAGGGTTGCGCAGCCAAGAGAAGGCCAGCCGAAGCATGGACCATGCCGTCAAGTCACCCGCGATCACCATGGAAAAGCCCCTGATCTCCACCAGAGTGCTGACGATTTGTTTTGCGGTTCTCGGCCTTCTCATCGTCTTTTCCCTGGCGCTGTTTCTGGGCAGCGACTGGATTGGCCGCGCGCTGACAAGTGATCGGCGCAGCGAGAGCACGACACCGCGAGCGATCACCATTGGCCTTGATCATCTGCGCATTGAAGACAACACCATAAGGTTCCAACGCCAGCGCCACGATGGCGCTCTCGCCCGCGTGGATCTGGCCCTGACTTGGCCGGAAATGCGCGGCTATAGCCAGGCAGACCGGCTGCGGTTCGATGATGTCAGCCAATCGAACGAGTTGATCTTCCTTCAGATTTCACAGAGCACCATGTCACGCGACATGTCCGGCCGGATTGAGCCTATCTACAAGCAACTGTTCGAAGGAGCGCCTCAGCCAGGCCCCTTTGGCCTGACCGGCCACCGCTTTCGGGCAGGCAGCGGCTATGACGGTGAAATTCTCTATACTGCGCCACGACCGGGTCGCCCGGACTTCGCCATCCGTTGCCTTTCACCCGATCAAGCCGGGCTGCAACAGGACGGACCAGCCGTCGATACCTGCCAGCGCGATCTCAACGCCGGTCACGATCTCAGCGTACTTTACCGGTTTTCGCGCCAGAAATTGGCAGACTGGCGGCAAATCGATACCGCTGTCGAAGCATTCGTCGCCTCCCGCCTCACGGTGTCGAGTGAGTAGATCAGAGCTTGGTCCAGATTTTTAATGGAAATCGGCAAAATTTTAGAAAAATGCAGCCGCGACCGGCAACCTGTTGTTCATCATAAACCACTTGGTAACGCTGTGGTGTTAGCGTCAGGAAATATGTCGCTGGGGGGCGGCCAAAGCAGGAATTTATACGCATAGCACCAGATCGGGCATGTCGCCCCGACCCTATGCGTGATCAGGGCTGGAATTCAGGAAAGAGTGCAGTGGTGAATATGCGAGTTGCTAGCCTCCTTGGTCGAAACATGATTGTTCGGCCTGTCATGCGTGTCTCTCTCACCGTGGCTCTGGTCTGCGCCACGTTGGTGGCTCCGGCTTCTGAGGCCGCTGCTGCATCGCGCTATGCCGACATCGTCGTGGATGTGAATAACGGCAAGGTTTTGCGCGCCACCGACGCTGACAGCCTGCGCTATCCCGCATCGCTCACCAAGATGATGACCCTGTATCTGGTTTTCGAAGCGCTGGAAAAAGGCCGGATCCGGTTGAACTCCTCTGTTCCCGTGTCAGCCCATGCTGCCTCCGAACCGCCATCCAAGCTTGGCCTGAGGCCCGGCGGCAGCTTTACCGTAGAGCAAGGCATACAGGCCCTCGTCACCCGCTCCGCCAATGACGCGGCAACAGCGTTCGGCGAATATCTCGGCGGCTCCGAGGCACGGTTTGCCCAGATGATGACATCCAAGGCGCGCGCACTTGGCATGTCCCGCACCACCTATCGCAATGCGAATGGCCTGCCAAACTCCGGCCAGATGACCACGGCCCGCGACCAAGCGCGGCTGGGCATGGCGCTAAGACAGCATTTTCCGCAATATTACGCTTACTTTTCCACCCGCAGCTTTACCTATGGCCGCCAGGTGATCGGCAATCACAATCGCCTCATCGGTTCGGTGCGCGGCGTCGACGGCATCAAGACCGGCTTTACCAATGCCTCCGGCTTCAACCTCGTCACCTCCTTGCAGATCGACGGCAAATCCGTGGTTGGCGTGGTGTTGGGTGGTGCCTCCGGCGCCGCACGCGACAACCAGATGCGCAAACTGATGGCAACCTATCTGCCGGAAGCATCCCGTCGTGGTGGCGCAAGCCCGCTTATTGCCCGCCAAAGCACCGTACCTGAGCCGATGGCACCTGTTGCCCGCGAAACCGCCGTTGCACCGCAATTGCCTCAATCCGGCGTACCCGTGCCCGGCGGACGCTATGACACGGGAAGCCTGAGCGAAACAGCTTATGCCGGTGGCGGAGGCGCCAATGATGCGGTTGCCGCTCTTGCGAAGCAAGCGGAGGCAAGCCAGGCCCTGGAAACAGAAGCGGCTCCTATGCCGCAGACCCGCAAAAGTGCATCGCGCCATTCCAAGTCATCTGGACCCAAGCCGCCAGCCGATGTCGACCATACAGTCACGTTCTCCACCCAGGCCCCAGCTGCGGCACCTTCTGGCTGGACCGTCCAGATCGGTGTTTCGGGTAGCCAGGAAGCGGCGATGGACCTGCTGAAAAGCGCCCGTGCCAAGAGCGGTATTTCACTCAAGGGTGCGCGACCTTTCGCCATGGCCTATGGCGAAGGAGCATCCCAGGTCTATCGTGCCCGGTTCGTCGGCTTCGATGATCAGAAATCTGCGATCAATGCCTGCAATCGCTTGAAAAAGGCAGGCGTCAGCTGCTGGGCCGCAATGCAGTAGTCACTCTGTCTTACCGTGGCCTGCGCAGGTGTTTGCGCAAGGTCCGGTCAGTTCACCTCGAAATGTAATGCGTACGAGGATGTAATCATGGCAAGCAATGAAAACCACCTGAACACCGGCCAGGTCGTGGACCAGGCAGCCGAACACGCAGTTGGCAGTGATCCGGCATTTCGCTTCAACCCGCGCGCCGGCCTCAACCCGCTGCATGAAGCGGCGATAAGGCTGGCCGATGGCATCAACAAGCCGCGGGCCAAGACGCGGGATCTGATGAACCTGCTCCTCTGCCACGGCGCGCGTGCCTGGCGCTATTCTCAGCCGGAAGCAAGTATTCACCTGCATCTGCACCCGCATTCCCGTCGGGTACCGGTAAAGCTACGGCTGCGGTAAAACCATAGGCCCCGAACGAGCAAGTTTGAGCAGGTCACATGTCCGCTGCCTCGGCGAACATGACCAAGAATTAATCCAATCTCACTCGCTGGTGAATTGGATTTGATCGGATTAAGCGCGAGGATCTCCTTCACCGGCTAACAAGTTTTTCTCGCCGGTTTTGTTCCTGGAGGAGTGAACCCATGTCTTGCATTGCAAACTCTCGCATTCCCAAGTCTCGCATTGCCAAAATTTCTCTTGCCGCCGTTCTCGCAACCGCCGCCATGACTGGCATCAGCCATGCAGCCATGTCTGCTGCTGACAGGGCGCTGGCAACAGATCACCATCCCCGCTTCATGATTAGCACGCCGGATGAGATCGAAAAGCATGACACATTTCAGGACTTTCTCGGGTCCTTGACGCCAACCAGCCCGCAAGCCCGCGAAGTCCAGGCCGCCATTCGCGAAAACCCGGTTCTGCGCAGGCAATTGCTGTCACAGAATGTCGAGCTCAAGAATGTGATTTACGCTGACGAAGCATCCGATGGCAGCTTCGTGCTTTATATCCGCTGACACATCCGCAGTGAAAGGGGCCGGACATACGCGCCCGGCCCAACCGGGTTCAAAGCCCTTGCTTTTCTGAGGCTTATCCCGAAAGATCGATGGCAAATCGATAAAAGGACCTGCCATCATGCCACTTTACGCCCTTGGGGATCTGAAACCGCACCTGCCTGCCGCCGACCATTACTGGATCGCGCCCAATGCGCAGGTCATCGGCAATGTAATCATCGGCGAGGATGTCGGCATCTGGTTCGGTGCGGTGCTGCGGGGCGATAATGAGCCAATCACCATCGGCGCAGGTTCCAATGTGCAGGAAAACGTAACCATTCACACCGATATGGGCTTTCCGGCAACCATCGGCCAAGGCTGCACGATCGGCCACAATGCCATCATTCACGGCTGCATTCTGGGCAACAATACGCTGGTGGGCATGGGCGCTACGGTTCTGAACGGCACCAGGATCGGCAATAACTGCCTTATCGGCGCCAATGCGCTGATTACCGAGGGCAAGGAATTTCCCGATAACTCCCTGATTGTCGGCTCACCGGCCCGCGCGATACGCACTCTCGATGACAAGGCCGTGGAAGGCCTGAAGCGCTCCGCGCAAAACTACATCGCCAATTGGCAACGGTTTGCTAGGGAACTGAAACCGCTCTGAAACAGTAATTTCAGACGAGGCACTCCGCGCAGATGCCGCGAATTTCGATTGTGGTTTTCTCGGCCTTGAAACCCTGGCCCTTCGACCAATCGCCCAGTCGATGGTCGATGGAGTGATCGTGAAACTCCTTGACCTGCCCGCATTTGCTACAGATTGCGAAGGCCACAGTTCCATGGTCGCAGCAATCATGCTGGAGGTGGGAGCAGACAACGAAAGCATTGAGGCTTTCCAGCCGATGGACAAGGCCGAATTCCAGTAGCTTTTCCAGCGCCCGGTAAACCTGTAGCGGGGCGCGAAAGCCGCTGTCGCGCAGCTTGTCAAGGATCGTATAGGCCGAAAGCGGGCCATCTGCCTTTTCGAGCGCCTGAAACACCAGGCTCTGATTGCGGGTCAATTGCGGTGTGGACATCGGACGATCATCCTTTCTTCACGGCAGCCGTTGAAAAACGGCGTATCGGCAGCAAGCTGAGAATAAACAGGACAAGTGCGGCCACCACGATAGAGGGGCCAGAGGGCGTATCATAGGTCAGTGACCCGAACAGGCCGCCAACCACGGCAACCGCGCCGATGACCGACGCCAGAACCGCCATGATTTCCGGTGTCATGGAAAACCGCCGGGCGGTTGCAGCCGGAATGATCAGCAACGCCGTAATCAACAGAATACCGACGACTTTCATGGCGATAGCAATCACCACGGCCATCAGCAGCATGAAGATCAGTCTGGCTCGCGCTGGTTTCAAGCCTTCCGCCTCGGCCACATCCTCGTTGACGGTGGCCGCCAGCAAGGGTCGCCACAACAGGCAAAGGCAAAGGATGACGCCAAGCCCGCCAATCCAGACGGTGGCGATATCCTGCGGCGTCACGGCCAGAATATCCCCGAACAGATAAGCCATCAGATCGACCCGCACCCAGGTCATGAAGGCCACCAAGACAAGGCCAATCGCTAGCGTCGCGTGACTGAGAATACCCAACAGCGCATCGGCTGAAAGCCCGCGCCGGTTCTGCAACAGCAACAGCAGCAGCGAGACAATTGCCGCGACCAGAAACACGCTGAGCGTCAGATTGACGGAAAACAGCAGCGACAGCGCCACGCCGAGCAACGAGGAATGTGCCATCGTATCGCCGAAATAAGCCATGCGCCGCCAGATCACGAAGCAGCCAAGCGGCCCAACCGTGAGCGCCAGCCCGACTCCTGCCAGCAGAGCCCGAACGAAGAAATCATCCATCATGACGGTCACCCCTTCCCGAAGTCACCGATGGCCCCTCGCCGTGTTGATGATGATCGTGATGGTTCTCTTCGATCTCAAGCGCATCATCGTGATGATGGTGATGATGGCCCTCTTCACCCCGGCCATGGTGATGGCCGTCATCAGGATGGCAGTGATCGGTCACCGACCCGTCCAGATGCTGGACCCGGCCATCCGGCAGGTGCGTATGATCATGGCGATGATTGTAGACGGCAAGCGTGCGCGCCGCAGCAGCCCCGAACAGCCGCTGATATTCCGGGCTTTGGCTGACGACATCCGGTGTGCCACGGCAGCACACATGGCCATTCAGGCACACGACAATATCAGTCTCGGCCATCACCATATGCAGATCGTGTGAAATCAACAGCACGCCGCAACCGGTCTTGCGCCTGATATCGGCGATCAATTCGTAAAGGGCGATTTCACCGGCAAAATCCACACCCTGCACCGGCTCATCCAGCACCAGCAGGTCCGGCTTGCGGGCCAGAGCGCGGGCCAGAAGCGCCCGCTGAAACTCGCCACCGGACAAATGCTGAACTTCGGCGCGCAGCAGATGGGAAATGCCAACAGAATCCAAAGCAGCCTCGATTTCCGCCCTCGAAAGCTTGACGGTCAGGGTCATCAGCCGGTCAACTGTGAGCGGCATGGTCCAGTCGATGCTCAGTTTTTGCGGCACATAACCAACCGTAAACGCCCGCTCACGCACCACCTCACCCTCGTCGGGCTTCAACACGCCAAGCGCCATTTTCGCTGTAGTCGATTTGCCCGATCCGTTTGGGCCGATCAGAGTGACAAGCTCGCCTTTGCGGATCGAAAGCTCGACACCGCGCACCAGCCAGCGCCCGCCGCGCCTGATGCCGGCATTGCGCAATGTCACCAATGGCTTTTCACCCAGCACCTTCAACACGGATACCGAAACTCCACAGATTGAGTGTTGCAACCGGCTATGACACACGTTATAGCGTTACGCAATCAATGTAATAACATTACATATCCCATACAAGGAACTGTCCTTGCTTTCGCATATATAAATTGGAGACCGCCTTGCCTGTGAAGACAATGCCCCTGCTCAGCCTTATCCCCATGCTTCTGCTCGCGCCCGGCATGGCCGTCGCAGCCCCTGATGTGGTTGCTTCGATCAAGCCGGTCAATTCCATCGTCGCCGCGATCATGAAAGGAGCTGGCACGCCGCATCTTCTGGTCGAAGGTGCCGGTTCCCCGCATGATTATAGCCTGAAGCCCTCCAAGGCCAAAGCACTGCAACAGGCCGATCTGATATTCTGGGTTGGGCCGGGGTTGGAAACCTTTCTCGACAAGCCGTTGGATGCGCTGGCGGGCAAGGCCAAAGTGGTGGCGCTGGCCGAAGCCAAGGGCGTGGAACTGCTGCCCCTGCGCGAGGGTGGACCTTTCGAGGCCCATGACGATGGCGATGCGCACGAAGCCGGGCATGGACATGACCACGATAAAGGCCACGGGCATGACCATGAAGACGAGCATGGCGCCAATGACATGCATATCTGGCTCGATCCTGACAATGCCAAGGCGATGGCCGTAACCATAGCCGAAGCCTTGAGCACCGCAGACAAGGCCAATGCTCCGCTTTATGCCGAAAATCTTGTTCAGTTCCAGGCGCAGGTCGATGCCATGGACAAGCAGATTGCCACCATGCTGGCCCCGGTCAAGGACAAGCCTTTCATCGTCTTCCATGACGCCTATCAATATTTCGAGCACCGCTACCATGTGACGGTTGCCGGCTCCGTCACCGTCAGCCCGGAAAAGGCTCCCGGCGCTGAACGTGTGGCCGCCATTCACGCCAAGGTCAAATCGCTGGACGCGGCTTGCATTTTTGCCGAGCCGCAATTTGCGCCGAAACTGATCAAGGTGGTGTCTGAAGGCAGCAATGCCCGTACCGGCACGCTCGACCCGCTTGGCACGGGAATAGCTGATGGCCCTGACCTCTATCCCGCCCTGATGACGGATCTCGCAACCGCCATGACCACCTGCCTGAAGGGCTGACAGACGCAACAACCAAAAGGCGAGCGCCTCTGCTCGCCTTTTTCAGAATCATCAATGTAATGTTATTACATTAAGGAGTTGAAGATGGACAACAAGCTTCCCGTGACCGTGCTGTCCGGCTTTCTCGGTGCCGGTAAAACCACGGTTCTTAATCATATTCTTGGCAACCGGGCCGGGCTGAAGGTCGCGGTCATCGTCAATGACATGAGCGAGGTGAATATCGATGCCGCCCTGGTGCGTGATGGCGGTGCCAATCTATCGCGCACCGACGAGCAATTGGTGGAAATGAGCAATGGCTGCATCTGCTGCACACTGCGCGAAGACCTGCTGACGGAAGTGCGGCAACTGGCTGATTCCGGACGGTTCGACTATCTGCTGATCGAGGCGACCGGCATTGCCGAACCGCTGCCGATTGCCAGCACATTCGAGTTTCGTGACGAAGACGGCAACAGCCTCTCCGACATCGCCCGGCTGGATACGATGGTTACGGTGGTCGATGCCGCCAACCTGTTGCGCGATTACAGCTCCAGCGATTTCCTCTCCGACCGGGGCGAAACAGCAGGTGAAGACGATAACCGCACGCTCGTTGACCTTCTGGTCGAGCAGATCGAGTTTGCCGATGTCGTGGTGCTCAACAAGGCCGAAACTGCCGGCCCTGCCCGGATGGATGCAGCCCGCAAGATCATTGTCGGCCTTAACCCGGATGCGCGGATTATCGAGACTGATTTCGGTCAGATCGAACCGAAGGACGTGCTGGGTACCGGACGGTTCGATCTTGGCCGGGCGGAAACCCACCCGCTGTGGTTCAAGGAATTACACGGCTTCAAGGACCATGTGCCTGAAACGGAAGAATATGGCATTCGAAGCTTTGTCTACCGCGCCCGCCGCCCGTTCGATCCGCTGAAATTCCAGGAATTCATCGATAGCGACTGGCCGGGCGTGATCCGCGCCAAGGGGTTTTTCTGGCTGGCAACCCGGCCCCATCATGTCGGAGAGTTGAGCCAGGCCGGACCGCTGGTGCGCACCGGGCGCATGGGCCTGTGGTGGTCCTCCGTACCCAAGCAGCAATGGCCGCAGGACAAGGGTTTCCTCAAGGCCATGAAGCCGTATCTCGACCCGATCTGGGGTGATCGACGCCAGGAACTTGTCTTCATCGGCGCAGATCCCATGGATGAGGCCGAAATCCGCGCTCGGCTGGACGCCTGTCTGGTGCCTGCGGATCGCTTCACGCCCGGCGTCTGGCGCGATATGCGCGACCCATTCCCCAACTGGGCAGCGCCGCAATTTGCGGAGGCTTGAACCTGCTTTGGTTTAAATAAAATACCGCATCTTGAGTGGCAGAAGCGCCGCACCGATCACTGCGGCATCTCCCTTCACTTCGCTGAGCACCAGTCGGGCCTCCTTTGGCCCGACGCCGTAACGATGAACCCGCTGCGAGGGCATCGGGCATCTTTCGATCATCATCGCGCCCAGCGCTGGCGGCAATTGACCGCCGAAAACGATGGTCTGCGGATCTATCACAGCGATCAAAACCGCAACCAGCCGTTCGACCTGTGGCATGGTTGCCTCTAGCCACGCCTCCACGCCTGGCCAGTCTGGGTCGAATGTCCGGTAAAGAGTATCGACGGAATCAATCTCGATGCCGTGGTCTTGAAGGCTCCGAAGCAAATATTGCAATGCTGGACGTCGAGGTGCCTCGGTCGGGTCGTAAATCCCGGATAATTCGGCGGCATTGCCATGGAATCCGTAGAACGGCTGGCCGTTGAGGATCAGCCCGCCACCGAAGCCATAGTTGAACGACAGATAGGCAAAGGTCTGGCACCATCGCCCCACACCTTGCAAGCTTTCGCCGATAGCGCCCGTGGTCGCGTTGTTCTCCTGCCAGACGGGAAGCTGAAACGTCTGCTCCAGGATCGGGCGAAGATCCGTCAGCGACCAGTCCTGCAAGGGCTCCGGCGCATTGAATATCCGGTCATCGGCAACAGAAAAGCCCGACATGGCAAATCCCAGCCCCAGCAGCCGCTCGCGCGGCAGATTATGAGCCTCAAGCATTTCATCCAGCGTCCGTGACAAGGCAACAAGGGTTGCCTCGCGACTGAGCGGCAGGAGATTGAGTTTCTTCTGGGCAATCACGCCGCAGCTGAAATCAGCAAGGCAGATGATCGCCGAATCGGTGTTGATCGATATGCCCAGCGACGCCACGGATTCCACCGCAAGCTCGATAGTCGGGCTTGGCTGGCCGCGTGCGCCCTTCAGCGGCGCGCCGGTGCGCAGCAAACCGCGCTCGATCAGCCCCTCGATCAACCGATGCACCGATTGCTGGGTCAGGTTGGTATGGGCGGTGATGCCTGATCGGGCAATTGGTCCGTGGCGGCGGACGATGTCCAAAATCAGACGTTCGTTCTCGCTGGCAAGCGGGTTTCTGTCAAAGCGAGAGGGCTGTTTGGCTTGGGTCGTCATGGTTGAACATCTATCCGGCGTCTCGCGGTCAGGCAATCGCAACTCGACTGCGAGCATAAATTTCCGGCCTGTCACAAATATTACACTCAAAGTGTATTATTACGCCTGCAATTGATCCAGCTCTGATGGAGACCCCAATGCAGATGAAATTCCTGGCCATCGCGGCCCTGACGCTCGCCGCTTCCGTCGCTCCGTGTTTGAGCGCCGAAACCAATATGAAAAATCTTGATTTCGATCTCTCCAAGGTCACCAGGGAGAATTTCTACGACATCGTCGTTCCCGCTGCCAAAGCCGAGGGAACGGTGACCATGTATAATTTTGCTGGCAGCTTCGCAGACACCTGGAAAAACCTGACCGACACTTTCACCGCCAAATACGGCATCAAGGTCGTCTATAGCGACGTCAACGGCGATCAGGCCAACCAGCAGCTAATTGCTGTCCAAGCTTCAGGACAGGATACGCCCGTCGATGCCTATTTCGCAGGCGGCGGCGGCTATCCGCTGCTCTCGGCCAAAGGGGTAATCGGTAAGATTCCACTGACGAAAATTCTTCCGAACATGGCGACCTACGACCCCGTTCTGGCCGAGACCGTGTTTGGTAAAGCCCATGGCGGCACTTTCCCGCTCGTGCATCTCAACCAGACGGCAATCGGCTATGACAGTGCCTTCGTCAAACCGAATGAGGTTCCCAAGAGTTTCGACGAATTGCTGGCCTGGGCGGAAAGCCATCCCAAGCGTCTGGGCGTCACCTTACCAGCCAAGGGCGGTTCGGGCAGTGGCTTCATCTATTCCGTCGCGCTCAATTACCTGACCGGCGATTGCCGCAAGACACTGACCGATTACAACCAAACACTCCAGCAGGCCGAAGACTGGGCGATGTCGTCCGAATGCCTGACACCTGTCTGGGACTATTATCGCCGCCTGCTGAAGGCCGCGGAACTGACCAATGGCAATGCCGATACGCTGAACCTGATCAACAACCAGCAGCTCTATATGGGAACGGTCTGGGAAGATCAGGTCATGAGCTTTCTCGGCAACAAGCAATTGCCCGAAACCTTCCGCCTGACACTGCTGGAGAAGGGACAGGTCGGCTCTGGCGACGCGATGTTCGTCCCCGCCAATGCCAAGCATGTCGCCGCTGCCCTGCTGCTGATCGATATGGCCATGAGCAAGGAGTTTCAGACCTTCAAGCTGGAAACCAAGGCATCGCGCTCGCCGCGCACCGATATTACCAACGATCTGATCCCGGCTGCTCTACAGGATCATGTCCTGCCGAAAAGTGTCTACCCTCGTCTGTCGGTGCCTGCCTTCTGGGACATGTCGACCGCCCTTGCCGAAGCGCTCGATGAAAAAGTCCTGAACCAGTAATGCTGGAAAAGGCTGATACACGACGAACAGGGGCAAAGACATGAGCGAGCTCGACATCAACAATATCACCAAGGATTTCGGGTCAGCCCGCGTCCTCCACCCGGTTTCGCTTGCCGTCGAAAAGGGCGAATTCGTCACCATTCTCGGTCCCTCCGGCTGCGGAAAATCGACGCTGCTGCGCATCTTGATGGGGATCAGCGAGGCGTCCGGCGGCGAAATCCGGCTGGCTGGCAAGCGGATTGATGGGCTTTCCCCCGAAGCGCGCGATATCGCCATGGTGTTCCAATCCTATGCGCTGTTTCCGCATATGTCGGTCGCCAAAAACCTCGGCTTCGGCCTAAAGATGAAGAATGTGCCGAAAGACGAGCGGGCGCGGCGCATCGCCCATGTGCTGGAGATCTGCAATCTCAGCGCCCTGGTGGATCGCATGCCCCGGCAATTGTCCGGCGGCCAGCAGCAGCGGGTAGCTTTGGCCCGCGCCATCGTCATGCAGCCAAGTCTTTTGCTGTTTGACGAACCGCTCTCCAATCTCGATGCCAAGCTGCGTGACAGCCTTCGCCACGAGCTGGTCGAGCTGCATCGCCGTATCGGCGCGACAAGCCTTTACGTCACCCACGACCAGGCCGAGGCCATGGCGATGTCCGACCGGATCGTGGTGATGAATGGCGGTCAGGTTGTCGAAATCGGCACGCCGCTTGAGCTGTACCGGGCGCCGAAAGCGGCCTTTACCGCCAGCTTCCTCGGCCAGACCAATCTTCTCTCCGTCAAGGCGTCCGGCATGGATGCATTGCTGCCCTGGGGCCAAAACGTGATGCTGGACCGTCCCGCTTTAGGCTCAATGCAGATTTCGGTCCGCCCGGAAAATATCGGCATCGAGCGCGACGAGAGCGGATCGGCAACCGTCACCTCTGTTTCATTCATGGGTGCCAATATCCTCTACACCGCCGATATCGGTGCTGTCGGGATCAAGATCAGCCAGTCGGGTGGCGGCACACCGATAGAAGCCGGCAGCCGGGTCTCGCTGACTTTCCACGATGCCGTGCATCTGCTCGAAGACCAGCCGGTGATGGAGGCCGCCTGATGCCATTGCTGCTTCGCCGCCGCTCAATCCAACTCCTGCTATTGCTTCTGCCGGGTGTCGGCTACCTGCTGTTCTTCTTCGGTCTGCCGCTGCTGTCGGCGCTGGTCGGCAGCTTCCGGCTGGAAGATGGAAGCTTTACACTGAGTTGGTATCAGCGGATCTTCACCCGGCCCTCCATGCTGCGCGGCTTGTCCACATCAATCTATTACGGTGTCATGCCGGTTTTCGTCTCGCTGGCGCTGTCTGTGCCGCTGGCGCTTCTGCTGCGCAAAAGTTTTCTTGGGCGCAAGCTGTTCGGCGGGTTTTACAAGCTGCCGATGGCCGTTCCGAGCATCATTGTCGGGCTGATGATCATCGTCGTCTTCGAGCGTGGCGGCTTTTTCGACCGCCTGCTGGCACCGCTGGGCTTTACGCTGCCGAAAATGGTCCGCGACGATTGGGGTGCTGGCGTTATCATGGCCAGTTCCTGGAAGCAGATCCCGTTCATGACGCTGATCATCACCAGCGCCTTTGCCGCCATTCCCGAGGATATCCGCTTTGCGGCCCGCACGCTTGGTGCATCCCGGCTTCGGACATTCCTGGCTGTGGACGTGCCGCTTGCCATGCCGGGCATTACCGCCGCCATTCTCCTGACCTTCATCGGCTCGATGGGCTCCTATGCCATTCCTGATATCGTCGGCCCGCCGACGGCGCGACCACTCTCTGTCCTAATGGTTCAGGAGTTCAAACAGGGACGGTTCGAGCAGGTCTATGCGATGGGCATGGTCCTCAGCCTGTTCGCGGTCATCGTTCTCCTGACCTATTATGCTCTAACCAGCCGGATCGGTGCTGGCAATACGCGGGGGAAGGCATGATGGCTGTTCTTGAGCTCGATACCCCTGCCACAGCAAAACGCCGCATGTTCCGCCCCGAAGACCGCCTGCTGGTTTCCATCGGCCTGTTCGCCACACTCGCCCTGGCCATCGCCCTGCCGCTTGCCCTGATGTTTGTCTGGAGCATCGCCGATGGCTGGCAGCCGCCGCATGTGCTGCCGCAAGTCTATACGATCAGCCGCTGGGCCAGCGTGCTCAGCGATCAAGGCCTGATCCAGGCCATGGTCACCAGCCTCGCCATCGCCTTCACGGTCACGTTCGCAACGGCTGTCATCGCCTTGCCGACAGCCTGGGCCATGGCCCGCTTTCCCTTCCGGCTGAAACGGCTGGTGGAGATCTTCATTCTCGCGCCGGTCATCATTCCCGGCCTGGTGGTCGCGGTCGGCATCGGCCAAGTGTTCCTGGCGCTGGGCCTTGCCTATTCGGTGGCTGGCGTCATCATCGTCCAGATCGTCGGCACCTTGCCGCTGATGATCCGGCTGATGACCGCAACGCTGGAGACCATTCCTGACGAATTGATCCATGCGGCCCGCTCGCTGGGTGCCGGAACAGTTGGCATTGTCGCGCATATCATCCTGCCGCTGGCCGTACCCGGCCTGCTGGCGGGCGGAATGATGTCGTTCATCGGCAGTTTCGAGGAATTCGACAAATCCTTCATCGTCGGCGCGCCTGTGGTCCAGACCCTGCCGATCAAGCTTTACATGTATCTCGACCCCTATTCGATGCAGCTACCGCTGGCTGCCATCGTTTCCTTCATCCTGCTTTTGCCAGCCCTCATCGTCTTCATCATCGCTGGTCGCATCCTGCGCGACGACCTGATGGCGGCAGGCATGGGCAAGATCTGATTCCTTCCATAATCCTAACAGCCGAAAGTCTAACCCATGCCTGTCCAGATATCCACGCTTGCGCACCAATCCCTGGTCACCCACCCCTGCTCGATTGCCGAAATGGCGTCGCGCACCAATCCCACCATTCTGACCATCGCCCATCGTGGCCTGTGGAAGAGCACGGCGGAAAATTCGCTGGCCTCAATACGGGAAGCAATTGCCCAAGGTGTGGATATGGTCGAAATCGACACCCAGGCCAGTGCCGATGGTCATCTCGTGGTTATTCACGATGCGACCCTGGACAGAACGACGACCGGCAGCCGCACGGTCAGCGATTTGCCGTTCGATGTCATCCGTCAGGCAAAGCTGCGCAGCGGCGCGGGCGGCCCTGAGGCTGATATAACCGAGGAATGCGTTCCGACACTTGAGGAAATTCTCGAAGAAGCCCGTGGTCGTATTACCGTCAATATCGACACGAAATTCACCCGTGATCTGCCGCAGGTGATGGAGACGGTGCTGCGGATGAACATTGCCGATCAGGTTCTGGTCAAGACCGACATCGATCTCGACGCGGACCATTTCGCCATTACCGATGCCGACTGGTTCGGAAAAATCCCGCATATGCCGATGTTTCCCGTTCGTCCTGGCCGGTTTACCGAGGACCTGCGCCGCATCGAGAGCCTCAAGGCGCCGATGATCGAAGTGAAGTTCACGGATCTGGCCGATATCGCCGATGCGCGGGCCGAGCTGGATCGCCAGAACATCCGCGTCTGGATCAACACGCTCGACGTATCGCATTGCCTTGACTTCAACGACACCCGCGCCCTTGCCGATCCGGACGGTGTGTGGACCGTTTTGGCAGATGCAGGCGTCGGCGCCATCCAGACCGACGAGGTCGAAGCATTCAAGGCTTGGCTCCACGCCAGACAGGCGTAAGCATAAACGGAGACGCCGTGCATCCCTTCGGATGCACGGCGTCTATTAGCGAGTAGCCTTGATCGATAATTACTTGGCAGTCATGCCCGGCAAGGTCACGCGGAACACCTGGAACATGGTATCAACCTCAGCACCGCCTTCAGCCTTGTAGGCAGCACCGACCTGATAGCCATCCTGGGTCAGGAAGTCGTTGTCATTGGCGACGAACAGGAAATAGTCATCCGGAGCGGCTGGATCGAGCGCCGATGCGACCGACATGGCTTCCCATTTTTCAGAGAGATTACTCTTGTCGTTTGGCGCGCCATTGTGCAGACCAAAGCGGGCGAGGTCCTTGTTGTCGTTGATGTCGATGAACGGCGTCACTGCTGCCACCTTCACAGAGGCATCCACCACGCCCTTCGGGGCAACCGGCTTCGCATCGTCAAACGCGCCATTGGCAATATCGGTAGCAGCAGACAGATCGACCAGGTCGATTTTGCGGTAAACCGAGGTATCGCCCTTCATGCTCTGGCCGTTATTGCTGTCACGCGCCAGCATCAGGAACGTCTTGTCCGACAGTGCCAGAATTTCGCTCTGAGCAGCAACGGCAACCTTGCCCTTGTTGTCGAAGGTCGGCAGCGGCACGACATATTCATGCACCAGCTTCAGATGATCCATATCGGCTGCATCATAGACGAGGGCGCGGGTATTCATCCGGGTGGAGCTGCTATCACCGCCATCCTGGCGGGTTGCAGATTGCAGCAGCGCAATCAGGAACTTACCATCCGGTGTCAGCGACATGCCTTCCAGGCCCTGGTTGTTCTGGCGACCGCTATCTGGGTCTTTCGGGTCTGGCTTCTTGCCGCCTTCGCCAACATTGTTGGACGAGAAGTTCAGCTCACCCTTGCGCATCGGCAGCAGAGCCTTTGGCGGCTGGGTGGCGGAGAGCAGTTTGCCCGCAGCCGAGAAGTGATAGATATAGGGACCGTATTCGTCGCTGATCATCATCGAGCCGTCCTTCAACAGAACGACGGCTTCCGGATCGAGCGAGATCTTGCCCGTGGTCGCTTGCGGCAAGGCTGGCAATGTCTTGGTCGCGGCGCGAATGCCGGATTCAGGATCAAGACCGGTCAGGCTCTTGCCCTCGCCGTCCGTCAGCAGGATCGTATCGGCAAGCTTTGCGTCAAAGCCCTTCTGCTGCTTGTCGGCTGGCAAAGTGGTTCCTGCCGGTGCTGGCGCAAGGGTAAAATCAATCTTGTTGATGCGGGTATTGTAATCCGTCGTGCCTTCGACATTGTAGCCACGATCCGGCAGGAGCCAAAGCGAACCGGAATAGGTCTCGCCCTGCTTTTTCCATTGCGTCAGATCGACCGCCATGCCGGAACCGGAGCCGAAGGTTTCCTTGAACTTGTCGCGCTCGTTGGCCGGAATGCGGCCGATGGCGACAAGTCCCTTGTTGGCGATTGTCACCCCATTGGCGCTGACCGTTCCTTCCGCCAGAACGACACCAACTGAGGAAACCAGAACAGTTGCAGCCAGAAGCAATGCCTTGCGTGAAAATACCATGATCCCGATCCTTTGCATCAACCGGGGCAGCGCTCAGCCTTGATGGGATACGGAATTGTCTGCCGTATCACTGCTCCCCCATCAGGGCCATTAGAAGCTTCCCGTGACAGGATCGTGACAAGGTCATACAGGAAACGGGCATTCTGCCGAAAGCCTACAGCCCCTTTTTCCCGCTGCAACTTACAAGACGGGCGGCATGGCAATTGTGCCAGAGCCCGGCTTCCACTCTGGCATCACCAATCCACCGGAAATCAGCAGCTTGGCGCCCTCCTCCGGCGTCATATCCAACAGTTTCAGACGGCTGCGCGGCACGAACATCAGGAAACCCGCCGTCGGAACCGGGGTCGGCGGCATGAAGACGGCAATCATCTCCTCGCCCTCCTCATTCAGCCGGGCCGCGATTTCGCCAGTGACTTCAGTGGCAACAAACACCATGGCCCAGGTGCCTGGTGCCGGGAACTCGATCAGCCCGACCTTTTTGAAGGAGCTGGATTGTTCCTTCAGCACCGTTTCAAAAATCTGCTTCAGGCTTTTGTAAAGGGTGCGAACCAGCGGCATCCGGCTGAGGATCGATTCCCCGAAATTGACGACGGAGCGCCCGACAAGATTGCGCCCCAGAAAACCGATCATGGTGATGCCGACCACCGCGATCACCAGGCCGGTGCCGGGAATGGCGATATTGAAGTAATATTCCGGATTGTAGCGCTGCGGAATATAGGGCGTCACCCAGCTGTCGGCCCAATCGATGAAGGTGAAGGTCAGCCAGACGGTGATCGCCAAAGGCGCACAAATAATCATGCCGGTCAGGAAATTGGTCCTTAGCCGGCTTGCAAAAGAAATTCGTTCTGGTTTATCCGACATATGATCCGATTTTTCATGAAATGGCCTGCTTCGCCGTACGCCGAACAAGGATGGCCCACAGCGACGCAGTATGGCCAAAGTGTGCGGCACCTTGCCCGCCAAGACAAGGTGCGCAGGCGATAAATCGATCACTCAACCGTGACGGATTTCGCCAGATTGCGCGGCTGATCGACATCCGTCCCCATGAACACCGCCGTATGATAGGCGAGCAACTGGATCGGCAGTGAAAACACCATGGGCGCGATGATTTCCGCCACATCGGGCAGAACGATGGTCGCCATGGTTTCCAGCCTGGAGGATGCAGCGCCCTTCTCATCAGTGATGAAAATAATCCTGCCGCCGCGCGCCGCCACTTCCTGCATGTTGGAGACGGTCTTTTCAAAGAACCGGTCATGCGGAGCGATGACGATAACAGGCATGTTTTCATCGATCAGTGCAATCGGCCCATGCTTCAGCTCACCTGCGGCATAGCCTTCGGCATGGATATAGGAAATTTCCTTGAGCTTCAGCGCCCCTTCCAAGGCCAGCGGATAGCTGGTGCCGCGACCGAGATAGAGCACGTCCTTAAATTTAGACAGGTCCCGAGAAAGGCTTTCCATCTGCGGCTGGATCAGGTTGACCACCCGGCTCATGATGCGCGGCAGTTCGGACAGATGCCGCACCATCTCCTTTTCTTCCTGTTCACCGATCAGGCCCCGCGCCTTACCGGCAGCTATCGCCAGCGATGCCATGACGGCGAGCTGGCAGGTGAAGGCCTTGGTGGAGGCAACGCCGATCTCCGGCCCGGCCAAAATTGGAAAGACCGCATCGGCCTCGCGGGCAATGGTCGATTCCTGCACATTGACGACCGCGCCGATTTTCAGCCCCGCCTCCTTGCAATAGCGCAGCGAGGCCAGCGTATCGGCGGTTTCGCCCGATTGCGAAATGAACAGCGCTGCCTGATCCGGCGACAGCGGCATTTCCCGGTAGCGAAATTCGGATGCGACATCGATTTCGACAGGCAGCCGGGCATAGCGCTCGAACCAGTATTTGCCGATCAGACCCGCCAGATAGGCCGTACCGCAGGCCGAAATCGCCAGCCCGCGCAGGCGGGCAAAATCCAGGCCGATCACGTCGCTCTTCACCGTATGGGCGGCCAGATCGACATAATGCGCCAGCGCGTGGGAGATCACCTCCGGCTGTTCATAGATTTCCTTCTCCATGAAATGGCGATGATTGCCCTTATCGACCAGATAGGCGCTGCCCTGGGAGGTCTGCTTGATACGCTTGACCGGCTTGCCAGCGAAATCCATGATCTGGGCGGTGCGGTGGCCGATCACAGCGAAATCCCCATCGACCAGATAGGTGATCTGGTTGGTGAAAGGCGACAGGGCAATGGCGTCAGAGCCCAGGAACATTTCGCCTTTGCCATGGCCGATGGCCAGCGGCGGCCCAAAACGAGCGGCGAAAAGCTGGGTCGGATCATCGGAAAACATCACCACCAGCGCATAGGCGCCGGTAATCCGGTTCAGCATCGCCAGCATCGCGGCTTTATGATCCAGCCCCTGACAGCGGAAGCGGGCAAGAAGCTGGGCGACGACTTCTGTGTCGGTCTGGCTGGTGAACGTAGCGCCATCAGCGACAAGCTCGTCGCGCAGCTCGGAGAAATTCTCGATAATGCCGTTGTGAACGACCGCGACGCCTTCGACGAAATGCGGATGGGCATTGGCTTCATTCGGCACGCCGTGCGTGGCCCAGCGAGTATGGGCAATGCCGATCAAGCCTGGAAGCGGCTGTTGTGCCAGCTTGGTTTCCAGATTGAACAGCTTGCCCTCGGCGCGGCGGCGATCCATCACGCCATGATCGAGCGTCGCAACGCCTGCCGAATCATACCCCCGATATTCCAGCCGCTTCAGGGCATCCACCAAGCGTTCCGAAACCGGCCGATCACCGACAATTCCGACAATACCGCACATGCAATTCTCCTTCTCGCGCTCACGCGAGGTCAGTCCTACCAATTCCGGAGGATTTCTCAATTCCAGGGATGGTCAATTTGGATATCGTGACGTTACGAAAATATCCGTGATCAGGAACCGGATTTTTTCATGGCCACTTTTGTTTTACGCATTTCCGGACGGAAAACCGCTTCACACTTTTCCTGAAAATGCTTTGATCGCCATATTCCGCTCGCGGATGACTTTTGCCCGCTCCGGTTTGATTTCCTGGCGCGCCCGGCCAAGCGCCAGAGCATCGGCAGGCACATCATCCGTAATCACGCTGCCAGAGGCGAT
This sequence comes from Allorhizobium sp. Av2, assembly GCF_021462805.2. Taxonomy (NCBI): domain Bacteria; kingdom Pseudomonadati; phylum Pseudomonadota; class Alphaproteobacteria; order Hyphomicrobiales; family Rhizobiaceae; genus Allorhizobium; species Allorhizobium sp. Av2. Next base: position 1,428,617 of record NZ_CP192696.1, on the reverse strand, counting down.
CAACGCGCCATCGCCAATCGTGACCGGGGCGACCAGGGCGCTGTTGGAGCCGATAAAGGCATTCGCGCCAATCCGGGTCTCATGCTTGTTCACCCCATCGTAATTGCAGGTGATGGTGCCCGCGCCAATGTTGGTTTCCGCGCCAATAAAGGCATCGCCGATATAGGTGAGATGGTTGATCTTGGCACCTGCGCCGATCTCGGCCTTCTTCACCTCGCAGAAATTGCCGACCTTGGAGCCCTCGCCAAGATTGGCGCCAGGCCGCAGCCGCGCAAACGGGCCGACTGTCGCACCAGACGCCACATGCGCACCTTCCAGATGCGAAAAGGCATGGATCACAGCGCCGCTTTCCACCGTCACGCCGGGGCCGAACACCACATTCGGTTCGATCAGCACATCCTGGCCCAATACCGTATCATGAGCCAGAAACACGGTTTCCGGGGCGATCATCGAAACACCGGACAGCATAATCTCGTGACGTCGGCGCTCCTGCCAGAGCTTTTCGATCACCGCCAGTTCGGCGCGATTGTTGCAGCCGGCAAGCTCGGCTTCCGGCGCATCGACCGCAACCGCCTTGCCGCCCAGAGACCTGATGATTTCGACCAGATCGGTCAGGTAATATTCACCCTTGGCATTGGCATTGCCAATCCGCCCCAGAAGGTCCAGTGCCTTCGCACCATTGATCGCCATCAAGCCACTATTGCACCAGGTCACCTTGCGCTCTTCGTCGCTGGCATCCTTTTCTTCGCGGATAGCGACCAATTCACCATCCTCGACCAGAAGACGGCCATAGCCGGTCGGCTTTTCCGTGTGAAAGCCGATCACCGCAATGTCATTGCCGTCAGCCAAAGCCGCACGCGCCGCCAGCAGCGGACCTGGCGTAATCAGCGGCGCATCGCCATAGGCAACCAGAATATCGTCATAGCCTCGGGCAAGTGCCTCGCGCGCTGTCAAAACGGCATGGCCGGTGCCAAGCCGCTCGGTTTGCTCGAAGGCGGTAACGGACAGGCCTTTAACGCTGGCGGCTTTTGTCACCTTATCGGCATCACGTCCGACGACCAGCGCCACATCGGTAATATCGCTGGCGGCAATCGTCTGCATCACATGGGCAATCATCGGCAGGCCCGCCACCGGATGCAGCACCTTGGACATCGCGGATTTCATCCGCGTGCTATCGCCTGCGGCGAGAATGACGGCAAGACAGGTGCGGCTCATCAGGTATCTCCAGCCAGTATAGGGTCCAGCATGCACGGCAATACGACCGGCGAACGCTGTTTACCAGCTTGAATGAAAACTACAAATGGAGAAATATCAGCCGTCTTCGCTACCGGCCGACGAATGGACGGAACGATAGGCTGCCAGCAGCTCTTCGACAGAGATCCCATCGATGGTGGCTCCAATCATCCGGCAGCCGACGATTTGCAGACCGGAGAGATTGGCGTCGTGAATTTGCGCACCGGACAAGTTCACATCATTGACCCGCAGACCCGAGAGATTGGCATTATCGATCTGCCAGCCGGACAAATCGCCGTCGGTGAAGCGGGCACCGGAGACGTTGACCTGCTGAAAATGGCTGCCCGAAAGATTGGCATCTTGAAACTCCGATCCAGACAGATCGCAATCCTTCACATCCAACCGTTCCGTCACGCCATGAAGCTGCATGTCTTGATATCCTTGTTCGCAAAAAAGCCGCCCGGCCTTGACCGAGCGGCTCAATTTAACTGGATCGGACCTTCAGGCCAAGCTTACTTCGGCAGCTTGTCGTCCACGCCTTCGACGTAGAAGTTCATGCCGAGCAGCGTCTTGTCATCGGCCTTTTCACCAGCCTTCAACCAAGCCGTGCCGTCCTGCTTGTTGACAGGACCGGTGAAGGGATGCAATTCACCGGACTTGATCTTGGCTTCGGTTTCCTCGGCCAGTTTCTTCACATCGTCTGGCATGTTGGTGTAGGGCGCCATGGTCAGGATGCCGTCCTTCAGGCCGTCGAAGCTCTGTTCAGAGGTCCATTTGCCGTCCAGCAGGGCCTGGGTGCGCTTGATGTAATAAGCGCCCCAGGTGTCCTTGATGGCGGTCAGCTGCGAGGTCGGGCCAGCGGCGATCATGTCGGAGGCCTGGCCGAACGCCTTGATGCCGCGCTCCTGAGCGATCTGCATCGGGGCGGTGGTGTCGGTGTGCTGGGTCAGGATATCGACGCCCTGGTCCAGCAGCGCTTTAGCTGCATCGGCTTCCTTGCCAGGGTCGAACCAGGTGTTGACCCAGATGACCTTCATCTTGAAATTCGGATTGACGGATTTCGCACCCTGCTCAAAGGCATTGATGCCCATGACAACTTCAGGGATAGGGAAGGAGGCGATGTAACCAGCGTCACCCTTCTTCGACATCTTGCCGGCAATCACGCCGGAAATGTAACGGCCTTCGTAAAAGCGCGAATTGTAGGTCGCAACATTTTCAGCCGATTTGAAGCCAGTTGCGTGCTCGAATTTCACCTTGGGGAATTTCTTGGCGACCTTGACGGTGGCATCCATGAAACCGAAGGAGGTGGTGAAGATCAGCTTGCAGTCTTCGCGGGCCAGACGCTCGATAGCGCGTTCGGCATCCGGTCCTTCAGGCACGTTTTCAAGGAAAGGCGTGTCGATCTTGTCGCCGAAATGCTTCTGCAATTCCTGACGGCCCAGCTCGTGAGCCTGGGTCCAACCGCCATCGGTTTTGCTGCCAACATAAACGAAGCAGATCTTGGTCTTGTCGGCGGCGCTGGCGCTACCGGCAACGGAAAGCATCGTGGCGACGGAGGCCGCAAATGCGAGTGCGAGTTTTTTCATAATATCCCCTGATTGCATGAGAGTGAAGATGATGGGTCAGCGATCTGGAACGAAAGGCTTTCCCAGAGAAGCGGGCGTATTGATCAGCGTTGTGCGCCGATTATGCGAAATCGCGATCAAAACGACAATGGTGGCAGCATAAGGAAGTGCTGATAAAAACTGCGATGGCAATCCGATACCGAACGCCTGCGCATGTAGCTGGCCAATGGTGACCGCCCCGAACAGATAGCCGCCCGCCAGAACGCGCCCCGGCCGCCAGGAGGCAAACACCACCAGCGCCAGCGCGATCCAGCCGCGCCCGGCCGACATGTTTTCCACCCATTGCGGCGTATAGACCAGCGACAATTGCGCCCCGGCCAGACCGGAACAGGCACCGCCGAACATCACCGCCAGATAGCGGGTGCGGATAACTTTCAGCCCCAATGTATGGGCGGAGGCCGGACTATCGCCCACCGCCCGCAGCATCAGCCCGGCCCGACTTTTGAACAGGAACCAGTGGACGCCGATAACGAGGACAATCGCCAGATAGAAGATCAGATCCTGCCGGAACAGAAGAGAGCCGATGACGGGAATATCCGACAGCAGCGGAAATTCGATGGCCTGAAGCTTGACGCCAGGCTTGCCGACAAAACTCTCGCCCAACTGGCCGGAGACGCCAAGCCCCAGAATGGTCAGCGCCAGCCCGGTCGCAACCTGGTTGGTGACCAGCGTCAGCGTCAGAAACCCAAATAGCAGGGAAAACCCCGCCCCGGCGACAATGCCCGCTACCACGCCCAGAAGCGGTGACCCGGTAGAATAGGCGCATGCGAAGGCGGCGACCGCCCCCATGACCATCATGCCTTCGACGCCGAGATTGAGCACACCGGCGCGCTCAGTGACAAGCTCGCCAAGAGCGGCGATAACCAGCGGCGTCGAGGCAGTGATAACCGTCAGGAGAATGGCTTCGAGGATCATTTCGCACCCTCTGCCACGGAAGAGCGGGTTTTGGAGAACACCAGACGAACCTTGTAATAGATCAATGTGTCGCAGGAGAGCACGAAAAACAGCAACAGGCCCTGAAACACCCGCGCCACCTTATCCGAAACGCCGATCGCCAGCTGCGCGCCCTCGCCGCCCAGATAGGTCAGCGCCAGAACCAAACCGGCAACAATGATCCCAAGCGGATTGAGCCTGCCCAGAAAGGCGACAATAATCGCCGTAAATCCGTAGCCCGGTGAAATCGACGGCTGCAAGTGATTGATCGACCCAGAAACCTCCGAAATCCCGGCAAGACCGGCCAGCGCGCCGGAAAACAGCATGGAAAACCACACCATGCCCCTGGAGGAAAACCCGGCAAACCGCCCTGCCCGTTCCGACTGGCCAAGCACGACGATTTCAAAGCCCTTCAGCGTATAGCGCATCATCAACCAAACGCCGACAGCCGCAATCAGGGCAAAGACAAAGCCCCAATGGGCGCGTCCTGATTCTTCCCAGATGGCAGGCAGAATGCCCTCCGTGACGAATTCACGCGTCTGGGGAAAATTGAAGCCTTGCGGGTCACGCCACGGGCCGCGCACCAGATAATCCAGAATGAACTGAGCAATATAGACCAGCATCAGGCTGGTGAGAATTTCATTGGTGTTGAAGCGGGTTTTCAGCAGGGCCGGGATGGCGGCGTAGAGCGCACCGCCAACCATGCCCATCACCATCATTAGCGGCAAAAGCAGCGGTGATTGCCATTCGTAAAAGATCACCGGAATGATCGATCCGCAAATCGCCCCGACCGTGAACTGGCCTTCCGCGCCAATATTCCAATTGTTCGAGCGATAACAGACCGACAGGCCAACGGCGATCAGGATCAGTGGCCCGGCCTTGATCGCCAGCTCATGCAGCGACCAGATCTCGGTGAGCGGCGCGATGAAGAAGCTGTAAAGCGCAAAAAACGGGTCCTTGCCCAGGGCTGTAAACATCAACCCGCCGAACAGCAGCGTCAAAGCCAGCGCCAGCAGGGGCGAAACCAGCGTAAACAGTCCGGACGCGCGGGCGCGTTTTTCCAGTTCAATGCGCATCGGCGCTCTCCAGACCATGCAAGCCGCCCATCAACAACCCGATCTTCTCGCGGTTCATCACGCCGCTTGGATAGACTTTCGACAGCCTGCCTTCCGAAATCGCCGCAATCGACGTCGAGACTTCGAAAATCTCGTCCAGATCCTGGCTGATGATCACCACAGCCGAGCCTTGCGCCGCAAGATCGATCAGAGCCTGGCGAATGCGGCTGGCCGCACCCGCATCCACACCCCAGGTTGGCTGGTTGACGACCAGCACCGCCGGTTTGCGGTCCAGTTCACGCCCAACAATGAATTTTTGCAGGTTGCCGCCCGAAAGCGATCCGGCAACCGGGTCCTCGCCACTCTTGCGCACATCCATCGCCTCGCAAATCTGCCGGGTGGACGCCTTGATGGCACGATGACGGATCATTCCGAACAGTCCGGAAACATAGCGACCACGATCCGACCCATGCCGCGCCAACAGCAGATTATCCGACAGCGAAAGGCCGGTAACAGCCGCATGACCATGGCGCTCTTCCGGCACAAACCCCGCGCCGATCAACCGGCGCCGGTTGATGCCGAAACGCCCGACCGGTTGGCCGCAGAGCTGAATAGCCTGATGGTCACGCACGGTATATTCGCCGGACAGCACATCGAACAATTCGCTCTGGCCATTACCAGCCACGCCCGCCAGACCGAGAATTTCACCGGCACGCACATTCAGCGACACATCCTTCAGTGCCATGGAAAATGGTGTCCGCGCATCGACGCTGAGATGGGTGACCGTGAGCAGGTCCGCACCAACAGGAGCCGCACTATCCGGCGTAACACCCACCACTTCGGCACCAACCATCATTCGCGCCAACGTGGCCGGGGTTTCTTGGCGTGGATCGCAGGTCCCTGTCACCTTACCGTGGCGCAGAACCGTGGCACGATCGCAAATGCGCTGCACTTCTTCCAACCGGTGGCTGATATAGAGCACCGAACGCCCTTCGGCCCGCAGTTTTTCCAGCGTTTCGAACAGCTTGTCGGCCTCCTGCGGGGTCAGCACCGAGGTCGGCTCATCGAGAATGATCAGTTTCGGATTTTGCAACAATGCGCGGACGATTTCGATCCGCTGGCGCTCGCCCACCGACAGATCGGCCACATGGGCCGAAGGATCGAGCGGCAAACCGTAAGACAACGATAACGTCCGCGCCTGTTCGGAGATTTCGCCAATCGACACCGAGCGATCCAGGGACAAGGCGATGTTTTCAGCCACCGTCAGCGCTTCAAACAGCGAAAAATGCTGGAAGACCATGCCGATGCCAAGGCGGCGGGCCTCCGCTGGAGAAGCGACATCGACGGGACCTTGATGATCCCAATGGATCTCGCCAGCGCTTGGCGTCAGCACACCAAACAACATTTTGACAAGTGTGGATTTGCCCGCGCCGTTTTCCCCCAGCAGGGCATGGATTTCGCCGGGAAGAATGTCGAGATCAATACCATCGCAGGCGGCAAATGTGCCGAATCGCTTCGTCAGGCTGCGAACCGAAAGCAGCGGAGATGGCGCTACTTCTTTGCTATGCGACACTCGACCCCCTTGCTCCGCCTCGGTCGGGACGAACATCCACAACAAGGAGACGAAACGGATACCTAAACCATTTCAACACCTTCACACCATAGAACAGCGTGAAGAACAGATTGCTGAATGTATTGATACCGGTTTTATTGCCGCTTACAACTACCGGAAAGGTTATTTTTTGGGTCTTGCCCGTTTTTAAGGCAGGGCATTGTTTTCAACTACGGCCAAGCAACGGAAAAGCCTGGAGAATTCCACCAATCACATAGAGGTAAATGCCACTGATAATGAAGGGGATGACCAGGAAAGACGGCGTTTGGAAGTGCATCAGCAAGGCCGCGCCCCCCAGTCCGCACCACAGGAAAAACACCGCCAGATTAAGCGGTCTCAGCCGTTTGACCCGGACGGGATGCAGGAAGCTGATCGGCAGGAAGGTGAGCGCCACGGAAATGCCGACCACGATCATCGCTGTCGTCGCCGATGCATCGATGACGAACAGGGTGAAAACGATCATATTCCACACCACCGGAAAGCCGGAGAAGAAATATTCGTCGGTCTTCATGCCCATATCGGCATAGTAGATAGCGCTGGACACCACGATCATTCCGGCAGCGACGAAGGACCAGGGCTGGCCGATCATACCGCTCTGATAAAGCGCAAACGCAGGAAGCAGGACATAAGTGACATAATCGATAATGTTATCGAGCGTATCGCCTGACCAATTGGGCAGGACCTCCTTGACCTTGACCTTGCGGGCAATCGGCCCATCAATGCCGTCCACGGCCAGCGCCAGGCCAAGCCACCAGAACATATCGACAAAACGATGCTCTGCGGCGGCCACGACCCCCAGAAAGGCCAGGAACGAGCCGGAGGCTGTCAGAATATGCACGGAAAACGCGCGCATCTCTGCATAGGGTACGCGCTTATAGTTGAAAATCTTCATAATCCGCCGGTAGAAACCCCTTTGATTGGTTGGGGGATATTCTCCGAATCTGCCCCAAATGCAACCTTTCATCCAGGCTTTACCCGTTTTCCAGCACCACGCCGCGACATATCGTCATTCGGTTGCGACACACAAGCCCATGGATTTTCAGCGTCAGACACCCTATTTTGCAGATGAATGCATGAAGGAGCAGACGATGGAAACGGTCGATGTCACGGTAATTGGCGCGGGTCTGGCTGGGTCGGTCGCGGCGCTGACGCTGGCACGGCGCGGGCGCAAGGTAACGTTGGTTGCCGGGGATACCCGCCCGAAAGATCGCCGCACCACGGCGCTGATGGATCAATCGATCCGCTTCCTTGACCGTCTCGGCCTGTGGGAAGACCTCAAATCCCAAGGCGAAGCGCTTTCGACCATGCAGATCATCGATGGCACCCAGCGACTGCTGCGCGCGCCGCCTGTCGCCTTTCGCAGTTCTGAAATCGGGCTGACCGCCTTCGGCTATAATTTTGAAAATCGCGATCTTCTCGATGTGTTCGACGCTGCCCTGGCGCGAGAACCCAATCTTACCATTTTGCATCAACAAGCCGCCTCGATTGATTTTACGACCGACACTGCTCGCGTAACGCTTGCCGATAACACTGTTATCGAATGCGATCTGGTGGTCGGTGCCGATGGCCGGCACTCGATGACGCGCGGCGCGGCGGATGTGGCGGTGCGGACCTGGTCCTATCCGCAAACGGCCGTGGTGCTGAATTTCACCCATGCCCTGCCCCACAACAATGTCTCGACCGAATTTCACACCGAAACCGGGCCGTTCACTCAGGTGCCGCTCAAAGGCAACCGTTCCAGCCTGGTCTGGGTGGTCGAGCCTGCGGAAGCGGAGCGGCTGACATCCTTGCCGCTCGAAGAGCTCAGCGCTCTGGTCGAAGCACGCATGCAGTCCCTACTGGGGCAAGTCACAGTCGAGGCACCGGCCCAGGCGTGGCCGCTTTCGGGCATGAGCGCCAACCGCTACGGAAAGGGCCGCGCCGTTTTCATCGGTGAGGCGGCGCATGCCTTCCCGCCCATCGGCGCGCAGGGCCTCAATCTCAGCCTGCGCGACATCATGGCCCTTGAAGATCTTGTCGGGCATGAGCCGCAAAAGCCACTCGGCGCAACACTTGGCGACCGATTCGACCGCCGCCGCAAGGTGGATGTCTGGAGCCGCACTGCCAGCGTCGATCTTCTGAACCGCTCGCTGCTGTCGTCCTTCCTGCCGGTGCAAATGGTGCGCGCCGCCGGTATTCACCTTCTCTCAAACCTGTCACCCCTGCGCCATTTTGCCATGCGCGAGGGCGTCGCACCGGGCCGTGGTTTCGGCGCATTTCCGCAAATGATCCGCGACAAGCTGAAGTCGCGATTCTGAGATCAGGCTTGATGGACCGAAAACTTATCCGATCCGCGACAAGATCGGAAAGCTCTGCTGAAACCAGATCGCCAGATCGGACACAAAACCGAAGATGAAGGCAAGCCCGGTTGCGACCAGCAGCAACCCCATGAGCTTTTCCACAAGGCCGAGATGGCGGCGAAACCGGGTAAGAAACCGCATGAAAGCCCCTGAAAAGCCAGCGGCGATCCAAAAGGGAATGGCAAGCCCCAGCGAATAGACCGCCAGCAGCACCGCCCCCTGTCCGACCGTGTCACGGGCTGCGGCGACCGCGAGAATAGCACCCAGTACCGGGCCGATGCAGGGCGTCCAACCGAAGGCAAAGGCCAGCCCCATCACATAGGCCCCTGTCAGGGTCGCAGGCTTGCCGCCACCTGAAAAGCGCATTTCGCGGGCCAGCAGGCCAATGCGAAACAACCCCAAAAAATTCAGCCCCATGATGATGATGATCAAGCCACCGATCTTCGACAGCAGATCGAGATGCTGACGCAACATCATACCGATGGAGGAAGCACCTGCCCCGAGCGCCACAAAGACGGTGGCAAAGCCCAGGGTGAAACACAGCGCCGAAAAAATCACCGCCGAGCGCGCCCGCCGGTCAACCGCCACCGCCTCACCGCGAAACTGCTCGACGCTGACCCCCGCCATATAGCAGAGGTAAGGCGGCACCAGCGGCAAAACACAGGGCGAGAGAAAGGACAGCGTCCCGGCCACAAGCGCCGTCAGAAATGGAATTTCAGCAATCGTCACAATGTCCTCACCGCCCGGTATCTATTTTAATCGGTGTGGTAGCCCCGATGGCAATGACGTGCCAATCACCTTTTTGCCAAAGCCATAAAAACCTCTGGTGAAAATGTGAAAAAAGCTGTTTTTTTGGGTTGACCGAAAACACCGCCCTGCATATGGTCCGCGCACTTCCAGAGGGGCAGTTGCTCCGCTTCGGGAGCGCGTAGCTCAGCCGGTAGAGCAACTGACTTTTAATCAGTAGGTCCAGGGTTCGAATCCCTGCGCGCTCACCACTTTCCCAGAAGATGTCAGCTTATCATTTTACCGCATGGTGCGTTCAAAACTTGCCTGCCACCTCGCTACAGTACGTGAGTACCGGAAGCGCAGAAATTGCCATTTGCAAACGGCCAGCGGCGATTATTGGTTAGACTGTTAGAACTCGCCTGCAACCTCCCGGCGTCGCAGGTCCAGTTCTTCACTATAGCGGCGAAGCGTGTGGCTTTCGGTCAGCAAGCCGATTGGACGGTTCTGGACGCGGTCGTTCATCACGGCCAGCGCTTCGCTCTGGGTGGAATCAAAGATGGCGGCGGCCTGTTTGACATTCATGGTCGGCAAAAGCACATCCTTGGTATAGCGCAGATAGGTTTCCAGGCTGCGGCTCTCATCCTCGCGGTCCATTGGATCGGCATAGATTTCCGGCAGAAGCACGATACCGGCATAGCGGCCGTCGTCATTGACCATGATCACCCGCTGGGTCGAGCCCAAGGGAAATTGCTTGCAGAATTCCTCAAGCCCCATGGAGAGCTTGGCGGTGCGGACATCGGCGCGCATCATCTTGGCCACCGTCAGGTCACGTATCCAGCCGACATCCTGGGCGCTGCGAATGGTTTCGCCGCGCAGGTGAAAACGCCAGGTGGCGAAGGAATAGCCGAACGACACCCGCACCACCAGCGAGGTGGTGATAACAGAGGCAAGCACCAGCGCGGTGATCGGAAAGTCGCCGGTCAATTCCAGAGCCAGAAAGGTCATGGTCAGCGGTCCACCAATGACGGCGGCGGCAAAGGCGCTCATGCCGACCACGGCATAAATCACCGGCGTCAGCGTCAGAACTGGAAACAGCATGGCACCAAAGGCAAAGATCTTGCCGAGCAGCGCACCCATGAACAGCGAGGCGAAAAACAGGCCGCCACGAAAGCCGGAGCCGATGGAGACGGCGCTGGCAATGGATTTCAGGACGAACAGCAGCACCAGCGCATAAAGGCTGCTCTGGGTATTGAGGTTGATATGCAGCGCACCGTGGCCACCGGCCAGAACCTGCGGGGAGACCAGCGCCAGAAGGCCGATGATGATCCCGCCGATCATTGGCCTGAAGGGCTGGGAGATGAAGCTCTTGCGCGCGGTTTCCTCGATGAAGGATACCGCCTGCATGAGCACGATGCCAACGCCTGCGCAGACAATGCCGAGCATGACGGCGGGCAGGTAATCGATTGGGGTGATGTTACCAACCGCACCGATGTCAATGGACAGGCCCTGCCCGCCGATCTGGCTGGTAACGATTTTTGCCACCAGCGCCGAGACGATCACCGGGGCAAGCGTCACGACCGTATAGGAGCCGATGATCAGTTCGACCGCGTAGAAAGCACCGGTCAGCGGCGCATCGAAGGCCGCAGCAATCGCACCGGCGGCCCCGCAGCCCACCAGCAGCCGCAAGTCACCGCGCCGCAGCTTCAGCTTGACGCCAAGCTTGGAGGCAAAGCCGGAGGCGATCTGGGTGTAACCGGCCTCCAGCCCCACTGAGGCCCCGAAACCGTTGGAAATGATATTCTGCACGCAAACGATGATGCTGTCGGTCAGTGACAACCGTCCGCCATGCAGCGCATTGGCCTCGATGGGGTCGACCATCGGCTTTTTACGGGTTTTGGACAGGATGAAGACGATAATGCCAAGGATGACCCCTCCGATTATAGGGCCGCCCAGCACAATAGGGCCGGTAATGCCGCTGCCACTCAGCGTGCCTTCCACTCCGAAAATAAGAAAATGCAGACTGGCGCTTAAGAAACTGACCAGTGACACCAGCAAACCCGCGAGTATGCCGATAATGGCGGCCAGCACCACAAGCCCCAGTTCGCCCCGCCGTAGCAGTGCCTGAAGCCGGGATGCTTTCAGATTGTTGAGAAAGCTGGCTGTGCTGGGAGATTGAAAAGGCTTGTTCAACATCGTCTATCCTGGCCCGCGCCATGTTTTCGAGAAATCAGGCTGAAAGCGTGACCTCGAATTGCATCTGGTCATAGGCCGGCTCGACATGGTCAGGCGTTTCGCGCAGGACGGTGTCGTAATCGAGCGGAATATGCATATGTGTCAATATCGCCCGCTTCGGGGCAAGCCGGTCGATCCATGCCAGTGATTGCGACAGCGACAGGTGGCTCGGATGCTCCCTATATTGCAGGGCATCGATAACAAGCACATCCAGCCCAGCCAGGCGCGGCACGGTATGCGCTGGGAAATCACTGACATCGCTGCAATAGGCGACATCGCCGATCCGAAAGCCGAGTGAAATAATGTCGCCATGCTGCTGTTCCAGCGGCAGGAGCGCAATGCGCCCGCCTGCGCCATCGATCTCGACCGGACGGTCCATGTCCTCGATGAGATGCGGGCGCACGATGGGGGGATAATTGCTACCATCAGGGGTCTTCAGGCAATAGCCGAACCCCGTCTCTATCCGGCGCATGGTCTCCGGCTCGGCATAGATCGGAATGCGTCCGCGCTGCATCAAGGAATAGCCGCGCAGGTCATCGATGCCATGCAAGTGATCGGCATGGGCGTGGCTATAAACCACGGCGTCCAGCGATTGGACACCCGCTCGGATCATTTGTTCACGAAAATCCGGGCCGGTATCGACGAGAACCACGGTCTTGCCGCCATCAGGGCCGATCTGCTCGATCAGGAAAGACGCGCGTGTGCGCCGGTTTTTCGGGTTTGAAGGATCGCAGTCTCCCCAGTCACCATTGATCCGCGGCACGCCCGGCGACGATGAGCATCCCAGAATGGTGAAGCGGCGGAGATAGGTCATCTGTCACTCAAAGCCTTGGCATTTTCGAAAACAGTCTTAATGCATTATCCGTGGTGATCGCGGCGATGTCCGCGTAGCTGACACCCTTGACCTCCGCCAGCACCTCCGCCGTATTGACGACATAGGAGGGTTCGTTGCGTTTTCCACGCCAGCGCTTCGGCGCAAGGTAAGGCGCGTCGGTCTCCACCAGTAGCCGGTCCATCGGCAGATCCTTGGCGATATCGCGCAGCTCCTGCGATTTCGGAAAGGTCAGGATGCCGGAAAAGGAAATATAGCCACCCAGCTCCACGCCGGTTTTCGCCAAAGCCTCGCCAGCCGAAAAGCAATGCAGAATGAAGGGAAACGCACCCTTGGCCGTCTCCTCACGCAGGATCTGCGCCATGTCGTCATCGGCGCTGCGGCTATGGATTACCAGCGGCAATTGTGTGCGGCGCGACGCCTCGATATGACGCAGGAAGCCGGTCTTCTGGTCTTCAGGCGTTTGGGTATCGTAGAAGTAATCCAGGCCGCATTCGCCGATGGCAACGACCTTCTCATGCGCCTCGGCCAGCCGCACCAGATCATCAGCACCAATCTCCAGCTCTTCATTGGCATTGTTGGGATGGGTACCAACCGAGCAGAAGACCGAAGGATAGCGCTCCGTCAGCGCCAACAGCGCCGGAAGCTTGGCAACGCGGGTGGATATTGTCACCATCTGCTTGACGCCCGCGTCATGGGCGCGCTTCACCAGCGCGTCGCGCTCTTCCTCGAAATCGGCGAAATCCAGATGGCAATGGGTATCGATCAGCATCTATCAGGCCTTGTCTGCTGCTTTGTCTGCGTCCGGGGCAACGTAGCGCGGGAAGACCGGTGATACGGCAAGAAGCTCCGTTCCGGGTGTCAGGCGGCCTGCTTGGCCCAGTTTGGCGAACACCCGATCATCCGGTGCAATGGCCACGAGATCAAGCAGCTTCGCCGCACTGTCGGGCATGATCGGCTGGAACAGGATGGCAATCTGCCGCACCACTTCCGCCGTGACATACAGAACCGTTTCCATGCGCGGCACATCCGTCTTGCGCAGCACCCAGGGTGCCTGGGCGGCGAAATAACGGTCGGCTTCGTTGACAATGTTCATGATTGCACCCACAGCCTTGTGGATCTGCTGGCGAGACATTTCCTCGCGGCAGATGGTAATGGCCTCGTCGGCAATCGCAAGAATGGCCTCGTCGGCCTCAGTCAGAGGGCCGGGCTGCGGCACCTTGCCGTCGAGGTTCTTGGCGATCATCGATAGCGAACGGCTGGCAAGATTGCCGATGCCGTTGGCGAGATCGGCATTGATACGCGGAGCAATAAGCTCAGCATTACAATTGCCATCCTGCCCAAAAGAGATTTCGCGGCACAGGAAATAACGGACATTATCAAGACCGAACTGCTGCAACAGGTCAAAGGGGTCAACCACATTCCCAAGCGATTTTGACATCTTCTCGCCCTTGTTCAGGACGAATCCGTGGGCGAAAATTCGCTTAGGCAACGCAACACCCGCCGACAGCAGGAAAGCCGGCCAGTAGACGGCGTGGAAGCGGATAATGTCCTTGCCGATGATATGGGCGTCTGCTGGCCAATATTTGGCGCGCGGACCGTTTTCATCCGTCAGATAGCCGGTGGCTGTGATGTAATTGGTCAGCGCATCGACCCAGACATACATGACATGCTTGTCATCGCCGGGCACCTTGATACCCCAGTCAAAGGTGGTGCGCGACATCGACAGGTCCTTGAGACCGGACTTGACGAAGGACAGCACCTCATTGCGGCGCTCATTAGGGCCGATGAAATCCGGCTGATCCTCGTAGAGCTTCAGCAGCTTGTCTTCATAGGCTGAAAGACGGAAGAAATAGCTCTCCTCTTCCACCCATTCCACCGGCGTTCCCTGTGGCCCATAGCGAACGCCATCGGCGCGCATTTCGGTTTCGTCTTCGGCGTAATAGGCCTCGTCGCGCACCGAGTACCAGCCCGCATAGCTGTCCTTGTAGATGTCGCCGTTTTTCTCCATCCGCTTCCAGATTTCCTGGCTGGCGGCGTGGTGGCGGGCTTCCGTGGTGCGGATGAAATCGTCGTTGGAGGCATTGAGCAGCTTGCCCATGGCGCGGAATTCGTCAGAATTGCGCTTTGCCAGCTCCTCTGGCGCAATGCCTTCGTTGCGGGCGGTCTGCTGCATTTTCTGGCCGTGCTCGTCGGTGCCGGTCAGGAAGAACACGTCCTTGCCATCCAGCCGCTGGAAGCGCGCCATCGCATCCGTGGCGATCAGCTCATAGGCATGGCCAATATGCGGCTTGCCGTTCGGATAGGAGATGGCGGTGGTGATGTAGAACGTATCTTTCATGGGTCGGCCCTTGCAGTCCGCTTTATCGATCAGGAATGTCCGCCGCTCTTAGCGCATGTCGCCGCGTTGCGAAACAACAAGTTTCTCGGCCAAGCGCTTTGCGCATGAGGTCTTCGCCTTGACCGGCGTGCATTCCTTTCGCTAGATCGCTTTCATCGGCCCTGTCCGAATCCGAGGAGGCGACGTTCTGACCGGTTTTTCATTCGATCCAATGGTTTCGCTTTCAGGCTTTTTCGTGGGAGCTCTGGTTGGTATTACCGGCGTCGGCGGCGCATCGCTGATGACGCCGTTGATGGTGCTGCTGTTTGGCATTCATCCGGCAACCGCCGTGGGAACCGACCTTCTCTATGCGGCAATCACCAAGATGGCGGGTGCCGCTGTGCATCATCGCCACGGACATATCCGCTGGCGGCTGGTCGGCCTGCTGGCGCTGGGCAGCATTCCGGCCACGTCAGTGACGCTCTGGCTGATGAGCGGTGTTGACAGGAAAAGCGCCCATTCCACCGATCTCCTGACCACCAGCCTCGGCATCATGCTGATGATCACTGCACTCATCCTGCTGTTTCGCGATCTGCTGATGCGCTATGAAATCAACTGGCTTCAAGCCCATCGCAGCCCGAGCCCGCGCGCCATTGCAATCGGCACTGTCGTTCTAGGTCTGGTGTTGGGTGCAGTCGTTACGCTGACTTCGGTTGGCGCTGGGGCCATCGGCGTCACCGTGCTGCTGTTTCTCTATCCACGTGCCGCCATCAACGACATCGTTGGCTCTGATATTGCTCACGCCATTCCCCTGACGCTGATTGGCGGCATCGGCTATTGGGTGATCGGCGATGTCAACTGGGTGCTGCTGGGCTCCTTGCTGATCGGCTCCATTCCCGGAATCGTCTTGGGAAGTTATGCGGCACCACGCCTGCCGGAAAAAGCAGTGAGAATGATCCTGGCGGTTATTCTGGTCGTCGTCGCTGCAAAGCTGATCGCGCTATAGAACCCGATCAAGCTTATACAGCCGCGACCTCACCAAGAATTTCCAACAGCGTCTGCTTGCGATCGAGGTTATAGGCCCCGGCCACGCCAAGCTTTTCGACGATGGCACTGGAAAGCCGCGATAGCCGTTCGGCCCGGGCAAGATCACCGGCCATGGCGACTTCACGCGCATTGTCCATCAGGAATTCGGACAGATGCTCGATGAAGAAATGATAGATCACGTCACTGTCCTTGGCTGAAAGCGCATCGGCCAGCTTGTGCATCTGCCGTCTTGCCGCCGGGCCTTCGCTCGCCAGGATCGCATTAAAGGCAGCGATGATTTCCATGCCGCCATAATTAATCAGTTTCAACGCCTGCGACACGCTGCCCTTGGAGAGATCGGAAAGCGCCGCCATCTGCTCCACAGGAGGCGAAACATCCAGGTGCGCCAGCACGCTGGCCAGATCGTCCACGCCAAGCGTTTGTAATTTCAGCGGCATGCAGCGCGAGCGGATGGTGGGCAAAAGCTTGCCCGGCGCATGCGACAGAACCAGGAATAGCGACCGTTTCGGTGGCTCCTCCAGCACTTTCAAAATCGCATTAGCCGCATTGCGGTTCATGTCGTCGGCGGGATCGAGAATAACGATCCGCCAATTGCCACCGCCCGAGGTCTGGGAAAAGAAATGCCCGGCCTTGCGGATTTCTTCCACAGTAATCGAGGCTTTCGCCCTGCCGGTCTTCTCATCCACCGGTCGGGCAATATGCAGGAGGTTATGCGAGGCCCCGGAGGCAATTTGGCGTCCGACCAGCGAGTTCGGGTCCGGGTCGGCAAGAACGAAAGGCGCGCTGGCGGGGTCGGGATGCGACAGGACATGATGAGCAAAACGGAAGGCCAGCGTTGCCTTACCGATCCCTTCCGGCCCTTCGATCAGGATTGCATGATGCAGCTTGCCGGACTGGTAGGAGCCCGCCAGAAACTGTTCCGCCGCGCCATGGCCAAACAGCTTGTCATTGGCAAAGGGCGCAATGGCGCCATCGAGAAGACCGGGCTTTTCCATCCTAGTGCCTTCCGTGGTTTTGAGGCAGAAGTGGTTTCACGGCTGCAAAAATCTCCTCGGCGATCTGCTCGATCCCGACGCTCGCATCCACCACTCTGCAACGCGCAGGCTCGGCCCGCGCAATAGCTTGAAAAGCCTCGCGGCGGCGTTCGTGAATGGCGATTTCCTCTTTCTCGAAACGATCAGGCGCATCTTCTCCCAAGGCCCCAGCCCGGTTTTTCGCCCGCGCCAATCCGATATTTGCCGGCAGATCGAGGATGATCGTCAGGTCCGGCACCACGCCGTCCACGGCAATGGCTTGCAGCCGCTCGATGAAGGCAGAAGAGAGATTGCCGGTCGCGCCCTGATAGACCCGCGAGGAATCCATGAAGCGGTCGCAAAGCACCACATCGCCCCGCAGCAGCGCCGGGCGCAGCCGGGCTTCGACATGGTCATTGCGGGCGGCGGCAAACAGGATGGCTTCCATTTCCACCCCGAACGGCTCGGCGGCACCCGACAGCAGCACATGTCGCAAGGCCTCGGCGCAGGGTGAGCCACCCGGTTCTCGGCTGATGACGACGGCAAAGCCGAGTGCCTCCAGCGCGTTTGCCAGAAGCCTGATCTGGGTGGACTTGCCCGCGCCCTCGCCGCCTTCGAATGTTACGAATAATCCGCTGCCAACCGACACTGATCCGCTTTCTTTCCTGTTTAGAGCGTTTCGGTGTTTCATGGAAACACCGAAACGCTCTAAACTTTTGTTTTTACGCATTTCCGGACGGAAAACCGGTTCCCACGTTTCGGTCCGTTGCTCTAGAACCGCTGTGTAACGCAAGCTTGCGCCCTGGGAAACCTCTGTCGGCTCAAACCCAGGAAAACAGCAATTCCACCAGTGCGTCACGGGTGCGTTTGACCAGCGAGCCCAACGTTGACGGCGACGCGGCCTGAAGCGGCATGTCGCGCAGCAGCTTATCGCCGAGCATCACCTTCAAATGCCCGACCTGCTGGCCCTGGGCAACGCCGGGGCGCAATGGCCAGGGATAGATCACCTTGGCTTCCAGCTTATCGCTTGCGCCAACCGGCAGATAGACATCAACCGGCTGCGGCGAGACCAGCGGTACCTGTGCCGGTTCCCCACCATAAACGCTGGCCTCGCCGATCACTTGCCCCGCCTCAAACAGGCGGCGCTTCTCAAAGGCGGAAAAGCCCCAGGCCAGCGCCTTTGCCGCATCCTCCTGCCGGGACTTGTCACTTTCGCTACCAGCCAGGCCGAGATAGAGACGCACGCCGTTCTGCTGCGCGGAGGCGACGATGGAATACCCTTCCCCCTCGGCAAAGCCTGCCGCCAGGCCATCCACACCGGGTGACTGGCCAAGAAGCGGATTGCGATTGCGCTGGAAAATCTTGTTCCACTCGAAATCCGGCTGAGCGTAGAGCGCATAGAAATCCGGGTAATTGGACTTGAGCGCCTGCGCCAGCGTGATCATGTCGCGCAGGCTGACTTTATTACCGGGATCGGGAAGGCCGGTTGCATTGGCAAAATGGCTGTCCTTCAGGCCAAGCGCTGCCGCCCGTTCATTCATCAGCTTGACGAAACCCTGCTCCGATCCGGCCATGCCTTCGGCAAGGATCAAGCAGGCATCATTGGCCATCTGCACCATGACGCCCTTCAGCAACGCCTCCACCGGCACGCGCGAGCGCACGGCAGCAAACATCGTCGCCGTGCGTGACGGCGCGCCACCGGTGCGCCAGGCAAATTCGGAAACGGGAAACTCCTGGGACAGCGTCAGGCGACCGGATTTCAGCGCATCGAGCACCACTTCCGCAACCATCATCTTGGAGAGAGAGGCCGAGGTGAAGGGCTGATCGCTGTTCTTTTCAAACAGCACACTGCCGGTTTCGGCCTCGATCAGCAGGACCTGCTTGGCCTCGGTGGCGTAGACGGCGGGCGTTGCCGTGTCGGCTGCCGCTCCTTGCGCAAACGTGCTGGTCTGAAAACTTACGCCGTAGAAAAGTGCTGCAAGCAGCACAAGCATCTTTCTATAGTATGATCCACCATACGCCCAGAAGCGCTTTGTGACCGGCAAGCCGATATGCATCGCCATCCTTCACCAACAATAATATGCTGGACGGCGAGAATCGCGACCGGCATCTATAATGGATAGGTTTTATGGAGGAAGGCGTCTACCCTTGAAAGCGGCTAGAGCAAGGCTCGAACAAGCCTCACCAGCGCCAGTTGGGATCAACCTTCATTGGGATTGGAATAGGCATTGGCTGTTACCGGAGCCGGGCCAACATGCCAGCCGGGCGGCAGGCCGCCATTGGACGGTGCAGCCACGGGCTTTTGACGGGTTGCGGTAGCCCGAACCGGCTGCGGTGCGGCCACAGGCGCCATCTCCCGGCGAGCAACGCCGGTGCTGGCAGCATTGCGCGGCTGCGGCATCGGCTCAGCGGAGGCAATGGCCGGAGCCTGCCATTCACGGGTCGGCTCAATGCGGGTCGGTTCTGGCCGCGATACGGCGACCGGCTGATGCTGGACCGGGCGCGGTGCATTGGCACTGGCGGAAGACGGATAGGAGTTGCTGCCGTAAGCCGTGGCTGATGCCGACGCAATAACCGGTTTTGCAGTTTTGGGCTGCGGTGCAGAGGCACTGGCCGGGCCTGCGAAACGACCGAAGAAATTCTGCTGCGGCGCATTCGACGCCACCATCACGCCACTGGCGATCTGGCCTCCACCGAAGGGATCGACGCCGGGAACGCGCTGGCCCTTGCGGACATAAGACGCCATCAGATAGGGCATGTCATGGCCGGTCATGTCGGCAGGACCGACATATTTGACCTTCACATGGGCCGTGCCATGGCCCTTGACGTCAAGGAGTTCTGCCGCCTTGTCGGAAAGGTCGATCAGGCGATTGGCGTGAAACGGGCCACGGTCGTTGACGCGGACAATAACCGAACTGCCGGTATCGAGATTGGTAACGCGAGCATAGCTGGGCAGCGGCATGGTCGGGTGGGCGGCGGAAATGCCATATTGGTCATAGACTTCGCCATTGGCGGTGTAGCGACCATGGAAAGCGGAGCCATACCAGGAAGCAAGCCCGGAGGCTTCGTAATTGGGGTTTTCGCGCGGCTTATAGACCTTGCCAGCGACCACGTAGGGGTTCCCGACCAGACGGCGACCGCCGCCTTTCGGCACGGGACCGTTTTCCACCACACGCGGGCTGGCCTTCACGCCATAGGCGGATTCGGCAAAATATTCCTTGCTGCGTTTCTTGGTCGTGCTGACCTTGCTGACATCATGGTTGGCGCCACAGGACGTCACCGCCACGCCCGCCAGAACAACCCATGCCATCCGAAAACATCCGGAAACTGAACGCCGCTGCAAAACCATTTTTACCGTCATCGCACCGACACACCAATCAGGACCGCAAGACGGCCATTGCAAAGAATAAATGTCAAATTTTAGTCCCCCGAAGTGACACAGGACTGTGCCACAATAGAAATGGGGATAAAATGGCGAAAATGCGATTATGGTTAAGGCGTTAGGGGGAATAGTTCGCGTTATGGTTAATGAAGAGTTAATCGCAAGCCTTCAAATCGACAACCCTACCCATCATCAGGGAGCACGTCTTGCGCCTCCCGCGGTTATACCGACCGGGTCAGTCCACCATCCACTTTGAGATTTTGGCCGGTGATATAGCCCGCACCTTCGGATGCCAGGAAGGCGACGGTCGCGGCAATCTCAGCACTTGTGCCATATCGCTTCATCGGAACAGCATCCTGGCGCTCTTCGGTCGCGGGCAGGCTGTCAATCCAGCCCGGCAGAACATTGTTCATGCGAATATTGTCAGCGGCATAGGTATCCGCAAAAATCTTCGTATAGGCGGCAAGACCGGCGCGAAATACCGCCGAGGTTGGGAACATCGACGAGGGTTCAAACGCCCAGGCGGTGGAAATATTGATGATCGCGCCCGATTTTTGCGCCTGCATGATCGGCGTCACGAGACGGACAGGACGAACGACGTTCATCAGATAAACGTCCATGCCCATATGCCATTGCTCGTCGGTGATCTCGATGATCTGAGCGCGCGGGCCGTGACCGGCGCTGTTGACCAGCACATCGATCCGACCACAGGTGTCCATGGTAGTATCGATCAGACGCACCAGATCGTCATTGGATTGATTGGACCCGGTTACGCCAATACCGCCAAGCTCCGTTGCCAGTGCCTCTCCCTTGCCGGAAGAGGACAGGATGGCGACCTTGTAGCCATCAGCGGCAAGACGTCTGGCGCATTCGGCTCCCATGCCGCTTCCACCAGCCGTAACAACAGCAACTTTCTCTGCGGACATCATATCTCTCCCAAGGACGAACCGGAAAATTATGCAGTCTATACGCTTGGTGAAACGCACAATGCTCTAGACGCAGCCACCCGTGATCCGTTCGTGCGGCAGCAACACTGTCGCACGAAACTCGGTATCAACGATACAGCACCGAAAATCAGCCGACGAACGCCCGCTCGATGACGAATTCGGCTGGCTTGTTGTTGGCGCCTTCGGTCAGCCCCGCCTTTTCCAGCAGCGCCTTGGTGTCCTTCAACATGGCCGTCGAGCCGCAGATCATTCCACGGTCAATGGCTGGGTCCAGCGCCGGGACGCCGAGGTCGGCAAACAGCTTGCCGTTTTCGATCAGGTCGGTGATCCGGCCCATGAAGGGATAGTCTTCACGGGTAGCGGTGGCATAATGCTTCAGCTTGTCGCCGACGATTTCGCTCAGCATCTCATCGGCCTTGATTTCGGAAATCAGGTCGAACCCATATTTCAGCTCGGCGACATCGCGGCAGGTATGGGTGAGGATGACTTCCTCAAATTTCTCATAGGTTTCCGGGTCGCGGATCAGGCTGGCGAACGGTGCAATGCCGGTGCCGGTCGAAAACATATAAAGCCGCTTGCCGGGCGTCAGCGCGTCCAGAACCAGGGTTCCGGTCGGCTTCTTGCGCATCAACACCCGGTCGCCCGGCTGAATCCGCTGCAAATGCTGGGTCAGCGGGCCGTTCGGCACCTTGATGGAGAAGAATTCCAGTTCCTCGTCCCAGGACGGGCTGGCGATGGAATAGGCGCGATAGAGCGGCTTACCCTCCACCATCAGGCCAATCATCGCGAACTCGCCCGACCGGAAGCGAAAACCGGCGGGCCGGGTCATCCGAAAGCGGAACAGGTGGTCGGTATAATGCGTCACGCTCAGCACCGTTTCGGCATAGACGCCTTCCGGCACGATCAGTTCGGCATTGTCGGTCTTTGCAGGAGCATTCATCAGCGTTCGGATCCTTCAAATCTCACGCCGAACTGCCTCGCATAGGGCATATTCGGGCATGCATTATCCGCCTTTTCGGCCTGTTACTGTAAAATCCTGCGCCTGACCAGTGGCCATGCGCAGATGCGATCATAAACCGCAGTGTCGCACGCCTTCCGCAATCGGGAAAACGTGCAACAGACAGTGAGGCCATCGATCAGGCTCTGCCATGGGTGATAGTCCGCTCCTCAAGACGCAGACCGGCGGCGCCAGCTATAACCACCAACCTCGTCCGCTGGCCGGGCGGTTGGCTGATAGTGATTAGCAATCCCCGGCAGACGCCCCTCTTCCAGCCGTTTCAGCGCCACCGCATTGGCCACGGCAAAGCTGTCAAAGCCGGTGCGCAGCATCAACGGCACCTGATCGATCAGCACGTCGCCCACCGCCCGCAATTCGCCCTGATAACCAAGCCTGTCGCGCAGCAGCGAGGCATGGCTGAAGCCTCGGCCATCGTTATAGGCTGGAAACTTCACGGCAATGATGGCGATGCGGTCGAGATAGGGTTTCAACTTCGTCACGTCATCGGCTGGCGCGATGACCACGCCGAGATCGACGGCATTGCTGTCTTCGGCCGCAGCGATAAAGGCATCCAGCGGCAGAAGCGCCTTCTGGCCCTCAGCCGCTTTCACCTCTTCGGTCTCCTCCAGCCAGATGTCCTGTGCGGCGAAACCGGTTTCGGTCCAGATACGGGTCATGATCGCGCTCCTCAGGCGGCTTCGGCGGATGCGCCGCCATACAGGGCTTCCTTGAAGGGCTTTGGCCCGACACGGCGATAAGCCTCAAGGAAGGTTTCCTTCGGATCAAGCCGCAGCGCCAGATAGGTTTCAACCACGGTCTCCACCGCATCCGTCACCTTTTCCGGCTCGAAACCGCGACCGATGATTTCGCCGATGGACGAGTTTTCATCCCCCGATCCGCCAAGCGTGATCTGGTAAAGCTCCGCGCCCTTCTTTTCCACACCCAGCAGACCAATATGCCCGACATGGTGATGGCCGCAGGCATTGATGCAGCCGGAAATCTTGATTTTCAGCTCACCGATTTCCGCCTGACGGGCCTGGGAGCCGAAGCGCGTGGAAATCGCCTGCGCCACCGGAATGGCGCGGGCGTTGGCCAGCGCGCAATAGTCCAGCCCGGGACAGGCAATAATATCGGTAATCAGGCCTGCATTGGCCGTGCCAAGATTAGCACTGGACAGCGCCTGATACAGCGCTGGCAGATCGGCCATCGCCACATGCGGCAGGATCAGGTTCTGCTCATGGCTGACGCGGATTTCGTCAAAACCAAAACGCTCCGCCAGATCCGCCACCAGATCCATCTGAGCATCGCTGGCATCGCCGGGGATGCCGCCGATAGGCTTCAGCGAAATCGTCACCATGCCGTAATCGGGATGCTTATGCGGCTGCACATTCTGCCCAAGCCAGGTAGCAAAACCGTCATCCGCCTTCTTGGCTTTGGCCAGAACTTCCCAGCCTTCCGGGCGTTCAACCAGATCAGGCAGGGCGAAATAACTCTCGATGGCGCGAATATCGGCATCGGGCAGTTTCAGCACACTGTCCTTCAGATTTGCAAATTCCGCATCGATCTGGCGGGTCAGTTCTTCCGTGCCGGTTTCATGCACGAGGATCTTGATCCGCGCCTTGTATTTATTGTCGCGGCGGCCATGCAGATTATACACCCGGACAATGGCGGTGATATAGGACAGCATATCCTCTTCGGGCAGGAAATCCTTGATCTTCTTGGCAATCATCGGCGTTCTGCCCTGACCGCCACCGACATAGACGGCAAAGCCAAGATTTCCGCTCTCATCCTTCTTCACGTGCAAGCCGATATCATGCACCTGGATGGCGGCGCGGTCGCGCTCAGCCCCAGTCACGGCAATCTTGAACTTGCGCGGCAGGAAGGAAAACTCCGGGTGGACCGAAGACCATTGCCGCAGAATTTCAGCGTAAGGGCGCGGATCGGCAAATTCGTCCTGGGCTGCACCGGCAAAATGGTCGGCGGTGACATTGCGGATACAGTTGCCGGAGGTCTGGATGGCGTGCATCTCGACGCTGGCCAGTTCTTGCAGAATATCGGGCGTATCCGAC
The DNA here is from genome assembly GCF_021462805.2 of Allorhizobium sp. Av2. Taxonomy (NCBI): domain Bacteria; kingdom Pseudomonadati; phylum Pseudomonadota; class Alphaproteobacteria; order Hyphomicrobiales; family Rhizobiaceae; genus Allorhizobium; species Allorhizobium sp. Av2. The sequence continues at coordinate 1,404,252 of NZ_CP192696.1, read as the reverse complement.
AGTTTCGGCCAGTTATACTGGATATTCTGCCGCGTGGTAAAATGGCCGTAGCCACGGTCATATTTGCGCGCCACATGGGCCAGCATTCGCATCTGCACGGCATTCAGCGTACCATAGGGAATGGCAACGCGTAGCATATAGGCGTGCAATTGCAGGTAGACGCCGTTCATCAACCGAAGCGGCTTGAACGCATCTTCCGCCAGTTCGCCAGACAAGCGGCGACCTACCTGATCGCGAAACTGGTCTACGCGGGCCGCAACAAAGGCGTGGTCGAATTCATCGTAACGATACATGTCTTTCCTCAGGCTCTAGAGTCGGTCAGGTTCAGATTGAACCAAACAGACACTAGATCTTTTTTGTTTTCGTTTATCTTTCGGGAAAACCGGGTCCCACTTTTCCCTGATAAACTTTAGACGGCAACAAAATCGGGATCAGCATGCCCATGCCCATCCGCATAGGGAATGGTCGGGCCTGCGGCGCGGATACGCTCACGCAGGCGCAGCGGCCATAACTTTCCATCCCGCTCTTCCACATCGACCACGGCGACGTCAACAACGAGATTATTGGTAAAATCCCGCTTGCCGCTGCCTTCCAGCGCCGCGACAGCCTCGGCGTGACGGGCAACCAGCGACGATTGCAGGTCTTCCACCCATTGGCCGGAGGCGTCGAGCCAGACGGCGATGCCATCGCTCAAGCGGTTGGCGGTCAAGACTTTCTCTGCCATTGTCAAACCCTCGTCATCTGCTGTTGATCGACATTCGCCAGCGCAAGACGCGCCTGCGCCAACGGCATCGACCGCTCAAAATTCGCACCCGCCACCGCATCGCCGATAATGACCATCACGGGTCCGGTCAATTCCGTCATGGCTTCCAGACCCGGCAATTCCCTCAGCGTGCCATGCAGCAGCCTGCGGTCACCGCGCCCGGCATTTTCCACCACGGCAACCGTGGTGTCCTGCGCCAGACCACCGGCAATCAGCCGTTCAGCCACGGAGGCCGCCACTGTGCGCCCCATATAGACGGCAACGGTTGCGCCTGATAGCGCCAGCCGCGCCCAATCGGGCAGCACATCGCCGGTCAGGTCATGACCGGTGGTAAAGACCAGCGAGGACGAGACGCCTCGCAAGGTCAAGGGCAATTCAAAATCGGCCGCTGCCGCCAGGGCCGAGGTGACACCGGGAACAATCTCATAAGCGATACCGGCGTCGCGCAGCGCCGCCATTTCCTCTCCTGCCCGACCGAAGATCAAGGGGTCACCGGATTTCAGCCGCACAACGCGCTTTCCAGCCTGACCGAGTGCCACGAGGAGATCATTGATCTCACTCTGTGACTTGGAATGACAGCCCTTGCGCTTGCCGACCGGAATGCGGTCCGCATCGCGCCGGCCCATATCGACCACGGCCTGCGGCACAAGCGCATCGTAAACAATCGCATCGGCTTCCATCATCAAACGGTGGGCGCGCAATGTCAGCAGGTCTTCTGCTCCCGGCCCTGCCCCGACCAAAAAGATCCGACCTTCCGGCACGGTATTGGCCGCCGCCTTCAGCAGCTTTGTCGCCCGGCGGCGCGCGACCTTCACATCGCCGCTTTCCATGGCATCCGCCACGTCGCCTTGAAAGAAAGAGCGCCAGAACAGACGGCGCGCCACACCGCGCGGCACCAGCCGGTCAACAGCATGACGGTAGCTATTGGCCAACCGACCCAGCTTGCCCAGCGACCTTGGCAATTGCCGGTCGATCCCGGCGCGGATCATCTGGGCCAGCACTGGCCCGACGCCTTCCGTGCCAATCGCCACCGCAATCGGGGCGCGATTGACGAGAGCTGGCGTATAGAAATCGCAGTAGTCCGGCTGATCGACGGCATTGGCAGGTATTTTTTGCAGCCGTGCCGCGTCAACAATCATCCGATCCGCCGCGCCATCACCGGTCGCGGCAAAAACCATTTTCATCCCCGTCAACAGATCAGGAGAAAACGGCGATGGATCGATCTCAATGGATTTACGCTTCAGAAAGGCTGCGTAAGCAGGCTCCGGATCCTGGGTAAAGGCAATGATGGTCGCAGATGTATTGGCGATCAGTCTGGCCTTGGCAAACGCCTCGTCGCCATCGCCAAACACAGCCAATTTCGCGCCGGAAACGCGAAAAAACGCCGGAAAAACCGCCAGCTTGTCAGACTCGATGCTCAAAGACCCATTCCTTGTTATCTCGCCATTATCCGGGAAAACAACGCTGTTATGAAGAAACACGAATCTGCCTTCCCGACAGCATCGATATTTCTATCCTAACGCATTTGAAGATAAGAGCAAAACCAACCCACCCCGGCAATTTTCAATCAATACGCAGAGTAAGGCTTTCCCTTGGCCCCTGCTTGCCGCTAAATGCGCTGCGAGTTTGTCCTGCAAAAGTGTCCACCGGTTTTGCCGAAACGACCAAGACGGATTTCAAGGAGCGCCGCCCATCATGACCGATCAAAATCTCACCGCCAGATTGCTTGACGTGATCGAGCAGGACATCATACCGCTGACGGAAAAAGGCGTGGCCGACGGCAACAAGATTTTCGGCGCGGCGATCTTGCGCAAATCGGACCTATCGCTGGTGCTGGCGGAAACCAATAACGAGCTGGAAAACCCGCTCTGGCATGGCGAAGTCCATACGCTGAAGCGCTTTTACGAACTGGGCGAGCGCCCACCGACATCAGAGCTGATTTTTCTCTCCACCCATGAACCCTGCACCATGTGCATGTCGGCAATCACCTGGGCCGGTTTCGACAATTTCTATTATTTCTTCAGCCATGAGGATAGCCGCGATGCCTTTGCTATTCCCCATGACCTGAAAATTCTGAAGGAAGTGTTCGGGCTGGAACCCGGCGGCTATCGCAAACAAAACGCCTTCTGGCACAGTTTCGCCATCAACGACATGATTGAAGTGGAAGACGATGCAATCAGGGGGGAACTGCTGACCCAGGCCCAGAAGATCCGTGGCCTCTACGGCAATCTGTCCGGCCAGTATCAATCGGCCAAGAGCGGCAACGACATTCCGCTAAACTGATCTTCTTGAATAAGGAAAAACCATGCAGCCCTCACAGGATATCGCCCGGCTGATCGAAATCATGGCGGCGCTTCGCGATCCGCAAACCGGCTGCCCCTGGGACATTGTCCAGACATTCGAGACGATCAAGCCCTATACGCTGGAAGAAGCCTATGAGGTGGCGGACGCCATCGAGCGCAACGATCCGGACGATCTCTGCGAAGAACTGGGTGATCTCTTGCTGCAAGTGGTGTTTCATGCGCGAATTGCCGAGGAGGCCGGTCTGTTTTCCTTCGGCGACGTGGTCGAGGCGGTGACCTCCAAGATGATCCGCCGTCATCCGCATGTGTTCGCCCGCTCGGATGCGGATACGCCTGACGCCGTCAAGCTGCAATGGGATGCGATTAAAAAACAGGAAAAGCAGGAACGAGCCGAACGCCGCGCAGCGCGTGGTGTAGCCGACGTGTTTAAAGACGGTCATCTCGGCTCGGTGCAGCGAACGTTTCCAGCCTTGACGGAGGCCGTCAAACTTCAGGAACAGGCTGCAAAGGTCGGGTTCGATTGGGCTGAGGCAGAACCCATTCTCGACAAGATCGAGGAGGAGATCGCCGAACTGCGAGAAGCACTCCAAACAGCGCAGCCAGACAAGATAAAGGACGAGTTGGGAGATCTGATTTTCGCTCTGGTCAATATCGGTCGACACACCGGCAGCGATCCAGAGCAAGCCCTGCGGGGAACGAATGTGAAATTTAGAAGGCGCTTCGGCTATATCGAAAAATCATTGGCCACCGAAAAATCAACGCTGGAAGACGCCAGCCTTGAGCGGATGGAGCAGCTCTGGCAGGCGGCAAAGCAGTTGGAACGCGGCGTTAAAACTGATGGCTAGCCAAATTCCAATCGCGGACCACACGCGACGATTCTGATTTTAAATACTTTTGGGATTTTCTCAAAAGCGCAATCGTATCGGTGGATGCGATTGCCCACGTGATCGCAGCACTCCATTCTCGCACAAGTTATCATTTATAATTATTTTTAATAAATATTATATCGACAACGCTTGCCTCGGAGCTGGCCAGTCGCTTGTGGAGCTCGCATCATGAACGTACACGTCAAGACCAAGCCACCCGGACAGGCACCGCAGCCCGCAGACATTGCCCATTTCATGCAGATTCTCTCCTGTATCCCGGATGTGCAGACGGCATGTTGGATGGGGACGGAGTTCCTTGCTCAACTGGCGCCACAGGACCTCCAGGAGGCAACGGTGGCGCTGTCGCATGTTCACCCGTTCTTCTTGCCCGACATCGACAACGATGCCGCAGAAAACCTCAAACTTTGCCTCGGTCGGTTTGCCGAGACGGTCCTTCAGGCGCGATTGACAGCTCATCGGGCGAAAAATCTCAACCTGCTTTTGGCTGGCACACCAGGATCGGCAGACATTGCCGGACATGCTCTGCGCAAGACGCTCGGGCTGCGCTCAGCCAATCTCGTCACCATGGCCTATTCGGATTATTCGGCCTCCCTGTTTGGAGCCAATCTCAGCTCAAAAGAGCTGGACGAACTGGCCTTGCAGCGCAACGGGCTGGACGGTGTCGGATATGTGGCAGAGCATCCGGTGCTTTGCACACCCTATGCTGCCCGACAAATGGCGCTCTATGGCATCAAGCCCATCGTTACCATCCGCAACTTCTTCGTTTCCCTGATCTGCACGGATGACGCGCTGATGCAAGCAAGGGGCTTGCAGAACAGCATGGGTGAATGCTTCTTCGACGATGGACTGCCCGCCTGCTATCAGGATCTACCCCTGGAGAAACGCCTGGATCTACTGGTAGACGCGCAAGCCGTCTGGTACGCGCAATTTGTCGCCAGTTGGCAAAAATGCGAAGCGAGTGGACAGGTGAAGCCGCTCTGGATTTCCTATGAAAAGGATATTCTCGGAGATGCGCACCCTCTGGCCGAGAAAATTGCCGATTTCATTGGTAGTCATCAGGCTGACGCCACGGCCATTGCCCAGGCGCTGGCTGATGAGAAAGCTACCAACACCATAATGGCCGACAAAAGTCTCCCGTATCGGGCAAAAATCATACCCGCACCCATCCGCGACCGCGCCATGAAGATCTTTGATCGCTATGCGGGGGACGCTGATCTGAAAAGCCTGATTGGAGAATAGATCCACAGATCAGTTGCGCTATTCAGTCCCAATCCTCGCTGCGAACCGGCTGGATCAGGCCAAGCTTGCGCTCCAACGCACTGGCCTGTTGCTCTGACAGGCGTAAATCGAGGGAAACAGAACCATCGTCCCGGTCCTCGCGGCTGTCCACCATGGTGTTCTCATAGACCCAGGAGATCAGGGAGAGCTTGTCTGGCGGCAAAATCACCGTGGTTTCCGTCACCACGCCAGAAAGCCGCTCTGCGATTTCGGCCATCAGGGCATCGACCCCTTCGCCCGTGACGGCAGAAACAGCCATCACGTTTTTCCGGCCAGTTGCCTTTTCCGCGATAGCCTGATGCGCTTCCGGCTCCAGCCGATCGATCTTGTTCCAGACCTCGATGATGCGTTCGTCACGCTCTTTTTCATCGATGCCAAGGTCGGAGAGAATCCGCAAAACGTCGCCTGCCTGCGCACCGTTATCCGGGTCGGCCATGTCACGCACATGCAGGATCAAGTCCGCTTCCAGCACTTCTTCAAGCGTAGCGCGAAAGGCTGCGACCAGATGGGTCGGCAGATCAGAGATGAAGCCAACCGTATCCGAGAGAATGACGGTGCGGCCTTGTGGCAATTTCATGCGGCGCAGCGTCGGGTCCAGCGTGGCAAACAGCATATCCTCGGCCAACACGCCTGCCCCGGTGATCCGGTTGAACAGCGTCGATTTTCCGGCATTGGTATAGCCAACAAGCGCAACGATCGGATGTGGCACCTTGCGACGCTTGGCGCGGTGCAATTGGCGGGTGCGAACAACTTGCTCCAGTTCGCGTTCCAGCCGCACGATGCGGTCCTGCAACATCCGCCGGTCGGCCTCGATCTGGGTTTCGCCCGGACCGCCCATGAAGCCCGCACCGCCGCGCTGACGCTCCAAGTGGGTCCAGCTGCGCACCAGACGGCCCTTCTGGTAATTCAGATGGGCGAGATCGACCTGCAACGTGCCTTCCTTGGTGGAGGCGCGGCGGCCGAAGATTTCCAGGATCAGACCCGTGCGATCGATGACCTTGGCATTCCATTGCTTTTCCAGATTGCGCTGCTGCACCGGCGTCAGCGGATGGTCGACAATGACCAGACCGGCATCATGGCTATCGAGCAGTGCCTTGATTTCCTCGATCTTGCCACTGCCAATCAGGGTCGCCGGACGCGGCTGGTTGACGGCAACGATCAAGCCCTGCACGATTGTGAGATCAATGGCGCGCGCAAGGCCCATGGCCTCTTCCAATCGGCTCTCGTGGCTGCGGGTCGTGGTCGGACCATGCTCAGCCGAGGCCTTTTCAGTGGATCGGGCCTGCTTCAACACCGGAACAAGAACCACGGCGCGCATGTCGTCGCGGTGCATTTCCTGTTCGGGAATAATGCTATCGGATGTGGTGTCTCGATTGGCTATAGCCGTTGTCCTGTTGTTAAACGCCAAAAATGGATTGTTCCGCCTGTCCAACGGAAATCAACCCATTCTGTTCCGGCAGGAAGTCTTGTCGAATTTATGATGCGGCTTCTTCGCTTTCGAACATCTGCATGGGCTGGCCCGGCATGATGGTCGAAATGGCGTGCTTGTAGACGAGCTGGGAATGCCCATCGCGACGCAACAGCACGCAGAAATTATCGAACGAGGTGACGACGCCGGTCAGCTTCACGCCGTTGATCAGAAAAATAGTGAGGGAAATCTTCTGCTTGCGAACCGTATTGAGAAATAGGTCCTGCAAATTCTGAGAACGTTCCGCCATGGCGCCGCTTCTTTCTATCTTGCCGGTCGGGGGTGCCGGTTGCAATTTTCTAATTTTTTTGGACAGGCTTCCCCAAATGCCCATCAGTCTTGTTTGGTATCAAATCGGAAGTGGTTCCGCAATCGGGAAACCCCAAGCAAATTCATTGTCGAATTGCAATGGATTCTCTTGCCAGCCAACGCCCAAACCAGATCAAACGCCAAGCGACTTCAACTTCCGGTGCAGCGCCGATCGCTCCATGCCAACAAATTCCGCAGTCCGGGAGATATTGCCGCCAAAGCGGTTGATCTGGGCGATCAGATAATCGCGTTCAAACATTTCGCGGGCTTCGCGCAGCGGCAAGGTCATGATCTGGTAATCGCTGCGACCGGAGACTTTCGGCAGCATTTCGCCAAGATCCGTCGGCAGCATTTCCGCGTTGATCGGCACATCCGCCCCATCGTTCTGGGTCAGGATCAACAGCCGCTCGATATTGTTGCGCAATTGGCGGATATTGCCCGGCCAGTCATGGGCCTGCAACACCGCCATCGCGTCCTCACCGATCTTGCGCTGGCGAATACCGGCCTGTTCGGCGATATGGCGCATCAGCATATCAACGAGGAAGGGAATATCTTCGCGCCGCTCCGCCAGCGGCGGCACCCGCACCGGCACCACCGCCAGGCGATGAAACAGATCCTCACGGAACCGGCCTTCGGCAATCAGACTTTCGAGATTATACGCGCTGGAGGAAATGATCCGCACATCGACCTTGACCCGCTTGGAACCGCCGACGCGCTCGAATTGCTGATCGACCAGCACCCGCAGGATCTTGTTCTGGGTCTCGCGCGGCATTTCGCCGACTTCATCCAGATAGAGGATACCGCGATGCGCCTCTTCCAGCGCGCCAATGCGACGAGACTGGCCGGGACCACCTTCGGTCCCGAACAGCGCCACTTCCATGCGGTCGGGGGTGATGGCTGCGGCATTCAATGTCACGAACGGTCCGGCGGCGCGGGCCGAGCGCTTGTGGATCATCCGCGCCACCAGTTCCTTGCCGCTGCCGGACGGGCCGACGATCATGATCCGGCTATTGGTAGGCGCGACCTTCTCGATGGTCTGGCGCAGTTGCGATACCGCCACCGAACTGCCGATCAACTCGTTGGCATCGCCGGTGCGCCGTTTCAATTCAGTCACTTCACGTTTCAGCTTGGAATTTTCCAGCGCCCGCTCGGCAATCAGGATCAAACGGTCGGCCTTGAACGGCTTTTCGATGAAGTCGAACGCGCCGCGCTTGATGGCCGACACCGCCGTTTCGACATTGCCATGCCCCGAAATCATCACCACCGGCAGGTCAGGATGCCGGGCCTTGATTTCGTCCAGCAATGCCAGCCCGTCCAACCGGCTGCCATGCATCCAGATATCGAGGAAAATCAGCCGGGGCGCCCGGTCGGAAATCGCCGCAAGCGCGCTGTCGGCATCATGTGCCGTGCGGGTTTCGTGCCCTTCGTCGCTCAAGATGCCGGAGACGATCTCGCGAATATCTTCCTCGTCGTCAACCACCAGGATGTCAGAGGCCATAAGCTGCTTCCTTATCATGTTCTTCAGTGGCGGCAGAGGCTGCCCCGGCTTGTCGCGGCAGCACAACGCGGATCATCGCGCCACGTCCACCGTCGAATTCTGCCGGCGCATCATGCAATTCAAGCTGACCGCCATGCTCTTCAATGATTTTCTTGACGATGGCGAGGCCGAGGCCCGTGCCCTTCTCCCGCATCGTCATATAGGGCTCCAGAATGCGATGGCGATTATCGACCGGCAGTCCCTTGCCATTGTCAATGATATCCACCACGAAACCGTCACGCCCTTCGTCCGTTGTCGCCCTGATCCACACCCGGCCCGGCAGTTTTTCAGCATCGGAGGGAACAGCCTCGATTGCTTCCACCGCATTCTTGATCAGATTGCCGAAGGCCTGGGCCAGCATGCGGGCATCGAACGAACCTTCGAGTGGAAACTCGCCAACGTCGCGAATGAATTCACAATCGCTATGACCCATTTCCCGCAGGAAGATTGCGTCCTTCAAGACGTCGCGCAGATCGGCAGGCTGCTTGGTCGGCTTCGGCATCCGGGCAAAGGACGAGAACTCATCGACCATCCGGCCGATATCCTCGACCTGACGCACTATCGTATCGGTGCACTGGTCAAAGACCTGACGGTCCTCGCTGGCGATCTGCTTGCCGAAGCGGCGCTTCAATCGCTCTGCCGAGAGCTGGATCGGGGTCAGCGGGTTCTTGATTTCATGGGCAATCCTTCGTGCCACATCGGCCCAGGCCGTGGAGCGCTGGGCAATCACCAGATCTGTGATGTCATCCAGCGTGATCACATAGGATTCGGTGGCGTTGCGGGTTTCCTCGCGTGTCACCTGCACCGACAGGGTCCGCTCTTTACCGCTGCGCACCAGATTAATCTGCTTGCGGAAATCACCGCGATGGCGAAGCCCGGCTTCGGCAAACACCGTGTTGATCTCCGGGGCAACCGTTTCAAGCTTCTCGCCCAGCAATTCCTCGGCGCCGCGCGCCAGAAACAGTTCCGCCGAAGGATTGACGATGGTGATCCGACCATCATCCTCGACGCCGATCACCGCTGCTGTCACGCCCGACAGCACCGCTTCGATGAAGCGGCGACGGTCATCGACCTCGTCCTTGGCCTCCAGAATTTCATCGCGCTGGGTGCGGATCTGGGAAATCATCTTGTTGAAGGTGCGCGACAGGCTGCCCACATCGCCATCGGCAACCCTGACCGGCACCACGACATTCATATTGCCTGACGCGACATTATCGGCAGCGCCAATCAACAGCCGAATCGGCCGAACGATGCGGTCGGCAACGGCAATCGCAGTCCAGATGGCAGCCAGCAGCACGATCAGCGCGAAGCCAAGATAGAGGACGGCAAAGGCGATTTGCAGCGTGGTGCGTCCCGCCTCCATCGATTTATATTCGGCGGTATTGTCCTCCATCTCACGCATTGCCCGCATGACCTTCGGATCAACGGCACGGATCGTGTAGAGATAGGCACCGCTCAGCGAATCCATCTTGATGATCCCGCCGACCAGATTGGTGACACCCGGTGGGATCAGCGTCGGCTGGCCGGCGGCGGCCTTGTCCAACGCATCCTGGGGAATAGCGGGCAGCGGCTTTTCTGTCGAAATATCCGCCTGAATGATGGGCGTGCCGTCCTTGCGGACCAGAAAGGCACCCAACAGTCCGCGTCCCTTGGCCTGACGGGTCATCAACTCGATAAAACCGGTGCGGTCGAGGAAGAATAACGGCCTGTTTCGCTCCAGATCCGTCGCCATGGAAATCGTCTGGCCCTGCAAATAGCTGGCATTTTCCAGCATATAAGCCTGGGCCACATTCATCGATGAATTGATGATGCTCTGGGTGCGGATGGAAAACCACCGATCCAGGCCGACATTGAGGGTAATACTGGCGAAAATCGCCACCAGGATTGCTGGCGTAATCGCCACAATCGAAAACAGCACGACGATGCGCACATGCAGCCGGGCCGCCGCCCGTCCCCGGCGCCGCGCCTTGACGAGACGGCTGACTTCCCGACCTATCAGGAACAGCAGGCCAAGCACGAAAAGCGTATTGATGACGACAGAGCCGATCAGCACATTCGAGGTCGGCGCAATCGGGGTGAGGCCAAGCAGGACCGGCAGGGTGAACATGGCGCAGGCCAACGCGCCCCCGGCCAGAATAAGGCCCGGCAAGGCAAAGGAGGACTTGCGCTCCTGCAGCAGCGTCAATGCTGCTTCCTCTTCGGTCTGCCCCGCAGGCCGCCGCGTTTTCATCCAGTCTCGTCTCCGCAAACGGAAAGATGAGATGCCTTATCGGCGAACTAAGTCTCTGCTGCACCCTGACGATACGGGATGCAAAAAGAACCGTATCCCACGACCGAAGAGGCAGGATCACGAAACGAAGCCTTACCGTTAAAGCTCTCCACCGTTGCTATTGAGCAACGCATTGTGGCGAAATTGCAACGCTTGTCAGGCGAATGTCAAGCACTACGCGAGCTTCTGTAAACCGAAACACCCAATTCGCGGATTTTCTTGCGCAGCGTATTTCGGTTCAAACCCAAAAGGTCGGCGGCCTTGATCTGGTTTCCACGGGTGGCGGTCAAGGCCGCCAGGATCAGCGGATATTCCATTTCGGTCAAAACCCGGTCGTAAAGGCCGGGCGGCGGCAGGTTATCGCCAAATGAAGCAAAGTAGCTGCGCATATTTTCTTCGACAGCCTGGGCAATGGTCATATGACCGCCGCCCGAACCACCCTTGGTCAGCGGGCTGTCGGTAATGTCGGAACGCAGTTCCTGCTCAATGATTTCGCGGGTGATAACATCCTGTGGATAAAGCGCCATCAACCGGCGCACCAAGTTCTCCAGCTCACGAACATTGCCGGGCCAGGCATAGGATTTCATCACTTCGAGCGCTTCCTGCTCGAATCGCTTGGCGTCCAGACCTTCCTTCTCGCCCTGCTGGATGAAATGGCGCACCAGATCGGCAATATCCTCGGCCCGGTCACGCAATGGCGGCAGGCGCAGCGGCACGACGTTAAGGCGATAGTAGAGGTCTTCGCGAAACAGGCCCTGATTGATCGACTGTTTCAGGTCCTTGTTGGTGGCGGCGACAATGCGCACATCGGTGCGGATCGGCGTGCGCCCGCCAACAGTGGTATATTCACCCTGCTGTAGAACACGCAGGAGCCTCGTCTGGGCATCCATCGGCATATCGCCGATCTCATCCAAAAACAGCGTACCGCCCTCGGCCTGCTCGAAACGCCCGGTTGAGCGGTTCTGCGCGCCGGTAAACGCACCCTTTTCGTGACCGAACAGCTCTGATTCGATCAGGTCACGCGGAATGGCCGCCATGTTGATCGCCACGAAGGGACCATTACGGCGTTTGCCGTAATCATGCAGCGCCTTGGCGACCAATTCCTTTCCCGTGCCGGATTCGCCAGTGATCATCAGCGTCAGATCGGTCTGCATCAGCCGGGCCAGAACCCGATAGATTTCCTGCATGGCGGCGGAACGGCCAACCAGCGGCATGCCGTCCTGCATGTCATCGCCCAGCCGCGCCGGCTTTTTCTTCGGCTCGGCCAAGGCTCGGCCGATAATGGCGATCAGTTCGGTCAGGTCGAAGGGCTTGGGCAGATAGTCATAGGCGCCCTTTTCCGAAGCGCGGATGGCGGTCATAAAGGTGTTCTGGGCGCTCATCACCAAAACGGGCAGGTCTGGCCGGGCCTTCTTGATGCGCGGCAGGAGATCGAAGGCGTTTTCGTCCGGCATGACCACGTCGGTGACGACAAGATCGCCCTCGCCGGCTGAAATCCAGCGCCACAGGGTCGCAGCATTTGACGTGATGCGGACATCGTAACCGGCGCGGCTCAGCGCCTGGTTCAAAACGGTGCGGATCGCAGCATCGTCATCGGCAACAAGGATAGTGGCTGTCATCTTGATCTTCCCACGGATTTCGCAAAGGGAGTGTCTTCATCAACCGTTTCCTTGGAAACCGGCATCAACACGCGGAATAGTGTCCGGTTGCCCTGACTGTCGCATTCGACAATGCCGCCATGGCCGCCAATGATCTTGGCCACCAGCGCAAGGCCCAGGCCGGATCCGTTGGTCTTGGTGGTAATGAACGGATCAAACAGATGCGGCAGAAGGTCGGATGGCACTCCAGGACCATTATCGGCAACGCAGAATTCCAGCGGCAGCGAGATCTTTTCCCGCGATCCGGCAACCGACAGCCTTATGCCGGGGCGATAGGCTGTGGTCAGCTGGATTTCGCCATCGGCCCGGTCGCCGACCGCCTCGGCAGCATTCTTGATCAGGTTCAAAAACACCTGCACCAGTTGATCCCGGTTGGCAAACACCGGCGGCAGCGATGGATCGTAGCTCTCGGTGATCTTCAAATGCCGGGCAAAGCCCGCTTGGGCGATGGCCTTCACATGGTCCAGCACCGAATGGATATTGATCGAGGTGCGGTCCACGGGACGCTCGTCGGAAAAGATCTCCATACGGTCGACCAGCGAGACGATCCGGTCGGTCTCATCGCAGATCAGCCGCGTCAGGCTGCGATCTTCTGGAGGCACGGAGCTTTCCAGCAATTGCGCAGCCCCACGAATGCCAGACAGCGGGTTCTTGATTTCATGGGCAAGCATAGAGGCAAGACCGGTAACGGAGCGGGCGGCGGCACGGTGGGTGAGCTGGCGATCGATCTTGTCGGCCATCGAGCGTTCCTGAAACACCACCACAACAGCGCCCGGCTCGACAGTGACCGGTGCAACGTAGAGATCCACCAGCTTATCCTGGCCAAGCCGGGGGGAACTGAGATCGACACGGTATTCATTGACCGGTGCCCGCCGCTCCCGCACCTGATCGATCAATTCCAGCAACGGACTGCCGAACGGAATGAAGGTGGAAATCTTGTGACGGGCGAGATGGCTGGCGCTGGCGCCGAAAAACGCCTCTGCCTCCCAATTGGCAAAAACGATATGTCCCTCGCCATTGACCATGACCACCGGGTTCTGGATGGCGTTGAGCACGGCCATCGCCAACACATTTCCAGCCGCTGGGCCAGCTCCCGAGCCATCGCCGGGTTTCATATCACTGCTCATGCGGCCTCCTCAAGCGGTCTTGGTGCCGCACCAGCCAACGCCGCAAACAGGCGGTCGGCGACATGGTCGGGATCTTTCGATGTCATCAGCGCAGTCTTTTCGGCAGGATCAAGCTGCACACCATGCCGCTCCAGATACCAGCCGACATGTTTGCGCGCATGTCGAACGCCGACATGCGCGCCGTAATGATCCAGCATGGCGCGGTAATGGGCGACGGCAATCGCCGGAATTTCATCCGCGCTTGGTGGCGCATGACCAGCCAGCACGCCCGCATGCCAAGGACGGCCTTGGCAGGCCCGCCCCAGCATCAGCGCATCGGCGCCAGACCGGCGCAGGATCTCCTGCGCATCATCAAGTGTGTCGATATCACCATTGGCAATCAGCGGAATGGAAATCGCCTCACGCACGGCGGCAATCGCATCCCAATCGGCCCGGCCTTCGTAAAACTGCATGCGAGTGCGGCCATGCACTGTGATCGCCTGCACACCGGCATCCTGCGCACGGCGCGACAGGTCCGGCGCGTTGATCGAATCGGAATCCCAGCCAAGCCGCATCTTCACGGTGACGGGGACTGAAACGGCCTTGACTGTCGCCTCGATCATCGCCAGCGCAATCTCCGGCTCGCGCATCAGCGCCGATCCGGCATAGCCGCCGATGACTTTTTTAGCGGGACACCCCATATTGATGTCGATAATATCGGCGCCATTGGCCTCGGCAATTTTCGCGGCCTCCGCCATCCAATGCGGATCGCGCCCGGCCAACTGCACCATGTGCGGCGTCAAGCCCGCACCTTTCAGCCGCGACCAGCTTTCCGCCGCATTGAACACCAGCTCGCGACTGGCAACCATTTCCGTCACCACCAGCCCTGCCCCATGGCGAAAGGCCAATTGCCGAAACGGCAGGTCGGTGACGCCGGACATCGGCGCGAGCACAACGCGGTTGCGAATAGCAACCGAGGCAATGCTAAACCCTGTCTGGAGATCCGGCTGCGGCAATTGTCTAACTTTCGGGCAAGATACTAATTTGCCCGATTTTTAGACATAAAAAAGATCATTGCCAAGCTCTTTCCAAGCGATACCGACAATTTTTCGGGCAAATGCTGGAAAACTTTTAACCGCACCGATAGACAGGCGGAAATCTGTTTCAAACACTGGAATGACATGGTGCATATTCAAGCGGACGGGGCAAGGTCAACAGCGGTGATATTGGTCGCGGCAGGCCGGGGAGAGCGCGCTGGCGCCTCCAGCGAGGGACCGAAGCAATATCGGAAGATTGGCGGCAAGCCGGTGATTGTCCATAGCCTGCAAGGCTTCGCAGATTTTCTCCCGCAGGCAGCGCTGATCGTCGTCATTCATCCCGATGACGAGGCTTTGCTGACCAAGGCTCTCGCCCCCTATCCACAACTCGCTGCCTCGCTGATCATCACCCACGGCGGCAAAACCCGGCAGCAATCGGTTCTGGCTGGCTTGAAAGCCTTGCGGGATCAAAAGCCGGATTATGTGCTGATCCATGACGCGGTTCGTCCATTTTTCGATCAGCCGATGCTGCAACGGATTATCGCCCGGCTTGACGACGGTGCCGATGCCGTCTTGCCCGCCATCCCGGTGGCCGATACGCTCAAACGCGGCGATGAGAACGCGCGAGTCGTTGATACTGTGGCGCGCAGCGGGCTTTTTGCGGCTCAGACACCGCAGAGCTTCCTCTATGGCAAGATAACGACTGCCCATGAAAACGCCGTAAGCGCCGGGCGGGACGATTTTACCGATGACGCCGCCATCGCCGAATGGGCAGGACTGACTGTCCACCTGGTGGAAGGCTCGCCTGACAACTTGAAACTGACCGTGAAACGGGATCTTGAAATGGCTGATGCCCGCCTCTCTCATAACGCTTTGCCCGATGTGCGCACCGGCAATGGCTATGATGTCCACCAACTCGTGCCGGGCGATGGTGTAACGCTCTGCGGCATTTTCATCGCCCATGACCAGGCCTTGAGCGGCCATTCCGACGCCGATGTCGCCTTGCATGCCCTGACCGATGCGCTGCTGGCCACCTGCGGGGCTGGCGATATCGGCGACCACTTCCCGCCGTCAGATCCGCAATGGCGCGGCGCCGCGTCCCGGATCTTCCTGGAACATGCCGCAAACATCGTGCGCGAAGCGGGCGGCACGATTATGAATGCCGATATTTCGCTGATCGCTGAAGCACCGAAAATCGGCCCACATCGCCAGATCATGCGCGAAAAACTCTCGGAGATTCTCGGCATTGCGCTGGACCGCTGCTCGGTCAAAGCCACGACCAACGAGAAAATCGGCTTTGTCGGTCGGGGCGAAGGCATTGCGGCAATTGCCACTGCGACTGTGGTTTTCCAGGGAAAGCCGCAATGAGCCTGTTTCCCGACGATCTGGAAAAGGCTGCCCGGACCATCATTGAAGACTTCACCAGACGCGGCCTGACCATCGCCACCGCCGAATCCTGCACCGGCGGGCTGATCGCTGGCCTGCTGACTGAAATCGCCGGATCATCCGCCGTGGTGGATCGCGGCTACGTCACCTATTCCAACCAGGCGAAAATGGACATGCTGGGCGTGCCATCGCTGACGCTGGAAGCCTATGGTGCCGTATCGCGCCAAACGGCGCTGGCCATGGCCCACGGCGCCCTCTACCGCTCCGGCGCCTCCATTTCGGTTGCGGTGACCGGTATCGCCGGGCCGGGCGGTGGCAGCGATGAGAAGCCGGTGGGGCTGGTGCATCTGGCATCGGCCAGCCGATCCGGCGCAATCCTGCTTCACGCAATGCGTTATGGCGACCTTGGGCGTGAAGGCATACGGCTGGCAACTATTCGCACTGCGCTCGCCATGTTGGGCGAAATTGCTTAATCGACCGGCGCTTTAAGCGGTCCCATAAACCTTATTGGCCCTGGTCTCGAACGCCTCGGAAAACATCCGGAATGCCCGATCAAACATCGAGCCCATCAGGGCTCCGAGAATCATGCTTTTGAACTCGTAATCGATGTAGAAATTCACCGCGCAAGTGCCGTCGCCGAGGTCTTCAAAACGCCAGCGATTGTCGAGATATTTGAACGGGCCTTCCAGATATTTGACATCAATGGCCCGCTCGTCCGGCTTCAGCAGGACTTGCGAAACGAAGGTCTCGCGGATCGCCTTGTAGCCCACGGTCATATTGGCGATCAGCAAAGTCTTGCCGTCGCGCTCCTTGCGCGATTGCACGGCAAGCTCCTCACAAAGCGGCACGAATTCGGGATAGCGCTCGACATCGGCGACGAGCTCATACATGCGATCGGCTGAGTGCTGGACAATACGGCGGGTTTCAAACTTCGGCATAAGCCGCACTTAATCCTGCGCAACGGCAAGATCAAGAAGTCGCTCCTGTGGTTTGAGAAATTTACAAGGAAATTCCTCAAAACCGCAGTGGGATCTACCATCCTGATAAAAATTCACGACGAATTGAGGCCGAAATTTCCGATTGGTGGCAAGGTCTCTCCGGAGGTGCTAGCCTTCCGTTATTGAAAGTCACGATGTCACTAAGCTGTTTTAGAATCGAATTATTTTAGCAAGGAACCGCCAATGGCCGCTCCCTCGACCAACGACAATATAGCCACCCCTAAACCTCTCCAGGGCAAAGAACTACGCAGGGTCATGCTGGCCAGCGTGATCGGCACCACAATCGAGTGGTATGATCTGTTCATTTTCGCCACCGCTTCGGCTCTGGTGTTCAACAAGGTTTTCTTTCCCAGCGTCGATCCGCTGGTGGGTACGCTGCTGGCGTTCAGCACTTTCGCCTCCGCCTATCTGTCGCGTATGGTGGGCGCAGCCCTTTTCGGCCATTTCGGCGACAGGATGGGACGAAAATCGACATTGATGTTGTCGCTGAGCCTGATGGGTATTGCCACATTCGCCATCGGCCTGCTGCCCGGCTATGAAACACTCGGAGTATGGGCACCTATCCTCCTCGTCGTGCTGCGGCTTTTGCAAGGGCTGGCGCTGGGCGGCGAATGGGGCGGGGCCGTGCTTCTGGCGGTGGAACATGCTCCGCAAAACAAGCGCGGGCTTTACGGGTCCTGGGTGCAGATCGGTGTTCCCGCTGGTACGTTTCTGGCCAATTCCGCCTTCCTGGTGTTATCCTCGGCCCTCTCGGATCAGAGCTTCCTGCTCTGGGGTTGGCGGGTGGCGTTTCTGATCAGCATCGTGCTCTTCGCCATCGGCTTCTATGTGCGCATGTCGGTGAGCGAAACACCAGCATTCGCCCGCCACAGGCAAAAGGCAGAGACGCAACGAATGCCACTCGCCGATCTCATGCGGCGGCATTGGGCAAAGGTTCTGCTTGGCGGCTTTGCCACCCTGTCCATCGGCTCGTCTTTCAATCTGATTGCGGTATTCGGCCTGTCCTATGGCACGCAGACGCTGCATTTTCCCAAACAGCAGGTCTTGGCGATGATCCTGATCGCCTGCGCGGTCTGCGTTGTGCTTCTGCCGGTGTTTGGCGCGCTTTCGGACCGGGTCGGTCGCCGAAACGTTATTCTGGCCGGCATTTTTGCGGAAATCCTGTTTGCTTTCCCAATGTTCTGGCTGATGGACCACGGCGGCTTGCCGTGCGTGCTTCTCGGATTCCTGCTGATGATGACAGCTTTTGCTGCCAATTTCGGACCGATTGCCACCTTTCTGTCAGAACTGTTCGAGACCGGCGTGCGCTATACCGGCCTGTCGATCTGCTACATGCTGGCCGGCGTGCTGGGCAGCGCGATGACCCCGATCATCACCTCCTGGCTGGTGGCCACCACTGGCAGCGCTGCTTCCGTGGCATGGTATATCATGGGAGCCTCCGCCGTTTCCGCCGTGACGCTGCTGGTGCTTTCCAGCCGCAGGCAACCGGCGGCAGCTTTCGCGGCATAAAGCGGGAAGCGCCCTACCCCGAAGCGCCGACGAGGTCGAGAAAACGCGCGACCTCTCGGCGGGATTTCAGCACCAGAACTGGAACGTCCGGGCCGTGAAGGTCGAAATTGCGGATGAAGATCGGTGCGTGCTTGCGCTCGAAATTCCAGATGTAAGAAAGGAATTCCCGATCAGGCAACGGCTCCTTGCAGCCTTCGGCCATGGCAACGCGCACTTTTCCATAATTGCGTAACACCCGTCCAGCGATGCCTCGAAGGCAGGCCAGTCGAGACATTTTCACCCAGATCACCAAGTCTGTTCGAGGCAGTCGCAAATCAAAGGTCGAGGGATTGCTTCCGTCCATCACCCAGCGTTCATGTGAGACCAGTTCAACAACAATGTCTCGCTGAGCGTGCTTATCTCTTTGCTGCCAGCCGGGAAGCCAACGGACATCCCGATCGATCGACTGATAGTCGAGCCCAAAGCGAGACGCGAGTTTTTGCGACAAGGTGGTCTTACCACCTCCCGAACAACCAACAACCATGATCCTGTTACTGCGGCCAAGAAGACCGGCGGCGGCGGACATCTCCACGTAACGCACCATGTCTACCTCCGCTGGCACCCGCCTAAAGCCGCTAGAAACTCATTGGTCTGCCGGTGCGACCTGAGAACGACAACCGGAAGGTCGGCCCGCGCATTTTCAAACTGCGCCTGAAACTGCGGCACTTCTTTCGCCTCGAAATTCCAGACATATTGAAGAAAGGGCCAATCGATCTTTTCAGGACATCCCGGCGCCATCTCTGGCCTGACCGTTCCGCGATGTTTCAGCCAACGCGACAGAACACCGTAGATCGATAGGTGGCGCGGCGGGCGCATCCAGATCACCATGTCGGCGCGCGCCAGCCTGGCTGGCAGGCTGCCGGGGCTGTTGCCGTCGATAATCCACCTCTCACCGGCCACGAACTGATGCATCAACTCAAGCGCTTCCGGCCTTGGCCTCAGCTTCCAGCCGGGTAGCCAGAAGACGTCGCGATCCATGGAGATGTAGTCGAGGCCCAGCCGCTCGCACAGAATTTGCGATAGTGTACTCTTGCCGCTGCCGGAGCAGCCGACCACGCAGATGCGCTTGGCCGAGTTCAACAGTGCTGCCGCATCGTCAAGCTTGTCGATATATCGTGCCATGCATCACCTGCAAACTTTAAAGCCCGACGCTTATAGGCGACGGGCTCCAATCTCGGCAAGCATCATGTAGCGGAAATCTACTCCGCTGCCGCCAGCAGCTTCTTTTCGCGGTTGGCCTTCAACCGGGCAAAATCGTCGCCGGCATGGTGAGAGGAGCGGGTGAGCGGGCTGGAGGCGACCATCAGGAAGCCCTTGGTATAGGCAATATCCTCATAGGACTTGAATTCTTCCGGCGTCACGAAGCGTTCCACCTTGTGGTGCTTACGGGTCGGCTGGAGATATTGGCCTATGGTCAGAAAATCCACATCCGCAGTGCGCAAGTCGTCCATCAATTGCAACACTTCGTTACGCTCTTCGCCAAGACCAACCATGATGCCGGATTTGGTAAACATTGTCGGGTCGAGTTCCTTGACCCGCTGCAACAACCGGACAGAGTGGAAATAACGGGCGCCCGGACGGACCGTGAGGTAATTGCCCGGAACGGTTTCCATATTGTGGTTGAAGACGTCGGGCTTGGCGGCAACGACACGCTCCAGCGCACCGGGCTTTTTCAAAAAGTCCGGCGTCAGGATTTCGATGGTCGTGGCGGGCGAAGCCTCGCGGATGGCCCAGATCACCTGTTCGAAATGCTCGGCGCCGCCATCGGCCAGGTCATCGCGGTCCACGGACGTGATGACCACATGCGACAGGCCCATTTGGCGCACGGCCTTGGCCACATTGGCAGGCTCTTCGCGGTCAAGCGCATTCGGCTTGCCGGTCGCCACATTGCAGAAGGCGCAGGCGCGGGTGCAAATCTCACCCATGATCATGAAGGTGGCGTGCTTCTTTTCCCAGCACTCGCCGATATTCGGGCAGCCCGCTTCTTCGCAGACGGTGACCAGCTTGTGGGAACGCACCAGTTCGCGGGTTTCCTGATAGCCCTTGGAGGTCGGAGCTTTCACCCTGATCCATTCCGGCTTGCGCAGCACTTCCGTATCCGGCTTGTGAGCCTTCTCCGGGTGGCGGATGCGCTTGTCGTCCGGCTTGGTTCTATCGAGGATGGTAACCATCGTGTTTCCTTTGCCGCCGATGAGCGGTTTTAAAAGTCTTTATTTCCGCACCAGCTTGGCGACGAACAGCAGAATACAGGCGCCGATAAAGCTGGTGATCAGATAGCCAACCCAGTCGCTGGCGACGAAAATGTCAAAGCGCCGGAAAATAGCATTGGCGATGACCGAGCCGATAATGCCGATGACGATGTTCATGAAAATGCCGAAGCGCATGTCCATCAACTTGCCTGCCAGCCATCCGGCCAGACCACCCACGAAGATCGCCGTCAACCAGCCCACATTTTCCATCGTCTATCCTCTGTTGCCCGCCCCTATATAGCGAGCCGGGCAATGTCTCGCAATGTCACTGTCCGACGGGTCAGGCGTTCAGCACCTTGCCATAGGCATCAAGCACGCTTTCCTTCATCATTTCCGACAGTGTCGGATGCGGGAAGATGGTGTGCATCAGCTCTTCTTCTGTCGTCTCCAGGTTCATGGCGACCACGAAGCCCTGGATCAGCTCGGTCACTTCCGCGCCGACCATATGCGCACCGATCAATTCGCCGGTCTTCTTGTCGAAGATCGTCTTGATCATGCCATTGTCTTCACCAAGCGCGATGGCCTTGCCATTGGCGTTGAAATTGTAGCGACCGACGCGGATCTCGCGGCCCTGTTCCTTCGCCTTGGCTTCCGTGAGACCAACCGAGGCGACCTGCGGATTGCAATAGGTGCAGCCAGGAATCAGAGACTTGTTCATGGGATGGACATGCGGCAGACCGGCGATCTTTTCGATGCAGACCACGCCTTCATGCTCGGCCTTATGGGCCAGCATTGGCGGACCGGCAACATCGCCGATGGCATAAAGGCCCGGCACATTGGTCTTGCCATAGCCATCAATGACGATGCAGCCGCGATCCGTCTTGACGCCCAAAGCTTCCAGACCGAGATTTTCGATATTGCCCTGCACGCCGACAGCCGAGATCAGCCGGTCAGCCGTAATCTGCTGCACCTTGCCATCCTTGGTCTCGACATGAGCGGTGATGGAATTGGCACCCTTTTCGACCTTGGAAACCTTGGCCTCGGTGATGATCTTCAAGCCGCGCTTTTCCAGAGCCTTGCGGGCGATGGTGGAGATTTCCACGTCCTCGACCGGCATGATATTGGCCATCAGCTCAACCACGGTGACATCGACACCCATGGAGCGATAGAAGGACGCAAACTCGATGCCGATGGCGCCTGAGCCCATGACGACGATGGATTTCGGCATGAAATCCGGCTTCATCGCCTCGAAATAGGTCCAGATCAGCTTGCCATCCGGCTCGGTGCCGGGAAGAGCACGCGGACGCGCGCCGGTGGCGACGATGATATGCTTGGCCGTATAGGTGCCCTCACCCAGAACGCCCTTCGGAACCGGATTTTGCGGCTGCACGGCAGGCTTGGACGATGCGCCGACGACGATCTCGTTTGGCTTGGTGAGCTTGGCCTCACCCCAGATCACATCGATCTTGTTCTTCTTCATCAAATAGGCAACGCCGCCGTTAAGACGGGCCGATACGCCGCGCGACCGGGCAACAACGTCTTTCACATCGGCGGTCATCGTGCCGTTCAGCGTCAGGCCGTAGCTCTTGGCGTGATTGGCATGATCGAGAATTTCCGCCGACCGCAGCAGCGCCTTGGTGGGGATACAGCCCCAGTTGAGGCAGATGCCGCCAAGATGCTCGCGCTCGACAATCGCGATTTTCAGGCCAAGCTGTGCTGCACGGATCGCAGTCACATAGCCGCCAGGGCCGGACCCGATGATGATGACGTCATAAGCATTCGACATAGGCGCTTCCACTCCTCGGTTTCCTTGGGGTTGCGCCTCTCGGCCCAACCCGTGACGGGACTGGAAGCGCAACCGGCTTT
Organism: Allorhizobium sp. Av2; assembly: GCF_021462805.2. Classification (NCBI taxonomy): domain Bacteria; kingdom Pseudomonadati; phylum Pseudomonadota; class Alphaproteobacteria; order Hyphomicrobiales; family Rhizobiaceae; genus Allorhizobium; species Allorhizobium sp. Av2. The sequence continues at coordinate 1,381,650 of NZ_CP192696.1, read as the reverse complement.
ATAATGCCGGTGTCTCGGCCTCCGGTTCGTGACGAACCAGCATCCCGTAGATTTCATCCTTGAGCCGCATCCGCTTCTTCCTGAGGTCTTCCATATGGAAGTCGTCGAGCGGCTCTATATCGGTTTCAGCGCGGTGAACCTGCCGGTTGATCTCGTGATAGGCATCGAACAGCCGGACGAAATGGCCGTCCGTTTCCTTCAAATGCCGCATCAGAGTCACAAATTCCGGAAATTCCTCTGCCAGTTCATGCGGTGTGTTGGACATGATCTTTCCCCCTTCAAGGTTGCAAGATCATTTTAAACCCGCCGCATTGTCGTTCATTGATTCCAATCAACCCGTGTTGCCGTCGATGCTTTCCCTTCACAGGCCCAGCATCATCCGCACCACAGGCTCCAGACCGCGCCCGATGGCGCGGGTATTGTCAGCATCGAGATGAATGCCATCTATCGTCGTGGTCTTGGCCACCGAACCGGCATCAAAAAAGCCACAGCCCAGTTCATCCGCCGCATCGCGGTACATGCTGGCCAGCATTCCACCTTCTTCGATGGAATGATTGAACATCGCACCGAACATCACATTGGCGGTTTCGCGGATCGGCGGCGGCGAAACAATCAGCACATCCGGGCCTTCGAAATCGAAGCCCCAGTCATGCTGATGGACCAGCTTGACCAACCGCTTGATGCCGCTTGTCGCCCCAATCGCCGTTCCCTGAATGCCGCGCTTCAAATCATTGGTACCCAGCATCAGGATCACCAGATCCAGCGGCTTGTGGGTTTCAAGAATGCTCGGCAACAGCCTCACACCATTGCGGTCGCAATCCGCCAGATGATCGTCATAAGCAGTCGTGCGCCCGTTCAAACCCTCGGCAATCACCCTGACACCATGACCAAGCGCCTTTTGCAACACGCTGGTCCAGAGGTCCTCATGGGCGTGACGGCCTAGCGCGACTGGGTCGTATCCCCAGGTCAGACTGTCGCCGTATGCGAGAATGGTTTTCATTCGTGGCCCACCTTGCGGAAACGAGAGGGGAAAGGCGGATAAAGCCACCCCTCCCCAATTTCATCAGACCAGCATGCCCATCGGGTTTTCGATGTAGCGTTTGAACGCACCGAGAAGTTCGGCACCCAAGGCTCCATCGACCGCGCGGTGGTCGGTGGACAGTGTGACGGTCATGACATTGGCGATTTTCATTTCGCCCTTTTTCACGACAACACGCTCTTCACCAGCGCCGACTGCCAGAATGGTGGCATGAGGCGGGTTGACCACGGCGGCAAAGTTCTTGACGCCCATCATGCCCATGTTGGAGACCGCTGTTGTGCCGCCCTGATATTCCTCAGGCTTCAGCTTGCGGCTCTTGGCGCGTGCGCCCAGATCCTTCATTTCGTTGGAAATGGCGGACAGGCTCTTCAGCTCGGCCTGACGGATGATCGGCGTGATCAGGCCGCCGGGGATCGACACAGCCACGCCGACATCGGCATGCTTGTGCTTGACCATGTTGGTGTCGGTCCAGGAAACGTTGGCATCCGGCACATCGCGCAGCGCCAGCGCCATGGCCTTGATGACCATATCGTTGACCGAGAGCTTGTAGACCGGCTTGCCATCCTTTTCGGGAGCGGCAGTGTTGAGCTGGGCGCGAAGGGCAAGCAATGCATCCAGTTCACAATCCACGGAAACGTAGAAATGCGGAATGGTCTGCTTGCTCTCCTGCAAACGCTTGGCGATGGTCTTGCGCATGCCGTCATGCGGCACAAGCTCGTAAGAGCCTTCGGCAAACAGCTTGAGCACGGCATCGTCAGACATGCCCTTGGCCAGCGCCGGGGCAGGTGCCGCGCCAGACGCCGCCGGGGCGGCAGCAGGCTTTGCACCACCGGTGCTGACAGCCTTTTCAACGTCGCTCTTTACCACCCGGCCCTTCGGACCGGTACCGGAAATCGCCTTGAGATCAAGACCGGCTTCCTTGGCGAGACGACGGGCGAGTGGCGACGAGAATACACGGTCACCGGAGGCGGCTGCCGGAGCAGCGGCCTGAGGGGCAGCTTGGGGGGCAGCAGCAGGAGCATCCGCCTTGGCAGCGGGAGCTTCGGCCTTTGGAGCTTCACCCTTGGGTGCCTCAGCCTTTGCCGGAGCGGATGCACCGCCACCAGCCGCAGCAGCCGAGACATCCTCGCCTTCAGCGGCGAGAATGGCGATCAGCGCATTGACCTTGACGCCTTCGGTGCCAGCGGCAACGACGATTTTGGCAACGACGCCCTCATCCACGGCTTCCACTTCCATGGTTGCCTTGTCGGTTTCAATCTCGGCGATCACGTCGCCGGATTTGACGGTATCGCCTTCCTTGACCAGCCACTTGGCCAGATTGCCCTCTTCCATCGTGGGAGAGAGGGCCGGCATGGTGATATTGATCGGCATATGCCTCGCCTCCCCTTATTTGTAGCAGACGGATTTAACGGCCTGGACCACTTCGCCGACATTCGGCAGAGCGAGCTTTTCAAGGTTGGCCGCGTAAGGCATCGGCACGTCCTTGCCAGCCACGGTCAGAACAGGCGCATCGAGATAATCGAAGGCTTCGCGCTGAATGCGGTTGGCCACGAAATCGCCGACGGACGACTGCGGATAGCCTTCTTCCACCACGACCAGACGACCGGTCTTCTTGACCGATTCGATTACCGTCGGCAGGTCCATCGGACGGATGGTACGCAGGTCGATCAGTTCGACATCGATGCCAAGCTTGGTCAGCTCTTCCACGGCCTTGGTCGCATAGGTCATGCCAATGCTCCAGGACACGATGGTGACATCCTTGCCGGTCTTGTGAATGCGTGCCTTGCCGATGGGCAGCACGAAATCATCCAGCTTCGGCACATCGAAGCTGTGACCGTAGAGAATTTCGTTTTCGAGGAAGACCACCGGATTCGGATCGCGGATCGCCGCTTTCAGCAGGCCCTTGGCATCGGCTGCCGTGTAGGGCGAGATCACCTTCAGGCCGGGTATCTGGCTATACCAAGCAGCATAATCCTGGCTGTGCTGGGCGCCAACGCGGGCCGCAGCGCCGTTTGGACCACGGAACACGATGGGAGCGCCCATCTGACCGCCGGACATATACAGCGTCTTGGCAGCCGAGTTGATGATCTGGTCAATCGCCTGCATGGCGAAGTTGAAGGTCATAAACTCAACGATCGGACGCAGGCCCGCCATGGCGGCACCCACGGCCACACCAGCAAAACCATGCTCGGTGATCGGGGTATCGACCACGCGACGGTCGCCGAATTCGGCAAGCAGGCCCTGGGTGATCTTGTAGGCACCCTGGTACTCCGCCACTTCCTCACCGATGATGAATACATCGTCATTGGCGCGCATTTCTTCGGCCATGGCTTCGCGCAGGGCTTCACGCACGGTCATCGAGACCATTTCCGTTCCGGCCGGAATGGACGGATCGCTGGCAGCGCTTGAAATCGGCTGAGCCGGAACAGGCGCAGAAGCCGAACCGGTTTCGGTCGGCTTTTCTTCCTGCGGCACGGCAGGTGCTGCTGCTTCTTCAGCCTTGGGAGCGGAAACGTCGGAAGCGCTTTCACCATCCTGCAACAGCACGGCAATCGGCGTGTTGACCTTGACATTCTGGGTTCCGGCTTCAATCAGCAGCTTGCCGATCACGCCTTCATCCACGGCTTCCACTTCCATGGTTGCCTTGTCGGTTTCGATTTCGGCAATCACATCGCCGGATTTTACGCTATCGCCTTCGGCTTTCAGCCACTTGGACAGCGTGCCTTCCTCCATTGTCGGAGACAGGGCGGGCATGAGAATATTGACTGGCATGGGCTAACCCTCCCTCTCGCTTACAACAGGATGTCGGTGTAGAGCTCGGATGCATCCGGCTCCGGATCGGCTTGGGCGAAATCGGCGCTGTCGGCGACGATGTCGCGCACGTCCTTGTCGATCAGCTTGAGATCGTCTTCACTGGCCCAACCCTTTTCCAGGAGACGCAGCCGGACCTGTTCGATCGGGTCATGCTCGGAGCGCATTTTCTGCACTTCGTCCTTGGAGCGGTATTTGGCCGGGTCGGACATGGAGTGACCGCGGTAGCGATAGGTTTCCATTTCCAGGATGACCGGGCCCTTGCCGGCGCGGCAATGCTCGACAGCCTGGACGGCAGCCGCCTTAACGGCGCGCACATCCATGCCATCCACCTTGAAGCCGGGGATGTTGAAGGACACGCCGCGCTGGGAGAAATCCGTCTGCGCCGAGGCGCGGGCAACGGATGTCCCCATGGCATAGCGGTTGTTCTCAATCACATAGATCACCGGCAGGTTCCACAGACGCGCCATGTTGAAGCTCTCGTAGACCTGGCCCTGATTGGCCGCGCCATCGCCGAAATAGGCGAGAGAGACATTGTCATTGCCGCGATACTTGTTGGCGAAGGCCAGACCCGTGCCAAGCGACACCTGGGCACCGACGATGCCGTGGCCACCGTAGAAATGCTTCTCCTTGGAGAACATATGCATGGAGCCGCCCTTGCCCTTGGACAAGCCGCCGCGACGTCCGGTCAGTTCGGCCATCACACCGCGTGCGCTCATACCGCAAGCCAGCATATGGCCGTGGTCACGATAGCCGGTAATGACCTGGTCGCCGAGCTTCAGCGCCATCTGCATGCCGACAACGACAGCTTCCTGGCCAATGTAGAGGTGACAGAAACCGCCGATGAAGCCCATGCCGTAAAGCTGACCGGCCTTTTCCTCGAAGCGGCGGATCAGAAGCATTTCGCGATAGGCTTTCAGCTCCTTTTCGCGGTCGAATTCTTCAATCGTCCCAACAGCGAAATCGCCTTTTGCAGGCTTTGCTGCCGGTTTGCGGCCTGAAGCAGTCGCGTTTTTGCGCGGTGCCATTCATCCCTCCCTGAGTTGTGTAAGGGTTTTTGATTGGCACACACCATATGCAAGAATGGGACAGGCCGCAATGCATTAAATGCATGCCTTCCATTCCGTATAAACACCAGATATTTAATAATTTTTTGCGATTAACTGGATTTCAGTTAATCAACAATCCCCTAAATATCACGGGCATTGTCGCGAATGGAATGATTCACACTAGCGATTGAAAATGACGATCTCATCAGGACGGGACATGTTCAGCTGATAGCGGGCTTTTTCATCGATCATATCGCGCTCAAGCGAGCCGTCGCTGAGCAGTTTTACCTGAGTTTCCAGCTTCTTGCGGTCGTGAATGAGCGCCGCCAGTTCCTTGCTCCGCTCAGCCCGCACGACATCGAAATGCTCGCCGGCCTTCAACCCGTAATCGCCATGAATGCTGTGATAGCCGAAATAGCCGATAAAGGCGATGGTAACGGCGGGAAGGACCAGACGTCCAAATTTACGGTTCTTATGGTGACGTGTCCACATTCTCGATTTGGCCTTGCAACGCACAACATCTTTGCATCGACATTAGAGCCATTTGCTTAACCGAGTATTGACCTTGTTACGAAAAAGTTCAGCCTCTGCTCAATGCAAAAAGCCCGCACCGTTTGCACGGCGCGGGCTTGAGTGAAAAATCGTTGCGGAACAACCAGCTCCGCTCGCCGGATCAGGCCTTCAAAATGGACGTACCGGCATAAGCGGCCTGCGGTCCAAGCAGTTCCTCGATACGGATCAGCTGGTTGTACTTGGCCAGCCGGTCGGAGCGCGACAGCGAGCCGGTCTTGATCTGTCCGCAATTGGTGGCAACCGACAGGTCGGCAATGATCGAGTCTTCGGTTTCGCCCGAACGATGCGACATGACGGCGGTATAGGCAGCCTTGTGCGCGGTCTCAACCGCATCCAGGGTTTCCGACAGCGAACCGATCTGGTTGACCTTGACGAGGATCGAATTAGCGACACCCATGCGAATACCGTCGCGCAGGCGGGCGGAATTGGTGACGAACAGATCGTCGCCAACCAGCTGGGTCGTCGCACCGATCTTGTCGGTCAGATATTTCCAGCCGTCCCAATCGTCTTCGGCCATACCGTCTTCGATGGAGATGATCGGGTATTTGGCAGCCAGCTCAGCCAGATAGTCAGCCATGGCTTCCGGCTCCAGCGTGCGGCCTTCGCCTTCCATAACATACTTGCCGTCCTTGAAGAATTCGGTCGAAGCGCAGTCGAGCGCCAGATACATGTCTTCGCCCGGTCGGTAACCAGCCTTCTCAATCGATTTCATGATGAAATCAAGTGCTTCCGGTGCACTCTTCAAGCCAGGTGCGAAGCCGCCTTCATCACCGACATTGGTGTTGAAGCCCTGTGCCGAAAGTTCCTTCTTCAGCGTATGGAACACTTCCGAGCCCATGCGCACGGCGTCACGGATATTCTCCGCACCGACAGGCATGATCATGAATTCCTGGAAGTCGATCGGATTGTCGGCATGGGCGCCGCCATTGATGATGTTCATCATTGGCACAGGCAGGATACGGGCATTAGGGCCACCGACATAGCGATAGAGCGGCAGGCCGGAGGCTTCTGCAGCCGCCTTGGCAACCGCCAGCGAAACGCCGAGAATGGCATTGGCGCCGAGACGCGACTTGTTTGGCGTGCCGTCCAGCTCGCGCATGATCGTGTCGATCTGGATCTGGTTTTCAGCGTCATGGCCGCCGATGGCGTCATAGATTTCGCTGTTGACGGCTTCGACGGCCTTTTCGACGCCCTTGCCCAGATAACGCTTGCCGCCATCACGCAGCTCAACGGCTTCATGGGCGCCGGTGGATGCGCCCGACGGAACCGCGGCGCGGCCCATGCTGCCATCTTCCAGATAGACATCGACTTCGACGGTCGGATTGCCGCGGCTGTCGAGAATCTCGCGGGCAATAATGTCGGTAATAGCGGTCATGGTCACTCCCTGCTGTAAAGGCTGGACAAGGCTCTGTTCGCCCTGTCTTAGCCGATGAATTGAAAATTACAATGACATGGTCCAGGTCAGGCGGCCTTGGTGACGGCGTCAAACGCCAGCAGCTTTTCCAGCAAGCGCTCAAGGTCCTTCAGATAAACCATATTGGGACCGTCAGACGGCGCATTGTCAGGGTCCTGATGCGACTCGATGAAGAGACCCGCGACGCCAACCGCCACGGCGGCGCGTGCCAGTGTTTCCACGAATTCGCGCTGGCCACCGGTCGAGCCGCCCTGCCCGCCCGGCTGCTGCACCGAGTGTGTGGCATCGAAGATCACCGGCGCACCCATGCCTGCCATGATCGGCAGCGAGCGCATGTCGGAGACCAGCGTGTTATAGCCGAAGGAAGCGCCGCGCTCGCAGAGCATGACATTGGGGTTGCCGGACAGCGTGATCTTTTCCATCACGTTCTTCATGTCCCAAGGCGCTAGAAACTGGCCCTTCTTGACATTGATCGCCCGGCCCGTTTTTGCCGCAGCCACCAGAAGATCGGTCTGGCGGCACAGAAAAGCAGGGATCTGCAACACATCAACCACTTCAGCCACCTCGGCGCACTGGTCTTCGCTGTGAATGTCAGTCAGGACAGGAAAGCCGAATTCCTTTTTAAGGTCAGAGAAGATCGCCAGACCCTGCTCGATGCCAATGCCCCGCCCGGCCTTCAGCGAGGTGCGGTTTGCCTTATCGAAAGAGGATTTGTAGACGAGGCCAATGCCGAGTTTGTCGCAGATTTCCTTGATCGAGCCCGCCATCATGAAAGCGTGCTCGCGGCTTTCCATCTGGCAGGGACCGCAGATCAGCGAAATTTTCGCACTGTTGGAGAAGGAGACCGTCTTGGCGCCTTCGCCAATGGTGACGGTTGCATTCGGCAGGGCAGAAGCGGTCATGGCGTATTCTCCTCAAACAGAAAGGCAACGCCCTGTCCGGGCGCGGCCGGGACGGTAATGCCGCCCGCTAGTCTCTCATGGGCAACGCCATTAGCAGCCAGAACCGCCGCTGTCACCTCAAGATCGGCAACCGTAAACACCAGCGCCTCCGCCACCAGGGCCTTGTTCTTCGTCTCGCCGGAAATGATTTCCATCGACAGATTGGCGGCGTCGAAGGCCAATCCATTGGTGGTTTCTCTGGCTGCTACGCCCAATATGGTTTGTAACCAACTGGCATAAAGCGCTGGCTTCGGCGCATAGAAAAACACCCGCGTCAAACCGATGACGCCATTGGCATGGGTTTCGAGTGCTTTCCTGTCAGCAGGCAACGGATTGACCCGCTCGCATGTGAATAGAAAAAAAGGCTCAACCTCCCGCGCTGAAAAGGCAAGGTGAAAGCGCGCAACAGTCTCGCTCCCATCCGGCAGGCGCATCGGCCTTGAAAATTCCAGCATGTCGCCACCTGTCATGCCGGCTGCGACAAAGGCCGCGTGATCCGCCTTGGCGTCCTGCGATGCGGTGACAACAGCCGAAAGACCCTGGCTGTACATCTGCCTGAAGGTGCGATCACGCGCGATGAAGACATTGCCCTTGGCAATGGCGGCGTCCACAGCCTCATGGTCGCTGATCGCCAGCGGTTCCAGATAGATCCCATCGGCCAGAAATAGGCAGGCATTGACCGTGCCGAACGGATGGCGCCCATCCGGCGCGACCGTAAAGCCAAGAGCGGTCAGGCGGCTTCTCGCCGCCTCCAGCGTTACCACTGGCAGCACCAGATGATCGACTAGACGGACATTTGTATTCGACATGCTAAAAACTCACTGTGGAGCGGTTATATTAGTTGGTATCGAGCTTCGGCGGCGTAAAATCAAGCAGGTCGCGGCGATAGGTTTCCACCACCATACTGATCGGCGTTCCATCCGGCACACTCAGCAATGCCTTGTGCTGAAGAACATAGTCGGGCACCGACAAGGAATTGCCACTGGCCGGTGGCAACGCGCCGCCCATTTCCCATCCGTCCGGCAGCGGCTTCCACAACAGCTCGGCAGACATCGTGTGCCGCTGGAAATGCAGCGGCTGCACCACACGGCCAAACGCACCGTCCGTCGTGTCGAGCACTTTGTTCATGTCATCCGTCAGCCGGGCCGGTACATACCAGTTGTCGGCTTCAGACAGGATACGATCGCCGCATTTCAGCCGTACCCGACGATAGCCGACCTTATCGCCATCCGCGACCTTGAGGGCGGCGCGGATCTCACCCGTGGCGGGCTTGTCGACATCCTTTACCCGCTCGGCAACAATTTTTGCTCCATCCGCCAGCTTGTGGGTGCTGCACCAGCGGTCCAGCGTCAGCGTGGCACTGTCATGGCTCAGCAGGTCGGCATTCAGCGTTTGCAATACGGCCAATGCCTGTAACCGCGACACGGGCGTATCCGGCCAGGAGGCGGGCGTGGCAGCAAGGCTCAGGGAAGAAACGGTCATGGCAGCAACCACAGCTGGCAGGAATAAAAAACGCATGCAAGCTCCTGAAATAGAAGGAAAAACCCTAATGGAGAGTCGGGCGGACATCAGCATGAAAACATGACGGAGAGATGACCGCATTCCAACATTTCGATGTCACCGATAGAGCTGCGGCGGCTTGCGCTCGAAGGTCTTTACCCCGCTTTTCCAACCTGTCACCGCAGGCGCAATCGTCGCCACGGCCTCGGCACCGGAGGTGGCATCAAACAGGACAAGATCAGCCGCAGCCCCGACCTTCAGCTGTTCATCCAGCCCCATCAGCCGGGCTGGAAAACGGGTGATCATCTCGAAGACCTGGTTCAGATCCGCAGGCGTCGCCAGTTGGGCAACATTGGCGTAGAGATTGGCCATGCGCATCAGCGAGACATCGCCGAACGGCGTAAACGGGTTGAGGACATTATTGGTCGAGATGGTGACGTTCACCCCCTGGCGCGCCAGAAGATGCGCGGGTGCAATGCCCCTTGGACACAAGTGATCGATATCCCGACCGGTCAGGAAAAGATCGGTAGCGGGCAGAACCGTCACGGTAATACCCGCTTCGGCCAATTGCTTTGCCACCCGCTCCACTTCGTCGGGAGAAATAGCGGAAAGCTTGGTGACATGGCCAACAGACACTTTGCCTTGGTAACCCCGCGCCAACGTCTGGGCAATCACCGTCGGCAGGTTGGACCCGGAAGGATCGAGATCGAAATCGAGGTGGAAATCGACAGGTATATCGAAGCGCTGGGCCAGCTCGAAAATTCGGGAAATATGCTCGGCGGGCCTTGGATCGGTGTAAGGGCAGCCACCAATCAAATCGGCTCCTTGCGACAAGGCGATTTCCAGCATCCGCTGGGTTTCCGGCTCATTGGTCAAGCCTTCCTGAGCAAAGGCGCAGATTTCGATATCGATCAGATGGGCGTAATCGGCCTTCAGCTTGCGGATCGCCGAAAATGACCGGAAACCGGCGCGCGGATCGATTTCGACGAAGGTCCTGATCCGGGTCGTGCCGTGCACAATGGCCCGGTCCACGACATCGGCGGCGCGGGTATAGACATCTTCCTCGGTAAAGGCCTGCTTGGCTTTCGAGGTCTCCGACACAGCTTCCGCCAGTGTTCCGCTACACACCCGGCAGCGCCCGATGATCCCTGCCTTGTCGAGATGCAGGTGGGTTTCGATCAACCCGGCGCAGACCAACCGGCCCGCCGCATCCTCCTGCGGCGCATCGCAACGGAAATCCGGCTCCAGCGCAACAATCCGCCCCGCCTCGAAGGCGATGTCCAGCGGCTGCGCCGACATCGGCAGCCTGGCGCGGCGCAACACGAAATCAATCGCCATGCGTTTTCATTCCCCTCTTTGGCTGACAATCATCCAGCCACCGTCTCTGCCGCATGAAATCTCTTTCTATCCGCAAACGATATCCCATGGATGAGCGACCGTCACAAGGCGACGAGATTACCGTTGCTGGCAATCAGCACACCCGCCTTGAACACCATGCGCTCCATCGGGCGCGCCGCCACGGCTTCGGCAATCGAGGCGACTGGCAGGATGATAAAATCGGCTGGGCTCCCTTTGCCGAGGGCCGCACTGCTGCGCCCCAAAACCTCAGCCGAGAGCGTACTGACCAGCGCGAAGGCATGTTCAAGATCGGCATCGGCGCGGAAGTTCTGCCGGTCACAGAGAATGCTGGCCCGCTCCAGGAGATCGCCATTGCCGAGCGGCGACCAGGCATCGCGGATGTTGTCATTGCCGGAAAACACCCGCACGCCCGCAGCCTTCAGCCGCTTGATCGGCGGCATGCTGGTATCGCCAGGACCGGTGGTCATGATCGCCACATCGGCGCGCGCCAGCGCTTCCGCCGTGCGCCCGAAATCCATATCATCCAGCGCGCCCAGGCAATAGGCATGGCTGACGGCGCATTTGCCATGAAGACCATGCGCCAAAGCCCGTTTGGCGATCTGGCGGATTTCGAACGCGCCGAGCGGACCCGGATCGTGAAGATGCAGATCCACCCCGACGCCATGCCGTCCGGCGATGGCAAAAATTGCGTTCAGATGACCGGTAATGTCATCGTCTATTCCGGCTGGGTCGAGACCACCGATCAGATCCGCACCCGCCTTGACCGCCTGCTCCAGCAGATCGGCAGTGCCGGGATCGGCCAAGACGCCGGACTGCGGAAACGCCACCGTCTGAATATCGACCAGATGACCATGGCTTTGCTTGAGGGACAGGATAGCTTCCAGCCCGGCCAATCCGACTTCCGTATCGATATCGGCATGGCTACGGCAGGTAACGGTGCCATAGGTGGCCATCTTCTCCAGCAGCTTGCCGCCACGCACCTCGACCGGCAAGGGCAGCGAGCGACGGAGCGCCTTTTCTGCCCGGATTCGCTCTGCGACCGAGCCTCCGGGAATATGGGCAATGAACGGCATGCCGATCAGCGTCTTATCCAGATGCACATGACCATCGACCAGGCCCGGCAGGACCAGACCGCCGCGCGCGTCGATCCGCGGCTTTTCCGTTGAAACACCCTCACCCACCGCCGCGCCGATAGCGGCAATTGTAGACCCGGCAATAACGATATCGACCGGCTCACCGAGACCATTGCGGGCATTGAAAACGACGAGGGTGGCGCTCATGGAAAGATCGACTTTCAAACAGACGGGCAATCAAACAGGCGGAATGCGGGCCGGATCATGCCGTATTTCCTGGCCGGACACGAGGTTTAAAGCAAAGTCAGGATTGCGGTAATTTGGTGTTCCGTGTCAGGCTTGGACTTAATTATTCCCCGCCTCTTGCCGGAACGTATCCATGCCCTCTTCATCTCATATCATTTCCCCAACGACATACGCTGCGTCCGGCCCTGACACTGGAATGGTCACCAGCCCGCATCCGCTGGCAAGCGCTGCCGGATTGGCTGTTCTGGAGCGCGGCGGCACGGCAGCGGAAGCGTCCATCGCCATGGCCAGCACCATTGCCGTCGTCTACCCGCATTTCTGCGGCCTGGGCGGCGACTCGGTCTGGATTATGGCCGATCGGCAGGGCCGCCAGACCTGTTTCCTGGGAATCGGTCAAGCAGCGTTGGAACTGCCGGATTTTACCAGTGACAGTATTCCACTGCGCGGCCCGCTTTCAACCCTCACCACCGCTGCCACCGTCGATGCCTGGGAGGCCGTTCACCGCTATTCCACTGAGTATTGGGGTGGCAAACAGGCGTTTGGCGATCTGTTGCAGGATGCCATTCATCATGCGCAACACGGGTTTCCGGTCAGCCTCTCGCAAGGCTTCTGGCTCGATATGCGTAAGGACATGCTTGCCGACTGGCCAGGCTTCATCAACCTGTTTTTCAACAATGGACGACCCTTTGCCTTGGGAGAGATCTTCCGCCAGCCAGCGCTTGCCCGCTCCCTGGAGAATATTGCCAGCCATGGGGCGCGCAGTTTTTACCAAGGCACGCTTGCCCAGCGCATCGCCGAGGGGCTTCGGGCAGTCGGGTCGCCAATCACTCTTGCCGATCTGGCAGCAACACGCACCCGGCAGGTGGAACCGGCGCGTCTATCCTATCGCGGGTTGGAGCTTCTAGCGCCGCCGCCGCCGACACAAGGGATCTCCACTCTTGCGATCATGGGCATTCTCCAGCATTTCGACCTGTCCACCCTCACTCCCGGCAGTGCGCAGCATCTGCATCTGGTCGTAGAGGCGGTAAAACAGGCTTTCCTGACCCGCAACCGGATCGCCGACCCGGATTTTGCCGATCAACCCGTGCAGGAATGGCTATCGGCAGAACAATTGCAGCAGGCCGCCAGGGCCATCAATACAGACCACGCGCTGGCCTGGCCGCATCCCTACCGAACCGGGGACACAGTGTTCTTCGGCGCGACTGACGCTGCGGGCCAAAGCGTCAGCACGCTGCAAAGCACCTATTTCGATTGGGGCAGCGGCGTTGTCGTCGGCGATACCGGCATTCTCTGGCAAAACCGGGGAGCGGCTTTCTCCCTCGATCCGCAAAGCCCCAATTGCCTGCAATCGGGAAAAAGACCCTTCTATACCCTCAACCCCGGACTTGCCCTGCGCGACGGCAAACCGGCGCTGATCTACGGCACCCAGGGTGCAGACGGCCAGCCGCAGACCCTGGCCATGCTGCTGACACGGCTGATCGATTATGCGCAGCCTCCCGCCCAGGCGCTGGCCGGACCGCGATTTCTCCTGGGAAAGACGTTTTCCGATAGCCGCGACAGTTTGAAAATTGAGGCAGACTGCGGCCAGGCGGTGCTCGATACCCTGGCCGATCTCGGTCATCAGCTGGCACCCATTGAGCCGCAAAGTCCAATCGCGGGCCAGGCAGGTGCCATCACCATCGCCCCGGATGGCAGCCTGACAGGCGCCCATGACCCACGCGGCGAGGGTGTGGCGCTAGCCGCGTGTTGACCAATTGCATAGGGTCACTAGGTTTTATACGAACGATCATTGATCGGTGATCGTTCGTCTTCCTTTACTCAAGTCGATGATTCATCTGAGCGTTTGCACCATTCTGAAAGTGGGAATGCAGCAGCATCTTCGAGACTTGGAATGGGAGAGCCTGACAAGGCTTTGGGACGGAGTTGCGAAAACGGCTGTTGCGTAAGCAAGATCCTATAGCATCGAACCGGTTTCGGTTTTTAAACGATGCTATAGGATACCCAACCGAAAAAGGGGGGCGTTTTTCGGTTGGGTCGTGTTTTCATCCATCTGGAGATGTGTCAACGATTTTTACGTTTTCTAACAAAATTCCGAGAATTTCAGTGTCTCGCAGAAACAGTGAAACTCTCTATCTATTTGTTTTTACGCATTTTCGGACGAACAAGCCGAGCCCAACCTACCGCCCCGGCTTACCGGTCTTTCCCTTGGTGCGTGTCTTGCGTTTCTGATCTCCAGCATCTTCGTAGGAACCGGCCCCGGATTTGGCGCGGATAATCGGACGGGGATCGTCCGTTTTAACATCGCCGCTTTTCGAGCTGGGCTTGTCAGGAAGCTTGCCGGGAACAGGCTTTTCCGTCCGACCGACCGTCATTTCATCCAGGCTGTTCTTGCGAAACAGCGGCTTGGCCGTGTCCGTGCCGGGGCCCATATCATCCAGGGATGGTTTGGCGAAATAGGAGCCGTTGTCAGTGGATTCCTGACGGGAATCGTCTGCTGCAACGCCAGCGGACTGGCCGGACACGGCTTGTTCTTGCGCCCGGGCAGCGGCCTTTTCGCCGGGATCACCCATGCTGGCCAGCTCGACCTCCTTCAAACGCTTGATTTCGTCGCGCAAACGAGCGGCGGTTTCGAAATCGAGGTCGGCGGCGGCATCGCGCATCTGTTTTTCCAGCGCCGAAAGATGGGCCTGGAGATTGTTGCCGACCAGATGACCACCGGCGGCAAAGCCCTTGCCGCTCGCCCCGGAAATGTCGGCGCGGACATGGTCGCGCTCGTAGACCGAATCGAGAATGTCGGAAATCTTCGCCTTGACCGATTCCGGCGTGATGCCGTGTTCAAGATTGTAAGCCACCTGCTTTTCCCGGCGACGCGACGTTTCGTCCATGGCGCGCCGCATGGAGCCAGTGATCTGGTCGGCGTAGAGAATGACCTTGCCATCGACATTACGCGCCGCGCGGCCAATCGTCTGGATCAGCGAAGTCTCGGAGCGCAGGAAGCCTTCCTTGTCGGCATCGAGAATGGCGACGAAGCCGCATTCGGGAATGTCCAGACCTTCGCGCAGCAGGTTGATACCAACCAGCACGTCGAAGGCGCCGAGCCTGAGATCGCGCAGGATTTCGATGCGTTCCAGCGTGTCGATATCCGAATGCATATAGCGCACCCGCACACCCTGCTCGTGCAGATATTCCGTCAGATCCTCGGCCATGCGCTTGGTCAGCACCGTCACCAGCGTACGGTAGCCCTTCAGCGAGGTTTCCTTGATCTCACCCAGCACGTCATCGACCTGGGTCTTGGCGGAGCGCACTTCGACCGGCGGATCGATCAGGCCGGTCGGGCGAATGACCTGCTCGGCAAACACGCCGCCCGACTGTTCGAGTTCCCAACTGCCGGGTGTCGCCGAGACCGCGACGGTCGGCGGACGCATGGCGTCCCATTCCTCAAATCGCAATGGCCGGTTGTCCATGCAGGACGGCAGCCGGAAGCCATATTCGGCCAGCGTCGCCTTTCGCCTGAAGTCGCCGCGATACATGCCGCCAATCTGGCTGACGGAGACATGGCTTTCATCGATGAACAGCAAGGCGTTATCGGGAATATATTCGAACAGGGTCGGCGGCGGCTCACCGGGCGCACGGCCCGTCAGGTAGCGGGAGTAGTTTTCGATGCCCGCGCAGGAGCCAGTCGCTTCCATCATTTCGATATCGTAGCGGGTGCGCTGCTCCAGCCTTTGCGCCTCCAGCAGACGTCCGCCCTTTTCCAGCTCGGCCAGCCGCTGCTTCAACTCCTCCTTGATTGCTTTGATCGCCCCGTTCAGCGTCGGGCGCGGCGTGACATAGTGCGAATTGGCATAGATCTTCACCGATTTCATATCGCCGGTCTTATGGCCGGTCAGAGGATCGAATTCTGTAATCGCATCGATCTCGTCGCCGAACATCGAAATGCGCCAGGCGGCATCCTCCAAGTGGGCGGGGAAGATTTCAATCGTATCGCCCCGCACCCGGAAAGAACCACGCACGAAATTGATATCCTGCCGCTTGTATTGCTGCGCCACGAGGTCGGCCAGCAATTGCCGCTGGTCGATCCGGTCGCCGACCGACATCTGGAAGGTCATGGCCGTATAGGTTTCAACCGAGCCGATACCGTAGATGCAGGACACCGAGGCGACGATGATACAATCGTCCCGTTCCAGGATAGCGCGGGTGGCGGCGTGGCGCATCCGGTCGATCTGTTCGTTGATCGAGCTTTCCTTCTCGATAAACGTATCGGAGCGCGGCACATAGGCTTCCGGCTGATAGTAATCATAGTAGGAAACGAAATATTCCACCGCATTGTCGGGGAAGAAATGTTTGAATTCCGAATAAAGCTGGGCCGCCAGCGTCTTGTTCGGCGCCAGAATCACCGCTGGCCGCTGGGTCGCCTCGATCACCTTGGCCATGGTGAAGGTCTTGCCGGAACCAGTCACACCGAGCAGAACCTGACTGCGCTCCCCGGCGTCGATACCTTCCACCAGATCCTTGATTGCCGTTGGCTGATCGCCCGCAGGCTCGTAATCCGACACCATGCGGATCGGGATACCACCTTCGGATTTTTCCGGCCGGGCTGGGCGATGTGGCGCCCAGATCTTACCGCCCTTGAACAGCGGATTGCCGCTTTCGATCAGCGCCGACAGCGCCTCTACTGTCGCCGTCACAGCGCCTGGTGCAAGGCTCTGCGCCTCTTCAAGCGAGGTATCCATGCCAGACACCGGGTTGAGACCGGCAGCGGCGCGCGTGGCCGGATCGGATGACGCGCCAATGGATACGCCGCGTGAGGTGCGCATGGCGCTGCCGCCGTCTTCGCTCTTGGCCTTGGCAGTGCGACCGGCCTTTACGGGTTCGGCGGCCTCAGTCTTGCGGCCCGTGCTCTTCTCAAGCGCAATCTTTTCGGCATGCCTGCGCGCTTCGATCTCGATCTTCTTGCGGTGCTTGCCAGCCTTGGAAGCGAGTTCCCTTTGGCTTTCGATGCCCCCCGCTTCCGCTTGCGCTTCCAGCTGCTTCACCCAATCTGCGACACTCCCGCTCAAGGGCGCTCCTTCAAAAGCTGCCTGCGGTGACTCTTCAAACCCAGCAGCATACGGCGATCCTGCCTCATCCTGCGATGGGTTGTCATTGTTACGGACGGGAGATTTTTTCGGAGATCTGGCCATGGTCCGAATATGGATAAGACCGCAGTCAAAGTGAAGTGCGCCAGACGAAAATCAGAACAAAAAAGCAACAATTTCGCTAAAGTTTTTATCCCTTGGCATTCTCGGAAAAACCAAGGGCTCATGTCCCTGACTGGCCTCCCTCAGGCCACGGCGCGCCGTGATTTTTTCTCACTCAGTTGCTTTTTTTTAAAATCGAGCCACTTGGGCAGCATATCGGCGGGCATAGGCCGGGAGAAATAATAGCCCTGGCCAATCGTGCAGCCGATTTCGGTCAATGTCCTGGCATCTGCTACCGTTTCTACGCCCTCCGCCACGATATCGACACCCAGTGCGCGGCCGAGACCGACCAGGGCGACAACAAGCGCCTTGTTCTTTGGAGAATTACTGATACCGGTGACGAAACTGCGATCGATCTTCAACCGGGTAATCTTCAGGCTGATCAAATAGGCCAAGGACGAGTATCCCATGCCGAAATCATCCACCGTCAGCTTGTAGCCGCTGTTTTCAAGCCGGGTCAGTTGTTCGCCCGCGACCGCCGGATCCAGAATGGTTTCCTCGGTAATCTCCACTTCCAGGAGATTGCGATTGACGCCATAGGCAGCGGTCATCCGGTCGAGCATGACAGATACGTCATAGAGCGCAAATTCACGCGGTGAGACGTTCAAGGCAACAGCCGTCTCCGGCATGCCAAGCTCTTTCAGCCTGTTGAGCAGTTGGCAGATATTTTCTGTCACGAAACCGGTCAGCGCCTCACACATCTGCATGGCCTGGGCGGCGTTGACGATTTCAGGCGGAGCAATCGCCCCGAACTCCGGATGGAACCAGCGGACCAGCGCCTCGAAGCCGACGACCTTGCCCGTCGCTAGATCGACCTGTGGCTGGAACCAGGTCTCGAGCGCACTGTCGCGGAGGGCCGTTGGCAGATCCTGCTCGATACGCCGTTGGCGATCGATGCGCTGTTTGATCTGATGATCGAATTCCCGCAATTGACCGCGACCGTCCTGCTTGGCATCCGACAAAGCCATGCTGGCACAGGTAAACAGCCCGTCACCATCTTCCGCATGGTCGGGAAAAAACGCAATCCCGGCGCTCAAACCAGGACTGACCTGGGTGCCATGGACGGCAATCGGAACCATGGACGCGGCGATAACGGTCTCAGCAAGCGCCCGGCAATCCTGGCGCACGTCGCCGCTTCGCAACATGATGGCAAATTCATCACCGCTGATCCGAGCTGTGACCGCGTCACCGCCAGCGGCATTTTTCAACCTTTGCCCCAGGATCGCCAGAAACTGGTCTCCACCGCGATGACCAAAAGCATCGTTGATCAGCTTGAACCGATCGACATTGACCAATAACAGGCCAATTTCCCGGTTTCCGACTTTGGCAGCAGCAATTTCCCCCGCGAGCCGTCCATTGAAGTAGATCCTGTTGAACAGCCCCGTCACGGGATCACCGTTGGCCAGAACCTCCAGCCGCAAATTCTTGTGCTGAATATCCTCATTGGCAATGGTCAGCGATTGCGTCGCGGCCTGGCTCCTCAGCTTGGCCATTTCGCTATCCAGAAAGGTCCTGTCCGCCTTCAACAGCAGATGAGACATGAAAATGGCCAATACCATGAAATTAAACGTGGATACGGTCGCAATGATGCCGCCATGAATCGCGAAATTCCACGATATCGCTAAAATCATCGGAATACAGTAGCTGAAGGCGACCTGACTGGTGCCAGCCTGGCGGAACATGGCTGTCGCCACCAGACCGCCAATAACCACCAGAATACACGCATTACGGCCCAGCAGGTCCATATCGACCACCGCTGTCGGCAGTAGAGCCCAGACGATCCCTTGCAGACAAGCCGTGATGCACATCAGCCGAAGCACGTCATCCGGATTGGACGAGGCATAGTGACGGTGCTGCAGATGGCGCGACAATAGAAATCGAAATAGCGTTGCGACAGCCAGTGCCATCATCCAGCCGATAACGACGCTCACGTCGTTCGCCTCGGCCAGAAGCAGAATGGACGTGGATAGCCCAGCCATCACATTGTAAACTGCCGCCGCTCCACTGCCACGCAATGCCATGGACGCCCGCGCCTTATGGGCAGACGACAATAAAAATGCTTTTTGATCAGCAGTTTCTGAAAACAAGACTATCTCATTCTTCAAACTAGGCGCAATAATTGTTTTTTTCAGGGGCCTGCCGCTAAGATTGCGCTTTTCCGGTAAGAAATAATGAACAAGGCAGTTAAAAATTGCGAAACGCCTTACAATTAATCATCGCTAAAAAAGACGTGCGAAATATGCATCCTATGGATGCACTAAAGTTAACTTTAGCGTTATCACAGTTCTGCATAATTTTCACCTTAAACAGCAACCGATTTAAAGAGATTACGCAGCAGGAAAATACAATCCAAGGGGAGATGGTCGAGCATGACGCAACGGAACGATCAAATTGATTATATCGAATTCAACGTGCGCGACATTTCGGTCTCAAAACAATTCTACGCCACGGCCTTTCGCTGGTCCTTTACCGATTACGGACCGGATTATACCGAATTCAACGATGGTCGGCTGAAAGGTGGGTTTACCACGACCGCTCCGGTTTCGGCGACCGGCGGACCGCTGGTCATCCTGTTTGCCGATGATCTGGAAAAGGCCTTGAGCAGCGTGGAAAGCGCCGGCGGCACGATCACCCGCCCGATCTTTTCCTTTCCCGGCGGTCGGCGGTTCCACTTCCGCGACCTGGATGGCTATGAACTGGCGGTCTGGTCGGACAGTCTCTAATATCGGGCACAAAGCTGCAATTGGGATGATGCTGTACCTAGCCTGCCTTCGCCAAACCAGTCTTCATGCAAGACCAAAGGAGAGCCGCCGGAACTATTGAGCCCCGGCGGCTGTTTATCACTCGCCGCCGCCGAGTGAGTGAACGTAGACAGTCAATTCCTTGACTGTCGTATCGCCTAGACGCGCTGACCATCCCGGCATCACGCCATGCTTGGGATGGGACACCTGCTGGATGATCTCCTGTTCGCCTTTGACCTTCAGCCAAATGGCGTCACCGAGATTGGGCGCACCGAGATCGCGGTTGCCCTCAGCCTTTTCACCGTGGCAGGCAACACAATTGTCCATGAACACCTGCTTTCCGGGCGCAACCAATGCGTCGTTGGACGGCTTGCCCGTCAGGCTGACGACATAGGCGGAGACCTGGCGGATTTCTTCGGGCTTCAAAATGTCGGCAAAGGCCGGCATTTCCGACGCCCGGGTTTCCGGATCGCTCGTGTAGCGAATACCGTGTTGCAGAGTGGTGTAAATGGCATCCACACTGCCGCCCCACAGCCAGTCATCATCGTTCAGGTTTGGATAGCCGGGGCCACCGGCCGCACCAGAACCGTGACAGGGGGTACAATTGACCTTGAAGGCCGCAGCACCGCCAGCGGTGGCGAATTCGGTCAGATCCTTGTCGGCCAGGATATCCTTGATCGGCAGGGCCGCGATCTTGTCGGTGAACACCGATTGCGCCGCCTTGGCCTCTGCAAGCTCGGCGGTGACTGCGGCACGGTTGGTATAACCGAACAGGCCCTTGGTATTGGTAGAGAGCATTGGCCAGGCCGGATAGACCACCGTATAGCCGATCGCCCAGACAATGGTAGCGTAGAAGGTATAGACCCACCAACGCGGCATCGGGTTGTTCAGCTCGCGGATGCCGTCCCATTCATGACCCGTGGTTTCGACACCGCTGATTTCGTCAATGTGTTTGTCAGACATGATCAGTCCTCCCGCAAGGGGATAGAGGCAGCATCTCCCGCCCGCTCTTTGGCGCCTGGACGAAAGACGAAGAGAATGGCGCCCGCGAAGAACAGCAGCATGGCGAGCATGCCCCAGCTGTCAGCGAAATGGCGCATGGCCGTATAGATTTCGGTTCCTTCCATGACGCCCTCCTCAACGGTAGCCGGTTGCGTCGTCATATTTGGTGAAGTCCACCAAAGTGCCGATCATTTGCAGGTAAGCGATCAGCGCGTCCATTTCGGACAGGACCGCCGGGTTGCCGTCGAAATCGCCGACTTTCGCCTTGGGATAGCGGGCCAGCAGTGCCGTGGTATCGGCATTCGGGTCCGCCTGGGCGGCCAGATCGGCCTTGGCATTATCGATCATGTCCTGGGTATAGGGCACGCCGACTTCGCTGTTGACCTTCAAGTCCATGGAGACGTTGGTGATCTTCAGCGGGGTCTCTTTCAGGAACGCATATTTCGGCATGATCGATTCCGGCACCACGGAACGCGGATCGCTCAGGTGCTGGACATGCCAATCGTTCGAATAACGATCCCCGACCCGGGCCAGATCCGGCCCGGTGCGCTTGGACCCCCATTGGAACGGATGGTCGTACATCGATTCCGCCGCCAGGGAGTAATGACCGTAACGTTCCACTTCGTCACGGAACGGACGGATCATCTGGCTGTGGCAGAGGTAACAGCCTTCGCGGATGTAGATGTCGCGACCGGCCAGCTCGAGCGGCGAGTAGGGCCGCATGCCCTCCACCTTTTCGATGGTGTTTTGCAGGTAGAACAGCGGCGCGATTTCGACGATGCCGCCTATCGCAACCACCAGCAGCGAACCCAAAAGCAGCAGGCTGGCATTTTTTTCGATGATCTTGTGTTTATCGAGAATGGACATGGTGCCCTCCTTACTCCGCCGGTTGCAGGACAGGCGCCATGGCCGAACCTGCAAGAGGCGCCTCGTTGCGCTGGTGGCCGAGAATGGTCATGGTGATGTTCCAGGCCATGACCAGGCTGCCGGCGAGATAGAGCCCGCCGCCGACGGCGCGCATGACATAGTAGGGGAACATGGCCTTGACGGTTTCCGCGAAGGAATAGACCAAGAAGCCCTGCGCATCGTATTCGCGCCACATCAGTCCCTGCTGGATACCGGCTACCCAGAGCACGGCGGCATAGACAACGATGCCGAGCGTGGCGAGCCAGAAGTGCCAGTTGACCATCCGCATCGAATAGAGGCGGTCACGGTGCCAGAGCTTGGGCGTCAGGTAGTAGATCGCGCCGAAGGTGATCATGCCAACCCAGCCGAGAGCGCCGGAGTGAACGTGACCAATGGTCCATTCGGTATAGTGGCTAAGCGAATTGACCGTCTTGATCGACATCATCGGGCCTTCGAAGGTCGACATACCGTAGAAGGCGATGGCCATCACCATCATTCGGATGATTGGATCGGTACGAATCTTGTCCCAGGCGCCCGAAAGCGTCATCAATCCGTTGATCATCCCGCCCCAGGACGGCATCCACAGCATGATCGAGAACACCATGCCCAGCGTCTGCGCCCAATCGGGCAGTGCGGTATAATGCAGGTGATGTGGACCGGCCCAGATATACATGAAGATCAGCGCCCAGAAGTGGATGATCGACAGCCGGTAGGAATAGACCGGGCGACCGGCCTGCTTGGGCACGAAATAGTACATCATGCCCAGGAAGCCCGCCGTCAGAAAGAAGCCGACGGCATTATGCCCGTACCACCATTGCGTCAGCGCATCCTGTACCCCTGAAAAAGCCGAGTAGCTCTTGACGCCGAGGAAGGAGACCGGGATCGCCAGATTGTTGACGATATGCAGCATGGCAATGGTGACAATGAAGGCCAAGTAGAACCAGTTGGCCACATAGATATGCGGCTCCTTGCGGGTCAGGATCGTGCCCAGGAAGGCGACGAGATAGGCGACCCAGACGATCGTCAGCCAGATATCGACATACCATTCCGGTTCCGCATATTCACGGCCCTGGGTGATCCCGAGCAGGTAACCGGTGGCAGCCATGACGATGAAGAAATTATAGCCCCAGAACACGAACCAGCCGAGCGTGCCGCCAAACAACCGGCTGCGACACGTGCGCTGCACCACATAAAACGATGTAATGATCAGTGCATTGCCGCCAAAGGCGAAAATCACGGCAGACGTGTGCAATGGCCGCAGCCGCCCGAAATTCAGCCAGGGGCCGAAATTCAGATCGGGAAAGGCCAGTTGCAGGGCGATGACCAGCCCGACAAGAAAGCCGATCACACCCCAGAACACCGTGGCGATGACACCATAGCGAATGACTTCGTCAAAATATTCAGACTTGGGTTGCGCCGCAG
This sequence comes from Allorhizobium sp. Av2, assembly GCF_021462805.2. Taxonomy (NCBI): domain Bacteria; kingdom Pseudomonadati; phylum Pseudomonadota; class Alphaproteobacteria; order Hyphomicrobiales; family Rhizobiaceae; genus Allorhizobium; species Allorhizobium sp. Av2. Next base: position 1,358,334 of record NZ_CP192696.1, on the reverse strand, counting down.
CCCGGCTGGAGAGGCCAGCAGCTGCCGGTGCAAACCGGATATGGCGCAGCATGACGACCGTGCCACCCAGGAGCACGAAAAAGGCCACCCACATATGGGCAGCAAACAGGCTGTCATAGGCGAAACCCGCCCCGAGCAGCGCGGCAAAGGCCAGAATGGCCAAAACCATGGTTTCGAAAGTATAATTCATTGTTGGCATCCCCCAACGGCTTTGTGTCGGCACGGCCCTTCCCTAAGGGAAGGGTTCCGCCCTGATTTGTGGTTTGCGCAGTCGCTCCATGAAAAAAGCCATTCCGTTGCCGGGACGTTTTTCTGACAGCGCCAGAGTATTTCCAGCAAAAGTACGTAAAAACAGCGAGATAGAGCGTTTTGCATTTCGAGGAAAAGCAGTATTGCTCGCCGCGCCATGCCGCCTGCCGGATGGATAGACTTCTGCGTCGAGTCTCTGTTTGACATTCCGCAGCCTCTGCAACCTTGATTCAAATCAAGGCAGTCCATGCAAAGATGGCGATATATGAAGGACGGCAATGGCATTGTGTCGCAGGCATCGGACATCCGATGCGGAGACATTGCGAACCGGCAGTTGCGGCGAAACACCGGAGGGTCTGAAAGGGTCTCTGGCGTTTCCTAAGTGACCCTTTCAGTGCGTGTTATGCATCCTGATCGGGAAACGGTCTTCAAGGCGGGATTTTTCTTGGCCTTGCACGATGCCGCATTGCCATGTTCAGAGCCCGGCGCTGTGAACGACAACCATGGCTCTTTGGAAATGGCCCTGGCACTTCATTTCCGGACATCTCAAGCCTTTGATGCATTTGAGATATTCGGCATTCATGCAGGGCGAAGATGTGGCTCACGCCTTCGCGCTTGTCAATAACGCCCTACGCATGTGCCGGGCCGGCAATAGAAGGAGATGCGGAATGCAGAGCAATTTGGACAAGACGGGTTTTCCGAAGACCAGAGATGCTCGGCCCCTTGCTTTGCCGCCGTGTGAGACCAGTCTGGAATGGCTGAATCATGCCCATGGGGAGCAAATGGCGCTGTGCGCCGAACTGGAAGAGATCGCCGATTCTCTGCCGAACACTATCAACCGGCAGAAATGCATCTACGCGGCCAAGGCGCTAACCCCGCTGATCAAGGGCGTCCATCACTATGAGGAAAGCATCCTGTTTCCCTGGCTCGAAACATCGACACGCAGCAGCGTCGGCATGCATGAGACGCTGAACCGGTTGCGCTTCGAGCATTGCGAAGATGAGTGTTTTGCCGAGGAACTGACAGATGCCCTGCTGAAACTCGGCAGCGGTGGCGAAGTCAACATGGAGGCCGTGGGCTATATGCTGCGTGGCTTCTTTGAAGGGCTGCGACGCCATATCGCCTTCGAGAGAGAACACATTCTCTGCCAGATCGGCGAAACCCAGCGGTCCTGACGGCTAAGCTTTTGCCGTTGATCACAACGGTGACTGTGCCGCTCTCTTCGGTCAATAAAAAACCCGTCACCCCATGAACTACCCCCGGAAAGGTTGATGTCCAACTTCCGGGGGCAGTTCATTTGCTATGACGGGTTTTTGATGTGAGCCGAAACGATCAGGCCCCGACGGATCTCAGCCGCTTCTCGTCGCGTCCGCCCTTCATGCGCTCGGCCAGAAGGAAGGCCAGTTCCAACGCCTGGTCCGCATTGAGACGCGGGTCGCAATGGGTATGGTAGCGATCCTGCAAATCCTCAGCAGAAACGGCACGTGCGCCGCCGGTGCATTCGGTGACATCGTTGCCGGTCATCTCGATATGGATACCACCAGGATGCGAGCCTTCGGCCCGGTGGATTTGGAAGAAGCTTTCCACTTCCGACAGGACACGGTCGAAGGGCCGGGTCTTGTAGTGGTTGAGCGTGATGGTGTTGCCATGCATCGGATCGCAGGACCATACGACCTTGCGCCCTTCCCGCTCTACCGCGCGGATCAGGCGCGGCAGATGATCGGCAACCTTGTCGTGGCCAAAACGGCAGATCAGCGTCAGACGACCCGCTTCATTCTGCGGATTGAGAATGTCGATCAGGTTGAGAAGATCGTCAGCCTGAAGCGACGGGCCGCATTTGAGACCCAGCGGGTTCTTGATGCCGCGGCAATATTCGATATGGGCGTGATCTGCCTGACGGGTACGGTCGCCGATCCAGATCATGTGGCCTGATGTGGCGTAATGATCGCCAGATGTCGAATCGACGCGGGTCAGTGCCTCTTCATAGCCGAGAAGCAGCGCTTCATGGCTGGTGAAGAAATCGGTTTCGCGCAGGCTGGCATTGGTTTCCGCCGTGATGCCGACCGCCTTCATGAAATCCATGGTCTCGGAAATCCGGTCGGCCAGCTTGCGGTAACGCTCGGCCTGCGGGCTGTCCTTGACGAAGCCCAGCATCCATTGATGAACGTTTTCGAGATTGGCATAGCCACCCATGGCGAAAGCGCGCAGCAAGTTCAACGTCGCGGCTGACTGGCGATAGGCCATCAACTGACGATGCGGATCGGGAACACGAGACTCTTCGGTGAAATCGATGCCATTGATGATATCGCCGCGATAGCTCGGCAACTCGACATCGCCTTGACGTTCGAAATCCGACGAGCGCGGCTTGGCGAACTGGCCAGCGATCCGGCCGACCTTGACGACCGGAAGCTGGGCGCCAAAGGTCAGGACAACGGCCATCTGCAGGAAGGCGCGGAAGAAGTCGCGGATCGTGTCGGCGCCGTGTTCGGCAAAGCTTTCGGCACAATCGCCGCCCTGAAGCAGGAAGCCATTGCCATCAGCCACATTGGCAAGTGCCTTTTTCAACCGGCGCGCTTCACCAGCAAAGACCAACGGCGGATAGGTCGCCAACTTTTTCTCTGCTGCGGCCAATGCGGCCTGGTCCGGATAGGCCGGAGCCTGCTTGATCGGCTTCTGCCTCCAGCTCGTCGGGGTCCAATTCTGCGCCATCGTCTTCACCTAAACAAAACGCGGCCATGCCTACGGGCCGCTCGGATTGGCGGCTTATAAACGCTTAATGGAAGCTTGAAAAGCAATACCTTGCTGTCAAATTGGCCTTCGATAGGTGAAAACCACTCTGGAAGGATTTTGGACAACAGGGAAGCAGTAACTGCCTCCCTGTATATTGAAGGGGACCGGTGGTTTTCACAGTCTGTTCACGAATTGCTGTTGGCGTGGCGAAAATGGTGATTTCGAGAACCGGAGCGGAGCGTACTTAGCGTACGTGAGCCTAGGTAAGCGCAGAAATTGCCTTTTGCAGCCCGCCAGCGGCTATTCTTGGATAGGCTGTCAGACCCGCTCGCCGTTCCTGATCCGATAGCTCGGGTTATACATGGTGACCAGTTCTTCGGACGCCGTCGGATGCACGGCCATGGTGCGATCAAAATCGTCCTTGGTGCAGCCGGCCTTGAGGGTAATTCCAAGCAATTGCGCCATTTCACCAGCGTCATGGCCAAGAATATGCGCGCCAACCACTTTTCGGTCAGCCGCATTGACGACCAGCTTCATGATCACTTTTTCGGTGCGGCCCGATAGCGTCGCCTTCATCGGCCGGAATTCGGCCTTGTAGATCTCGACCTCCGGGAACGTGCGGGCCGCCTCTTCCTCGGTCATGCCGACCGTGCCGATTTCCGGCTGCGAAAAGACCGCCGTGGCAATCAGGTCGTGATCCGGCGAGGTCGGATTGTCTTTGTATTCCGTTTCGATGAAACACATGGCCTCGTGGATTGCCACCGGCGTCAGCTGCACCCGGTCCGTCACGTCCCCCAGTGCAAAAATACCCGGGACGTTGGTGCGTGAATATTGATCGACGATGATGGCGCCGCGCTCATTGACAGCGACACCCGCCGTCTCGAGGCCGAGGCCCTTGGTATAGGGATCGCGGCCCAAAGCCAGCATGACCGATTCAGCCGAAATCACCCCGTTGTTGCGGGTGTGGACGGAAAGGCCACCTGCGGCCATCTTCTCGACTTCCTCGATCACATCCGTGCAGAGAATACGAATGCCCTTGGCTTCCATGGCCTGGTGCAGGCCACGGCGGATATCCTGGTCGAAACGCGACAGGATTTCCTTGCCGCGATAGATCAGCGTCGTATCAACGCCGAGACCATGGAAGATATTTGCAAATTCCACCGCGATATAACCGCCGCCAGCAATCACGATCGAGCGAGGCAGCGCCTCCAGATGGAAAGCTTCATTGGAGGTGATGCATAGCTCATGCCCCGGCAAGGACGTATGCGCATTGGCGGAGCCGCCGACCGCAATGATGATCCGCTCGGCAGTCACTTCGCGTCCGGTCGCCAGCAGACGGATGCGATTGGGACCGGTCAGTTCCGCACGGCTCTCAATCAGTTCCGCACCGGCGCTGTTCAAACCCTTTCTGTACAGGCCTTCCAGACGTTCGATTTCCTGGTCCTTGGCGGCGATCAGCTTTTTCCAGTCAAAACGGCTTTCGCCGACCGTCCAGCCAAATCCTGCGGCATCTTCGAAATGCTCGTGGAACTGCGATGCATAGACGAACAGCTTTTTCGGCACGCAACCCCTGATGACGCAGGTGCCGCCAAACCGGTATTCCTCGGCAATCGCCACCCGCTTGCCCATGGAGGCCGCAAGCCGGGCGCTGCGCACACCGCCGGAGCCGCCGCCGATGACGAACAGATCATAATCGAATGATGACATGGAAAACTCCCGCAAGACGGACGGCCAAAGCGCCCCTCGAAAATTTCAGTAGATCGGCCGGACTGGCGAACAATGATGACCGCTGGCCAAAAACCATAAGATCATCCATCCCCTATATGGGAATGGATAGGAACAACGACAACGGAATGCCGCCGGATCATTCCCGACGGGCCTGACGATAAAGCCCGGAACCAGGTCCGGGCTTTTCTTTAATCGGTGTTATCAGATCAAGGCTTGGGGGCAGGTGCTGGAGCCGCAGGTGCAGGCGCCGGTTCCGAAGCAGGCATCTGCGCCTTCAACTGTGCACCGGCCACCTTGACCAGGGCATCATTGGTGTTCTTTTCCAGATCACGCGCCACACCGGCAGCCCAGATATCGGCGGACTTGCCAAGTTCACGATTGGCGACCGGCTGATCCTTGATCAGCTTCTTGCCAGCCGGGCTGGAGAAGAACGCCGCAATCTGCTTCAACTCTTCCTGAGTAAAGGACTTGGCATAAACCGTTGCCGCTTCCTTTTCGAGATCGCCACGGCGTGCAGCCAACGCGATGGCCTGCTGGTCAACAGTCTTGTCGATCTGGTCTTCAAGGTTAGGATAAGCCTGGATGAGCTGTGCCTTCAACCGAGCGGCGACATTCGGCAGGATATTGTCGAATACATTGGTAACGCCGAGCGCCGTGATGGCCTGACGGGCAGTATCGATCTGCGCATCCGTCACATCCTGCGCGCGAGCGGCCGGACCAGCCAGAAGCGAAGCTGCGATAACCACACCGGCAACCATGTGACCGAGATTAAGGCGACCGAGACCCTGATATTTGCTCATAAAACTCATGCTCCTGTTTGTGTCCCCAGCGCTCGCCTCCAACGGCAGCGCTGAATTTTCATATTGGTATTATCGATGCACATGGCCGGGACGTGAACTTGCGCCAGACCATGACCACCCGGCTATCACGCCGCGTCAATCACGCCACAGGCTCGATCACCCGCGCACCATCAGAGCCAGCCACGACGGCCAGCGATGCCATGCCGATGAACAGACCGTGCTCCACCACCCCGGGTATAGCATGCAATGCCTGAGAAAGGGCCACTGCATCAGGAATGCGGCCAAAAGAAGCATCGAGAATATAATGCCCACCATCCGTCATAAACAGATCGTCACCAGACATGCGCAGGCCAATCGTCCCCGACAGGCCGAGTTTGGCGGCTGCCTTTTCGATGGAGATGCGGGTTGCGACGCCGCCGAATCCATTGATCTCGATGGGCAACGGATAGGCACCCAGCGTTTCCACCAGCTTTGTTTCATCGGCAATGACGATCATCCGTGCCGAGGCGGCAGCAACGATCTTTTCGCGCAGCAGCGCTCCACCGCCGCCCTTGATCAGGGTCAGGTGACGATCAAGCTCGTCGGCTCCATCGACGGTCAGGTCCAGTTCCGGCAATTCATCAAGCGACATCAGCGGCACGCCCAGTTCCAGGCAAAGCCTTGCGGTGCGCTCCGACGTTGGCACGCCTTGAACCTTGAAGCCGTCGGCGACCTTTTCAGCCAGCAACCGCACGAACTCCTCAGCGGTCGAACCGGTGCCGATGCCGAGCCGCATCCCATTTTCGACATAAGACAAAGCCAGTTCTGCGGCTTTGATCTTCATTTGACGAACGTCCATGCTGCCCGCAACTCCTCTTGCAACACTCGGCCAAGGCCTTTCGAAACTGCCGGTCAACTAAGCAAACCTTGCTGGTTTGCCAAGCATTCCGCAGAAAGTTCTCGCTGTTTACACGGGTCGCAAGCCAAACGAAAGCCCCTTTCGACGCCTTCCAATCTTGCATTTCGCCCTGAAAAACCTTAGCCCTGCCCGCCGAAAGCCAAGGTTTTAAGTGCAATCCATGGAAAGTCAGCCCGTGTCCCCAGCATTCAACGCCGCCCCCGCCACAGTCGTCTTCGATCTGGATGGAACCCTTATCGATACGGCAGAGGACCTCGTGGCAAGCCTCAACCATACTATCGCCGCGGCCGATCTGGCGCCGCTGGAGGCCGATGACCTCAACCATCTGGTCGGACATGGTGCGCGGGTGATGATCGAGCGGGCCTTCAGCCTGCGCGGCAGGCCGATTTCCGAGGTTGAATTCCAGCCACTGCTTGAACGCTTCATCGACCATTACAAAGACCATATGCCCGGCAAAAGCCAGCCCTATCCCGGCCTGCTGGACGCTCTGGAGCGGCTCGAAACGGCAGGCCACAGGCTGGCGGTCTGCACCAACAAGATGGAAGGCCTCGCCCGGCCACTGCTCGAGGGTTTGAACCTGACGGCCCGGTTCACGGCCATTACCGGCGGCGATACATTCGAGATGCGCAAGCCAGATGCCGGCCATCTGCTCGGCACCATCGCCAAGGCCGGCGGCGACCCGCGCCGGGCCATCATGGTCGGCGATAGCCGCAACGACATTCTGGTGGCGCGTAATGCCGGTATTCCCTCCATTGCCGTGCCTTTCGGCTATTCGGACGTACCAGTTGCCGACCTCGAACCCGATGTGATCATCGCGCATTTCAATGAATTGACCATGGAACTGGTCGAAAGGCTCCTCAACAAGGCCAATTGAAATCCCAAAACACAAAAGGCCCGGATCGACCGGGCCTTTTGCTTACATGCTTTGCTTAAAGTTTGTCAGCTCTGCACACCGCGCGAGGTCGATGTCACATCGAAGGCTTTGCGGGTCGCTTCATCGCGGCCATAGATGTCGTCGTAATATCGGACGACCCCATCCTTATCCGGCCAGGCGGTGAAATAAGCGACGTAAACCGGGAACTTCTGCGGCACCTGCACGGCACGATTCTGGCCGGAGGCAATCTGTGCATCTATGTCTTCAACTGTCGTACCCATCACGGCTGCGGCCATGACACGCGGCTCGGCCAGACGCACACAGCCGTGGCTGAGCGCGCGCATATCGCGTTTGAAGAAGCTCTTCGCGGGTGTGTCATGCATGTAGATGGCATGGGCATTCGGGAACAGGATCTTCAGGTCGCCCAACGCATTGTCGCTGCTTGGCGGCTGGCGCACATCGACATCGCTGGTCGTGTACCAGTCGACCTGCGAAGAGGCCACCTTGCGGCCCTTGTAGCTGACTTCATAGCCGAGGCGGTCGAGATAGCTCGGGTCCTGGCGCAGCTTGGGCAGCATTTCATTGACGATGATCGACCGCGGAACACCCCAATAAGGGTTGAATTCCACCGTCTGAATCATGTTCTGGAAGAAGAAAGTCTGGTGCTGGGGGGCACCGACAACAACCTTCATGGCAATCTGCTGCTGGCGGTCGTTGAAATAATAGGCCTCGAAAGCCGGCTGGTTGATGAACACATAGCGCGGTCCCAGATCGGCGGGCAACCAGCGCAACTGCTCCATGGCAACCACCAGCTTTTCGATCTTCTCGGCATTGGAATGTCCGACCATGGTGCGGACCGTTGCCTGACCAATGACGCCATCCGGCTTCAGGCCGCGTTCCTTCTGGTAGCTCTCGACCAGCGCCACCAGTTCCGGTGTGTAATCCGGCGTGCCAGTGTAGTCGGTCAGCGTCAGCGCATGCTCAGTCTTCAGCGCGTCACTGCCATAGGTCTTGATGCCTTCGACGATATTGGCAAGCTCAGGATTGCTGCCGCCGGGCTTCAAGACACCGGTGAGATTGATCTTGACGGGCTTACTCTGCTGCTGATTGGCCTCTGCCACCAACTTGGCGAGCTCAGCCTTCAGCGCCTGGAATTGCGGGCTGGCCGGATCGCGGCCATGCAGATAGGCAGCGATATCCGGGCTGGAGCGCACCAGATCCAGCACCGGATCGAGATTGACGGTCTTGCGCTTGAAATCGTGATAGCCTGAAATACGGTTCGGATCGAGCCTGCCGCGCACTGTGTCCTGAACATAGGTCAGGATTTTGGCCGAAAGGTTGAATTCGAAGGCCATCAACGCCTGGCGGCGGGCGTCTTCGGGCATGGTGTCGAGACCATCAGGCACTTTCACCGCATAATCGGCAGGCTCAAGCCCGGCCGTATCCGCCGTTGCGAGGGCGGCAACCGCCGACTTCGCCTTGTCGGTGATGGCGGTATCGCTGGCCCAGATCAGCGCGCCCTTGTTGTTATAATAGTTTTCCACAGCCTGCGCCACGTCGGGCGTGGCTTCAACCTTGACCTGCGACATGGCGAGATGGGCGACGGCCAGGGCATGGTCTTCACCAAAAACCGGGATCGGCATGTCCGGCGCCTTGATAGAGATCACGCGCTTGGTCTCGGCCTTATAGGCATAATAGCGAGGTGCGGCGACCTTCTGGATCGGCTCTGGATCGCGCAGCTGGGCCTGGGGAATGATTTCCGCCGGCGCTGGCTGGCGGCGCTCCTCCGACCTGCCGCGCAGCAGATCCATCAGAGTCGTGGCGCTCGCCGTTTGCGGCAGGGCGGCCACAACCGTGGACGTGGTCAGGAGGACTGCAATCAGCGCCCGGTTCAGTGAAGGTTTCTGCAACTGCTTTCCCCATTCAGAAAGGTCAAGGTCGGGATTCGAATTCGGTCCCCGAATATTAGCCGGTTCCCTAGCCGATTGCATCGGCTTTGGAAAGTTAACCATGCTCAAATGCTTGAAAAACAGAGGGTCAACTTTAAGTGACCAATCAGCGTGCCGTCATGGTTAACACGACGTCAAGGTTAAGCCGGGAATTGGTTAAAATTCAGTAACCGCAGATCCTTTCTTCCACCAAACTTTGATGACATTACCGCGACTGGACAACCGAACCTGCCTGAGACCGGTAAGCTTTGACGCGGGCGCGAAAACATGTATCAAAGCGTCATGTTTTACGGCGACCGTCATCAAGCCGGTCAACGGAGCCATTGCCTATTCAGACCATCAGTTGGAGACAGATCATGACTGCTAATCGCACCGAAACTGATACATTCGGCCCTATCGAGGTTGCAAGCGATCGATATTGGGGGGCACAGGCGCAGCGTTCCCTGGGCAACTTCAAGATCGGCTGGGAAAAGCAGCCCCTGCCGGTGGTGCGGGCGCTGGGCATCGTCAAACAGGCAGCAGCCCGCGCCAATATGGCGCTTGGCGGGCTGGACTCGACGCTCGGTGAAGCAATCATCAAAGCGGCGCAGGAGGTGATCGACGGCAAGCTCAACGATCATTTCCCCCTGGTGGTCTGGCAGACGGGATCCGGCACACAGTCCAACATGAATGCCAATGAAGTGATCTCCAACCGCGCGATTGAAATGCTGGGCGGGGTGATGGGTTCGAAAAAGCCCGTTCACCCCAATGACCATGTCAACATGAGCCAGTCGTCCAACGACACCTATCCGACCGCCATGCATATCGCCTCGGCCGAATATGTCGCGCATCATCTGATCCCCGGCTTGAAGCATCTGCATGCGGCACTGGACGCCAAGGCCAAGGCGTTTGACCATATCATCAAGATCGGTCGTACCCATACCCAGGACGCGACGCCGCTGACACTCGGACAGGAGTTTTCCGGCTACGCCGCACAGGTCGCCTCCTCCATCAAGCGGATCGAGCTGACGCTTCCCGGCCTTTATGAGCTGGCGCAAGGCGGCACCGCTGTCGGCACCGGGCTGAACGCCCCCATCGGCTTTGCCGAAAAGGTCGCCGAAGAAATTGCCGCGATTACCGGCCTGCCTTTTGTCACCGCACCCAACAAATTCGAGGCGCTGGCTGCCCATGACGCCATGGTGTTTGCGCATGGAGCCATCAATGCGGCGGCGGCGGCCTGCTTCAAAATCGCCAACGACATCCGCTTCCTCGGCTCCGGCCCGCGCGCGGGTCTCGGCGAACTGGCCCTGCCAGAAAACGAACCCGGCTCCTCCATCATGCCCGGCAAGGTGAATCCAACCCAGTCGGAAGCCATGACCCAGGTCTGCGCCCATATCTTCGGCAACAATGCCGCCCTGACCTTTGCAGGCAGCCAGGGCCATTTCGAGCTGAATGTCTATAATCCGATGATGGCCTATAATTTCCTGCAATCGGTGCAGCTGCTCGGCGACGCCGCCGTCTCCTTCACCGACAATTGCGTCGTCGGCATCGAAGCGCGTGAGGACAATATCAGGAAGGGCGTCGAAAACTCACTGATGCTGGTGACGGCGCTCAACAGCAAGCTCGGCTACGACGCCTGCGCCAAGATCGCCAAAACCGCTCACAAGAACGGCACGACTTTGCGTGAGGAAGCCGTGGGCGGAGGCTATCTGACCAACGAGGAATTTGACCAGTATGTCCGGCCGGAACTGATGATCGGGCCGAAGTGATCCGTCACCGCCTCCTTTGAATCTAATTAAATCCGTAGGTGCCCTCAGATTTCAACGCCTGAGGGCACTATATTTCCGGGATAGACCCAGGTTAAGCCGTAAGCTCAATGTTGCCGTTGCTATCGAACCGACAGCATTAGTCAGAGCTTGAACCGATCAGGATTGATGCGTTCGACGCCGATAAAAACAGAAATGCAAAATCCCAGAAGACGGGATATGCCGGGTGGCCATCCTGCAACTGAAACAAGTCAATTGTCTGTGTTGCATCGATCAGATCACGGACCTGACTTTCCAGTTCATCCATAAGGGCGACCAGATGTTGCGATTTCAATACAAGCGCGTCAGGACCGGAAGCCTCATCACCCCTGAAGAACAAATGTTCTTTCAGGATGGGCCACACCAACGCTTTGTCAATTTTCTTGATGTCGTCGAGCGTTGCCTTAGGACCCAACAACGCTTTTATAATAAGTTGTTTTTCGAGCAGGTCATCCAAAGGCATCTCGAAAAGCCTCAAGAACACGTTGTAATTCAACGCACCATCATTCAAGACGTCGGTAATTTGGTCGAGAAGCCGCTGATCCATTTAACCTCACAAGCCTATCGCCGAGCCGCGTTCGCGCGCCCGCGATAACAGCATAATAAACGAATAGAAAATCTATTCTCTCACGTTAAATGTTGCATCGCACTGTCCACTTTAGAATCATTTGCAAAGCGCTTGTCGCCGAACTAGACCAAATGCCGAAAATCCGTTTGGCAAAAAGGCTCCTTCGATGGCTGACGATCTCTTTCCCCTTGGCGAAGACACGACTCCCTACCGCAAACTGACCGCCGATTACGTCTCGGTCGAAACCTTCAAGGGCCAGGAAATCCTGACCGTTGATCCGGAAGGCCTGCGGCTTCTGGCCGAAACCGCGCTGTCCGACATCAACCACCTGCTGCGCCCAGGCCACCTGAAGCAATTGGCCTCCATTCTCCAGGACCCGGAAGCAACCGACAATGACCGTTTCGTGGCCTATGACCTGTTGAAAAACGCCAATATCGCCGCCGGTGGTGTGTTGCCGATGTGCCAGGATACCGGCACCGCCATCGTCATGGGCAAAAAGGGCCGCCGCGTCTGGACGGATGGCGGCGATTATGAGGCTTTGGCCCATGGCGTGCGCGATGCCTATGAAAAGCGTAATCTGCGCTATTCGCAGCTGGCACCCTTGAAGATGTTCGAGGAAAAGAACACCAAGACCAACCTGCCCGCCCAGATCGACCTCTATGAGGAGGGCGAGGATGCCTATAAATTCCTGTTCATGGCCAAGGGCGGCGGTTCTGCCAACAAGACCTTTCTTTATCAGGGTACGCCTTCGCTGCTGACCCATGACCGGATGATCGATTTCCTGAAGGACAAGATCCTGTCGCTTGGCACGGCAGCCTGTCCCCCCTATCATCTGGCGATCGTCATCGGCGGGCTTTCGGCAGAAATGAACCTGAAAACGGTGAAGCTCGCCTCGGCCCGTTACCTCGACGCCCTGCCGACTGAAGGCTCCGAAAGCGGCCATGCCTTCCGCGACATCGAGATGGAGCAGGAAATCCACAAGCTGACGCAATCGCTCGGCGTAGGTGCCCAGTTTGGCGGCAAATATTTCTGTCATGACGTGCGGGTCATCCGCCTGCCGCGCCATGGCGCCTCGCTGCCGATTGGCCTTGGTGTTTCCTGTTCCGCCGACCGCCAGGCGATGGGCAAGATTACCCGCGACGGGATCTTCATCGAGCAATTGGAAACCGATCCGTCGAAATACATGCCTGACATCGACGAGGCCGCCCTCTCCTCCTCCACGGTCAGCATCGACCTCAACCAGCCAATGAGCGCCATCCTGGCCGAGTTGAGCAAGCATCCCGTCAAGACCCGGCTGTCGCTGACCGGCACGATCATCGTCGCCCGCGATCTGGCCCATTCCAAGATCCGCGAACGGCTCGAAAACGGCGAAGGCATGCCGGATTACATGAAAAACCACCCGGTCTATTATGCCGGCCCCGCCAAGACGCCGGAAGGCTTTGCCTCCGGTTCCTTCGGGCCAACCACGGCTGGCCGTATGGATAGCTATGTGGACCAGTTCCAGTCGTTTGGCGGCTCGATGGTCATGCTGGCCAAGGGCAACCGCTCCCGTGCGGTGCGTGAAGCCTGCAAGACCCATGGCGGCTTCTATCTCGGCTCCATCGGTGGCCCGGCAGCCCGGCTTGCCCAGGACTGTATCCGCCATGTTGAAGTGCTGGAATATCCGGAACTCGGCATGGAAGCCGTCTGGAAGATCGAGGTCGAAAACTTTCCGGCCTTCATCGTCACTGATGACAAGGGCAACGATTTCTTCCAGGAATTCAACCTCTGATCGTTTAATCCACGTGCAAAGGCAACAATTTGGCTTTGCACGTGGACTACGATAGTTTACTGTGGATTTTCATAGAATAAATATCAATTTTACAATTCCTGGCGTTCTTTACTTATTGCTTTAAATATTTGCTCACCATTCAGTCCTAATCCTGAGTGGGGATTATCGGATGGGGCTAGCAGGATGAACACCGCAACATTGGCGCGATCGCAGGGGCTCGACATCGCAACGCAAATTTCCTTTGCGATGCGCTCTATGGGCATTTCGCCGCTGCCAAGAAATTACGAGCTGTTCTATGAGGCCTATATCGGGTCCAACCCGGTTCTGACCCGCAGGGTTACCGCCCTTGGAAGCCGCGCCACCCAGGATGACCTCGACCGGATTGCCGAGGAATTTTTCGGCCACAATTCTAACCGCATTATCGAAAATGCCCATTCAAGGCTGGTTTCGGAACTGGACAATCTGCTGCGGCTGATGAAGCAGGAACAAAGCTCGCTGGAGACTTATAACAAGCTGCTGGATGAGACCTGCTCACGCATCAATGCCAAGAGCAGCGGCAGTGTCGATTTGCTGCGCAATGCCATCGCACTCTTGACGCGGGCAACAGACGATACGCTGGCCCATGGCGAAAAGACCGCGGAAAGCTTTACCCAGAAATCCGTTGAAATGGATGCCGTACGGCGCGAACTGGACGAATACAAGCGGATCGCCAATACCGATTCGTTAACCCGGCTTGCCAATCGCCGCGCCTTCGATGAGCGGATGGCCGGTCTGTTCAACTATCCCTCGACACTGACGACAACGTCGCTCATGCTGATCGATATCGACCATTTCAAGAAGATCAACGATACATTCGGCCATCCGGTTGGCGACAAGATCCTGGCGACCGTGGCCGGCGTGATCCGCGCCAATGCACCGCGTGATGCCTTTGTTGCACGGGCGGGTGGCGAGGAATTCGCCATCATCGTTGAGGGCATGCCGGATACCGAAGTTTTCGGGCTGTGCGAACGCATCCGCACCAATCTGGAAAACACCCTGTTTCGCAACTCCCGCACCGGCGTCAATTACGGTCCGGTCACGGTCTCCATCGGCTTTGCCCTTGCCGCCAATTGCCAGGACCCCGGCGAACTGTACAGCCGGAGCGATATCGCCCTTTACTGCGCAAAGAATGCCGGGCGCAATTGCAGCAGGCCGTTTGAGCCGGGCATGCGCAAGGATTTCGCCAAGGGCTGGCTGATCTACAAGGGATGAGAGCTGGTATAAAAGCTTCTAAAGCTTATCGCGCGACAGGCCCTTTGCCTCCATGTCGCGCAGATACTCCCCAAACTTCGTCTCACCGGTTTGCCCAAGCTCGCGCAGATAGGCCCAGGTAAAGATACCGGTATCATGGCCGTCGTCAAAACCGATCCGCACCGCATAATTGCCGGTTGGAATAAGCTTGGCAATCGTCACATTGCGCTTGCCGGGCACGGTGATCTTCTGGCCCGGCCCGTGGCCTTGTACCTCCGCGGACGGCGAAAGCACCCGGAGCATTTCCGCTGCTACACTGACGCTCTCCCCATTATCAAACACCAGCGTCAAAAGCCGCCGATCCGGTGACACCCTGATTTCCTTCGGCCAAACTTCGCTCACCACATTCTCCCTGTCATATTTTAAAGCACCGCATTCGACACAATCCGAGCAAACCGCTTCGCACTTTTCGGTCTGATGCTGTATCACCCGATTCAGTTCGATCCAACTTATTCCAGTCGTCCAGCCTGTTGCCTTGCTTGACGGATCGCAATGCGCGCACCAGATTAGTGAGCAATCATGGAGGTTCGCTTGGATTATGCCCCCCGCCTGCACCAGCCGGCGCCAAACTTGCAGGAAAATCAGACCTTGCAGGCCCATACCGGTCTACAGCCGGCGCAGATGCCAGACAAAATGGTCGATCCCTTCGGCCGGGCCGTCACCTATCTTCGGGTTTCGGTAACGGACCGGTGCGATTTCCGCTGCACCTATTGCATGGCGGAAAACATGACCTTTTTGCCGAAAAAGGACCTGCTGACACTGGAGGAACTGGACCGGCTCTGTAGTGCCTTCATCGCAAAGGGCGTGCGCAAGCTGCGCCTGACCGGTGGCGAACCGCTGGTGCGCAAGAACATCATGTTCCTGGTCCGCAGCCTGTCACGCCACTTGCAAAGCGGCGCGCTTGAGGAATTGACGCTGACCACCAATGGGTCGCAACTCGCGCGCCACGCAGCCGAACTGGCCGACGCGGGAGTGCGTCGCATCAACGTCTCGCTGGATACGCTGGACGCGCAGAAATTCCGCACCATCACCCGCTGGGGAGACCTGGCGCAGGTCATCAAAGGTATCGATGCGGCCCAGGCGGCTGGCATTCACATCAAGATCAATGCGGTTGCCCTGAAAGGTTTCAACGAGGATGAACTTCCCGATCTGATGCGCTTTGCCCATGGCAGGGGCATGGATCTGACGCTGATCGAAACCATGCCGATGGGCGAGATCGACGAGGACCGCACCGACCGCTACCTGCCACTTTCCGAGGTTCGGCAAGGATTGGCAGAGCATTTCACCCTCCAGGATCTCGACTATCAGACCGGCGGCCCGGCCCGTTATCTCCGCGTCGAGGAAACCGGTGGCAGGCTGGGTCTGATCACCCCGCTCACCCATAATTTCTGCGAGAGCTGCAACCGCGTTCGCCTGACCTGCACCGGCACACTCTATATGTGTCTCGGTCAGAACGATGCGGCGGATCTTCGGGCCGCCTTGCGGTCCAGCGAGGATGATGCACTGCTGTCTGCGGCCATTGATGAGGCGATCCTGCGCAAACCCAAGGGCCATGATTTCATCATCGACCGCACCACTCGTCGCCCCGCCGTGTCGCGTCATATGAGTGTCACCGGCGGTTAACAGGTATTTTCAAACCTTTGCATCTATTGGTTTTCTGGATAGAACACCGCATCTAACTCCGGGCAAAGTGGCCGGGTGGACTGTTTGGAAAGCTTTTACGCGATGGTGCTGACCCGAAATATGAAGGGCGCTATGTTCATGGCAGCGGCCATGGCTGGCTTCACCATCAACGACGCCCTGTCGAAATCGCTGACCGAGGTGATGAGCGTTGGGCAGATCATGCTGGTGCGCGGCGCGCTGACCACGCTTCTGGTTTATGGCATTGCCCGTCAGGCCCGCGCCGCGATTTCACCCAAACTGCTCGGCAACCCGCTGATCATGACCCGCGTGCTGTGTGAGATTCTGGCCTCGATCACCTATCTCACGGCACTGTCTGCCATCCCGCTCGCCAATGCCGCCTCGATCCTGCAATCGCTGCCGCTGGCCGTCACGCTTGGTGCTGCGGTATTTCTGCGAGAACCAGTCGGCTGGCGGCGCTGGCTTGCCATTATCGCTGGCTTTATCGGGGTGATGATCATCATCCGACCCGGTCCGGAAGGCTTTACCCTGTCGGCGCTCTACGTGCTGGGCAGCGTGTTTTTCGCCGCCACCCGTGATCTGGTGACCACACGGATCGACAGGGCCACGCCATCCATCGTCATCACCCTGATGACCGCCGCCGGTAACGGGCTGGCCGGGGCGGCGCTCATCCCGGTCCAGGGTGGCTGGCAGCCGCTATCCCTACCGTCTTTCGGGGTACTGATCTGTGCCGCCATCTTGATGTTCATTGGCTATCAATGCATCATTCTCGCTATGCGCACCGCCGACATTTCCTTCATTGCACCCTTCCGCTATTCGGGCCTACTCTGGGCCATCGGCCTTGGCATTCTGGTGTTTCATGAATGGCCAGACCCCTGGATGCTGCTGGGCATGGCCGTTGTGGTCGGATCGGGTCTTTATACGTTCCACCGTGAACGGCTCCGGAAAATCCGCGATGCCAGCGCGCTGGCAGCTTGAGCCAAGAGCGCGCCATGGCACCACCTGCAACACCAACCGACCTTCCCGGCGTCATTCTGGCTGGTGGACTGTCGCGCCGCATGGGCGCGGATAAGGCAACCACCATGCTGGCAGGCCTTACCCTGCTAGACCATGTGGCCAACCGGCTGTCACCACAGGTCGGCAACCTCGTCGTCAACAGCAACGATCCGACCCTCAACACCCACTTGCCCCGAATCGGCGACACGATCACCGGTTATGCCGGACCGTTGGCGGGCATTGCCAGCGCCATGGAATTTGCCCGGCAGGTCACTTCCTCCAGCCATGTGCTGGTCGCCCCCATCGATACGCCCTTCCTACCGGCAGATCTGGCGCAGCGTCTACTGTCCGTGACAGCGGACGAAAAAACCGTCGTGCTGGCACGTTCGCTCGGGCGAGTTCACCCGGTTGTCGGCTTGTGGCCGGTCGCGTTGAAAGAACCAATCGAGCATTGGCTGGGCCAGCCCGACAATCGTAAACTCATGCTTTTCCTTCAGGATCAACCGTGTATCGAGGTCGAATTTCAGGCCATTGAAACCACCTATGGCCCGCTTGATCCATTTTTCAACGTCAACAGCCCGGATGATCTGGCCCGGGCGGAAATCTATCTCAAGGCTCTGCCCCATGACATCCAATGATCGCGTTCCTCAAAGGGTATTCGGCATTTCCGGCTGGAAGAATTCGGGCAAGACAGGGCTCACCGAGCGGCTGGTTGCCGAACTCACACAACGCGGTTTCAGGATTTCAACAATCAAACACGCCCATCATGATTTCGACATCGACAAGCCCGGTGCCGATAGCTACCGGCACCGTCAGGCCGGCGCGGCGGAAGTCGCTATTGTTTCGGGCACGCGCTTTGCCATCATGCATGAACTGCGGGGAAGTCCGGAGCCAAGCCTCGATGAAATTTTGTCTCGGCTATCGCCCTGCGATCTCGTGCTGATCGAAGGCTATAAACGCGAAGCAATCCCGAAAATCGAGGCGCGGCGTCTGGACGCAAGGAACGGCGCGCCGCTTGCCCCTGATGATCCGCATATCATCGCCATCGCTGCCGATCATCAGATCACCGACACAGACCTGCCGGTCTTCGATCTCGACGACACAATAGCGATTGCCGCTTTCATCGCCTCGGCTACAGGTCTCTGCAATTAAAAATGCCGCCGGATCGCTCCGGCGGCATGGTTGATATCCGAGTATTATCAGCGGGCCGCCTGCACCGGCCGCACCAATGGAGTGACCCGGCGAACCGTGACGCGCCGGTTCTGCTGTTCCGGCCCATAGGTCATCACCTTGAGGAACTGCTCACCATAGCCCTGGGTGATCATGTTTTCCGGCGGAATGCCGTAAACCTGGGTGAGGACATTGGCGACCGACTCAGCTCTGCGGTCCGACAGCACCAGGTTTGACTCAGCCGAACCGACGGCATCGGTATGGCCCTCGATCAGGAAGGTTTCGCCCGGATCGTCCTTCAACACCCGCACGATAGCATCCGCAACCTTCTTCAAGGTGCCAGCCTGGTTCATGGAAATATCGGCGCTACCAGTCGCAAATGTCACGGTATCGAGGTCGATGCGGCGCATCTTATCGCGGATACGGGCAGAGTTGCGAACCTCGTCAATCGTATAGACACGCTCGACGGGCTCTACCGGCGGCTGCTCCATGAACTTGTAATAATCGCGGTCGGGCGAACTGCCGACGTCAATAATATAGTCATTGAGCGGCACCCGCAGGCGCATGGGCGGCAGGTCCGCACCCGGATCACGGTAGACAACGCGGCGGTCGTCGTCGGCACCATAGAGATCCGGCGAGTAGAACAGCACATATTCCTCACCATTGGCATCGATGCGAGACCGCTGGATCAACTGGCCATAGCGATTGCGCAGGCTGACGATTCGATCGCCGTTTTCCTTGAAGACAGTGATGCGAACACGCTGGTGATCCACCTGTTCATAAACAGGCGGGCGGCCATATTGAGCAAAACGGCGGTTGTCGTCGCTGCGGATGACGATCTGGCCACCATAATCCATCACCTCGCGGTCATCGTCGAAGCTGCGTTCGACGCGGACATCGTCGGGATAGGTGAATTGCGGCTGATCGCGCAGACGGCGGCCCTGATATTGATCGATGGATTCGATGCGGATCTCCTGGCGCGGACGGTTGCCGTAATAGTCCTGCTGGGCCTGGGCATCGCTTTCGGGGATAGCGTAGCGATCCTGGTCATCGGCCTGCTGACGCAGACGGCGCAACTGGTCTTCAGACATGCCGCGACGCCAATTATTGTCCTTGTCGCTGTCGAGCACGGGCGCACCGCGATCCACCGGCAGGATGATGGTTTCATCGGTCTGCGACGGCTTGTCGGCCAAAGCCCGCAGCCGTTGCAATTCTTTCGGCGTAAATGGTGCCTGTTCCTGCGGCGGCAATTGCGGGCGCAATTGCTGATCGCTCACAGCATCGCCCGGTGCTCCCGTAGCTCCCGGACGACCGGGTTGTCCAGGTTGGCCCGGCTGGCCGTTCTGTCCAGCTTGACCACCCTGACCAGGAGCCCCGCCCTTTCCGCCTTGGCCAGGAAGACCACCTTGCTCACGAGACTGTGTGGCGTTCATTGGTGGCAACAGAGCTGGGCGCGGCTTGCCAGCCTCATCATTGCCGGGACCGGGCGGTGGCGGCATGGGAGCATCGGCACGTGGTGCGGCAGGCTGAACGGGCGGCTGCGGTGCCTCGGCAGGCGGCTTTGGCCCGCCCGGCAACGGCGGCTCAGCTACCGGAGGCGCTGGCGGCTTTCCGGCTGGCGGCTTTCCAGCCGGGGGCTCTGCGGGCGCGTTAGGCGCAGCAGGCTTTACTTGGGATTCAGGCGCCGTTTTAGGTTCGGGCTTGGCTTGGGGTTCCGGTTCGGCTGGCCGCGGAGCTTGCGGCCTTTGCGGTTGGCCCACAGGTGCTTGACCTTCCGCTTGCGGAGTTGGACGCTTCTGACCGTCCGGGGCTTTTCCAGCCGGATCTTGTTCAGCAGGATTTTGAGCAGCAGGGTTCTGAGCGGGCCTTTTGCCAGCAGGTCTCTGGTCTTCCGGTTTCACGGGCTGCGCCTCGCCCTTAGGCATTCCAGGCTGGGGCGTACCCGGTTGCGGTGCAATCGTACGATCACCAACAGGCGGCATCGGCGCACCTTTCGGCTCACCGGCAGGAGGCATAGGCGGCTGAGCTTCGTTCTTCTTCGGCTTCACCGGCTTTTCTTGCGGTTCCGCTGGAGGCTCGGCCATTTTCGGCGGCTCCATTTTTGGCGGCGGGGGAGCCTTTTGTGGCTCTATCGCTGGCTCCATCGGCTTTTCATGTTTTTTCTGCTGTGGCGGCTCGGCGGAAGGCGCTTCCATTCCAGCCGGAGGCTTTGGCCTAGTCTGCTGAGCAGGCGCTTCTTCCCGGGCAGGTGCTTCTACACGGGCAGGCGGGGCGGCTTCACTACGGGCGGGTGGCGCCTCAGGGCGCTTGTCTTCCTTCGGCGGTCTCGGTGCCTCAGGCGGGCGCTCCTCGCCGGGCTTTCCCTCTTCCGGCGGCCCCTTCTTTTTCTGCTTCGGCAGCTCTTCCGGCGGAGGCTCGGCCTGGGCCATCAGCACGATGCCGTGACCGTCAAGTGTCGTGCCAGCCGACATCGCCCGCATCCGGCCGGCAATATCCTGGCTTGGTGCGAGAGTGTCGGAAGTATAAGAGGCGGCAAAGGATGGTGCGGCAACGAGATTTGCAAGTGCAATAAGCACGGATGCCGTTATCCTGGATTGTACTGCCATGGGTTTTCCTCGCAGTTGAGGCATATTGCCTCGTTGTTCTTGAATTCGATTCTTTAACGACGTGCTTTTACGCGCCGGATTCTAGGCAGGAAGATGGCTGGATTGGAATGAACGAAGGGTGAATAGCATGTTCACGATATGAGGCGGGGAGTGGCTAGCATTAGCAGTTGCAATTTCCGCAAAAACGGAAAAACTGGCGAAACGTTCCGGCGAAAATTCAAAGAAATGGCCGGCACCTGCGCCAGCGGGACATTCTCATCCCGCATGGCAACCAACAGAGAGGATCTCATGCGTATCTCGACCCGTTTTCTGGCCGCCGCCTCCCTTACTGCCCTGTCATTGTTTGCCGGTGGCGCCATGGCTGAAGAAAAGCTCGTTATCGGCACGGAAGGCGCCTATCCGCCCTTCAACAGCCTGGAAGCCGACGGTTCGCTGACCGGTTTCGACATCGATATCGCCAAGGCGCTTTGCGAAGAAATGAAGGTGACATGCACCTTCAAGACCAATGATTGGGATGGCATCATCCCCGCATTGCAGGCGAAGAAATTCGACGCCATCGTCGCGTCGATGTCGATCACCCCCGAGCGCCTGGAAAAGGTGGATTTCTCCAAGAAATACTACAACACCCCTCCAGCCATCGCCGTGCCGAAGGATTCGCCAGCCAAAAGCGTCGAAGACCTGAAGGGCAAGACCATCGGTGCCCAAAGCTCCACGTCTCATGCCAATTATGCGGAAAAGCATATGGCTGATGCGCAACTGAAGCTTTACCCGACAGCCGACGAATACAAGCTGGACATCACCAATGGCCGTATCGATGCTGTCATCGACGATGTCGTGGTGCTGACGCAATGGGTCAAAAGCGATGCAGGCACCTGCTGCAAGATCCTGACGCCACTACCGATCGATCCTGTGATCAATGGTGAGGGTGCAGGCATTGCTGTTCGCAAGGGTGAAACCGCTCTGGCTGACCGCTTCACCAAGGCCATCGCCGCCATTCGCGCCAATGGCACCTATCAGAAGATCAATGCCAAATATTTCGATTTTGACGTTTACGGCGACAAATAAATCGGTTTAAGACGGCGTGATCCGGGTCTACCCGGATCACGCACAACAGACAAAACAAAAACATGCGGCAAAGACCGCAAGGGGAATTGGCTAAATGGGCGGACTCGCTTCCGCGCTCGACGCCTTCTGGGCGCTCGTTTCGCAGATTTTCGATCCCTTTTGCGGCAGCGCCGGGATCTTCGCCTGGTTTGCATCCGGGACACTTCTGGCCTGCGGCGACGCGGGCTGGGGCGATGAAATCGGTTTCGGCTTCAAGGTCACCGTCACGCTGGCTGCGGCAACCCTGCCCTTCGGATTGGTCATTGGCTTCCTGATTGCCCTTGCCACCCAAAGCAGCGAGCGCATGTTGCGCCAGGCAGCCGCAATCTACACGACGATCTTTCGCGGCCTGCCGGAACTCCTGACGCTGTTCATCGTCTATTACGGCTCGCAGATCCTCATTCAGTCCGTCCTCGCCTCCATGGGCTTTGAGGAACGGATTGAAATCAACGCCTTTTTCGCCGGCATGATCGCACTGGCTCTGGTGTTTTCGTCCTATTGCGCCGAGGTGTTGCAATCAGCCTTCCGCGCCATTCCCTCCGGTCAATATGAGGCGGGCTTTGCCATCGGCCTGTCGCGCACCAAAACCATGCTGTTGGTGATCGTGCCGCAATTGATCCGCATCGCCCTGCCCGGCATCGTCAATCTGTGGATGAACCTTTTGAAGGATACCGCGCTGGTCTCTGTCATCGGCCTTTCCGACATTATCCGCCAGACCGGCATTGCCGCCCGTGTCACCAAGGAAGCCTTCCTGTTCTATACGATTGCCTGTGCGCTTTATCTGGTGCTGGCAATCCTCTCCTCCATCGCCGTCGGCTATATCGAAAACTGGACGAAACAGTCGGGGGCGAACCGATGAGCCACAGTCTTGAACTGATTCCGCCGCGCCCAGCACCTCCAAGACATGAGCATCGCGTTACCCCTGGCCGGGTATTGGGCGGATCTTTGCTGCTGGTCTGGGCTTTGCTTGGCCTTGGCCTGCTGGCGATGATGATCGGCAATTGGGACCAGGATAAATTCGTCAAATACGGTCCGCGTTTTATTTCGGGCCTTGGGACGACGCTCAGCATCGTCGTCATCTCGATTGCCGCAGGCGCGGTCCTCTCTATCCCAATCGCCTTTGGCCGGATGTCGAAAAACCGTCTGGGCAATGCCGTGACCTATGCCTATGTCTATGTCTTTCGCGGTACGCCGCTGCTGGCGCAGGTGTTTCTGGTCTATTACGGCCTGGGTGGGTTCCGGACGGAATTCGAGGCCGTCGGTCTCTGGTGGTTCTTCCGCGATGCCTGGTATTGCGGGTTGCTGGCACTGTCGCTGAACACGGCCGCCTATCAGGCAGAGATCCTGCGGGGCGCGATCCGCAGCGTTGGACGCGGCCAGCATGAAGGTGCTGCTTCGCTGGGTCTGCCGCGCACCGTCACGTTCTGGAAAATCATCCTGCCGCAAGCGCTGATTGTTGCGCTTCGGCCTTACGGCAATGAAATCATCCTGATGGTCAAGGGTTCGGCCATTCTGTCGATCATCACCGTTCTCGATATGATGGGCGAGACCCGCTACGCCTTCTCGCGCACCTTCGACTACCAGACCTATCTTTGGGCGGCGATCTTCTATCTCGCCATTGTCGAAATCCTGCGCCATGGCTGGGCCGCCATCGAGACACGGCTGACGCGCCATCTCAAGCGCTGACAAAACCTGGCAGCACTCAAGACGATACGCTGCTAACCATATGATTTTTATTTTGAAATGTCATTTATGACAGTTTTGTTAAGCCTCAATTAAGCCTCGCATGGAACCATCATCCTATCGGACGAACCGATGCGCGACGGGCAGGTTTAACCTGTGCCGCCGGGATCAGAATGGGAACGAAACGAGGTTGCCATGAACACTGACATCAGGAATGACGACACACATAAATCTGGCATGACTTCCGATATGGAAATGATGCTGAAAGGCTATGGCATGACCACAGCGCAAATTCTCTACCGCATGCCTGATCACCAAAACCTGCTGCAAACCTTCATCTGGCAGAATTACGATCTGGCCCCGGATTTTCCGGAAATGCGCGGCTTTCTGAAATTCTGGCAGGAAAAGCTGGATGGACCGCTGCATTCGGTACGCTATGTCCATCGCAAGCTGATTGCCGCCAACGAATGGCGGGCGCTGAAAGGTGAATTCATCCTGCATTGACAGTCGGCCTTGGAGGGAAAGCTGCCAATATTGCCAAACGCGCCATGAGCCGGTAGACCCTCACGCCAATCGCCTGTTCTCGGCACCGACCATTGACTTTCAATGCCGGGCCGAGATCATGCGGATGGATTGAAATTTACGCCAGAGCCTGACGCCCGATCCGGTGCGCGGCGGCGTGATCTGAGGGCGACGCAATGGCGAAAATCGATGAAGAGAAGCTGTCCGAGGCTTATAACCGGGCATTGGCGCTTGAGAAGGCTGGCGATATCGACGCTGCGGTGAAGGCCTATCACGAGGTTCTGGAAATCGACCCGGAAGACCATGGCGGGGCTGCCGTGCGTCTTGCCTCGCTTGGCCGTGGTGAAACGCCGCCGCGTGCCTCCGATGCCTATGTGGAAACGCTGTTTGACCAGCATGCCGAGGATTTCGAAGATATTCTCGTTGATCAGCTCGGTTACGCCGTGCCGGTCATCGTGCGCCAGCGCTTGCAGGAACTGAAGCTTGGCCCATTCAAGCGCCTGCTGGATCTCGGCTGCGGCACCGGCCTGACCGGCGGCACCCTGCGCGATATGGTGGACGATATCACCGGCATCGATCTTTCGGAAAACATGGTCGAGATCGCCCATGAGAAAGACCTTTACGACACGCTTTACGTTGCCGAAGTCGAGGATTTCCTTGAGGACAATGACGAGGACCTGTTCGACGTGATCACCGCTACCGATGTCCTGCCCTATCTTGGCGCGCTTGAGCCGCTGTTTTTCGGCGTGTCGGAAAATCTGATGCTGGGCGGCTATTTCATCTTCTCCTCGGAAACCATGGGTGAGGATGTGCCCTACAAGGTCGGCCCGCATCAGCGTTTCGTCCATGCGCAGACCTATATCCGCGAGCGGTTGGCCGCCACTGGCTTCGAGGTCGTCGAAGTCACCGACATCAATGTGCGCATGCAGGATGGTGAGCCTTCGCCCGGCCATCTGGTGATCGCGCAGTTAAAAACCTTGAACTGACCTAAAAGCCGCGAGGGCGAGATGACCGGACCAGATCTTCATCCGCCCTTGCCGCCCTACCGAACCGGCCACCTGCCGGTCACGGACGGCCACCGGATCTATTTCGAATGCAGCGGCAACCGTCAGGGCATTCCGGCCGTCATTCTGCATGGCGGCCCCGGCTCCGGCCTCTCTGAAACCACGCGCCGATTCTTCAATCCCGAGCACTATCACATCATCCAGTTCGACCAGCGCCATTGCGGTCGCAGTCTCCCCTTTGCGGGCGATCCGGTGGTCGATATCAGTACCAACACGCTGCCGCATCTGCTTGAGGATATCGAAGCGCTGCGCCTCCATCTCGACATTGAGCGCTGGCTGGTGATGGGCGGGTCCTGGGGATCAACGCTGGCGCTCGCCTATGCCCAAGCGCACCGGAAGCAGGTTCTCGGCCTGCTGCTGACCATGGTCGTCACGACAAGTGCTGCCGAAATCGAATGGATCACACGCGGCGTCGGACAGTTTTTTCCGGCAGAGCATGCCCGCTTTCTCGACCATCTTTCAAGGGATCAGCGAGACGGCGATCTCACTACCGCCTATCACCAACTGCTGATCAATCCTGACAAAGAGATTCATGAAAAGGCCGCAAGTGCCTGGTGCGCATGGGAATCCGCCCATCTTGCCGTAAAGGCGGGCTATGTCCCGCATGCCAGATGGTCGGATGCCCGGTTTCGGCTGTGTTTTGCCCGGCTTGTCACCCACTACTGGTCGCATCGGGCCTGGTTAGGCGATGGGGAAATCCTTCAGCGCATCAAGCTGTTGGAGGGTATTCCTGCCATATTGATTCATGGCCGCCTCGATTTCGGTAGCCCGCTGAAGACGGCCTATGATCTGCATCAGGCTTGGCCGGGCAGTCGGTTGATTGTCGTTGAGGATGGTGAACACAATATCAGTGCGCCTGGCATGGCAGCCAGTGTCATCGGGTCCCTGCAACGCCTTGCCCGCGAATTGAAACACTGATCCGGCACCACCCCATCATGGCCGCTTGGCCCAAAAATAACTTTTCCTGCGTTGCGGGCTGCGATACCTCTGGCGGCGCGCAATAAGCAAAGGAGACTTAAGACATGGCCAAGGTGGCATTCATCGGATTGGGCGTCATGGGTTATCCCATGGCCGGACACCTGAAGGCGAAGGGCGGCCATGATGTGACGGTCTATAACCGCACCACGGCCAAGGCCGAAAGCTGGGTAGCCCAGCATGGCGGGGCGCTTGGCCTGACACCGGCAGAGGCCGCGAAGGATGCCGCTTTCGTCTTCACCTGCGTCGGCAATGACGATGACCTGCGTGCCGTCACCATTGGCGTCGATGGTGTTTTCGCGGGCATGAAACCCGGTGCGATCTTGATCGATAACACCACGGCCTCAGCGGACGTTGCCCGCGAACTTTATCAGGCTGCAAAGGCCAAAGGCATTGGCTTCATCGATGCGCCAGTGTCCGGCGGTCAGGCTGGCGCGGAAAATGGTGTGTTGACCGTTATGTGCGGTGGCGATGAACCAGTGTTCGAACAGGCCCGCCCGGTGATCGACGCCTATGCACGGATGATTGGCTTGATGGGGCCAGCGGGTTCCGGTCAGTTGACCAAAATGATCAACCAGATCTGCATTGCCGGTATCGTTCAGGGCTTGGCAGAGGGCGTGCATTTCGGCAAGCGGGCCGGTCTCGACATCGAAAAGGTCATCGATGTGATTTCCAAGGGCGCTGCCGGTTCCTGGCAGATGGAAAACCGCCACAAGACCATGGCCGTCGGCAAATATGATTTCGGCTTTGCCGTCGATTGGATGCGCAAGGATCTGGGCATCGTGCTGAACGAAGCCAAGACCAATGGCGCCACCCTGCCGCTGACAGCCCTGGTCGACCAATTCTACGGCGACGTGCAGAAGCTTGGCGGCAATCGCTGGGATACGTCATCCCTGCTGGCCCGGCTGGAAAAATGATGAGATTGGGGAGCCTGTCTATCAGGCTCCCCAACCCTTATTCTTCACCCGATTTATTATTGTCGAGCATCATGTAATCGAGCGGCAATTCGGTCGTGTATTTGATCTGCTCCATGGCGAAGGCCGAGGATACGTCACGAATCTCGATCTTGGCGATCAGCCGCTTGTAGAAGGCATCATAGGCGCCGATGTCAGGCACCACGACCCGCAGCAGGTAATCCACATCGCCGCTCATGCGATAGAATTCGACCACTTCGGGAAATTCAGCCACGACTTCGGAAAAGCGCTTCAGCCATTCGATCGAATGGGTATTGGTGCGCACCGAAACGAACACCGTCACCTTGGTATTGACCTTGACCGGATCGAGCAGCGCCACGCGGCGCTTGATCACGCCATCCTCTTCCATCTTCTGGATACGCCGCCAACAGGGCGTGGTGGAGAGACCGACCTTCTTGGCGAGGTCGGCAACGGCAAGAGTGGAATCCTCCTGCAAAATACGCAGAATTTTACGGTCCAGACGATCCATGAGCGACACCATTGAAATTTTTTTTCGGTATAGCGCAATTTGGAGCGAACGAAAGCAAAATGCTTTCACCGTAGCCAGTGATCCACTTGCTTTTTCAAGATAGGTAGCAATTCTGCCTCAAACCACGGATTGCGGCGCAGCCAACCGCTGTTTCGCCAACTGGGATGAGGCAGCGGCAAAATCTTCGGCCCTGGCCGGTTGGTAAAAAACGATTCGCGCCAGCTTTGCACCGTGGCATGCAAGGTTGGTTTTCGCAGGTCGCCCATATGCCAGCGTTGCGCATATTGGCCGATGGCAAGCACCAGTTCCACCTGTGGCATGACAGCCATGGCCGCATCGCGCCAATGCGGGGCGCATTCGCGCCGGGGCGACAGATCGTGACCTCTGGCATCATATCCCGGAAAGCAAAAGCCCATCGGCAGGATGGCAAAGTTGCGGCTATCGTAAAACGCCTCCCTGTCCACGCCCAACCATTGCCGCAGCCGATCGCCCGAGGCATCGTTGAAAGGCAGTCCGGTTTCATGCACCCGCTTACCCGGCGCCTGCCCGGCAATCAGAATGCGAGCGGTAGGCGACAGAATCACAACGGACCGTGGCTCATGCGGCAGCGCCGTTGCCTGTGTCGGACAATCCCGGCAGATCCGGCAGGCGTGAATGGCGGCGCGCAGTCCGTCGAGGTCAACAGGCACGTTCACGGTCAATTTTCGTCCTGCCTGCGGATGATATCATTGCGAGGATGCAGTTTTCGCCATTCTTCTGGCCGGTCGAAAGTGCCTGCCCAAAGCCCGACTTTGTCGGCCTGGGCCTGCTTTTCCTCACTCTCATAGCCGCCCGCATTCAGAACGAGACCGGAGCGAACCATGTCGGCACCAACATCGCGGCCCATGACAGTGCAGGTCACCAGAATACGGTCGTTTTCAATGCGATCCCTTCCCTGACAGAGAACACCGGCCTGAGCCATGCGCTGGGCCAGACCGAATCGGGCCTGTGCACCGCAAAGCTGGACCACGCCATCCTCACCCCGGCACCGCTGACCAATTTCGGGTGAATCCAGGCCTTTGAGTTGCAGACGTTGACCATTTGTCACCAATGTTTCACCATCGGCAATCACGAAAGGGCCATCGAAGGACGGCATTTTGCGGGGCCAGAAGGCAGCGGCAATCATAGTGCCGATGACCAGGCAGACGAAGGCGGCAGCAATGATCCGATGCATGCGTGACACAATCTGGCCCTTTTCAATAACAGCCGGTATCCGAGAATGGCAAATAAAACCTTTCCAGAAAGTAACTCTTAAGACTTCATGGCTAGTCTGAGACGGACCGCGGAAAAAATGCAACCATATCATGGGTAACGGCGTCTCAAACTCGACCGACAAGAATATTGTCGACCTATCGCGTAGCCACCGCAACAAGGCGACGGCAAAAGCCTTACGCATGACCAGAGAACGCTTGCATTCCACCCATGGCGGCACACCGGCTTTCGAAAAAGACCTGCTGTCCATGCATACCCAGGCCAGCCTGCAAGGCGCGGCCATCACACCTTTCATCACGATATTGACCGCGGGCCTGACGGCCTACCTGTCGGGAAGCCCGATCTATATCCTCTGGGCGCTGCTGACGCTGAGCATTCATGCCCTGAACATTCTGCTCATTCGCAAGGCTGCCAAGCGCATTCCGGTCTCCCATCATCAGGAACATTGGCGCCATGTTCTGCTGGGCGGGCATCTGGCCATGGGCTGCTGCTGGGCCGCCTTTACCTTCCAGACCTGCGAGGCCTGCGGCCCGACAAGCAACCTGCTGCTGAAAGGCTCCGTGCTGCTGGTGGTGCTCTGCACCACGGCCATGACCAATATTTTGCTGCGTCAGGCCGTACTCTATGCGTTTACCCCACCGATCATTGCGCTTTCCGCTCAGGCGTTTTTTTCGCAACGTGTCGACGACGCGACGCTGGCCCTGGCCTTTACCGTCTCCGTGCTGTTCTTCATCTATATCACCGGCAGGCTCTATGTCTCCAACCTCAAGCTGATCTCCTTCCAGAGCGAGAAGGACGACCTGATCGCCGAGTTGGAAGTGGCCAAATCCATGTCGGATGAAGCCCGCCGCCGGGCGGAAGAAGCCAATATGGCGAAATCGCGCTTTCTCGCCTCAATGTCGCATGAGTTGCGCACACCATTAAATGCCATTCTCGGCTTTTCCGAGGTCATGGCCCAGGAAGTGCTGGGGCCACTCAACAATCCGCTTTACCGGGAATATTCCGGCGACATTCACAGGTCCGGCCAGCACCTGCTCAATCTGATCAACGAAATACTCGATCTGTCGCGGATAGAGGCTGGCAAATACGATCTTTCGGAAGAATCAATCTCGTTGCTTGAAGTCGCCGAGGACTGCGTCGGCATGGTGCAATTGCGCGCCAAGGCCAAGGATATCAAGATTTCCCAGCAATATGAAGTCAACCTGCCCGCCCTTTGGGCCGATGAAAAGGCGCTTCGGCAAGTGGTGCTGAACCTTTTGTCGAATGCGGTGAAATTCACGCCGCCGGGCGGAGAAATCTTCGTCAAGGTCGGCTGGACCGTCGGCGGCGGGCAATATGTCTCCATCAAGGACAATGGCCCTGGCATCGCCGAAGAGGAAATCCCCGTGGTGCTCTCAGCCTTCGGCCAAGGCTCCATCGCCATCAAGAGCGCCGAACAGGGGACGGGCCTAGGCCTTCCCATCGTCCAGGCCATCCTCGCCAAGCATAGCGGCGAATTCAAGCTGAAATCAAAACTGCGCGAGGGGACGGAAGTGATTGCCATCCTGCCCGCCAAGCGCGTCCTGCAAACGATTCCAGCCGTACAAGGCACCCAGGCCGTGGAACCGAAGCGACGTTATTTCGCCTGAACAAACGAGTTCTGAACCCTCACCGCTGCATATGGGGCCGTCGTTTGCGCCCCAGCTTCCAGCCATTTTTTTGAGCCCTGGCAAATTTCAGCCCGGCCCTTCGGCGAAACCGCCGGACCGGCGCGACGTCATGGGACAGCACCAAGACACCAAGCGGCACCATCCAGAAGCCAAGCACGGGCAGAAAGCCCAGGCAGCCGCCAACCACCAGAAGACTGCCAACCGTGATCCGCCCGCCGCGAGACTGCGGGATCGGCAGGTTGAAACGCCCCAGATGCAGGCGGCCCTTCTCGGTATCCATATGATAGGTCTTGGTTTTCTTTTCCGTCACAGTCGTCCTTCAAGGCCGCTTGAGGCCAGTTTTCCCACAGACATCAGATGGGAAAGAGGGGAAAACAAAACAAGAGGCACTTTTTTTTCAAAAAGGGACTTGGCAAACCATCAAAGCCTGAGTAGAAGCCCACTCACACCAACGGACGCGGTTCACACCGCTTCAAACGGTACATTCCCTGGTAGCTCAGCGGTAGAGCATTCGACTGTTAATCGACAGGTCGCCGGTTCGAATCCGGCCCGGGGAGCCATATTCCAGCTGAATAGCTGACATTATAAAGCCGGATCATTTCTGATCCGGCTTTTTTTCTATCCTAATTCAAGCTGATGGGCTTAACGGCAAACCGTGGTTGTCTTGTAGACCCAACGCCCATGATGACGGAACTTGACCTTCTTGGTCCGGCAGTTATCGCGGTAGGCGTGATGACGCCGCTCGAAATTGCGATGATGCGGACGACGATCGTCACGGCTGTAGTAGCGATCAGGATTATGACCGCGATCATACACCATAACCCTGACATCATCGGCCAGAGACGGCGCCGCCGTTGCTGTGATGCTTCCCAGACCGATCAGACATGCGACCAAAAATTTCTTCATCTTCTATCTCCTGATGCGTTTCACTGGAAACGATGACTGGAGATTAAGCGAAACAAGATGAACGCAATCTGATCCTCTTGTTCATGTTGAGGACGGGTGTTTTTCAGCGGTCACATGCCTTCGGTTACTCAGTCGCCACGCATTCAAAAAACTGAAATGGCCGACCTTTGTAGTCGCGCTGCTCCGTCTCCGTAAGGCCGATCTTGCGCAGCACGGCCAGCGAGGCCGCGTTATCGATATGGGCGAAGGCGATGAAGGCGTTACCGATGCCTTGCTCAAAAAACCAGTGCTTCAAGCCATCAGCGATTTCCGTTGCAAAGCCTTTGCCCCATTCATCATGGCAGATGGAATAGCCCAATTCGTAATGCCCGCTGTCTTTCGACCACGAGAAACCGGCACGCCCGATGAAGCGGCCATCCTCCCGGGCAACCAGCTTGAGCTTACCAACACCATTTGCCTCATAGTCATCCATCCAGCCATCGATGCGCTCAGCCGAATAGGACTGGCTCCATGGCGCTCCCGTGCTGACAAAGCGGCTGGTTTCAGGGGTCGAATGAAGATCGGCCAGCAATGTCTCATCGCCCGCCCGCCATGGGGTCAGCAAAAGCCGCTCCGTCTCGCAGACCAGCGGAACTTGATGCACCCCGCCCGAGACCGCCTGGCGCACGCCAGTGGTACCAGGAAAGGTCAGTGGCAAGCCTTTTAGCGATCGCACCGCCAGATAGGCCCAGGCCTCCGCCTCCATGGCATCGCCATCGAGCGCCAGATCATCGGCATTGACGATCACAGCCCCTTCCCGCGCCGCCATGTCGCTCAAATCTGCCATGACAACCTCATTCAACCGGCCACCGCCGCAGATCACATAGGTTTTCGGCTGTTGCGGCAAATGCCGGGCCGAGGCGAAAATCGACGCCGCGGCCACATGCGCCAGCGTGCGCGCGCCATCTTCAAGGCTGATATCACCGGGCTTGGGCGGGGTGAAATCATTACGATCCAGTGAGCGGCGCAGATTGGAGGTGAAAAACCCATGGCCGAGATATCGGTCCGCCAATGGCTTCACCACCCTGCCCTTGGCAGCAATCCCGCCTCCGGCATCAAAAGCAAGACCAGTGTGGGCCTCAACCCATTGGTCGATCAGGGTATTGCCGGGACCACTGTCAAAGGCAGCGATTTCGCCGTCGGCACCGATATAGGTCAGGTTGGAAATGCCGCCGATATTGACGAAGCAGGCCGGAAGGCGTTCCGCCCCCAACCCGCCAGCCAAGGCGGCATGATAGGCAGGCACCAGCGGAGCGCCTTGCCCGCCATGCACCATATCATTGGCCCGCATATCGTAGACGACATCAATACCGATTTCGCGGGCCAGCAACGCGCCATCGCCAAGCTGCACCGTCAAAGCCTGATCCGGCCTGTGCAACACCGTCTGGCCATGAAAGCCGATGACATCGATATCGCGGGCGCGAAGCCCATTCTGCATCAGGAAGGTCTTGACCGAATCTGCATGACGCAGCGTCAACTCCCTCTCCAGCGCGGCCAAGCTTGCCGGGCGCTGGCGGCGGTCGGTGATCACCTTGGCATCCTCCAGCCCCTGCTTCAGTCGCTGGCGAAACGCATCGTCATAAGCCACCGCCAGAAACGGCCCACGCTCCACCACCGCCTCGCCATCTGTAGTGACCAGGGCAACATCGATGCCGTCCATGGAGGTGCCACTCATCAGGCCGATTGCTTGCAGCGTTTTGGTCACGACTCGATGTTCCTTTTCCCGGCGATCAGAAAGAGCGGTATTGATGGCTGAAATTGATGCACTTTTCAAAAAACAATGATAAAGCCGCCTCGAATTCCAAATTCACAAGAGCAAAGTCCGATACCAGAAGGCGTGACGATCATGTCCAAGTTCAAGTCCGATTTCCTCCGTACAATGCATGAGCGCGGGTTTATTCATCAGATTTCCGATGAAACCGGCCTTGATGATCTGTTGTCGAAGGAAACCGTGACCGCCTATATCGGCTATGATCCCACGGCATCGTCACTGCATGCTGGCTCGCTCATTCAGATCATGATGTTGCACTGGTTTCAGGCAACCGGCCATCAGCCGATTTCTCTGATGGGTGGCGGCACTGGCATGGTGGGCGATCCGTCCTTCAAGGAAGAAGCCCGTCAATTGATGACCGTGGACAAGATCGAGGACAATATTGCCTCGATCAAGCGCTGCTTCGCGCATTACCTCGATTACGACAAGGGCCCCAAGGGCGGCGCATTGATGCTCAACAATGCCGAATGGTTGCGTGGGCTGAACTATCTCGAATTCTTGCGCGATGTGGGCCGCCATTTCTCGGTCAACCGCATGTTGTCGTTCGAGAGCGTCAAGACCCGCCTCGACCGCGAACAGTCGCTGTCCTTCCTGGAATTCAACTACATGATTCTCCAGGCCTACGATTATGTCGAGCTGAACAAGCGCTACGGCTGCCGCCTGCAAATGGGTGGTTCTGACCAATGGGGTAATATCATCAACGGTATTGACCTTGGCCACCGCATGGGCACACCGCAGCTCTACGCGCTGACCTCGCCACTGTTGACGACATCCTCCGGTGCCAAGATGGGCAAGTCGGCCACCGGCGCTGTGTGGCTGAATGCCGACCTGCTGTCGGCCTATGATTTCTGGCAATATTGGCGCAACACGGAAGATGCTGACGTCAGCCGCTTCCTGAAGCTCTACACAACGCTGCCGATGGACGAGATCGCCAGATTGTCGGCGCTGGGTGGTGCGGAAATCAACGAGGTGAAGAAAATCCTCGCCACCGAAATTACCGCCATCCTGCATGGCCGCGCAGCCGCCGAAGAAGCAACTGAGACGGCCCGCAAAACCTTCGAGGAAGGCGCACTGGCCGACAACCTGCCCTCCATCGAGGTCGCTAGCGCCGAGCTTGAGGCAGGCATCGGCCTTCTCGCCCTGATCGTCAAAGCCGGCCTCGCCGCCTCCAACGGCGAAGCCCGCCGTCATGTGCAGGGCGGAGCCGTGAAGATCAATGATCAAAGCGTGTCAGATGAGCGCGCAAGCATTGGCACTGGTGAAGTGACGGCTGATGGGGTGATCAAGCTGTCATTGGGTAAGAAGAAGCATATTTTGGTACGTCCGGTTTGATGTGATAAGCCCTCTGTACCTTTGTGGGTGCGGAGGGCTTTCATTGTTTATAGATGTGATGGAATTTCTGAGAAAAGACCATCAAAGCAGCCGTGGCTCATCAATCCCTACGGCAGCTCTCTCAAGCGTCAAAAGCCACTTTTTCGTATCAAGACCACCACCAAAACCCGTCAAACTTCCGTTCGAACCAATCACCCTATGACAGGGAATGACAATCGGGAGTGGATTGGCTCCATTTGCAGCCCCAACCGCGCGGCTCGCTGATAAACGACCTATGCGGCGTGCCAACTCGCCGTAACTGATTGTCATGCCAAACGGAATTCGTATCAGTTCTTGCCACACGTCACGTTGAAAATCGGTCCCTTCCAGATCGAGCGGCAGATCAAATTCCTGCCTTGTCCCATTAAAATACGCCCGCAACTGATCTTTCGTGCCTTCGAAAGCGGCGTCATCCAACACCCATTCCGGTTTAGGCTTGATGAAGCCCTTGCCGCTTGGAAAACCAATACGGGATAGTCTGCGACCATCACCCGCCAAAAGAAGGCTGCCTATCGGGCTATTCATAAACGTGTAGCGAACATTCTTCATTGGCGGCTCCCATCGTTCCTTTTGTCGAACAATCGAAACAAACGACCGTCTATCGATATCAGGCCCATAAAAATCAAAGCCATGCCAGCGAAATGGTTGAATGCTAAGACCTCCCCCAGAAACACGCTTCCCAAAACGATGGCGCTCACAGGAATGAGCAAGGTCACCAGAGAACTGTTAATCGCGCCGCCCACGGCGAGAATATGAAAAAAGATAATATAGGCCAGCGCGGTGGACAGCAGCCCCAAGCCCAGAAGCGCTGCGATGACGCCACCGCTCGGCGCTGCCAAGTGCCAAGGCGCGTCCACAAAGGCAACGATTGGTATCATCATAAGGGTCGTCGCCGTCGTCTGGCCAAAGGCACTTGTCGTTGGCGTAATTCCCATGCGCCGAAACCGGCGGCCAAAGACACCTGCAAACCCGTAGGATAGAGCAGCCCCAAGGCAGGCAAACAGGGCCAGCAACGAAAGCTCGTGTGATGACAGGCCATTGCCGGACATCAGCACCAGAACACCCATGAAGCCAAAGAGGATGCCTGCGACCTTATTGGGTGCCAGCCGTTCTTCTTCGGTCAGGAAATGCGCCACAACAATCGAAAAGATTGGCGTCGTTGCATTCAGGATCGAAGCAAGGCCGCTGGCAATCTGCGTCTGCCCCCAAAAGAGAAGGCTGAACGGAATCAAATTGTTCAACAACCCCATACCGAAGAAAGCCACCCAGATTTTCGTGGCTGTTGGAATGGCCTGTCGCGTTACCCGCAGATAGACATACAAAGCCAAGGCCGCAATTGCCACACGCGCAAAAACGACAGTAAACGGCGGCAGTTCAGAAAGGGCAACCTTTGAAAAGAAGAAAGAACCGCCCCACAGAACGGATAGAAACAAAAGGAGAGCCCAGTCTGAAAGGCCCATGGATTCTGTTTTCTGCATATAAAGATCCTGTCGTGATGCAACAGGGCAAACCTATCCGATCTCACGCCCCTTACTCGCCGGAATCGGACTCCGTCCTTTTATGAGTATCCAGACTGCTATAATATCCAGCCATGAGTTTGGATATTTCCATATGCGAGCAAGCATGGCTGGCACGTAACCCAGATTTCGACGGACGATTCTTCATCGGCGTTCGAACCACAGGGGTGTATTGCCGTTGCGTGTGCCCCGTGCGCCTACCCTATCGCTGCAACGTCGAATTCCTGCCAAGTGCAACGGCGGCTGAACTGGCGGGCTATAGGCCCTGTTTGCGCTGTCGGCCGGAAACAGCGCCATTTTGTCCTGCCTGGAAAGGAAGTGCGACGATTGTGGAAAGAGCCGCCAGACTTATAAGAGAGGAAGGAGCCCTTGATGCACGAGAAGCAACAGTAGAAATGCTTGCCGAGCACGTCGGAGTTGGCGCACGACATCTTACCCGCCTGTTCCAGAAACATCTTGGAGCAAGCCCTATTCAGGTGGCTAAAACAGCCCGCGTGCAACGCGCAAAACGCCTCATCACCGAAACGGACCTGCCGATCACTGACATCGCTCTACAATCCGGCTTCACAAGCCTCAGACGCTTTAATGCAGTTTTTCAGGAGGTCTATAAGCGCCCGCCAACAGCCATCAAACGAGCATCTCGGATGCAAAATTCATAGAAGTTTTGCGATCATTTAAACTTTCTTGGGGCGTTCATCACTATATCCTCATCGCATTCGATATTACAAAATGCACGTCATCCGGCACCCTTCCACCCCTCCTCAAACACCAAATCCTCCAACGCTAGCCGCTTACGCCACCCCTTCACCTGCAATTCCGGCTCATCATACAGCTCCGCAACGTGGCCAAGGCACAGCCACCCCACAATCTCAATCCGGTCTGGAATATTGAGAATGGCGCGCAAATCAGCATCGTGAAAAATGCTGACCCAGCCGACGCCAATGCCTTCTGCGCGGGCGGCGAGCCAGAGGTTCTGGATGGCGCAGACGGTGGAATAGCTGTCCATGCGGGGGTTATGGGTTCGCCCTAGCACCACGGGGCCTGCGCGGTCTGGATCGCAGGTGACGCAGATGCCGAGTGGGGCTTTGAGAATCCCTTCCAGCTTCAGATTGCGGTAAAGCGTGGCTTTTTCGCCTTCAAACAGCGCAGCCGCCTCGTCATTGGCCTTGGAAAAAGCCTGCCAGACGGCTTGGCGGCGGTCAGCGTCGCGCACCAGGATGAAATTCCATGGTTGCATGAAGCCGACAGAGGGGGCGTGGTGGGCGGCGGTGAGGATGCGCCAGAGCGTGTCATCGTCGATTGGGTCGGCTAAAAATTCATCGCGCACGTCGCGGCGGGTCATGATGGCCCGGTAGACGGCGGCGCGTTCTTCGTCAGAAAAGGCTCCGGCGGACACCAGAGCATCGTTCACTAAGTCCTGCATCGTTTGGTCCCCAACAATGCGCCCCACGCGATCCCTTGCGAATCGCGATCAAGCAAAACGCACCTGCCGTCCGCGCAGATGCGTCTATCATGTCAGGCCGGTCTTCTGACTGGGTTTCATCTGGCTAACGCACCCTTCCCGGTCTCACCAGTGGGTCGGGAATTTCTTCCCTTTGCGTCAGCCATCCACCTCACAGCGTTGGGCACGTTGCGGAATTTCACCGCATTCCCGATTCTCCCGCAAACATGCAGGCACCTGACAAAGGGCTGGTACTGTCAGACTGCGGCAATGCTTAGGCGATCGCCGGAAAATACCGCACATAGGCGAATTCCTGGCCGTCCGGCGACCAGCTAGGCACATTGATCGTCCCCTGCCCACCAAACAGCTCAAACAGGGTTTCGACATTGCCGCCGTCCATGTCCATCAGACGCATGCGGACATGGAGATCGCGCGGGTGATCGAAGACATCGGCGTCATAGGAAATGAACACCACCTTGCGGTTATCAGGACAGGGATGGGGAAACCAGTCGCCCTGCCCGTCATACGTCAGACGCTGTACGTCCGTACCATCCGGGCGAATGCGCCAGATCTGCATCGTGCCGCTGCGGCTGGAGTTGAAATAGATCCACGCGCCATCCGCCGACCAGTCCGGCCCATCATTGCGGCCTTCGCCATGGGTCAGGCGGCGCTCGTCGCTGCCGTCAACCGAAATCGTATAGATGTCGAAGACCTGGTCGCGGATACCGCAATAACACACCCTTCCGCCATCCGGCGACCAGCCATGCCAGTAGGAGGGCAGGTTTTCGGTGATCTGGATCGGCTTGCCACCTTCGGCTGGCAGGATGTAGAGGCAGGTTTTGCCGTGCTGCACCTTGTCGCAGATCGCCAGCCATTGACCATCCGGCGAAAGGCCGTGGTCATTGTTGCAGCGGGTGGCAAAGCCGGTGTCGATCTTTTCCGGCACCGGCTGCCCGACCAGAGGCAGGCGATACATCAACCCGTCATCATTCAGGATCAGGGAGGCGCCATCCCGCGACCAGTTCGGCGCTTCCACCAAACGTTCCGTCTGCCAGACAATGCGGCTCTGGCGGGTCTCAATATTGTAAATCTCGACAGAGCTGCGCATTGCCGCTAGCGATCCCGGAACCGATTGGTAATCGGATAACGGCGATCCCGGCCAAAGTTTTTCTTGGTGATCTTCACGCCCGGAGCCGACTGGCGGCGCTTGTATTCGGCCAGATAAAGCAGGTGTTCGATGCGATGCACGGTGGCGATGTCATGGCCGCGCGCCAAAATCTCGTCCACCGACATTTCCTTTTCCACCAGGCATTCCAAGATGTCATCCAGCACCGGATAGGGCGGCAGGCTGTCCTGGTCCTTCTGGTCGGGGCGCAGTTCGGCAGATGGGGCCTTGGAGATGATGTTGGCCGGAATGACCTCACCCGCCGGGCCAAGCGCACCCACTGGCACATGGCCATTGCGCCAAGCCGACAGCGCATAGACCTGCATCTTGTAGAGGTCCTTGATCGGATTGAAGCCGCCGTTCATGTCGCCGTAGAGCGTCGCATAGCCCACCGACATTTCCGATTTATTGCCCGTGGTTACCACCATCGAGCCGAACTTGTTGGACACCGCCATCAGGATAGTGCCACGGGTGCGGCTTTGCAGGTTTTCCTCGGTAATGCCGCTTTCCGTTCCCTCGAACATATCGGCAAGGCTGGAGAGAAAGCCCTCTACCGGCTCTGAAATCGGCACGATGTCATAATGGCAGCCAAGCGCCTTGGCGCAATCGGCGGCATCCTTGAAGCTTTCCTCGGATGTGTAGCGATAGGGCAGCATGATGGTGCGCACCCGCTCATGCCCCAGCGCATCGACGGCCATTGCCGCACAAATCGCCGAATCAATGCCACCGGACAGGCCGAGCACCACACTCTTGAAGCCGTTCTTGTTCACATAATCGCGGAAACCCAACATGCAGGCGCGGTAATCCGCCTCCTCACCCTCGGGGATATCAGAGACTTTGCCTGCCGCGCAACTCCAGCCATCGGCGTCCCGCGTCCAGGTGGTCAGCACAATGCTTTCCTCGAACTGCGGCATCTGAAAAGCCAGCGTCTTATCCGCATTGAAGCAGAAGCTGGCACCATCGAACACCAGTTCGTCTTGCCCGCCCACCTGATTGGCGAAAACCAGCGGCAAGCCGCTTTCGATCACCTGGCGCAGCACGACCTGATAGCGCACCTGAAGCTTGCCATGGTAATAGGGCGATCCATTGGGAACCAGCAGAATTTCCGCACCGCTTTCGGCCAGTGTCTCGCAAACGCCGAGATCGTTCCAGATTTCCTCGCAGATCGGCACGCCCAGCCGCACGCCACGGAAGCTCACCGGTCCCGGCATGTCGCCTTCGACAAACACCCGCTTCTCATCGAATTCGCCGTAATTGGGCAGATCGATCTTGTCGCGCAGACCGAGGATTTTGCCGCCATCGATGATCGCCACCGAATTGTGCCGGCCTTTATCGCCCTGACGCGGAAAGCCGATGATAACTCCCGGTCCGCCATCGGCGGTATCGGCGGCCAGTTCATCCACCGCTGCCTTACAGGCTTGAAGGAAGGCGGGTTTCAGCACCAGATCTTCCGGCGGATAGCCGGAAATGAACAGCTCGGATAGCAACAGAAGATCGGCCCCCAGCGCGGCGGCCTTGGCGCGGGCGGCCCGGGCAAGGCTGAGATTGCCCACCACATCGCCCACGGTCGGGTTGAACTGAGCCACGGCAATGCGCAGCGTTTCGGGTCTTTGGACTGTGTCGCTCATGGCTCAAGGTTTACCCCGGCCATCGGTGGACTGCAACGGCCCAAAACGACCTGCTGAGATGAAAAATAGTGCGTTCCGGTTTCCTCAAAAGAGCATGGAGGGCGCGGCTCTATTGCAGGCAACAAACCGAGAAGATGGATTTTGGCCCACGTCCTACCTGATATAATTGACGGCGAGCGTCATCTTGCTCCCGTGAATGCCAGTCAAATATGCTTGAAACTATTTTGAAATATTCAAGTTCTCGAGGGGCCGCACCGTCCCTGATATCAGCAGGAGAATACCAAAGACAGTTTGTTAAACAGGAATTTTTATTCCCATATATTTTATGGGACAAAGCACGTATGTTTTGAGCATGATCGTTGCATCGGCATCGCAATGAAAATACAAGGTAGCACGATGATCTTGGATGAAGATTAACCGGAAGTTGCCTGGCTTACCGCTATTCTTGTTGCCATAGAGCGTTCACTAAGACAGCCGTCAAAAAACACCTATTGCTCTTTCGTCATTGTCGGGTTCAACACAGATGTTGTCATCTCCGCGTTCACAAATCTCATCTCCATCCCTTCTGAGCCGTGAGGCGATAGCAGCGCATCCGCTGTTTCCGGAAATCGAGCGGGAAATTGCCCGGCACCTGATTGGGATACATCTTAAAACACCGCGCCTCTCACGCCTCAAGGCCTGTCACCGCAAATGGTTGATGTCGCATTCCATGTATGCGCTTGCCTTGCAGCGAACCCCGGAAGATCCGCTTTCGGGTCTGACGGCCTCCCGCTTCATGGATGCGGCCATGCAATTGGGCGCGGCAAGCCGCAATACCGCAGCGTCATTTTTGGCCGAACTTTCCGCCTATAAATTTATAGAGGAAATAGAAAACCCGGCCGACCGGCGAATGCGTATCCTGGTGCCGACGGCAGCAACCGAGACGGCGATGGTCTCCTGGTTTTTGGGGCATCTGGATTGCCTTGACCGGCTGGATGACGGAGGCCGCCGTGCGCTGGCCGATGCCAATCCGCTTATTTTCAGGATTGCCCAGCCGATGATCGCCCAGGCTCTGGTGGTGGACCCTGATTGGCGCATACCGCGTGAGACGATTGCTCCGTTTCTCAATTCGGACATGGGTGGCATGGTGTTGCACGGCATGATCAGCCAGATCCCGGATTTGCCCGATGCTGATAGGCTCTATCGGCTTGGACCAATCAGCCTTGCCGCGCTTGGAGAGACCTATCTGATCTCGATCACCAATCTGAAGCGGATGTTCAAGAAGGCACAGGAAGAGGAGCTGCTTGGCTGGGAACTGCCCCGCCGCCGTGGCAATGTCTGGCTGTCACAGCGTTTTGTCGATGATTATTTCCATTGGCAATCGACAAAGTTCGAAGCCATCAACACTGCCTTCTGGAAAGCGGTTGCCCAGGTCAACGCTTTGACGCCGCATCAGACTGAACAAACGAGAGCTGAGTTGTCCCAAGCTGAGAAAACCAGAGCGGACTTCAAAGTGTTTTCTTGATGTTCCAGCGGTCGTGATACCAAAGCCACTGCTCGGGATATTCGCGCACCCAGCTCTCGACCTTGTCATTCAGCATTTGCGCGGTCGCCTGGACATCGACCCGGCCTTGACCATCCTTCGGGATGTCGACCTTCGGTTCGATTTCCAGCCGGTAGCGATTACCGGGCAGACGGATACAGCGGGCCGGATAGATATCGCAGCCGAACTGTCGCACCAGCTTGGCCAGTAGCGGATTGGTGCGCACTTCGCTCCCAAAGAACGTCGTGGGCTGGCCCTTCTTGAACTTCTGGTCGACCAGCACGCCGACCCCCTTGCCTGCTTCCAGCTGGCGGGCCAGATGAAAGGACGAACCCGCATGGGAGGGCACGAGATTGCCCATCCGCGCCCGGCGGAAATCGAACACCATGTCGGCGATATAGGGATTATTGGGCGGGCGAAACAGCACCGTCACATAAAGGCCGAAGGCAGCGCCCGCCACCGGCAACATTTCAAAATTGCCGGTATGGCCGGTAAAAACGATGAACGGGCGCGGATTTTCCAACA
Organism: Allorhizobium sp. Av2; assembly: GCF_021462805.2. Lineage (NCBI taxonomy): Bacteria > Pseudomonadati > Pseudomonadota > Alphaproteobacteria > Hyphomicrobiales > Rhizobiaceae > Allorhizobium > Allorhizobium sp. Av2. The sequence continues at coordinate 1,315,704 of NZ_CP192696.1, read as the reverse complement.
GGTCCATAAAGATCGGAATGCCGGAAACCTCAACGCGACCCTCTCCCAGCTTTTCCGGGTCGAAATCGAACAACTCATCCAGAAACACATATTCGGCGATCTGTCGGCCCATATGGCCCCAGGCGGCCAGCGCGATGATCTCGATTTCCGCCTCGGATTTTTCCGGAAAGGCATTGCGCAGATTGGTCAGCATCAACCGGTGGCGCTTCAGCTTCGGCCCGATAAACCGTACCAGCCGATCCGCACCGTTCAAGGCTGTATCGGCAGGAAACAATTTCAGCAGCGTCAGCAAGACCAGGATGAACTTGGCCACCAGCCATTGCGGAAATCTCCGCAGGCCCAGCACGACCTTTGTCAGAACCCGACGGAGCATGATCAATCCATTTTCAGGATGATTTTGCCAAAGATCTGGCGGCTTTCCATCCGGGTCAGCGCCACATCAATATCCTCGAACGTCACCTGCGTATCTATAACAGGATGAACGAGGCCACGGGCCATTTTCTGCATGGCATTGGCCATGTTTTCCATCCGGCAGCCAAACGAGCCAAGCAGTTTCAATTGCTGTTGGAACAGCATCATCAAGTTCAGATCGGTCGAAACGCCTGAGGTCGAACCACAGGTCACAAGGCGCCCGCCGCGCTTCATGCACAGCATGGAGCCTGCCCAGGTATCCTTGCCGACATGTTCGAACACAACGTCGACGCCCTTTTTCTTGGTCAGCTTGCGCACCACGCCTTCAAACCGGTCGGTGCGGTAGTTGATGACGTGATCGGCACCCAGCGCCCGCGCCCGCTCGATCTTGTCGTCCGAGCCGACGGTGGTGATCACTGTGCAACCGATCTTCTTGGCCAGCTGTATAGCCGCCGTACCGATGCCGGAGCCGCCAGCATGGACGAGAATGGTTTCGCCCGGCTCCAGCTTGGCATTGTCGAACAGCATATGCTCGACCGTGCCGAAAGTGACTGGCGCAAGCGCTGCGGCAATTGCATCGACGCCTGGAGGGGCCGGAACCAGCAGGCGGGCCGGAATATTGATCTTTTCCTGGGCAAAGCCGTCCAGATGGAAGCCATGCACACCGCCGACATGTTCGCAGAGATTGTCACGGCCATCACGGCAGGGCTTACACAGGCCGCAGGTGCGCGCGCCATAGACCGCCGCCAGCTGGCCGGGCAGAATATTGCCGACGCCGGGGCCGATAGCCTCGACCACGCCGGAGGCTTCCGCGCCGATCACCAGCGGCATCTTGCGCTTGGCAAAGGCCATGCCGCGCCAACCCCAGACATCGATATGGTTCAGCGCCACCGCCTTGACCCGCAGCGTCACTTCACCGGGACCGGGCGCATCCGGCTCCGGCAGGTCGGTGATTTCAAGCTTACGGTCTTCGATCAATTGCAATGCGCGCATGGCTATCTTCCTTCGCCCGAGGGCTTATTTTATTGTCTTTCCTGTCCCGGTCGTGGCCGGGCCGGGTGAAGCCTTATCAGGCAGGTTCAAGGGTCATGACAAGGCTGGCATTCTGCCCGCCGAAACCGAAACTGTTGGATAGCACAGCCGAAACCTGTGCGTCGCGCTTGACGTTCGGCACCACGTCCAGCTCCACGGTCGGATCGGGATTGGTATAGTTGATGGTCGGCGGCAGCGTTCCGGTCAGCATGGTCTGGATCGAAAACACCGCTTCGACCGCACCGGCCGCCGTCAGCGTGTGACCGATCATCGACTTGTTGGACGAGACCGGGATCTGGTCCTTCAACCGCTCACCAAACACCGACAGCATGGCACCATATTCCATCTTGTCGTTTTCTGGCGTCGAGGTGCCATGCGCATTGATATAGCCGATGCCGTCATCGGAAAGACCGGCATCTTCAAGGGCTGCGCGGATGGTGGCAATGGCCGGGCCGCCGTCCGGTGAGGAACGGGTGCGGTGGAAATGATCGGCCTTTTCGCCACAGCCCTTCATGATGCCCAGCACCTTGGCGCCACGGGCAATGGCCGCTTCGAGCGATTCCAGCACCAGTGTTGCTGCACCTTCGGCGATCACAAAACCGTCGCGATCCTTGCTGAAGGGTTTCGATGCCTTTTCCGGCGGATCGTTCTGGGTAGACAGCGCCGAAAGCAGTGCAAAGCGGATCAGCGCCTCGGCACCGACGGAACCATCGGTTGCCACCGTCAGCGCCCGGTCCGTGCGGCCCTGACGAATGGCCTCGACGCCAAGCTGGATGGCTGTCGCGCCCGAAGCACAGGCCGTGGACAAGGTCACTGGCAGGCCGCGTGTGCCGAACCGGTCGGCGAGACGCTCGGAAATCGAGCCGAACTGTACGGCTTCCAGAAACACCGGATCGGCCTCGGCGCGCATGGCAGCCAGCAGCCGCTGATAGGCGTGGCCCTCGGCGCTTTCGGCAGGCGCACGTTCGGCAAGCGCAAAACGATCGTCCCATTCCGGCTCGACCGGCGGGGCGGCGAGAAACAGCGGACCTTCGAAATCGCCGGACAGGCCAGCCTGGGCGAGCGCCTCGATGGTGGTTTCCCGCGCCATGGCATAGGAACGTTCAACGGCATTGATGGCCGGAATATCGATGAAGTCCACAGTGCCGCTGATGCGGGTATTCAGCCCTTCGGTCGGAAACCGGGTGATCTTGTGGATGCCGGACACGCCACCGGTCAGCTTTGCCCAATTGTCGGCAAGCCCCTGACCGAGCGAGGTGATGACGCCCATGCCGGTGACGGCGATGATCGGGCGACCGAGATGATCCTTGAAACGGGATTCGAAACCGGATTGTGTCATATCTCTCTCCTCACGCCTCAGCCGACAGATGGGCCATGCCTTCGCCGCGCACGTAACCGACCGTGGTGACAACGGCCTGGCGGGCCGGTTTGGTCATCGCCGCTTCGCCGGTGGGATCGAAAGCCGGGACAATGGTTTCTCCATCGAGCGCCAGCGCCGCCAGCGCCAGGCCCAGAGGAAACTGCGCTTCGAGCCCGTGGCCGGTTATGCCACCGAAGCCGCGAATGGCCGCACCCGGAAAGGCTTTTTCCAGCGCTATTTTTTCCCGGGCGGAAATCTCATGCATGCCGCTCGCACCCGACAGGACCAGCGCATCTGCGCCAATATCCTTGCCGACCGAACCTGCCATGCGGTTCAAACGCTTTTCCAACCCGCCATTGGCACGCTGGCCACGGTCGCCCTCGATGGCGTCGAGCACTGCATAGATATGGGCACCTCGCGCCTCGGCATAAGCGCGCTGTTCCAGAACCAGAAACGCGCCGACGGTGCCGAGAATCATGCCGCCGCCCTCGCCTGACTGGCGCTGCCAAAGCGGCATCCAGGGGCCGGTCGTATGGGCCTGAATGCCCTCCACCAGCAGAAAGATATCATCGCGGTCAGCCACGAACGCGCCACCCACCAGCGAATGGGTGGATTGACCGGCACGAATGCGCGCGAATGCCGTCTCGATTGCGGAAATCCCCGCGGCCTCTTCGCCCATAAAGGTGCGCGATGACCCGGTGACTTTATGGACGATGGAAATATTCCCGGCCATCAGATTGGAAAGCTGAGCCAGAAACAGGGTCGGGCGCAGCTCGGTCGTCAGCTTTTCATTGACCAGTTGAGCGCGATCGTTGCGCTTCAAGCCTTCATTGACGATCAGCGTATCAACATTGATGTCACGCTCGCCGCCACCGGCTGCCACGATCATGTCCATCGTGGCGCAGGCCTGCACGTCGTCCTTCAGCCCGGCATCGTCGAGCGCCAGACCGGCGGCATAGACGCCAAGCCTCTGCCAGTTTTCCATCTGCCGCTGGTCGCCACGCTTGGCGATCTGGGTCGACCAATCGATCTGCGGCATCGGATGAATGGGGTAAGGCGCAAATTTTTCCACCTCGACCGGCGGCACGGCTGCCGTTCCCGCGGACAGAAGCGCAAGATGCGGCTCCTTGCCGGTTCCGTGGCAGCTTACAATGCCAATGCCGGTGATCACCACATCGTTGGGCGTCTTATGCATGTCTATAACCTCTTCAGCAATGCCGGGCGATCCGCGCCAGCACTGCGACATACCGTCCATTCCCAGGCCCGAGCCGGAAAGCTCCAAGGCCTGCAAGGGCCGCCATGCCCTACTCCGACAGACGACTTTACGCAATAAGGCCGCACACAAAAGCGGCGGCCTTATTGACGAAACTTTAAAGATCTCACTTAGAATCCGCCAGGTTCATATTGAAACGGACAGATTCTCACTCTCTTTGTTTAAGTTTGTCTTTTCAGGAAAACCGGTTTCCAAGTTTCCCTGATAAACTCTATTGCGCAGCAGCAATCGCCGCCATCAGGCCGATCTGCTCGGCGCGGCTGCGGACGATATCGCCCAGCGGCACTTCGTCAAAAGACATAGTGCGCAGCTTCAGCTGGCAATCCGCCACTTTCTTGCCCGCCGAGGTGATCTTCGCCTTGGTCACCGCAAAGCCGGACCCTTCGTGCTCCAGATGCGCCTCGATATCCAGAACCGCGTTCGGCTCGACAAAGCTGCGCATCTTGGCACCATCCACCGACATCAGGAACGGCATAGAGGCAAACTTCGTCACAGCCAGAACCAGCAGACCGGACGCCTGCGCCATGGTTTCGATCAACAGAACGCCAGGTACCAGCGGCATCCCCGGAAAATGCCCCTCGAACACGGGGCTGTTTTCCGGCACCACCGATTGGGCCTTCAAGGTCAGGGCAGACAGATCCACCGTCTCGACCTTGTCGATCATCTGGAAATATTCCAGCAGCATTCAAAGATCCCCCGGCAATGGCGGTGACAATCCTAAGCAGATCAAGCCTTGGCGGCCCTGAGTTCGTCGATCTTGGAGCAGAGGTTCTTCAGCACGAAATATTCTTCCGTGGAAACCTTGCCTTCGTTGACATCCTGGGTCCACTGTTCGAGCGGAATCTTGATGCCGAATTCCTTGTCGATCGCAAAAACGATGTCGAGGAAATCGAGGCTGTCGATTCCCAGATCATCGATCGTGTGGCTCTCAGGAGTGATGGTTTCCCGATCGATCTCGCTGGTCTCAGCAATAATGTCGGCAACTTTGTCAAATGTAGCGGTCACGCCAATTATCCTTCAGAATTTCAAATTCAGCGTCCCACATAGGCAAAACTCGGACAAAAGCCAATGGCCTGTTTTGTGCGCTCGCAGCAAAAATGCAGACCTATTCGTCAAACCGCAATGGAATGACGGGCCTTACCGCTGGAAAAGTAGCAATCGAACGTGGCCGCAACACTGCGGGCAAAGAGCCGTCCGGTTGGCGTCAGAGTAAAATATTCCCGGTCGATCCGGCAGAGATCGTCACCGTTGGAGGCCGTGAATATCTTGGCTTCTGCGATCACACCCTCGGCGACATCTGGGAAAGCCTGCCGGATCTCTGCAAAGGAAAAGCCGAACTCGCACATGATCTTTTCGATGACGGCGGCACGCACCCGATCATCGCTGCTCAGGGCAATACCTCTTGTCGCGGCAAGCCCGTTTTCGCTGACAAGACGCTGATATTCTCCAGTCGCGGGCATGTTCTGTACATAGCCTTGCGGCAGTTGGCTGATCGAAGACGCGCCAAGTCCGATCAAGGCATCGGCGCCGTCAGTCGTATAACCCTGGAAATTACGCCGCAGCCGTTTTTGCCGTGCCGCGACAGCCAGGCTATCCTCTGGCAATGCGAAATGGTCGATGCCAATCGCATCATAACCAGCCGCAACCAGCATGGCAGAGGCCCGCACCATCTGTTCATAACGCATGACAATATCGGGCAAGGCATTCTCGGGAATCAGCGTCTGATGCTTTTTCATCCAGGGCACATGGGCATAGCCGAATAACGCGATCCGATCCGGCTTCAACGACACGATGTCGAGGACAGTTTTCTCCAGACTTTTAAGGGTCTGATAGGGAAGACCATAGAGAATATCGCAATTGACTGAGGTGGCACCGCGCTTACGCACTTGTTCAACCACTGATTTAGTCTGTTCGAAGGTCTGGAGACGGTTGATCGCCTTCTGAACCACGGGATCGAAATCCTGAACACCGAGACTTGCCCGCGTCAAACCAATGGACGCAAGCGCGTCGTAGCGGGCCTCGTCGAGATCGTTCGGGTCCATTTCAACGCTGATTTCCGCATGATCGGCAAAGGTAAAATTTGCCCGGAGCCGGCTCATCAGCGCCACCATATCCTGTGGACGCAGCATGGTGGGAGAGCCGCCGCCAAGATGCACAGCCGTCACCACTGCTTCGCGGCCAACGAGCCTGCCGGTATTTTCGATCTCACTGAAAAGCGCGGTGAGATAAGCGCTTATCGGCTCATACTTTAATGTATGCTTGGTGTGGCATGCACAAAACCAGCAGAGCCTGTCGCAGTAGGGGATATGAATATAAAGTGAGATCGTCTGCCCCTGCCCCAGCAGCGATAGCCACTGCGCATAATTGCCGCAGTCAACACCGGTATGAAAATGCGGCGCCGTCGGATAACTCGTGTAGCGCGGAACGGCGGCGGCATATTTCGGAAGAAGCGCTTTGGCGGGCATGAACTGAGGCCTTGTCGAGTGGCGGTTGAACTGAACAAATAATCGGTTTCAATGGAACGGACTTTGACTTCGATCAATTTCTTGATAGTCTCGTTCAGGTAGAAACTCCTCATGGGAGCGCGGCGGAAAATTCGGCGGCTTTAGATGCGTGTCTGCTGCATCACCGTTTCTGCGTGGCCTGTGTCGTTTTTGAACTTTTGTCGACGCCCTACGGCGCGCAATTGCACAATGACGAACTGTTCGACCGAACCTGGGCGTCACAAGCACGCGCGACGCTACGTGTACGCGCGACTTCACATGTATGGGGCAGACAATGGACATGCATAGTCTTAAAAGCAGCACCAGCGGCGCGGAGACGCCTGCTGTTTGCAGTGAATGCGAAGCCAGGCATGGCGGAGTATGCGCCTCCCTTTCGATTCTTCAATTGATCGAGCTCAACCGTATCTCGACAAAGCGCCATATCGACGCGGGCGGCGAAGTGATCGGCCAGGGAGAGCAGATCTCCAGCTATAGCAATATCGTCAAGGGCGTGGTCAAGCTGTCGAAAATGATGGCGGATGGCCGCCAACAGATCGTTGGTCTGCAATTTGCCCCGGATTTCATGGGGCGCCCTTTCCTGAAGGAAAGCAGTTTGACGGCTGAGGCTGCAACCGATGCGGAAATCTGCGCCTTTCCCCGTGCCGTCATCGACCGGCTGGTGGCCGATGCTCCTGATTTCGAGCGAAAGCTGCACGAACAGTCCCTGAAGGAGCTGGATGAAGCGCGCGAATGGATGCTGACGTTGGGCCGCAAAACGGCGCAGGAAAAAGTGGCAAGCTTTCTTCACCTGATCGCCACCCATATCGACCCGATGCAGCCGTTCAGCAAGAGCTTCGACCTGCCGCTGTCGCGCGCCGACATTGCCGATTTCCTTGGCCTGACTATTGAAACCGTCAGCCGGCAGATGACCAAACTGCGCAAGGAGGGCATCATCATCATCGAGAACAACCGCCATGTTATCGTGCCCGACCGTCGCAAGCTGCGCGAGGCGGCTGGCTCCGATTGAGCCGCCTATCGTTCTGTCATGACCCTGAAAATCCTGCGCTACCCTCATCCGCTTCTGGCGAAACCTTGCCAGACCGTGACGGCGTTTGACGACAGGCTGACCAGTTTTGCCGATGCATTATACGATGCAATGCGCGCCGCACCCGGCGTCGGCATTACCGCTGCGCATGTGGGCGAGCTGATGCGTCTGGTCATCCTCGATCTGCCCGAATTGGGTGGACGGCGTGATTACGTCAATCCTGAAATCCTTTCCTTGTCTCAAAACACTCTGGAACATGATGAAGGGAGTGTCTGCATGCCGGGCATGACCGAGACCGTGACACGGCCGCGCCAGATCACTCTTCGTTACCAGTCGCTGGATGGCACGGTTCACGAGGAGGAGCTTCAGGACTTTGCCGCCATCTGCATGCAGCATGAAATAGACCAGCTCGACGGCCTGTTCTGGATCCAGCGGCTCTCCCGCCTGAAACGCGATCGGTTGCTGAAGAAATGGCAGAAGGCAATATCGTCGCAAACATGATCGTCACATGCGGTGTCTGACACCCGGATGGCCTGGAATCCCCAGCCAACCGGGCATATGAACCAAATCAATCCTGAAACGTTTATCCAAAAGAAAAAACCAGGAGAACGTGTGATGATTTATGCCAAGCATGGAAACGCTGCATCCACCGAAGACGAATTGCGGGACCTGGAAGAGCGCGATATCAACGACGGATGGCCTTATTCCGACACACCGGCAGCGGCCTCGGACGCGCCTGAAAATCGTGCTTACGGAGAGACCGCCGGTAATTTCGACCGTGATACCAATGGCGGCTACCGTATTGAGGAAGTCGATGCTTCTGGAAAAGAAGAGGCGTTAAAGGATAGTTTGAGCCCCGCCACCATCGGTCGTGAAGACAGCGATGACATTGAGAGCCGCATTGCCGAACGGTTCGAGTCAGTCGACGACATGGAGCTCGATAACATCGAAATCAGCGTCGATGGCCATACGGCGACCTTAAGTGGCATGGTCGACACCAATGAAGAAATGCGGATGGCGGCGCGTTTGGCGCTCAGTGTTCCCGGCGTTCGTCATGTCATCAACGAGATCGAAGCCATGGGGGTCGATGCCCATCAGCCCGATGAGGACTGATGGTGCTTGTCATGTCGTGGGTTGAAAGCGCTCTTACACAATTGTGAGGGCGCTTTAAGGGCCTATGCGGGGCGAAAGGCCCAGGCTGCCGCCGAGGTCGAACGCCAGCGCGACATAAAAGAAGAAGCCATCCTTCTGCTGTTTTGACGAAAAGTCGGTCGGAACGATTGTGTTTGGATTGACGATATACGCTGCACCAGCGTTGAGAACGCCCCTGTTGAACAGTCCCGTTCTTGCATGCACATCAAACATGAACGTATCCTTCGACTGGCGCTGATCCAGTCCTGCCATGACCCGCCGGGCGTTTGTTTCATATTGCGCACGTTCCTCGCTGAGGGCGATATAATGGATCGACGCACCTATCGTGGTGAGCGGATTTTCTGGCAGAAAACCCGAATATTCAAGGCCGGCATAGGCTTCCCACGGATAGGCCTGGCCGTCCCCCAACGTGTGAAAAACACCACCATAGAACGCCAGATTCTTCGGAACCGGACCACCGTTAGGATCGCTCCACAGGACTTTTCGGACCTGTCCATAAAGACCGTTCGTGCCATTCTTATGGGTGATGACCGTCGGCGAAGCGGAGCTGAATGTCGGGTTTCCAGGCCCGTCATCATAGAGAGCATCATTATAGGCGGCCGAGCGACGATAGGCACCAATCTCGAATTTTAGAGGACGAGGGGTATCTATGAAACTCTCTGCATGAATAATGTTGGCAACCGCAATATACCCATCGGTACTGCCCTTTTCCCAATCCCAACCATCACCGTCCAGCCAATTGTCGGTATTGTTTTCAACGATACCGAAGCCCGCCGTTGTGTTGGGCGTCATTTTATATGCCGCCCGTGCGCCCCAAACGGCAAGCCCCGCCTCAGGCAGATGGAGGGTTGCCCCTTGTGTGGAGTTGACACAGGCGGGACCGTCGCAGAAGCCCCTGGTCATGAAATTTTCGACCAGTCCCATACGACCAGCCTCGATCAGGAGCCGATCATCGAAAAAATCCGCCTGGAATGTTAAGCGGGTGAGATCCGTGTCTGACTTGTCACGAACAGGCCCAACGAAGACATTCGCGTAGCCACCGACATTGTGAGCCGGAAAATTAAACGTTTCCGTGAGCCTTAATCGAAAATCAGGCGACAGATGACCAGTCGCATCAAAGATTAACCCGCCATAGGCCGTCGAGCTGAATCCATATGTCGGAGAACTCTGGTAAATGTTGAAATAGTCCAACCGGAGGTCGATTCCGTTATCATGCAGAGATTTTCCAACGGACGCCAAAGGGCCTTCGTAAACCGGATCGGGAAGGTTTCCCAGGGCAGATGAAGGCACATCGGCAACCAACGCAGGCTGGGCCGCCACTGGGACAGCAATTCCAAACAGCACGATGAACCACAATGCACAGAACAGTTTTGCTGCATGGATACTGTATTCGAGCCCTCTCGGCGTCGCCAGACTGGCGACGGCACACGTCCTCTTTCCCTGCTTCAAGGCATCCTCCTCCTCTGGTAGATATAGCGCGCGGCCTCCTACCGCGCGCTTCGGCTTAGTCAATTGACCGAGCCGTTCGATCAGGCCTGTCTTCCTCCAAACACGGGCCCTACAAACACTGATCCCCAAAACATTGGGGAAAGGCACAAGCTCATCAAATGCCGCCCAAATCTCGATTGCAGACTCGACCCCTGTCGTTCCACGCGATCCCCCCCTCGGGGCAGCCCAAGCCTGTAACGAGGCCAGATCAGCGTCGCGACAGGAGACAGATTGAAGGGATGTCGTTTGGCCATATCGCTACAGGCCTTCAGCGCACAACGGAGCCATGCCGAAAAACATGTGACATAAACCCGATCTTTCTCAGCAAAAGAGTGCTCTTTGCCCAAGATAAGGTTGATAAGGGAGATCGTCGTCATCCCCACGACATGCCAGTCATTGATGATTTCCACCTGATCAAATTGCAACGCCATCATGGCTCAATGTTGCTTGTTGAATACCGATCGGTACGCTTTTGCTGTGGCCTGCAAAAGTCACGGAATGATACACATGCGTTGTAACCATCAACTGCCGACCACAAACGCGATTTACCCTGAAATTATTGGGAACGTGTGGTGAGGATCTGCCTTTCACAACAGCGTGGAGATATGCCCATAAAAAAGCGCTCCCGGTTTCCCGGAAGCGCTAAAAATTTAGAGAATAGAGAGTGTTAAAGCAAACCGGTACAATTGGAACCGGGCTGACCCTAGCGCCATTGCTTCGGGTCGGTGGGGTTTTGGCAGCCATAGGGCGGCAGCATGGTGCTGAAATTGGCTTGCAGCTTGGCGCAACCCCATTTGTTGAAGGGGTCCGGCAGGCGGCTGTTGATGTCGATGCCGACTTCCTGATACGGGCTTTCCGTATTGGTGACATAGGTATACCAGCGCGAGCCGAAGAGCACGATAGCGGCGATTGCCATGATCAGTATCAGGCGCAGCAGGCGTTTCATTCATTCATCCTTGTTTCAGTAGAGTGGCTCAGCCAGCGAAAAACATCACCCAGCCGATATAGAGTCCGTTGGCGACCAACAGGCAGAACACCGCAAATGATCCTAAGTCCTTCGCATTGCGAGCGACGATCGAAAATTCCGGTGAAATCCGGTCAATCACGTCTTCGATGGCGGTATTTAGAGCCTCGACGGAAAAAAGCATCAGCATCAACAGCAAAAAGCCGAGGTAATAGACGGGTGCTGCACCCCGCAGCGCGAGGAGCAGCAGGCCGGCTGCGAACGCCAGCACTTCATGGCGAAAGGCAGCCTCGCGCCATAAGCGTCGCGCACCCTGCATGGAATAGCGGGTGGCGGCAAAAAGATGGGCAAACCCGGTCTTTTTCTCAAAGGGGGCGGGTTTATCGTCTTCAAAACTCATGTCTGAGGCCGTCCCAATACCAGGCTTTTCAACAGAAGATGCCTCAATGGGTGCCGGCATTGGTCACGCCGGCCTGTTCGAAGGTCGCCATCCCCGTATGGCAGGCCGCAGCCGCCTTGACGATGCCAGCTGCAAGGGCTGCACCCGTCCCCTCGCCCAGCCGCATGCCAAGCGCCAGAAGCGGCGTCTTGCCCAGCTTGTCGATGGCCTTCAAATGCCCCGGCTCCGCCGAGACATGACCGATCAGGCAATGGTCGAGCGCCGAGGGATTGGCCGCTTTCAGCAGGGCAGCGGCAGCCGTCGCCACATAGCCGTCGATCAGCACCGGAATACGCTCCATTCGCGCTGCGAGAATGGCGCCTGCCATGGCGGCGATTTCGCGTCCTCCCAGACGGCGCATCACTTCCAGCGGATCGGAAAGGTGATCGCGATGAAATTCCACCGCCTGTTTGACCACAGCGATCTTGCGCTCCAGCATCTCACCTTGCGAGCCGGTGCCAGGCCCGACCCAGTCCTCGGCAGAGCCGCCGTAAAGCGCCAGGTTGATTGCTGCGGCAATGGTCGTATTGCCAATCCCCATTTCGCCGAGGCACAGCAGATCCGTGCCACCGGCAATCGCTTCCATGCCGAAGGCCATAGTGGCCGCACAATCACGCTCCGACAGAGCCGGCTCGACGGTAATATCGCCAGTCGGATAATCCAGCGCCAGATCGAAGATCTTCAGGCCGAGATCGTGGGCAACGCAAATCTGGTTGATCGCCGCTCCACCGGCTGCGAAATTCTCCACCATCTGCTGGGTGACGGAGGACGGAAACGGGGTAATACCATGCCGGGCCACGCCGTGATTGCCGGCAAAGATCGCCACCAGTGGACGGTTCACCGCCGGCGCACGGCCACTCCAGGCGGCAAGCCACATGGCGATTTCCTCCAGCCGTCCAAGCGAGCCCGGCGGCTTGGTCAATTGACGGTCGCGGTCGCGGGCCGCCACAAGCGCATGGCTGTCAGGCCCTGGCAAATCGCGCAGCAGCACTCGGAAATCGTCAAACGGCAGGCCGGTTACACTCATCAGGCAGGCTTTCTTGTCTTTTATTCAGGCGGATTTGGCGCCTTTCTTAATGCATAAATTCCCAAATCGGAATCGATTCGCACAAAATTTTATCAATGGACGAAAAAACCCTGACCTACCGGTTTTCGCAAACATTTAAGAGAAAACGATTTTGCGGAAAACGCTAACAACGGAACCAATCGTCCAGCCTTCGCGGCGACTGGCAAATAGCAATAGGCAAACTATATATTAAACCATGAAAAGAGCCGGATTCGGCACAGTTTCCCTCCAGGAAACTCGCACAAATCCTCAGATATAAAGAGTGGACGACGTTGATGACCCTGACTGCATTTGTCGACGATCTCGCCCGTTCGCTCGGCTTCCTCAGCCGCCTGCCGATCGCTTCGCATTTTTTCCAAAACCATTCCGGCGAAATGGGCCGCACGCCCCGCGCCTTTCCTCTGGCCGGTGCGATCATTGCTGCCCCCGCTGGCCTGTTGCTGGCCCTAATGCTGGGCCTCGGCGCCAGCAGTCTGATCGCCGCTTTTGCCGCAATTGGTTTGCAAGTCCTGCTGACCGGCGCCCTGCATGAGGACGGTTTTGCCGACACAGCCGATGGCCTCGGGGGTGCCAGCCGCGAAAAAGCGCTGGATATCATGAAGGACAGCCGGGTCGGCACTTTTGGGGTCTTGTCCCTGGTTTTTGGCGTTGGTCTGCGGGTCGCGGCGCTGGCCTCGCTGGTTAATAGCCTCTCTCCCATCCATGTTGCGCTGGTAATGATCGGCATTGCCGCCGTCAGCCGGGCGCTGATGGTTTGGCATTGGCACGCCCTGCCCCCGGCAAAACCCGATGGTGTCGCGGCATCGCTTGGAAAACCGGAGGATAATACCCTATATGCGGCCCTGTTCCTCGGCTTGGCCGTCGCGGTTGTCACCATCGCGCCGGTTACCTCTTTTCATCCGCTGGTGGTCATGCTTGTCGCAAGTGGCGCGGCGGCCTTCGCGGCCAATCGGCTGGTCTCGCACAGGCTAGGCGGCCAGACTGGTGATACCATAGGCGCTACCCAACAGATTTGTGAAATCGCCGCGCTGGCCAGCATCGCCATGGCCTTGTAGGACATCAGCATGACAAACGCTCAAGCCTCTTCGCCCTGCGCCACCTCGCCTTGCATTGGCGTCTGCACTCTGGACGAGACCAGTGCCTTCTGCCTGGGTTGCGGGCGCAGCCTGGACGATATCGCCAATTGGTCGCGCTATAGCGAGCGGCAACGGACAGAAATCATGCTGAGCTTGCGAGGGTCTCTGCCGGTAGAACAGGATTAGACCATGAAGCTCGGTGGGTTTGGCATTGTCATCGGCATCCTGCTCGCAGGGACTGCGGTTTTGATCATCAACCGCGATAGCGGCCAGAGCTTTGGCATGGATAATGACGACTTCGCCCGTGTCGTTACCCTCTTGCCCTTTGCGCTCATGCTTTCGGCAGGCATTGTTGCCAGCCGCCAGAACCTGGGCCAGAACCTGCGATTTGCCGCCGCCTGGGTGCTCATCGCCCTCATCCTCGTCACCGGCTATATCTACCGTAACGATGCGGCTTCCGTCGCAGACCGGGTGCTGGCCGGGCTGGTGCCGGGGCGTGCCGTCGTCACCACGACCGGCGATGGCCAGAGCCAACTCGTCCTGCAAAGAGGCTCCTCCGGACATTTTTCGGCAAATGTCAGTATTAACGGCGTCGATATCCCGATGATGATCGATACCGGTGCCAGCGCCGTGGTGCTGCGGGCCGAGGATGCCACCAGGATCGGCATCAATGTTGAGGACTTGTCCTATAGCGTCACCGTCAGCACCGCCAATGGCGAAGCGCTAGCCTCGCCCTTGCGCCTGCGGCAGGTGGCCATCGGCCCCGTGATCCGGGAAAATGTCCGCGCCCTGATCACCCAGCCGGGCCGAATGGACGGCAGCCTGCTTGGTATGAGTTTTCTCTCGACGCTAGACAGCATCCAGATCCGCGGCGACGAACTGCGCCTAACGGACTAATACGAAGAGCCATTGAAGCTGACAGCTCGCCTTCCGTTTTCGAATACCTCATGCCTTTGATGAGGAGAGCTTGTCCGAGGAAAGTGGAAAACGGTTTTCCCCGAAGGACGAACGAAACACGAGAAACGAGTGCCTGCTTGGCTCAATCTGAACTTGGATAATTCTCGCATGAAGTAGGATGCCCCCGCTGCGAAATCACGGCCATTAAGGCAATTCATAAGCCAAAAACAGCACAGTCTAAAACCGTCCATCGAATGCCGAAAGCTGGCCCTCTGCCACGAGGCACGATTTAAAAAGCAAACTATTGACGTAAAAAAGAAAAACCCGGCCTAAAGCCGGGTTCTTGGTGCGGTCGAGACGAATGCAAACTGCTGCGACATCGCGCCGCTGTAGGAATGAAGTGTCCCAAGACCTGCGCATCTATATATTGAAAAAACAATAACTTCCAAAGCCTATGTCCCACGTTTCTCACGACAAATGGCGAGCGATTATCATCCTCCATCACAAATCACTTACTTTTCGTCGCTCAGAGTGATCGCTCAAAGCAGACTACATCGACGATCCGTTTTCAATCGAACTTGTTCGCTTAGGGGAGAAATCGAATTGTTGTTCAAAAACTGCCCAGATAGTCACGACTTCGCCAAAAAAAAATTTACTCATACTCTCAACACGATTAGATGCTAAAAGAGCAATATGTCCTTACATTAGACATACCTAACATTTCTATTCGGCTAAAAGGATCACTCCCAATTGACGTTTGAAAACGTTTCGATGTGATACAACATTCCATCTACGATGGTTTAATCTAGATCTCTCATTTGCACTCACTGCAAGACAAAAAGAAAACCGGACTCGACATGAAAAAAGAAGACAAAATAGAAACGATTCTTGCGGAGCTTGAGAAAAATAGAAATGAATTAGACAATCTCAATTCAAACATTCGAGAACTCGACAATCAGTTACGCATCTTAAATTCTCGACTAAATAGAAATATATTCAGCCACATAATCAAAAAAATTTCATTTCGTATCGACGCAATGAGGTTTGGTCGATCGCCAGAGCTTTTTGACGAAAAATGGTATAATATTACTTATCCAGATGCAGCTAACGCAGGTTTCGATCCTTGGGTCCACTTTAAAAAATATGGTGAAAAAGAGGGACGCGATCCAAACCCACTTTTTTCAACGAAATATTATCTTGATGCCTATGAGGACGTCAGAAAAAAAGGCACGTCTCCCCTTACTCATTATATTATGTATGGAGCAAAGGAGAACCGTAACCCTCATTCATTTTTTGATGCGAGCTGGTATCTCGACACTTATACTGACGTCAAAAAGACAGGAATGAACCCTCTTCTCCACTTCTTACGGTATGGAATTGAAGAAGGTCGAATGCCGAACAGCGTGTTCGACTCGGAATGGTATCTCAAGCTTCGGCCAGACATTAAAGCGGCGAACATCAGCCCTATACAGCATTATGTATATTACGGCATGAAAGAAGGCCAAGCCTGGCGACCGACTGCAAGTGAACGGGCTGATACGTATATAAGCTTTAATGCAGACAAAAATACTTTCTCGATTTCACTTAATCGAACACCCTATACTTATATTCCATTAAGACCAGCGAAATCGACTCAAGAGTTCATCCGAACAAATTCCAGACATATCAAGTTCAGCGTGATCGTGCCTGTTTATAACACGCCGGAGGGACTTTTAGACAAGGCTTACGAAAGCGTTAGGCGTCAGTGGTACGGCAACTGGGAATTGCTGTTTATAGATGATTACAGCACTGACGACCGTGTATCATCGGACCTTACACGGATTAGCGGTACCGACTCGCGCGTGAGCGTAATCAAGACTACGTCAAACCAGGGCATCGCCGGAGCCACCAACGTTGGGATATCAGCGTCCAGCGGAGATTACATTGTCTTCCTAGATCACGACGATGAGTTGACCAGCGACTGCTTATATGAATTAGCCAAGCGAATTCACGAAACAAAGGCAGAGTTTCTTTACTCGGATGAGGACAAAATTGACGAGCGTGGAAATTTCGTCCAGCCATTTTTTAAACCAGACTGGTCACCCGACACATTGATGGCAACGATGTATACCTGTCACGTCTCCTGCGTGAAACGTTCTCTTGCAATTAGTGCAGGCCCACTGGATCGTAATTTGGATGGAGCCCAAGATTGGGATTTCATCCTAAAAGTAAGCGAGAAAGCATCAAAAATTGAGCATATCGCGAAAGTTCTCTACCATTGGAGGATAATCCCGAATTCAATAGCAGCAGATCTCAATGCGAAGCCCAAGGCCGTTGAGCACGGAAAAATAGCACGGACTAACGCACTTAGCCGCAGGCATCAACGTGGCTCAATGCAGCATGTGGATGAGTTACCAAATCACTACACCCCGGTTTATATCCCTATGCCGGGCACCCTTGTCTCTATCATCATCCCGACTAAAAATAATTTTGTTTATCTCTCGAAATGTATATCGAGCATACTCGATGTTACAAACTATAAAAGTTTTGAGATAATTGTAGTAAACAACGGATCTTCAGATGAAAAAACACTGAAATACCTCGAAGAGATCAATCAAAATTCGTCGATAACCGTTCTGACGCATGACATTCCGTTTAATTTCTCAGAACTCTGCAATTTCGGGGCATCTAAGTCCTCTGGTGAAGTCTATGTCTTCTTGAACGATGATACAGAGATTTTGAAGAGCAACTGGCTAGATCAGATAACAGGTCAAGCACAGCTCAAACATACCGGAGCGGTAGGGGCAAAACTTATATATGGTGAAGAAAGCTCCATACAGCATAATGGTATATTGAATCTCCAGCCAGGTCCTTGTCACGCGTTTTCAAGGCAGGCCCCTGATTTTCCAGGCTACTTCGGCCGGTCAGTACTGCCCTACAACTGGATTGCCGTTACCGGCGCCTTGATGGCAATTGAAAAGTCTAAATTTTGGAAGGTGGACGGCTTCGATGAGGGGTTCCCAGTCGCATATAATGATATTGACCTTTGCTTTAGGCTGAAAAAGGCCGGATTTTACAATGTCAATCTGCCCTTTATCCAACTCATCCATCATGAATCCGTATCCCGTGGAATAGATCACCAAAATCTGGAGAAATTCGAAAGGTTAAAGCGAGAAAAACACAAACTCTACAACAAACATCCTGATTTATTTCAGCATGATCCTTACTATAATGTGAACATGCACCCATTCGATGTGCAATTTGACTTAACGACGAAATGGAGACAATTTTAAAACATCCAACAAGGCTTCACTGACAATCCGAGAATCGCTAAAAGTAGGAGAACATAATTTTGGACGAGCAGCTCGACATTTTCTCACAATATAAAAAAATACAACATACCATCGACGCTGTCACGTTCGACTTCTTTGATACTTTATTTGTGCGGCCTCTTCGGGATCCAGAGGACCTATTTGACGGAATCGGGCAGAAGTTTAAAATTGCAAACTTCCGGACGCTACGTCAGGAGGCCCAGCGCTTGGGTTTCGAAAAAATGCACTCTGAAAACAGAAAAGAAATTCTGTTTGATGACATATATGCGTGTTTCGACTTACCTGCTTTCACTAAGCAGAAAGTGAGAGCATTTGAAGTCGAGATGGAGGAAATGCTTTTATACCCAAACAAAGAAATGATAGAATTTTATAATTTTTGTCGAAAAACAAAAAAAATTGCGATAATTTCGGATATGTACCTTCCAAGGGCGTTTTTTGAAAAACTTCTAACCCGCCACAACTTGGAATTCGATAAAATATTTGTTTCTGCTGAACTAAATGCAACCAAACGCGATCATGGAGAAATTTTCTCTTTGGCAGCCCGCGCTCTCGAAATTGAGCCTACTCGTATCCTGCACGTAGGCGACAGCTTGAGATCCGACGTTGAACGGGCAAAAGAGAAATCGTTAAAGACGTATCATTATGTCGAGTTGCGGGACGAGCCCAAATCACCTGCGAAATTTTCTGAATCGCTTGCTTTTTCCCTTTATAGAACGGAAAGATCCGAATTTTCGAACAAGTTTGAGGAGATCGGCTTCAGGTATGGCGGCCCAGCCTTATCGGCTTTCATTGAATTTTTAGTGGAAGAAACAAAACGAGATAAAATTGAACACCTTCTGTTTATATCTCGTGACGGTTATATTTTGGAGGAAGTTGCTGGTGATTTATTTGAAAGCAATTCAATAAGGACGAACTACTTCAGAGGATCCCGAACTTCGTTCAACATGAGCGCTATAACTGCCGATAATTTTTTTAAATTTTTGCCTTTCCTCGTCTCCGGATGCTTCGGACTAAGCACGCATGAGGTATTAGAACGTATAGATGTTGAATGCCCGTCTCCAGAATTTCTTAATGATATAGGTCTCGGTGATGATGTAGTGATAACCGAAGAAAATATAGATAGGATTTTGGATTTTTTGGTTTCCTATAAGTGGGCTATAATAAACCGCGCGGCTGAAAATAGAAAAGCTTTATTCATTTACCTTATGAGTTTGGGCATTAAGCCGGGTACGAAGCTTGGCCTAGTGGACGTTGGTTGGTCTGGAACAACGGTTGAAGCGTTTTCGCGGGCCCTTTCCGAGATGCTCGATGTTGAGTTGTCTGGATACTTTCTGTGCCTTGTGGATACGCCTGAACGGATAGAACGCAGTAAGACGTTGCGTATGAGAAGCTTGCTTAACAGCGATACAATTACACAAGGTGAAATACAATCGATCTACGAGAACCGTGTGATTGCAGAATTAATGTTTACGGCGCCCCATGCGTCTGTAATAGGCTATTCTTATAATCGTTCAGAGCAGGAAATTGGTTTTGTATTAGATAAGGGAAGATCGTTAACTGAGGTCGAAAACACCGCGAGCCCTTCCTTGATGCAAGGAATGGCGAGGTTTGATAAGAAATATCGGGATTTGCATCTCAAACTAGAGCTGGAGATTGCACCTATGGAAGCTGTTCAGCCTTTTATTGCCTATTTGTCGAGCGCGTCGAGAGAAGAATTATCTCGATTCCGGAGTGTAAAGAATTTTGACGCGTGGGGAAGCTCTAAGAACTTTGACTTACTTGCAACAAACGATGGTTAACTGGTGGGCTTGTTTCCTGTTCACGACGGCGCCCATGATGTCATGAGAAGTCTCGCTATTCTGCCTCGATCAGCACTTTCTGAGCGAAAATCAGCGTCGTTTCCATGATGTCAAGCCGAGTTTGGTCGGCGGCGTTAACATCAAAAGTGTTCGATGAAGACATCTCCAGCCGAAGCATAAGTCACTTCGGTTGGAATTCTTAGACGCGCTATTCGTCTTGATCGATACACTAGGCGATTTCCATGTTCCAAAACTTCCGCAATACATATTGATAGAGCTTAAGATCCAGACCGACATGTTTGCGGATAGCATCATTGACCTCGATAGGGTCAATATATTCTCGCTCTACAAGAAGCGGGGTTATATTTTCACTCATGTATGAAAGTGGTAATCCGAAAATTCGGCTGAACGTCTTTAAGCTTTCCCGAGGACGCTCCGCCAGTCCAATGAAAGAAAAATGAGAATCAATGTGGTAAATAGCTTCTTCGAGGTGTTCTTCTGTAACAGGAAGAGCAGCATCCAATCCTGAAATAGATCTTGTATAATAATTGTCAAATTCTGGACGCTTTAGACTCTTCAAAGCCTCAATTATATTAGACTTTTCTATCATATCTGCATCCTGCTGAACGTATTTCGAATAGAAATATAGGGACGACACAAAATCATACGGGTTACGAAGAACAGTCATGTACGTAGCCGGGCGCGCAATATGATGATGAACACCATAACTTGTATGGCCATAGGCCACATCGACCTTATCAACAGAGGATGTCGATAGACCATTTATCCTGGTAAAATCACCATTATAAATGGGCAAAATGAAGAGATCATGCCGGTACTCTTCAAGTGCCATACGAAGACTTGTACCGCCTGTTTTTGGCATATGGAGAACGATCTTAAGTGGCGAAGTTCCAGCTTCAAAACGGTCTCTGTAGCGAAAATATTTACGTGCAATCGTCTGCCTTATAACACGTATCTCAAGCTCCAGGGCATGCCCGTTATCACGTGCGGTCGGACCTACATCACAGACAGCGCTCCAACCAATCGCATCCCATCCGGCTCCCATCGCCTCTTCGACATCCTGCCTACTGCCAAAACTCTGAATTTCGAGTTTCACACCATTCAGGTAGATGTCAAATTCCTTTCTTGACCCACGAAATGCAACCCATCCATGAAATTCGACGATCGGCCATACCAAAGATTCTTGCGTTGTATCGACGCAGCCTTGAACAGCCCAACTCCCAACTCTGTAGCCCTCGGCATTGCTCACTCAGAACGTCCCCTTCTTACAAAAATATAGTCCGAATGCTTTGTAAAGCAGCGAGCACTACCCAGCCGATTAGTGTTATAATGCAAGCGCCCCGTTCCCCCGAAGTTAATCCATGATCGCTTAGAAAAATCCATGCTCATTGATGATTTCCGCAACAGCGGCACCATTAATAAGCTTGGTCCGGATACCAGACTCGTTAGAAACAGCTTGTAATGAACGTTCCAACACGTCGGGCCAAATGTGCTGCGGAATAATCAAAACTCCTTCAGAATCTGCAAAAATCACATCATCATTTGAAGCTGAAACTCCTCCGACAGTGATTGGGAGATTGTATGAAAGAGTGGTGCCCTCGTACTTGATGTCATTACTCCATGCGCCACGGGCGTAAACTGGCATTCCCATAGCTTTCACGTGGCTTACGTCCCTGGTAAAACCATCTACCAAAACGCCGACAGCGCCAGCACGTATGGCTAAATGGCAATTTAAGTCACCGAAATAAGCTCGGCTTGGAACTTCATTTTCAACTACGATTACATCCCCTGTTCGTACAAAACTATAAGACTGAAGTGCCTTGTAGATTCCCTTCCACGCATCACTTTCGTTGATATTCCGTTCATTTTCGTGCAAACCACCTAAGCGTAATGTTTTAACACGGCCGAGAATTTTGCCTGCAGATATCTCCCGCAACGCGGAGTCAAGCATGAACGAATATCCCATCTCTTTCGAGACATCTGAAATAATCGACGAAGAAAGGTGATGTTTAATCAAGCGAAAATAGTTAAATTCTTTCATACGTCGTCCCAGACAAATCGTCTCGGCCAGCTCCAAATCTGCCTCATAGTTTATATCGAGATCTTCAATTTCAGCGAGTTCAAAAAGGAGCGGCGATGTCCCGAAACGACGCTTTTCGAAGGACTCACTCGTCCTTTTCACCATGTAGAGACTCATGCATTCCAAAGTAGTTTGTTTCAAATCACTGCTGTTTGGTATGCGTCCAGTTCCATAATTGGGTTTTCCATCTTCCCAAGCATATTGGCGAACCTTACGCGTCGCCACCAAGCTGTCGCATTCCGAGTGAGCCAACAGCTCATCGATGGCCCGGGATATACCGACTTCATCAAGGAAAGGTGCGGTGCAAAGCGCTTGTATCACGATATCTGCATCCGGCGACGCGGAGCATTCGTTAGCAAACATCTCGTGTCCATCCGTCGCATTGGTCGCTAAATTAGGATCCCTCTTTAGTATTTTGACCGGGAGGCCTTCCGCAAGAGAAATTATCTCTTCGGACTCAGTATCGAGCCACACCTCGTCAATCATTGAGCATCGCAGGAGTTGCCTTAATTTACGCCGGAACAATAAATCGCCGTCCAAAATCCTAGTGTTCTTTGACGGTACGCGGGAGCTCTCACCTTTTGCAGGTACAAAGGCAACAATTTTCAGCTTCTTGTCCGTTAGTGTCATTTTGGTATTCTACCTTTTATATATATGTGGAGGCAAACTAAGTCGCCTGGGGATGATAGCTGAATGGGTCAGCCCTGACCTCCCGTGCTTCGTCCCTCGCGCTTTCCGTAGCGCAGCCAATGATCGATCGGATCCATGCCCGCTTTTGCGACATCTGGATTCGCTATCAGGTATTGTACAGGATTTATCTCACAGACAACGTCCGATCTTCTTTTCAGTTTCCAAACCCCGTTGTAGCGGGAGGCGTGCCTTTTGCGGGTCGAGCTAATCACCCATGTGGAAATTACTTCAACCGCCACTTTCGTCTTCGTGTGAGCCTCGTCAATTTCTAGGTAGCCTTCCTTAGATTCTCGAAGCTCATCTTCAAGAATGCCTAAATTCCTACGAAGGCCGGAAATCTCATTATACATTATTTGTTGTTTATTGTTTGAATCCGCAGAAATATCAAAAATTTCACTGTGTAGTTTTTCAATTAATTTGCAATATTCTTCTTCTCTTGTTTGGAAATTTTTATTTTCGGCATCAAGATATTCAATTTGAATTTGGGACGCGTTTATTATATCATTATATTTTTTGTTTACATCTTCGATCATTTCATGGAAGGTGCCTTCTATATTCGCCGCCAGGTCGCCCCCGAAGTGCTTCAGGCCGATCCTGCTCTGAAGTTCAGCTTCCAACGCGCGATTAGAACCGCCGACGAACTCTTTGAATGCCTCTTCTATATTCGCCGCCAGGTCGCCCCCGAAGCGCTTCAGGCCGATCCTGCTCTGAAGTTCAGCTTCCAACGCGCGATTAGAACCGCCGACGAACTCTTTGAATGCCTCTTCTATATTCGCCGCCAGGTCGCCCCCGAAGCGCTTCAGGCCGATCCTGCTCTGAAGTTCAGCTTCCAACGCGCGATTAGAACTGCCGACGAACTCTTTGAATGCCTCTTCTATATTCGCCGCCAGGTCGCCCCCGAAGCGCTTCAGGCCGATCCTGCTCTGAAGTTCAGCTTCCAACGCGCGATTAGAACTGCCGACGAACTCTTTGAATGCCTCTTCTATATTCGCCGCCAGGTCGCCCCCGAAGCGCTTCAGGCCGATCCTGCTCTGAAGTTCAGCTTCCAACGCGCGATTAGAACTGCCGACGAACTCTTTGAATGCCTCTTCTATATTCGCCGCCAGGTCGCCCCCGAAGTGCTTCAGGCCGATCCTGCTCTGAAGTTCAGCTTCCAACGCGCGATTAGAACCGCCTATAATTTCTGATGCAATAAGGTTCCAGTGCTCAACACCGATGAATGATTTAATTTGTTCGGTCGACCATTGAATTGGCCGGCTTTTTGCAAAGGACTCGAGTAGGTAGTAGTTCTCAAGACGTGCCTTTGCGTCCTCAAAATTATAGGGTTTGTAGCTTTTGAATAGCGTAAAATGGCGTACCAGGTCAGCAATCTGCAAGCGACAAGGCACGTCGTCGGTCAAGCCAATAAATTCATCCCTAAAAAGATCTACTATTAACGATTTAGCTCTTTCAAATTTATTCTGCCAATCAACATGCTCTATTGCGTCATTTATCGCATTTTCCAAGCTATACTCATCTGTCACATCGTACGTTATGTCTCTTCCAGAAAAAAAACTGTTTGAAAGTGTTATAACCGGCTTATTATAAATAAATCCGTAAATCTGCGTTGTAGAAATAGGCGTCACAATGATGTCGCTTAATTCAATTAGTTCTCTAAAATCTGCGTCATGGACATTTATTACATATATATCCGACGAAGTAGAAATCACTTCGTAGGGTGATGCTGGGTGCGACTTGTTGATAAGCGTAGCGCCCGGATGACTGATACTCAACGCATCCGCAACCGCCTGGGCCGCTTCTTGAGATGATTTGTGAGCGCGCGCGAAACGGCCGCCCAGTGATTTGTTACTGAAGGCTAAACCACTACCCAGATCAAACGCCCCAAGAAAAAGTACGACCGGACCACGTCTTGATATTTTATTTAATATATTTCTTACATTTACATTACTCGAATTCTTATATTGTCTTTCTGCTATATTTTTGTAATAGTCCCTTATAATAATCCATTCTTTTTTTACGTCGCTAATTGTAACTTTGCTTTTTATATATGATATTTTTGTCCCTATATTACTAACTATACATTGCCCAAGCAAATTAAACATCAGGGTGTTTTCTGTTAAGCCTCTCTCAGCCACATAACTAGGTGTCTGCGTTAGATTTGAGATGCGCAACAGTAACCTTGAAAAAGGCGCAGAAGAACCCCATGCAATGATCAACGAGGGCTGCATTATCTCGAACGATTTCTCCCAGAACCTTGCTGCCTTGAGTATGCATAGTTCGGTTTGAAATGTTGGCTTTGCACCAGACCAAAAACTTTCTGTTTCGAGCAGCTCCGGGAGACTAGTTAGCGTCATCGGCAATGATGAAGTCCCCGGAATGTCATTAAGTTCTAAGCCTTGCGCAACCAGGCTGACCGATACAGCAATGTGTTCAAAGCCTATATATTTTGTATAGTCACCAGGCTGACCTAATACTATAAGTTGTTGCCCGGATTTTTTTAGTAAAATACCAATTTCAGAAATTGATTCATAGATTCTATCGCCACTTTCCAGAAAGCAGCACCACCATATTACATTACCGATTGTATTTTTTTCTTCCATATTATTGACTTATCTTTTCAAACGCTCGAAACATGTTTTCAAAATACACTAACATAGATGTATTTTTAGCCTTTTAAAGCGCTGGTTTCAGAGCATTTATCTCGAGGTTAGGACTTGCAGCGAACGTGTTTATTAGCGCTATCCTACTTCGATTGGGTTAAATTTAGATAGTTCAAAATGAGGATCTGTTTGTGAATATTTCACAGCATGGATCGGTGGAACTCGTGTCCGACTCACACCTAGGGTGAACGGGGAGCCTGCCAGGCTAACTTCTTTGTTAATGCGGTTTTCTGCCCATCCACCATTTCATAAACAATACCTCGGCCCCGCGTGGTCCGAGATAGGCCAGCGCCGCAATGAGCCCCGTTGCAACCGGCTGGCCGAGATCCAGCCATCCAGCTAGCCCCTCGCCAATCAGCGCCATACTGATCGCGATCGGCAGTTCCCACAACAGTTCTGGGCCGAGGGGGCGGCGGTGGGTGCGGCGGACTTCCTGCCCATGCCACATGGCACGCCCCATTATGGCGCCGATGATGGTGGTGCCAGCGCCGCCAAACCAGGCAGTCAGTACCTCTGCCACTGTTGAAAACTTCTCAGACATCCCCTGCCCCTCTGTGGTTATCCGGGTGCCAGATCGGCGGCGTTAAGTGCACAGCCCTTGACCCGATTGGCGCTCTTGCAGTCGAGCAGATCCAACTGCTCGGCAGCCCATTGTTGATATTGTATTTCAGCGGCTTTGCCGCTTTGTCTTCGGTCACGTTCCGTCCCCTTGAAGCGCATTGATGGTGTTCGCCTTTGCAGCATTGAGAGCGCGGCAATCGACCAGCGCCTTTCGGTCCTTTCCCCAGAGCCGGTATTCCTTTTCCCAATCCGCGCCAGCAGGGATGAAGGTCGGCCCGGTACAATCGGCCATGATGCTGGCTGAAACGCTGGCCTTGCGTTCAGCGATCGGTTGCGCCGAGGGCGTTGAGAGCGTTTCGCACCCCTTCAGGGATAACAGTGCAAGCAGCAACGGCAGCAACGCCAGCAGCATTCGGTTTCGCATTCCTTTTCCTTTCATCTTCCAGCGCCGCCTCAAGTCCTGCGGCCTGCTCCACATGGGCGGCCATCGTGGCGACCAAGGCCGCATCGGCGGCATTGATCTGTTTCTGTTGGGCTTCGATCTTGGCGAGCTGAAGCAAGTCGGCCTTACGTTGGGCTTCGGCCCATTGCTGGCGGATCTCAGTCCGGCCAGCTTCTTTCAGCGACGACGCCCAGCGATGCAGGCCTAGCCCGGCGATGAGGACAGCAGCAATCAAGGCGATGCCGCGCCAGTCGAGCTTTTCGCGGAGCGCCTTGAAAGCACTCCAGGCAGTCAGGGCGATAGAGATCATCGGCAATCACCCTTGCCGTCGCGGTCATCAGCCGGTTGCCAACCAACCGGAGGCTGGGGCTTCATCATCCCCGCAGGCCCATCGCGCCAGGTGTTGATCAGGATCTTGGCAAGGCCGAGCAGCCCAACGATCTTCAAGGAAACCGCTTCGCTGAAGAACGGCGTCCAGTCGAACAGCGCCAGCGCCGGGATCGCCGCGATCAGCGTGTTGATGATGTTGTGGAGGAGGTTGGTGTTCATGCCGCCCCCATCAGCGCCGCATGGAACGCCTTGCCGTAACCGGCCACATCCGCCGCCCGTTCCTTGCCGTTGATGATACGGCGGGCATTCAGCCAATCGGCCTTAGCGCCGACGAAGAAATGTCCAAGCTTGGCCCCGGTAAACAGCCCCTCGCCCATGCCCACAAACATCACCTTCAGGGCAACGTCTTCACGCATCGCCAGCGACGGATTGGTGACGAGGTCAACGCCGATTGCACCGCCGAGTTTGATATAGTTGCCCTTGTGAGTGAGCTGCACATAGCCACGCCCCAGCCAGCTCTTGCCGTCCGAGCCGATCCGCCAATAGGCCGATTTCACCCAAGGCATTTCACCCTTTGCCCAAGAGCGATCCAGAATGGCGATAGCCTGTTTATCCGAAGCCGCTCGCGTTTCGCGCACCGGCTGCATCGTTTGCGCAGTCTCGTGGAAGGCCGTGCCAAGCATATAAGCCAGCCACCGCAGATCGGTCATATCGCTGGCCCGCCAAGCGTCGAGAATGGCCGTGATGCCATTGACCTGATTTTGCGTGAGCGCACCGCCAAACAGCGACGAGCGCACCGCCGCGAAGAATTTCGCGCGATCCATTACAAACTCCTATTGTAGGGTAATTTATGCACCACTTTATTGACGTGGTGCATTTCATGCCCTATGTTTTCCGCATCGAAATGAGGAGCGCATGGGCAAGCTGGTTCAAATCGGAAACATCATCATCCGGGTTTATGCGAATGACCATTTGCCACCGCACTTCCACATCATCACCCCGGATGCCGATGCTCTGGTGGAAATCGCAACACTCGACATTATCCGTGGAAAACTACCTCGAAAGGCCGAACAGATTGCCTTGGAATGGGCCACTGAACACCGTGCAGTCATTGCCGTAGAATGGAACCGGACCAATCCGCGTTTCCCGATTGCGTGAAGGAGAACGACATGGATATGCCCCGCATCAAATCGCTGAAGACAGCGCCGAACATGGTGCTGAAGATTGAATGGCAGGATGGTCGCAAATCCACTGCTCAGCTCACCGGCTGGGTGGCGACAGGCGGCCCGCTCTTGACCGCCCTCAAGTCTGTTGACCTATGGGCAACAGCCACCGTTGCCGATTACGGCGCGACGGTGGAATGGGCAGGCGATGATTTGGCCATCGATGCCTATCACCTGTTTCAGATTGCCGAAGACCAGCGCGATTTCAACGCGGAGGATCTTCACAAGTGGCAGGAGGAAATGGGCCTCTCAAACAACGAAGCGGCGGATTTTCTCGGCGTTTCGCTGCGCAGTTGGAAAAACTACCGGGCGGGGACGCCGGTCAGCAATGCGATCAAAATGCTCATGCGCGCCAGCCAGCGTGATCCGCTTATCATGCACGCACATTATCGGCCCAGGCAGGCAGGTAGACCGAGAACAGTGGCATGACTACCAACAACCCAATCGACCGCAGCGACATCGCAGCAGCGGACAAGGTCAAGGCGGATATTGCCGCAGGTGACGACGTGCTCGTGCCCGCCGAAGTCGTCAACCAGCTTCTTGCCGGTGACAATCCGGTCAAGGTCTGGCGCACGTTTCGCAAGATGACGGCGCGGGAATTGGCCGAACAGGCCGGTATCAGCGCGCGCTATGTTTCCGAGATCGAGAGCGGCAAGAAGGACGGAAGCTTTGCGACGATGAAGAAGATCGCAGAAGCTCTTGGCGTCGATCTGGATGATCTGGCGTAGCTCTCTATTCTTCGTGAACCGTAAGAGGCATCACAGATCCGCCATGGTCCTCGACAGGCAGAGTTGGCGCGTCCGGCACCAAGTCCGGCGCTTCACCCCTGACATAATCAGGATCATGCGGAGCGAGCCGCCGCAGCGCCTCCGCCAACCTGTTCGACAGACTGTCCACCGCACCCGCATATTGATCGGCCTGCTGTTCCAGCATCTTGTTGCGCTCACGCAGCGCCGTTTCGAGAATGCTCATGGCTCAGGCCTCCGCACTTTGGGTTTCGGGCCAAGTAAAGGCCGGCAGCTCATTGAGGAATTCGGCAACCGTCGGGATCGGCCGCTGTTTGGCGATCACCTTCTCCAGCTCGGCCAGGGAATAAACCCACACATCGGACCGCCAGTCCTTGAGTGCTGCGGCCTCGGCCGCGAAGGTCGGGTGCTTGTCACCAACATAGGTGACGGCGGTGGTCAGGCTGTCATAGCCGCGCTCGCGCGCCTTGGCGTTCATGAACTGCTGGATCGCCAGCTGATAGCGCGCCTTCAACGTCTCGTCGGAGATCGGCACGTTGACCCAGCCGTCCACGGTGCTGGCAACGAAGTCGGGAATGGCCGGCAGTTCGGTGACGGCAGAGAGATAGACCCGCTCGTCGCTCAACAGCTGATCTTGGATGGCCTCTTGTTCTTCCGAGGTCAGGCCGTTGGTCATGTGGGCCGCGACGCCGTACCAGAAGGTGCGGGCATTGAGGATCTGCTGGCGACCAAGCCACCAGGCGGCCATGGCTGCCCATCGGCTGGAGCGTCCGGCCGTGACCTCGACGATGACGCCATCAACCATGGCCTCATACATGCTGCTGATATTGTACATGTCGGTTTTCCTTTCGTTACCAGTCGAGTTCTCGAAACACGCAGTATTTGATCACCATGCTGGCGCTGTAATTGTTCTTGAACGTGAGGGATTTGCTGGAGAGCGTCAGGCGCGCGTAATACCAATTGCCCGGCACTTGGTTGAGGTTGTTGCGCAGCACGATGAACGGGTAATAGGTATAGGTGCCGGTCAAGGTGACACTCACCGTCGCGCCTGATGCGACCGTGACCAGCCCCTGTTCAAACGGCACGAGGCCGGAAAGCGTCTCATAGAACGCGAGCTGCGTGGGGTCGGTGACAGTAGTCACGTCATAGCCCGCTTTCGACACCCGGATCTGATAGCTGTTGCCGTTCTGGCCAATGAAGATCCTGTTGGTCATCCCACGGCCCTATTCTTGAAAATCATGTAGCAGAACTGAAACCTGTTGGTGTCGGTCGAGGTATCGAGAATGACCACCTTGGCCCGCAGCGTGGTGTTGTTGGCAAGCCAGGCCCCGGTATAGCGGAGAATATTGCTCTGCCCGTCGCTGGCGCTCAGCGCGTTCGCCATGTTGCTGCGCCGGTCGTTCTGCCCCCAGGTGGTCGGGTAAAAGCAACTGCCGACTGGCAGGTCGGAAAGCCCGCTCAAGCGATTGTAAAATGAGGCATGAAAGATCGGCGTATAGCCCAGATCCGGGAAAGTGATCTCGCTGTAATAGATCGTCGCTGTCAGCGTCGAGGTGTTGTAATAGGTGTTTTGCATGTTGACGCTGCCCTTGACGTGCAGGTCCAGCGTCTCAAATCGCGTATCGAGCAAGCGGCTCTTGGTGGGTGCATAGACATCATCGCCGGGCTGGCTGATGAAAATCCCGACTTCGCCGTTCAGGCTGCCAATGTGAATTCTGTTGGTCATTGGGAAATCGCAAACACGATGTAGCGGATGACGCCGGTGAAGCGCTCGTAGTAACTAGGGTTTGGCATTTGTCGTCGCGGAATGGTGATTGACCCGTCAGCAATCGTCGGCGGTGTGCTGGCGAATTTGTTGCCGACCGGTTCGGTGCACATCATCCCAACGCCGCCTTGGGACTGAAAACTGTTGGCGTTGGGTGTGTAGTCGTTGAAGACATAAGCCGCAGGGGCATAGCCCACGGTCGGGAACGTGATGACAAGCGGCGTGCTCGTTGTTGTCGCATAGGCCTCTGACCCGGAACCGCTTGCAGGCGCGGGATCAGTCATCTGACCCCGCGCGATGATCAGGCCGGTAAAGCCCCAATTACTGTCAAAGACCTTGTTTTGATCGGCGACGGAAAGATCGGCCGCATCGTATCCCGCCTTGGTGACGATCATCCGGCCCGGTGTGATGGACAGTCTGTTGCTCATAGAAATCTCCAGTCCATTTAGTCGGTGATCAGGATCGTGCCGGCGTTGAGGGAAATGATCATCTTGCCGTTCGAGCTGCGGATCTCGCCGGCTGTTACGGTGCCAAGGTTTGCGGTGATGGCGCTGAGGCTGTTGACCGAGAGCTGGTTGGCGGTGATCGCGCCGTCGACGATCAGCTCGGCGGCGTTGCGCTTGTTGACGACGAAGCCGCCGACATAGACGTCCCCGGTTGTTGTTGTCCGCATGACATAAGCCGTCATCCGGGCCTGCCGGGCATTTGCGGGCGATGTTACATTGACGGTTGCCGTGCGAAACCCTGGCCCCACATCCCCGGCGAGGTAGTCGATAAAGGAGATGAGGTTTCCGGCTGCGTCGTACCAAATGATCCGCAACAGCGGAGACTGATTGGCGATGCCAAGAGCTGTTCCCGTCACCCGGTACTGCGTGCTGCCTTGCACGGGGAAAAGCTTCCCCGCCAGTTCAGCGCTATAGCCGGTCGCGCCCGCAACATAGGGGTATCGAGCCTGGGAACGCGATGCCATGCCGCCGACATAAGGGTCGGTCCATGATTGCCAATTGACCCCGGTCCAGGAGGTTCCAAAATCCTGCATCTGGTTGTCAGGCACCATGTTGGTGAAGTCGGTCAACACAAGCTGTTTGGCTGTCACGGAATTGGCAGCCAGCTTGTCTGTGCCGATGGTGTCGGCCGCGATGTTCGTGCCGGTGATCGTCAATGCAGCAATGCTGGTGCCAACGACAGCACCGGCCGCAATGGCAGGCGTGGTGATCGCACCGGCCGAGATTTTGGAGGCAATGACCGAATTGACAGCCAGGCTATCGGCCTGCACCGATCCCGCAACGATATTGCCGTTCTGGATCAGCGTGACGCCGGCCGCAGACCACGGCGTCGGTTCGCTCTGATTGGCGGTCGCCTCCCCGAAGAACGGCTTGTGGATCCAGAGATAGCTATCGTTCTGCCCGTTGATCGTTCCCTTGTGACGGAAGAAAATCCAGGCATAGACCGAGCCAGCCGGTGCCTGGGCTTTGAACCAGGCGCGCTGATAATTGGACAGCTGTTTGCCCGGATCGATGTTCTGGTTTGCGGGAAACACGCCAGCATTGGCAAAGGACAGGACATTGCCTGCCGCATTGGCAAAGGCGATGTAAGGCTGGATGCCGTTGCAGCGATGCCCGAGGTAATAGGTCGACAGCTCATACCATTTGCCGCCCTCCACAGAGATATAGTCGTAGTTGGAGCCGTCCTTCTTATAGGTGGCGCCGATCTCAAGCCCTTGCGTCCCATTGACCTGCCGGATTTCCAGCGCGCCGGGTACGGGAGCGAAGGTGTCGGTCCGAAGGGTCATGGTCCAATTGCCGAGATCGGCATTGGCATATTCCACACCCCAGCCGGTGATCCCGGCCGAGAAGTCCGAGTTCTTGATGAAGTTCGCGCCCTGACCGACCGCCAGCAGAGTGGTGGTGATGGCACCGGCGGCGACCTTTGCCGTCGTCACTGCACCGGCAACCAGTTGGTCGGTATTGACAGCGCCCGCCGCAATCTTGCCCGCTATGACGGAATTGGCAGCGAGCTTGTCCGTGGTCACGGAGCCTGCCGACAGCATGTTGGCAAGGATCGTGCCGTCAATGATCAGCTCGGCCGCATTGCGCTTCTGGACAACAAAACCGCCGACATAGACATCACTGTTGGTCGTCGTGCGCCAGACATAGGCGGCCATCACCGCCTGCGTGGCACCTGTCGGGGCCGTCAGATTGACGGTCGCCGTCGCAATCCCGGCCCCGCGATCACCCGCAAGGAAATCGACGTAGTTGATCAGCGCACCGGTACGATCCAGCCATTTTATCCGCAAGAGCGGCGATTGATTGCCGTTCGAATAGGCCGATCCCGTCACCCGGTACTGCGCACCGGCTTGGACCGGAAATGCCTTGCCGAGCAGCTCGCCACCATAGCCGGTCGCGCCCGCCACATAGGCGAACTTCATCTGCGACCGGGACGCCATGCCGCCAAGATAGGGGTCCGTCCAGGACGACCAGCCGGACCCAACCCAAGAGCTGCCGGGATTCTGCATCTGGTTGTCAGGCACCAGATTGGTAAAGTCTGTCAGCACCAACTGTTTGGCCGTGACCGAGTTCGCCGCCAGGTTATTGGCACCGAGGGTGTCGGCGGCGACCTTGGTCCCGGTGATAATCCCGTCAGCAATCTTGGAGGCGACAATGGCAAGGTCAGCGATTTGCGAACCGATCAATTGCCCGGTCAGTTCAGCCGTCGCCACCGTCTTCACATAGGACGCACCGTTCCAGCGATAGGCCTCACCATTGAAGGTGACATAGGCAGACACGCGGCTGGTCGGCAGTGCGGTAACAACGTGCACCGGCTCAATGCTGGCGGCAAACTTGGTCTCATCGACCGCCTCAGCAGCAAGCTTTGCCCCGGTGACCGCTGCTTCGGCCAACTTATCGGCAATGACCGAACCGGAGGCCAAAATCTCTTCCGTCACCGCCGCGACCTGAAGCTTGGACGTGCCAACAGCCGCATCCGCCAGCTTCAGATTGGTGACCGCCTCGTCCATGATCTTGGACGCCGTCACCGCCGCATCGGCAAGCTTGGCCGTGGTAATGGAGTTGTCGAGAACGTCAGTTGATTCCGACAGGTTCAGCGTGGTGACGGAAAGCCAGTCAGACGCGACGGTTTCGCGGCTGGACACCGGCACCAACTTGCCTTGCACCTCATATTCTGTCAGCGCCAGGCACCAGGAACCAGACAGCGTCCAGGTCGCAGCGCCAGCATAAGGATGAGCATCGCTGTCATAAACGACAATGCCCGTGGCTTTAACGCGCACCTTGACCCACACACGGGCAACGTCATCGAGATCGGCGGTGCAGGACACAACAATAGCGGGCCTGCGATCCTGACTGTCGCTGTCGGTGACAGATCCGGCGACAACGCTCCATCCCGTCGTGGACTGCGCAGCAGGCACCCCGCTGGACAGACTGCCGGTGACCGGCGGCTTATAATCCGTGCCCTGGTTCCAGCTGTAATCGGTCGGATCAACTTCCGTGATATCCAAGACAACATCAAGGTTTGGCTGATCGAGAACACCATCGACCCGAAACCGCTTCTCGACATAGCCATTGCGATTGCTGGACGTGGAGACAATGTCACCCGGCTCCAATGCCCCAAACTTTGGCGGCATGGAAATGGTGTGACGACGGGCGCGGCGCGCCTCCTTCAAGGCCGATTGCATCAGCCGCTGCACCTGCGCAGCGTAAGGCACGAAGTCCAAGCTGACATCCGACAGCAGACGGCGGTTGCCGTCTTCCACCTCGTAATCGCCGTTATAGAGCGGCGGGGCTTCCGTCATATTCCAAGCGTCATCTTGCGATGGATAGGACGCGGAGATCCCGTTGACCGTATCGGACAGACCGAAGAACGGCGCAAAGCTCTGCTCTTCGGTGGACAGAATATCGGCGTCGGTAAAGGTCATGACCGGTTCATCCGACACGCCGATGAATGGCTTATAGGTGCCGCCGATCTCGGCAAGCCGCCCATTGCAAGCGGTCAGCATCGCTTGCGCCGCGTCTTGGATGGCGGCACTGACCTGCACCTCCGCGCCAGAGCGATAGGTGGCCTCCATGCCATCCGCACCTTCGATCAGGGTGCGGCATTTGCCAATCTGGGTAATCCAGTGACTGGCAGGCAAGCGCCGTTCGGTGACGGTCTGGAGGCCATAGAGCCATTGACCGTTCCAGCGAATGCCGCGCATCAGGGCATAGAGCTGGACAACAGGCAGCCGGTCGCCGTCGCCGCCCCAGGTCGAGGCGTCGCTCCAGCGCTGCGCACCATTGCCACCGACAGAACTATCCTTGCTGGGATCATAAAGCCGCATACCATCCAGCACGAACTTGAAGGATGGGAAACCAGAAAATAGCTCCTGGTTCACACGCGAGGTGGCGATCACATAGGCAACGCCATGGCCGACACGGGTTGCCTCATAGGGCCGGTCTGGGGACGAGACGCGACCAACCAGAAAGCTATCCGCCTCGGTCTGCGTGCCATCGTAAAACTTGAGCCAGAGGTAATCGGTACTGCCCTTGCGGTACTCCAGGACCGGCCAGCCATATTCAGCATGCGGATGATCAAAATCGATCTCACAGGCCACGCCATTGACCACCGCAACCAGCACCGACTTGATCGGTGCATCGGCGAGCGCAATGACCTGGGTGACATAGGCATTCGGTGTCTTGCCCGCATTGCCCCATGTATTGGCATAAACCAGAGAACCAGCCGTGGCCGTCATCCCGAAGATGATCGAGCGCGACACGGTGCCACCGGACTGCAATTGCCCATTGACGGCAAAGCTTGCGGTCGAGGCCTTGTTCTTGCCCGCGACAGCCGAGGCCAGATAGTTCAAACCAACGCCGACCGCCGCCTTCAGCAGCGTCGAGCCGATGATGCCCATACCGCCGATAAAGGTCGAGACCGCGCCAAGTGCCGACGCCACGCCGCTGACAATGGCGGCGATGCCAGAAAAAATTGCCATGGATGGGATGCCCTTAGAGGGGTTTTATAAAATGGGTCTCGGCAGGTGCATAGCCGCGCCGGACATAGAGGCTCGACACATCGTTGGTGGTCAGCGCCGCCATGCCGATCGAGGTGCAGCCGATGGATTTGGCCCATGCCTCATAGGCATCGAGCATGATAAGGCCGGAGCGACCCCGCGCCTGCGGTGCGATGAACCACACCGTTTCCTTGGCCATCAGCCCAGCCCCGAAGGGATGATCGAAAGCTGAGGCCATCAAGAGGCCACAGACAATGCCGTCACGCTCCAGCAGCAGCGCACACGCCATCGGATTATCGAGGTGCAGGCGATACAGCGCATCGGCCCGCGCCGCCTCGAACCGAAAGGCATAGCCCGCCGCCGCATGGCTTTGCCGTAAGAGATCGATGACGGCAAAGCGGTCAGCCGAGGTGCCAGGCCTAACCATTTTTCGCCAGAGCGTTATTGAGGAAATCGGCCATGCTGCTGGTCTTGCTGGTCGAGATTTTGCCGTTGGTCTGTCCCCAGAACAGCTCCCAATCGCCAACCACCGCCGTATCCTGATAGAAATTATCGGTGGAGCTGCGCAGCTTCTGGCTGGCATCCGACCGAGTGTCGGGGTTGGACCGGGTGATTTCCTGCATATGGGAGGCGCAGGTCAGCGTCACCGCGCCGGTGTCGCCTTCGGCGGGGTTCTTGATCTCTATCGTGTCGATAAAGCCCAGGAACCGAAGTTCTGCCGGAGACACCAGCTTGCGGGTTTGCGGCGAAAACAGGCCGCGATAGATTTCCACGCGGGCCTGTTTGCAATCGTAGAGCCGGACAGCCTGCGCCACCATATCGTCAATCTGGGACATGGTGATGGTAACGCTTTGCGCCTCCAGCGTCGAAACCAGCGGGATTTCCGTGACGCTGATCAATGTGCCGGAGCCGTAAAAGCTCCTGATATCAGCGTTGCCCGTGTCGGGGTGGACCACCTCGGCAGAAACATTGCCGACATCCGACCAGAATCCGACAGCAGCCGGGTTTCCAGTGGTTCGGTCGCGCGCGATGATCCAGAGAAAATCACGCGCCACCAATTGCCGCGCCGAAAGCGCGTTGGTAATTGCAGCAGGATATAAGCGCATCAGCGCACCTCGATACCTTGGAAAGACACAGAGCCGCGCCCGGTGGACGCATCGGCTTCAGAAGAAATCGACCCCGGCACGATCATCATCGTGCAGGAGGGCCGCAGCAGTGTGACAGCAGACCCCGCAGCCGTTCCCGGCCATAAATGCGGGCGCACCTCAAAGGCACCAGCAGCACCGGACCCATTGGCAACCGCGCCTTCGACAACACGGTAAAGCCCACTGCCCGCGATCTCGATCATGTCGCCAACCGAGACCACATAACCGGCACCCAGCCCGGAGATCGTCACGCTCTTATTGTCACCGCCGATGGCCGACAGCACCACGCCATTGTCCGGCACGGGCTTGCCAGTCGGATAGGCAATGGGCCGGGACCGCGACAGTGAATACCCCCGGAAATATTGCAGCCCGCCTTCCAGCACCTCGATCCGCGCCCGCCAGGCGTCCAGCTCATTCGGCTTCAACTGTTTTGTCTGATAGGCCGCCGACCACAGCGGCGACCCCAGATCCTTGGTGTAAGTCACTCCGCCAGCGGTGCGCGATTGCTCCTGGCGAAACAGCGGTTCGAACTTGGTTGTCCAGCCCGGAAAGTCCACCAACAGGTCAATAGGATAAACAACGGTCACAAGAGACTCGACTTTGGATTGTAGCCATGCTTCTTTCCCTCACCAATTAGATGGAGGGAAAAAGTGAAAGCCAGCTATGACAAGGAAAACGCGGAACGATATCTGGGAGCGGCTGTAATCGCGTACCACGGCGCTCTACGGGAAGTCGTGAAGGCGTTGGCGACAGCAAAAGGAACAGCCGACCTATCATGGTTCGACGAGTTGCATCAAAATGCCATCAGGTCCGCGAAGGGGACGATTACCGAGCAAATCCCTGTAGAAGTCGAAGCGGGCGCTATCCGGTTTGGCTTTGAGACTATCGACGCAGAGTTTAAGAGCATCCGCGTCAGCCTCATCAAAAATCAGGACGGATGACTTTCCATCCAAGCTGATCGTCGCCATTCGGAAGTCCGCAGCATAGATCGCCCACATGTCATAGGCTTTTATAATGGCTGTCATATTTTAACACCTCTCGCTCTGGCATCGCGCACCGCATTGATGATTTGTGTCGGCAAGGTCTTTTGCAGCTTGTTCATCGCCTGCTCTTGTCGTGCCACAGCCTCAACAGAAGCCCCGCGATTGTCGATCACCGGATTAATGCTGATCTGGACAGCACTGGCTTTGCTGGACGCCGCCCGGGACAGATCGGGCATGCGCGGCGCACTTGGTCCGACATAGCCACCGCTGGAATAGCCCTTGAGCCGCTTTCGCATGGCGTCCAGGCCAGCAGGCCCGCCAGCCTTTCGAACGGCATCGGCATCAAAGACATACTCGCCTTTATGCACGACACCGGCAGGTTCATATTTACCCCCCGCCCCGGTATAGCCGCCATCAGCAAAGCCAATCGCCTTGAAAGCGTTGGCCACCCAACCGCCGCTACTGGTGGCGGACGATCCGCCGAACAGGCCGTCAAACGCACTGTTCAAGGCCAACTCGCCCAGCTTTTTGAGAACGCCGGACAGGGCATCGCTAAAGCTTTCGGCCCCCATGATCACATCGGAAAAGGCTGACTTGGCGGTATCGTAGAACTCTTGTGCTGCCTGTTGCGACCGTTGCTGGGCGTCCTCGACCTTGCGCAGGATATCGGCCTGCTCGGCATAAGCGTCTGACGCAGCTTTGATCTTGGCGATCTGTTCAGGCGTCAGTTGGACCGTGCGCCAATTCTCATCATTGTTGCGCCGGGCCTCTTCACGAACATCCTGGAGCGCCTGCTGTTCGAGATCGAGCGACATCCGACGAGCTTCCTGCTGACGGTAGGATTGCCCGACGACCGCCTGTTCCTCGACCAGAGCTGCCGTGCGATCCCGGATCGACTGAATGTCCATATCCAGCCGATCGTCTGCCGTCGCTCTCGGCACCCTGGTCTTTTTGTCGGACAAACTGGACCGCTGATTGTCGGCCGTCACATTCGACTGTGCCAGCTTGCGGATCTGATCGTCGGGCAGAGTGCCGCCGTTCTTTTGCAGATCGGCCTTGATCTTGGCGATCTCTTTCTCGACCGCGAGCTGATCCTTCGACAGCGTGTTCTGCCGCTGGGCTTCATCGGCATAGGCCTTGCCCAGCCGCAGCATCTCCTCGCCCTGTTGGCGCGACTTCGAATACTGACCATAGCCCGATGCGACCTTCGGATCGATGGTCGAGACATTGCCAAGCTGCTTTTGCAAAAGAGCGGTCGCGGCAACCGCCTCTTTCAGCCTGTCGAGCAGTGGTGCGAGCTGATCGGCCAGTTTCTGGAATTT
Source organism: Allorhizobium sp. Av2 (assembly GCF_021462805.2). NCBI lineage: Bacteria > Pseudomonadati > Pseudomonadota > Alphaproteobacteria > Hyphomicrobiales > Rhizobiaceae > Allorhizobium > Allorhizobium sp. Av2. The sequence goes on along the minus strand of NZ_CP192696.1, from coordinate 1,276,935 downwards.
GGGGTTGGAATTGGCGAGCGCATAGAGTGCATCGCTTGCACCGGCTGCACTGACCTTGCCATCCTTCAAACCGTCGCGCAGATCCGAAAGTGACTTCAGCTGGTCCTCAGTGATAAGGCGGCGTGGCGCATTGTTGATGATCTGGGTGAAGAGATCGAGCACGGCTGTCTTTGCCGCCTCGATCTGGGTTTTCCCCTCTTCGACACCGCCCGACAGCGCGTTGCGGGTCCGCTCGCTGATCGAGTTGGCCGCCCCTTCGACGCTGGTTGCCGCCTCCTTGGCGCGCTCCTGCACCTGGGCAAGGGCCTGCGCATAGGTCTTTGCCGCCTGACTGGCTTCTGCCGACGACGAGGAAAACAGCGCAAGCGCACCAACGACCGTTCCGCCGATGATCAGACCGAGCGGACCCGCCGCAGCACCGATGCCGCTGATGGCGGTCGCAATACCAGCCATGGACGATGCAGCCCGCAGCGCCGCGATCAGCCGGAAAACAGCCGCTGTGGCGAGGCCAAGATTGGCAATCATCAGAGCAATCGACCGGCCAACCAGGGCAGCCGCAATCACAGAAGCGAGCTTCAGGACGACATCGGCCGTATGCTCGAAATTATCCGCCAAGGCATTCAATCCAGCCACCAGGCGCTGGGATGCGCCAAGGCTTTCATCCGTCTGGCCGATATAGCGGGTGAAAGCGTTGTTCACCTTGGTCACGCCCTGTTCTATCGTCTGGGTGGCATTGGCGGCCATGCCCTGGATGGTCGGCAATCCCTTCAGGAACGACTGGAAGAAGTCCCGATTGGACACGGTCCCATCGTTGACCAGTTGTTTGAGCTTGCTGACAGAACCGCCCGCAGCGCTGAGGCCGTTGGCAACGGCGATCAGGATCGGTCGCGCCCCTTCATTGACCGAATTGAATTCTTCGGCCTGGACGCGGGTCGAGCCGAGCAGCTGGCCGAGCTGCGTCAGCGCACCCTGCGCTTCGGTGGCAGACTTGCCCTCGATCTTCAGAGCCGTGCCGACGCCATCCGTGAATTTGAGCAAATCGGCCTGAGACGCTCCAAGCGCATCGCCGGATTGCGCAGCCTTACCGAACAGATCGGCCATGGCACCAATCGGCGCTGCATTGCGTTGGGCCGAGTTGTAAATCTGGTCGAGGACCGCGACTTGATTAACGCCCACGACGCCGGCCACCGCCAGGCTGTTCTTGGCGCTGGTCCAGGCGTCGGCATAATGGATGACGGAATCCACCGTCAGCGCCGCCGAGATCCCGGCGATCGGAGCAATGAGGCCCCTCGCCATGGACGTACCAAGCGCCGAGAACCGGCCATCCATTTTCTTCAGGCGGTTCTCGATGGCGCGGGCCTGTGAACTGGTCACATTCGCGGCCTTCTGCATCTCGCGCTGATAGCCTTTGATGTCGGCCGAAAGCTGCACGACGAGCTTTTCCAGGTCGGTTGCCATGGGTGCCTCGAAATTGGAAAGATGGGGGTGGCTCAGTCAGCTAGCCAAGAACGCTGCCAGAAAGCGCCGATTTTGCGATCCCGGCAATAATGTTAAATTTTTACATTAAACCGTAGAAATATTAGAAAATTTTGATGACAAAATTACTGAATATGAATATTAATTAATAATGGAAAATTCACTTATTTTTAAATAAGAAGGACAACTCCAATGAATGAAGATGTAGATCGCGAAATAAGACTTCAAATACAGAAATTAGAACGAGACACAGAAACAACCTCTGCATCCAATTTTGCCGTTGCTCAAAGATGGGAGCTTTATAATATCTGCCTTGGCGTCACAATCGTTATTTTATCTGCTTGCGCCACCGCTCTGGGGGCAATCTCTGCTTCGGAGGGCATCTCTTCTGACCCTACCGTGCAATCGTTTCTAATCGTCTTTTCAACTGTGATTTCATCTGCAGCAGCCGTTCTCGGTTCCATTCTAACGTTCTTAAAGCCTTCCGAACGTGCGGCCCGTTATCGTGAATTTGGGAACAAACAAAAGTCTCTACGCAATCGACTTCGCGTATATCACTCAGTGACTATCAACTTCGCGGATGATCCTAAGGAAAGACACGCTGCGTTGAGAAAGTTTCTTACTGAAAAGGATGCTCTAAATTCAGATAATCCTCCAATTCCTCGGTGGGCTTTCAAACAGGCTTCGAAAGATATTGCGGATAAATTACGACGCCAAGGGCAAGCCGTCCGTAGCGGCGGGATCCAGAGCGCCAATTGAAGGGCTATTTTTAGCTTTGCGCGTAAATTGCCATCAATCGGACTGCACCAACATCAACGACTAACAAACTCCCAAAGCTCATCCCGCTCTCTATCAGATAGCGCATTTTCCTCTTCCGGGACATTGGCCTTCATCCAGCCATCGACCGCCGCGAAGAACTGGAACATGGACATGGCGCGGACGGATTGTGGGGTAAATCCCATGGCCGCGCCATTGCCGTAAATCGCGGCAAATCTCAACTTTCCTTTGGGAAGGTCGTCGAGGGCATCGCCCCCTTTTGATTTGCCGCGTCGGCCTCCCCCGGCTTTTCATCCGGCGCGCCGACGATGCCAGCTGTCAGGATCGCCTGGGCAAACAACAGATTTTCAGCGGGCGGGCGAGCCTCAACCCATTTGCGCACCAGGGTGAGCGCCTCGACCGGGGTCTTGCCGCCGCCGATCAGCCCGAAACGGATCACATGGGAGATGTCCCCCACGCGCCAGGTGCTGGTCTGGAGCCGGTCGAGGATCATATACGGCCCGGCATCGCAGGCCTCCTGCAATCCTTCCAACTCACCCCAGCCGAGGCGGAAGGAGTAATCACCATCCGCCCAAGGCATTGTCAGTTCCGCGTTCCTCATTTCTGGGCAACCACGCGGGTCATCTTGCCGTCGCTCTGCATCGAGATGCTGGCCGTGGCGCGTTTGCCGTTGTCGCCAGCACCTTCGAACTTCTCGACATGCATGCGGCCCGTCCAGGTGATGGTCTTGGCCGGGAATTCCCATTCGACCTTGACCGGAATGCTGTCAATGTCTTCCCAGGCATCGAGCCATGTCTCGACGCTTTCCTGCGCCAACACCCCCTCGCCTGAGATCGACATGGAAAGCGACGAGGCATCACGGCCAATCCAATCGACGGTATCGGGATCATCGCAGTCAGGGATAGAGCTTTCTTCCAGGCCCTTGTCGAGCGAAACTGACCGCTGGGTAAAGCCGCAAGGCGCGGAATAGACTGTTGGGGTGGCGGAATTTCCGAGCAGAACACGGATCTTCCCGCCACGCATGGTGGTTGCTTGTGCCATGATGGCCTCCTGATTTTAGAAAAGTTTCAGTGATTTTCGATGCCGGCCCGGAAGGTCAAAGCGATATGCGTGGTCAATCCATCCGGGTCGCGCAGATCGCGCCGGCCATCCAGTTCGAGATAGGCAAGCGCATTGTCATTGAGGGACAGCGTATCGCCGGACAGCGCCGCAACGACCGCCTTGGCAATCCGCCGCCCCTCGGCATAGCCGGGATCGTCCGACCAGACACTCAACTGGATGAACAGGTCGGACAGGTCCAGCCCATCAGCATCTTCGGGCAGTTCCTGGGTGGGACCGAAGGAGACATAAGGCAGGCTCACACCCTGCGGCACCCGGTCATAGACGCGGCCGGCAATCAAGGCAGTCACATCAGCATCGGCTTTCAGGCAGGTAACAATCGCCACCTGCAATTCATGGGCCGCATCTTCGCTCATGACGCCGCCACCTTTCGCGCTGCGGTTCGGACGGCTTTGCGCACCGCCCGCTTGGCTGACTTTTTGCTGGCCCGCCAGGACACATAGAAGAACGGCCGCGCCCTGGTGCCGGAGTTTTCTGATCCGGCATACATGCCGCCGTTCTTGTGGGGTGCCGTGCCATATTCCACCCAGCGGGCATAATAGGCCTCGGTGCTGCCGGCATAGATGGTGATCGAGAGATCATTGCCCATCTGCGATTTGACCGCTGCCACAATGCCCGACCCTTTCGGCACCTTGCCCCAGGTCCAGCCGATGCTATCGCGCAAGACACCGTCATCGATTGCAACAAGATTTTTCATCATGGCGACGACGCTGTCGGCCGCCGCTTCCATACCGGCTTTGATTTCGGCTTTGGCCATGTCGGGCAGACGCTTTAGTTTTCTGTCCAGTTTTGCCAAATTGAGGATTTTGCTCACCCGGCCACCCCACCACTCTGGCAGAGGAAATCGATCCAGCGCCGGTCCTTGTCGGTCCATTCGCCCGGAGTGATGTCCCGGACATTGAAGGTGAGCTGCGTATCCAGATCCCGGATGCGCCAGTCGGTCTCGACCTCCCTCGCCTCGCTGCAATCGCGCACAAAAATCACCTGCGAATGCTCGCCTTGCAGCCGATCCGCCATCACGGTCTCGCCACCACGAAGATGGACAAAACCCGCACGGCAACGATAGCGCTCAGCCCATGATGCGACGGTGACACCATCGCCCCGGTCGATCTCTTCACGCTGCTCGAAGATGACAAAGTGTTTCAGGTCACCCGTCGTTCTCTTGCTCGCCATCCGCCCCTCCTGCAATTGTTCGCGGTGGCTTGGGCAGTTCCACCGCCTTTCCAGCCGCCACGGCCCGTTCTCCGCAGCGTTTCAGCACAGTCACTTCCATGCCGGCGCGGTAAGCAATCGTGGTGGCGCGGGTGGGTTTGAAGTCAAAGTCTTCCAGGAACTGGACCCGCATCACGCACCCCGCCGCCAATTGACCAGCAGCCGGTCGAAGTCGGTCACCACATCCGCCGCGCTGCTTTCCGGCTTGCCGTAAATCTCAGCCACGCGCATGATGATGCCGAGGCGAAGATCAAAGGGCAGCTCGACAAACCCGACCTCATAGGTGACGGTCACAGGCGCTCCGCGATGTGCCTGCGGCCAGGATAGGATAGGAACCAGGCCGAGCGTCAGCCCATCGGATTTGAGCCGATACAGCGAGGGATCGAGGACAACTTCCCCACCATCCGGCGATGTGTAGGTGATGATGAGCTTACTTCCCGGCTTCACCGGTCCATCCGGCAGGCGCTCCAGATCGGCCCAGCTGTCGCATTGTGCCACCAGGGTTTTCGGGGAGACCGACAGATTGCAGGTCTGCTCGACAACCGCGACGACTTCTTCGATCATCATTTGTAGGATCGCGTCATCATGGGCGGTATCGATGCCGCAGCGCTCTTTGATGGTCGCGACCGTGACCGGCAGATCGTCCGCTTTCGCCGTGACTGTCGCGGCATACCAGCTCATGCGCCATCGCCTTGCGCCGGCTTGGTCGCCGCTGCAAGAGCAGCCACCGTCGCGGCATGACGGTTGCGCAGCATCATCAGTTCGGCGCGCAATTTGCCAAGCTCATCGCCCTCGGGGTCAACGACAAACTCAGCAAGGCCGGCTTCGACCAGCCGGCGCGCTTCCGGGATCTCGTAACGGTCGGTCACTTCACCCCTGTTAAGAACAAAGTCGGCCCCGACAGCACCGGTCAGCATTTTGATTTTCATGGCTGTTCTCCAATCAGGAAACCGGCCGGCGCTCTTTGCGCCGACCGTGACCAGGCGCCGATCAGGCGGCGGTCTTCATGGCCTTGATGGCGTTTGCGTCACCCAGCTCACCGTCGAAGCGGATTAGGCCGGCAATGCCGACCTTCGGCCAGAAGCGTTCGCGCAGCACACCGATCACGGGCGAGCCGACCTTACGGACATAATATTTGGAGAAGTCACCAAACAGCGCGATCCGCTTGTCGGCCGCCACTTCATCCATATGCTGGTTGATGGAATAGGGTCGGCCGTTGAAGCTGGCCGGAGCGCCCTTCTGCACGTCGCCCTGCTGCCAGAGATAATTGCCGTTGCCGTCCTTCAGCCGGCGGGTGGCCAGCAGGAACTTGTCATGGAACATGTACCGGCATTTGGGCGAGCCACGATACGCCGGGTCAATGGAATGCTCCAGTTCAAGGATATCGTCGAAGGTGAAGGCATCCTTGGCAGTTGTGGTAACGCCAAGGCCCGCCGCGTTGACCACGCCGTTCGGCTGGTTCTGGCCGGTTCCAGTGGTGAGCTTGCGATTGCCGATCCGGCCAAGCCGCTCACCGATCATCCCGCCGAGCAAGGATTCCATGTTGAACAGCGAATCCGCATCCAGCTCGAAGGACCATTTGATGAACGGCGTGGCATAGACATAGGCGTTCAGCACCTTCTGTCCGAACTCGACATCGCCGCTGCCGTCTTCCAGAAGATCCGCCGCCTCGGCCAGAGGATCGGCCTCATTGTCGGTATCGTCAACGGTCGGCACCAGCATTTCGTTGCCCTTCGACGTGGTGATCACCGTGCAGATGTTTTCGTCATAGAGCGGGCCCCAGGCTTTCATCGCCTGGATGATCGTGGCTTCCAGCTCGACCGGTACGGTATAGCCACCCGCAACTGCACTGGTTGTCACCTGATCGCGGGTCTCAAACGAGGCAACGCCGCGCTGAAGAACTGCGCGCTCTTCCTTGGTCAGATCGGACGGATTGACACCGCAGACCACCTTGGCAAACACGCTGCGATATTCGACCTTGCCACCCTGGGGCAGATCGTCGCCGCGCATTTCCGGGGTATCGCGCAGCGGACGCTGTTTTGCGCGGCGCTCTTCATCGCGCTTTTCCAGCTCGATCAGCTTTTCCTCGCGGTCGAGAAGCCCTTGCAGCCGATCATATTCGGCCATCGCCGTATCATGGGCGCTTTCCAGTTCCTTGGACCGAACCTCATCGGTGTCAGGCGTAATCGCCTCCAGACGTTCGCGGGCCTCAGTGACAAGGCGCGCCTGCTTTTCGCGCAATTCTTTCAGTCTTTGCGACATAGTCATACTCCTGAGTGTGGGGGGAGAGTGGGATGGTGGGGACGCGGGTCTTACGAGCGCCGCGTCAGGTCGAGGCCGATTTTCAGGCGCAGGCGCGTGGCCAGCCCATGAGACCGGGTGTGATGAGAACGGGTGTCGCCACGGGCGTGTTCAAGCGACCGCAGCGCAATCGAGGTGCCGGCATAGGCCGGGATAGAGACGATGGAGACTTCGAACAGATTGAGATCGGTCAGCGTCCGGCGCGGCATGGATCTGGAAAAATCCCATTCCTCGCCAACCGCCTCAAAGCCGAACGACATGCCTGACACGTCGCCCCGGGCAATCAGCGTGCGGACATCGCGTCCGACCGTGGTGTCGGGAAGATCGATCTCGACAGCCAGGCCCTTGGCATCCTCCGACAGCCGCAGCGTTCCCGCACGGTTGCGACCCAGCACATGGGCCGTGTCATGGTCATAGAAGGCGCGGATGTCGTCAGATCGCAGCGACCGGGCAAAGGCGCCCGGTGCGATGCTTTCCTCGAACACCCCGGCGATGGTGGTGACGTCACCAAAATTGGCGGCATAACCGGCCACCGTCATTCGCTCACCATCGCCCCGCGCTTCCACCGGCAGCACCAACGAGCGGCGCTCACGCTCACCCGGCTTCGGTTTCGGTGTCATCGGTCACCTGCCTTTCTGTGTCTGCTGCGGGATGATTGAGCGGCGGGTCGCCATTCTCGCCCATCGCGTTTGTGCCGTTGGCACTGGTGCCGATGGCAACGGTTGCGCCCTGGATGTAGAGTTGGTCGGCAGCCGGGTTCGGATCGCGCGGACGGCCTTCAATCTCCCGGCCCTCGTTCGGGGTCAGCAGCGCCGAGTTGACGCCGGTTGCCAAGGCTTCCAGGCGGCTCTTGAAGTCACCGCGCATCAGGCCGTCGAGGTTGTGACGGACATAACGGCGGGTGTTCATTCGGCCAAAAATCTTCAGGTTCATTTCCCCTTCGAGCGCCGTCGCCCATTGGCTAACCAGATGCTTGACCAGATAGAGGTCGTTCTGCTCGACATTGGAGAAGGTTGCCCGGCTCAAGTCCTGAAGGAAGTTCGGCGGGATCTGATAGGCGCGGGCAATCTCCTGCACCTGGTAGAGCCGGGCCTCGGTCATCTGCCCCTTGGCCGGGTCGTAACCCACTTGGGTCAGCTTATAGCCGACCGGCAACTGGATCAGCGGAAGCTGATCGTCCCGCGCCGCTTTCACCGCCCGCTTGATGTCTTCTCGCGCCCGCTGCATGGCCTTGTCATTGGCGGGCATCGGCCCTTCCAGCGCCAAGGGCGGAACGCCGCCGCCGGCAAAGAAGTTCGAGGCATAGTCGTTCATGGCCAAGGCCAGTTGGATGGCCTTTTCCGCCATGGCAATCGGGCCGCGATGCTGGACCAGATTACGCTTCAGCATATAGGGGATGTCGATCACGTCGGTGGCTGGGTATTCCCTGCCCTCGAAACTGTAGAATAGCCGCCCGCCGCGCCGCCTGATCGAACAACTGCCCGGATCAATCGGCCAGAGAGCCTCGACACCCGCGCCCTTGCGTTCGATCCAAGCCAGCCCCCGCCCGCCGGTAAACACCTGTTCCCAGAAGAAGCGCCGGAACTTCGAGGTGTCCATTTCGTCGTTCGGGTTTTCCTCCAGAACGACAGCGAGCTTGCCGCCGAGCCGCACCGGTCCCCGCTCGCCCGTCCGGTAGACATAGAGCGGAAGCGTTGCGAGGGTCCGTGACAGAAACGACACCGCCGCCTGCACAGCCGGGACTTTCAGCGCCGTCTCAATATTGACCGTGGGCAGCGCGCCGCCGCCAAGCCCGAAGAATTCCATAAAATTGGTGGCGCTGACCGGCACGGTTTCGCTTTCGAGCGACGTCGAACGCCGCTCGGCCTTGCCCTTCTTGGATGCCATCAGGCCACCCCTTTATTGATTTATAGAATAATCCGGGTCATCCCATGGGGATGCCTGGGAGGCACGGACACGGCACATCGCCATGCCCATCGACATGGCCAAAGACACCATGCCGTCGATGCGGCCAAAGGCGTGTTCCTTGTCGAACATCCGATGGCCGGTGCGGTTTTCTGCAAAGACGGTGCTGGCCGCACAACTGTCCAGCATCGGGTTCGGGTCGATCTCGATGCGCGCCTCATAGAGCGCGTTCTCAAGCTTGTTGATGCTGTGCGGCATCCAGAGATAGATATCCTGCTCACCATCCGGTGCGTCAGGATCGCGCTCCAGCACCCGGCGCTGGAAGCCCTGTGGGTGGATGGTCAGCGGTAGGGAAACACCCTGATCCTCCAAATGCTCGGACAATTGCTCCAGACCGTACTGGTCGGCGCCGATCTCTGTCGGTTCGAACTTTGCGCAGATCTCGGCCAAGGCTTCTGCCAGCCAGGGATATTTGAGCCGCTGGCCGGGCACCGCCTCGATAAAACCCTGGTCACGCCAGAGGTCATAGGGGGCCTGGTCGGTATTGGCCCGATCCTCCAGCGTATCGGCAGGTGTCCAGAACCAGGTCTTTGACGCAAACCGCTCGGCATCCTTGGTACTGTCAAGCACCCAGATCAGGGTCAGCGCGGTAAAGTCACGGGTGCGTGACAGATCGAGACCGCCATAGCAGGGAAAACCTTGCTCTATCAGCCAGTCGAGATCGAGATCCTTCTGGCAGGCCATCCAGGCCTCGCGCTTGATTGCCGCATTGACCGATTGTGTCCATTCGCAAAAGTGCAGGCGGGCAATGCCGTTTCGTTTGCCGGGCATCATCCGCGCCTGGTCAACGACCCCATGCAGATAGTCCGTGGTGATCGTCACATCGAGCAGCGGGTTTGCCTTCACCCAGCAGGACGGATCATTCTCCCAATCATCGCCCTCATCGAGCGAGCAGACAAAAGCAAATGTCGTGTCGTCCTGGACAATGCCCGCCGCGACGTTGACCGCGTGCTGATGCTCTTCCCAGCAGATCGATTTGCGATCCGACCCGGAATTGGTTGCCATCACCAACAACGGCTGTTTGCGGAATTTAAAACCGCGCTCCAGCATTTCGATGACATCGCGGTTGGGATGTTCATGCACCTCATCACACAGAGCACAAGACGGACGCGGACCCGATTGCGCCTTGTCGGCTGAGATCGGTTTGAAGAACCGCTTGTCGCCGCCCTTGCTAATATAAGTGAGCTGCCAAACCGGGTTTTCGCCTGATGTTGTAATCCGGCTGCTCAGTTCCGGTGACTGATCGCGCATAGCAACCGCATCCCGAAACAGCACCTGCGCCTGGTCTTTCTTGGCCGCCGCCGCATAGATCTCGGCACGGGGTTCGCCATCGGCCACCATCATGCAGATGCCGATCCCGGCCAGAAGCGGCGATTTGCCGTTGCCCTTGCCCTCTTCGTCATAGAAGCGCCGGAACCGCCGCAAGCCGGTATCGGCCCATTTCCAGCCGAACAGCGAGCCGACCCGGAAGGCCTGGCTCGGATGCAGCCGAAACCGCCGCCCCTCGAATTGCCCGCCATTCAGCCGCAGCTTGGACCCGAACCACTTGATCCGCGTGTTCGAAGTCTCCAGATCCCAGACCAGGCCACGGGCCGGGCCGTCGATGAGATCGCGCAGGTGACGGCGGCAGGCATTGCGAACATGGGGACCGGCAACGATATCGCCGCGCGCCACATCCGCCGCCCAGGCGGTCACCGGATCGTCGTCATAGCTGACATCCGGGATCTCGACATCAATCGAATCCATCATCGGTCGGGAACTCAAATCCTAACTGGCCGGTTGCCTGCAAGCCGCGTTCGGCAGACGGCGTCATGCCAAAATCACTCGCCAGCGCCCGGATCTGCCGCCATGTCTCATTCAACTGGCTGACTTCCGGGCGGCTCTTCAACTGGGTGCCGTTGCGGGTTTGGCTCTCATAGGTTTCCCCGCCTTCGCGAACATCGAGCCGCAACCGCTCATGGCGGGCTATCGTCCAGCAGAGCTGTTCGAACATGTAGACGTTGATTTCATTCAGCCGGTTCTTGCGCGGATCACACAGCGGTGGCGCGATCCGATCCCAGATGGCGCGCACATCGAACGGCAGATCATCAGGCCGAAGCTCCCGCGCCTTGGCCGCCGCCCGCGCCTCGAAGTTCGCGCCCGGGCCGTCCTCGGTTTTGAGGGGCACGACGTTTTCGGAGGTGGGCTTGCGGCCTTTCATATGGAGTTCCTAACTAGGATGCACGACAATTCCATAAGCGGACTTGCGGCTGCTATTTGTCCTTAGCCAAAGTCACCCCCGTTTGATTTCGCTACCGCGTGGACTTGGAAGACAACACAGCCGGAAGTGACGCATAAATATTGAATGCCGCACTACTGATTCAAATTTACTTATCTTGCATCGTAATTTTTATAGAGTAATCTTATCCAATGCCGCGAAGGCAGACACATAGTGTTGCGTATATCCTACAAGAAAGAACGGAGCGCCAATATGTTTGAAAATGCCAACATCCTCGCAAACGCATACAATGCTCTTCCCGATTTGGATGAAGCTGATTTTCAGCTTAACAGCAGAAAAGACGGCTGTATTGATTTTTTGCTTTCGATAATTATGAAGCACGGGAAACACGAATTCGTTGGAATTCGTTTGCTTCATAAGCACAATTTGATCGAGAATGGAGAAATTATGGCCGAATACCATCAAGTAGATAAAGATGGATTTTCTTTGATAACGCGAGCTACAAAAGTAAGAGATTGGTCCAGCAACCTGCGGCCGAATAGCTGGATTTTTAAAAATGGGGAATGGACTCCCATGGAATTCTCGAATGCAGAGCTCCTTAAAAACCCCAACGTGAATCCATCCTCTGAGAAGGAGCTTTTTCAAGAACTTGCTGATGCTATAAATCTATTTGAAGTGGAGGATGTTATAGGTCCATCTCTAATGGGAAGCGACCTTATCGATAGTTATCGCCCTGACGGGGAATACATGCTTGTAGAGCAAACAGCGTTAGATGATCGCGCCAACATTTTAAGATACGCAAAAATTAAAAATAATATGCCATTCAAAGCCGTAGAAACACACTGGTGCATGGAAAAAGATAAAGAAAAGGGCACAACCATTAAATCGTGTAAAAAAATATGTCCGCCTACAGATTACAGTCCATCTAAACACAATGGGACTTATATCCATAAGCAGGACTGATATGATATCTTCAGCGATATCGAAAAAATTGGCGAGAATTTGGTCGCAGACTTTTTAGTTGTGAACCTGCCGTTGAGACAGCTTTCGGCTAAACCAATATGGAATTTCAACAAATCCATGTGGCTTTTCCCCTCCAATTTCCGCTCGCTACACAGAAATGACCAACGCCGGTGCGGGAGGCGGATCGGGTTCAAGGCTGATCCACCCCCTGCCCTCGACCATCGTCCGAGGGGTCACGTCCGGTTCGCCGGGTGTCTGGGATCGGTGGGCCAGCCATTCGCGCCCATGGCTGTCGAGAAGCCGCGATGTTCTTCCCGCTGTTTGGTCGCGTCGTGATGCTTCTTGCACAAGGTCTGGAAAGGTCCGTTCCAGAACTTCTCCGCATTGCCGCTATGACGTTCAATGTGATCGCAGACGAAGCCCTTCTTGAGCCTCCCTTGCTGCCTACACATCCGGCAATAGGGCTCCCGCTTCAGCTGGATTGCCCGGATGGCTCGCCACCTCGTAGTGTAGTACCAAGAGCGCCAGCCCTTGGCGTCATCTGATCTCTGATCTGTCGCCATATCCTAGAACGCAAAAAGGCGACCCATCGGCCGCCTTGTCATCGTTCATATGGTCATAGCTTACGCACTGGCCCTGAATCGCATCACCTATTGGCGTGGATCAGAGCGAGGCCGGGGGAGAACATCAATCCCTTGGGAGCATCATACGCCCCGGTCATCTCGGTTGGAAAGGCGCTGTTCGCCTCTCCACGTTTCAAGCGATAATCTCAGGCCGAAATGAAGTCAATCCCCATCGTGATTTCGCTCATACCGCCGAACAACGGCACGTCAACGACCACCTGGCCACGCTTCGACAGCACCTTGCGCACCGTCACCACGAAGTCGGCAAACGGGCCAGAACGGATCGTCACCTGCTTGCCCAGCACATCCGGCATCGGTGGAACATCACGCCCATCCATATGTTTTCTTTCCGCTTTCTTGGCAGACAGCATCAGTTGGCGCATCAATGGTTCGGGCATCAGATGCGGCTTGCCATCCGTGCCCATCAGCCCACGAAGCTTCGATGCAAGCATGAGACCGACGAAGGCTTCATTGTTGGGAATGACCTGCACGAACAGGTAGCCTCGAAACAGCGCCCGCTGGATATCCACAGCTTGCTTGCCGCGTCTGGGAGGTAATCTCAACCGCTCGAAGGGGCACCAGCACTCGATTTCCTGCTGTTCGAGCGAATCCCGGATCGCCTCTTCCATGCCGCTCTTGCAGCTCGCCACCACCCACCGGGCCAAGTGGTCGAACTCAGGCCGGTCGCGCCGGGCCATGGCAACCTGTCGCTGGCGCTTGGCCTCGATAGCGTTGATGTAAGCCAAGCGTGAAAGCCCCTCGCCCGAGACGCCATCCAGAAGTTTCCCGTTATTCTGCATCATGGGTGCGTCCCTCGCTCAAGCTGGTTTGGAAATGGTCGAGTGCCGCCTCGACCGCCGCGTCGAGATCGGGCTGATCGGGGTCAATGGGCGGGAAATAGTTCCAGTCACGTAGGCCCTCGACGAACATCCAGCCACGGCGTTCATGCAGGCGCTTCCAGGCCGCAAACAGCGTACTGCTGCTTTCGACTTTTTCGAAGTCAGAGACCAGCGGCAGCAGGTCCACCGAGGTGACGAACGGCTCATTGCGCCGAGCAAGGTCGCGCATCCGGCTCACCAGCGGCCAGCCGTGTTCACGACGCTTTTCCCAAACCAGGGCTTCCCGGCTGATCGCGCCAGAAGCCAGCCGCCGATTGTCGAACGCCGTGAACACGAACTGGCCTGTTGGCTCGCAAAGCAGCGTTTCCAAGCGCCGCCCCATCCAGAGCTTGCCGCACACCTTGGCGGTGGCATGGGTTTGGACCGCCTGGGCAACCTCAGGCATTTTTTCCCAAGCCCTGTCTCGCAGGAACACAGCGGCGAAGGTGAACGTGCCTTTGCCGATCCACTGGATGTAGGCCGGTGTTTTCTCGATGCAGGCCGCTCGCTGATCTGCCGTCAGGGCAAACCAAGCCTTCCTCGCTGCCGTGTCGCTGCTCTTGTCGTAATTCGGCCAAGTCGGATACCAGCGCTTGAAGGCGAGATCGATCTTTCGCAATTCCTCTCTCGAAAATTCCCCCCGCCCCGCGCCTGCGGTGGGAGAGTTGTTTGGAGAGTTAGCTGGAAGAATCTTATCTTGGTGGAGCTGCTCCACCACCTTTGTGGAACCATTTCCACCACCTTCGGGCGCCATTTCCACCACCTTTTCTGCGTAAGGCGGTGGAGCTGCTCCACCACCTTCCGGCAAAATCTCGCCCTCAAAAGGTGGTGTATCTCCTCCACCAGCTTGCGCATTTGCGACAGAACCCACAGCAGAATGGCCAGCAAGATCGCGGCCCGGCCAGCGGGCGATATACTCGTTTCGCTTCCATTTTTGACCGCGAAAGCCGTGCTGGGTGACTTCGATCCAGCCTGCTTGTTCGGCAATGTCGAGGTGCTTCAGGATTGTTTTCTTATCAAGGCCGGACAGCTCGACCAGTTCGGATACCGGCGGATAGCAAGAACCACCCGTTGCATCCATCTTCAGGCCGAGCGTATGCAGCACCAGGCGCGTGATCGGCGGCAGGCCGGATTTGGCAACGGCATGACGCCAGGACCATGCCCGCGAGGTTGCACCGTGATCAGGCTCCATCATGCCGCACCGCCTTTGCGCGCCACGTCCAGCATCGCCGCTCTGGCCGCACCAATGGTCAACAACACGCTATCGCGCCAGCAGCCCTGCCCGCTCCGCGTGGAATTGATCGCCGCAAACTCGGCATCGAGATAATCGACACCGGCCAGAAATCCGGCCGTCCGCAACACCATGCGGATCGAGGCATGGTCGCGGTAAATGACACCCTGCGGCACCCGCAGTAGCCAATTGGCCCGCTCCGCGTCCGTCTGGCAATCGCAAAGCTGCTCTACGATTGGAAGTAGCCCGGTCATGCGTCACCCCCGCCGCGCAGCCACGCCTCGTACTCGCCAAACAGCGAGAGCCAGGCCGCTCTGACGCGGTCATCTTCATTGATCTGTTTTTTGCTGGTGATGCCGAGGCGATCCTTCAGAGCCGCGTCGGCACTGTCTTTGTCGTCAACCACGCTGCCGCCGTTGGCCTCGCTCAGAAACCGGTGGAAGGCCGCGTGGGACAACAGAATAGAAGCTTGCGCCGAGTGGTTCGGCTTGTGCTGTTGGGCCGCTGGTTGGCTATTGCGCGTCGCCAGCTCACCCCGCAGATCGCGCACGGCAATCGCTGCCCGATCCACAAGACGGAGGAACAGGCGCAAATGATCGAGCGCCCCGCAGATCAGGTCACGTTCGTCATGCAGGGCGGCCGGGTGAATGGTGGCAATATGCACCTGCTCACCCATCAGCCGATGCACCACCAGGCGCAACCCGCCCCGATCCGCTTCCAGCGTCCAGACATCATCATTCAGACGCTCTGCCGACCCCTTGAGCCGGTTCACCGTCGAGGCTTCACGTTGGCGGTTCACATCGTGCATGATCCGGCCACCTTGTTCGCTGCAACAATAATGGAAAGCCCGGCAGAACCGGGCTTGGGAAACTTCATGGAGGCATAACCGGCCATCAGTTCGCCCTCATCAGACGATCAAGATAGGCCTGACCGAGACCGGTCAGCAGCACCGTCCTCTGATCCTCACGGATCAGCACATAGCCGCAGGCACGGCAGTCATCCGCCAACAACCGGTCAGGGCCATCACGCACGATCAGCTGGCCACCATGGATTTTGAGCTTGCGCAGGAAGCCCCGTGCCCGCGCACTCAAGGGCCGCTCGAACAGCGAGGTCAAGGTTGCGTCGATCATGGCTGATCTCCCACAACCCGAAGGCCGAATTTTTCCCCGCCCCGCGCTTTCACACCGGCAAGCGCCTTGCGGAACACGCCAATCTTCGCTTCAAGCGCAGCCGCATCCCGGTCCATCTTGGTGGCTTCCGCCGGGGTCGCAACGAGATCAGAAAAGGCAATGGCTGCACCGGAAAAAAGATCACCGGCCTGCTGCATCATATCGGCATAGGCAAGGATGGCACTTTGCTCGACAGCACGGTCGCCTTCCGGGTCCGTCAACCGCCGACCGCTCAATTCCGCCATAGCCGAGGTGACAAGAGGCAGGCCGCATTCGCTCTCCAGGGCATAGACAACCGAAATCGGCATCAGGTCCGTATCACGCGGATTGTTCATCCGGCCGATATGACTGGGAGAAACAGACGAGATCTCAGACGCCCGCTCGATGCCGCCAGCAAGCCTAATCAGGTCACGTTGCGCCGCTTTGATGCGATGAAACCAAGCGCTTGTTTGCATAAGACAAAACCTTTCCCGCGCCGGGAAATCTCCGGCGTTTTTCCCGTGGTGGGAATTGATCAAAAATGTGAGGAATGGGCCGTCAGATAATCACGGAGGCCCGCATGCAAAACGATAACGATCCGCGCGGAGGCAGCCGCCAAATGGCCAGGAGAAGCCTGTTGGATAGACAAGCAAAAAGATTATCCAAGTCATCAACTGGATTTCCGTTTGCTGAGGCAAATTTCAAGAAATTGAATGGCAGTTACACGCTGGTCTGTGCCGCGTTCAATGTCCCGGGCCAAATCGATACTGGGATCACGTTGACCGGACAGTACACGTGACAATGTACTCGGCGCGCGCCCAATACGGAGCGCAAAGCTCGACAACCTCTCACCGGATTCGTCCAAATACGTCCTAAAAGCATCCATGTAACATTACTTGCCAAATAGGCAATTTTTAGTCAAGGGTTATTTTGCCTATTTGGCTATGGCGCTGGAGCTTCAAACTGAGCATTTTTGCCATATGGACAAACAATACCCTAACAGACTGAATACGCTCCGAGAAGAACGGGGTATGACAATCGAGCAAGTAGCGGAAGCGACTGGCTTATCGACGTCATATGTGTCGAGGCTAGAGAATGGAGACCGCAACCTGTCGGTCAAAAATCTCAACCTCTTTGCGCACGCTTTGGGTGTCGAGCCTCAAGAGATTCTAATTAAGAGCAATGAACCGAAAGCGAATGTTGTAGCTGTGATGGGGCGCATTGGTGCTGGCGCCGAAATTTTGCCAGATGAAGAGCAGGTACCACCTGACGGCCTACATGAAGTCGAGACACCTTTTCCCATTCCCGACGATGCCCTGGCCTTCGAGGTCAGCGGCGATTCAATGTGGCCGCGATATGATGATGGCGACATTATAATTTGCTGGTCTCAGAGCATCATCCCAGAAGACGTACTTGGCTGGGAAGCCGCTGTCAGAACGCGGGATGGCCGTCGATATCTCAAGCGCGTCCACAAAGGTGCAGAAGCCGGAACTTATGACCTCGAAAGCCACAACGCACCACCCATAAGAGGGGTCGAGTTGGTGTGGGTCGCCTCCATTCAATCGGTCATCAGAAGCGGTCAATGGAAAAGGGCAGCACCATCTGAGCGCCATAGGCGCATACGCAAGATGATCTCAGGGCGGTAGCAAGACATCGCACGCAATAAAAAGGCCCAGATGTTTCTGGGCTTTTTTGTATTTTTTATAAATTTGCCAAATAGACAAATTTGAGCTTGACGATTATTGCCTATTTGGCAATATTGCGTTCACCATCAATTCGATGGCGGCATATTTAAGCCGTGCGGCTTGAGTGCATCAAACAGCAGGCAAAGATGAGTTGGATGTAACGCGGGACGATACCCAACCCGCGAACGCCGATCTGCGCCCGCTTTGCAGTTCCAGCGACAAGGAGCACTAAAATTGGCATTTATTAAAGACATCAACCGGCCAGTTGACCGTGAGTTACTAAACATGATCGGAGATGGCGCAACGCCAGCCGAGATCGCAAAGTCTGTCCCCTGCTCTACCGATTCAGTTCGCGGCTGGCTTCGCCGGCTTGGATGCACCCACAATCGCAAGGGATTGTGGTTTCTGCCAAAAGAAGCATCCAAGAAGCCACAACGGGACAGCCGCCTCGCCCAGAAGCGACAGGTTGAGGTCCGCAAAGGCGTTCTGCCAGAACAGTTTCCATTTATTCGCACCCACATCACGATTAGGGACGATGGCAGCCGCATCACCCTTCCTGACCTCTCCATCCTGGCCGTTGCACGCGCCGAGCGCGACAGAAGGGAACGCTGCAGCGCGATGGCTTTCAATATCTCACACCCACAGCCGCAGGAGAAACAGAATGCGAAAGGCTGATCAGACTTTGGTGACACCACCCGCCAGAAAGCGTGCCAGCGAGCATGCCATGGCCGCTGCCTTGAAGGCCGCCCGACGCGCAGGCCTTATGGTAGATCGCCTGCTTATCCATGACGGCACGGTCGAGATACGATTTACTGGCAGCGCTGAAAGCGATGTCGAACCAGCCTCTCTTGACCTTAAAGAATGGTAGGACGTCATGAAAGTCAGCTATCCCGGCCTTATCAAGGAAGAATTGCCTTCGGGCAATGTTCGTTACCGCGTCCGCGTGATTGGTAACCCGAAACAGCGCATTCGCATTTTCTGCCTGCCAGGCGATGAAGATTTCAGCCGCCAATATACGCTTGCCCGCTATGGAGAACAGCCTGTGCCTTTGAAGAAGGCATCCGAGGCGGTCAAGCCCAGGTCCATTGGCTGGCTGGTGCACAGTTATTTTGAATACATGGAGCAAAGGGTAAAGGCCCGCCTGTCCAGCGCAAAAACGCTGAAGAAGAAACGAAACCTGCTGGCCCGGCTGATTGAGGATCCAGACAGGATTATGCTCATCCCGCAACCAAAGCTGATCGAAATGCAGGATAAAATGGCCAGCACGCCCGCCCAAGCGGATGCCTTCATCGAAGCGATCAGCGTCATGTATGAATGGGCAATCAAGCGTGGCCACCTTAAGACCAATCCAGCCAAGGGAATTGACCGGATCTATAAAAAAGGCGACGGGGCAACGCCTTGGAAATCAGCGGATGTGAAACGCTTTTTTACCCACCACAAGCCAGGTTCCAAGCCTTTCATTGCAATGTCCATTCTCCTTTGGACGGGTTGCCGCATCGAAGACCTTACATTCCTTGGCCCAAGGCATGAGTGCATTCTGGACGGACTGGAGGCGCTGCGATGGGTGCCTGCAAAGAGGGGCTCATCCGAAGTGACCATCCCCCTGCTCAAGCCCTTGAAGGCCGCGATCCACAGCCAAGGCACAATAGCTGAAACCTACATCGTGGCGCGAGGCAACAAACCCTTTGCCAGCGGCGACTCCATGTCGGCCATGTTCAAGCGTTGGTGCATTGATGCAGGCTTGAACCATCTCTCTGCTCATGGCGTGCGCAAAGGTCTGGCCGAGTTGCTGGCCGAACAAGGCTGCAGCCAATATGAAATCATGGCCATTCTCGGCCACTCAGAAGCCAAAACAAGCGAGATTTATACCCGCCGCGTGGAGCGCTGGAAGCTCGCGCAGCAAGCAATGGACCGGCTTGCTGTGTCCGAGGCATGGCTGTAGCCAGCGGTAGCCGTATCTACCGCACACTCAGCCTTCAAGTGCAAATCTACGCAGTAACCGCTCAAGGAGCAGGCCTATGCATACACTGCCAATTGCAACACCTATAAAATATTGTTTATCAAGATCTTCGGTTGGGTAACCGAGATAATATGCAGAACGCACCCATTCAACGGCCTGAAAAGCCGGGTTCCATGAACAGCTGTAGACAACTACTTCTGGAAATGAATGAAGGTAAATTGGAGCACCAGACGTGATGTAAAAAATCACCATTAGCAGAGAGTAAATCATCGGAAAGATGGGCATAATAACCGAAATAACACTCGCTATTATACCAAATCCAATTGATAAAATTACCGTAAATAGAAAAGCGAGCAAAGCTTCCGAAGGATAAACTGGGACTGGGTTAGATCCGATAGAAACTAAATATATATAAATAAAAATAAATGAAATGATAATGCCGATAAATTCCAAAAAAGCCCTAGCTAATATTATATCAAGCAACCGTACCACGGGAAAAGCCATCATAGATTTGTTGGCAAGCAGTGATATTGACATAAAACGCGAAACATATGTGAACGTCATTACTGGAAGCAGTCCAGTGGCAAAAAATATCTGAAGATCATCGCCAAACTCGGAATGTTTACCAACGACATAGTAAATTAAAAGAAGCAAAAAGATATGCCCAACAGGAAAAAGCGGGACGATCAAAAAGCCCAAGCCGTGATTGAAGAATCGGCTGCGTATATCGCGCAGGATCACGGCATGCATCACATTAAGTTTTTGCTTCAGCGCATCTTTTGTCGAAATCTGTGACGGAACCTCAGCCCTCTTTATCGTTTGCGCAGTAATGTCTGTCACGATATTTTTCCCGATTTTTGACCAGCTTCAGGGTAAAGCAAAAATCCGGCTTTTCCGGGTCCGGAGTACCGACCATTCAACATTTAACACGGCCAATCAGAAGCGAAAACAAGCGACGTGTATGGCGCTCAGTAAAGCACTGAAAACTACCCAGTAAGCGCTGTACCGGCCCGATATGTCCCACGCATGGTTTTGACGTGGGACACATCAAAACTTAACCTGTTGAACGAAAAAGAAAAACCCGGCCTAAAGCCGGGTTCTTGGTGCGGTCGAGAAGACTCGAACTTCCACGGGTTGCCCCACAGCGACCTCAACGCTGCGCGTCTACCAATTCCGCCACGACCGCATCGTGGTAGAGTGCCGACTTGCGTCGACGGGCTGCATCTAGCAAATGCGTCGGGGGTACACAAGGGCGGCTTGCAACATTTTTATGAAATCGCTTCACGGCCTTGATATGTCTGTTGAAAACTCTCTCCAACCGGGCCAAATACAGGATGAAATGCGGCGCGCTGCCAGAATGAACCTTATAAGCAGAATGCACTCATAAGATTGAGCCACTGGAGAGCACCGCTCACGTTCTCCTTGCCGATATCTTCAAGGCGAAGATACGCAGATATCTTCTCCTTGGCCTTATTGGGTTCATGCAAAAATCGAACGTCAGCGTGGGCGCCCGTTCAAGCCCGTTGTCGTTTCACCATTGCATAATTCTTCTAGCTCAAATCGGCCTAGAGGAAATTATGCGACGAATTTCAAGCGTTATACCGCCGGGCACCACATATGGTGGGCGGTGGTATAAACCAACCCACGCGATGGCGAAGGCCTGCTGCGCGCTTAAGGATAGCTTCTCATGCTTCGTTCCGATCTCGACAAGTCCATGCTTGCTAGCCCTGGTAATCCGCCGATCCGGTGGCGGGTCAGCGACGGACTTGTTGGCTATGAGGATGCGTTGCGCGTGATGGAGGAGGAAGTGGCAGCTATTGCCGACGGCACCGCCGACGAGCTGATCTGGCTGCTGGAACATCCGCCGATCTACACGGCAGGCACTAGTGCCGATCCGAAGGATTTGATCGACACGCATCGCTTTCCGGTTTTCGCCACCGGACGTGGTGGTGAATATACTTATCACGGGCCAGGCCAGCGGGTCGTTTATGTCATGCTGGATTTGAAGCGTCGCCGCCAGGACGTACGAGCCTATGTCGTCGCCCTGGAAGACGTTATTATCAAAACACTGGATATGATGAACATTCGCGGCGAGCGGCGGGAAGATCGGGTCGGGGTCTGGGTTCGTCGCCCGGATAAATCACCCCTGCCGGACGGTAGCGTGACAGAAGACAAGATCGCCGCTCTCGGCATTCGTCTGCGACGCTGGGTCAGTTTTCACGGCCTGTCTTTAAATGTGGAGCCAGACTTGTCTCATTTCAGCGGTATCGTACCCTGCGGCATCTCTGCCTACGGCATCACTAGCCTTGTCGATCTCGGTCTGCCTGTGACGATGGCCGATGTAGATATTCATCTCAAAGAAGCATTTGAAAAGGTGTTCGGCCTGACAGTGGCCGACCAGCATATAAAGCCGCGGTAATTGGCGCCTGAAAGGCACCCATTACCGGCTGGATCGCTGCTCCAAATCGCCAATCCTGCGATGCAGGATTTCGATCATGCTGCCGGTTTCTTGATACATATGGGTCAAACGGTCAAGTTCGCGGCGCATGACCAAAAGCATGTCGTCCTCGGCATCGCCGCCATTGTCCTCTTCGTCTGGACCGCGCCCGTTGCCTGTCATCAGCCATTGGCGGCAAACGCCAAGACTATCGGCAACCAATCCAAGACTTCTGGCATCGGCTTCACTGCGATCCGCCTCCCATGAGCGCAATTTCGCAACCGGCACGCCCGCGATCGAGGCCAAATCGGCGAGATCCATGCCTGCGCAATCCCTCGCAGTTGCAAGTCGCCCGCCCAAGGTATCGTCATTCACATTCAGTAGCCGGTTAATATCGTAAAGCCCCATAATACGATCTCCGTGAAAAAAACGCCGATGATTCCCAGCCACCCGACATTCCCTTGACCGCCTCTCGCCAAAGGCCCACGCCTTTGACAAATTTTTTACCCGCATGATTGCCAGCTTAAAATAGATCCAGATCGAAATCCGTCTGCCGCGCATCCGGGTTAAAAATACGCGCCCATCGGATTGCCACGCCGTTGAACCGTTTAAAACCGCAACAGAAATGTTCGCCATCTCAATTGGTTCCACGCCGCAGAAAAAATTATTCATGACGTCGCAAATTACGAAAATTGAAACTGTGCCGCAATGGTGCCTCGCGACAAATCTCGTTTTCACGACCGTCATATTTAAACGCCGACCAGCAAACTCTCGACCAAACGCTCGGTAACTTTTAAAAACAGCAATGTTTTTCAATGAGAAGGCGGAAAATTGAATTCCATTGAGGAAACCGAACGCAACCGACCTATCATTATCGGCTTCTCTCGACAGGACTTAAGGGCGAGTTAACGACCTAAATCCGCGACGCTCCAAAATGACCCAGCTTTATTCCAGGGAGCCATTCGATGTGCGTTTTTGAGACAGCCAAGCCACGACGAATCAACTTGGCAAAAAACAATGCGTTTTTGCTTGGATTATTTTTTTGAATGATGGCGCGCCAAAAACCGCTCCACACTTTTCGGGCCGATCGCTTCCCCAAGCATCGGCTTATCCGAAAACCGCGCCACACTTTGCGGGCCGATGCTATTCGGCCGATGCTATTCGGCCGCCTTCGGCAGATCCGGAACAGGATCGGACAGCGTCTCCACCAGTGGTTCCAGCTCGTAGGAATAGCCCTCTAGCATGGAATAGGCGCGCTCGATGGCGTCGATCTGGGTTTCGGCATTCTTGATCGCTTCGGCAATCGACTGGGTGCGGGCGCGCAACATAGAGCCGAGCACATCGGTTTCAGGTCGCCGGCCAATACGATCCACATGCTTGCGGATACGGGTGCGGTGACGCTCCAGTTCCAGAATATGAAACCGGGCTTTGAGGATATCGTCCGTCAACTTGCGGCGCAGGCCCGCGACCGGATCGAAACTGCCGGGCTCGCGCTCGTCAAGAATCATGTCGTTAATCAGCGATTCCAGCACCATCAAGCCCTTCAGGTCGGCAACATCGGCCAATTGCGGATCATAGCCGGTATCATCATAGACCTTACGGCGAACCGGATCCTTCAAGAGATCATAGGACGTAGTGATCCTGCCAAATTCATCCGGGTCGCCGCCGGCATCTGGATGGGCGCTCTTGGCCTTCTTGCGATACGCCGCCTTGACCGCCGCCTCATCGGCATCGCGCTCCAAACCCAGCATGACATAAGGATCGATCACAAAGGCACCTGTCTAGAATTCCAACCGGCCCGGCAAAGCGGGCAGATGTTTCGCATGGCTGTAACACAGGCTCATCTGCCTCGCTTACATCGCGCATAAGTTTACCGCAGGCCGGGGCGAAAATGTGAAAAGAAATGGTCTATCCCCAAACAGATTGTCTGAGATGCCATAAACAGCGCTTTCACCAGCCCTGGAATTTGCGCAGATCCGGCCACAGATAAGCCATCGACACGCAAACCTTGGAAAGGCCGCATTTTACCCGCCGCAGCCACATTTTCCAGTCGCGCGAATGAATTGCCTGTTATAAAAGGGCGGCAAAATTCTCACTCCCAGTGCAAGAGAGAGCCATGACGATCCCGAATTCCATCCCGATCACCCCGGAACTGGTAGCCTCCCATGGCCTGAAGCCGGAGGAATATGACCGGATTCTGCAATTGATCGGACGGGAGCCGACATTTACCGAGCTTGGTATTTTCTCGGCCATGTGGAACGAACATTGTTCCTACAAGTCCTCCAAGCGCTGGCTGCGTACCCTGCCCACCACGGGCGCTCGCGTTATTCAAGGCCCCGGCGAAAATGCAGGCGTGGTCGATATCGATGACGGCGATTGCGTGGTCTTCAAGATGGAAAGCCACAACCACCCTTCTTATATCGAACCTTATCAAGGTGCTGCGACCGGCGTCGGCGGCATTCTGCGCGACGTTTTCACCATGGGCGCGCGTCCGATTGCCGCCATGAACGCGCTGCGCTTCGGCGCACCGGATCATCCGAAGACACGGCATCTCGTCTCCGGCGTTGTGGCTGGCGTCGGCGGCTATGGCAATGCCTTTGGCGTTCCCACCGTGGGCGGCGAAGTGGAATTCGACGAGCGCTATAACGGCAATATCCTGGTCAACGCCTTTGCCGCTGGCCTTGCAAAGTCGGACGCGATCTTCCTGTCGGAAGCCAAGGGCGTTGGCCTGCCGGTCGTCTATCTCGGTGCCAAGACTGGCCGCGATGGCGTCGGTGGCGCGACCATGGCATCGGCGGAATTCGATGAATCCATCGACGAAAAGCGCCCGACCGTACAGGTCGGCGACCCCTTCACCGAAAAATGCCTGCTGGAAGCCTGCCTTGAACTGATGAAGACCGGTGCGGTCATCGCCATTCAGGACATGGGTGCCGCAGGTCTCACCTGTTCGGCGGTGGAAATGGGTGCCAAGGGCGATCTCGGCATCGAGCTTGACCTCGACACCGTGCCGGTGCGCGAAGAAAACATGACCGCCTATGAAATGATGCTCTCGGAAAGCCAGGAGCGCATGCTGATGGTGCTGGAGCCATCCAAGGAAGAGGTCGCCAAGGCGATCTTCGTCAAATGGGGCCTAGACTTTGCCATTGTCGGCAAAACCACCGATGACCTGCGCTTCCGCATTCTGCATCAGGGCGAGGAAGTCGCCAATCTGCCAATCAAGGATCTCGGCGATCAGGCACCCGAATATGACCGCCCATGGCGCGAATCAGACAAGCGCGGCCCCCTGCCCGCCAATCTGGTGGACGAGCCAGCCGATTACCGCGCCGCTATTCTGTCGCTGGTCGGTTCGGCCAACCAGTCCAGCCGCCGCTGGGTCTATGAACAATATGATACGCTGATCCAGGGGAATTCGCTTCAGCTTCCCGGCGGTGACGCGGGCGTAGTGCGGGTGGAAAATCATCCGACCAAGGCACTGGCCTTCTCCTCGGATGTCACGCCGCGTTATGTCGAAGCCGATCCGTTTGAAGGCGGTAAGCAGGCCGTGGCTGAATGCTGGCGCAACATTACCGCGACCGGCGCCGAGCCGCTGGCCGCCACCGACAACCTCAACTTCGGCAATCCCGAAAAGCCCGAAATCATGGGCCAGCTGGTGGAAGCCATCAAGGGCATCGGCGAAGCCTGCCGGGCGCTGGATTTCCCGATCGTCTCGGGCAATGTGTCGCTGTATAACGAAACCAATGGCGTCGCGATCCTACCGACCCCGACCATTGCCGGCGTTGGCCTGTTGCCCGACTGGAGCCGGATGGCGAAAATCGGCGGCGCCCAGGATGGCGATCATGTTCTACTGATCGGCACCGATGGCTCCCATCTCGGCAGCTCGATCTATCTGCGTGACCTTCTTGGCCGCACCGATGGCCCGGCGCCTGAGGTGGACCTGCATGCCGAGCGCCGCAATGGCGATTTCATCCGCTCGGCGATCCGCAATGGTCAGGTAACTGCCTGCCATGACATTTCCTCTGGTGGTCTCGGGATTGCTCTGGCCGAAATGGCGATGGCCTCGTCCAAGGGCCTTTCCATCGACCTGTCAGAAAGCCGCGGCCCAGCCCATGCGCTGCTGTTTGGTGAAGACCAGGCCCGCTATGTTGTCACGGTTCCGGCTGATCTTGCCAATTTCATCTGTGCGAATGCTGAAGGTGCGGGTGTACCGTTCCGCCGTCTTGGCAAGGTTGGCGGCGATGCGCTTGTCATCGACGGTATGTGTACAATCACCGTTGAGGAATTGCGCAACACGCATGAATCGTGGTTCCCTGACTTCATGGATGGCAAGGCTGAAACCCTGGCCGCCGCGCAGTAAATATCAGGCGCGCAAAGAGATCAGAATGGGAGCAGAACCATGGCTATGAAGCCCGGCGATATCGAAGACATGATCAAAGCGGGTATTCCCGGCGCCAAGGTCGTCATCCGCGATCTGGCTGGCGATGGCGACCACTATGCCGCTGAAGTCGTGGCCGAAGCCTTTCGCGGCAAGTCGCGCGTGCAGCAGCACCAGATGGTCTACGATGCCCTGAAAGGCAATATGGGCGGGGTGCTGCATGCCCTCGCCCTGCAAACCTCCATCCCCGAAGCCTGACGGTATCACATCATCATGAGCAACCCGATTACCTCGTTTTTCTCCTCACTGATCAAATCGGTGAAAGCTGAAATGTCCGACCGAAAGAAATACAAGCAGGCCCGCCTGCAACGGTTGAATGCGCCTGCTGCCGACAAGAAGGTCGAGCCGACGCGAGCGAATACCCGCAACAAGGCTGCCCGTCAGGCCCGGCGCGTCACCCGCAATCGGGGCTGATCGCGGTTAACCGCCGTTTTGACTTTTGAAATTTCGGTAAAATGCGCCTATATAGGCAATGGAATACTGCGGCCTTGACCCGCATGTGAAAGGATAAATCCATGAGCGGTGTAAACGAATTCATTGATAATGCTGTAAAAAGCAATGATGTCGTGCTTTTCATGAAGGGCACGCCCCAGTTTCCGCAATGCGGATTTTCGGGCCAGGTCGTACAGATGCTCGATTATCTCGGCATCGACTACAAGGGCATCAATGTGCTCGCCGACCAGGAAATTCGCGAAGGCATCAAGACCTATTCCAACTGGCCGACCATTCCGCAGCTTTATGTGAAGGGCGAATTCATCGGCGGATGCGATATCGTCCGGGAAATGTTCCAGGCCGGTGAATTGCAGTCTCACCTCGAGGAAAAGGGCATTGCCGTTCGCGGCGCCGCCTGACGCGAACTGGATAAAGCCCGGTAGTATTCCGGGCTTGTCCCCTTCGGCCCCTTTGCGCATATTGCGGTGCGGCAAATTTGACGCACACAGCGGTCAGCTACAAGCCTATCGACAGCACGGCTCTCATAATCGATTCCGATTGAGGGATTAATGCAGTATCTGATAAGGGCGTCGCGCCTTGCGACGCCTTTTGATTTTCCAGGACATGTTTTCCCATGACAGCTCCCATTCGTTCCGCTCCAGCTGCCTTGCAAGGCATGAGCAAGCTGGAATTCGTCTTTCTCTGCGCCGCATTGATGGCAATGAACGCGTTGGCGATCGACATCATGCTTCCTGCCTTGCAGCAGATCGGCGAAGCCCTCAATGTCGTCAATGAAAATCACCGGCAATATGTCGTGACGTCATACCTGATCGGGTTTGGGTGCGCGCAATTGATCTATGGCCCGCTGTCGGATCGGTTCGGGCGGCGCACGCCGATGTTGATCGGTCTCATCGTCTATGTTCTGGCAGCACTGGCGATCACCATTGTGCCAAGCTTCGCCGGATTGCTGATCCTGCGCTTCATCCAGGGTGCCGGCTCGGCTGGAACCCGGGTCATCACCATTTCCATCGTGCGCGATGTCTACGGTGGCCGCCAGATGGCGGAGGTGATGTCGCTGATCATGATGGTTTTCATGATCATCCCGGTCGTCGCTCCCGGAACCGGTCAAATCATCATGTTCTTTGGCAACTGGCACCTGATCTTCCTGTTCATTGCCGTCGGCGGCATTCTCACCAGCATCTGGATGCACATGCGACTTCCGGAAACATTGACCCCGGAAAACCGCCGGGAATTCACCCCCAAGGTGATCTTCGAGGGCTTCAAGATCGTCCTGACCAATCGCATCGCCTTGTTCTACACCTTGGCAAGCACCTTCATCTTCGGGGCGCTGTTCGGCTTCATCAACTCTGCCCAACAGATCTACATGGGCATTTACGGTCTCGGTGTCTGGTTCCCCTTCGCTTTTGCTGGCGTGGCGATTTTCATGGCGCTGTCATCCTACGTAAACTCGAAGCTGGTGGGTCGGATTGGGATGCGGCGCCTGTCGCATGCATCGCTTCTTGGTTTCATCACCATCAATGCCCTGTGGTTGCTGGCTGAAACCTTCGGGCCGACACCACTGCCCTTCGTTATTTTCATGGCTTTTTTCGCGGTCTCCATGTTCCAGTTCGGCTGGATCGGCGGCAATTTCCAGACGCTCGCCATCGAACCGCTCGGCCATGTCGCCGGAACCGCCTCATCGGTGCTCGGCTTCATCTCCACCGTCGGCGGCTCGGTCATCGGCGCCGTGGTCGGTCAAGCCTTCGATGGTACGGCTCGGCCCCTAGTCGCTGGCTATTTCATTCTCGGCGTGATCGGCCTGATCTTCGTGCTGATTGCCGAAAAGGGCAAGCTGTTCCAGCCGCATAACCCCAAAGTCTGACAATCGGATATCCGAACAAAAAAGCCACGGCAGATCACCTGCCGTGGCTTTTTTATTGGGTAATCGAAGTTTTCAAACGTTGAAAATCTTTTCGCGCAATTCTGTCCAGCTCTCCTTGTCGGGGGCGATCAGCAGACCGCCGCTGGTGTGGTGCGGCAGGTATGCGGAGCCGTCGAACCTAGCTGCATAGGCTCCCGATTCCTGAGCCATCAGCGTTCCGGCCAGATGATCCCAGGGCATCAGCTTGTTATACATGGCAAAATGCATATGGCCCTGGCAGAGAATACGGTATTCGTGGGCAGCACAGCGATAGCTGGTGAACAGCCGCACCTCGGCCAGATTAACCAGCAGCTTGCGGCGCGCCTCCAGCTCGAAAAAGCCGACATTGGCAATGCCAATCATCTGAGCAAGATCGGGTGCCGGGCGCACCTCCATCTTTTCCTGATTGCCATCGGGTTTGCAGAGCCAGGCACCGCTGCCCTTTTCAACGATTGCCCAATCATTGCCCATCGGGTCGTAAATCAGGCCCGCAACCGTTTCGCCATGGCGCACGACGCTGAGCATGACCCCGAACAGCGGCATGCCGGCAGCGAAATTGAACGTGCCGTCAATCGGATCGACAATCACGGCAAGCTCGGCATCCGCCAGCTTGTCGAGCAGAGCAGGATCTGCGGCAACCGCTTCCTCGCCGATGAACACCGCATCCGGCATGAGTTCCTTGATACGGCTGTGGATCAGCCGCTCGGCAGCTTCATCAGCCTCAGTGACCAGATCGATGGCCTCGGTTTTCATCCGCACATCGCCCTCGCCCAGATTGCGAAAACGCGGCAGGATTTCCGTGACTGCCGCTTCCTGCAGAAGATTGGCAAGGGCTGCAATGTCGATATCGGCCATGTCTGTTCCTTTTAAAATGTCGTTCGTCTTATCGCGCCTGGATCACTTCGCGGAGGACCATCTCCCAACTGTCGCGATCCGGTGCCGTCAGGATGCCGCCGGTGATGTCGCCGGGACGATAGGGGCTGCCGTCGAACCGGGCTGTCACGCCGCCCGCCTCTTGGTGGATCAACACGCCAGCCAAATGGTCCCAGGGCATCAATTTGTAATGGCCGATAAAATGGACCTTGCCGGTGGCAACCAGCCAATATTCATAGGCGGAGCAATTGAAAGCAAAAGCCATCTTGGTTTTGGTGAGATTACCGGCAATGCGGCGCTTTTCCTCACCCTTCAGTTCATTGATGGAAATCGTTCCCACCATGGACGAGAGATCGCAAGGGGCGGCCACTTTGACCGGCACGCGCTCGCCATTGGCGCGCAAAAACTGCGCACCGGCACCGCGAGAGGCCACCAGCGTATCGCCAAGCACCGATTCGTGAATAATCCCCGCGACGGTCTCACCCCGCACCACGACGGCGAGATTGGTGGCATGCAACGGAAGGCCTGCCTGAAAATTGAATGTTCCATCGACCGGATCGATGACGAATGCCAGTTCGGCGTCCCTCAAGGCGTCGATCACGTCAGGATTGGTTTCGCAAGCCTCCTCTCCGACGATCAGTGCGCCGGGCCAGCGGGCGAGAAAGGCTTCCGTCATCTGTTTTTCCGACAGAAGATCGGCCTCGGTGACGAGATCGATAGAGGATTTCTTCTCGGATATATCGGAAACACCCAGACGCCG
This sequence comes from Allorhizobium sp. Av2, assembly GCF_021462805.2. Taxonomy (NCBI): domain Bacteria; kingdom Pseudomonadati; phylum Pseudomonadota; class Alphaproteobacteria; order Hyphomicrobiales; family Rhizobiaceae; genus Allorhizobium; species Allorhizobium sp. Av2. Next base: position 1,246,524 of record NZ_CP192696.1, on the reverse strand, counting down.
AAAACGAGGCACGATCTGGCTAGCGGCGGCGTCCTTGACGATTTGCAGGACGGCGTCGATATCACGGTCTTGAAACACGGGAGGCACTTTCTTAAGGCTGGTGAAATGTCAAAAACTCGATGCGCCCGCCTTATGACGGCTTCGTGACAACCAGCCCGGAAAAATCAAAAAGTGCGGGATCAAGCAGATGCGAGGGGTTCACATGCGACAACGCCCGCAGCATCGCATCCTTGCGGCCCGGCATCTTGGCTTCGATCCCGGCCAGCATGTCCTTCATGGCGTTGCGCTGCAAGCCGTCCTGCGACCCGCAGAGATCGCAGGGAATGATTGGAAACTGCATGGCAGCAGCGAATTTGGCGAGATCGTCTTCCGCCGCATAGGCCAGCGGCCGCATCACGAACAGATCTCCCTCATCGTTCAGCAGCTTGGCCGGCATGGCCGCCAACCGTCCGCCATGGAAGAAATTCATGAAGAAGGTTTCGAGAATGTCTTCGCGGTGATGGCCAAGCACCAGCGCATCGCAGCCTTCTTCGCGGGCGATGCGATAGAGATTACCACGCCGCAGCCGCGAACAGAGCGAACAATAAGTGCCGCCCGCCGGGACCTTTTCCTTCACAATGGAATAAGTGTCCCGATATTCGATGCGGTGGGCAATGCCGATGGATTTCAGATACTCCGGCAGGACATGCTTGGGAAAATTCGGCTGGCCCTGGTCGAGATTGCAGGCGATCAATTCGACGGGCAGCAGGCCGCGCCATTTCAGGTCCATCAACAACGCCAAAAGGCCATAGCTATCCTTGCCGCCGGAAAGCCCGATAAGCCAGCGCTTCTGGCCGTTCAACATGCCAAAATCGTCGATCGCCTGACGCACGTGGCGCAGCAAACGCTTGCGCAGCTTGTTAAAGGAGACTGACTGCGGTGCGTCATTAAACAGCGGATGGCGGACGCTCTCCTGCCCATCCTCTACGTCATCTAATCCGGCGCGTTCCGCCCCGTTTCCCGCAAAAGCAAGATTCATGTGAGGATGCGGCCCTGTCCGCTGATTTGCTTAAACCAAGAATCGATGCTGAAGCAGCTCGTCCTTGAACAAATGTTGACTGCCGCCACTGCCAATCGGGCGGATTTTCTCTTATTGGCGCATCAGCTCGGCAAATTCAACCTCGCGGGCCATCATCAGCCGGTCACGCGCCCGCAGGATCGCATCCGAATGGCCGGGATGGCACATGACAACCGCGTCACGTGGCGCATGGCTGCGAAAATAGCGAAGCGCATCGGCAAAGCCGTTCGGCTTGCCGCGCTCGTAAAAACCGGTCAACGGTCCCTTGATCGTATAGCCCGCCGCCTGCATTTCCGCATTGAAGCCGCGTGCCATGCGCTGCACCAGGCTGATCTTGGCGCGCTGGGCAAGGCTGGTCGCCAGCCGTGCATCCGGCTCACCACGCAGCCAAGGACTGTTGCCGCGCGGGCTGATCAGCAGATCACGTCGCGCCACCAACCATTCCCGCACGACGGGCAGGAAATGAATGTGTTGATGACCGTCGATATAATCAGGCACGCGGCCAATCACATCAATAAAAGCGTTGAGCTGCGCATCCAGCTCGCGTTGCAGCTTGCCTTTGTCGACACCGCCCATGAAGGATTGTGTCAGACGACGGCGGAAGGAGCACATGGGCTGCACACCGCTCAAAGGCAGGAAATTGGTCAGCGTCAGGTGCAGGCCGATGGCGCCGCCACATCTGTCGATCACTGGCAGCAACAGAGAAGCCTCGTCGCGCCAATCGGCAAACACGGTCATGCAGCCGGTGCCACGCACCTTGCCCTCGCTAAGCAGCGTCCTGATTGCCTGATTGACGCCCGGCGACAGGCCATAGCCATCGGCAACGATGCATAGCGGCGCCGCATTGATTTTCATATCCGAGATCACGTTCAAGACTTGTCCCACTCCTGCAGGCCTTTTGCCCGCTATATCATAGTCACGGCATGAATGCGCGCCGAACTTTATGCCTATCGACCCTGCATTCTCCAGGCATCACTTTTCACCGAAAAGCAAAAACCGCTCTCACATCAATTTCCAAAAACCGACCAGCCGGTCCGGGTTGCCAGCAGTTCGAGCGCTTCCGATCCAAGCGCCGAATTGCCGACTTTGTTCAATCCCGGAGACCACACTGCAATAGAGGCCTTGCCCGGCGCTATCGCCAGGATGCCGCCGCCCACGCCGCTCTTGCCGGGCAAGCCGACATGATAGGCAAAATCCCCCGAGCCATCATAATGGCCGCAGGTCAGCATCAAGGCGTTGATGCGCCGCGCCCGCTTCGGCGAGACCACGGAAAAGCCACTAAGCGGATTTGTACCCCGGTTGGCAAGATACAGACCCGCATGGGAGAGTTGCACACAGCTCATCGCCAGCGCGCATTGATGGAAATAAACACCCAGCACCATCTCCACCGCGTGGTGCAGATTACCAAAACCGCTCATGAAATTGGCCAGTGCGAAATTACGGTAGCCAGTCGTCTGCTCAGACTGCGCCACCTTCCGGTCGATGGTAATGGTGTCGTCATCGGCCAGGAACTGCATGAAGCGCAGGAATTCACCGATGGCTTCGCGCGGCTTGTGTCCGGCCAGCACCATATCCGTCACAACGATGGCGCCCGCATTGATGAAGGGGTTGCGCGGAATACCATGCTCATGCTCCAGCTGAACGATGGAGTTGAAGGATGAGCCGGAGGGCTCTCGCCCGACCCGCTTCCACACGCCCTCACCCGTTTTTCCAAGCGCCAGCGTCAGCATGAACACCTTGGAAATGCTCTGGATGGAAAATGGCACTGCCGCATCGCCTGCGGTAAAGGTCTGGCCGTCGACCGTGGTGATGGCGATGCCGAATTGCTTCGGATCAATCGTCGCAAGCTCGGGAATATAGTCCGCGACCTTGCCTTCCCCAAGTCGGGGCTGCATCTCACCGACAATGTCGTCAACAATTGCCTGCAAATCCATCTGGGTTCCCCATGCCGGGCTGTTGCTCATCCCGGCAGATGCATGACAGTCCGGTTTTTCGTGCAGAAGCCGACAGGCATCATTATCGAATTTTGCTGCGCTGCAAACAGAAAAAGCCGCCCGTAAAGGCGGCTTTCTCGAATTTCAGATCGAAATCAACGCGAGTAGAATTCGACGACCAGCTGCGGTTCCATGATGACGGCGTAAGGAACGTCCGTCAGGGTTGGTACGCGAACGAAGGTAGCAACCATCTTGTTGTGATCAACTTCGATATAATCGGGAACGTCACGTTCGGCGAGCTGCGTGGCTTCCAGAACGATGGCCAGTTGCTTGGACTTCTGACGCACTTCAATAACGTCACCAGCCTTGCAGCGGTAGGAACCGATATTGACCTTGACGCCATTGACCGAAACGTGGCCGTGGTTGACGAACTGGCGAGCAGCAAACACCGTCGGCACGAACTTGGCGCGGTAGACGATGGCGTCCAGACGCGATTCCAGGAGGCCGATCAGGTTCTCGGAAGTATCGCCCTTACGACGGTTGGCTTCGTCGTAGGTGGCGCGGAACTGCTTTTCACGCAGGTCGCCGTAGTAGCCCTTCAGCTTCTGCTTGGCGCGCAGCTGCACACCGAAGTCGGAAAGCTTGCCCTTGCGGCGCTGACCGTGCTGGCCGGGGCCATATTCGCGACGGTTGACCGGGGACTTCGGACGGCCCCAGATGTTTTCGCCCATACGGCGGTCGATTTTATACTTGGAAGATGCGCGCTTGCTCATCGTATTTCCTCTTGTTGTTATTGGGCCTTTTAGAACCCATTTTGGGAAACACGCCCTCCTCTGGATCGCCTTTCGGCTTTCCTGACAGGCGGCTCACACCTAAAAAAGCGGAGCCTCCACGGGACATGTCGTAAAAACACCGGGCGTTTCCACCCGGCGTTGGACGGGTCTCTACGCAGAGCCGTCACAAATGTCAAGCACCGGCCTTGAACTCGTGGCAGGCCCGCCTCATTTACCGCTGTATCAGCAGTTCCGGGCCCCTCTGACGCGAGTGCCGGATACCCGTGATGTCGGAACTGCAACAAAAACCCTCCGGCAAAGGAAACCCTCGATGGATTTTCTTTGGGTCGATTTTATGGGCAAGCCAACATGGATGTGGCTTTTCTTCCTTGCAATCGTTCTATTTCTTCTGGTTCTCGATCTTGGTGTTCTGCATAAGAACAGCAAGGAGATCGGCATGGCCGAAAGCTTTGCTTTCTCGGCCTTCTACATCACTCTGGGCGTGTTGTTCGGCGGCTGGATATGGTGGCAATCGGGTCCGCAAGCCGGACTTGAATATCTGACGGGCTTTGTCATCGAAAAAAGCCTGGCGATGGACAATATCTTCGTCATCGCCATGATCTTCGGCTATTTCGCCATCCCTCGCGCCTATCAGCACCGGGTGCTGCTCTACGGTATTCTCGGCGTGATCGTGCTGCGCGGCATCATGATTGCGGCAGGTGCGGCTATCGTCGAAAGCTATCACTGGGTTCTGTATTTCTTTGCGGCCTTCCTGGTGTTTACCGGTGTCAAAATGCTGCTATCGGCCGACAGCCAATATGATGTCGCCAACAACCAGGCCTTGAAGCTGGCGCGGCGCTACCTGCCTGTCACCGACAAGTTGGAAGGCGACAGTTTCGTGGTGCGAAAGCAGGACGAAACGACTGGTAAGCTGAAAACCTACATCACGCCGCTGCTTCTGGCGCTGATCATGGTGGAATTCGTCGACCTGGTGTTTGCGGTCGATTCGATCCCGGCGATTTTTGCGATCACCACTGATCCCTATATCGTCTACACCTCGAATATTTTCGCCATCCTCGGCCTGCGCGCCCTCTACTTCGCGCTATCCGCCCTTATCCACCGCTTCGCTTACCTGAAATATGCGTTGTCGGTCGTTCTGATCTTCATCGGCTCGAAGATCTTTCTTGCCGACATGCTGGGTATCGCCAAGATCCCGCCGCTGCTGTCGCTAACCATCACGCTGGCCATCCTGGCAGCTGGTATTGTTGGATCTCTGTGGGCGACCCGCAAGGACGAGAAAAAGGATGTTATCGAAGAGTAATTTTCTCTCCAGCCAACAGCCAATATAAAAGAAGGGGCGACTTCATGAGCCGCCCCTTTTCTGTGTCCGACGTGACTTTACCTATGCAGGCTTGACGCAGAGCCGATCCACCATGGAGGCAACTTTCGGGGCAAGCTGACTGGAAGCGCTCACCTCGAGCGGTCGCCCTGCCCGTCTTTCGCGCGTCACCCATTCCGTCAGGGTTTCGGCATAGGTGTGATCGACATAATGCAGACCCGCAGGCGTGATCAGCACTTTCTTTCCGTCAGGAAGCGATTCCAGTGTGGCCAGCAATGCTGGAACGTCCCGGCAGGTCCCGACGCCATTCAGCTTCAACTGGATCGAATCATCATTCTCATGATGGTCGATATGCAGTTTACGGCGCAGGAACGGAATGATTTCCATGATAGAGAGAAACAGGCCGACCGCAACCCCCACCAGAAGATCCTGAACGACGACAAGACTGACCGTCGTGGCCCAGACCGCGACCGGCACCCAGCCGTGATGATCGAACAGGTGGCGCACATGCTGCAAGCTCACCAGTCGCCAGCCGGTTACCAAAAGCACGGCCGCGAGAGCGGTCAAAGGCACGACGCCCAGCAATTGCGGCAAAAGCGCCACCAGAGCCAGAATCCAGACACCATGGAAAATAGTAGAGCGGCGCGTTGCAGCGCCTGCCTGGATATTGGCAGAAGAGCGAACGATAACGCCGGTTACCGGCAGGGCACCCAGCAGGCCGCACAGGCTATTGCCGACGCCCTGCGCCACCAGTTCCTTGTTGAAACGGGTGCGTTCGCCATCATGCATTCTGTCAACGGCGGCAGCCGATAGCAGGGTTTCGGCGCTGGCAATCACTGCGATGATCAGCACGGTGGCGATCACCCCCGGCTGTGCAAGCCCGGCAAAGCTTTCCATCGTTGGCAGGCGAATGCCTTCCAGCAGGGTGGCCGGAACCTGAACCCGGGCAATCGGCAGGTCGAGGCCGACCGCCAGCAAGGTTCCGGCGGCTACGCCGATCAATGCCCCCGGCACCAGCCGCAGCCGGGCTGGCCGCAATTTTTCCCAACCAACCATGGCCAGCAAAGAGATCAGGCCGATAATGAGCGCTATGCTGTGATTGCTCATGCCGCCGCTGATCACCTTGCCGATGGTCTCATCCATGGCGGCGACATTTTCAACGCCACCGGCGGCGGGCTTGGCGTCCATCAGCACATGGACCTGGCCAAGGACGATCAGGATACCGATTCCCGCCAGCATGCCATGCACGACGGCAGGCGAAATGGCGCGAAACCACGAGCCGAGCTTGAGATAGCCGGCCAGGACCTGCAAAAACCCGGCAACGATCAATACCGGCCCCAGAAGAACAAGCCCATATTCCTCAACGAAGCCGAAGACGATCACCGCAAGGCCTGCCGCCGGGCCGGAGACCTGCAAGGGGGAACCGGCGATCACGCCGATAACAATGCCGCCGACAATGCCGGAGACGAGGCCCATCGCCACCGGTACGCCGGATGCGATGGCAATGCCGAGGCAAAGCGGAATGGCGACGAGAAAGACGACGATGGACGAGGCAATGTCCCGTGTCAGAGCTGAACTGGTTTTTTCCATCGCCTCACTCCGCCGCAACCGCTACGAAAGGATCGGCCATGATATGCGGCGTGGCACGCCCGGAAACCGCAACCGGCAGCGGCTTTTCACCTTCGATCACCAGGAAGCGTTTCTCCGCGCCATCGTAGACCTGCACCTCGCCGGTCTCGATGTCGAAGAACCAGCCATGCAGGTTAATGTCATTGGTGGCGAGTTTGGCGGCGACCGAAGGGTGGGTCTTCAGGTGATCGATTTGAATGACCACATTTTCCATCGCTACAGCCCGCACCTTGTCCTTGTGCGGCAGATCATCAGGATAGGCCTCGCAGACGATGGAATAAGCAGCGTGGCTATGGCGCAACCAGGCGGCTACATTGGGCATTGGCGCCAGCAGTTCGTGATTGCACAGACCCTTCATGGCACCGCAATCGGAATGGCCGCAAACAACGATGTCGCGCACGCCAAGCGCCACGACAGCATATTCGATGGCCGAGGAAACACCGCCATTCATGGTCGAGAACGGTGGAACGATATTGCCCGCGTTGCGGCATACGAACAATTCGCCAGGGCCGGACTGGGTAATCACTTCCGGCATGACCCGGCTATCGGCGCAGGAAATCATCAAGGCCTGGGGCTGCTGTCCTTCACGGGCCAATTTGCGATAGAGACCCGAATGGGTTGGAAATACTTCTTCCCGAAAACTCGAAAGGCGCTTCAAAAAATCACTCATTGCAAAAGTCCTCCTGATAAATAGCTGGCTAGATATTGAAGCCGGGATGCATTGCATCCGTGTCGTGAGCCACGCGGATTTGAAACAGCAATCCGGCTGGTTATCGTGCAGGGCTGGACCAAACCGATCCCTTTAACCATTCCCCGCTTACACAACCGAGAGTAATTTATTTCGAGGACGAAAATGTGATTTCTGTTGCTGCGCAGCAAAAACATCAATCACTTTTCCGTTATTATTTCAAAATCCCTTTTTATCGATGGGCAAAAAATCAGGATATTTTACGTATAAATTACAATTATTTGAATTCTAAATTTGATAGATGTCATGACAATTTAAAATATTGAAATTTTCAAATTCCGTTCAATTCCACGAGTCCTTATCAAAGCACAGCTATTTTTCTGCGCCGCAACATTAAATCAAAATACTCTCTTAGGATGCATATGAAAAAGCAAATATCATGACGCTCTCTTAGTCTTGCGCGACAATAAAGAGACGGATGTCATGTCACGGAACCGTCCGTCGACAGGGTCATTTCTGACAGTGTTTGCTTGAGTATTGGCCGTTGCCAATGGTGAAAGATAAAAATGCGGAGACGTTACAAATGGGTTGAGCAAACCTTCGTCTTGTGAAACGCTTACATTTACAAGATCTCTTTTGCGCCAATAATGTCGCAAATTGAATACTGTAAAATTGCAGGTGCCGCAGGTCGGCATCGCATATCCTGCGGATGGGCAAAGCCCGACCCCGCCCCAAACCCGTGGCCACCAACCATAGCCACAAACCGTGATGGACCGCCCGCATGCCCGATACAATTCTCGACCGTTTCCTGCGCTATGTCGTCATCGACACCCAGTCAGACCCCGAATCAACCAGCCAGCCTTCCACGGAAAAACAGAAAAACCTCGGCCATGTGCTGGTGAGTGAATTGCTGGCCATGGGCCTTTCCGACGCCCATCTGGATGAGCACGGCAATGTCTATGCGACCATTCCCGCCAATGTCGACAAGCCGGTTCCGGTGATCTGCTTCTGCTCGCATATGGATACGGCACCGGATTTCACCGGCACGAATGTGAAGCCGCAGCTGCTGAAAAACTATCAGGGCGGAGATATCGTTCTGTCCGGCGACGCCAATCAGATCATCCGGGTCAGCGACAATCCGCAGCTCGCCACGCAAATCGGCCATGACATTGTCACCACCGACGGCACCACGCTGCTGGGTGCCGACGACAAGGCGGGTATTGCCGAAATCATGACGGCGGCGCAGTTCCTGATCGACAATCCGCACATCCGGCATGGCGCCATCAAGATCCTCTTCACCACTGATGAAGAGATTGGCCGAGGTGCCGACAAGGTGGATCTTAAAAAGCTGGGCGCAGCCTTTGGCTACACCATGGATGGCAGCACGATCGGCGAGATCGAGAACGAGACATTTTCGGCGGACGGCGTGGATATCACCATAACCGGCGTTGCGATCCATCCCGGCACGGCCAAAGGCCGGATGGAAAACGCCATCAAGATCGCCAGCGCCATCATTGGCCGGCTGCCGAAGGACCAGACCCCCGAAACCACCGAGGGCCGCCAGGGCTTCATTCACCCCACCGACATCAGCGGCTCCATGGATGAAGCGCACCTGAAATTCATCATCCGCGATTTTGTGGATGAAGGCTTGGAGCAGAAAGAAGCGCTCCTGGAAGAGATCACCCACGATGTGATGCGCGACTATCCCGGATCGACCTACAGATTCGAGGTCAAGCAGCAATATCGCAATATGAAAGTGGTGCTCGACCAAGTTCCGATGGTGATGGACAATCTCGAAGAAGCGGTGCGCCGCGTTGGCCTCACCCCCGTGCTGCACAGCATTCGCGGCGGAACCGATGGCTCGCGCCTGTCCTTCATGGGCCTGCCCTGCCCCAATATCTATACCGGTGGCCATGCTTACCACTCGCCACTCGAGTGGATAAGCGTTCAGGACATGGAAGTCGCCGTGAAAACAATTGTGGAACTGGCAAAGGTCTGGGAAGAACGGGCCGACTGACGCGCTATCGCGTCGTGCCGAAAACCGGGTTCCACTTTTCGGTACGATGATCTTCTTTTCGCATCGTATTACCCGAAAACCGGGTTCCACTTTTCGGTACGATGCTGATCAAACCAGATTGCGGCCCCGCATCCATGCCTCAAGCGCCGGTGTCCAGAGCACCGGCGGCCTGGGCGTTTTCCTCATGCTCCCTTCGCCCATGGCAAAGCCGTGACCGCCCTGCTCAAGTTCGACCAGATCGGCGGAAACACCAGCCTTGCGGCAAGCCGCCTGCATCAGCCTGGAGTGTTCAATATTGGCAACCGGATCGTCCTTGGCATGGGCCAGAAAGACCGGCGGGCAAGTGGAGTTGACATGGGTTTCCACCGACCAGGCCGCAACATCGGCATCGCTTGGATGTTTGCCGACCATCTCAACCCGGGTCCATGTATGATTATAGGGAGCCTTCAGGGTGATGACCGGATAGGCCAGCAGGGTGAAATCCGGCCTTGCCGACAGCGTATCGGCATTATCCACCGAGGAATAGATCGGCTCGGCAAAGCGGGTCGATAGCATGCCCATCAAATGCCCACCGGCGGAAAATCCCATACTGCCAATTTTCTGAGGGTCGAGGCCAAGCACATCACCCTGCGCCCGGATCAGCCGCAAGGCCCGCTGGGCATCCTGCAATGGCGCACGCGGGCCGACGAACCAGCCTTCGCCCGGAAGACGGTAGGTGAGAATGAAGGCGGTAACGCCACGGGCGGCCAGCCACTGCGCGGCGGCTTCGCCCTCCTTACGCTCCTCAACGAAATGATAGCCGCCGCCGGGTGCAATCAGCACGGCTGTACCATTTGGAGTTTGCGGACGGACCATCCGCAGGGTTGGCGTGGCGATCCGCAGCAATGCTGCCTTGTGAATGGTCCGCCTGCCAAGCCGAGGCCCCCCACCGCCCGGCGCTCGGCCCGGCCAGAGCGGCACTTCACCGGGCGCCAGGGATGCGGCTTGCCCTGATGTCGCGAGACCCAGGAAACTCAAAGAAGCAAGGCTCAGGACATGCCTCCGTCGGAGGGCTAGGGGAAACTTGGTCATCAAACCATCATGGGCAGCCATTGCGGCACAACTTGGCCAGTCAGCAAGGCTCCAGGTTTAAAACCGTGGCTAAACTCTATTCCGCAGCAGTGCGGCTATCCGGCATATCGGCTGCATTCGGATCACCCGGCTTGGTTTCTGATTCCAGATCGGGGAAGGCAACGATGCGCTTTCCGGAAAAATCCGTATGCACCACGACCATGCCCTGCTCCTCGAAATAGCCAAGCAACCGACGGGCACGGCGGGCGGAATGGGTGCCATAGGCTCGGGCGATCCGCAAATCGGAAGGGCAAGGCTCGGACCGGATGGCCGCCTTGGCAATCAGCAGGAAAACGCCCTGCAGGTCATCCGAAACCCGCGTTGATAAAGACAGCGCCTCCTGCCAGCGGTCAGAAGACGCCGTTTCGTCATCGACATCGGCCCGCGCCACCGCGACGCGGCGGCGAAACTCACCCATCGCCATCGGTGGACCGCCGACCCGGCGCATACGGGCTCGAACCAGAAATTCCTGATAGAGAACGGAATCGGTGCGATAGGCCGCCTGTGGATCATCGAGAATTTCTGCCAGCACCGCCGCCATCCGCTCCTCGCGTTCCTCGGCGGTGATTTCCGGCTGTGACGATCTCTGTGGAGCGACATCCTCGACATTCACCGGCGTTGCACGGGCCAGTTCGGCCAGAATATCGGTGGTCGGACGCGGGGCCGGCGGCGCACGGCGAACGAGCGGGCGGGTAAACTCTTCGGGATCCGGCGTGAAGATCAGATCTTCCACGTCCTGCGGCGCATCTGGCAAGGGCATCAGCTTCGGACTGGAGGAACGCGCCGAGGTCTCCACATCGCCGATCACGATGGGCAAAGGACGGCGCGACAACGCCGGGCCAAGGGCGACGAAGTTGCCGCGCTTCAGGTCGCGGAACATTTCCGCCTGGCGGCGATCCATACCGAGAAGATCGGCGGCACGCGCCATATCGATATCGAGAAAGGTGCGGCCCATCAGGAAGTTGGAGGCTTCAGCTGCGACATTCTTGGCAAGCTTTGCCAAACGCTGCGTAGCGATCACACCTGCCAAGCCACGCTTTCGGCCACGGCACATCAGATTGGTCATGGCGCCCAGCGACAGTTTGCGGGCGTCTTCCGAGACATCGCCGCCGACCGAGGGGGCAAACATCTGCGCCTCATCGACTACGACCAGCACCGGATACCAATACTCGCGCTCGGCATCAAACAGGCCGTTCAGAAATACACCGGCTGCACGCATCTGCTGCTCGATATCCAACCCTTCCAGCGTCAGCACGCAGGAAACGCGATGCTGGCGGATGCGGTTGGCAATGCCGATCAATTCGGCATCGCTGCGCTCCCCGTCTACGACCAGATGGCCGTATTTTTCCGAGAGCGTCACGAAATCCCCTTCGGGATCGATGATCACCTGCTGCACCCATTGGGCGGATTGCTCCAGCAGACGCCGCAGAAGATGCGATTTGCCGGAACCGGAATTGCCCTGCACAAGAAGACGGGTTGCCAGCAGCTCCTCGATATCGAGCCTGGCAGGTTGGCCACCCGCCACTGTTCCCATATCGATCCCGACCTGCACCTTTATAAACCCTCATGATGGAATGGTGGCGCATTCCTGGAGCAGGATGCAGCCACGTTGTTCAATCCGTGTTTCCTAACAGAAAGTAAAAGAAGATGCCTGTGTCTTCTCGTTGAAACCCACAGGCAATCGCGGATGAAATCAATCCGGATCGTCTGCCAGGACCGGCGAGACCAGCAGCTTGTCAATGCGCCGCCCATCCAGATCGACGACTTCGAATTTCCAGCCATTCTTGACGAAGCTTTCGCCTAGCGCCGGAATACGTTTCAACTCATCCAGCACATAGCCTGCGACGGTGGTAAAATCCGGATCGTCATCCACGGGCACACGGATATGCTCGATGAACTCGTCGATCGGTGTCCAACCGGCCACCAGATAGGAACCGTCTTCACGCATCAGCAGAGCCGGCTCTTCCTCGCCCTCCTCCTGATAGGCACCGGTAATCGCCTCCAGAATATCGCCTGAGGTGATAATACCTTCGAAATGGCCGTATTCGTCATAGACCAGCACCATATGCAGAACCGTCTTGCGGATCGACTGGATGATATCGATGGCACCGGCCAGATCGGATACGATTGGCACATCGCTGATAATCGAGCGAATGTCGACCGTGCCGCCATTGGCCAAGGCATCGTAAAAGTTTTTCACCAGCATGACCCCGACGATTTCGTCGGAATTGCCGTTGCGCACCGGCAGCCGGGAATGCTGGCTTTTACGCAATGTCTCGCGAATTTCCTCAATCGTGTCATCGACGCTGATCAGTTCGACATCGCGGCGCGGTGTCATCAGGCCACGCGCCGTGCGATCCGCCAGGCGCATGACGCCTGAAATCATCTGTGATTCTTCCGATTCGATGACGCCAGCACTTTGTGCTTCGGCCAGAACCGTCTTGATTTCCTCATCGGTCACGGTGCCAGAGGAGGCACCCTTCTGGCCGAGCAGCGACAGGACAGCCCGCCCCGAGCCATCCAGCAGCCAGACCAGCGGCAGCGAAACCTTGGACAGGATCAACATGGCGCCTGCCATACGCGAGGCGACCATTTCAGGGTTTCTCAGCGCGATCTGCTTGGGGACCAGCTCACCGACAATCAGCGACAGGTAGGTGATACCAACCACGACGCAGCCGACGCCGAGCGTGCTGGCCAGGGCCTCTGACATCCCTTGCAACAAAAGCCACTGGGTCAATCGAGCCCCCAGGGTCGCTCCTGAAAACGCGCCGGACAGAACGCCGACAAGGGTAATACCGATCTGCACGGTCGACAAAAACCGACCGGGATTTTCGGCCAACCGGATGGCAACGGCAGAACCGCGATGACCGGCTTCGGCCAGAACTCTCAGACGCGCCGGACGGGCGGAGACGACCGCCAGTTCGGACATTGCCAATACGCCGTTCAAGATGGTGAGCAGGACAACAATGACGATTTCGGCAAACAAGCTGTTTCAAATCTCTTAGGAGCCGCATGGATGGCGGCGGGATAAAATCTGTAGCACAAGTCGTTGCCGCATTCCAAATGGCTCGCAACAATTTCGATGGATGGAAGGTGGTCGGGAATACGCGACCGTAAGTTTTGCTGAAAAAGGCAGATCATGCGAGAAGACAGAGGATATCGAGGCCTGAAAATCTCGACGCCTCAGGGGGTTGAGGGATTTTGTACCATCTGCAAGGCAAGAGTGCGCGAGCATGAGCAACCTTGATATAAGGTGCTGATTGAACCGGACAAAAATCGAAGTCGCCATCAAAAGCCAATCTCCGAAGAGATACACACAGGGTTTGCCGTGAACAACTGACATTTATCAAGAAAAACAACCGCTGGACGAGCCCCGTAAAGACCATGTTGACTATGATTATTTGAAACCGATGACGCATTTTTGGTGTTTTCCCCACCATGCCACGGCGCTTCCCGTATTATTGTAGGGTTGTGTATTCCCCAGATAATGGTGTTCTTCAAGCAGGTCCGATTTTATCAAATCCACAATAACACGTTGAATGCTCAATAGTTTTTATCTGGAGAATTAAAATCCACTTCCAACCAATTCTACTTTAGCGACTTAGTCCCGGCATCACATTTCGCGCGAACCGAAATAACAAAAAAATATAGTTTGAAATCTTTAGATAGTTGACCCCCGCATGGCGTCCTATAAAGATCGCCTCAATACAGGACGGCTGCGGTTTAAAGTGCATCCACTTCTAAAATGATGAAACAACCTTGAATATCTACTGTTTTTACGAACACCTATAGCCCTTTGGGCGCGAAAGGTCTCGGAATGGCATTTTCCATTCGCGTTGATAAACTCATCCAGGCTCCGATCAGTCGCGTCTATAAAGCGTTTCTTGACGAGCAGTCCGTCGTGCAATGGATGCAGAGGAAGGACTTTACCTGCCAACCGCTTCATTTCGATGGACGCGAGGGTGGCGGTTACAGGATACGCTTTATCAGCACCGCGTCAGATTTAAGTTATGTGATGATCGGAGAGTTCAACGAATTGGTTCTCAACGAGCGTATTCGCTACACGGAAAGAATGGATGACCCATTCTGGACTGCGCGAGTCGAGACCATTATCCAGCTGAAACCGACAGTAAAGGGAACGGCACTGACACTCGTTCAGTCCGGCATACCAGACACTGTATCGCAGGAAGGGGTCCAATTGGCCTGGGACGAATGTCTGCGACAGCTTGCCTGCCTGGTCGAACAACTCACCGAGAGCCTACACGCGCGAACGCGATAATTTATCTTCTGGCTATTTCCGTAATAAACGTCAGCCTGCTGCCACGCGCAAACCAAAACCCTGCATCAGCCGGTGGGTGGAAAAGACCGGCTGGCCTGACGTAAAGACCGCGAAATCGTAATCGTCCGAATGCGCGCCCTCGCCCACATCAGGCACCAGACGCCGCGCCTGGCGAGCAATGGCTTCCGCGGGGTCAAGCCAATCCACCGGCCAGGGAGCCAGCTTGCGGAAGACATTGGCAAGAAACGGATAATGGGTACAGGCGAGCACGACAATATCAGTCTTCGCACCTTGTTTTTCGATGAAACACGGCGCGATCTCCGCCTTCAGCACCGCGTCTTCTATCGGTTCACCGCGAATATAGGCTTCGGCCAGCCGGGCCAGATGTTGAGACCCGACGAGGTTAACCTCGCACTGGCTGGCAAAGGACTGAATCAGATCGCGGGTATAGGCGCGCTTGACGGTGCCAGGGGTTGCCAGCACGGAAATCAGGCCGGACCGGCTGCGCTCGGCAGCAGGCTTGATGGCCGGTACGGTGCCGATGAAGCGCATGCCGGGAAAGGCTTCGCGCAGCGCGGCACCAGCCAGCGTGAAGGCCGTGCTACAGGCAACGATCACCGCTTCAGGATCATACTGTGCCAGAAGATTGGCAAACAACGAGACGATCCGCGCTTTGAGCGGCTCCTCCTCCCAGTTGCCATAGGGGAAACCGGCGTCGTCGGCGATATAGATAAAGCCGCGCTCCGGCATCAGCACCCGGGCTTCACGCAAAACGGTCAAGCCGCCAATACCGGAATCAAAGACCAGAATCGGTTTTAATTTAGTCCTGGTCTCGTTCATGCCCGCTACCATCAGCTTCGTCCCTCTCAATACCGTCCACTGCATCGCCCTCCAGAGGCGCTCCAGCGCCGCGCGGATTGCGGCGGGAGAAGCGGTCGAGTGACGAGACCACGCCACGCATGACATTGATTTCCGGTGAAGTGAAACCACGTCGCGTCAGCACGGCGCGCAGATTGTCGATCATTCGTGCTTTTTTATGGATCGGGCGGAAATATCCCCTGGCATCGAGCGCATCCTCCATATGCTCGAACAGGCCGATAACTTCCTCCTTGCTGGCAGGCATCTGATCGACACCCTGAAACGGCGTCTGGGTAACGTCCTCCATGGTGGATTTCATCCACTCATAAGACATCAGCAGCACAGCCTGAGCGATGTTCAGCGACGCGAAAGCGGGATTGACCGGAAAGGTGACGATTTCATCGGCCAGAGCCACATCCTCATTCTTCAGACCGGATTTTTCACGCCCAAAAAGAATTCCGGTTTTTTCACCAGCCAGAAACCGAGTTCGCAAAGTTGAGGCCGCCGTCACCGGCGAGGCCACGGGCTTGAAATTGTCCCGTTGGCGCGCCGTGGTCGCATAGACGAAATTCAGATCGGCCAGTGCTTCCTCGAGCGTATCGTAAAGCTTGGCGCCATCAATGACATGATCGGCCTTGGATGCGGCGGACCGGGCTTTTTCCGAGGGCCAGCCATCACGCGGATTGACCAGACGCAGCTCCGCCAGCCCGAAATTCGCCATGGCACGGGCCACCATGCCGATATTCTCGCCCAATTGCGGTTCCACCAGAATAATCGCTGGTCCCTCGGCGATAAGCTCGCGCTCGCTGTTCGTGCCTGCCATGGCGCCTTTCCTGCAATAATTCATTCAACCCTGCAAATTTACGTCTGCATGGGCATAAACAGCCCAAAATGCAAGAGGCGGAAGGCAAAGCGCGCTCAAGCTAAAATGAAGTCCACACGCGGCTTCCTGTTTGCCTTGGCTTGCGAGAATGCTATAGGCAACTCCGGTCATATGGACAGAGACGCGGTCGAATTAAAGCCGCCCTATCGATGAGGAAGACTTATGCAAAAGATCAAGGTTGCCAACCCGGTCGTCGATCTCGACGGCGATGAAATGACCCGTATCATCTGGCAGTTCATCAAGGAAAAGCTGATCCTTCCCTATCTCGATCTCGAGATTGAATACTACGACCTCTCGGTAGAAAACCGCGATGCAACCAATGACCAGGTGACGATCGATTCCGCCCACGCGATCAAAAAGCACGGCGTCGGCATCAAATGCGCCACCATCACACCAGACGAAGCCCGCGTGAAGGAATTCAACCTGAAGGAAATGTGGAAAAGCCCGAACGGCACGATCCGCAACATCCTCGGCGGCGTTATTTTCCGCGAGCCGATCATCTGCAAGAACGTACCCCGTCTCGTCCCCGGCTGGACCCAGCCGATCGTCGTCGGTCGCCATGCCTTCGGCGACCAGTATAAGGCAACCGATTTCAAATTCCCCGGCAAGGGCAAGCTGACCATCAAGTTCGTCGGCGAAGACGGCCAGGTCATCGAGAAGGACGTGTTCGATGCACCGTCCGCCGGTGTGGCCATGGCCATGTACAACCTGGATGATTCGATTCGCGATTTCGCCCGCGCTTCGATGAACTACGGCCTGATGCGCAAATGGCCAGTCTACCTGTCCACCAAGAACACCATTTTGAAGGCCTATGACGGCCGCTTCAAGGATATTTTCGAGGAAGTCTATCAGGCCGAATTCAAGGCCCAGTTCGACGCCGCTGGCATTACCTACGAGCATCGCCTGATCGACGACATGGTTGCCTCTGCGCTGAAATGGTCCGGCGGCTATATCTGGGCCTGCAAGAACTATGACGGCGACGTCCAGTCGGACACGGTTGCCCAGGGCTTCGGCTCGCTCGGCCTGATGACCTCGGTTCTGCTGTCTCCGGATGGGCGCACGGTAGAAGCCGAAGCCGCCCACGGCACCGTGACCCGTCACTATCGCCAGCATCAGAAGGGCCAGGAAACCTCGACCAATTCCATCGCCTCGATCTTTGCCTGGACCCGTGGCCTCGCGCACCGCGCCAAGCTGGACGACAATGCCGATCTGGCCAAGTTCGCCCTCACCCTTGAAAAGGTCTGCGTGGACACGGTTGAAGCCGGCTACATGACCAAGGATCTGGCGCTGCTGATCGGTCCCGACCAGCCGTGGCTGTCAACCACCGCCTTCCTCGACAAGGTTGATGAAAATCTTCGGGCTGCAATGGCTGCCTGAGACATCTCACGTTTTGCAAAACCCGGCCATCGCGCCGGGTTTTCGCTTTATTGGGAGAGCCAATGAAAATGGCCATCCGACTGCTGCATAATTCCTTAAATCGGAATCGATTTAACGAGAAAATTATGCAGCGGAATTAAAGTATTACAGCGCCGTGCGTTTTATAAAACGCACGGCGCTGTAATGTCAGGCGATGATGCGTGCGCATCGTCAAACCATCGTATTCTATGCATTTTTGGGGAAGAGAGCACCATGACCGAGCAAGTCGTTTTATACACCAATCCTATGTCCAGAGGGCGCATCGTTCGCTGGATGCTGGAGGAGATCGGCCAACCCTATCAGACCGAATTGGTCGCCTATGGTCCCGCGATGAAGGCGGCTGACTACACCACCATCAACCCGCTGGGCAAGGTTCCGGCTATCCGCCACGGCAAAACGGTGGTGACGGAAACGCCAGCCATTCTGGCCTATCTGGCCGATGCCTTTCCTGAAGCGGGCCTTGCCCCAGATCTTGGCAACCGCGGCAGCTATTATCGCTGGCTGTTCTTCACTGCCGGTCCGGTGGAAGCCGCCGTCATCGGTCAGGCTTGTGGCTTCGCCGTCCCCGATGAGCGCCGTGGCATGGTTGGCTACGGCAGTATCGATACCATGATGGATGTGGTTGCTTCTGCAATTTCCGCAAGCCCGTATATCGCTGGCGAAAGCTTTAGCGCTGCCGATCTCTATCTCGCATCGCATCTGTCGTTCTCACTGAGAGTCAACAGCGTGCCATCACGTCCGGTCTTTACCGATTACATCGCCCGGATGACCGATCGTGACGCCTATCGCCGTGCGAGCGAAATCGATACCGAAGCCCAGGCTGCGTCCAACGCATAACTCAGATTTTCAGATCCGGTTGACACATCGGACCTCTGATTAACAAGAATTTGCCAAGCGCCCTCCAAGATGGCGCTTGGCATTCCCATTACCAGCACTTTTCAAACATTACGATAGTTCAGGTACCGCCGCTGGTTTAGCACCGATTAGCGCGATGACGGCCGCCATCCCCTCCTCCGGTTTCTGCACCACGACGTCCTCCGCAGGGCTCAAAATACAACGATTCCGTCCCTGGTCCTTAGCCCGGTAAAGTGCTGCATCCGCCCGAAGAGACACCGCGTCAAGATCCGCGCCGGCTTTGGCCACCTCATGCATGCCGATACTGATGGTCATGGTGATCGTCGCGTCACGCCACGGTGTGGTGAGCCGGGCAACGGATTGCCGCAGCCCATCGCAAAAGGCCAGCGCTTCATCACCCGTCATTTGCGGCATGAACAAAGCAAATTCTTCTCCGCCGAGCCGGCCAAACACCATGTTCGCATCGAGTTGCTCGATCATCGTTTTCCCGAAGGCGCACAAGGCTGCGTCCCCTCCTGCATGTCCATGCGCATCATTGATACATTTGAAATGATCAAGATCGATCAGCGCCAGCACACCAGCACTCTTGAGCATTCGTGACTGGGCGCGCTCATAGAAAGCGCGGCGATTGAGAACGCCGGTCAGCATGTCGATCTCGGAGGCATGCTTATACTGCATGAGGCTTCGATGGCTGCTGAGCGCAAAAATGCCGATCCCCAGCCCAAGGCTGTTGACGTATAAAATAAAGGTAACGACCGGCACCCATGGTGTTTGGGCAACACCGCCAATCTCTGTGACCGGCCAGATCATCACCAGAGGAATGCGCAGCAACATGACAAAGCCATAGGACAGTAGCATGAAGATAATGACCAGGCGGACTGGAAAACGGTCGCTCTTCCAACCGGACCAAATCGAGGCGGCTAAAGCGCCGATCTGCATAACGGTCAAAATCGTGTAGAGGACAATTCTGTAGTCCGGATTGGCGGAAAAAACATTCACTCCAAAATAGCAGAGGAGCCAAATCGCAGTTATTGCGACCACAAACCAACGGGAACGGGAAAATCCATCGAAGATCCGAAACCCAACCCACACCAATCCGGATCCAAGAAGCACCAGTGCTCCACCAGCGCCGATACCAAGAGATTCAGGAACGATACCGCGCAAAGCCTGCAAGCATGTACCGATTGAAACACACCAAAAACCGATACTCCATAGACCCAACTGGTTGGATTTACGGTCGAAAAACCAGCTGATGCTCATCAGGACAGAATTCAAGGTCCATCCGACCAGTAGGCAGATCATCAGCGTTGGAATGTTGAAGAGTAAAACCAAGAGATGTTAACCCAAAAAACGGTTGCCTTGTCACGCCCCACCCCTGCGGAGAAGAAGTATTTCTGCACCCGTCGGCCTTAAATAATATTTACAATTATCGCCTGTCGCTCACTAAAAATCCATTGGCAAATGATATTCGAGCCAATTTCTCCGGCACAGACAAAAATCAACCTAAAAATCGGAAATACAACTACAAAAACAAACTGGTTTACGGATCGAAGATTCTATCTATTAGTTTATTTTAAAATATATCATCTACTGATTGTTTTTTGCAACAAACAACATAAGACAGACCATGAAAATCTACTCATATGTGCAATGCAAGTCACGTAAAATCTCGACAAGAATGGGCGACGGCATGATTTAAAAGCATGAAGGCATCGCGCATGTGAAAATGCGCGATGCCTTCATAACAAAACCGCCACCGGCCCGAAAAGGGGAAACTGGCTCCCCGATCAGATGCTGCTCATTTGTCTTAGCGGCATTTGAAGTGGATGGAATCCGAGCCAGCAGCGGCTTTATCGTAATGCGCAACCAGGGGATAGGGGCAGTAAAGATAGCGCCCCGGCGTCAGTGCTGCGCCATCCTTGTTGTCCTTGGTGATCCCTGCGGATACCGGACCGGGTGCCGCGCCCTTTTCTACCCAGGCGACAAGCGGTGTGAAGAAATCAAAATCGTCATATGAGGGGCCACCCGCCCCATGTGGCATGCCAGGAATACGGTAGAATTTGACGAAATCCCCCGCCTTGCGACCATTATTGCTGTCGAGTTTGCGATACCATTTGACCGTATCGAGCACTGAAAATACCGGATCGGCATTGCCATGAAAAACAATCATCTTATGGCCCGCATCTTTAAATGCCTTCAAACGCGGATTGGCGCTATCAGGCGGAATCATGAAATCTGCGGCAGATTCCGTGAACGGTCCTGATTTTGCAAAAATCTTCGGCGCATCCCGGTCGAAATCGAAGCCGAGCAAAAACTTTTGCAGGTCCTCCGGCGTTCCGTTGACCGGCACGGGCGGCGTGGTGAAGATCTGAGCCAGCGAACCCGCGCCCATCACAGCAATGATTGGTTTGCCGCCCCAGGCTGCAACAGGGCTTTGCAATTTCCAAAGACGCCAATTGGCCGACCCCATGCCCGGGTCCCAATCCCAATTGCTGTACAGCGCATGGCCCTTGCTGTTTCTCGGGCCTGCGTGACTGGTGCGAAGGGCGGTGATCTGGTCCTGGCTAAGGCAATCAGGCTGCTTCTCAGTCTTGCAGGCCAGGGTCTTGATATTGAAACGGCTCTGGCAGGCATCCGCATTGCCGACAACGCCATCGACCCGACCGTCCAAGGCATCACAGGCGGAAAGGATGCCCTTGGCCAGAACCGCCATATCGGCGGGAGAAAAGGCTTTGGCGATATCCTGATCGACCTTGGCCCAGGCCTGCACGTCCCAGGCATGCTGAAGGGCAGCCTTCGGCAGATTGAAGCCGGGATAACCAACCAGCAGACCATCGAATTGCTCCGGCAGTCGCGTGGCGGCCATCAGCGCGTGGCGGCCACCATTCGAGCCACCGATGCCGTAGCGAAAGGCGATCTTTTGTCCATAATACTGTTCCACCAGCCGCATGGCCAATGGGTTGAGCTTGGCGACGGCACCATAACCATAATCCTGGCGGGCGACCGGGTCGAAGCCAAAGGCAGCTGAACCGGCAAGCCCCTTATCGGAAAACGCCGCCTCGTCATGACCAGCATCGCTGGAGACCACCGCATAGCCACGGCTGAGCGCATTGTCCGCCTTGTTGCCGCCAAGCAACGGGCCGGTGGCGGCCAGGACCTTGCCGTCATTGCCTCCGTTGAACTGATGGACGAAACGGCCATTCCAATCGTCCGGGAGCCGCATTTCGAAGTGGATGGCATAGGCTCTACCGTCAATGCCCTGGTGAGCCGACAACTCCCCCTGGACCAGGCAATGGCTGCGCGGCATCTCGGCATTGCCGGGAACGGATTTTGCCTCAGCTATGGTCAATTCGGGCGGGTGCCCGCCGGTGTTGCGGATATCGCCGCATGTGCCGGCGGCATAGGCGCCAGATGCATACATCAATGACGGAAACAGCAGAGCCGTAACCACGGCACTCCGCAAAGCAAATATTGACATGAATTCCTCCCAGAATATGCTGGGCAAGGTAATCCCCTCAGCGGGTTGGCGTCAATATTGGTAGGCAAGACAAACCATTTTCTTTTGTCGTTGCCGCGCTCACACTCTTGACGCAAGGCGCTACGGATCGCAGATAAGCGGCATGAAGGCATCGCAAGCAGAAATTTTGATCGTCCCCGGCTATACCAATTCCGGGCCGGACCATTGGCAAAGCCGTTGGGAGGGCAAATTGTCCACCGCCCGTCGCGTTGAGCAGGCCGAATGGGCAAAGCCTGTCCGGGAGGATTGGGTGAAGCGGCTGGTTGAAGAGGTCAACCGCGCCGAAAAACCAGTCGTGCTGGTGGGCCACTCGCTGGGTGTGCCGACGATCGTGCATGCCGTGCCGCATTTTCAGCGCAAGGTGGCTGGCGCCTTTCTGGTGGCGCCGCCGGACGTGGCCAATTCAGCAATTCGGCCCCGACACCTGATGACGTTCGGTCCCTATCCCCGTACGCCCCTGCCTTTTCCCACATTGATCGTCGCCAGCCGCAACGATCCGTTTGGCACCTATGACCATGCCGAGGATATTGCAAAGGCTTGGGGAGGCCTTGTCGTCGATGCAGGCGAGGCAGGTCATCTCAATGCCGAGTCCGGTCATGGTCCCTGGCCCGAAGGCACCATGGTTTTTGCCCAGTTTCTCAGCAAGCTTTCCGCCGAGGACTGACTTATCCATGGCTTTCTCTGGCCATGGATTTCGTGGTTCGGCACCGCTGTGCTAAAGATAATATCCTGGGCTGCTGTGACAGATCGCGATTCTCCATGGTCGGTAGTGTCTGCATTGGGGATTGAACGGTAGGGAGCAGAAGCCTGTATGGATGCGCCCGAACCGGGCGCCACCAGAAAAACAAGGAAGGGGCAAGAGCCGGATTGTGAAAAGCCGCGTTTTCCTTTATGGACCGCCTCAACCAGTGACACAGAGCGTCCCTTGTGCGACGCCAACAATAGAGACAAACCGTCATGAACCGTCGCCGCCGTATTTACGAAGGCAAGGCCAAGATCCTGTATGAGGGTCCTGAGCCGGGCACGCTGATCCAGTTTTTCAAGGATGATGCAACAGCCTTCAACAAGAAAAAGCATGATGTTATCGACGGCAAAGGCGTGTTGAACAATCGCATCTGCGAATATGTCTACACGCATCTGAACAAGATCGGCATTCCCACCCACTTCATCCGCCGCCTCAACATGCGTGAGCAGCTGATCAAGGAAGTGGAAATCATCCCGCTGGAAATCGTCGTGCGCAATGTCGCCGCCGGTTCCCTGTCCAAGCGTCTCGGCATCGAGGAAGGCGTGGTTCTCCCACGCTCCATCATCGAATTCTATTATAAGTCCGACGCGCTGGAAGATCCGATCGTCTCGGAAGAGCATATCACCGCGTTTGGCTGGGCCAATCCGGCTGAGCTGGACGATATCATGGCGCTGGCCATTCGCGTCAATGACTTCCTTTCCGGGCTTTTCCTCGGCATCGGCATTCAGCTGGTCGATTTCAAGATCGAATGCGGCCGTCTCTACGAAGGTGACATGATGCGCATCGTGTTGGCCGATGAGATTTCGCCCGACAGCTGCCGTCTTTGGGACGTCGAAACCCACGAGAAACTGGACAAGGACCGGTTCCGCCACGATATGGGCGGGCTGCTGGAAGCCTATCAGGAAGTGGCGCGCCGTCTCGGCATCATCAATGAAAACGAACCCGTTCGCGGCACCGGCCCGGTTCTGGTCAAGTAGTTCTGGAGACACACTCGTGATTAAGGCTCGCGTCACCGTTACATTGAAAAACGGCGTTCTGGACCCCCAAGGCAAGGCTATCGAAGGAGCGCTCGGGGCGCTGGGCTTCGGTGGCGTCAACCATGTCCGCCAGGGCAAGGTTTTCGACCTGTCGCTCGATACAGCCGACAAGTCTGCGGCAGAAGCAGAATTGAAAGCCATGTGCGAAAAGCTGCTGGCCAATACCGTGATCGAAAATTACGCGATCTCGATCGATTGAGCGAACTGCTCCCGGTGACGGGGACGACAAAGCCGGAATGCGGTTAATAAGACGCATGATGCTTTAGAATTTGCCTTGGGAAGAACGGAAGCCGATCTTTCCAAGGCAAATGACATCACAGAAGATCCAGAGGCCGCCTGATTGAAACATCAACCCGGCAGCGTCTGGAACAGACAGTCAAGTGGGAGCCGACGCCATGAAATCCGCCGTTGTTCAACTGCCCGGCCTGAACCGTGACCGCGATATGATCGCGGCTCTGACCAAGATTTCCGGCACCCCACCCGTCACCATCTGGCAGACGGAAACCGAAATTCCTGATGTCGACCTCATCGTCATTCCCGGCGGCTTTTCCTATGGCGACTATCTGCGTTGCGGTGCCATTGCGGCGCGCATGCCCGTCATGCAGGCCATCAAGGCCAAGGCGGATCAGGGTGTCAAGGTTCTCGGCGTCTGCAACGGTTTCCAGATTCTGCTGGAAGCAGGCATGCTGCCAGGCGCATTGATGCGCAATGCATCGTTGAAATTTGTCTGCCGCGAAGTGAAGCTGGAAGTCGTCAATGACGATACGGATTTTTCCCGCGCTTATGCCGCAGGGCAGATCATCCGTTGCCCGGTCGCCCATCACGACGGCAATTATTTTGCCGATGCCGAGACGCTGCAATCCATCGAAGGCAATGGCCAGGTGGTGTTTCGCTATGCTGAAGGCACCAACCCGAACGGCTCGCTCAACAATATTGCCGGTGTTATCAACGCCAAGGGCAATGTGCTGGGCATGATGCCGCATCCGGAAAACCTGATCGAAGCCGCCCATGGCGGCAATGATGGGCGTGGTCTGTTTGCGTCCGCTCTCGACGTCGTCGCCGCAGCCTGAGACCGGTTGTTGACCTGAATTACAAATCGGACTCGGATTCACTCATGCGCAAGCCACTTTTTATGATCGCCCTTGCGGGTCTCGCCATGCTGGGTGCTTGCAAGCCGACACCGCCTGCTGCCGTGAAGCCACAAAGCGCCCTTGACGTGATGGAGCGGGTGATGGTCAGCGCCTCATCCTGTTGGTTCAAGTCCGGAGATCCGGCTTTCAAAGCCTATCGCATGGATGCCGAGTTGACCTCCTATTCAGGCCAGCCGCGCATTCTCTTGGTGCGCAAGGGCAGCGGCGACATCCGTCCCCTGCTGGTGGTCATGGCGCAAGGCACGCCCGCCAGGCTTCAGGCCTTCGGCCCTGTCATGAACGAGCCCCTGTCCGGCCGTATTTCTGCCGACGTCAAGCGCTGGGCAAACGGATCGTCAGCCTGCCGTTAATGTTTCGATGAAACGCTGAACCGCGCGACAGCGCCTCGGCCACGCGGCGATAAATGCCCAGCGTGGCGATTTTGACACTGCGTTTGCTTGAAAAAATTGGCAAATTAAACCTCGGCGAATCATCGGGATTCGAGCGAGGAATTTGAATAACAATGATTGCGCTGTCTTCGATAAGAGCATTAGCCTTGGCTGGCCTTTTACTGTTTACCATTACCAACCAATCCGCATTTGCTGACGACACTATTTTCGACGAATTGCGTTTCGGGGCCGTCACCTCAATCCAGGGCCATGAACATGGTGGCGCCGGTGAAGTCACGATGTTGTTCGACCCATTCTCCCGCGATTCCGCCTCCGGTTTCCTCGACAGCCTTGCTCGACCAAGGGTGCATGTCGGCGGAGAAATCGGTGGCGACAGCCTCAACAATCAGATCTATGCGGGATTCAGTTGGACGACCGACATCTTCTCCTCCAAGGCCTTTATCGAAGCAGGCTTTGGCGGTGTCATCCATGATGGCGCCATTGACGAGCAGCACCGCAACGGCCCGGATCTCGGCTGCCGCGTGCTATTTCGTGAATATGCAGCGCTCGGCTATCGCATCAACAAGACCTGGAGCGTGATGGGGCAGATCGAGCACGCTTCCAATGCCGATCTCTGCGATCCGAATGATGGCATGACGCGGGCGGGCGTGATGGTCGGTTATAAATTCTGATGGCCGCGCTCAAAGATCGGTTTGATTACAGCATCGGGAACTTGATCGGCGCATGATGATGCGGCGGTAAAAGCTCAGCCGTCCAGTGCAGGTAAATAGACTTGCGCATTTCCAGTCGGGCTTCGTCACGCGATATGCCGATATCGCGCAACAAACACGCATCCAGATCCGCAAGGTCCTTTCGTGTCCGGCGCGTCACCCGCCACCGCTTCAGCCGCGCCCTCACCGTCCCGATATGTTTCAAAAACCGCCATACGGGACCGCGTAAAACACTGTCGTGATGATTGCTTGACTGGGCATTGCCAGCAACATCCGTGTCCCGCAACACAATTGTATCTATTGTCACCATCACCATGATCCTAAAATCTCGTAATTTTCAATTGTGTCGCTTGTTATCTGTGTATTTATAGATACAATCACCTTATTGAAGGTGACAATAAGGATAATTGTCATGGTAACACATTGGCTCCCCGATCTTTCTACAGCAGAGGGACCGCTTTATATCAGGATTGCGGACCGGGCAGAGGCGGATATCAAAACTGGAAGGCTGTCGTCCGGCGCGAAACTGCCGCCGCAGCGGGATCTTGCCTTCGATCTGAAGGTGACAATCGGGACAATTACCCGAGCCTATGCATTGTTGCGGGAACGTGGGCTGGTGACCGGTGAAGTCGGGCGCGGCACTTACGTCCAGTCAAGCCTGGCCGAGAACGAAACCGATATTCACCGCGACCCGGTTACTCTCACCTATGGCGGCACGCGAACCCTGTCGCCACCGCCGGGCAAGCTGCGCTTTGACACCACCGCTGCCATCGATGTCGGCCAGGCTGACATTATCGGCCGTTTGATGACCGACATTGCCCGCGATCAACCGGACGAGATCGCCAGCTACACCCGAACCCTGCTGCCGGATTGGCTGGAGGCAGGTCGCCGTTGGCTGTCGAATGGCGACTGGAGCCCGGAGGCCGCCAATATCGTGCCGCAGATGGGTGTACATGCCGGAGTGAATGCGGTGATCGCCGCCATTAGCGGCACCGGTGACCGGATCGTTTGCGAACACCTCACCTATTCACAGATTGCCCGCAGTGCCTCGCTGATGGGTCGCCAGATTGCGTTGGTGGACTCCGACCATGACGGGATCATGCCGGAGGACTTTGAACGGGTCTGCGCACGCGAGCACCCAAAGGCAGCCTTCATCATGTCGTCCGGCCAGAACCCGACGCTATCCTGTCTGCCCCTGTCACGGCGGCTGGAGATCGTAGACATCGCCCGCCGTTATAATGTCTGGCTGATCGAGGATTACATTTATGGGGCGCTGGTCGGCGATGGCATTCCGCTGCTGGCCCAACTGGCGCCAGACCGGACATTTCTGCTCAACAGCCTGTCGAAATCCGTCGCAGCCGGAGTGCGCGGCGGCTGGGTCGCCTGCCCCGACCATATGAGCCAGCGGGTCCGCGTCACCCAGAAAATGGTCTGCGGCGGCCTGCCCTTCCTGCTGGCGGAACTGTCGGCACGTCTGGTTCTGTCGGGGGCTGCGGATGATATTCGCGGGCGCGTGCTGGAAGAGCTTTCGGCTCGAGAACAGATCGTCCGTCAGTTGTTCGAAGGCTACGAATTCCGCTCGCATCCACACCTGCCGTATTTCTGGCTGAAACTGCCGGAACCATGGCTGTCTGGCACATTCAAGCAGGCCGCGCTGGACCAGGGCGTATTGATCGATGATGAAGACGAGTTCAAACCGGCCCGTTCATCCCGGGTGTTTCACCATATCCGCGCTGGTTTCAGCGAAGGGCGGGATCGAAGCATCGCCGAAGGTGGCCTGATCACGCTCAGGCGGATTCTCGACCAGATTCCGGTCGGCAGCAACGCCGTCATGTGACGGCGTTGCCTCCAGGGATCAGATCGTCGTCAGCGTCCAGTTGACGATATCGCCGCTGACCTTCGCGAAAGCCTGCGACAGCGCGTTGACGAGCGCCTGATTGTCGCCGCCACGGGCGGGAACGCTGGCAGAAAACACCTTCTGGGAAATCACACTGCCATTGCGGTCATTGAGCAGCTTGACGGAAATCTCGACATTGGCCCGGCGAATACCGCCAGCCTCGACTTCGAACGTCCTGATATCGGATAGCAATTGATAATCGATTGCCAGACCCTGCCCCGGCTTGCCGACGCCACCGAGCTTACCGGTATTTTCGAAAGCCTCGACCAGTTTTGACTGCACCATGCGCGGCAGCTTGTCGCTCCATTGCGACTTGGCCAGATATTGCATTTCCGTGCCGGAAACGCGCACCACGATCATGTCGCTGTCGAGCACTTTCAACGCGGTCGGATCGGCAACCAGAACCTGCCGCTTCTGGGCCGATTGGGTCGTGGTGGCGGCACGGATACTGGCCAGATCGTATGTGTCGTTCGGGCTTGTGCCGCAGCCCGCCAGCATGACGCCGAGAATGGACAGGGCGCAAGCGGCGCGCAAAGCTGCCATTGGACGCAGAACCGCTAAAGAATACCCCATCATCTGTCCCTTTTTCACGGAAAAACCTGTCACCGTCTTGTCCGCCCATCATATTGCTTGACGTTGTCGCCACCGAAGATCAGCCGTTGCGGATCACGATCAAAATTGCTGATCGTGTCATCCAGGTTCTTCACGGTGCTGCGCGTATCGTTGACCAGCGTCTGAATGTCCTTCAGGCCCGAAGACGAGAATTTCGACAGATTGTCGGCAATCGGGCCGATCTTCTGGTTGAGATTATCCGCCACGGCGCGAATGGACTGGAGGGTGCGTTTGGCCTCCGCCGAAAGCGAATTGGTATCGTCGGAGCCCAGCAGCGCATCGACCTTGGCCAGAATGCCATCGACCCTGGTCGAGGCATTGTTCAACCTGTTGGAAAGCTGGGTAAAGTCACTGATTGCCTGATCGATATCCGGTTTACGATCCTTGAAGGTCTCGGTCACCGATTGGACATTGGCAGCCGCACTGCGGGCATCGGTGACAGCCACGGAGACATCATCCACGACACGAGAGACCTTCTGCGTATCGATCGCGGCAATCAGCGCGTTGACCTGTCCAAGCGTTCCCTCCGCCTTCACACCGAAATCGTTGAAGGTCTTTGCCGTTGCCGAAAAATTGTCGACGGCGACGCCGACCTTGTCCGAGGCATCGGCAATCTTGCCGGTAAAGGTTTCGGCATTGGTGAGGATCTGGTTGACCTTGTTGCGATCCACCGCTTTAAGCAGATCTTCGGCCGCGGCAAGCGTTGAATCAAGCCGACCGGAGAGACCGGTGATCGTATCGGAGAGCGCGCTGACACTCTTCAGGAAAGTGTCGATGCCATCGGCATTGTCGGCCAGAGCCTTGGAAAAGGTTTCAGCGTTGCGCATCGTATTGGTCAACGGCCCGCGTGCATCGGCGACGAAACCCTGAACATTGGCGATGGCGTCATCGGCGCGCTTCATGATCTTGTCAGCCGTCGCCAGAAGATTGGTCAGGCTTGACTGATCGGCGACCAGCACCGCCGTCTTGCCCGTTTCCTGGGCTTTCTTCAGCAAATCGTCGCCACCAACGCCACCCGACATTTCGACATAGGCCGCACCGGTCAGGCCCTGAACCTCAAGCGCCGCCTTGGTATTGGAGCGAATGGGCGCATCCTGCTGCACCTGCGTCTCAGCGATGGAAAATGCCGGATCGTCACGGTCGATGCTCAAGGAAACGACCGAGCCGATCTGGATGCCATTGAAACGCACCGGCGAGCCGACACTCAAACCATTGGCAGAGCCAGGAATGCGGATGGTCAGCGGTGACATGGGACCACCACGGCCATATTCGGCCATCCAGTAGACAAAACCAAATGCCGCAAGGATCACAAGAAGCGTGAACAAGCCGACGATGGTGTAATTTGCTTTGGTTTCCATAGGATCTCAATCAATCGTGCCGGCAATCGCGCGGGTGCCGCGCATTTCCTGATGTTTGGGAATGGAGCGCGCCCGTTTGCCCCGGAAATAGGATTTGACCCAGTCATCGTCGCAGGCGAGCATATCCGTTAACGGTCCTTCAACCAAGACTCGTTTCTGTCCGAGCACAGCGATGCGATCGCAGACGGAAAACAGGCTGTCGAGGTCGTGGGTCACCATGTAGACGGTCAGCCCCAGCGTATCGCGCAGACGGGCAATCAAATCATCGAACTCAGCAGCGCCAATCGGGTCGAGGCCGGAGGTCGGTTCATCGAGAAACACCAGGTCCGGGTCCAGCGCCAGCGCACGCGCCAAAGCCGCCCGCTTGATCATGCCGCCGGACAGCTCGGAAGGGTATTTGTCACCGGCATCCGCAGAAAGGCCAACCATCTGGATTTTCAGATAAGCCAGTTCATCCATCAGCACTTGTGGAAGCTTCAGATATTCCCGCATCGGCAATTGGATGTTTTCCTTGACCGTCAGCGCGGAAAACAAGGCACCATGCTGGAACAGCACACCGAGGCGTGTATCGAGATTGGAACGTTCGGCAGCGCTGACCGAATCGTAGTCTGCGCCCAGAATGTGGATCTGGCCGGCCTGACGCGGCAAAAGCCGGAGAACCGTGCGCATCAGCACTGATTTGCCTGCACCCGAAGCACCGACAAAACCGAGAATTTCGCCGCGATAGACATCGAGATCGAGATTGTCCAGCACCAGCTTGTCACCGAAACCGACCGTCAGACCACGCACGGACAGCACCGCTTCCCGCCCTTCCTTGAGCGGCGGCACCTCTTGTGTCGGGTGATTGTCTCTGTCTTGATTAGTCAGGTCTTGCTGTTCCACGGCGGCCCCTTAAAAATTGATCGCTGCGTAGAAGACGGCAAACAGCCCATCCATGAGGATGACGACGAAGATCGACTTCACCACCGAGGCTGTGACGTGCTGGCCGAGCGACTCGGCACTGCCACCAACCTTCATACCTTCCACCGCCGCGACGATGCCGATCACCACGGCCATGAACGGCGCCTTGATCAGGCCCGCAGCGAAGGTGGCGTAATCCACGGCGTCATGCAGACGGGTAACAAAGACCTGAAAGGTAATGCCGGAATAGGCAAAGGAAACGACCGCGGCACCGTAAAGCGCCGCAAAATTGGCGATAACCGTCAGAAGCGGCAGCGCAATGACCAGCGCGACGATACGCGGGAGCACGAGAACGCCGATCGGATTGAGGCCGATAACCTTCAACGCATCCACTTCCTCGCGCATCTTCATCGAGCCGATTTCAGCGGTGATGGCGCTGCCCGAACGGCCAGCGATCATGATGGCGGTCAAGAGCACACCGATCTCGCGCAATTGTAGAATGCCGACCAGGTCGACCACAAAGACTTCGGCGCCGAAATAGCGAAGCTGGAAGGCACCCTGCTGGGCAATGATTGCCCCGATCAGGAAGGACATCAGCAGGATGATCGGCACCGCCCGCAGACCCATGTGGTCCAACTGATTGACGATGGAAGCAATGGATGCGCGCCCGCCGCGCCGTTCCTTGGACTGCGTGCCACGCACCGCCGAGCCGAGCACATAGCTCATGGCCAAGACGTCTTCAAACAGGCTGACGCTCATCTTGCCAACCGGCTCCAGCACCCGCTGGAAGAAGGGACGGTGATCCACGACCTTTTCTGGCAAAGGCGGCTGTTCCGGCAGCGCGGAAATCAGCTCCCGCATCGCGTCGCTGCCACCGACAATCTGCACATCGCCCTGCTTGGAGGCGGCCAGCTCGATGCGGCGGATGATCCATGCGCCAGATGTATCAAGACTTGAAATGCCGGTGATGTCGATCTCGACATTGCCGTTCAGCGTTTCGCGCATTTCCAGCAGTTTTGGAATCACGGTATCGACCGTGGTATTGCGCCACGGACCGCTCAGGCGAAGCCTCTGCCCGGCCTCCCCTTCCAGCTGTTCGGCATCGACCGTGGCATTGTCCATCTGACCGGAACTCAAAACGAATACACTTTCAAAGCCGTCACTCAGAGAGTGGGCAAGCCGCCATCGGCTTGATGCTGGCGACTATATATCGTTCCCGCGCGACAATTCCACTGATCTTTGCGGGAAAAGTGTCGATCAACCCATGGGCAACACTTCGGTCCACAGGCTTTTGTCACCTATAACCATTTTATGCGTTGCAGCGCGCCGCCTGCGTTTCTGTTCCAGCGGGGTTTTCCACCGGAAAGATGCGAATCGGCTCCGGCGGACCCAGCAGGCGCGGTTGCGCAACGGCGTTATAGCGCGTGCCCCATTCGATCAGCTCGAAATGTCCATCGTAATGTTCGGCCACCGCGGTACAGCTTTCCACCCAATCGCCGGTATTGATGTAATGGATACCGCCAACATCCTCCATGACAGCATGGTGGATATGGCCACAGATCACACCATGCACGTCGTTGCGGCGCGCTTCGTCGGCAACGACTTTCTGGAATTCGCCAATAAAATTGACGGCATGCTTGACCTGTAGCTTGGCCCAGGCAGAAAATGACCAATAGGGCATGCCCATCCGGCGGCGGACGGCCGCCAGAACCACGTTGATGGCAATCGCCATATCGTAAGCCCAGTCACCCATATAGGCGAGCAGGCGCGCATTGCGCACCACCACATCGAACTGATCGCCGTGCAGAACCAGATAGCGCTTGTTATCCGCCGTCTCGTGAATCATCTGATCCAGCACTTCGATTCCGCCGAAATGGGTTCCGGGAAAACCCCGGAGGAATTCGTCGTGATTTCCGGGGATATAGACAATTCTTGTCCCCTTGCGCGCCTTGCGCAGCAATTTCTGCACCACATCATTACAGCCCTGAGGCCAATACCAGCTGCGTTTCAACCGCCAGCCATCGACGATATCGCCAACCAGAACGATGGTGTCGGCATCGTAAACACGCAGGAAATCCAGCAAAAAATCAGTTTTTGCGGCCTTAGAGCCGAGATGCACATCCGAAATGAAGAGGGTTCTCACATGTCGCGTTTCGGTTTCGTCGCTCACGGGAATGGTCCTTTACGATCAGCTTTGGCATGCTCTCAAAATCAGACTCGTGTTTCAGGATGATGACACGGGCGGTACACCGATGGGCTGCAATTGCCATGCCCCCCAGAAATATGTTCTGGTCCGTGGAACGATTTGTTGTAAGAGATGGGAAGAGATGAACGATGAAGCGGCAAGAAGCATGACCGACGACAAAACCAAGACGAATTCGCCCGCCTCTGGCGATCTGGACGAACAGGCTCTGTTCTACCATTTGCATCCCCGTCCCGGCAAACTGGAGATCCAGGCAACCAAGCCGCTGGGCAACCAGCGCGATCTGGCACTGGCCTACTCCCCCGGCGTTGCCGCTCCCTGCCTTGCCATTCGTGACAATCCACAGGCCGCCGATGATTATACGGCCCGCGCCAATCTGGTCGCGGTGATTTCCAACGGCACCGCCGTCCTCGGCCTCGGCAATATCGGCCCGCTGGCCTCCAAGCCGGTCATGGAAGGCAAAGCCGTCCTGTTCAAGAAATTCGCCGGCATCGACGTTTTCGACATCGAGGTCGACGCCATGACCGTCGATGCCATGGTCTCGACCGTCGCATCGCTGGAGCCGACCTTCGGCGGTATTAACCTTGAAGATATCAAGGCGCCGGAATGCTTCGAGATTGAGCAGCAATTGCGTGACCGGATGAATATTCCGGTGTTTCACGATGACCAGCACGGTACCGCGATTATCGTCGCCGCCGCCATTCTGAACGGCCTGGAACTTGCCGGTAAAACCATTGGCGACGTCAAGATCGTCGCGTCAGGCGCAGGTGCTGCGGCTCTTGCCTGCCTCAACCTTCTGGTTGCACTTGGCGCGAAACGCGAAAATATTTGGGTTCATGACATTGAGGGCCTGGTCTACAAGGGCCGCAACGAGCTGATGGACCCCTGGAAAGAGGTCTATGCCCAGGAAAGCGACAAGCGGGTGCTGGCCGAAAGCATCGGCGGCGCCGATGTGTTCCTCGGCCTGTCCGCTGCGGGCGTCCTGAAGCCGGAACTGCTCGAACAGATGGCACCAAGCCCGCTGATCATGGCTCTGGCCAATCCAAAGCCGGAAATCATGCCGGAACTGGCGCGCACCGCCCGTCCCGACGCGATGATCTGCACCGGCCGGTCGGACTATCCAAATCAGGTCAATAACGTTCTCTGCTTCCCTTATATCTTCCGGGGTGCGCTGGATTGTGGCGCGACGACGATCAACGAAGAGATGAAGATGGCCGCCGTCAAGGCCATCGCCGCACTGGCGCGCGAAGAAGTCTCAGAGGTGGCAGCCAGGGCCTATACCGGCGACTCGCCGACGTTCGGACCTGAATATCTGATCCCCTCGCCCTTCGACCCACGCCTCATCCTCCGCATTGCCCCCGCCGTGGCAAAAGCCGCCGAAGAGAGTGGCGTCGCCCGCAGGCCGATTGCCGATTATGACAGCTATCTCGATACACTGAGCCGTTTCGTGTTCCGCTCCGGCTTCATCATGAAGCCGATCTTTGCCAATGCAAAAGCGGCTGTGAAAAAGCGGGTGATCTTTGCCGAAGGCGAGGATGAACGGGTGTTGCGCGCCGCCCAGGTGCTGCTAGAAGACGGGATCGGCGAACCGATCCTGATCGGTCGTCCACAGATCATCGAAACGCGCCTGAAACGCTTTGGCCTGCGCATCCGGCCCGGCACCGATTTTGCCATCGTCAATCCGGAAGACGATCCGCGCTACCGTGATTATGTCGACGACTACGTGGCGCTGGTTGGACGGTCGGGTATCAACCCTGAAGCTGCAAGAACCATCGTGCGCACCAATACGACCGTGATCGGCGCACTATCCTTGAAGCGCGGCGAAGCTGATGCGCTGATCTGCGGCGTCGAAGGCCGGTTTGACAGGCATGTTCACGATGTCGGTCAAATTCTCGGCAAAAAGCCGAATGTCCGGGATTTTTCCGGTCTCAGCCTGCTGATTTCCCAGCGCGGTGCGGTTTTCATGACCGATACATTCGTGACGGAAAATCCAACGGCGGAAGAAGTCGCGGAAATGACCATTCTGGCCGCCCAGGCCATTCGCCAGTTCGGCATCACCCCGAAGGCCGCACTTCTGTCTCACTCCAATTTCGGCTCACGCAATTGTGAAAGCGCCCGCAAGATGCGTGCAGCACTTGAGATCCTGCGTAAGGAAGCCCCCGAGTTGGAAGTCGATGGTGAAATGCAGGGTGGTTCAGCCCTGTCGGAAACCCTGCGTCGGCGCGCCATTCCCAATAGCACGCTGTCGGGCGATGCAAATCTGCTGGTCTTCCCCAACCTGGATTCCGCCAATATTTCGCTGGGTCTCGTTCGCACCTTTACCGATGCTTTGCATGTCGGCCCGATCCTTCTGGGAGCCGCCCAGCCAGCGCATGTTCTGTCAACGTCCGTCACCTCTCGTGGCGTTGTCAATATGGCCGCTCTTGCCGTGGTGGAAGCCAACCAGCAGGTCTGACCCCCACTTTGGGTCTTTCGTATTCTGTAATCACCCAGGTTCATTCCGAACCTGGGTGATTTTTTTGTCCGCTTGCATTTCCTTTCAGGAAGACCGGGTCCCATTTTTCCTGGCAAACGTCATGCCGAGCCGGGCGAAGATGACGGTCTCGGACACCATCTGTTTATTATCCTCTCGCTTGCTCTGGCTCTCCTACGCTTTGTTTCCCTTGCTCTGTTTCCTTGGAAAACGGAGTTTTTGGCGTTCTTGCCGGGCATGGTCGTCTTCGAAAGACACAAAATCGCAGACCTGAAACCTTATTCAACACATGGACATTTGCCCTCAAAGGTAGAAAATAAACCCTTAAAATTTGCGGGGCTTTCATGTTTGACGATAACATTTATTTCAATTTGCTCGATTGGCTGGAGACCGCCACCAGCGCGAAATGGACCGATTTCCTGAACCGCCTGCAAGCCAGCTACAACCTGTCGGGCTGTCTTTACATGGACGCTTCCATCACCTCGGCTGGCGCCCTGGTATATCGATACGGGCATACATTCGATCAGCAGGCAAAAGACCCTATCCTCATGCTTGATGCGCCTGTTTTGCGTAACGTCTTGTCACAGCTCAGCCGGGCCATGGAACCGGTGGATATGCATGACCTCGCACAATTGAGCGAAGAGGGCCTGCTATTGCGCAGCAAGCTGCGCGATCTGCCCTTGCCGAGGCAGGCTGTCAGCTATCCGCTGCTTTCGGTGGATGGACGCGGCGCAATTCTTGCTATTGCAAGCAATGCGTGTGAGGAAGAGTGGAGACACTTTCGCCGCTGCCATGACCGCGACGTTCATCTTCTGGCGGGAAAATTCCACGCAGGCCTGATCAAACGCTGTGATGGTGCCCGTATAGGAGGGGCACCCACCCTCACCCGACGGGAACAGGAAACCCTGCGGTGGACGGCTGCCGGCAAAAGCTATTGGGAAACGGCTGTTATCCTTGGAATCTCGGAACGGACCGTGCGCTTTTTCATGGCCAATGCCCGCACCAAACTCGATGCCGTCTCCAATACTCAAGCGGTGGCAAAAGCACTGCAACGCGGTCTGATTCCACCTGAAGCGCCATTATAACCGGCCGCTGCCCTGCACATCTTATATTAACCAAACATCTCCGCGGTTGAGTGATGCGAACCATTATTGAAGATGGTAGCTCGTATTGCTTTGGAAAAAATTCAGGCCGCTGATGTGTTTTAGATATTTTCCATGCCTTCAAGACCGGATGGAGACCACATCTTCGATGCCTTGGTATGAAATGGTGAATCGGACCAGTTTAACGGTCAACTCGTGTCAGTTAAACTGTCGCTACCGTCAGTTTTATTGGGATTTTTTTACACTAATATTGTGTCACCTTCCAAATAAGGAGACACGTATGCTCAAAATTCTGAACAGCCGACATAAGCAGACCCAACAAGCGGCATTGGCAGACATGTTTCGCCTGCGAAAAAAAGTATTTCATGATCTTTTGAAATGGGATGTCATTGTACAAGGCGATTTCGAGATGGATCATTATGACGATGCCAATCCGATTTACGTTTTATCTTATGACGACCGGACAGGCCGGTTGCGCGGCTCGCTCCGCCTGCTGCCGACGCTTGGCCCGAATATGCTGGATGATACCTTTCCGATTCTATTGGACGGAAAACCGGCCATTCGTGACATTTACATGTGGGAATCGAGCCGGTTCTGCATCGACCCGGAAATTTCCCTGGACCGATCTTCCAACCAGGTCAGCATTGCCGCAGCCGAGCTGATGTGTGGTGTTGGTGAACTGGGCCTTGCATCGGGGCTTACGCATATCGTCACCGTTACGGATGTGTTTTTGGAGCGGATGTTTCGCCGGATGGGCTGCCCCGGCGAACGAATTGGCGCCCCGCATAAGATCGGCGCGGTTCATGCCGTGGCAATTGCCTGGGAGATCGATACCGGCATGCTCGATGCCATGAAAAACATTGCTGCCATTACCGGACGCCTGCTCGACACACCCATGTCGCTTGAACAGGCGCGCGCCGCCTGACGTGGCATTTCTTATACGAAGGGCCGCCAATAATGGCTGTTCGTATGGTCGGCCTCTTGGCCCTGGCAGACGGGATTGCTAAAACAGGATTACGGGTTGGCGTTTCCGACGCCCTGCCCTATGTTCCCTTTCACTTGGCTTGTTTAGTTTCCCGTCAACCGGCCCGTTAGCATGGCCCAATAGCATGGCTTATGGATCTGCATGCGCGCTATCGCTATCATCGCTGTCGCGCCCTGTTGCTTCATCGCCCTCGGGTTGGCCGGTTCGGCACGGGCCGCCCCAAACTGCGAAGCTATTCGGGCCGAGCTTGCCCAGACACCTGTCGTGATTGGCAATTCTCAGGACGTGCGCGCCTATTCGGGAGCTGTGACCCGGCAGGATTTCGAGATCCGTAAATTGCAACGCACCGTGCAACAAGCCGGATGTTCCTCCAGTATCGCCGTTCTCGACGGCCAGGGACAGGATCTCTGCGCACCGATGCAGGACAGCCTTGCCGTGATGCAGGAAAACAAACGTCAGCTTCTGATCGAACGCAACGCGGCGGGCATGAAAGGCGGCGTCAATCCCCGTCACGAGGAACTGACGGCTGCCTTGCAATCGAATGGCTGTGATGTCACCGAACCGGCCTCGGCGCTCCAGGACACGGATGACAGCCCGGAGACGGCCAGGCCCTTTGAAGCTCCGGTCTATCCCGATTATCCATTGCGCAATGAGGCTCCGATCTCGACATCCAGCGACGGGCTTATGCTGCCGTCGGGACAGGGCGGATATAGAACTCTTTGCGTTCGCACCTGCGATGGCGGTTTTTTCCCGATCTCGCCCAGCACCCCCGCCCGTGACTTCGGTCGCGATGCCGAAACATGCAATCGGCTTTGTCCAGGGACGCAAGCCGAACTCTATTATTCCCGCCTCACCGACGAGGCAAAGGATATGGTTTCAACCGTAACCGGCCAGCCTTATCGCGATATGCCCCATGCCTTCGCCTATCTCAGCCGGGTACCCGGGCAGCCGGGACAATGCAGTTGCAACAGGAGCCGCTCTGACGGCTTGCAGACCAATGCTCCAAAGCCTGGTTCCGGGGGGGATGCTGGCGGGTCCTCAGTCGTATCCATCACATCCAATGGATCCGCCGCCGGTTCCACACAGATGGAGGCCCCTCCTGGTGCGAAGGCCAAAACATCGCCCGACGAAAAGACAACGAATGGAATGGAAGCTACGAATAAGCCGGTCCCTGAACCGGAGGTCGTGAGCCGACCCTACGATACAGGGCGCCAATCCGTGCGCCGCGTCGGTCCGACCTTCCTGCCGTCCAACACCA
The DNA here is from genome assembly GCF_021462805.2 of Allorhizobium sp. Av2. NCBI lineage: Bacteria > Pseudomonadati > Pseudomonadota > Alphaproteobacteria > Hyphomicrobiales > Rhizobiaceae > Allorhizobium > Allorhizobium sp. Av2. The sequence continues at coordinate 1,207,348 of NZ_CP192696.1, read as the reverse complement.
GCCAGATCGACCTCGTTCACCCAGCGCTTCCGGGCGCCCAACCAGTTCAGGAATAGGCTCTCGTTACAGCATCGTGCTGATTCCGGTTTTCCTCACGATCCATCGAGCGGTTAAACCGGGCTAGAGTTTGTCAGAGAAAAGCGGAACCCGATTTTCCCTAAAAGACAAACGAAAACAAGAGAATATAGAGTCTGTCTGGTTCAATCTGAACCTGACAGACTCTATTGAAATTCGAAGATCTGGCGGAACATCCCGGGCGCGATGATCGATAGCGGATTGACCACCAGATGCGGGGCATCAACCGGGCCTTTCAGCTTGAAAGTAATGCCCAAAAGGCCGCGGTCGCGGCCATTGCCAAGGATGGCGCCGATAATCGGAACTTCCGCGAACAGCCTATTGAGACCATAGGCGGGCATGAATGTCCCGGTCATTTCCATCTGGCCCCTGGTATCCTTGATGGTGCCCTGGAACGATGCGCCGACCTGTTCGCCACGGACAATGCCGTTATCGGTCCTGAGCACGCCGTCCTGGTAGATCAGCCGCGCGAAGGCCCGCTGGAATTTTTCCGAACTGACATCCAGGTCACGCTTGACCGCGCTGTTCAGGCTACGGCCATCGTCGGTTGCCGGCGTCGTGACAATTTTCTGCAACCGATCCTCATTCTCGACCCGGAAATTGCGCAGATCAACATTGCCCATCCAGTTCTTGTTCAGATCACCACGGATTTTCACGTCCAACATGCCACCGCGCATATGGCTGTAGAGATCGACAAACCGCACCAACGTGCCTGCATCGCTGGAAATCAGCGATATGTCATTGCCATTTCCAGCCTTGGCCGACTGAACGACAACCGCCTGGCCGGTATCGGTCACGGCACTCATTTTCAGCGCTGTTATTGCACCCGACCGGGAGCCATAAACCAGCCTGACGCCGGAAAGGGATTCGTCATTGAAACCAATCAGTTTGTCGATGTCGACATTTATATCGACATCGGTCGAATTGCTTGACGACTGACCGTCGCCAGTCGCTCCATGAGACGAGCTACCGGATTTCAGCTTTTTCAGGAAAGCACGGCCATCAACGCTGCTGCCGCTGACCTTTGCGTTGATGACACCCTTGTTGACCTGAACCGAAAGGCCGAAATCATCGGCGGAGGCCAGTTTGACATGGTCGAGATCCGCCCCAACCAGTCCATTGGTTTTGGATACCACAAGCTTGCCTGTCGCCCCGAACCCGTCGCCACCGAGATTGAACTTGTCGAGCATCAGCATGCCGGACTTGTCCTGCAACTCCATCGACACCTTGGCGGGAATACCGGAGCCCTTGGTCCAGCCGATAACAGGGATGTTCAAAGTCGCACGCGACAGGTCGCTTTTCACCAGCTGGCGATTATCATCAAGGCGCGACACTTCCAGATCGATCGTGCCTCCGACAATATCGCCAAGGCCCGGTACGAGCTTGGCGCGCTGGCTGTCATTCAGCTGTCCTTTCACCGTCCAGCTGGGCGCTCTATTGGAACCGCGGTCGACCGGCTGAGAGAAGTCGATCTCCACCGACACGCCATCGATCTGGGCATCCCCCTGCAAGACGGCATTTTGCGGATCGACCACCAGCGTGCCATCGAAGCCGGTAATCTTCTTGTCCATATAGGGCCGCTTGAGATCGACCCCCTTCATATCCAGCGAGGCCTTCCACACTTCCGGTGGAGGTTTCTGATCGGCGATGATGCCGCCATAGAGCTGGACATCGGCCTTGATCTCGCCTGCAAAATCCTCTGGCACGAATTCCGTGCGTTGCAGGGCTTGCATGGGCTTGAAGGTTGCAAGTTCCGCCATGGCATCAGCAGGGCCGCTGAGGGAAACGGCGATATTGGCCATCAAAGGCTTCTTGTAGGTATTGGCGATCGCAAATGTGCCTTTGTCCAGTTTGACCTTCCGCCCCGAGGGGAAATAGGACGTGCCGCCATCGATACGCACGTCCAGATCCGGCCCTGTCAGGTCGAAATGCCCCGCAAGATCACGAATCGGCGGCAGGTCGCCTGTGACGTTCATCCGCGCACCGCTGATATCGAAAGCAATTTTCAACTCGTCCGGGCCCAGATCCAGGGGCTGGGGTATAGGCTTCATTCGTCCGGCAGGAATGAGCACATCGATAGAGGCATTGCTGATCGTGCCGCCGAACAGATTGGCCTGCACCCAGGCTCTTGGCTTCATGGCCATCCAATAGGGCCAGAGCTGCTTGACCATGGCGGTGCGCATCTCGAACAGTTTGCCGTTGAAACGGATTTCCGGCGAGGCGTTGCCAAACTGAACATTGAGCGTGGCTTGCATGCTGCCATGCGGTGTCGACACCGCCAACTCGCTGAATGTCAAATGACGCTGGCTGGGAATGAACTGTCCAAAGGCCTTCAAAGAAAACGGAAACGGTTGCTCTCCCGATGATTCCACCGAGGCCGTGCCCTGATCGACCAGCAGATCGATGCCGATACCCTGGGCATCACCCTGCACGGACTGCAACCGGTCAAGATCGATGAACCCGCCGGAGAACGGCACATGGGTTGGGCCGAAATCCACCTCAGAGGGTCGGATTTCCGCCGTCAGCTTGTCGAAATCATAGGCGAGATTGATGTCGGCCCGCGTCAGGTCCTGCTTGTCGCCATCGACGTAGAGTATGCCGTTTTCCGTTCGCAACCTCGCCGAGAGCGCGGGCCTCTGGCTTGGTGACTGCCGCAAGGCGTAAAAATCGATATTGATGCTGGTATCGGCGCCGTCCCGCCAGACACCGGTGGGCGTGCGCTTGATCAGGAAGGGCGTGGCGATCAGATCTGTCACCGTTGCTGTCAGCGAGGTGGTGCGGGTTCCGTCAGTCACCGCCTCGGCGGAGATCATGCTGACCTTGCCGTTGATAGACGTCTCACCCTCGATGGCAAGCGAATCATCCTTCCTGCGTGTCAATGTCAGATCGTTGACCTGCACATCAACCGGCTGACCGATTCCGTTTTTGGCAGGCAAGGTAATGCCACCCAGCCGCAGCCGATCCAGACCTCCCCGGACAATGAAGCCATGCACATCGTCGAGATTGCCGAACATCGTCTCCATGAATGCCGGAAACTTGTCGATCCGCAGCGTGGCAAGATCCAGATCGCCGCCCTGCAACAGGCGTGAACTGTCGAAATCGATGCCGGTCACGTCGATTTCGGTCACGGAAACCCGCCCCATCAACAGCGAGATCGGATCGATGACGAGTTTGACGTCACCGGCTTTGGAGACCACCTGCTGGGTCTTCGGATCGGTCAGGGTGACATTCTGCGCGGCGACCGCCAGATGCAAATTCTTGGAAAGACGGATGGAGGTCTGGTCGATATCGGCTTTCAGGTCGTCGCCAATCGCGGATTGAAAAGCGGCGCGCGCACCGGTCGACAGGGCCTGGTCCAGCGTACCGGTTTCAATCGCAATGGCCGCCGCCCCCAGCATGGCCATCAGCGACAGCACGATATAGGCCCCAAACCGCATCAATCTGGTCAGAAGGCCACGGCGGCGCGGGCAATGCACGATCAAGGGATCATCGACCTGCGAGGACGGCAAGGTCTCGAGGGCAACAATATCGCCTTTGCGAAAACGGATTTTCTCGCCCCGGATCTCTCCCATGCCTTGGCCTGTATCTCCGATATTTCCTGAAGCTCGACGGGCTGTTAGCGCACCGGCAACCTTATGATTCCAATGAATGACCGAATTCGACATGTGCCTTGACTGCGCGCAGCAAACAGAATTCTGATGGCAAATTCATTACACTGGACGCGCTTCATCTGCGCTATATATCCGTCCCGGCCTTATATTTCCACAAACCGGGCAAAAGAAAGGTATCAGCATGGCGGAATTGTCGATTGGGGACATGGCTCCGGATTTTACGCTTCCACGCGATGGCGGCGGCACGGTGAGCCTCTCCTCCTTCAAGGGCAAGCAGGTCGTCGTCTATTTCTATCCCAAGGACGATACCAGCGGCTGCACCGTAGAAGCCACGTCCTTCACATCCCTGACACCGGAATTCGAGAGTTCCGGCGCAGTCATTATCGGCATTTCCCCCGACACGGTGAAAAGTCACGATAAATTCGTCGCCAAACACGGACTTGCGGTCATGCTCGGCTCTGACGAAGAGAAGACCACGCTGGAAGCCTACGGCGTGTGGAAGGAAAAAAGCATGTATGGCAAGACTTATATGGGGGTCGAACGTAGCACCTTTCTTGTTGATGCCGATGGCCGGATCGCAGGCGTCTGGCGCAAGGTGAAAGTGCCTGGTCACGCTGAGGCTGTGCTGCAAGCCGTGAAAGGCAAAGCAGCGTAGCTGGAATATTTCGCCCGAAATCGATAGAGATTTCGGCAATTATGCCGTAAATGCCAAGCATGTCTCATAGCATAATAAAATCCCTGAGAGCGGGTGCGACGATGGCAATCGCCGCAACCGACCTCGATGAAAAAACCGGCCTTGCGCAGGAAACCGCCCGCCGCTGGCATGGCCGGACCCTGTCACTGCGCTCGCCGCTCGATCCACCGTTGCCGGACCGTCCGGGGCGTCCGGCCCATCCGGTTCTGGTGCCGCCAAAGGCGACGGAAAAACGGTCTCTGCACACGCTGAAGGGCCGGATCGCCATGCTGCATTCGCTGGCCCATATCGAATTGAATGCCGTGGATCTGGCGCTGGATATTGTTGCCCGCTTTGCCAGTGAACCGGTGCCACATTCATTTTTCGACGGCTGGATGCAGGTGGCCTTTGAAGAAGCCAAGCATTTCGGCCTGGTGCGCGACCGGCTCCGGGCGCTCGGGGCCGATTACGGCGACATGCCAGCCCATGATGGACTTTGGCAGGCGGCCCATAGCACCCGCACCGACCTGACAGCCCGACTTGCTGTCGTGCCGCTGATCCTTGAGGCGCGCGGCCTGGACGTAACCCCGTCCCTTCAGGAAAAGATGCGCGAGACCGGCGATATCGAAAGTGCCGAGGTATTGAAGATCATCTATGACGACGAAAAAGGCCATGTCGCCGTCGGCGCCAAATGGTTTCGCTTTCTCTGTTCCCGTGAAAAGCGTGACCCGGCCAAAACCTTCCAGCAATTGGTTCGCGCCAACTTCCGTGGAACGTTGAAAGCACCGTTCAACGACATTGCTAGGGCCGAAGCCGGGCTGACACCTTCCTTTTACCGGGTGCTCTCCTCTATCAGCCACGCTTGAAACATATCGGCGGCAGGCAACATTTTGTTAACCTTAACAGGATGTAATCACCTCGACAGAATCGGGTCTGCAATCCGGGTCAAACGTTAGAGTTTGGCCACGCGCAACGGCTGTAACGATGCACGAGGTCGGCATGATGAAGACACGCAGCCGCAACGGCTTCAGCAAGCGTCAGCGCCAACAGCATGTCCTTATCCTCGCGTCCGGCGAAACCATTCGCCATATGACACTGCGCCCGTGGATGGCAGGAGCCGGTCTTTGCCTGGTGGTGGCCGGTGTGGTCGGCTATCTCGGCGCGACCTCCTATCTCATCATGCGCGATAATCTGATCGGTGCCTCCATGGCCCGCCAGGCGCATTTGCAGCACGATTACGAAGACCGGATTTCCGCCTTGCGCGCCCAGGTCGACCGGGTCACGTCCCGGCAATTGCTGGACCAGCAGGTGGTGGAGGAAAAGCTTCAAACCCTGCTCGAAAAGCAGATGGCGCTTTCCGCCCGTTCCGGCAAGCTTGGATCGCTTCTGGACCGCGCCGAGGAATCCGGCCTAACGCCGAATGAGCCTTCAGCGCCTATGGCACCGGATAAATCCGCGTCTGTCGCACCTGTGGGCAAAGGCAATGCACTGGCCGCCCTCAATCGGATGCTCCATACCGGACCCGCAGACACACAGGAAAGCGATGGCCCGGCACTGGGCTTTATGCCCGCCCGTGAAAGCGGCGCCGACCGGGCCGACCGGGTTTTCCGCAATGTGACCCTGTCGCTGAAATCCATCGAGCAGCAGCAGAAATCAAGCATCCATGCACTGACCGCCGAGGCAAGCGACAAGGCCGGTGCCATAGAGCAGGTCTTGATCGACAACGGCATCCACATCGACAAGCCTGATGCCGGCAAAGATGGAATGGGTGGCCCCCTGGTTGATGCCGACCCGAAACTCGGAATCGATACCAGTCTCGACGGGCTGGATAGCGCCCTCAATCGCCTGGATGCCGCACGCGAAACGGCAAAGGACATGCCTTTTTCAAATCCTGCCGCTACCCGCGAAATCACCAGCCCCTTCGGTAACCGCCCAGACCCGCTGCTTGGACGACTGGCCATGCATACCGGCATAGATTTCCGCGCAACGAATGGTTCAGCTGTCAAAAGTGCCGGTGCCGGAACCGTGGTCACGGCGGGACCGACAGGCGGCTATGGGAATATGGTGGAAATCGACCATGGTCAGGGACTTTCCACCCGTTACGGCCATATGTCGAAAATCCTGGTTCGTCCCGGCGAAAAGATCGAGGTCGGTCAGTTGATCGGCCTGTCTGGGTCTACCGGGCGTTCCACCGGGCCGCATCTGCATTATGAAATTCGCAAGAACGGCAACCCGATCAATCCGATGAGCTTTCTGGCATCCGGAATGACATTGAAGCCTTTTATTCAGTAGTAGGCGCCTCAAATCGGGAGGAATCGCGCGATTGGAGATGAGATTGGCGGCACTTACCAAGGCAACCCGTTATTCATAAATGTCTGTTACTGAATATCTGCAGATACGAGGATATGTCAGGGGACCTGAGTTGCAACAAAGCAGCTCAACAGACAAAGCGGAACGGTACTATGTGGCTTGAACTGCATGACGGCGACGGGTTTCCCTTCTTCGTCAATATGAACAATGTCGTTGATTTTCGTTGGTATGAACGAGAAAAATATACCAGCTTGCTGACCACGGCGCCTGTGGCGGAAAAACTGCATATGCTTTACGTGCGAGAAAGCGCGACCCAGATCATGCAGATGATCCGCCAGGAGCAAAACCGGCAGGCTGGCAGGACAGGCGGCGCTTAAAGCATCGGCCCCGAAAAAGAAACCGGGTTGCTGAAAGGTGCTCTAAGCATGGCAGAGATTGATCCAACACCTTTCGCCTAGCGTAATGGTATAGGTTACTCCTGAATCAGCGAGCCACCATGCCAAATGCCAGCCCTAGTCCAACCATCCTTTGGTTCCGCAAGGATCTGCGTCTTGATGACAACAGGGCGCTGCACGCAGCCTTGCAGACCGGAAGCCCGGTCATCCCCCTCTATATCCTTGAGCCTGAGGAGATGGGTACCGGTCCACTCGGTCCGGCGCAGGCCTGGTGGCTGCATCACTCCCTCGTCAGCCTCGGCCAGTCGCTTGAACCTTACGGCAGTAGGTTGATTCTTCGCCATGGCCCACCGGGCCAGGTCCTGCGTAGCCTGATGAAAGAGACTGGCGCCAAAACCGTGCATTGGAACCGCCGTTACGATCCGTCCGGCATGGCCATGGACACCGAGCTGAAAGCCGCTCTGCGCAGCGAAGGGCTTGAGGCCAGCAGCCATGCGGGCTTCCTGCTGCATGAACCGTCGAAGGTGAAAACCGGGAGCGGCGGGCCTTTCCGTGTCTATACACCCTTCTGGCGCGCGCTTGAAAAACAGGGCGATCCACCACCGTCCATCGAGAAACCCAAGACCTTTCACAACCCCGCCGATTGGCCGGATAGCGACCGGTTGGAAGACTGGCAATTGCTGCCGACCAGGCCGGATTGGGCAAAAGAGTTTTCGCAGATCTGGACGCCAGGGGAATCCGGTGCGCATGAGAAACTGAGCCAGTTTATCGATCATGGCATCAAGGGTTACCGCACGCAGCGGGATTTTCCCGCCCTGCCCCATACATCCGGCCTGTCGCCGCATCTGGCATTGGGGGAAATTTCTCCGGCGCGAATCTGGCAGGCAACCATCGGCCTCGGCGATAATGTTTCCAGCGAAGACTATGTGCATTTTCGAAAAGAGCTGGTTTGGCGGGAATTTTCCTACCACCTGCTGTTTCACTTTGCCGATCTGGCCAGCCAGAACTGGAATGACCGCTTTAATGACTTCCCCTGGGAAAAGAACGCGGCATTTCTATCCGCCTGGCAGCGGGGCCAGACCGGCTATCCGATTGTCGATGCCGGCATGCGCCAACTTTGGCGGCATGGTGTCATGCACAATCGCGTGCGGATGATCGTCGCCTCCTTCCTGATCAAGGACCTGATGATCGACTGGCGCGAGGGCGAGACCTGGTTTCGTTACACCTTGGTCGATGCCGATCCGGCTTCCAACGCTGCCAGCTGGCAATGGGTGGCTGGCTCCGGAGCCGATGCCTCACCATTTTTCCGGATTTTCAACCCGGTCACCCAGAGCGAGAAATTCGACCCTGACGGCGACTATATCCGCCAATTCGTGCCGGAGCTGGCAAAATTGCCCAACAACCTGATCCATCGCCCATTCGAAGCCCCCGCAGCCCTGCTGGAAAAGGCGGGTGTTACGCTTGGCAAAACCTATCCGGCGCCACTGGTGGATCACAAAAAAGCCAGGGCCGTGGCGCTTGAGGCCTATAAATCAACCGGCGCGCCGGAATGAATAACAGCCTCAAAGGCATTTTCCCCACATGCTGAGGCAAGGTTTTCCGGGTTGATGCCACAGCAAGAAATTGCATTTCTTGTCATGCGGGGCTTGTAGACCGAAAACACACTTTCTATTGTCCGGGAAACAGAAAGTGCGCTCATGGCATTCCACCCCTCCGTTCTAGACGCCATCGGCAACACGCCGCTGATCCGGCTGAAAGCCGCTTCACAGGCAACCGGTTGCACCATTCTGGGCAAGGCCGAGTTTCTCAATCCCGGCCAGTCCGTGAAGGACCGTGCCGCGCTCTACATCATCCGCGATGCCGAACGGCGCGGATTGCTGCGGCCTGGCGGCGTGATCGTCGAGGGCACCGCCGGTAATACCGGTATCGGCTTGACCCTGGTCGCCAAGGCGCTTGGCTACCGCACCGTGATCGTCATTCCGGAAACCCAGAGCCAGGAAAAGAAGGACGCGCTGCGGCTGCTTGGCGCCGAACTGGTCGAGGTTCCCGCTGTTCCCTACAAGAACCCGAATAATTATGTGAAGCTTTCCGGGCGGCTTGCGGCCCAACTGGCGAAAACCGAACCGAACGGCGCGATCTGGGCCAATCAGTTTGACAATACCGCCAATCGCGACGCTCATATCGAGACAACGGCCCGGGAGATTTTCGAGGACACAGGCGGTGCTGTCGATGGATTCATCTGCGCCGTTGGCTCCGGTGGCACGCTGGCTGGCACGGGGATCGGACTTCGAAACCTGAAGCCCGGCGTCAAGATCGGTCTTGCCGATCCCGAAGGAGCCGCGCTCTATGAATTCTATCGGAATGGCGAGTTAAAATCCTCTGGCTCCTCAATCAGCGAGGGCATAGGCCAGGGCCGGATTACCGCCAATCTGGAAGGATTTACGCCTGATTTCTCTTACCTGATCCCCGACAGCGAAGCTCTGCCGATCATTTTCGATCTGGTCGAACAGGAAGGCCTCTGCCTTGGCGGCTCTTCCGGCATCAACATTGCCGGTGCCATCAGGTTGGCGCGTGAGCTTGGGCCGGGTCATACCATCGTGACCATTCTGTGCGACTATGGCAATCGCTACCAGTCAAAGCTCTATAATCCGGCCTTCCTCAAAGAAAAGGGCCTGCCGCAGCCGACATGGCTGGGCGGAAAAACTGACATTTCCATTCCCTTCGAACCTGTCTGAGCCCCATGCCAACATTGCCTCTGTTTCGTGACGATTTTTACCTCTCGACGGCTGAGGCGGTGGTGACAGCCGTGCATGAAGACGGCTCAATCGAGCTTGACCAGACCTGCTTTTACGCCACATCCGGCGGCCAGCCAGGCGATACCGGTTTTCTCGAACGCGCCGATGGCTCCACCATTCAGCTTGGCCTGACGCGCCACGGTGCAGACAAGAGCATCATTCTGCACCAGCCGCTGGAGGGCCAGCCAAGTCCCGACCTTGGTGAAAAACTGGTCCTGCATGTCGATTGGCAGCGGCGCTACAAATTGATGCGGATGCATACCGCCTGCCATCTGTTGTCGGTGGTCTGCCCGTTTCCCATTACCGGTGCCGCCGTCGGCGAGGATGAAAGCCGGGTGGATTTCGACATGAGCGAAGCCATCGACCGCGAAACGGTAACCGCCGATCTGATACGGCTGGTGGAGGAAAACCATCCGATCTACCTGGAATGGATCACCGACGCGCAACTGGCAGCCAATCCGGATATCGTCAAATCCAAGAATGTGCGCCCACCGATGGGTTTGGGTCGCGTTAGCCTTGTTTGCATCGGAGAGAATTCATCCGTTGACAGCCAGCCCTGCGGCGGCACACATGTTTCCGAGACCCAGGAGGTCGGCGCGATTCATATCGCCAAGATCGAGAAAAAGGGCAAGGAGAACCGGCGCTTCCGTATTCGCTTCGGTACGCTGGAACTCTCTGCCTGACAAGCATGGAGAGAAGCATGTCTGCGGAGAAAAGCCGTTTCGTCGTATCGGCCGAGTGGGTACAGAAGCAATTGGGCGCACCTCAATTCAAGGTGGTCGATGCATCCTGGTATCTGCCGGCCCATAACCGCAATGGCGCGGAGGAATACGCTGCGGGGCACATTCCCGGCGCAGTGTTTTTCGATCAGGACCAGATCGCCGACCGCTCCACCAGCCTGCCCCACACCGTACCCTCCCCGGAATCCTTTGCCGAAGCAGTCGGCAAGCTTGGCATTTCAGACACCGACACGATTGTCGTATATGATGGCCCCGGCCTGTTTTCCGCGCCGCGCGTCTGGTGGATGTTCCGGGTGATGGGCGCGCCGAATGTGTTTCTTCTGGATGGCGGATTGGACGGTTGGAAACAGGAAGAACGGCCGCTTGAGACCGACCTGCCTGAGCCCGCACCTGCAACCTTTACCACCAATTTCAAGGAAAGTCTGATTACTCCGTTCCAGGATATGCAGAGCATTGTCGAGAGCGCCAGCCGCCAGATCGCCGATGCTCGCCCTGCTGGACGATTCACCGGTGAAGAACAGGAACCACGGGCGGGAATGCGCTCGGGCCATATGCCTGGCGCTCGCTCAGTACCTGCCTCCATCCTTGGCGAAAATGGTCGGTTGAAAGACCTCTCGACATTGCGAGAGATTTTTACCGATGCAGGCATCGATCTGACCCGCCCCGTTGTTACCAGCTGCGGCTCTGGGGTTACAGCGGCGGTCGTAACGCTGGCGCTGCAATCGCTCGGCCATCACGATAATACGCTCTATGACGGTTCCTGGTCTGAATGGGGCTCCCGCAAGGACACTCCTGTCGTGACCGGACCGGCAGACGAGGTTGAAGGCGAGTTACCCACGCTTCTAACCGCCCATGTCACCAAGCTGGAAATGACCGCCCCGCCGAAATCCAGCTTGCCAGTGCCAATCAATATCCAGACGGCGATCATCCGCGCCACCGAAATGCCCCTGCCCTATTACCGCTTCCTCTATCGCCAGGTCGGCTCCCGCTGGCACTGGTACAAGCGCCTGCAGATGACCGATACCGAGCTGAAGGCGGCCATCCATAGCCCGGATGTGTCAATCTGTGTGCTTTACGTCAATGGCGCACCAGCGGGCTTCTTTGAGCTGACCCAGCAACAGGACAATACCGTCGAGCTGTCCTATTTCGGCCTGTTCGAACATGCACTGGGACTTGGAATCGGCAAATGGTTCCTGCTTCAGGCCCTCTATGCCGCATGGTCGACCGCACCAACCAAAATTTCGGTGATGACAAATACACTCGACCATCCCCGTGCCCTGCAACTCTACCAGCAATTCGGCTTTTCCCCGGTTGAGACCTGGCAGGAATTGGTGGAGCCACCCTCGGAATCCAGTTTGCTGGACATTTTGAAGCGGGATTACAACATTCAGTGATGGGCTGTGACGCCGGTCAATTCTTCTTCTTGCCTGTCAGGTTTAGATTGAACCCGACAGGCTCGAATCCATTCAGTTCAGCAATGGGATAATCGACGGGCAACACCATCAACCTTTGGACACTCACTTCTTAGGTGAGAATGCAAGCCGGTCCAGCACGCTAGCAATGACAATGCCCAAACAATAAGCCACGATGTTCCACGGTGAAAAAATCCGGCCGAGCAGCAAGGCACCCGCCATAGTCAAACGAAAAGCATCCAGCTCCGGCGTATGGATCAACCTGAACAATTCGACAGCAATTGCCACGGCCAAAGAAGCGACCAAAGACCGGCGGAATGCAACCAAAACAATAGCGGTCAATCCATAGACCATAGCTCCCCACAAAATCGACCCGCCATACTTGACGAAAAAGAACGGCAAACCAAACTGATAGCCTTTAACCCGCAAAAGGAGACCAGCAATAATCACGCCTAACGACGCCACCAATAGAATAAGCTTTCTTTGCAGTGGGCTATGTTCTCCGATCCCTACAATAGACAAGTTGGATCCTCTTCAAAAACCGTCCCTCTCCAACATTGCACATTTTTGAAGCCTACAAGTTCCAGTGAATTATGCAGCAGGCAAGATCGTATGACAGATCCCCGCACACGCCAAGCGTTCTCACTTCATCGCCTTGATGACATTCTTGAGCAGAGTCGACCATTCAACAATCTCTCAGGTCTGCGCCGATTTATTGTCGAGTTTCTCTATTTTGGAATAAAAGAGGCCCGCGCCTGTCTTTTTGTCGGACTGTTTTTTCTGGCGGTTTTCCTCGTGCCGCGCGGTGGCATTCTCGGTGTTGCCCGCTACGATATACTTTTGTTTATCGCTCTTGCCATTCAAGCGATCATGCTGATCGGCAAACTGGAGACTTGGGACGAAGCAAAGGCAATCGCGCTCTTCCATGCACTTGGTTTTGCTCTTGAAGTTTTCAAGACATCCGGCGCACTTCCATCTTGGTCTTATCCTGATCCCGGATTGAGCAAATTATTCGGTGTTCCTCTATTTTCCGGCTTCATGTACGCGGGTGTCGGCTCCTACATCATACAAGCCTGGAGGTTATTCGACCTGCGTGTTCGCCATCACCCACCGTATTGGATGACGGCGCTAGTCGCAGTGGCAATATACGCAAACTTTTTCACCCATCACTATATCGGCGACTACCGCTGGTATATTGCCGCTTGCGCGCTGGGCCTCTACGCCCGAACCACTGTGATTTTCCGTCCATATGACAAAGACCGATGGATGCCTCTGTTTGTGGCATTTATCCTTATAGGATTTTTTATATGGCTTGCGGAAAACATCAGCACATTTTTTGGTATCTGGCGCTATCCGAACCAGATGAACTATTGGTCCATGGTTCATCTTGGTAAGTGGAGTTCGTGGTCCTTGTTGGTGATCATGTCATTTGTGATCGTCACGCAATTGAAACATATCAAAACAAGGATACACATACCTCAATAGTAAGCGCATCGATCTTATAGCGATGCCTATTGATGGGGCATGAAGGCGCGACAACACACCGCGTCCTCAATGCCTTGATTTTTGTTGTGGAGCTCAAAAACGAATAAGGCGCTCAAGATACATACGATATGGTTTATTTTCCGCCATCGCGTTTCTTCCACGTTTTCCAGTCCGCGATAACGACATCGGCGAAACGACTTCCCACTCGATAAGCATTTGTAACTGATGGCATGAAGCCGCCGGACTTCGAAGTCAGCGACTCGATAGCGGTGCGGCCAAACGGCTCGCGGTCGAAATTGGACGCTGTGCGCAACACCAGAATACGGTTGAAATCGAGGCGCCCGGCCTCCGAGGCCCGCTTCAAAGCTGTCAGCGTCGCATTATCCTCCATCTGGGTGGTGCAGTAATGGGCTTTTCCATCGGTGACCAGGGTCGCAAACCGTTCCGTGGCTTCAGCGTTCTTGACCCCATGCCAGTAGGTATCGCCTGAGACCGTGTCGCAAATCTTCACAGACGGAGCCGCCTTGGCCGCAGGCGCGGCATAGGCGGCGCGATAGGTCTTGGCAGCGTCGCTGTCCATCAGTTCGACGGACCCGGTCACCGCCATGGCCTTCTGGACCAGCGCCTCGTTCAGCGCGTAGACTTCTGTCCCCGCCGCCCAGGTCGGCTTGCCGGTCGGACTTGCCGCACCCAGCGGCACCTGCCCGTCTGGCCAGTCCTTGTCGATCTGGCGGGCATCGATATCATGCCGCAATCCGCCATCAACCACATATCTGGCCCAGAACGCCGACCCCAGAGTTCCCTCCTTCGGATTGACGCCGGCAATGCCTGCGATCAACACATAGGTGTTGCGGAAGTCGAACCGACGGTCGAACGCCACCGCCATGGTCGAGCCCGCCGCATTGGCATAGCCCATTGCCGTGGTCATCACGCAGAGGCCCTGACGATCACAAGAGACCTCCGGATACTCTTTCGACAGGCCTTGTACTTTAACTTTTGTCGTCAGCTTTCGCCCTGTCAGCCACGGCTTGGTCTCTTCGCCAAACATGGTGATGACAAGAACTTTCGGAGCGATTGTTTTCACTCCCCGGCTGGAAGCCGACGCCGCGGAATGGCTGACAATGGCGCTCGACGCCACCGTCAACGCCGTGACAATCAAAACAGTAGCGAGTGCAGGCAATCTTGGCATCATGGGATAGGTCTCTTTGTCGAAGGGCAATGGCAGCATTGCAGGGAGGAGACCACCTTCTTAGCCCGGACAGAATTTCAGGTCAAAACCATAGACCAAAGGCATAGGCGATCCTGCAGATTAACCAACAATGCGTGACGCCTGAACACAACTCTCCCGGCAAGACTTGGAGCAGCGAGCCAGAAAACGGAAAAGAGCCGGATGGTTTCCCATCCGACCCTGAAACAAACGACTTAACGTCGCTTATGGCTTATGCTGCTTCAGCGGTTTCTGCTTCAGCGGCAACGCGAGCCTTGTCAGCTGCACCCTTGGCGTCGACATCGCGCTCAACGAACTCGATAACGGCCAGAGGAGCGTTGTCGCCCTGACGGAAGCCAGCCTTCATGATGCGAAGGTAGCCGCCGTTACGGCTGGCGTAACGTGTAGCAATCGCATCGAACAGCTTGCGAACAGCATCCTGATCCTTGATCTGCGAAATGGCCTGACGACGAGCGTGCAGGTCGCCACGCTTGCCGAGTGTGACAAGCCGTTCGACGATCGGGCGAATTTCCTTCGCCTTAGGCAGGGTGGTAACAATTTGCTCATGGGTGATGAGCGAAGCCGCCATATTGGCAAACATTGCCTTACGGTGGCTTGCGGTACGGTTCAGCTTGCGGCCGGCTTTCTGATGGCGCATGGCTATTCTCCTTCAATGCAGGTTCCCGCGCTTGTTGCGGCCCTGCCGTTTCCTGACACATACGGATCAAGATCCGCAGTTTGACTGGAAAGGCAGAGTTCAACCTGCCTTATCTAAGATTAATATTGGTCTTCGTAGCGCTTGGCGAGATCTTCGATGTTTTCCGGCGGCCAGGCAGGAACTTCCATACCCAGATGCAGGCCCATGGAAGCCAAAACTTCCTTGATCTCGTTGAGCGACTTGCGACCAAAGTTCGGCGTGCGCAGCATTTCGGCTTCGGTCTTCTGGATCAGATCGCCAATATATACGATATTGTCGTTCTTCAGGCAGTTGGCCGAACGAACCGAAAGCTCGAGTTCGTCGACCTTCTTCAACAGAGCCGGGTTGAAAGCCAGTTCGGTAACGGCTTCTTCTTCAGCTTCACGCTGCGGCTCATCGAAGTTGACGAAGACAGACAGCTGGTCCTGGAGAATACGGGCAGCAAAAGCCACCGCATCTTCACCCGAAACAGACCCATCGGTCTCGATCGTCATGGTCAGCTTGTCGTAGTCAAGAACCTGGCCTTCGCGGGTGTTTTCCACCTTGTAGGACACTTTCTTGACCGGCGAATAGAGGCTGTCGACCGGGATAAGCCCAATCGGCGCATCTTCTGCGCGGTTACGATCGGCGGGGACATAGCCCTTGCCGTTGTTGACCGTGAATTCCATCCGGATTTCCGCACCCTCATCCAGCGTGCAGATGACGTGGTTCGGATTGAGGATCTCGATATCGCCAACCGTCTGGATATCACCAGCGGTCACGACGCCTGGACCCTGCTTGCGAACGACCATGCGCTTGGCATCGTCGCCGTCCATCTTGATGGCAATTTCCTTGATGTTCAAAACGATGTCGGTGACATCTTCGCGAACACCTGGGATCGACGAGAATTCATGCAGAACGCCGTCGATTTGAACTGCCGTCACGGCAGCACCACGCAGCGACGACAACAAAACGCGACGAAGCGCGTTGCCGAGCGTCAGACCGAAGCCCCGCTCAAGCGGTTCGGCAACCAGGGTGGCCTTGGTGCGACCGCTGGAGGAGAACTCAACCTTGTTCGGCTTGATCAGTTCCTGCCAATTCTTCTGAATCATATGTTTACCTTCCGTTCGTCGCCACTATTCAATCGTGACGACCGAGCATGAGAAGAACCGGGACCGCATGTGCGCATATCCCGGCCGGACGAAGAATGATCAGACGCGGCGCTTCTTGCGAGGACGGCAGCCATTGTGCGGGATCGGGGTCACATCGCGGATCGAGGTGATCATGAAGCCCGCAGCCTGCAAAGCGCGCAGAGCCGATTCACGGCCAGAACCCGGACCGCAAACTTCGACTTCCAGCGACTTCATGCCGTGTTCCTGAGCCTTCTTGGCGCAATCTTCAGCAGCGATCTGAGCGGCAAACGGGGTCGACTTACGCGAACCCTTGAAGCCCTTGGCACCAGCAGACGACCAGGCAATTGCATTGCCCTGCGCGTCGGTGATGGTGATCATCGTGTTGTTGAATGTCGAGTTGACGTGCGCGACACCCGACGAAATATTTTTGCGTTCTCTACGGCGAACGCGTGTGGCTTCCTTGGCCATTCAATTCCCTTTCATTGATCTCGACACCGCCGTAACACCAGCGGCTCCACCGGAAAGGACAAAGCGCCCTCTCCAAAACTGCAACAAGGCCGGCACTGACGTGCCAGCCTCAAGCTCGCCATAAAGCGAAACTTACTTCTTCTTACCAGCGATAGCCTTTGCCGGACCCTTGCGAGTACGAGCATTGGTATGGGTACGCTGACCGCGAACAGGCAGACCGCGACGATGACGCAGACCGCGGTAGCAGCCCAAATCCATCAATCGCTTGATGTTCATTGCGGTGTCGCGACGCAGGTCACCTTCGACCTGGTAATCGCGGTCGATGGTTTCACGGATAGCCAGAACTTCAGCATCTGTCAGCTGATGAACGCGGCGGTCGGCGGCAAGACCAACCTTTTCCATGATTTCCTGTGCGAACTTCGGACCAATCCCATGAATATAGGTCAGCGCGATAACTACGCGCTTTGCCGTTGGGATGTTGACGCCAGCGATACGTGCCACGCCTATTCTCCTTGCGTTCCAGTTGCCATCCGGCAAGTGGTGTGTCGTTTGACAGCCGTGACAAGGCCGCCGATTGATTTTTGGGTTCTCAACAAGTCAAAACGACCGAACCCGTCTTCCTCCGTAGGAAGAACGCGCCGACCGTTGATCTTTAGCGAGTTGGCGCGCTATCTAGCGGAATCGGTAACAAAAAGCAACCGTTCCACTAAAGAAATTCATGGATATCCGGTCAGAGACCGGACAACACAGCCTCGATTTCCGCCGTAACCTGGTCGATTTCGGCCATACCGTCGACAGAATGGAGTTTTCCCTTGGCATAGTAATAGCCGATCAAGGGAGAAGTCTCCTTATAATAGGCCTGTAGACGGGTCTTTACCGTATCGCGATTGTCATCGGGACGGCGCTTGAAGTGAGTCGATCCGCATTTGTCGCAGACCCCCTCCACCTTCGGCTTGAGATTCTCGTCATGATAACCCGTCCCGCAATTGGCACAGGTATAACGACCAGCGATTCGATCCGCTAGAATTTCGTCTTCGACCCTGATTTCAACCACAGCCGAAAGCTCAAGGCCCTTAACCGCAAGCATATTTTCCGTAGCATCCGCCTGGATCAAGGTCCGCGGAAACCCATCGAGAATGAATCCATTGCTGCAATCATCTTGATCGATCCGCTCGGAAACGATGGCGATGACGATATCGTCCGAAACCAGTTTCCCGGCATCCATCACCGCCTTGGCGCGCTTACCGACCTCAGTCTGAGCCGACACAGCGGCCCGCAGCATATCCCCCGTCGACAATTGCGGAATACCGTACTTGTCGACGATCCTCTGGGCCTGAGTGCCTTTACCCGCACCCGGAGGCCCCAATAGAATTAACCTCATCGTCCCCTCTTTCCTCCACGCAACTTCGATTTCTTGATCAGCCCCTCATATTGCTGAGCAATCAGGTGACCCTGTACCTGTGCTACCGTATCCAGGGTAACGCTGACAACAATCAAAAGCGACGTACCACCAAGGGATAAGGGCACCCCGGTCTGAGAAACCAAAATTTCGGGAAGGATACAGACGAAGACAAGGTAGATGGCGCCAACAACCGTAATTCGCGTCAGCACATAATCGATATATTCAGCCGTGCGATCACCGGGACGAATCCCCGGAATGAAGCCGCCATGCTTTTTCAGATTGTCGGCGGTATCCTTCGGATTGAAAACGATGGCCGTATAGAAGAATGCAAAGAAGCCGATCAGCAGCGCATAGAGCACCATATAGGCAGGTTGACCATGGCCAAGCGCGCTGATGATGGTGGTCGCCCAGGCGGGCAGCGTTGAGCCACCGGTAAAGCCGGCAGCTGTCGCTGGCAACAGCAAGAGAGAAGATGCAAAGATCGCAGGGATAACACCTGAGGTGTTCAGCTTCAGCGGCAGATGCGAGGTATCACCTTGGAACATCCGGTTGCCGACCTGGCGCTTCGGATACTGGATCAGCAAACGGCGCTGGGCGCGTTCAAAGAACACGATCAGCGCAATCACGCCGATTGCCACCAGGATCACCGTCAGGATCAAGGCTGTGGACAAAGCGCCTGTGCGGCCTAGCTCCAACGTACCGGCAAGTGCGGTCGGGAGACCTGCGGCAATACCCGCGAAGATAATCAGCGAAATACCGTTACCAATACCGCGCGACGTGATCTGCTCGCCAAGCCACATCAGGAACATCGTACCGCCCAGCAGCGTCACGACGGTCGACAGCCGGAAGAACAAGCCAGGATCGGTCACCAAGCCATTGCCGTGCTCCAGACCGACCGCAATACCATAGGCTTGCAGCGTACCGAGCAGAACCGTGCCGTAGCGGGTATATTGATTAATGATCTTTCGGCCCTGCTCCCCTTCTTTCTTGAGGTTTTCAAGTGAGGGAACAACTGATGTCATCAGCTGGACGATAATCGAAGCCGAAATATAGGGCATGATGCCGAGGGCGAAAATCGCCATGCGCTGCACTGCGCCACCGGAAAACATGTTGAACAGCCCGAGAATACCACCGGACTGGCCTTTAAAGGCAGCCGCATAGGCCTCGGGGTTGAGGCCAGGCAGCGGAATGTGGGTACCTAGACGATAGACAAGAAGGGCGGCCAGCGTGAACCAGATGCGCTTTTTCAAATCCTCTGCCTTCGCAAAGGTTGAAAAGTTCAGGTTCGAGGCCAATTGTTCCGCTGCAGAAGCCATAAAATTCTCCGCGTACCATATACGGCGGCTTGATAATGGACAGCCTGCCGAAGGTAAAGTTCGTTCTCTCTCGCAGAAAACCGGGGGCGGAGCGATTGCATTGCAACCAGATGCCTCTCCCTCTGTTTCCGAAATTCCCGGAAGACGGAACATAAAGCGTCGTGTATTTTTTCAAACACAACAAAACTGCTTTATCACTCAAAAAGTGCTGTGTCGCTTTCTCCCCAAACTAAGATGATTTGGGGAGAAAGCGACACAGGGGCCGCCCATGGGTCGCGAGGCACACATATGGTAGAAAAATCGCCCGGTGTGAAGCACCCCGGGCGATAAATTTAATCGATTATTCCGACTTTTCCGCAACAGCTGAAAGCTGCTTGATCGAGCCACCTGCCTTTTCGATCTTTTCGACCGCAGGCTTGGAGGCACCGGCAACTTCAATCGTTACCTTCGTCGTCAATTCACCGTCACCGAGGACACGAACACCGTCCTTGAGGCGGCGAATCACACCAGCAGCCTTGAGAGCTGCTGCATCGATCGTGGCGGAAGCGTCGAGCTTGCCAGCATCGATCGCCGTCTGAATCCGACCGAGCGAAACGGTCGTGAATTCGGAAGCGAAGATGTTGTTGAAGCCACGCTTCGGCAGGCGACGATAGATCGGCATCTGGCCGCCTTCGAAGCCATTGACGGCAACGCCGGAACGAGCCTTCTGACCCTTGACGCCACGGCCACCGGTCTTGCCCTTGCCGGAACCGATACCGCGACCTACGCGGATACGGTCCTTGCTGGAGCCTTCGTTGTCTTTGATTTCATTCAGTTTCATGACAGTTTCCTCCGTCTCACTTCTCGTCGACGACGCGAACGAGATGCTGGACAGCACGGATCATGCCACGAACCGAAGGCGTATCTTCCAACGTGCGGACCCGATGCATCTTGTTGAGACCCAGGCCGATAAGCGTCTGGCGCTGTACAGCCGGGCGGCGAATAGGCGAACCGATCTGCTCGACCGTGATCGTCTTCTGGGCTTCAGTGTTCTTGGCCATTGTCCAGCTCCTTATTCTTCAGAACCGTTGCCGGACGCGGCACGACGAGCCTGCAAGGTCGCATACTTCAGGCCACGCTGTGCAGCGACGTCCTTCGGATGAACCTGGTGCTTCAGCGCGTCGAACGTTGCACGAACCATGTTGTAAGGGTTCGACGAACCGGTCGACTTGGCAACAACGTCATGCATGCCGAGCGTTTCGAAGACGGCGCGCATCGGGCCACCAGCGATGATACCAGTACCAGCCTTGGCAGACCGCAGCAGCACCTTGCCAGCGCCGTGACGGCCATGAACGTCATGATGCAGCGTACGGCCATCACGCAGCGGTACGAAAATCAGGTCGCGCTTGGCGGATTCGGTTGCCTTGCGGATGGCTTCCGGCACTTCACGTGCCTTGCCATGACCGAAGCCAACGCGACCCTTCTGGTCGCCGACGACGACGAGAGCAGCGAAACCAAAACGACGGCCGCCCTTGACGACCTTGGCGACGCGATTGATGGCGACCAGCTTGTCGACAAATTCGCTATCGCGCTCTTCACGGTTCTGACGGTCGTCCCGCGAACCACGCTTTTCTTGTGCCATTGTCCTTTTCCTTTTTTCTTTTCCGGGTGCAATCGGCAGATTACAATCTTGAATTCGGCCCTCCCCTTTTAGGGTTGGGCTTCTCCGGCATATGCGGCAAAGCCGCGAAACCGCCCGGATACCAGCGCATCCGGGCGGCTATTCCTTAGAAGGACAGACCGCCTTCGCGGGCGGCTTCTGCCAGTGCCTTGATGCGGCCATGATAGATGAAGGCGCCGCGATCGAACACGACTTCCTTCACACCGGCGGCAACAGCACGCTCGGCGACCAGCTTGCCAACAGCAGCAGCTGCTGCTGTGTCGGCGCCGGTCTTCAGCGAAGAGCGCAGGCTGCCGTCGAGGGTCGATGCAGCAGCCAGCGTGCGGCCGGCCACGTCGTCGATAACCTGGACGTAGATGTTCTTCGAAGAGCGATGTACCGACAGACGCGGACGGCCATTGGCCACCGCCTTGATCTGACGCCGTACGCGGTTGGCACGACGTACAAGTGCTTCTTTTCTGCTTGCCATTTCGCGCGTTCCTTACTTCTTCTTGCCTTCTTTGCGGACGATCCGCTCTTCGGCATACTTGACGCCCTTGCCCTTGTAGGGCTCGGGGCCGCGATATTCGCGGATCTCGGCAGCGACCTGACCGACCTGCTGCTTGTTGATCCCGGAAACCACGATTTCCGTCGGCTTCGGAACGGCGATAGTGATGCCCTGCGGCGGCTCATACACAACGTCGTGGCTGAAACCGAGCGCCAGCTGCAGGTTCTTGCCCTGCAAAGATGCGCGGTAACCAACGCCGTTGATTTCGAGCTTGCGCTCGTAGCCGTCCTTGACACCCTTCAGGATGTTTTCGATCATCGTGCGGGACATGCCCCACTTTGAACGCGCATCCTTGGAGTCATTGACTGGCTTGACGACAATTGCGTTGTCTTCAAGCGCAACCGAGATTTCGTCATTTG
Organism: Allorhizobium sp. Av2; assembly: GCF_021462805.2. Classification (NCBI taxonomy): domain Bacteria; kingdom Pseudomonadati; phylum Pseudomonadota; class Alphaproteobacteria; order Hyphomicrobiales; family Rhizobiaceae; genus Allorhizobium; species Allorhizobium sp. Av2. The sequence continues at coordinate 1,185,084 of NZ_CP192696.1, read as the reverse complement.
CGACGAAGAAGAGTTCGCCCTTCGGGCCCTTGGCAGTTACTTTCTGGCCATCAACCGAGGCCGTGATCCCTGCAGGAACCTGAACGGGCTTTTTACCGATACGAGACATGTGATTATCCTGTCTGTTCGCTAGGGAGATCTCTGCGCTGTCTTAGAAGACAGAGCAGAGAACCTCGCCACCAACATTCTGTTCGCGAGCCTGGTGATCGGCCATTACGCCCTTCGGAGTCGAAAGGATGGTAATGCCGAGGCCGTTCGCGACCTGCGGAATGGACTTAACCGAGACATAGACTCGGCGGCCCGGCTTGGACACGCGGCCGATCTCACGGATCACCGACGCGCCTTCATAATATTTCAGTTCGATCGTGATCTCGGCCTTGCCGTTACCATGGTCGATTTCAGAATAGCCACGAATGTAGCCTTCAGCCTGAAGAACATCCAGAACGCGCGCACGCAGCTTGGAAGCCGGAGTAACCACCGAAGCCTTGCGGCGGGCAGCACCATTCCGGATACGGGTGAGCATATCGCCCAACGGATCAGTCATCGTCATTTGCCCGTCTCCTTACCAGCTCGACTTTACAATACCCGGCACCTTGCCGGAATTGCCAAGCTCACGAAGTGCGATACGCGACATCTTGAGCTTGCGATAAAATGCACGCGGACGACCGGTGACTTCGCAACGGTTACGGATGCGGGTCTTGGAGCCATCACGCGGCATTTCTGCCAGCTTCAGGGTTGCCTTGAAACGGTCCTCGATCGACAGGGACTGGTTCATGATGATTGCCTTCAGCTCGGCGCGCTTGCCGGATTGCTGGGCAACTGTCTTGCGGCGGCGCTTGTTCTTTTCAACTGCGCTTGTCTTCGCCATATTGAAGTTCCTCTTCTACGCTCGTCGTTACGGTTATTGACGGAAGGGGAAGTTGAACTCTTTTAGAAGAGCCCGTGCTTCGTCATCCGTGGGAGCCGTCGTGCAAACGATGATGTCCATGCCCCACATCTGATCAACCTTATCGTAGTTGATCTCTGGGAACACAATGTGTTCCTTGATGCCCATGGCGAAGTTGCCACGGCCGTCAAAGCTCTTCGGGTTCAAGCCCCGGAAGTCGCGAACGCGCGGGAGCGCGATGTTGATCAGACGGTCCATGAACTCATACATGCGAGCGCCGCGCAGTGTAACCTTTGCGCCAATCGGCATGTCTTCGCGGACCTTGAAGCCAGCGATCGAGTTGCGGGCCCGGGTAATGACAGGCTTCTGACCAGCAATAGCAGCCAAATCCGCAGCAGCAACCGTGGGCTTCTTGGAATCGGCAGTTGCCTCACCCACGCCCATGTTGATGACGATCTTGTCAAGCTTCGGAATCTGCATTTCGTTGGCGTAGGAGAACTGCTCCCGAAGCGCCTGACGAATGCGGCTTACATATTCTGCCTTGAGCCGTGGCTCATACTTGATCTCAGCCATCGATCACTTCCCCCGAACGCTTGGCAACGCGAACCTTCTTGCCATCGACAACGGAGAAACCAACGCGAGTCGGCTTGCCGTCCTTGTCTGCAATAGCAAGGTTGGAAAGGTGCACAGAGGCTTCCTTGTTGATGATACCGGCTTCCTGGGTCTGCGTCTGGCGCTGGTGGCGCTTTACGACGTTGATCCCCTGAACGACCGCACGGTCTTCCTTCGGCATCACTTGAATGACTTCACCAGAACGACCCTTGTCCTTGCCGGTGAGTACGACGACTTTGTCGCCCTTACGAATCTTTTGCATCGTCAATCGCTCCCCTTAAAGAACTTCAGGAGCCAGCGAGATGATCTTCATGTGGTTCTTAGCGCGAAGTTCGCGCGGAACCGGTCCGAAGATACGGCTGCCGATTGGCTCTTTCTTGTTGTCGATAAGAACGGCTGCGTTGTTATCGAAGCGGATGACGCTGCCGTCGGCGCGACGGATGTCCTTGGCGGTACGAACCACCACGGCCTTCATCACATCACCCTTTTTCACGCGGCCGCGCGGAATAGCTTCCTTGATCGAAACGACGATAATGTCGCCGACCGAAGCGTATTTGCGCTTAGAACCGCCCAGCACTTTGATGCACATGACACGACGCGCGCCGGAATTATCGGCAACGTCGAGGTTAGTCTGCATCTGAATCATGTCAGGTCGCCTTCTCGTTATACCGGAACGGTTGGGCGATGCCCCCTATTCCGGCTTATGGATCTTTATGTCTTTTCGAGCGGAGGAGGATCTTGCCAAGGTGGTTTCCTTAAAAAGGACCTTCCCTGCGCTCAAAGCAAAAGAACGCTCTCGATGGAGCGTTCTTGCGCCGTTGCGGTGCTTCTACAGATTTTTGGGAAAGGCGCAAGTGGCCTCCCCCATTTCTCTGCAAATTAAGCCTGGGCGGAAACGACCGTCCAGCACTTATCCTTGGAAATCGGTGCGCATTCCTCGATGGAAACCACGTCACCAATCTTATACTGATTGCTCTCGTCGTGAGCCTTGTATTTCTTCGAGCGACGAACGGTCTTCTGAAGCAGCGGGTGAGCGAATCGACGCTCAACCCGAACTACAACGGTCTTCTCGTTCTTGTCGCTGACCACGACGCCCTGCAGAATGCGTTTCGGCATTGTTCTTCTGGTCCTTTAGGCCTTGGCTTCTGCCGCCTTCTGGCGGGCAATGGTTTTCACGCGGGCGATATCCTTACGGACCTCGTTGATGCGCGAGGACTTTTCAAGCTGGCCAGTTGCCTTCTGGAAGCGCAGGTTGAACTGCTCCTTCTTCAGGTTGCCCAACTCATCCTTCAACTGATCAGCGCTCATGGCGCGTGCGTCTGCGGCTTTCATGGCTTGATCCTTACTCTGCAATGCGCTGTACGAAGCGCGTTTTCACCGAGAGCTTGGCCGAGCCGAGACGCAGCGCCTCACGGGCGATTTCCTCGGACACACCGTCGATCTCGAACATCATACGGCCGGGCTTGACCTTGCATGCCCAGTATTCGACAGAGCCCTTACCCTTACCCATACGGACTTCGGTAGGCTTTGCCGTGACCGGCACATCGGGGAATACCCGGATCCACACGCGACCTGCGCGCTTCATATAGCGCGTGATCGCGCGGCGAGCCGCTTCGATCTCGCGTGCATTGACGCGGTTGGGCTCAAGAGCCTTCAGGCCGAATTCACCGAACGCCAGGTCGAAACCGCCCTTGGCAACGCCCTTGATGCGTCCCTTGAACTGCTTGCGGTACTTGGTACGCTTTGGCTGCAACATTTATCTATTCTCCGAACTTTTCTCCGGGCGCGCCTAATCAGGCGTTCTCGCGACGACGGTTGTTGTTGTTGCCGCCTTGGGCGTCGCTTTCCAGCGCCCGGCGCTCGGAGGCCATTGGATCGTGCTCAAGGATTTCGCCCTTGAAGATCCAGACCTTGATGCCGCAAATACCATAAGCGGTCGTAGCTTCCGCTACACCGTAATCGATATCGGCACGCAGCGTATGAAGCGGCACGCGACCTTCGCGGTACCATTCCGTACGAGCGATTTCGGCACCACCGAGACGGCCAGCGCAGGTGATCTTGATGCCTTCGGCACCCAGACGCATGGCGGACTGTACGGCGCGCTTCATGGCACGACGGAACGCGATACGGCGCTCGAGCTGCTGGGCGATCGACTGAGCGACCAGCGTAGCATCGACTTCCGGCTTGCGCACTTCAACAATGTTGAGGTGCGTTTCGGAATTGGTCATTTCGGAAAGCTTCTTGCGAAGCTTTTCGATGTCTGCACCCTTCTTGCCGATGATCAGACCCGGACGAGCCGAGTGGATCGTGACGCGGCACTTCTTGTGCGGACGCTCGATAACCACCTTGGCGATACCGGCCTGCTTCAGCTCTTCCATCAAATAGGCCCGGATCTTCAGGTCTTCATGAAGAAGCTTGCCATATTCGGCGTTGTCGGCGAACCAACGGCTATCCCAAGTCCTGTTAATGCCCAGGCGGAAACCGATTGGATTGATTTTCTGACCCATTATGCGGCCTCCCCTTTGGCTTCGACTTCGCGCACAACAATCGTCAGATGCGAGAATGGCTTTTCAATGCGCGATGCGCGGCCACGGCCACGAGCGTGGAAACGCTTCATGGTGATCGATTTACCAACATAGGCTTCGGCGACGATCAGCTGATCGACGTCGAGGTCGTGGTTGTTCTCGGCGTTTGCAATAGCCGATTCCAGTGTCTTCTTCACTGTATCTGCAATGCGCTTGCGCGAGAATGTCAGGTCGGCCAGAGCGCGGTCGACCTTCTTGCCACGGATCAAAGCTGCAACTAGGTTGAGCTTCTGAGGGCTGACGCGGAGCGTGCGCGCAACGGCCTGCGCCTCGTTATCCTTCAGCCGGCGTTCGGCTTTTGCCTTGCCCATCGTTACTTCCTCTTCGCTTTCTTGTCCGCACCGTGACCGTAATAGGTCCGGGTCGGAGCGAATTCACCGAATTTATGGCCAACCATGTCTTCGTTGACGCTGACCGGGATATGCTTGCTGCCGTTATAGACGCCAAACGTCAAACCGACAAACTGGGGCAAGATCGTCGACCGACGGGTCCACATCTTGATCACTTCGCTACGACCGCTCTCGCGAACTTTTTCAGCCTTCTTAAGAAGGTAGCCGTCAACGAAGGGGCCTTTCCATACTGAACGAGCCATCTCTGACTACCTCTCTTACTTCTTCTTCTGGTGGCGGGAACGCATGATGAACTTGTCCGTGGACTTGTTCGACCGCGTACGCTTGCCCTTGGTCGGCTTACCCCAAGGGGAAACCGGATGACGGCCACCGGAGGTGCGGCCTTCACCACCGCCGTGCGGGTGGTCGACTGGGTTCATGACGACGCCGCGAACGTGCGGGCGCTTGCCACGCCAACGCGAACGACCAGCCTTGCCGTCATTGATGTTGCCGTGGTCGGAGTTCGACACGGCGCCGACCGTTGCAAGGCAAGTGCCATGCACCAGGCGCTGTTCGCCCGAGCTGAGACGCAGGATAGCCATGCCGGCATCGCGACCGACCAGCTGAACATAGGCACCAGCGGAACGGGCAACCTGACCGCCCTTGCCGGGCTTCAGCTCGACATTATGCACGATGGAGCCGACTGGGACGTATTGCAGCGGCATAGCGTTGCCGGGCTTGACGTCAACAGCCTTATCCGATGCGATCACCTTGTCACCGGCTGCCAAACGCTGCGGAGCCAGGATATAGGCCTGCTCGCCATCGGCATAGGTGATCAGCGCAATAAACGCTGTACGGTTGGGGTCGTATTCCAGACGCTCGACAGTGCCTTCTACGTCAAACTTACGACGCTTGAAGTCCACCAGACGATAGGTGCGCTTGTGACCGCCGCCCTGAAAGCGAACTGTGATGCGACCGAGATTGTTGCGACCGCCCTTCGAAGACAGACCCTCGGTCAGCGACTTGACAGGCTTGCCCTTGTAGAGGCCCGACCGGTCAACGATGACCAGCTGACGCTGGCTCGGGGTTGTCGGATTGAAATTTTTCAATGCCATTTTTCTGTTCCTCAGAGACCGGTGGAGACGTCGATGGACTGACCCTCGGCGAGCGTAACGATCGCCTTCTTCACATCCTTCTGCTTACCGGCGAAGCCGCGGAAACGCTTAGTCTTGCCCTTGCGGAGCAGCGTATTCACAGCTGTAACCTTGACACCGAACAGTGCTTCGACGGCAGCCTTGATTTCAGGCTTGGAAGCAGTCCGGGCGACGTTGAAGACCACCTGGTTGAAATCGGAAACCAGCGTGGACTTTTCAGTGATCGATGGAGATACGATCACGTCGTAGTGGCGAAGATCAGTCATTTGAACCGCTCCTCCAGAGCTTCAACCGCAGCCTTGGAAAGCACGAGCTTACCGCGACGCAGAATGTCATAAACGTTGATGCCCTGAACCGGCAGAACATCGATATTCGGGATGTTCGCGGCAGCGAGCTTGAAATTGACGTCGAGTTCGACGCCGCCAATCACCAATGCGTTCTTCAGCCCGAGAGCCTCGAACACGCCAACGGCGGCCTTGGTCTTGGCATCGGCAGCAACCAGCTGATCGACGATGATCAGTTCGTCAGCCTTGAACTTGGCAGACAGAGCGTGACGCAGGGCGAGAGCGCGAACCTTCTTGGGAAGATCATGCTCGTGGCTGCGAACGACCGGGCCGTGGGCCTTGCCGCCGCCGCGGAACTGCGGAGCACGAGCGGAATGGTGACGAGCGCGGCCCGTACCCTTTTGCTTGTACATCTTGGCACCGGTGCGCGATACTTCGGCACGGGTCTTGGTCTTGTGTGTGCCCTGCTGCTTCCTGGCAAGCTGCCAACGAACCATGCGAGCAATGATATCTTGACGGGGTTCGAGGCCGAAAATGGCGTCGGACAGGGAAACCGTACCGGCATCCGTCCCCTCGAGGGTTTTGACGTTGAGTTCCATGGTTTGGCTCCCTTACTTCGCTGCCGACTTGACGGCGTCGCGCACGATGATCCAGGAACCCTTGGAACCGGGCACAGCGCCCTTCACCAGGATAAGGCCACGATCTTCATCGGTCGAAACGACTTCCAGATTCTGGGTGGTAACGCGGGTTTGACCCATGTGACCGGCCATACGCTTGCCCTTCCAGACCTTGCCCGGATCCTGGTTGGAACCAGTCGAACCGTGCGAGCGGTGCGAGACGGACACGCCGTGGGTTGCACGAAGACCACCGAAATTGTGGCGCTTCATGGCACCGGCAAAACCCTTGCCGATCGTGGTGCCGGTAACGTCAACCAGCTGACCAGCAGCAAAGTGACCAGCCTTCAATTCAGCACCGATCTCGATGAGGTTGTCTTCGGAAACGCGAAATTCGACGAGCTTGGCCTTCGGCTCGACGTTTGCAGCGGCAAAATTGCCGCGCATTGCCTTGGATGTATTCTTGACCTTGGCCTGACCGGCGCCGAGCTGAACGGCAGTGTAGCCGTGCTTATCGACAGTCCGCTGAGCCAGGACCTGGCAGTTATCCAAGCGTAGTACTGTTACCGGGACATGCTCGCCGGCGTCATTATAGACCCGGGTCATTCCCACTTTCTGTGCAATCACACCTGAACGCATCGGTTCATTCCTCTTGAGAGTAAAACAAGCGCCTCACGGCCCTTGCCCGCCTCTTTGTTTAAGGATTCCATTCCAGTCCTTCCAGACTTTCAGGTTTCCCGTTTCGAGAAGTCGTTGGCAGGTCTTGCCACGTACCTTCCTTGTTATTTCGGCTCTCGCCGGAATTGGTTTTTAAAGCTTGATTTCGACGTCTACGCCGGCAGCCAGATCGAGCTTCATCAAAGCGTCGACGGTCTGCGGAGTCGGATCAACGATGTCCAGCAGACGCTTATGCGTACGCATTTCAAACTGTTCGCGACTCTTCTTGTCGACGTGAGGCGAACGGTTGACGGTGAATTTCTCAATACGGGTCGGAAGCGGAACCGGGCCGCGGACGCTTGCACCGGTGCGCTTGGCGGTAGAAACGATCTCCCGCGTAGAGGCATCGAGAACCCGGTGATCAAACGCCTTCAGGCGGATACGGATATTCTGGCCGTTCATTCGACGTGTCCTTATTCGTTTTTCTTAAACGTCCCCGCTCACGCAAAGACAGTGAATTACCAATTTCTGGCCGGCCCCGTATTGTCAAAAATCACAAGGACGTATCGACGTCCATGTCACCTTACTTCATCAGGGACCCCACCAGTGCGACCCAAGACCGGATCGCGAAACTTAGCAGAGCCAGAGGAAAGAGGAGCGATGCGCCGCTCTTCCTTGTTCGTGGCGGGGGCATACAACGTCCCCGTCAATTCGTCAACTGATTCCCGGAAATAAAGAAGCGCGGCATGGAATGCCGCGCTTCTTCGTCTGTATTATGACGACTTATTCGATGATCGAAGCGACGATGCCGGCGCCGACGGTACGGCCACCTTCGCGGATCGCGAAGCGCAGCTTTTCTTCCATCGCGATCGGAACGATCAGTTCAACCTGAACCGTCACGTTGTCACCAGGCATAACCATTTCAGTGCCTTCAGGCAGGGAAACAATACCGGTAACGTCCGTCGTGCGGAAGTAGAACTGCGGACGGTAGTTGGTGAAGAACGGTGTATGACGGCCGCCTTCTTCCTTCGTCAGGATGTAGGCTTCTGCCATGAACTTCTTGTGCGGCTTAACCGAACCCGGCTTGCACAGGATCTGGCCACGCTCAACGCCATCGCGCTGTACGCCGCGAACCAGTGCACCAATGTTGTCGCCAGCCTGGCCCTGATCGAGCAGCTTGCGGAACATTTCAACGCCGGTAACCGTCGTCTTCGAGGTCGCGCGGATGCCGACGATTTCGACTTCTTCGCCAACCTTGACGATACCACGCTCAACGCGGCCCGTCACAACCGTACCACGGCCAGAGATCGAGAACACGTCTTCGATCGGCATCAGGAACGGCTGGTCAATCGGACGCTCAGGCGTCGGAATGTAAGCGTCAACTGCGGCCATCAGTTCGCGGATCGCGTCTTCGCCGATCTTCTTGTTGCTGTCTTCCAGAGCAGCCAGAGCCGAACCCTTGACAATCGGAATATCGTCGCCCGGGAAGTCGTAGGACGACAGAAGTTCGCGCACTTCCAGTTCGACCAGCTCCAGAAGCTCTTCGTCGTCAACCTGGTCAACCTTGTTCAGGAACACGACGATGGCGGGAACGCCAACCTGACGAGCCAGCAAAATGTGCTCGCGGGTCTGGGGCATCGGGCCATCGGCAGCCGAGCAAACCAAGATCGCGCCGTCCATCTGCGCTGCACCGGTGATCATGTTCTTGACGTAGTCGGCGTGGCCGGGGCAGTCAACGTGAGCGTAGTGACGGGCAGGCGTTTCATATTCGACGTGCGCCGTCGAAATGGTGATCCCGCGGGCCTTTTCTTCCGGAGCGGCGTCGATCTGGTCATACGCCTTGTATTCACCGAAATACTTCGTAATTGCTGCCGTCAGCGACGTCTTGCCGTGGTCAACGTGGCCGATCGTGCCGATGTTAACGTGCGGCTTGTTGCGCTCAAACTTACTCTTTGCCATTTTCGGCTCTCCATTATCTCATCCCCATGAAGGGGGAAATTCCTGTTATCTGTTCCGGCTGACTACCCCGATCATTTCTGACCGGAGTACTTTGCCTGAATTTCGGCAGCGACATTGCTCGGAACGGGCGAATAGTGATCGAACACCATCGAGTACTGAGCGCGACCCTGGCTCATGGAGCGCAGGTTGTCGACGTATTTGAACATGTTGGCCAACGGTACATGCGCGTTGATGACAACGGCGATACCACGGCTTTCCTGGCCCTGGATCTGGCCACGGCGGGAGTTCAGGTCGCCGATCACGTCACCGACGTAATCTTCCGGCGTCACGACTTCCACCTTCATCATCGGCTCGAGCAACTGAGCGCCAGCCTTCTTGGCTGCTTCACGGAAGCAGGCACGCGAAGCGATTTCGAAGGCCAGAACCGACGAGTCGACATCGTGGTAAGCACCATCGATCAGAGTTGCCTTGACGCCGAGCATCGGGAAGCCAGCCAGCGGACCGGAAGACAGAACGCTTTCGATGCCCTTCTGAACGCCGGGGATGTATTCCTTGGGAACCGAACCACCGACGATTTTCGAATCGAACTTAAACTCATCACCTTCAGGATTGGGTTCGAAGATGATCTTGACGCGGGCGAACTGACCCGTACCGCCAGACTGCTTCTTGTGGGTATAGTCTTCTTCGTGCTGACGCGTAATAGTTTCGCGATAGGCAACCTGCGGCGCGCCGACAGTTGCTTCTACCTTGAACTCACGACGCATACGGTCGACGATGATGTCGAGGTGAAGTTCACCCATGCCGGCGATGATCGTCTGGCCGGATTCCTGATCGGTCTTGACGCGGAAGGACGGATCCTCAGCAGCAAGACGGTTGAGCGCGAGGCCCATCTTTTCCTGGTCGCCCTTGGTCTTCGGCTCGATGGCGATCTGAATGACCGGCTCGGGGAATTCCATGCGCTCCAGGATAACCTGGTTCAGGGGATCGCAGAGCGTATCGCCCGTGGTGCTTTCCTTCAGGCCAGCCAGGGCAACGATGTCGCCTGCAAAGGCTTCTTCGATGTCTTCACGGCTGTTGGAATGCATCTGGAGCATACGACCAACGCGTTCGCGCTTTTCCTTGACCGTGTTCATGACCGACGCGCCCTTTTCGAGCTTGCCGGAATAGATACGGCAGAAGGTCAGCGAACCAACGAAGGGGTCGTTCATGATCTTGAACGCCAGCATCGACAAAGGCTCTGCGTCATCAGGATGACGTTCGATTTCAGCGTCGGTCTTGACGTCGATACCCTTGATGGCAGGGATATCGAGCGGCGAAGGCAAATATTCGCAAACAGCGTCGAGCAAAGGCTGAACGCCCTTGTTCTTAAAGGCCGTACCGCAGAACATCGGATGGAACTTAACTTCAATCGTGCCCTGACGAACGAGAGCGCGGATCTTGTCATTATCAGGCATGATGCCGTTCAGGTAGTCTTCCATCGCCTGTTCGTCGATCTCGACAACGGTCTCGATCAGCTTTTCGCGATATTCAACGGCCTTTTCCTTCAGGTCGTCGGGGATTTCCACAACGTCCCAGGCAGCGCCCAGCGATTCATCACGCCAGACGAGAGCGTTCATCTCGATCAGGTCAACAACGCCCTTGAACTCTGTTTCAGCGCCGATTGGCAGCTGCATAACAACAGCGGTGGCACCGAGACGGGTCTTGATCATTTCTACCGAACGGTAGAAGTCAGCGCCGGTCTTGTCCATCTTGTTGCAGAAGATCATCCGCGGAACGTTGTACTTTTCAGCCTGACGCCAGACGGTTTCCGTCTGCGGCTCAACGCCTGCGTTGGCATCGAGAAGTGCGATAGCACCGTCGAGTACGCGGAGCGAACGTTCAACTTCAATCGTGAAGTCGACGTGGCCGGGGGTGTCGATGATGTTGAAACGGCGCATCTTGCCATCGCGACCCTTCCAGTAGGTCGTGGTCGCAGCAGAGGTGATGGTGATACCACGCTCCTGCTCCTGCTCCATCCAGTCCATCGTGGCTGCGCCATCATGAACTTCGCCGATCTTGTGCGACTTGCCGGTGTAGTAGAGAATCCGCTCAGTCGTCGTGGTCTTACCGGCGTCGATATGCGCCATGATCCCGAAATTGCGGTAGTCTTCGATTTTATATTCGCGAGCCATAGTGGACTGCCTTTCGATATTCGATCGTCTAAGATTACCAGCGGTAATGCGAGAAGGCGCGGTTGGCGTCGGCCATCTTGTGCGTGTCTTCACGCTTCTTGACAGCGCTGCCGCGATTGTTGGACGCATCAAGCAATTCGCCGGAAAGGCGATCGACCATGGTGGTCTCGTTGCGCTTGCGGGCGGCGATGATCAGCCAGCGAATGGCGAGCGCCTGGCGGCGCTCCGGACGGACGTCGACGGGGACCTGGTATGTTGCACCACCAACGCGGCGCGAACGAACTTCAACATGCGGGGCGACATTTTCAAGCGCCTGGTGGAAGATTGCGATCGGCTCTGCCTTGGACTTGGCTTCAACGACATCGAAGGCACCGTAAACGATGCTTTCAGCAACGGACTTCTTGCCGTGCAACATGATGGCGTTCATGAACTTGGTGACGACCAGATCACCGAACTTTGGGTCCGGGTTGATCTCACGCTTTTCGGCTTTATGGCGACGGGACATTTTACTTCGTCTCTCAACGGTTAGAACGCTTTATCACGCGGAGAACCTCGCGCAGCGCTGAATTTCAAAGAAGGCTTCCGACTTACTTCGGACGCTTTGCACCATACTTGGAACGGCGCTGCTTACGGTTCTTGACACCCTGGGTATCGAGAACACCACGGATGATGTGGTAACGAACGCCCGGCAAGTCCTTGACGCGGCCGCCACGGATCATGACGACAGAGTGTTCCTGCAGGTTGTGGCCTTCACCCGGAATGTAGCCGATGACTTCGAAGCCATTGGTCAAACGGATCTTGGCAACCTTACGCAGAGCCGAGTTCGGCTTCTTCGGGGTCGTGGTATAAACGCGGGTGCAAACGCCGCGCTTCTGTGGATTTTCCTGCAAGGCAGGAACCTTGTTGCGCTTTACCTGCGCCTGACGCGGCTTGCGGATCAGCTGATTTACGGTAGGCATAGAACCATCCCTTATAATTCTTGTCACTTGAGCCTTTTCAGGCCCGTTTGTGCCGTTTCCGGCGGCGCTCGCACAATTTTCGCCATGCGCGAAATGTGGCCCGATCCGGGCTTCCGGATGGACCACAAAAAGCAGAGGACGCATGCGAATGCGTCATGCGTGCAGCATTCATGTCTTCAAAGTGCGTTTGGATCCTAAGCCTGGGGCAAACTTCAGAACAATATGTCCTGAAAATCATAACCGTGCATTGGCTCCGATGCGGGGCTACTACTGTTTTCACCCCGTTCCGTCAAGCCATGGCGCAAAATTAATAGCTCTCCAAAGCCCTGTGGCCGCTTTGGTCCCGGCCTATTTCGCGTTATGACGGCTTTTCGTCGATTATGCAATTGTCATCGGCCAATTCCGACCTTGCACCTACCGATTTTCAGCCTGCGATAGAAGAATCGTTTTCATGCCTGCCAAACGTCAGTTTTTGCACATGAAGCTGAGCGATTTGGAATTTGCAACCAGCCTTCAGCTTGACGAAGGCGGATGGCTCTATAACGATGAAATTATCGATTAGGTTATTGTGCCGAGGCGATTCCCGTCTACAAGACTTTCTAACCGTTGCTATCGCGGTCACCTGGCGGCTCGCTTGTCTCGAGCTATAAGAAAGGCGACCCGTCATAAGGACCGACTGATGATTTCGACCCCTGACAATGACAATAATTCGGACGGACCAATGGTCTTCATCATCATTGCCAAGGCCTATGAAGAAACGGGCACCGAAGGCATCGACCTGCATATTCTGCTGAGCGCACCCGATGACGATTCCGCAGTGCGCGAGGCTTTGAATGCACTGGCCGAGGAAGGCTTCCTGGAGGCCGACCTGGACCAGATCGGCATGGTGACAGAACCACCTTCCGACGAGCCGCACGCCTCAGCTTATCAGGGCGCACTCGAAGGTGAAGTGGCAATCATCCGCTTCAATTGAGTCAGCCGTGAATGACGGGACATGTCATCGAAAAGGTCCTGGTCTATGCAGCCGACCGCGACCGGCTCCTGGTTTTCGATGAGCCGGATTTTCCGGATATTCTACCGCAGGTGCCTGGTGGCACCATTGAACACGGTGAAAGCCCCAGCACTGCGGCTTGTCGCGAATTCGAAGAGGAGACGGGCTTAGCTTGTCCCTCGCCTCCCCGCTTTCTGACTTCTGTCGATTATCGGGATGTTCGAGATGGGGGTTCCATCCACCACAAGCGCCACTTTTTCCACCTGCCTTTGCTTCACACTCTCTATCCGCAGAGCTGGATTCACAGCGAAACAAAGCCCCATGGTGGTGGCGATCCAGTGCGTTTTTCCTTCTTCTGGTTAACCCGAGATGAGGCAAGCCACCGGCTCGGCTATGAGCATGGCGCCGTCCTGCCCCTGCTTCCTTAGGTATCCGTCAGGTTGTTATCGAGCCAATCACCGGATTGCGTATTCCACTGATAAGCTCGAACAAACTCCGCCCTTCGCTAGGCTACATCATAAAACGGAAAAGCCGCCCGGATCGCTCCAGACGGCTTTTTATTTCGATTGCTCTGCACCGATTACTCGGCGGCAGGAGCACCCTCGCCTGCCATGTCGCGCAGCATCGGGGTTGCGAGATCCGCACCGGTTCCCTTGCGACGTTCCTCGAGAATGAGGTCGTCACGCGAGGTGGCGATACGGCGGATCTGCGTCATCGTACCACCGGTACCGGCCGGGATCAGACGACCAACGATGACGTTTTCCTTCAGGCCTTGCAGCGTATCGGTCTTGCCGGCAATTGCCGCTTCCGTGAGAACCTTGGTGGTTTCCTGGAAGGACGCAGCCGAGATGAAGGACGGCGTCTGCAGCGATGCCTTGGTGATACCGAGCAATACCGGATCGCCAAAAGCTGGCTTCTTGCCTTCTTCAACCAGACGCTCGTTGGCTTCGTCCAGCTCGATACGGTCGACATTGTCGCCAACGATATACTGGCTGTCGCCGCTGTCGGTAATTTCGACCTTCTGCAGCATCTGGCGAACGATCACCTCGATGTGCTTGTCGTTGATCACAACGCCCTGCAAGCGATAAACTTCCTGGATTTCGTTGACCAGGTAGCTTGCCAGCGCTTCGACACCCTTGATCGCCAGAATATCGTGCGGAGCCGGATTACCGTCGAGGATATAGTCACCCTTTTCGATATAGTCGCCTTCCTGAAGATGGAAGGGCTTGCCCTTCGGGATCAGGTATTCGACAGGCTCGACACCGTCTTCCGCCGGCTCGATGATAACGCGACGCTTGTTCTTGTAGTCGCGGCCCAGCCGGATCGTACCATCGATTTCAGCAATGATGGCGTGATCCTTTGGACGACGGGCTTCGAACAATTCAGCAACACGCGGCAGACCACCGGTGATGTCCTTGGTCTTGGCGCTTTCCATTGGCGAACGAGCAAGCACGTCACCCTGGGAGACACGCTGGCCTGGTTCAACCGACAGGATCGCATCGACCGACAGCTGGAACCGTGCTTCACCACCACGCGGAACCTTGAGCACATTGCCCTGGGTGTCCTTGATGACGATTGCCGGCTTCAGATCGGCACCACGTGGCGTCGAACGCCAGTCGATAACCTGACGCTTGGTGATACCGGTGGATTCGTCGGTAGCTTCCAGAACGGAGATACCGTCGACCAGATCCTCGAAATGGACGATACCTTCCACTTCGGTCATCATCGGGCGTGTATATGGGTCCCACTCAGCCAGACGCTGACCGCGCTTGACCTTGTCGCCATCGTCGACAAACAGCTTGGAACCATAGGCAACACGCTGCGAGGAGCGCTCGACGCCGCGTTCATCCAGGATCGTCACTGCGATGCTACGGCCCATGGCAACATAAATACCGTCAGAGTTGCGCAGCATGTTGCGGTTCTTGATCTGGATCGTGCCCTCATAGGACGCTTCCAGGAACGATTGGTCGACCACGTTGGCCGTACCGCCCAAGTGGAACGTACGCATGGTCAGCTGTGTGCCAGGCTCACCGATAGACTGAGCAGCGATGACACCCACGGCTTCACCCATGTTCACAGGTGTACCACGGGCAAGGTCGCGACCGTAGCAGATCGAGCATACGCCGGTCTGAACTTCGCAGGTCAGAGCCGAACGAATACGGATCGACTGAATGCCAGCCTTTTCGATTTCGATGACATCGGCTTCAAGGATCATCCGACCTGCATCAACGATGCGCTCACCCGTGACCGGATGGTCGATATCGTCCAGCGCAGTACGACCAAGAACGCGCGCACCAATCGACGCCACAACCTGACCGGCGTCAACAATCGCCGTCATGGTCAGGCCCTTGTCGGTACCGCAATCGACCAGATTGACGATGCAATCCTGCGCAACGTCAACCAGACGACGGGTCAGGTAACCGGAGTTCGCGGTCTTCAAGGCCGTGTCTGCAAGACCCTTACGGGCGCCGTGGGTCGAGTTGAAGTACTCGTTAACGGTCAGACCTTCCTTAAAGTTCGAAATGATCGGCGTTTCAATGATTTCGCCCGATGGCTTGGCCATAAGACCACGCATACCACCCAGCTGACGCATCTGGTTCGGAGAACCACGCGCACCGGAGTGAGACATCATGTAAATCGCGTTCATTGGCTTTTGGCGGCCAGTTTCCGGATCGAACTCAACGGCCTTAATGCGGGCCATCATGTCTTCCGCAACCTTTTCAGTCGCCTTACCCCAGGCATCAACGACCTTGTTGTACTTCTCACCCTGGGTGATCAGACCGTCGTTGTACTGCTGTTCGTATTCCTTCACCAAAGACTCGGTGTCGCCTACGATCTTCACCTTGGAGTCAGGAATGACCATGTCATCCTTACCAAAGGAAATGCCAGCCTTACATGCGTGGCGGAAGCCGAGCTGCATGATGCGGTCGCAGAAAATCACTGTGTCCTTCTGGCCGCAATGACGGTAGACCGTATCGATCATCTTGGAGATGTTCTTCTTGGTCATTTCCTGATTGCAGGTATCGAACGGCACGTTGACGTTCTTCGGCAGAAGTTCGCCAATCAGCATACGGCCCGGCGTGGTTTCGAAAATCTTCGAAACTGGCTTGCCTTCTGCATCCACGGTCTTGAAACGACCACGGATCTTGGAGTGCAGCGTCACAACCTTGTTTTCCAGCGCGTGATGCAACTCACCGATGTCGGAGAAGACCATGCCTTCGCCCGGCTCATTCTGGTTCATGATCGACAAATAGTAGAGACCGAGAACCATGTCCTGAGAAGGAACGATAATCGGCGCACCGTTTGCCGGATGCAAAATGTTGTTGGTGGACATCATCAACACGCGTGCTTCCAGCTGGGCTTCCAGCGAAAGCGGAACGTGAACAGCCATCTGGTCGCCGTCGAAGTCGGCGTTGAAAGCCGTGCAGACCAGCGGATGCAGCTGAATGGCCTTGCCTTCAACCAGAATTGGTTCGAAGGCCTGGATACCCAGACGGTGCAGCGTCGGTGCGCGGTTCAGCAGAACGGGATGCTCGCGGATAACCTCGTCGAGAATATCCCAAACTTCCGGCTTTTCCTTTTCAACCAGCTTCTTGGCCTGCTTGACGGTCGAGGAATAACCCTTGGCGTCGAGACGGGCGTAAATGAAAGGCTTGAACAGTTCGAGTGCCATTTTCTTTGGCAGGCCGCACTGGTGCAGCTTCAGTTCTGGACCGGTCACGATAACCGAACGACCAGAATAGTCGACGCGCTTGCCGAGAAGGTTCTGGCGGAAGCGGCCCTGCTTGCCCTTGAGCATATCGGACAGCGACTTCAGCGGACGCTTGTTGGCGCCGGTGATAACGCGGCCACGGCGGCCGTTGTCGAACAGCGCGTCTACAGATTCCTGCAACATGCGCTTTTCGTTACGGATGATGATGCCCGGCGCGCGCAGCTCGATCAAACGCTTCAAACGGTTGTTACGGTTGATCACGCGACGATAGAGATCATTCAGGTCGGAGGTCGCAAAACGGCCACCATCCAGCGGCACCAGCGGACGCAGGTCCGGCGGAATCACGGGAACAACCTTCATGATCATCCATTCAGGACGATTCCCGGATTCCATGAAGTTCTCAACGATCTTCAGGCGCTTCATCAGCTTCTTCTGCTTCAGGTCCGACGTGGTGTCGGCCAAATCCTGACGCAATTCGCCGGCGATGCGCTCGAGATTCATTGAGGCCAGCATTTCAAAGATGGCTTCAGCACCGATCATGGCGGTGAACTGGTCTTCGCCATATTCATCGACCGCCATCATGTATTCTTCTTCGGACAGAAGCTGGTTCTGCTTCAGGGCCGTCAGGCCCGGCTCCGTGACAATGTAGTTTTCGAAGTAGAGAACCCGCTCCACATCCTTCAACGTCATGTCGAGCAGGGTCGAAATGCGCGATGGCAGCGACTTCAGGAACCAGATATGGGCAACCGGAGCGGCAAGCTCGATATGGCCCATGCGCTCACGGCGAACGCGCGACAGGGTGACTTCCACGCCGCACTTTTCGCAGATGATGCCCTTGTACTTCATGCGCTTGTACTTGCCGCACAGGCACTCGTAATCCTTGATCGGACCAAAGATACGGGCGCAGAACAGACCGTCGCGCTCCGGCTTGAAAGTGCGGTAGTTGATGGTCTCAGGCTTTTTGATTTCGCCATACGACCATGACAGGATCTTCTCCGGCGAGGCAATCGAAATCCGGATGGAATCGAAATGCTGCGCAGGGACCTGCGGGTTGAAAAGGTTCATGACCTCTTGGTTCATGCCTATCTCCTTGTGGGGCCTGGGGCCCTCAGCTTGGCGACGGATGTGGCCCTTCCCGGGAAGCCGCACCGCGCCTTAAAACGACAATAACCGCTGAATGCGGCAAAAGTCCCCACGCCGGTTGATGTTTACAACTGGCGGAAGACGGCGCGCGCATCGAAACGCGCGCGCCCCACTGTCACTGTTATTCCGCAGCGTCCGGCAACGGGTTGACGGTATCGGCCGTCTCGAGTTTGGAATTCTCCAACTCGACCGACAGGCCAAGCGACCGCATTTCCTTGACGAGAACGTTGAAGCTTTCCGGAATACCGGCTTCGAACGTATCGTCGCCCCGGACAATCGCCTCGTAGACCTTGGTACGACCGGCCACGTCATCCGACTTCACCGTCAGCATCTCCTGCAGGGTGTAGGCGGCGCCGTAAGCTTCCAGCGCCCAGACTTCCATTTCCCCGAAGCGCTGACCGCCGAACTGTGCCTTGCCGCCCAAAGGCTGCTGGGTCACAAGCGAGTAAGGACCGATGGAGCGTGCATGGATCTTGTCGTCAACCAAGTGGTTGAGCTTGATCATGTACATGTAACCAACGGTGACCTTACGGTCGAAGGTTTCACCCGTCCGTCCATCATAGAGAACCGACTGGCCGGAAGTGTGCAGACCGGCGCGGGTCAGCATTTCCGAAACGTCGCTTTCATGCGCACCGTCGAAAACCGGTGTTGCGATGGAAAGTCCGCTCTTGGCCTGATCGGCCAGTCGCAGAAGCGATTCGTCATCGAATCTGGCGACTTCGTCATGCGACTCGCTGGCGTAGAGATCGACCAGTTCTGTCCTCAGCTCGGTGATGTCCAGATGCTTCTGGTAGTCCTCAAGCATCTGCCCAATCTTGCGACCCATGCCGGCGCAAGCCCAGGCAAGGTGGGTTTCAAGAATCTGGCCGACATTCATACGCGACGGCACGCCAAGCGGGTTCAGAACGATATCGACATGCGTACCGTCTTCCAGGAACGGCATGTCTTCGACCGGAACGATGCGCGACACGACGCCCTTGTTACCGTGACGGCCGGCCATCTTGTCACCTGGCTGGATCTTGCGCTTCACAGCAACAAAGACCTTGACCATCTTCATGACGCCCGGAGGCATTTCATCGCCGCGCTGGACCTTTTCGACCTTGTCCATGAAGCGCTGCTCAAGGCGCGACTTGGATTCGTCGTACTGACCACGAAGCGCTTCCAGCTCGCTTTGAACCTTCTCGTCTTCAACGGCAAACATCCACCATTGCGAACGCGGATATTCAGAAATGACGGCGTTGTTGAGTTCGACGCCCTTCTTGAAACCCTTCGGACCGGCAATCGAAACCTGACCGCGCAGCGTGTCGAGCAAACGCCCATAGACGTTGCGGTCCAGGATTGCCTGTTCGTCGTCACGGTCCTTGGCGAGACGTTCGATTTCCTCGCGTTCGATGGCCATGGCGCGCTCGTCCTTTTCAACGCCGTGGCGGTTGAAAACACGAACTTCGACAATGGTCCCGAACGTGCCCGGAGGCATGCGCATCGAGGTGTCACGGACGTCGGAAGCCTTTTCACCGAAGATGGCGCGCAGAAGCTTTTCTTCCGGCGTCATCGGGCTTTCGCCCTTCGGAGTGATCTTGCCGACCAGGATATCGCCCGGCTGCACTTCCGCACCGATGTAGACGATACCGGCTTCATCGAGGTTGCGCAGCGCTTCTTCCGAAACGTTCGGAATATCGCGGGTGATTTCTTCCGGCCCAAGCTTGGTATCGCGGGCCATGACTTCAAACTCCTCGATATGGATCGAGGTGAAGACGTCTTCCGAAACGATACGCTCCGACATGAGGATCGAGTCCTCATAGTTATAGCCGTTCCAAGGCATAAACGCGACGAGCGCGTTGCGGCCAAGCGCCAGGTCACCGAGGTCGGTCGACGGACCGTCCGCGATGATATCGCCCTTGTTCAGAATATCGCCAACGGCGACCAGCGGACGCTGGTTGACGCAGGTATTCTGGTTGGAACGCTGGAACTTCTGCAGACGGTAGATATCAACACCGGACTTGCCGGCATCGAGATCTTCCGTGGCGCGGATAACGATACGCGTCGCGTCTACCTGGTCAACCACGCCGCCACGACGGGCGCCGATAGCCGCACCGGAGTCACGCGCCACGATCGGCTCCATGCCGGTCCCAACGAACGGTGCTTCAGCCCGCAGCAGCGGAACAGCCTGACGCTGCATGTTGGAGCCCATCAGCGCGCGGTTGGCGTCGTCATTTTCCAGGAATGGAATAAGAGCGGCGGCAACGGACACGAGCTGCTTCGGCGAAACGTCCATCAGGTTGATGGTGTCGCGCGGCGACAGCATCACTTCCCCAGCGTGACGGCAAACGACGAATTCCTCGACGAATTTGCCTTCCGCGTTCAGCTCGGCATTGGCCTGGGCAACGTAATACTTGGCCTCTTCCATAGCGGAGAGGTAGATCACGTCCTTCGTCACAACGCCGTCGATGATCTTACGATACGGGCTTTCGATGAAGCCGTATTTGTTGACCCGTGCGAAGGTGGCAAGCGAGTTGATCAGACCGATATTCGGGCCTTCAGGCGTCTCAATCGGGCAGATACGGCCGTAATGGGTCGGATGCACGTCGCGCACTTCAAAGCCAGCGCGCTCGCGGGTCAGACCACCCGGTCCAAGAGCCGAAAGACGGCGCTTGTGGGTGATTTCCGACAGCGGATTGACCTGGTCCATGAACTGGCTGAGCTGGGACGACCCGAAGAATTCGCGCACAGCAGCAGCGGCAGGCTTGGCGTTGATCAGATCCTGCGGCATGACCGTGTCGATTTCGATCGACGACATACGTTCCTTGATGGCGCGCTCCATGCGCAGCAGACCCAGACGATACTGGTTCTCCATCAATTCACCGACGGAACGAACACGGCGGTTGCCGAGGTTGTCGATATCGTCGATTTCGCCCTTGCCGTCGCGCAGTTCGACCAGCATCTTGACCACGGCCAGGATGTCTTCCTTGCGCAGAACACGCACGGTGTCGGCCACTTCGAGGTCGAGACGCATGTTCATCTTGACGCGGCCAACAGCCGACAAGTCATAACGCTCGCTGTCGAAGAACAGCGAGTTGAACATGGCTTCTGCCGAATCCATGGTTGGCGGTTCACCCGGACGCATGACCCGGTAGATGTCGAACAGCGCATCCTGGCGGTTTTCGTTCTTGTCGGCAGACAGCGTGTTGCGGATATACGCACCGACATTGATATGGTCGATGCCCAGAACCGGGATCTCTTCAAAGCCTGCGTCCAGAATGATCGGCAGGGTCTTTTCGTCGATTTCGTCACCGGCTTCGAGATAGATCTCACCGGTTGCAAAATTGACGATATCTTCGGCCAGATAATTTCCGTAAAGGTCCTCGTCGGTCGCCTTAAGAGCCTTCAGGCCCTTGTCCTGCAACTGGCGCAGAAGACGCGGCGTGAGCTTCTTGCCCGCTTCGACCACGACTTCGCCGCTATCGGCATCGACCATGTCGACGAGCGTCTTGGAACCCTTCAGCGTTTCCGCCTGGAACGGCACGCGCCAGCCCTTGCCATCGCGCTTATAGTCGGACTTGGAATAGAAGGTCGACAGGATCTCTTCGCCGTCCATGCCCAGCGCCATCAGCAGCGAGGTCACGGGGATCTTGCGGCGGCGGTCGATACGGGCGTGGACGATGTCCTTGGCGTCGAATTCGATATCGAGCCAGGAACCGCGATAAGGAATGACGCGGGCCGCAAACAGCAGCTTGCCGGAGGAATGGCTCTTACCCTTGTCGTGGTCGAAGAACACGCCCGGCGAACGGTGCATCTGCGAGACGATAACTCGCTCGGTGCCGTTGACGATAAACGTGCCGTTATTGGTCATCAGAGGCATGTCGCCCATGTAGACCGACTGTTCCTTGATGTCCTTGATCGAGCGGGCACCCGTATCTTCATCAATATCGAACACGATCAGGCGTAATGTTACCTTGAGCGGCGCTGCATAGGTCAGGTCGCGCTGGCGGCATTCATCGACGTCGAACTTCGGCGGCTCGAATTCGTAGGACACGAATTCCAACATCGAGGCACCGGAAAAATCGGTGATCGGGAAAACGGATCTGAAAACAGTTTGAAGCCCCTCGTCGGGACGACCGCCTTCAGGCTCGTCAACCATGAGGAACTGATCATAAGATGCCTTCTGAACCTCAATGAGGTTCGGCATTTCTGCCACTTCTGGAATTTTTCCGAAAAACTTGCGTACGCGCCTGCGACCGTTAAAGGAAAGGGTCTGAGCCATCGTCGCTCCTTGTCAGTTTGCACCCGGGCCTGCAACAGACGGCAACCGCTGGCCAGGCGGCACCATCAATCATGGGTCGTCAATCTCGTTCCAGTTCAGGCGGGAAGGCCGGTTTGCCTTGAGCGCCAGATCGGAACCATCCTCTTGAGAACCCATTACCCAAAAGCCGTTTTACCGGCTTTTGGGTAATAATTTCCGCCAGGAAAACGACTCCGGAGAGAGTTTGCACCCTCGCCGGAGCCGAAGTCTGAATTACTTGACGTCAACCTTGGCGCCAGCGTCTTCAAGCTTCTTCTTCAGGTCAGCAGCTTCAGCCTTGGAAACGGCTTCCTTGACAGCCTTCGGAGCGCCTTCAACGAGGTCCTTGGCTTCCTTCAGGCCGAGGCCTGTGATCGCGCGAACTTCCTTGATGACGTTGATCTTGTTTGCACCGGCTTCGGTCAGGATAACGTCGAATTCGGTCTTTTCTTCTTCAACAACTGCGGCAGCAGCGCCACCAGCAGCAGCAGCAGCTACAGGAGCAGCTGCAGATACGCCCCACTTTTCTTCGAGCAGCTTGGAAAGCTCAGCAGCTTCCAGAACGGTCAAAGAGGAGAGGTCTTCTACGATCTTAGCGAGATCAGCCATTTTACTAGTCCTTTGTCAGTGTTCGGTTCGAAACGAACTGGTTTGGGTATGAACAGCGAAAAACCGCCTTACGCGGCTTCGTCCTTCTTGGCATAGGCCGCAAACACACGAGCAAGCTGAGCTGCCGGTGCCTGAACAACGCCTGCGATGCGAGTAGCTGGGGTCTGGATCATGCCGACCAGCTTTGCACGCAGCTCGTCCAGCGAAGGCAGGGTCGCAAGCGACTTAACTGCATCCACGGAGAGCGTGGTTGTTCCCATGGAACCACCGAGAACAACGAGCTTGTCGTTAATCTTGGCGAAATCCATGACGACTTTCGGAGCCGTGATCGGGTCGACGCTGTAAGCAATCAGCGTCTGGCCCTTGAAGAGATCTGTCATCCCTTCCGACTCCGTGCCCTGAAGAGCGATCTTGGCCAGACGGTTCTTCGCGACTTTGACGGTGCCGCCAGCAGCGCGCATTTTTGAACGGAAGTCGTTCATCTGCGCAACCGTGACACCAGCATAGTGGGCCACAACAACCGAACCGGAAGCCTTGAAGACTTCGTTCAGTTCTGTGACGAATTCGCGTTTTTCCGCTCTTTCCACTGTCTGTCTCCAGTAGACGGGACCGCAATCCTGCAGGCCCCATCGGGTTTGCCTTTGCCTCAAGGGATCTAAACTCGTCAGATCCCAAGCGACGCTTGAGGATCCTGTCCCCCCGCACTGTCACCCGAAGGCGTCAGGCACAAGGCACACAAGGCTCGAACCGACACTTCCGTAACGCCTTGGCGTTCGTGAAGAATTTCGGGTCTTACCCGTCTCATGCAGGCAAATATTAAGGCCTTGCGGCCGCCCACAATCTCGGACAGGAAATCCGGCTATAAAACCGGACATTCCCGGTCCCGAAGGACCGGGAATTCTTGAATACGGGGTGGAACACCCCGAAAAATTAAGCTGTGACCGACGAAGGGTCGATCTTGACGCCAGGACCCATGGTCGAGGAGATCGCTACGCGCTTGACGTAGTTACCCTTGGCGCCAGCCGGCTTTGCCTTGATGACAGCATCAGCAAAGGCCTTGATGTTTTCTTCAAGAGCCTTGGCTTCGAACGAGGCCTTGCCGATACCGGCGTGGATGATACCAGCCTTCTCAACGCGGAACTCAACGGCGCCGCCCTTGGAAGCCTTAACGGCACCAGCAACGTCCATGGTCACAGTGCCGACCTTCGGGTTCGGCATCATGCCACGCGGGCCGAGAACCTTACCGAGACGGCCGACCAGCGGCATCATGTCAGGCGTTGCGATGCAACGATCAAAATCGATCTTGCCGCCCTGGACGATTTCGACCAGGTCTTCGGCACCAACCACTTCTGCGCCAGCAGCACGGGCTTCATCAGCCTTGGCGCCACGAGCGAATACGGCAACGCGAACGTCACGGCCAGTGCCATTCGGCAGGTTGACAACGCCACGAACCATCTGGTCAGCGTGACGAGGGTCAACGCCCAGATTCATGGCAATTTCGATGGTTTCATCGAACTTGGCAACGGCACGTTCCTTAACCATAGAAATGGCATCGGTCAGAGCAACCAGCTTGGTGGGATCAACGCCTTCGCGGATCTTCTGAATACGCTTTGCAAGCTTTGCCATGATCAACCTACCACTTCCAGGCCCATGGAGCGGGCAGAACCCTCGACCATTGCCATAGCGCCGTCAACGTCGGCAGCATTCAGATCCTTCATCTTGGCTTCGGCGATCGTACGAACCTGAGCCTTGGTGATGGTGCCAGCTTTTCCGCCCTTGCCCGGAGTCTTCGAGCCGGACTGAATCTTTGCTTCCTTCTTCAACCAGTAAGTAACCGGAGGCTGCTTCATGATGAAGGTGAAGGACTTGTCCTGGTAATAGGTAATGACGACCGGAATCGGCATGCCCTTTTCCATTTCCTGCGTGGCGGCATTGAACGCCTTGCAGAATTCCATGATATTGACACCACGCTGACCAAGCGCAGGACCGATTGGCGGGGACGGATTAGCCGATCCTGCCTTGACCTGAAGCTTGAGCTGGCCTGCAACTTTTTTAGCCATTTCTCTCTGCCTTTCTATCAGACCGGTTGCCCGGCCCACTCATGCCGGACATGCCGGCGGCTGCGGTTGCGTGGTGCGTATGAACGATCCGGCTTAAGAGACCGCCGCACTCCCACGCGAAACGGGAGGTTACCCTCCCTGACCAATCAGACCTTTTCGACCTGACTGTATTCAAGCTCGACCGGCGTAGCGCGACCAAAGATTGACACCTCAACTTTAAGGCGCGACCGCTCCTCATCGACATCCTGCACAACACCGTTGAAGGATGCAAAAGGACCATCGGAAACGCGAACCTGCTCGCCGATCTCGAAGGACAACGAGGACTTGGGACGCTCGACACCCTCCTGAACCTGACCGAGAATCCTATCAGCTTCGTAATCAGGGATCGGAACCGGCTTATTATCGGAACCAAGGAAACCCGTGACCTTTGGGGTATTCTTGATCAAGTGATACACTTCATCCGTCAAATTCGCCCGCACCAGCACGTAACCGGGGAAGAACTTGCGCTCGCTGTCAACCTTACGACCGCGACGGACCTCGACAACCTTTTCGGTCGGAACCAGGATCTTTTCAAAGAGATGCCCAAGCCCCTTCTGGCGAGCCTTCTCTTCAATCGATTCCGCGACCTTCTTTTCAAAATTAGAATATGCGTGGACGATATACCAACGTGCAGCCATGTTCGTTCCCGTCCTGTTAATTGCCGAGATTCAGGACAAGGCTCAAAACCCAGCCAATAACCTGATCCGCCGCAAAGAAAAACAGCGAGGCAAAAATCACCATGGCCAACACCATCAGCGTCGAGATCACAGTCTCGCGGCGCGACGGCCAGGTGACTTTGGACGTTTCGGAGCGGACCTGCTGCAAAAACGCAAATGGATTAGTCTTCGATGCCATCTAATGCCCACGCATTTACGGCACGTAAAGCTGAAAAGATCAGCCCCACGCACCGCGTGTCTGTTTGAGTGTTACATAAACGCCGATTCTCACTTTAACAAGGGCAAAACCGACATTTAAACAAATTCTACAACGCCAAAACCCACCAGCCGAAAAAATCAATTCCAACACTGTGTGAAAAATGGCAGGGGCAGTAAGGCTCGAACTTACGACCTGCGGTTTTGGAGACCGCCGCTCTACCAACTGAGCTATACCCCTATCTGCACGTCCGAGTGATGTGCCTATGGCCATCCCGTCCGTTGCTTGGCGCTCCGTTTAAGACGGTCGGTGACGATTGGCAAGAGGGTTTTTTGCACATTCAAAACAAAATACCGTTTTCCTACCAGTGACGACTATAGCTCGCCCGGAAGGTGGTCGAAGGCGCATCGAGCAGATTGGTCATAGCGGCCGAAAGACCGACATCGCCGAAAACCTTTTTCTCAATACCGACAGATCCAGTCGTCGTCGCATCCAGCTGGTCGATACCCGCTTCGCTGTAAAGCGATGCCGACCAATCCGGCATGGACAAATCCAGCCGCTGGCTCGCCGACAGCCCCGCCCCATCACCACTGACCCGGCGCACCTGGATAATGCGAGTCGAGCCAAGCGTGAAGTCAGGCGTCAGCGTCCAGTTCCAGGCGCGCTCCATCGACAGGCTGGAGGCACCCGTTGCGGGTGTGAAACTGGTATTGAGATAGGTCGCAGGCCCATTGGTTTTGTCATTGCCTTCCAGCAGCACCCGTCCCCAGAGCCGCAACGGCAGCGTGGATTGATCCACCTGCCCGCTCCTCGTGGCAATGATCGAGGTATCAACACCTATTTTCGGCTCAAAAGCATTCCGCAACTGAACGCCGGTCTGGATAGCAACACCACTCGTGCCGTTGCGCGACACGTTCCAGATCAACGGCCTGCCAAAATCGGCAGCCTGGCCAACCCAGGAAAATGGTAGAATGAAAAAAGGCGCAATCGCAACCGCGCACATCAGACGAATCATAGATACATCTTTATGTGTTCAGGGTGGGTTCGGCCCCAAACAAGCCGGGACAGCGTAAATAGTTATATCGCTATATTAACAACCAACGCCATTTATCGCAAATCAATTTTTTGCGGTGCAGCATGGCAAAACGCGAATCAACTCTTGGCCTTCTTGGCGTTCAATCGCTGTTTTCTGGTTTTCGGCTTCAGCTTTTTTGAGAGCTGATAAAACCAGCGCAGGATCTTTGTGACGGAAATCAGCTTATCGATTTCCTTGTTTGCCCCTTCAAGACGGCTTGCCAGCACGTCAGCGGCAGACAGCGCGACCGCCCCCTCAGTCAAATCAGGGAATCGTTGCAGTAGTGCCGCATAAGCGTTTTTCTCTGCCGCACCCGGAGCGACCAGCTTGCCGGAATGGATGAACAATCGCAGCACGACCTGTTCGAATGTCCAGTCATGCAGATGAAAGACTTTCCATTTCTCACTGCGTCGGGCTGAAAATCCATCCAGCACAATGGTCTTTTCGGGCAGGTATTCACTCAGCCATAAGGCCAAGGCAAAACCGCTGGTCGGAATATGATCGCCAGGATAAAAACTGGAAAAATGGCTGGAGAGATCCAGATGGCCAACCGCAGCCCCTTCGAATTTGCCGGCTTCGCTGAACAATTCTCCGGGATGAGCCCTGACATTCATTACGCCTAGAAAAGTGTCAGCTGGAAAATAGCCAAGTACCTCTTTGACTTCCTTGCGGTAGACGATATTGGCGCCAACCGAACCACTGCGCGCCACCAGCAGCGACGGGCGATCGAACGGCTTGTCGAGGATCTTGTAGACCTTGTTGAAAAACACGAACAAGCTCGTATGCGGCAATTCGCGCCGCAGCCTGTCCACATTGGCCTCTTCGCTGTTGGCGACGAGGACGATATGGGTGAAACGGCCGAGCAACGCCTGCCAGTCCGTAAAGGCCTGGATGCTGGCGGTCGTGGGGCGCGCGCTGCCGTTCTGGACTGTCATGGTCACAGGCTCTGTGTGACGTGCAGCATGCGTTCGCGGGCAGCAAACCACTCTTCTGCGTAATCGTCATTCTTGTATTGTTCGAAATAAGGGCCGCCATCGGTGAAATGGACGATCTTGGCGGCCGGGTCATGGTCATATTCGTTGACCAGATAATTCCAATGCAGCGGCAGCCCACCGATCAGGTCATCACTTTCAAGCCATTTGAACTGATGCAGTTGCAGACCGGTTGCGGTGTTGACGTAATCCTTGGTCAGCGCCGTGCATTTGGCGTTGTTGAACAGCATGACGCTCGACCAGTTCTTCTTTTCGTATTTGGTCTGAGTCTGACCGAGAAACTTGGTTTCCACCTTTGGCTGGTAGTCATGCTTGACGCACATCACGGCGTAGCGGTCGTCGCGCAGCGCCCAGAGTTCGGCCAGATCGGCGCGCGCCAGCATGTCGCAATCCATGAACATGCTCCAGCCCTGGTAATCGCTCAGATAAGGCACGAGAAACCGGGAGAAGGAAAACTCCGTCGATTGCAGTGGATTGCGTTCGCGCGTGAAGATACCGGCCAGATTGTCGAGGACGATGGGTGTGAAGGCGACGGGAATGGACGAATGTTCAAGAATGCTCTGCGCGAGCACATGATAGGCCACGACTTCCTTTGTATCGAAGCCAATGAAAATCTGAAGCTTGTTGTCCAACACCGCAACTCCTGAAATTGTACGTCTGTTTCTTTTAAAGGATAGGGACCGCTGCGGACAAGAGAACCAAGCGCTTAACTGCATTAGCCACCAAGAATTTGCAGTACGGCTTGCCGTTTTGCAGATTTTCTCATGGTCTCCATCGCAATAGCGTCCAATTTGAGGAAGGCGGCTCCTTAGAAACGTAATCAGTTCAACCGTAACGTCCTAAACGCAAAAACCCCGCTGTTGCCAGCGGGGTTCCATTTCATCCCCTAAGGGAAGAAATCATTATTCGATGATCGAAGCGACGATGCCGGCGCCGACGGTACGGCCACCTTCGCGGATCGCGAAGCGCAGCTTTTCTTCCATCGCGATCGGAACGATCAGCTCAACCTGAACCGTCACGTTGTCACCAGGCATAACCATTTCAGTGCCTTCAGGCAGGGAAACAATACCGGTAACGTCCGTCGTGCGGAAGTAGAACTGCGGACGGTAGTTGGTGAAGAACGGTGTATGACGGCCGCCTTCTTCCTTCGTCAGGATGTAGGCTTCTGCCATGAACTTCTTGTGTGGCTTGACAGAGCCGGGCTTGCACAGGATCTGACCGCGCTCAACGCCATCGCGCTGTACGCCACGAACCAGGGCGCCGATGTTGTCGCCAGCCTGGCCCTGATCGAGCAGCTTGCGGAACATTTCAACGCCGGTAACGGTCGTCTTCGAGGTGGCGCGGATGCCGACGATTTCGACTTCTTCGCCAACCTTGACGATACCACGCTCAACGCGACCCGTCACAACCGTACCACGGCCAGAGATCGAGAACACGTCTTCGATTGGCATCAGGAACGGCTGGTCGATCGGGCGCTCAGGCGTCGGAATGTAGGAGTCAACTGCCGCCATCAGTTCGCGGATCGCGTCTTCGCCGATCTTCTTGTTGCTGTCTTCCAGAGCAGCAAGAGCCGAACCCTTGACAATCGGAATATCGTCGCCCGGGAAGTCGTAGGACGACAGAAGTTCGCGCACTTCCAGTTCGACCAGCTCCAGAAGCTCTTCGTCGTCAACCTGGTCAACCTTGTTCAGGAACACGACGATGGCGGGAACGCCAACCTGGCGAGCCAGAAGAATGTGTTCGCGGGTCTGCGGCATCGGGCCGTCAGCTGCCGAGCAAACCAGGATCGCGCCGTCCATCTGCGCTGCACCGGTGATCATGTTCTTGACGTAGTCGGCGTGGCCGGGGCAGTCAACGTGAGCGTAGTGACGGGCAGGCGTTTCATATTCGACGTGCGCCGTCGAAATGGTAATCCCGCGGGCCTTTTCTTCCGGAGCAGCGTCGATCTGGTCATACGCCTTGTATTCACCGAAATACTTCGTAATTGCTGCCGTCAGCGACGTCTTGCCATGGTCAACGTGGCCGATCGTGCCAATGTTAACGTGCGGCTTGTTGCGCTCAAACTTACTCTTTGCCATTTGAATGCTTCCTGTGAACGTAAAAGGTTGACGCGGCGAACCGGTTTAGTGCCGCCGTTTAAGGCTTTCGGTCCGATTGCGCAAGCCATAAATGCGCATGGCCCAAAGCAGGTGCCTTGCGGGGGTGTCCAGCAGCGCAATTCCTGCAAATGCGCGTGATAACGGCACAGATCGCATATAGGGAAACAGCTGAAAGATAAACTAAAAGAGAGTATGGAAAGCTGGAGCGGGTAGCGGGAATCGAACCCGCGTATTCAGCTTGGAAGGCTGCTGCTCTACCATTGAGCTATACCCGCGGCGGTTTTAGATCCAGGTGTCGAAATGGTGGAGGGAGTTGGATTTGAACCAACGTAGGCTGAGCCAACGGATTTACAGTCCGTCCCCTTTAACCACTCGGGCATCCCTCCAGTATTTCGACCGGATCAAGCAACCAAGCTTACTATCCCGGAGCGTCGAACTTCGCTTTCGAGCTTGGCTCACCGCGTTCCGTGGCGGCTATATGACGGCCCGAAACGGAGATGTCAACACGCCTTAGACGGAAAATTTTCATGTTTTTTCCTCGTTCAGGCATCCCGGCAAACCCGGGGTCTCTATCCCCTGGCACGCAAGCCCGCTATAAGGCGCCATGAGCAAAGATAACCCAAACGACACGTCCGACCGCGACAGCCACTATGCAACTTTGCGCCGTCAGGTGCGGGATGCAAAGCGTGAGCGCGGCGAGATTCCCACCCCGCAACCGCAAAAACGGCGCAAGTCCAACGCCGATTGGACACCGCCGCCGATCGCCCCCGACCAGGTATTTTTATATGGCCTGCACACGGTGCGCGCCGCCCTCAACAATCCCGAACGCAAGCCGATCAAGCTATCGCTGACCCAGAATGCGCTGGTGCGGCTGGAAATCGGCCCGGTCGATGCCCTGCCCTTTCCTGTGGAAATCGTCACGCCGCAGGATCTCGACAAGCATTTGGGGCCGGAAGCCATTCATCAGGGCGTCATGCTGGAAACCCGGCCGCTGCCACCTCGCCGTCTTGAAGCGCTTAAGGAAAGCCCACTGTTGCTGGTGCTGGACCAGGTGACCGATCCGCATAACGTTGGAGCAATCATGCGCACCGCCGTCGCCTTCGGTGCTGGCGCGGTGATCACCACCATGCGGCACAGCCCGACCGAATCGGGTGTACTCGCGAAATCAGCTTCCGGTGCGCTGGAATTGATTCCCTATATCCAAATCACCAATCTCGCCGATGCGCTGGGCGAATTGCACAAGCTCGGTTTCGTTTCCATCGGGCTCGATTCGGAAGGGCCAAGCCCGCTGGAAGAGACATTCAGTGGCGACAAGTTGGCACTGGTGCTGGGCTCCGAAGGTAAGGGCCTGCGCCAAAAGACTCGTGACACAGTCAACGCACTGGCGCGGCTCGACATGCCCGGCGAGATCAAATCACTGAACGTGTCGAATGCGGCGGCTATCGCTTTGTATGCTTCACGCCAATTCCTGTTGCGCAAAAGCTGACATCACGGCGTCGGTTCCGATGTCCTCGACCTCGGAGCCGACTATCTGCAAGCCTTTCCGAGAATATCCTCTATCATTCCCGGCCGGTCAGACGCCAATACTGCTAGCTGATAGCATCGCGGTAGGCTCGACATTTGGCGAGACGTCAAAATCTTCGGAACCAATGCCCAGCCCTATGGTTGTCCTTCTGAACAGAAGAAGGAGGATAACCATGCCAACCACAATTCCCGAAAGACCAGAAGGCGCACCGCGCGGCCCGCAGGGCACGCCCGGCATTCCAGACCGTAAGCAGGATGGCGCGGTAAAACCGCCAATCCAGGATCAGGGCGACACCAAAAATCCCAATGATCCGGTACCAAGCCCGCCCCTGCTACCGATCGGCGACCCTGCCGGAATGGCCTGACAATTATCTTTGAATACTCTCCCCGGCGCATTGTGAAGCGGCGGGGATATTCTTTTTTATCGGTGGCGAGGCAATGCCAGTCCGTTCATGGCAGTCGCCGACTTTGAGATTAACCGATCCGCGGTCCGCTGATTTTCTGGCTCATCGTAACCATGCCGCAAGCTTTGCGTGAAATAAATGCCGCCGATCATGCATGGCTTTATCATAGCCCATGAGAGGAGGCACCCATGAGCGACAATGTCATAAAATTCAGAAAACCTGCCCCGCCGAAGCAACCGCGGCCAGGGCTGCGCAAACTGGTGGTCGTACTCTGTATTGTCGCGGCTTTCGCGGTCGCATGGGCGTATTTCGCGTTTATCGCACCCGGCGGGCTTTGACGAACGTCGTCGCTCCGCTGATCCTAGGATCAGCAGTTCAAGCGATGGAATTGATGTGAAATAATGGTGCCCCCGGCAGGATTCGAACCCGCGACCCCCTGATTACAAATCAGGTGCTCTACCAACTGAGCTACAAGGGCAGTGGCGTCTGACTACCAGATTTTTCCGCGCTGTAAAGAGGGTATAACGAAAAAGCGTCATACAGGACGGCTCAAACGATATCTGTCTGGATCTGGTTTTGAACCACAACACCTGCCCGGTGTTATCCATCGCGCTCCACGTCCGCAACCCGGATTTCAAGGGTTTTAACAACGCGAAAAAACTTGGCGTAGGGTTAGTTTATCATGTACGAAGAAGGCCCTTTCCAACAGGTTTTTTCGCATGGCGCGTTCCTTCCGGTCGCTTTCTTTCGTCGCAACGAACACCCCGGAGGCGCTTGCATCCCGCGAAGAGCTGATTCGAACCTATGGCTACACGCCACCCGAAGAGGCCGATGTGCTCGTCGTGCTGGGCGGCGATGGCTTTATGCTGCAAAACCTGCATGACACGATGAATTCCGGGCGGCTGATCTATGGCATGAACCGGGGCAGCGTCGGCTTCCTGATGAATGATTACCGGGTGGACGATCTGCCGGAGCGAATCGCAATCGCCACCGAGAATGATTTTCATCCCTTGAAAATGACCGCGCTCAGCGAAGACGGCACGCAAACCGTCGCGCTTGCCATCAACGAGGTCTCTTTGCTGCGGCAATCCTATCAGGCGGCGAAACTAAGGGTGCTGATCGACGGCCAGGAGCGCCTCGATGAGCTGATCTGCGATGGGCTGATGGTGGCGACACCGGTCGGCTCCACCGCCTATAATCTTTCCGCCCATGGGCCTATCCTGCCGCTTGATGCACCTCTTCTGGCGCTTACCCCCGTCTGCCCGTTTCGACCACGGCGCTGGCGTGGCGCCTTGCTTCCCGACCGGGTCACGGTGATGATCGAGGTTCTCGAAGAACGAAAGCGTCCGGTCAATGCCGTCGCCGATAATATAGAGGTCAAGTCGGTTCTCACCGTGCAGATCGAACAGGCCAAGGATATTACCGCGCGGATAT
This sequence comes from Allorhizobium sp. Av2, assembly GCF_021462805.2. Lineage (NCBI taxonomy): Bacteria > Pseudomonadati > Pseudomonadota > Alphaproteobacteria > Hyphomicrobiales > Rhizobiaceae > Allorhizobium > Allorhizobium sp. Av2. The sequence continues at coordinate 1,151,640 of NZ_CP192696.1, read as the reverse complement.
TGTCAGATCCCGATCATTCGTGGTCGGAACGAATCCTCGCCGAGCAATTTGCCAACTGAAACATATTGTGCAGCACAAGGGGCGTAAGCCGGAGTGAACCTATGCAGATGAAGGGACGCCTGGATTTTTCAGCATCCGCCACCGCTGTTGCCGCGGCACTGATGGTCTGCACCTTCACATTTTCGTTCACGAATACCGCCGCATTGGCACAGGAAGCCGAAACGGTGCCGCCCGCCGTGACATTCTTGATCAGCGGGGGCTATTGGGAGGATCCCGGCACGGCAAGCAGCACCGGTATCGTCAAAAGCCCTGCCGTCATCGACGCAAGCAAGGACGGGACGCGGCGCGGTTATTACCGGCTCTACGCCCTGCGCCAGCCAGACCGCACCGCCAAGGTTTTCCTCAGCCAGATTTCCGTTGGAGGTCAAGGGTCACAGATTATCGACACCGTTGAATTGCAGGAAATTACCGATCTGCATGCCTATGTCACCGATATTCGCAGCGAAGACCCATCCGGGGTTAATCGCGGTTTTGGCCTTTCGGCAACCGTCTATCTAAAGCAGGACGCCCGTTCGAATGACCCGGAAAGCTGGACGGTGGTGGTCGATGAATTCGGCGAAATCCAGGTCGAGCGTGAGAGCCACTGAGCGCAATCAGACCGCTCGGCTCCTTGGCCGGCTGTAATCATAGGCAATGGACTGCTTGAAACTGTCCAGCCTGCCGAGGATCAACTCGGCATACGCCCCCAGGGAAAGGCTTCTGTCTTCAACCTTCGTCAGGCCACGAGCCACGGGGACCAACAAGTCACCGGGTACGGTTCCACGCAAGGAGTGGATGGCCAGCGGATCGGCGCCTTGCGCACCCAATCCTGGTGCAAGAATGATCGAACGGGGCATAAATTGTCTAAGGCGACGTCCTTCCGCAGGAACCGTCGCACCGATAACCGCCCCAATGGCACTGAGATCACCGTCCTCAATCGTGTCAGGTATAAAACCACCGATCAGCCCCGCCAGGCGGTCCGAAATAAGCTGGTTGCCCGTCATCTTGTCCTGTAGCCAGCCTGCGCCCGGATTGGACGTGCGGCAGAGGACAAACAGGCCTTTGCCATGCGCCTGCGTGGCCTCGACAAAGGGCGCAAGCGTGTCGGGTCCCATCAGCGGATTGACGGTCAGGCAATCCGCCTCGAAGTCACCGCTTCCCCCTTCAGCGCCGGGAACCAGATAAGCCCTCGCATAGGCTGACGCCGTTGCGCCGATATCGCCACGCTTTGCATCGAGGATAACGCCAATGCCAGACGCCCGCGCTCGTGCCATGCCCATCGACAGAGCCTTCAAGCCTTTGATGCCGCAAGCCTCGAAATAAGCCGACTGGAACTTGACGAAGCCAACATGCCCCTCGATCGTGTCGAGAAGAAAGTCCACATAGTCTTCGATCCAGCATCCATCGCCATTCTCGAAGACGGAGGGAACATCGCCCAGCGCTGGATCAATTCCAGCGACCAGATCGCCATAATGCTCGACATTGGCTTTGACGATTTCAGTCCATGTCGGCATGAGGTGCTTTCCTTTTGCTCACGATCCGACAATCATTATACAAAAAAACCGCCTGAACAGAAGCTCAGACGGTTTGCATTTCACTGCGTGCAAGAGGCGCGGCACAAGAACCGCCGAACATGGCCCGACATCAGTCGATATCGGAAACAGCATCGGCGCTGCCGCTGATGCGATGGGCGAGAGCGGCCTCCATGAAGGGGCTGATGTCGCCGTTCAGGACGTCGTCGGGCGCTGTGCTTTCGACACCGGTGCGCAGATCCTTGACCAACTGATAGGGCTGCAATACGTAGGAGCGAATCTGGTGGCCCCAACCGATATCAGTCTTGGACGCTGCCTCGGCATTGGCGGCTTCCTCGCGTTTCTTCAGCTCGACTTCGTAGAGACGGGCGCGCAGCATGTCCCATGCCTTGGCCTTGTTCTTGTGCTGCGACCGTTCCTGCTGGCAGGAGACTGCAATACCGCTTGGAATATGGGTGATTCGCACCGCCGAGTCCGTGGTGTTGACGTGCTGACCGCCCGCACCAGAGGAGCGGTAGGTATCGATACGGCAATCGCTTTCGTTGATGTCGATCTGGATCGAATCATCCACCACCGGATAGACCCAGATGGAGGAGAACGAGGTATGACGCCGCGCATTGCTGTCGTAAGGCGAAATGCGCACCAGGCGATGCACGCCCGATTCGGTCTTCATCCAGCCATAGGCATTATGGCCCTTGACCAGGATGGTGGCCGACTTGATGCCGGCTTCTTCGCCGTCATGCACTTCCAGCAATTCCACCTTGAAGCCACTGCGCTCGGCCCAGCGGGTATACATGCGCAACAGCATGTTCGCCCAGTCCTGGCTTTCCGTGCCGCCAGCCCCCGAATGCACTTCGACATAGGTGTCATTGCCATCAGCTTCACCCGAAAGCATCGCTTCGACCTGCAATTTACCGGATTCGGCCTTGAGGGCTTTCAGGCCTTCCTCGGCCTCCTTGACGATGCTCTCGTCGCCCTCTTCCTCACCCATCTCGATCAGCTCGATATTATCTTTCATCTGCTGTTCGAGACGGCGCACGCCGGCAATGCTGTCTTCCAGCTGCTGGCGCTCGCGCATCAGCTTTTGGGCCTCAGCCGCGTCGTTCCAGAGGTTGGGGTCCTCTGCCTTGTTGTTCAACCAGTCCAGTCGTCTTACCGCCTGATCCCAGTCAAAGATGCCTCCTCAGCAGGCTTATGGCCTGCTTGATTTCGTCTACGACATTTTCGATTTCGTTACGCATGGGTCCTTTTCTCGGAATCTTGTTTTTCGATATCGTGCCCGGTCCATAATTGCCGATGCCCCGGAAGTAAAGTCCGGGGCATGGCGACAAGCTTGATCGCTCTGTTAAAATAGGCCGGGCGTCCCGGACTGAACGGCCTGGTTGACCTGCGGCGAGCTTTTCATGATCTCATCCGGCTGCATATTGCTGTCCATGCCGATCACCGAGAGGCTGTCGGCCGGGCCGGTGCCGGGCTTGAAGGCCTCAACAATCGTATCCGGATCGCCCACGACCGCCGCCATGCCGGTCTTGCGGTTGACGGCAATCATCTGCATACCGTCAGGCACCTTGAACTTGCTGGGCGGTGTGCCCTTCACTGCGGTCTGCATGAATTCATTAAATACAGGTGCTGACATCGAGCCCCCCGTCGCACCCCGGCCCATCGGGGTCGGATTGTCGTAACCGATATAAACACCGGCGACGATATTCGGGGTGAAGCCGACGAACCAGGTATCCTTCGCGTCGTTGGTGGTGCCGGTCTTACCCGCCACGTCGCGGTCCAGCTTGATCTTGCCATAGGCCGTGCCGCGCTGGATGACGCCCTGCATCATTGAGGTAATCTGATAGGAGGTCATCGGATCAAGCACCTGCAACCGGTTATCGGCCAGAACCGGCTCATCCTGATTGTGCCATTCGTCGGCATTGCAGCCTTCGCAAATCCGCTCTTCATGCTTGAAGATCGTCTTGCCGTAGCGATCCTGGATCCGGTCGATCAGTGTCGGCTTGATCTGCTTGCCGCCATTGGCGATCACCGCATAGGCGGACACCATGCGCATGACAGTGGTTTCCCCTGCCCCCAGCGACATGGACAGCACGGGCTGCATATGATCGTAAATGCCGAAGCGCTCGGCATATTCGGCCACCAGATTCATGCCCATGTCATTGGCCAAACGCACGGTCATCAAATTGCGCGAATGCTCGATGGCAAACCGCAGCGTTGCCGGACCAATGGAACCGCCTCCGTCATTTTGCGGCCGCCAGACCTCGCCACCGGACACAAATTCCACTGGCGCATCCAGCACGACGGAAGCTGGCGTATAGCCGCTATCCAGCGCCGCCGCATAGACGAAGGGTTTGAAGGACGAACCCGGCTGACGCATGGCCTGCGTCGCGCGGTTGAATTCCGATTGGGCGTAGGAGAAACCGCCAACCAGAGCCAGAACACGGCCCGTATGCGGGTCCATGGCAACAAAACCGCCCTGGACTTTCGGCGGCTGCCGAAGGCGATAATTGGTGGAGGTATCGGCGCCGATCTTTTCAGCATAGACCACGTCACCGGGCTGCAAGACACCGTCAGGCGATTTGGCCGTCTTGCGGTCGCCGCGTCCCGACCTATAGGCCCAATCCATCGCATCGGCCTTGATGGTGCCGGTCAAACGCTCCGGCACGACTTTGCCCGCGCCGTCACGGTCCGGTTTCAGACCGATCTGCACCTCGGTCTTGGAAGTAGAGAGCACGACCGCGACTTCCCATTCCGGCACGTCGGCAAGGCTAGCCACATCGGCCAGCGGCACGCCCCAGTCGGACCCCATATCGATATGGGTGATCGGACCGCGATAGCCACGCCGTTCGTCATAGCTCAGCAAACCATCCTGCAATGCCTTGCGGGCCGCTACCTGAAGCTCTGGATCGAGCGAGGTGCGCACCGAAAGTCCACCTTCATAAAGCGACTTGTTGCCATATTTATCGATAATCTGACGGCGGACTTCTTCGGAGAAATAATCCGAGGCAAACACATTGCCGCCACCGCGCCGCAGGTTGACGCCCAGGTCTTCCTTCTTGGCAGTGTCGCCATCGGCCTGGCTCACAAATCCATTTTCCACCAATCGGTCGATAACCCAATTGCGGCGCTCGATAGCGGCCTGCGTGTGGCGGTAGGGATGGTAATTGGCCGGGCCTTTAGGCAGCGAGGCGAGATAGGCGGTTTCGGCAATGGTCAGTTCGGTAACAGGCTTGTCGAAATAGGTGAGTGCCGCCGCAGCGATACCATAGGAATTCAGGCCGAAGAAAATCTCATTCAGATAAAGCTCAAGGATCTTGTCCTTGGAATAGGCTTGCTCGATGCGGAAGGAGAGAATGGCCTCCTTGATCTTGCGGTCCATGGTCTGGTCAGAGGACAGAAGAAAGTTCTTGGCGACCTGCTGGGTGATGGTCGACGCGCCAACGGGACGGCGACCAGACCCGAAATTCTGCAAGTTCACCAGGATGGCGCGGCCAAGGCCCCAGATATCAACCCCGGGATGGGTGTAGAAATTCTTGTCTTCCGCTGACAGGAAGGCCGCCTTCACACGATCAGGAATGGCCTGGATCGGCATGAACAGCCGCCGTTCATGGGCATATTCAGCGATCAGCGCGCCGTTACCGGCGTGGACGCGGGTCATCACGGGCGGCGCATACCGGCTCAATACCTCATAATCAGGCAGATCCTTGGTAATGGTCGTCAGATAGATGGCAGCAGCGGCCGCCGCGGCAAGCGCGGCAACGGAAGCCAATCCGAAGAGATATCCAATCAGTCTTATCATCGTGAAGCTACCGGCAATCGCTTTCGGTTCGCATACGCCTGTATGTCAAGCATCGCTTATATCGTGGCGTTTTGCATACGACGCCACCAATTACAAGTCGGGAGGCGCATTGAACACCACCGCCCGGGTCTTTCCTGGTGTTGTTGTGACAATGTGCGTAAAATAGGGCCTTACCCGTTTTACACACAGCCATCGCGATCAACTTTCGTGTTGCCGCTTTATTCTTCGATAAATCGGCGTCCGCCGATGCATTCGATGTAAACACCCAGGCTTTGCCTTTAGAGCATTTCCAGCCGAAGTGGCTCTCGGTTTAGCGTCAACCACCTTTGGCAACAAGCGGCTGGCGATATTTCTTCACCGCCTCAGCGATCAGTTTCACCACTTTGCTGCGCCAGGCCGAATCGAGCAACAGCTTCTCGTCGTCCTTGTTGGACAGAAACCCAAGTTCGAGCAGCACGGACGGTACATCCTGGGCCTGCAACACTCGGAAGCCGGCAAAGCGATGCGGATTGTTGATCAGGTTGATCTGCCCGTCGAACGACGTCACCACCGATTTGGCCATGGCAATGGAAAAGGCCTGGGTCTCGCGCCGGGTGAGGTCCGCCAGGATGTCGGAAACCTCCTGTGGTTCGGCGCTCGCATCGACACCGCCAACCTCGTCCGATTGGTTTTCACGCGCCGCCGCCGCTTCGGCAAGATGGTCTGATGCCTTGTCGGAAATGGTATAAACGGTCGCGCCGCGAATATTGGCCTGACCCAGCATGTCGGCATGCAGCGAAATAAACAGGTTTGCGCCTTTCTGCCGCGCCAGCGTCACGCGCTGCGACAGGGACAAAAACGTATCGCCGTCGCGGGTCAGGAAGGCCTTGACGCCCTTCTGCCGCTTAAGCTCGACAGCCAGCGCCCGGGCAAAGCCCAGCGTCACGGTTTTTTCCGGCGTATTGGTGGTCTTGCCAGTCGCCCCGGTGTCGATACCACCATGGCCAGCATCGACGGCAATCAGAAACTCGCCATCCGTCGTCGGCGCCGCCTGTTCTATGCGCGGGCTCTTGCCATTGCTGTAGGCATCGGCATCCCAGGCCTGGGAGGCGACCAGTTTGGAAAATGTATCATTATCGGTCATCTCCGCATCGAGAATCAGCCGAAACCCCTGCCCCTCGTCATTCTTGCGAATGTCGGTCAGGACGAGTTTGGCAGGGCGCGCCGTCGTCAGCACGATACGCGAATGGGTGGCGTCGATGGAGCCGAAACGGATATCCCGAAACAGGCCACGGGCTGCCAGTGCCTCGGCTGGAAAGGCAAAGACGGCGGCGGGCAGATCGACGACGATGCGATCCGGATTGCCGATATAGCGCACAGTCGCTTCCGGCTTCTGGTCGAAATCCATGACGATACGGGTGCGGGCATCGTCACCGGCGATGCGGGCCGCAAAAGCCGCAAGACGTTCCGCAGAAAAGGCCTTTGCAGGGGCAAAACCCGCGACAATACAGGCCAATAGCCACAGAATCATCACGCCGGGCCGCTTGCCTTGCCCTATCCTTTCCATCGTCAAACGCACCACCCGTCCACGCCACGACACCATTCCGCTCACGCTTTGAGCGCCTTGATCATTCACGCCCATCCTTCAACCCTACTCAAACGCCGGACCGACCGGACGACCGGAAATTGCAACCACCGGAGGCGCAGGATGCGATCCTAACCATAAACCGGAGCGCGCATACCGACTATCCATCATTCCTCAACGCCGCACGCAAGTGCAACAATTCTAATCTATTGGTCTTATCAATATTATGGCAGGGCAGGCTTTGCCGCTTGCCAATGTGACACAGACGACATACAACAGAAATAAGGGTTAAAATTGTCGACGGGATAGAGTCATCCGACGGCTGCCAACCAATAACGGACCTGGCGCCATTTGTCTGATTTTTCATCCGCCGCCAAGGCATTTTTGTCCCGAAACTGAATCGTCCAGCCGGAATCTTCGGCAAAATAACAGGGCGGGAAACCGCCAAACGCTCTTTTGAGCATTCATTGGGCCTTATCACGAGGCCTTTGTCATTGTCGCTTTTGTTTTGGTATTTGATGTCGTTGCAGCAGCCTTTGTCCAATGTTGTCCGCCTTGGGGCCTTTGATGCCCTGAACGCTGACGGACTGCTGCCAGGAAAGATACCACAGACGAGAGCACCGATATCCGGCGCATCGCTCACGAGATCAGCCCCGCTTGGCACCAGGCCTGCGGCATTGCTCGCCACCGGTCGCGCCGAGGAGCAGAGCTTACATGGCAGACAAAATGCTAATCGATGCGTCTCACGAAGAAGAGACGCGCGTCGTTGTCGTTCGCGGTAACAGGATCGAAGAATTCGATTTTGAATCCCAGCATAAGAAACAGATCCGCGGCAACATCTATCTGGCCAAAGTCACACGGGTCGAGCCTTCCTTGCAGGCCGCCTTCGTCGATTACGGCGGCAATCGCCACGGCTTCCTGGCTTTTGCAGAAATCCATCCCGACTATTATCAGATCCCGCTTGCCGACCGTCAGGCCCTGCTGAAGGCCGAAGCCGAAGAGCATGGCCGTCACGACGACGGCGATTTCGAGCCGGTGCGCAGCAGAGATCCCGGCGAACGCGACCAGCCAGTAATTGCTGATCCGGCCGAATTCGCCAATGAAGCCGAAGAGGTGGCTGGTCTCGCCGTCAATCAGGCCGATGACGATCACGCCCAAACCACTGCCGAGCAACCGGCAGAGACAGCGGATGCGACGCAAGCCGACGCGGTACAGGCCGTGCCGCAAGCGGACGAGGCAGCCCCTGAGGCCGCAGCCAAGCCCAAGGCACGCCGTCCGCGCAAGCCCCGCAAGAAGGCAGGCGAGGTTGAAGCCAGCGCCGATGAAGCGTCCGCAGAACCTGTAGCCCCGGTCGCCATTGAAAGCGACGAGACACCGGACGATGGATCGAGCAATGGCAGCATGGCCGCCATGGTCGACACGGACTCCATCTCGGAAGAAACCGATAGCCGCCATCGTCATGACGATGATGACGACGATGATGATGATGACGGCGAGAAGGAAGAGATCGAATCCGTTGGCGCTGAAGACGCCATGGAGGAGGTTCCCGACCGGGTGCGCCGCACGCCGCGCAAGCAATATCGCATCCAGGAAGTCATCAAGCGCCGCCAGATCCTGCTGGTGCAGGTCGCCAAGGAAGAACGTGGCAACAAAGGTGCTGCGCTGACCACCTACCTGTCTCTGGCAGGCCGCTATTCTGTTCTGATGCCGAATACGGCGCGCGGTGGTGGCATTTCCCGCAAGATTACCAACCCCGCCGACCGCAAGCGGTTGAAGGAAGTGGCCCGCGATCTGGAAGTGCCGCTGGGCATGGGCGTTATCCTGCGCACGGCAGGCGCCAATCGCACCAAGGTCGAGGTCAAGCGCGATTTCGAATATCTTATGCGTCTCTGGGAAAATGTTCGCACCCTGACGCTGAACTCCACCGCACCTTGCCTTGTCTATGAGGAAGGCTCGCTGATCAAGCGCTCGATCCGCGACCTGTACAACAAGGATATCAGCGAGATCGTGGTATCAGGCGAAGAAGGCTATCGTGAAGCGAAAGACTTCATGAAAATGCTGATGCCGAGCCATGCCAAGGTGGTTCAGCCCTACCGCGACATTCACCCGATCTTCTCGCGCTCCGGCATCGAGGCGCAACTGGACCGGATGTTGCAGCCGCAGGTCACGCTGAAGTCCGGTGGTTATATCATCATCAACCAGACCGAAGCACTGGTGTCCATCGATGTGAACTCGGGTCGCTCGACCCGCGAATATTCCATCGAAGACACCGCCCTGCAAACCAATCTGGAAGCAGCGGAAGAAGTGGCTCGTCAGTTGCGCCTGCGCGACCTTGCCGGTCTGATCGTCATCGACTTCATCGACATGGAAGAGAAGCGCAACAATCGCTCTGTCGAGAAGAAGCTGAAGGATTGCCTGAAAAACGACCGCGCCCGTATTCAGGTCGGACGTATTTCGCATTTCGGTCTGCTGGAAATGTCGCGTCAGCGCATTCGCGCCAGCGTGTTGGAATCGACCACCCAGGTCTGCCAGCATTGCTCCGGCACGGGCCTGATCCGCTCACAATCCTCCGTTGCCCTGCATGTGCTGCGCGGCGTCGAGGAATATCTGCTGAAAAGCACCACGCACGACATTACCGTGCGTACCCTGCCCGAAACAGCGCTTTACCTGCTCAACCACAAGCGCGGCTCGATTGTCGATTATGAAAACCGCTTCGGCGTGTCGATCATCATCGACTCGGATGCCAGCGTCGGCCACCAGCATTTCGCCATCGACAAGGGTGAGCCGGTTGCCAATCCGGTCCGCATCGAGACCTTGCTGCCGCTGATCAGCGAGCCGGAAGAAGACGATCCGATCATCGAGATCGAGGAAGAGGATGACGAGGACGTCGTCGAGGCTCCTGTTCAGGCGCAGACCGCATCAAGTGGCAATGCCGCAGCAAACGCCGCCGAAGACGGTAATCGCAAGCGCAAGCGCCGCCGCCGCCGCCGTGGCAAGAATGGCAATGGCCATGCCGATGGACAGCAGAACGCTGCCGGCGGTGACGAAGGCGACGATGACAGCGAAGGCGAGGACGACGCCGAAGATACGGCAGAAGACCGCGATGATAGCGTCGAGGCCTCTGAATCTTCTGAAGACGGCAACAGCGAAAGCCAGCGCCGAAAGCGCCGCCGTCGCGGCAAACGCGGTGGACGTCGCGGTCGCGATGAAAATGGTGTGAGCGCCGATGCCGAAGGTAATGACACTGCTGAAGATGACGACTCTTCTGAAGAGTCGGCGCAGGCCGATGCCGATCAGGCTGTCGCCGTCGCTGTGGTTCCGTCCGAAGCCGTCGCCGACAGTGTTGCTGTGGCTGCCGAGGTCAGTGTCCCAGCAACAGAGGCCGTGAAAGCCGATGAGCCAGTGGCTGCCAAGCCACGCCGGGCTCGCAAGCCGAAAGCGTCAGCCAAAACCGAAGCCGCCGATAGCGTCGAAACGGTAACGGAACCTGCTGCTGTGCCTGAGGCTGTGGTTGTCGAAGCACCGGCTGCTGCCGAGCCTGTCGCCGCCTCCCCCGTCTCGGAAGAGACGTCAGTACCGGCACCTGCTCAGGACGTCTCTGCGCCAGAGCCTGCGGTCGAAGCACCTGCTTCTGAAGTTGCGAGCGAGCCAGAGGCCGTAAGTGATGCCAGTGCCGAAAAGCCGGTGCGCGCCAATCGGTCGTCCAATGTCAGCACATCCGAACCGGTCGTTACCTCGGTGACCAACGGCGACGACGCTCCGAAGCCCAAGAAGGGCGGATGGTGGCAAAAGCGCGGTTTCCTCTAGGAGGGACTTGCGTCTTAAACATTCAAAAACGGCCATGCTCCAGCGTGGCCGTTTTCGTTTAATGGTAAGCGTCCATCAGTCCTATTGTCTATGAAACGGTGTGATCAACCGAAGTCCGGCGCTGCCACCAATAACGGCCTCATGCGCTGCATGACCAGCGTCGGTCTGCCCATATAGGTCGCCTCACCCTTACGACTATAGCCGCTTTTCTCCGCAACCCGGATCGACGCCTGGTGCTGAGGATCGAAAAGGCAGACTGTTTCTGCATGGGCAAAATGACGATCGGCCCAGCCCAGCGCGGCCGCGACGGCCTCGGTTGCAATGCCCCGGCCATGGGCATCGGCAATAAGCACCCAGCCAATTTCCGGCACCTCGTCCAAGGGTGGGCTGATATCGCGCTTGTAATTGGCGAAGCCGACTTCACCGAGAAAATCGCCGCTGATCCGGTCTTCGACAACCCAATAGCCGAAGGATAGCGCCTGCCAATGGCCGATATAGCGCAGCAGCCGAGACCAGCTGTCGGATCGGCTCGATGGCTTCCCGCTGATATAGCGCACCACTCTCTCGTCCGCCCACATCCGGGCCGATGCCTCGAAATCCTCGAGGCGATGACCGCGCAATCGCAGCCTTACGGTTTCAAGAACAAGCACGCGCGACACCATTGGCTCATCCTGCATTTGACATCCCCTGCTGCTTCTTGAGTGATCCTGACAAACAGAATCAATCCTTTCACAGATTGATTCAAGCGCTTACGACCTTGAATCGAGATGAGACCTTAAGCCTTTGATCCCTATTAAAAATCAAGAAAGCCAGTTAGCAATGCGGTCGGTGGCATCGGTCAGGTCGGCCAGTGTTCCCGCATAGGAAATCCGCAAGGCCCGGTGGCCTTCCAGCGGATCGAAATCGAGGCCAGGCGTTGCCGCCACATGGGTTTGCGCCAGCAATCTGCGGGCAAATTCCATGCTGTCATTGGTGAAACGGCTGACATCAACATAGGCATAGAAAGCGCCATCCATGGGAGACAGCAGCGGCATGCCCAGCGCAGGCAGCCGAGCCTGGAGAAAATCGCGATTGGCGCGGCAACCGGCCCGGTACTCTTCCAACTCATCGCCTGCCCCCAGCGCCGCTATCGCGGCAATCTGCGATAATTCAGGCGCCGAAATATAGAGGCTCTGAGCCACGCATTCCACGCCACGAACCAATGCCGGGGGCAAGACCATCCAGCCAATGCGCCAGCCGGTCATCCGATAATATTTGGAGAAGGAATTGATGACGACAGCATTCGGCGCAAATTCCACAGCGCTCGCTTCCTCCACACCATAGGTCAAGCCGTGATAGATCTCGTCAGAGATGAAGCTGACACCATTGTCGTCGCACCACAGCGCCAGACGCTCTAACGCAGCCCGGCCGGTGACCGTGCCAGTAGGATTGGCGGGGCTTGCCAGAAGCACGCCTTTCAGCCGCACACCAGCTGCCCTCGCCGCACGCTCCAGGCTATCGGGCGTCAGGGTAAAATCAGTCTCAGGACCAACAGGCACTTCAATCACCACCAGTCCCAGCGCCTTCAGGATGTTACGATAGGCCGGATAGCCGGGCCGGGCGATGGCCACCGCGTCCCCTGCCTCAAACAGCGTCAGAAATGCCAGGTTGAAACCCGCCGACGAGCCAGTCGTCACCATGATCCGCTCCGCCGCGACCTCCGTGCCGTGACGACGGCGGTAATAATCGGAAAGCCCCTGACGCAGGTCGGCGCGGCCCAAGGCTTCGGTATAGCCGATCTGGCCCGCCCGCAAGGCGACTTCCGCCGCCTGGATCGCCCGCTCGGGCGCTGGTGCGCCAGGTTGGCCCACGGCAAGCGAAATCACCTTATGGCCAGCGGCCTTCAACCGGTTGGCCTCGGCCAGAATATCCATGGCGTGAAACGGTTCGACGGCACTGCGGGTGGAAAGCATAACCAAGATGGATCTCTTTCTATTCTATTAGGAGGCTGAAACAGAAATGCGCCTGACATTTGCCGCATTGCGCACCCTATCACAATGGTAAGAGCCATGCCGGAATGCGTTTTCCCGCTTTTCCCGGTCAGGAAATGAGCTACGGTCACACCTCCAATTCGAGGTGGATTGACCACGAAAATAACCGGATAGACTAGACCGCCAGCGCGGCGGCTGGCACAAGGCCCGAAGACCGGCAGGGCGGACATGCATGCCGCCGAAAACGCAGGCCGAAAATCATGGCCGAAGACAATGGCCAGAGACGAGGATTGATATGAAGACACGATTTTTTCGCACCGCCGTTCTGGCAACGCTCCTTGCCTCGACCGGCCTCGGCGCTCCTGCTTACGCGCTGGATGACAAGCAGAAGCAAGAAATCGGCGCCTTCATCAAGGAATATCTGATCGCCCACCCGGAAATCATGCTCGACGTGCAGGACGCCCTGCAAAAGAAACAGGAAGCGGCCCGCGCCAGCCAGGCCTCCAGCGGCATCGAACGCAACAAGGCGGAGATCTTCAATTCGAAGGATGATATCGTCCTTGGCAATCCGAAGGGTGACGTGACCATCGTCGAGTTCTTCGACTATAATTGCGGCTATTGCCGCCATGCGCTGGCGGACATGGACACCATTCTGAAGACTGACAAGAATGTGCGGTTCGTCCTGAAGGAATTCCCGATCCTTGGACCGGATTCGGTGGCCGCTCACCGGGTTGCAGACGCTTTTCGCAAGCTGGCGCCAGAAAAATACGGCGACTTCCATCACGCCCTGCTGGGCGGTGAAGGCCGCGCTACGGAAGAAAGCGCCATTGACGCCGGTGTGATGCTGGGGATTTCGGAAGCAGCTCTTCGCAAGGAAATGACTGACAGCCCCAATGCCGCATCCGTCAAAAAGGTCTATCAGCTGGCCCAGGACCTGGGCATTAACGGCACACCCGCCTATGTGATCGGCAATGAACTGGTTTCCGGTGCTATCGGTGCAGATGCTCTCCAGGAGAAGCTGACGAATGTTCGCACCTGCGGCAAATCAACCTGCTGAATCCACCAGATAGTCTCGATATCCAGCTGATTTTACAGTGAAGCCATAGGGAGAAAAGCGCAAAGGGCTTTTCCTTCAACGGATGCCGGTTTATAGGAGGCGGTCGAAAACGCGACGGAACAGCAATGAGCAGAACAATTTTCGTGCTGAACGGCCCCAATCTCAATGCGCTTGGCAAGCGGGAGCCCGGGATTTACGGTGGCAAGACATTGGCCGACATCGAAGCGGACTGCGTTCGGTTCGGTGAGCAGCTCGGCATTGCCGTGGACTGCCGCCAGAGCAATCATGAGGGCGATCTGGTCGATTGGCTGCATGAAGCGGGCGATAAAGCTGTCGGTGTCGCGCTCAATGCCGGTGCCTACACGCATACATCGATCGCACTGCATGACGCCATGCGGGCGATTACTGTTCCGGTCGTCGAAGTTCATATTTCGAATGTCCACGCGCGGGAAGAATTCCGCCACACCTCAATGATAGCGCCCGCCGCCAAGGGAGTTATTTGCGGCTTCGGACCGCATTCCTACCTCTTGGCGCTGCAAGCGCTTGATAACCTCACACGATAGAACAAGAAATTCAGGGACAACCTCCATGGCAGAGAAGAAAACCGGCATCGATCAGGCGCTTATCCGCGAGCTGGCGAATATCTTGAACGAGACCGATCTGAGCGAGATCGAAGTGGAACAGGATGCGCTGAGAATTCGCGTTTCCCGCGCCGCGCCGCAAATGGTGGCTCCACAGATGATGGCAATGCCGCAGATGCAGTATGGCGCGCCTTATGGTGCCCCAGCACCTGCCGCAGCACCTGCTCCGGTCGCGGTAGCGGCTCCTGCTGCCCGCGATCTGTCCAAGGCCGTAACGGCTCCCATGGTCGGTACGGTCTATATGTCCCCCGCCCCCGGTTCCAAGCCCTTCATCGAAGTCGGCTCGACGGTCAAGGAAGGCCAGACGCTGCTGATCATCGAAGCCATGAAGACAATGAACCAGATCCCTTCGCCTCGTTCCGGCAAGGTCGTCGAAATCCTCATCGACGATGCAAGCCCGGTCGAATATGGCGAAGCCATGGTCATCATCGAGTAAGCCGATGCCAGTCATCTCAAAAATACTCATCGCCAATCGCGGCGAAATCGCCCTTCGCGTGCTGCGCGCCTGCAAGGAGCTTGGCATTGCCTCCGTTGCCGTGCATTCCACCGCGGATGCCGACGCCATGCATGTGCGCCTCGCCGACGAAAGCGTCTGCATCGGCCCGCCGCCCTCGCGTGACAGCTATCTGAACATCCACCAGATCGTTGCCGCCTGCGAAATCACCGGGGCGGACGCCGTCCATCCCGGCTATGGCTTCCTCTCGGAGAATTCCAAATTCGCCGATATTCTTGATGCCCATGGCATTACCTTCATCGGACCGACCGCCGATCATATCCGGCTGATGGGCGACAAGATTACCGCCAAGGAAACCGCAAAATCCCTCGGCATTCCCGTGGTTCCCGGTTCCGCTGGCGAAGTAAAGCCGGAAACTGCGCTGGAAATCGCCCGCGAAATCGGCTTTCCAGTGCTGATCAAGGCAACGGCTGGCGGCGGCGGACGCGGCATGAAAGTCGCAAACACCGAAGCAGAGCTGGAAGAAGCCGTTTCCACGGCCCGTTCTGAAGCCGCAGCTGCTTTTGGTAACGACGCCGTTTATATGGAAAAATATCTCGGTACGCCTCGGCATATCGAAATCCAGGTATTCGGCGACGGTGAAGGCAATGCCATTCACCTGGGCGAACGCGATTGCTCGCTTCAACGCCGCCACCAGAAGGTCTGGGAAGAGGCCAATTCCCCTGCCCTGACCCAGGAACAGCGGATGAAGATCGGCCAGATCTGCGCCGACGCCATGAAGAAGCTGAAATATCGCGGCGCTGGCACGATCGAGTTCCTCTACGAAAACGGCGAGTTCTATTTCATCGAAATGAACACCCGTCTGCAGGTGGAGCATCCGGTGACGGAAGCCATTACCGGCATCGATCTGGTCTATGAACAGATCCGCGTTGCATCGGGCGCAGGGCTTTCCGTGACGCAGGAAGAAGTGGAATTCCGTGGCCATGCCATCGAATGCCGCATCAATGCCGAAGACCCGCGTACCTTCACGCCGTCGCCTGGCACAATCACCCATTTTCACGCTCCTGGTGGACTTGGGGTGCGGGTGGATTCCGGCGCTTACGCTGGCTACAAGATCCCGCCCTACTATGATAGCTTGATCGGCAAGCTGATCGTGCATGGCCGCACCCGCGAAGAATGCATGATGCGTCTGCGCCGGGTTCTCGATGAATTCGTCATTGACGGGATCAAGACGACCCTGCCATTGTTCCAGGATCTGATCAACAATCCGGATATTGCCAAGGGCGATTACGACATCCATTGGCTGGAGCATTATCTGGCCAAGACGTCCACGAAATAAGGACTTAGAATGGGTCGGCGCAGTAAGGATAGAAGCATCACACCCGACATCCTGCTGCGCGCCTATTCCATCGGCCTGTTTCCCATGGCCGAATCCAGCGACGACCCGGAGCTGTTCTGGGTCGAGCCGGACCTGCGGGGCATTATTCCCCTCGACAGTTTTCACTATTCCAAAAGCCTGGCCAAGATTATCCGGCAAAAGCCGTTTGATATCCGCTTCGATACGGCTTTTGCGGCGGTTCTGGACAAATGCGCCGAGCCTGCGCCGGACCGGCCCAGCACATGGATCAACCAGACAATCCGCGACCTCTACACAGCCCTGTTTCACATGGGCCACGCCCATAGCGTCGAAGCCTTTGAGGGCGATGAACTGGTCGGCGGCCTTTACGGCGTGTCTCTGGGGGCGGCCTTCTTCGGCGAAAGCATGTTTTCCCGCCGTTCCAATGCATCGAAAATCTGTCTTGTGCATCTGGTCGACAGGCTGCGGTCACAGGGCTTCGTGCTGCTCGATACCCAGTTCACCACCGAGCATCTGAAAACCTTCGGAGCGATAGATGTGGCAAAAGACGAGTACAGCAAAATGCTGGACGAGGCCGTAACCATGGCCAATGTGCCATTTCTACTGCCGGAAGAAATCAGCCCAGAATAGCCGGTTTTCGACATTCCGATTTTTGGCTTATTTTACCGGCTTCGGCACGTCGGAGGTCTGCTTGCAATCCTTCAACCAGACATCGTAGATCGGGTGCTCAATGGCATTCAGTGCCGGGCTATCGGCAAACATCCAGCCTGAAAAAATCTGGCGGATGCGGCGATCCAGGGTAATTTCCTCGACCTGCACGAAGGCATCGACATGCTGGGCCTCCGTTTCATCGCGGGAATAACAGGCCTTGGGCGTCACCTGCAAGGCACCGAACTGGACTGTCTCATTGATATAGACGTCGAATTCGGTAATCCGCCCGGTGATCTTGTCCAATCCTGAAAAAACAGCAACGGCGTTGGAAATGCGGGCGGCATCGGCTGGAACAGTGGCCGTTATCGAGAACGCTACGGTGAGGCTGGTTGCTGCCAGAACCGCTCTCAACACCCTTTTCGTCTGTTTCACAGATCGTATTCCTGTCGTTTCCGGCCGTCGTCGCTCAGATGGGCCAATTTTCAAATGCGCCAGCAATTGGACCGGTGATCCGAATTGCAGACACGTCCGCCCTACGCGCAAAACAAATGTCAGCAGGAACGCGCTGACAAACCCATGTACCGGAAATTTGTGGCCAAAACCGGAAGAGCGCACAACGCGTAACCCGTCATGCGCTCACAAAGTCTCTGTTAATTGCCGGGTGTCCAGGCGTCGTAGTCACCGGTGACGCGCGGACGAGCACCGGTCGCGGCAATAGAGCCCTGCGGACGATAGGCTTTGGCGGTGCCGGTCAGGTTTGCCTCATGCGGCTTTTCCCATTCCCGTGGCACGTAATTGTCCTTGGTAGGCGGAACGTCGGTGCGGTGATGCATCCAGCCATGCCAGCCAGGCGGAATGGCAGAGGCATCGGCATAACCGTTGTAAATCACCCAGCGGCGTTGCAGGCCGAAGCTGCTCATGCCGCCTTCATAGTAGACATTACCTGCCTCGTCTTCGCCAACGCGCTTGCCTTCACGCCAGGTGAAGAAACGGGTTCCGACGGTCTGGCCACTCCACCAGGTGAAAATCTGCAACAAAAGCTGCTTCATGTCTTTTCCTCGGCTCCGCCACGGTCCGGCGGCTTTCAATGATGATTTGCTTATGACGCCTTGACGAGCGCTTGTCCAGAGATTCGGGTCAAAGCCCTGTTCATTTCAGCTTGAACTTGAAGCCGAAATGGCTCTTGCTAAAGCCCAACCGCTCGTAAAATCGATGCGCGTCGAGCCTCACTGCGTTCGAAGACAACTGCACTAGGCGCAGACCTTCAGCCCTTGCTCGATCCAGGCAAAACTCGATCATCTGCGCACCAATCCCCTGCCCCCGGCAGTCGGCCCGTGTCTGAACGGCCTCCACGATCATCGAAGAGGAACCACGACCGGTGAGGGTCGTGGTGACCATGGTTTGGAAGGTGCCAACCACAACGCCATCTCGTTCCGCCACATATAGGATCTCATTGCTCGACGCGGCGATGCGCCAAAAGGCAGCAAGATAGTCCGGCAGGGCATCGGGGTCAGTGGTATCGCCATGACCACCAAGATCGTCAGCGGCAAATAGCGCTACAATGGCGACAATATCATTTTCTTGCGCCGGACGAATAATCAAGGGGAGCATGATGATCCTGAACGTTTCGGGCTGACAGGTATAAACGACCTAGAACGGCCCAGATAAGACATTGACCAATGGTTTTTCCATGACCAAGCCTTCGATGCCGCTGCCCGCTGCCCCGCAATTTTGGGTGCGATCAACCTCCACGAAGCCGTGAGTGGTGTAAAAAGTCACGGCACCAGTATTTTTGGGCTCCACGTCCAGCCGCAGGATCTCGGCGTCCGGAAAGCAGGTTTCCAGTTCGGCCAGAATATCAGTGCCAATGCCCTGGCGGTGAAAACTCGGGTGGACATAAAGCTGATGCAGAATGGCGGTCTTGACCATATTATCCGCCATGGCAGCAAACCCCATGCCGCCGAGGCGCTTGCCATCGTCAGCCACCAGAAATTCGCCGCCCTTTTTCGCCAGCCTGGCTTTCAGCGCGGCAGCCGAATGCCAGGTATCGATGATCTTCTGCACCTTGGCCACGCCATAGAGACTGTCATAGGTGGCATGCCAGGTTTCCCCCAGCAGCACCCGCACCTTTTCCAGATCCCGGTCATTGGCGGTGCGGATGAAGAACATCGGACTTTACTCCTCCAGGCCCAGCTTGGCCTTGACCAGCGCCTGCACCGCCTGCGGATTGGCCTTGCCACCGGTCGCCTTCATCACCTGACCGACAAACCAGCCGGCCAGGGTCGGCTTGGCCAGCACCTTGGCGACCTGATCGGGATTGGCGGCGATAATCTCGTCCACAGCCTTTTCGATGGCGCCGGTGTCGGTCACCTGTTTCATGCCCCGGCTTTCAACGATATCGGCGGGATCACCGCCCTCGTTGAAGACGATTTCAAACAAGTCCTTGGCGATCTTGCCGGAAATGGTCTCCGCCTTGATCAGATCGATGATACCACCGAGTTGGGCGGGTGAAACCGGAGTCTCTTCAATGCCTTTGCCGGCTTTGTTCAAGGCACCCAGCAAGTCGTTGATCACCCAGTTGGCGGCAATCTTGCCATCGCGACCGGCGGCCACGGCTTCGTAATAGTCGGCAATCGCCTTTTCAGACACCAGCACCGAAGCATCGTAGACGGAAAGGCCCAGGGAGGCGACAAAACGCGCCTTCTTGTCGTCGGGCAATTCCGGCAGATCCTTCTTCAAGGCCTGCACGAAGGCATCATCGAACTCCAGCGGCAGCAGGTCGGGATCGGGGAAATAGCGATAATCATGCGCGTCTTCCTTGGAGCGCATCGAGCGGGTCTCGCCCTTGCCCGGATCAAACAGCCGGGTTTCCTGATCAATCGAGCCGCCATCCTCCAGAATAGCGATCTGGCGACGAGCTTCATACTCGATGGCCTGACCGATGAAGCGGATGGAGTTGACGTTCTTGATTTCGCAGCGCGTGCCGAATTCGCCGCCCGGCTTGCGCACCGAGACATTGACGTCGGCGCGCATCGAGCCTTCGTCCATATTGCCGTCGCAGGTGCCGAGATAGCGCACGATGGAGCGTAGCTTGGTCATATAGGCCTTGGCTTCGTCGGAAGAGCGCATGTCCGGCTTGGACACGATTTCCATCAGCGCCACGCCGGAGCGGTTCAGATCGACATAGGACATGGTCGGATGCTGGTCATGCATCGACTTGCCGGCATCCTGCTCCAGATGCAGACGCTCGATGCCGATTTCGATATCCTCGAAATTCCCCTGACGATCAGGCCCAAGCGAAATGATGATCTTGCCTTCGCCGACAATCGGGTCCTTGAACTGCGAGATCTGATAGCCCTGCGGCAGGTCGGGATAGAAATAGTTCTTGCGGTCAAAAATCGAACGCTTGTTGATTTTTGCCTTCAGGCCGAGACCGGTGCGCACCGCCTGGCGAACGCATTCCTCGTTGATAACGGGCAACATGCCGGGCATGGCCGCATCGACCAAGGAGACGTTGTCGTTCGGTGCATTGCCGAATGTGGTTGAGGCCCCGGAAAACAGCTTGGACTGGCTCAAGACCTGGGCATGAACTTCCATGCCGATAACGATTTCCCAATCGCCGGTGGCGCCGGGAATCAGGCGTTTCGGGTCGGGGGTGCGCGTATCGACAAGGGTCATGACATGCTCTTTTCAGACCAATTCCGGAAAAACCACGAGAGATTTCGCCTGAGGAATTGCACAAACATAAAGAAGCCGGAGCGGTCGGCGATCTGGAAAAAACAGCAATGCTCCGACAGGTGATTTTCACCTTCCCGGTTAAAACAAATGCGCGCAAGGCGCAAGACGGCGCAGCGCCCTCAGCCGTCAAGGAACGGCCTGGCACCACTGAAAAAAGCGGATGACGTGGCAAAATTAGCAATTGCTCGCAAAATGCAGGGCAAAGCAGCCGTAACAGCCTTTCAAGGCGGATGACGCGCCTTGGAAAACAGGCTATGGGGGCGGCGGAGAACAGCCCTTGGAAACAGACATGACCGCCCAATTGCCCCGCTTTGCCGTTGTCGTCCCTATGAAGAATGAGGCGGATAATATCGACCTGCTGATCGGCGAGATCGAAACGGCCTGTCAGGGCGAGAATTTCGAGGCGATTTTCGTGGATGACGGATCGACGGACGCCACGCTTGCCCGGCTAAGGCAAGCAGCCAGCCTCAAGCCATGGGTGCGCGTGCTGCATCATCCAGTCTCCGGCGGTCAATCGGCAGCGATCCATTCGGGCGTCAACGCGGCGCGTGCGCCGATCATCTGCACCATGGATGGCGACGGCCAGAACCCGCCCTCGGAAATCCCCCGGCTCGTCGCTCCGCTTTTGGGCGATAACACCGCTCCCGATCTGGGCCTGGTCGCCGGGCAGCGCGCCAAGCGGCAGGACACTTTGTCGAAGAAGATCGCCTCGCGTCTGGCCAATGGCATCCGCCAGAGCATCCTGCAGGACAACACCCGCGACACCGGCTGCGGCCTGAAAGCCTTTCGGCGCGATGCATTTCTGGACCTGCCGTTTTTCAATCACATGCACCGCTACCTGCCGGCACTGTTTTCCGCCTATGGCTGGCGGGTGGCGCATGTGGATGTCGGCCACCGGCACCGCCATGCCGGAACCTCCAATTACAACAATCTTCAGCGCGCGCTGGTCGGCATTCATGACCTGATCGGCGTCAGCTGGTTGATCAAACGCCGCAAGACCGTGCGCCCGCAGGATATCGGACCGTCATCTCATGAATGATCTTCTCGCCTATTTCAAAATCCACGACACCAACGATCTGATCTGGCTGGCGCTGGGGGTGATTGCCCAATTGATGTTTTCGCTACGGTTCATCATCCAGTGGCTGGTGTCTGAAAAGCAGAAACGCTCCGTGATACCCGCCGCCTTCTGGTGGTTTTCGGTGATCGGGGGTATCATGCTGCTGGCCTATGGCATTCACCGTGGCGAGCCGATCATCATGCTTGGCCAAGGGCTTGGCATCATCGTCTATATCCGCAACCTGATGCTGCTGCATCAGGGCCGCAAGACCGATCTGCCCTCCGAATCCAAATCATAAACCGGCGGCCCCGATGCGCATCACCCTAACCACCAGCGTCTTCCTCATTCTTGCCATCACGCTCTACCGGATCGTGATGCTGCATTTCGACGGCACCGACCTGTTTGTGGATGAAGCGCAATACTGGCTGTGGTCGACCCATCTCGACTTCGGCTATTATTCCAAGCCGCCGATGATCGCTTGGGTGATCCATCTGTTCACGCTGATCGGTGGCAGTCAGGATATTTTCTGGGTCCGTGTGGCAAGCCCGCTGTTCCATATGGCAACGGCGCTGCTGCTGATCCCGGCGACGTCCAGGCTGACCGGTTCTGAAAAGGCCGGGCTGTGGACAGGACTGAGCTATGCGACCCTGCCGGGCGTGGCGCTGTCATCGGTGTTCATGTCCACCGACACGATCCTGTTTCCCTTCCTGGCGCTGACGCTGCTATGTTATTCGCATCTGATCGAGCGACGCTCGGCTGGCTATGCGGTTTTGATGGGCATCGCCATCGGCTGCGGCACCCTTTCGAAATATGCGATGCTGTATTTCGCCGCGACCGCAATCATTGCCGCCATCGCCCTGCCCAAAGCGCGCATTGCGCTGCGAGACACCGTGCTTGCCATCTTCGCGGCAATCGTGGTTATCGCTCCGAATATCTGGTGGAACAGCACCCATGGCGGCGCGACGCTGAAACACACGTCGGAAAATGCCGATTGGCACGGGCTGAACTTCAAGATCGGCAAGGCAGCAGAGTTTCTCGGCAGTCAGTTCGGCGTGGTCGGACCGGTGTTGTTTGCCGCCCTGCTGATCGTGTTTTACCGGCTGCTGCGGGGGCGTGCCTCCACGACCGAAAAACATCTGTTCATCCTGTCCTGGCCAATCATTCTCGCCATCGTTTTCCAGGCCTTGATGTCGCGTGCCTATGCCAATTGGGCAGCCACCGCTTACGCAGCAGGCACCATGCTGGCGGTCTGGTATCTTCTCCAGTCCTCGCCTCGGGCGCTGAAGATCTCGCTGGCGATCAATGGCATCATCGCCATAGCCTTTCCGTTGCTGACGGCTTTTCCTCAGCACGTCACGACACCAAAAGGCCAATCGGTGCTGGCCCGCTATCTGGGACGAACCGATCTGAGCTGGGCGATTGCCACGACGGCCGCGAGGACCGGCACAGCCACCATCGTCGCTGATAACCGCGATATTCTTGCCGATCTGTTTCACACGCTGCGCGACGAACCCTTCGCCATCAAGGCCCGGACCATCGGTGGTTTTCCGCGCAATTACTATGAGCAGGAATTTCCGCTGACCTCGGCGCTCGGCACGGAAACCGTGCTGTATGTGACCGGAGCCAATGTCACCTGCCACGGCGCGGTGGTCGATCCTGTGGCGGACCTGACGCCCAAGGATGGCTATCTCATGGGACGCAAGCTGAAAGCCTACGCGATTTCCGCCAGCTGCCTGACCAACCAGCTGACATAACCCCCTTGCGTCCTACTCAAATCCGCCGCCGGGGCCATAGGTAAAGCTGCGTTTTTCAACGAGACGCTTCGACATACCGACCGTCTCCACATCCCGGTCCAGCTTCGGATTATAGACCACCGAAAGCCAGTGGACGCTATATCCGTGGTGTTCGAAAAAACCGACGGCCTGACGGTTGCGCGCATGAGTTTCCAGATGCGCTTCCTCAAAGCCCAAGTGAAGGATATCCTCCTCGATGGAGGCGAGCAGCGTCCTGCTATAGCCGCGCCGCTGGTAATCGGGATCGATCCAGAAATCGGAGATCTTATCATCGAGATTTTCGCGCGCCGCCCAGCCAACGGGGTGGCCTGCATGTTCGACCACGGACATGGTAATCAGGTTCGAGCGGGCGAAATTGATAAATGCGCTGCGGGCAGTATCGACCATCGTCCGCGTTTCGCCGACGGGAATCATCGCCTGTTCCCAGGCGCGAAAGCCGATATCGGCCAAAATCCCTGCTTCGTCGGAATGCGCACTGCGAATCGTCGACATCGGCTCCTCACCTGGATGATCGGTTGAGTAGATCACCAGGAATGCAACAGCGCCAGTGGCGTTAAGGTTTTATGAACACTTTGCTGAGGGCGCGGTTCAGTAAAGCCGTCGCCGCAGCCGGACCTTGGGAATTTCCAATTCCATGACCGCGTCGCGCTCCATACCTTGCCAGACGGTCTCAAATCCGCAGCTTTTATAAAGGGCCTGGGCCGCAAAATTATTCTGATGGGTGGAAATTCGGGCCTGCTTTACCCCTTCGCGGCGCATGGTCTCGCAAAAATGCAACACCAAAGACCGGCCAATGCCACGCCGCTGATGGTCCGGCGAGATCCAGATATCGGAAATCACGTCCTGTTGCGCCTCACGCGCGCCCCAACCGGCAATCGCGCCTTCGATCTCGGCAACAATGACATCCAGCGCAGGCCCGAAGGGGAAGCGCAAAAACGCTTCCTTGACCTTTTGCGCAATAGCCGGATCGGTCATGGCGCGATCCAGCGGCCCGGTGGAGCGCCAGCTGTCCCAGCCGATGTGGCCGACCATCTGCCGGTCAGCCTCCTCCATCGGCCTCAGGATCAATGGCTTACCACCATTGAGCGGGTGTGAACTTTCCGGCAGCCTGTTCGATGACATGAGCGGTCTTGAAAAGAGTTTCTTCCTCGAAGGGCCTGCCGATCAGTTGCAGGCCAAGTGGCAGTCCCTTGGCGTCCAGGCCAGCGGGAACCGAAAGGCCCGGCAGACCCGCCATGTTCAGCGTTACCGAGAAGATATCGTTCAGATACATCTTCACCGGATCGGCAGCCATGTCCTTGTCGCCAATGGCAAAGGCCGAGGATGGTGTGATCGGCGTCAGGATCGCATCGACCCCTGCGGCAAACACCTGTTCGAAATCGCGCTTGATCAGCGTGCGAACTTTCTGGGCGCGCAGATAGTAGGCGTCGTAATAGCCAGCTGAGAGCACATAGGTGCCCATCAGGATACGGCGCTGCACTTCCTTGCCGAAGCCTGCCGCACGGCTCTTTTCATACATGTCGGCAATATCCTTGCCATCAACGCGCAAGCCGTAGCGCACGCCATCATAGCGCGCGAGGTTGGATGAGGCTTCGGCTGAGGCGACGATATAATAAGCTGGCAATGCGTATTTGGTATGCGGCAGGGAAATATCGACAATCTCGGCACCGGCCTCCTTCAGCCAGGCCATGCCCTTCTGCCAGAGGGCCTCGATTTCCTCAGGCATGCCATCGACGCGGTACTCCCGGGGAATGCCGATCTTCATGCCCTTGACGGACTGGCCGATGGCCGCCTCATAGTTTGGAGCGAGCAGATCGACCGAGGTCGTGTCCTTCTCGTCTATGCTGGCCATGGATTTGAGCAGGATCGCGGCATCGCGCACATCGCGGGCAATTGGCCCGGCCTGATCAAGCGACGAGGCATAGGCAACAATGCCCCAACGCGAGCAGCGGCCGTAAGTGGGCTTGATTCCGACAGTGCCAGTGAAGGCAGCCGGCTGGCGGATTGAGCCGCCGGTATCGGAGGCAGTAGCACCAGCGCAGAGCCGTGCGGCGACAGCTGCCGCCGAGCCACCGGATGAGCCGCCCGGCACCAGCTTTTCCTCAGATCCCGTGGCCCGCCATGGGTTTACCACCGGGCCATAGAAGGAGTTTTCGTTGGACGAGCCCATGGCGAATTCGTCCATGTTCAGCTTGCCCAACATCACCGCGCCCTCATTCCAGAGGTTCTGGGTAACGGTCGATTCGTATTTCGGCTTGAAGCCGTCGAGAATGTTCGAGCAGGCCTGGGTATGGACGTCGCGGGTGGCGAACAGGTCCTTGACGCCGAGCGGAATGCCTTCCAGCGCGCCAGCCTTGCCGCTGGCCAGCCGCGCATCCGACGCCTTGGCCATGTCGCGGGCGATCTCCGGCGTCACCGTCACATAGGCATTGATGGCACCATTGGCAGCCTCGATGGCGCCCAGATAGGCATCGGTCAACTCGATGGCGGTGATATCCTTGGAAACCAGCTTTTCGCGGGCTTCGGCAATGGTGAGGCTGGTGAGTTCGCTCATGAATACGGTCACTTTATAGTTGGCGCGGCTGCGTCGAGGGCATCGATGGCTTGGTGGATAATCGCACCGGCTTATTCGACAACCTTGGGCACCAGGAAGAAATGGCGGTCGGTTTCCGGCGCATTGGCAACGATGTCATCGGCCTTGCCACCATCGGTGACGGCGTCCTTGCGCTTGCGCATCGCCATTGGCATCACCGACGTCATCGGCTCGACGCCATCGACATTCACTTCCGACAATTGCTCGACAAAGCCGAGAATGCCATTCAACTCCCCCATGACCCGCTCGGCCTCGTCTTCGGGCAGAGCAATACGGGCAAGCTTGGCAACACGCTTGACAGTGGCGAGATCAACGGACATCGGCATTCTCCAGATCGATTATCAGACCCGCTATAATCGCCGAACCGCGCCCGCGCAACGGGCAGGTTTTTACCACCCTCGAATTTTCACCCCCGATCTCGAATTTTCGCCTCTGGCCCAGATTTTTCACCCCGAGAATGACTGATCCAGGGGTGAAAGTTGAGATTTTTAACAGGGCATCATTTCAAAGCGACAGCGTTTCGCCCGGCTTGGGTGCCTTGACCTCAGTTTTCGATCCTTCCATGCCGCCGATGAATTTTTCCGGGGTCTGGTCGATGATCGGGAAGGTGCCGTAATGGGCGGGAATAGCGGTCTTAAAGTTGAAGAATCGCTGGCAGGCGAGTGCGGCAACCGCACCGCCCATGGTGAAACGGTCACCAATCGGTACGATGCCGATATCAGGCTGATGCAGCTCGTTGATCAGCGCCATATCCGAGAAAATATCGGTATCGCCCATATGCAGCAGGGACGCTTCATCCTGGAAATGCAGCATCAACCCATTGGCATTGCCGAGCGCATGCGACACGCCATCCTCGGTGATCTGCGCGGAGGAATGCAGTGCATTGGTAAAGGTCGCGGTAAAGCCGCCGAGATCGATCGTCCCGCCTGTATTGCCCATCTCGATTTTGGACACACCCTTGGCGCCAAGCCAGGCGGCGAGATCGGCATTGGCCAGCACGGTTGCGTCGGTATCCTTGGCAATCGCCACCGTATCGCCGACATGGTCGCCATGACCGTGGGTCAGAAGAATATGCGTAACGCCCTTGGTCATATCCTTGATATCCAACCCGGAAAAGCTGGCATTATGGGTCAGGAACGGGTCGATCAGAATGGTGGCCTTGGCGGTTTCGAGACGAAAGGCCGAATGGCCGAGCCAGGTGAGTTTCATGGAATATCCTCTATGGATGAATGAAAATGGTTTGCCCGCCAAGACATATGGCATAAGCAGCGCAAGAAAAGGCCAAACCACGAGGATATCCCAGTATCCCCACGGTTTGGAATGAACACACTATTCACAGTTTGAGAAACAGTTATGGCGACCCTGGAAATCGAAGAACTGGCGCAAAGCCTGCAACCAGGTCAGGCCGTGGCAGGGCTTGATCTCGGCACCAAGACCATCGGTCTTGCCATGTCGGATCTCGGGCGCCGCTTTGCCTCGCCGCGCACAGTGATCAAAAGGACGAAATTTACCAAAGACGCTGAGGTTCTACTGGCCTTTGCCGCGAAGGAAAAAGTCGCGGCCTTCGTCATCGGCCTGCCAATCAACATGGATGGCTCTTCCGGGCCCCGTGTTCAGGCCACCCGCGCCTTTGTGCGCGCCATGGCCGAGAAGACCGAAATTCCCTTCGTCTACTGGGATGAGCGGCTATCGACGGTTGCGGCAACGCGGGCGCTGCTGGAAATGGACGTGTCGCGGGCCAAGCGCGCCGAACGGATTGATTCGGCCGCCGCCAGCTTCATTCTTCAAGGGGCGCTGGACAGGCTGTCTGGCCTTGCATCGACGCTCTGAAGCTGACGCGCTTTCCACCAGGCAGCAATCTGCTTGCGGCGGCGAAAAGCCACCAAGCTGAACAGAACAGTGCTATCGACGACGATGGCACGCATGACCAGCGGCGGAATGCTTTCCGGCGCGATGCCCAGAACATTGCCATAGATGGTAAAGACCAGATCATGGGTCTGGCGGGTCAGCATGAAAAAACCGAAGCTCATGTCGTTGAGCGACAGATAATACCAGCTTCCCAAAAGCAGGATTGGCCCGGCCCAGAAAATCAGCAAATATTTCATGCCAGCCTCCCCTTGGTCGAGAGGTATTGGGCAGAGACGGATTGACGCGGCAGGAGATGGTCGAAAAGATCATCCGGCGCCTTCAGCACCAGCCAATTGATCGCCGCCATGACAGACAGCACCAATGCCGGCACCGCAATATCCAATGCCAAAACGGCAAAAAACGCCATCATGACGCCCAGTGCCACAGATTTCCGAAGGCCAGTCATCATTACCCGCCCCTATTGGTTGCATTTACCAGCAGAGTTAACGGTTAATGAATGCCGCACAACGTAAACCTTTTATTAAGGTTAATTTTTGGAGGTGGGGCTGTGGATAGATTTATTGCGAACGGAAATCTAATCTCAAAAGCGCTTTTTCAGAAAATATTGTCCATGGGCTTTTTCGCCCGCCTCAAGTTCGCCGAATAGCTGAAATCCGAGCTTTTCATAGAACGGACGGGCCTGAAAATCGAAGGTCTCCAGCCAGATCCCTTCGCTTTCGTGGCGGCGGGCAATCGCCTCTGCTTCTTCCATCAGGCGTCGGCCAAGACCCAATCCCCGATAGGCCTCAGGGACGATCAAAAGCTTTACAAAACTCCATCCGTGATCCGTCAGACCATATAATCCGCCGATAACATCCCCGCTCTCCGGGTCCCGCAAAAGAATCGCGAATTCGACATAGAAAGCGTGCTGAGCCATCGCATTATTGTAGGTCAGCAAAGCATCGAGAATTGACGCCTTCTGCTGCGACGTAACGTTATCCTCGACGATTTCAATACGGGGCACCCGCATGATGACGCCACCTCCTTGAGGGTATCAAGCTTTCTAAAAACTGAGTTCCGAAACCGCGTCTCAATCTACCGCCGGATACAGCAAATCGATCAGATACCGGCTGTCGAACCGCGCATCCAGCACGCCGTAGGTATTTCGCCAGCCGCCTGTCAGGCGTGTCTCAAGAAAGGCATCAGCAATCTTGCCTGCACCCATGCGGTAAAGTTCGGCGGCGGCGGCGGCGAGTGCCATTTGTTCGACCAACAAACGCGCCGCGCCCTCGTCGCGTTCGCAGAGCGCCATGGCGGCCCGCAGCACTTCGACGGTCTTGCGGCCTGACGGACCAAGATCGCGCTCAAGCTCGGCAAATACCATTTCGAACAGGTCTTTGCCACGGGCCAGCACGCGCAACACGTCCAGCGCCATGACATTGCCGGAGCCTTCCCAGATGGCGTTAACAGGGGCCTCGCGGTAATGACGGGCAATGGCGCGTTCTTCGACATAGCCGCTGCCGCCGATGCATTCCATCGCTTCATAGATCAGCGGCGGTGCCATCTTGCAGACCCAGTATTTCACCACCGGCGTCATCACCCGTGCGTAAGCTGCGTCGGCGGGATTATCACGCGCACGGTCGAAGGCCTCGGCCAGCCGGAAGGACAGCGCCGTTGCCGCCGCCACATCCAGCGCCATATCGGCCAGAACGCGGGTCATGATCGGCTGGTCCACCAGCTTTTTGCCGAATACGGAGCGGCCCCGCACATGGTGCACAGCCTCCGCCATCGAAGCGCGCATGATGCCAGCCGAAGCCAATGCGCAATCCAGCCGGGTCAAAGTCACCATTTCCAGAATGGTGCGGATGCCGCCGCCCTGCTCGCCCAGCAGGAAGCCGAAGGCATCGGTAAATTCGACCTCGGAGGAGGCATTCGACCGGTTGCCGATCTTGTCCTTCAGCCGCTGGAACTGCAAGCCGTTGGCCGAACCGTCTTCCAACAGGCGCGGCACCAGAAAACAGCCGACGCCCTCAGGCATCTGCGCCAGCATCACGAACCCATCGCTCATCGGTGCCGACATGAACCATTTGTGGCCGGAGAGCCGGTAGATCCCCTCGCCCACCCGTGTGGCGGTGGAAATATTGGCGCGTACATCGGTGCCGCCCTGTTTCTCCGTCATGCCCATGCCAATGGTGATGGCGGATTTCTGCATGGCGGGGCGGTTGGAACTGTCATATTTGCGCGACAGAATTTTTGGCGCCCATTCCTTCTGCACCCGGGGCGAGCCCATCAGGGCAGCAACCGAGGCGCTGGTCATGGTCAGCGGGCAGAGATGGCCGCATTCGAGCTGGGCGGTGAGATAGAATCGCACGGCGCGGGCCTTGTGGTCCTGACCGCGTGCATCAGCTAAATTTTCCCAGACGGAGGAATGCAGGCCGGTTGCCATGGAACGGCGCATCAGCGCATGCCAGGCCGGATGAAACTCCACCACGTCAAGCCGCTCGCCGCGCGGCCCGTGGGTGCGCAGTTCCGGCGGATTGTGGTTGGCCATGCGGGCCAGTTCCTGCGCCTCATGCGAGGTCACATAGCGGCCAAGCGTATCATATTCATCGCGCAGGTTGCGGCTGAGGCCATTGGTAATATCGACCACCAGCGGATCGGTGCGAAAGGCGTTCACGCCGGACCAGGGCCTTGGCTGATTGAGTTCCAGCAATTTGTCTTCCGTACGGCTCATCCGCGTTCCAATTTTTATCTTTAGTCTTACAGCAATGCCGCAAATCGATCTTTGTCGATGGTCTTTAACACGTTTGCGCAGATTTGCGACAGCATGGGGCGGGCCAACCGACCAAAACGGGGGACAAAGGCTTGCACGTCTCAAGCAGGCTTGCTCCTGATCATCGCAGTCTTTATAGACCGCGCGACCCCTTCGGAGTCTCATGCTTTCATTACAAGCCGAGAGACTTCAAAGCCTTTCGTTGTCGTTTGTCCTGTCGGAAAATCGGGCTCCATTTTTCCCTGACGAACTCTAGGAGAACATGCGCATGGTCTTCTTTCCCCATCGCCATCTGATTGGCATCAAGGGCCTTACCGAAACCGATATTACCTATCTGCTCGATAAAGCTGACGAAGCGGTAAAAATCAGCCGCCAGCGTGAAAAAAAGACCTCGACCCTGCGCGGTCTGACCCAGATCAACCTGTTTTTCGAGGCGTCCACCCGCACCCAGTCATCCTTCGAGCTGGCGGGCAAGCGGCTCGGTGCCGATGTGATGAACATGTCGGTCGGTAATTCGTCGGTCAAGAAAGGCGAAACGCTGATCGATACGGCGATGACGCTGAACGCCATGCACCCGGACGTGCTGGTCGTGCGCCATGCCTCAGCCGGTGCGGCAGCGCTTCTGTCGCAAAAGGTCGCCTGCGCGGTGATCAATGCCGGCGATGGCCAACATGAACATCCAACCCAGGCGCTGCTCGACGCGCTGACCATCCGGCGCGCCAAGGGCAAGCTGTCGCGGATCATCGTCGCGATCTGCGGCGACGTGCTGCATTCGCGCGTGGCCCGTTCCAATATTCTCCTGCTCAATGCCATGGGCGCGCGGGTCAGGGTCGTGGCGCCCGCCACGCTGCTGCCATCGGGCATTGCCGATATGAGTGTCGAAGTCTTCCACGATATGAAGGAAGGCCTGAAGGGCGCCGATGTCGTGATGATGCTGCGCTTGCAGCGCGAGCGCATGGCAGGGTCGTTTGTCCCATCGATCCGCGAATATTTCCACTTCTACGGGCTTGATGCTGAAAAGCTGAAAGCCGCCAAGGAAGACGCCCTGGTCATGCATCCCGGCCCGATGAACCGAGGAGTGGAAATCGCCTCCGATGTGGCCGATGGGCCGCAAAGCGTCATCGAAAGCCAGGTCGAGATGGGCGTCGCCGTACGCATGGCCGTGATGGAATCGCTGCTGATCTCTGACAATAACGGCCCGCGTAGCGAAGGAGTTGGCGCATGAACAAGCCGCTTGTCTTCAACAATGCCCGCATTATCGATCCGTCCCGTTCGCTGGATGAGGTTGGCAGCATTATCGTCGGTGCCGATGGCCGCATTCTGGCCGCCGGTGCGGATGCCCGAAATCAGGGAGCACCCGAGGGTGCCGAGGTCAGAGACTGCAAAGGACTGGTGGCCGCACCGGGTCTGGTGGATGCGCAGGTGTTTGTCGGCGAACCCGGCGGCGAACACCGCGAAACACTGGCTTCCGCTGGCAAGGCCGCAGCGGCTGGCGGCGTAACCTCCTTCGTGATGATGCCGGATACCGATCCTGTCATCGACGACATCGCCCTGGTGGAATTCATCAAGAACGCGGCGCGGGAAAAATCGCCGGTCAATATCTATCCGGCCGCGGCCCTGACCCGTCGGTTGCGCGGCGAGGAAATGACCGAATTCGGCCTGTTGCAACAGGCGGGCGCGGTCTGCTTCACCAATGGCCGCCATGGGCTGGACGATACGCTGGTGCTGCGCCGGGCGATGACCTATGCGCGGGAATTCGGCGCGGTGATTTCGCTGGAACTGCACGAAAAATATCTCGGCAATGGCGTGATGAACGAAGGCCTGTTTGCCAGTTGGCTGGGCTTGTCCGGCGTGCCGAAGGAAGCCGAAATCATTCCGCTGGAACGCGACCTGCGTATCGCCGGGCTAACGCGGGCAAAATATCATGCCGCCAAGATTTCGGTGCCCGGCTCGGTGGAGGCCATCAAACTTGCCCGCGCACGCGGCGCAAACGTCACCTGCGGTATTTCCATCAACAATCTGTCGCTGAACGAAAACGATATCGGTGAATACCGGACCTTCTTCAAGCTGGCCCCGCCGCTGCGGGCCGAGGATGATCGGGTAGCGATGGTCGAGGCCTTGGCAAGCGGCGATATCGACATCATCGTTTCAGCCCATGATCCGCAGGATGTCGATACCAAGCGCCTGCCATTTGCCGATGCTGCCGATGGCGCGGTTGGTCTGGAAACCGTGCTGGCAGCAGCTCTCAGGCTGCATCATGCCGGTCAGGTGCCGCTGATGCGGCTGATCGATGCGATGTCCACCCGGCCTGCCGAAATTTTCGGGCTGGATGCCGGCACATTGAAGCCGGGCGCAAAGGCCGATATCGTGCTCATCGATCTGGACGAGCCATGGTTGGTTGCCAAGGAGACGCTGTTGTCGCGCTCCAAGAATACACCCTTTGAAGACGCCCGCTTCTCCGGCCGCGCTGTCGCCACCTATGTGGCGGGCCGTCCGGTGTTTTCTCTGTTTTGAACGTATAGGAGCCGGCCATGCCCAGCCTCGATTATAGCCAGGTGACGATCACAGCCCTTATCGCCTCGCTGGCGATCGGCTATCTGCTCGGCTCCATCCCTTTCGGACTGATCCTGACCCGGATGGCGGGCCTGGGCGATGTGCGCAATATCGGTTCCGGCAATATCGGCGCCACCAATGTTCTGCGCACTGGCAATAAAAAGCTAGCGGCTGCCACCCTGCTGCTCGACGCGCTGAAAGCAACGGCTGCGGCGCTGATCGCCCAGAAACTGTTCGGCTCCGATACGGTGCATCTGCCGGGCCTGCTTGGCGGCTTTGCTGCTTTTATCGGCCACCTTTTCCCGGTCTGGCTTGGTTTCAAGGGCGGCAAGGGCGTGGCCACCTATATCGGCACATTGCTCGGCATTTTTCCGTTGATGGTACTGGTCTTTGCCATCGTCTGGCTATCGATTGCTTTCCTCAGCCGCTATTCCTCGCTATCAGCACTGGTTGCAACCCTTGTCATTCCGGTTGCATTGTGGATACTCGGTCAGCCGGAAGCTGCCATGATCACGTCGGCCATGACTGTGATCACCTGGGGCAAGCACAAGGCAAATATTGAAAGACTTATTTCAGGCACCGAGAGCAAGATCGGTAAAAAAGGATAGAACACAATGTCGGCAGGCGGTTCTGGACGCTCGGGGATCGCCCTGACGGAAAAACAAAGAACCGCCTGGCTGAGGTTGATACGTTCCGACAATGTTGGCCCGGCCACCTTTCGCGACCTGATCAACAATTTCGGCACTGCCGAACGCGCCTTGGACATGCTGCCCGAATTGTCGCAGCGCGGCGGCGCCACTCGCTCCATCCGCATCGCCACGATTGCCGAGGCCGAACGCGAGCTGGACTTTGCCCGCAAATTCGGGGCGCGATTCGTCGGGATCGGCGAACCGGACTATCCCCCCGCGCTGCGCCAGATCGACGCGGCACCACCGCTTCTGGCGATGAAAGGCTCTGGCAGCACCGCTATCCGCCCCTCGATCGGCATCGTCGGCTCACGCAATGCCTCGATCAGCGGCGTGAAAATGGCATCACTGCTGGCGCGCGATTGCGGTACAACCGGCTACACCATCACCTCGGGACTTGCGCGCGGCATCGATGCGGGCGCGCATCGAGCAAGCCTGGACACCGGCACGATGGCCGCATTGGCAGGCGGACTCGACCGGCCCTATCCGCCTGAGAATGTCGATCTCTTGAAAGACATCTGGGATGGCAAGGGTGTGGCGATCAGCGAAATGCCATTTGGCTGGGAGCCCCGCGCCCGTGACTTTCCAAGACGCAACCGGCTGATTGCCGGAACCTCACTTGGGGTTGTAGTCATCGAAGCCGCCAGCCGCTCCGGCTCACTGATTACCGCACGGCTGGCCGCCGATTTCGGACGACTGGTGTTTGCCGTGCCGGGCTCGCCGCTCGATCCGCGCTGTCATGGAACCAATGGGCTGTTGAAAAACGGTGCGACGATCACCACCGAGGCCCGGGATATTCTCGAGGCGCTATCCCCGCTCAGCAGTATTGACTTGTTTTCCCAGCCGCAGGTGGAAGAACCGGTCTATGAAGAAAGCGAGACCTTCAACCAGCCACCCGGAGAACAGGATCGCAGCCGGATCATCGATGCGTTGGGCATAACGCCGGTCGAAGTCGATGATATCATTCGCCACACCCAATTGCCGCCGTCTGCCGTCTATCTGGTGATGCTGGAACTGGATATTGCCGGTCGCCTGCACCGTCATCCCGGTGGCCTGGTTTCGATTGCACCGCTGGATTAAACAAGGCTGCCTTTGGAAAAGTCGAAACCGGGTCGCCCAAAAAGATCAGCGAAAGCAATGGACGCGACAATCTGCCTGGCACGGCAGATGGGGGGAGGCACAACTGAAAACGTCTGTGTCGCGTACTCTGGCTCTATCAGAACAAGACAAAACCAAAGATTTTCAAAGCGATCTTTTGGTGTTTGAGATCATTCTCGGCGCTTTATGGCGGCGTTGAAGGTCGCCGGCCTCTTCAAAGGCCATCTCGATCAGGTAGCAAAGCATCTGTGCCCCCTCCTTTTCGGCAACCAGCCGTAATTCGCCCAGCATCTGGCGCACATAGGCTATGCTTTCCCGGCTATGAAGTTCCGCTGCGCCACTGCCCGTCATTACGTGTTCCCGTCGTGGAAATACAACCTGAATATGTATATTTGCTACCTATGCAACATAGGATACAGAAATGATTTATGATTGCAATACCATTTTTATAAACTTTCGGTTGTGCAAGCGTGTAATGGATAAAATGCATGAGGGGACTTGACCCCGGCGCAATCCCTGTCCATGTCGAACCATCGATGCTTGAACCCTCGCCAGAATCGACGCCATATGCAACAAACGGGGCCATGTTCAGAGAAACAGAATGAATGTAGTCGTTGTCGAATCCCCTGCCAAAGCCAAGACGATCAACAAGTATCTCGGACCGGGATATAAGGTGCTCGCCTCCTTCGGCCATGTCCGCGACCTGCCTGCCAAGGACGGCTCGGTCCTGCCGGATCAGGATTTCGAAATGCTATGGGAAGTGGACACCGCCTCTGCCAAACGCATGAAGGACATTGCCGATGCGATGAAGGGGGCCGACGCCTTGTTTCTCGCAACTGACCCGGATCGTGAGGGTGAAGCGATTTCCTGGCATGTGCTGGATCTCTTGAAAAAGAAGAAGGTGATCGGCGACAAGCCGGTGAAGCGCGTGGTTTTCAACGCCATCACCAAGAAGGCCGTGCTCGACGCCATGGCTGCCCCGCGTGATATCGATGGCGATCTGGTCGATGCCTATCTGGCGCGCCGTGCCATGGACTATCTGGTTGGCTTTAACCTTTCGCCCGTCCTGTGGCGCAAGCTGCCCGGCGCCCGCTCGGCAGGCCGCGTGCAATCGGTAGCCCTGCGGCTGGTTTGCGACCGGGAAAACGAGATTGAACGCTTCGTCTCGGAAGAATACTGGAACCTGTCAGCGCTTCTGAAAACCCCACGCGGCGATGAATTCCTTGCCCGCCTGGTGTCTGCCGATGGCAAGCGCTTGCAAGCGCGCAGCGTCGGCAATGGCGAAATGGCCAACCGGCTGAAAGACCTGCTCGACGGCGCCAACTATGTGGTGGAATCGATTGAGGCAAAGCCCGTCAAGCGCAACCCATCGCCGCCATTTACAACCTCTACATTGCAACAGGCCGCGTCCTCCAAGCTCGGCTTCTCCGCCTCGCGCACCATGCAGGTGGCGCAGAAACTTTATGAAGGTGTCGATATCGGCGGCGAGACCGTCGGTCTGATCACCTATATGCGTACCGATGGCGTGCAGATGGCACCGGAAGCCATTGAGGCCGCCCGCTCCGCGATTACCGAGCAATTCGGCCCGCGCTATATGCCGGAAAAGCCGCGTTTCTATTCCACCAAGGCGAAAAACGCCCAGGAAGCGCATGAAGCCATCCGTCCGACCGATTTTAACCGGACGCCGGATCAGGTCCGCCGCTATCTTGATGCCGACCAGTTGCGTCTGTACGATCTGGTCTGGAAGCGCGGCATTGCCAGCCAGATGGCCTCTGCCGAAATCGAGCGGACTACCGCTGAAATCCTCGCCGACAACGCCGGTGAAAAAGCCGGTCTGCGCGCCGTTGGCTCGGTCATCCGGTTTGACGGCTTTATCGCCGCCTATACTGATCACCGCGAAGAAGGTGAAAAGAGCGACGACGATGATGATGAAGATGGCCGCCTGCCGGAGATCAACGCCCGTGAGGCGCTGGCCAAGCAAAAGGTCAATGCCACCCAGCATTTCACCGAGCCGCCACCGCGCTATTCGGAAGCGACCCTGATCAAGAAGATGGAAGAGCTTGGCATTGGCCGGCCTTCCACCTATGCCGCGACGCTGAAGACACTCAGCGACCGCGAATATGTTGTTATCGACAAGCGCAAGCTGATCCCCGAAGCCAAGGGCCGTTTGGTGACGGCATTCCTGGAAAGCTTCTTCACCCGCTATGTCGAATATGATTTCACCGCCGATCTTGAAGAAAAGCTCGACAAGATTTCTGCCGGTGAGCTGAACTGGAAAGACGTGCTGCGCGAATTCTGGCAGAATTTCTTTGCCCAGATCGAAGGCACCAAGGAATTACGCGTCACCAACGTGCTCGACGCGCTGAATGAGGCGCTAGCCCCGCTGGTGTTCCCGAAGCGCGAAGACGGCTCGGACCCGCGCATCTGCCAGGTTTGTGGCACCGGCAATCTTTCGCTGAAGCTTGGTAAATACGGCGCCTTCGTCGGTTGCTCCAATTATCCCGAATGCAACTTTACCCGCCAATTGTCCGCCGATGGCAGCACAGAAGCGGAAGCCGTCGGCAATGAACCGAAAGCACTGGGTGAAGATCCCGCAACCGGCGAACAGATCACGCTGCGTTCGGGCCGTTTCGGCCCTTACGTCCAGCGGGGCGATGGCAAGGAAGCTAAGCGCTCGTCGCTCCCCAAGGGCTGGTCGCCGACCGATGTAGATTTCGACAAGGCGCTATCACTGCTGTCGCTGCCACGTG
The DNA here is from genome assembly GCF_021462805.2 of Allorhizobium sp. Av2. NCBI lineage: Bacteria > Pseudomonadati > Pseudomonadota > Alphaproteobacteria > Hyphomicrobiales > Rhizobiaceae > Allorhizobium > Allorhizobium sp. Av2. The sequence goes on along the minus strand of NZ_CP192696.1, from coordinate 1,113,877 downwards.
AAGTCGGCCTTCACCCGGAAACCGGCAAGATGATGACGGCCGGGCTTGGCCGCTACGGACCTTTCGTGCTGCATGATGGCACCTATGCCAATCTCGACGGTATCGAGGACGTGCTGACCATCGGCCTCAACCGTGCTGTCACCGTTCTGGCGGAAAAGCAGGCGAACCCCGGTGGCCGTGGCCGCGCAGCACCTGCCGCCCTGAAGGAGATCGGCGATCATCCCGATGGCGGCGCGATTACCGTGCGCGATGGCCGCTATGGTCCCTACGTGAATTGGGGTAAGATCAACGCGACCATTCCCAAAGGCATGGACCCGCAAGCCGTAACCATGGAAGAGGCGATTGCCCTGATCGTTGAGCGCGCCGCCAAGGAAGGCAGCGGCAAGACCAAGGCGAAACCTGCCGCCAAATCCGCCAGCGCAAAGAAGGCGCCTGCGAAAGCTGCCAAGGCCGATGCGGATGACGCCGCCGACGCCAAACCAAAGAAAGCAGCCGCCAAGCCGAAGGCGACAAAGCCCAAGGCAAAGCCCGCCGCGAAACCAGAGAAAGCCTGACCTTGAGCAAAGCCCCGCGACCCGACACCCGCAGCCTCACCAACAGAACGCGGAAGGCGGAGCTTGCGGCGAAAAAGGCAGCGGATAAGAATGAAACGGTGATCATCCACGGGGCGGTGCCGCCCCGCGAGATCCTGATGCAGTTCATTACCGACAATCCCGACCGGGCCTCCAAGCGCGAAATTGCCAAGGCTTTCGGCCTGAAAGGCGAGGCTCGGATCGAATTGAAGGAAGCCCTGCGGGCTTTGGAAGAAGACGGGCTGGTCAACAAGAACCGCAAGTCGCTGAGCCGCCCCGGTGCGCTGCCGCCCGTGACTGTTCTCGACATCACCACCCGTGACAAGGATGGCGACCTGATCGGGCGTCCCGCAGAATGGCCGGATGAACTGGGCGCTGCCCCTGCCGTCTCCATCCGCCAGTCGAGCGCGGACCGCGCCAAGGGCAAGACGCCTGTCGGCGGGCTTGGCGACCGGGTTCTGGCGAAGATTTTCCCCTCCAAGGACCATATCGGTCCCGCCTATACCGCGCGGATCATCAAAGTGATCGACAAGCGGCGCGGCGCGCTTTTGGGCGTTTACCGCGAAATGGCCGGGGATACCGGCGGCAGGCTGATGCCAATCGAGCGGCGCGGCGAGGAAATGGTCATCGAAGCGCCAGATGTTGGCGACGCCCGCGACGGCGATCTGGTCGAGGTGGAAGTCGGTCGGCTCTCCAGCCGTCTGGGTCTTGCCCGCGCCAAGGTGCTGTCGGTGATCGGCTCGGTGGCCTCGGAAAAAGCGATCTCGATGATCGCCATCCACGCCCATGGCATCCCGCATATTTTCCCGCAATCGGTGCTGGACGAGGCCGATGCCGCCAAACCAGCCAGCATGGCCCATCGGGAGGATTGGCGCAGCTTGCCGCTGGTCACCATCGACCCGCATGACGCCAAGGACCATGACGACGCTGTTCATGCCGAGCCGGACCCCTCACCCGACAATCCGGGCGGCGTGATCGTTACCGTGGCGATTGCCGATGTCTCCTATTATATCCGCAGTAAGTCGGCGCTGGATCGCGAGGCGCTGAAGCGCGGCAATTCGGTGTATTTCCCCGACCGGGTCGTGCCGATGCTGCCGGAGCGGATTTCCAACGATCTCTGCTCGCTGCGCGAGGGCGTTGACCGGCCAGCACTGGCCGTGCGCATGGTGTTTTCCCATGAAGGGCGCAAGGCGGGTCATACATTTCATCGCATCATGATGAAGAGTGCGGCCAAATTGTCCTACCAACAGGCGCAGGCCGCCATTGACGGCAACCCGGACGACAAGGCCGGGCCGTTGCTGGAGCCGATCCTGAAACCGCTCTGGGCGGCCTATGCGATCCTGAAGCGTGGCCGCGACCGCCGCCAGCCGCTGGAACTGGACATGCCGGAGCGCAAGATCATCCTCAAAGCCGATGGCACGGTGGATCGGGTCTTCGTACCCGAACGGCTGGACGCCCATAAGCTGATCGAGGAAATGATGATCCAGGCCAATGTGGCCGCCGCCGAGACGCTGGAGAAGAAAAAGCAGCCGCTGGTCTACCGTATCCACGACACCCCGACATTGGCCAAGCAGGAAGTGCTGCGTGAGTTTCTGGCCACCATCGGCTTTTCACTGGCCAAGGGCGGCAATCTGCGCTCCAATTCGTTCAATGGCATCCTCGCCAAGGCGCAGGACACGCCCCACCAGACCATCGTCAACGAAATGGTGCTGCGTTCGCAGAGCCAGGCGGTCTATAGCCCCGAGAATATCGGCCATTTCGGCTTGAACCTTTTGAAATACGCGCATTTCACATCCCCCATCCGCCGCTACGCCGACCTGATCGTGCACCGGGCGCTGGTTGGCACGCTGGGGCTTGGCGAAGGCGGCATTACATCCGATGAAGAAGCGGCGCTGGCCGATGTCGCCGCCGAAATCTCCACCTTTGAGCGCCGCGCCATGGCAGCCGAGCGCGACACGATCAACCGGCTGATTGCCCACCACCTGGCAACGCGGATCGGTGATGAATTCGACGGGCAGGTTTCCGGCGTCACCAAATCCGGCCTGTTTATCTCCCTGCCGCAATATGGCGCCGATGGCTTCATTCCGGTCTCAACGCTTGGCCGCGACTATTTCATCTACGATGAAGCACATCAGGCACTGACCGGCGAAAAGACCGGGCTTGGCTATCAATTGGGCGACAGCGTCAGCGTCAAGCTGGTGGAAGCCGTGCCGCTGGCCGGTGCCTTGCGGTTTGAAATCCTCAGCGAAGGCAAGAAAATGCCGACCGGCATCCGTTCCTTCCACAAAGCGACGCGGCGCGGCCGACCCGGCCCCGGCAAGACACCGGGAACCAGACCACCGCGCGGCAGGCGTTGAAACCGCGCGCCGAGTTCGTATATCTGGGCTTGGTATACGAAGCCCAGATATACGAACTCGGCGCACTTGTGCGCAAATGCCGCGATGAAATATCAACTTTCATGCCCCATCTTTGATCAAAGCCTATAGGATTTGATAGAAGTTCAGGAGGAACCGCATGTCTGTCAGCCAGTCTCCCCCCGTTATCCGCTTCGGCGGCGGCAAGGATGCGGTTCGCCCACTTGGACGCTCCATTCTGCGCGGCCTGATGTGTACCTGTCCCGCCTGCGGCTCCGGTCGCCTGTTCAAGGCCTTCCTTAAGCCGGTCGATACCTGCGCAGTCTGCGACGAGGATCTTTCCCACCAGAGGGCCGATGACCTGCCCCCCTATATCGTCATTATGATCGTCGGCCATGTGCTGCTGGGTGGCTATATGATGACCGATCTGGTCTTCGTGCTATCGACCTGGGCGCATCTGGCGATCTGGACGCCGATTGCCGTCATCACCTCTCTGCTGATCATCCAGCCCATCAAGGGCGGCGTGGTGGGGCTGCAATGGGCGCTGCGTATGCACGGCTTCGGGGAAGAACCAGAGGTGATTGAGGACTACGACGAGCGCTATCCGCCAAAGTGACGGTTTCACCACCCCATATCGGATGGACCAGTCAAGCAGGGCCAAATCCGGTCAGGCCAAATTCTGGCATTCGACGTATTACGACAATCGAATAAGTAGTTTTTCTACATCTTGGCTTAAACCGGTTTCGATTTTTGCCGTTATGGAGTAAAGCCCCGGAGGATCGCTGGCATATTATGAAATGTAATCGGCCTTTGTTGCCCTGGCATGACGCCTTGCGCCGTTATCCTTCACCGCGCATTGCGTGCATTTTCTTCTGAGGACCTTCCATGTCTGACACCAGAGACCCTGTTACCGGACATCGCGAAGAGATCCACTGGCCATCGCTGATTGCCGCAGTCTCGTCGATTTCCGCTGTTGGCATTGCCATCGGGCTGGGATTGCCGCTACTCAGCATCATTCTGGAAAAACGCGGTATTCCCTCCACCCTGATCGGACTGAATTCAGCCATGGCAGGCGTTGCGGCGATGATTGCCGCGCCGATCACCACCAGGCTTGCGCACCGTTTCGGTGTGGCGCAGACCATGATCTGGGCGGTGCTGCTCGCCGCGCTCAGTTCGCTCGGCTTCTATTACGCCGAAGCCTTCTGGATGTGGTTTCCTCTGCGGCTGGTGTTTCACGGCGCCACGACGACATTGTTCATCCTGTCGGAATTCTGGATCAATGCCGCCGCCCCGCCATCGCGGCGCGGGCTGGTGCTCGGCATTTATGCCACCGTCCTGTCGGTCGGCTTTGCCGCTGGTCCCTTGCTGTTTTCAATTGTCGGCAGTGAGGGCGTATTGCCCTTTGCCATCGGCGCGGTTGCCATAATGATGGCAGCGGTGCCGATCTTCGTTGCCCGCAACGAAAGCCCGGCACTGGATGAAAAGCCGGAGATGCATTTCTTCCGCTATATCTTCCTGGTGCCAACCGCCACAGCCGCCGTCTTCGTGTTCGGCGCGGTGGAAGTCGGCGGACTGTCCCTGATGCCCGTCTATGCCACTCGTATCGGCTTCACAGAGGCCCAGTCAGCCCTGCTGCTGACGGTGATGGGGGTTGGCAACATGGTGTTCCAGATTCCGCTTGGCATGCTCTCTGACAAGCTTAGGGATCGCCGCTTGCTGCTCGGCGCCTTGGCGACAGTCGGCCTGATCGGATCGCTGCTGCTGCCGCTGATTTCTCATAGCTGGATGGCGATGGCCGTCATCCTGCTGTTCTGGGGCGGCTGCGTCTCCGGTCTCTACACGATCGGCCTCAGCCATCTCGGCTCCCGACTCACAGGATCTGACCTTGCCGCCGCCAATGCCGCCTTCGTTTTCTGTTATGCGGTTGGCACGGTGGCCGGTCCACAAGTGGTGGGTGCAGCCATCGATATGGGCGGAAATGCCGGTTTTGCCTGGTCGATTGCCGGCTTCTTTGCGTTATATGTGGTTCTTTCCGTCGCACGATTGTTTTTCAAGGGTGCGCGGGGTTGACTTTTCGGTGGCGATTTGTAGTTTCCGCCCAGATTTGCCGTGGGCCCTGAAGGTCGTCACGGCTTTGTGTTATTCATGTAAGGCAGGACGACCATGGCCAAGGCTACAACCATCAAGATCAAGCTGCTGTCGACAGCCGATACGGGTTTCTTCTACGTCACCACCAAGAACAGCCGTACGATGACGGACAAGATGACGAAGACCAAATACGACCCGATCGCTCGCAAGCATGTCGAATTCAAGGAAACCAAGATCAAGTGATCCTGGTTCTTCGTGAGAAGATTGAAAAGCGCGCTCCATCGGCGCGCTTTTTTTATGCCGTTTTGAGGATGGGCCAGCACGCCACGCAGACCGGCTCTAAAAGCCGAGCTCGATCCTGCCTGTGGCAATAGGCGTAAGGACGCTATCGGCGCGAGGACAGTGACCCCACCCATAGGGGCGCAGGATAGAATGCATCGGAAACCATCTTGACCGCGAAACGCAAAACGCCGCCTCCGGACAAGGAAGCGGCGTTCGAATGGTGGTCGGCGGGCATGCAATAACGGCACGAGGAACCGCTTGATAATCGCACACCTGCCGACCAACCCCACGACCCAGGAGATGCGGCGGACCTGAGCACCATGGGGTATTGGTTAAACCTGTTATTCGTCAATTTTTACTGCTTAATTCCTCAGATCCACAGGGATCGATGGATATCTCTAAGCAGCTTATAAAAACGGCATTTATTAAGAACCACAGCACACGTTAAAGCACAGCTTGCTATGGATGCATCGTAGTTGTCCCAACTATGCGCATATGAAATAAAAAATCAACATTTTCTTAACCGTTGCATCTTTTCGATGCCGGCATGGTTAAATTCTGCTCATTTCCTCTTGTCAAAAACAAATAGAATTAACACTCCAGAGAGGCAAGTATTTTCTCTTAAAAACTCTCGATCTCAACGAAAAATTGTCGTTATCAACAATTCGAAAAACATAACTTTCTATTACACCTACATTTCTATCCAAAACAGAGTAAAAAAATAAAAATATACCCTTATTTATTTATGGTATATTTTCTATTTTTTTAAAAGAAAATAGACATGTATCGAGCACATCTACAAGCTCTCGGAAAAGTCCGGGCAAACATGGCTTTCTATGTCAGGAGCAAATTTTGCCAAACCGGATCCTTGAACGCGCGCATGGATGTAACGGAAAATCACGGCAGATGAATTTTTTGAAGACGCGGGAGAGCGGGCTCCACGTGAACCAAAACACAAAGGCGCACCTGTGCTGAAATTACTTTAGGCCGCCGCAGACACGACCCTGTTACGGCCTTCGGTTTTGGCCTGATAGAGCGCGCGGTCAGCCTGTCTTAACAATTGTTCCGGACTTGCGATCTCATCTCCCGCCGTAGCGATGCCAAGCGATGCCGTAACATTCAGTTCGCCCCCAGATTGCAACCGAAATGGCTTTTTCTCTACCATCTCGCGCAGGCGCTCGGCCACCGTACCGGCCATCTCTTGCGACGTATCCGGCATCACGACCACGAATTCCTCACCGCCATAGCGGCAGGCAAGATCGGCGCCGCGCACTGTGGCGCGAATACGAGCAGCAAACTCCCGCAGAACGTCATCGCCCGCCTCATGGCCATAGGTGTCATTGACCAGCTTAAACCGATCGATATCCACCAGGCACACCGAAAGCGACTGTTTGCGCAGGCTGGATCGCTCGAACAACACTTTGATATGGGTATCGAGATAGCGCCGATTGTGAAGTCCGGTAAGATCGTCGGTCACCGCCAGTTCGATGCTTTGCTGCACGCTGCTGCGCAGCCTGTCATTATACCGTTTGCGGCGTAGCTGGGTCAGCGTGCGCGCCAGCAGCTCATTGGTGTCGACCGGCCGGACAATGTAATCGTTGACGCCCAGATCCAACGCCCGCACGATCAAGTATTCCTCGCCTTGGTCGGCAATCAGCAAAATCGGAATGAAGCGGGTGCGGTCCAGCGACCGCAGCTGCGAACACAGGCGTAGCGGATCGTAATCCTCCAGCGTGCCATTAACGATCACCAGGTCGAAATTGCTTTCCGCCGCCTCAAACAGCGCGGCCTGGGCGTCGGACATCGCGATAACATCAGCCACAGGCTTCAACGCCTTGATGATGCGCTCCTGCGAACTGGCGCGGCTATCGACCAGCAAGACCTGGCCGACCTCGTCCATACGTCCATCCCCGAGATGAATATTGCTATCTATGCCGATTTTCTGCGCCGTCTCGGCGCGGATGCGCAATTCATCGGAAAGGGTTTTCAGCCGCACCAGGCTTTTGACCCGAGAGATCAATTGCAGATCATTGACCGGTTTGGTCAGAAAATCGTCAGCGCCAGCCTTCAATCCCCTCACCCGGTCCGAAGGTTGGTCCAGCGCCGTGACCATGACCACGGGAATATGGGCCGTACGCGGGCTGGATTTCAGCCGCTCGCACACTTCAAAGCCATCAATGCCTGGCATCATGACATCGAGAAGAACGACGTCCACCTGGGTACGGTCGCAGATATCCAGCGCCTTCAATCCGTCTTCGGCCGTCAATACCTCAAAATATTCCGCCAGCAGCCGGGCTTCCAGCAGCTTCACATTGGCAGGAACATCATCAACAACCAGAATACGGGCTGTCATCAGCCATCACCCCTTGAAGCAAGCCTGGCGCGCACACGCTACCGGCTCTGCATGGACATTGCGCCAACCCGACAGACTGACGTTTCATATAGAATTCAGAGCGCCTCGGTCCGTCAAGCATCTGCCCAGGTCTCAACGGAGATCGCCTATGGGTTTAAGACGCCCGCGCTACCTGCGCCTCAGGCGTCTCCCAGATAGGTCTTGATCGTTTCCAGAAATTTTGGCACGGAAATTGGCTTCGACACATAGGCCTCGCACCCACCCTGGCGAATGCGCTCTTCATCGCCCTTCATGGCAAAGGCAGTCACCGCGATCACGGGAATGACGTGCAGCTCGCTATCCTGCTTCAGCCATTTGGTCACTTCCAGGCCGGAAACTTCCGGTAACTGTATGTCCATCAGAATCAGATCGGGATGATGTTTGCGTGCCAGTTCCAGCGCTTCCATGCCATTGCGGGTCTGGATGGTCGCATAGCCCGACGCTTCGATCAGATCACGAAACAGTTTCATGTTCAGCTCGTTATCTTCAACGATCATCACCTTTTTCGGCATTTTCAATCCTTGCTTTCCCGCCCTCCATGGTGGATGACAGGCGTAACAGACATAAAGATTCATTCTTTTGTGAAATAGAATTTAGCGCGATTTGGTTGAGAAATAGGTAATTCTCCGGCACATTGCGACACAAGTCAGCCAAGACAATTTAACCGTGATAAACCGAAAATAACAATCGGTTTAAGCGAGTTGGCCGGATAGAACGAGCTGCCGGACGAAACAAACCGAAATGGGCATAGACTGTGCGAGACAAAGTGACGATCAAGACGGTTTCAGCAGAGCATGCCGAACAAACGGCGATTGCCGTTCTGGGTTGGCTGGCGAGTGAGCCGGACATGCTGGGGCGCTTTCTGTCCCTGACCGGCCTGGAGCCTCAGCAATTGCGCCTGGCCGTCAATGACCCGGAATTTCTGGCCGGACTTCTGGAGTTTCTCATGCAGCATGAACCAACCTTGCTGGAATTCTGCTCCGCCACACAGACCCGACCGGAAGATGTTATTGCAGCCTATCACGTCTATGTTCGGCCTGCACTTGATTCCGGTGAAATCTGATGGGCGAGATTGTCGACTTCAACCATGTCCGCCTGGCCGACCGGCCATTGCTGATCAGCGATGTCGACGACGTCGTGCTGGAATTCCTGGTGCCCTTCGAGGCCTATCTCGACAGCCTGGGCCATCGTCTCTTGCCGAAATCCTTTCGACTGCATGGCAACATCGTGTCAGCCAAGGATCAGCTTGCGCTGGAAGATCAGATCGTCACGGATCTCCTGCTGACGTTTTTCGAAAAGCAGGAAGAGTGGCAGACCCCGTTTGGCGATGCCGTGGCCGTGCTGCAGCGGATCGGCGAGATTGCAGATATTGTCTTTCTGACCGCCATGCCACCCGCCTTTACCGCCCAACGACGCCGTCTGCTGGATCGGCTGGGGCTGGATTTCCCACTCCTGGCCACGGAAAGCCCAAAGGGACCAGTCGTCAAAGCCCTGCATGGTGATCGGCCCCTGCCCTTCGCCTTTATGGATGACATGGCCCACAATCTCCATTCCGTGGGAGAACATGCCCCGGAATGCCTGCTGGTGCAGATCGGGCCTCAGTCTGAAATTCATCGCCACGCGCCTCCGCCCGGCCCCCATGTATTGCGTGCCGACGATTGGCACGATGCCAGCGAGCGGGTTCTCCGTCATTTCCAGGCGCGCATCTGATCCGTTCCCGTCTTTTACTTTTTGGGGGCTTGGGGATTAGCAGGGTATCCACTTGCAGGCCTTGAAAACCCGGCTTATGGTGGCGATGTTCAACTTATGTTCTCGCCCATGTCTGCTGCGCCGCCACTCCGTTCCGGCTTTTGTCGTGATTGCCTTTCGCTACAGGCGGAAGGCAAGCGGAGATGTACGGCTTGCGGCAGCCCTCGCCTCGTCTACCACCCGGAACTGTTTAAGCTGACATTGGCCCATATAGATTGCGATGCCTTTTATGCCTCGGTTGAAAAGCGCGACAATCCAGACCTGATCGACAAACCATTGATCATTGGCGGCGGTAAACGCGGCGTGGTTTCCACCGCCTGTTACGTTGCGCGCATCCATGGCGTGCGCTCGGCCATGCCGATGTTCAAGGCGCTGGAAGCCTGCCCTGACGCCGTTGTCATTCCACCGAATATGGAAAAATATTCCCGCGTCGGACGGCAAGTGCGGGCGATGATGGAGGAACTGACCCCTCTGGTGCAACCCCTGTCCATAGATGAGGCCTTTTTGGAATTGAAAGGCACAGAAACCCTGCACCACGCGCCACCCGCCCTTGTGCTGGCACGGCTTGCCCGGCGTATCGAAAGCGAGATCGGCATCACCGTTTCCGTTGGTCTGTCCTATTGTAAATTTCTGGCGAAAGTGGCGTCCGACCTGCAAAAACCCCGGGGATTTTCGGTCATTGGCGAGGCTGAAGCGATGGATTTTCTGGCGCCTCGCCCTGTCACCACGATCTGGGGCGTCGGCAAGGCCTTCGCCAGCACCTTGGAAAAAGACGGCATTCGCACCATCGGGCAATTGCAAACCATGGAGGAAAGCGACCTGATCCGTCGCTATGGCAGCATGGGCCAACGACTGGCCCGGCTATCAAAAGGCATCGACGACCGGGATGTTCATATCAATGACGCGGCTAAAAGCGTCTCCGCCGAAACCACGTTCTTTGACGATATTTCCCGCCGAGAAGACCTTGTCCCCCATTTGCGCAAGCTTTCCGAGAAAGTCGCCTGGCGATTGAAAAAGCAGGAATTGGCTGGACACACTGTTATCTTGAAGCTGAAGAGCGCCGATTTCAAACTGCGCACCCGCAATCGGCGGCTGGACGATCCGACCCAACTGGCTGATCGGATCTTTCGCACCGGTCTGCAAATGCTGGATAAGGAAGCCGATGGCACGAAATTTCGGCTAATCGGTATCGGCGTCAGCGATTTTGCCGATCCAAGCCTGGCCGACCCACCGGATCTGGTCGATCCAGACGCCGCCCGCCGCGCCAAGGCGGAAGCCGCCATGGACCAATTGCGGACGAAATTCGGCAAGGGCATGGTCGAAACCGGCTTCACCTTCGGCAGCACTAAAAAATAGCCACTATCAAAGCATTGCCCGTCAACTTTGTGTGAGCGGCCATGCCGGGTAAGCAATCGTTAAAGATCGACGTTTATTTTAGGGTTCAGCTTGCACGCGTCTGTATCCCTTGTGCGTTTTATAAAACGCATTGCGTTGTAGGCGTGTACCAACTGATTTCATGGCACATTGTTGCTCACATGATCAGGCGACCTTTTGAAGGCCCAGTTTTTCCCGGTTTACATAATGAGGGCACCATGACGGTCCGCACCATGTTTCGTTCGATGTTCCTGTCCGCTTCCGTGCTCGCGTTGAGCGCGACCCTATCGCAGGCCTCAGCCAGAGACGGCAGCGCATTGCAAATCATCGTGTCGAAACAGACGCAGTCTCTCACGGTCTATGATGGAAACCGGATCGTCGCCTCTTCGAAGGTTTCGACAGGTAAGGAAGGTCATACGACGCCATCAGGCATCTTCTCGATCATCCAGAAGGCAAAATATCACGAATCCAACCTTTATTCGAATGCGCCCATGCCCTGGATGCAACGCATCACCTGGTCCGGCGTTGCCTTGCATGAATCAAACAGTGTGCCAAACCGGCCAGCCTCGCATGGCTGCGTGCGCCTGCCCGGCCAATTTGCCCGTGAGCTCTACGGCATGACCCGACTGGGTGCGCATGTGCTGATCAGCGATGCCCCGGTCGCGCCAGCTCCCATCGAGCATCCGTTTCTATTCAGCCCGGCGCAACAACAGCAAGGCCCACAGATCCTGTCCGACGCGCGCTTGCGCGGTGCGGATGGCACAAGCAGCACGGAACCGGTGGAAGTGGCAATGGCCGATCTGCCCCGCCCCAAGCCCCCGACCGTAATTGCCGGACAACCACCTTTGAGCCTGTTAATCACCTTCCGGGGTGAAATCGAAACCATCCATGACGCCCAACTTCTCTTGCAAGACATGGGATTTGAGACCGGCGGTCACGATGGTCATGCCGGTCCCCTGACCCGCACCGCCATCCAGGGCTTCAAACGGTGGAAAGGTCTGCCCCTGAAGGGGCCACTTATTACGCCGACATTCCTGAGCGCTCTTTATCAAAGCGCTGGCAAGCCGATGCCACCCGTTGGCCAGATCTATGTGCGGCAGGCCTTCAAGCCGGTCTTCGATGCGCCTATTGTCATCGACCAGCCGGAAAAACCACTCGGCACACATTTTTTCGCAGCGAACCTGGAGAGTGCCAATGGGACGGCCCATTGGCAGGTAACCAGCCTTGAGCCGGCTCCGGCGGCCTCAAATTCGTCGATTGTCACCATTGGCAAGGCGCAGCCAACCGCCCCCGATGGGGTGGATACGGTTCTTAATCGTATTCACATCCCGGACGACATCCGCGAGCGTATTGAAACGACCATGACGACAGGCACCGTGATGACGATTACCGACCATGGACTAGGCCAGGATACGGTTGACGGTACAGACTTCATCACCTACCTGCCGGGATAACGGCAATGCCGAAATAATCCGCGTGGTCTGAGCCCGTGCCGCAGTTTTGCGAGAGCGACGCCACAAAGGTGCCTATACCAATTCAACATCCACCACGCCCGGCGCGGACCGCATGGCGGCGGCGATTTCGGGGGTGATGCGGAAACGTTGATTGAGTTCGACCTCGATTTCGCGGCGGCCATCCTCCTTGATCACCACGAAGGACACCAGTCCATCGCCCTTGGTGTTGAGATGGGCGGCCAGCGCCCGCAAGGGGCCGGAATCGCGCAGATAGACGCGCAGCGTCTTTTGCATCTGCAAGGATTTTTCTTCCAGAGATTGCGCCGTCTGGATACGAAGACCAATGCCTTCCGGTCGTTCTTCGGCAGCAACCGTGATCACCAGCGACTTGCCCGATTCAAGCAGGTCGCGATACTGATTCAAGCCCTCCGAAAACAGCACCGCCTCGAACTGGCCGGTGGCATCCGAGAACGTAACGATGCCCATTTTGTTTCCGGTTCGCGTCTTGCGCTCCTGCTTTGAAATCACCGTACCGGCCAGCCGACCCGCCGTCGCGCCTTGGCGCACAGCGCCAGAAAAGTCAGCGAAATTCTGCACGCGCATCTTTTCCAACAGCGGTTTATAAGTGTCGAGCGGATGGGCCGAGAGATAGAAGCCCAGAACCTGAAACTCCCGCATCAACTTTTCAGATGGCAGCCAGGGCGTATAGGTCGGAAACGAAATCCGCTCCGGCCCTGTGGCGCCGCCAGAGCCGAACATATCCGACTGGCCGCTGACGGCATTTTCCTGGGCGCGCTGCGCATAGCCGATGATCCGGTCCATGCCAGCCAACAGTTCGGGACGATCGCGGCCAAAGCAATCGAAGGCACCGGCAAAAATCAGGCTTTCAAACACCCGGCGATTGATCTGCTTCGGGTCGATCCGCAGACAAAAATCCTCCAGATCGGCAAAGGGCGTATCGGCGCGGACAGCCACGATATGCTCGACGGCTGCATCGCCGACACCCTTCAAGGCGGCCAGTGAATAGTAAATCCTGTTCGGACCGGTCTGGAAGTGCCTGAAAGACGTCTGCACCGAGGGCGGCACCACCTCAATACCGAGACGCCCGGCGTCCTGGCGGAAATCCACCAGTTTTTCGGTATTGGCCATATCGAGCGTCATCGACGCTGCCAGAAACTCCACCGGATAATGCGCCTTCATATAGGCGGTCTGGTAGGAGACAATGGCATAGGCGGCGGCGTGAGACTTGTTGAAGCCGTAATTGGCAAACTTCGCCAGCAGGTCGAAAATATTGTCGGCCTGGGGCTTTGAGACGCCATTCTTCACCGCACCATCGACGAAACGGGCGCGCTGTTTGTCCATTTCCTCCTTGATCTTCTTACCCATGGCGCGGCGCAGAAGATCCGCTTCACCGAGCGAATAGCCCGACAGAACCTGGGCCACCTGCATGACCTGCTCCTGATAGACGATAACCCCCTGGGTTTCCTTCAGCAGGTAATCGATGGTCGGATGGATCGATTCGATCTCCTCCTCGCCATGCTTGCGGGCATTGTAGACCGGAATATTTTCCATCGGCCCCGGACGATAGAGCGCCACCAGCGCGATAATATCCTCGATACAGTCGGGCCGCATGCCGATCAGCGCCTTGCGCATGCCGGCACTTTCCACCTGGAACACACCGACGGTCTCACCGCGTGACAGCATTTGATAGGTTTTTTCGTCGTCCAGCGGAATGGTCGCCAGATCGATCTCGATATCGCGCAACCGGCAGAAATCCACGGCGGTTTTCAGCACCGTCAGCGTCTTCAATCCGAGAAAGTCAAACTTGACCAGCCCGGCCTGCTCCACCCACTTCATATTAAACTGGGTAACCGGCATATCCGAGCGCGGATCGCGATACATCGGCACCAGCTTGGACAGCGGGCGGTCACCGATCACAATACCGGCGGCATGAGTGGAGGCGTGGCGATAAAGCCCTTCAATCTTCTGGGCGATATCCAGCAGACGGGCGACAACCGGCTCCTTCTCTGCCTCTTCCTGAAACTTTGGCTCTTCTTCGATGGCCTTGGACAGAGGGGTCGGATTGGCCGGATTGTTCGGCACCAGCTTGCAGATCCTGTCGACCTGCCCATAGGGCATTTCCAGCACGCGGCCAACGTCACGCAAGGCTGCACGGGCCTGGAGCGACCCAAAGGTGATGATCTGCGCCACCTGCTCGCGCCCATATTTGCGCTGCACATAACGGATCACCTCTTCACGGCGATCCTGGCAGAAGTCGATGTCGAAGTCGGGCATCGAGACACGCTCAGGATTGAGGAAGCGTTCGAACAGCAGGGAGAACCGCAGCGGATCGACATCGGTAATGGTCAGGGCATAGGCAACCAGCGAACCCGCACCGGAACCACGGCCGGGGCCAACTGGAATGTCCTGGTTTTTGGCCCATTTGATGAAGTCGGCAACGATCAGGAAGTAGCCGGGAAATTTCATCCGCTCGATGACGCCAAGCTCGAAATCCAACCGGTCTCGATATTCCTTTTCCTCGTAGCCTGGCGCCATGCCAAGCTTCGCCAGCCGGTCGTCCAGTCCCTCAATGGCCTGACGGCGCAATTCCCCGGCTTCGGCGCGCTCAGCCTCTTCCGGATCGTCGCTACCACCGGTAAAGCGCGGCAATATAGGGTTACGGGTGTCGAGAACGAAAGAACAGCGGCTGGCAATCTCCACCGTGTTTTCAAGTGCTTCCGGCAGATCGCTAAACAAAGCCTGCATTTCCTTGCGGCTTTTCAGATAATGATCCGGCGTCAGGCGAAACCGTCGGTCATCAGACACGATGGCATTATGGGCAACCGCCATCAATGCGTCATGGGCATCATAATCGTCACGGCTGGGAAAGAAGGCCTCATTGGTGGCAACCAATGGAATATCGTGATCATAAGCCAGCGCGATCATCCGGCTTTCATGCACCCGGTCATAGCCTTGGTGGCGCTGCAATTCGATATAAAGCCGATCCCCGAACAGGGATTTGAGCGTCTGAAGCCGCGACAGCGCCTGGGCTTGATGGCCGTCCTTCACCGGCAGATCGACCGGACCGCCTGCTGCACCCGTCAGGGCGATCAGGCCATCCGTGCCGATCTCCTCCAGCCAGGAGGCGGTGATATGCACAGACTGAGTGTTATCGCCCTGGAGATAGGCACGGCTGACCAGGTCCACCAGCCGCTCATAACCCGCCGGATCGGCGGCCAGAAGCACAATGGCGGGATATTTGGCAAGAGAGCTATTGCCCCGCTTTTCCTCGCTTGCGTCTTCCATGTCGATGGACAATTGGCAGCCAATGATCGGCTGCAATCCATCGCCGAGCGCCTTCTGGGAAAACTCCAGTGCGATGAACAGATTGTTGGTATCGGTAATGGCAATGGCCGGTTGCTGGTCAGACGCAACCTTGCTCAGGATCTTCTTCAGCGGCAGCGCGCCTTCCAGCAGCGAATAGGCCGAATGTACTCTCAAATGGACGAAACCTGGACCCGCCTTCACTACAGCCTGTCCGCTTGCGCCCATATCACTCATTGCATCCATCCTGCTTGCTTGTCGCCGCTACACACTGAAAACCGCCGCCATAAAACTTCTCGTTCAACCGAAATCGGCCCAAGGAAAAAGCAATGCAGCAGATGAAAGTGTTACCGCGTCCGATGTGCATTTAACAAAACGCACCGCGCTGTATGAAGGTTATTGTCCTAGGTTTGGCCCGCCATGTCCAGAAGACATCCAGCCTCACTGCCACCTATCCCCTTAAAGCGACGTGTGCCTTTGGCAGGCCCATCTAGGTCAGATCGCGCCAAGACGATGCCCGGCATTTCAAAAAGCCATCGCCAGAACAGACAAGCTGGCAATAAAAACAGCCAGCGATGCGAATGCGGCGATGTCATGCAGAATGTCACTCATAGCTCACTCCTGTCTGGTTATGTATTCACTTTGTTCTCCTTTTGTTTGTTCGTCAACAGAAATTTTTCCAATCATTTGTCTGCCGAAACCGGTTTCCATTTTTCTCTGACAAACTCTATGCGCCATACGAAAAGCCCGCCGATCAAGTGATCGACGGGCTTTGATATCTCTAATGTAAAAAGTTCTTTCCAGACCCGTGGGCAATTACAAATCGAAATCGACGATTCTGCCATCCTGGAGAGTGACGCAGCGGTCCATCCGCCGGGCCAGTTCGTGATTATGGGTCGCGATCAACGCCGCAAGGCCAGACTGGCGCACCAGAGCTTCCAGCGCGGAAAACACGTAAGCCGCAGTTTCCGGATCGAGATTGCCGGTCGGCTCGTCCGCCAACAGCAACAGCGGCGCATTGGCGACAGCCCGGGCAATAGCCACGCGCTGCTGTTCGCCGCCGGAAAGCTCGGCGGGCCGGTGGTCGCCGCGATGACCGATACGCATGTAATCAAGCAAAGCCTTGGCGCGCTTGCTAGCTTCCGGAATGCTCAGGCCTGCAATCATCTGCGGCATCATGATGTTTTCAAGTGCCGAGAACTCCGGCAACAGGTGATGGAACTGATAGACGAAGCCAATGCTGGTGCGGCGCATGGCCGTGCGGCCTTCCTCGGACAATTCATTGCAACGGGTGCCACCAATCAGCACGTCACCATCGGTCGGATGTTCCAGCAACCCGGCAATATGCAGCAGGGTGGACTTGCCCGTGCCCGATGGCGCCACGAGAGCGACGGTTTCGCCTTCGTATAATTTTAGTCCGGCACCTTTCAGAATTGAAAGCTTGGTTTCGCCCTCCCCATAGGTGCGCGAAACCTCCGAAATTTCAAGAACAGGGTTGTTCGCCATGGATCCGCTGTTCCTTATTCGTAACGCAGGGCTTGCACGGGATCGAGCCGGGCCGCCCGCCATGCCGGAAAGATGGTGGCGATAAAGGACAGGGTCAGCGACATGATAATCACCGAAACCGTTTCACCGAAGCTCATATCCGCTGGCAATTTGCTGAGGAAATAGAGTTGCGGATCAAACAACACAGTACCGGAGACCCAGGAGAAGAAATTCCGGATCGATTCGATGTTCAGACAGACCAGCACGCCCAGTCCGACGCCGGCGAATGTGCCAGCGATGCCGATGGCCGCACCTGTCATGAAGAAGATCCGAAGGATCGAACTTGAACTGGCGCCCATGGTCTTCAGAATGGCGATATCGCTGCTCTTGTCCTTCACCAGCATGATCAGGCCGGAAATGATGTTCAGCGCCGCGACGATGACGATCAATGTCAGGATCATGAACATCACATTGCGCTCCACCTGCAAGGCGGAGAAGAAGGTCTGGTTGCGCTGGCGCCAATCGCTGATGAACACCTGCCGGCCCGCTGCCGCCTCGACCTTGGGACGCAGCTCATCGATGTCGTCAGGATTGGTAACGAACAATTCGATGGATTGCACCACGCCTTCCGCGTTGAAATAGAGCTGCGATTCTTCAAGCGGCATATAGATAATCGAAGAATCATATTCCGACATGCCGATCTCAAACGTACCGGAAATCTTGTAGGATTTGACCCGCGGGTTGACACCCATCGGCGTCACGTCCCCCTCTGGCGAGACCAGCGTGATGGAATCACCCGCCTGCAACCCGAGATCGTTGGCCATGCGCGAACCAATCAGCACGCCTTGGCCGGACGTGAAGCCAACCATGTCGCCGGTCTTGATATTTGCCGCTACTTCCTTGAGCTTCAACAGGTCGTCCGGGCGGATGCCGCGCACCAGCGCACCCGTTCCAGCCCCGCCCTTGCCGGAGGCCAGAGTCTGCCCCTCGACCAACGGCAGCGCCATGGTGACCCCGGGCACGGCGGAGAATTTCTTGGCAAGATCGGCAAAGTCGGTGAAGGGACTATCGACCGGCTGAACGATCATATGCCCGTTTATGCCGAGGATACGAGAAATCAACTCGGTCCGAAAACCGTTCATGACAGCCATGACGATGATCAGGGTCGCAACCCCCAGCATGATGCCGACGAAGGAAAAGCCGGCAATAACCGAAATTACCGCCTCCTTGCGCCGCGCGCGCAGGTAGCGCCAGGCCACCATGCGCTCGAATGCGGAAAACGGCTTTGCGGATGACGGCACTGCGGTATCGCCTGCCGCAGAGCTTCCGGTTTCACTGCTCAATCTTGCCTCCTGGCGTCGCTCAACCGGCAAGACGGTTGATAGCGGCCTCGATGGTCATGGTTTCACGCTCGCCGGTTTTACGGTTCTTCAGCTCGACTTCGCCATTGGCGACCGACCTCGGACCGACGATCACCTGGTAGGGTACGCCGATCAAATCCGCGAGTGCGAATTTCGCACCGGCGCGATCATCGGTATCGTCGAGAAGAACATCCTTGCCGGCCTTGGTCAGCGCCCCGTACACGGTGTCGCATGCGCCATCGCAACCAGCATCCCCAGCCTTCATGTTGATGATGATAGCATCGAACGGCGCGACAGAAGCCGGCCAGATAATGCCATTTTCATCATGGGAAGCTTCGATAATGGCCGGAACAAGGCGGGTCGGCCCAATACCGTAGGATCCCATGTGGACAAGATGTTCCTTACCGTCAGGCCCCTGCACCTTGGCGCCCATCGGCTCGGAATATTTGGTGCCGAAATAGAAGATATGACCGACCTCGATACCACGGGCGGAAATCTTCGCGTCATCAGGCATGGCACCGTAAGCTGCCTCATCATGCATTTCGGATGTGGCGGCATAGTTTGACGTCCAGTCGTCAAAAATCGCCTGAAGGCCAGCAACATCGTCAAAATCGGTATCGGCAGCCGGAATGGCGCGATCCAGGAAGCTCTTGTGGCAGAACACTTCCGATTCACCGGTATCGGCGAGAATGATGAATTCATGGCTATGATTGCCGCCAATCGGGCCGGTATCGGCGCGCATCGGAATGGCCCGCAGACCAAGCCGGTCGAAGGTCCTGAGATAGGCGGTAAACATCTTGTTATAGGAGTGAATGGCGGCTTCCTTCGTCAGATCGAAGGAATAGGCGTCTTTCATCAGAAACTCGCGCGACCGCATCGTGCCAAAGCGCGGCCTGATCTCATCACGGAATTTCAATTGTATGTGATAGAGGTTCAGCGGCAGGCTCTTGTAGGATTTCACATAGGACCGGAAGATGTCCGTGATCATTTCCTCATTGGTGGGACCGTACAGCATGGGCCGGTCCTGCCGATCCTTGATCCGCAGCATTTCCTTGCCATAGTCGTCGTAACGACCGCTTTCCTGCCAAAGCTCCGCCGATTGCAGCGTCGGCATCAGCAATTCCACCGCTCCAGCCCGGTTCTGCTCTTCACGAATGATCGCATTGACCTTGTCCAGCACGCGCTTGCCCAGCGGCAGCCAGGAATAGATGCCCTGCGACTGCTGCCGGATCATGCCGGTGCGCAGCATCAGCCGATGAGAAACGATTTCCGCTTCCTTGGGATTTTCCTTCAGGATGGGCAAAAAATAACGGGAGAGACGCATACCGACTTCCATTGGTGAGGCGAGCCGCATTTCGTGCGGAATCAGCCGTATATCTGGTTTTTCTTGAAGCCTTCTAACCGTTTCGCACGCGGAAGAAAACCCGCCACGTCCGTTTGTTCACGGCGGCGAAGGATAACAAGGTGCCGCGCAAGATCCGCTTCATACAGAGACACCTTGAAGATAGACTTGTCCCGACTGGCTCAGGGCTGAACACCCGGCAAAAGCACCAAGGCCTTGCACCAAAATCGGGGCAAATCACTCTGACCTGAGCATTCGCTCAAAGCCTAACCATGTCAAAATATTGACAAATCAGCAAAAATTTCCAGCGGGAATTCTTTTTTTAGAAAGCTGTAACAAAAATGCAAAAAGTTGATGACAAGTCTGCCTTGTTGAGCTAGTTTACGCTCACAAAACAGGCAGAAAGCTTAAATTTCTGCCGAATTCGCGGTTAAAGTCTTGGGAGGATCAGATCTTAGGCGCGGTCATTCGCAGCCCCTTAATTGGTGAAAGGTCACGCGACATTTCAATAACAAGGTCTTCGGGCCTTGTTTTTTTTTGCCCATACGGTGTTTCCGCTTACAGGACACACGCATTGCTTAGCGAATATCGGGGCTTAGCGAATATCGAGCCTCAGCGAATATCAGGCATAACGTGCGGCAGATCGGAAAAACTGAAGCCGAAATAGCCCGACACGAAATTCCAGCCAAAAAAGATGACGGCGGCAACAATCGTCGTGGTGCCCATCACCCGCCAGAAGCGGAAGCCTGCTGGGGCGCTGGCCACAGTGCCTGGAACGATGTCGCTTTCTTCGTCCTGCGTCCGCACTCCAAAGGGCAGGACAGCAAACAGCGTGACCCACCAGAGAATGAAATAGATCGCTCCACCGGTAACCCAGGACATCACTCTTCCTCCCCGAAATGCACCCCGAACACAGTCGCAAGAACACAATCTACAGCATCGGGCCGAAAAGTGAAAACCGGTTCTGGGGAAAACCCGAGCCTATCGTGTGCGCCTTTCACACTGTGATTCTACAATCCGGCAGCTTTGGAAAACCAATCAACGCGGATTGCGAAGTAGGCCTTCAGCCATGGCGCGGAAAGCCTCGACCGCCTTTGGCAAGACATTTTCTGGATCGTCGCTGGCCGCAATCCAAAGTGCCGCATCAAGGGCGGCCCCGCTCAGAAGCCGTGCGGCGGCTTCCGCATCAACCGGCTTTAGGACTTCCTGAGCAATAAGGCTCTCCAAGGCCCGCCGGGTGATCTGAAGACAAGTGTTCTGGCTTGGCCATTGGGAGGGGTCACCCAACACTGCCGGGCCGTCAAGCAACACGATACGCTGCACCTCCGGCTCCATTGCCATTTCGATATAGGCCACGCCCTCAGCCAGCAGGCGCTGCCAGTCCGTCGCGGCATGAAAACCGATTTGCTGGGCGCGCGCGGCCATTTCCGAATCGATCTGGTCGACAACCGCCGCCAGCAGACCGCGCTTGTCGCCAAAGTTATGATACAGCGCACCGCGCGTCAGCCCCGCATGGGCGGTCAACTCGTCCATGGACGCCGCCGCATAGCCCTTTTCAGCAAAGGCTTTTCGTCCAGCCGCGATCAACTTGACGCGGTTTTCCTCCATGGTTTCTCGTCGGGACTTTGCCATTCAGACCTCACTTCATATACGACATGTATGCGAATTTGACATGCAGCTCGCATGCAGTTACTTTGTATACGTTCCGTATATGAAATACCGGCTGCATTGTGAAATGTCATGCGGACCCACTCGCATTGTCATCCGCCCCCCCAGAAAAGAGAGAAAAATGGCTGAACACGAAGCAATCTTTCCTGCCAACCGACATGCTCTTTACGAAAAACACGGATATTCCGCCGCCATCCGCTCCGGTGACCTGTTGTTTGTCTCAGGTCAGGTCGGCAGCCGTGACGATGGAACACCCGAGCCTGATTTCAAGCGTCAAGTCCAACTGGCTTTTGAAAATCTCAAGGCCGTCTTGGGTGCTGCGGGATGCGGCTTGGAGGATATCGTCGATGTAACGACGTTTCACACGGACCCCGAACAGCAGTTTCCAATCATAATGCCTGTCAAGCAGGAGATCTTTCACAGCGCACCCTATCCGAACTGGACGGCCGTTGGAGTAACCTGGCTTGCCGGTTTCGATTTTGAAATAAAGGTCATTGCCCGCATTCCAAAAATTCATTGAAACAGAACCATCAAAGGAATCAGGGATGACCTAGAGTTGCTCGAGTTCGATCAATGTCCCAGTAAAATCCTTGGGATGCAGAAAAAGCACCGGCTTGCCATGCGCGCCGATTTTCGGCTCGCCATCTCCCAAAACGCGGGCACCTTTGGCAATCAGGCGGTCTCGCGCGGCGTGAATATCATCGACCTCATAGCAAATATGGTGCATGCCACCATTGGGCGATTTTTCCAGAAAGGCTTTGATCGGGGAGTGATCGCCCAGCGGCTCCAGAAGTTCGACCTTGGTATTTGGCAGTTCGACAAAAACCACCGTCACACCATGCTCCGGCAAGGCTTGAGCAGCGGAAACCGTCGCGCCAAGCGTGTCAGCGTAAGTCTCCACCGCAGAGCCAAGATCTGGCACGGCGATGGCGATATGGTTGACCCGGCCCAGCATACGCTTCTCCCATGTCTGCGCAGATAGAGCGCCATTATCACGAGATGAATGGCGCTCCATGTCTGTTGATAGCTGACCTATTCCGGATCCAGAAATATCCCTTGCCAGCGGCTCCGGCAATCAGACCTTGGTCACAAAAACCGTAACGACCGGCTTCTTGCCCCAGCACTCATTGGCGGTGGAGCGAACAGCGCGACGGATACTTTCACGCAGGGCGCCAAGATCCTTGCGCCGTGTGCGCGGAATGCTCTCGACGGCGCTCAGAACGGCGTCATAGAGAATGTCCTCCATGTCATCGCCTTCCAAATCTTCCGCTGGCAGGCCATGGGCAACCACTTCCGGATCGTCGCGGAACTCGAAGCGTTCGTCCAGGAGGACGCTGACCGAGACATGGCCTGCAAAAGACAGCTTACGCCGCTCACCAATGCCCATCTGCTCGAAATCGCCCAGCAGCTTGCCATCCTTGAAGACCCGGCCATACGGCGCTTCACCGATGACTTCGGCAGGACCAGGCGCCAGCCGCAGAATGTCGCCATTGCGCACTTTCGGCACCTGCGCAATCCCAGCTTCCAGAGCCAGTTTCTGCTGCGCCGTCAGGTGGGCCGCCTCGCCATGAACAGGGACGAGAATTTGCGGGCGCGTCCATTGGTACATCTGCAAAAGTTCGTTGCGACGTGGATGACCGGAGACATGTACCAGCGCGTCGCTATCGATAACGATGGTTACACCCTGCTCGATCAGACCATTCTTGATATCGTTGATGGGCTTTTCATTGCCCGGAATAGCACGAGACGAGAAAACCACCGTGTCGCCCTTGGTCAGCGCCACATTACGCATTTCATCGCGAGACAGCTTGGCAAGCGCCGCGCGTGATTCACCCTGGCTACCAGTCAGGATCACCACGACTTTGTCGCGGGGAATGTAACCATATTCGTCCTCGGCGATAAAAGACTGCACGCCTTCCATCAGCCCGACATCGCGCGCCACCCCCACGACCCGCTTCAAGGAACTGCCCAGCAGCAGCACTTCGCGCCCAGCAGCCTCGGCCGCCTTGGCAATCGAGCGGATACGTCCGACATTGGAGGAAAACGTGGTAATTGCCACGCGTCCTTCCGCCGTCTTGATGATCTTGCGCAACCCTTCCGAGACTTCCTGCTCGGAGGGAGAAACGCCCTCGCGCATCGCGTTGGTGCTATCGCACATGACAGCCAGCACGCCCTCGTCGCCGAGAGCACGGAACCGCGCCTCATCGGTCAGCGGGCCAAGCGACGGCGCATGGTCGATCTTCCAGTCACCGGTATGGATGACATTGCCAAGCGGCGTGCGAATAATCAGCGACATCGGCTCGGGAATCGAGTGATTGACATCCGAAGCCTCGACAACGAAAGGACCGACATGGACCTTGTCGCCTGGCTTGAAGGGCGTTACCGGAATTTCAGCCCGGGTTCCCTCATAATTGCGCTTGGCCTCCAGCATGCCAGCGGTAAAACCAGAGGCATACACAGGTACATTCAGGCCCGGCCAGATATCATTCAATCCGCCATAATGATCTTCATGCGCGTGGGTGATGAAGATAGCCTTGAGCCGGTTTTTCTGCGAGAGAACGAAGCGGATGTCAGGCAGAACCAGATCCACGCCGGGCAGATCGGGACCAGGGAAGGTCACGCCGCAATCCACCATGATCCACTCCCGGTTCTTCGGCGGGCCAAAGCCGTAAAGCGCCAGGTTCATGCCAATTTCACCTACGCCGCCCAGCGGCAGAAATACCAGTTCGTCTGTCTTTGTCATTCTTTCCTTGGCCCATTCGGCTCGAAAAACACATCTCCCGCCGCAACTGGCGTGATGCCTAGCGAGCCCCGGTCGAGCAATAATATCCCTTTATCATCGATTCCTGAAAACACACCGGAAATCGACCGATCCGGGAGATTGACGGTGATTTTCTCGCCGATCCCACACGCCACCTGCCGCCAGCGCTGCATCACTGCCTTGACGCCGCGACCCCGATCCCAAAGCGCCAGGGCATCGGCCATGGCGGCAAAAAGATGCGTGAAAAGCTCGTCAGGCGTCACCGCTGCGCCATGCTCGGCGAGCGAAGCCGTCGGATACGGCGTTTCCGTGGGCTTGAAACGAAGATTGATGCCGATGCCGATAACCAGGGCGTTGCGGCCATCCGGCGTCCGCTCCGCTTCCAGCAGGATGCCGGAGGTTTTGGCACGACCGATCAGCACGTCATTCGGCCATTTGATTTCCAAAGGCGGCGCAACCGACGGCAATACGACGCCAATCGCATCATGCACGGCCACGGCCACGGCCAGCGGCAGCGAGGCCAGATCGGCCAAAGGCGCCGGATCGATCAATAAAAGAGAGCTATAGAGATTGCCGGGCTCGGAGGCCCAAGGCCTGCCACGACGACCCCGGCCGCCTGTCTGGCGGTTGGCCGTGATCCAGAGATTTCCCGGATCACCGTCACGGGCCCTGATCAGGCACTGCTGGTTGGTGGAATCCACCTCGTCCAGCGCAATATGTCGGAAGGCGTCGAGCGCCTTCCGACGATGGGTGGAATAGTCGCTCAACGGAACAAGGTCGCTGCCGCTGCCGACGCCGCACTGCCGATCGGACCACCGATCAACACATAGGCAATGACGAACAGACCGGACAGGCCAAAGACCACCCGCAACGTGCCAGACGTCGCGGCAAACTCGATTTTGGCATCGTCGAACCACATGACCTTGACGAGGCGCAGGTAGTAGTAGGCGCCGATAACCGAGGCCAGAACACCGATGATCGCCAGGGCATAGAGATGTGCCTCGATAGCGGCCAGGAAGACGAAATACTTCCCGAAGAAGCCAGCGAGCGGCGGAATACCGGCCAACGAGAACATCAGTGCCGTCAGAACGAAGGCCATGAACGGACGGGTCTGCGACAGACCAGCCAGATCATCCACTGTTTCGAGCGCTTCCCCCTCCTTGGTCCGCATCGCCATGATGCAGGCGAAGGTACCGAGATTCATGATCAGGTAGATCAGCATATAGAGCAGAACGCCCTCGATGCCCTGCTTGGAGCCAGCGGCCAGACCGACCAGAGCGTAACCCATATGACCAATGGAGGAATAGGCCATCAGGCGCTTGATATTGCGTTGGCCGATGGCAGCAACCGAACCCAGAACCATGGAGGCGATCGCGATGAACACGACGATCTGCTGCCATTCAGCGGTGATCGGCTGGAAGGCGTCGATGACGATGCGCACCAGGATCGCCATGGCGCCAACCTTTGGGGCGGCGGCAAGAAAGGCCGTGACAGGTGTCGGCGCGCCTTCGTAAACGTCCGGTGTCCACATATGAAAGGGAACAGCCGAGATCTTGAAGGCGAGACCGGCAAGCACGAAGACCAGACCGAAAATAAGTCCAAGATTGGTGTGACCAGCGGCCAGGACGGCAGCGATCTTGTCGAACTCCACATTGCCGGTGAAGCCGTAGACCAGAGACATGCCGTAGAGCAACATGCCCGACGACAGGGCACCAAGCACGAAATATTTCAGGCCAGCTTCCGAAGACCGCGCGCTGTCGCGGTTCATGGCGGCGATGACGTAGAGCGCTAGAGACTGGAGCTCCAGCGACATATAAAGAGAGATCAGGCTATTGGCCGAGATCATCAACAGAATGCCCAGCGTCGCCAGCACCAGCAAGACCGGAAACTCGAACTTGTCGAGATCGTTGGCACGTGCCTGACCGACCGCCATCACCATGGTGGTAATGGAACCGATCAGGGCCAGGACCTTCATGAAACGGGCATAGCCGTCGGAGATATAGGCACCGCCGAAGGCGACACCATCGGCGGGCATCAACAGGATCCACGCGCAGGCGGCGGCCAGAAGCGCCACCGCCAGGCCCGTCACCAACGAGGTCTTGTTGGTGAACACGCCGATCATCAGCAATACCAGCGCGCCAACCGCAAGCAGGAGCTCCGGCGTGACGAGATGCAGGCTTGCAAGGAGAGTTTCAGCATTCATGTCCAATGATCCTGTCGTCAGTTCACCAGGAGCGCAACATTTTGCGCAGCCTGCAGAGCAGCGGTGTAGTTATTCAAAAGCGCGTCCACCGAAGCCGTCGTCACGTCGAAGATCGGGGCCGGATAGACACCGAACAGGATGGTGAGCGCGATCAACGGATAAAGCGTGACCTTTTCGCGGAAGGACAGATCGAGAAGCGCTTTCAGGCTCTCCTTGTCCAGCGCCCCGAAAACGACCCGGCGATAGAGCCAGAGCGCGTAGGCTGCCGACAGGATAACGCCGGTGGCAGCAAACAATGCCACCCAGCTATTGGCCCGGAACGCACCGATCAGCGTCAGGAATTCGCCGATAAAGCCCGAGGTGCCAGGCAGGCCGACATTGGCCATAGTGAAGATCATAAAGGCCAGCGCGTATTTCGGCATGTTGTTGGCGAGACCGCCATAGGCGACGATTTCGCGGGTATGCATGCGATCATAGATCACGCCGACGCAGAGAAACAGCGCGCCTGAAACAAAGCCGTGGCTGATCATCTGGAAAACCGCACCCTGCAAGCCTTGGGTATTGGCAGCAAAGATACCCATCGTCACATAGCCCATGTGAGCAATGGAGGAATAGGCGATCAGCTTCTTCATATCCTCCTGCATCAGCGCCACAAGCGAGGTGTAGATGATGGCGATAACGGAGAGCGCAAAGACCGCTGGTGCGAAATAGTCGGAGGCAAGCGGGAACATCGCCAGCGAAAAGCGAATGAACCCATAACCACCGAGCTTCAGCATGATCCCCGCCAGAATGACCGAACCAGCGGTCGGCGCCTGGACGTGAGCATCGGGAAGCCAGGTGTGGACAGGCCACATCGGCATCTTCACCGCGAAGGAAGCGAAGAAGGCCAGCCATAGCACCGTCTGCAAATGCGGCGGGAATTTATGAGCCAGAAGCGCTGCGATATCGGTCGTGCCGGCATCCCAGTACATCGCCATGATCGCCAGCATCATCAGCACGGAGCCAAGCAGCGTATAAAGGAAGAACTTATAGGAAGCGTAGACGCGATCCTTGCCACCCCAGACACCGATGATGATGAACATCGGGATCAGGCCAGCCTCGAAGAACACGTAGAACAGCACGATATCCAGCGACACGAACACGCCGACCATCATCACTTCAAGAATGAGGAAGGCGATCATGTATTCCTTGATCCGCTTCTGGACCGAGGTCCAGCTGGCGAGCACGCAGAACGGCATGAGGAACGCCGTCAACACCACGAACAGCATGGAAATGCCATCGACGCCGAGGTGATAGGCAATGCCGGTGCCGAGCCAGGGATGATTTTCCACCATCTGGAAGCCTGGATTGGCGTTATCGAAGCCGATCCAGATGAACAGCGACACAATGAAGGTCGCAACCGTCGTCAACAACGAAATGTTGAGAACGTTCCGGCGTCCGGATGGAGTGTCGCCATTCATCAGCAGCAGCAGGGCAACCCCGACCAGCGGCAGAAAGGTGACCGTTGAAAGAATTGGCCAATCGGTCATCAGATCGAACTCCCGAGCATCATCCAGGTAATAAGCGCTGCAATTCCGAGCAGCATTGCGAACGCATAGTGGTAGAGATAGCCGGATTGCAGCCGGACAACCCGCTGCGTCAGACCTGCGACCCCGGCAGCAACGCCATTCGGACCATAGGCATCAATGGTGGCAACATCGCCCTTCTTCCAAAGGAACCGTCCAAGCGCCTTGGCCGACCGCACGAAAAGGAAGTCATAGAGCTCGTCGAAATACCACTTGTTGAGCAGGAATTGGTAGAGAAGCCACTGGCTTTGCGCCAGTTTCTTCGGCGTTTCCGGCGACTTGATATACATGTACCAAGCGGTGACCAGGCCGACGAGCATGGCAACGAACGGGCTCAGCTTCACCCAGGTCGGAACGTGATGGACCTCGTGGAGGACTTCATTATGCGCACCGGTAAACAATGCGCCCTTCCAGAACTCGGCATAGGCTTCGCCGAAGAAATAGTCATGGAAGATAAAGCCAGCGAACAAGGCTCCTGCGGTCAGAAGGTAAAGCGGCACCAGCATGACCTGAGGTGATTCATGCACATGATGCATGACTTCGTGCGAGGCGCGCGGCTTGCCGAAGAAGGTCATGAACGCCAGACGCCACGAATAGAAGCTGGTGAACAGGGCGGCAATGACCAGAAGCACGAAGGCAAAGGTTGAAACGCCTGTGCCAGCGGCAAAGGAGGATTCGATAATCGCATCCTTGGAGAAGAAGCCTGCCGTACCGATCATCGTTCCCGGAATGCCGACACCTGTCAGCGCCAGATTGCCGATGGTCATCGCCCAGAAGGTCACTGGGATATGCTTGCGTAAGCCCCCCATGTGACGCATGTCCTGCTCGCCATCCACGGCATGAATGACCGAACCGGCACCAAGGAACAACAGGGCCTTGAAGAATGCGTGCGTGAACAGGTGGAAAATAGCCGCCCCATAAGCACCGACGCCAAGCGCCACGAACATGTAGCCGAGCTGCGAGCAGGTCGAATAGGCAATCACCCGTTTGATGTCGTTCTGCACGAGACCGACAGTTGCCGCAAAGAAGGCAGTGATCGCACCGACGATGGTGACGACCATCAGGGCATCCGGCGACAGTTCGAAGACCGGCGACATGCGGGCGACGAGGAAGACACCGGCGGTGACCATGGTTGCCGCGTGGATCAGAGCCGAAACCGGTGTCGGCCCCTCCATCGCATCCGGCAGCCAGGTATGCAGCAGGAACTGCGCCGACTTACCCATGGCGCCCATGAACAGCAGCAGGCAGGCTGCGGTGACCGCATGACCCTTGTCGAGATGCATACCGAACAGATTGATGACAGCGTCACCGGCAGGCGCGCCTTCGGCTGGCAGATATGTCTGGGCAGAAGCGAAGATCGTTTCGAAATTGATCGAACCGAACAGCACGAACAGCGTGGCGATGCCGAGAATAAAGCCAAAGTCGCCCACACGGTTGACGATGAAGGCTTTCATGGCAGCAGCCGTTGCCGAAGGCTTCTTGAACCAGAAACCGATCAGCAGATAAGAGGCCAGACCGACGCCTTCCCAGCCGAAGAACATCTGCAGGAGATTGTCTGACGTGACCAGCATCAACATTGCGAAGGTAAACAGCGACAGATAGCTGAAAAAGCGCGGACGATGCGGATCGTGATGCATGTAGCCGATGGAATAGAGATGCACCAGCGTCGAGACGCTGTTGACCACCACCAGCATGACCGCTGTCAGCGTATCGATCCTCAGCGCCCATTCAACGTCGATGCCACCGACCTGAATCCAGCGCAGCACAGGAACCTTGATCAGCTCAGAATGACCGAAGCCAACCGAGATGAACACGTACCAGGACAGGGCCGCAGTCAGCACCATGAAGCCGGTGGTGATGAATTCCGATGCCTTGGCACCGATCTGGCGACCGAACAGGCCGGCGATGAGCGCGCCAAGCAGCGGAAGAAAGACGATTGTCTTATACAATAGCATAGCCGTATCAGCCCTTCATCATGTTGACGTCTTCAACGGCGATCGATCCGCGGTTGCGGTAGAAGACAACGAGGATAGCAAGGCCGATCGCGGCTTCCGCAGCCGCGACGGTCAGGATAAACAGCGCGAAAACCTGGCCGACGATGTCATTGAGGAATGACGAGAAGGCCACCATGTTGACGTTGACCGCCAGAAGAATGAGTTCCACCGACATCAGGATAACGATGATGTTCTTTCGGTTCAGGAAGATACCGAAGACGCCCAGCATGAACAGGATCGCGCTGACGGTGAGATAATGGGAAAGTCCGATTTCCATTGTTCGTTTCCTTGAGATCCCTTGCCTTCAGCTCAGATGCCCTGGCCGGGCTTGACCTTGACCACCTTGATGGCAGTCGCCGGTCCACGTGCAACCTGGTGTGCAATATTCTGCCGCTTGATGTGCTGGCGGTGACGCAGCGTCAGCACGATGGCGCCGATCATGGCCACCAGCAGCACAAGGCCGGCAATTTGGAAGAAGAAGACATAATTGGTATAGAGCACATCGCCGAGCGCCGCCGTGTTCTGACGGTCCGCCAGTGCCGGGATCGGCATGGTGATCGCCTCCTTAGCAGCAGGCGAGATGACCGAGCCGCCAATCACGAAGATCAGTTCAGCTGCAACGATGGCACCGATCAAGGCCGCCAGGGGACCATGTTTCGAAGCCCCTGCCCTCAATTCCGTGAAGTCGATGTCCAGCATCATCACCACGAACAGGAAGAGCACTGCAACCGCGCCGACATAGACAACCAGCAGGATCATCGCCAGGAACTCGGCGCCCGTCAGCATGAACAGACCAGCCGCGTTGACGAAGGTGAGGATGAGGAACAAAACCGAATGAACCGGATTGCGTGACGAAATAACCATGAACGCCGACGCAATCGCGACAAAGGCGAAAAGGTAGAAAAAGATTGCCTGAAGACCCATGATGGTGCCTTTTCATCTTCCCCAGGAGCGCGGCGCGGCCGTGTCCCATGAAATGCCAGTGGCCCGGGCCGGACCATCCATGCATTTCGTTTCAATTTCAAACCGGGACGGACAGATCATGTCCAGCCGCCATCGGTTTCCTCAAAAGACGATCTCAGCGGTAGGGAGCATCCTGCGCAAGATTGCGCGCAATTTCCCGCTCCCACCGATCTCCATTGGCCAGAAGCTTGGCCTTGTCGAAATAGAGTTCTTCGCGTGATTCCGTCGAGAATTCGAAATTCGGACCTTCGACGATCGCATCGACCGGGCAGGCTTCCTGGCAGAAGCCGCAATAGATGCATTTTACCATGTCGATATCGTAACGAACCGTGCGGCGCGTGCCATCGTTGCGGCGCGGGCCAGCTTCGATGGTGATCGCCTGGGCCGGACAGATCGCCTCGCATAATTTGCAGGCAATGCAACGTTCCTCGCCATTGGGATAGCGGCGCAACGCATGCTCGCCGCGAAAGCGCGGGCTGACAGGGCCCTTCTCAAACGGATAGTTCACGGTCGCCTTCTGCTTGAAAAAGTAACGCATCGACAGGAAAAATGCGTTGACGAACTCTTTCAGAAACAGCGAGCGGACAGCCTGGGAAACACTTGCCATCTTCAAACTCCAATTCTGCCGAAATCTGCAGGGTGAAGGCTCATGCCCAGCCCCCCAGTTTCAACACGAATGCAACAATAACCACCATGGCCAGCGACAGCGGCAGGAACACTTTCCAGCCCAGGCGCATCAACTGGTCATAACGGTAGCGTGGAACGATCGCCTTGGTGATGCCGAACATGAAGAACACCAGCGTCGCCTTGAGGATGAACCAGATAATGCCCGGCACCCAGTTGAGTACGGCAATGTCCAACGGCGGCAACCAGCCCCCCAGGAACAGGATGGTGGTCAGGGCGCACATCAGCACGATGGCCGCATATTCGCCCAGCATGAACATCATGTAAGGGGTCGATCCGTATTCCACCATGAAGCCGGCAACCAGTTCGGATTCCGCTTCAGGCAGGTCGAAGGGAGGACGATTGGTTTCCGCCAGCGCCGAGATGAAAAAGATCACAAACATCGGAAACAGCGACAACCAATGCCAATCAAGCAGCGAGGACGGCATGCCCATCATTGTGCCGAGACCATGGTTCTGGGAATTGACGATGTCGGTGAGGTTCAGAGATCCCGCACACAACAGCACCGTGACGATGACGAAGCCGATCGACACTTCGTAGGAGACCATCTGCGCCGCAGAGCGCAACGCACCGAGGAATGGGTATTTCGAGTTAGACGCCCAGCCCCCCATGATGATGCCGTAGACTTCCAGCGAGCAAATCGCAAACACATAGAGAATGCCGACATTGATATTGGCAATTACCCAGCCCTGGTTGAGCGGAATAACCGCCCAGGTCGCCAGCGCCAGCGTCACGGCCACAAGCGGTGCCAGGAGGAAAACGGCCTTATTGGCGCCGGCCGGAATGATCGGTTCCTTGAACACGAATTTCAAAAGGTCGGCGAAGGACTGGAAAAGCCCCCAGGGACCCACCACATTCGGACCACGGCGCAATTGCACCGCTGCCCAGATTTTGCGGTCTGCCAACAGGATATAGGCAATGAACACCAGCAGGCAGACCAGCAGCAGCAGGGACTGGCCGATCATGATGGCCGCCGGCCACACATAGGTAGAAACGAAACTGTCCATGGTCCCTTGCCCTTACTCTGCCGCAGCCTTGAAATTATTGCGGGCCAATGCCGAACACTCGGCCATCACCGCAGACGCGCGTGCAATCGGGTTTGTCAAATAGAAGTCTTTGATCGGAGACGCAAACCCGGATTGGGTCATGTTCCCGCCTTTTTTTGCCAAGGCGTCGATTTCCGCCGGATTGCCTTCGGCAATCTCGTCAAGCGCGGCAAAATGCGGATAGGCCTGATAGAGCTTCTGTCGCAGTTGGCCAAGCGAATCGAACGGCAACTTCTTGCCGAGCACGTCCGAGAGCGCGCGCAGCACAGCCCAGTCTTCGCGGGCTTCGCCCGGCGCGAAGCCAGCGCGATTGCCAAGCTGGACGCGACCTTCCGTATTCACCCAGGTGCCCGACTTTTCCGTATAGGCGGCAGCCGGCAAGATAACATCGGCATTCTGGGCACCGTTATCGCCATGCGAACCGATATAGATCGTCAGTTTGGCCGTCTTGGCCGACAGATCCAGTTCATCGGCACCAAGCAGGAAGATAACATCCATTGCACCAGGCATTTCAGCCGCTGTCTTGCCCCCCTGCCCCGGCACGAAGCCGAGATCGAGGCCACCGACGCGCGACGCGGCGGTATGCAGAACGCCAAAGCCGTTCCAGCTTTCGCTGACAGCACCCACGGCAACAGCAAGCGCTGCGACCTGCGCCAGCACGGCAGCGCCATCACCACGGGTCAAGGCGCCCTGGCCAATGATGATCAAGGGCTTGGCAGCCGTCTTCAACGCATCAAAGAAGCTGTTCTTGCCAGCCGCCAGATCGGAAAGCGTATCCGTACCCGCACCCAGATAGCTATAGTCATAGCGCAGGTCGGCGTTTTCGCCGATTACACCAATCGGGAAGCCACCACGGCGCCACCGCTTGCGGATACGCGCATTCATGACCGCCGCTTCAAGGCGCGGATTGCAACCGATCAACAGCAGCGCGTCGGCGTCCTCGATGCCCTCGATGGTCGAGTTGAGGATATAGGACGAACGCCCCAGAACCGGATCGAGCGCCGTGCCATCCTGGCGACAATCATAGCTCGTGGAACCAAGCGAGGTCAGCAGTTCCTTCAGCGCATACATTTCCTCGACGGAGGCCAGATCGCCAGCAATCGCGCCAATCTTCGAGCCATTGGTGGCCGAAACGGCAGTCTTGATTTCGGCGAAGGCTTCCGGCCAGGTTGCAGGCTGGAGGCGTCCATTGCGCCGCACATAAGGCCGGTCAAGACGCTGGGTCTTCAATCCGTCCCAGATGAAGCGGCTCTTATCGGAAATCCACTCTTCATTGATGCTGTCATTGACGCGCGGCATGACACGCATCACTTCGCGACCGCGCGTATCGACGCGGATTGCCGAACCCAGCGCATCCATCACATCGACCGATTCGGTCTTGCCCAATTCCCACGGACGGGCCGTGAAGGCAAAAGGCTTGGAAGTCAGCGCGCCGACCGGGCAGAGATCAACGACATTGCCCTGCAATTCCGAGGTCATCGCCTGTTCGAGATAGGTGGTGATTTCGGCATCCTCGCCGCGACCGATCAGGCCAAGTTCGGCAACGCCAGCCACTTCGGTGGTGAAGCGGACGCAGCGCGTGCAGTGAATGCAACGGTTCATCACCGTCTTGACCAGCGGTCCGATATACTTGTCCTCGACGGCGCGCTTGTCCTCGCCATAGCGGGAACTGTCGATACCGAAGGCCATGGCCTGGTCTTGCAAGTCGCACTCGCCGCCCTGGTCGCAGATCGGACAATCGAGCGGATGGTTGATGAGGAGGAACTCCATCACCCCTTCGCGCGCCTTCTTGACCATTGGCGTATTGGTATAGACTTCCGGCAACTCGCCATTCGGACCACCACGGATATCGCGCACGCCCATGGCGCAGGAGGCTGCCGGCTTTGGCGGACCGCCCTTCACCTCGACAAGGCACATACGGCAATTGCCGGCTACCGAAAGCCGCTCGTGGAAACAAAAACGCGGAACTTCGGCACCCGCTTCCTCGCACGCTTGAAGCAGCGTGAAATGATCGGGAACCTCGATCTCCTTACCGTCGACTTTCAGCTTTGCCATATTCGCCTTCCTGTCTCACGTCCATCGCAGCCGCCGCTTCTTCAGTCCGGCCAGGAAAATCGCACAGGATTTTCCGCTACGCATGTCTCAGTTCTCGACCGCTCGCCTGCTTTGTATCCCATCACTCAAGATGGGATGCATGGCGGCAGAGCGCCCTCAATTCATCCAATAGGCCTTCGCCCATCTTTTCCGTGCCGTGCTTCATACATGAGACACAAAACACGTCGTAACACATTCTATCTCAATCACAATTCCTAAACCGACGTCGGCACACCTGCCTAATCAAGCACCGGTCAGCTTGCGGGCCTGTCCGATCCAGTCATCACGCAGGATCCGACCGTCGAGACCAAGCTCTGCATCAATCCGTGCCGCATCTTCGGGCGTCCAGGTGGCGATATCATCAAGGCCATGAACACCAAGTTTACTGAGCATTTCCTGAACCTTCGGCCCGACACCGCCGATTGCCTTCAGATCGACCTTTTTGCCGCGCCGCCGGGCAGGCTTGACGGCAACAGGCGCGGCCTTCACTTCGGGTTCCGCTATAGGCGTCACAGGCGCGACTGTCGGCTTTTTGGCCGACTGCACTGCCTGGCTTCTTACCGGCTTGGCAGTCTGCGGCTTGCTCTTTGCTTTTGCGACTGGACGGCGTGCAGGTGCCGCTTTGGGCGGAACCGCTGCATCCGAAACCGGAGCATCGACTGGCTTCAGCTGCGTTTCAGGCTTCAAATTGACCTCTAAAACGGATGCGGCAGAAATCTGATCATCAGCTTTATCTTCCGGCACATCGTCCTTCGTCCGACGGGCGGGCTTGTCCATCATCGTTTGCATGGAACCGAGCATCACACCAGTCATCTGGGTGGCAAAACCGAAACCCAGCACCGTGGCAGCCGCAAAGGCAGCCATCGGATTGGCCATCAAGGCATGCAGCGACGATCCGGCCGTCTCAGCGCCGCGACTGGTGTCAGCCGGCTTTGCCGATGCATCCGTTCCCGTCCGTTTCGAAGCCTCAACCATCGCATCACCTTTGTTACTCGGCGCCACTGTAACCGGAGCCTACGTTACTCAGCCGCTTCCATCACCGCGCCATGGTCCATGGACTTGCGGGTATAGTCATCGATCCTGGCCTCGATCTCAGGCCGGAAATTACGGATCAGGCCCTGGATCGGCCAAGCCGCCGCGTCGCCAAGCGCGCAGATGGTATGTCCTTCAATCTGCTTGGTGACCTGGAACAGCATGTCAATTTCACGCTTCTGGGCATTGCCCTTCACCATGCGCTCCATCACCCGCCACATCCAACCAGTCCCTTCACGGCACGGCGTGCATTGGCCACAGCTCTCGTGCTTGAAGAACTGCGACAACCGGGCAATCGCCTTGATGATATCGGTGGACTTATCCATGACGATAATCGCTGCGGTACCGAACGAGGATTTCACATCACGCAGCCCATCGAAATCCATGGGGACGTCAATAATATCTTCCGCCTTGACCACTGGACAGGACGCGCCGCCGGGAATGACAGCCAGAAGATTGTCCCAACCGCCGCGAATGCCGCCGGCATGCCGCTCGATCAGTTCGCGGAACGTGATCCCCATGGTTTCTTCAACCGTGCAGGGCTTGTTGACATGACCGGAGATCATGAACAGCTTGGTACCGACATTGTTCGGGCGACCGAAGGACGAGAACCAGCCAGCGCCACGGCGCAGGATGGTTGGTGCGACCGCTATCGACTCGACATTGTTGACCGTCGTCGGGCAGCCATAGAGACCCATATTCGCCGGGAACGGCGGCTTCAGGCGTGGCTGGCCCTTCTTGCCCTCAAGGCTTTCAAGAAGAGCCGTTTCCTCGCCGCAGATATAGGCCCCTGCGCCATGGTGAACGTAAATGTCATAATCCCAGCCAAGCTTGTTGTTTTTGCCCAGCAATCCGTATTCGTAGCACTCGTCGATTGCGGCCTGAAGCGCTTCGCGTTCGCGCATATATTCGCCGCGCACGTAAATATAGGCGGCGTGGGCGCCCATGGCGAAACCGGCAATCACGCAGCCTTCCAGCAGCGTATGCGGATCATGGCGCATGATTTCCCGGTCCTTACAGGTGCCGGGTTCGGACTCATCGGCATTAACGACCAGATAATGCGGGCGACCGTCGCTTTCCTTCGGCATGAAGGACCACTTCAGACCTGTCGGGAAGCCTGCGCCGCCACGACCACGAAGACCCGAGGCCTTCATCTCATTGATGATCCAGTCGCGTCCCTTTTCCAGGATCTGCTTGGTCCCGTCCCAGTGGCCGCGGCTCATCGCGCCTTTCAGGGACTTGTCCTTGAGGCCGTAGATATTGGTGAAAATGCGGTCCTTATCCTGTAACATCTCTCACCCCTTGGCCTTGTCGGCATTGTCGCCGGAGACTTTCGCATTTTCACTCGCTGCCGGCTTGTCGGTGGCGGGCGTCTTCAGCTTCGGATCGGTTATCGGCGTATCGGTTGTCGGACGACCGGCATTAGCCGGTGGAACCGCTACCTCATCCTGTCCAGATTGTCCCTCGCCCCAACGGACCGGGGTGATCTCTTCCGTCAGGCTGGTCAGCCCGCCTTCAGGAGCAGAAAATACTCGCTCGATCTGCGGACCTGTCTTGACCTCGCCACCCTCGCCGGCTTCGAAGGCGTCGATGATTTCTTCGAGGCGCGCGGGTGTCAGATCCTCATAAGCGTCCTTGAAGATGATGACCATCGGCGCGTTGACGCAGGCACCCTGACATTCGACTTCTTCCCATGACAGGGTTCCGGTCGCATTACGCTCAAGAGGTTCCGGATGGATCTTTTTCTTACAGATTTTCATCAGCTCTTCCGAGCCGCGCAGCATGCAGGGCGTTGTACCGCAGACCTGGATATGGGCTTTGGTACCAACAGGCTTCAACTGGAACTGGGTATAGAAGGTCGCCACTTCGAGCACGCGGATATAGGGCATGTCCAGCTTGTCCGCGACGAATTCGATCGTCGCCTTGGTGACCCAGCCGTCCTGCTCCTGCGCCCGCATCAACAGCGGGATGACAGCGGATTGCTGACGACCCTCCGGATATTTGCGGATGGTGGCTTCGGCCCAAACGGCATTCTCCTCGCTAAAAGCGAAGGATGCGGGCTGGAATTGATCTTCGGCTAAACGACGAACGGACATACTTCCTCACGCCTTATCTCAGTTTTTGAACAGAAGGCCTGGATGCGTCGCCATGACGGCATCCCGGCCTGCGTTCAGATTGTCCTTCTCGTGGACGCTGACGAGCAATGCGGCAGAAAGCCCGATTGCCGCCTGCAGAGCAGACGGCCTGGCGGGACAGTGCCGTTCGGTCCCAACGGATTTCAATGCAGAGTGCCGACCCGCAACCGAGGCTGCAAGAGGAACACCACACTGACGATCCGAGAGGATAAGCTGCATCAACGATCCACCTCACCAAACACGATGTCGAGAGACCCCAGCACCGCCGTCACGTCAGCAAGCTGATGACCGCGCGACATGAAGTCCATGGCCTGCAGATGCACGAACCCAGGAGCGCGGATCTTGCAGCGATACGGCTTGTTTGTGCCGTCCGCCACCAGATAGACCCCGAATTCACCCTTCGGCGCCTCGACGGCCGCATACACTTCGCCAGCCGGCACGTGGAAGCCTTCAGTGTAAAGCTTGAAGTGATGGATGAGCGCTTCCATCGACCGCTTCATCTCACCCCGTTTCGGCGGCACGACCTTGCCATCCACAGACGAAACCGGACCAACGCGCGCATCGCCGAGCAGGCGATTGACGCATTGCTTCATGATCTTCACCGATTCGCGCATTTCCATCATGCGGATCAGATAGCGATCGTAGCAGTCGCCATTCTTACCAACCGGAATATCGAACTCCATATCGGAATAGCATTCGTAAGGCTGCGAGCGGCGCAAATCCCAGGCTGCACCCGAACCGCGAACCATCACGCCGGAGAAGCCCCATTTCCAGGCATCTTCCAGGCTGACAACGCCGATATCGACATTGCGCTGCTTGAAAATCCGGTTCTCGGTCAACAGACCTTCGATGTCATCGAGAACTTTCAGGAACGGATCGCACCAAGCGCCGATATCCTCGACCAACTGGGCCGGAATATCCTGGTGAACGCCACCGGGACGGAAATAGGCGGCATGCATGCGCGCGCCAGAGGCCCGCTCATAGAATACCATCAATTTTTCGCGCTCTTCGAAGCCCCAGACCGGTGGCGTCATCGCACCAACGTCCATCGCCTGCGTGGTGACGTTCATGATATGCGACAGGATGCGACCAATTTCGGAATAGAGAACCCGGATCAGCTGGCCACGGATCGGAATTTCCAGACCGAGGAGCTTTTCGATAGCCAGACAATAGGCATGTTCCTGATTCATCGGTGCGACATAGTCCAGCCGGTCGAAATAGGGCAATGCCTGCAAATAGGTCTTGGCTTCGATCAGCTTTTCGGTGCCACGGTGCAAGAGGCCGATATGCGGATCGACACGCTCAACGATTTCGCCGTCTAGCTCCAGCACCAGACGCAAAACGCCGTGCGCAGATGGGTGTTCAGGGCCGAAATTGATCGTGAAGTTACGGACGGAATGTTCAGTCATGGTCTCGCCTTCCGTTCCCTTACTTCGCGGCTTTTTCATCGCCGGGCAGCACGTAATCCGTGCCTTCCCAAGGCGAGAGAAAGTCGAAACTACGGAATTCCTGCTTCAACTCAACCGGTTCATAAACCACCCGCTTGACCGTGTCATCATAGCGGACTTCAACAAAGCCTGTCAGCGGAAAATCCTTGCGCAGCGGATGGCCTTCAAAGCCGTAATCGGTCAGCAGACGACGCAGGTCCGGATGACCGGTAAACATCACGCCATAGAGATCCCAGGCCTCGCGCTCAAACCAGTCGGCGCCTGGAAACAACGGACAGATCGACGGAACCGGTTTGTCCTCGCTGGTGGAAAGCTTGACGCGGATGCGCTGATTCTGCTTCGGTGCCAGGAAATGATAGACCACCTCGAAACGCTCGACACGCTCGGGATAATCCACACCGCAGATGTCGATGATATTGATGAAGCCGCAACGGGCGTCGTCACGCAGGAAAGTCACCAGCGCGTAAATATTTTCGACGGTCGTAGTGACCGTCAGTTCACCAAAGGCAACGGTGCTCGACAAAGCGAGACCACCGCTGTTTTCGGTGATGTGGGATGCCAGCACTTGCAGGGCTTCACTCATCTTGTCGGTCCCTCGCCTTAGCGCTCGATCGTGCCGGTGCGGCGGATTTTCTTCTGAAGCAGCAGGACGCCATAGAGTAGCGCCTCTGCCGTGGGGGGACAGCCCGGCACATATATGTCGACAGGCACGACCCGGTCACAACCCCGAACCACGGAGTAGGAATAGTGATAGTAACCGCCGCCATTGGCACAGGAACCCATGGATATCACATAGCGCGGCTCCGGCATCTGGTCATAGACCTTGCGCAAGGCGGGCGCCATCTTGTTGGTCAGGGTTCCCGCGACAATCATCACGTCCGACTGGCGCGGAGATGCACGCGGTGCGACGCCGAAACGCTCCATGTCGTAACGCGGGCCAGAGGCCTGCATCAGACCTTCGACGGCGCAACAAGCCAGACCGAACTGCATCCACATCAAAGATCCGGTGCGCGCCCAGGTAATCAAAGCCTGAGTGGAAGTGACGAGAAACCCTTTATCGGCCAGCTCATCATTGATCTCGCCGAAA
The DNA here is from genome assembly GCF_021462805.2 of Allorhizobium sp. Av2. Taxonomy (NCBI): domain Bacteria; kingdom Pseudomonadati; phylum Pseudomonadota; class Alphaproteobacteria; order Hyphomicrobiales; family Rhizobiaceae; genus Allorhizobium; species Allorhizobium sp. Av2. The sequence goes on along the minus strand of NZ_CP192696.1, from coordinate 1,073,420 downwards.
AACGTGCTGTCATTGCCAACCGGCTTGCCGGTGGCAGGGTCCAGAATACCCTTCGGCTGCGGTGCAACCAAGGTCTGGTGATCGCTTTGGCTCACTCCCATTCCAGGGCTCCCTTCTTCCATTCATAGATAAATCCGATGGTCAACACGCCGAGAAACACCATCATAGACCAGAAACCAAACCAGCCGATCGCACCGAAGGAAACCGCCCACGGAAACAGGAAGGCAACTTCGAGATCGAAGATGATAAAAAGAATCGACACGAGGTAAAATCGAATATCGAATTTGACGCGGGCATCATCAAAAGCATTGAAGCCGCATTCATAGGCAGAAAGCTTTTCCGAGTCTGGCGCCTTGAATGCCACGGCAAACGGCGTCACCAGAAGGGCTATGCCGATAACCATCGCAATTCCGACGAAAACCATGATCGGAAGGTAGGAACTGAGGAGTTCAGTCATCGTATCCATCCTTGCTTGTCAAAACGCCGGGCGACGTTCACGGCGGTGCGCCGACAAGCCAAAAAGACTGTTGCAACGAGCTGTTGGTTAGCGCAGCCAGCGCCCGTGCGCAAGTGCGCTTACCGCATTTCGCACATGCACACAAAGACTTTAACACCAAGATTGAAGGCTGGTATATAGTACGTTGCAGTTCAAAAGATACAACGGACTAAGGAGGTGGAAAAATGGCGCGAGTGACGGGGCTCGAACCCGCGACCTCCGGCGTGACAGGCCGGCACTCTAACCGACTGAGCTACACCCGCGCATTGATGATGCCTTGTCATAGGCATCTGAATGGAAAGCCATTCACTTTTAGTACCAGGATGGCGCGAGTGACGGGGCTCGAACCCGCGACCTCCGGCGTGACAGGCCGGCACTCTAACCAACTGAGCTACACCCGCAATTTCCTGGTGGGAAGCTTGCTTCCCCGCTTACCGACCGTCATGTGCCGTTCGATGAGCGGCTAACTAAGTGGTTCCTTGGTGGGTGTCAAGCAGCATTGAAAACAAAAACGTGACAGAATGATTTTTCGCTGTTGATGGACAGAAAACACCGGCGATTGTGCACAGGCACAGGGATCGAAACAGGCCGCGAGAACAAACCGACCAAACGACGCCGACCGTATTGACTGCCAGGTGCGGCCCTTCGGCCATCCTGCGCATGTCACACGATCCCCACCGCCAATCCAGACCGGGTGCCACAAGAGAAAACCGCGCCCTGTTGAGAACGAGGCCATAGCGCACGCCCTATAGCAGAATACCGAAGGCGGCCTCCCCTTTTCGAAAGGAAGCGACAAGCCCGGAACTGCAGGGTTTTTGATCCAGCCGTCATCTTGCCGTCGTAAAAAAATCAAAAAAAGCAAAAAACCCTCTTGCGGTTTTTTCAACGACCGAATAGATCACAGCCACCGACGCGGCGGGCACGACCCGATGACGCGAAGGGCGATTAGCTCAGTTGGTAGAGCGCCTCGTTTACACCGAGGATGTCGGGAGTTCGAGTCTCTCATCGCCCACCATTTTTCCTTTTATAGTCCAGAATTGAACAGTGTATGCCATCAGCGCGGAGCTGTGTTTCGTTCTAGGCTGTAGTGACAATTTAATCAATTGATCCATAGCATTATGCTGGCGAGCTTAATGAACCCGAGAAAGTTGGCGGCGAGTTTGTCATATCGCGTGGCGATACGCCGCCACTGCTTGAGCTTGGCAAAGAAGCTCTCAATACCCCATCTCTGCCTGTAAGCGATGCGATCATAGGCATGCTGGTACTTGCGATGCCGTCGCGGCGGAATGACCGGTTCACCGCCTTGTTCGAGAATGACATCGTGCAGATGATCGGCATCATAGGCACGGTCTGCAAGCACCTTTTGAGCTGGCAGTCCCCGAACGAGGTCGCAGGCTGGAGCCATGTCATTTTGCTGTCCGGGCCCGAGTTGAAAACGAACCGGCAACCCTAGCGCATCAACGACCGCATGGATTTTGCAGCCAAATCCACCTCTGGAGCGACCGAGAGCCTGGGCTTGCGGTCCCCCCTTTTTCGGCGTCCGCCAGCGGCTTGCGCCTGAGCCCGGATCACAGTGGCGTCGATGGACAGCCACTCCAAATCCGGGTCCGCAGCGACGGCCTCGAAAATCTCGTCGAAAATGCCCTGCTCGATCCAACGATAGTAACGCCGTTTGACTGCCTGATAAGAGCCGAAGCGGTCTTCCGGCAGATCTCGCCAGCGGGCTCCAGACCGGGCAAGCCATAAAATCGCATCAAAGAACCGCCGACCGTCGCTGCGTGGGCCGCGTTTACCTTTACGACCGCCGGGAACAAACGGTTTCAAACGCTCCCACTGGTCATCTCGGAGAACCTCACCATCCATCGCTAAACCTCCAAAAGTTAGCGTTGAATCTGATTTGCGACGGAAAGGGAATCCCAGTCGTTAATTTGTCACTACAGCCTAGTGATCGCTTCCCCAATTGGCAAAAAAAGACCCGCCAGTGGTTCTGCGGGTCTTTCATACCTAAGAATTATTGATCGTTCGGAAGTTTATTTCCGTTTGTAAGCGCCAAGCCCAGGGCGATAGGTCTTGTCATCCAGGAATTGCTTCAGGCCCTCGTCACGGCCCCGGGTCTTGTCCAGCAGCAGCATTTGCTCCAGCTTCGCATAGATATAGTCGTCGGCCAGTTCCCAGGGCATGTTGCGGACGCGCTTGAACGTGTCCTTGGCGGCTTTCATTGTCACAGGATTTTTTTCGAGCAGACTGGCGCAGAGTTTGCGGACGCGGGTTTCCAACTCTTCCAGTGGCACCGATTCGTTGACCAGGCCCATATCCCGGGCCTTCTCACCACCGAAGGGCTCGCCGGTCATGATGTAATACAGCGAATCACGGTGATTCATCACTTCAGCGACAGCGCGAGTCACATTGCCACCCGGCAGGATGCCCCAGTTGATTTCCGAGAGTCCAAAAGTGGCTTCATTGGCGGCAATCGCCAGATCGCAGGCCACCAGCGGATTGAAGGCACCGCCGAAGCACCAGCCATTGACCATAGCGATGGTCGGCTTTTCAAAATAAGTCAGGCGCTGCCACCACCCGCCCGACTGGCGGCGGCTTTTCAGTGTTGCGTGGCGAGGCTTGTCGTCATTGTCGCGGAAATATTGCTGAAGATCCATGCCGGCAGACCATGAGGTTCCTGCCCCGCGCAACACCAGCACACCGCAACGGTCGTCAGCTTCCAGCTCATCAAGGATTTCCGCCATGCGGATATTCAGCGCCGGGTTCATCGCATTGCGTTTTTCAGGCCGGTTGAAGGTCACGAAGGCGATTCGGTCTTCAATGTCGACCAGTACGGTGTCTGCGTCGGATTTTTCTGCAACTGTCATAGTATGTCTCCTTATGCGCCGGGCTGTCCGGACGCCGATGTCGAGCTGGATGAAAGGTGAGTGTAGGCTTCGCGCAAAATGTGCTTCTGCACCTTGCCGGAAGCGGAGCGAGGAATGGTATCCACAAACACAACGTGCTTGGGCCGTTTGAAGCTGGCAAGCCGATCCGCGCAATGGCGTAGGATGTCGTGATCACGTAAGCTACCGTCGCCAGCGACGACCAGCGCCAGGCCAACTTCGCCCCATTCGGCATGGGCAAGACCCATGACCGCAACATCGGCAACGCCGGGATGGGCGGCAATCGCCGCCTCGACCTCAGCCGGGTAAACATTTTCGCCCCCGCTGATATACATGTCCTTCAGGCGGTCTGCGAGATAGACGACGCCGTCCTGGACCCGCGCCATATCGCCGCTGCGAAACCAGCCATCGGTGAAGGCTGCCTCGGTCAGGTCCGGACGGTTCCAATAGCCCTCGGTGACGCTCGGTCCTCGTAGCCAGATTTCACCGACCCCGCCATTGGTGACATCGGCGCCATCGAAATCAACAACCCGGGTTTCAAGCAGTGGGGCGGCAAAACCGATACTGCCTGGATGACGGGCGATGAGTTGCCGGTCGAGCGGCATATGATAGGCCGTGCCGGTTTCGCTCATCCCGTAGCCATTGACCAGCGCAATGCCGTCATCGAGAAAACGCTCGATCAGCACCGGTGGCAAAGGCGCACCACCCAGAAAGATCGCCTTCAAACCCTGCAATGCAGCCGGGTTCCAATTCGGCGAGCTCCGCAACGTACTGGCCATTTGCGGCACACCACAATAATGGCTCACGCCGATTTGGGCATCCGCCATGGTGGCAATCGTTCGTTCGGCGATGAAGCGATCAGAAATGACCAGCCGGGCGCCCATCACCATTGCGGTGCGCGCCAGAGCCACCAAACCGATCGTGTGGAAAAACGGCAAGTCGCAAAGCACGACCGACTCCGGCGTCACCTCACCGACGAAAGCAAAATTCAAGGCGGAGAAAAACAGATTGCGGGCATTGAGCAGTACGCCCTTTGGCACGCCTGTCGTCCCGGATGTGTAGAGAATCACGCAAGTACGGTCGGCAGATGAAGAACGGGGTGTGATTGGCTCCAATGCCGAGGCCTTGTCCAGAAAGCCTCCCTTGCCGGTCACAACAAGGCTTTCGACTTCGAAACTGATACCGGTTTCGGCAAATTCCGCATCGTAAAGCAAAAGCGCCGGTTCGCAGTCAGCAAGAATCAACGAAATTTCCCGGGCGCTCAAGCGCCAGTTCAAGGGCACGAAGATCGCACCGATACGCTGGCAGGCAAAACAAACCGCAAATTGGGCAGTGGAATTGCGTCCGAGATAGGCAATACGGGCTGGGCTGTCCTGCCCCGTCCCTGCGCTCGCAATCACATCATCAAGATGAGCGGCGCATCGCCCGATCAGCGTATCGAACTCGGAAAATGTCAGTGTTTGCCCGGTCGCAAGCTCCATGACGGCTGGCCGATCAGGACCGTTATTGGCGCGGAATCGAACCGGATCCTCGGCAACCATGCCGGCAAAAGCAGACGTATCGCGCAAACCTGCGCCACCATAGTGCGACATATATCCTCCCTGGCCCGTTCTCCCGACGGCCATTTAGTATGTAGTACATATTATATTGTCTTTCTGGCAGCACAAGCGAAATCTGCGCGATGCATAGGTCAAATATGGCGCTTTGCCTTTTGGGCTTATGGGTTTATCACCGGAGTGAGCCGTATCTTATCAGGCTGGAGATGCTACGCATCCTCAACCTGAAGGCATTATCGAACATGGATTGAGCGCATGGACGGACCGGAACAGGCGACTGACGATTTCGAAACCCCGGAATTTTCCGGAACTGTGGCCTTCGGCGACCTGGAAAAAGTCCTTGGCTTTCATTTGCGATTGGCCAATGTCGCGGTGTTTCAGGATTTTCAGGCGACCATGTCGGGGCTGGCCTTAACCCCGAAGCAATTTGCCGTACTGGAATTGATCGACAACAATGCCGGGGCCAGCCAGATCGATCTTGCCCAAAGCCTGAGAATGGACAAGGCGACCATGATGGCGCTGATCAACAAGCTCGAAGGTCGGGGCGCCGTCGAGCGCCGGCCTTCCCAGGTGGATCGCCGACGCCAGGAACTCTTCGTGACCGAGGAAGGCCAGCGTGTTCTGGCTGCGGCAAAAGAGCTTCGCCATGGCCATGAAGCCCGTTTTACCGAGCGGTTTTCGAAAGACGAGCTTGCCCAGCTGCTGTCTTTCCTGCGGCGCATCTATCAGGACGGTCGCGCCCTGCCCAAGCCATCCACGACACCACAGACCTGATCATCATGGGTTTGCTATATCCCTCTGGCGCTGCTCGATTTTCTGTCGAGTGGCTTGCTGGTGCGTGCTGTCGATGGAAAACCGCCACATAAGAGCGATGGCGAGCAGCTTGAACAGGATCGGCAAGAAAGCATAAAGCGCCGACAAGGCGTAAAGCGCCTGCCCGCTTTGAGCGCCGCCTTCCGGCTGGAAGCCTGCTAAAGCCAGCAATGGAAAGACAATACCGGAAGAAAGCGCCAAGGCCAGCTTGGTGACGAAACTCCAGGCGGCGAAATAGAGCCCGGACCGTTGTTCGCCTGACGCCAATGTGTCCTGATCGATTACGTCGGCCTGGATGGCGGGCGGCAGCGCCAGATCGAAGCCGAGCAAGACGCCGGTCACCACGCAGATGCCGAGAAACAGCCAGGCATCCCCCGGCCCCAGCAGGCCACCCAAGGCAAATATCGCGCAGCTGAGCAGCATGGCCCAGCACCAGGCCCGGTGCTTGCCCAGCCGCCGCGCCACGAAAACCGCAAGCGGCACGCCAGCGACCGCCGAAAGAAAATAAGCAAACAGCAAAGGCCCCTGAAGTTCAGGCGCCTCCAGCCGCGCCGCGACGAAATAGAGAAACAGCGAAGCGGGAATGGCATTGGCCAGAGAATTCATCAGGAAAGCCATGGCCAGCCGCAGAAAGGCGCTATTGGCCAGCAGGAAGCCCAGACCCTTCTGCAGGGAAAGCCGGGTCTTCGAAAAATCCACCGGTTCCGCCACGCGCCATACCGCAATGGCACCAAAAATTGGCAATAGCACCGCCACCATAACAGCAATCGCATTCAGGTCCGGCTGGGCGCCTGCCGTGGATGCCTGCCCCAGGAAAGGCAGCGAGATGGCGAGAAGCGTGCCGAGCAGCGTCGTACCCTCACGCCAGGCTGAAAGCCTGACCCGCCCGTCGTAGGAGGTCTCCAGCTCGGCCCCCCAAGCGGTATAGGGCAGGCTTGTCCAGGTACTGCCAATCGACAAAAGACAGCCCCAAACCACCAGATGCGCAAGCCCTGCCCCTTCCGGCGGGCTGAACAGCATGTAAGCGGAGAGCGCCGTCAGCGGCAGCGACAATAGAAAGAACAGGCGGCGGCGGCCATACCGACCGGGAATGCGGTCCGCAAGCCAACCCATCAGCGGATCGGTGATCGCATCCAGACAGCGAATGGCCAGCAAAGCGGCCCCAATGGCCGACAGAGCAATACCGAACCGCCCGGCATAGACGGACGGCACGATGATATAGAGCGGCAGAGCAATGGCTGCCAAAGGCAGGGCCGGAAGCGCATAAAATAGCAAAGTCAGGTTCGACAGCGGCTTCATGAGGTGTGCGACACTCTCGAACGGGCCATCTCCAATTTTCGGAACGATGCCCTGCGGTTACGGCAGCGCTCGGAACAGAAGCGAACCTCCTCCCAGCAGCGCGCCCACTTTTTACGCCACGCGAAAGGCCTCTGACAGGCCACGCAGAGCTTGGTCGGGAGATTGGCTTTCTTCGTGACCACGGGCGCCTCTCTGATGGACCATTGGCAACTCGTTTGCGGCAGCCAATTTGTATTGAACTCAATGCTATTTCGAAGCAGCGACCATCTTGGATCAGTGAAACGGCAACGAGATGCCTCCTTCCTGCAAAAAGACAAAAAACCCGGCTTGAGAGCCGGGTTTTCGATAGAACTGGCAGGTTTGCCGCTAGAGTCTGTCAGGTTCAGATTGAACCAGACAGACTCTAGCTACTCTTGTTTTCGTTTGTCTTTTCGGGAAAACCGGTTTCCACTTTTCCCTGACAAACTCTAGCAGGATCAGCTGTTAACAGCGTCCTTCAGGCCCTTGCCGGCCGTGAACTTCGGAACGTTACGGGCAGGAATATCGACTTCCGCGCCGGTCGAAGGATTGCGGCCCTTCGAGGCTTCGCGATGGGAAACCGTGAAGGCGCCAAAACCGGCGAGGCGAATGTCGCCACCATTCTTCAATTCCGCCTGGACGGTGTCGAAGACGGCGTCCACGGCGGAAGCTGCGTCGGCCTTGCTGAGACCGGCCTTATCGGCAACTGCGTTTACGAGTTCGGACTTGTTCATGTTTCCACCCTTTCTGTATGACATGAATATCAAAGCGGCGAAGATGCTAACGCATCCCCGCATCGAGGAACCGCGACCACCGCAAAGCGCCAGGCGCCCGAGAGGATCACAAAGGAATACCGACCGCCATTTTCGATGGCCTCCGGCATGACTCAAAAATTCCAAGTCGGGCGGACAATACTCATGCCCATGCCCGTCGCAAGCCAAAAGCACCGCAATCGCCTGAAAAACAAGGCTTCTGGTGATGTTTGCACAAAAAAGGCTGGCCCGAAGGCCAGCCTTTTCGAAGTTTTTCCGCCAATTGGGCAGGATCGTGGCAAAGACGGCTCAGTGCGCCACGGTTGCGCCTGAATCATCGACACCTTCGACCGTGCCGACAGCAGGCGTTTCCACCGTGCCATCCCACTCGATCGGCTCTGGTATGCGCACCAGCGCATGGGCAATCACTTCACCCATCCGGGCGACCGGGACGATCTCAAGATTGTTCTTCACATTGTCTGGAATATCCGCCAGGTCCTTGGCGTTTTCTTCCGGGATCAGAACCTTCTTGATGCCGCCGCGAAGTGCTGCCAGCAGCTTTTCCTTCAACCCGCCAATTGGCAAGACGCGACCGCGCAGGGTGATTTCACCCGTCATCGCCACATCCTTGTTGACCGGAATGCCCGTCATGATCGAGACGATGGCGGTTGCCATTGCCACGCCAGCCGACGGACCGTCCTTAGGCGTCGCACCTTCCGGCACGTGGACGTGAATGTCCGACTTATCAAAGCGCGGTGGTTCGATGCCGAAATCGACGGCGCGCGAGCGGACATAGGATGCCGCCGCCGAAATCGATTCCTTCATCACTTCCTTCAGATTGCCAGTTACCGTCATGCGGCCCTTGCCCGGCATCATCACGCCTTCAATGGTCAGCAATTCGCCGCCTACTTCCGTCCAGGCAAGACCGGTGACGATACCGACCTGATCCTCGCCCTCGGCCTCACCATGACGATAACGCGGAACGCCGAGATAATCGTTGATGCTAGCCGCCGTAACCGCAACAGAGGTCGACTTACCCTTGATGATTTCAGTCACGGCCTTGCGGGCGACCTTCATCAATTCACGCTCGAGACTGCGCACACCGGCCTCGCGGGTATATTGCTGGATGATCGAGACGATCGCATCATCCGCCAGCGAGAACTCTTCCGGACGCAGCGCATGCTCCTTGATCGCCTTGGGCAGAAGATGCCGCTTGGCGATCTGGAGCTTTTCATCCTCGGTGTAACCGGCGATCCGGATGATTTCCATGCGGTCCATCAGCGGGCCGGGAATATTCAGCGTATTGGCGGTCGTAATGAACATCACGTTGGACAGATCGTATTCGACCTCCAGGTAATGGTCCATGAAGGTTGCGTTCTGTTCCGGATCCAGCACCTCGAGCAGAGCCGAAGACGGATCGCCACGGAAATCCTGGCCCATCTTGTCGATTTCGTCGAGCAGGAACAGCGGGTTGGACCGTTTGGCCTTCTTCATCGACTGCACGACCTTGCCGGGCATGGAGCCAATATAGGTCCGGCGGTGACCGCGGATCTCGGCCTCATCACGCACGCCGCCCAGCGCCATACGGACATATTCGCGTCCTGTAGCCTTGGCAATCGAGCGGGCGAGCGACGTCTTGCCAACGCCCGGAGGACCGACGAGGCACAGGATTGGCCCCTTGAGCTTGGTGGCACGCGCCTGCACAGCCAGATATTCGACGATCCGTTCCTTGACCTTGTCGAGACCGAAATGATCCTCGTCGAGGATTTTTTCAGCCGCGTTGAGGTCGATCCGCACCTTGGACTTCTTGTTCCAGGGCAGACCGAGCAGCCAGTCGAGGTAGTTACGCACGACAGTGGCTTCCGCCGACATCGGGCTCATATGCTTGAGCTTTTTCAGCTCCGCATCGGCCTTGTCCTTGGCTTCTTTGGACAGTTTGGTCTTGGCAATGCGCTCTTCCAGTTCGGCCATCTCGTCGCGGCCTTCCTCGCCGTCGCCGAGTTCCTTCTGGATCGCCTTCATCTGCTCGTTCAGGTAATATTCGCGCTGGGTCTTTTCCATCTGGCGCTTGACGCGCGAGCGAATACGCTTCTCCACTTGGAGAACGGAAATTTCGCCCTCCATGAAGCCAAGCGCCTTTTCAAGCCGTGTCTTGATACTCACCGTTTCCAGCATTTCCTGCTTTTCGGTGATCTTGATCGACAGATGCGAGGCAACCGTGTCGGCCAGTTTCGAATAGTCTTCGATCTGGCTGGCAGCCCCCACCACTTCCGGCGAGATCTTCTTGTTCAGCTTGACGTAATTTTCAAACTCCGACACCACAGACCGGCTCAAAGCCTCGACTTCAACCGGATCTTCGGCGGGTTCAGGCAACAGATCGGCATGGGCCTCGTAGAAGTCCTCACGTCCGGTATAGCCAGAGATCCGGGCGCGCGCCTTGCCTTCGATCAGCACTTTGACGGTGCCGTCAGGCAATTTCAAAAGCTGCAAGACATTGGCGACCGTGCCGACCTCATAGATGGCATCGGCCGATGGATCGTCATCGCTTGCATTGATCTGGGTGGCCAGCATGATCTGCTTGTCGGAGCCCATGACTTCTTCGAGGGCACGAATAGACTTCTCGCGCCCTACAAAGAGCGGCACGATCATGTGCGGGAACACCACGATGTCACGCAGCGGCAATACCGGATAGGTATTGGTTTCGCCGGTGACAGAGGTCACTTTAGTCATTCCAGTTCCTTTCATCGTCCCGTTGCCGGGACCCAAATCCGCGCTCAAAAGCCGCGGGGGACATGGTCCTGTCTCACCGGTTAAAGTGGAGACCCAAGATCTAAAATTCAAGCCTTTCAGCGCTCAGCCACCACCGTGGCGTAACAGCTTGGGGCCTGTTGCATGATATTCCGGCTCAGACCTATCCGGGTCGAGCCCATCGTGCGGAAACACAATACAAACGGTTGATTGACGCGACAGCAAGCAACAACAAAACGCACCGGCACTGCCCAACCACTGCGACCGAAGCCGCCCTACCCTGATGCGCGCGCCAGGCATTCCAGCATCCGAAGAGATCAAACACTCGCCTGGGGCAAACCTGCCTTCGACCGAATCTGTCACATCGCGCGAAGCACCTTGTGATAGTCATAAACTATTCAAAAACGCCCTGCAAACGACTTAGAGTTTGGCAGGGAAAAGTGGGACCCGGTTTTCCCGAAAAGACAACCGACAAGAAACATAGATCCAAGCACCGATACGGCCCCACCCCGTAGAAACGCCAAAGCCCGCACATGGCGGGCTTCAAAGCTGTTCAGAGATTTGCGGAGGGTCACGCCGAAGCGTTGGCCTTTTCTTCCTGGCGATCCGCATAGATGTAGAGCGGACGGGCGGCACCGCGCACCACTTCATCGGAAATCACCACTTCGCGCACACCTTCAAGCTCAGGCAGTTCGAACATCGTGTCGAGCAGGATCTTTTCCATGATCGAACGCAGGCCACGAGCGCCGGTCTTGCGGGTAATCGCCTTGCGGGCGATTTCGCGCAGCGCGTCCTCGTGGAAGGACAATTCGACGTCCTCCATTTCGAACAGGCGCTGATACTGCTTGACCAGTGCATTCTTTGGCTCGGACAGGATCTGGATCAGCGCGTCCTCGTCCAGGTCTTCCAGCGTCGCCAGAACCGGCAGACGACCGATGAATTCCGGGATCAGGCCGAACTTGACCAGATCTTCCGGCTCCAGTTCGCGCAGCACTTCGCCGACGCGGCGATCTTCCGGCGACACAACCGTCGCGCCGAAGCCGATCGAGGTCTTTTCGCCACGAGCCGAGATGATCTTGTCGAGACCGGCAAAAGCACCGCCGCAGATGAACAGGATATTGGTCGTATCAACCTGCAGGAATTCCTGCTGCGGATGCTTGCGGCCACCCTGAGGAGGAACCGAAGCAACAGTGCCTTCCATGATCTTCAACAGCGCCTGCTGCACGCCTTCGCCAGACACGTCGCGGGTAATCGACGGGTTGTCGGACTTGCGGCTGATCTTGTCGACTTCATCGATATAGACGATACCGCGCTGGGCGCGCTCGACATTGTAATCAGCCGATTGCAGCAGCTTCAGGATGATGTTTTCAACGTCTTCACCGACATAGCCGGCTTCCGTCAGCGTTGTCGCATCCGCCATGGTGAAAGGCACATCGATGATGCGCGCCAGCGTCTGGGCAAGATAGGTCTTGCCGCAACCGGTTGGCCCGACCAGCAGGATGTTCGACTTCGCCAGCTCCACATCGCCGCCCTTGGAGGCATGCGACAGGCGCTTGTAATGATTATGGACAGCGACGGACAGGATCTTCTTGGCCTGTCTCTGGCCGATCACATATTCGTCGAGGATCTTGATGATGTCCTGCGGTGTCGGCACGCCATCGCGCGACTTGACCATCGAACTCTTGTTTTCCTCGCGGATGATATCCATGCAGAGTTCGACGCATTCATCGCAGATGAAAACCGTCGGGCCGGCAATCAGTTTCCGGACCTCGTGCTGGCTCTTGCCGCAGAACGAACAATACAGGGTATTCTTCGAGTCACCGCCGTTGCTTCCGCTGACCTTGCTCATAACTTTTTCCTTCCAGCACGCCGCACCGCCATTTACCGGCTCGCGGTCTAGTCATGTCGCCCGATACCGCACGCCCGACCATCCGGGCGAAATTCGGTTCAGAGGTACTATTCAGCTCTCAAAAGTCACATTCATGAGCTGACGGCAACGAGAACCTCTGAGAATATTCAGGCTATGTCATAAAAGCTCAACATAGCCTTAATAACTATTAGCGCTTTCGGCGGCAGTTTAAACCCCCTGGATGGATCCGGCCTTGCGTTTCCATCGAAAGCCCACCGCCAAAAGACATCAAGAAGGCGTTACCCCTTCGATTTCGGAGCGCGTCGTCAGGATCTTGTCGATCAGACCCCAATCCTTGGCTTCCGTGGATTCCATGAAGTGGTCGCGGTCGAGCGTGTGCTCGACTTCTTCCAGCGTACGGCCGGTGTGCTTGACATACACCTCGTTCAGGCGACGCTTCATCTTGATGATGTCGCGGGCATGACGCTCGATGTCGGAGGCCTGCCCCTGGAAACCGCCGGACGGCTGATGCACCATGATGCGAGCGTTGGGGGTCGCAAAGCGCATGCCCTTTTCGCCGGCCGCCAGAAGCAGCGATCCCATCGAGGCGGCCTGGCCGACGCACAGCGTCGAGACGGCCGGACGGATGAACTGCATCGTATCGTAGATCGCCATGCCGGCAGTCACGACGCCGCCGGGAGAATTGATGTAGATCGCGATTTCCTTCTTCGGATTTTCCGCTTCCAGAAACAGCAGCTGGGCGCAGACAAGCGACGCCATATGATCCTCGACCGGTCCGGTCAGGAAAATGATGCGCTCCTTCAACAGACGCGAGTAGATGTCGTAGGACCGTTCGCCGCGATTGGTCTGCTCCACAACCATAGGCACCAGAGCCATGGCGGTATCAACTGGATTTCTCATGTCCGTCCTTTTCAACCCATTCCCGAAGCCTGTCAGGCCCGATGCCGATCCGGGCTGAGGGAATCAATTCAAATGCTGTCAATCCCTACATAGAGTGTTCGCCCCCAACACTTCAAGACGCGAGCACACGATATCCTTAATCGCTTGCATGGATTGGTTCTCGCATTCTCGCTGTTTTACCCAAAGCGCCCCATGGGCGGTGGCTTGCCCGGCCAAGCCATACACAGAAAATCGACAACATGGTGAATAGGGCGTGATAGGTCCAATCGGAATTTGCAACCAAAAGAAAAAATCGATTATGATCACCGATAGATCATCCCGGCTTTCATTCGGAAGCATAAAACCAGAGAATGACGAGGGCCGACCGCCTTGCTCGACATCAAGACAGCTTTTTTGATGTGGGGGACCCAGGCGATCACGCTGGCGGTCCTGCTGATCACCATATGGCTGCGCGCGCCACAGCATCGCTATTATTGTTACATGGCCATCGGGTTTGCCTGTCACGGCATTGGCGCAATGCTGATCGCGCTTCGCAACGACCTACCGCTGCCGCTGGCAATTTACGGCGGCAACGCCATCGTGCTGTGCGGCTTCTGTTTCTGGATCTGCGCGCTGCGGCTGTTTGACGGGCGCAAACCCGGCTGGTGGATCGCGGCACCGCTGCTGCTCTGGGGCCTCGTCCTGATCCATCCGGTCATACGGGATACCTACGCCTATCGTCTGGCGACCCATCAATTTGCCAGCATGCTTTGCTTCGTGATGCTCGCGGTCACGGCCATGACGTCGCGTATGACGGCACGGAAATATCGTCGGATGCTTGCGGCCTTGTGGACGCTGCAAGCGCTGTCATGTGCGGTGATCGGTTCCGCCAGCCTGATCGGCATGCCGGAAGGCCAACATGAGGTTGCCCTCAGCGACTATATCGGCCTGTTCGTCATTGTCTGCCTGGTCTCGGCCATGGTGCTTCTGGCCCGGATCGTCATGGATCGGAACGAACGGGAACTGAAGCAATTGTCGCGCACCGATCCCCTCACCGGCGTACTGAACCGGCGTGGCCTGATCGAGACCGTAGGTGAACTGAAACACACTGTCGCCAGAGACCGGTTTCTGGCCCTTCTTGTGTTCGATCTCGATTATTTCAAACATATCAATGATACATTCGGCCATCAGGCCGGCGATACGGTCTTGTCCAACTTCGCGCAGATGACAGGTAGCGCACTTGGCAGTGGCGCGATTTTCGCCCGCTCCGGGGGCGAGGAATTCTGCGCCGTCATGCCTGTTGCGGACCTGCGCCAAGCTGCCGGCGTTGCCGAGCGGATCCGCTACATGATTGCCTCGACCCCCATCACCACAGAACAGGGCGTTGTCAGGCTGACCACCAGCATTGGCCTCTCTGCGGCCTCCGTCGAGGCCTTCGACTTCGATACAGCCATGCGTCAGGCCGATCACGGCCTCTATACGGCCAAAGCAGATGGTCGTAACAGAACTGCCGTGGCGCGTGGCGAAAGCGTTTTTTGCCTGACGCCCAACGAGGAACGCGGCACACCGGCGGCAATCGACAATGAGGCAGACCGTCAGGTCGCAGCCCTGCGCCGTCTCAGCCAGCGTTCGACACAGCAACATCTCGAATGAGGAGGCTCTTTCAGCCTCGTCAAGAAAGAATCCGCGAACCGATCATGCCGCATTCCTCGTTTTTTTCCCTCGATCCCCACCAGAGATCGGTCAGTCTCGACACTGGCCATCCCGGTTTTTTCGAAGCCCCGAATGCGGTCTATGCCATGCTACATGCGCAGGCGCCGACATTTTTCTGGCGTGAGCAGCAGCAATGGTTTTTCACCGGTTACGACCTGGTCAATGGTTTGCTGCGCGACAAGCGGTTCGGCCGGCAGATCCTGCAGATCGCCAGCCGCGAAGAACTCGGCTGGCCGGAGCCTGCCGCCCATACGAGAGCCTTCGATGCCGCAGAGGCCTGGTCGCTGCTGGAACTGGAGCCGCCGGAGCATACACGGCTGCGGACGCTGGTTAACCGTGCGTTCGTGTCCCGCCATGTCGAGAAAATGACGCCGGATATTCTCGCGCTCGCCAATACGTTGATCGATGATTTCGAAGCGCAAGGCAAAACGGAATTGCTGTCTTCCTTCGCCGAAATCATTCCGGTGACGATGATTGCCCGGATGATCGGCATTCCCGACGAAATGGGGCCGCAATTGCTGGCGTGGAGCCATGATTATGTCGGCATGTATGTTTTCAACCGCACCCGCGCCCATGAGGATGCCGCCGAGCGCGCTGCCCGGGAGTTTTCCGATTATTTGCGCGGTGTCATTACCGAGCGCCGCAGCGAGCCGCGTGACGACCTGCTCAGCCACATGATCCATACCGAGCATAAGGGCCAGTATCTCACCGATGACGAGTTGATCTCGACGACCGTGGTGCTGCTCAATGCCGGACATGAAGCAACCGTCCACCAGATCGGCAATGCGGTGCGGATCATCCTAGAGAGCGGGCTGGACCCAAAGGGGTTGTTTGGCGATACAGCCGCCACGGAACGCACGGTCGAGGAATGTCTGCGGATCTGCGCGCCGGTGCATATTTTCCAGCGCTACTGCCTGGAGCCCTGCGAGATCGACGGTGTCTCCTTCAGCCAAGGCGATAAGATCGGTCTGATCCTGGCCGCGGCCAATCTCGACCCACGCAAATTTCCAGATCCTCTCACCTTCAAGCCGCAGCGCAATGATGGCGCCAACCTTTCTTTCGGCGCCGGCATTCATTTCTGCATCGGCGCGCCCCTCGCCCGGCTGGAACTGTCATTGGTGCTGCCGTTGCTGTTCCAGCGCCTGCCGGGTCTGGCGTTGGCAGGGACCCCAAAAGTCAAGGACCTCTATCATTTCCACGGGTTGGAAAAGCTCGATCTCGTCTGGTAGCGGCAGCCGCCTCAAAACCGAACGACGTAATCCTTCATTGTGGTTTCCACCACTTCCCATAGGCCCGTGAAGCCGGGACGAAGAATCATCCTGTCACCCTTGCGCAGATGCATCGGCTCCCCGCCGTCTTCCGTGACGATGGAATAGCCTTCCAAAACGGAAAAATATTCCCATTCGTCATAGACGATTCGCCACGTGCCGGGCGTGGATTGCCAGACCCCGGCATAGAGCCCTTGACCGGGCTCATCGATACTCCAGGTCAGGAAGCGCGGATCTCCGACGACCAGCCGGTCCGGCGCGGGAGCGCCCTCTTCCGGCTGAACGGCGGATAAATCGAAATGAAGCGATGTGATCATGATCTCTGTCTCGCACATCCATTAAATGGGGTTCATCAATGCCACCGATTGTCGGCAATGCTGATTTGATTGGAGAATAGACTTGGCTGCGCCAAATGTCTCCACCAAGACAGCGACTTCCGCATCTGTACGGCAGCAAGCTGCATGATTTTCTTTTTCAGCCGTAGACCGTTTAAAGAATCATGCAGCAGCACCACAGATCCAGATTGGCGTTTCCACCGTTGTAGTGGATGCGCTCTTGTCTAACGGACTGGTGCGAACAACATTCTAGACCCTGACCAAATCAAGTCGCTTTATACTGCGACACCCGATCTCGACAATGAAGAAGCCGGAAACAACAACACGGAACAGGTCGCGTTGCCCGTCTACACCCCGAAAGAATAGAATTGATGTTTCATCTGATATTTGGACTTCCCTGGCTGATCGTCGCCATCCGCTTCATCCAGCCCTTGCCCTGGATCTGGTCGGCGAAGGTGGCGCTGGCAGTTCTCCTGTTGATCGCCTCGCAATATCATTTCTTCAGCCGCCTCTCGTCCGGTTCGGTGTTTTCGCCCGAGTTTCCCCGTCCGCTGATCATCGCGTTCAATCTCCTGTTTGGTGCGATCATCCTGCTCGCCGTGTTCCAGATCGTGCTGGACGTTATTTCCGTTGCGATCATGCTGTTCAAAGGCAATTTCCCATCGATTCCGGCCAGTCTGCGCTATGCCCTTGGAGGCGTGGCGCTGTGCCTTTCCGCATACGCGGTCAGCCAAGCGATCAGGGTACCGCCGCTAAAGGACATCGAAATTCCAATTGCAGGCCTACCACCGGCGTTTGACGGCTACCGCCTCGTGCAACTGACCGACCTCCACATCAGCCGCCTGTTCCCTGCCCGCTGGACCGAGGAAGTCGTATCGAAAACCAACGAACTCAATGCCGACCTCATCGTCATCACCGGAGACTTTATCGACGGTGACGTTGCGAGCCGGCGGGATGATGTCGCACCGCTTGCAAACTTGCGGGCGCGCGATGGCGTCTATGCCATTCCCGGCAATCACGAATACTTCTTCAGTTACCAGAACTGGATGGCCCATCTCGCCACGTTGAAGATGACCATGCTCCCGAACGCCCATACTGTGCTGACCAGAGGCGACGCCAAAATCGCCTTGGCAGGCGTGACGGATCGCTCCGCCTCGGCGCACGGAGCACCGGCGCCCAACCTCGCAGCGGCACTCCAGGGAACGCCCGCAGATGCGCCGATCATTCTCCTCGATCATCAGCCGATGTCGGCTGCCAAGGCCGCCGCTTCAGGGGTTGCCCTTCAACTGTCGGGTCATACGCATGGTGGCATGGTTCTGGGCCTTGATCGCATGGTCGCCCGCGCCAATAACGGCTTTGTTTCGGGCCGTTATGTCATCGGTGGCATGACGCTCTATGTCAACAATGGCACAGCACTCTGGCCCGGCTTTGCGCTCAGGCTCGGCGTGCCGTCAGAACTGACCAGGATTACCCTGAGAGCGAAGAGGCCGAGCGGGATATAGAGGATTTCAGCGTTTCCATGGAAACGCTGAAATCCTCTCACCGCAAACGCAGTCAGCAAGCCCCAATCAAAGCTTCGATAAAGCCTGTTGAAGATCCGCAATGATATCGTCGGGGTCCTCGATACCGATGGACAGGCGCACGACCTCCGGCCCTGCACCTGCCGCCACCTGCTGCTCCGGGGTCAATTGGGCATGGGTGGTCGAGGCGGGATGAATGACCAGCGAGCGGGTATCGCCGATATTGGCAAGATGGGAAAACAGCTGCAATCCCTCCACCAGCGCCTTGCCCGCCTCATAGCCACCCTTCAGCCCGAAGGTGAAAACGGCGCCAGCTCCTTTCGGTGCGTAGCGCTGTTGCAGCGCATGGTTCGGATCATCCGGCAGGCCCGCATAATGCACCCAGGAGACTTTCGCATGGGCCTTCAGCCAATGCGCGACCTTCAAGGCGTTGTCGCAGTGACGCTGCATGCGCAGCGGCAAGGTTTCAATGCCGGTCAGGATGAGGAAGGCATTCATTGGCGCAATCGCCGGTCCAAGGTCGCGCAGACCGAGCACCCGGCAGGCAATGGCAAACGCCATATTGCCGAAGGCGTCATGCAGAACCACATCGCCATATTCGCTGCGCGGCTGTGACAGGCTCGGAAACTTGTCCGATTGCGACCAGTCGAACGTGCCGCCGTCAACGATCACGCCGCCCATGGAATTTCCATGGCCGCCGAGAAATTTGGTGGCGGAATGCACGACGATATCGGCACCGTATTCCAAAGGCCGGACCAGATAAGGGCTGGCCATGGTATTATCGACGATCAGCGGCAGTCCGTGGCGGCGCGCAACATCGGCAATAGTGGCAATATCGACGAATGTACCACCGGGATTGGCAAGGCTTTCGATGAAGATCGCCTTGGTTCGCTCGTCGATTTGCGCCTCAAAGCTTGCCGGATTGTCGGTATCGGCCCAGCGCACCTGCCAGCCGAAATTCTGAAAGGAGTGACCGAACTGGTTGATCGACCCGCCATAGAGCTTTTTGGCAGCAACGAAATTATCCCCCAGCTGCATCAGGGTGTGAAAGACCAGCATTTGCGCCGCATGTCCCGATGCCACCGCCAATGCCGCCGTGCCGCCTTCCAAAGCAGCGACTCGCTCTTCCAGCACGCCCTGGGTCGGGTTCATGATCCTTGTATAGATATTGCCGAATTGCTTGAGGCCAAACAAGGCGGCGGCGTGATCGGTATTTTCAAACACAAAGGCGGTCGTCTGGTAGATCGGCGTCGTACGTGCGCCGGTCGTCGGGTCCGGCTGAGCACCAGCATGCACCGCCAGTGTCGCGAAGCCCGGATTGTTGTTTGCCATGGTTATCCTCCCTGAAATAGTGCGGCAGAGCATTACACCGATCCCGATGAAACGCTACCTCATGCCCTGTTTGAAAGTCCGGGCTTTTTTGGAGAATTGCACAGACTTTTGATGGCTATAGATCTCTTACCCGATCCGCCTAATGCCTGTCCTGGTCCAGCTTGCCTTGAAAAAATCTGGGATATTCGATGGCCGGGCAGCGGTTCATCACCATCTTGATCCCGGCTGCCTCGGCGCGGGCGGCGGCCTGGTCGTCGCGCACGCCAAGCTGAGCCCAGATCACCTTTGGCAGATGCGTGAGCCCCAAGGCTTCATCCACCACGGAGGGTAGATATTCGGAAGCGCGGAACACATCGATCATGTCGACCGGTTCAGGAATATCCGCAAGCGAAGCAAAAACAGTCTGCCCCAGAATGTCCTTTCCCGCCTGCCCCGGATTGACCGGAATGACGCGGTAGCCCTGGTTCAGCAGGAAATGCATGACCCCATGGCTTGGCCGCGCCGGATTGGGCGAGGCCCCGGTCAGGGCAATGGTCTTGACCGTTTCCAGAATGGTCTTGAGATAAGCGCTCTCATAAACGTCATGCTGCATGTCATTCTCCCAAGCACGCTGCTGTGATCCTCTGGAATTGCGCCCTGTCTTGATCGTAAGCACAACCGCCCCAGTTAACGAAGAGATATACAGCATGTCACCAGAAAGTGTGCGGCGGGCTTGGGACAAGGACATGCTATAGGGATTGGCGAATGTATTTGATGGAGATGTTCTGATGAACCCGATGATACGGTTGAGCTTTTGCGTTGCCATTTCCTTATGGGGCAGCAGTGCGCTGGCGATCGAGCGTTACAATTCAACCACGCTTGCCTGCGAAAATGTCCGGCAAATCCTGAGAGATCAGGGGGCTGCCGTGCTGCGCTATCCCTCGAAGCGTGTGCCGGGCATGGCGCTTTACGATCGCTACGTTCGCAACACCAATTCCTGTTCTCCAGGGGAGTATGCCGAACGTGCCACGGTACCGACACGCGACAATCCTGCCTGCCCGGTGCTGAACTGCAAACCGGTGGAAAACCTGCAGGACGGCTTTATCCGCTTCGTCCCGCATTATTCCCTCTAAGAGAACACCCGGCCCGCGGATAACCCACCAAGACGGCGCTAACCGCGCAAGGCAGCGCGATTATCGCCGGTGCCGCTTGCAATCAGGCGACGGTGGGGGAGCGATGGGCAATATGACTGGCCTGGTAGACCAGCGGATATTCAGCGACCAGCGCTCGGTTCATCACCACATCGATGCCTGCCGCCTCGGCTTTTGCCGCCGCTTCATCATCGCGTACACCCAATTGACCCCAAATCGCTTTTGGTCGTCTCTCCAGGGCCAGGGCTTCATCCACCACCTCACTGAGGGCTTCCGAGCGGCGAAACACATCGACGAGATCGATCGGCACCCCTATATCGGCAAGGCGTGCATGCACAAGGCGGCCAAGAATTGTGGTGCCAGCAAGCGCGGGATTGACGGGAAAGACCTGATAGCCCTTACCGAGCAGAAAACCGAGCACCCAATGGCTGGGCCGGTCGTCGCGTGCGGACACTCCAACCAGCGCGACAGTGCGGGTGCGCGCCAGAATCGTGCAGAGATAGTCATCGGAATAGTGGTCGTGGTTCATGGCTTATCCTTCCCGGCTCGACAGCCGTTTCTCCAGACAATCCGTCCCTAAAACCTGTCGCTCAAAAGTGGGCAGCGGTTTTGCGATAACGACATGCGGCAAAACAAAAATTCAAAGCGTGAAAAGCTACTCTGAAGATATACTTTGCTCTCGTGCTGCCGTTTGTCTTTTCAGGAAAACCGGGCTTCACTCTTCCTAAGGCAAACTCTAGGTCCCGGTCACAGGATAGCAAATTTGGCTTAACTGTTTGCAAAGACGCAAGGTCCCGCAATGACACATTACACGGTGCCATTCGCGCCATCATTTCCCGATTAAGTAACCTTTTTTTGCACAACCATCCCTCTGCCGGTCCAGAATCGGAAACGCGAATACAACCTTTGAGATAAAGACACACCAATACCCTCTCCGCCTTCCGAGGAGACATGGAAGCGGTCGTCATGTTATCGCTATCATTAGTATACTCTTTTTAAGGGAATTTTCAAGCTTGATGTGATCAACATCACATTCATAAAGATGAATGCTATTATGTTCGCTTTTTGTTCATATTTTGTTCATGTGCATTTTAGCACCCTCAAACATTGAATTCCCTAATGATTACAAGTAGTTTTAGGTAAAAATTATTTCACTCGAAATGTCGTTAGACGTGCCAGAATTTAAATCGATTTGATTATCGATCACCCCCATTGCGTAAGCCTGTGTTGACGCAAGAGCCTCGGGTTACGTATCTCAAAGGCTAGTTAACACCACCACTGATTGCAAAACCTCCATCCCGAAACAAGCCGGAGCAACAGAGCGATTTGTCTCAAAACGAAGCACTCGCCTCACGCCGTCTACAGAAACCATTAGGCATCGCACATGTGCATCTCCACTCTCGTCCGAGAGGAAAAGATAAGTGCGTCTCAGAATTAGAAAGCAGCTGGCGTGCACTTTCAAATAATGCAGACTTCTCTGCCACCATGACCTCAAACCGGGTACCGTGGATGAGCCTTCTCGCCGCAAACCTGGCAAGTTCAGCGTGACCGCCCCGCCGTTTGCACCAATGAAGAGGCCGAAATTCAGACAAGATGGCAAAGTATTTTGCGGTAAAATAATACCACATATCTAATCACTTGTTTTCTATTGGTTTTTCGAACGCCGTCGCCAATCAGCCATCCTTGACCGAACCCGGCACCGCGACTATAAAACCGCCAGCTTGCGGCCCTTATGGACCGCATTCTTTTTGTGCGCATCAAAACGCACAAGACAAGCAACAAGAAACGCCCGACCGGCCCTTCAAAGGCTGAAAGGGTCCAAAAGAAAGTTGAACCTCATGTCTACCTTCGTTCAGAAGCCTGCAGAGGTGGAGAAGAAGTGGGTCATCATCGACGCCGAAGGGCTCGTTGTTGGTCGCCTCGCCACCGTGATCGCCACCTATCTGCGTGGCAAGCACAAGGTCACGTATACTCCCCATGTCGATGATGGCGACAATGTCATCGTCATCAATGCCGAAAAGGTCGTCCTGACCGGCAAGAAATACACCGACAAGACCTATTACTGGCACACCGGCTATCCGGGTGGCATCAAGGAACGCACGGCGCGCCAGATCATCGAAGGCCGCTTCCCGGAGCGCGTTCTTGAAAAGGCTGTCGAGCGCATGATTCCTCGCGGTCCGCTTGGCCGTCGCCAGATGAAGAACCTGCGCGTTTACGCCGGTTCCGCCCACCCCCACGAAGCCCAGCAGCCTGTCGCTCTCGACGTGGCCAAGCTGAACAGCAAGAACGTAAGGAGCGCCTAAGTATGGCTGACCTCTCTTCCCTGAAGGATCTCGGCACTGCGCAGGAAGCTTCGGCTCCCGTTCACGTCCGTAAGGTCGACGCTCAAGGCCGCGCCTACGCGACCGGCAAGCGCAAGAACGCAATCGCCCGCGTTTGGGTCAAGCCCGGCACTGGCAAGATCACGGTCAATGGCCGCGATTTCCCGGTTTACTTCGCCCGTCCGGTTCTGCAGATGATCCTGCAGCAGCCTGTCGTCGCTGCTGCCCGCACCGGCCAGTTCGACGTTATCGCCACCGTTACCGGTGGTGGTCTGTCCGGCCAGGCTGGCGCTGTGCGTCACGGCATTTCCAAGGCCCTCACCTACTTCGAACCAGGCCTGCGCTCGGTTCTGAAGAAGGGTGGCTTCCTGACCCGCGATAGCCGCGTTGTTGAACGTAAGAAGTACGGCAAGGCAAAAGCTCGCCGGTCCTTCCAGTTCTCCAAGCGCTAATTGCGCTTCTGGAATTTTACATTGGAAAAGCGGGGCTTCGGCTCCGCTTTTTTTATGATCGATCATCAATTTGAATTTGTCTATTTCGGCTGAAGGAGCAAATTGACAACACGCCATGCCTCAACCCAACAGAGAGTCGCCCGTGATGTCCGGTTTTGCCAAATTGCCTTCTCCCCCTTACTACGTCGTCTGTTTTTCCTCGGTCAGAACCGAAGTCAGCAATGGCTACGATGACATGGCAGAGGCCATGGTGACGCTTGCCAGCCAGCAGCCAGGCTTTCTCGGTGTGGAATCCGCCCGCGATGCGACCGGGTTCGGCATAACCAATTCCTACTGGAGCGATGAAGACTCGATCCGGGCCTGGAAAAAGGTCGTGGATCATCTGGCAGCGCAAAACCAGGGCCGTGCGGAATGGTACAGCCGCTATGAGGTGCGCGTGGCAAAAGTGGAGCGGTCCTACAGCTTTGCGAAAGGCTGACAAAGCAAGGATTGCGTGGTGCCATCGGCTTCATTTTGACCGATGCAGCGGACGGAACCTTGGAATTGAAAATGATCAAACGGCCTTACAATATTTGCATCGTGGAGCCGAAAGGCTTCGGTCACTCCAAAGCCTTCGAGGAAGTCGCCGAGGCCATCGACTATTCCTTGAAAGAATTGGGGTATCCAACGGCCCTTTCAGTCAACAGAGTGACCGACGACGCCGTCAACATCATCTTCGGGGCGCATCTCCTCCCCTTGCAGGACCTTCACGATCTTGATCCGAGCACGATCATCGTCAATGCCGAACCTTTGTCAGCGACCTCGGAACGGACACGTGACCGAATTCTCATCTGCCTCAACGCCGGCTTGGAAATCTGGGATTACAGCCTCGCCAATATCGAGATCCTCAACCGAATCGGTGGGCGGCCAGCCAAATATCTGCAACTTGGTTTCCAGAAGGAACTGGACCGCATAGCGGCCGCCCCGGTCCGTGATATCGACGTGCTTTTCTATGGCTCGATGAATGAACGTCGCGCAGAGATTCTCTACGGCTTGCAAGCCCGGGGACTTGTCATCGAGCATCTGTTCGATGTGTATGGACGCGAGCGCGACGCCTGGATCGCCAGGTCCAAAGTGGTTTTGAACATGCATCTGCTGGAATCGCAGATTTTCGAAGTCGTGCGGGTATTCTATCTGCTGATCAATGGCGTGGCCGTTGTCGGCGAGGTGAATGGTCCGGAAACACTGATCGATGATCGGTTTGCGCAGGGCATCGTCGCCGCACCCTATGGTGATTTGATCGACGTTACGGAACAGCTGGTGCGCGATGCTGCCAGGCTCGAGAAACAACGCACCCTCGCCCGCGACGCCATCAAGCGCTATCCGCAAGTCTCCTTCACCCAACAACTACTTTGATATCCTAATGGCAAAAGTGGACGGCTACAGGTTTGCGAAAGCCATCTGCGCCATGGTCACAGCCCTTACCGTCATGCACCACACGTGCATCCTGGTCTCGTAACAGCTGGTCAGCGACATGAGTTCTGCAAAATATAATATCTGCATCGTGGAGCCCGACGGCTTCAAGCATTCCATGGCCTTTCTGGAGATCGCAGAGGCGCTGGGTTATTCATTGAGAGCGTTGGGGCATCAGGCGGCGGTGAATTTCAACGCCTTCGCGCATGACGCAATCAACATCATTTTTGGCGCCCATCTGCTGACCCCACAGGATATCGCCGATCTCAAGCCGAACACGATCATCGTCAATGCCGAACCGCTCTCGGCCATTGACGCGCCGGTGCGTGAGCGCATTCTCACCTGGGTCGAGGCCGGACTGGAAATCTGGGATTACAGCCGCGCCAATATCGAGATCCTGGGCCAGATCGGCGGACGTCCGGCGAAATATCTGCAATTGGGTTTCCAGAAAGAACTGGATCGCATTACGCCTGCGCCGCGCCAGGATATCGACGTGCTGTTCTATGGCTCGATGAACGACCGGCGTGCCGCCATCATCGATGGCCTGCGCGACAGGGGCCTTGCCGTCAAGCGCCTGTTCAACGTCTATGGACGCGACCGCGACGCATGGATCGCCCGTTCGAAAACGGTCTTAAACATCCATTTTTTCGACGCGCAGATTTTCGAGGTCGTGCGGGTCTTCTATCTGCTCAGCAATGGCGTGCCTGTTGTCGGCGAGGTCAACGGACAGGCGACGCAGATCGAGGAGCGTTTTACCCAGGGCATCGTGGCCGCACCCTATGACGAGCTGATTGATGTCACCGAAAAGCTGGTGCGCGATCCCGAAAGGCTTGCACGGCAGCGCATCATCGCCCGCGATGCCATCACGCCTTATCCGCAGATTGTCTTTACGCAAATGCTGCTTTGACACAGGCCGAGGCCTCTATAGGATTGCTGCATAAAGTTTGTCAGGGACAAGTGGAACCCGGTTTTCGCGAAAAGACAAACGAAAACAAGAGAATCTAGAGTTTGTCTGGTTCAATTTGAACCTGACAGACTCTAGAACAGCTGATGCGGATCAAATACCTTGGCAGATAAATCCATAGACCACGCCTTCACGGCTAGCGATCTCACATCGGCCGCCACCGACCCGACCTATGCCGGGGTGCTCTCCTTCATGCGCCGGCGCTATACCAAACTGCTGGATGGGGTGGACACGGCGGTCTGGGGCATTCCCTTCGATGCCGCCACCTCCAACCGGCCCGGCGCCCGGTTCGGGCCGCAGGCCATTCGCCGTGCCTCGGCCATTTTCGACAACGACCCGCAATATCCGTTCGAGCGCGATCTGTTCGCGGCCATGCCCACCGTGGATTACGGTGATTGCCGTCTGGACTATGGCAATCATTGGGAAACACCCGCTACCATTGAAAAGGAAGCGGCCGATATTCTCTCAAAGGCGAATTTCCTGCTGACGCTTGGCGGCGACCATTTCATCACCTGGCCGCTGCTGAAGGCCCATGTCGCCAAACATGGGCCGCTGGCGCTGGTGCAGTTCGATGCCCATCAGGACACATGGTTCGACGATGGAAACCGGATCGACCACGGTTCCTTCGTCGGACGGGCGGTGCGCGAAGGCCTGATCGTCCCATCCCGTTCGATCCAGATTGGCATCCGCACCCATGCGCCTGATGATTGCGGCATCCGCATGCTTTACGGTCATCATGTGGAGGAAATGCGCGCTGCCGAGATCGCCGCGCTGATCCTCGATCACACGGCGGGCCAGCCCGCTTATCTCACCTTCGACATCGATTGCCTCGACCCTGCCTTTGCCCCCGGCACCGACACGCCGGTGGCAGGTGGACCATCCAGCGCAAAAATCCTCTCGGTTCTGCAAAACCTTCATCCGCTCGACATAAGAGGAGCCGATATAGTCGAGGTAGCGCCCGCCTATGACCATGCCGATATCACCGCCATTGCAGGGGCAACGGTGGCGATGTATATGCTGGGGCTGCGCGCTGAACGACTGGCGCGGTCTGGTTGATAAACTGATTCAAGCAATTCAGGATTTGAATCCGCAAAAGCGGGCAATCTCCTGAAAAGAGAGGGTAAAATGACAGCGAAAATCTTCATTGACGGCGAACACGGCACCACCGGCCTGCAAATCCGCAGCCGCATGGCCGACCGCCGCGATGTGGAATTGCTGTCGATCCCGCAAGAGCAGCGCCGCAATGCCGCCCTGCGCGAGGACATGCTCAACAGCGCCGATATCGCCATTCTGTGCCTGCCCGACGATGCCTCGAAAGAGGCTGTGTCGATGCTGGCTGGCAACAACAATGTGCGGATCATCGATACGTCCACCGCCTTCCGCGTTGCCAAAGACTGGACCTATGGTTTTGCCGAAATGGACAAGGACCAGGGCGACAAGATCCGCTCAGCCCGCTGCGTAGCCAATCCCGGTTGCTACCCGACCGGCGCTATCGCGCTGATCCGTCCGCTTCGCGCTGCGGGCATCCTGCCGGACGGCTATCCGGTCTCGGTCAATGCCGTTTCCGGCTATAGCGGCGGCGGCAAGCAGTTGATCGCGCAGATGGAAGACGAGAGCCATCCCGAGCATCTGACCGTCAACAACTATGTCTATGGCTTGAACCTCAAGCACAAGCATGTGCCGGAAATGAAGGCCCATGGCCTGCTGGATCGCGCCCCGCTATTTTCGCCTTCGGTCGGCCGGTTCCCGCAGGGTATGATCGTGCAGGTTCCACTGTTCCTGGAGGATCTGGCCGATGGCGCGACCGTAGAAAGCATCCATGCGGCGCTTTGCGCCCATTACGCCGGGCAGGACATCGTCAATGTCGTCTCTCTGGAAGACAGCGCCAAGCTCGGTCGCGTCGATGCCGAGGAACTGGTGGGCCAGGACACGATGAAACTCTTCGTGTTTGGCAATCCGGGCACCGGCCATGTCAATCTCGTCGCCGTGCTGGACAATCTCGGCAAGGGTGCGTCCGGTGCAGCCGTCCAGAACATGGACCTGATGCTGTCGGCGTGATCGTTTGAACAGCTCTTTGAAAGCCCCCATCTTTCCTCCATCTCTGATGGAGACATGGGGGCTTTCACATCTCAGGCTAATCGCCGATACCCCTAGCAGCCTCGTTTACCGAGCCATGCAGGACCAACGCCCCGTCATTGTCAAAGCTCTGAAGCCCGAAGGCAGCGGCGAACGACCGGGCCTGGATTTTCTGCGCTGGCGGGCTGGCAATGGTGCAATCCGGCTCATCGATCAGGCCGACGACATCGCCCTGCTGGACGATGCGGGCAACCTGCTGCTGCGCCATCATCTTGGCAAGGTCGGAGATCCGGTAGCAACGGAGATCATTGTCGATGTATTGGCGCGCCTGCATGCGCCCTCGTCCGACCCTGTTCCCGATGCGCTGACGCCGCTAGATGTCCATTTCAGCGCCCTGTTTGCGCTTGAGAAAACCATGTCTGACCCGGCCATCGCCGAGATCATCCATTGGACCGCAGCACTTGCCCGCAGCCTGCTTGCCGAGCAACAGGATATCAAGCCGCTACACGGCGACCTGCACCACGATAATGTCATCGGCGATGACAGTGGCAATTGGCTGGCCATCGATCCGCAAGGCCTGCTGGGCGATCCGGCCTATGATGTCGCCAATGTGTTTGGCAATCCGCTCCACGCTCCAAATCTCGTTCTTGATCGCCAGCGCGCGCTAGACCTGAGCCAGCGGTTTTCATTGGCATTGGGCTGTTCGTCACGCAAAATCCTCAGCTATGCCGCAGCTCATGCAGGTCTCTCCTGCGCCTGGACGCTGAGCCGCCCGCTGACCGCATCAGGCAATACCAATCTTGCCGAGCGGCTTGGCTTTGCCCGGCTGGCACGGTCCATACTTGCTGAACAGTTTGTCGACTGATCCGCCTCTCGTGCTGGTTGCCGCCACGGCGTATATTCGGGTCATATCTTCAGGAGCATCCCATGACCGACAGCCGTCTTCCCGTTTATTTCATCCCTCATGGCGGCGGGCCCTGGCCCTTCATGGATTTCCCGAAAGACGACCAGGGCAAAGGCCCCTGGGACGATCTTGCGGCCTTTCTGCAAGGCCTGCCTGCCGATCTCGGCGTCACGCCGAAAGCCATTCTCATCGTCTCCGGCCATTGGGAAAAGGAACCCCAGGTCACCGTCAGCACGGCAGCGGCCCCCGGCATGCTCTATGATTATTACGGCTTTCCCGCCCATACCTATGAGATAACCTATCCGGCTAAAGGCGATCCGGCACTGGCTGCCCATGTCCGCGCGCTGCTGCAACAGGCAGGCATTGCTTCAGCGGAAGATGATTCGCGCGGCTTCGACCACGGCGTCTTCGTTCCGCTGATGGTTGCCTATCCGGATGCGGATGTGCCTGTCGTGATGCTGTCGCTGAAAAATACGCTGGATGCGGAAAGCCATCTGGAGATCGGCAAGGCTTTGCAGTCGCTGCGCGATGACAATGTGCTGATCATCGCGTCCGGCATGAGCTACCATAATATGCCGATGTTTCGCCGCCGCGATGCCGACCACGAAGCCGTTGCCAAACGGTTCGATGACTGGCTGACGGCAGCGGTAGAAATACCCGACCCGGATGCCCGTGCCGCAACGCTCAGCCTCTGGAATCAAAACCCGGATGCGCTTGCCTGCCATGTGCCTGACCATGACCATCTTGTGCCGCTGTTTGTGGCCGCAGGGGCTGCGGGCGCGGACAAGGGCGTGCGGACGTTCAATGGTCTGGCGCTGGGCAAGGCCTATTCAGGCTACCGGTTCGGGTAGCGGATAGGAGCCGTAGAAGCCCCGTAGATGTGCGACCGTAAAGCCGAGCAGGATCAGCGCGCCGCCCTGATGGGCGAGCGCCGCATGAAGCTGCACCTGCATGAGCAGCGCGGAAATCCCCAACGCGGCCTGACAGCAAACGATGGCAAACAGCACGACACTGCGGCGCGCATGGGTCGTTCCCGGGGCCGCCCGCAGCGACGAGACCATGTGATAGAGCGCCACCAGAAACACGGTATAGGCACCAATGCGATGCACGAACTGCACCGTCTTCGGGTTTTCGAAGAAATTCAGCCAGACGGGATGCTGGAGCAGCAGATCACCGGGTATCAGCGCCCCATCCATCAGCGGCCAGGTATTGTAGGACATGCCCGCATCCAGCCCTGCCACCAGCGCCCCCAGATAGATCTGGAACAGCACAAGGCACAGCAGCGCTATCGCCCAATGCCTCGAATGCGCGGCTGGAGCCGGATCGGCGCTATGGCGGGCAAGGCCACGCATCACCCAGACACAGGATGAGAAGATCAGACAGGCTGTAACCAAATGAGTTGCCAACCGGTATTGGCTGACCTCGGTGCGCTCCGACAGGCCTGATGATACCATCCACCAGCCGATAAAGCCCTGAAAGCCGCCAAGCGCAAGTATGCCGACCAGCGGCCAGCGCAAACGCTTCTCGATCCGTCCTGTGACCCAGAAAAACACCAGCGGCAGGGCAAAGATCACGCCGATGCTGCGGGCCAGGAAGCGATGCGCCCATTCCCACCAGAAAATCGTCTTGAACGCCTCGACCGTCATGCCCTTGTTAACCAGCTCATATTGCGGGATCTGCTGGTAGAGCTTGAACTCTTCCTCCCATTCCGCCGCGCTCAACGGGGGAATGACACCGTGGATCGGCTTCCACTGGGTAATCGACAGGCCAGAATTGGTCAGCCGCGTTGCCCCACCGACCAGAACCAGGGCAAACAGCGCGAGAATCACCAGGCCGAGCCAGATGCGCAGGGCGCGGCGGTTGCGGCTTTGCCGGTCAAGGGCGGCTGCCGCCGGGACGGGTGAAGCGGTGCTGGCGATGGTCATCGGTCCAATCTCTCCATTCTACGGCATAATCCCGGTCCGAACGCTGTGTTGCAGGCGGAACTGGTGCATTCCGGTTGATTTGCATCAGGACCCGGTGCAAAACAAGGGCGGAAGGTTTGCGACATCGCGTCGCGTCCTGCAATCAGGGTCATAGCATGCCGGTCAGACTGCGCAAATTCATCGGGACGATTTTGATCGTCGTGCTTGTCATGCTTTACGCGGTGCTGGCCACCACCATTGCCACATTGACATTGGCACAATCACCCTGGTGGGTGCATCTCACCTATTTCCTGCTGTCGGGTGTGGTCTGGATCCTGCCAGCCATGGCGATCATCAAATGGATGGCGGGTCCGGTTCGCAAATAATCCGCGCATTGCATAATCCTTAAATACAAACCGGGTAAACTGGTGCTGTATCGACAGGACCGGAGAATGCAGCGTGGCGATGATCGATCCGAAACGGCTGACTGAAACCGCCAGCAGCCAAATCTCCGTGGCAGATATCGCCGTGGACGTTTTGCCTGCGATGGAGCCTCTGGAGGCCGACTGGCGCTGTCTGGAGCGCAACAACCACCTGTCGCTGCATCAAGGTTACGACTGGTGCCGCGCCTGGGTTAAAACCCATGGCAACCCGCTGGCCATCCTGCATGGCAACAGCAATGGACGCAGCCTGTTCATCCTGCCGCTGGAAATCACCCGCCACGCTATGATCCGCAAGGCAAGCTTCATTGCCACCCGCTTCACCAATATCAATACCGGCCTGTTTGACCCGGCTTTTTGCCAGCAGGTGGAGCCGGACACGGCCAAACAGTTGGGAAAGCAGATTGTCCAGGCAATGACGGGGCATGCCGATCTCGTTCACCTCGGCAATATTCCGCTCTCCTGGCGTGGATTGTCTCATCCTCTGGCCAGCCTACCGGCTGTCGAACATCAGAACCATGCCTTCCAACTGCCTGTTCTAGGCGACTTTGAGCAGACGCTCTCCCAGATCAACGCCAAGCGTCGCCGCAAGAAATACCGTAACCAGGTCCGCAAGCTGGAAGCGAGCGGCGGCTTTGAACATATTATTGCATGCGGTGAAGAGCAGAAGGCCTGGCTGCTGGATTTGTTTTTCCGGCAAAAAGCGATCCGCTTCGAAACCCTCGGCCTTCCGGACGTGTTCCAGGAGCCGGAGACACAGGCATTCTTCCAGTTGCTGCTGCAAAGCGAGGCAGGCGGATTGAACGTGCCGCTGGAACTGCATGCGCTGCGGTTGTCGGGCAGCCATCAAAATGGCAAGATTGCCGCCATCGCCGGCCTGTCACGCAAGGGCGATCACGTTATCTGCCAGTTCGGCTCGATAGACGAAAACATTGCCCCGGAAACCAGCCCCGGGGAATTGCTGTTCTGGCTGATGATCGAACAATGCTGCGCCGAAGGGGCCGCCCTGTTCGACTTCGGCCTCGGTGACCAGATCTACAAGCGAAGCTGGTGCCCTATGGAAACCGTGCAACACGATATTTTGCTGCCTGTGACCCCTCTCGGCCACCTCGCCGCCACAGCGGAGCGGAGCCTGATCCGCTCCAAGGCGTTCATCAAGGGTCATCCCCAACTCTATAGCGCCCTGCAAAAACTCCGCGCCCGTAGCAATGCGCAGGCGGATGATCCGGGCTAGGATTAGAGGCTTGAGTTTGTTAGGTTAAGATTGAACCATAGTACAGAACGCAAAAGTTTTTCGGGCGCGCGGCCCCCTCTTGCCTCTGCCGCCACCTTCTCCCCGATGGGGAGAAGAAGTGCGAGCCGCCTTCCTGATCACTCACCGACACCGTGAAAAAGGTATAATCTTTTTTCAACATCAAACTGAGATTCAGTGCTGTCGCTTTTGCTTCTTCTCACCAGCGGGGAGAAGGTCCCGGCAGGGGGATGAGGGGGTGCGCAGCCGAGAGGATGTTTGCGTCGTGTACCCCGCCGATTGAACCACACAGACTCTAAATCTTCTTGTTGTCGTTTAACTGTCCGAGAAAACTCGGTTTCCACGTTCCCCTGACAAATTTCAAGCCACCCGCTGGCCACCATCATCCGGTGGCACCGCATTGTCGTCACTCATCAGCACCAGATCACTATAGCCAACGGCTTCGAAGGCGGACATGATTTGCGCCAATTGCTTGCGGTCCGGATTGGGCGCAGAGAGGATGACTTCATGGTCCTGGGCCTTGCACAGGCCAACGACATTGTCGGCGCTGGCCGGGCCGCATTCGATCAGGACCAGGTCGTAAACGTCGGCAAGCGCCTCGACCACCATTGACAGCCGCTCGATGCCACGCAGCGCCTGACGGATATCGCTATTGCCCTTCGGCACGATATGGGCGTTTGACAATCGGTCGGAATGGATGGTTTCACCAAAGGCAACGTCGCCGCAGAGCAGATCGGTCACGCCGGGCAGATCGTTTCGCACGGCCATCAGCGCTGTCGGATAGCCGGAGCCGGTCATGTCAATCAGGATCACCGTGCGTTCGGCTTTGGCCACGGCGCGTGCCAAAAGCACCGTTGCCGCCGATCCGTCATCGCCGGAAGGCGAGATGACCACTGCTTTGGAAATACCATGCCGCGTCAAGTAACGCGCCACCGACGCGATTGAAAACTCATGATCGGCATCGGAAAGGGCCGCGGGATGTTGATCGCTTTCACCTTCAGGATCTGCCGGTGCGATGGGCGGAGTTTCCTTTTCGATCCGTTCGGCTGCTGCCGTCGCTGCGATCGCGGCAGCCGCCGCATCCAGTCTTGGCTTCTGTTTTGCAGGCGCGGCTGCTGGTTCGTCAAAGGCAGGCTCACCGGTCCGGCGGCGGGGATATTCCTGCGCAAACCGCCCGCTGCGGTCTGGATCAACAGGGCCGACAGGCTTCAGCGCCCGGCCACTGAACAGTTCCGCCAACATGATGACGATCACGCTCAACACCAGAGCCGCCATGGCGGCCACAACTGTGATCGGCAGGACCTTGGGGAAATTCGGTTCACTCGGCTCGGAGGCGCGGGAAATCACCCGGGCATCGGCAGGGCTGGCATTGCTGTCCAGACGGCTGGTGGCTTCGCGGTAGCGGGCAAGATAGGTTTCCAGCAATTGCCGCTGGGCGCTGGCTTCGCGCTCCAATGCCGCAAGCCCGACCTGGCTGTCCCCAGCCTTGGCGCTTTGTGCCTTGAGGGTCGTCAGCTGCCGGTCAAGCTCCGCTTCGCGCATCCGCGCCACATTGGCCTCGGTTTCCAGGCTGGAGACGACTTTTCTCGTCTCTTCGGCCAATTGCTGGCGCAGGTTGGCCAATTGGGCCCGCAGCGCCTTGATGCGCGGGTGTCCGTCCAGAAGACTGGTGGAGAGGTCGGAGATTTGTGCCTGTACGGCGGCTTCCGCCTGTTTCAACTGCTGCACGGCAGGAGAGGCCATGACGATATCGAGATTGTCGGTCGACCGCCCGGCCTTCAATGATGCCTTGGCATTTTCGGCCCGTGCCTGCGCACTGGCCCGGTCGGTCCGCACCCGCGCCAATTCCGTCGATATATCGTTGAGCTGCTTGGAGGCGAATGTACCGCCCTCGCCGGTCGACAGCAGATCGGCATTGCGGCGATAATCCGCGACTTTCTTTTCCGCGTCGGACACCTTCTGACGCAGATTGGAAATTTCCGGCTCCAGCCAGCGGGCCGCGTCCTCATTGCTATCAAGCTTGGCGCCGCTCTGGATCGCCAGATAGACCTTGACCATTTCATTGGGAATGGCAGCGGCGAGCCTTGCATCCTTGGAGGAAAACTCGATGCCGATAACCCGCGACTTCTCGACCTGATAGACCTGAAGCTTTTCCAGGAAGGTACGGATCACCCGGTCTTCTGGCGCCAGATCGAGCGGGTTCTTTTTCAGATGCAGCATCACCATCAGATCCGACAGGGCGGAGGGATGCAGATCAGGGTCGAATTCCGTCAGTTCATAGAGCTTGAGATCCTTCACCACCTGGCGGATCAGATCGACAGATCGGAACAGCTGCACCTGACTGGCAATATTCAGCTCGTCCAGCACCGGTTCGGAGGCGGCCGACTTGGCGTTTTCCGCATCGTAATTGGGCGCGCGCGGCTCAATCAGCACCGTCGTTTCGGCGCGGTAGGTCGGACGGATCATGCTGGCCCCGGCAAAGGCGACGCCTGCGGCCAGACAAGTGACAAGCAATACCCTGCCCTTTCGCTGCCAGACGGCGCGAAACAGCTGCAAGAGATCGATATCTACGTCCTGATGGGCGGCGACCGGCTGACCCGACATTCCATCCCTCCTTCAAATCTGTCCGGAGCGTAAACGAACATAGTAACTCAAGCGTTAACCGCCTGTGGTCATCGCGGAGATTGCAGGATAAGCTTGCCGGACTTGCGCTCCAATCTTTACACTCCCTTAACCATACTGGCCGATAAGAACATGATTATCTTCTATGGGAGCGTGCGCATGGTCACCGCCAAACAGATCTTGCTGGCTGTTGCCGTCACCCTGCTGGCGGCGCTTTCCAGCTGCGCCACCTATAAGCCGGCTTCGAAAGTCTTCCAGGAAGCAACGATCCAGCCCTACCGGCTGGATAGCGGCGACCGGCTGCGCATCACCGTGTTCGACCAGGCCAATCTGAGCAATACCTATACCGTGGATCAGGCCGGCTATATCGCCTTTCCGCTGATCGGCCAGGTCGCGGCGCGCGGCACCACCATGCCACAGCTGGAAGGCACCATTGCCCAGCGGCTGCGCAAGGGCTATCTGCGCGATCCCGATGTCAGCATTGAGATCGACCGCTACCGCTCGATCTTCGTCATGGGCGAAGTTGGCCAGCCGGGGCAATATTCCTATGTGCCGGGCATGACGGTGCAAAATGCCATCGCCGTTGCTGGCGGCTTCACCAGCCGCGCCAACGAGCGCGACGTGGATGTGACCCGCAAGGTCAATGGCACCATCGCCACGGGCCGGGTGCCGATCACCGACCCCATCATTGCCGGTGATACGGTTTATGTGCGCGAACGGCTGTTCTGATGCCGGATGAAGACGGGCTGCGGATCATCCATTGCTTCCGCTCGCCAATTGGCGGCATTTTCCGGCATGTGCGCGATCTGGTCGAGCATCACGACGCGCTTGGCCATTCCGTCGGCATTATCTGCGACAGCAGCACCGGCGGCGACCATGAGGACGCCCTGTTTGCGGAATTGCTGCCCCGCCTGAAACTCGGCCTTATCCGCCAGCCGATCCGGCGCGCCATTGGCTTTGACGATATCAGCGCGGTGCGCTCCTGCTATCGGCATATCAAGAGCCTGAAGCCCGATATACTGCATGGTCACGGTGCCAAGGGCGGCGCCCTCGCCCGCATCATTGGCACGGCGCTTCGCATGCAGGGATCAAAGGTTGTCCGCATCTATTCACCGCATGGCGGCAGCCTGCATTATCGCCGCAACAGGCCGGTTGGCAGACTGATCTTTGCCCTGGAAAAGCTGTTGGAACGCCAGACCGAAGCCATCGCCTTTGTCTGCGGCTTCGAGCAATGGTCCTACGGGCAAAAGGTGGGAAAACCGAGCTGCGACTCCCGATTGATTTTGAATGGGATCAGCGAGAGTGAATTTCGACCTGTACCACTCCGTGACGCATCCGTGGACTTCGTCTTCATCGGCATGTTGCGGGATCTGAAAGGCCCTGACGTCTTCATCAACGCCGTGCTGGAGGCGGAACGGTTGCTGGGGCGTCCTCTGACCGGCGCTGTCATCGGCGATGGCCCGGACCGAGACAGATACGAGCAGCAGATTCACCAGCGCGGACTTGGCCTTCGCATGCAATTGCTGCCTGCCATGCGGGTCTCGGAAGCCTTTACCTTCAGCAATATTGTTGTCGTCCCCTCCAGAGCTGAATCCATGCCCTATATCGTGCTGGAGGCGATTGCCGCCGGAAAATCGGTGATTGCCAGCGCCGTCGGCGGCATTCCGGAAGCTCTGGGCAAGAACAGCGCCGCACTGGTCAAACCCGACAATGTCGAGGAACTGGCCGCTACCATGGTGCAGGCCCTGACCCAACCCGACTGGAAACAGGCCGTCATGCCGGACCCGGTTCTCTTCCATGCGCGATTTTCTGCCTCTGCCATGGCCACACAAATGCTGGCGCTCTACCGCGATCATTCGGTTTGACAGCCGCCGCGACCTGCATCATCGTGGGACGGGTCCTGCCAAAGCTAAAGGTTTTTTAGCACATTTGCGGTAATCCAACGTTGCAAAATGAATTGCCGCGATGAGGGCGCTAGAGACTTTGGATGTAGCAAAGCTCCGTCAAAAACTGAAGGAAGAGGCTGAACAGACCCGCGCAAGCGGCTCTTCATCGTCTCCAACAGTCGAATTGTCACCACTCGCCAGCCGGGTGGCCGATCAATTACGCCGTGCCAATCGCTCGCCCAGCATCATGCTGGGGCAGTTCGGCCTGCTGGAATTTTCCTGGCTGATCGCCACCAGCCTGCTGTCCGGCTGGTTGACGATGGACGGACCGCTCGACACACTGCTGCCCCTTGGTGCGTTCGGCGCCCTTGGAGCGATTGTTTTTGTCCTGTTCACGCAATTTGCCGACGGCTACCAGATACATACGCTGCGTCGTCCAATCCGCTCGGTAAAGCGGGCCCTGACCAGCTGGCTTCTGGTTATCGCCTTGATGGTCGGCATCCACTTTGCCTGGAATGCCCAGCTGTTTACCGTTTCCTGGTTGGCGACCTGGGCGGCAACCGCTGCCCTGTTTCTCCTGCTTGAACGCTATGGCATGGCACTGGCCATTCGCAGCTGGACCCGTAACGGCATCATCGAGCGACGCGCCGTGGTGGTTGGCGGTGGAGAGCCTGCCAAACAATTGATCCGCACGCTGGAAAGCCAGCCGGATAACGATATCCGTATCTGCGGTATTTTCGACGATCGGCAAGGCGACCGGTCGCCGAACATCGTCGCGGGCTATCCCAAGCTCGGCACCGTTGCCGAATTGGTGGCCTTTGCGCGGGAAACACGGATCGACATGCTGATCATCGCCCTGCCGATCAGCGCGGAAGCGCGTATTCTGGAATTGCTGAAACTACTCTGGGTCCTGCCGGTGGATATTCGGCTGGCGGCCCATTCCAACAGCCTCAGATTCAGACCCCGCGCCTATTCCCATGTCGGCGATCTACCGATGCTGGATCTGGTCGATAAGCCCATCCGCGACTGGGACCAGGTTGCCAAACGGGCCTTCGACATCATTTTCAGCCTGGCGGCCTTGGCCATTTTCTGGCCGGTCATGGCGCTCGCCGCCATCGCCATCAAATCCACGTCGAAAGGGCCGGTGCTGTTCGTGCAGAAGCGCCATGGCTTCAACAATGAGGTCATCAAAGTCCTGAAATTCCGCTCGATGTATACGGAAATGAGCGACCCGACCGCCAAACTGGCCGTCACCAAGAACGATCCGCGCGTCACGCCCGTCGGCCGCTGGCTGCGCAAATCCTCGATGGATGAATTGCCGCAATTGTTCAATGTTTTGCGCGGCGATCTTTCGCTGGTCGGGCCTCGCCCGCATGCGGTCATGGCGCAAACCCGCAACCGCCATTACAGCGAAATCGTCGAGAGCTATTTTGCCCGCCACCGGGTCAAGCCTGGTGTCACCGGCTGGGCGCAGATCAAGGGCTGGCGTGGCGAGATCGATACCGACGACAAGATCAAGGGCAGAACCGCCCATGACCTCTATTATATCGAGAACTGGTCGCTACTGTTTGACCTGAAGATCCTGTTGATGACGCCGATCAGCCTTTTCAACACGGAAAACGCTTATTGAGCGCGGTCAGCCACCACAGCAGCCCGCCTTTCCGGCCAGGCTTTGCAGCCATTACCCTGACCGGATCGGCGCTGGTCGGCTTTGGCGTGTTTCTGCTCGGCTTCGTGTTCATGGAGCCAGCCCCTTACGAATTGTTCATGGCGGCGCAGATCCCGCTATGGTTCCTGCTGGGCCTGAAAATTTCCCGCAGCGTCGCACCGCTTCTGGCGCTGATGCTCACCTTCAATGTCGGCGGCATGATCTCGTTGACGACAATGACGGACCTTGATGAAGGCCCGCTCTATGTTGCCGTCTCGACCTTCCTCGCCGTGACCTCGGTTTTCTATGCCGCCATCATTGAGGACCGGCATGAACGTCTACGATTGATCTTCAATGCCTGGGTTCTAGCCGCTGTCGCCACGTCCCTTCTGGGAATCCTGGGCTATTTCCACGCCTTTCCCGGCGCTGAAATGTTTACACGCTATGATCGGGCCATGGGGGCTTTCCAGGACCCCAATGTGTTTGGTCCGTTTCTGATTGCTCCGTCGCTCTATCTCATCCATGGGCTTTTGACTGGCAGGCTGTTGGACGCACCCTGGAAAATCCTCTGTCTGCTGATCCTCGCACTTGGGGTTTTCCTGTCCTTTTCACGGGCGGCCTGGGCGCTTTTCCTATTTAGCGCCATTGCCATGGTACTGATCCTGCTGATCAAGGAGCGCAGCAGTGCCTTCCGCCTGAAGATCGTGCTGCTGGCGCTGACGGCGGCCATCGCTCTCGTTGTGGCGCTGACCGTCGCCCTGCAATTCCAGCAGGTGCGTGACCTGTTTTCCAGCCGCACCCAGCTTGTGCAGGATTATGATGGCGGCCATCTCGGCCGCTTCGAGCGTCACAAGATCGGCTTTCTGATGTCGATGGAAAAGCCACTCGGGATCGGGCCGATGGTGTTCAGCAAGATCTTTCCAGAGGACGAGCACAATATCTGGCTGAAAACCCTGACATCCTATGGCTGGCTCGGCTTCGTCTGTTTTATCGCCATGCTGATCTGGAGCATTTGCTTCGGCTTCAAATGTCTGCTCTATGACCGCCCTTGGCAACCCTATCTGATGATTGCCTGGATCGTGCTGATCGGCCATGCCCTGATCGGCAATGTCATCGATATCGATCATTGGCGACATGTGTACCTGCTGTTCGGAATCCTTTGGGGATGCAGAGCACTGGAAATCAACTGGCAAAGACACTAGGGAACATCGGGGGACGCGTTTAGTGGAGGAAAACGTCAGGGATGGCCAGGGAATTGCCAATGGGCAGCATCTGCGAATCTTGCAGGTCTTGGAGCCGAGCGGCGGTGGCTCCGGCCGTCATTTTATCGATCTTTGTGCAGGCCTCGCTGCCTGCGGCCAAACGGTAACCGCTGTCTATTCTCCTTTGAGAGCCGAAAGCCGGTTCGTTGCCGAATTGCTGGCGCTGCCGCTGCACGAGATCATTACGCTGGACATGCACCGTGCGGTCGGCCCCTGGGATTTGGCCTCCTATAGCGCGCTGCGACGGCTGATCCGCGACAAAGGCCCATTCGACATCGTGCATGGCCACAGTTCAAAGGCCGGCGCGCTGACCCGACTGGCAACCCTGCCCGGGCGCAATCCACCGGTGCTTTACACGCCCCACGCCTTCCGCACCATGGACCCGACGCTCGGCTCCAAAGGCCGTTTGGTCTATGGCGGCGTGGAACGGCTGCTTGGGAGGTTCTTCAGCGACCGGGTGATTTGCGTTTCGCCAGACGAATATCATCATGCCGTGGCGCTGGGTATTCCGGCGCGAACACTCCGCATTGTCGCAAATGGCGTCAAATATCCGCCCGGCGACGCCCGCTCGGAGACACGCACACGCTTCGGCATTGCCCATGAGCACCTGGTTTTCGGTTTCATCGGCAGGCTCGTCGCCCAGAAAGCTCCGGAGCGGCTGATCCACGCCTTTGCCAGCATTGCAGACCTGATGCCTCAGGCACGGTTGGTGATGATTGGCAGCGGCGAGCGGGAGGCGGAACTGCGCAACTTGATCCATATCCTCGGTCTTGATGGCAAGGCACAGATCCGTAGCGATATGAGCGGACATGATGCCATCCAGGCTTTCGACATCCTGGTTGCTCCCAGCCGCTACGAGGCCATGTCCTATGCGATGCTGGAGGCCGCAGCCGGTGGCCTTCCCCTCGTTTTGACAGCAGTGGGTGGAACGAGCGTTGTGCTGGAGAATGGCGTCAACGGCTTTGCCGTTCCCAATAGCGATGAGATCAAGCCGCTTTCAGACGCCATGGCCGCCTTTCGCGATCCCCTGGTGCGGGCACAGCTTACGGCTGGCGCATTGAGCCGCCGTAACAACTACCGGCTTGAAAAAATGGTGGCCGAAACATTGGCAATCTACCGGGACCTACTGCCGCAAACCACGCCATGCCCGGTGATCAAACACGAAACCGACAGCAGACTTCGAACGCCCGGAGACCACACGACCTTGCGGCTCGCCAATCAGATTGGTGAATGACCCAGGGAGACTGGCAGGTATTTTTTCACACGCATGGAACAATTTCTCTTCTGTCGCATTAAGCAGCGCGTTCAGCCGAAACAGTTGGCGGACGGACAGAAGAGGGACAGCATGAACCGCACAAACGGTCTTTATTTGATCATCGGCGCATTGGTCGTCATCGTGGTTGGCCTCGGCGCCTATGCCTATCATGAGGAAACCAAGCCCAAGGGCGTGGAACTCAGCATTGGAAAAGACGGCGTTGCCGTCGAACAGAAATAATCTCCAGCCAGCGCGTTTGCCTTACAGCACTGCCGTATTATAAAACGCCAGTGCTGTAAGGCTTTATACTATTGAATAATTCTCAAGTGGAGGCAAATCACGCGACCTTGCGTTTGCCTTCAGCCCTGTCGAGACCCCAGCTTTCCACAAGCAGGGATGGCAAATGCAGGTCTCCAGGTAGCATATAGGGCATTTCCTGCCCCTCGCCCGCTTTGATCGGCAGACCATGCCCCAGGCCATCCATTACGGCATATTCCACCTTGATCGCACCGTCTTCGTCATGCCAGACATAGCCGTCGCTCCGGCCATAGGCGACGGGCTTTGCCTTGCCGTCCAGCAAGCCATGCACGGCAAGCCATTGGATGACCAGCGCATCGGCGTTCTTCTGATGGACGACATTGTCATCCCTGCCCTGCCAGATCGAAATCCGTGGCCAGTCCCGACCTTCGGGCGCGGCCTGATAGACCAGTTGCGCCCATTCATCCGGGGCTTTCGCCACACCGTTATGCATGATGTTCAAGGCATTCATTGCATCGCGCGCGCCACCAACCGGCAGGCCGGCAACCACGGCACCTGCCTTGAAGATATCGGGATAGGCGGCCAGAGCCGCAGCGGCCAGCGCACCACCGGCCGACAGGCCCATGATGAAAACATGGTCGGTGCTCAGGCTATGGGCCTCGACCATGGTGTCAATCATCTGGCGGATCGAGCCCGTCTCGCCGCGATCACGCGCAACAGCACTCGGGCGAAACCAGTTGAAACACCCATTCGGATTGTTGGAACTACGCTGTTCGGGATAGAGCAGCGCGAAACCGTACTGACGTGCCAGACGGCTCCAGCCGCTGCCGTCATCGAAATCCTTAGCCGTCTGCCCGCAGCCGTGCAGCACCACCACAAGCGGCGCACCCGGCTGCAAACCCGCAGGCACATAGGTCATCATCCGCAAATGCCCGGGATTGCTGCCGAAGCTGGTGTTTTCAACAAGGCGTGGCTGGGCGGGCTTTCTCGGTTTCGGCGCGACCTTTTCGCGAGGCGTGGCGCTCTCAACCAGATCCACAAATGCCTTTTGTAACTTTTTTTGGCGGCGAACCATGGCGGCCACCGATTTTGGAACATTCAATCGCATCACATCTGCCTTCCTGACGGCTGCATTCTCTCGTCTGCTTCACAAGCCGCCAATACTTCTGGCCCTCAAAAACTCATGGTGAATATCGTCTCATGCTAATCTCGAAGGTTATGAGGACCAACGACACGGCATATTGCTGCACTGCACCCAATATAAGGCAGAGACGGGACTTTATCGATACCAGCGCTGCACCATTCGGCGCTTTTGTAGCCTGTCTAGCCTCTTCAAAGTCCAGAAAATCTGATAATAACCGTTAGAATATAGATGGTTACGGAAAACATCTGTCTATTACGTGCACCGCAAAAAAAGAATTATACATTATAAACATAAAACTCTTGAGATTAGCTTACGCCCTGAAAGGATTACGCAAGCACAAAGCCGCCGCCTCTCCCCAAAATAGAAGGGCTTCAGCAAACCTGAGTGCAAGGCGCTGTAACGCTGAAAATAGGCATCTGGTTTGAAGAGAGACAATCACCCAAACTGGGGGGGAGTGATTGAAATAAATGGTCGGGACGGCAGGATTTGAACCTGCGACCCCTTGACCCCCAGTCAAGTGCGCTACCGGGCTGCGCTACGCCCCGACCCGCTCCTAAGAGCAAGGTTCACTTAGAGTTTTTGACTTTCGGGCGCAAGCGGAATTTTGCCCGGACAGATCAAAAACACGCAAAACACACCTCAAAACTCATTCCGCCAAGATCGACGGTGGAAGCCTGACGGTATACGTCGTGCCACTGGAGCTCGTCGCGCTGGCCAGGGAACCGCCGAGTTGCTTGACGAAAGCTTTGACGAACTGGGTGCCAAGTCCCGACCCCTCCGATTTGCCGCTGAGGCCGATTCCGTTATCGCTGACGGTCAGTGCGACCTCACCTTCCCGGCGCTGAAAGCCGAGAACAACCTCGCCCTGCCCCGATGGAAAGGCATATTTTACGGCATTGGTGGCAAGCTCATTGACGATCAAGCCGATCGATACGGCATAATCGGGTTGAATGCTCAACGGCTCGGTTTTCGTGCTGATCGTGATGTTCGAATTCGGGCTCAAAAGGCTCTTACGGATCGTGGTGTTGATGCCTCTCAGGTAGGTTTCCATGTTGACGGGGCCAAAGGCACTGGATTGAGCAATGACGTCGTAAAGCTCGGCAACGGCTCTAATCCGCGCTTGCATGGCCTTATATCCTTCGGCGCAAGGTTCTGCGGCGCGGCGAATTTCGTGCGAGACGAAAGAGGAAATGATCTGCAGGCTGTTTTTGATGCGATGGGCGAGTTCCGCTGCCAATATATCCCGATGCCTATCGAACAGCACGGCCTCCGTCGCGTCTTCGAATACGACGAGCATCCGGGTGACATGATTGCCTGGCCGAAATATTTTCCGGGCATTGATCTTGAACACACGACGGCCCAGACCGGGAAAGTCGTCCTCCAGCAGCAAGCCATCGACATGCTCGTCGCGTGGCAAGACACGCTCCAGGAGATCGTTGAGCGCAGCCACGTTCCACTGGCCGTCCCCCAGCGTTTTCAACTGCTGGCCGACAACCTCCGTGGCTTGAACACCGAAAAGTTTCAAAAAAGAACGGCTGGCAAACACAACGCGCATGTCATGTTCCAACACCAGCAATGGATCGCGGACCGTATCGACAATATTCTGCGCAAGAATCCAACTGCGCTCAGCTTCCGCACTGGCAAGGCGCGCTTGCGTGACATCATCGATCGACATCAAAAACAGGCTTGTGGCATCACTCGTGCGTTGAACCCGCCGCACATTGACCAGCATGATCCTATGGCCCAGATCGGGGAAAACCACATCAATTTCATGAGCATTAACGACGATATCGAGCGGAACGATCTGCTCCAAAAGCAATCGAAGCCCAGGTATGTTCCAATGGCCACCCTTTAGCTCGTACAGCTGCCGTTCCAGTGTCTGTTCAGAGGTGATCTGGAAATTGGCGTAGAAGGCTTGATTGGCGGCAAGCACAGTCAGATCCTGGCTCAGAATCAGCACTGCGTC
This sequence comes from Allorhizobium sp. Av2, assembly GCF_021462805.2. Classification (NCBI taxonomy): domain Bacteria; kingdom Pseudomonadati; phylum Pseudomonadota; class Alphaproteobacteria; order Hyphomicrobiales; family Rhizobiaceae; genus Allorhizobium; species Allorhizobium sp. Av2. Next base: position 1,029,003 of record NZ_CP192696.1, on the reverse strand, counting down.
ACGGGAGGTATCAATGATGTCCTGAGGCAGGATTTCGTTGAGCGGAAGATTGGTCAAGGGGTGTCGCTTTTCTAAGATGAGATAGGCTGTTTCCAGGTGCGGCTAGGCCGCGCGTGAAATAGGTGAGCTATACCACGGTCCAAAGATACCAATGCATCACTGGCTTTGGATAGAGATCAGTGGAATAGCAAACATCGTTTTTAATGAAACATTTGCATCGGACGACCAAAACGGCATGCACGGCAACAGGTGGCTCGTCCTCGCCCATCAAGGCGTGCTTTGGCTAATCGCTCATTTCGTGGCACTGTCTCTGGAGGTTTTCGTGGGTTGATCGGGCCCGGGGCCAGCAATCAAACTCTCGAAAATCGCATCGTTTGTCTTGCGCCATGTCTCGTCCGTCAACCATTGATAATCCTGGTCCGGCATCAAAGGGACTGCCTTCACCTGCGCATTCGAAATCCGCAGAAAGAAGCTCTTCCTTTCCCGATCGACAAGCAGGTAGCGAAGCGGAACAACGAGACTATCCTTGCCCGGTACAAAAAAACCACCAGCCGCAACGATTGCGTAATCCTGCCGGTCCTTGGTGCCGATGACCACATTGCGAACCTCGCCAACAATCTTGTCATCGGCGGTCCGAACCTCGGCCCCGACAATTTCATTGACCAGCAAGCCAGGATCGAGATCGTTGATGCTGATCAAAGCCCCCTCATTGGCAGTGCCACGGCTTCCCTTGACCTGGCCCAGCCTATGCCATTGCGGCTCGCCGGCGGCCAATTGCTGGTCGGTCGCGTCTTCGTCATTGGTACCCAACCGCGCCATGAACGGGGATGCGATCAATTCACGAATATTGCCCAGTAACCGCTCGCAATCTTTTTCCAGCCCGTAATTCCACAGAAGAAAGGCCGCATCGCGCAATTTGCGCAGGTCATGCACGAGATAGCGGTTTTGAGGATCCCGGAATTCAGGCTTTTCCAGAATGGCTTCTTCAAACCTTGCATCGGAAATATTGCAGGCGGCGAGCGCTGGCGTGCCACAAAGCGCAAGCAGAAGCGCTCCAGCCGCGGCTGATTTCATAAACGTCATTCCTAGTCCGATCGGCGGGTTTTGCTATGACTTCGTGTTGCCCAGCACACTGATCGGAAGGAGGCGCACCGCATGACGCTATTCTTCAGTCAGCATAACGCGCGCCATCCTGATTTGTTCCAAAATTTAAGAAAATATTCCTTTTTGCCGTTCTTTTCTTATTGCCGAAACACACGCCAGACACGTCTTTGCCGTCGATTCCACAGCCCGCGATATACGGCCAAAATTTATTATTCACATCGGATTTTTTCTGCGGAACCAATGGTTAACCGTGGCGTTATGAGCCGCGGAGAACATGACATGACATTAGACAGAGACTTTCAGCGGCCGGTCGCCTTGGTCATTGCCGGAACCACCCACATGGTCAGATCGATTCGGGAAGCAGCCTGGCTGCTTGCCGATCAATGGCCGGATTTTTCCTGCGAATATTTTCGCAAGGCCTTGTCCGCCTGCGCAGCCGCCCTGGAAGGACGGCGTTCCGCCACCTATGCGCGGCGCGCGCTGATCCTTGCCGCGCATCGCGCCAATGTGGCGATTGCGCCGGAGCAAACTCAGGCGGCGTGAGGGGTGTTTTAGCGGACCTGATCCAATAGCCGCTTGCATTCCAGCAGATCGAACAGAGTTTCCTGAAGAAGCGCCCGGTCTTCCTTGCCGACCGAACCACGGCCAGCGGAAATGTCGAGAGCGCTATCGTCGCCACCGCCGAAGTTAAAGAATCGGCTGCTGGTACGCGACTTTGCATGACCGACAACCTGATCGTCGTCGCTGCCGAGTTTGGGATCGTCATTGCTGGATTGGCCAGCAGCAACCAGGGCTTCCATCGTCGCCAGATCGCCGGAAGCGACAGCCATGACGAATTTATTGCCGTTGGTTTTCAGAAGCTTCTGCACACCTTTGATCGTATAGCCATGATCGTAAAGCAGATGTCGAATGCCCTTCAGCAGTTCGATATCGTCAGGACGGTAGTAGCGCCGCCCGCCGCCGCGTTTCAGCGGCTTGATCTGCGGAAACCGGGTTTCCCAGAATCGCAGCACATGCTGAGGCAAATCAAGATCGTCCGCCACTTCGCTGATCGTGCGGAAGGCATCAGGGCTTTTATCCAAGACGGGCTCCATCATGTCACTCTCAACGACAGCATGTCTCTCATCAGAAACTGAGGCTGTATCATCTTGTATTGCAGCTACTGTTTTGAGGACTATTCAGTAAGTCGCCCATCCGTATGGCAGCTCGAAAGCGCCGTCCGCAACAAATAGGGACCGACATAATCAAGCTCAAAACTTGCCGGAACCGCTGGGGTTGCTCCCAAGACCATTAAGCAGCAGGATTGGCCGGTTTCTGCTTGGCTTTGCGGGCCAGATGCGAGCGCAGAATACGCTGTTTCAAGACATTGGAGGCCTTGAACGTCATCACCTTGCGGGGCGAAATCGGCACTTCTTCACCGGTCTTCGGATTGCGGCCGATCCGCTCGTTCTTTGCGCGCACCTGGAAGGTAGCGAAAGAGGAAAGCTTGACCATTTCGCCACGCACGATGGCATTGCAAATCTCATCGATAACAGTTTCGACAAGTTCGGCGGATTCCGTCCGGGAGAGACCAACCTTGCGGAAGACCGATTCAGCCAAATCCGCGCGTGTTACCGTTTTGCCAGCCATAGCATCCCGTCCATTTATCAGTTCTGATCGTTATACTCAGAGACTATTGATATGAACGCAATCGGTCAAGCACCGTTAACAACTTGTTTTTGCGGCAACTACCAGCGCAGCAGCAGCGCACCCCAGGTAAATCCGCCGCCCATGGCTTCCAACAGCACCAAGTCACCCTGCTTGATCCGGCCATCAGCGACAGCAACCGAAATCGCCAGTGGAATCGAGGCAGCAGATGTATTGCCATGCTGATCGACGGTGATCACAACTTTTTCCAGGGGAATATCCAGTTTTTTCGCAGCACCATCGATAATGCGGCGATTGGCCTGATGCGGCACCAGCCAATCGACATCCTCAGCCGTCAGGCCCGACGCCGCAAAGGATTGTTCGATCACATCGGCGATCATCCCGACCGCGTGCTTGAAGACTTCACGGCCTTCCATGCGCAAATGGCCGACGGTGCCTGTCGTGGATGGGCCGCCATCGACATAAAGCTTGTCCTTGTGCGAGCCATCCGAGCGCAAATGCGCCGTCAGCACGCCGCGATCGGCAATGGTTCCCTGCCCTTCGACCGCTTCCAGCACCAGAGCGCCAGCGCCATCGCCGAACAGCACGCAGGTGGTACGGTCCTGCCAGTCGAGAATACGCGAAAAGGTCTCGGCACCGATGACCAGCACCCGCTTCGCCAGTCCGCCGCGAATATAGGCATCCGCCGTCGTCATGGCATAGACGAACCCGGTGCAGACGGCCTGAACGTCAAAGGCAAACCCATGGGTCATGCCAAGCCGGTTCTGGATATTCACCGCAGCCGACGGAAAGGTGTTGTCGGGCGTCGATGTGGCGCAGATGATCATGTCGATATCGGCGGGCGCGAGGCCAGCGGCCTCCAGCGCCTTCAAGGCAGCCTCAGCGCCAAGCGAGGCGGTGGTCTCCCCCTCGCCGGCAATATAGCGCTGCTTTATGCCGGTGCGTTGAACGATCCAGTCGTCCGACGTGTCGACAAGCGTTTCCATTTCGCGGTTACTCAATAGCCGCTTGGGCAAAGCCGAGCCAACACCGCGAACAACTGAACGAATCATTTTATATTTATCCTGTCTTTCACGCTGCTTCCGGCCCGGCGCTGGAGGAACCAGCCCTGGACGTCGATGGAAAGCGAGTGTGATAAAGTTTCAAATCATTTTCAATTTTCTGGGTCAAACCATTGCGCGCCATGTCATAGCCAACCTCAATGGCTGAACCGAAACCTTCCGCGTCCGTACCGCCATGGCTCTTGATGACGATGCCGTTCAGACCGAGAAAGACGCCGCCATTCACCTTGCGCGGGTCCATCTTGTCCTTCAGCGCATCGAACGCCCCCTTGGCGAAGAAATAGCCGATCTTCGACATCAGGCTGCGCGACATGGCAGCCCTCAGATAGGTGGCAATCTGGCGCGCCGTGCCTTCGGCAGCCTTCAGGGCGATATTGCCGGTGAAGCCTTCCGTGACGACGACATCGACCGTGCCCTTGCCAAGATCGTCTCCCTCGACGAAACCAGCATAGTTTAGGGTGTCCAGACCTGCCTCACGCAACATGCGGCCCGCTTCGCGCACTTCTTCCTGACCCTTGATTTCCTCGACGCCGACATTCAACAAGCCAATCGAAGGACGATCAATCTGGAATAAAGCCCGGGCCATAGCGCCGCCCATGACGGCGAAATCCAGCAGTTGTTGCGCATCGGCACCAATGGTGGCGCCAATATCGAGCACAATGCTTTCCCCCTTCAGGGTCGGCCAGATCCCGGCAATGGCCGGGCGCTCCACATTGGCCATGGTGCGCAGGCAGAACTTGGACATCGCCATCAGTGCGCCGGTATTACCGGCAGACACGACAACATCCGCCTCGCCTGTTTTGACGGCCTCAATCGAGCGCCACATGCTGGAGACATAGCGGCCACGCCGCAGCGCCTGGCTTGGCTTTTCGTCCATAGCGATTGCCACTTCGCAATCGTGGAAGACGGATTTTGCTTTCAATTTTGGATATTTGGCAAGAAAAGGCTCGCACTTTTCCCGCTGGCCAAACAGGATGAATGTAATCTCCGGATGGCGCTCCAGCGCCCGGGCGGCGCCCGGAATAACGACTTCGGGACCGAAATCGCCCCCCATGACGTCGAGAGAAATTTTGACCACGCGTCTTAATCCCTTCTTTTTCACCCCCAGGTGAAATTTTCGGCCAAAATACCGGTTTTGGTCTGGCGTACAACTTATTTGTGGTTCATCGTCAAGGCGCGACTGTCAATCTAGTCCTTTTTCCAGTCTTTAAGCGCGGCAAAGGGCGATGGGCGAATAATCTGCGCGCCTGTATCCTCGTTATGGCCTGAAAATTCAACGCCCGGCTTGCGCGGATAGGGGTCGATTGCCATGGCGGCAAACTCGGCGACCAGCGCGCCCGCATCGATCGTGTCCCCGACGAAGGGTTCCGGCGCGTCCGGTCCATCCGGGTCCAGCACCATTTCGCCCTGGCCGTCCAGCACAATGCGGGCAAGCTTGGAGCCTTCAGGCACGAAAACCTGCTCCACCTGTTCGCTAATCTGCGTCAGGACCGGCTCCAGCGTCACGACGCAGGCCTGCTCGATTTCACCTTCCACCACGCCCTTGATTCGCACACCGTCGCGCTTCCAGCGGCTGATCTGAAGTTCAGCCTTCAGGGAACGGACAGCCAGCACTTTCCACAGCTGCGCCAGGCCTTGGCGCTCGGCGTCATTGGCCTCAAGGCGCACCCGTACGGCATTGGCGGAGACATGTCCGACCTTGACGTGATAGGAAAAAGGCGTGTTTGCCAGGGTTTGGCCTTGCGATTTCATCGATGAACCTGCTGCTCTGGAAGAGGAAATGCCAGCGATCCGATGATCACGGTCTCTTCCGTCATTTGTAAAAGATATGTTTCCGCTGTGATGGCCCAATGGGCCAGATCCGTCATGGCCGGAAGCGCGGCTTCTGGCACGTCTGGATGGATATTGCGCCGAAAGCCGGCGGCAAGCGCACTCTCATCCTTCAAATCGAGTGCCTTGCCGTAGGTTTCAAGGCGGCCGTAGAACATTCCCGCCAATTTTTTCATCCTCTTGGGCACGGTCTGGTCGCCGACGCCCAATTCCCGGATGGAATGATCGACATCCTGAAAAAACGCGTCAATGATTTCCTGCGCCACTTCCTGGCCGCTGCGCTCAGATTTCGCCGTGCGGCGCAGATAGAGAATCAGCACCAGCGACAGCATTTCAAAACGGCCCATCACGGTATCCGGCACGTCGAACGCCTCGTAGAATAGCGGCACGCGGGCGGTTTCCATCAGCACCGCATATTGGCGATCGATAATCTGGCGGTTGTTGCGGCGGGTCTTGAACAGGGAAAAAATCATCGCAGCGCCTATTTTACGTGTTGCCGGCTATTCGTCCGATCCCTGGAGAAAGAGGCGCGACGGCCCGACCGATGTTGCATGATGGCTAAAGCTGGTTTACCGAAGCAGTCATGAATTGCAATGCCGTTTTACCGGACCGGCCCTGCCGATGGCAATCGTATCGGCCAAAGTGGGTTGGAGCTTGAAACATATCGTTGCTCCGTCTTTTCGGTTTCCCCGGAAAGGCCACAATGATATGGGCAAGACGCAAGCGGATAAGCACAAGAAGCGACTGGCGCAAGAAATGGCTGGCGCAAGAACGAACCTGGCCTGCAGGCGGGCAGAAGAGAGCATGATGGGAGATGCATCATTGAAGAGACGGTATTTCCGGCCCGACGCCAGGGCAATCGGCCTGGCCGCGATGACTTTGCTGATCGCAACCGGCGGCTTGACCGGCTGCACGACCAGCGAAGTTTTCCATAACGGCTATATTGTGGACCCAAAGGCGCTCGATCTGGTGCCGGTCGGGGCCAGCCGCGAACAGGTCCTGCTATCGCTCGGCACGCCGTCCACCACGGCGACCTTCGATGGCGAGGTATTCTATTATATCTCCCAGACCCGCAAGCGCCCCGTGGCCTTCATGAAGCAGCAGCTGGTCGATCAGCAGGTTCTGGCGATTTACTTCGACAAGAACGGCACGGTCGTACAGCGCGCCAACTACAGCATGAAGGACGGCAAGGTCTTCGACATGGTGTCGCGCACCACGCCAACCGGCGGCAAGGACCTCAGCTTCCTGCAACAGATTCTGTCGGGCGGCAACGGCGCTGCCAACAGCGTCAAGAACATGCTCGGCTTCCAATAAGCAGAGCCTCGATATCAAAACAAAACCCGCGGCCTTACGGTCGCGGGTTTTTCTATGTCTGCGGTGTATCAAACACCCTCAACCGGCAAGAATAGCCAGCAGCAACAGAGCAACGATATTGGTGATCTTGATGGCCGGATTGACGGCAGGGCCTGCCGTATCCTTGTAGGGATCGCCAACCGTATCGCCTGTCACCGACGCCTTATGGGCGTCTGACCCTTTCAGATGCGTTGTGCCGTCCTTGTCAACAAAACCATCCTCGAAGCTCTTCTTGGCATTATCCCAGGCGCCGCCGCCCGATGTCATGGAAATTGCCACGAACAGGCCGTTGACGATCACGCCCAGCAACGAGGCCCCCAGCGCCGCAAAGGCCGAGGCCTTGGAGCCGGAGACCAGCAGCACACCGAAATAGACGACGATGGGTGCAAGCACCGGCAACAACGACGGCACGATCATCTCACGGATCGCCGCCTTGGTGAGGATATCGACGGCGCGACCATAATCCGGCTTTTCGGTTCCCTGCATGATGCCGGGCTTTTCACGGAACTGGCGGCGCACTTCCTCAACGATCGAGCCAGCGGCCCGGCCCACTGCCGTCATGGCGATGCCGCCGAACAGATAGGGAATGAGCCCCCCGAAGATCAACCCGGCCACCACGTAAGGGTTGGAGAGGCTGAAGGAAATGTCGCCTATTCCAGCGAAATACGGATATTGATCGCCATTGGCGGCAAAATATTGCAGGTCATTGGAATAGGCGGCAAACAGCACCAGCGCACCAAGCCCTGCCGAACCGATCGCATAGCCTTTGGTGACGGCTTTCGTCGTATTGCCAACCGCGTCCAGCGCATCGGTAACCTTGCGCACCTCCGGTGGCAGATGGGCCATTTCGGCAATGCCGCCAGCATTGTCGGTGACGGGACCGAAAGCATCAAGCGCGACGATCATCCCGGCCAGCCCCAGCATGGTGGTGACGGCGATGGCGGTGCCGAACAGACCGGCCAGCTGATAGGTGGAGATGATGCCGCCGATGATTACCAGCGCTGGCAGCGCGGTTGACTCAAGGGAAACTGCCAGCCCTTGGATAACGTTGGTGCCGTGGCCGGTCACCGACGCCTGGGCGATGGAATTGACCGGGCGTTTGTTGGTTCCGGTATAGTATTCGGTGATCACAACGATCAGCGCGGTGACGACCAGGCCCAGAATGCCGCAAATGAACAGGTTGACGCCAGTGATGGCCTGACCCGCAACGCTGCCAATCGCGCCCCAACCGATGGTAAGCTGGGTTGCCACGGCCAGCCCGATGATCGAAAGCAGGCCAGTGACGATCAGGCCCTTGTAGAGCGCGCCCATGATCGAGCCATTGACACCGAGCTTGACGAAAAACGTACCAGCAATCGAGGTCAGGATGCAGGTGCCGCAAATCGCCAGCGGATAGATCATCGCGCTTTCCAGTATCGCGCTGCCTGCGAAGAAAATCGCCGCCAGCACCATGGTGGCGACCACGGACACCGCATAGGTCTCAAACAGGTCGGCGGCCATGCCGGCGCAATCGCCAACATTATCGCCGACATTATCGGCAATGGTGGCCGGGTTGCGCGGATCATCCTCGGGAATGCCCGCCTCGACCTTGCCGACCAGATCGCCGCCGACATCGGCACCCTTGGTGAAGATACCGCCGCCCAGCCGGGCGAAAATCGAGATCAGCGACGCGCCGAAGCCAAGCGCCACCAGCGCATCGATGACATCGCGCGAGCCGCTGGCATGGCCAAGACCATAAGTCAGGATGAGATAATAAACGGAGACGCCGAGAAGGGCGAGACCAGCCACCAGCATGCCGGTAATGGCCCCGGATTTGAAGGCAATGTCGAGACCGGCGGCCAGGCTCTGGGCCGAGGCCTGCGCGGTGCGGACATTGGCGCGCACCGACACATGCATGCCGATAAAGCCCGCTGCACCGGAGAGAACCGCGCCGATCAGAAAGCCGATGGCAGCCTCTCCCGACAGGAGGTACCAGACGCCTGCACACACCACAGCACCGACGATAGCGATGGTCAGATATTGCCGGGCCAGATAGGCCTGCGCGCCCTCGCGGATATAGCCGGCGATTTCCTGCATACGCGGCGTGCCCTGGTCAGCAGCCAATACCGCCTGCGTTGCCCAGACCGCATAGGCCACCGAAATCAAGCCACATAGAATTACGCCTAACAGAACTGCCATTCCAACGCCTCCCTGTTGGACACCGCCCTCTCCTCCAAGGACGTTGCCTGTTTCTAACAGTCTATCCAATAATCGCCGCTGGCCGGCTGCAAATGGCAATTTCTGCGCTTCCGGTACTCACGTACGTTAAGTACGCTCCGTTCCGGTTCTCAAAATCACCATTTTCGCCAGGCCAGCAGCAATTCTTGAACAAACTGTAAGGCAGAGTGCGCTTCTCACGCTGCAAAGGTCAAGAGCGTGCAACCGGATTTCAAAGCGTCCTGCCGTGCCAGAACGCAATCAACAACCGTCGGGAAATGTTCCGCCGTGAAGGGCTTTGTTGGAGGGTATCAGGAGCCGTCAGGCCTTGGCGCGGCGCTCGGCAAGCAGTTGCAGCGCAATCAGCACGAGGCAAAGCACGGTCACCGGCCAAATCACCAGGTTCATCACCGACCATCCATAGGCAGTAAACACCTTGCCGGAAGAAAAGGACGAGAGGGCAACTGTGCTGAACAGGATGATGTCATGGAAACCCTGGACCTTGTCAGCTTCCTGTGGCCGATAGGAGGAGGCAACAATGGCTGTCGCGCCGATGAAGCCGAAATTCCAGCCGATGCCGAGCAGCACCAGCGCGCCCCAGAAATTCCAGAGTTCAACGCCCATATGCGCAACGACGGCGCAGCCCATCAGGATCAACAGACCGGCGGCAACGATTTTTTCAGCCCCGAACCGGCGGATCAGCCGTCCGGTGAAGAAGCTTGGCGCGAACATGGCGATGACATGCCATTGAATACCGAGTGTTGCCTGATCAGAGGTAAAGCCGCAGCCGATCACCATGGCGAGCGGCGCACCGGTCATCATGAAGGTCATCAGCGCATAGGTGCAGATGCCGCAGATCATCCCGGTAATGAACCGTTGCGTCAGCACGATCTCACGCAGCGAGCGAACGGGCTTGGCGCTGTCATCCTGGTGGCCGAGCGGCTGCCCAAGATGAACGAAGCTGAGAATCGCAATGGCCAGCAGCATCAGCGGTGCCAGCGCCAGGAATGCACCGGCAAACAACACCGGCTCGAACAGATCTTTCAGCCAGATCGCCAATTGCGGACCAAGGATCGCCGAAACAATGCCGCCTGCGAGAATCCAGGAAATGGCCTCGCCCTTGAAATAGCTGGGCGAACTGTCGGCGGCGGCAAAACGGATCTTCTGGGTAAAGCCGCTGGACAGGCCAATCAGCAGCAGGCCGAAGGCAAACAGCCAGAAATCGATCCTGAACAGCGCCAGCGTAGCGACCAAACCGCCAATCGCCGCCGAACCTGCCCCGATGATGAATGCAGCCTTGCGGCCAAACAGGCGGGACGCAATGGCAATGGCCACTGCGCCAAGGGCTACGCCAATGTTGAAGCCGGTGAGCGGCGCTGTCGCCAGCGATTTATCGGCACCCAGCATTTGGTAACCGGCAAGCCCGCCCAGGGAAAAGGACAGGGGGGCAACAGAGCCCAGAACCGCCTGGGCAGCGGTCAGGATAGCAACGGTGCGCTTGGCACCTCGCAACTGATGTTCAAGGCCAGTGCTGCTTTCCACTGCCATGTCCCTGCCCTTCCCCCGAAGGGCTGTTACTTGACTGCGGGAACCCGGACCTGCTTGGCAATCCGGTCCAGCACCGCATTGACCAGCTTGGGCTCGTCTTCCTGGAAAAAGGCGTGGGCAATCTCGACATATTCCGTGACGATCACCGCAATGGGTACGTCCTTGCGCTCCAGCAATTCGAACGTGCCAGCGCGCAGAATGGCCCGCACGGTGCTGTCCACCCGGGCCAGCGACCAGTCGTCCTGCAAGGCCTGACGGATCAGCGGATCGATCTTGGTCTGGTCGCGGACCACACCGGCAACGATGGAGCGGAACCAGGAGGCATCGGCCTTCAGATAGGTTTCGCCGTCGATTTCCTGACCGAGACGATGGGTCTCGTATTCGGCAACGACTTCAAGAACGCCGGTGCCGCCGATATCCATCTGGTAGAGGGCCTGCACGGCGGCAAGCCTGGCGGCGCCGCGCTGGTTGGCGGTCTTGACCGGCGGTTTGTTATTTTCGGTCGTCATCGGTTCAGCCACCAAATTTCTGCTTCAGAGCAATCATCGTCAGGGCAGCGCGAGCGGCAAAGCCACCCTTGTCCTTGTCTGTCCGCTTGACGCGGGCCCAAGCCTGTTCGTCATTCTCTACCGTCAGGATGCCGTTGCCGATGGCAAGCGATTCTGACACGGAAAGATCCATCAGGGCGCGGGAGGATTCGTTGGCGACGATATCGAAATGATAGGTCTCACCCCTGATAACCATGCCGAGAGCCACATAGCCATCGTAGACCACGCCGCCATTGTCGGCGCCGTCGAGCGCCATGGAAATAGCCGCGGGGACTTCGAGCGCGCCCATGACGGTAACGATGTCATAGCTGGCGCCAGCCTCATCCAGCACCGCCTTGGCGCCGTCCAGAAGCGCATCGGCCATGTCGTCGTAGAAACGGGCCTCGACAATAAGAAGGTGCGGTGCGGAATACTGGTCAGACATAAGCGGTCACCCCGGAACGGATGGAGAAAATGGCAATGATTGGATGCGGGGTCAAACCATGCCCTACCCCGAATGGCAAGTGTTTTTCCGCAAAACCCGCCGAAATGCCGCCAAAGCCTTGCAATCCTGCTCCCGCGGCTTCGGCACCGCAAGCGCTATTGCACATTATTGTGACCTAGCCTGCAAAGGACCGGTTTTGCGGCAGGTGCAGACATCTTACTGACTCATCAGTCATTGGAAGGCGCGCCAATGAGATGGCCTCAACAGAGGACACGCTTCGTCAACATGCTGATAAATATCAGTAATCTTGCGAAAATCCGCGCCAGAAAGCCGGTAATGATGATTGGTCAGCGGCCACACTTTCGCCCGCGCTAAAAATGGCGATTTGATGAAAATCAAGATGACGGATTTGTAACCCATCAAGGCAGTTTGCGGGCTGGAAATTGCCTTTGTTGCAACGCACATCATTGATCACCGGCGAGCGTTTAGGACGCGATAAGCCGGGGGAAAATTTGGATTAGGAGATTACCGATGAACCGTATCGGACACGTATTCAGTGCTTCCACCGTTGCCGCCATCTCTTTCGGTGGCGCATCCCAGGCCGCCGTTGAAGTGGCCTGCGAAGATGGTCGGCCCCAATCCGTACAATCCGTACAACCCGTCGTCGGCAACCGACTGACAGTCGTGCCGCTGCGTGGCCTACAGATATCCGACCCGATGCGCCAGGCGCTGGATTCGCAGGACCCACATTCCGCCCAGGCGCGCAAGTTGCAGGCCGCTATTATTGCCAATCCGAAACTGATGCGTCAGCTCGATGGCCAGGGCGTCGATGTCACCACCATTGTCGGCATGGTCACGGTAGACGACGGCAGCATATCGGTGTTTACCGCTTCGGCTTGATGGATATGCGCGGAAGGAGCTACCCGGCCCTTCCGCCCTTTCTCAAAAAGCGCGTAAGTTTTTACGCCTTTGGAAATTCCGCAAGCCTTGCCGCATAGCGCGCCATGGTATCGACTTCGAAATTGACGAAATCGCCGACTTGCCGGTCGCCCCATGTCGTCACGTCCAGCGTGTGGCGGATCAGCAGGATGTCGAAGTCGCAGCCATCGACACCATTAACGGTCAACGAGGTTCCGTCCAGCGCAACTGAGCCCTTCGGGGCGACGAAACGGGCCAGATTCTCGGGTACGCGCAGGGTGAAGCGGGTCGCATCGCCTTCGGCTTTGATCGCCAGAATCTCGGCCTTGCCATCGACATGGCCAGAGACAATATGCCCGCCTAGCTCATCGCCGATTTTCAACGAGCGCTCCAGATTGATCCGCGTGCCCTTTTGCCAGCTGCCGATGGTGGTTAGCCGCAGGGCTTCTTCCCAGGCTTCGACTTCGAACCAGCGCGCATTGCTGCCCGACTCTGGCAGACCGGTCACCGTCAGGCAGGTCCCGGAATGCGCGATGGAAGCGCCCATGTCGATTGTGTCAGGATCATAGGCTGTAGCGATGCGCAGCTTTACGCCTTCCTTCAGAGGCACGATGTCTTCCACGGTGCCGATATCGGTGACAATGCCTGTAAACATCAGAAATCCCGCTCATATTCATAAAACCGATCCGCGCCGAAGGTCACACTGCGCAGATGACGAAAATTTTCCGGTATATTGGCAGGCGTGAGCGGCGATACAAGTCCATTGCGACCGATTTCATCCGGCCCCTGATAAAGATGGATGCGATCCACCAGGCCCGCGTCGAGGAAGGCCTTTGCCGCAGCAGCCCCACCTTCGACCAGCACGGAAGACATGCCCTGCACAGCCAGTTGACGCAGGAGATCGTCAAGATCAGCTGCCGGCCAGACATCAACGCCCGCAGCCTGCAATGCCGTGCGGCTTTCCTCAAAACTTTCCGTACAGGTAAAGGTGGAAGGCTCACCGCAGGCGCAAACCGTTGGCACCTGCCCCGCCGTTTGCACCAGTTTCGAGCCAAGAGGCAGTTCCAGCCGCCGGTCGAGCACGATGCGCAGCGGAGACAGATGGGTCTGTCCAGCCAGCCGCACCGTCAGTTCCGGGTCATCGGCTCTTGCCGTGCCGATCCCGACCAGAATGGCATCGCTCTCGGCGCGCAGCAATTGCACCTGGGTGCGGGCCAGCGGCCCGGTAATCGCCACCTGCCCCTCGCCCGCCCGGCCAATCATTCCATCGCGCGACAGGGCCAGTTTCAGCGTCACATGCGGGCGCTGTTTCGTCTGCCGTGTCAAATAGGCAGCGAGGCCATAGCGCGCTTCACGCTCCAGCACGCCGGTCAGCACCTCGATCCCCGCATCCGTCAGGATGGACAGGCCACGGCCTGAAACACGCGGGTCCGGGTCGGTGACAGCAACCACAACCCGTGCAACGCCAGCCTCAACCAGCGCGTCAGCACAAGGCGGGGTCTTGCCATGATGGGAACAGGGTTCAAGCGTCACATAGGCCGTAGCACCGCGGGCCTTTTCGCCGGCCACGGCAAGGGCCTGACGCTCGGCATGCGGGCGTCCGCCAATCGCTGTGACAGCGGAGCCGACAATGGTTCCGTCGGCAACAATCACACAGCCGACCGACGGATTGGTCAGGGTTTGTCCCAGATGACTGCGACCAAGCCTAATCGCCGCTGCCATAAACCGCTGATCATCGGGCTGTTCGCACACCATGTTTACCCCGGTTCGTGATCCTGGGAAATCTTGGCGGTAATTTCAGAAATGACCTGCTCGAAATCCTCGGCATGGGAGAAATCGCGATAGACCGAGGCGTAACGCACGAAAGCCACATCATCGAGGCTTTTCAGCGCTTCCAGCACCTGCAAACCGATCTGTTCGGAGGAAATTTCCGTCTCGCCGGAGCTTTCCAAACGCCGCACGATGCCGGAAACCGCCCTTTCGATCCGGTCCCGGTCGACGGGACGTTTGCGAAGGGCGATCTCGAACGACCGCACCAGCTTGTTGCGATCGAAAGGCGCCTTACGACCCGTCTTTTTCAACACGGTCAGCTCGCGCAGTTGCACGCGCTCGAACGTGGTGAAGCGGCCACCGCAATCCGGGCAGATCCGACGCCGGCGGATGGCGCTATTGTCCTCCGCCGGGCGAGAATCCTTGACCTGAGTATCGTCCGAACCGCAAAACGGGCACCGCATCTGGCCGCCTTACAGGTAAGGATACATCGGGAAACGGCCCGTCAGGCCAACGACCTTATCGCGCACGCTTGCCTCGACGGCGCTATTGCCCTCGTCGGAATTGGCAACCTTCAGACCGTCGAGAACCTCAACGATCAGATTGCCGATTTCGATGAATTCAACCTCCTTGAAGCCACGGGTCGTGCCAGCTGGCGTGCCGAGGCGAACACCCGAGGTGACGAAAGGCTTTTCAGGGTCGAAGGGAATGCCGTTCTTGTTGCAGGTGACATAGGCGCGGCCAAGGGCTGCCTCGGCGCGCTTGCCGGTGGCGTTCTTCTTGCGCAGGTCGACCAGCATCAAATGGTTGTCGGTACCGCCAGAGACGATATCGAGGCCCCCCTTGACCAGGGTTTCGGACAGAGCCTTGGCGTTCTTTACCACCTGGGCCGCATAATCCTGGAATTCCGGTTGCAAGGCTTCGCCGAAGGCAACCGCCTTGGCGGCGATCACATGCATCAGCGGGCCGCCCTGGAGGCCAGGGAAGACAGCCGAATTGAATTTCTTGGCCAGATCCTCGTCATTGGTGAGAATCATGCCGCCACGCGGGCCACGCAACGACTTGTGGGTCGTGGTGGTGGCGACGTGGCAATGCGGGAACGGCGACGGATGCTGATTGCCAGCAACCAGACCGGCGATATGGGCCATATCAACCATCAGATAGGCGCCAACTTCGTCTGCGATTTCGCGGAAGCGCTTCCAGTCCCAGATCCGCGAATAGGCTGTGCCACCGGCGATGATCAGCTTTGGCTTGTGTTTGCGGGCCGATTCAGCCACCGCATCCATATCCAGCAGATTGTCGTCCTGGCGCACGCCATAGGAGACGACGTTGAACCACTTGCCGGACATGTTGACCGGCGAACCGTGGGTCAGATGGCCCCCGGAATTCAGGTCGAGACCCATGAAGGTATCGCCCGGCTGCAACAGCGCCAGGAACACGGCCTGGTTCATCTGCGAACCGGAATTGGGCTGAACATTGGCAAAATTGACGCCAAACAGCTTCTTGGCGCGCTCGATCGCCAATTCCTCGGCAATATCGACGAACTGACAGCCGCCATAATAGCGCTTGCCCGGATAGCCCTCGGCATATTTGTTGGTCATGATCGAGCCTTGCGCTTCCAGCACGGCGCGCGAGACGATGTTTTCAGAAGCAATCAGCTCGATTTCATGGCGTTGACGACCGAGCTCCTTTTCGATCGCACCAAAAATATCCGGATCGGTTTCGGCAAGCGGACGGGAAAAGAAAGCATCGGTATTGGCCATGATCGCAGTCTCCTGAAAGCGTTGATGCGTGCGCGTCTTAACGTCCTCGCGCCCCAAGAGCAAGACAACAGAGCGACATTTGCACGCCAATGCGCGGAAGAAGATGCTTGTTCTTGTATCACCCGGTGTGCTGCCCGCGTAAAAACACAAAAGGCCGCGCAACTTGAGCGCGGCCCTTTATAAAAACGCCTGGTGCCAAGACTTACTGCGGCAAATTGTCGTCCTCAATCCGGCCCGGATTTTGCTCCACGCCAATGTTGGTTTGCAGCGCCAACTGGGCATCGCCATCACGCTTGTAGATATCGTCACGGAACTGCACGACATTGTCCTTGGCCGACCACGCCGTGATGTAAACGATATAGACGGGGACTTCCTGCGAAAGCTTGATCACATTGTTCTGGCGCGTGGAGATGACCCGCTCGATTTCCTGACGGTTCCAGCCGGGCGTATCCCTCAGCAACCATGTGATCAGATCACGGACGTTCTGGACGCGCATGCAGCCGGAGGATTCAAAGCGCATCAGTTTGTTGAACAGACCCTGCTGGGGCGTATCGTGCAGATATTCGTTGTTGGGATTGTGGAAGTTGATCTTCGTCGAGGCCATGGCGTTGATCTTGCCAGGGTCCTGACGGAACATCAGGTTCGGTGCCTTTGGCGCGTTCCAATCCACAGTCTCCGGAGCCACTTCCTGGCCTTTGCCATCGAAGAGACGGATATTGTTGCGCGTCAGATAGGTCGGGTCCTTGCGCATCAGCGGCACAATGTCTTTTTCGACGATTGAGCGCGGCGCAGTCCAGTAAGGATTCAGGATGACTTCATAGATCTTGGAATTGATGGAATGGGTCGGGCGGTCGATACGGCCAACAACGGCATTGGTGCGCAACGCAACGCGATCATTTTCGACGGCCTCGATAGACATCGAGGGAATGTTGACCATGACATACCGGTTGCCAAGATCACCGGACATTGCCTGCAGGCGCACCAGATTGGTATTGAGCTGGTTGAGGCGCACGTCGGCAGAGATATTCATGGCTTTCAGCGTATATTCGCCGAGTGCACCGTCGGTTGGAAGCCCGTGACGAGCCTGAAAACGCTTCACGGCACCATCGACATAGGTATCGAAAGAATTGGACATGCCCGCTTCCTGGCCAAGATCGCCCGAGATCATCAGGCGTTGACGCAGCAGCTGCACGGTCGGATCAACGGACCCGAGTTTCAATTTCACCGAGGGATTGACCTGCGGCCAACCGCCCTGGGCGACGATCTGCTGATAGGCGGAAATGGCCAATTGCAGGTTCGGCAGGTTGGTGGCGCTCAACATCGGCGAATTGGACGTGACCGAAGCGACCGCACGTGACGTCTGGGCATCGAACTGGTCGTCCCAATTGCCCCGCGACCGGGCATTGATCAGCTCGTCGACAGCGGATTGCGCCATGGCGGTCCCGGCCAGCGTGGATGCTCCCACCAATGCAGCGCCTCTCAGCAATGCTCTGCGAGAGACCGAAACCAGTTTAATCTTGTCCGCCATAGTCTTCTATTTCCCTACCGATCCACCGATCCCGAAACCCTTTAGCCCATGGGAGACGATCAGGTCCCATGAAGGCCTTGTGCTTAATAAAGCCGGAGGCGTTCCGCAATCATTGTTTTCATCGCAGGAAACGTTTGCCGCTATCGCTTGTTCCCAAAGCCCTCTGCCCTACAGAATTCTTTAGAACCCAGGCGAAGGCAAGGCTTCAGCTCGGGTCGAGCAACCAGCTTATTCCACAGTCTGGCGGTCCCATATCAATATGGCCAAAGCTTGTCAGGCCCGATGCGCTCACAACACTGTGTTGAATAAGCGTGCGCGCATCAAAACGAAGCGAGGCGATATCGATCTGCCGGGATTGATGACCGTTACCGGTCGATCAAGGCAGCAAAGCCAGACATTGCAGCCGGTTGGCCTACATCCGATAGGCGATCGTGTCGTTCCAGAAGCGATCGAGACGCTGCAACAACCTGTTCATCTGGTTGAATTCGTCAGGACCGATGCCGCCGACCTTCTGGATGGAGCCGACGTGACGCTCATAGAGCTTGGCGACGGTTTCGGCGATATCCTGGCCTTCTGGTGTCAGGGAAATACGGACCGAACGGCGGTCGACACGCGAGCGGGAATGATTGATGAAACCGAGGTCCACCAGCTTCTTGACGTTATAGGAAACGTTGGAGCCGAGGTAGTAACCGCGAGACCGCAATTCACCGGCCGTCAGCTCGGAATTGCCGATGTTAAACAGCAGCAAAGCCTGAACAGCATTGACGTCGTTGCGGCCCTGACGGTCGAATTCGTCCTTGATGACGTCGAGCAGGCGGCGGTGCAGGCGCTCCACCAGATGCAGGGAATCAAGATAGAGAGAACGGATGGTCTGCTCTTCGTGATCGATAGCGGACACCTGCGGTTTGATCTTTGTCGTGGTCATATCGTCTGCCTCACTGTTTGGGTGGCGGCCTTGTTGGTTTCCAACCGCCTTGTGAGTGACAATATCGAATGCAGATAAAATTCTATTTAAAACGCAGGCTTAACAGAGGCTTACCATTCAGCCTGCTTGTATCAGGGTAAACCATTCCTTATGCCGTGGCGCGCCGACGCTTTTGCATCAGGATTGCCAGGCGGAAAGCGATATAAACGACGGCGACAATCAGATGGAATGCGACGATCAGCGGATCGCGTCCGAAAATGCCCGGCCATACGGCATGCATCAGGATCTGGCCGCTGGCGGCAATCACCCAGATGACCGGCCCCCAGGAGACCGTCATCCACAACCCAACCCCTGCCACCGGCAGCATCACGGCAAGCCCGCAGCTGGCAATGCGCCAAGGCACATTCATCAGGTCGAACCGCCCAAGGCCGTCACCGGCAAAGCCCACCAGCAGGCCCCAGAACTGTAAGCCCAGCCAAAGGCAGGCAAGCGCAACAACGCGCAGGAAGAGCACGAACAACAGGTCTACCAGGCTGGGTTTTGGCGTATGGACGACATCATCAATCATCCTGCGACGATATCGCATAATTGACCGGACCGGTATCGGCGACAGGTGAAATTTATGGGGAGACAAACAATCCGCGGACGGTTTTACCCGAGCATCGCTATGCCCGGGGGTGGGTGTGGGGGCGGTCAGGTTGCCGCAGTGGGCAAACATCCCGGTGCATGATAAACGGCATCATAAGAGAGCAGGCCTGAAGACTGGAGACCGCGATGACCAACAAGACCCACCTCGTCGACGATATTACCGGCCACCGGCGCATGCGCCGCAACCGCAAGGCGGACTGGACGCGCCGGATGGTCCAGGAAAGCCGGTTGACGGTGGACGATCTGATCTGGCCGATATTTCTCGTGCCCGGCAGCGGCATCGCCGAGCCGATCGCCGCCATGCCGGGGGTCAACAGGATGAGCGTCGACAAGGCCGTCGAGGCGGTGAAGGAAGCTGCCGATCTCGGCATTCCCGCCATTGCCACCTTTCCGAATATCGAGATGAACCTGCGTGACCAGACGGGCTCCCATATCCTGGAAGCCAATAACCTGCTCAACCAGGCGACAGCCGCCATCAAGAAAGCCGTCTCCAACATCGGCGTGATTACCGATGTGGCGCTGGACCCGTTCACCAGCCATGGGCATGACGGTATTTTGCGCGGCGATGATATCGTCAATGACGAAACGGTCGATCAGGTGGTCAAGGCCGCCATCCTGCAAGCCGATGCCGGCTCCGACATTATTGCGCCGTCGGAAATGATGGATGGGCGAATCGGCGCCATCCGCCGCGGGCTCGACGCTGCCGGTCACCAGTCGGTCGGCATCATGTCCTATGCGACGAAATTCTCCTCCGGCTATTACGGCCCCTATCGCGAGGCGATTTCCACCGCAGGCCTGCTGAAGGGCGACAAGAACAGCTATTACATCAGCCCGGCCAATGGCACCGAAGCGGTGCGCGATGCTGCCATGGATGTCGAGGAAGGGGCGGATATGCTGATGGTCAAGCCCGGCCTGCCCTATCTGGATATCTGCTGGCGTCTCAAGGAAGCCTTCAGCCTGCCGGTCTTCGCCTATCAGGTGTCAGGCGAATATGCACAGATCAAAGCGGCGGGTCTGAATGGCTGGATCGACGAGGAGCGAGTGATGATGGAAACGCTGCTCTGCTTCAAACGGGCCGGATGCGACGGCATTTTGAGTTATTTTGCCGTGGAAGCGGCAAAGCGGCTGGCCAAAAGCTGACGGTTTTCGGTGGGACGCTGCCCCATGCAAGGGTCCCCGATAGAAGACAATTGTATTTTGGACCGGAGCATCCCATATCATCGTGATCGACCAAGGAGACGATCATGAGCTTCGATCCGAATATGACCACCGTGGCTCCCACCGACTGGCGCGCCTATAGCGGCGTGCTATCGCGCCGGGTCTTTGCCTTCATCATCGACTATGTCCTGGTCGGGCTCCTTTGGGTTCCCGCCGCCGTCGTGGTGTTTTTCCTTGGCGTCATCACGCTTGGCCTCGGCTGGCTCCTTTATCCCATTCTGTTTTTCATTGTCGCGGGCCTTTATTTCGGCCTGTCGCTGGCTGGACGCACTCAGGCGACACCTGGCATGCGGGCCATGGGAATTGCCATGATTCGACTGGATGGCAGCAAGATCGATTTCGTAACCGCCATTGCCCATCTAGCCCTGTTCTGGATTCTCAACTCCGTGCTGACACCACTGATCCTGCTGGCAGGCCTGTTTACCGATCGCTCGCGATTGGTCCATGACTTGCTACTCGGCACCGCTGCGCTTCGCGCTGGCTGAGTGGACGCCAGCATCCACTAAAAATCGGTAGTCTCGACAGGAATGCTTACAATTTCACGTTGAGCAACCGAATCGTGAAATGAAATAGTTGACCTTTTGAAATCTTGAGCCATGCTAGACATGAACTTGAAGGTCATGGGCAATAACGGGAATCATTAAAAATGATTTTTGATATTGCGCTTTTGGATAGCTCAAGCGCTTGATGCATTTGAGATATTCGACATTCCTGCAAGGTGAGGATGCGTTAGCACCTTCGATGTCTTGGTGTAATGTGCATTCCCGGCCAACGAAGCAAGCGCGCTTTTCCGGGTGCCTGAGAGGACGCATAGACAAAGCATGAACACGCAGGCTGCTACGTCTCCGCAGTTTTATCTGACAGCGCCCGCGCCCTGCCCTTACTTGGCGGGGGAAATGGAGCGGAAGGTCTTCACGCATCTTGTTGGACCACGCGCGCCGGAAATGAACGATCTTCTGACACAGGGCGGCTTTCGCCGATCGCAGAATATCGCCTACCGTCCAGCCTGCGAAACCTGCCGCGCCTGCATTTCCGTGCGGATCGTCGCCCGGGAATTCCAGCCGAACCGGACCATGCGGCGTGTGGCGGGCGTCAATGCTGATCTCACCAGCAGCGTCTTTGCCGCCCAGCCTTCGACCGAACAATTCTCGCTGTTTCGCACCTATCTCGATCATCGCCACCAGCAGGGCGGCATGTCAGACATGTCGGCGCTCGATTTTGCAATCATGGTGGAAGACAGCCATGTCAAAACCAAGGTGATCGAATATCGCCTGCCGAAAGTGGACGAGGACAGCGACCGCCCCGGCGAACTGGTGGCCGTGGCGCTGTCCGATATTCTCAGCGACGGATTGTCGATGGTCTATTCCTTCTTCAATCCGGCTATGGAAAAACGGTCTCTCGGCACATACATGGTTCTCGACCATATCCGCCGTGCCAACGAAATGGGCCTACCCCATGTCTATCTTGGCTATTGGGTGAACGGCTCGCGTAAAATGGGATATAAAATCCGCTTCCTGCCGCAGGAACATCTGCTCAGCCAGGGCTGGACCCGCTATGAGCCAGAAAGCAGCGTCGAAGAGTAAACCAAAGATCACTCTTCGTATTCCTGTGCAGCAGCCTGGAGAGGAGGATGCGTCATCCTCTCCAGGAAACTTGGTCGAATGGATCAGGCGACCCGAGCCGCCTGATCGGCAGCTTCGCGGCGATGGCGCAGCCATTCCGGCAGAACTTCCGCCGCCATGGGACGCGACAGCCAGAAGCCCTGAATCTCATCGCAACCCATCGCTTGCAGGAGATCGGCGGCCTCCAGCGTTTCGACGCCTTCCGCTACCACTTCATAACCTAGACTGTGCGAGAGATTGATCATCGATCGCACCAACACGCGCTCGCGATTGCCTTTTGCCATATCCGCGACGAAAGAACGGTCAATCTTCACCACGTCGGCAGGCAATTTTTGCATATAGGCCAGGCTGCTATAGCCAGTGCCGAAGTCGTCGATCGCCAGCCGGACACCATGGGCGCTCAGCGCGTGAAGAAGGTCGAGTGACTTTTCGGTCTCCCTCATCATCGCCGTTTCCGTCAGTTCAAATTCGATCTGACCCGGCAGAACATCGTATTTCGCCAGCTTTTCCTTCAGCAATTCCAGAAATTCCGGCTCATTCAGATTGAGAGCCGAAATATTGATCGACAATCGCATATCGATGCCTTGGCCTCGCAGAATGGCCAGATGGGAGAGCGCCTTGTCGATCACCCAGGCGCTCATGGAGCGCACCAGATCGGACGCTTCGATAACTGGCACGAATTCGGCTGGTGAAATCGACCCCAGTTCAGGATGGTTCCAGCGCAGCAACGCTTCGGCGCATTCCGCTTGACCGGTCTTCAAAGACAGCCTCGGCTGGAAAACCAGATGCAATTGATCACTCGACGCCAGAGCGACAGGAAAATCCTGCAACAGGCGGAAGTTACGGCGATGCAGCAAATCATGATCGTCGGAAAAAAAGGCAATGCCGGTTTCGCTATCACGCGCATCTTGAACCGCACTTTGCAGCGAGCGTAGCACGTTTTCTGGCTCCATTGCGCTGGGATTGAACCAGGTCACCCCAAGCGAGGGTGTCATCGTCAAACGAAGATTTCCCACCTCACCCACATCGGACAACAAGCGTTCCAGCACAGGCAAAAGACTTTCGGATGTGGCGTCCTCAGGTGGGATCAAGGCAAACTGCATCGCGCCAATATGATAGGAGGCCGTATGATCACCCATCGACCTCTGCAGGAACTGCGCAACGGAGCGGATGACACCATCCAGATGCGATGGGCCCATGACACGCGACAACCGGTCGAACTGCATGGTGCGCGCAAGATCGAGAACGCCGATCAACCGTTCCTTGCCACCGCCATGCTTGCCAATATCAGCAAGGTCGCTCAACAATTGGAAGCGATTTGGCAGGCCGCTGGCGGCCTCAATACGGCCCACGGCATGCTGCATTTCTATCTGCGCCATGACCATGGCCGCCATATCGGACAATACAGCCATTTCCCTTTCGCCAACCGCGTGAGGTTCATTATCAAGAACGCAGAGCGCACCCAGGGAATAGCCATCGGTCGTCATAAGCGGCACACCGGCGTAGAACCGAACGCCAGCCTGACCGAGGGGACTATCGACATAAAAGGCATCATTGTGAAAATCGTTGACGATCAGCGGCCGACAAGTTTCCGCGACTTCAGCGCAGGGCGCCTTGAACCGTGGAATCTGGTTATGATCAATTCCCACTTTCGACTTGAACCACTGGCGATCGACATCTGTCAGCGACACTGCCGCGACCGGCAATCCGAAAAATTCCGATACGATTCGAGTAATCCGGTCAAAGCTTTCGCTCGGCAGGGTATCGAGTATTTTCAGGTTGCGTAGGCTGGTCAGTCTTGCCAGTTCGCGCTCTTGATCCACAGTCATCGCCTTCTTGGTAGGGCTCGAAGCATCTGATTATCATGCCGAAAGCCAGCCACGCAGAAACGCGGTTCCGAAAGGCGCAGCCAGGCAAAAAACTCTTCCGGCTTGCGTATTGAGCACGGTTTGAAATCAAAAACGCACGCGCACAGCCTTTGTTCCATATGGAGCAGAAGTGATTAAAACCAAGTGATGATGTTAACTGCAAAAAGACTGAATTTATCTATGGTTATAGCATCATGAATCATTGTTTTCATGCAAAACAAAACCCAGAATTCCGAAGAATTCTGGGTTTGAATAATGGCGGCCAGTCATTTGGGAGATATGCTGGCTGCAAAACAACTGAAATCGATTTTCTTTAAAGATTCACGCGCCCGAAATGTAAAACGCAGGCTCGTGTAACGTCTCATGGATTCCGCAAAAAGCCGAGAATATATTATATTCACGAATTTACACAGTAAACTCCAAGCGAACCTAGCCGATTTTTCGAATAAAGCCGTAGACAATATTGCGATTAGCACCGAAACGAACCTGCGCATCGATATCGCCTTCCGGTGTGCTTGCATGAATAACGCGCCACATGTCCTGCTCGCTGCGCAGCAAAAGGGCCCAGTTCATGAAGGTTTCCATATAGCCGTCGACGACAATATCTTCCGCAAAATTGGCGAACATAAAGACACCATTCGGCTTAAGCATGGACAGGCACTTCTTCGTCAGCTTTACAGCTACCTTGTCGTTAAGATAGTCATAAAGGCCCGACGCATAGACGAAATCGAAAGTTCCAAGGTCATGCTGATTGGTCAAGAGGCTACGGACTGATCCATCAATAGGCTCAATGCAGGTGTTTGCGAAATCCCGACGGATGGAACCGACACTCACAGGGTCCTGATCCAGTGCGATCCAGCGCTTGATTCTGCCCTCTTTCAGAGCGACTGAACGATTGGCCTCGCGTAGGTGGCCTGCGGCAATGGTCAGGATTTCTGCATCCGGCCCGCGTGACGTGGCAATTTCATCGACATGCTGGGTCAGGAGATCGCGGCGCTCCCGTACGGCGACAGATGACGACGCATCCTTGGTGTAATCATACAGCGCCAGCCCGAGAGGCGAAGCAGCGGCAATTTCATTCGCAACGCTTTCATGGCCGTAAATAAAATCAAGTAATTGTGCATCCCCTGAATAGCCGCGCGGCTTGACGCAAGACCAGCGCGTAAAAGGATCCTCGAGAAAATACTTAGATACTTTATGATTTTGCGCCATCGGTATCAATGACTGCCATAAGACAGGAGAAACCTTATTGCGGAGATTATGAAGGGCTCCAGCCATCATTGCAATGATAGCAGCGGGATCTCTACCGTGCTCAAATTGCTGATAGGCAATGTTGAGTGCCAGGGCCAACTCGGATTCCGCTAAAACCCGCTCACGATCATCGATTTTCTTGCCTTTTGGCGAAAAAACCTCTGCTGCAATTGCATCTGGAGTTACCAAGCTTTCGCCGTCCAAGACAGTTTCTATATACTGCATATCCGATCTACCTCTAATGTTTTATCGACAAAATTAAATGTTTGATAACTATAAAGTCTGATTCTAACTATTGCGACTGGCGATTTAGGCAATTTTCTATTAAGGTTAATAGATGAGAGTGCGTCATATTCAGCGTGATACAGAGGTTTGACGCTTGTCTAAATTTCAATTAAATTTAAGGGTAATTGTGCGCTGTATTACATTAGGGATTCGGGTTTAAAATAAAAGGTGTATCGAGCTGAGTGTGTGAATAGCGCGCATGAAGGAATAACTTGCATTCCTGTTCACGACGGTAAAACTCAGTGGAACAATCCAGCATGAAGCACCCCGGGTCGGACCCAATGAAAGCCGGGCGGCGTGGCACCCCTGACAGAAAGCGAACTGCAGAAGTCGTGAAGCTGTATCGAGACCAGACCGAATCCGAGCGCATTGCCGCAGCACGCCATGGCCTTTGGATCGCTGTGATCGTCTATCTGATGTTTTCAGGGATGGATTACATCCTCATTCCTGATGTTGCATCAACCTTGCTGATCAGCCGTTTTGCGGTTGGCGCCTTGTCTCTCGTCATTTTGGAAGCCCAGATCTTCATTGGCCCGAGAGCCAATATGATAGACTTGACCTGCGCCCTGGCGCTCATCATCGGCTATGGTGGCTGGCTTTTTCCGGCATCAATGACCGATTCGGTTGAGAATTTTCGCTATTACATGGTGTTTGGCGCGATTTTCATGATGGGTGCCAACCTGTTTTTCGGCCTGTATTTCCTGTTGTCGATTGTCACCTCTGCTTCATTACTTGCCTTGTTTCTCTGGGTTGTTACGAGTGTTTTCGGTCGAGAGACGTCTTACATCATTGCTTTCGCTACGTTTTATGTCTTGTGCTTCGTCTTCACCAGTTATGTAAACTGGCGACTGAACAAGGAGCGCTACCATGTTTTCCTGAACGCGCTGGAGGCACGCAAGCAGCATCGGGAAGCCATCGAACGCGGCAAAGCGCTGCTGCGCCTTTCCAATACAGACTATCTGACCGGCGTTGAAAACCGACGTGCCATCGATCAGCGATTGAGGGACAATTGGGCTGAATGGCAAAGTTCAGGAACCGGCTTTGCCGCAATTCTGGTCGACGTCGATTTTTTCAAGAAATACAACGACTATTACGGGCATCAAGCTGGCGACCATTGTCTGGTCCTGGTCGCCAATGCTCTGAAGACAGCCCTCCTGCCCTTCAATGCCTCCATTGGCCGTTATGGCGGCGAGGAATTTATCGTTCTGGCTCCAGCCGCCAGCCGTGACGATGTTGGGCTGCTGGCTGAGATGATTCGCAATACCGTGGAAAAAATGTCGCTGGTCCACGATCAGCGCAAGGATGGCATCAACGTCGTCACGGTCAGCGTCGGCGCGGCCTTTACACGCCCTCATTTCGGTCCACGGCTGGAAAAGATCATTACCGAGGCCGACCGGGCGCTCTATTCGGCAAAGGCCAATGGTCGTAATTGCGCGCGGTTGTTCGACCCGAACGACCCGCAAAGCAGCGACGATAGCGAGCACATTGCCGCCCTTTTGCGGGTGGCAGTGGCCAATAACCTTGTTTCCCTCGTCTATCAGCCGATCCTCAACCTCACAACCGGCAAGATCGACGCTGCGGAAGCCCTGATGCGGCTGAAACTGCTCGACGGAACGCCTGTGCCACCCTCGGTGTTCATTCCGATTGCTGAGCGGACAGGTTCGATCCTCGATCTCGGCTTGTGGACGCTACGGCAGGCCTGCGACGAAATCCTCGTTCCCGGCCACGCGCCGGTCGTCAGTATCAATGTCTCTCCCATTCAGCTGAAAACCCGCGGCTTTGCCGCCGCCGTCGCTGAAATCCTGATTGATACCGGCGTCGATGGGCAGCATGTCGCCTTCGAGATTACCGAAGGCATCAATATGGATCGTCAATCCGACATCCTGCGCTGCATCAAGGACCTTGAAAATATGGGCATCCGCATCTGGCTGGATGATTTCGGTACTGGTTTCGCTGGCCTGTCCTGGCTGCGGCTCTTCAATTTCGACACGGTGAAAATCGATCGGTCCTTCCTTCAGGACAGCGATACGCCGAAGGGACGCTCCATGCTGCGCGACATCATCGCGCTGGTCCGCAATCGTGGCCACCGCATTCTTGTCGAGGGCATCGAGACCGAGGAACAGCTGGAGTTGATGCGGCAGTTTGACATTGATCATGTGCAGGGATTCTACATCGGCCGCCCGGCCACCCTGGATGTCTTCAAGTCCAAACCCCTGAACCATTTTAGCCAAACTGAGGCGGAAAGCACAGACGCATCGCTGATTACCCATTTCATCAGCTAGGGCATTCAATGTTTCTCGGAAATGCAGAAATACGCTACAGCCTGAGCCATTGGCAAAATGGAACCGGCGGCCCTGCGCACTACATGGTGCGCAGGACGAAACGGGCAATCAGCCGCTGAATTTGCCGCTGCGCGGGAAGCCCTTGGGAACCGTGCGTCCAGACCCGGCCCGATCGCCCAGCCATTCCAACAGTTCGTCCTTGCTGCGGGTGAAGCTCCGTCCCGCACTGTCTTCCCAGGAAAGCCCGCCTGCAAGGGTAAAGCACTTGATGTCGGAGACACCGCCGTCCTTATAGCGTTGCAGGCGCACGCCCTTGCCACGGCTCATTTCCGGGACCTGCGCCAGCGGAAACACCACCATCTTGCGATTTTCGCCGACCACAGCTACATGGTCGCCGGAAATCGGCACGACCAGCTTGGTTTCATCAGGCATGCCGACATTCATCACCTGCTTACCCTTGCGGGTATTGGCGGTGATGTCGCTTTCCGCAACGATGAAGCCATTGCCCCCCGTCGAGGCGATCAGCAGCTTGCGGGCTGGATCGTGGACGAAAGCCGTCAGCACATCCTGATCGTTTTCCATATCGACCATGATGCGGATCGGCTCACCATGACCGCGCCCGCCAGGCAGCTTGTCGCCGCCAAGTGTGTAGACCTTGCCACCGGTGGTCACCAGCAGGATCTTGTCGGTGGTCTGCGCCGGGAAGGCCACGCGCAGACCATCGCCTTCCTTGAAGGTCAGGCTGGCCTTGTCGTAGCTGTGGCCCTTCAGCGCCCGTATCCAGCCCTTTTCGGAGATGACGACGGTGATCGGCTCTTTCTCAATCATCGCCTGCTGAATGGCATCGATATCGGCGTCAGGCGCATTGGCAAACAGCGTGCGGCGGCGACCGATGTCGGTCGCCTTGGCGTATTTCTTCTTCACCTCACCGATTTCCGAGGCGACAGTCCCCCATTGCAGGTCGTCAGAGGCCAGCAATGTCTCGATCTCTGCCTTTTCCTTGGAGAGCGCATCGTGTTCCTTGCGGATCTCGAATTCCTCGAGCTTGCGCAAATTGCGCAACCGCATGTTCAAGATGGCTTCGGCCTGGTTGTCGGTCAGCTCGAAGCGGGCAATCAGTGCGTCCTTGGCCTCGTCTTCCTCGCGGATGATGCGGATCACCTCGTCGAGATTGAGATAGGCGATCAGCAACCCGCCGAGAATTTCCAGCCGCCGGTCGATGGCCGCCAGACGGAAGCGCGACCGGCGCACCAGCACGTCCTTGCGGTGATCCAGCCATTCCAGCAGCACCTCGTTCAGCGCCATCACCTTCGGTACTTTACCTTGGGAGAGGACGTTCATGTTCAGCGGGATGCGGCTTTCCAGCTCAGACAGCTTGAACAGCGATTCCATCAGGATGGTCGGATCGACAGTACGACTCTTCGGCACCAGCACAACGCGAACGTCTTCGGCTGACTCATCGCGAATGTCTTCCAGCAACGGCAGGCGCTTGGCGATCAGCAATTCAGCGATCTTTTCGATCAACCGTGATTTCTGCACCTGGAACGGAATCTGGGTGATGACGATCTGATAGCCGCCGCGCCCGAGGTCTTCCGTCTCCCATTTGGCCCGCACCCGGAAACCGCCGCGTCCGGTGCGGTAGGTTTCCAGCATGCTTTCGCGGCTTTCGATGACAATACCGCCGGTCGGGAAATCCGGTCCCTCGATGCCGCCGCGCTGCGGATGAGCCGGATCGGCAAACAGCTCTTCAACAGAAGCGCTACGGTTCTTGATCAGATAAAGCGCCGCATCACACAGCTCATGGGCATTGTGCGGCGGGATCGAGGTTGCCATGCCGACCGCGATGCCGGAGGCGCCATTGGCGAGCAGATTGGGGAAAGCGCCGGGCAACACGACCGGCTCGTCGTCTTCCTCGTTATAGGTCGGACGAAAATCCACCGCATCCTGCTCGATACCCTCAAGCAGAAGTCCGGCAACGTCGGTCATCCGTGCTTCGGTATAGCGGTAGGCAGCCGCCGAATCGCCGTCGATATTGCCGAAATTGCCCTGACCATCGACAACGGGATAGCGCTGCGAAAAGTCCTGGGCGAGCCGCACCAGCGCGTCATAGACCGACTGGTCGCCATGCGGGTGAAATTTACCGATGACATCGCCGACGATACGCGCGCATTTCTTGAAGGCGGAATTGGGCCTGATCCCCATTTCGCTCATCGCATGGATAATGCGCCGATGCACCGGCTTCAGCCCATCGCGCACGTCAGGCAGCGCCCGGTGCATGATGGTCGACAGCGCATAGGCCAGGTAGCGCTCTTCCAGCGCGTATTTCAGATCGATCGGTGTGACGTTATCGCCACCGTCGCCAGGCGGTATAAGACTTTTTCCCATACCCCTTGCGTAGCCGAGAACCCCTTGCACGGCAAGGATTCCGGGGGATGCACCTGTGGATTATCCGATCCGGGCGTTTAAGGTCTATGAGACAAAATCAAACTACAGCGCCGTGCGCCCTATAGGGCGCACAAAGGTTCGCTGTAGCTCTTTATATCTGCTGCATAATTTTCTCCTTAAATCGAATCCGATTTAAGGAATTATGCAGTAGTACGACAAAAAGCATGGCGGATTTCCGCACTGTCTTATAAAGGATCATGACCGCGCAATCGCGCATATCCTTTTGTTCTTAGAGGGAATTGTTATGACGACGCATAAATCCGCCGGGCCTGCCCTGCGCCGTATCCTCTCGGTCAGTGCCGCCATTCTCGTGCTTCCCTCGGCAGCTTTCGCGCTGGATGGCCAGGATTTGCTCGCCAAGATCAATAAATCCTATACCGGGGGCAATGCCGCCATTACCGCTGGCTCAATCGATATCAACGGCGATGTCGTGACCCTGCGCGATACCAAATTGAAGCCGGCCAATGCTTCTGATACCGGCCCGGAGTCGACACCAGTCTCCATCGGCGATGTGAAGATGAGCGGGGTCATTGAAAACCAGGACGGCTCCTATGAGATCGACCGGGTCGATTTCCAGCCGCTCAACCTGGTTGAAAACAAATCGACCGTGACAGCTTCCGATCTCTATCTGTCCGGCGTCACCGTTCCCGCCAAGACCGATGGCGGCGATCTCGCCTCCATGCTGTTTTATGAAAAGGCCCATAGCGGCCCGATCAGCGTCAAGGCGGATGGCAAGGAAGTGTTGTCCATGGCCGAGGCCGAGGCGACAACGGCAATCGAGGACGATGGCGCCAGCCTCGCTTTCGAAGGGACTGTCAAAGGCTTCAAGCTCGATCTGTCCACCGTCGACGATCCAAAGAGTCGCGATGCCATCGAAAAGCTCGGGATCAGCATGCTGGATGGCGGCATGACCATGAAAGGCAGCTGGGAACTGCAATCGGGAACGATTGACGTTCAAAACTACACGCTCGATTTCAAGAATGTCGGTAAGCTGACGGTGGCGCTCGGTCTGTCCGGTTATACGCTGGACCTGGTCAAGCAACTTCAGGAAACCGCACGGGCCATGGAAACCAATGCCAAGGACCCGCAGGCGCAGCAGGCCTCCGGCATTGCCATTCTCGGCCTGATGCAGCAAATGTCCTTCCTGGGCGCCGATATCCGCTTCGACGATGCTGGCATTACTGAACGGGCGCTGGCCTATAGCGGCAGCCAGCAGGGTATCTCGGGCAAGGATATGGGGCAAATGGTCAAGGCCATGACGCCTTTGATGCTGGCCCAGGCCAAGCTTGGCGATTTCCAGAATGTCGTCACGTCAGCCGTCAATGCCTATATCGACAATCCGAAGAGCCTGACAATCTCCGCCGAACCGCAGAACCCGGTCCCCTTCCCGATGATCGTCGGCGCAGCCATGGGCGCACCGGAGACACTGCCCAAGGTTCTGGGCGCAAAGGTAACGTCCAACGACTGAGGAGCGTCAAGCTCGAACACAGACGATAAAAGCCGCCAGACTGGCGGCTTTTTTTGTGGAATGCGTTTTGCAGATTGCGCTATTTTTCCTGCGGCCCCTGCCCTGCATCCTTGCTGGGCGCGGTCGTCGTGTCATGCAGTTTCGTCGCATTGCGAAACAGGATGAGCGCGAAGGCAAGTCCGGTGGAGACGCCGATGATCACATCGAGAAAGCGCACCAGCCCGCCGGTCGCAGGGCCAAGCAGGATGACCAGAAGTGCTGAGGCGCCAGCCTGGATAGGCGTGACCGGCGCCAGATTGGCCAGCGCGCCGAGAAACATCGCGGCGAATATGGCCAGCGAAATCTGGATGCCGAGCACACTTATCGGCAGGAGAAAGATCAGCTCGCCGACCGCGATGCCGATGGTCACGCCAATGACAACATTGATACCTTGGCGCAGGTGATTGGGAATGCCCGGGGCCAGACAGATGATCGCGGCTATGGCGGCAAAGATCGGCTGCTGGTGGCCGAACAGCCAGTGTGCACCATAAAATGCGACCGCCGCAGCTAAGGCTGCGGCGGTCGCATGGCTGAAGGCATCCCGGATATGGCTAGCAAACCGGGACCACATCGGTTCAGTCTTTCTTCGGCGTCGGCACCACGCGCAGCGCCAATTCACGCAACTGCGTTGGCGTTGCCGGAGCCGGGGCGCCCATCAACAGATCCTGCGCCTGCTGGTTCATTGGGAACAGCGAGATTTCGCGCAGGTTCTTGGCACCGACCAGCAGCATGACCACGCGGTCGATACCGAATGCACAGCCACCATGCGGCGGTGCGCCGTATTGGAAGGCGCGGTAGAGGCCGCCGAAGCGCTCTTCCACGTCCGTCTGGCTGAGGCCAACCTTCTCGAACGCCTTGACCATCAGTTCCGGCGACTGATTACGGATCGAGCCGGAAGCGATTTCAAAGCCGTTACAGACGGCGTCATACTGGTAAGCCTTGAGTGTCAGCGGATCTTGGCTGTCGAAGGCTTCCAACCCGCCCTGCGGCATGGAGAACGGGTTATGGGCGAAGTCGATCTTCTTTTCTTCCTCGCTCCATTCGTAGAATGGGAAGTCCACAATCCAGCACATTTCAAACCGGTCGCGGTCAACAAGGTTCAGCTCTTCGCCTGCACGGGTGCGGGCTTCGCCAGCGAACTTGTAGAACTTGGCCGGATCACCGGCGACAAAGAAGCAGGCATCGCCAGCGCCAAGGCCAAGCTGGGCGGCGATGGCTGCGGTGCGCTCTTCGCCAATGTTCTTGGCCAGAGGGCCGGAACCGCCAACCTTGCCGTCTTCTTCCTTCCAGAAGATATAGCCAAGGCCCGGCTGGCCGGTCGATTGCGCCCAGGCATTCATGCGGTCGCATACGGCGCGGCCAATCGCGCCTGTTGCTTCCGTATGCTTGACCGGGATCGCCCAGACCTCAACCTTGGGGTTGGAGGCAATCATGCTTGCAAAAATCTTGAAGCCTGAATCAGCGAAATGCTCGGTCACAGCCTGCATGACGATGGGGTTACGCAGGTCTGGCTTGTCGGAACCGTATTTGCGGATCGCTTCATCATAGGGAATGCGTGGCCACTGCTTCGTCACCGGCTTGCCTTCGGCAAACTGCTCGAACACCTTGGTCATCATCGGTTCCATCGTGGTCCAGACATCTTCCTGGGTCACGAAGCTCATTTCCACGTCGAGTTGGTAGAACTCGCCCGGCAGACGGTCGGCACGCGGGTCTTCATCGCGGAAACAAGGGGCGATCTGGAAGTAGCGGTCGAAACCAGCCACCATCAACAGCTGCTTATACTGCTGCGGAGCCTGCGGCAGGGCGAAGAACTGGCCTTCATGGATACGGCTTGGCACCAGAAAGTCACGCGCACCTTCCGGCGAAGAGGCGGTGAGGATTGGCGTGGTGTATTCAGCAAAGCCAAGCTCGCTCATGCCATTGCGCATGGACGAAATAATCTGGGTGCGCTTGACGATGTTCTTGTGCAGGGTTTCGCGGCGAAGATCGATGAAGCGATACTTCAGGCGCACATCTTCCGGATAATCCGGCTCACCAAACACCGGCAGCGGCAATTCCTTGGCCACGGCCAGAATTTCGATTTCCTGCGCATACAGCTCGATTTCGCCGGTCTGCATGGCCTTATTGACCGTCTCATCGGCGCGGGCCTTGACCACGCCGTCGATGCGGATCACCCATTCACCGCGCACGGTTTCAGCCAGCTTGAAAGCCGGGCTATCGGGATCGGCCACCACCTGCGTGATGCCGTAATGGTCACGAAGGTCGATGAACAAAACGCCGCCATGGTCGCGGACGCGGTGGACCCAGCCGGAAAGGCGCACGGTGGCACCAACATCGGACTTGCGGAGAGCGGCACAGGTGTGGCTGCGGTAACGATGCATTTCGAACGATCCTGGACATGTGTAAAAGGTCAGCACGGACGCAAGGAATGCGCGCTTGGCTGGCATGGAAAATCGGGCGGAAAAGCGCATGGCCGGCCTGATTTGTCAAGGCTACAGGCTTTTACGCTTTGGATTTACGCTATATCGGCATCTCCTGCCGGGGTAAACGTCGCATGCTGTTTATAGCCCGACTCACCTGCATTTGAAAATCCTGCCCATCATGAACGATATCCGTCCGCTTTTGCCCTTGCTCGTCACCGCCGGTATTCTGATCGGCGGCAATGGCTTGCAAGGCACGTTCATTTCGCTGCGCGCCCTTGAAGAAGGGTTCTCGACGACGATGATCGGCGTGGTCGGCACCGGCTATAATATCGGCTTTGCCATCGGCTGCATCTATGTCACCCGGCTGATCCGGGAAATCGGCCATATCCGCGCCTTTGCCGGGCTGGCGGCGATTGCCTCTGCCGCCTCCATCGCCATGCTGATCTTCATCCATCCTGCCGCATGGTTTTCGATGCGGCTCATCCAGGGCATCTGCTTTGCCGGATTGTTTGCCGTGGTGGAAAGCTGGCTCAATGCCCGCGTCACCAACGAAACACGGGCGCGCACCTTGTCCATCTACCGCTTCGTCGATCTCGGCTCCGTCACCGTGGCGCAATATGTCATTCCGGCGGTAGGGATTTCCGGTGTCGATCTGTTTGCGCTGATCGCCATGGCGCTGTCCCTGTCGCTGGTGCCAATTTCCTTTGCCGACCGCACCAGCCCCACCCCGCCCCGGCATGTGGAGTTTAACATCAAGGCCCTGTGGGGCATTTCGCCGCTGGCGACCATCGGATGTATCGTCGTCGGGCTGACCAATTCCAGTTTCCGTTCGCTCGGACCGATCTATGCGCAGGATCTTGGCATGTCGGTCACGGCCATCGTCACCTTCATGAGCATAGGTATTTTTGCGGGCGTGGTGCTACAATATCCGCTCGGCCATTATTCTGACAAGCTGGATCGGCGCACCATCATTCTGGTAGCCGCCGGCGGTGCAATGCTAGCCGGGCTATTCCTGACCTTCGTGGCGGGAACGAGCGAAATCCTCAATTTCATCGGGATTTTCCTGTTCGGAGCCTTTGCCATGCCGCTCTATTCGCTGTGCTCGGCCCATGCCAATGACCACGCCGCCCCCGGTCAACATGCGCTGGTCTCTGCGGGAACGCTGTTCTTCTGGTCCTGCGGGGCCGTTGTCGGGCCGATGTTTGCCTCTGTCCTGCTCGACCATTTCGGCCCAAGGGCGTTGTTTAGCTATATGGTCGTCGTGCTGGCGCTGTTCATCCTCTATACCCTGCTGCGGATGCGGGCGCGCGAGGCGGTTCCGACGGAAGAGCGGCGCTATCCCTTCCGGGCGCTGCTGCGCACCTCGGCCTTTTTCAGCAAGCTCGCAGCACCTGTGCGAACGAAGCGGAAATAGGCTCGGCGGCATCGGCCTGGGATATTGCTGATTTCGATAATCAACTTTAAAAGATCTGCGTCCCGTCCGACGCTGGAACCGCCCATCATGCCCATTCTCTCCCGCCGCACCCTGTTGAAAGCCTCCGCTGTTGCCACTGCCTATGGCGCAGGGCTCGGCATTACCAGCCGCTTCCAGGGCACGCGCATGGCCTTTGCCGCCCCCAAACCACTGGAGATCGAGGCGCGGTTTACTTCGGCCACACTCGACGGCAGCCACGAGACGAAAAAGCTGATGAGTTTTGCTTTGCCTGGCCAGACGGCGGCAATGCCACCGACCATCCGCATGCGACGAGGCGAGCCTTTCGCGGCAAAACTCATCAACCATATCGATGATGCGACCACCATTCACTGGCATGGATTGCGGATTCCTAATGCCATGGACGGCGTGCCTTTCCTGACCCAGCCCTATGTCTATCAGGGCGACAGTTTCGATTACGCTTTCACGCCGCCGGATGCCGGTACATTCTGGTATCACCCGCATTGCAACACGCTGACCCAGATGGCGACGGGCATGACCGGGATGATCGTGGTCGAGGACCGCGATGACCCGGTCTTCGACGCGGAAATCGATCTCAATCTGCGCGACTGGCGGCTGGGCGATGATGGCCAGTTCATCGCGCTTTTTAGGCCACGCGACACCGCCAGGGCCGGAACCTTCGGCACCGTGCGCACCGCCAATTGGCAGGTGGAGCCGCGCTACGATGCGCCCAGCGGCGGTTTTACCCGGGTGCGGATCGTCAATACCGATGTGACGCGGATCTATACGCTGAAGCTGGAAGGCGCAGAGGCGGTGATCGTCGCGCTGGACGGCCAGCCGGTGCCGGCGATCCTGCCAATGGAACTTGCCATCGTTGCCCCCGGCCAGCGCATGGACATCATCCTGAAAATGCCCGACAGCGAAGGCAGCGAGGCGCGGCTGACCGATATTCGCCCCAGCACGCCAAAAATCGTGGTCAGCTTCCGCGCCACCGGTCAGTCCTTGAAACGCGATCTGAAGGAGGTGCCGCCGCTGCGGCCCAATCCTTTCAACAAGCCCGATCTCTCATCCGCCCAACATATTCCGCTGGTGCTTTCCGCCACGGCGGAAAACGGCGCGAAAGAGTCAATCTGCGGCACGCTCGGCTATTCCTTCTGGGCGATCAACAAGGTGACCTGGCCGGGCGACACCCCGGACCCGACCGCGCCACTGGCGGAATTGAAGCTGGGCAAGAGCTATATCTTCGACCTCGTGAACGACACGCCGCACGCCCATCCCATCCATCTGCATGGCATGAATTTCCAGGTGATCGCCTCCAACAACCGCCCTGCTGTACCGCTGATCTCCGATACCTATCTGGTCATGCCCGATGAAAAGGTTCAGCTGGCTTTCGTGGCTGACAATCCCGGCGACTGGGTTTTGCATTGCCATATCATCGAGCATCAGAAGACTGGCATGACAAGCTATATCCGGGTGGCGTAAAAAGACCCTGCCGCGCCGCAATGCCATGATGTCCGTTTTCGTCCAGAAGTGGAAACATGCCGCCAATCATGGCGGAGCGCATTGAATGAATTGCTTGACGGCCAGCGTTGCAAGCAGGTCACAAAGCCGTCACTTACTGCGAAAAACCGGGGAGTTTTAAAGCTTGGCAGGCTCAAACCTTGTCATCAACTTGACAACCCCGACACAAGCGGAAAGGAAAGATATGATTTCGAAGAAATATGCCGGGGCCAAATGATTTCCACAACTCAAGATTTAGAAGCCGCTTGCGAAAAACTGGCCGGATCTGAATTTATCACCATCGATACCGAATTCCTGCGCGAAACCACCTTCTGGCCGGAGCTGTGCCTGATCCAGATGGCCAGTCCAGATCTGGAAGTTATTGTTGATCCGCTGGCTGACGGGATCGATCTTGCGCCGTTTTTCAAGCTGATGGCCAATGGCGACGTGATCAAGGTGTTTCACGCTGCGCGCCAGGACATCGAAATCATTTTTCACCTCGGAAATCTCATTCCCCATCCGATCTTCGACACCCAGGTGGCGGCCATGGTCTGCGGCTTTGGCGATAGCGTGTCCTATGATCAGCTGGTCCAGAAGATCAAGAATATCCATATCGACAAAAGCTCGCGCTTTACCGACTGGAGCCGCCGTCCGCTCTCTGAAAAGCAGCTGGATTATGCGCTGGCCGATGTCACCCATCTGCGCGATGTTTATCTGACGCTGAAGGCGGAACTGGAGCGTGAAGGCCGCGCCAGCTGGCTGAGCGAAGAAATGGCCATTCTGGAATCCCGCGACACCTATGACCTGCATCCCGACGATGCCTGGCAACGGCTGAAGATGCGGCTGAGAAAACCGCAGGAACTGATGGTGATGAAAGCCGTCACCGCCTGGCGTGAGCGTGAGGCCCGCGCCCGTAACGTCCCCCGCTCACGGGTGATCAAGGACGACGCTATTTTCGAAATCGCCCAACAGCAGCCCAGGGATGTTGAGGCGCTGGGACGGCTGAGGACCATTCCGAAAGGTTGGGAGCGCTCGACGCCGGGCGGCGCGATCATCGAGGCGGTCAATGCCGCCCTGGCAATTCCCAAGGCCGAATGGCCTCAGGTCCAGCGCCAGAACCATGTGCCAGAAGGCACGGCACCGGCAGTGGAACTCCTCAAGGTACTTCTGCGCCTGACCTGCGAACAGCATGGCGTCGCCGCCAAAATGATCGCCAATACCGACGACCTGGAAAAGATTGCCGTTGAAGGCGAACAGGCCGATGTGCAGGCCATGCGCGGCTGGCGGCGTGATCTGTTCGGCGAGTCGGCGCTGAAGCTGATCAATGGCGGGGTTGCCCTTCGTTTCGTCGGCAAGAAGATCGAAGCCGTCGAATTTATCGAACCTTGATGGTGTCGCTGCGCGCGGCCACGAAAGGTGATATCGGCTTCATGATGTCGGCGGAGCGCCAGCCCGGCTACGACCTGGTGGTCGGTCGGTTCAGCGCGGCGGAACACCTTGCCAATCTCAATGACCCGGCGAAGGCCTATCGGATCGCCGTGTCGCCGGAGGACGAACCCCTCGGCTTCGTGTTGTTCCGTGACATCAACGATCCGCAGGATAATCTCTATATCAAGCGCGTCGTGGTCGCCGCTCCCGACAAGGGAACCGGCACGGCGATGATGCGGCTTGCGCTCGACTGGGCATTCACCAGCACCTCCGCCTACCGGATCTGGCTGACACATATACCGAATAACCGGCGCGCCCACGCGCTTTACAGCAAGCTCGGCTTTCAACAGGAAGGCGTGCTGCGCGGAGCCTATGGCCACCGTCAGGACCAGCGCGGCGATCTCGTGCAGATGTCACTGCTGAAACCGGAATGGGACAGCGGGACCCACGGCTGATAAGACGTGTTTGCCTCACAGTCCGTTCAACAATCGCCGCTGTTTCCCAACTCTTCAAACTGCCGGACCCTTACCGTGGAACTCCCCTCTCCCTTGAAAAGCGCCGTCGAGCGCCTGTTGGAAAACCAGCCGCTGGCACCGCTGATGAAGGCTGCCGAGCGCCTGTCGCAGCGCTACCGTAAGGAAGTGCGCGACGGACAGTTGCATATCAGCGATGATCTCGCCGCCCGCGCTTATCTGGCGGCCCGCCTGCCCGCCACCTTTGCCGCCGTCAGGGCGGCGATGGAGATGGTGGCCGAAGTGCAGGCGGATTTTGCGCCCAGAACCTTAAGCGATTTTGGCTCCGGCCCCGGCACCGCGCTTTGGGCCGCCGCCGATTGCTGGCCACAATTGCAACAGGCGACGCTGATCGAGGCCAGCCCTGCCATTCGCGCCATTGGCAAAAGCCTCTCGCAAGCCCTTCCCTTTACCTGCGACTGGCAGGCGGCCGATCTCACCAAGACCCTGCCGCCTATGGCCCCTGCCGATCTGGTGACGCTGGCCTATGTGCTCGATGAATTACCCATCGATGCGGTGGCAAGCATGACGGCAAAGCTCTGGGCCTTGACCGCAGGCACGATCATCATTGTTGAGCCCGGCACGCCAGCGGGCTGGCAGCGGATCGTCACGGCGCGGCAGGCACTTCTCGATGCGGGCGCCCATCTGCTTGCACCCTGCCCTCACCAGCAGCTCTGTCCGATCACCAGCCCGGACTGGTGCCACTTTTCAAGGCGCGTTGCCCGCTCACGCCTGCACCGGCAGGTGAAACAAGGCGAAGTGCCGTGGGAAGACGAGAAATACATTTTCATCGCCGCCTCGCGCCAGCCTGTGACCCTATCTGGAGCGCGGGTCCTGTTGCCGCCCCGGCTGGCCAGCGGCATGGTGAAGCTGAAACTGTGCCAAGGCGATGGAACGGCAGAGGAAACCACTCTCAGCCGCCGTGATGGTGCGCTGTTCAAGGCTGCACGCCGGGCCGATTGGGGTGACTTGCTGATCGCCGAGGAGGAAGACTGATGCCTGTGCCACAGAGAATGCTGGATATAGAGACGGCACATGGTTTTGCCGAAATTGCCCTTGGCCATGTCACCAGGGAATATCCCAATCACATCATGCATGTGTTCGATGGTCCGGAGGCTGGCGTCACACCCTCGGCCCTGCATCCGGTGTTCTATGGTAGTTTCGACTGGCATTCCTGCGTCCACGGCTATTGGATGTTGGCGCGGCTGCTCAGGCTTTTCCCCTCCAT
Source organism: Allorhizobium sp. Av2 (assembly GCF_021462805.2). Classification (NCBI taxonomy): domain Bacteria; kingdom Pseudomonadati; phylum Pseudomonadota; class Alphaproteobacteria; order Hyphomicrobiales; family Rhizobiaceae; genus Allorhizobium; species Allorhizobium sp. Av2. The sequence goes on along the minus strand of NZ_CP192696.1, from coordinate 988,739 downwards.
GCCCTCGGCACCGGCGATCCGCGACCTGTTCGATACCATGCTGGTGGCGGAAAACATCGCCGGAGAATGCCGCTATTTCGACAGGCCATCATCGCGCGGTTATGAAAGGCCCTACGGCTGGGGCTGGCTTCTGGCCCTTGCCGCCGAATTGGAGGGTTACGAACAGCCGGATTGGGCGCAAGCCTTGCTGCCGCTGACCCAACGGATCGTTGCACGCTTTGAGACATTTTTGCCGCTGGCGACCTATCCGGTTCGGGTCGGCACCCATTACAATACCGCTTTTGCCCTGCGGCTGGCCGCAGACTATGGGCACGTGTCCGGCAATTCCGCATTCCTGACACTTCTTGAGCAAACGGCCCGGCGCTGGTACGGCGCCGACCACACGTGCACGGCCTGGGGAGAGCCATCCGGCGACGAATTCCTGTCCTCATCGCTGATCGAGGCCGAATGCATGCGCCAGCTTCTGCCGCCTGCGGAATTTTCCAACTGGCTGTCGCGCTTCCTGCCAGATCTCGACCGGGGTGAGCCTGCGCATCTGATGCAGCCCGCCAATGTTTCCGACCGCAGCGATGGCAAGATCGCCCATCTGGACGGGCTAAACCTCAGCCGGGCCTGGTGCTTTTATTCGCTTTCGGCGGCGCTGACGGATCAGGATGCCGCAAGCCTGGTGCTTACCCAAGCCGCTGAGCGGCATCTGGATACTGCACTCGCCCATGTCGCGGGCGACTATATGGGCGAGCATTGGCTTGCAAGCTTTGCCGTGCTGGCGCTTACACAGCCCCGCTGAAGACATCCCAGAGCAGTTTGAGATTGAGCGCGATGATGATCGCAGCAATCACCCAGGCCAGGGCCGCCGTCCAGCGGGAGATGACGAACGATCCCATCTTGCGCTTGTCGCTGACGAATTGCACCAGCGGCACGACGGCAAAGGGCAATTGCATCGACAAGATGACCTGGCTGAGCACCAGCAGCTCTGCCGTTCCCTTGTTGCCGTATAGCCAGGTGACGATCACGACCGGAATGATCGCCAGACAGCGGGTCAGCAGGCGGCGCGCCCAATTGGGGATGGTCAGCCGCAGGAACCCTTCCATGACGATCTGCCCGGCCAGCGTTGCCGTGACAGTGGAATTGATGCCGGAGGCGAGCAGCGCCACGGCAAACAGGGTGGAGGCAAGGCCGAAGCCCAGAAGCGGCGACAGCAATTGATGCGCCTGCTCGATTTCCGCCACATCGGTGCGGCCATTGGCATGAAACACCACGGCGGCGATGATCAGGATCGAGGCATTGACGAACAGCGCCAGCATCAGCGCAATCGTGCTATCCAGCGTCGCCCATTTGATCGCATCCTTGCGCCCCCGGTCATTGCGCTCATAGGCGCGGGTCTGGACGATGGAAGAATGCAGGTAGAGATTATGCGGCATAACCGTCGCGCCGATAATGCCGATGGCGACATAGAGCATTTCGCGATTGGTGATCACTTCCGTGGACGGAATGAAGCCCGACAGAATCTCGGCGACTGGCGGTTGGGCCGCGATGATCTGCGCCATAAAACACAGGGCGATAATCGTCAGCATCGACACCACGAAGGCTTCCAGAAACCGAAACCCCTTGTTCATCAATAGCAACAGCAAAACCGTATCGAGCGCGGTAATCAGCGCCCCGCCGATCAGCGGAATGCCGAACAGCAATTGCAGGGCGATGGCCGTACCGATCACTTCCGCCAGATCGCAGGCGATAATCGCCACTTCGCAGGCCAGCCACAGACAGATGCGCACCGGCGGCGAATAATGGTCGCGGCAGGCCTGGGCGAGATCCCGCCCGGTGGCAATGCCAAGCCGGGCTGACAGCGCCTGCAACAGGATCGCCATCAGGTTGGAAATCATGATGACCGACAAAAGCGTATAGCCGAACTGCGACCCGCCAGCGATATCCGTCGCCCAATTGCCGGGATCCATATAGCCGACCGAAATCATATAGCCCGGTCCGGCAAAGGCCATCAGCTTACGCATCCAGGAGCCGATCTTCGGCACATGGATAGAGGCATGCACTTCCGGCAGACTGGCGCGGTCATCTCCCGGCCGCGCAAAACTCCAGGCCCCTTTCGGGGCGGGACTGGTTTCCAATTTCGACATAAGTGCCCGTAGCCTGTTTTTTATTGCGATTAATTCGCAACAATCTGCGCCGGTTTTTTTAATTATGCAATAGGCTATATTCTATTGCATTGGCTTTATTCGAAACGTTTGGCCATGGGTGACGCCCCGTAACCCCGCCCTTTTTCGACGTCTGCCGGAGGCTGGTCATCAAGGCCAAGACTTGCTACTGCATTGTTTCGCCCGAACCAGGCCACAGCGCACGGTTGCGTCAAAAATGGTGCAAGGCGAGCGACCCACTGAATAAGAGGAACAGCATTTGGCGCGCATATCTCCTTCAAAGCCCCGGACCGGTTCCCTGCCGGATGCCGACGCCCATTCCGAAGGGTTCCGGCAGGCGCGAGAGGCACAGCGCAGCGCGCTGGTGGAGGACTATGTCGAACTGATTGCCGATCTGATCGCTGAGGGTCAGGAAGCCCGGCAGGTGGATATCGCCCAGCGGCTCGGCGTCGCCCAGCCAACCGTGGCCAAGATGCTGGCCCGACTGACCGAAGGCGGTCTGATTTCCCGCAAACCTTATCGCGGAGTCTTCCTGACCGAGGCCGGAGAAAAGCTGGCGCAGGAAAGCCGCGAGCGGCATGAGACCGTCGAGGCATTTTTGAAAATGCTCGGGGTATGCGAGAAAACCGCAAGGATCGATGCCGAGGGCATCGAGCATTATGTTAGCGCCGAAACGCTGGCGGCTTTTCGTAAAGCGCTGACAGATGGACTTTCCGAATCACGGGCAGCAGAGATTGGCGATCACCAATAACCGCCTTAGCAATTAACTCACTCGAAGCGAAAGGCCAGCCGCTTGCCCGTCAGTTTCGAGAGTTGCTGCAAACGGCCATCCAGGCGCTCCCCGGCAAATTCGTGATAGTCCTTCGGCACCACGAATTCGAGGTCCAGATCCGGGCGCTTTGAGCGCTCAAACGTCAGATGATCGACCACGCCCGGCATCGAGGCGGAAAACAGATAGACGACGCGCAGCAACCCACCCAAGAGCTTTGCCCGGTCCAGCAGTCGTTGCGTGGCAATGGTGGCGAGCGGCCCCGTCTGCCCATCATCATGCAGGCCTTCGAACCGGTAGTAATTGCTGAGCGCGATAAAGGCCCGGCCCGGATGGCTAATGCCGACAAAGGAGGAGTGGGCAATCAGGTTCAGCGCCTGCAAGCCGCGATAATCGGGATGGGCGCGCCAGCTGAGATCAGCCAGAAGGCAGGCGGCCTGACGATAGCGCGCCTCTTCCTCCGTCTCCACGACATCGAAAAACGGCATCATCGCGCCGGACCATTGCGCAAGCTCACGCGCATGTTCCGGCGAGCGGGCTCGCAGGATCGCCAATTCGTCGGCGGCTTCCAGCAAGGGGTCCAATGCACGGATCTCGTCCGACAGCTTGGAATAGAGATAGCCCTCACGCACGCCTTGTGCGGAAAAGCACACCCGGGCGGGCTGCATGGCCTCCAGAACTTCGCGAAGGGCAACCGCACCGAAAGGAATCAATGTGCGGCGGCTCTTGGAGACCGTCTGCCAGGCCGGTGCGCGAGCACTGACACCGGTGATGATCTCGTTGAGAAACTGCATCATCTCGGCTGTGGACACTTCATAGCCCTGCATCATGTGCAGGGGGTAATTGCGGATTTCCATATGCAGCTTGGCAATATTGCGCCATGTGCCACCGACTGCATAAAAGGTCCGCCCCTGGCCATTTTTCAAAAGGCTGGCGGAGCGAACCTGTTTGCGGGTAAAACTGGCCGCCTTTTCAAGGGAGCCTTCTGATAGTTCCGATAGTCGCAAGCCGCCAAGCGGCAGGGTAATTCCCTTGCCAATCACCTGTCCCTTGACATCGACCAGTTCAAGAGAGCCGCCGCCCAGATCGCCGGCAATGCCATCGGGGTCGTGAAAGCCGCTGATGATGCCATAGGCGGAATAGAGCGCCTCTTCCTCGCCGGACAGAACTTCGATTTTATGGTCGAGGATCTCTTCGGCCTCGGCGATGAACGCGGGGCCATTTTGCGCCTCGCGCGCCGCAGCCGTCGCCAGAACATGCATGGAGACCGCGCGAGCCTGCTGCGATAAGGCGTGAAAACGCTTCAGCGCCAAAAGCGCGCGCCTGACACCCTCTTCATCCATCCTGCCGGTCTTGGCGAGGCCCTTGCCCAGGCCGCACAGCACTTTCTCGTTAAAGAGAATGGCAGGCGCCCGCGACAGGCCCTCGTAGATGACAAGACGAATGGAATTCGAACCGATATCGACAACGGAAACAGGGGAAATTCCGGGGAGACGCCCCTGCGCTTCGGATTGGGTCATGCGTATCCAGTTTGGCGTTCACTTGCTTTGCAGGTCTATCCGAAAGCTGGTCACCCGCCTTTCGGAAAACCTGCTTAGCTTTTCCGACCGGAAACAACCCCGGCGATCAGCTTCGGCGCGCTCGATTTCAAGGCTTCTCCTCGCCCGGACAGGCTGGGATTGGTCATGAAATACTGTTGCGCGTTAAAAGGTTCCTCGCCTGCGCGCACATCGATGCGCCTCGACGTTCCATCGGGCAATATCTCGTAGCTCTGCTGGTTGTCAATCAGATTGCCCAGCATGATCTGCGAGAGAACCTGTTCATGCACGGTTGGGTTGACCAGCGGCACCAGGGTTTCGACACGCCGATCCAGATTACGCGGCATCATATCGGCCGAGCCGATATAGACCAGCGCCTTTTCGGAGGGCAGACGATGGCCGTTACCGAAGCAGAAAATCCGGCTGTGTTCAAGAAAACGTCCGATGATCGATTTGACCCGGATATTTTCCGAGAGACCCGCCACTTGCGGCCGAAGGCAGCAGATGCCGCGAATGACCAGATCCACCTCGACGCCAGCGGCACTGGCCCGGTAAAGCGCATCGATAATCTCAGGATCGACCAGAGAGTTCATCTTCATCCAGATGCCGGACGGTTTACCGTCCTTGGCATTGCTGGTTTCTTCCTCGATATGGCGCAGGATGCGCGAGCGCATCGTGTAGGGAGACACCGCCAGTTTCATGTTCTCCTCCGGCTCGCCATAGCCGGTGATGAAGTTGAAGACATTGGCCATGTCATGGGCAATCTTCGGATTGCAGGTGAAGAACGACAGGTCCGTATAGATCTTCGCGGTAATCGGGTGATAATTGCCGGTGCCGAGATGGCAATAGGTCCTGAGCTTGCCGTCCTCACGGCGCACCACCATGGACATCTTGGCATGGGTTTTCAGCTCGATAAAGCCGAACACCACCTGCACGCCAGCCCGCTCCAGGTCGCGTGCCCAGCGAATATTGGCCTCTTCGTCAAACCGGGCCTTCAACTCCACCAGCGCCGTCACCGATTTTCCGGCATCGGCGGCATCGATCAGGGCGCGGACAATCGGGCTATCATTCGAGGTACGGTAAAGCGTCTGCTTGATCGCCAGCACGTCGGGATCGCGGGCAGCCTGAAGCAGGAACTGCACCACGACATCAAAGCTTTCATAGGGGTGGTGGACCACCATGTCCTTTTCGCGGATGGCCGCCAGGCAATCGCCCATATGCTCACGAACCCGCTCCGGGAACCGGGCATTGTAAGGCTCAAACCGCAAATCTTCACGCGGGGCCTTGGTGATTTCAGATATGGTATTCAGCGCCAACAGTCCTGGCAGAACCGCGACGCGATTATCAGGCACATTCAATTCCTGCACCACGAACTGGCGCAGCGCCGCTGGCATTTCCGAATCGGTTTCGATGCGGATCACCTTGCCGCGACGGCGGCGTTTCAGGGCGGTTTCGAAAAACCGAACAAGATCTTCGGCCTCTTCCTCGACCTCAATATCGCTGTCGCGGATGATGCGGAAGGTGCCATAACCCTTGACCTCATAGCCGGGATAGAGCCGGTGGATAAACATGCCGACCACATCTTCGAGCGTGATGTAGCGGATGGTGTTCTTGTCGTCGGGCAGGCGAATGAAGCGGTCCAGCGCGGTCGGCAGGCGCAGCAGTGCCGTCATTGGCTCCTTGCCGTGCAGGCTTTCCAGTTGCAGCCCCATGGAAAAGCCGAGATTGGGAATGAAGGGGAACGGATGGGCCGGATCGATGGACAGTGGCGTCAGGACCGGAAAGATCGACTGCTCGAATTCAGTCCCCAGCCAGGTGCGGTCTTCCTCGGAAAGAGCCGAGGGCCGGACGATCAGAATGTCTTCCTTGGCGAGATATTGCTGCAAGACGGCCAGCGACGCCTGCTGTTCCATTTGCAGATTGTCGATTTCCTTGAGGATATCTTCCAATTGCTCGACGGGCGTGCGTCCGTCCGGGCTCTTGATGACGATGCCCTGGCGCACCTGGCCTTCCAGCCCGGCGACGCGCACCATGAAAAACTCATCCAGGTTGGCGGCGGAAATCGACAGGAAGCGCACACGCTCCAGCAGCGGATGGGCGGTGTTCAGGGTTTCCTCCAGCACCCGCCGATTGAATTGCAGCCAGGAAAATTCACGATTGATGAAGCGATGCGGGCTGGAGAGCAATTCCTCGCGCGCGACCTCTTCTCCCGCCAGGATAACCGTTTCCTGAGATACCGCCGATTCCGTCACCGATTCCATTGTTCCCGCCTTCGTTTTCAATGCCTTGCGGCATGGCGTCCCAGCTTCATGCAAAACGCAATGCAAGCCATGACACTTCTATTGATTGCAAATCCCGCTAAAACTCTGAGGGAGTCACAGACTTGCCCAACTATACCAGCAACACGACGTTCCTGTGACAACCGTTAGCCGTCGATTGCAGAGAGAGAATCCAGAACCTCCGCCGCCAGCGCCCGCGAAATTTTGACCCGACGCGCCAGTGCCAGCCGATCAAGGTGCTCGACAACGGTCTGGGCGGCGGCCAGCGACCGTTCCATACGCTGAACGATATAATCAACGACCCGTTCGTCAATCGCCAATTGACGGTCGGCAAACAGCTTGACGATCACCTGCGACAGCAAAGCCTCGTCCGGCTCGCCGATTTCAACCAGGGTCGCGGCCTTCAGCCGGGAACGCAGATCGGCCAGTTTGACCGGCCAGGACAATGGCCAGGTGCGCGAGGTGATCAGCAGGCTCGTACCATGCTGCTTGACGCTATTGATCACATGAAACAGCTCGACCTCGTCGAAATCCGCCCGGTCAGCGTCCTCAAACAATACCGGTCCCTTGGATGCGATCAGGGAGCTCTCTGCATCGGCCACAGGGAGAATATCGACGGCCCCGCTTTGCGCCCGCCAGATTTCCGCCAGATGCGATTTGCCGGAGCCTTGCGGCCCCGACAGAATCACCACCGGTGACGGCCAGCTGGGCCAGGCATCGACAACAGACACGGCAGCCGCCAGCCGGTCCGAGACCAAAAGGTCGTCGCGGCCCGATGCCGGGCTGTGGCCCAAGGCGAGCGGTAGTTGTTCGCCCGTTTTGCCTTCATATGCTGGGTGCCGCACCGCTGTCTTGTCGATGTCACGCATTTACGTCTCTGAAATGACTGGAGGACGGACGTCCTTGATAACGGTCGCCTCCTCACCATAGTATAGATCGCTGTCAAGATATCGCCGCACGGCAAAGCGGACAAGCACGCCAACCGCCGCCGCGCAGGGAACCGCGACCAGAACCCCAAGAAAACCGAAGAGCGAGCCGAAGGCGAACATCGCAAACATCAGCCAGACGGGATGCAGGCCAACGCTGGAGCCAACCAGCTTGGGCTGAAGGACATTGCCTTCCAGAAACTGGCCGGTGAAGAAGAATACGCCTGTAATGACCACCCAGAGATAATCGGGCCAGAACTGCACCGCCGCCATGCCGAGCGCCAGAATCAGACCAACGGATGAGCCGACATAGGGAATGAAGCTGATCATGCCGGTGAAAAAGCCGATCAGCAGGCCGAAATTCAAACCGATCAGCGACAGGCCGACCGCGTAATAAATGCCGAGAATGAGGCAGAGCGAGCCCTGACCACGCACGAAACCGGCAATAGTCCGATTCATTTCGCGGGCGATTTCCCGCACGGCGCCGACCTGATTGCGCGGAATGAGGCTGTCCAGCTTGTCCATCATCCGGTCCCAGTCGAGCAACAGATAAAAGGCGACGACAGGGGTCACCACCAGCAGAGAGATGATATCCAGCAGCGCCTTGCCGGAATTCCACAATTGCGACAGAAGCGTGCCGATAAAGCCCGCCCCTTCCGCCAGATAGCGGGAAAAATTGCCCTTGATCGCCGCCATCTGGGTGCTCACCTGGCCATTCAGCCATTTCGGCACCCAGGAGGCGTTGGATTTGGCAATCAGCGCCTGCAACTGGCTGACATAATCGGGAATATTGGTGATGAAGTCGTTGAGCTGGGTGACGAGGACCGGAATGATGATCACCAGCGACAACACGAAGATCACCACGAAGGACACCAGGATCAGCACCGTTGCCATCATCCGCGACAGGCCCAGCCGCTCCAGCCGGTCGGCGACCGGATCGAGAAAATAGGCGAGCGCCATGCCGGCCACGAAGGGCAGCAGAATGGAACTGAAGGTCAGCAGAAAGGCAATGACCACTGCGAGTGTGCCAATGCCGAAAAGAACCTGCCGCCAGAAAACGGGGCCGCTGACGCGCTTGATCATGACTTACTGTCCTTCCCGGCGGATTGCCTTTTTGCAAACTGGATATGCAGGCCGCAACAGGCCGTCCTATCATCATGCCGATGAACATGAGATAGGATGGTGTTTCGTCAAGGGTCAAGGTGGCGCGACCGCAATTCACATATACGGCCACCACAGTCCTTGGAAAACGATGAAAAAGCGGCAGTTTCCAGCCCTTGCGCTTGCATCCCGGCCCCACCCATGCCATGGCGGGCGAAATGAGCCTAACCCTGCCAACCAGCGGAGACGAACGGATGAGCCAGTCGGGGAAAAACGGTCTGACCTATAGCGATGCAGGCGTCGATATCGATGCGGGCAATCTTCTGGTCGAAAAGATCAAGCCTGCGGTTCGCTCCACCCGCCGCCCCGGCGCCGATGGTGAGATCGGCGGCTTCGGCGGATTGTTCGACCTGAAGGCGGCAGGCTTTACCGATCCGATCCTGGTTGCGGCCAATGACGGCGTCGGCACCAAGCTGAAGATCGCCATCGATGCGGGCCTGCATGACACTGTTGGTATCGACCTCGTTGCCATGTGCGTCAACGATCTCGTGGTCCAGGGTGCCGAACCTCTGCTGTTTCTCGATTATTACGCCACCGGCAAGCTTGACCCCGACCAGGGTGCTGCCATCGTCGGCGGCATTGCGGCGGGCTGCCGCGAGGCAGGCTGTGCGCTGATTGGCGGCGAGACCGCTGAAATGCCCGGCATGTATTCCGGCGGCGATTACGATCTGGCCGGTTTTGCTGTGGGCGCTGCCGAGCGCGGCCAGCTTCTGCCTGCGGGTGATATTGCCGAGGGTGATGTGATTTTGGGTCTTGCCTCGTCCGGCGTCCATTCCAACGGTTTTTCGCTGGTGCGCAAGATCGTTGAGCTTTCCGGCCTTGGCTGGGACGCACCGGCACCGTTTGCAGAAGGTGCTACGCTTGGCGCTGCCCTGCTGACCCCGACCCGGATTTATGTGAAGCCGCTGTTGAAGGCGATCCGCGAGACCAAGGCCCTAAAAGCACTGGCCCATATTACCGGCGGTGGTTTTCCCGAGAATATTCCGCGTGTCCTGCCAAAACATCTGGCCGCCGAAATCGACCTTACTTCGATCACCGTTCCCGCCGTATTTTCCTGGCTGTCTAAAACCGGTGGCGTGGCGCAGAATGAAATGCTGCGCACTTTCAATTGCGGCGTCGGCATGATTGTCGTGGTCGCTGCCGAAAACGCCGATGCGGTTGTTGCTGCTCTCAAAGCCGAAGGCGAGACCGTCGCCCGTCTCGGCCGGATGATTTCCCGTGAGGAAGGCGCGCCCGGTACCGTCTACAAGGGAACGCTCGGCCTATGAGTTCGGCACCTTCATCGGCGGTCGAAAGGCCATCTCACGCCAAAAAGCGTGTCGCCGTGCTGGTTTCCGGCAGCGGCTCCAATATGGTGGCGCTGGCCAAGGCCTGCGAAACGGAGGATTATCCGGCGGAAATCGTTGCCGTATTCTCCGACAAGCCGGAGGCTGGCGGTCTGGCCAAGGCCAGCGATCTCGGCATTTTCGCTGCCGCTTTTCCCCGTAAGGACTATGCCAGCAAGGCGGACCACGAAGCCGCTATTCTGGCCGCACTGGATCAGGTACAGCCCGATCTGATCTGTCTTGCCGGTTATATGCGGTTGCTGTCGGGCGATTTCATTCGCCGCTACCAGGGCCGTATTCTTAATATTCACCCATCACTTCTGCCGTTGTTTCCCGGCCTGCACACCCACCAGCGGGCACTGGATGCTGGCATGAAGATCGCCGGCTGCACCGTGCATTTCGTCACCGAAGGCATGGATGAAGGTCCAATTGTTGCCCAGGCCGCTGTGCCCGTGCTACCGACCGATACCGCTGATGCGCTGGCCACTCGCACCCTGACGATAGAGCATCGCATCTATCCGGTCGCCTTGCAGCTGGTGGCAGGCGGTACCGTCACCATGCTGGAAGACGGTCGCATTGAGCGCTCCGGCTTTGTCGCGGATGCTGAGGCGCGGCTGCTCAGCGCGTAATGATCGCGCTAGAGCTCTTGTAGATCACATAGAAGGCAACCAGGAAAATCATCACCGCGAAAATGCGGTTGAGGGTGTTTTTATGCGCGCCGAGCCGTGTTGCCGAGAGGGTGCCGACAATACCGCCCAGCAGCCCACCCAGAATGAATTCCGCCGCCAAGGCCCAATCCACCAAACCTGACAGTGCGTAGTTCACAGCCGTTGCCAACCCGAAGGCCGTGACCGCCATAAGCGACGTGCCAACAGCATTGATCATCGGCATGCCCGTGGCAAGCATCAGGCCGGGCACAATCAGGAAGCCACCACCAATCCCGAAAAAGCCGGAGGCGGCACCCGATACCAGCGCCACAAGCGCCGTCATCAGACACATGCGCAGATCCACCGGCCTTGGAGCGGCAGCCACCGCCTTTCTGGGCCGCAGCATCCACGCCCCGACAACCAGCATGACAATACCGAACAACAGCAGAAGCCTCGTGCCATCCATCGCCTTGCCAAGCGAGGATCCGGCCAACGCGCCAAGCACACCCAGCGCTGCAAACACCGCGCCGCAGCGCCAGCGGACATTGCCTTTCAGGGCGTGACTGGCAAAATTGATAAGGGCATTGGCCGACACCGCCAGCGCGCCGGTACCGATCGCCACATGCGGTTGCGATACGCCCACCACATAGAGCAGCAGCGGGGTCGCCAGGATAGACCCGCCTCCCCCCAGCAGGCCAAGGGTGAAGCCGACCACGCTGCCTGAGCCGATGGCTGCAAAAAGCGTGTTCATTGGCGACCTCCCGTCATCAGGCGATCATGCACGACCATGCCGATCACCATGGCAACAACGAAGATCAGGCTTTCTCCATAGCCGAGCGGCAAAGCCGCCAGCGCCGGACCGGGACAGAACCCTCCAAGGCCCCAACCGATACCGAAAATCGCCGAGCCTGCCACCAGCGGCAAATCGATGCGGGTCGCGGTCGGCATGGCGAAACGATCCGCCAGCACGGGACGGGCCATACGGCGCACCAGCACCATACCGGCGAAAGCCGTGACAACCGCACCGCCCAGCACGAAGATCAGGCTCGGGTCCCAGACGCCGAAAATATCAAGAAAGCCCTGGACACGGGCGGGGTCCAGCATGCCGGACAAGGACAGGCCGAAACCGAAGAGAAGACCGGATAGGAGCGCGGCAGCAGCCTGCAAGGGAATGGTTTTCATAGGCTGCCCCTCATGATTGTCACGGTGACAATGCCGGTGAAGAGAAAGGTGACGACCGCAACGAAGGAGCGCGGCGACAGTCTCGCCAGACCCAGAACGCCATGGCCGCTGGTGCAGCCTGAGCCCATGCGCGAACCGAAACCGACCAGCAGGCCAGCAACAACCGCCAGCGGCAGGCTGGCCGTCATCGTCACCTGCGGCCATGCCCCAAACAGGGCAAGGAACAGGATAGGACCAAGCATCAACCCTACGACAAATGCGCTATTGATAGCGATGCTCCCCCCCTGCGCCAGGCGCCCGACAATACCGCTGATCCCGGCAATCCGGCCCGTCATCACCAGAAACAGGATGGCCGAGGCACCGATCATCACGCCGCCCGCAAGCGAAAGAAGATAGGTCGATATCATGCTTCGTCCTCCGCGCAGAAAATCGTGAACAGGGCAGCAATCAACCGCTGGGTCTTCGCCTCCGTCAGGCGATAGAAAATCTGCTTGCCCTCGCGCCGGGTCTCAACGATCCCGGCCTCGCGGAGCACGGTAAGCTGCTGCGACAGGGTCGGCTGGTGAATATCCAGCTTTTCCTCCAGCTCACCCACCGACCATTCGCCCTCGACCAGCGTGCAGACCAGCATGAGGCGCACCGGATGGGCGAGCGTTTTCAAATGCCCGGCCACTTCATCGGCCCGCTCTTCCATCGCCTTCGGCGTCATGCCGGCGCGACGCTTGATCTCAGCAAACGGATCTACCATGCGGCCCCCTCCAGAACATTAAGCGGAATTTTCAGGTAGCGGCGGCCATTGTCTTCCGGTTCCGGCAACCGCCCGCCACGCACATTGATCTGCAAGGCATGGAGAATCAGTTTCGGCATCGGCAGGGTGCGGTCGCGAGCCTGACGCAGGGCGATGAACCCGGCCTCATCCGTATTGGCCAGATGCGGATTGGCGGCCTTCTGCGCTGCGACGGTGCTTTCCCAACGCGGATTGCGCCCGCCCGGCTGATAGTCATGGCCGGTGAAAATCCTGGTGTCGTCAGGCAGGGCCAGAATATCCTGCATGGATTGCCACAGCATATGGGCATCCCCACCGGGAAAATCGGCCCTCGCCGTGCCACTGTCAGGCATGAACATCGTGTCATGCACAAAGGCCGCATCGCCGATGACATAAGTGACAGATGCCAGCGTATGGCCCGGCGAAAACATCACCTTCGCATCGATAGATCCGAGCTTGAAGCTCTCACGATGGCTGAATAGCCGGTCCCATTGCGATCCATCGGCTTTTAGCGCTGGCCAATTGTAGATGCCTTTCCACAGGGCCTGCACATCAATGACATGCGCACCAATCGCCGTTGGCGCGCCGGTCTTGCCCTTCAGATAGTCGGCAGCAGAAAAATGATCGGCATGGGGATGGGTGTCGAGAATCCAGGCGACCGTCAGCCCCTCGTCCTCGATATGGCGAAGGATGCGATCGGCATTCTCGGTCGAGGTCTGGCCGGATTTCTCATCATAATCCAGAACCGGATCGATGATGGCGCAGACTTTCGTTGCAGGGTCGGACACCACATATTGCACACTCCAGGTGCGCGGGTCGAAGAAGCCCTTGACCTGCGGCCGACGCTCGGCCCGGCGATTGAGCCAGGCGACGGCGGCGCTCAGATCCATGCCATGAGCAGAACCGAAATATGGGACCTCGTCCACACTCATGCGGCCATCGAGGACTTCGCCTAGAACATGCAGGGTCAGCGCCCGCAAGCCGCTGCGGCAATGGGCAAAGACCTTACGCTTGCCTTGAGACGCAGCCCGGAAAGCCTCCACATCAGCCTCGGTAATATCGGCCATGGTGACCGGAATGAAATGATAGTCCAGCCCGGCCTTTTGCGCGGCCTCACGCTCGGCTTTTGTGCCGGGGGCCCCTTCTTCAGCATCTGGGCGTAGATTGACGAGCGTGGTAAACCCATCGGTCGCCAGTGCGGCAATCTCGTCCATGGAGGGTTGGCTGGAAATGGTAAACGTATCGGAGATGTGGTTCGGCATGGTGGTTCGCCTCCTATCAATATACAATATCATATAATGTATATTGATAGAAGGCGCAAGAGCCAGAATGACGCAGGCATGCGTCCTCCCGGCCTCTCAAAACGATGAGTGAATTGCCTTGGTCGGAACGTCCCCCGACCGCTCCGCTCAGGCCAAGTTGAGCGCCGCCCATTGCAGCAGCATGATCGTTTTGCCATCGACAATGTCGCCGCGCTCGATCATCGAGATTGCATCCTTAAGCGGCACTTCGACCAGTTCCAGATCTTCGTGCTCGGCTTCCAGCCCGCCGCCGAGCGACAGTTTTTGCGCCTCATCGATGGGTGAGTAGAAGAAGTGGATCTTTTCTGTCACCGCTCCCGGCGACATATAGGCGGTGAACAGGAAACGCGGCGCGGCAATGTGATAGCCGGTCTCCTCCTCAACCTCGCGGGTCACGGCCTTTTCAGCATCCTCGCCATCGGTCATGCCCGCCGGCACTTCCAGCAGAAAGGGCTTGTCACCCATCATATAGGCGGGAATGCGAAACTGCCGTACCAGAAGCAAGGTCTTCTTCGCAGGGTCATGCAGCAGGATTGCCACCGCATGGCCGCGATCGAAGACTTCCCAGCTAAGGCGCTGGGTGGTGCCATCCGGTTTCGCATAATCGAACACCATCTTGCGCAGATGGCTCCAGCCCTTCCACAGGGTCTTGTCCTCGACAATGGTAATGCCGGTCGCGTCGAACTTGCTCATGATACTCGCACCCAAACCTTGTTATCGTGAAACGCAGCCCCACCATGCGGGGCGGGCGCGTCGGCACCGGTCAACACGTTGATGCCCTCGCCGTCCAGATGCGCCTTGTTGGGCCAAAGACCTTCCGCCACCAGCACGCCGGGCTTGACCGCATCGGTGACGTTGACGTGGATACGCAAGCTTCCCCGCCGGTTGCCGATCCGCACCACATCACCATGGCCGATACCCAGTGCCGCCGCGTCAGCCGGATTGACCATCACCTCTGGCCTGCCCTCCTTGTCGCGCGAGGTCTTGGTCTCGGCGAATGTCGAGTTGAGGAAATTGCGGGCGGGTGACGTGGCGAGCCGGAACGGATGCTCGCTATCGGCTGTCTCGATCACATCCATCTGATCGGGGAAAACCGGAAGCGCGGCCACCGGCCCCAGCGAACCCAGTGCCCGAGGCGGTTTGTTGGGCGCGGGCGTGCCTTCCCAATCCGGCCTAAAGCGGAACCTGCCATCGGGGTGGGCAAAACCTTTGAGATAATGAGCGTCTTCGAATGGCGGCTGACAATCCAGCCATTTGTCCTGTTCGAAACTGGCAAAATCCGGCTTGCCGCTAGCGGCGAGGATATGGTCGATATGCTCGCGTTCGCTGAGGCCAAAACCCGGAAGATCCGCTAGACCGAGCCGTTTGGCCAGTTCCTCAATAACAAAGAGATTGGTGCGCACCGTGTCCGGCGGCTCGACCAGTTTTGGCCCAAGCAGGATATGGCTCTGGCCACCGCCGCGATAGAGATCGTCATGCTCAACGAACATCGTGGCTGGTAGAACCAGATCGGCAAGCTCCGCTGTCTCGGTCATGAAATGCTCGTGTACCGCCGCGAACAGATCGTTGCGCAGAAAGCCCTGCTTTACCAGCCGCTGTTCCGGCGCAACATTGACCGGGTTGGTGTTCTGGATCAGCATCGCCGTCACCGGGCCACGATGGCGCAGCGCCTCCGCATCGCCGGTCAGCACCCGGCCAACCTGCGACTGGTCCAACATGCGGATATCAGGATCGACAAACGCCGTCCCCATCAACTCGGCCTTGTTGAGCTTGAAAATATCGCTGTTGGAATGAAACGCGCCACCGCCTTCATATTGCCAGCTGCCCAGCACGGTCGAAAGCGACAGAGCCGCATGCATGGAGACCGCACCGTTGCGGCTGCGGGTAAAACCATAGCCGAGGCGGAAGAATGTCTTTTTGGTCTCGCCGACCAATCTGGCGAAGGCTTCGATCTCTTCAACCGAAAGACCGGTAATGCTGGCGGCCCATTCCGGCGTCTTGTCCTTCAGATGCGCTTCCAGCCCAGCGGGATCGTCGGCAAAGTCAGCCATATACTCCCGGTCGGCATAACCGTCACGAAAGGCAATATGCATTGCGGCACAGGCCAGCGCCGCATCGGTGCCGGGGCGCAGAATGAGGCCCATATCGGCCTGTTTCATGGTCGGATTATCGTAGATATCGATAACGACGATTTTCGCGCCGCGATTTTTGCGCGCCGCCACCGCATGGGTCATGACATTGACCTGGGTCGCCACCGCATTGGTGCCCCAGATCACCACGCAATCGGCAACCGCCATTTCGCGCGGGTCGGGGCCACGCAGCGTGCCGGTGCCCATCACATAGCCGGTCCAGGCCAGATTGGTGCAGATCGAACCGAAAAAGCCGGAATATTTCTTGGCATGGCGCAACCGCTCTATCGAATCGCGCTGCACCTGCCCCATCGTCCCGGCATAGAAATAAGGCCAAACAGCTTCGCTGCCATGCAGTTGCTCGGCTTTGATAAAGGCATTGGCGATTTCATCCAGCGCCGCCTCCCAGGAAATCTCCTGCCATCTGCCCGCCCCTTTGGCGCCTTTCCGGCGCTGCGGCACCAGCAAGCGGTCGGGGTGATAGAGCCGCTCGGTATAGCGCGCCACCTTGGCGCAGATCACGCCAGCGGTATAGCTATTGTCGCGCGCGCCGCGCATCCGCCCGATCCTGCCGTCCGGGGTCAGATCGACCTCAAGCGCGCAGGTGGATGGACAGTCATGCGGACAGGCCGTATGACCAACGGAAGTTTTCAAGGCGGGGCTGATGATGTTCATGGCAAAGTTATAGGCCAAGCCTGCAAGGCTCAAAAGCCCCATTCCAAAATTTCACCGGACCCATCGGAAAAGCGCATGAATTACCGCCACATCTACCACGCAGGCAATTTCGCGGACGTGCTGAAGCATGCCGTGCTGGCGCGGCTGGTCATTTATCTCCAGCAAAAGGACAAGGCATTCCGTGTGCTGGATACCCATGCGGGCATCGGTCTTTACGATCTATCCTCAGACGAATCGCAAAAAACCGGTGAATGGCTGGGCGGGATCGGCAAATTGCTCGACGCCGAGCTGACACCCGCAGCAGCGCAAGTGCTGCAACCCTATCTCGACGTGGTGCGGGCGCTGAACCCGGACGGCGGTCTGACCCGCTATCCAGGCTCGCCAAAGCTGGCACGCGACCTGTTTCGCCCGCAGGACCGATTGTCGGCCATGGAACTGCATCCGGACGATTGCCGCACACTTTCCCGGCTGTTCGAAGGCGATTACCAGGCGCGGATCACCGAACTGGATGGCTGGCTGGCGCTGGGCGCTCATCTGCCACCCAAGGAAAAACGCGGCATCGTGCTGGTTGATCCGCCCTTCGAGTTGGACGGAGAATATGAGCGGCTGGTCGATGGATTGGCGCGGGCCTATCGCCGGTTTTCCGCCGGGGTCTATTGCCTCTGGTATCCCATCAAGAAGGGTGCGCCGATTGCCGCGTTTCACGAGGCCTTGAAAGAAACGGGCATCCCCAAAATGCTCTGCACTGAGCTTTCGGTGAAAAGCGACCGGGATTTGACCGGCCTGTCTGGTTCAGGCCTGATCGTCGTCAATCCGCCCTTCACCCTCAAGGATGAATTGCATGCGCTGCTGCCCGAATTGAAGCGGGTGCTGGCGCAGGACCGCTATGCCTCGCAGCGCTGCTTCTGGCTGCGCGGCGAAGAGTAAACTCCACCTGACACGCGAACAGGACCAAACCGATGAAGCTGCTTTATGCTCCCGCCTCGCCCTATTCCTCCAAGGTCCGGATGGCCGCCCGTGCCACCGGCATTACCCTTGAGGAAATCAAGGTCGATACCAATGCCAACCCGCCTGAATTGATCGACAACAATCCGCTGGGCAAGATCCCGACCCTGATCACCGACGAGGGCCAGGCGATTTACGACAGCCGCGCCATCATGCTCTATCTGAATCGGATTTCGGACGGTGGCCTCTATCCGAAAAAGGACGAAAAGCGCACCGAGGCCGAGGTGCTGGAAGCGCTGTGCGATGGCATCACCGATTGCCTTCTGGCGATTGTCTATGAAAAGCGCCTGCATCCGCCGGAAAAGATCCACCAGCCCTATATCGACCGGCAATGGGAAAAGGTCACACGCGGCCTTGACTATCTCGAAGCCCATATGCCGAAGATGGGCAAGAAGCTGAACGGCGGCCATTTTTCCATGGCGGGCCTGCTCGGCTACCTGATGCTGCGCTTTCCGGGCGAATGGGAAAATGGTCATGTGGCGCTGACCGAATGGCCGGTGCTGTTTGCCAAGAAATTCGATGGGTATCAGTTGCTGCGACCGCAGGCCTGAAAGTTTTTCCAAGCTTGAAAAGTCTTCCCAGAATCAAGAAGCCCGGCGCTAAGGCCGGGCTTCTTTCGAGATCACGATAATCGGCTGATCAGAACTTCATGCCGATACCAACCTTGACGCTCTGGTCGTCAAAGCCGCGCGATACCTTGGAACCGCCGATGTTGTAGTCCTTGTTCTGGTAATCGGTGTAGCGGTATTCCACACGAGTGGTGATGTTGTTGGTCACCATGGCTTCGACACCTGCACCGACCGTGTAGCCGAGAGCTGCCTTGCTGTCAGAACCGCCAGCACCGGAAATCTTGGTGTCAGCCGCAGCCACACCGGCTGTGCCGTAAACCATGAATGGGTTGAGGTCGTAGCCGACGCGGCCACGAATAGAGCCGTTTACGCCCTGCTTGCCGGTCAGGCCAGCGCCGGAGCGGCTACCATTGCCGTCATAACCGATGTCAGCTTCACCACCGTAAACGATCTTGTCGTTCTGCATGTTGTAGCCGCCATAGACCTGGCCGCCGAAGGCACGGGCGCTGAACTTGCTGCCGTGCGAACGACCCATTGTATAGGTGCCTGCACCGCCGACATAAGCACCGGCCCAGTTGCTGACCGGAGCCGGCATATCGACGGCTGCGGGTGCTTCCGGCACCGACATGACGGCATCGGCAGCGTGAGCGCCGGTGACGAGGGAAAGACCAGCAGACGATGCCAGCAAAATCATAACGAGAGTACGCATACCAAATTCTCCTATTTATAAAACGAACCGATGGCGATCATGTCGTCTCTTGCGGTTCGAATACTTGCACGGATGTCCCTGCCCGCTTCAGTGTTGAAAATGGCCCTCAATTGCGGAATTGGAAGAGCCGAATTGTGAAATATTTTAGGCAAACACTAGGCAAAATTTAGACGTTGCTTTCGTGCAACAGGTGATTTGTTAACCCTAATAAATCGTCAACAGGATATTACTTTGCACTCACGGCATTTTACTTTCGCAAATGCAGCGTGATACAGAGATTCAAGATGAAGAAAACGAAGATCGCTGACCTTCAATAAGTCGCGCCATGACATATATCTGGAGCGACAATAATGGTGCGCCTTGAGCGTCCGGCCTATCCATACAAAGCCGATTATAACAAAAGGTGAAGAGCATGTCCGCCCCTCGTCCAAAAGCTGCCTCAAGAACAGCACTTGTCACCGCTTCCGCCAAACGGATTGGCCAGGCCATCGCGCAGGATCTGGCAGACAATGGTTTTGCCGTTGCCATCCATACCCATGCGTCTCTTGACGAAGCTGAAACTCTGGCGCAGCAGATAAGTTCCAAGGGCGGCAAGGCGGTGGCCTTGAAAGCGGATCTTCGTGACATTGGCGAGACACAAGCGCTGATTTCAAAGGCGACGCAGGCGCTTGGTCCTCTTGGTCTGCTGGTCAACAATGCCTCGGTGTTTCTGGACGACAAGGCAGACCAGTTCGATGCGGAGCATTTCGCTGCCCATTTCGATATTCATGTCCGTGCGCCTGCCATTCTGTCCGCTGAATTTCATCGGCAGGTGCCAGAGAATGGCTCGGGCCTGATCGTCAACATCATCGATCAGCGGGTGCTGGCCCTCAAACCAACGTTCTTTTCCTATACATTGTCGAAATCCACCCTGTGGACGGCGACGAGAACCATGGCGCAGGCCTTTGCCCCACAGATCCGGGTCAATGCCATCGGCCCCGGCCCGACGCTGAAAAGCGAGCGGCAGGAGCAGAAGGATTTTCAGGCGCAGATCGACAGCCTGCCGCTGAAGCAGGGCGCGGGCCTTGAAGAATTCGGCCGCACCATCCGCTTTCTTTTTGACACGCCATCGATCACCGGCCAAATGTTTGCCCTCGATGGCGGGCAACATTTGATTTGGCCCGGCGCAAACGGTACGGAGATTGCGGAATGACCCCAGGGAAGCAGCCGGAAGGCGGCATTCTCTATGATGGCACAGAAGACGACGAGGATGACGTTGCGACAGATGGCGCAATCGACCCCGCGGTCGCTGCCGTGTTGCCGCCGATCGACTGGAACGAGGGTGCCCTGCATGGCAGCGGCCTGACCGGCGCCGACCTGATTGCGGAATTCGTCAAGAAACTACCCAACAATCCCGGCGTCTACCGGATGATGAATGGCGACGGCGATGTGCTCTATGTCGGCAAGGCCCGCAGCCTGAAGAAGCGCGTCAGCAATTACGCGCAAGGCCGCCTGCATTCCAACCGCCTGACCCGCATGGTGCGCGAAACCGCCCATATGGAATTCGTCACGACCCGCACCGAGGTCGAGGCGCTGTTGCTCGAAGCCAACCTGATCAAGCGCTTGCGGCCGCGCTATAACGTCCTGTTGCGCGACGACAAGAGCTTTCCCTATATCCTGATTACCGGCGATGGCCGCGCACCCGCCATTTACAAACATCGCGGCGCGCGTGCCCGCAAGGGTGACTATTTCGGCCCCTTCGCCTCGGCGGGCGCTGTCGGACGCACCATCAATTCGCTGCAACGGGCGTTTCTTTTACGCACCTGCACCGACAGCGTGTTCGAGAGCCGCACCCGGCCCTGTCTTCTTTATCAAATCAAGCGCTGTTCCGGCCCCTGCACCCATGAAATCAGCGATGCCGATTACGGCGTGCTGGTGAAGGAAGCCAAGGATTTCCTGTCCGGCAAGAGCCAGAACGTCAAGGAAGCCATGGCGCGGACGATGAACGAGGCGGCGGAAGAGCTGGATTTCGAACGCGCCGCCGTGTTCCGCGACCGTCTGGCAGGCCTCTCCCATGTGCAGAGCCACCAGGGCATCAACCCGGCGGGCGTCGAGGAAGCCGATATTTTCGCCATCCATCACGAGGGCGGGCTGACCTGTATCCAGGTGTTCTTTTTCAGGACGGGACAGAACTGGGGCAACCGCGCCTATTTCCCGAAGGCCGACCCGCAAATGACTGGCGCGGAAGTGTTGAGCGCCTTTCTGGCACAGTTTTACGACGACAAGCCCTGTCCCCGGCAAGTGCTGCTGTCGGAGGGGATTGACGAACAGGATCTGTTGAGCTTGGCGCTCTCCGAAAAGGCGGGATACAAGGTGACGATCCTGGTGCCGCAACGCGGCGAGAAGAAGGATCTGGTCGAGCATGTGCATGGCAATGCCCGCGAGGCCCATGGCCGCAAGCTGGCGGAGACGGCCTCGCAGGAACGCTTGTTGAAAGGCTTTGCCGAAACGTTCGCGCTCAGTTACGTGCCACGCCGGATCGAGATCTACGACAATTCCCACATCATGGGGACCAATGCAGTGGGCGGCATGGTGGTCGCCGGGCCGGAAGGCTTCGTGCGCAACCAGTATCGCAAGTTCAACATCAAATCGACCGACATCACCCCTGGCGACGATTTCGGCATGATGCGCGAAGTGATGACGCGGCGCTTTTCGCGGCTGTTGAAAGAAGAAGGCAAGCCGGACCGCAAAACTGTTACCGAGGAAGGCGCGGATGCGGTTTTCCCGGCCTGGCCCGATGTGATTCTGATCGATGGTGGCCAGGGTCAGATGACCGCCGTCAGGGCGATCCTGAAGGAACTGGATATTACCGATTGCGTCACCGCCATCGGTGTCGCCAAGGGCGTTGACCGCGATGCGGGCCGTGAGCGTTTCTTTGCTGAGGGCAAGCCGGACTTCACCTTGCCGCCACGCGATCCGGTGCTGTATTTCATCCAGCGGCTACGCGACGAGGCACATCGCTTTGCCATCGGCTCGCACCGGGCGCGGCGCAAGAAGGAAATGGTCAAAAACCCATTGGATGAAATCGGCGGCATCGGACCGACCCGCAAGCGGGCGCTGTTACAGCATTTCGGCACGGCCAAGGCGGTCTCGCGAGCGGCAATGAACGATCTGATGGCGGTGGATGGCATTTCGGAAGCCGTTGCACGACAAGTTTACAATCATTTTCATGAAAATGCTGGTCATTCTCACGAAAACAGCCGGGAATAGTGAAGCTGCTTAATTCCTTAAATCGGACTCGATTTAAGGAGAAAATTATGCAGCAAATATAAAGAGCTACAGCAAACCTTTGCTGTAGTGAGCATAAAATGGCCGTTTCGACCCCGGAAAAACCTTAGCACCGGCTTGACGATCGATCTTTCCAAGCGCCATCTTCCAGCGCTTCATAACAAAGACAGGGCATCATGGCTTCGCGTACTTACAGTATTCCCAACCTGTTGACTTATTGCCGCATTCTGGCCGTGCCGTTGATCGTCCTGTGCTTCTATCTGGAAGGCAAGCTGCAAAGCACCGACTTTGCCCGCTGGGCGGCGCTGGCGATCTTTGTTATCGCCTCGATCACCGATTTCTTCGACGGCTATCTGGCCCGGATCTGGAACCAGACCTCCAATATCGGCCGGATGCTCGACCCGATCGCCGACAAACTGCTGGTCGCCACCTGCCTGTTGCTGATGGCTGCCGATACGGAAAAAACCATTGCTGGCTGGTCGCTCTGGGCCGCCATCATCATCCTCTGCCGCGAAATCCTGGTTTCCGGCCTGCGGGAATATCTGGCCGAACTGAAGGTCAGCGTGCCGGTGACGCGGATTGCCAAGTGGAAAACCACCGTGCAGATGGTGGCGCTGGCCTTTCTGCTGGCCGGTCCGGCGGGCGACAAGGTTCTGCCTTACACAACCCAGATCGGCATCGGCCTGCTGTGGATCGCCGCCGCTCTGACCATGTATACCGGCTATGACTATTTCAAAGCCGGTGTGAAGCATATGGTGGATGAATGACCGTCAAGCTTGTCTATTTCGCCTGGGTGCGTGAAAAGATCGGCCTCGATGAGGAAGAGCTTGCGCTGCCCGAGCAGGTAAAGACCGGCGCCGACCTGATTGCCTATCTGACCGAACGCGGCGAGAATTACGCCGAGGCGCTGCAATTTCCAAACGCCATTCGGATTGCCGTCAATCAGGAACATGTCGAGCATGACGAGCTTTTGGCCGGTGCCCGCGAAATCGGCCTGTTTCCGCCGATGACTGGCGGCTGAGGCCATGGTGTCGCCTGTCATCCGGGTTCAGAAGGACGATTTCGACGCTTCGGCAGAGACGGCGTTGATAACGGATGGCCGCACGGATATCGGCGCGCTGGTGTCCTTCGTCGGGCTTTGCCGGGATGAACAGGGCAGGCTCGATGCGCTGGAGCTGGAACATTACCCCGGCATGGCAGAAGCCGAGATGAACCGGATTGCTACGCTTGCCATCGAGCGATTCGATCTGATGGCGCTGACCGTGCTGCATCGCTATGGCAAGATCGCCGCTGGCGAACAGATCGTGCTTGTCATTGCCGCCTCAAGCCACCGGCAGGCGGCCTTCGATGGTGCCAATTTCGTGATGGATTTCCTGAAAACCGCCGCCCCCTTCTGGAAGAAGGAACATGCCAAGGATGGCACGTCAGCCGGCTGGGTCGCCGCCCGCGACGCCGACGACGCGGCCCGCGACAGATGGACATGAAAAAACCGGAGCCTCTCAGCTCCGGTTTTTTTTTAATTCTGAAAGCAAAAACCTCGAAGAGGCTCAGCCAACGATCTCGGTGGCTGCGAACCAGTAAGCGATTTCTTCAGCGGCAGTTTCCGGGGCGTCGGAGCCGTGCACGGAGTTTTCGCCGATGGAGAGGGCGAACTGCTTACGGATCGTGCCTTCGGCAGCCTGGGCAGGATTGGTTGCGCCCATGATTTCGCGGTTCTTCAGGATGGCGCCTTCGCCTTCCAGAACCTGGACAATGGTCGGGCCGGAGGTCATGCCTTCAACCAGTTCGCCGAAGAAAGGGCGTTCCTTGTGAACTGCGTAGAAGCCTTCAGCTTCGCGCGTGCTCATCCAGACGCGCTTCGAAGCAACGACGCGCAGGCCGTTGTCTTCAAAAACCTTGGTGATCGCGCCCGTCAGGTTACGCTTGGTTGCATCCGGCTTGATCATCGAAAAGGTGCGTTCAATCGCCATCGTCTCGTCCTTTGTTTGTAGGGAAAGTGGGCGGTTTCTACCTGCCCCGATTCGCGAAGACAAGGGGGAGACGCGAATTTCACGCCACCGTCACATGACAAGGCCTTTATGCCGCGTCAGCCTGCGCCAAGCCAAGGGCCGCGCAGCGCTCAAACCATTGCGCTGCCGGATCGTCTTCGGGCAGGAAGATCGAGCCTGTGACAATCTTCAGCCATTGCAACGCGCCAAACACGATGTAATCGGCAAACAACGGCTTTTCCCCGCCGATAAAAGGTTGCGAGCGCAGCATATGCCGCAAGGGCTGGAGTTTTGCCGGAAAAGCCGCAATCGCCCCGTCACGATCCGGGAAAATCTCTTCCAGCACCTTGCCGAACAGCGCTTCGCGGGTTTTACGAAAATGCGCCTGATCGGCGGGAGAGATCATATTATAAATGTCCATCAGGATGATGGCACTGATGGCCGGATGGATAGTGGATTGCGAATAGCCTTCCACAAACCGTGCCAGCGCCTTGCCGCCCTCGCCGCGAAACAGGCTTGGGCGATCCGGATAGGCCTCCTCCAGATAAAGCGCGATCTGGAAACTATCCGCCACCACCTTATCGCCATCGCGCAAGATAGGCACGAGCTTCGAGACCCCCTCCTCCACCGTTGGAATTTCGGTAAAAGCCAGCGGCTTTTCCTCGAAGCTCAATCCCTTGTGGCGCAGCGCCAGGATGATCTTCCAGCAATGCGGTGAAAACGGACGAGTGACGTCCGTGCCTGCAAGTGAGTAGAGAAGTCGGGTCATCGGTGGTTGCCTCCAGTCGAAACAATCTGACTATCGGATGTCAATCCTCCCAACTATTCAAATCAAAAATGCTTATATCAGCCATCAACATCAAGACTGAAGGGCTTGCCCGCTGCCGGCTGCACACCGTCATCTAGAAACTCCGTGTCATAGGCAGCGCTGGAAATGGCTGTGTCGATCACCTGCCCTTGCACGAAGGAGCCGGCGATAATGTAGTAGGTCGGATTTGGCTTGAACTGGTACGTCAAGTTCGGCTCCAACTGCACAGCAATTGCCGATTTCCCGGCCATGGCAAGGCCGACATTCAGAGATACGTTCTCGCTGTGCCGGACGGCCACGGTCGGTAACGCATCGTCGGCATTGATATCGGTCACGGCCTGAGTATCGTCGACGGGCTCGTTGGGCAAGCCGGTTACCCCATCAGAAAACTGCCCCTGATAGTTAGCACCCACCGTATTGGCAGAGTTGATGCGAACACCCATCTGGCTGATCGTCTCGAAGCTGCGCGGCGGGGTCGTCGTACCAATTTCTTGAATGGAGCCAACAGGTGCCGAATAGTCGACAGTCAAATTGAACTGCGGCTGGCTCGGATTGCCCGGCGCGCCCACAGAAGCTCCGCCCACCATCCAGGCGAGCGAGAATGGATCATAGGATGATGCACTCGGCACCTTCTGAAATATCACGAACTGTTGAAATTTTGTATTCTCGTTGAGAATCGTCAGTGTATATTCCTGTTTGTTGGATAGGTTCTTTGTCTCCTCACTGCCCAAGACTTTCCTCCTTCAAAATGAACTGGACCGCGGGCGTCCAAAACCCCTTGCAGCTCGTCGCAGTCTGTGAAGAATCATCATAACAATAATTTTCAAACCCCACACTCAAAAGATGAAAACAACAAAAGACCCGATGCGTTTCCGCACCGGGTCCAGTTTGCTTTTGGGTCACTCTGCGGCTGGGTCAATCAGGCAGGTTCAAACTGGTTTTGCTGGGTAAAGCGAACCGTCATATTGGTCACGCCCTGGAACTTTACTTCGTAGGCAGCGCTGGAAATGGCTGTGTCAATCACCTGCCCTTGCACGAAGGAGCCGGCGATAATGTAATAGGTCGGCTTTGGCGTGAACTGGTAGGTCAGGTTCGGCTCCAACTGCACAGCAATTGCCGATTTCCCTGCCATGGCAAGACCGACATTCACAGATACCTTGTCGCTGCGCTGGACGGCCACGGTCGGGAACGAGTTGTCGGACTTAATGACGATCACCCCTTGGGTGCCGTTGACGGGTTCGTTGGGGAAACCGGGCGCGCCATAGGGAAACTGCCCCTGGTAGGTAACGCCTACCGTGTTGGCGGAGTTGATGAGAACCCCCACCTGGCTGGCTGTCTGGAAGCTGCGCGGCTGGGTCGTCGTACCAAAATCCTGAATGTAGCCAGCAGTTGCAGCATAGTCGATGGTCCAGCTGAACTGCGACTGGCTCGGATTGTCCGGCGCTCCCCCGGCAGCTCCGCCCACCATCCAGGCAAGCGAGATCGGATCAAAGGATGAGCCGATCACCTTCGGGATCGTTTGATAGAGCGCGAATTGCTGGAATTTCGTGTTTTCATTCAGTATCTTAAGCGAATAAGGCTGACCAGATTCAACCTTTGCCTGTGATTCAATCGCATTTCTTCCCATCCAAATCGTCATATCATTCTCCAAGTCGCGTTAATCGGCAGTCAGCGCACCATGCACTGTCCCGCCTGTCGGCCAACCACCTTGATGGGCCAACAACGGTCGTAACCAACCGTGAATGCAACTATAGATAAATATTTCTTCCAATCATGTTCCTTACGTTACAGTTGAATCCTAATTTTTTGCAATCATTACTGGCACTCTGTGGTATTCCTCTCAACGGACATTTTCAGACCATGCCATTTCAGCCTTATATTCCCATCGTCAGCAATTTGCGGTCTCATGAACCCTTTGCCTTGCTTGATCCAAAAGTCCTGGCAGAGCATGAACGGGCGTTTCGCATTCGGAAATACTTAAATGGACAGACAATATTCCAGGCGGGGGATGCCTGCCATGCCGTCGGCATCATTCTCTCCGGCGGCGTACACCTGTCCTTCCAGTCGATCTCGGGCCATGAGGTGATCTTCAGAGAGTTGCGTGCTGGCGAGATGATTGGCGATAGTGAATTGGCCCTGGGTAGCACCTATGGCACGAGCGCCACGGCAACTGAGGAAACTCGCCTGGTGGAAATTGATGGCGCAACCTTCACCAAGCTGGCACAGCTGCCACCGGTCGCGCATTTCTGGCTGCACAGTAATGCCCGAAAACTTCATGCCGCCTTGCAATTTGCCGAGGGCCTGGCGCTGCAATCCCTGGAAGCCCGCCTGGCGCGCGTTCTGCTGGAACTGGCAGACCGCCATGGCCGCACCACCCCTGCTGGCACACTGATTGACAGAGTGATACCCCAGCACCTGCTAGGGCAATTGATCAACGCCAGTCGCCCCAAGGTCAATATTCAATTGCAGATCTGGAAATCGCGGGAGGTCATTCAGATGCAACAGCACCGTATCCTGATCGTCAAGCCGGAGCTTTTGCGGAGCAAGGCGGGATGGTCAATCGTCGCACCCCAGCGGCGGTGAGGCAAGACGGAATGCAAGGCGTCCTATGCGACGTCTCCTCGTCTGAACGATTTTCTACCCCGCCGAGGTGGAGTTCAGAGAAGCATGGCCGCCGCCACGACGGCCATGCTTGTCCAGCCTATTTGCAGCCGCCCTTCACGTAGGCGATCATATCCGTCGTGTCATCCGTGAAGACCGGACCTCGGACATAGTCGCTTGTCCCCGAGGCCACGACGCTTACTGCCTTGAAGGACCCTGAATCTCCGATGAACCAAGCCCCACCGCTTGCACCGCCACCAGACATTGGATGCGGTCTCGCTTCGAAAGAGGTTCCTGCCTGAGC
Organism: Allorhizobium sp. Av2; assembly: GCF_021462805.2. Classification (NCBI taxonomy): domain Bacteria; kingdom Pseudomonadati; phylum Pseudomonadota; class Alphaproteobacteria; order Hyphomicrobiales; family Rhizobiaceae; genus Allorhizobium; species Allorhizobium sp. Av2. The sequence continues at coordinate 960,640 of NZ_CP192696.1, read as the reverse complement.
AAGGATTGTCGCGCCTTCCCGATACATATAGTTGCCATCCTCCAGTCGACCTGGATAGCCAGTAATGGTCACGGCGGCATTCACTTTTGCAGTGCCGAGATCATAGCGACCAACTGCGCTAGCCGTCTTTGTGCGCATGACGGAATAGTCATATTGGGATTTTTTCGCGCTTGGATCCTCGCCCGCGACCTTCGTCCATTCGGTCAGCACCGCGGCCTGATCGATGTCGTAGCGGGTCCCGCCGCCGCCATTATAACCTTGCATGAAGCGGATGTTGGTTGCCTCCTTACCTCCATACCACAGACTGTGCGCGGCGCCGATGACGATATTGTCTTGCGCAACGAACTGGGCGCTTGCTTTGTAGTCCTTGCCTCCACGAGTGTAGAAGAGCTTGCCGCCAAATTTGTAAGGCGCTTCATTGATGGGAGCACGCTCGGCATCGCCAAGCGCCTGTGGCGACGCGGAGCCAGAGCCATTCTGGTCCGAGGGCAGTTCCAGCGGCTCGGATACGGCTTTGCGCATCCGCTCCTCCGTCCAATAATCGGCGGGTGCCACTGCCAACTCTTTGGTATTCAAGCCCCAGCAAGTGACTTTATCATTGGCAAGCAGTGGCGCTGGCATGGCGGTCATGGCGCCCGCAAGGGCAAGCATCAGGTGTCGGAATGAAGGGCTCATTAAGTTCTCCTTTGTAAACGAGGGACACGCCGCACAGTTGCAGCGCAAGAAGAACGTTAGTCCTGCCTTTGGTCTTTGGCTGTTCCGGCGGGGACAACCGCTCTGCCTTCCCATCGTCGCCCTCTTGCTTTCCCAGCCATCATCCGCCAAAACGCCAGCCATGATTACCATCAATGACGTCTCCGCCCGTATTGCAGGCCGCCTGCTGATTGACCACGCCAGCATTTCGCTGCCAACAGGCACGAAAGCGGGTCTTGTCGGCCGCAATGGTGCCGGTAAATCCACCCTGTTTCGGGTGATCACCGGCGACCTGGGAGCTGAAAGCGGCTCGGTCTCCATTCCCAAGAATGCCAAGATCGGTCAGGTGGCGCAGGAAGCCCCCGGCACCGAGGACAGCCTGATCGAAATCGTGCTGGCTGCCGACAAGGAGCGCACCGCGCTGATGGCGGAGGCCGAGACGGCCACCGACCCGAACCGGATTGCCGACATCCAGATGCGGCTGGTGGATATCGATGCCCATTCGGCGGAAGCGCGCGCCTCCAGCATTCTTGCCGGTCTCGGATTTAACCAGGAAGCGCAGTTGCGCCCGGCCTCGGCCTTTTCCGGCGGCTGGCGGATGCGCGTGGCGCTGGCCTCGGTGCTGTTTGCCGAGCCGGACCTGCTGCTGCTGGACGAACCCACCAACTATCTCGACCTTGAAGGCACCTTGTGGCTGGAAGACTATATCCGCCGCTATCCGCACACCGTCATCATCATCAGCCATGACCGCGACCTGCTCAACAACGCGGTCAATGCCATCGTCCATCTCGACCAGAAGAAGCTGACCTTCTATCGCGGCGGCTATGACCAGTTCGAGCGCCAGAAGGCCGAGAATGACGAATTGCAGATGAAGTCGAAGGCCAAGAGCGATGCGGCACGCAAGCATCTTCAGGCCTTCATCGACCGGTTCAAGGCCAAGGCCTCGAAGGCCAAACAGGCCCAGAGCCGTGTGAAAGCGCTGGAGCGCATGGGCACGGTTTCAGCGGTTATTGAAGACCACGTCCAGCCGATCACCTTCCCGGAGCCGGAAAAGCAGCCAGCATCGCCGATCATCGCCATCAATGGCGGTGCCGTTGGCTATGTGCCGGGGCAGCCGATCCTGAAAAACCTCAACCTGCGCATCGATGCGGATGACCGCATCGCGCTGCTGGGCTCGAACGGCAACGGTAAGTCTACATTCGCCAAATTCATTTCTGGTCGTTTGCCGCCGGAAAGTGGCGACCTGCGGCTGGCTCCCAGCCTGAAGATCGGCTTCTTCGCCCAGCATCAGTTGGACGATCTGGTGCCAGAGGATACGCCGGTGGAACATGTGCGCCGGCTGATGCCGCAGGCGCCGGAAGCCAAGGTACGCGCCCGCGTCGCGCAAATGGGGCTTGCCACCGAAAAGATGGCGACCGCCGCCAAGGATTTGTCCGGTGGCGAAAAGGCCCGATTGCTGATGGGCCTTGCTGCCTTTCACGCCCCCAACCTGCTGATCCTCGATGAGCCGACTAACCATCTCGACATCGACAGCCGCCGCGCGCTGATCGAGGCGCTGAACGATTACGACGGCGCGGTCATCCTGATCTCCCATGATCGCCACCTGATCGAGGCGACGGTGGACCGGCTCTGGCTGGTCAATAACGGGACCGTCACCACATTCGAAGGGGACATGGAAGAATACCGCGACCTGATTGTCTCCTCAGGTAAAAAAAAAGAAGAAAAAATTGACGTAACCGTCGAAGCCGGGAAAAAAGCCGACCAGCGCAAGGCCAATGCCGAAAAGCGGGCCGCGCTGGCACCGCTGAAGAAAAAGATCAACGAAATCGAATCATTGACCAAGAAACTGGAGACAGTGATTCAAGGTCTTGATGCAGAACTTGCAGATCCGGTTCTCTATGAAAAGCATCCGGCCAAGGCGGCGGAAAAGGTTAAGCAGCGCGGCGAGGCAGCCGCCAAGTTGAGCGCTGCCGAAGAGCAATGGCTGGAGCTTTCAACCGAATATGAAGAGGCGATGGCGGGTTAGACAGTCTTTCTGATCGTAGTCTATCAGAATGCTTGGAAGCCATCGATGCTATAGCGGCCATCGAAATCGCCAACAGATGTGCAAAATAAAAAACAACTTTAAATTTTAAATACTACCCATAGCGAACAATGCACAATTCCGACACTCAACGATCGGATAAAAGATAAATTCCGGAAACCCGCCTTTCTATTATTATTTTTGCAACGCAAACAAAAGCCATTCGACTGAATGCAGCGAAGCAATTCGCTAAACCCCTGAATCTTTTAGGATAAGACAATAAACCCCTAAAATATCAGGGTTAATTATCCATTAGAGATATTTTAAATATTAAGCAACATCATCCTCGCCAAGGACAGACCAGCAAGAAACATGCCGGTTGCCATGCCCCTCCGTCGGCTGTCAACGCTCGCCCCCAGCGTGAATGTCGCGTCATATCTGTCAGTAGGTTCAGCCGCTCTCCGGCTTTTATATATCCATTTCTCCACGGTGCTGTTCCAGCACGTGTCACATGATGAAACTCCAGGCCTCCGCGCAATGAATTGTGCGGAATGGTGCAAGCACGCCGTCGGACAAAGATGATATTTGCCATCGGCTCGATTGGAACAGATCAATGCATCTGAATTTCTCGCTCAAGACATCGCTGGCCAGCGCGTTTAGCGGCCTGATGCTGCTCCTTCTCCTCCAGGGCTGTTTTGCCTTGTCCTCCATGTCCGGCGTATTTGACAATGTCGAGGGTTTGGCGAAAGACGCCGTTCCCTCGGTCGATATTACCAACCGCCTCAACATTTCGCTCGCCAATGTGCGCGGCCTCGAAATGCGCCATATCCTCAGCAAAACGCCACAGGCCATTCAGGAAGCGGACGACGCCCTGAAAACTGAAATGCAGAAGCTGGACAAGCGGATGAAAACCTATGAAACGCTGATCTCGCTGCCTGAAGAGCGCAAGGCCTATGAGGCCTTCAAGCTGGCCATGGGTTCTTATGTTACGCTGCATAATCAAATGGTGACCTATTCGTCCAAAGGTGAAAAGGACAAGGCTGCGGCATTGCTGACCGGAGACATGGTCAGTGCCTATAACGCCATGGACGAACAGGCCGATATCTTCCGGGACGCCAATGTCGATGCGGCCAACCGGATGTATGAGAATGCCGCCGCGGCATTCCGGCTCTCGCTGCTGCTCAATGGACTAGTGCTGGCGCTGGGAGCGGCGGCCGGAATTGGCGCGATGGTTTTCGTCTTCAAGGGTGTGTCCAACCCCATCGAACGGCTGACCCGGTCCATGCGTCGCCTGGCCGACGGTAATCTTCAAACCGAAGTGCTCTATCTGGAGCGTGGCAACGAGATCGGCGACATGGCCCGGGCGCTCGAAATCTTCAAGCAGAACGGCCTGCGTGTTCAGATGATGAATGCCCAGGAACTGCATATGCGGCAGAAATCCGATGAATTGCGCGACAGTATCGGCGAAGTGGTCGCTGCCGCCGTCGTCGGCGATTTCAGCCAGCGGATCACCCGGGATTTCGATTTCGAAGATCTGAACGCCTTTGCCTCATCCATGAACAAACTGGTACAATCCATCGATACCGGCCTTGGCGAAACCCGCCGCATCGTCGCCGCCCTCTCGGATGGCGACCTCACCGACACGATGCGCGGCCAGTTCCATGGCGCGTTTGCCGAGTTGCAGCAGAATGTCAACGGGACGATGTCCGCATTGCGGGGCATTGTCGGCGAAGTGCGCTCCTCCATCGACATGATCAATTCAGGCTCCGGCGAATTGCGGTTTGCCTCGGACGATCTGGCCAAGCGCACTGAGCAACAGGCCGCCACCCTTGAAGAAACCTCCTCCGCATTGGAAGAAATCACCACGGCGGTGCATTCCTCTAATGATCGCGCCCAGCAGACCAGCCGCATGGTGGATGAAGCCCGCCGCAGCACCGAGCAGTCGGCCTCAGTCGTCCATGACGCCGTCTCGGCCATGGGCCGGATCGAACAAGCCTCCGGCGAAATCGGCAAGATCATCAATGTCATCGACGAGATCGCCTTCCAGACCAACCTGCTGGCGCTGAATGCCGGCGTCGAGGCGGCACGGGCAGGTGAAGCCGGCAAGGGCTTTGCGGTCGTCGCTCAGGAAGTGCGCGAATTGGCACAACGCTCGGCAGGCGCTGCCAAGGACATCAAATCGCTGATCACCAAATCGGGCGAGGAAGTCAATGCAGGCGTGCGGCTCGTTACCGCCACCGGCGATGCGCTCTCCAAGATCCGTGATCATGTGGTGGACATCAATGCGCAGGTGCATCAGATCGCCAATGCGGCCAAGGAACAATCCTTCAAACTGCAAGAGGTCAATTCTGCCGTCAGCCAGATGGACCAGGTCACTCAGCGCAATGCCGCCATGGTCGAGGAAACCACGGCGAGCACCAACCAACTGGCGGATGACGCCCAGAACCTTGCCCGGCTGATCTCGCATTTCAAGCTGGAAGCTGGCGGCGCTCACCAAAGACAGAAACGTCAGGCGGCCTGAGCTCTAACACTTTATATCATTGACGCGGGCGACCGCGTCAATGTTGCGTTTCAGGCATGAAAGAACATCAATTAAGCCTTCTTTTCCCATCGGCCCTGATTGTTCTGTTGCCAATAGGTGAGCGCATGGCCCTCACCCTTCAGCCGTTTCCATTCGCCTCTGGCCGTTTCCAGCTCGCCCTGATCATGGCCGTCGAACACGAAGACGATCCGGTCATAGACAAGCGGCAGGTCCGGCACCGCGCCATCGATATAAAAGCGTACCGTCGCCCCATTCGGATTGTCTGAGGACAGGCAGAGAAGAATCGGTTGTGCCTCCGCCTGCTCGCCGGTGCTAATGCCATGGGCCAGAAAACTGTCGTCGCGAAACGTCCATAAATGCTGATCCAGCCGGCCACACCGCTCCGGATCGCGCATTTCCACGCCAACCTTCCAGCCGCGCTCGACGCTTTTTTCCAAAAGCGCCGGAAGCGCATCTTCCAGCCGGGTCTCGGTCAGGTGATAGAACAATACCTCGGTCAAGGCCGGGCTATCCCTTACGATTCATAGGCATCACGCACCAGCTGATCGAGCAACCGCACGCCAAAGCCCGACGCCCAGGACTGGTTGATCTCGTCCTTCGGCGAGGCCATTGCCGTGCCAGCAATATCGAGATGCGCCCAGGGTGTGTCGCCAACAAAGCGCTTCAGGAACTGCGCTGCCGTGATTGCGCCGCCATGCCGGCCACCGGTATTTTTCATATCGGCGAACTTGCTGTCGATCAGCTTGTCGTAATCCTTGCCGAGCGGCATGCGCCACAGGCGCTCATTGGTGGAAAGACCGGCCTTCAGCAGATTATCCGCCAGCCTATCGTCATTGGAAAACAGCCCGGCATGCAGATTGGCCAGCGCCACCAGGATGGCGCCGGTCAGCGTCGCCAGATTGATCATCAAGGCAGGCTTGAAACGGTCGTTGCAATACCACAGCGCATCGCACAGCACGAGACGGCCTTCAGCATCGGTATTGATCACTTCGATGGTCTGACCGGACATCGAGGTGACGATATCGCCTGGGCGCTGGGCATTACCGTCAGGCATGTTTTCAACAAGGCCGAGAATGCCAATCGCGTTGACCTTGGCCTTGCGGGCCGCCAGCGTGTGCATCAAGCCGATCACGGCGGCAGCACCACCCATATCGCCCTTCATGTCTTCCATGCCGCCCGCAGGTTTGATGGAAATGCCGCCGGTGTCGAACACCACGCCCTTGCCGATGAAGGCAATGGGCTGACCATCAGGCGCGCCACCCTTCCACTGCATGATAGCAAGCCGCGGCGGACGGACCGAGCCCTGGGCCACGCCCAGAAGAGCGCCCATGCCAAGGCTGGCCATTTCGGTTTCGGTGAGGATTTCCACCTCGACGCCAAGCTGCTCAAGCGCTTTGGCGCGGTCGGCAAATTCCACCGGACCCAGCACATTGGCCGGCAAGTTGACGAGGTTGCGCGCCAGAAGAACACCATCGACAACCGCCCGGCCCTCAGCCGCAAACAACCGTTCCGCAGCGTCGGCCACAGCAGTCACCAGGGTGATCCGGACGGCGGACGGTGCCTTGTCGTCATCGTCCTTTTTCTTCGTCTTGTAATCATCGAAGGAATAGGCGCGCAGCAGCATGCCGATGGCAAAATCACGCACGGCCTGCGCCGTCACGGCCAGCCCATCCGCATCGAGAAAGACCGTCGCCGCCTCCGCGCCCTTCAGGTGTGCCGCTGCCACACCGCCCAGACGCAGCCAGTCATGATCGACAAGATCGGCGGCCTTGCCAGTCCCGATGACAATCAGCCGATTCGCCGGCGAACCGGCGGGCGCGATAATGTCGAGAGCCGACATGGATTTGGCCTTGAACTTTGCCGTTGCGGCGGCCTTCCCAAAAATCCCGGACGGATCGAGAGTGGATGCCCCGGCTGGCAAGTTCGCTTCGGCCTCCTTCAGGCTAAGGACCAGCCCCGTCTCGATTAAGGCGGATGGGGCAAAGGAAATTTCCAGCTTCATGGACATGGCTTACTCCGGCACTGCATGTTTGATCGCGATTGTCACGATTTGCTCTGGGCGCCGATCATGTCGGTTTTGCGCATGATTGCAACAGGGGCCGCCACCTTCTCCTCACTCCCGATCAAAGAAGCGCTTTGCCAACGCCGCCCCTGTCGACGTCGATCACAATTCCACATGCCCGATAGACCCTAATTTGGCCGTTTCCGACCCATGATCAGAGTAAAGATTTGTAATGCGTGGCCTGCCCGCAACTGGTCTTTGTCTTATAACATCTATAAGCATTAGCTATGATGCAAATCAGCACCGGGGCAAGCCAGAACCGGGGCAAGCCCGAGTTGTGACGAGCCTCAAGAGTTTGACGATGAAGACCAGTGCCCGCAAACCCCAGCTGACCGTCACGGATATATTTGGACGGCACTGTCGTATTCCCGATCTCACCCGATCCTCGTTTACGACCGCCGCCTTGCTATCCACCGTCTGGGTGATGCTGCTAGTGGTGTTCTATTCAGCTCCCGGCTTCGATGTCGCGGTGTCGGAATTGTTCTTTCGCGCCGGCAATTGCACAGCGCATGAGGCAAACACGATCTGCGGCGGCTTTCCCATTTCGCGCGAGCCAATCCTGAAGGCGATCAGGCAAATCCTGTTCTACATGCCGCATGTGGTTGGCGTCGGCGTGCTGGTGGCGCTGATCGTCAAGCTGTGTCAGCCGCGCGCCGCCTGGCAGCAGGAACAGATCGTCAAGCTGGTTCTGTCGCTGCTGGCAACGGCTATCGGCCCCTATCTGCTGGTCAATGTGTTTCTGAAGGACATGTCCGGTCGGCCACGCCCCAATCAGACCGTGTTTTTCGGCGGACCCTATGGGTTTGAACCGGCGGGCAATTTTGCCGGTGCCTGCGACCAGAACTGTTCCTTCATTTCCGGCGAAGCCGCCGGGGCAGGCTGGATCATCTGCATCGTTCCCCTGCTGCCAGCCACCTGGCGCCGGCGCATCGGCTGGCCGCTGGTCTTCGCGTCGTTTGCCTCGCCCCTGCTGCGGTTGGCCTTCGGAGCACATTACCTGTCCGACGTGGTTCTGGGCTGGCTGTCTTCCCCTGTTATCTTTGCCATCGTCTTTGCAGTGGCAAACGGCTGCGGGCTTTTGCGGGCCAGAAACCAGCCCCATCTTTAAATGAGGCACGTAAATCTGCCTGTTGCCGAGAAGCATCATTAAAAAGTCCTGCACAGGTGATTGAAGCATCGGCTCTTGTGTTTTGCCCTGACGATGGGCAAATAGGCGCTATTGGCAGGATCCGGCATGAAGCTTCTTGAGTCCTATATATTGCGGCGTGTCGCGCAGATGTTCCTGACGGCACTTCTGCCCGTGCTGGCCATCATCTGGACGACACAGGTCTTGGCACGCATCAATCTCGTGACCGATACAGGACAGTCGATCGGCTCTTTTGCCACACTGGCAACGTTGATCCTGCCCACCATCATTCCCATCGTTATGCCGTTCGCGCTGGTTATTGGCATTACCCAAAGCCTGACGGCGATGAACAACGATTCCGAGCTGGCTGTCATCGACGCCGCTGGTGCATCTCGCGCGGTCATTCTCCGGCCAATCCTGCTATTTGCGCTGGCCATCAGCGTGATAACGCTTGTTATCACCAACGAAGTGCAGCCAAAAGTGAAAGTGGCGGCGCGTCAGATGATCGCAAATGCCTATGCTGACCTTCTATCGACGGTGATCGAGGAAAAAACCTTCCGCAAGGTGGAAGATGGTCTCTATGTGCAGATTTCGCAGCGGCTGGCCGGACGCGTGCTGAAGGGCCTGTTCGTCGCCGATTACCGCGACCCGGCCTATTCGCTGATCTATTATGCCCGCGAAGGCGCGGTGGATGAGACGGGGACCGCCCTGATCATGCATGACGGCGAGGTCCAGCGCAAAGCACCGGGTGGCACGGTTTCAATCGTTCGCTTTGATTCCTATGCCTTCGACCTGTCCGACCTGACGGAAACCCGTGGCAAGGCAAAGATGCGGCCGAGCGACCGCAGCCTGAGCTTTCTGCTCAATCCCGATACAAACGACGACGATTACAAGGATCACCCAGGCGAATACCGGGCGGAACTGCACAAGCGCATGACCGAATGGCTCCTGCCGTTTGCTTTCGCACTGATTTCACTGGCCATCGCCGGCGATGCGCGCTCCCACCGAGAGGCGCGGCTGCATCCCATGGTCTCGGCATTGACCATCGCGCTTATCCTGCGCTGGCTGACATTCTATGCCGCCAACAAGTCCGAATCGAATGCTGCCTTCATCGTGTTGATGTATGCGACACCGCTCGCCAGCGCGGCGATTGCCACCCTGATGCTCATGCGACAGAAGAAATCGCAATTGCCGGCACCCTTGCGCCGCATGATCGACACGACACGGTTGGCCTTTCAGCGGCGCTTTGCTTCCAATAGCGCGAACGGCCGGGACAATGGAGGCAGCGTATGATGCTCAACACGCTCAGCCGCTATTTTCTCAAGCGCTATGCGATCACCGTGTTCTGGTTCGTGGTCGGCGTCGCCGCGATCATTTTCCTGATCGACTTCAGCGAGGTCAGCGGTCGGTTCTCCGACAACGAACAATCCTCGCTGTTCGGCGTCTTCCTGCTGACGCTGATGCGCCTGCCTCTGCTGCTTCAGCAAACCGTACCCTTCATCGCACTGTTTTCCGGGATGGTGACCCTGATCACCCTGAACAGGCGCTCGGAATTGGTGATTGCGCGTGCCGCAGGCATTTCGGTCTGGCAGTTCATGTTCCCCTTCCTGCTGGGCGCTTTCCTGCTCGGCTGCGCCACATCCCTGCTGATCAATCCGCTTGCCGCGCTCGGCCAGAAACAGGCCGCGACACTGGAAGCCGAATACAGCGACCCCGGCAAGGCCAGCAACAACAAGAACTCCGTGCCGTGGATGCGCCAGATCACCGGCAAGGAAGACACGATCATCGGCGCGACCTCCGTTCTGGAAGACGGTACGTTGCTGATGCAGGCGGTGTTCATCCACTTCGACGGCCAGGGTCGAATCACCTCCCGTCAGGATGCACGCACAGCGAAGTTGCAAGATGGTTACTGGTTGCTTAAGGATGTCGTGGAGACCAAGCCTGGCGAAACACCCAAGCGGGAGGCTTCGGCACAAGTTAGCACCAATTTGAAACAGGAATTTGTACAGGAGCGTCTCGCACAGCCGGATACTGTTGCTTTTTATGAACTTTCTCAGAAAATCGCAGTTGCCAAATCCTATGGCGTCTCAACGAAAAATCTGGAAACGCAGTTTCATACGCTGCTGTCCACTCCCTTCCTTTTCGTTGCGATGACTCTGATTGCTGCAACTGTTTCTCTCAAATTCAGCCGGTTCAACCAGTCACGTTCCGTGATTCTGGGTGGAATCATTTCGGGCTTCGTGCTTTATGTGGCGACAGTGCTCGTGAAGGCGTTCGGAAGCAGTGGCGTTGTGCCTCCGTTCGTTGCGACCTGGGTTCCTGTCATCGTTGCGACAGCGCTCGGGGCGACGATCCTGCTTCATCAGGAGGATGGTTAGTGGCGGCAATTGACCGCGGAAATATAAAACGGCTTTTCACAGCCCTGCTGGCAGGCGTCGCCTTTGGTGCGACCCTCGTTCCTGTGCCTTTTGCTTATGCACAGTCTGCCTCCAGCAATGGTTTGGTGTCACCGAAAATTCCCGCCGATGCGAAGCTCATGCTCGCAGCGAATGAAATGACATATGATAAGGACGCCCAGAAGGTGACTGCGGTCGGCGGCGTCCAGATCAATTACGCCGGCTACCAGATGGTATCAAAGCGCGTCGAATACGACCAGAAGACAGGTCGGATGATGGCCTATGGCAATATCGAACTGATAGAGCCTGATGGTAACCGCATCTATGCCGACAAGATGGACGTCACCGACGATTTCGCCAACGGCTTCGTCAACAGCCTGCGGGTGGAAACGACTGATAATACCCGCATCGCCGCCCAGAAGGGCGAACGCGTCAACGGCGACCAGATGATCCTCTACAAGGGCGTCTACACTGCCTGCCTGCCGTGTGCAGAACAGGGACGTGCGCCTTTCTGGCAGATCAAGGCGGAACGGGTCATCCAGAATGGCAAGACCCATACAATCCGTCTCGAAAATGCACGCTTCCAGCTGTTCGGCAAGTCAATTGCTCTGATCCCGTCAATCGAGGTTCCCGACAATACCGTCAAGCGTAAGTCGGGCTTCCTGTTTCCTGAATTCAGCACGACTCAGAAACTCGGGTTTGGGGTAATTGTTCCCTATTACTGGGCGATTTCCCCGCAGACCGATGCCACGATCAAGCTGGGCGGCTTTACCAGCCAGGGCGTGCTGATCGATACCGAAGTGCGCCATCAGTTCGAGGATGGATTGGCGACGCTGCGCTTTGCTGGCATCAACCAGTTGAATCCGGGCAAGTTCGACAGCGGCACCACGGATGCCGAGAAGGACTTCCGCGGCATGGTCGGTTCTACCGGCAAATTCGATATCAATCCCCGCTGGAGCTTCGGCTGGGACGTGATGCTGGAGAGCGACAACAATTTCTCACGCACCTACGACCTGGAAGGTTTCAACCAGAAAACCCATACCAATCAGGTCTATCTGACCGGTCTTGGGGATCGTAATTCCTTTGACATGCGCGCCTATTACTTCGACATCCAGGATGCTGACAGTAAGGATGTCGCCGAGCGCAAGCAGCCGATTGTCACCCCGACCATCGACTACAGCTATTATGCGCCGGAACCGTTCATGGGCGGCGAATTGTCGGCAACCGTCAATTTCACGGCCCTGACGCGCTATAACAGCGATATTCTCAACCTGAACAATGGCAACCAGCGTTTCAGCGGACTGAAGGGCAATACGACCCGCCTGACCGGTGAAATGGAATGGAAGCGCACCTTCGATACACCGCAGGGCGTATTGCTGACACCTATCCTTGCCGCACGTGGCGATGCCTTTGGCAATAACATGGATGCGCCGGGCTCCAGCTATTCCGGCAATTACAACGACACAACAGGCGTAACCCGTTCGATGGTAACGGCCGGGCTTGAAGTTCGCTATCCGTGGTTGCTCAGCGCTCCGGGCAGCACGCATGTGATCGAGCCAATTGCCCAGGTCTTCGTGCGGCCTGACGAGCAACAGGCCGGCAGGCTGACGAATGAAGATGCGCAAAGCTTCGTCTTCGACGCCAGCAACCTGTTTGAGCGCGACAAGTTCTCCGGCTATGACCGGGTTGAAGGTGGCACGCGTGCCAATGTCGGCCTGCGCTATACCGGCTCGTTCGACAGCGGCTATACGATGCGCAGTATCTTCGGGCAGTCCTACCAACTGGCCGGCAAGAACTCCTTCGCCTCCTCGGATCTGGTCTATGCTGGCAACGAATCGGGCCTGGAAACCGCAGTATCCGATTATGTCGGCATGGTCGGACTGGACACGCCCTACGGCATTTCCACCTCGGTCAATGCACGGTTCGATGAAAAGACCTTTGAGGTCGAACGGACGGATTCGGCTATCGGTTATCACAACGACCGACTGCAAACGAATTTCATTTACACCCAGATCGCGGCACAGCCTAATTACGGCTATGATTACGACCGCGAAGAGATACAAAATGCCAGCTCGGTCAAGGTCGGTGATTTCTGGTCGGTGTTCGGTTCGATTACCTGGGATGTGAAGAAGGACAATATCAACCGCTATGGCATCGGCGTGTCCTATGCCGACGATTGCACGATCTTCTCCATCGTCTACAAGAACAAGGACGACGACGAATCCGCCAATGACTGGTCCATCGGCGCCCGCCTGACATTCCGCACGTTGGGCGATGTCAAAGTAGGCGATACCGACGTCACCGGATTCAATTGATCTGTCTCGCCTTTTAAAAGCCCGCTGTTTTCCCTGGAAACCAGCGGGCGACAATCCTATTCATCCAAAATATCAATAGCATCGTGCGGAGACTTGAACATGCACGACGCTGTTGGTTTTTATTTTCCCATCGGATTTTTCAAAATCCGGTTCCCGCTTTTCGGCCAGATGCCATAGAACAGATGAATTTTTATAAGAAACGCTGCCGCACCGTTGGTTGAAGCGCCGTTTCTTCTGGAAAAGCCATTGTTTCGCCGCAGGGTTTGTGCAATCGATCCTGCAATAAAGCATTTTCTGCAAAGGTGCGGTGCGGCTTTGTGGTGGAAATGCCTGGAAGTAAAAAGGGGGCATTCTGCGCTTCACTTGGAAGCGGGAATTCTCCAATATGCTGTGCCCGCTGCATAATTGTTTGAATCAATGCTGATTTAAGAAATTATGCAGCAGAGTTTACCAGGAAAAAAGCATGCGTGTTTTTAACGGTAGACCCTGAACACGATAATTCAGAGGGTGCCGCGCGCCATTGGATCGCTGCGGCATGGGAAAAGGACAGGTGATGACCTTGAGCAATAAAACTTTGCGCGCCGCTGTTGTTGCAACGGTGGCTTTGGTTTGCGTGACAGGCTTTGCGCCAGCAACGATCACTCCAGCTCTGGCCGATACCGGCGTGGCTGTCGTCGTCAATAAAACCGCGATTACCAATACCGATTTGGCACGGCGGATTGCCTTCCTCAAACTTCGCCACGAGACCGGCGACGTCGCTAAAAAGGCCCGTCAGGAATTGATCGACGAGCAGCTGAAACGCCAGGAAATCGCCCGGGTTGGAATGTCCGTCAGCACCATGGATGTCGACCAGGCTTTTGGACGGTTCGCCGCTTCCAACAAACTGTCAACGCAGCAGATGGGCCAGATCCTCGACAAGGCAGGCGTCGGCGTTGAGCACTTCAAAGCCTATATTGCCGTGCAGATGAGCTGGCCGCGACTGGTCAACGCACGCTATGCGTCCCGCTCGAAGATGAGCAATCAGGACATGGTCACCCGTCTGCTTGAAAACAAGCAAAAGCCAGTGACGACGGAATACACCCTGAAACAGGTTATTTTCGTGGTTCCCGTTGCCAAACGCGCCACCTTGACCGCCAAGCGCAAGGCAGAGGCCGAAGCCTCCCGCGCCAAATTTCCCGGCTGCGACCAGGCCATGGATTTTGCCAAGAACTATCTCGACGTATCGATCCGCGACCTCGGCCGGGTGATGAAGCCTGAATTGCCTGACGACTGGAAGCCTTTGATCGAGGGCGCCAACGGCACCACCACGGGCACGCGTGTCACCGAACGCGGAATTGAATATCTGGCGATCTGCAATCAGAAGCAGGTCTCCGACGATCTGGCCGCCGAAGCGGTTTTCAAGGCCGAAGATATCGGCAAGGAAGACAAATCCAAAGGCGATCCGAACTCCGAAAAATACCTGACCGAACTGCGCTCCAAGGCCCAGATCATCAATCGTTGAGCATCATCATGTCGGATACCAGCCAGCGTCTTCCCCTCGCCTTGACCCAAGGCGATCCAGCGGGGATCGGCCCGGATATCGCCTTGGTGGCATGGACAAAGCGCAAGGCGCTTGACCTGCCGCCATTCCTGTTTCTGGGCGATCCAGCCGTGCTGAAAAGCCGTGCCAGACAGCTGGGGCTGGATATTGCCTTTAAGGAAACCGGGGCAGAGGATGCGGCAGAGGTTTTCGAAACCGCGTTTCCAGTTCTGCCGATCCCTGTTGGTATCGATGTCGTGGCTGGCGAGCCGCATGTTGCAACCGCGCGCTCGACGATAGCAGCCATTGAAATGGCGGTCGATCTTTGCCTGAAAGGCCAGGCTGGCGCTGTCGTGACCAATCCCGTCGCCAAATCCGTGCTCTATGAAGGCGGTTTTGGGTTTCCCGGTCATACCGAGTTTTTGGCCGCTCTTGCCGAAAAGGCCACAGGCCACCCAGTCATGCCTGTCATGATGCTGGCCGGAGCGCAATTGCGGGCAATTCCAGTCACAATCCACATGCCGCTAAGCGCGGTGGCGCCAGCGCTGAGCGAAGAGTTGATCATTCGCACCTGCCGGATCACCCATGCCGACCTGCGCGACAAATTTGGTATTGCCGAGCCTCGGCTCGCCGTTGCGGGGCTCAATCCGCATGCTGGCGAAGGCGGCGCGATGGGCCGCGAAGACGACGAGATCATAGCACCGGCTCTCAAGATCCTGCGCGCAGAAGGAATCGACGCCTTCGGGCCGCTGCCTGCCGACACCATGTTTCATGAGGAAGCGCGCAGCCGCTACGACGTCGCGATCTGCATGTATCACGATCAGGCGCTGATACCGGTCAAGACCCTGGATTTCGACGGTTCGGTCAATGTCACGCTCGGCCTGCCCTTCGTGCGGACATCGCCCGACCATGGCACTGCTTTCGGCCTCGCTGGCCAAGGCATTGCCCGCGAAAACAGCCTGGTCGCAGCGCTACGCCTGGCGGTCGATATCAGCCGCAAGGCTGCCCTCACCCACGCATTGGCCGTCTGATGGCCGCTCTGGACGGATTGCCGCCGCTGCGCGACGTTATCCAGCGCCACGGGCTGGATGCGAAGAAAGCGCTCGGCCAGAATTTTCTTCTGGATCTGAACATCACCCAGAAGGTTGCCCGCACCGCCGGTGACCTGACGAATGCGACGGTGTTCGAGGTCGGTCCAGGCCCAGGCGGCCTGACGCGGGCCTTGCTGGCGCTGGGTGCCAAAAAGGTCATTGCCGTAGAGCGTGACAGCCGCTGCCTGCCGGCGCTGGCCGAGATTTCCGACCATTATCCAGGCCGTCTTGAGGTGATTGAGGGCGATGCGCTGAAGACCGATTTTGAGGCAATGGCCCTGGAAGGGGCCCCGGAAGGTCCGGTAAAAATAGTTGCCAATCTGCCCTATAATGTCGGCACGCAATTGCTGATCAATTGGCTAATGCCGCGCCAATGGCCACCGTTCTGGGACTCGTTGACGCTGATGTTTCAGAAGGAAGTCGGTGAGCGGATTGTGGCCCAGGCCGATGACGACCATTATGGCCGCCTCGGCGTGCTCTGCGGTTGGCGAACTGAGGCCCATATGGCGTTCGACCTGTCACCGCAGGCCTTTACACCACCGCCGAAAGTGACATCCACAGTGGTGCATCTGACGCCGCGCTCTGCCCCTATCCCTTGCGAGATCGCCAAGCTGGAAAAACTGACCCAGGCCGCCTTTGGTCAGCGGCGCAAGATGCTGCGTGCCAGCCTGAAGCCCTTGGGTGGTGAAGCGCTTCTAAACCGCGCCGAGATCGATCCATCGCGCCGGGCAGAAACCCTGTCGGTCGAGGAGTTCTGCCGGATTGCCAATCTCCTGTAGGTGCCAGCCCGCCCCCTGCCCAATCAAATGTGCCCGCCCGATCACGCCTTCGGCAAGCGCAGGGTAAACAGAGCAACCCGGCCATGACGACGGACGTCCACATCCTGAAAATGCGCACGGAGCGTCTCTGCAAGGCCATCCTGCGTGTCGTGGCGATTGCCGAAAACACCCTTGGCGTTGTAGACCGCCATCAGTCGTCGGCCATAGTGGTTATGACCGGCGCTATCCCCGAGGATCGTCGCCCCGTAAATCACTCCGCCAGGTTCCAAATAGGGCGACAGATGGGCGATAGCCGCTGACTTTTCCACCATGCTGCCTGGCAGGCAGTGATAGAGATAAAACAGCGAAATCGAAGAAAAACGACAGTCTGACGGCAGTGGATGCGGTCGCATCACGTCACCGACATAGGTGTTGCAGGGGCGGACCAAAGACAGGGCCAAGCGCGCTTCCGCCGCCTTCAGGCTGTTCGGGTTGAGGTCGAGCAGACTGACCTTCTGATGCGGGCCGATCCCCGCCTCCGCAAGGTAATAGCCCGTGCCAACGCCGACATCGAGGTGATTGTTGCTGAGATGCGCCTTGAAGAACGGGAGCAGCACCGCACGGGTCGGGCATGTCCAAGCGAAGCGGTTGGAAAAACCGAGCACGACGAGATCATAAAGCTTCAGGGTCAGCGGCGAATAGATCGCCGCACCCGAACTGCTATCGAGACCATTCTCCACCATTGGCATCTCTCTCCTCATGCCACCAGGAACAGGCTATTTGGGTTCGGACTCCCCAGTCCTGGCCCTTTGTTAAAGCTTTGGCTCTTCTGTAATCAGGTTATTGACGAAATCGAACAGGCCCGGGCGGCGGTCGCGACGCAGACGCTCGGCCTTGACGATTGACTGTACAGCATCAAAGGCCGAATTCAGGTCGTCGTTGACGATGACATAGTCATATTCACGCCAATGCTCGATCTCGGAGCGGGAATTGGCGAGCCGGGTCTGGATCACCTCTTCAGAATCCTCGGCGCGGCGGTGCAGGCGAGATTGCAGCTCGGTCATGGTCGGCGGCAGGATGAAGACCGAGACGACATCGGCGGCCATTTTCTCCTGCAATTGCTGGGCACCCTGCCAGTCGATGTCGAACAGCATGTCACGCCCCTCCGACATCGCCACCTCGACCGGCTCGCGCGGTGTACCGTAGAAATTGCCATGCACTTCCGCCGACTCCAGCAGAGCATCCGAGGCCTTGAGTCGTTCGAATTCGCGCTGCGAAATGAAATGGTAATGCACGCCCTCGATTTCACTTGGACGGCGCTGGCGCGTGGTGACGCTGACCGACATGCCGATCTGCTTGTCGATATCCATCAGCGTGCGCGAAATGGTCGATTTACCCGCCCCCGAGGGTGAGGAAATCACCAGCATCAGGCCGCGCCTGGGAATGGTGGCGTTTTTGGACGCTGCGATGGACATGTTTCACTCCAGATTTTGGACCTGCTCGCGGAACTGGTCGATGACGACCTTCAATTCGATCCCAGCCGCTGTAACCGCGGCGGAATTGGACTTAGAGCAGATGGTATTCGATTCGCGATTAAATTCCTGCGCCAGAAAATCGAGCTTGCGCCCGACCGGTCCGCCAGCGCGCAGCAGGGTCCGGGCCGCAGCCACATGCGCCTTCAGCCGGTCGATCTCCTCGCGCAGATCGGCCTTGGTGGCCATCAAGGCCGCCTCGGCATAGAGCCTGTCCTTGTCCAGAACAGGTGCGGAGGCCAGCAATGCGCTAATCTGCGTGGCGAGCCGTCGAGCGATCTCGTCCGGGCTGCGGGATGGATCAGCCTCGATGACCAAGGCCAGTCGCTCAATTTCATCGATATGCGCGAGCAGGACCGCCTGCAAGGCAAGGCCCTCGTGCGACCGCATCTCAGCAAGTGCGGCGACGGCAGTTTCCAGTTCGCCCAGCAGCATTCGCCGCCGTGCGGCCAGTTGGGTGCCGTCCTCCTGCGCCTCGCGCAGATCGACAAGGCCACGGATGGACAGAAGCGTATCGAGCGACAATGGTTCGGCAGAGACGATGCCCGGACCCAATTGAGTGCGCAGCTCTAGCACAGCATCGAGGGCATCGCGGTTGACCACCGCTTCCATTCGGTTGTCGCTGGCAGTCAGGCTCAGGCCAACCTGCACATTGCCGCGAGACAGCTGCAAGGCGACCGCTGCCTTGACCTCAGTTTCCATGTCTTCCAGGCCCGGCGGCAGGCGAAGCCGCACATCCAGCCCCTTGCCATTGACCGACCGCAGCTCCCAGGCAAAACGATAGCGGCCGATCTGACCTTCATTGCGGGCGAACCCGGTCATCGATTGCAATGTCATCGTGTGTCTTCCATCGCCGCCCTGTTTGACCGATCATCCGGCAAGCCGCGTCATGTTATTTTTTCTTCGCCGGTTTCGGAGCCTGGTCAGGGTCCGCCTCGGGCTGGCCATCGACGGCCTGGCCAGGATCTGCACCCCGGTCCGCCTCCAGCTTGCGCCAGCGCCTGACATTGGCATTATGCTCATCGAGGGTCGATGCAAAGACGTGACCGCCGGTGCCATCCGCGACGAAATACAGATCGGAGGTGCGCCAGGGATTGGCAACCGCCTCCAGCGCCGCGCGGCCAGGATTGGCAATCGGTCCCGGCGGCAGGCCCTTGATCACATAGGTATTATACGGCGTCTGCTTCTGCAGGTCCGACTGGTAGATCGGCCGGTCGGCAGGCTTACCGTCACCGCCGAACAACCCATAGACGATGGTCGGATCCGATTGCAGCCGCATGCCCTTCTGCAGCCGGTTGAGGAACACCGAGGCCACATGGGCGCGCTCATCATCCTTGCCGGTTTCCTTCTCGACAATGGAGGCCAGAACCACGAATTGCTCCTTGGTCTTCAAGGACAGGTCGGGGGAACGATTGGCCCAGATCTGATCGACAAGACGTTTCTGTCCGTCGAGCATCTGATCGACGACTTCCTGCCGCTTGGTGCCCCGGGTGAATTTATAGGTATCCGGCCGCAGGCTTCCCTCCGGCGGCAGCGCCTTGGGTAGATCGCCTTCCAGCGTCTCGTCCTTGGCCAGCCTGTCGAACATCTGCTTGACCGTCAGCCCCTCCGGCAGCGTCACCGAATAGAGAATGGATTTGCCCGACCGTAGCAGTTCGAGAATATCCTTCATCGAGGCGCCGGCCTTGATCTCGTATTCGCCAGCCTTCAACGTATCGCCGTCATGCAGATAGGTCGATGTCATGTAACGGAAAATCCGCGCATCGGAAATCATGCCATTGCGCTCAAGGCTGGTGGCGATTTCGGACACGCCCGCGCCGTTGCGAACCAGAAAATTGGCATTGGTGGAGAGCGGACCCGGGTCCTGAAACGCCGAGACCACGTAATAGAAGGCAGCAACGGCGGCAATGCAGGCAAAGACCAGCAAGGTCATCACGAAATTCAGGAACACCACCACCTGGCTTCGGGCGCGCCGGGAACGACGCGGGGGTTGTGGCACCCGTTCCGGCCTCAGGGCTTCCGAGGGCGATTTGGGAATGAAAGGCCCTTTCGCCTGGTTTTGATTTTGGGGCTGCTGTTCACCACCATTGCTGGAACGGTTGGCTTCCTGGTCGACGCGATCGCTCACCGGCACTCCTCTTCTGTTCGGTCATGGTGCTTTTGGGCAAGCATTACGGCAAAAGCGGGTTCCGGACACGTGTCTTCCGGCGTTGTTGCGACGGCAGGGGTTGAAAACAGACCTTCAAGCCCATCCCCTGCCCTTACCAAGGGACAGGATCGGCCCGGCAGAGTGTCATACTCTACCCCTGCCCTTCAGAAAAGGCAGGGGATCTATTTTTCCGACTGGTCGGGATTGAAAGCATGACCAAAGCCTTGATCACAGGAGCGCAAGCAGTATCGGGCTATTGCTCCCGGAGGCTGCCGTTAGTCTTCTCGGGAAAACCGGTCTCCGCTTTTCCTAAGGCAAGTCTAGCCTTCGAAGCGGCGCAGCACCAGCGATGCATTGGTGCCGCCGAACCCGAAGGAATTCGACAGGGCCACCCGCACATCGCGTTTGCGGGCCTTATGCGGCACCAGGTCGATGGCACTGTCCACATCCGGCGTATCGAGGTTCAGCGTCGGCGGAACGATACCATCCCGAATGGCAAGCGCCGAGAAGATGGCTTCGACCGCACCGGCTGCCCCCAGAAGATGCCCGATCGCCGATTTGGTCGATGACATCGAAATCTTCGAGGCGGAAGCGCCGACCAGCCGCTCGACAGCGCCAAGCTCAATGGTATCGGCCATGGTCGATGTACCATGGGCGTTGATATAATCGATATCGGCAGCCGTCATCCCAGCCCGCTTCAGCGCCATGGTCATGCAGCGGAATGCACCGTCGCCATCTTCCGCAGGTGCGGTGATGTGGAAGGCGTCGCCGGACAGGCCGTAGCCTACCACTTCCGCATAGATCTTGGCGCCGCGCGCCTTGGCATGTTCCAACTCCTCAAGCACCACGATGCCAGCGCCCTCGCCCATCACGAAACCATCGCGGTCTCTGTCATAGGGGCGCGAGGCCTTCTGCGGATCGTCGTTATGTTGGGTGGACAAGGCCTTGCAGGCCGCAAAACCAGCCAGCGAAATCCGGCTGATCGGCGATTCGGCACCACCGGCCACCATCACGTCGGCATCGCCGAAGGCAATGAAGCGGCTGGCGTCACCGATCGCATGGGCGCCCGTCGAACAGGCGGTGACCACGGAGTGGTTTGGACCGCGCAGCTTGTGGCGGATCGAAACATGACCGGCGGCCAGATTGATCAGACGGCCAGGAATGAAGAAGGGGGAAATGCGGCGCGGACCCTTGTCGCGCAGCGTATAGCCAGCTTCGACAATGCCTTCGATGCCGCCGATGCCCGAGCCGATCAACACGCCGGTGGCGATCTGATCCTCATCGGTCTGGGGTTTCCAGTCGGCATCGGCCAGTGCCATTTCAGCAGCGGCCATCGCATAGACGATAAACGGATCGACCTTGCGCTGTTCCTTCGGCTCCATCCAGTCATCGGCATTGAATGTGCCGTCTGTACCGTCGCCAAAGGGAAGGCGGCAAGCGATCTTGGCCGGAAGATCCTCGACCTCGAATTCGGTTACCTTGCGGGCAGCGTTCTGGCCGGCAAGAAGCCGCGTCCAGGTGACATCCGTACCGCAGCCAAGAGGAGATACCATGCCGGTACCGGTGATAACGACACGTCTCATTCGCCCGTTCACCCCACTCAAACAATCAAATGCTAACGCATGCCTCCCTCAATCCGCCTCGATTGAAGGTGAAAACATGCAACGGATTAGAGATTTCCAGCCCGATTGCCCGTCATCCAGGATGAGGTACGACTGTGAAACCTGAAAACAACGTCAAAACAAACAGGACCGCAGGTGCATGTGTTTTGCTTGCAGGTCCTTTGAAGGGGGCGGACAGGAGCCCGCCCCTCTCAGGAAGATCAAGGATCAAGCCTGAGCCTTTTCGATGAACTTGACAGCATCGCCAACCGTGAGGATGGAGTCAGCTGCATCGTCGGGGATCTCGACGCCGAATTCTTCTTCGAACGCCATGACCAGTTCGACCGTGTCGAGCGAGTCTGCACCGAGATCGTCGATGAAGCTTGCTCCTTCAACGACCTTGTCGGCTTCAACGCCCAGATGGTCAATAACAATTTTCTTTACGCGTTCTGCGATATCGCTCATGTCGGTTTCCTCGACCTCTAATATAAAAGGGAATGCCGTGATGACGTTCCCACCCTGTTTTGCGCCCGCGGGTCCGAAGACGTCGCCGGCATTTGCGTTGAACCCGCTCTGCACACGTTCGTTCCGTGCTCACGGTCAGGCGCAAGACCTTCCATTTCGTGGCCATTTTCTGGCCATTTCCGGGACGACTGCTCACAGTCCCCGCCCGATTAACATGGTTTAAGTCTGCCGGAAAGCCCGAAAATCGATGCCCTCTGGTTGTTCCCAGACCAATTAAGCGGGTTTTGGCTTGTCTTCAGATCATTGCCATGCCGCCATTCACATGCAGTGTCTGGCCGGTGACATAGCTTGCTTCCGAAGAGGCCAGGTAGAGAACGGCAGACGCGATTTCGGCTCCCGTTCCCATGCGTTTCATGGGGATTGCCCCCATGATGGTGTCTTTCTGCTTATCGTTCAGCTTGCCGGTCATGGCGCTTTCGATAAAGCCAGGCGCAATACAGTTGACCGTGACGTTGCGCGCGGCAATTTCCTGGGCCAGCGACTTGGAAAAGCCGATCATGCCAGCCTTGGAAGCACAGTAATTGGCCTGCCCTGGATTGCCGGTCACGCCGACAATCGAGGTGATGTTGATGATCCGGCCATAGCGGCGGCGCATCATCGGATGGGTCAGTTCCCGCGTCAGGCGGAATGTTGAGGTCAGGTTGACCTCCAGCACGCTGTCCCAATCGGCATCCGACATGCGCACGAACAGGCCGTCCTTGGTGATACCGGCATTGTTGACGAGAATATCGACGCCTTCCAGTTCGGCTTCGGCCTTTTCGCCCAGCGCCTTCACTTCATCGCGGTCGGCGAGATTGGCAGGGAAAATCTTCACACGCTCGCCGAGATCGGCGGCCAGCGCCTCCAGCTTTTCGACGCGGGTGCCATGCAGACCGACGATTGCGCCTTGCGCATGCAGCATGCGGGCGATTTCCTCGCCGATGCCGCCGGTTGCGCCGGTTACCAGGGCCTTGCGGCCGGTCAAATCGAACATGTTCAATCCTCGTTGCTTGAAACCCGGTTCCGCCCTGCGAAACGCCAGTCTCATGTTAGAAACTTCTGCATTGTGCATTCATAAGCGACCGGCATAAGCTACCAGCCCCGGCAGGCCGCAAACCGGATGGCTTAAGACATCAACGCGGTCAGGGCCGCTTCGATATCAGCTGGCGAACCGACCGCCGTGCCGGTGATATTCTTGTCGATGCGCCGCACCAGGCCGCTCAGCACCTTGCCAGCGCCAATCTCATAGAGAACCGAGACGGCATTGTGGCTGAACCACTCCACCGTTTCACGCCAGCGCACCTGCCCCGTCACCTGCTCCACCAACAGGCGGCGGATCTCGTTCGGGTCGCTTACAGGAACGGCGACGACATTGGCGATCAACGGCACAACAGGTGCTTTCATCTCGACAGTCGCCAGGGCCTGCGCCATCGCATCGGCTGCCGGTCCCATCAATGTCGAGTGGAACGGCGCCGAGACCGGCAACATGATGGCGCGCTTGGCGCCTTTTTCAGTCGCGAGTGCCGCTGCCTTTTCCACGGCAGCCTTCGCGCCGGAAATCACCAGCTGGCCGCCGCCATTGTCATTGGCGATCTGCACCGGGCCGTCGCTGCTGGCCGCCTTGCAGACCTTTTCGACATCGCCATGCTCCAGACCGATAATTGCCGCCATGGCGCCAGCCCCAACCGGAACTGCGGCCTGCATGGCATTGCCACGAATGCGCAACAGGCGAGCGGTATCGGCAAGGCTGAACGTGCCAGCGGCACAGAGCGCCGAATATTCACCAAGCGAGTGGCCCGCGACATAGGACACTTTGCCCGCCAGCGAAAAACCACGCGCTTCCATGACCCGCAGCACCGCGATAGACACCGCCATCAGCGCCGGCTGGGCATTGGCCGTCAAGGTCAAATCCTCGGCGGACCCGTTCCACATCACGTCCGACAGTTTCTGGCCGAGTGCATCGTCCACTTCGTCAAAAACCGTGCGGGCTTCCGGAAAAGCCTCAGCCAGATCCTTGCCCATTCCGACGACCTGGCTGCCCTGGCCCGGAAATGTAAATGCGACACCCATGCGGTACTCCCTGCTAATTTCCTTCTCCAATTCACAAACTATCCTGGAGAGTCAACCCTTCGAGGCCGTATCGACGCCTCAACCCCGGTGAAGTCACAGGCTTTGGAGGTGCATTGGCGGGTCTTGCGGATCGGAAAATTCCCTCTACATTCCGCCTCGATCCCTCCCTGCTCGCAAAGAGCTTTTTCAAAACCGAGACCATAGACCATGAAATATAACAGGCTTGGCCGCACGGATATTTCCGTCTCCTCAATCTGCCTCGGCACTATGACCTGGGGAAGCCAGAATACCAAGGAAGACGCCTTCGCACAAATGGACTATGCCCTTGATAAGGGCGTGAATTTCTTCGATACCGCAGAGCTTTATCCCACCACGCCACTCTCTGCCGAAACCTATACGGATACCGAAAAACTGATCGGCCTATGGTTTGAAAAGACCGGAAAACGCAAGGACGTGGTGCTCGCCACCAAGGTTGCAGGCGCCGGCCGACCCTATATCCGCGGTGGTGCACCGATCAATGCCGACACGATCCGCGAGGCGGTCGATGCCAGCCTGTTGCGGCTGAAAACCGATTATATCGACCTCTATCAAATTCATTGGCCCAATCGGGGTCATTATCATTTCCGTGGGGTCTGGGGCTATGATCCATCCAACCAGAACCGCGCCCAGGTGCTGGCCGAAATCACCGAAAAGCTCGAGGCGCTCCAGGATTGCGTCACCGCTGGAAAGATCCGCGCCATCGGCCTGTCGAACGAAACCACCTGGGGGACGCAGAAATTTCTGGATATCGCCGAGCAGAAAGGCCTGCCGCGCGTTGCCAGCGTGCAGAACGAATATAACCTGCTTTACCGTCCGCACGATCTCGACATGGCGGAACTGTCCCACCACGAACAGGTCGGGCTTCTCTCCTATTCACCGCTGGCTGGCGGCATCCTGAGCGGCAAATATCTTGGTGGCACCAAGCCCGCCGGATCACGCGGCTCTATCAACGGCGATATCGGTGGCCGTCTGACACCCCATCAGGAACCCGCCACCCGCGCCTATCTGGAACTGGCCAAACAGCACGGCCTCGACCCATCGCAAATGGCGCTGGCCTTCTGCCTGACCCGTCCGTTCATGGCCTCAGTTATTATTGGCGCGACCAGCATGGAGCAGCTGGAAACCAATATCGGTGCTGCTGACGTCACCCTGTCCGACGAAGTGGTGAAGGGCATTGCCGCGATTTACCGGCAATATCCCATGCCGATCTGACAGTTTTTGGCGAGCCAAGAATAACCATAGGGGCGGGAGATATCCCGCCTTTTTTTTGTTAACCCTTTGCTCACCGCATTTGCAGGCAAAAGTAGCTTTACCTATCTTTATATATAAGTGTGCTCTTATCTTGTGGCTCGTAGCGGGCACGGAGAGCGCACATGAGCAGCATCAACAGTTTCTATCGCGACCCAAATGCCGTGGCCTATGCAAGCCAGCTGTTTTCCGGCAGCAGTCCGGCCAAACCCACAACAACGACAAACACCGGCCATAGCCAATCTGATCGTGGCACAGTCTCCGACAGCGCCGGGCAACGGGCATTGGCCCGGATCATTGAAATTCTCAGCCTTGGCGATGGCAGCAGCGCCGACCAGGCCGATGTCAGCGAAAGCCTTGGCTATATTACCAGCGTTACCGGCACGGAAGGCAATGACAGCCTGACCTTTACCGGCCGAGGCGTCTATCAGGTCGAGACCGGCAATGGCGACGACAGTCTGGTGGCCAAAAGCGCTGCCATGGCAGGAGTTGCACTTGGCGACGGCAAGGACAGCCTGAAAGCCAGTGCCGCCCTGCTCTCGGAGATCGACGGCGGAGCCGGTGATGACGATATCCAGTTGACGGGATCGCTGATCATGGCGGTAACGGGCGGCGATGGTGACGACAGTATCAAAGCCTCCGGTGACACGCTTGCCAATATCGATGGCGGTGCTGGCGACGATACAATGTATCTCGAAGGCAGCCGCATCTTCGCCTCTGGCGGCACCGGCAATGATACAGTGACCATCCACCAAACACCCGGCAGCAATAGCGTCGCCGAATATGCCTTTGCCGCTGGCGATGGTCAGGACACCATGACCACGGATGGGCCACTCTCTCTTCAGCTGGGCGGATTTCAGCAGAGCGATATCACTGTCACCGCCGGTGCCAATAGCTTGACCCTCACCTTTGCAGGGTCGTCCGACAAGATGACCGTGACCTTTGACGGCGCGGCGGCTAAAGGCTCCACCCCGAGCTTTGCCTTTGCCAATCACGATGGCCGCCTGACCCTTCAGATCCAATCAGCCTGATCGCTTTCCAAATAACGCATGACCTTCCTTGCTTAGCCACCGTTGGCTTGCCAGCAACTTTGTCTGGCAGAGCATGGAACCTGCTGGCATCCTGATCGTTTTCCCGAATAAATTTTAACGACACTTTATACTCCCCTCGGTGGAAATCTGATCAATCATGGAGGTTGCCATGTGCCGCTATTGCCAAATCATTCCCGAAAAAGTGCTGATCGCCCTATCCCATGACCAGGATTTTCCTGCTGCCGTCCGCGAGCGATTGCAGGAAACGATGCGTCACGACCATCAAGTACGCCAGTTTCGAGACAGCGCCCGCCAGCTGACCATCGCCAAGCGGCCTTTTCGGGCGTTTTCCGTGACGGTAGCCCAGGCGCCGGATATCCCGGTCTATACCTGCAATAACGGCATGACCCTTCCCGGCGTACAGATCGTCAATCCCGGTTCATCAAAGGATGCCCAGGTGAAGACCACATTCGACACCACGACCGGGGTCGAGGAATTCTATAGCAGCGTCTTCAAGCGTAACTCCATCGACGGCAATGGCATGACCATCCTGTCGTCGGTCCATTACGGCAGGGATTACAACAACGCCTTCTGGAACGGCTCGCAAATGGCCTATGGCGATGGCGACGGGGAAATTTTCACCCCGTTTTGCGAGAGCGCCGATGTGGTCGGCCATGAGCTAACCCATGGCATCACCCAATATACCCTCGGCCTCGACTATGAAAATCAGCCGGGCGGGCTGAATGAAAGTCTCTCGGATGTGTTCGGCAGCATGTTCAAGCAATGGACGAAAGGCCAGAGTGCCGATGAGGCCGACTGGTTGATCGGCAATGACATTCTCGGCCCGACGGCCCGGCAGAAATATACTTGCCTGCGCGACATGGCCAATCCTGAAGCAACCCATTGCATGGCCGAGCAGATCAGCCATTTCAGCGATTACCGCGATGGCATGGACCCACACGAGAGCAGCGGCATCGCCAACCGCGCCTTTTATCTGGCAGCCACCCGCATTGGCGGCAAAAGCTGGGACAAGACCGGACAGATATGGTATGATGCACTCACAAAGAATGGCAGCAACCCGGACATGACCATGGCGGAATTTGCCGAGGCGACCCGGGCCGGAGCTGCCAGGCTTTATCCGGGAGATGGATCGCTCGCTGAAACGCTCAACACCGCCTGGAGCGATGTGGGTTTGCAAAGTGCTTCGGTCTGATGCGTTTGCCACGATCACGGCGGCATCGATCAGGGCCGTATAGGTCAACACCGTATGGATGAACTTATTCTCGAAAAAATGGGCGGCTTTGGCGGCTTTGGCGGCGCGAGATCGGCGTTGCGCAGCGATGGAGTCTGCGCCGTCGAAAAACTGAGCGCTGCGGAAAAACAGCTGATCGAAGAGTTTTTCCGGGAGTCTGTGCCTCAAACAACCGCCGTGGCGGATGGATTTCGCTATCGAATCGTCTGGCCGTCACGTTTCGGCGACCAATCCGTGGAAGTGCCTGAAAGCCTGGTGCCGGATGAAATCAAGGCTGCCGTCAAGGATCGGCTGCGTTAAGGTCTCCCGCATAAGAATGCCTCGGCTTACAACCGATAGGTTTCCCCAGCTTTTTGCTTGCTTTCCGGCTGAAACCAGCTATAAGCCCGCTGTTCGCAACACCCGGTCTTTTGGCTGGTGGCTGAACGGAGGGCCGGCAGACTTGTTTTGCCGTCAGAAACGAAAAGCGTTTCGGCCTCCCGTGTCTCCGCTCTCGACCGTCTCGTACAACGCTTTTCTTGCCCCGGGCCTTGCCCGATCAGGAGCAGTCGTTGAGGCTTAGCGCCGATCCGGGTGATGATCACAGCAAGAAAGGCAAAGCTATCATGGCTCTTTATGAACATGTATTCCTTGCCCGGCAGGATATGTCCGCACAGCAGGTTGATGCCCTCGTAGAACAGTACAAGGGTGTTATCGAAGCAAATGGCGGCAAAGTCGGGCGCGTAGAAAACTGGGGCCTGAAGTCCCTGACCTACCGCATCAACAAGAACCGCAAGGCTCACTACGCTCTCATGGACATCGATGCTCCGGCTGCTGCCGTGCACGAAGTCGAGCGTCAGATGCGCATCAACGAAGACGTTCTTCGTTACATGACCATCGCCGTTGAAGCCCACGAAGAAGGCCCGTCTGCCATGATGCAGAAGCGCGACCGCGACGACCGTCCGCGCCGCGATGGCGACCGTCCGGATCGTGGCGACCGCGGTGATCGTGGTGATCGTGGCCCCCGTGAAGGTGGTCGTGAAAGCTTTGGTGATCGTCCGCGCCGTCCGCGCGAAGATCGCGCATAAGGAGATTTGACTATGGCTGAAGTTTCCTCTTCCACGGTTCGTCGTCCGTTCCATCGCCGTCGCAAGACCTGCCCGTTCTCCGGCGCCAACGCTCCGAAGATCGACTACAAGGACGTGCGTCTGCTGCAGCGCTACATTTCCGAGCGCGGCAAGATTGTTCCCTCGCGGATCACGGCTGTTTCGCAGAAGAAGCAGCGCGAGCTGGCCAAGGCCATCAAGCGCGCCCGCTTCCTTGGCCTGCTGCCTTACGTCGTTGCGTAATTTGGGCGTTGTCGCTTAACCTAAGCTGACGTGACTTTGCGGCTCCCGTTTTCGGGGGCCGTCTCCCTTCCGCGATGGGCGTGGATCGGAATGGATAAATCCCATGTTGAGGTGCAGGCCGCTTGCCGGTATCGCCCTCTAACTGCCAGGCGCAGGACAGCGACGTGAAACAATTGGACGGAAAATTGCTGCTGACCGGCTTTCTCGCCGGCGTGACCGCCATCTTTCTGGTGCTGGCGGCCAATGCACAACCGTCTTTTTCGTCTGTTTTCTATGCGGCATCTGCCCTGCCCGTGATGATTGTCGGCCTGCGCTGGGGCAATGTCCCTGCCATCGTTGCCATCGTCACCGCAGCCTTTGCTGGCGCGCTGGCGGTTTCGCCGCTGTTTGCCTGCGCCATGGCGGTTTTTACCTTGCTGCCCGCCGGCTGGATCAGCCATCTTGCCAATCTCGCTCGCCCCGCGTCTGAAATCGGCGGCCCGGACAAGCTGCTCGCCTGGTATCCCTTGTCGGATATCCTCATGCATCTCTGCGGATTGGTCTGTATCGGCGTGATCTTTCTTGGCGTGATGATCGGTTATGATGCTGAACTGGTTGGCAACATGATCGATGCGCTGATGCAGTCGCTGACCGATCGCGATCCAACCGTTGCCGCCACCATGGGCAGCACCGCCGGAATCAAATCCACCATGCTGCTGACCCTGCCGATCGTGCAGGGTGGCATGTGGGTCATCATGCTGTTTGCCGCCTATTACCTGGCAAGCCGGATCGTGGCAGCATCGGGCAATGCCTTGCGTCCGCGCGAGGATATTCCCTCGGCGCTGCGCATGAACCGCAATGCGCCGTTCATCTTCCTGGCTGGCATTGTCGCCTGCTTTATTGGCGGCGTTCCGGCCCTGATCGGCGCAACTGTCTGCGGCACGTTTGGGGCAGGCTTCCTGCTCGGCGGCTTCGCATCGCTGCATCAACGCACCCGTGGCAAGGAATGGCGCATCCCGGCGCTGATCCTGACCTATATGGTGTCTCTTCTCGCCTTTCCGGCCTTCTTCATCGTCATTCTCGGCCTTATCGACACACGGCGGACCGTTGCTCTCACTCCACCGAGGGTAGACGGCAAGTCCGGTACGGACAGCAAGTCCGATGACGATAACAAACCCGAAACATGAGCTTACAAACTTGAATTGCCCAACTTGAATTGAAAGGAAAATAGCATGCAAGTCATTCTTCTCGAGCGCATCGCCAAGCTTGGCCAGATGGGCGAAGTGGTCAAGGTTCGCGACGGCTTTGCCCGTAACTACCTGCTGCCAACCGGCAAGGCGCTGCGCGCCAACGCCGCCAACAAGGCCCGTTTCGACGCCGAGCGCGCCACCCTCGAAGCCCGCAACCTGGAGCGCAAGTCCGAAGCCCAGACCGTTGCTGACGTTCTGAACGGCAAGTCGTTCATCGTCGTCCGTTCGGCTGGCGAAACCGGCCAGCTCTACGGTTCGGTTGCGGCTCGCGACATCATCGAAGCTCTGGCAGCCGAAGGCTTTACCGTTTCGCGCAACCAGGTCGAGCTGAACAACCCGATCAAGACCATCGGCCTGCACAACGTCACCATGCACCTGCATGCCGAAGTTGAAATCAGCATCGAAATCAACGTTGCCCGTTCCGCTGAAGAAGCTGAGCGTCAGGCCAAGGGCGAAAGCCTCACCTCCGCCGACGCCATCTACGGCGTGGACGAAGACGCGCTACGTCCGGAAGACTTTTTCGATCCGGATGCCGACCGCGATGGCGACGACGAATAAGATATTCGTCATTATCGACTGAAGAGACGCCCGGATTTTCCGGGCGTTTTTTTGTGCGGATCGGGTTAAAATAGGCGCCTGAAGAACTGAGTCGTGCCATACCACAGTCAATGGAAAAAGCGGGTTCAGCTTGTTTTTTTCTGCCCTGGCGCATCAGGCCTGTGAACTACTGTGTTTATCGCAATGCGCCCTTTAACCGCCCCGCAGGATCGATAGGAATGCAGCTTCCAGCGAGAGAGAACGGATAAAGCCCATGAACGATGTTGCGCGCAGGTTAAATCCTGCCCAGCCGGCAGAGCCCCATTACCGGGAAGCCCCGAACAATATCGAGGCCGAACAGGCTTTGCTCGGCGCCATTCTGGTCAATAACGATGCCTATTATCGTGTCTCGGATTTCCTCAAGCCCCCACATTTTCACGAGGGCCTGCACCGGAAGATCTACGAGGTCGCCTCCGACATCATCCGCATGGGCAAGACCGCCAATCCGGTGACGATCAAGACCTTCCTGCCCTCCGACCAGAAGATCGGCGATTTCACCATTGCCCAATATCTGGCGCGACTGGCGTCGGAAGCCGTGTCGATCATCAATGCCGAGGATTATGGCCGGGCGATCTACGACTTGGCCCTGCGCCGCGCGCTGATCACCATCGGCGAAGACATGGTGAATATCGCCTTCGACGCACCGCTCGACATGCCGCCGCAGGCGCAGATCGAAGATACCGAGCGACGTCTGTTCGATCTCGCTGAAAACGGTCGCTATGACGGTGGCTTCCAGTCTTTCAACGATGCGGTGGCCCAGGCCGTCGATATGGCAGGTGCCGCTTTCGAGCGTGACGGTCATTTGTCCGGTATTTCCACCGGCATTCATTCGCTTGACAGCAAGATGGGCGGTTTGCAGCGCTCCGACTTGATCGTGCTGGCCG
Source organism: Allorhizobium sp. Av2 (assembly GCF_021462805.2). NCBI lineage: Bacteria > Pseudomonadati > Pseudomonadota > Alphaproteobacteria > Hyphomicrobiales > Rhizobiaceae > Allorhizobium > Allorhizobium sp. Av2. The sequence continues at coordinate 928,651 of NZ_CP192696.1, read as the reverse complement.
GACGTCCCGGCATGGGTAAGACCTCGCTTGCCACCAATATCGCCTGGAACATCGCTGCATCCTACGAGCCGGAAGTGCAGCCAGACGGTTCGTTCAAAGCCAAAAACGGCGGCGTGGTTGGCTTCTATTCGCTCGAAATGTCGTCCGAGCAGCTCGCTACCCGTATCATGTCCGAGCAGACCGAAGTATCCTCTTCGAAAATCCGCCGTGGCGATATTACCGAGCAGGATTTCGAAAAGCTGGTCGGCTTTTCCCAGACCATGCAGAAAGTGCCGCTATTCATCGACCAGACCGGTGGTATTTCCATCGCCCAGCTTTCCGCCCGTGCCCGCCGCCTGAAGCGCCAGCGTGGCCTCGATTGTTTGGTTGTGGACTATATTCAGCTGATGACCGGCTCGGGCAAGTCAGGGGAAAACCGCGTCCAGGAAATCACCCAGATCACCACCGGCCTCAAAGCGCTCGGCAAGGAGCTGAACGTGCCAATCGTCGCGCTGTCGCAGCTGTCGCGTCAGGTGGAAAGCCGTGACGACAAGCGTCCTCAGCTCTCCGACCTTCGCGAATCAGGCTCGATCGAGCAGGACGCCGACGTGGTGATGTTCGTGTTCCGTGAGGAATATTATGTGCAGAACCTCGAACCCCGCGACCAGGGCGACCCCAAATATCCCGAATGGGAAGCCCAGATGGAAAAAGTACGCGGCACGGCGGACGTGATCATCGCCAAGCAGCGTCACGGACCGACCGGCACCGTCAAACTGGCCTTCCAGGCGCAGTTCACCCGCTTTGCCGATCTGGCCGATCCGAGTTTCACGCCTTATGAGGAAACCTGACCATGCTTTGCGCGGTTCTTGCTTAAACTTTGCGCAAATGCACACCGTCAATCCAGACAAAACCAAGAGCCGCCTTTTCCAGGCGGCTTTTTGCATAGTGGCATAGCAATTGCTTTCTGAGGAGCAACATCAACCCGGAGCATCCTATGCATCGTCGTACCCTGCTTGCCCTTGGCCTTTCCCTTGCCACCTTTGCCGCCGTCCTGCCGGCCCATGCCGATGCGCTGGGCGACATTACCAAGCGGGGTACGCTGAAAGTGGCGGTGCCGCAGGACTTTCCGCCATTTGGCAGCGTCGGCCCTGACATGCAGCCCGTCGGATATGACATCGATACCGCAGCCCTGATTGCCAAAAAACTGGGCGTCAAGCTGGAACTGGTGCCCGTTACCAGCGCCAACCGCATTCCCTATTTGCAGACCAACAAGGTCGATCTGGTGATTTCAAGCCTCGGCAAAAATCCGGACCGCGAAAAGGTCGTGGATTTCTCCACCGCCTATGCGCCTTTCTACAATGGAGTGTTTGCACCCGCGGATACCGCCATCAAGTCCGCTGCCGATCTGTCGGGCAAGTCGGTCGGCGTTACCCGTGGCGCGGTCGAGGATCTGGAACTGACCAAGGTTGCGCCGTCCGACGCCACCATCAAGCGCTATGAGGACAATAACGGCACAATTTCCGCCTTCCTCTCCGGCCAGGTCGATGCGGTTGCCACCGGCAATGTCGTCGCGGCTGCTATCCTCGCCAAGAACCCGCCAAAGCGTCCGGAGCCAAAGTTCCTGATCAAGAATTCCCCCTGCTTCATCGGCTTCAACAAAAACGAACCGGCGCTGACGGAAAAGCTCAATGCGATTATCGCCGAGGCCAAGGCCGATGGCTCGCTGAGCAAGATTTCCGAAAAGTGGTTGGGCGCCCCGCTTCCCGCCGATCTCTGATCGTTGATCGGACGGTATAACCATTTTCTGCACAATCACCCGCAGCCCTGACGGCTGAGGTGATTGTGTAGGCCAGATACGGCAGCAAAGTAGAATACCCTCGCTTTGCCAGCAGGTTTCATCATGCATTACATTTTCGATTTCAGCTGGTTTGGCGAATACTATCCGATCATCCTCAAAGGGGTCGGGGTGACGGTCGAACTGACACTGGTCGGTGGCGTGGTCGGCATTGCCTTCGGCATCGCCTGCGCCTGGGCGCGGGCCTTAGGACCGAAATGGATCAAGCCACCAGTTGCCGCCTATGTGGAACTGATCCGCAATACGCCCTTCCTGATCCAGCTGTTCTTCATCTTTTTCGGCCTGCCCTCGACCGGGCTGAAGCTCTCCGAGATGGAAGCCGCCAATCTGGCGATGATCATCAATCTCGGTGCCTATAGCTGCGAAATCATCCGGGCCGGGATTGAGGCAACCCCGAAAGGTCAGTTCGAGGCCGGAAGCGCACTGGCGCTTCGACCACTGCAAACCTTCCGGCTGATCATTCTGGTCCCTGCCCTGCAACGTATCTGGCCGGCGCTATCGTCGCAGCTGGTCATCGTCATGCTCGGTTCCGCCGTCGTCTCGCAGATTGCCGCTGAAGACCTGACCTTTGCCGCCAATTTCATCCAGTCGCGCACCTTCCGGGCCTTTGAAGCCTACATGATCTCCACCGCTCTCTATCTGGTGCTGGCCATCGGCCTTCGGCAATTGCTGGCCCTGCTCGGACGGCAGATCTTTCCGAAAGGGGCGACGCGATGATTGAGTTCACCCTCTGGGATATCGCCCGCAATCTGTTGCTGGCTGCCCGCTGGACCCTGGTTCTGTCACTGGTGTCCTTCCTGTGCGGCGGGGCTTTGGGACTGGTGGTATTGATGCTGCGCATTGCCAAACAGCGCATGCCCCGAATCTTCGCGCGCGGCTTCATCGAGTTTTTCCAGGGCACGCCGCTCTTGATGCAGTTGTTCATCGCCTTTTTTGGTCTCGGCCTTTTCGGTATCGACGTTCCCGCGTGGCTCGCTGCTGGCGCGGCGCTGACCTGCTGGACCGCCGCTTTCCTGACCGAAATCTGGCGCGGCTGCGTCGAGGCCGTGCCAAAGGGCCAGTGGGAAGCGGGTACCAGCCTGGCCCTCACCTATCGCCAGCAGATGCGGCTGATCATCCTGCCGCAGGCCATGCGGATCGCCATTCCCCCTACGGCGGGTTTTTCGGTTCAGGTGGTCAAAGGCACGGCCCTGACCTCGATCATCGGTTTCGTTGAATTGTCAAAGGCCGGAACCATCGTCACCAATGCCACTTTTCAGCCCTTCACCGTCTATGGCTTGGTCGCGCTGTTCTATTTCGCCATCTGCTACCCGCTGTCGCGCTATTCCAAATATCTGGAACGCCGGTTTGGCGCGGCACCGGTCGGGCATTGATCCCTCAACCTATCCCCGGCGAAATTGCGCCGGGGTCATGCCCATCCGCGCCTTGAAATTGCGGGTAAAATGCGCCTGATCGGCAAAGCCGCAGGCAAAGGCAACGTCGGCAGGCGCAGCGTCCTTTGCCAGCATGGACTCCGCTTCTCGAATACGCCGAAGTGTCAGGTAGGCATGCGGCGTAATGTGATAGGTGGCGCGAAAGCTGCGGATCAAATGCGCGCGGCTACAGCCAACCAACCCCGCCAGATGCTCAAGGCCGATATCCTCAGCAAAATTCGCATGGAGATAGTCTCGTACCCTCGCCATCGCCGTGTCGGGGCGAGCAGTAGAGGACGCAGGCGCAACAACGCCATGGCGGGTGAAAAGAGCGGTGAGCATGTCCAGCATCCCCTCTTCGGCATCAAGCATTCCATCTGCCTGCTCTATTTGCCTGTGCATCCTGTTAAAGGCCTGCGCCAAGGCCGGATCTGTGACGATCTGCTGGCGAAAGGACGGCGTTCCCCACGACGGTCTCTTGCTCGTCTCTTGCAGAACGTCGCACACCATGGCGACCGACGGATAGATCATCCGATATCGATAGACCCCACCCGCAGGACTGCCATCGTGGATCTCCTCCGGATTGATCAGATAGAGATCGCCCGGTCCACAAATCTGCCGGCAGCCGCGAATAGTGGCAATTTTCTGTCCCGTCTCCATGGCGCCAATGCCGAAATGCTCATGGGCATGCGGGGAAAACCGATGGGTGACGAAGGTCGCGCTCATGCATTTCATACCGCCAAACCGGGCATCCCGCCAGAAGCGGGTCTGCTCCCGAATGGGCACTGACGCAAGGCTGGTGGAAACCGGTGAAAGCATGTTCATCGCCAGACAATAACACCAGCCCGGCATTCCAGTCTTGAAGAAAAGTGATAGGGTCCGGCTACCATTATTGTTCGCAAAAAGCTGTTTCCATGACCCTTACTGCCTTTTCCATCCCTCCTTCCGATGAATTCCTGACCGCACCGCTGCGTGTGACAATCGACCTCCAGGCGCTGGCCGACAATTGGCGCGAGATGGCGAAGCGATCCGGCAAGGCGCGGGCGGGTGCCGTGGTGAAGGCCGATGGCTACGGCATTGGTATCGAGGATGCAGGGCAGACGCTTTACAATGCCGGTGCGCGGGATTTTTTCGTGGCGCTGCCATCGGAAGGCGCGACCTTGCGCACCTATGCGCCGGACGCCCGGATCTTCGTACTGTCAGGGATCTGGGAAGGAATGGAACCGCTGTTTTTCGAGCATGATCTGGTGCCGGTGATTGCCAGTGAGGAACAGCTGGCGTTCTGGATGCGGGCCGTGGCCGAGCATGGCGACCATCCATGCGCCCTGCATGTCGATACCGGTTTCAACCGGCTGGGCCTCAGCATGGACGACGCAATGTTCCTGGCGACTGACGTTTCGCGCCCGGCCAGTTTTTCGCCAGTGCTGATTTTGAGCCATCTCGCCTGCGCAGACGATCCATCCTCGCCGATGAACCGGCTGCAATTGCAGGCTTTTCATCAGGTTAGCGCGGCTTTCGAGGGAATTGAATCAAGCCTTTCAGCCTCTGCTGGAACTTTACTCGGCCCCGATTACCATTTCGACCTCACCCGCCCCGGCATCGCGCTTTACGGCGGCGAAGCGGTCACGGGCCTGCCCAACCCAATGCGCCCAGTGGTCAAGGCCGAGGCCCGCATTCTCCAGATTCGACAAGCCAAGAGCGGAGAAACTGTCAGCTACGGCGCCACCTACCAGTTGACGAGAGAAAGCCGTCTGGCCATTGCCTCCGTCGGCTATGCCGATGGTTACCTGCGCAATCTCTCAGGCCACGGCACGGCATTGCGCGATACGGGGGCGCCGGGCGCCTATGGCTTTATCGCCGGATACAAGGTGCCGGTTGTTGGCCGCATCACAATGGACATGACGATCTTCGACGTCAGCGACGTGCCGGAAAAAGCGATTGCCGCTGGCGACTATATCGAGCTGTTCGGGCCAAACATGCCGATCGATGACGTGGCGCGGGCGGCGGGTACGATCGGCTATGAAATGCTGACCAGCCTCGGCCTGCGTTACGAGCGCCATTATCTGGAAGCCGAATAGGCCTTCCCCCCCTTGCATCGGCCCGGCATTTCTCTTAGGTGATAGCGCGTATTCACTTTTTGTTCTCATTTCTCCATCCATATTGCGGTGGGTGGGATGGTACGATGCTCGCATGAAAGGCAATGCATGGCCAAGGCCAAGACCCAATTCATCTGCCAGAACTGCGGCACGGTTCACAGCCGCTGGGCTGGCAAATGCGATGGTTGCGCACAGTGGAACACCATTGTTGAGGAAGACCCGATGGGTGGCATCGGGTCCGGTCCCGGCAAGGTGCCGAAGAAAGGCCGGGCGGTGACGCTGACCTCGCTGTCTGGCGAAATCGAGGAAGCGCCACGCATTCCAACCGGCCTGTCGGAACTGGACCGGGCGACCGGCGGCGGCTTCGTGCGCGGCTCCGCCGTGCTGATTGGCGGCGATCCGGGCATCGGTAAATCCACCCTGCTAATGCAGGCCGCCGCCGCCTTGTCGCGGCAGGGCCATCGCGTCGTCTATGTCTCGGGCGAAGAGGCGGTGGCTCAGGTGCGGCTGCGCGCCCAGCGGCTGAACGCCGCCGATACCGATGTGCTGCTGGCGGCAGAAACCAATGTCGAGGATATTCTGGCGACAATTTCCGAAGGAAAGCGGCCCGATCTTGTCATCATCGATTCGATCCAGACTCTCTGGAGCGATACCGCCGATTCGGCGCCCGGCACGGTCACGCAGGTGCGCACCGGCGTGCAGGCAATGATTCGTTTTGCCAAGCAGACTGGCGCCACCATGGTTCTGGTCGGCCACGTCACCAAGGAAGGCCAGATTGCCGGTCCCCGCGTCGTCGAGCACATGGTCGATGCCGTGCTGTATTTCGAAGGCGATCGGGGCCACCATTACCGCATCCTACGCACCGTCAAAAACCGATTTGGCCCGACGGATGAAATCGGCGTGTTCGAAATGTCGGATCGGGGGCTGCGCGAAGTCGCCAATCCATCGGAACTGTTTCTGGGCGAGCGCAATGAAAAAGCGCCTGGTGCTGCGGTGTTTGCCGGCATGGAAGGCACAAGACCCGTGCTGGTCGAAGTGCAGGCGCTGGTGGCCGCAACGGCGCTTGGCACACCGCGCCGAGCCGTGGTCGGCTGGGATTCCAGCCGCCTGGCGATGATTCTGGCCGTACTGGAGGCCCATTGCGGTGTCAGGCTTGGCCAGCACGATGTCTATCTCAATGTGGCAGGCGGCTACCGAATCACCGAACCCGCCGCCGATATGGCAATTGCCTCGGCGCTGGTGTCATCGCTGGCGGGCGTCGCCCTGCCCGCTGATTGTGTCTATTTCGGCGAAATCAGCCTTTCGGGCGCGGTGCGGCCCGTATCGCATACGGCGCAGCGATTGAAAGAGGCTGAAAAGCTTGGCTTTTCCTCCGCCGTTTTGCCCGCCTCCTCCGTCGATCTGCCGAAACGCACCGGCAAATGGGGTGAAATCGAAAGCCTGCCGGATCTGGTGGCGCGCATTGCCGGATCGAAACTGAAATCGCGCCAGCAGGGCAATGAGGATTGACAGAACGGGCGCAAAAGGTTCGGCAACGGGCAGGTTGCGTCCCTTGCCGCTCATAACGGTTGATTGCTGGTAGCCTGGAATTGACAGGGCCTGACCCCTTCCCCTACATGAACGGCAACGGACTGCAAGAGGACGCTATGGGAAAGACACGGACGGCATTGGTGACCGGCGGCGCTGGATTTCTCGGTTCCCACGTCTGCGCACGATTGCTTGACGAAGGCTGTGATGTGGTCTGCCTGGACAACCTCCAGACCGGGCGGCGCAAGAATATCGAACCTCTGCTGGCCAATCCCAAACTGTCCTTCATCAAAGCCGATGTCCGCGATCCCTTGCCGCAAGGCCGCTACGACGAGATCTGGAATCTCGCCTGCCCCGCCTCGCCGCCGCAATATCAGATCGATCCTGTCGGCACGATGCTGATCAATGTGCTTGGCATGAAAAACGTGCTGGACCTGGCTGTCGCCTGCGGCGCGCGGGTGTTTCAGGCATCGACCAGCGAGATCTACGGCGATCCGCAGGTTCATCCGCAGACGGAAAGCTATCGTGGCGCAGTCAACACGATAGGGCCGCGGGCCTGCTATGACGAAGGCAAGCGCGCCGCCGAAACCCTGTGTTTCGATTATCACCGCCAGCATGGCGTTGAAATCAAGGTGGTGCGGATCTTCAACACCTATGGTCCCAACATGGACCCGCAGGATGGACGGGTGGTGTCCAACTTCATCGTCCGCGCCCTGGAAGAGGCCCCGCTGGAACTTTATGGCGGCGGCACGCAGACCCGATCCTTCTGCTATGTCGATGATCTGATCGAGGGATTTTTCCGACTGATGCGCTCCGATGCCTCGATCACCGGTCCGGTCAATATTGGCGATCCCGGCGAGTTTACCGTGCGGGAACTGGCTGACATCATTCTGGAAATGACCGGAAGCCGGTCGGTTATCATCGACAGGCCGCTGCCGAAGGACGATCCGCTGCTGCGGCGTCCAGACATCACCCTTGCCGGGCAGTTGCTGGGCTGGGAGCCGAAAGTGCGGCTGCGTGAAGGACTGAAGCGGTCGATCCCGTATTTCGCGGCGGAAACGGGACGCACCATTAACACCAGTGCTGCCAACATCAATCTGGATACATTGTCATGAAGAATATCCTTGTTGTCGGCGGAGCCGGCTATATCGGAAGCCATGCCTGCAAGGCTTTGTCCAAGGCGGGTTACACACCTGTGGTCTATGACAACCTGGTTCACGGCCACGCGGATTCGGTCAAATGGGGACCGTTCGAACAAGGTGACATTGCCGATGGCGCAAGGCTTGATGCGGTTCTCAGCAAATACCAGCCGGAATGCGTGATGCATTTCGCAGCCTTCGCCGCCGTCGGCGAATCGGTGACGGACCCGGCGAAATATTACAATAACAACATCCATGGTTCGGTCTGCCTGCTGGATGCCATGCGCCGCAACGGCGTTGACACCATCGTGTTTTCCTCGACCTGCGCCACCTATGGCGAGGTCAAAAGCCTGCCAATTGTCGAGGAAGCTCCGCAGAGCCCGGTCAATCCCTATGGGTTCTCCAAGCTGGTCATTGAGCAGGCGCTGAAGGATTACGGCCATGCCTATGGATTGAAATGGGTGGCCATGCGCTATTTCAACGCCGCCGGTCTCGATCCGGAAGGCGATCTTGGCGAACGTCACGATCCGGAAACCCATGCCATTCCGCTGGCGGTTCTGGCAGCCATGCGGCAGACCGAATTCAATGTGTTCGGCACCGATTACAATACGCCTGATGGTACCGCCGTCCGCGACTATATCCATGTCTGCGATCTCGCCGATGCCCATGTCCTGGCCATCGACTATCTGCAAAAGGGTGGCGAAAGCGGCGCCTTCAATCTTGCCACCGGCAAGGGCACATCGGTCAAGGAATTGCTGGATGCGGTGTCTCAGGCGGTCGGCGCGCAGGTTCCGATCAATTATGCGCCAAGGCGGGCTGGCGATGCGCCGGTTCTTTACGCCTCCGGCGACAAGGCCCGCAGCCTGCTGGGCTGGACGCCCCAATATACCGATATCAACCTGATCGTGAAAACGGCGGCGGACTGGTTCAAGGCCCACCGTAATTAAGGCTCACCGTAATTAAGACCAACAATAGCCAAGGTCGAAAATAACCAAGGATTGTCGACATGGTTCGACAGGAACCGCAAGGCAGTCCCGTCCATCGCACACCCCCCGCCCATCCAACACCCTTTGACAGGAAAGCGGCAGAATTCATGAACGTTCGCATTACCATGGTAGGCACCGGCTATGTTGGCCTGGTCAGCGGCGCATGCTTTGCCGAACTGGGCCATGACGTGATCTGCGTCGACAAGGACCAGCGCAAGATTGAAATGCTGCGTCAGGGCAAGATGCCGATCTATGAGCCCGGTCTGGATGAACTGGTGCAGCGCAATGTCGCCGCCGGGCGCATCACTTTCACCACCGACCTTGCCGCAAGCGTCAAGGACCGTGATGCCGTGTTCATCGCCGTCGGCACGCCAACCGAGGCGGGCTCGGACCGGGCCGACCTGAAATATGTGTTTGCCGCCGCAGCCGAGATTGCCAAGGCCGTCACCGGCTTTACCGTTATCGTCACCAAGTCGACGGTGCCGGTTGGCACCAACCGTCAGGTCTTCGAGATGGCCAAGGCCAATGCAGGCCCGGATGTGCAGATCGCCGTTGCCTCCAATCCCGAATTTCTGCGCGAAGGCGCCGCCATCAAGGACTTCCTGGAGCCGGACCGGATCGTCGTCGGCGTCGATACCCCCCAGTCTGGCGAGGTCATGGAGCGGATTTATGCGCCATTGTTGTTAAACGGCAATGTTCCTTTCTTCAGCACCGGCATCGAGACCGCTGAACTGATCAAATACGCCGCCAATGCTTTTCTCGCGGTGAAAATCAGCTTCATCAATGAAATGGCCAATCTGTGTGAAGCGGTTGGCGCCACGGTTGAGGATGTGGCCCATGGCATCGGTCTCGACAAGCGGATCGGCCGGGCCTTTCTCAATACCGGCCCGGGCTGGGGTGGCTCCTGCTTTCCCAAGGATACCCGCGCGCTGCTGGCAACGGCTGCCGATGCCGGGATCGACTCACGGGTCGTCTCTTCAGCGGTCGATGCCAACAACCAGCGCAAGGCCGATATGGTCACCCGGGTGATCGATGCGGCGGGCGGTGATGTCGAGGGCAAGAAAATCGCCGTGCTGGGCGTGACCTTTAAAGGCCAGACCGACGATATGCGCGAAAGCACCAGCCTGGTGATGCTGCCGGCCTTGCAGGCGAAAGGCGCAAAGGTTGCGGCTTTCGATCCGTCGAGCCCGCATGATGCCGCAAGCCAGTTGCCGGGCGTTGAAATGACCAAGACGGCCAAGGAGGCCGCGACCGGCGCCGATGTCCTGGTGATCCTCACCGACTGGATGGTCTTCAAAACCTATAATTTCAAAGAAATCGCCAGTGTCATGGCCTCTCCTGTGCTGGTCGATCTTCGCAATATGTTCAATGCCAACGAAGCGCAGAAGAACGGCTTTTCTCATTATGTCTCGCTGGGACGGTGAGGTACTTCCTGGGAACGGGTCGTTCGGAGGTTTTTTGGCGTAAAGTCACATTTGTGTAACAAACTCGGCAAGGATTGATCCTTCCACTGCGTGACATCGTGGTGTAAGGAGAGGCCGCCGGAACAGCCGGACCGGAAAGATCAAGAAACCTGGCGACCCCTTCGCGGCCTAGTCCTGGAGTTGAACGGAATGCCCATTACGATTTTCGACGGTATTGTCATCGGTGTCGTGCTGTTTTCAGCCGTGCTGGCGATGATCCGCGGCTTTTCACGCGAGATCCTGTCGATTGCCAGTTGGGTGGGTGCTATTGCGGCGGCCTATTATCTCTATCCCTTCATTCTTCCCTATGTGAAGAATTATACCAATGACCAGCGGATCGCCGTGGCAGCCTCTGCCGGTGGCGTGTTCCTGCTTGCCTTGATCCTGATCTCGTTCATTACCTCGCGCATTGCCGACTTCATCATCGACAGCCGGATCGGCGCATTGGACCGCACCCTTGGCTTCCTGTTCGGGGCAGCACGCGGTATCCTGCTGCTGGTCGTCGCCGTGGCCTTCTGGAACTGGCTGATCGATGCCAAGCAGCGGCCGGACTGGGTCAACAATGCCAAGTCGAAGCCGTTCCTGGATGCGCTGGTCGTCAAGCTGGAAGCGGTGCTGCCCGACGATATCGAACCGCAATTGCGCGCCCGCATCCTCGGCAAGCAACAGACAGCACCCGCTGAAGGCCAGGCCCCTGCCGACGATGCGCCTGCACAACCGCCAGTCCAGACACCAGGTCAGGCACCCGCGCCGGCCAACTGATATCGTCCGCCTTCTGGACGTTGATGGCAGGCTTGCTTATATAGAGCATCCTGTCCGAATTGCTCAAGACCATCAGATCCTGCCAGGAACTGAGCCCTGGGATTGAGCCGAGACAAAGAATGAGCGCTACCCGTAATGGAAATCGGCGCTCCTCACTGCATTTCGTCACCCGTGCCCCGTATCGGCGCGCATGTATCGAGCAAAGGCTTGCTGCAATGAAACAGTCTATTTCATCGACTTTCCTTGAAGAGCTTGATGGCGACACGCTGCATGAAGAATGCGGCGTGTTCGGCATTTTGGGCCATCAGGATGCCGCAACGCTGACCGCTCTCGGACTGCATGCGCTTCAGCATCGCGGCCAGGAGGCAGCCGGACTGGTTTCCTTTGACGGCAAGCAGTTTCACACCGAAAAGCATATGGGCTTGGTCGGCGACCACTATACCAATCCGGTAACGCTGGCGAAGCTGCCGGGTTCTGCCGCCATCGGCCACACCCGCTATTCCACCACTGGCGAAGTGGCGTTGCGCAATGTGCAACCACTTTTTGCCGAGCTGGAAGAAGGCGGAATTGCCATTGCCCATAACGGCAATTTTACCAACGGCCTGACGCTACGCCGCCAGATCATTGCCACAGGCGCCATCTGTCAATCCACCTCGGATTCGGAAGTGGTGTTGCATCTTATCGCCCGGTCACGCCACAGCTCGACAGCCGACCGTTTCATCGACGCCATGCGGCAGATGGAGGGCGGCTATGCGATGATCGCCATGACCCGCACCAAACTGATCGCCGCCCGCGACCCGATCGGCATCCGACCGCTGGTGATGGGCGATCTCGACGGCAAACCGATTTTCTGCTCGGAAACCTGTGCGCTGGACATTATCGGCGCAAAATTCGTGCGCGATGTCGAAAACGGCGAAGTGATCATTTGCGAGATCCAGCCTGACGGTTCGATTACGGTGGACAGCCGCCGCCCGGCACGTCCGCAACCGGAGCGCCCCTGCCTGTTCGAGTATGTTTATTTCGCCCGCCCCGATTCGGTCGTCAGCGGTCGCAACGTCTATCAGACCCGCAAAGCCATGGGCATGAACCTGGCGAAGGAAGCCCCTTGCGATGGCGATGTCGTGGTGCCGGTTCCCGATGGCGGCACGCCAGCGGCGCTTGGCTATGCCCAGGCCAGTGGCATTCCCTTTGAATATGGCATTATCCGCAATCACTATGTCGGACGCACCTTTATCGAGCCAACGCAGCAGATCCGCGCCTTCGGCGTCAAGCTGAAACATTCGGCCAATCGGGCGATGATCGAGGGCAAACGGGTTATCCTGGTGGACGATTCCATCGTGCGCGGCACGACATCGCTGAAGATCGTCCAAATGATCCGCGATGCCGGTGCCAAGGAAGTGCATATCCGTGTTGCCAGCCCGATGATCTACCATCCTGACTTCTACGGCATCGACACGCCGGACGCCGAAAAGCTGCTCGCCAATCAATATGCGGGTGCCGAAGCCATGGCGAAATTTATCGGTGCCGATTCGCTTGCCTTCCTGTCCATCGACGGGCTGTACATGGCCGTCGGCGGCGAGGCGCGCAATGCTGCCAATCCGCAATTTACCGATCATTACTTCACCGGTGACTACCCGACCCGTCTGATGGACAGGGAAGGCGAGAAAATGGGCCGCAAGGTGTCGGTTATGTCTAGTAACGGCTGAGGCCGGTTCTTGGTGTTGCATGAGATGATGAGGGGGAAGCGGACATGACGGTTGATCTCAAGGGACGGATCGCGCTTGTCACCGGCGCGTCACGCGGCATCGGCTATTTCACCGCGCTGGAACTGGCGAAGGCGGGCGCGCATGTAATTGCCTGCGCCCGCACCGTCGGGGGTCTGGAAGACCTTGACGACGCCATTACCTCGGCAGGTGGTAGCGCGACCCTGGTGCCGTTCGATCTCGCCGACATGGCCGCCATCGATGCGCTGGGCGGATCGATTTTCGAGCGTTGGGGCAAGCTGGATATTCTGGTTGCCAATGCTGGCGTGCTCGGGACGATTTCGCCCGTTGCCCATGTCGAGGCCAAGGTGTTCGAAAAGGTGATGACTATCAATGTCACCGCCACCTGGCGGCTGATCCGCTCGATTGATCCGCTGATCACCAAATCCGACCAGGGCCGCGCCCTGATCCTGTCCTCCGCTGCACCGCATAAATGCAAGCCTTTCTGGGGCCCCTATTCCGCATCCAAGGCTGCGGTTGAAGCTTTGGCGCGCACCTGGGCTGCTGAAAACCAGCGCCTACCGCTCCGCGTCCTCGCGATTGACCCAGGCGCCACCCGCACGGCGATGCGCGCCCAGGCTATGCCGGGCGAAGACCCTGATACATTGCCGCATCCCTCAGAAGTCGCCAAAGCCCTGTTGCCACTAGTCGGGCCGCAACAGACGGAAACAGGCAAGCTGTTTATCGTCCGGGAACAGAAGATCGTCGATTATCCGCCCTACGGCTGACCGCGATTGCGGACAGCCTGGACGGCTGCGATCTTCAAAAATATTGAAATAGATTTTTACGGCAATAGCGGCTCGAAAGTCGTGCCCATCAGGGCCACTTTGCTGCGAATCCGCTCGGCTCCTTCGGCTCTTTCCGCGGGATTATCGATCAAGCGGATGATTTCTGCGATCCAGGCAGCCTGATCATAGGGCAATCGAGGTTGTGCATCATCAGCCTCGGCGCCATAGGCCAGGCCTTCTGAGAACAGCCCTGCCGCACCCAGCCGGGCAACATCGATGAATTTGGTGCAGGCGCGGCTGTCATTGGCCTCGGACGGCGCCAAAGGCACCAGCATGATATCGACCTGCGCCCTTCCCGCGTAAACCAGATATTGTGGCCAGGACACTGGCGCCTTCACCGTTACGCGGTTCATGTCTTTCCAGATCGTGCGCGCCTTCTTGCCCGCGAACACTTCGAACACCGCCTGGGGGCGCTGTTCCAGCACGGTCCGGATGACCGGCTTCAGGAAGTGATGTTCCGCCACATGCACCCCCGTGGCGTGATAGGCAACCACCACCTTGTCCTGGCTCGTCGCGTCATCCGCTTCGCTATCGGCGTGCAACCGACGCTCCCAAAGGCTGATGGGAGGAGCTGGCGGCAGGATACGGGCCATCGGTTCGCCAATCGCCTGGAACAATTGCGGCGTGGACAGCCAGAGAATGTCAAGATGGCGGTTCAGGCGCCGCAGCGGATAAAGCGCCCGAAACCATAGAAACAGGCTATAAGCGATATCGGCGTCCCGGCTGGATATCACGGCATTGATGTCGTCATCCAGCAGCAGACCGACCCCGGCGAGCTTGTCGGCATGGGTTTCGATCCAGCGCAGCAAGGGCCGTGACGCATAGCGACAGATCACCACAAATGCGCCGTCGGGGTCGAGTGCGGCCCCCTCAAGCTTTCTGATATCGTGAACCTGATACGGAGGCATGCCCTCTGCACTCAACCGGACGGGCAGATAATAGTCGAATGTGGGGTTTGGAACGCGACCGAAGACCAGAACCGACTTGACTGGGCGGCGCGGCTTTCCATCCGCTTGTTCCCGCAGCCGGGGTCGCGGCAAAACCTGCTCCAGAACGGGCCAGTACCACCGTTTTTTCATCGGATGCGGCCACTCCTTGCCGACAGGTCACGCGGCGCCGCTTCCAGCACGAAATCACCCGCGCTCAGTGAGCAATTCGGATTGTAGCAGGGATCGTTATCGATCACCTCGGACCAGCGTTCGAACATCACCTTTTCTTCTCCGGCAAAGCGCAGCCGCTTTTCGACAGTATCGTCCCGCCCGCGCGATACGGATTCACGATGAACAAGGCGTGCATGAGGCGTCCAGACGATATCGAGACCGGCACGGCGCAGCTTCAGGCAATAATCGACATCGTTGAAAGCAACCGGCAAATTTGCTTCGTCCATGCCGCCCACCTGAAGCCAATGGCTCTTGCGGGTCAAGAGGCAGGCCGCTGTGACGGCGGAAACATGGCGGCGCTGCGCAAGCAGGCCATGATCCTCACCACCGTCAGGATCATGAAAATGGAAACTGTGACGGGCGATGGACCCCGCCCCCAGCGTGACGCCGGCATGTTGGACAAAGCCATCGGGATAGAGCAACAGGGCGCCGACAGCCCCGACCTGAGGATCGTCCAACTCGGCCTTCATCTCACCCAGCCAGTCGCGCTCCAGCGGCTCGACATCATTGTTGAGCAGCAGAATCCGGTCATGCCGGGCCTGATCAACGCCGAGATTACAGGCTCTGGAAAAATTGAAGGTGCCGGGCATCGGCAAGCGCCGCACATGGCCTTCCGCCTCGATCCTGTCGAGAAGAATGCGCGTCGCATCCTCCTTGCTGTCATTGTCGATGACAATAATGTCCAACTCACCATGATCGGTGCGGCCCAGCAGGCCATCAAGACAGGCGGAGAGAAGATCCGCCCGGTCGCGGGTCGGAATGATCACTGTGACAGGCGGGCGAGAGCTGCCCGGCTGAAGCAAGGGCCGCGACGGCGTGAGAGCCGGTCGCGCAGAGGACCGGTGAACCAGAACGCGGGGCAGATGAAGAATGTCCCCCGCGGCCGCCGCCTGGATGACCAGTTGGTTCGCATCGAAATTGGTGACATCGACAGGCTGCGGCAGGCAGGCAGGACGCAAGAGAACACAGTCCATCGGCAGCCAGCCGGTTTGCACCAGGGGCAGGTTCCAGGCCGGTTTGAACAACGGCACAGCTGGCCCACCCTTGCGGCTAGCCTGGTCCTCGTCGCAATAGACGCCTGCCGCCTGCGGGTGACGGATCAGGCAATCCGCCATCCATTGCAACGCCAATGGCGACAAGGTGACACCCGCCGGTACCAGCAGCCAAAACAGATCCTTGTCCGCAGTGCGATTTGACAGGCTATCCGCCAGATCTTCCAGCTCGGCAAATTCGAAAGCGCGGTAGCTTTGCCGCTCAAGACTTTTGCGCGTAATGGTCCGCCCCTCACCCGCCCCAGTGATACTGACCAAAACAAGCGGCCCAGAACTGCTATCGGTGGGTGGTGGCCTGTCCACCTCATTGCGCAGCCGAAGCCAATCTTGATAGCGGGGGGACGACAAGGCCTCGAAATGCCGGAGGAACCGGAACGTCGCGCCTTTAAAGTTTCGCGCTGCCAGCAAGCGGAGCAAGGTGCGTGCGGTATGAGGCCAACGGATCAGCACCCGCAGGACAGCTTCAGCGATGGACAGTGTGCGGATGGTGACGGTCGGTTGCCGAACTGTCTTGCCCCCACTCTTTGCCGGTGAGGCGACGAGTGCAATAGAGTCCAGATCGTCGGGCATCCATCCCAGAAAGCGTCCGGCTTTGTTGACGATCAAAGAACGTTTAAGAAGGGCTGGAACCCGACCGGGACGATGAAGCAAGAGGCGCGGCGACGGTCCAAGGCAACCGTCGGGATCATCAATGGAGATCATCACTGGCTTATCGGCGAGATGGCGGGCAGCCGAACCCTGCGCGGCGCATACCTGCGCCAACCCGGTCGAATCCTGTCCATCGAGCACACTGGTCTTCAACGCATCACACCACCGATAAGACCGTTGGATGCGCTCCACAGCCGATACAATATTTCACCGGGCCTCACTTTTAAAACGCCAACACCGACCGCACCTAGACCTCTGCCCGCGTTTTACCGCATAAACCTTAAATCTAAGTCGATTTGAGGAAAAATTTATGCAGCATATATAAACTGTTACAGCGCCACACCCTCTCAGGTGCGTGGCGCTGTATTGCAGATACGCGTTCAGTTTAAAAGCGTCAGAGCACTTTTTTCAGCAGATATTGCCCATAGGCGCTCTTGCCATATTGCAGGCCGAGCGTCTCCAGCTGCTGGGCGTCGATGAAACCGAGCCGATAGGCGATCTCTTCCGGGCAGGAAATCTTGAAGCCCTGGCGGCGTTCCAGCGTGGCGACGAATTCCGAGGCATCCAGCAGACTGTCAGGCGTTCCGGTATCCAGCCATGCATAACCACGACTCATCTTTTCGACACTGAGACGGCCCCGCTCCAGATAGACCCGGTTGACGTCAGTGATTTCAAGTTCGCCCCGGGCCGATGGCTTGAGGTTCGCGGCGATATCCACGACATCCTTGTCGTAGAAGTAAAGCCCGGTCACGGCCCAGCTCGAGCGCGGCACCTGAGGCTTTTCCTCGATCGAAACCGCCTTCATGTCCTTATCGAATTCCACCACGCCATAGCGTTCCGGATCGTTGACGTGATAGGCAAATACGGTTGCCCCGTCATTGCGGGCCACAGCACTTCTGAACAGGTCGTTGATGCCATGACCGTAGAAAATATTGTCGCCCAGAATCAGGCAGGACGGGCTAGAACCGACGAAATCCGCGCCGATAATATAGGCCTGCGCCAGACCATCCGGTGTCGGCTGCTCAGCATAGGTCAGCGAAATCCCCCATTTCGATCCATCACCCAGCAGGCTTTGAAAGTTCGGCAGATCCTTTGGCGTCGAAATGATCAGGATATCGCGAATCCCGGCCAGCATCAGCGTCGAGAGTGGGTAATAGATCATCGGCTTGTCATAGACAGGCATGAGCTGCTTGGAGGTGACTAGCGTCATGGGATGCAGGCGGGTGCCGCTGCCTCCGGCTAGAATGATACCCTTCATTTATAAAACTCCTGACACGTCATTTGTGTTCGTTGTCTTTTGAGAAAAACCGGCGACCATCGTTGCCTTGACAAACTCTAAACTGCCGCCGGACGCCGCAACCGATCGATGACCAATTGCGTCGACACGCGCCAATCGGGGATATCGGTAGAGTGAACTCTGTCCAGTTTGGCGCAATCCAGCCGGGAATTCGCAGGCCGTTTGGCGGGAGTTGGGTAAGAGCTGGCCGGGATCGGATTGACCTTGGCTGATGGGCCGTTTTGCTCAGCCGACAGCCTGAAAATTTCAGCTGCAAACTCCGCCCAGCTGGCCTCTCCTGACCCCGTCATATGGAAGATGCCGCGCAGATCGGCGTCCTTTGAAGACAGCAGGTTATCGGCAACTTTCAGCACCGCATCGGCAATATCGAGCGCCGAGGTCGGATTGCCGATCTGGTCGGCGACCACGCCCAGTTCATCGCGGGTTTCGGCCAGCCGCAACATGGTCAGCAGAAAATTCTTGCCAAACGGACTATAGACCCAGGCCGTGCGCAGGATCGCGTGATTGTCGGTTTCAGCCGCCACCCGGCGCTCGCCTTCCAGCTTGCTGCGGCCATAGACGCCAAGCGGCGCAACCGGATCGGCCTCGTTATAGGGAAAAGCCTTGCTGCCATCGAAGACATAATCGGTCGAGATATGGATGATCGGAATATCCAGCGCCTTGGCAACCCGCGCCAATTCCCCCGGACCTTCGCCATTGACCGTGAAGGCTGCGGCCTCGTCGGTTTCGGCCTGGTCGACCGCGGTATAAGCGGCAGCAGAGATAATCAGGTCGGGTCTGGCGGCGCGCACAGCCGCTTCAATCGTTGAGGGGTCGGCCAGATCGAGCTGCGGCCGCCCCAGGGCGACCAGGTCAACATCCTTGCGATCACTGGCCTTCTCAAGCAGTGATTGAACGACCTGTCCCGCCAGTCCAGTCACCAGATAGCGCTTCACGCCGCTCATTTGCTTGCCGCCGCCTTCAACAGGCCAAGACGGCTGCCATCATAGCCCTTGCGCAACGGCTCCCACCACCAGCGGTTTTCGAGATACCATTTCACGGTCTTCTCGATGCCAGTCTCGAAGGTTTCCTGAGCCTTCCAGCCGAGTTCGGTTTCCAGCCGCGTCGCGTCGATAGCATAACGGGCGTCGTGGCCGGGACGGTCGGTCACATATTGGATCAGTTTCTCATGCGGTGCATCTGATGGATGAAGCTCATCCATCAGCGCGCAGACACGGGTAACGACGTCGATATTGCGCCGCTCATTACGTCCGCCGACATTATAGGTTTCGCCGATCCGCCCCCGCTCGGCGATGATATCCAGCGCCCTTGCATGGTCTTCGACGTAAAGCCAATCGCGGATATTGGCGCCATTGCCGTAAACCGGCAAAGGCTTGCCTTCCATCGCGTTGATGATCATCAGCGGAATGAGCTTTTCCGGGAAATGGAAGGGGCCGTAATTGTTGGAGCAATTCGACACCACCACCGGCAGGCCATAGGTGCGCGCCCAAGCCTTGGCGAGGTGGTCGGAGGCCGCTTTCGAGGCCGAATAGGGAGAGCTTGGATCATAGGGGGTGGTTTCGGTAAACAGACCCTCATCGCCCAGTGATCCATAGACTTCGTCGGTCGAGACATGCAGGAAGCGGAAACCGTCCTTGCTCGCACCTTCCAGCCCCTGCCAATAGGCGCGGGCGCATTCCAGCATGGTGAACGTGCCGAGCACATTGGTTTCGACGAAATCCTTGGCACCGGTAATCGAGCGATCAACATGGCTTTCGGCGGCCAGATGCATGACACGGTCCGGACGGAAGCTTGCAAAAGCCGAAGCAATCGCCTGGCCATCGCAGATATCGGCCTGAAGGAACCGGTACAGCGGATTTGCCTCAACCGATTTCAGCGAGGTCAAGGTCCCGGCATAGGTCAGCTTATCGACGTTCAGGACGTCATAGCCTTTTTCAAGCACCAGATGCCGCACGACGGCTGATCCGATAAAGCCGGCGCCGCCGGTTACAAGTACGCGCATGATTTTCGATATCCCCTAGCGTTCATAGAGCTGACTTGCATGAAGCAGATTGGCAAAGAGCAGAGGCGCTCAAGGCCGATAGACGAAATTCGTCTCAAGCTCGCTCAGTTTCGGCTGCTTCTTGTCCTTGTCAGACAGAATGGCATTATCTTCCGTCACCGGCCAGTCGATCGCCAGCGCCGGATCGTTCCACAACAGGCCCCGGTCATGATCCGGGCTGTAATAATCCGTCACCTTGTAGCTGATCACGGTATTGGGCTGTAATGTGCAGAAGCCATGGGCAAAGCCCGGCGGTACCCAAAGCTGGCAGCCGTTTTCGGCGGTCAGTTCGGCTTTCACCATCTGGCCATAGGTCGGCGAGCCCTGGCGGATGTCGACTGCAACATCCAACAACGCACCCGCCGCGCAGGAAACCAGCTTGCCCTGCGCCCTTGGGTCCAGCTGGAAATGCAGGCCGCGAACTGTGCCGACCTCTGCCGAAAACGACTTATTGTCCTGAACGAAGGTGAAAGATCCCACTTCGCTTTCAAACAGGCTGGCGCGGAAGGTTTCCATGAAATAACCCCGCGCGTCCCCAAACCGCTTCGGAGTGATCAGGAAAACGCCAGAAAGCTTCGTTTCTTCAAACTGCATTCTTGTCCCTTTGAATTAAGCCCCTCGCGCAATTAACAACCTCAATCTCACGAGGCAAGCAAAATGCTAGGCGCCCACCGTCTTAACCGGAAGATTATGACGTTATTCGGACAGTCTCCACGACCAGCAGCCACCATTGCAGGCAAGCCTTTGCCATTTGTGTCTCTTTACGACGCCGTCCGTTCAAAACGGTGCGCCCTCCAAAAAGCTCGAGAACGGCACAAAGGCTGACGAGCAATCGAGCGGCGGAACCGGATCTTCTTCACTGGCATCCACGAGATTGACCGTTTTCACCCGGCGCGCTGGGTCGGCCTTGATGAGGTCGGCAAAACTGACCGGACCAGGCCCCAGCGTGACATGCGCATTGAGCGGCGGATCTTTTGCCGCCGGATCGGCAGAACCGACCAAAAGCGGCTGAGGGCCGTCGAACTGAATGGTATCCAGGAAAAGGCCGAGCGGCTGATAATGCGCATCATCCCTGATGCCACGCAAAACCACATGGCCACCGCTGCCGGTCGTGCTCCCCGTATAGCGCATGTTGCGCACCGTGATGCCGGAAAAATCCGGGATACGGTCGCCGGTTTTGTCCGAGTAGCGGGTATCGAACACCAAGGGGAAGGCGACATTGCGCATGCAGACATCTTCATACAGCACATTCGTGACCTTGCCGCCCCGCGACGTATCCGACTTTATCCGCAGGCCATTGCCGTTCGGGCTGTCATGGCCGTCCATCACCAGATCATAGACATGGATACCGTCCACGCCAGCATCTGTCTCGGAGCCGACAGACATCCCGTGGCCGTAATAGAACCGGTTATGGGCAAAGGTCATCCGCGTCGAAGGCTTGTCGCCGCCCGCCTTGATCGCCACATGGTCGTCGCCGGTGCTGATCGCGCTATAGGCGAGCACGACTTTCGAGGATTGGCCCGGGTCGAACCCATCGGTATTCTTGACCGTATCAGGCGTGAAACAAGTGGCGGGCGTCAGCTTGTCGGGCGTGGTCTCCGGCGGGCAGGCGTAATCCGGGCGGGTATAGACGGCACTGGGGCTGAGGATCTTGATTCCCCAGGCGGTCAGGCCCGTCACGCCATTGCTCACCACATGAAAATTCGGGCTGTTCAACAGCGTGATCCGGTGCAGGGTAAAATCCTCGCCGCCATCGATTTCCACAAGCCGGAACACATGCTGGATCAATCCCTGCTTGGATTGCCAAGCCACATCCCACCAGGACCGCTTGCCAGCATTGTCGCCCGACAGCAGCAGCGAGCCGCCGCGTCCATCGATCTTTCCCTCGCCAACGATGCCGCTGCCTTTGGTGTCCTTGGCCATAATCAGCGGCTTGCAGGTTTTGGCGGATGAAGTATTGGCCGTACCGCAATCACCAGCACCGCTGTCGTAATCCTTGGGATCACGGGAGGCAAACAGCGTGACGCCCTTGTCGATCCACAGCACGACACCGCTCTTCAAGTTCAGCGGTCCGCTCAAAAACGCATCCCGCCCCTCACCGCCGGGCACGAGCTTGACGGCACCGCCCGCGCAGCCGTCGATAGCAGCCTGCAAGCGCATCTGGTCCGGATGGGGGGATTTGCCATCGGCATCGGCAGGATCGAGGGAACCGTCCTTGGCCGTCAGGCCAGCCGTCAATGTCGCGCAAAGGGTGGAGGGAGCCTCCGGCGCGGTGACTGCCCCCCATTGGGTGGCAACAGCCGGCTCCGCCGCCCAAGCCGCAACAGGCGCAAGGGCGCAAAAGGCGACCGCACCAAGCAACCGGCCAACGGCAGACTGTTGAAACAGGCGGGCAAAAACAGGTCCGGGCATGGGCTTATCCTTCAGCGGCGGCATGCGAAACAACAGTTAGCGCGCCCTCTTCAAACCGGTGAATGGCCCGAAATCAAGGCCGCAGCGTGCGCTTGTCGATGGGATAACGCAAAAATTTTTCATCACGGCGTAAAAACCGGCAGAGACCGTCCAGACGGCGCAAAAATCCGTTGACCAAAAACCGGGCTCGCGTCATAAAGCCAACCATGAAAACGAGCACCTGCATCCTCTGCTGGATCATTATTCGCTAGCGCATTCGCTGGCCCGGCCGTTTTCGTCTCTTGCAAAAGTCCCAGATGACAAACGCTCCGGTCCAGCCGGTTATCATTACGTCTGGAGACTGCCATGGCCGAGGGCCTCAAGCTTTACAACACACTGACGCGCAGCAAGGTTGATTTCACCCCGATCGACCCAGAAAACGTGCGCATGTATGTCTGCGGCCCAACGGTTTATGATTTTGCCCATATCGGCAATGCCCGGCCCGTTATCGTGTTTGATGTGCTCTACCGGCTGCTGCGTCACGTCTACGGCGAAAATCACGTCACCTATGCCCGCAACATCACCGACGTCGATGACAAGATCAACGCGCGGGCGCTCCGGGATTTTCCCGATCTGCCGCTGAATGAGGCGATTGCCAGGGTGACGCAAAAGACGGCGGATCAGTTCCATGCCGATGTGGCGGCACTGGGTAACTTGCCGCCGACCATCGAGCCACGCGCCACCGACAACATCAGCCAGATGATCGACATCATCAAGACGCTAATCGCCAAGGGCCATGCCTATGTGGCGGAAGGCGAAGTGCTGTTCGATACCCGGTCCATGGCGGTTTACGGCCAGCTTTCCAAGCGCAATCTGGATGAGCAACAGGCAGGCGCACGCATCGCTGTCGAGGCCCATAAAAAGCATCCCGGCGATTTCGTGCTGTGGAAACTGTCGAGCCATAACGAACCCGGCTGGGACAGCCCCTGGGGCCGAGGCCGCCCCGGCTGGCATATCGAATGCTCGGCGATGTCGAAGCGTTATCTGGGCGAGGTTTTCGACATTCACGGCGGCGGGCTGGACCTGATCTTCCCCCACCACGAAAACGAAATCGCCCAATCCTGCTGCGCCAATGACACCAGCGTGATGGCCAATGTGTGGATGCACAATGGCTTCGTGCAGGTGGAAGGCCGCAAGATGTCGAAATCGGATGGCAACTTCTTCACCATCAACGAATTGCTAGACACAGATAATTTCGGCGGTCGCAAATGGCCGGGCGAAGTGCTGCGGCTGGCAATGCTGATGACCCATTATCGTGAGCCAATTGATTTTTCGGTGAAGCGATTGGAAGAGGCGCAAAATATCGTTGGCAACTGGATGTCAAAGCTGTCTGGACATGACTCTCGCTGGATGTTTTGCGAGCCAGATCAAGAAGTACTTGCTCTCGTGACAGATGATCTCCAACTAGGAGAAGCCGTAAAGCTCCTAAACAGCAAATATTCCGGAGACTTGAAGCCGGAAGAAATTGGGCTGTTTTCCAGCACGCTCGGGCTATTGGGATTGATGCCCTCGCAAAAAATTCAGGAGCATTTCGACAATGCCACTGATCGGAGATCACCGGTACTTATGTCCCAAATTAAAAGCGGCATCTCTAATATGATGAAGCTATTTCGGTCATACGAAGCAGATGACGACCTTTCCGCTGCCATTGACGCTCTTGTCCAAATGCGCCTTGAAATGCTGAAGACCAAGAACTTTGCCGAGGCCGACAAGATCCGCGACGATCTTTTGGCAAAGGGCATTCAGTTGAAAGACGGAAAGAATAAGGACACCGGCGAGCGCGTGACCACCTGGGAGGTCAAGCGATAGAAGGCTTGCGGCTCTCGCTCTCTTCTCCCCAGCGGGGAGAAGGTGGCGGCAGCCGGATGAGGGGGGCGAAGCCAAAACGCCAAAAAACGGTTTTGGCATGTCTTTGAGACCGTATGGGAGCGACATCCATGATCGATCACATGAATATCAAGGTTGCCGATTTTGAGCGTGCAAAGGCTTTCTATGATGCGGCCTTTGCGCCACTTGGCGCGTCACTGCTCTACATGGTGCCAGCGGAATATTCCAACGGCGTGAAAATGGGTGGATACGGGCGCGAAAGGCCCGTCTATTGGTTACACGAGGGCACGCCACCCGTTGGCTACCATCAGCATATCGCCTTTACGGCCAACAGCCGCGCCGAGGTGGATGCGTTCTATCAAGCCGCAATCGCCGCTGGTGGCACAGACAACGGCCCACCCGGCCTGCGCCCGCATTATCATCCAGACTATTATGGGGCCTTTGTGTTTGATCTGGATGGCAACAATATCGAGGCCGTTTGTCACGCGAGGGAAGATGCGTGACCACGATGGAGGTCAAGCGTTGATTTGCATGGGACACGCGCTTGGCATATGCTAAGGCCTATGCCAGTGATGGAGGCACATATGAGCGGTGAGCAAGAAAGACATGTGCGGGTGTTCAAGAACGGTCGCAATCGCGCCGTTCGCATCCCCGTGGAATTCGAGTTTCCGGGCGATGAAGTGATCATGCGCAAGGAAGGCGACCGGATCATTATCGAGCCTATTGGCAATGCCCGAAAGAAGGAAAATCTTGTCGCTTTTCTGAGGAAGCAGGGGAAAATAGAGGAGGATTTTCCCGATGTAGATGAAGGACTGCTTCCTTTGAAGGATATCATCCTGTGATGGGATTTATGTTGGATACCAATATCGTCTCCGACATGGTTCGAAATCCTGATGGGCCTGCCATGGAACGCTGGAAACAAACGGGCTATGCGGACCTGCATATCAGCGCCATCGTCGTCTCCGAACTTTACTTTGGCATTCAAAAGCGTGAGTCGGAACGATTGCGACGGGGTGTTGAGACATTTCTGAACAATGTTGAGATCGCAGCTTTCGAAGGACACGCCGCGCATCATTATGCCAGCATTCGCAATGCTCTGGCAAAGGCTGGTGAGATGATTGGCCCGAACGACCTGTTCATCGCCGCCCACGCGCTGTCGCTGGATATGGTTCTTGTCACCAACAATAGCCGCGAATTTGCCCGTGTATCCGGGCTGAAACTGGAAAACTGGCTCGAAATCGCAACAGAGGGACAATAGGGCATGGCAGAAACAGTTTATACGGGCGGCTGCCAATGCGGAGCCATTCGCTTTCGCGTCGAGGGCGTGCTGAAAGACTCATCGATCTGCCATTGCCGCATGTGCCAGAAGGCGTTCGGGGCCTATTATGCACCGTTGGTGTCCACCCGTGGCGCGCAATTGAACTGGACGCGCGGCGCGCTCAAGCATTTTCAATCATCCAATATGGTCAAGCGCGGCTTTTGCGATGCCTGCGGCACACCACTGACCTATGAAGCGCCCGATGGCATTGCGGTGTCGGCTGGCGCGTTTGATGATCCATCTACCCTGCCCCCGACTATTCAATACGGTATTGAGGGCAAGGTTGGCTTTGTCGATAAACTGCATGAATTGCCAAACCGCAATACCGAAGAGGATTTGCAAAGCGCTGCCTTTCTGGCGCAGCTGATCTCCTACCAGCACCCCGACTTTGATACCGACACCTGGCCAACCGAAAGCGGAGCAAAGCCATGAGCGAGATTTTTTCCGGCGGTTGCCAATGTGGTGCTGTGCGGTTTCAAGCGGCAAAGCTGGGGCGGCCTTCCATCTGTCATTGCCGCATGTGCCAGAAACAATTCGGTGGCTTTTTTGGCGCTTTTGTCACCGCTGATCAGGCCCATCTGACCTGGACGCGCGGCCAGCCAAAGCTTTTCCGCTCATCCGCCAAGGTCAAGCGTGGCTTTTGTGAAAAATGCGGCACGCCGCTGACCTATCAGCATCCCACCGGGGTAGAGATTGCCATCGGTGCCTTTGACAATCCCGCCGCCTTTGAGCCCGCCATTCAGGTCAATCACCAAAAGCGCCTGCCGTGGATCGATACGCTGTTTGAAACGCCGGTCTATAACAGCCCGGAATACGAGGCGTTCTTCGACTCCATCGAATCCTGGCAGCACCCGGATTTCGACACCCAAGTCTGGCCGGTGGAGGACGAGGCATGAAAGCTCAAACCCTGCATGGCGGCTGCCAATGTGGCGCGGTGCGTTACACGGTGAAACCGTCGATGAGCCGCAAGCCGCCAATCGGCAATCCGCATATTTGTCATTGCCGCATGTGCCAGAAGGCGTCGGGCAATTATTTCCTGCCGCTCGGCTCGGTCAACCGTGAGCTGTTTCAGCTGACACGCGGCACCCCGAATTGGTTTCAGTCTTCCGATCTGGTGCGGCGCGGCTTTTGCGCCGCCTGCGGCACACCACTGTTTTTCGATATTCCCGAGGCGGATTTCATCAATATCACGCTCGGCTCTCTGGATGATCCGGCCAGCGTCAAGCCCGTTGAACAGGCCAATCTGGACAGCAAGATGCCATGGTTTGCAGCCCTCGACACCTTGCCGGTCGAGGCCAGCGAAGCAAATGCCAACTGGCTGGCGAAAGTGGCAGGTGCCACCCATCAGCACCCGGACCATGACACAAGCGAATGGCCAACCCATATCGGATCACCCCATGACTGAGCTTTGCGGCTTCTACCCTGAGATCGAACCTTTCGAGACCGGCGATCTCGATGTTGGCGATGGCCATGTCATCCATTGGGAGCGGGTCGGCACCAAGGGTGCCAAGCCTGCGGTGTTTCTGCATGGCGGACCGGGTGGTGGCATCACTCCCAACCAGAGGCGGGTATTCGATCCCGCCCTGTATGATGTGATCCTGTTCGATCAACGCGGCTGCGGCAAGTCTACGCCGCATGCCCATCTGGAAGCCAATACAACCTGGCATCTGGTGGCCGATATCGAGCGCTTGCGGACGATGATCGGCGTCGAAAAATGGCTGGTGTTTGGTGGCTCGTGGGGCTCAACACTGGCGCTGGCCTATGCGCAGACCCATCCCGAGCGGGTCAGCGAACTGGTGCTGCGCGGTATCTACACGCTGACCAAGGCGGAACTGGACTGGTATTATCAGTTTGGCGTCTCCGAAATGTATCCTGATCGTTGGGAACATTTCATCGCGCCCATCCCAGCTGAAGAGCGCCATGACATGATTTCCGCCTATCACCGCCGTCTGACCGGTGAGGACAAGGCCGTCCAGCTCGCCTGCGCCCGTGCCTGGAGCCAGTGGGAAGGCGCGACGATTTCGCTGATCCCCAATATCCAGCAGATCGAAAATTTCGGCGAGGACCATTACGCCATCGCCTTTGCCCGGCTGGAAAACCATTTTTTCATGAACCGGATCTGGATGGAAGACGGGCAATTGCTGCGCGGCGCCCATAAGCTGAAAGGCATTCCGGGCGTGATCGTGCATGGGCGCTATGACATGCCCTGCCCGCTGCGCTATGCTTGGGAATTGTCCAAACTCTGGCCGGATGCCGATCTGCACATTGTCGAGGCCGCTGGCCATGCCATGAGCGAACCCGGCATTCTCGACCAATTGATCCGCGCCACCGACCGTTTTGCCGGAAAAATCCAGAACACATAAAAATTTGCCTTTGGGAGGCACTCATGACCCGCGAAAAAATCACCCTATTCGATACCACGCTGCGCGATGGGCAGCAGACACCCGGCATCGATTTTTCCGTGGAAGACAAGATTGCCATTGCCGCCATGCTGGATGATTTCGGGCTGGACTATGTCGAGGGTGGCTATCCCGGTGCCAATCCGACCGACACGGCATTTTTCTCAAAGAAACGCACCAGCCGCGCCCGGTTCACGGCGTTTGGCATGACCAAACGCGCCGGGATTTCCGCCTCCAACGATCCGGGCCTGAGCCAGCTTTTGCAATCGAAAAGCGACGCCATCTGTCTGGTGGCGAAAAGCTGGGATTACCATGTGAAAGTGGCACTTGGCTGCACCAATGAGGAAAATCTCGACTCCATCCACGACAGCGTCAAGGCCGTGGTGGCTGCGGGCAAGGAAGCGCTGGTGGATTGCGAGCATTTCTTCGACGGCTACAAGGCCAATGCCGATTATGCCGTGGCCTGTGCCAAAACCGCCTATGAGGCCGGTGCGCGCTGGGTGGTGCTGTGCGATACCAATGGTGGCACCCAGCCGCCGGAAATCCGCAGTATCATTGCCAGCCTGATTGAGGCAGGTGTTCCCGGCGCAGCGCTGGGCATCCACGCCCATAACGATACCGGCCAGGCCGTTGCCAATTCGCTGGCCGCCGTGGAGGCCGGTGTACGCCAGATTCAAGGCACCCTGAACGGCATTGGCGAGCGCTGCGGCAATGCCGACCTGACCACCATCATTCCCACGCTCTGTCTGAAGAAAACCTATGCCGACCGGTTCGAGACGGCTATCGATCTCGAAAAGCTGGTGGAATTGACCCGGCTGTCGCATGCCTTCGATGAGCTGTTGAACCGCTCCCCCAACCATCAGGCTCCCTATGTCGGTGCTTCGGCCTTTGCCACCAAGGCTGGCATCCACGCCTCGGCGCTGTTGAAGGACCCGAAAACCTATGAGCATGTGGAGCCGGGCCTTGTGGGTAATTTCCGCAAGGTCATGGTGTCCGATCAGGGCGGCAAGGCCAATTTTATCAACGAGTTGAAACGCCGCGGCATCATGGTTGCCAAGGACGATCCGAAGCTGGACCGGCTGATCGAGATCGTCAAGCAGCGCGAAGCCTCCGGCTACGCCTATGAAGGTGCCGATGGCAGTTTCGAGCTTTTGGCGCATCGCACCCTCGGCACCGTGCCGGAGTTTTTCGCGGTCGAAAGCTTCCGGGTGATGATCGAACGCCGCTTCGACAGCAATGGCAACCTGAAAACCGTGTCGGAAGCGGTGGTGAAGATGGTGATCGACGGGCAGACGGTGATGTCGGTCGCCGAAGGTGACGGCCCGGTCAACGCCCTCGATATTGCGCTGCGCAAGGATCTCGGCAAATTCCAGAATGAAATAAAAGATCTGGAACTGGCCGATTACAAGGTCCGTATCCTCAATGGCGGCACCGAGGCCATCACCCGCGTTCTGATCGAATCCACCGATGCCAGCGGCGCCCGCTGGTGGACGGTAGGGGTTTCGGAAAACATCATCGATGCATCTTTCCAGGCGCTGATGGACGCTATCGTCTACAAGCTGATGAAAAACCGGCAACTGGCGGGACGGATCGCGGCGGAATAAGCTAAAACCGTCTTGATGTGCATTCCAGTTTTCGAACATTACTGCATAATTCCTTAAATCGGACTCGATTTCAGGAGAAAATCATGCAGCAGATTTAAAGTGTTACAGCGCCGTGCGTTTTATAAAACGCACGGCGCTGTAACAGGGTCGCATTCACCAAACTCACCGATCCTTCAATGGAATGAATTTGCCGTTTGCGCCCTGAAGGCGTATCGGCAGGAAAAACAGCAATGGGATCGGAAACATCATGACCGAGGTTGCAGCGCCAGGGACTGAGAACCGCGACAGCCTGCGCGGCTTTCTTTTTGCGCTTTCAGCCTATCTGCTCTGGGGGTTTCTGCCTCTTTACATGAAGGCCGTGGCGCATATTCCGCCCATGGAAGTGATCGCCCATCGGGTGCTGTGGTCCATTCCGGTCGCCGGTCTTGTTCTTCTGGTGCTGCGGCGCACCGATGATCTGAAGCGGGCGCTGCGCAATCCGAAAATGATTGGCATGGCAGCAATCACCGCCTGCCTGATCAGCGTCAACTGGGGCATTTATGTCTGGGCCATCGGTGCCGGCCACGCGCTGGATACCGCGCTCGGCTATTTCATCAATCCGCTGTTTTCCATTCTGCTTGGTGCCGTGCTTTTGAAGGAAAAGCTGAAGCCGGCGCAGATGGCGGCGCTGGCTTTGGTGGTGGTCGCCGTCGTCATCCTGACGGTGGATGCCGGACGCCTGCCGCTGATCGCCCTCAGCCTCACCTTTTCCTGGGGCTTCTATGCGTTTTTCCGCAAAACGCTGCCGATTGGCCCCAACCAGGGATTTCTGCTGGAAGTGCTGTTACTTGCACCGTTTGCCCTGGCCTACCTGATCTATCTCGGCGTGACCGGACAGTCGCATTTCCTGGGGGCGGCGGATGCCAGCATGTTCAACAATACCACGCTGCTGGCCTCAAGCGGGTTGGTCACAGCCGTGCCGCTGATCCTCTACGCCAATGGTGCCAAGCTGCTGCGTCTCTCCACCATCGGCATTATGCAATATATCGCCCCGACGATGATTTTCCTGATCGCCGTCTTCCTGTTTCGCGAGGAATTCAGCACCGCCAAGGCCATTGCCTTCCCGCTGATCTGGGTGGCTCTGTTCATCTATACCTTACCGATGCTGAAACGGCGCCCATCACAGCTTTGACAACACCTCGGCATCGCCGGAGATGCGGCCGAGTTCTTCCCAGCGATCGACGATCGTCGGCACGATGGCGTCGATCTCGTCAATCACCAGCGGCTGCACCTTATGGCCGGTATGGACGAAGCCCTCCTGGCGCATATGGGTGATCAACTCCAGCATCGGGTCCCAGAAACCGTTGACATTGGCAAAGACCATCGGCTTTTCATGGCGGCCAAGCTGGCCCCAGGTCATGATCTCGACGATTTCTTCCAGCGTGCCGATACCGCCCGGCAGCGTCACGAAGGCATCGGCACGCTCGAACATCTTGTGCTTGCGCTGATGCATGTCCTGCGTAATGATCAATTCGTTCAACTGACCGAGAGAATGGCGTGTGGCTTCCATATCGACCAGGAATTCCGGTATGATGCCCGTCACCTGGCCACCCGCATCCAGCACGCCGCTGGCAACGGCACCCATGATGCCCTTGGTGCCACCGCCATAAACCAGGCGCAGGCCATGGGCGGCAATCGAGTGGCCAAGTGTGCGGCCCGCAGCCATGTAATCGGGATCGCGCCCGGGCCGTGAGCCGCAGTAAACGCAGATGGATCGAATCGAAGAATGGTTTTCTGTCATACGTTTAGAATGGCCATCGCCGCCCGCTGACGTCAATAAAATTAACGAAAACTCCAGGAAGGCTATGAACAAACCGGGTTCATCGCTTGTGCAGCGATTAAGGAAACGTTACTGCATAAACTCTTAAATCCCAATGGATGTAAGAGATCGGACCAGAATGCGGGACGCGATTTTTGGAAAATCCGATGGAAACGCCAAGCCCGTAGCACCGCACCGTTCTGCGGTTTTGAGCTGGGTCATGCAGTGGGGACAAAACTTTTGAGCGTCCTTCATTGGGTATTCATACCCGATGGCGCTCTATCAGTTTCAAGGGATATGGCGGAATAATCCGCCCGGAGACGTTGGACTATGAAAAACCGTGCCGGTTGGCTGGCTCTCGGCGTGCTTGCCATTGCGACAGTATTGATGGTGTTTTTCGTGCTTCCGCAAATTGGCGGCACAAAGAAGACGGCAGAAACACCTGCTGCCCCGGCAGAACAGGCGGCGACGCCCGAAGCGTCAGGGCCCTCCTCAACCACGCCTGCCCCCGATGGCCAGGCCGCCGCCAAGATGCAGCGTCTGACCAAGGCCGCAGAGCAATCGGTGGCCGCCTTGGAAAATCTGTTTGCCGATCAGAAAACCCCGGCACCCGAACTTTACGCCACAGCCCGCATTGCCGCATTGACCGCGCTGAAAGCCCTATCGGATGCCGACCTTCCCGCCGGGATCGAATCTGGGCTTGTAGACAGCCTCACGAAGGCCAAGGCCTCGGCTGCCCATGCCTTGCAGTTGATCGCCAAACTGCCCGCCTCCCCGCAGGATGCCGCCGCCATGATCGCCAATATCGGTCGGGCCATGCGTGGCGAGCCGGAAGTGGCTATCGATCCAGACATGCCGCGTTTTGACGTGCTACGCGTTGAAAAAGACGGCTCAACGGTCATCGCCGGCAGCGCGGCACCGGGTGCCAAGGTCGAGGTCCATGACGGCTCCAACAATATTGCCAGTGCCACCGCCTCTCCCAACGGTGATTTCGCCATCGTGCTCGACAAGCCCTTGTCGCCCGGCGATCACTCTCTGGATTTGAAAGCCACGACCAAGGAAGGCAAGACCATCGGGTCCGAGGAGCAGGCTACGGTTTCCGTCCCGGCGGATCCATCCGGTGACGTGCTGGCCATGGTGACAAAGCCCGGCGAAGCCAGCCGGTTGATCAGTGGCCCGCAGCAGGATCAAGCCACGCAACAGGATAAGGGCCAGCCACAAGCTCCTGAACAGATCAATGGTGTCGACAAGCAAGGCCGCGTCGCCGCAGCCACGCCTAATGCGCCCACGGCATCCCCCGGGTCTGCGTCCAGCCCATCCCTGTCCGCTGCCGATTTGCAGATCACCGCCGTCGAGCTTGAAGGCGACAAGATCTTCGTGGCAGGCAATGCCCAGAAGGGCCGAACCGTGACCGCCTATGCCGATGGCAAGCAGATCGGCTCGGCGGATGTCGACCAGAAGGGGCATTTCGTGGTCGAAGGCCAGATGGCGCTTTCCGTCGGCCAGCATATCATCAGCGTCGATCTGAAGGACGCCAATGGCAGGGTGACGCTGCGCGCGTCCGTGCCGTTCAACCGGCCGGAAGGCGATCAGGTTGCGGTTGTCGCACCGGAAACCCAGCCCGGCGCCGCCAACAGCACCGTCAGCCCGGCCACCGTCGATAGCAACCTGTTCGACCGGCAGCGCGATACGCTGGCCAAGTCCTTCACGCTGCTCAGCAACCTGTTTGCCGATGGCAAGACACCAACGCTGGAAAGCCTGGCAGCCTCGCGTTCGGCGCTGGAATTTGCCCTGAAAGCAGTTGCGGATTTCCGCCCGACCCCCAGCACGGACCAGACCGCCAGCGCCTTCATGACGCGGATGGCAGATCAGGCTGACAAGGCTCTGGTCGTCCTCAAACAAGTACCGACGGCTTCGGTCACGGCGATGGCCAATGCCTTGCCGACCCTCAAGTCGCTTGTCGATGCGGCGCTGGAGCCCATGCCGGCCAAAATTGCCGCCGCGCAAGCCGCAGCGACGCAAAACCCGGCACCGACCCTGGCACCAACCGATGGCACATCGCCGCCAGTGCTGAGCCAGGCGCCGCTGACCGAAAGCAAGAATGCGGTGATCATCCGCCGGGGCGATACGCTCTGGCAGATTTCCCGGCGAGTCTATGGCCAGGGCGTGCGCTACACGACGATCTATGTTGCCAACGCCGAACAGATCAGCAACCCCGACCTGATCGAGCCCGGCCAGACCTTCACCGTGCCGGATCAATCCATGCCCGATGACGAGGCCAAAAAAATCCATCGCAAATGGATGCGTGAGCACAAGCGATAGGCGCAAATACAGGCAAGGACGGGGCTAAACCCGACCGGTCCTTGCCTGTTTCACTTATATTGCCTATATCAGCGACGACCAAAGGCGGCCCCAGGGTCGCCTTTTTCGTGCCGCCTCTTTTTGGCCGCCCTTCCGGGAACCGACCGCGCTTCCACCAGCCCGCGCGCAGGACATAAAGCATGCATCAGAAAGTTAAAACGGTTTCGGCCGAAAGCAGCAATCCGTGGCGCACCATCGTCAATCTCTGGCCCTATATGTGGCCAGCCGAGCGCCTCGATCTGAAAATGCGGGTGGTCTGGGCAAGCCTGTTTCTGGTGATCGCCAAGCTGGTCCTGATGCTGGTGCCCTATTATTTCAAATGGGCCACCGATGCGCTGAACGGTAAGATGGATGCGACTGGCCTGCTGCCTACCTTCATGCTGTCGGCAGTCATGCTGGTCATCGCCTATAATCTGGCCCGCATCGTGCAGATGGGCATCAACCAGTTCCGCGACGCGCTGTTTGCCAGCGTCGGCCAATATGCCGTGCGACGGCTGGCCCATATAACCTTTCTGCATATGCATCAATTGTCGCTGCGCTTCCATCTGGAGCGCAAGACCGGCGGGCTGTCGCGGATCATTGAGCGCGGCACCAAGGGTATTGAAACCATCGTCCGTTTCACCATTCTCAACTCCATCCCGACGCTGATCGAATTTGCCCTGACAGCGGTGATTTTCTGGTGGGGCTATGGCCTCTCCTATCTGGCGATCACGGCCGTCACCGTCGCCGTCTATGTCTGGTTCACGGTCAAGGCTTCGGACTGGCGCATCGCCATCCGCCGGTCGATGAATGACAGCGATACCGATGCCAATGTCAAAGCCATCGACTCGCTGTTGAATTTCGAGACGGTCAAATATTTTGGCAATGAAGACATGGAAGCCCGCCGCTTCGATGCCTCCATGGCCCGCTATGAGAAGGCCGCCACCCAGGTCTGGACCTCGCTCGGCTGGCTGAACTTCGGCCAGGGGCTGATTTTCGGTGTGGGCATGACAGTGATGCTGGTGTTTTCAGCACTGGCCGTGCAGCGCGGCGAGCAGACCATCGGCGATTTCGTCTTCGTCAACGCGCTGCTGTTGCAGCTTTCCGTGCCGCTGAATTTCATCGGCATGCTCTACCGCGAAATCCGCCAGGGCCTGACCGATATCGAGCAGATGTTTGACCTTCTGGCGGTAGAGCCGGAAGTACGCGACGCGCCCGATGCCAAGCCGCTTGCCATCGCCAAGGGCGCGATCACCTTCGAAAACGTGCATTTCGCCTATGACCCCGCAAGGCCGATCCTGAAGGGGATTTCCTTCACCGTGCCGGAGGGCAAGACGGTTGCCGTCGTCGGCCCATCCGGCGCTGGCAAGTCGACGATTTCACGGTTGCTCTACCGGTTTTATGATGTGCAGCAGGGCGCGATCCGCATTGACGGGCAGGATGTCCGCGACATCACCCAGACCTCGCTGCGCGCCGCCATCGGCATGGTGCCGCAGGATACGGTGCTGTTCAACGACACCATTGCCTATAATATCCGTTATGGCAGGCCAGAGGCCAGCGACGCCGAAATGGAAGCCGCCGCCGACATTGCCCAGATCAGCCGCTCGATCCGTGAACTGCCGCAGGGCTACAAGACCATGGTCGGCGAGCGCGGGCTAAAACTGTCAGGCGGCGAAAAGCAGCGCGTCGCCATCGCCCGCACCGTGCTGAAATCACCGCCAATCCTCATTCTCGATGAGGCAACCTCAGCGCTCGACACGACAACCGAGCAGGATATCCAGGCGGCCCTCGACATTGTATCGCAAAATCGCACCACTCTGGTCATCGCCCATCGGCTGTCCACCGTGATCGGGGCTGATGAGATCATCGTTTTGAAAGCGGGCGAAATCGCCGAGCGCGGCACTCACGCGGAACTTCTAGCGCAAAACGGCCTTTATGCCTCCATGTGGAACCGGCAGCGGGAGGCGACCCAGGCAGAAGAGCATCTGCGCCAGGTGCGCGAAAGCGACGATCTCGGCGTGGTCACGCGCCTGCCGCCTGCTGTGTAATGCCCGTGTATAAAAGTGCGACTGCCTGCCTGTGGATGACCTCAATCAGGCCCGGCATTGCCCCTGAACACGTTTCGCGGTAGTCACGTCATCAATAGAGTTTTCAGGAGAAGTCCTACCGATGTCCTTGTTCGATACGATCCGCAATACCCTCGTCCCCGTGCATAAGGAAGGCTATATTTTTGTCGGCGCTTTCTTCGTCGGGTCGCTGGTGCTCGGATGGATCTGGGAGCCGCTGTTCTGGGTCGGCCTGCTGCTGACACTGTGGTGCGCCTATTTCTTCCGCGACCCGGAGCGCCTCACCCCACAGGATGACGATCTGGTGGTCAGCCCTGCCGATGGCCGCGTGTCGATGATCCAGATGGTCATCCCGCCGGAAGAATTGCAGCTGTCGAGCGACCCGATGCTGCGCATCTCGATCTTCATGAATGTTTTCGATGTTCATATCAATCGCGCCCCGGTGCGCGGTCCAATCCGTCAGGTTGTCTACCGGGAAGGTAGTTTCCTGAATGCTGAACTGGACAAGGCCAGCACCGACAATGAGCGCAACTCGCTAGTCATCGATGGCCCACGCGGCGCCATCGGCGTGGTGCAGATCGCAGGTCTCGTGGCCCGCCGCATCCTCTGCTGGTCAGTCCCCGGCCAGGCGCTTGGGGTTGGCGAACGTTTCGGCCTGATCCGCTTTGGTTCGCGACTGGATGTCTACCTCCCAGCCGGTGCTGAGCCGCGTGTTGCAGTTGGCCAGCGTTCGATTGGCGGTGAAACCGTGATCGCGGAATATGGTTCGGCAAAGGGCCCAGTCATCAGCCGCCGCAGCTGAGACGATTTTTGCAAGCCATAACGGAGACAGGCCAGCCATGAACAGCGACACGCCGCAGCATCAGGCGCACCCCTCGGAAGAGAATGAGGGGCCGAGCAATCCGGCGGATGAGAATCAGGCAGGCCAGCAGGAAGTCAACGAGGCTTCACGCGGGCCTAGGCTGCGGGAAATTCCGCTGCGGCTCATGATTCCGAACCTGATTACCGTTTTGGCAATCTGCGCCGGTCTGACCGGCGTACGCCTGGCATTCGAAGGACGTTTCGAGCTTGCGGTTGGCATGGTGCTGGTCGCCGCTTTTCTCGATGGGATCGACGGACGCATCGCCCGCCTGATGAAAGCCACATCGAAATTTGGCGCGCAAATGGATTCACTCGCCGATATCGTCAATTTCGGCGTGGCGCCCGGTCTGGTTCTGTATATCTACGTTTTGGACCAGGCCCGGTCCTTCGGCTGGATCGCGGCGCTGATCTTTGCGATATCCGCAGGTCTGCGGCTTGCCCGCTTCAATGTGATGGACGAGCGTGCCATCAAGGCCCCTTGGCAAAACGCCTATTTCGTCGGCGTTCCGGCACCGGCTGGTGCGCTTCTGGTCATGCTGCCGATCTATCTCGGCTTTCTGGGTGTGGAAGCCACCCCCGGATTTGCCTTTGCGTCCTCGGCTTATACGATGCTGATCGCCTTCCTGCTGATCAGCCGTTTGCCGGTCTGGTCCGGCAAATCCGAAAAGAAGGTCCGCCGCGATCTGGTTCTGCCACTGACGATCGCTGTAGTGCTCTATGTCGCCCTGCTGATGAGCTTTACCTGGGAAGTGCTGTCGGTAACGGTCATCGTCTATCTTCTCTCCCTGCCCTTCGGCGCCCACGCCTGGAAGCGGAAATACGGCACCTTGACCGTCATGGAAGACCACGACGACCATCACGGCGCCGGCATGGATCGAGGCCTTTGAAACAGGCCTTTAAAACCGGAAATTGTAAAACAGACTCACGAAAAGTAGCAGTCTTTGATTTAAATTAATTTGCATTGTTCACGAAAGTGTCATGATCTCTAAACCTGAGCAGTCAAAAAAGCACTGTTCTGGAGTTTGTTACGGGAAAAACGCAATCCGATTTTCTCGATAAGGACAGACTGAAACAAGGGAAATGCGTGTCCCTCAGGTTGCAAGCAGATCTGAGAGGCCGCAATGGAAACACTTTGGAGAACATCATGCCCGCCCCCCTGCAAGCTAAAGAAGCCCCGCAACCGGCCAAGCCGGAATTGAGCGATAATTACCGTCCGATCGGTCTGAAAGCGGTGATTGCCGCCGCTCTGATGTTGAAGCGAGCGCCGATCAAGAAAGTTGCGTGAGGGCGCACTTTTTCCAATACCGTTCAAAACAGCGATAGCTGTTGCGAAGGCGGCTTGGGCTCGGCTTTCGGCGTCGGGTTTTCGATACGGATTTGCACATCCGGGCCGGTATTGGCGACCTTGTTGACCTTATCGGAAACCGGAATGGCTTCGAATATGTCCTCGCCTGCCGGTTTCAACAGATCAGCGACATGGCGTGGCTCCTGGCGCTTGCAATCCAGCCAACGCTCGAAATCCTCCGGGCCGATCACGACCGGCATGCGGTCGTGGATCGCTCGGATCGACTGATTCGCACGGGTGGTCAGGATGGCACCGGTATCGATTTCAGATCCATCGGCGGCGGCAAAGGTTTCGACCAGTCCCCCGAAAGCGACAATACCGCCCTGGGTGGGGCGGATCCAATAAGCCTGCGGTTTTTCACCGCTTTCTTTTGCTGGCCGATACCATTCGTAAAAGCCGGAGGCCGGGATCAAAACACGGCGATGGCGCATGGCGCCGCGAAAAGATGCCTTGGTTTCCGCCGTCTCAGAACGCGCATTGATCAGCAGTGGAAAATCACTTGGATCTTTCACCCAGCCGGGCAGAAAACCCCAGCGCACCAGCAGCGCCCGCCTGCTTGGCAGGTTACTGCCCATCATCGGCACCTCGCCATTGCCAACAGTCAGGATCGGCTGGGTCGGAGCAATATTAAACCGGGGCGGAAAAGCCTCGAGTTCGTGCAGACCAAATGCCTCCACGATTTCATCCGGTGTCACGGTCAGGGCAAAACGTCCACACATGCACTTGTCTTCGCAGTCACAGAGCCTATCGTCAAGCGACCTTATAACGGCTGCCTGATGCATCGGGTCAGCAAACAGAACGAGCACCGTATGACCGAGCAACCCGTCCCGGTTTTTTTCGCCCCCGCCTCCTCCGCCATCGTGATCCGCCAAGGCAAGCTGCTGTTGGTCAAGCGGTCAAAGCCGCCAGCCGCCGATCTCTACGCCTTTCCCGGCGGGCGTGGCGAACCCGGCGAAACACCGGAAGAGACCGCTTTGCGTGAGCTCAATGAGGAAACAGGGTTGTCGGCCCATGCGCCCAGTCTGTTTGCCAGCTACGACCTCTACCCCGACCCGGGCGGCCCCAGTCACCATCACTTCCGGCTTTCCGTTTTCCTCGTCACCCTGGACGACCCGGCGGCGGCGGCAGTCGCCCAAAGCGATGCCGCAGCGCTGGGCTGGTTTAGCCCGGTGGAAATCCGGGATCTGCCCGTGCCACCGAGCGTGCGCGACTGCGTGGAAAAGCTGGTGGCTTGCGGTAAAGCAGCGTAAACGAAGGCGGGAATCGTGATAAGGTTGAAGTCAATCCCGGCTAATCTGCCGGATATGCCATGGATATGCATGACCCGACGAATACTGTTTTTTTCCGCACTTTCTACCCTATCCGTCCTCATGGCGGGAATTGCCGCAGCGGCAAGTGTTGCGCCTCCAGCAAAGCTGCCCAGCGAGGCTGCAACGCCTGCGCAACAGGCAACGCCCTATGACGGACAGTTGAATCGGCTCTCGGAAATCCTGGGGACCGTGACCTATCTGCGCAATCTCTGCGCGGGCCAACCGGAGCAGCAATGGCGGGCTGTCGCCGAAAAGCTCATCGCGCTCGATGCAGGCACTGAACCGGCCCGCAAACAGGTGCTGACAGCCGCCTATAACCGTGGTTATCGGGCCTTTGCCGCAGTCCATCCCTCTTGCACTTCTGCCGCTCGGGTGGCAGAAAGCCAGTATCGTGCTGAAGGCGCAACACTTGTTCGGGAAATGACGGCGCGCTTTGGAAATTAACCAATAATTCATCCGATTTAGCATTCGCCCGTGTCGTTTTGATAAAACACTGATAGAGTCGTTAACAGCTGAGTAAGTATCGCTTCGAGGACATGCAGAATGGAACCACGCCGCAACGAGATTGACGACATGATCGTTCATGAAAAGATGCAGGCTGCCCTCGAATATCAGAACGAGGCCTGGGCCGACGGCATGGCTGACGGTATCGAACCGGAAATCATCGCCGATGCGGCCATTGCACTGGCCATGCGCGAAACCATCCGCATTCATGGTGAAGATGGTGCGGAAGCCATGTTGGAGTCTTTGCGCGCCCGTATGCTGGCCGGTGAGTTTTCTCCCAAGCGAAGTGTTCAGTAAGTTTCAGAGGCAAGAAGATGCGCAAGGCATGCCAGACCGGAGCAAAGGCAACCGGTCTCAAGAACAATGTAAAAACAATGCTGGTCTGCGGCTGGATGGCAAGTATTGCCGTTGTCGCTCTGCCGGGCAGCAGTTTCGCTCTGTCGGAATTGCAGGGCGGCGCCAAGGATGCGGCGCAGCAGGGACAGCAACCGCAAACCGGCCAGCAGCCGGGCCTGCCAACCGATAGCACCTCCGATCCGAAGAGCGCGCCCAGCACCGAACCACAGCAGGCAACCCCCGCCGACAAGGCGAAGGCAGCGACTGCCGAAGCGGCACCCCACACGCCTGTTGAGGTGATCTACGATATTAGCAAGGCCCCCGAACCCGTGCGCAAACTGCGCGAGAAGCTGGTGGAAGCCGCAGCCTCCGGCGACCCGGAACGGTTACGCGCGCTTCTGGCAGGCGGCAACGATCCGACCGCGCTGGCACTTGGCAATGACAATGGCGACCCGATCCAAACGATCAAGAGCGTTTCTGGCGATCCCGATGGCCTCGAAGTCCTGGCCATCATGCTGGACGTGCTGTCGACCGGCTTCGTGCATGTCAATGCCGGAACCCCGGAGGAAGCCTATGTCTGGCCGTATTTTGCCGAAAAGCCGCTGACAACGCTGACCCCACCGGAAAAAGTGGAATTGCTGCGGCTGGTGACAGCGGGCGATTTTGAAAACATGCTGGAAGTTGGCAATTACAATTTCTTCCGCATCGGCATTGCACCCGATGGAAAATGGAAATTCTTCACGGCAGGCGATTGATGGACGCGTGCTTGCCTTGGAAAAGTGGGCCCCGCGTTTCCCAACAAGGCAAATGATGTCATAGGTCACGAGAGGTTGCCGGGTTCAGTTTGAGCCAGGCAGCCTCTAGCCTATTTGACCTTGCGGCAATCAATTTGCTGAAGAGAAAAATATGCAATCCACGACCTCGCCTAATACTGCCGTGGTTTCGCAAGATGTGATTGGATCGTCTCATGCCAGCCGTTTTTCTTGAAAACCGGGCTTTTCTAAAGGTGGCTGGAGCAGAGGCCGCGCATTTTCTCAACAATTTGCTGACAGCAGATCTCGGCCTTATCGAACCTGGACAAGCCGCGCCCTCGGCGTTGCTGACACCCCAGGGCAAGATCCTGTTTGACATGCTGGTCTATCCGCTGGCCGATGGCTATCTGCTGGAGGTAGCATCTGACGAACAAGAGGCCCTGCTGCGCCGTTTGACACTCTACAAGCTGCGCGCCGCCGTGACCCTTACCGCCGCTGAATTTACCGGTGTCACAGTGATTTGGGACGAGGCGCCGACTGAATCCGCTTTTCAGGATCGTCGTTTCACCGCTGCCAGCGACACGGTCTGGCGCGTGCCGGGTCGCGTCAACTCGGCTGGGGGTGATGTCCGGCTCTATACAGCATTGCGAATCAAAGCCGGGGTGGCAGAAGCGGGGCTCGACTATCCGCTTCAGGATGCCTATCCGCACGACGTGCTGCTTGATCTCAATGGCGGCGTCTCCTTCAAGAAGGGCTGTTATGTCGGGCAGGAAGTGGTGTCGCGTATGCATCACCGTAAGATGGCCCGCCGCCGGATCGCCATCGTTTCCGCTGACACTGCCCTACCCGCGACCGGCACCGAGCTTCGTGCCGATGGTAAGCCGCTTGGCACACTCGGCACCATCTTGGACAACATGGGATTGGCGATCGTCCGCATCGACCGCACTGGCGATGCGATAACAAATGGCACGCCTATTCTGGCCGGCGATCAGGCTGTGCGTCTGCACCTGCCCGCCTGGACCGGTCTGGATTTTCCTGCCGCGTCAGACGAAGACTGACATGCCCGTCGTCCCTCCTCCGATATCGGCGCGGGCCTGGCAACGGATGCTGTCGGGCCGTCGTCTCGATCTTCTCGACCCTTCGCCGCTTGATGTCGAGCTTTCCGATATTGCCCATGGCCTGGCCCGCGTCGCCCGCTGGAATGGCCAGACGATTGGCGACCATGCCTTTTCCGTTGCCCAACACAGCCTTGTGGTCGAAGAGATCTTTCGCCGCTGCAATAGCAAATACAGCGCCAACGACCTGCAAATGGCCTTGCTGCACGATGCGCCGGAATATGTGATCGGCGATATGATTTCGCCCTTCAAGGCGGTGGTGGGCGGCGGCTATAAGCTGGTCGAAAAGCGGCTGGAGGCGGCCATCCATCTGCGATTTGGCTTGCCCTCGCATCCCACGGCCAGCCTGAAAAGCCTGATCAAGAAAGCCGATAGCATCGCCGCCTATTTCGAGGCCACCGAGCTTGCGGGATTTACCAACACGGAAGCCGTGCGAATCTTCGGCCAACCGCGCCATATTACCGCCGACATGCTGCCACTT
Organism: Allorhizobium sp. Av2; assembly: GCF_021462805.2. NCBI lineage: Bacteria > Pseudomonadati > Pseudomonadota > Alphaproteobacteria > Hyphomicrobiales > Rhizobiaceae > Allorhizobium > Allorhizobium sp. Av2. The sequence continues at coordinate 886,176 of NZ_CP192696.1, read as the reverse complement.
GCCCCTATGCCAGCCATTGAAGCCCAGCGGCAATTCGCGGAGCGTTTCGACGCCATCGAGCGACTTCGAGAGGCGGAAAATCACAAAAAAACCGCTACGGGTGCGCCATGAGCTATTTCGTCGTCAGCCCGCTGGCTCGCCTTGCCGAAATGGCGGTGCGCCACAAGGCGAAAGAAATGATTAGCCTGCTGGCCAAGGGCCAGGATTTTCATCGCCCCGCAGTGATTTCACCGGATCGCCATCTTACGCTTGCGCTGAACGACATTACCTTTGCAGGCAGAGGTGATCTCATCGCCCCGCAAGACGTGCATGTGGAACAGATCATTCATTTCGTGAGGGATTGGGACCAGACTGCGCCGCTGCTGATCCATTGCTGGATGGGGGTATCACGCTCTCCAGCCGCAGCCTTGATTGCCAGCCTCGCCTTGCATCCCGAACAGGACGATGAGGCGTTGGCGCAAGGCTTACGGGCCGCATCGCCTTTTGCGACGCCCAATATCCGGATGGTGGAGATTGCCGATAGTCTGCTTTCACGCGGGGGGCGCTTCGTTGCGGCGATGAAAAAGCTAGGCCGTGGTCTGGACGCTGATGGCAATACGCCATTTGTGCTGCCAATTTTTGCAGCCGATCCGGTCTCCAGCTCCGCTTGATACGGATGGGCTCGATCCGAGGGATCTATAAATCAGCATTGAATGGGATAAAAAAGGGATAGATTGGTAAAGTTTGAAGCGGGTTCAATCGGCATAGGCATCATGTCTCCATGCCGTTTGTTTGCAAGTAGCGGCCCTTCAGGGCAGCATTCAGCCTCATGGCTGATAAAACGATCTCCCAGTCTCAGTCCTAGAACGATGAGCTCCAAAGTCCTGCACCGGGATAGTCGGGTGCGATAGCGACCCGTCAGGCAGCGGCGGTTTGTCCGGTCGTATCGGTTTCGTCGGCGGTGCCGCCAGCGGAACGATAGGCATTGATAACCGAGCTCATCTGACTGAACACGTCATCCATGGACATGCTGTCTTCACTACCACTGCTGTCACCGGACATCATGCTGCTAAGGCTCTGCATGTCGCCCATACCGCCCATCATCATCGGAGGTGGCATTTTAGTCTCGGACTGCAGCTGGTCTTCGGTCACATAGCCAGCATCTTCCGAGTCAATGGCCTCAAACATCTTGGTCGAATCTTCCTCCGACGCACCCTCCGGACGTGCGTTGACAAATTCTTCCTGGGTTACTTTTCCATCGCTATCTGTGTCGATGGACTTGGTTGCATTCTGGTCGGTAGAAGAGCTGTCGCCACGGGCCAGAACCATGGCCATCATATCACTGGAAAGCTGCGAGGATGTGCTGTTGGCGGCACTATCGCTCAAAACGGTTGGGTCCTGGGTCCGGGTAGATCCCGCGGATTGTTCTTCCGCAGAAACGACACCATCGCTATTGGTGTCCAAGCTGGATGTCGAGCCGACGTTGTAAGACGACACCGACGAAAGAGACGCTGAAGAAACGCTCGTCATTGAAAACCCCTGTCTAGGTTGTTTCTATTTTTATAGCGCCATTTAAACGCGAGACAGGACGGCGCTACGCGATGCCTATCGTGATTTGGGGGCCTTAGTCAAAAGGCAATTGTTATAGGTGATAATTTATATGGGCCGGATGATTTCCCTAGAAATCTGGGGTTTTCTAGAGGTTGAGTTGAAAAACGCTCAGTTGTTGCCGCGCGGGATCACGGAAATTTGCGTCCTTGCGTACCGCTTTTCCACTCTGCGAAGGCCAGGGCAAAATCATGCGATTTTGAGGGTGGATTTATCCTTCAATCTCAGTGGATTTGGGCAATGATACAGCAGAACCAAGTGATTCCCTGCGAGAAGATGCCCCGATGATCGCCACAGCCTTTGCCCCTCATGACGATCTTGCCAAATGGCTCCTGCCGCATGCCACTGAGGGTAATGACGGCTCGCATGACGCCGCCCATATTTTGCGCGTGTTCAAAAACGCCATGCGCATTCATGCCGTCGAAGGCGGCGACAGTCAGGTTCTTGCCGCAGCCGTTCTGCTGCACGATTGCGTTTCCATGGAAAAGAACGCGCCCAACCGAGCGGATGCGTCCCGCCTTGCCGCAAAGCAAGCTGAAGCCATCTTGGCTAACGACAGACAATGGCCAACGAGCAGAGTCCAAGCGGTCTCCCACGCAATTCTCACCCATAGTTTTTCGGCCAATCTTGCACCCGAAACGCTGGAAGCAAAGATCCTGCAAGACGCCGACCGGCTGGATGCCATCGGAGTGGTCGGGGCGGCGCGCTGTTTCTACATTGCCGGGCGGCTAGGCTCCGGGCTTTACGATCCAAGCGATCCGAAGGCTTTACATCGCCCACTGGACGACAAGCGCTTTGCCATCGACCATTTTCAGACCAAGCTTTTCAAGCTGGCGGATGGCTTCCAGACCCCGACCGGACAACACATGGCGCACGAGCGCCATACCCGCCTACAGGCAATTTTCAGCGATTTTCTTGAGGAGATCTAGGCTGTAGTGACAATTTAATCAATTGATCCATAGCATTATGCTGGCGAGCTTAATGAACCCGAGAAAGTTGGCGGCGAGTTTGTCATATCGCGTGGCGATACGCCGCCACTGCTTGAGCTTGGCAAAGAAGCTCTCAATACCCCATCTCTGCCTGTAAGCGATGCGATCATAGGCATGCTGGTACTTGCGATGCCGTCGCGGCGGAATGACCGGTTCACCGCCTTGTTCGAGAATGACATCGTGCAGATGATCGGCATCATAGGCACGGTCTGCAAGCACCTTTTGAGCTGGCAGTCCCCGAACGAGGTCGCAGGCTGGAGCCATGTCATTTTGCTGTCCGGGCCCGAGTTGAAAACGAACCGGCAACCCTAGCGCATCAACGACCGCATGGATTTTGCAGCCAAATCCACCTCTGGAGCGACCGAGAGCCTGGGCTTGCGGTCCCCCCTTTTTCGGCGTCCGCCAGCGGCTTGCGCCTGAGCCCGGATCACAGTGGCGTCGATGGACAGCCACTCCAAATCCGGGTCCGCAGCGACGGCCTCGAAAATCTCGTCGAAAATGCCCTGCTCGATCCAACGATAGTAACGCCGTTTGACTGCCTGATAAGAGCCGAAGCGGTCTTCCGGCAGATCTCGCCAGCGGGCTCCAGACCGGGCAAGCCATAAAATCGCATCAAAGAACCGCCGACCGTCGCTGCGTGGGCCGCGTTTACCTTTACGACCGCCGGGAACAAACGGTTTCAAACGCTCCCACTGGTCATCTCGGAGAACCTCACCATCCATCGCTAAACCTCCAAAAGTTAGCGTTGAATCTGATTTGCGACGGAAAGGGAATCCCAGTCGTTAATTTGTCACTACAGCCTAATCCGATGTTTCTCTCCACCCTTTGCATCTATCCTTTGAAAAGCGCGCGGGGCATTGCCCTGGGCCAAGCCGACATTCGTCCCGAGGGTCTTAGCCTCGACCGCCAGTTGATGCTGGTTGAGCCCTCGGGGCATTTCGTCACCCAACGAGAGTTGCCGGAACTGGCGCAGCTGGACGTTCGGCTGGATGACGCAGTTTTATACCTGCGACTCGATGATAGCAGAAACATCAGCATGCCCCTTGGGAGTTTTAGCACCCGCAAGCCGGTCACGGTCTGGCGGTCATTGGTTGATTCGGCCTTGGCGGATCCCGCCATCAACGACACCTTGTCGCAATGGTTCGGCAGGCCGCTCGAACTGGTGCTCTTCGATGAACGGGCATCGCGCCTCGCCAATGCAGACTGGGCCGGACCGGACACGCCCGTCACCTTTGCCGATGGCTATCAGGTGTTGATCACCACGACAGCCTCGCTCGACGCGCTGAATGCCGATATGGAATCCCATGGGGAAGGCATGGTTGCCATGGACCGCTTTCGGCCCAATATCGTCATCGACGGCGCACTGCCCTGGGAGGAAGACCAATGGGCCAGTATCGCCATTGGCGGATTGCGCTTCGATCTCGTCAAGCCCTGCGCCCGCTGTATCATGACAACACAGGATCAAAAGACTGGATCGCGCTCCGGCCCCTCACCGCTCGCTGCCATGGGACGGCTTCGAATGTCAGGCAACAAGCGCGTTCCCGGTCCGCTATTCGGCTGGAACGCTGTTCCCCGCGCCATTGGCACACTGCGCCTTGGCGATATTGTCGAGGTGCTGGAAAGGCGACCGGAAGGTATCGAACTTAGGAAACGTCGGTAAACGGTTCTCTTAACCGACAGATATCTTGCATAGAAATCCAATACTTCAATTTTAACGGGAATTTTTCCTGGTTTTTTGCGACTGCGCAGATTTTGCCGCAATGCGAACGCTATTTTCCAAAATGGGGCATGTGGGATTCATTTTGCCATGAAACCTTCATATTCAACCGATCACAAAAATATATTTTGTTTTTGATTAGAGCGCCATTGACGGATCGACCCATTGATCTTACCTTCAACGCTGTCGACAAGGTGGTGATACACGCTACCAAGATCTGTCAATCGGACAGGACATCGATCGGCACGTGTTCAATGTAGAGCCGGTTCCATAACCGGCTCCCTGGCAAGGAGGTAAAGCATATGCGCAGACTATCGCACCATGCGGCGCGCTCCTCGCATCTATGCCCGCTTGGCGTGAGAGGCGTTATAATGATGTCTTTCATTTGCTGTCGAATGTGACGCGTTCTTAAAACAAGACACCACAATTGATCGACTATTGGCCTGCGTATCAAAGCGGGCGGGGATATGACTATGGAAAAACAAGTTATCGAATATGCCGGTGTGCCGGTTGGAATAAGCGTCCCGGAAGGCAACCGGATCAAATTTATCGCCGTGAAATTCCCAGTCATCGATCTGGATGGCGGCGTTTATAGCAATGTCACTGAACTGCAACGCGCCATCCGCACGCATATGAAAAAATCCGATGAGAATGCCTATGGTACCCTCACCGGTTTCGGAGCCGCTCCACCGAGCGCGATCTCATCCGGCGTCTCCAAGGCTTTCAGCGCCGCCTGACAGAAACCATCGCGCGCGGCTCCAGCCGTGAGCCCGCGCGGTTCATAAACATGCCTTTGCAGAAAATAGCCGGTCAGGCTGAACGCCTGTTGCAGGGCATGCGCATCCGCCTGTTTGCCTTTACCGACTAACGGCTCCGGTTGCAGAAAAACCGGAAGGGATAGAAGTCGATCCGCATAGGGCAGACCGGCGGCGTGGGAAACCGCCCTGCCCGTCTTCGGCGACACGAAAACCAGATCCTGACGCCCGCCTGTGGCCGCGCAGGCTGTCAGGTCCAGACCGAAACCAAGATCGTTCAGGATTGCCAGTTCAAAGCGGATGAACAATTCACCTGCCGACGCTGGCTCATGCAGATGATCGAGAATGATGTTCATCGCTTCATACAGATGCCCATGCGGCTCCCGCTCCGGCAACAGCCGCAGCAGAGCCGCCAACGCCTGCACGCCATAGACCGCCGTGGCCGAACTCATCAGATGACCGGCTCGCAATTGCAAAGGCTCGACGCGGAAATCGCCCAGATGCTCTTCCAGCCGCGCCCGCCAGGTGACTTCCACGACATTGCCCGGCTGCAACACCGGCTGCATGGTGCGTGATCGCCCACCCCGCACCAGACCGAGATGTCGGCCCCGCGCCAGCGTCATCATTTCGGCAATGACGCTGGTTTCGCCATGCCTGCGCACACCCAACACAATTGCCTGATCGGTCCATTCCATAGATTGTTTTTATACCAGAGCGATGATTTTCGCCCGTAAAAAATCTGGATATTCCCTATATACGCTTCCGAACCAGCATGTCTTTTGGCAATCAGGCAGCATAGCTGGCATGCCAGAATTTTGCATGGCGCAAACAGGAAGATGGCCCTATACAGCAACCAGGCCTTTCAACCTGCGGCATGCTTCACTTCAGCGCCGTATCCCTGGTTCAGATCCCGCAAGACGGCATGACATGACCCCAATGGACACGAAAAACACCGAACCCGCCTTGGGCGATGGCCGGCTGACAGCGCTTCCATCCGCGCTCAAATGGGGACTGCTGCTGCTCTTGTCGCTGCTGGTGGCTGGGGCTTTGGAATATGTCCGCTTCCCGGCAGCGCTTCTGCTTGGGCCGATGATTGCCGCGATCGTGTTTGCCACTAATGGCGCAAGGCTTTCCCTGCCGCGCCCACCCTATATCGCCGCCCAGGCTCTGGTGGGCTGCATGATCGCCGAATCGCTGAATGGCGATATCCTGCGGCGGTTCTTGCAGGATTGGCCGCTGTTTATCGGCGCCACGCTGTCGGTAATCGCGCTCAGCTCGCTGCTCGGCTACATCATGGCGAAGCGCCAAGTTCTGCCGGGGACCACAGCGGTCTGGGGCAGTTCCGCCGGAGCGGCCTCGGCTATGGTGCTGATGGCCGAAGCTTACGGCGCCGATACGCGGCTGGTTGCCTTCATGCAGTATCTTCGGGTGGTCTGCGTGGCCTCGGCGGCGGCGGCCATGGCGGCCTTCGTCTTCAATATAGCCGGAGCCGAGCCGCCGCCGCTGGTGTTTTTTCCTGATATTGACGGCCAAGCTCTGGCCCTGACGCTGGCGATTACCGCTGCGGCCACTGCCGCCGGTCACTATCTGAAAATCCCGGCAGGCACGATGCTGGTGCCAATGCTGGTCATGGCCGTGCTGAATTCTTTCGGATTGGTGAAGATCGAACTGCCGCTCTGGCTGCTGGCGGTGGCCTATGCCATGGTCGGGTGGCGCATCGGGCTGGCCTTCAGCCGCCGTCTTTTGCTGCATGCCGCCAAGGCAGCACCGCAGGTTGCCCTGTCGATCCTTATTCTGATTTCCTTTGGCGGCTGTCTGGCTTTTCTGTTGTGGTATCTGCTGGGCGTCGATCCGCTGACCGCCTATCTCGCCACCAGCCCGGGCGGGCTGGATTCGGTGGCGATCATTGCCGCCACCACCCATGTGGACCTGCCCTTCGTGCTGGCCCTGCAAACGGCACGCTTCCTGATGATCCTGGCGCTCGGCCCGTCGATTTCAAAGTTCATCGCCAACCGGATCAAGGTGTAGGGCGAGCGGTTAGTCCCTCGGAAACTCCAGGCCCATTTCGCGGAAACGTTCTGGATCATTGCCCCAGTTTTCACGGACTTTCACGAACAGGAACAGATGAACCGTCTGTTCGAGAATTTCCGACATTTCCTTGCGCGAACTGGTGGAGATCGATTTGATGGCATCGCCATTCTTGCCGAGCACGATCTTCTTCTGGCTGTCGCGCTCGACATAAATCACCTGCTCGATCCTGACCGAGCCGTCCTTGCGCTCTTCCCATTTCTCAGTTTCGACATGAGAAGAATAGGGCAATTCCTGATGCAGGCGCAGGAAGAGTTTTTCACGGGTGATTTCCGCCGCCAGTTGGCGCATCGGCAGATCGGAAATCTGATCCTCCGGATAGTACCAGGGGCCTTCCGGCAGGTAATCGGCCAGATAATCCATCACGTCCTGGCAACCGGAACCGTTGGTGGCCGAGATCATGAAGGTGCGCTCAAACTTCACCGCCTCGTTGGCCGTCGAGGCCAATTTCAGCAGATCTTCATGACGCACCTGGTCGATCTTGTTCAGCACCAGGATTTTCGGCTGATGCACATCCTTCAGCGCTTCCAGAATGGCTTCGCCATCGCCGCGCAATCCGCGTTCACTGTCGATCAACAGCAGGATCACGTCTGCGTCCTTGGCGCCGCCCCAGGCGGATGTCACCATGGCGCGGTCCAGCTTGCGGCGTGGCTTGAAAATGCCGGGCGTGTCCATGAAGACGATCTGGGCATTGTTATGGATGGCGATGCCGCGCATGACGGCGCGTGTCGTCTGTACCTTGTGGCTGACGATCGACACCTTGGCACCGACGAACCGGTTCACCAGGGTCGACTTGCCGGCATTGGTGGGACCGATCAGGGCAACGAAGCCGGAATGGGTCGGACGAACAGCAGCCGCATCTTCGGCCACGGTACCCGCAACAGTGTCAGCGATCTGGCCATCGCCAGCCGGTTGGTTTTCATGCTCGGTCATTGTCATCCAATCAATCTGAGGCGGCGGATCTCGTCCACACGCCTTCTCTTTCCAGCAACCGGGTCGCCGCCGCTTGTTCGGCGGCGCGCTTAGACCGGTCAATTCCGGTTTCCGGCTCCAGCTTGCCGATTTCCACCGTTACCGTGAAGCTGGGATCATGATCCGGTCCGGAGCGGTCTGCAACCCGATAGACCGGTGTCACGGCAAATTTCGCGTGTGCCCATTCCTGTAGCTCGGTCTTGGCGTCACGCCGGCCTGCATCCTGCCGGGAGGCGCGTTCAGCCCAGAACTTCAACACGAAGGCACGCGCCGCTTCCAGCCCGGCATCGAGATAAATGGCGGCAATCAGGCTTTCTACCACATCGGCCCGCACATTCAGCATGTTCTTGTCGGTCAGCTTTTTGACGTCGGCACCGGTACGGATATAGCGATGCAGCTGGATTTCATCGGCCACCGCCGCACAGGTCTCTGCGCTGACCAGTTGGTTCAGCCGCACCGACAATTCGCCTTCGGTGGCAGCGCGAAACACCTTGAACAAATGCTCGGCCACGCAAAGGCCAAGCACCCGGTCGCCCAGGAATTCCAGGCGCTCATAATCGCTACCTTTAGCAGGCCTGGCACTGGAATGGGTCAGCGCCTTATCCAGCCGTTCCTTGCCGATAAAGCGGTAGCCGATAACGGCCTCCACTTTCTCGCGTTCCTCAGCGCTCAGGGCCTTGGGAGCCTTCATTGAACAGCCTTGAACAAACGATCCCACCGCATATTGGACGGCCATTTCCAAATTTCACGGAAGGACGTGTTGTTGCCAAGCGAGAAGAAGATCACCGAGGCACGGCCGACCAGATTTTCAGCCGGAACCATGCCCACGTCGAAGCGACTATCAGCGGAATTATCGCGGTTGTCGCCCATCATGAAGTAATGACCGGCGGGAACGGTGAATTCGCGGGTATTATCGCCAGCTGAATTCTGGATTTCATCCAGCGTGTCGTAATTGACGCCATTATCAAGCGTTTCGCGGAAGACCGGAACGTCGCGCCCGGCATCCATCCGATAATCGGAGGTAAAGGTTCCGTCCGGCACTTTGGGTATCGGCTTGCCGTTCACCAGCAACACGCCATCCGTCACCTGGATACGGTCGCCCGGCAGGCCGACAAGGCGCTTGATATAATCGATGTCAGGATTGGGCGGAAAGCGGAAGACGACGACATCGCCTCGCTTGGGCTCACTCGCCAGAATACGGCCGGAGAACAGATCGAGGGAAAAAGGCAGCGAATATTTCGAATAGCCGTAGGAGAACTTGTTGACGAAGATATAATCACCCACCAGCAGTGTCGGCATCATCGAGCCGGACGGAATGGTGAAAGGCTGGAACAGCACGGTGCGGATCACCATGGCAAGCACCAGCGCCTGAATGATGACCTTGATGTTCTCCCAAAGGGCATTCTGCTTCTTTTCGACTTTATCCGTCACGCCGGTCTCTTTCATAATTCGTCAGTCTGACGTTTCTCTAGTCGTTTCATGCCGACCCGGCAACGGCAAAACCGTTGCATCACGCGCTTGCGTCCCGATAACACGACAGGAACGCACACGGATCAGACAATTATCGTTGAGAAACGAACTTTAACGGGAAAGAAGCGGCATAGCTGGGGATCGGTCTTCATCACAGTGCTGCCGATGTGCAGCCGTGAAACCGGGCAATCCCAGATAAATAGCAGCCAAGATGAACAACGGACAAGGATGCAAACGCATGCCCCCAGAAAACATCAGAAATGTAATTTTGAAATTTGCCAGCACCCGAACGCATCGCGTTCGTCGGCGAGACCACCCAAAGACGATGGTCCCGTATCAGGAAGGCCATTCGTGATGGCCATTATTACAAGACGTCGCTGGCATTACACGACGTGGCTTGATGCAACGTCTTTATTCACAAGCCCCGGCAAGACCGCAACCTTTTTTCTCAACATCCAATTCGCCTCACCCGGCACAGCTGATTTCACAGGTCAGCCATGCGCCCGGCGTATAGCGATTAACGGATGCGACGGAACAGGCCACCATCGATTTCGCGCTGGCGATATTCCAGGTCGAGGCGGTCATGGGCAGCGTTCAGATAAGCCATTTCACGTTCCTGGGCAGTCGGGACGCGCAGGGCGCGGGCAAATTTGCGAATAGGACCAAACATTGTCTTATCTCTCTGTGTTTGTTTCGATGACCTCAATATACGAGTGCACTGCACAAAGAACCAGAGACAAGGTGCGTTGCCAGCCATGCTCAAAATGCATGGCATCGTTAAAAACCGTGGAATTTAGCCAGAAACTGCACGAAATTTGATCAGAAACAAGGCTCCGATGTCAAAACATTGGCAGCACCGCCGAAGCGGACAGTAAGCATTTACAGTGCCGTGCATGTCATAAAACACACCTATGACGCTGTACCGCTTTGTATCGGCAGCATAATTTCAATCGAAGTCGGCAATCCAAGCCTCAGTCATAGACCCGCTTGGCGGTTGCCACGCAATCCAGCTCCTTTAGCTGGGACAAAAGCTGGTTGAGCTGGCGCAGATCCCAGACATCCAGATCGAAGGCCATTTCGGTGAAATCGGCAGCGACGCGCATCATGGACAGAAGCCGGATATTAATGTCCAGCCCGGCAATCAGCTGCGCCACCTTGGCCAACGTACCCGGCTCGTTGATGGCATTGATCAGGATGCGGGAATGGAAGCGCGATTTGTTCGCCTCGTCCAGATCCCAGCGGACATCGATCCAGCGTTCCGGCTCGTCATCATATTTCTGCAAGGCAGACGCCTGGATCGGATAGATGATGATCCCCTTGCCGTCTTCCATGATGCCGACAATCCGGTCGCCGGGAACGGCACCGGCTGCGGAGAAATGCACTTCGAGATTACCAGCAAGCCCTCGGATCGGCAGCGGATCCAACTCCTCCGCAAGACTGCCATCGGTGGGCTTTGCGGCGTCAGTTACCTTCTTGCCTTGCGGCAGCTTGAACATCATGCCGCTGGCTGAGCGCATGTTGAACCAGCCATCATCCATGGCGGGCTTTACCGTAACGCGCTCGTCCTGATAATCGGGGAAAACGGCGCGCAGCACATCGAGCGAAGACACTTCGCCGCGCCCGACTGCCGCTATGGCATCCTCGACATCCTTATGGCCCAGCCTGTGCAGAACCGGTTTCAGGATCTCGCGGGAAAACGTCTTGGCGGCACGCTCGAACGTGCGCTCGAGGATTCGGTAGCCAAGGCCGGAATATTGCTTACGGATCGCCATTCGGGTGGCGCGGCGGATGGCGGCGCGGGCCTTGCCCGTGACGACGATCTCTTCCCAGGCCGCCGGCGGCACCTGCACGCCGGAGCGGATGATCTCCACCTCATCGCCATTGGCCAGGCGGGTGACCAGCGGCATGATCCGGCCGTTGATCTTGGCGCCGACGGTGGTATCGCCAATATTGGTATGAACGGCATAGGCAAAGTCGATCGGCGTGGCGCCGCGCGGCAGGGCGATCAACTTGCCCTTCGGAGTGAAACAGAAGACCTGGTCCTGGAACAGTTCCAGCTTGGTGTGCTCAAGAAACTCTTCCGGATTGTTGGCTTCCGCCAGAGCCTCGATGGTATGGCGCAGCCAGGAATAGGCATTGCTTTCGCGTGACAGCAACTCGCCTTCGCCACCGCCCTCACCATCCTTGTAAAGCGCGTGGGCGGCGATGCCGTACTCGGCGATTTCATGCATGCGGTGGGTGCGAATCTGCAACTCGATACGCTGGCGCGACGGGCCGACGATGGTGGTGTGCAGCGACCGGTAATCGTTCTGCTTCGGCGTCGAGATATAGTCCTTGAACCGGCCAGGCACCACCCGCCAGCGGGTATGGACAATGCCGAGCGCCCGATAGCAGGCCGCAACGCCATCGACCAGGATGCGAAAGCCATAGACATCCGAAAGCTGCTCGAAGGACAGCGATTTGGACTGCATCTTGCGAAACACCGAATAGGGTTTCTTCTGGCGCCCCTTCACCGACGCCTGGAGCAGGCCATTGGCGACCAACAGTTCGCTCAATTCGTCTTCGATCTTCTTGATCAGGCCTTCATTGCGTCGGGAAAGCTCTTCCAGCCGCTTTGTAACAGTCTCGTAAGCTTCGGGATTGATATAGCGGAAGGACAGATCCTCCAGCTCGTCGCGCATGTCCTGCATGCCCATGCGACCGGCCAGCGGCGCATAGATTTCCATGGTTTCCTCGGAAATCCGGGCGCGCTTGTCGGGGCGCATATGCTCCAGCGTGCGCATATTGTGCAGGCGATCGGCCAGCTTGACCAGCAGAACCCGCACATCGTCGGAAATCGCCAGCAACAGCTTGCGCAGGTTTTCGGCCTGCTTGGCTTTCTTCGTGACAAGGTCGAGTTTCTTGAGCTTGGTCAGGCCTTCGACGAGCCGGCCGATATCCTCGCCGAACAATTCGTCGATTTCGGCCCTGGTCGCCGTGGTATCCTCAATCGTGTCATGCAGGAGGGCAACCGCGATGGTCGACTCGTCCAGATGCATTTCGGTGAGGATGGCGGCCACTTCCAGCGGATGGGAAATATAGGGATCGCCGCTGGCTCGCTTCTGCTGGCCATGTTTCTGCATGGCGTAGACATAGGCCTTGTTGAGCAATGCTTCGTTGGCGTCGGGCTTGTACTTCTGTACCCGCTCCACGAGCTCATACTGCCGCATCATGCCAAAGCTACTCCATCAATCGAAAAACAGGCCACAAGAACGCTGGTCGAGGACGCACTCTCAAAAGAAAAAGCGCGCCAACCTTCCGATTGACGCACAGAGAGTTTGAAAGATCGGACCACCTCAAGACCGGTACGCCGATCTTGAGACTTCGGCAATCAGTAATCGTCGCTCTTTTCCGGCGGGACAAGGCCCTCGATGCCGGCCAGCAGCTCTTCTTCCGACATCTGGTCGAAGGCAACGGTTTCCGGCATTTCGTCCTCGTCTTGCGAGCCGCTGGTCAGCTGGCCTTCGGCAACGGAGGCAGCATCCTGTTCCGGCTCGTCGACTTCGACGTGCTTTTGCAGGGAATGGATCAGATCTTCCTTCAGATCATCAGGCGACAAGGTTTCATCGGCGATTTCGCGCAGGGCAACGACGGGATTCTTGTCATTGTCGCGGTCGATGGTGATCTGGGCTCCCTGGGAGATCTGACGGGCGCGATGGCTTGCCAGCAGAACCAGTTCGAAACGGTTATCGACCTTGTCGATGCAATCTTCCACGGTGACGCGTGCCATGGTCTGTCCTTCTTTTTACTATTTAGTCCTGGGGGCTTTTAATATTTATTCCTGAGGGATTGACAGACCGGATACATGTATTATCGCCGGAGTTCAAGTTTTTCCTGAGCGTCGTTTCAGCCAGACTCAACCTAGAAATTGTAAAAAAAATTGGAAACTAATAAAGATTCAATCAACAGGCGGTTGGAATATGCTCTATCGCTGGATACATAATTCATATATGATTAAATCATAATACATTGAGTCGGGTTGGAACCCGAGGCTGGCCATACATGATGCCGCGCTAATGTATATAACAAAGGATGTTGAAGGATGTTTGATCCGAGAGAAAAAATAGCGCTTTTCATAGACGGCGCAAATTTATATGCGGCTTCCAAAAGCCTTGGTTTCGATATCGATTACCGCAAGCTGCTCAAAGCATTTCAAAAGCGTGGTTATCTGCTGCGCGCTTACTATTACACCGCGTTAATCGAAGACCAGGAATATTCGTCGATCCGCCCGCTGATCGATTGGCTGGACTATAACGGCTACAAGGTCATTACCAAGCCGGCCAAGGAATTCACCGATTCCATGGGCCGCCGCAAGGTCAAGGGCAATATGGATATCGAACTGGCCATCGATGCAATGGAACAGTCCGAAACTGTGGATCATCTGGTAATCTTCTCCGGCGACGGCGATTTTACCACGCTGGTCGAAGCCCTTCAGCGCAAGGGCCGCAAGGTTTCCGTGGTTTCGACCATGTCGACCCAGCCGCCGATGATTGCCGATGATCTTCGTCGCCAGGCCGATCATTTCATCGATCTCGTATCGTTGAAGGCTGAAATCGGTCGCGATCCAAGCGAACGGCCGATACGCCAGGTCGAACCCATGCTGGCCGAACCGCAGATCTAATTGCCTACAGCGCCGTGCACCACATACGGCGCACTCAGTTTCGCTGTAGCGCTTTATATCTGCTGCACAATGAGACGACCCTGGGTCAGCCAGGGTCCCCTCCAGCACGGTCGGGCACATGCCCTTTCCTGCATTGCTCAAGGAAATAAACTGATGGTTGCCACGCAACCGCCCTGCTAGCTGCTTTCTTGATAAAAAATATTCCGGCTCAAACAGGACGCGACAGACGCTTTGCGGATCGCGACACGACTGTATCTATTAGATATTCAGCAACGTAAGCTCTGCTTATTTTAAGGGTTTTTGCGATAATATCTTGGTTTACCCGCTCCTGCGGATAAACGCTGGCGACCGCCTTATTATCCTATTGTTAAATTTCTGGGCGTTAACATTTCCATGGGAGGTGAGATCCTAACGGATCCACAACCGGGAGAATGATGACCGAAAACACAACCATAGCGCGTCTCTAGGCTGAGTATTTTTCCTCGGATAGCGACAGAAGGCTCGAGGCGCCACCTCTTGCATCCTGTCTTCAACACCTTGGATAAAATGGGATGTAACGGAGACCTCGCGTTATGGCAAAGCGCAGTGCCGATCTCCGTGTTGAATGGCTGGTGATCGTGCATTTTTAAAACAGGATAAGTGGACCAGGGTGTTTCATGACTAATGCAACCGATGACAATGGCGAACTTCACAAGCGAATGGCTTTCCTCAAGCTGACGGCAAGCGATCTGCAGGTCGTCGCCGGCTTGCAGCCGATCATTGCCCATTCCATCGGTCCGACGCTGGACATCTTCTACCAAACCGCCAAACAGCATCCGGAAGCGGCGAAGTTCTTTTCCAGCGACAGCCATATCGAACATGCCAAACAGAAACAGATCAAGCATTGGAGCCATCTGCTTTCCGGCCATCTGGATGGCGCTTATGTTGCCTCGGCAACCACGATTGGCCGCACCCATGCAAGGCTGGGCCTCGACCCGCGTTGGTATATCGACGGCTATGGCCTGATTCTTTCGGGCCTGGTCACCGGCGTGCTGGAAGCAGAGATGCGTGGAACCATGTTCGGCAGCCGCTTGAAAGGCGCCATTCCAAAAATCTCCGCGCTGATCCGCGCCACGATGCTGGATATGGATTTCGCCATTTCCACCTATGGCGAAGCTTTGGGCGAGGAGCGCAGCAAAATTGCCGCGGAGCGCGCCAGGATCGAAGAAGAACAGCAACAGGCCCTGAGCGCCCTGGACAATGCACTGGCCGCGTTGAGTAACGGCAATTTGACGGCACAGATCACCACGCCGCTTGCACCACAATACGAAGCCTTGCGCGGCAATTTCAACAAGGCCGTCGCGACCCTGGCAGGCGCTTTCGACGAAATCAGCCACGAGGCAGGCCAGGTCAATGCCAATACCCGTGAGCTGACCCGAGCCACCGACGACATGGCCAAGCGAACCGAACAACAGGCCGCCGCCCTCGAAGAGACGGCTGCGGCGCTGGAGGAAATCAGCGTGATTGCCAAGCAATCGGCGCAGCGCAGCCGGGAAGCCCAGACGGTGGCCAGCCATGCCGCAGAGGCTGCCGGCAAATCCGGCGAGATCGTCGGCAATGCAGTTGCGGCCATGAGCGCCATCGAGGATAGCTCGACGAAGATTTCCTCAATCATCAGCGTCATCGACGAAATTTCCTTCCAGACCAACCTTCTGGCGCTGAATGCCGGGGTAGAAGCCGCACGCGCGGGCGAGGCAGGCAAGGGTTTCGCTGTGGTCGCCCAGGAAGTGCGCGAACTGGCGCAGCGCTCCGCCAATGCCGCCAAGGAAATCAAGACGCTGATCGACCGCTCGTCAAAAGACGTTGCCAATGGGGTGGCTCTGGTCAACCAGACGGGCGACGTCTTGCGCACCATCAGCGATCAGGTTCGTGAAGTGGACGGACATATTGCAGCGATAGCCCAGGCCGCCCAGGAGCAGGCCTCCGGGATGAGTGAAATCAATGCCGCTATTTCCAGCATGGATCAGTTGACCCAGCAGAATGCCTCGATGGTGGAGGAAACCAACGCCTCAACCCATACGCTGCAAGGCGTATCCGACCATCTGGCATCACTGCTGGCCCGTTTCCAGACGCAAGGGACGAAGGCGCATACGCCACGGTCCGGGGCCTATCACCAGAGCTACGCGGCCTGACGACCGGATAAAAATAAAATTGGTTATCCAGCCAGAATATTTTTTGAGAGCGGGCATATCCATGCCCGTTTTTCGGCGGCGGCGTCCGGTGGAATGACGTAAAACCTGCCCATGCTGTTCAAACAACCTTCCGACGAGACCCTCTACGCCGCACTGGTCGCCAAAGATGCGTCCTATGACGGCTTCGCCTATGTCTGCGTCACCTCGACACGGATTTTCTGCCGTTTCACCTGTACGGCGCGCAAACCCAAACCGGAAAATTGCCGGTTCACAGAGACCATCGCCGCCTGCCTTGAAGGCGGCTTTCGTCCCTGCAAGCGCTGCCGGCCGCTTCTCGCCTATGGCCATGCCGATCCGCTGGTGAAAACCCTGCTCGACCGGCTGGACGCCGATCCCGGTCGTCGCTGGCAAGAAGCGGACGTCGTTGCACTCGGTCATGACCCATCCACGGTCCGGCGCGCGTTCAAACGGCGATTCGGAGTGAGCTTTATCGAAATGGCAAGGCTGCGCCGGATCAGCCTTGGCACGGAAGCCCTTGCCGCTGGCGAGGCTGTGATCGAAGCGCAGATGGAGGCCGGATATGAATCCGGCAGCGGCTTTCGTGCCGCCATCACCCAATTGCTCGGCAATGCTCCGGCAAGGATGAAGGACCTCGACCTGCTCAAGGCTGACTGGATCGACACGCCGGTCGGGCCGATGCTGGCGATTGCCGACGATCATGCGCTGCATCTGCTCGAATTTGCCGACCGGCCTGCCCTGCCCACGGAACTGAACCGTCTGAAGACAAGACAGGGCTGCGGGGTGGCAATTGGGCGAACCGCCGTGACCGAACAAATCGCGGCCGAACTGGCGCGCTATTTCAGCGGCGATCCGAATGATTTCGAAACCCGGGGATTCGAAACCCGGCTTGCCGGACATGGAACGCCATTCGAGCGTGATGTGTGGCAGGCGCTGCGGCACATTCCAGTGGGGGAGACCTGTAGCTATTCAGAGCTGGCGACAGCCCTTGACCGTCCAAGCGCCGTGCGGGCGGTGGCACGGGCAAATGGAGCAAACCAGATCGCTATCGTCATACCATGCCACCGCGTCATCGGCGCGGATGGCAGCCTCACCGGCTATGGTGGCGGATTGTGGCGCAAACAGTGGTTGCTCAATCACGAGCGGCGCATAAAACACAACCCATAAGCGTTGCTGATCGTTGTCATTCAAAACATTCGCTGGACGATTTGAGGCATCTCGGTCATTTTTCGCGCGTCCACTGGCAGCCAGAGTATTTCCAGGAAAAGGGAGATTTTCCCTGTTTCCATGAAGCAGAACAAGGCTCTCGGCCCGCCACCTTTTCACCCCTCACCCATCGCTTGTCTGCGTCGTCGAGACGTAGGCTCCTGTCCTCGTGCCCGCTTGAAAGGAAAAGATCATGCGCACGACAGATCCGACGAAAAACAGTGTTGTCCAGGCCCCCAGAGGCGGTTTCACCCGCCGCTTTGCGATCGCTTATCGCTGGATCGCTTCGGTTCTGACGCGCCGTTTCTTGCGCCGGGGCGGGGAAAAGCCGAGCAACCACATAAGCGATCTGAATGCGCATCAATTGCGCGATATCGGCCTCGACGAAAGGGATATCTCATCCCGGCAGGAACAGGAGCGGAGCGCCCGGCTGGCGGCCTATGCCTTCCTGATTGGGATGCACGGGCGGTAAAACTCACGCCGTGTCTGTCAAAGCGCCGTACTAGAGTCTGTCAGGTTCAAATTGAACCAGACAGACTCTAGATTCTTTTGTTTTCGTTTGTCTTTTCGGGAAAACCGGGTTCCACTTTTCCCTGACAAACTCTACGCGGCGCTTTGACAACTCACACGCATCTCAGCCCGTCTTCAGCAACCGGCTTTTCTGCCGGTTCCAGTCGCGTTCCTTCTCGGTCTGGCGCTTGTCATGCAATTTCTTGCCCTTGGCCAAGGCCAGTTCCAGCTTGGCGCGACCTTTTTCGTTGAAATAGATTTTCAACGGCACCAGCGTCATGCCTTCGCGATTGATGGCAACGCGCAGCCGGTTGATCTCGCGCTTGTTGAGCAGCAATTTGCGGCGACGGCGGGGTTCATGATTGAAACGGTTGGCCTGGAGATATTCCGGCAGATGCGAATTGATCAGCCAGATTTCCTCACCCTCGTCTGAAGCATAGGATTCGGCAATATTGGCCTTGCCTTCGCGCAGAGACTTGACCTCCGTGCCGGTCAGCATGATGCCGGCCTCGTAGGTGTCGATGATCTCATAGTTGAACCGCGCCTTGCGGTTTTCCGCGACGATCTTGTTTACGGTGCGCTGGCTGCCTCTGGGTGCCATGAACTCTGTCCAATCCGACCTAATGCTTTTTTGTTTTTGTTGAACGCCGGTGGGTCACTACTCCGGTCTGTAGGCCTTATGTAATACAGCAATATCAGGAATGGAAGAAGCCGGAGCCAATGTGAACTCCGGCCCAGCCGTCCATTGATGATCTCAGTTCATCAGACCAGCATGCTGAAGAGCGGCATCAATCGCCGCTTCGGTCGAGGATTCCAGCGTCGATAACAGCGGCAGGCGCGCGGTCCGGCCCATCCGGCCAAGCCGCGACAGGGCATATTTCGCCCCGCAAAGACCTGGCTCCAGGAAAATCGCCTTGTGCAGCGGCATCAACCGATCCTGATAGTCAAGCGCCTTGGCGAAATCCC
Source organism: Allorhizobium sp. Av2 (assembly GCF_021462805.2). Lineage (NCBI taxonomy): Bacteria > Pseudomonadati > Pseudomonadota > Alphaproteobacteria > Hyphomicrobiales > Rhizobiaceae > Allorhizobium > Allorhizobium sp. Av2. Next base: position 867,067 of record NZ_CP192696.1, on the reverse strand, counting down.
CGGCCAGCGTCGCTGCCTGGAACTCGGCGCACAGGCGCGGCGCGACATTGGCCGTCACCGAGATGCAGCCAACCCCACCATGGGCGTTGAAGCCCAGCGCGGTCGCATCCTCGCCGGACAGCTGGATGAACTCACGCCCGCAGGTGATCCGCTGCTCGGAAACCCGCTCCAGCTTGCCGGTGGCGTCCTTGACGCCAACGATGGTCTTATGGGCCTGGGCCAGCTTGCCCATGGTTTCCGGGCTCATGTCGATTACCGAGCGCGGCGGAATATTGTAGATGATGATCGGCAGGGAGACCGCCTGGGCAATCGCCGAGAAATGCGCGATCAGCCCCTTTTGGGTCGGCTTATTATAATAAGGTGTCACCACCAGCACGGCATCAGCCCCGGCCTTTTCGGCGTGCTGGGCGAGATCGATGGCTTCCATCGTATTGTTGGAGCCAGCACCAGCAATCACCGGAACCCGCTTGGCGGCCACTTCGATGCACAGCTCCACCACCCGTTTGTGCTCGGCATGGGTCAGGGTTGGCGATTCGCCTGTGGTGCCGACCGGCACCAGACCGGAACTGCCTTCGGCGATCTGCCATTCGACATGAGCGGCAAAGGCTTTCTCGTCAATCGCCCCGGTTTCGGTGAACGGCGTGACAAGCGCGGGCATGGAACCCTGGAACATGCATAGAACTCCCAACAGCCGCCAATCCCTGGTCAGCCGTAAATGTGCAATCAAACGCGGGCACATTACTGCTAGGCCCGCACCGGTACAAGCACGGTACGGGCGGTTTTATGACAGTTTTTCAATGTGGAATTTTCGTCGCATTGACGCCATTTCATTAAGCATTCATTAATCGGGCTCAGAGTTAATGGGAGCTATGCGCATTTTCCGGACGAGTTTGCCGATGAAACGGACCATTTTGCTCAAGCTTGCCCTGTCCTTAAGTGTGGCGGTGGCGGCCCCTGCCGGTGTGTCCTGGTCCCAGCCGCTCCTGGGTGGCGGGGATGTGCCAGCGCCCGCCAACCGTCCAGCAGCGCTTTCGGTGTCTTCCGCCTCCTCTGTTTCCGGATCCTCTGTTTCTGGCGACATTACCGGTTCCATACCGGTTGTCGCGCCCATGCCGGTCGAGCGGTCCCCGCTGAAATCCGGCCTTGATGCCCTGTCGGATCGCAACGGAGCGCTGGCGCTGTCGATTCGCGATGCCATGCCCCAGGGGCTGGACCGGCATATGTTGACATGGTCGATTGCCATGTCCGGCCTTGCCGGTATTCCCTCCTCGGAAATTGCCAATGCCCAGCGCGAACTGAAAGGCTGGCCGGGGCTTTCCGCGTTCCGCGCCAATTCGGAAAAGGCGCTTTTGCGTGAAAACCCGCCAGCGCCGGATGTATTGGCAGCCTTCGGAGAGACAAAGCCGGAAACGGCAGAAGGCACGATCATCCTGACCCGCGCCCTGGTGGCAAGCGGCAATCGCAGCCGCGCCGTTTTTATCCTCAAAGACCTGTGGCGCAGCCAACCGCTGGAGATTGCCACCGAAGACCGCATCCTGAGCGAATTCGGCGGCTTGCTGACTCGCGCCGATCACAAGGTACGGATGGATTATCTGATGTATCGCGGCCGCACCGCCCAGGCCAAGCGCTTCGCATCGCTTGGCGATGCGCAGGCTCTTTATGCCGCCTGGATGGCCGTCAACAGCCGTTCGCCCAAGGCCGTGGCGCTGGTTCAGGCCGCCAGCGCACGGTTTGGCAATGACCCCGCATTGCTGTTCGTCAAGATCGAGTATCAGCGGCGTCAGGACAATTACCAGGACGCGGCAAAGCTGCTGGCGCTTGTGCCCAGAGATGCGTCACGGTTGGTCAATCCGGGCGAATGGTGGAATGAGCGGCGTATCGTGGCGCGCGGCCTTGCCGATGACGGCAAATACCGGCTGGCCTATCAGGTTGCCGCTGGCTATACCGCCACCGACCCGGTCGATATCGTCGATGCCGAGTTCCATGCTGGCTGGTATGCCCTGCGCGGCCTCAATGATCCCAAAACCGCAGCCCAGCATTTTCGCCGGATTGTCGAGGCCTCGAATCGGCCGCTATCGGCTTCGCGCGCCTATTATTGGCTGGGGCGTGCCGATGAAGCGCAAGGCAATCCGACCGCAGCGAGGCAGGATTTCGTTCGGGCTGCCGATTATCCCGGCACATTCTATGGACAATTGGCAGGCGCCCGCCTGAAGCAGACACGGCTCGACATTCGCTACCCCACACCGACGGACGAAGACCGGCGTCGCTTCGCCAGCCGGGAAGCCATTATCGCTATTGATCGCTACAAGGCAGCCGGTCACGAATGGCGCGGCGCAAGCCTTTACCGGGCCTTGGCCGAACAATTGCAAAGCCCTGGAGAACTGGCGCTTCTCGCCTCCAAGGCGGAGCGCGCCGGCAATCACCAATTGTCGTTGCAGGTGGGTAAAACCGCCTATGGCCGTGGCATCAACGTCCCAGCCCTGGCCTTCCCCATCGGGGTCATTCCGGCTTCCGCCAATATCGCCGGTTCCGGCAAAGCTATGGCCTATGCCATTGCCCGCCAGGAAAGTGCCTTCAACCCGGCAGCCGTATCGGCCGCCAATGCCAAGGGCCTGTTGCAACTGATGCCCGCCACGGCCAAGGCCGTCGCCAAGCGTCATGACATGGCATTTTCCCCTGATCGGTTAACCCAGGACCCAGCCTATAACGCCACGCTTGGTGCCCATTATCTGGGTGAACAGATCGACGCTTTCGGCGGCTCCTATATATTGACGTTCATTGCCTATAATGCCGGACCGAAGCGGGTGCCGGAATGGATCAACCGCTATGGCGATCCGCGTGGTATGCCAATCGATGACGTCGTCGACTGGATCGAGCGCATCCCCTTCCCCGAAACGCGCGGCTATGTACAACGCGTCATGGAAAACTACCAGATCTACAAGACCCGGCTGGGGCAGACCGCAGATATCGAGCACGACCTTCGCTATGGCCGCTGACGGCTGATACCAGTCAGGTGATGAAAACAGGAGTTCACGCTATGCAACACCTTGAAAGTGGAACTTTTCACGACAGGACGGTTGCAGCCGCCGATGACTTAAAACTGTTTGCGCGCGATTACCAAGCCAGCGGCGACACCCAACTGGCAGCCCTGCCCCCGGTCGTCTGCCTGCCGGGCCTGACACGCAATCACCGTGATTTCACAGCCTTGGCGCAAAGGCTTGCTGCGGGCGGACGACGCGTGATCTGCATCGATTCGCGCGGTCGTGGCGGCTCTGAGCGTGATCCGGACCCAAAGAACTACAATCTTTTGACGGAAATGGCCGATGTGGTCGCCGTACTGGATGAGCTTGCCGTTGCTCAGGCGGATTTTATCGGCACATCCAGAGGCGGACTTCTGCTGCATTTCCTGGCCGTCATGCATTCCGGCCGTATTCGCCGCGTGATTCTCAACGATGTGGGACCGGTTCTGGAAAAAGAGGGCCTGATCGCCATCAGGGATTACCTGAGCGGCAGTGGCGGACCAAAGACCTGGGCGGATTGCCCTGATTATCTCAAATCCGTGCATGGTGCGACGTTTCCGGTGCTGGAACAGCAGGATTGGGAAGACATGGCACAGGCACTCTATCGCGACGACAAAGGTATCCCCGTCGCCGACTACGATGCGGCGATTGCCGCACAAATTTCAAGCATTGACTTCAGCAAACCCATCCCGGATCTATGGGTGCAATATGAGGGTTTCGCCCCCTTCCCCCTACTGATCATTCGCGGTGAGCACTCACAATTGCTGTCCAAACAGGCAAGCGAAGCCATGGTCGCTCGCCATCCCCAGGCAAGCCTGATCATCGCAAACGGCCAGGGCCACGCGCCCGTGCTGCACCTCATGCCGCTTGCCGATGATATCACGCGATTTCTGAACGCCAGATAGCAATCGTTTGCTCGCCCAGAGCGACACATGGTTACAAATAGATTTAAATGGAAGTTTGTTTGATGGCGGAGAGGATGGGATTCGAACCCACGATACCATCTCTGGTATACTCCCTTAGCAGGGGAGCGCCTTCGACCACTCGGCCACCTCTCCGGTGCGGTCTGATTATGTCGTCGTAGATTCGATTGCAAGCGCTTTTCGCCAACTTCCACGATAAAGGCGCCATTTCCTCATAACAAACAAAGCAAACCGCACACCATTGTGCCAGCCTGGACAATTCCGCCATACTCGCCCCCGGCGACAACGCTGCTCTGTCTCGTTTTGATTGTCCTTAATTGCCCTTATAAGAAGACTGCCCTTATCAGAAGGCGGGCGCACTCTCCCTGTAACAAGCGGGCCCTGTAACAAGCGGGCTGCATGCGCGAACCTCGTCAGGTAACGAGCGACACCGCGATTGGTTGAGAGAATCGCTAGAGTCTAAAATAGAATCGCCACCGATTCCGGCTGTCCTCAGTCCGATTTTGCTACACTGCGAGCCGAAGAGGCTGTTGAAAACATCGTCTCACCTTGAAGCGACTTTGCAGCAGATCGCCTTCAAATAGCACTCGTCGGCACCGAATCGCCCGGATTTGCCGCATTTCGGATGAGGTCGGAATTCAAGCCGGTTTTCAGTTGATTGACGTTAGCCTTTGTTTTTCAAAGCGTTTCTTAACAAAGAGTAAACAAATGCCCCGCTTCGGCCATAGCTTTGTGTCCTTTCAGCAACATCAAACAGGGAAGGCTATGGCGAAACTGCCCCGTTTGCCGTTTGTCGATTGCAAGCGCAGCAGCGTTTTGTATTTTCAAATCCAGAAGCGAGGCGGTGGATCGTCCGTTTCATACGTTAACGGGAATGGGGGCAGGAAATGCTGTCCTTCAGCCAAACAAGCCCAGACCCTAATGAAACTTGACTGGAGGTCATTATGAACATCAAGAGCCTTCTTCTCGGCTCCGCTGCGGCTCTCGCAGCAGTATCCGGCGCCCAGGCAGCAGACGCTATCGTTGCTGCTGCTCCGGAACCAGCTGAATACGTCCGCGTTTGCGACGCCTTCGGCACTGGCTATTTCTACATCCCCGGCACCGAAACCTGCCTTCGCGTTAAGGGCTATGTCCGTTTCGAAGTTCAGGGCAACAGCAACGACGGCGACTCGTCCTGGTCGGGTAACCGCGACTGGAACTCTCGTACTCGTGGCCTCGTCACTTTCGACGCCAAGAACGACTCTGAAATCGGCACGATCGGCTCCACCATCACTGTCCGCACCTGGGCTGATGAAAACGGCGGCAGCCTCGAACTCGACGAAGCCTTCATCACTGTTGCTGGCTTCCAGGTTGGTGAATTCTACAACTACTTCGATACGGGCCTCTCCGGTGAAACCGATGACCTCGGCTCGAACCGTCTGAACTCGATCGCTTACAACTACAAGTCCGACACCTTCTTCGCCGGCATCGCTGTTGACGAACTGACTGGCTACTACAGCCGTCCACGTGACCTCGGCCAGGCTGATGCTTACGGCCAGAACAAGCGCGTTGGCATTGAAGGCCAGGTTGGCGGTTCTTTCGGTCCAGTAACAGCAACCCTGCTGGGTGGCTGGGACGCAGTTGCTAACGACGGCGCTGTTCGCGTCATCGCAACCGCAAACCTCGGTCCTGGCGTGCTCGGCGTCGCTGGCCTGTACTCGACCGGCGTTTCGGCTTACTACGACAAGGCTGAGTGGACTGTTGCTGCTGAATACGCAGCAAAGATCACTGACAAGCTGACCCTGACTCCTGGCGTTCAGTACTTCGCTAACACCCAGGTTGACGGTAGCGGCGATTACACCGGCCGTGACATCTGGAAGGGTGGCTTGACGCTGGACTATAAGCTGGCTCAAGGCCTGACCACCAAGGTTTCCGCTCAGTACCAGGATCATGCCTGGAGCAACAGCGACGACGTATGGTCTGGCTTCGTTCGCTTGCAGCGTTCGTTCTAATTATCTCTTAGGAGATAAGACTAAGACTAGGCTCCGTTGGAATACGGGGCCTAGTCAGTATGCCGGGGGGCAAACAACAAGAGCGGTTCATAGAGAGAATATCTCTATTTCTTAAACGACAAACTGGAGATTAAAAATGAATATTAAGGGCCTTCTTCTCGGCTCCGCTGCGGCTCTCGCAGCAGTATCTGGCGCACAGGCTGCTGACGCTATTGTTGCCGCTGCCCCCGAACCTGCTGAATATGTCCGCGTTTGCGATGCTTTCGGCACTGGCTACTTCTACATCCCCGGCACTGAAACCTGCTTGAAGATGAGCGGCTACGTTCGTTTTGAAGTTCAGGGCGCAAGCAACAACAGCCTGGGCGATGATCGTAACTGGAACGCTCGTACACGTGGCCTCGTCACTTTCGACGCCAAGAACGACTCCGAACTCGGCACGATCGGCTCCACCATCACGGTCCGCACCTGGGCTGATGAAAACGGCGGCAGCCTCGAACTCGACGAAGCCTTCATCACTGTTGCTGGCTTCCAGGTCGGTTCCTTCTACAATCCTTGGGATAGCGATCTGTCCGGCGAAACCGACGATATCGGTTCGAACCGTCTGAACTCGATTGCTTACAAGTACAAGGCTGACAATTTCTTCGTATACGGTTCGGTTGACGAACTGACGGGTTACTACAGCCGTACTCCGGCTGCTGGCTCTGATCCGTACAGCAAGAATAACCGCGTTGGTCTTGAAGCTCAGGTCGGCACGACTTTCGGTCCGGTTACTGCAAACCTGCTCGGCTCTTGGGATTTCGCAACCAGCAATGGTGCTGTTCGTGGCTTGGCTACAGCTGAAGTTGGTCCTGGCGAATTCGGTATCGCTGCGATCTACTCGACCGGCGCAAGCACCTATTACGACCTCAGCAAGTGGACTGTTGCTGCTCAGTACGCTGCAAAGATCACCGACAAGCTGAGCCTGACTCCTGGCGTTCAGTACTGGGGTGAAACTCAGGTTGACACGGATGGCGATTACTTCGGTCGCGACATCTGGAGAGCTGGTCTGACGGTTGACTACAAGCTGGCAGAAGGCCTGACCACCAAGGTTTCTGCTCAGTACCAGGATCATGACTGGGATGGCAACGACGACGTTTGGACGGGCTTTGTTCGTCTGGAACGCAAGTTCTGATCTGATTGTTGATCTTCAGTTGACAATAGCCTCCGGGTTTACGCCCGGAGGTTTTTTATTGCCTTGATGCGGTGTGCAACCTCGCAAGCAGGGTTGGATATAAAGCGCGATTGCGCTTATTGCCCTTAATCCTCTCTTATAGGACTGGGTTCGAAGGGTTGGGTCCTAGGATTGTTTGGGGTCTTTCGGTTTTGATTGAACCATGCAAACTCTCCCGTCTTGTGTTGTCGTTTGTCTTTTCGGGAAAACCGGTTTCACTCTTCCCAAGGCAACCTCTCACTCTGAAAGAATTTGGCTGGCCTTCTATCAAGGCACGGATGCTCACGCATTGTCGCTTTGAACGAGATGCAGATGCTTCCACGCCTCAAGGGCCTGAGGTGCTTTAAAATGGCCCCGAGAGCTATTTCGTCAGCGCTGGATCAGGCCAGCAACTGCTTTAAATCTTCCTGCGGATTACCAATGATTGCCTTATCGGCGAACCGGCCGGCTTCCAGAAGCTTTTTGGCCGTGACATAGGCCTTGGCATCATTGATGGCATCGACCGCAAGGAAACGGTCCTCATGATAATACCAGACGGACAGGCTACCCTCGCGCATGCCCGGTCTTATAATCGTCTCGTCATAGCCCAGATTAAGCCCGGCGATTTGCAGTTTCAGATCGTATTGATCCGACCAGAACCATGGTTTTGGTGCGTAGGGCACTGTCCCACCTGCAAGCACCATAGAAATGGCTTCCCCTTGATCGACGGCATTCTGAACTGATTCCAGCCGGACAGCCCCCTCACCCCAAGGAAGCAGCGCGCAATCGCCAGCAGCGAAGATGTCAGGATCGGATGTCCGGGCATAGCCGTCGACAATAATGCCATTCTGCACATGCAGTCCGGCGTTGCGCGCCAATCCGTCATTGGCGGTCGCGCCGATACCGACGATCACCAAATCGACATCAAGCCTGCTGCCATCTGATAGCTCGGCAGCCGTCACGATATCATTCTTACCCAAAAGGCATTTCAAGCCCATGTTTTCGCGAATCATCACGCCATGACCCTGGTGAACGGCACGAATGAAATCGGCAGTCTCTTTGGCGGCAACACGCGATAGAATGCGGTCGGCCATTTCGATCACCGTGACCTCAAGGCCAAGATGGCGCGCCACGGCAGCAGCCTCCAGGCCAATATAGCCGCCCCCGATGATCAACAGCCGCCGCCCTGGCTTCATCACCTCAGCCAGGCGGTCAGCATCGGCCTTGTTGCGGATGGTGTAGACCCCAGCCAAGTTGCCGCCAATTTCCTGCGGCAATCCTCGTGGCGTCGAACCGGTGGCAAGCACGAGTTTGTCATAGGACAGTGATGAACCGTCCTGAAGCCGAAGTAGCTTTTTCGATCGATCAATTTCTTCCACCCAACTGGAAAGGCGCAGTGTAATCGCATTTTCATCGTACCATTGGGCGGGCCGCAACAGCAGTCGATCAAAACTCATTTCGCCGATCAGATATTTTTTTGAAAGCGGTGGGCGCTGATAGGGTAATTCCGGTGCAAGGCCAATCATGGTAATCGGTCGTTCGTCGTTCAGTGCCCGTAGCTTTGCCGCAACAGAAAAACCGGCCTGCCCTGCGCCGACGATCACCAATGAATTTTCCACGCCATGCCTCCAGAAAAATCGCGAACTCTCTGCCGGAAAAAATGCAGCAATCAACGCGATAACCATTCTCATCAACGGGTAAATACCGGATGCCAACCCGTCAAGTTCGGTGGCCACGCCTGGATGTAATAATGCCAGGTTCCGAAGATCGGCCACCTCCTCACCTTGGGACGGATCAGAAGAGTTGCCGCAGTTCGTCAGGCTCGACAATTTTACCGATAAGATGAGGCAAACAATTAGGAAAACTGCGTTAAACTGGGATACCAAGAAGGAGAAGAAGGACCGGTGTCATGCCGCTGCAGAACATTCCCGATGCAAAAAAGGACATTCCGCGGGACCTTGTCTATAAGAAGTTCGGCATTGACCGACCTGGCAAAATCATCTTTGTGGGCCATCATCTCAGCACCAAAACCACGGTACGTTGCCTGATTCGCAAAATCTCTCTGCAGGGTGCGGAACTCGAAGTCAGCCGCATGCTACCCGTGCCGAAAAACTTCTTTCTCGAAATTCTAGGCATTCGCGACGAGATCGGTTGCACCTTGATGCGCAGGGAGCAAGAGACGGCAGTGGTGAGCTTCAACATGCTGATCGATCCCGAATTCCTTCATCACGTCGTAAAGCTCTCATTCGAATTTGGGCCGTAATGGCACAGACTAACACAGGTTGGACTTGAGATTGAGTTGCGTTTCTTTGCATATTCTCGTTTTGGTTTTAAAATTAGTCCAATCGCTCAAATTTGATGGAATAGATTCAACGCTCTGAAATGCCATTGCGGCAAACTTCTCCTGACAACGAGCACAACCGAGGAGAGATCATGCTGCAAGGAACCCATCTAGCGTCCGTCACTTCAGAAATGTATGAGCGGCGCTGGGACCGTTACCAGGTTCGCCGCCCCGCTCGTATTATGGCGGTCCGTGCAGGTTTGAGCGGCGTGACCATGCGCAGCGCGACGGTGCTGGATATTTCTCGCGGTGGCGCCGGTCTCGAATTGGATACGGGTATCGGCCTTGGCAGCCATTACTATCTGGAGGTGCTAGGGATTGCTACGCGCATTGGCTGTGCCGAAGCTTTTCGCAACGGCACAAGGGCGGGTGTCAAATTCCTGATGCCGATTTCAGAAGTCTTGTTGCAACGGATTATCCGTACCGACTTCGTCATGAGTGCCGACCGGACCAAAGACAATGCTGGAAAAACCGTTGCGCCGGGTACAGGCAGACTTGCCCGGTGAGCAGGCGCTCAAACCTCGTCGCGCACCATTTATTTTCAATCAACGGCCGTCCGCTGCAATAAAGAGGACTAGCCGCTGTTGTTTGATCTCATGCCCCTTGGCGGCTCCTTGCAGCCTTTCTATTCTCAGCGACACCGATTCGCCAGGAATAGCGTTCATGTCATCCTTTTCGCGGTTTACACCGCTTATCTCCCGCCTGCCCGCCACCGTTCCCTTTGTCGGCCCCGAGGCTATCGAGCGCCAGCGCAGTCTGCCGGTCAAGGCCAGGATCGGCGCCAATGAAAGCGGCTTCGGTCCCTCGCCCAACGTTCACTTGGCGTTGCAGGCCGCCTCATCCGACATCTGGAAATATGCCGATCCCGAAAATTTCGATCTGAAGGCCGCCCTGGCTGCCCATTATGGCCTTGCCGCCGATAATTTTGCGGTTGGTGAAGGCGTCGATGATCTTCTAGGCCTGACCGTGCGGCTGGTGATCGAGCAGGGTTTGCCAGTCGTCACTTCGCTTGGCGGTTATCCGACCTTCAATTTTCACGTCAATGGCTTTGGTGGGCGACTGGTGACGGTGCCCTATCGCCAGGACCGCGAGGATCTCGACGGTTTGCTAGAGGCCGTACGCCGCGAAAATGCGCCGCTGGCCTATCTCGCCAATCCCGATAATCCGATGGGAAGCTGGCACAAGAGCCACGACGTCGTCGCCTTTGCCCGCGCCTTGCCGGAGACATGTCTGCTCATTCTGGACGAAGCCTATAGCGAAACCGCCCCGGCTGGCAGCATCCCTGCGGTCGATGCGCTGATCGACCTGCCGAATGTGCTGCGGATGCGGACATTTTCCAAGGCTTACGGCTTGGCCGGAGCGCGGATCGGCTATGCGATCGGCACACCCGGAACAGTGTCTGCCTTCGACAAGATTCGCAATCATTTCGGCATGGTGCGCACCTCCGTCGCCGCGGCTCTGGCCGCCCTCGCCGACCAGGATTATCTGACCGCAACCGTCGCGAGGATCATCGCGGCACGGGAGCGAATTTCCTTAATTGCCCGCCAGAATGGCCTGCAACCGCTGGCCTCAGCGACCAATTTCGTGGCGGTGGACTGCGGCCGCGACCCGGCCTATGCCCGCGCAATTGTCGATGGATTGATGCAGCATGGCGTGTTTATCCGCATGCCGGGCGTGGCACCGCTCAATCGCTGTATCCGCATCAGCGCTGGCTTGCCGGAGGATCTCGATTTGCTGGAGCAAGTGCTGCCGATGGTTTTGAGCGATCTCGAATCGAAGTGATTGAACCACTTGGAAAAACAAAAACCGCGCCGGCTTGTTCCTGCCGGTCGCGGTTGAATGGTTTGGTATTACCCTGTTTCGTTGATGCCCTGTTTGGATGGCGGTGGATCAGTGGGAGGTCATCCATTCACGGGCGTCACGGAGCGCTTCTGCCAGCTGGCCCTTGGTCATGGTGGAGGCCAGATCGGACCGGAGGCCGACAGAACGGTCACATCCTTTGATCGCGGCGATATTCAGCCATTTATGGGCAGACACCAGATCCTGCTCGCAGCCACGACCGGTGGCATACATCAGGCCCATGATCCGAAAGATATCAGCCTGTGGCTGGCCGCCAATCGTGGCCATATCGTCTGCCTGCATATCGAAACGTGCCATGGTCTAGTTCCTGTCCAATTTGGCTTCGGTTGGTCTTTTTTCAGTGTCATGGCGGGTTTCCGGCTTATCATTGCGCCGGAATACCCCGCCAGGCTAAGTCCCTGTTTTTATGTCTGAACCGTCAACATCCTTGCGATCTAACGTCGCTTTTCGGAGTTTGCGGTGCGGCAGGTTTTCCCTGCTCGTTTGATGGGTTCATTATGTCGGACGGGTTTCAAAATGCGCTTAAAATGCTTGCTTAACGGGTGGCAAACGGGCTCGAAACCCTTTGTCAACTTGTCTTTCCGTTAAGCATTACAGGGGCTGGTTTACCGGCAAATAGAGGTTAATTTTACTGATCTTTTACAGTTGTGATTTTACTCTTTGTTCATCATGATCGAGAGAGACGCGGAAAGGCTTCGACATTCATCCCTTGCGATAGCGCCTCTCACATCGCATCAAAGCCCTATTTACGTTTACGTGCGCGTCATTTAATTTGGTGGTCTTGTGACCCGAAATCATATCGGGGGCGGAGGATCGTGGAGGAAACAATGAAAACTATTCTACTCGCAGCCGGACTATTGGCCTTGAGCCTGACAAGCGTCAGCGCAGCGGAGCCGATTGAAGGCAAATGGAAGACGGCGAGCGGTGAAACCGCCGAGATCGCCAGCTGTGGCACAGCCTTTTGCATCACCCTGAAGACGGGCAAGCATGCTGGCAAGCAAATCGGCAAGCTGAGTGGCTCAAGTGCCAGCTATACCGGCGAAGTCACCGATCCGGATAATGACAAGACCTATTCCGGCTCGGCAAATGTTCAGGGCAAGTCCCTCAACTTGAAGGGCTGCGTGTTGGCCGTGCTGTGCAAGAGCCAGACCTGGACCCGGATGTAATATTTCGCCGCGCCGGATCGTCCCGGCGCGGTATTGCCCGATTTTGAAGACGCCTGCTTATCGCGCCTTTTGACCAAACAGGACTTTCTTGGCTTCCTCATCGGTGGCGACATTGCTACGCCGCTCGGCGCCAACAGCAATACCGGCCTTGACCGCCGGTCGTTCCATCATCGCCTCAAACCAGCGCTTCAGATGGGGGAAATCGTTGAGGTCCTGTCCCTGATTGGCATGGGGTACGACCCAGCCGATGCAGGCCATGTCGGCAATGGAATAATTGCCCGCCAGAAACTCCCGATCCGCCAGCCGCTTGTTCATCACGCCATAGAGACGGTTGACTTCATTGGTGTAGCGGTTGATGCCGTATTCGATCTTTTCCGGCGCATATTGACGGAAATGATGCGCTTGTCCGGCCATCGGGCCAAGGCCGCCCATCTGCCAGAACAGCCACTGATCCACCTCGACACGGGCGCGCTCGTCGGTGGGGTAGAATTTGCCGGTCTTGCGTCCCAGATATTGCAGGATGGCGCCAGATTCGAACACGGATATCGGCTCCCCGCCCGGACCATCCGGATCGATAATTGCTGGCATGCGGTTATTGGGCGAAATTTTCAGGAAATCCGGCGCGAATTGCTCGCCCTTGCCGATATTGATGTATTTCACCTCATAGGGCAGGCCGAGTTCTTCCAACAGAATGGAAATCTTCCAGCCATTCGGGGTGGGCCAGTAATAAAGCTCGATAGGCGCTGTCATGGGCTCTCTCCTTTACGGCATCGTGTGTTTTATCAAATGCCGATGCTGTAGCACTTCAAATGATGCAGTCGCTTCCTGTCCTGAGGTAAATATCACAGCGCCAAGTTCAAGGGACAGAAACCTTAAAACAACAGCGTCAGAGGGGATTCCAGCCTCGCGATAGCTTGATCGTTTTATATCAAAACCATCAAGCTATCGGGGGATATCATGAGAGAGATTGCACTACGGCTGACGGCGGTAACGGTTATCATGGCGGTGTTCGCGGCGCTGTTTTCCATACTGGTCGTCAATTCTGCCCGCATACCGCAAAACCTGCGCACGGGCCTGGCGGGAGAGCGGCTCTATTCACTGCAAAACGGGTCGTCGTTTGCCAATCAAAACATCACCGCGCGCAGGGGATAAAATCAGCGGAAATGCATGGCTGTCGTTTGCTTGTTATTCAGACCGATATATAACGTCTCATGAGCAATAGAATCGTCAATTCCATCCCTGGGCCTATCCCCGTCACCATCATCAGCCCACCCGCTTATGAGGCAAGGCTGTTTGCCGATGCCAATGAGGCTGTCGATGCGATTACAGAAATCTATGAGCGCAATACGGCGTTTCTCATCGATGCATTTACAGCCCTTGCCAATGGCGCGCCGATAGAGGGTCGTTACCGGGCCTTCTATCCGCAGGTCAGTATTGAGACCAATAGTTTCGGCCATCTGGATACCCGGCTTTCCTATGGCCACGTCACCTCGCCCGGCGTCTACACCACGACGCTCACCAATCCGAAATTGTTTCGCCATTATCTCAAGGAACAGCTGTCCCTGCTGATGCGCAATCATCAGGTTCCGGTCAAGGTCTGTGAATCAACGACGCCGATCCCGCTGCATTTCGCCTTTGGCGAAGGCGCGCATGTCGAGGCTTCGCCCACCGGCTTTTCCGATATCCAGTTGCGCGATATTTTCGATACGCCTGATCTTTCGACCACGGACGACGAGATCGCCAATGGCGAATATGAGCCGCCAGCCGGCGAACCGTTTCCACTGGCGCCGTTCACGGCGCAGCGGATCGATTATTCGCTGGCGCGGCTGTCGCATTATACGGCGACCAGCGCCAAGCATTTCCAGAACTTCGTGCTGTTCACCAACTATCAGTTCTATGTGGATGAATTCTGCGCCTATGCCCGCACCCTGATGGCCAATGGCGGCGAAGGCTATACGGCCTTTGTCGAGCCGGGCAATATCACCACGCAAGCGGGTGAAAATGCGCCCTCTTCCGGCGCGCCGCTTGGCCGACTGCCGCAAATGCCTGCCTATCATCTGAAAATGAAGGGGCATGCCGGTATTACCATGGTCAATATCGGCGTTGGCCCGTCCAATGCCAAGACCATTACCGACCACGTCGCCGTGCTGCGCCCGCATGCATGGCTGATGCTTGGCCACTGCGCTGGCCTTCGCAACAGCCAGCGGCTCGGCGATTATGTGCTGGCTCATGCCTATATGCGTGAAGACCACGTGCTGGACGACGACCTGCCTGTCTGGGTACCGATCCCGGCTTTGGCCGAAGTGCAGCTGGCACTGGAAGATGCTGTCGAGGAAATTACCGGTTATGAAGGCTTCGAGCTGAAGCGCATCATGCGCACCGGCACGGTAGCCACCATCGACAATCGCAACTGGGAACTGCGCGACCAGCGCGGCCCGGTGAAGCGCCTGTCGCAGTCGCGCGCCATTGCGCTCGACATGGAATCCGCGACGATTGCCGCCAATGGCTTCCGCTTCCGCGTTCCCTATGGCACCTTGCTCTGCGTCTCCGACAAGCCGCTGCATGGCGAATTGAAACTGCCGGGCATGGCGACGGCTTTCTACAAGACCCAGGTCAGCCAGCATTTGCAGATCGGTATCCGCGCCTTACAGAAGCTCGGCGCCATGCCAACCGAAAAACTGCATTCGCGCAAGCTGAGAAGCTTTTTCGAAACGGCCTTCCAGTAAGCAGCTTCGATGCCTTGCCGTTGATGCCTGCCGTTTTAGGGCTTTTGCGCAGGCGAAGGGAAGATCGCGTTCAGCGCCAGCGACAGCGCTGCACTGAGCAGGGCTGAAACGATGACGATCAGATGCAGGTTGACGGCGGCCTTGGCCAATCCGTCCATATCCTGCACTGCCGCTCCAAGAGCCGCCGCACCGGCGACGATGCCAGCCGGATAGGTGCCGACGCCAGCCGGCGCATGAAACGGCAGGACGGAGGAAAGCTCGCCGCCCAGCGCTCCGCCAAAAGCCGCAGATAGCGGTGTCACCTGCATCAGGCTCAACACCCAGGCAAACACCAGAACTTTGGTACCCCAGGTGACAATGGTCATGGCCCAGGCCCGGAAAAAGGCCGCCTTATGCGCAGGCAGGCCTGCCTCCACCCCTTCGACCATCTTCAGCAGCCTGCCGGAAAACCGCGCCCTTGCGAAAGCTAAAGCAGGGCGTTTTAACGCAAAGCCGATCAGCGGCAGGACCAGAAACAGCAGCCAGACCATTCCCCACACTTTGGGCTGCGGCTTGCCCAGCACCAGGCCGAGACCGGCGGCGGCCAGAAGCGCGTGCAGATCCAGGAGCCGCATCACCAGCAGCGCCGAAGTGCCAGACAACAGCGGCACGGAAAATTCCGAGCGCATCAGCAGCGGAAAGCTGGTTTCACCGCTTCGAAACGGCAGAAGAATATTGAGGAGATTATGGACCTGCGCCAGATGAAACAGCGCGGTAAACCGGCCCGAGGTTTGGTGTGGAAAATAATCGTAGATCCGCCAGGCCCGCACCAGAGAGGTGGACACCAACAGGCCCAGTGCCAGCAGCACTGTTGAAAGGCCCAGCGCCTGCCACTCTCGCAGCACCATCCCCCAGCCCCAGACGGCTTCGACAAAAACCACATAAGCGGCAATGGCGATAAAGGCGATGAGCGAAACGCCATGGCGCTTTATCCACGATTTGCGGTGACTTTGATCGATTGAGGTCATTGCCCTGACAGTTCCGAATTGCGTGGCCGCGCCGGTTCCTATAACACCCGGACTTATAAAGGCCAGCAATTTTCGGAGTTCCTCCCTTGCCGACAGACCGTTTCGCCGCCGTGACCGGCCATGCTTCCTCCGATGATGCCGCATCCGCGATCGAGCTGTCGGTCATCGTTCCCTTCATGAACGAAGAAGACAATATCGGGCGGATGATCGAGCGGGTGATGGAAGCGCTGAAGGATTTCGGCAAGCTCTGGGAACTGATCGTCATCGACGACGGCTCCACAGACCGGACATTGAGCCGGGCGCAGGCCTATATCGGCCGTGAAGGCCTCGACCTGAAAATCATTGAATTCCAGCGCAATTTCGGCCAGGCAGCAGGCCTTCAGGCTGGTTTTGACGCGGCACGCGGACGGCTGATTGCCTCGCTGGACGGCGACCTGCAAAACGACCCGCACGATATTCCCGGCATGATCACCGAGTTGGAAAGCCGCGATCTCGACCTGCTCTGCGGCTGGCGCAAGGCCAGGCAGGATGCGCTGGTGCTGCGCAAGATCCCCTCCTGGTGCGCCAACCGGTTGATCGGCAAGGTGACCGGCGTGCGCATCCACGATTACGGCTGCGGCCTGAAGCTCTACCGTGCCCATATCATCAAGCAGATCAGCATCATGGGCGGAATGCACCGCTTCATTCCTGCCTGGGTCGCCAGCGTCATTCCATCGTCAAGGATCGGCGAGACCGTGGTCAATCACCATGCCCGCCAGTTTGGCACCTCGAAATACGGCATTTCCCGCACCGCCCGCGTCGTGCTCGATCTGCTGGCCGTGCTGTTCTTCATGCGGTTTCGCCAGAGGCCCGGCCATTTCTTCGGGATGATCGGCTTTTTCATCGGCACGCTCAGCGCGCTGATCCTGTTCTATCTGTTCGTCATCAAGCTGATGGGCGAGGATATCGGCACGCGGCCGCTGCTGCTGGTCGGCGTCATGCTGTTTTTGGCCTCGATCCAGATGATCACCACTGGCATTGTCGCGGAAATGCTGACCCGTTCCTACGATACGCCCCGCGCCTACGTGATCCGCAAGACCTATGAGCAGGCTCCGGATACCCAAGCACCGGATACCAAGGATATCTGAGATGATTTCGACGCTCCGGCAGAAGCCCGCTTCGCTCTTTCTTCTTCTGGGCGTCTATTTCATCGTGCAGGTGCTGGTGCGACTGGCCTTGCCCGCCTCGCTGGAACTCGATGAAGGCCAGCAGCTCTATTATGCGCAATGGCTGTCAATCGGTTACGACAGCCAACCGCCGTTCTATAACTGGATCCAGTATGGTGTGGTGGAGCTGCTTGGCCCCAACCGGCTGGCGCTGGCGCTATTGAAAAACCTGATGCTGTTTGCCAGCTACGTGTTGATCGCGCTGGCCGCAGCGCAGGTGCTGAAAAGCCGTGATCTCGTGATCATCGCCTGCCTTAGCCTGTTGACCATGCCGCAGATCAGCTTTGAGGCACAGCGAGACCTGACCCATACTGTCGCGCTGATTTTCTGCACCGCGCTGCTGCTGTTCGGGGTGTTGCGGACCCTGAAATCGCCCAGTCGCTGGAGCTATGCCCTGACCGGGGCTGCGATCGGCTGTGGGTTTATTTCCAAATACAACTTCGTCCTATTGGTCAGCGCCGCCTTCCTCGCCATCCTGGCGGAGCCGAAGTTTCGCCGACGTGTAATGGACTGGCGCATCCTGCTGACGGCTGGCGTGGCATTGGCCATCTTGCTGCCGCATGCCCTGTGGTTTTTCCAGCATATGCAGGAAGCGACCCGCAATACGCTGGGTAAAATGACCGATGACAATATTACCAGCCTGCCACAGCAGATCTTCAAGGGTCTGACATCGCTCAGCACTGCGGTTCTGGCCAGCGCAGCCCCCACCATGGCGCTGCTGCTGATACCCTTCGCCCGCACCCTGCCCTTCCCGCATCTGCCGCGCCCAGCCGCCTCCGTTTTGTCCGCCAGCAATGAATGGACCCGGCTGCTGGGCCGGATGATGCTGCTGGTGGTCGCCGTTCTGGCGCTGATGGTAATTTTCGGCGGCGTCAGCGCCATCAAGGACCGCTGGCTTGCGCCCTGTTTCCTGATGCTGCCGCTCTATCTTTGCCTGAAAGTCGAGGCAGCAGGCTTAGGCGAAGAGGGACAGTTGCGCCGCTTTCTGGTCGTCGCGCTTGCCATCATGGTGCTGGTGCCGGTGATCCTCTATGGCCGCGTGGTCGGTGCCGGCATTATCGGCCATTACCAGAAGCAGAATGTACCCTATGGCCAGGCCGTTGCCACGGCGCTGGCCTCTGCGCCAAGCCGCCCAGTTCTGGTGCTGACCAGCGATCAGCAGATGGCCGGCAACATCCGCCTGCACGCGCCCGATATTGCTGTTACCGTTCCGCCGACAAGCGGCGTGCCTGCACCGGCGCGTTTCGACGCACAGCATCCGCTGATGGTGATTTGGCGCAATTTCGGCAGGCCCAACCCGGAAATGCCAAAGGCCATGAAGGACTGGATCGCCACCTATCCCGGTCTACAGGCCCAATCGGTCGGCGAAATCGCCCTGCCCTTCCTGCATGGGCGGCCGCATTCGCTCTATTCCTTCGGCTACGCCCTCTATTACTCCACCACACCCTGATATTTCGATTTGGCAAAAAAGATCAAAATGCCTCTTGATCGATTTTATCTAAGATATATCTTAGACCTATAAAACTTATCGGAGATACACAATGCGATTTTCTCATTCACACGAATACCAAGGGGAGCATGGTGGCAGGCATGGTCATCGGCTTACCGACCTGATGCAGGCGATGCGTGGCGGTCCCTTTGGACACAAGGGACCAGGCGGCAAGCACGGACGCGATGGCGAACGTCGCCGGATGTTTGAAACCGGCGAATTGCGGCTGGTGCTGCTGAAGCTGATTTCGGAACTGCCGCGCCATGGCTATGACCTGATCCGCGAAATCGAACGGCTCTCGGGCGGTGCCTATGCGCCCAGCCCCGGCGTGATCTATCCGACCATGACCCTGCTGCTGGATATGGGCCTTGCCGAAGAACAACAGACTGAGGGCGCCCGCAAATTGCTGGGCATTACCGAGGCTGGAAAAATCCACCTCGACGACAATGCCGAGGCGGTCGAGATTGCCATCGCCCGGCTGACCGCCCTTGCCAAATTGACCGAACGCACCGATGCCGGGCCGGTGCGCCGGGCAATCCATAATCTGCGCGCCGTGATCCATGACCGGCTCGCCCAGGACGACGTATCGCGTGAGACGCAATTGGACGTCGCCCGCATTCTCGATGAAGCAGCCAGCAAGATTGAAAGGCTTTGACCATGACCAAAACCATTGCCACCGTCCCCACTGAACACGGTTGGAAATATGTTCAGCAACTCTGCAAACACTGGAGCCACAAGCTGGAGGTCGATCTCGGCGATCAAAAAGGTACCGTCAAATTCGACAACGCCATCGCTGTGATGACCTGCGACGAGGCAGGACTGACCGTCACCATCGAAGCCGCAAGCGAGGACCTGCTGGAGCGCTTCAAAGGCGTGGTCTCCAGCCATCTCGACCGCTTCGCCTTCCGCGAAGCGCCCCTGCCCTTTGATTGGAAACCTGCCTGATACCAAGGCCATTGAAAATGACCTTGGTATGACGTGACCTATTCGCGATAGTGATCGCGCAGCCAATCCAGCGCCTTGCCCAAAACCTCCACCGCCTCATCAACCTCGGCGCGGGAGATAATAAATGGCGGCGAAAACAACATGCGGTCGCCGGTGGCGCGGACAATCACGCCATTGGCAACGCACTGATTGCGCACTTGCGCGCCGACATCGTCGGGTTTGGCGAAGCGATGGCGCGACGCCTTGTCTGCCGTCAGTTGCACCGCACCGATCAGCCCAAGGCTGACCACCTCGCCCACGCACGGATGATCGGCAAGCGACGCCAGCGCCGTGGCGAAATAAGGGCCGATATCGTCGCGCACCCGCTCCACCAGTTTTTCATCTTCGAGGATACGGATATTTTCCAATGCCGCTGCCGCGCAGACCGGATGGCCGGAATAGGTATAGCCGTGATTGAAATCGCCGACCTCATTGATCAGCACCTCGGCCACCCGGTCCGAGACCAGCACGCCGCCGACCGGCAGGTAGCCTGACGATAGGCCCTTGGCGATCGGGGCCAGATCCGGCTCGAAACCGAAATGCTGATAGCCGAACCAGCTGCCCAACCGGCCAAAGCCGCAGATCACTTCGTCGGAGACCAGCAGCACATCATAGTGCTGGCAAATGCGCACGATCTCCGGCCAATAGCTATCCGGCGGAATGATAACCCCACCCGCCCCTTGCACGGGTTCGGCCACGAAGGCCGCAACGTTTTCCGCGCCAAGTTCCAGAATTTTCGCTTCCAGCTCCTGCGCGGCCTTCAGGCCAAACTCCTCAGGCGAAAGGATGCCGCCCTCGCCATACCAATAGGGCTGGTTGATATGGTGAATGCCCTCAATCGGCAGATTGCCCTGTTCATGCATGTATTTCATACCGCCCAGCGAAGCGCCCGCCACGGTCGAGCCATGATAGCCATTCTTGCGAGCGATCACCTGCGTCTTGGTGGGGTGGCCGAGCGCCTTCCAATAGACCCGCGCCAGGCGAAACCATGTATCGGTGGCCTCGGAACCCGAATTTGTGAAGAACACATGGTTCATCTGCGGCCCGGCCAGGCTGGTCACTTTCTGGGCCAGCAGCGTCGCTGGTGGCGTGGTGGAGCCGAAAAACGTGTTGTAATAGGGTAGTTCCTGCATTTGCGCATAGGCCGCATCGGCAATCGACTTGCGGCCATAACCGACATTGACGCACCATAGCCCGCCAAACGCATCGAGATATTTCTTGCCCGTCGCATCCCAGATATGGACGCCCTCGGCGCGCTCAATAATGCGCACACCTGCCTCATTCAGCTTTTTGGTGTCATTGAACGGGTGCAGATGATGAGCGGCATCGATGGCGGCAAGATTGGAAAGGGTGGCAGGTTTCTCGTTCATGGCAGGCATCCTCAGGCGGCGGTGTCGCATTGAAAGGCGGCAATTTATCCGCTACGACCATGACGATATGCCCCAGCTTTGGCAAGAACCGCCAAGGGCTGGCACACCTCTTTCGAAAGCCCGCCATGACCCAGATCGACGCCTCCACCAGCACCGCCCTCGACCCGCAGGCCCGGATCGAAATCCTGCTGGTGGGCATGAATGGCGATCTGCGCGGCAAGATGATCCCGCTCAGTGCTGAGGACAAGGTCTGGAAAAACAGTGTCCGCCTGCCCGCCTCCACCCAGTCGCTGGATATCTGGGGCGACGACAATGACGACCTGACCGGCATTTCGCTGACCTTGGGCGATCCCGATGGCCTGTGCATTCCCGACAAGCGTTCGCTTAGCTCCATGCCGTGGGCACCATCAGGCTCCAAACAGGTGCTGGCCACCATGCACACGCTAGAAGGAAAGCCGCATTTCGTCTGCCCGCGCGCCATTCTGGCCAGGGTGCTGGAACGGTTTACGGCATTAGGCCTGACGCCTGTCGTAGCAACCGAGCTGGAATTTTACGTGATGGAGGATGATTGGCGCGAGACCGGAAGGCCGATGCCGCCCAAGGCGCTGACCTATCGCGGCGAGCCGAACGGCTTTCAGCTGTATGACATGCGGGCAACCGGAGCGATGGAGGATTATCTCGCCACCGTGCGCGCCTATGCCGATGCCATTGGCCTGCCCGCCGATGCCACGACAGCGGAATTCGGACCCGGCCAGTTCGAGGTCAATCTCCTGCACCGGCCCGACGCTATGGCCGCAGCGGATGACTGTATCTATTTGAAGCGCGTCGCCGAATTTGCCGCCCGGCGCCATGGGCTGAAATCCACCTGCATGGCCAAGCCCTATGGTGATCAGGCCGGTTCCGGCCTGCATGTGCATGTCAGCATCATCGATACGCAAGGCCGCAATATTCTCGATGCCAAAGGCGGCGAACCGGTCAAGCTGAAATCGGTGACGGCGGGCCTGTTGCAGACCATGCGGGAAGCGCAGCTGATTTTTGCACCCTTTGCCAATTCCTATCGCCGTTTCCAGCCCGGCTCCTTTGCGCCCGACCGGATCGACTGGGGTTTCGGCCATCGCGGCACCGCTATTCGTATTCCCGACAAGGACGGCCCGGCAGCACGGATCGAGCACCGGGTAGCGGGGGCCGACGCCAATCCGCATCTGCTGCTCGCCGCCATTCTCGGCGGCATGTTGAAGGGCCTGGAGGCCGATCTCGATCCCGGCCCAGTGACCACGCCTGATGCGCCAGCCACAAGCCCGGACCTTCTGACCCATGACTTCCTGACCGCCGTCGATGCCTTCCGCACGTCTGATTTCATCGCCGATGTTTTCGGAAAACAATATCGCCAACTCTATGGCGATACCAAGCGCAAGGAAGCGATCACGTACCTGCGCACCGTGTCGGATTTCGATTACCGGACCTATCTGCCGCGCCTGTAAACGCGCCTGCCATGTCCAGAACTGCCGCAGCATGAGAACCGTTCAGCGGAATGTGATCCCATGGACATCGCATTTTGAATAATAAAATACTAAAATAACGCCGACGGACAGAATGGAGCACCAACTTCCCCTGAAATCATGGGGAGGCAGGGCCAGACTGTGGAAAACATTTTGCCTTTTGAGCACAAAGTGCCTCTGGTCAGAAACCGACAATGTTTTTTTGAAGGCAGGGCTTGTTTTTTGGGCAGTTTTACCATTTGGTCAACAACCGAACGAATTCCCTACGGGCGCGGAGACAACAAGAATGACCAAGATGAAAATCCGATTGGCAACGGCAGTGCTGGCAGGTTCCCTGCTGTTTGGTGCAAGCAGTGCATTGGCGGAAGCGGTGCTTCGGCGCGGCAATGGCGCAGAGCCCAAGTCGCTTGATCCGGCCCATATCTCGATCGACATCGAAGGTCATATCATGCAGGACCTTTACGAAGGTCTCGTGGTGTTTGACAATGCTGGCAAGATCCAGCCAGGCGTGGCCGAAAGCTGGAAAATCTCCACGGACGGCACGGTCTACACGTTCAACCTGCGCAAGGATGCCAAGTGGTCTGATGGCACACCTCTGACGGCTGGCGACTTCGTCTTCTCCCTTCAGCGTGAGGAAAATCCGAAGACAGCCGCCGAATATGCCAATATTCTTTATCCGATCAAAAATGCCCAGAAGGTCAACAAGGGTGAATTGCCGCCCGAACAGCTTGGTGTGAAGGCGGTGGATGACCACACGCTGGAAATCACCCTGGAACAGGCAACACCGTTCTTTCTGCAATTGATGACCCATTATACCTCCTTGCCGATCAGCAAGGCCAATTATGATAAATTCGGCGAGCAATTCGTCAAGCCGGGCAACATGGTGTCCAACGGCGCCTTCAAGCTGCAAGCCCATGTGCCGAATGACAGCCTGACCGTCGTTAAAAATGAAAACTACTGGGATGCGAAGAACGTCAAGCTCGACAAGGTGATCTTTTACCCGATCGACGATCAGGCCGCAGCGCAGCGCCGCTATGAAGCCAAGGAGCTGGATGTCAGCTACGGCCTGCCGCTCGATCAGTTGAAGCGCCTCAAGGCTGCATTTGGCGCACAGGTTCACGCAACGCCGTCACTCGCGACAGAATACTATGCTTTCGACACCCGCGAAGCCCCCTATAGCGACGTGCGGGTCCGCCAGGCTCTGTCCATGGCAGTCGACCGCGATTTCGTCGCCAATGACATTCGCTCCGGTGCCGTCATCCCGGCCTATAGCTTTGTGCCGCCGGGCATGGAAGGCTATGGCGCAGGCCCACAGCCTGAATTTGCCAAGCTTTCGCAGATCGACCGCGAGGACAAGGCCGTTGAATTGATGAAAGAGGCCGGTTACGGCAAGGGCGGCAAGCCGCTGAACATCGAAATTCGCTACAACACCAATGCCGACCACGAACGGCTGGCGACCGCCATTGCCGACATGTGGAAGACCACCTTCGGCGCTACGGTCAAGCTGACCAATCTCGATGTGGCCTCGCATTACTCCTACTTGCAGGAAGGCGGCAAGTTCAACGTTGCACGTGCGGCCTGGGCTGCCGACTACGCCGACCCGGAAAATTTCCTGGCGCTGCAAATCAGCGACAACAAGACCTTCAATTATCCGCATTGGAATAACCCGGAATTCGACGCGCTGATGGCGAAATCCTACAAGGAAACCGATCAGGCCAAGCGCATGGAGCTGATGAAGCAGGCTGAAGCGATTCAGGTCAAGGACCAGCCGATCATGCCGCTTTATTTCCGGTCCAATCTGTGGATGGTTTCTGAAAACGTGCAGGGCTGGGGCGACAGTGGCGTTGATTGGCACCTCTCCAAGTATCTGAGCCTGTCCAAGTAACCTCAAAGGAGAGCGACGCGCGGGGACCGAAAGGTCTGGCCGCGCGTCTGCTATTTGACCATGATCAACTTTGTTCTGCGCCGACTGATGAGCGCGATACCGACGATCTTCATCGTCGTGACCATTTCATTTTTCCTGATGCGCTTTGCTCCGGGTGGACCGTTCAGCCTTGAACGGCCATTACCGCCGCAAACCATGGAAAATATCATCGCGACATTCCACCTCAACGATCCCTTGTGGAAACAATATCTGCATTATCTCGCCAATGCCTTCCAAGGGGATTTTGGTCCGAGCTTCGTCTACAAGGACAATACCGTTGCGCAGTTGATTTCGCAGGCGCTTCCCTATTCCATCAAGCTTGGCGGCACCGCGCTGATTATCGCGCTGATTTTAGGCGTCATTCTGGGAACAATCGCAGCGCTTCGGCAAAACGGCTGGATCGATTTTACCGTCATGTCGTTTGCGACGATTGGCATTACCGTCCCGAATTTCGTGGTCGGGCCGGTGTTGACGCTGATTTTCGCTTTGATGCTGTCCTGGCTTCCCGCCGGTGGCTGGGGTGATGGTTCGCTCTACTATCTGGCGCTGCCGATTACCGTACTGGCCCTGCCCCAGGTCGCCATTATCGCCCGCCTCACCCGCGGCTCAATGATCGAAGCCCTGCATACCGACCATATCCGCACGGCCCGCGCCTATGGCCTGCCCTCGCGCACGGTCATCATAACCCATGCCATGCGCGGTGCGCTGCTGCCGGTTATTTCCTATCTCGCGCCCGCAGCCGCGGCTCTTTTGACCGGCTCTGCCGTGGTCGAGAGCATTTTCACCATTCCAGGCGTCGGACGTTTCTTTGTCATCGGCGCCCTGAACCGGGACTATCCGCTGGTGATGGCAACCGTTTTGCTGGTTTCGATCTTCGTGATCGTCTTCAATCTGCTTGTCGACATCGCCTACGGCCTGCTCGATCCGAGGGTCCGCCATGACTGATACCACCATCACCTCCCCTTCGATTGAAGGCCGCAGCCTGGGCCAATTGGCGCTCCTGCGGTTCCGCCGGAATAAGGCAGCCATGGGCGGCTGCGTGATCCTGCTGCTCATTGCCCTGTTCTCCTTTGCCGGGCCTCTGTTCAGCAGCCACAGCTATGACCAGGTGTTTTCCTCCTATGTTTCTGTGCCTCCGAGCCTGAAACCCTTTCCCGACCCTGCCTCTCTTCAACAGGTAGCGGAAAGTGCTGCCATGCGGGCACGGCTGAAACTGGACAGTTTTACGGTGGAAAACGGCACGTTTACCGTGAAGATTTCCTCCGACAAGCCCGTCGATCCCCGCAGTATTCGCTATTTCGACCGCGTCAATGAGTTTCATGACACCCGCGTCACTGAGACCACGCCCGACCAGCTTTCGATGACGTTGAGCGGACGTGTCAGCCAAGAATATTTCTTCTTCGGCACCGACAGCAATGGCCGCGATCTGATGGTTCGCGTTATGCTGGGCGGACAGATCTCGATTGCCGTCGGCATTGCCGCCAGCCTCGTTTCCCTCGGCATCGGGGTGATCTATGGGGCAACCTCTGGCTATCTTGGCGGACGGGTCGACAATGTGATGATGCGCATCGTCGAAATCCTTTATTCGCTGCCCTTCGTGTTCCTGGTTGTTGTCATGGTGGTGTTTTTCGGCCGCTCCATCCTGTTGATGTTCCTGGTGATCGGGGCCGTACAATGGCTGGAAATGGCCCGGATCGTCCGTGGTCAGACCTTGTCGTTGAAACGGCGTGAATTTGTCGGCGCGGCAGAGGCTTTGGGCTTGACGGATTGGCAGATCATTCGCCGCCATATCATTCCCAACACCATTGGCCCGGTCATCGTCTTCGTCACCGTGGTGGTGCCGCAGGTGATCCTCACCGAAAGCTTCCTTTCCTTCCTCGGTCTTGGCGTACAAGCACCACTGGCCAGCTGGGGAACATTGATTTCGGATGGCGCGCAAAACATTCAAAACACGCCATGGCTGCTGATCTTCCCGGCCATTTTCTTCGTCGTCACCCTGTTTTCGCTCAATTTCGTGGGCGACGGGCTGCGCGATGCGCTTGATCCCAAGGACCGATAAGCATGGACAAGACCGAGAACCAGACGGTACTGACCGTCAAGGACCTGAAGGTCACATTCACCACGCCCGATGGCGAGGTGAATGCTGTCAAGGGCATTTCCTTCGACGTCAAGAAAGGTGAGACGCTGGCCATCGTCGGTGAATCCGGCTCCGGCAAAAGCCAGACGATGATGGGCATCATGGGGCTTCTGGCCTCCAACGGCCAAGTCGCCGGTTCAGCCCGCTACGGCGAAACCGAACTGGCAGGGGCCAGCATCTCAACGCTGAACGACGTGCGCGGCTCCAAGATCACCATGATCTTTCAGGAGCCGATGACCTCGCTCGATCCGCTCTACACGGTCGGCAAGCAGATTTCCGAGCCGTTGATTTTTCACCGCCGCATGAGCCGGTCGAAGGCGCGCGCCCGCGTGCTGGAATTGCTGAAGCTGGTCGGCATCCCGGAACCGGAGCGGCGGATCGACAGCTATCCGCATGAATTGTCCGGTGGCCAGCGCCAGCGCGTGATGATCGCCATGGCGCTCGCCAACGAGCCGGACCTGCTGATTGCCGACGAGCCGACCACGGCGCTGGACGTGACGATCCAGGCGCAGATCCTCGACCTTCTCGCCGATCTGCAAAAGCGCTTCGGCATGGCCATCGTGTTGATCACCCACGATCTCGGCGTGGTTCGCCACGTCGCTGACCGCGTAGCGGTGATGCGGCGCGGCGAAATTGTCGAACAGGGCAGCCGCGACGATATTTTTGAGCGTCCCCAGGTCGATTACACCAAGATGCTGCTGGCCGCCGAACCATCAGGCTCCAAGGCCGCACCGCCCTCCGATGCGCCTGTCATTCTCGAAGGCCGCAATGTCGTGGTGGATTTCAACATCAGTTCCGGCATCCTGTTCAAGGGCAATCGAAAGTTTCGGGCCGTCGATCATGTCAATCTGACACTCCGAAAGGGCCAGACCATCGGCATCGTCGGCGAATCCGGCTCGGGTAAATCGACACTCGGTCGGGCGCTTTTGAAACTACTTTCGGCCGATGGGCGCTTCAGCTTCGAAACAACGGATATTTCCGGCCTCGACCGCGCCGGGATGCGGCCCTTCCGCCGTCAATTGCAGCTGGTATTTCAGGACCCCTACGGCTCGCTCTCGCCACGCCAGACGGTTGGCGAGATCATCACCGAAGGGCTTTACGTGCATGAACCGAACCTTAGCAAAGCGGAGCGCGACAAGCGCGCCATTGCCGCCTTGAAGGAGGTTGGCCTCGATCCGGCCTCGCGCAACCGCTATCCGCACGAGTTTTCCGGCGGCCAGCGTCAGCGTATCGCCATCGCCCGCTCGATGATCCTTAAGCCGAAAGTGGTGATCCTCGATGAGCCGACCTCGGCCCTGGACCGTTCCGTGCAGCGGCAGGTGATCGAGTTGCTACGCGACCTGCAACAGAAGCACGACCTGTCCTACGTGTTCATCAGCCACGACCTGTCGGTGATCAAGGCGATTTCCGACCATGTGATCGTGATGAAGAACGGCAAAATTGTAGAGGAAGGGCCGACGGACGACATTTTCGAAAGCCCCGCCGAGGACTATACCAAGGCCTTGATTGCGGCTGCGTTTACGCATTAAAGCTTTGGTAAAATTGTGATAGTTTAAACGCCCGGCTCGTCCGGGCGTTTCTATGAGGTGCGCTATACCTGAAGGGCTGGTGCCAAGACCTTCAGTTCTCCGGGATGGATTCTGATCTCCACGTCGCGGGGCATGTGCAGCAGTTCTCCATCGATCACGCAGGCGACGCCGTGACGGTGTTTTGGGAAATGCAGCTTGACGATTTGTGAGGTGGCCGATGTGACAGCCTGGTTTTCCGTGAGTTTACCGCGCAAAATATCAATCGCCAACCCCACCATTCCAACCGAATCGAGGGGTGCCGCAAGATAAATCCCAAGTTGTCCGGTGGTAATATCATCGGCATAAAACAACGGATTGGTTCCAACCGGGTTGTTGCAAACCGAAACGGCGGACACTTCCTTGCTATCCTGCCGTCCATCGGCGTCGATATCGAAAACGACGTCGAAGCGAGGCGGATTGAACATCACGCTGATCGCTGCGCTGGTGCTGGCCCGCATTTTGCCAAAGCGCGAGGCATAATCCATCCGGTTGCGCAGGCGGACCATCCGGGCGTGCAGGCCCGCGGAAAACTGGTGGACATAGGGCTGACCATTGGCAGTGGCAATATCAACGGATTGGACCTCCGCAGAGGCCAGCACCTCCAGAACCTGCCAGATATCGAGCGGCAGTTTCAGCGAGCGTGCAAACAGGTTCATCGTCCCGGCGGGTACGACGCCGAGCGGCAGGCCGGCTTTCCAGGCGATACCGGCGGCAGCCGAAATGGTCCCGTCGCCACCACCGGCAATCAGCGCGTCATAACCCTGCTTTGCAGCGGTCTCCAAGGCCTTGACGATATCACGGCCATCAACAGCCATGGTGTCGATCTCATGACCAGCATCGCGGAAGATTTGCTCGGCGCGTGCACAATAGGCATCCATGTCGGTGGTGCGAAAGGTCCCGCCCTCCCGGTTGAAAACGGCCTTGATCTTCATTCGCCCCCCTGCTCTTGTTGTCCGATGCTAGGTTCCATACGGTGTGCCTTACGTTGAAACCGCACGACAACGCATTTTAACGATCCGCCGTCGATTATGTTGCATGCGTCTGCTGCAAATCGGGTTTGCAGCTGAAAAGATCAAGATGATCATTATCATTCTACCGCAACGCACACATGCATGCTAAGGGTAACGGCATCACGTTTGACCATCCCATCCGCAGGTTTGCGATCTTCGCCGTCTTGCCTTGCGCATGACCGCCACAAGGTCAGCGGCTTCATGATGGGTACGCCAAATGGGTTATTTCGCGATTCAGCTGCGTCGAGCAGTCCTCCCTGCTACCCTTCTATTGAACAGCACCAGCCTTGCTCCGGTGCCGGGATGATTTTATGAATGATACGATCCGGTTTGCCCCCTCGCCCGTCAGACCAAGCCCAGACCGGACCGAAGCCGCCCTGTCGCCGCGCACCGTCCTGTTGATTGAGTTTGCGCTGGCCGTCGGCGGATTTGGCATTGGCACCGGCGAGTTCGCCATCATGGGCCTCCTGCCGGAAGTGGCGCAAACCTATTCCGTCAGCGTACCGGAAGCAGGCCGCGTGATCAGCGCCTATGCATTGGGCGTGGTCGTCGGAGCGCCGATCATTGCCGCACTGGCGGCAAAACTGCCACGCAAGACATTGCTGCTGATGCTGATGTGCCTGTTTGCTCTTGGCAATATCGCCAGTGCAATGGCCCCGGGCTTTCTGAGTTTCACCGTCCTGCGCTTCATCACTGGCCTGCCGCATGGCGCCTATTTCGGCGTCGCCGCCCTGGTGGCCGCATCGATGGTCGAGCCGCACAAGCGGGCGCGCGCCGTTGGCCGCGTCATGCTGGGTCTGACCATCGCCACACTGATCGGCACGCCATTTGCCACCTTC
The DNA here is from genome assembly GCF_021462805.2 of Allorhizobium sp. Av2. Lineage (NCBI taxonomy): Bacteria > Pseudomonadati > Pseudomonadota > Alphaproteobacteria > Hyphomicrobiales > Rhizobiaceae > Allorhizobium > Allorhizobium sp. Av2. The sequence goes on along the minus strand of NZ_CP192696.1, from coordinate 836,819 downwards.
CTTGGCCAGATGATGAGCTGGCGGGCCGCCTTCATGCTGGTCGGGGCAATTGCCGCGCTGACGGCGGTGCTGATCGCGTTCAACCTGCGCAAGGACACGGTAGCGGAAGGCGCCAGCATTCGCCGCGAGCTCGGCGCTTTCGGCCGGTTACAAGTCTGGTTGGCGCTTGCGGTGGCTGCGGTGGGCTTTGGCGGCATGTTCTCAATCTTCAGCTATATCGCCAAGACCACCACCGACACCGCCGGACTACCCGCCTCGATGATTGCCGTCGTACTGGCGCTGTTCGGCATCGGCATGAATGTCGGCAATGTGGTTGGCTCACGCATGGCCGATTATTCGCTGAACGGCACAATCGGCGGCATGCTGGCCTTCAACGTCGTGCTGATGACGATCTTTTCGCTGACCGCCGCCAATCCGGTCATGCTGTGCATCTGCGTCTTTCTGACCGGCTGCGGTTTCGCCGCCTGTCCCGCCGTGCAGACGAGACTGATGGATGTTGCCGCCGACGCCCAGACGCTCGCGGCAGCATCGAACCACTCAGCCTTCAATATCGCCAATGCCCTCGGCGCCTGGCTGGGCGGCATGGTGATTTCCGCGGGTTACGGCTATGGCGCAACCGGCTATGTCGGTGCGGTTCTGTCGCTTCTAGGCCTCGTGGTCTTCCTGATCTCGGTTGCGCTACAGCGCCAATCAGCGTCCTGACCGGTCCCTTGCGCAAGCGCGCTACCGACCCGCACCAACAGTAGGTATTGAATGTGTTCTGTGTGCGTGGTTAACCGACCGTGAGTGCTGCGCCCACCGTTTTGCAGCCTTTCCGACCGAGAAAGTCACGGCGGAATTTATTGAGCAAGTCCTTGCATAACCTCGGAAATTCGCGTGCGCGTGGGCCAACAGGGCCGCGGAATACGCGGTGAAATGGCTCTTATATCAAGACAGAGCCGACACTCACCGAATTGTGTAATGCGCCCGACGCTTTGACTCCGATTCCAACCGCTATCCCCCTCTTGACTTTGCGCAGGCAGAGGCGCAGCTAATATGAACGAGCGGGAACTTCCCGCACGGATATCAACGGAGTCATCGATAAGATGCCAAGCGACAGTAGCAGTCGATTGTCCATGCCGTACGCGGTCGCCCTGCTCTGACGGTTCCGTCAGCTTGCCGGTCGGTTGCGCTACGGCGGATCGACGGAAAGGCAAGCACAATGAACATCCAACGCCTTCCTCTGCGGGCCAGTCATGCTGCCCGCCACCTTCTCAACGACAGCCTCAATGTCGTCACCGTTACGGACCGGATCGAACAGCTGAATGCGCTGGACGTTTCCGAGGCCGCCGCCATGCTGGCTAGCCTGCCGCAGCCAAAGGCGCTGCGCGTCATTGCCCGCCCCGAACTGGTGCATGCGGCCGACATCATCGCGGCCCTGCCGGTCGATACAGCCGTGCGCCTGCTGAAAGCCACCGCCCACGACCGGGTCGCCGACATCTTCCAGGCGATGGACGACCGCTGCCGCATGGTGATCTTCTCGCGGCTCGATGCGGCCACGGCCCATGCTGTCGAACATCTGATGGCCTATCCGCAGCGCACCGCCGGCTCGATCATGACGACGGAATTCGTCAGCGTTCCCGATGATTTCACCGTTGCCGAAACGCTGGCCCATGTGCGGATGGTGGAAAACGCCAGCGAGACCGTCTATGCGATCTATGTGCTGGACCGTATCACCCGGACGCTCATTGCCGTGGTCACGCTGCGGCGGCTGATCACCGTAGAGCCCGAGGCGTCCATCCTGTCGGTCGCCCAATGTCATGGTGTCGTGCATGCAAGCCCGTTGATGACACAGGAGGAAGTGGCTCGCCTGATCCGTCGCAACAACCTGCTGGCCCTGCCCGTCACTAACGACACAGGCCAGATGCTGGGCATTGTCACCGTCGATGACGTGATCGACACGATGATTGCCGATACGACCGAAGACGCCCAGAAATTCGGCGGCATGGAAGCATTGGGCAAGCCCTATATGCAGATCGGCTTTGCCGGCATGATCAAGAAGCGGGCCGGCTGGCTGGCTGCCCTGTTCCTCGGGGAGATGCTGACGGCCAGCGCCATGCAATATTTTGAAGGCGAGCTGGAAAAGGCGGTGGTGCTGACCCTGTTCATCCCGCTGATCATGAGCTCGGGCGGCAATTCCGGTTCACAAGCAACGTCGCTGATCATTCGTGCGCTGGCTGTCGGCGAATTGAAACTGTCCGACTGGTGGCGGGTTGCCATCCGTGAATTGCCCACGGGCATGACACTGGGGACCATTCTCGGCCTGGTCGGTTTCGTGCGCATTGCGCTGTGGCAGCATATGGGTCTCTATAATTACGGCGATCACTGGCTGCTGGTCGGCTTCACCGTGTTTGCCGCCCTGATCGGCATCGTCACGTTCGGCTCGATGGCGGGCTCGATGTTGCCCTTCCTGCTGCAACGCCTACGGCTCGACCCCGCCAGCGCGTCAGCCCCGGCTGTGGCGACGCTGGTGGATGTCAGTGGGCTGGTGATTTATTTCACCGTCGCGCTGGTGATTTTGAGCGGGACGCTGCTGTAAGCTTGGGATCGCGTGAGTAGCCGTTTGAATGACGCACTCGCTTACACCGCTATGTCTTATACAAAGAGTCATTTTCAATGACTCTTTGTATTCCGTTTTCGAATATCTCAAGCCCGTCATGCATTTGAGATATTCGAAATCTCTTCAAAGCGAGGATGCGGTAGCATCTTCGAGCTTTGGTATTATGGTCGACATGGCTCTGTTGCTATTGAATGGACCATGAGTTCCATGTGTCAGCATTGGGTCTTCGGCAACCTTCAGGTTTATCCCTTGCCGGGGTTGTAAAATTCCGCGAAAAATGAAACCTTCCCAATTCTGGAATGTTTGGGAGGTTATCCATGCCAACAGAAAATGAAAGCAATGCTCCGATAGAGGGGGGATTGGTTATCGCTGTATCTGCCGTTCAGTTGGCGGCGGTCCTTGAAGGGGAAACGGTCGAACAAAGCGGAACACTGGGCAACAGGGTCATAGGCGGATTACGCTTGCTCGGCTGCGCTGCGGAAGGCCTGACGGCCGGAGCACTTCTTGCCACACCAGAACCGACAATGTTGACCAAGGTCGGTGGAGGAGCTTTGGCGCTTCATGCCGCAGATCAATGCACCACAGGCGGACGACAATTATGGACGGGGCAAAACGAACGCTCCTGGACGGAGAGAGGCACGTCGTCCCTCGCGAAATCTCTTGGTGCATCGCCCCACGCAGCAGACAACATCGGCATGGCGATGGACTTTGTGGTGCCAATCGGTGGGGCTGCAATGGCTGGCGCAGTTCGCGCAGCCGCCATCAGATCCGGCCGTATCTCTTTGATGCAGCACGAAGCGCAGGCGGGAAGCCGCCTTGGCGGCCATACGATAGAGAGGCATATTGCCAAGGATGAAGCATTCCTACGCCAACGGATCGCACAAACAGCACCCAATCGCGCGCCCCCTCCCGTTATCTCGTCCTTCAGCAGTCTGCGCATCGCTGAAGATCAAATTTCCAGAGCATTGAGGTTGAACCAAGCACGGATCATGCAATGGTCACAGAATGCCGCCATTGGCTCCAAGCTGGAACCACCCATTGTGTTCGATGCAGGACGGGTGATCGGACAAGGTGTGGTCCGAGCATCAGGGCAGGTTCAACAAATGACGAGGCTCCGGATTATTTTAAAGAAAGAGACTTATAATGGCATGACCCATTATATTCTCACCTCCTATCCCGTTCCGTAAGAGTAACGATTGACCATGCCAACAATGACTGACGATTTCGACGCACTTTCAGGCCTGATTGGCAGCTATCTTCATCAGGATATGGATTTGGAATATCAAAGCGTACCCGCGGCGATTGCTGGCTATGCCCGATTGACCGAGGACACCAGAAAGCAACAATTAGTGCAGGAAATGCACGAGTTCTTGCGCCGCTATCACAATGACATCGAAGGCGAATTTTCCAAACGCTACTGGTTTGATTTTTCACCCCAGACACTGGGCCAGACAGTTCCCGAATTCTTTGATATGGTGCGCGACATCCTCACCGACCCCGATAGCTATCACCGATTCCTGCCGACGAACTGATCGTCGTGCGTCTTATACGGCGGCGACATGCTTTTCGTGATCGGTCAAAATATAATCCCGCGTCAGCGGCAGGATATTGTTTTTCTTGGCTATCTGGATCTGAAAGACGACGAGATCCTCGTGATAGAAGGCAGCTTCGGCAGTTGATAGATAATAGTCCCACATCCGGCAGAAGCGGTCGTCATAGAGGGTGGCCGCCTCTGCCCATCGGGCGGTAAAGCGGTCGCGCCAGTGGCGCAAGGTTTTGGCATAGTGGATGCGCAGCACCTCGACATCCGTGATCGTCAGGCCAGCCTTCTCGATTTCAGGAACGATTTCAGAGAGCGCCGGAATATAGCCGCCGGGGAAGATATATTTGTCGAGCCATGGCGTGGTGAAGCCCGGCGTTGCGGAACAGCCGATCGTGTGCAGCACCATCACGCCATCATCGGCCAGCAGCGTGCTGCATTTGCTGAAAAACGTCCTGTAGGCCGCAAGGCCGACATGCTCGAACATGCCGACCGAGACGATGCGGTCGAACGATCCTTCCAGGCTGCGATAATCCATCAGTCGGAAATCGACATTGGCCGCCTCGGTGGCAGACTTGCGAGGCCGCTTCACCGCATAGGCTAGTTGCTCTTCGGACAAGGTGACGCCCACGACCTCCCCACCCACCGCCCTATCGGCCAGATGAAGGGCAAGACCGCCCCAGCCGCAGCCGATATCCAGCACACGGTTTCCCGGTTTGAGGCGCAGCTTGGCGGCAAGATGGTCTTTCTTGGCGCGCTGGGCGTCGTCCAGGCTCTGGGTATCATGCTCGAAATAGGCGCAGGAATACTGGCGGTCTTCATCCAGGAAGAGTTCGTAAAGCCGTGCATCCAGATCGTAATGGTGCGCGACATTCTGTTTGGATCTGGCTGGAAGATTGCGATGGCGAAAGATCCTGAACCGGGTTCTCACATCGTCGATAATCCGGGCGATCAGTGGATGGGTGGCATTTTGCGCCTCCCGCAGCACCACGGATACAAAATCGAACATGGTTCCCTGATCGACAAAGAACCGCTCATCCATATAGAGCTCGCCCAGCCGCATATCAGCATCGATCAAAAAAGCCCATTGGGCAGCCGTATCGGCGAAGCGAACGGTGACAGGGTCACCCGTACGGTCACCAAATGAAAGCGTCTTGCCACTAGCCGTCACAATATCAAGACACCCAATGGTGACGATGCGCGACAGCGCCGAGGCCAAGGCCCAATCCGAAATGGCGTTAAAAATGGATCTTGGTGGTTGTTTCAAGCGGTCTGCATTTCCGGGATGCACTGCCATGATCTTCAACAGCCCTTACAGTCTGTCGGGGAAAGGTTAATGCGATTTTCCCGAAAGACAAACGAGAACAAAGGAAGCGTGAGTTTGCTTGGCTTGCAAGGGAAACCTGCGTACCTAACCAGGCAAACCATAAGAACAAATTATGCGCAAAATGTGAAAATCTACAGACAACCGTAGAATGTGCGGTGTTTTATATTGCACGTCACGCAGTAAATCATGCCGAAACATAGAAAAGAAAATCATATTTACTATTGAGAATATAATTAAAAAGGCCGGGATCACTCCCGGCCTTTTGTATCAGACGCCTTCGATCCGCCGCACCCAGCCATGCGGGTCATTGCTCTTGCCGCGCTGGATATTGACCAATTGCTCGCGGATTTTCAGGGTGGTCGGACCGGTCTCGCCATTGCCGATCACAAAGCCACCGTCGGTGAATTTGACCTCGCCGATGCCGGCCACCACAGCCGCCGTGCCGCAGGCGAAGGCTTCCTTCAGCTTGCCACTTTTGGCATCCGCCTGCCATTCATCGAAGGAATACGGGCGTTCATGCACTGTCACGCCCTGGTCTTTGATGAGCGAGATCAACGAATTACGGGTAATGCCTGGGAGGATGGTGCCCCCCAGAGGCGGCGTCACCAGCGAACCGTCGTCCATAACGAAAAACACGTTCATGCCACCCAGTTCTTCCAGCCACTTATGCTCGGCGGCATCCAGGAAAGCCACCTGATCGCAGCCATGCTCGACCGCTTCCTGCTGGGCAATCAGGCTTGCCGCATAATTGCCGCCGCATTTGGCGGCACCGGTGCCGCCGGGAGCGGCGCGGGTGTAGTTTTCCGAAACCCAGATCTTCACCGCCTTGGCGCCGCCCTTGAAATAGGGGCCAACCGGCGAGGCGATGACGCAGAAAATATAGTCACGTGCCGGTCGCACACCCAAAAACGCTTCGCTGGCAAACATGAAAGGCCGCAGGTAAAGGCTGCCCTCACCCTCCGGAATCCACTTTGCATCGGCCTTGACCAGTTTATCAATGGCTTCGAGAAACAACTCCTCGGGAATTTCCGGCATCGCCATGCGCCGTGCAGACTCGTTGAAACGGCGGGCATTTTCATCCGGGCGAAACAGCACGACGCGACCTTCCGCCGTACGGTACGCCTTCATCCCCTCAAAAATTTCCTGGGCGTAATGCAGCACCGCGGCTGCCGGATCGATGGCAAATGGTCCGCGCGCGGTAATCTCCGCCGAATGCCAGCCCTTCACCACATTCCATTGGATCACCGCCATATGGTCGCTGAACAGCGTGCCAAAGCCCAGGCTCTGGAACGCCTCGAGGCGCTCTGCTTCCGGCATGGGGTTCGCATTCGGCTTGACGATGAATTCCGGCTTTGCGGTTGCGGCAGACATGACAGGTGATCTCCTCAAATCAGTCAATAGGTCAACATTACTGACCTATTGACGTTTCGTATAGACGATCACCAGCTTTCGCAAGTCATTTCAAGTGCAAACCGGTACGGTTGATAAAAATATCCAACCAACGGCCTGATGCAGATATTAAGGACGTGCGGACCGCCTTTACATGTTCGGATAAACCGGTCCTTCGCCTCCTTTCCCCAACGGAGGTCCGTGCGGACCGCTATACCCGAACATTACATGTTCGGATAAACCGGTCCTTCGCCTCCTTGTGGCGGCACCCAGGTGATGTTCTGGTTCGGGTCCTTGATGTCGCAGGTCTTGCAGTGGACGCAGTTCTGGGCGTTGATGACGAAGCTCGGCTCGCCCTCCTTCTCCACCCATTCATAAACCCCGGCGGGACAGTAGCGGCTGGACGGACCGGCATAGACGCCAAGCTCGGAGTTCTTCTGCAGGGCCATGTCCTTGACCTTCAGATGCACCGGCTGGTCTTCCTCGTGATTGGTGTTGGACAGGAACACCGAAGACAGGCGGTCGAAGGTCAGCACGCCATCGGGCCTGGGGTAGTCGATCTTCTTATGCTGTGCAGCCGGTTCAAGACTCTCAGCATCGGTCTTGCCATGTTTCAGCGTCCCGAAGACAGAAAAGCCGAAGAGCTGGTTGGTCCACATATCCAGCCCACCCAGCGCCACGCCGAGCACCGTGCCAAGTTTCGACCACAGCGGCTTGACGTTTCGCACTCGCCGCAAATCCGTGCCTATTTCGCTGCCGCGCCAGCTGTTTTCGATCTCGACCGGCTCGTCATTGGCGCGGCCTGCGGCAATCGCCTCGGCAATCTTTTCCGCCGCCATCATCCCCGACAGCACAGCATTATGGCTACCCTTGATGCGCGGCACATTGACCATGCCCGCCGAACAGCCCAGCAGCGCCCCACCGGGGAAGGACAATTTCGGCACCGACTGATAGCCACCTTCGGTAATCGCCCGTGCTCCATAGGAAATCCGCTTGGCACCCTCAAAAGTGTTGCGAATGGCCGGATGGGTCTTGAAGCGCTGGAACTCCTCAAACGGATAGAGATAGGGATTCTTGTAGTTCAGATGCACGACAAAGCCGACCGCAACCAGATTGTCCTCCAGATGATAGAGGAACGAGCCGCCGCCGGTTTTCATGTCCAGCGGCCAGCCGAACGAGTGCTGCACCAGACCGGGTTTGTGGTGCTCGGGCTTGACCTGCCACAGTTCCTTGATGCCGAGGCCAAATTTCTGCACATCGCTATCGCGTGACAGATCAAATTTGGCGATCAGTTGCTTTGCCAGCGAGCCACGCACGCCTTCGCCGATCAGCAAATATTTGCCCAGCAATTCCATGCCGCGTGTGTAACTGGAGCCGGGTTCGCCGTTCTTTTCGACGCCCATATCACCGGTGGCAACACCAATCACCGCACCAGCCTCATTATAAAGCAATTCGGTTGCGGCAAAGCCCGGATAGATCTCGACACCCAGCGCCTCGGCATGGCCCGCCAGCCAGCGACAGACATTACCAAGCGAGACGATGTAATTGCCGTGATTGTTCATCAGCGGCGGCATCAGCGCGTTGGGCAGGCGAACGGAGCCAGCGGGACCGAGAAACAGGAAATGATCGGCGGTGACTTCGGTCTTGAACGGATGATCGGCTTCCTTGCGCCAATCGGGAAGAAGCTTATCGACTCCAACCGGATCGACCACAGCCCCGGAGAGAATATGGGCGCCGACCTCCGCACCCTTTTCCAGCACAACAACCGTCAGATCGGGATTGACCTGCTTGAGGCGAATGGCAGCCGAAAGGCCAGCAGGCCCCGCACCGACAATCACCACGTCGAATTCCATGCTCTCGCGCTCGGGCAGCTCTTGTTCGCTCATCGTTTTTCTCCGCTCGGCTTTTTCCCCATATGGACCTCTTCCTTGTCAAATCAAACCGGGCTTGTCGAGCCAGGTTGCGACAGGGCAAGGCGTGAAATCCCTGCGAGGTGCTATGAGGGACAAGAATATCTTCCGTTTACGTGCACGTCAATTACTGTGACGCCGGGAAATGGATGACATGCTGACCGCAGGAGCTTATCGCTTTCTGCGCCTTTGATTTTACATCCCCGCTTGTTAGGTTCGCGTGAAAATCGCATCGTCATTCACAAAAAGGAATTCACAATGGATCTCGGCATTTCCGGCAAGCGGGCGGTTGTTCTCGCCGCATCTCGCGGACTTGGACAAGGCATCGCCAATGCACTGGCCGCCGAAGGCGCGCATGTGCTGATCTGCGGACGCACAAAAGACAAGCTTGAGGCCAATTGCGCTGACATCGTCAAGGCTGGCGGCAAGGCGGACTATGTGGTGGCGGATCTCTCGGATACTGATTTCGTCGCCACGCTCGTTGAAGCGGTCGCCGTAAAACTTGGCGGCATCGATATCCTCGTCAACAATACCGGCGGGCCGACACCCGGCACCGTGGAAGACATGGACGATGAAAAGCTCCACATCTTCTTTCAGTCCATGGTGGTGCGGATCATTACGCTAACCAACGCGCTGGTTCCCCAGATGAAGGCGCAGGGCTTCGGACGCATTCTCACCGTTGCTTCGTCTGGTGTGATTGAGCCAATTGCCAATCTGGCGCTTTCCAACACGTTGCGCGGCGCGTTGGTCGGCTGGAACAAGACATTATCTTCCGAAATAGCCTCCTTCGGCATCACCGCCAATCTTCTCCTGCCCGGACGAATCCATACCGACCGGATTGATGAGCTGGACGGCGCCAATGCCAAACGCCAGGGAAAATCGCTGCAAGAGGTTCGCGAAAGCTCGATCAAAACCATCCCGATAGGCCGGCTTGGCAAGGTGGAGGAATTTGCCGCCGCAGGTGCTTTTCTCTGCTCCGTCCCCGCTGCCTACATCACCGGCACAATGCTGCGGGTTGATGGCGGCGGCGCTAAATCTCTTTGAACAATCCGCCCAAACCATCGTATTTAGTGACGAACCAATATCAATGTCACTAAATACGACTTTATTACAAGAATTTAAGGATAACTCACCGCGAGTTGATCGATAGTGTGCGTCTCTGTTATTTTCGCGGTGCATTAATTCAATAATGATAGGATGAACGACCAGCTCAAGCTTCATCAGGCCCTGACACATGAAAAAATTCTGGACCGCCTCCAGCATCATCGCAATCCTTGCCGTCGGCGGGTGGATATATCGCGACCAAATTCCTTATCTCGACAAGGTTCCGTTTCTGAGCCAAGCCAGCCAGACGGCGGGCCACAAGCCGGGTGCCGAACAGGCAACAGCCCAAGCAAACGGGCAATCTTCAGATCGGGCCTCAGGACAGGAAGCCGGTAAACCGGCAGGCCAAGGTGGCGGAAAAAGTGGCGGTCGGCGCAATGGCGGACCGGCATCGGTCAAGACCGTTGCGGCCAGCATGGGCAATCTGCCAATGGATGCCACGGCAACAGGCTGGGCCGAAGCGGAAGATACCACGACATTGGCCGCCCTCCAGAGCGGGCTGCTTCAGGACGTGATCGCCAAGGACGGCCAGGAAGTGAAAGCCGGAGATCTGATTGCCCGGCTTGATGACCGGATCGCAAAGGCAACAGTGGACAAGGACCAGGCCAATATCGTTGCCGACCAGGCCAGCCTGGCCGAATACGAGGCGGCCTTGACGCGTGCGGAAAGCCTCTTGAAGCAGAATGCGCAATCACAGCAGGCCTACGAACAGGCCAAGGCGTCGCGCGACTCGGCTGCTGCCAAGGTCGACGCCGATAAGGCCACGCTGGCCTCCGATATGGTCGACCTGGAGCATATGAAAATCCGGGCGCCCTTTGATGGCCGGCTCGGAAGTATCCAGCTCAGCATCGGCGCCTATGTCAGCGCCGGAACCGCGATTGTCACCATCACCCGCTATAATCCGATCTATGTGAAATTCCAGATGGCGGAACGCTACCTGCCGCAATTGCATCAGGCGTTTTCAGGCAAGGATGTGGTGGTCGATGTCGATCCCGCCTCGACCGGCGGCGTGCCGGTTCAGGGCAAACTGTCCTTCTTCGACAATAGCGTGGACACCGCGTCGGGGACTGTTCTTGTCAAGGCAGAGTTTCAAAACGACAAGGGCGTTCTTTGGCCCGGTCAGAGCGCCAATGTCACCGTTCGCTTCCAGACAGACCAGCGTAACATCCTCGTGCCAACCGTAGCCGTTCGCCCCGGCGCTGAAGGCTTCTTCGTCTATACGGTCAACAGCGACAGCAAGGTCAAGGCAACCAAGGTTTCCGTCCTGCGCGCCAATGGCGACATGGCGGCGATTGCCTCGGGCCTCAAGGAAGGCGATCACGTCGTGGTGGAAGGTCAGGTACAGCTTGCCGACGGACAGACTGTTCTGGAACAGTTTGCTGGCCAGAAAGTGGCTGAAAACGAGCCGAAGGATATCACCCGATGATCCCTGCTTTTTGCATCAATCGGCCTGTTGCCACCATTCTGCTTGCCATCGGCCTGGTTCTGGCCGGACTGGCCGGTTATCGGCTTCTACCGGTGGCCGCTCTGCCCAAAGTGGACTTTCCTACCATCAACGTGACGGCGACCCTGTCAGGTGCCTCGCCGGAAACCATGGCGACGTCCGTTTCCACCCCGCTGATCAAACAGTTCGAGACCATCCCCGGGATCAGCGAAATCAGCGCCACCAACTCGCTGGGCAACTCCTCCGTCGTTCTCCAGTTCGACCTGAACCGTGATATCGATGCCGCTGCCGCTGACGTTCAGGCGGCAATTTCCCGCGCCAGCCGTCAATTGCCCAGCAACATGACGTCCGATCCGAGCTACCGCAAGACCAATCCAGCCGATTCACCGGTGCTGCTCCTGGCAATCAACAGCGATGAGATGCCGCGCAGTCAGGTGGATTCGATTGCCGAAAATATCATTTCCCCGCTGCTGTCGACGCTGAACGGCGTGGCGCAGGTCAGCATCTATGGTTCCCAGACCTACGCGGTGCGGATCGGCGTCGATCCCGCCAAGCTGCAAGCGCGCGGGCTTGGCGTCGACACGCTGACCTCGGCGATTGCCGGGGCCAATAGCCAGGTGCCAATCGGCACCTTGCAGATGGCAAATCAGTCGCTGACCATCAATGCCAATACCCAGCGCACCAATGCCGAGGAATTCAAGTCGCTGGTAATCTCCACCACCAGCAATGGCGCGCCAATCCACCTTTCCGATGTCGCCAATGTGCGCGACAGTGTCGACAATCTCGACGCGGGCAGTTGGTTCGATGGGAAACAGGCGATCATCCTCGCCATCCAGCGCCAGCCGGACGCCAATACGGTCGAGGTGGTCGATGAGGTGTTGGCCAAGCTGCCTGCCCTGCAAAAGCAGCTGCCTCCCTCCTTGAAGATCAATGTGATGAACGATTCATCGACCGCGATCCGCGAGGCAATCCACGACGTTCAGTTCACGCTGTTCCTCACCATCGCCCTTGTCATCCTGGTGATCTATTTGTTCACCGGCCATCTGACCGCGACCCTCATTCCCGGTCTTGCCGTGCCGCTATCGCTGATTGCCACCTTTGGCGGCATGTATGTGCTTGGCTACAGTATCGACAATATCTCATTGCTCGGCCTGACGCTGGCGGTGGGTCTGGTGGTGGATGACGCCATCGTTATGCTGGAAAATATCCTGCGCCATGTCGAAGAAGGCATGCCGCCGATGCAGGCGGCCCTGAAAGGCGCCGGTGAAGTCAGCTACACGATTATTTCCATGTCGATTTCACTGGTGGCAGTGTTCATTCCCATCCTGTTGATGGGCGGTGTCGTCGGACGCCTGTTCAATGAGTTCGGCATGGTCGTCACCATGGCGATCCTCTCCTCTGCCCTGGTGTCCCTAACGGTCACGCCAATGCTGGCAGCCCGGATTTCCTCCCACAGCAGCCGCCCACCGCTGATCGTGCGCTGGTTCGACGCCGGTTTTGCCAAGACGCAACGCGGCTATGACAAGTCTGTCCGCTGGTGTCTCAACCACCGTTTTGTGGTGATGATGGTCTTTGTCGCCTCCATCGCAGGCTCCGGCTGGCTGTTCCACACGCTGCCATCCAGCTTCTTCCCGCAGGAAGATATTGGCCGGTTGACGGTCAGCACCCAGGCGCGTGAGGATATTTCCTACGCGGCCATGCGCGATCTTCAGTCAAAGGTCGCTGAAGAACTGAAGACCAATCCGGCTGTCGATCATGTTACCTCCATCGTCGGTGGCTCAAGCCGCAGCCCGCTCAACAACGGCACGATCTTCGTGCAGCTGAAACCGAAGGACAACCGTCCGCCTCTCGCTCAAACCCTCAACGAGATGCGACAGAAGCTGTCCAAGATCGCCGGCATCCGCAGCTATATCACCCCACAGCAAAATCTGCGTTTCGGCGGACGAAGCACCGCTAGCCAATATCAGTTGGTTGTCCAGGCGCTGAGCACGAAAGCAACCGATGAATGGTCATCGAAAATCCAGGCCGCCATGCGCCAGGACCCGTTGTTTACCGATGTGACCAGCGATGCGCAGAACAATGCCATTGCCGCCGATATCAACATCGACAATGGCAAGGCCGCCGCTTTCGGCATTACCAACGACCAGCTTCGCAAGACCCTGGAAATGGCGTTCAGCGGCTATAATGCCGCCCAGATCCAGTCGACCGGCGACAGCTACGATGTCATCGTTGAGTTCGACCGGAACAAGCCATGGGACGACGAGTTCCTGCGCGATATCCTGGTGCGTTCATCGTCTACGGGCACGCTGGTGCCGCTATCGAACTTCGCCACCGTCAAGCGTCATAATGCGCCTGTCACTGTCAACCAGACCGGCCAGCTGGTTTCGACCACGGTGTCGTTCAACCTGCCTGACGGCATATCGCTGAGCGACGCCACCGCCCGGATCGATCAGATCAAGACCGAGATTGGCGTGCCCAATGACGTCTTCACCTCCTATGGCGGTACGGCGGCGATTTTCCAGCAGTCGCAAAGCAATACCGGTCTACTGATCCTCGCCGCCGTGCTGACGATCTATGTGGTGCTGGGCGTGTTGTATGAGAGCTTCATCCATCCGCTCACCATTCTTTCCGGCCTGCCAGCGGCGGCTTTCGGGGCGCTTCTGGCCCTGAAACTGCTGAATTTTGATATGTCGGTCATCGCTCTGATCGGCCTGCTGATGCTGATCGGCATTGTCAAGAAAAACGCGATCATGATGATCGACGTGGCGGTGGAATTGATCCGCGAGCATGGCGAGACACCGGCAAAGGCCATTCACGAGGCCTGTGTGCGGCGTTTCCGGCCGATCATGATGACCACTTTCTGCGCCCTTCTCGGAGCACTGCCCATTGCGCTTGGCCATGGCGCCAGTTCCGAACTGCGCCAGCCGCTCGGGATCGCCGTTGTCGGCGGCCTGATCGTCTCACAATTGCTCACACTGTTCATCACACCTGTCATCTTCGTGGAAATGGACCGGTTCGGTAAATTCTTGACCCGGCTCGTTCGCCGCGACAAGGGTCACCACGCTGCAAACAGCGAAGATGGGCCATCAAAACCAGCCATGGCGGCTGAATAACGGGAGCAAGTCAAATGATTGTCGTGCGTTGGGCTTTAACAATTGTCGGCTTGCTGGCCATTGCCATGGGCATTCTGTGGATGGCGCAGGGTGCCGGGATTTTCCCCTACCCGCAATCCAGTTTCATGATCAACCAAAGCCCCTGGATCATCTGGGGGGGCTTGCTGGCCCTGTTCGGCCTGGTCCTGACCTGGGGGTCGGGCCGGATTTTGCGATAACCTCGCGCAGTTCATAATTGCCGCTTCAAAGCGCCGCGTTTGACCGAACGCGGCGCTTTCATCTGTCAAGCCGTAGGCGCGCAGGCAGTGGCTCTTTCTGGAAATCGATCCTTGCATCCTGCCCCAGCCTGTGTCATCAGGCCCGCTCGTTAAGCAAAGCCCCTCTCAGGCAGAGGCGCGCCCGCAACCGTCCAATCATTCACGCCAATAGACAGGCATCAGGGAGCAGCAGCCATGGCAAACGCGCTTGGGCTTGATTTCGGCACGACCAACACGGTCCTGGCACAGAGCATCAACGAGACCACCACCCATTCGGTGCAGTTCACATCCATGGCCGGAACCACCGACAGCATGCGCACGGCGCTGTCCTTCATGAAGGATGCCCAGCTTGGCGCGCGCGCCCTGAAGGTGGAGGCCGGGCAAGCCGCCATTCGCCAGTTCATCGACAATCCCGGCGATTGCCGTTTCCTGCAATCGATCAAGACCTTTGCGGCCTCGGCACTGTTTCAGGGTACGCTGGTCCATGCACGGCGGTTTCAGTTCGAAGACCTGATGGAAGTGTTCCTGAAAAGGCTGGAAACCTATGCTGGCGATGGCTGGCCTGCGAATGCCAACCGCATCGTCGCTGGCAGGCCCGTGCATTTCGCCGGCGCCTCCCCCGATCCCGAGCTTGCCATGCGCCGCTATAACGAAGCGCTCACCCGGCTCGGCTTTCCGGAAATCCATTATGTCTATGAGCCGGTGGCCGCGGCTTTCTATTTCGCCCAGCACCTGACGACAGATGCCACCGTGCTGGTCGCCGACTTCGGCGGCGGCACCACCGACTATTCGCTGATCCGGTTCGAGCGCAAGGCAGGCGTGCTGTCGGCAGTACCTGTCGGCTATTCCGGTGTTGGATTGGCCGGTGACCAGTTCGATGCGCGGATCATCGAGCATCTGGTGGCACCGGAAATTGGCAAGGGCAGCCAGTTCAAGAGTTTCGACAAGATCCTGGATATTCCAAGCAATTATTACACCAGCTTTTCGCGCTGGAACCAGCTGTCGGTGTTCAAGTCCTCAAAGGAATTCGCCGATCTGAAACAATTGGTACGCCAAAGCCTAGCCCCCGACAAACTGGAGCTTTTTATCGACCTGGTCGAGCATGACGAAGGCTATCCGCTCTACCAGGCGGTATCCTCCACGAAAATGGCGCTGTCTGCGGCGGATGAAGCGGAATTCAACTTCTCGCCACTTGGCGCGGCTGGCCGCAAGTCCGTCAAGCGTCAGGATTTCGAGAGCTGGATTGCCGACGATCTCACACGCATCGAATCGGCACTCGATGATGTTCTCACCCGGACGAACACGGAGGCAGGCGCCGTGGACAAGGTGTTTCTGACCGGCGGCACATCCTTCGTTCCGGCGGTGCGACGGATCTTCACTGAGCGCTTCAGCCAGGACCGCATCGAGAGCGGCGGCGAAATGGTATCGATTGCACATGGACTGGCGCTGATCGGCGACCGCGACGATATTGCTCTTTGGACAGCATGACCTGGGGACAGCATGACAGGGGGGACAGCATAACCGGAAGCAAATACGGTTTTCTGTTCCTTTCTGCGAATAGCTTGTCTAAAACATAGCAATGATTGCCGCTCAGGACATGACTGCCGCCGAACTTGCCGCCCTTCTGGCTTTTCACGCCGAAGCCGGGGTGGATTGGCTTGTGGAAGATGCGCCTGTTGACCGGATCGCACAATTTGCAGCAGAACGGCAGGCGCGGACCAGGGCCGCGCCCCAACAAGCCCCAGTTCAAGGCCAGGACCAACGGGCTACGACTGCCCCTGTCGGTTCGCAGAATGGCCCTGCCCTCAACCGCGACGGCCCGGCGCCTCGGCCTGCTGCATCGACACCGCTTGCCATTCCCGATGAAACGGCAATCAACGACGCCCGGTTTGCCGCCGAAAGCGCTCGTTCACTGGCTGAGTTGAAAACGGCTCTGGAAGGATTTTCCAGCTGCAATCTGAAGACCAGTGCCCGCTCCACCATCTTTGCAGAAGGCCCCGCTGAGGCAGGCATCATGGTGATCGGCCCCATTCCGTCAGCCGATGACGATCGCGAAGGTCTGGCCTTTTCCGGCCGGACTGGCGCGCTTCTCGACCGGATGCTTGCCGCCATTGGCCTTCGTCGCGACGCGCTGCTATTGACAACCGCCATTCCCTGGCGCGGCCCTGGTGACCGCATGCCGACCCCGGCTGAAGCCGCCATCTGCCGACCCTTCATAGAGAGACAAATCGCACTGGCTGAACCGAAGGCCGTTCTTCTGCTCGGCAATTTCACCGCCCGGTTCTTCTTCGGTGGAACGGCGACAATCCATTCGATGCGCGGAGAGTGGCGTGACGTGGCCGCAGGCGGTCACGGCGTTGCGGCCATGGCAACCTTTCATCCGCAGGAATTGCTGCAAGCCCCGGCCACCAAGGCTCTAGCCTGGCGAGATCTTCTCGCCTTCCGGCAGCGGTTGGCTTGACACACACCTTGCGAGGATTGCCGGATGTTCGCTTTCTCAACGAACCCATGCGCAAACCGCATGGCAGTCATCATTTTAGAGCCATTGAATTTTCTATATTGCAGTGCAATATATTCATTGTTGCAGGTGTTTGTCGGACATGAATGGTCGGCAATCGCCGCACAGTCTTGGGAGGACCCTTTATAGGAACCAGGACGATGAACCGGAAACGCATTACACGGCCAATCCATAGCAAGTTCGAAACGGTGCGCGGGCAAATCCGTTCGCTTAAGGGACTGCATAGCTATTACCGCATGGGCTATGTCGCCTGCGAACAATTGGCCTCCACGGCCTGGATACGATTGGAAAGAGACATTCGATGACCCACAGTTTCGACGGGACAAAGGCCAGACGCCTCGCAGTCCGCCCGATGCGGGCTTTTCAACAGATCCACGCGGCGGTTAGCGCATCGCGCGATTTCAGTCGCTCCGCCCGCACCGACGGGGATGAAACCGTGTTGCAGGCAGCCATTCCATTCTAAAATGATTCCGATTTAAAACGGGAGGGCGATCTTCATCTGGAATGGATTTTGACTGCAACATCCTTGCTTGCGGCATCAAGTTCAGCACCCTCTGCTTGATGCCGAACGCGCTACCGTGACAGGTTCGCTTTGCGGATGCGCTTGCTGCGTTTCTCCTGCCAGTATCATCTCTTTTTCAAAGACCGCGTCGAGAATAGCCGATTTGCGCGCCAGCCAATCGCGATATTCCTGATAGAAGTCTGCCGCCAGCCAGATATGGCTGGCCCGCCCCGATCCGTTACGGCGAATGCAACCGTGTTGCTCGGCCTTTCTCAAAGCCCTTTGCAGATGGGTTCGTGACATGACGAAGCGTTCTGCCATGGCTGGGATGTCAATTGTCCCCAAATCGTAGAAGTCATCCTCAAGGACTGCATTGGGTGTGAGGGATATAAACCTATCCATCACCAGGGCACCACTTTCCGTCCACAGAAACAGGCCGATACGCTCACCTGGCTCGCGCCATTGCTGATCATCAAGGCACAGGCGCGCAAATTCCGGCTGAACCCGGAAAAGCAATTCTGGACGCTGCCGAAAGTGCTGCAATCGCTCACCACCATCGACATGATCGAGCACGGCGAGATTGACGCCAAGCCATCGCCGCATGGCGTCAATGCTGGCCTCGCTTGCCTCAAAACTGCGCGGACGCTTGGCGCTGGCGGGGTGAAGGCGGATGAAGCGATAGGATAGCAGTTGATCGACATAGGTCAGAACCGTATTGCGGCTGGCAATTTCGGTCTGGCAAATCCAGTCCACCAAGCCGCTGGCCGTCATTCCAGGACCGCTACTGCGTCCCGCCAGGTGATCCGCGTAGAGCGCAAAGGCGGCTTGGGTCATCATCCAGCGCTGGTGCGAAACAAGCGCACGCGCCAATCGTGGCGTCTCATCGAACTGATCGCCGAACTGTGCCGCCATGACAGCTATCGCCTCGGCGAAGCGCCAGGAGGATGAAAGCGTTGCAACAGAAAGCGCCATGGACAATCCCAAGTTCAGCAATACATGAATAAGGAAAGCAGCAAAAGCCTATACCAAGCGAGCCATCGCCACCTACATCATTAATTTTTTATTGATCATAACAACAAAACCCGCCCTATTGCCAATCAATTCTTGTGAGCCCCATCACAATTTCCAGGAATACAAGGCGATGCTTAACATAAAAATGATTGATACGGTCATGCCAATTGAAATAGTGTCATTTTTACAAAACCAACATTATCCAATCTACATCATCCTCATCCAAACGGCGCGTGTCCGTCGTAGAGAAGCGATATTATACCATGTCACAGTCGACTTTGGAGCATCTTTTCAATACAGGGTCCGTTATGGCTCCCTATCGCACGTACCCCAGCGTTCCGAGCAAGGACCTTTCCAGGACGCATAACACGGAAAACCACTGAAAATGGCTCTTCGTATTCCACTTTTGCGTATCTTAAGCCTTCGGTGCGTTTGAGAGATTCAAAATTCATACAAGGCGAGGATGCGTCAGCATCTTCGATGCCTTGTTCTATAAAGCATGCTGTTGCCTGTCATATCTGCGGCATAATCTTCGCCGTAAGTGGGTCCCAGTTAGAGTCGCTTCCCAGTCGCAGCCCCATTCCTGTTCGGATCATGCCATGATTGCCAGTCTCGCCTCCATCGGCGCCCTCATGCTCTCAACCCTGCTGATGATGGCTGGATTCGGGCTGATGAATTACATGCTGCCAATCCGGGCGATTGCCGAAGGCTGGTCGACATTCACCATTTCAATCATCGCTACCGGTTATACATTTGGCTTCACCACATCCTGCGTCGTCACGCCTCGCCTGGTGCAGAAGGTGGGACATGTCCGGGTTTTTTCCGCCCTGATCACTCTCCTGACCATGTCTGTCCTACTCTGCGCCATCGTTGTCGACTGGCGGGCCTGGACCCTGTTCCGGGGTATTGCCGGCTTTGCCATTGCTGGCAGCTACCTGATCATCGAAAGCTGGCTGAATGAGCGCAGCAACAATGAAAACCGTGGCGGATTGTTTTCCGTCTATATGATTTCCTGCCTGGTTGGCTCGATTGGTGGCCAGTATATCGTGCCGCTTGGCGATCCAAGCCAGGTGACACTGTTCGTCGTCTGCGGGTTGATTTTTTCCGCAGCGCTCTTTCCAACCGCCCTGTCCACCGCACAATCGCCCGCGCCGCTCGCCCAGGCGCGGTTCGACCTGAAGAAACTCTATATCCGCTCGCCCATTGCTTTTGTCGGCTCGCTGCTGTCAGGCGCTTTATCGGGAACCTGGAGCAGTCTCGGTGCGGTTTACAGCCAGCGGGTCGGTCTTTCGACGGCGGAAGGCGCTACCTTTCTGGCAGCCGTCCTGGCTGGAGGCGCCATCGCGCAGATGCCGCTCGGGCGACTGTCCGATCGCATGGACCGCCGCCGCGTTATGGTCGGCGCTGGTTTGTTCGGGGTGTTTTGCTGCGCGGTGATGATCGTGCTCGGCGGAATTTCGCCATTGGCGCTCTATATCTGCGGCTTCTTTGTCGGCACCGTGCTTTATCCGGTCTACTCACTCAATGTTGCCCATGCCAATGATATGGCCGATCCCGATGAATATGTGACGATCTCCAGTGCCATCATGATTCTCTACGGCTTCGGCACCGTCACAGGCCCGCTGGTAACAGGCGCAATCATGCAGGGCATCGGCCCCAACGGACTACTGTTCAGCCTCGCTATCAGCTTTCTTCTCTACGCTGGCTATGCCGCCTGGCGGATGCGGCAGCGTAGCGCTGTCCCTGACCAACCTGGAAAAACGGAGTTTCAAGCCTCCTCCATCCCGCTCCAGGGCACGGAAGCCGTCTCCAGCAAGATCACCGATCTCTAACCCAATGCGACTCAGGCGCCAGGAGTGGATGCCTTACGCGCCGCGCGGCGCTCCAACCCCAATTGATGCTCGCGCAGGATGATGAAAATTCCGGCACCCGCCACGATCAGCGTGCCGACCAGGGTGTGAATGCTCGGAAGATCATCGAACAGCAGATAGCCGATCAGCGAGCCAAACAGGATGGAGCTGTATTCGAACGGCGCGATTGTCGAAATATCGGCATGGCGATAGCTTTCCGTCAGTAAAATCTGGGCGAGACCACCGCAGATCCCCGCAAAAGCCAGGAGAGCAAGCTGGCGGACGGAGAGATCGTTCCAGCCGAATGGCAGACTGACAAGCGATATCAGCGCCGCGATGATCGAGAAATACAATACGATCGTGGCGGTTTTTTCTTCACGAACGAGTTGGCGGACCTGCAACATCGCCGCTGCTCCAAGCGCGGCGGAGGCGAGAACTGCAAGCGTCCCCAAGCCAGCCTCGGAACCATAAAATCCGTCCTGCAACAGGGTCAGCTTCGGCCAGGAAATAATCACCACACCGACCAGGCCGATGGCAACGGCCGACCAGCGATAGAGTCTGACGGTCTCACCCAGGAAAACCGCAGCAAACACCACGGCAATCAACGGCATGGCATAACCGATAGCAATTGCATCCGGCATCGGCAGATGCACGAGGCCGTAAAAGCCACAGGCCATGGCGGCGATACCGATCAGCCCACGTTTGACATGCCCAAACACATTGGCCGTCTTCAACCCGGTCCTGATCTGCCCCAGATAGGCAAGATAGGCCAGAATGGGAATGAGCGCGAAGGCTGAGCGATAGAAGGTGATCTGCCCCGCCGGCACGTCATCGCCTGCCAGTTTGATCGCTGTCTGCATGGCAACGAAGACCGTAACAGAGGCGACCTTGAACACAATGCCCCTGATCGGGCCTCTGATCGGACCCGCCGATACTTCACTGTTCATGACGCTGGACTCACAAGGCCGGCTGATATGCGGGCCATGACATCAAGGGGACGAGCGGCCATGGGTTTCAGCCAGCACGTCGGATAACCCGACCATTGCCGATTCGGACCGACCGCGCAAGAACAAGGTCAGCATTCACGAACACTCCCGTGTCGCAAACATGCGATGCGCAATGGGGTGGACAACCACAAATACTGTCGCAACCCTAAATAAATAATTACAAAATTACTATATTTAAATCATACACTTATCCACAAAACTCAAAAATCCTCGAGCTATCCTCGATAAATAAATCGCACCCAAAAACAATAGATTTGAATTTATACTTACTTAACCAAGTGATGCGTTAATTTACTGCAAAGCAATATATTATTTTTCTTTCCACTTTGGGTCATCGCGGCCCTGGCTTCAGGATTTATCGCCATGTCGAATTCCCCAGCACCGCTCCGCCAGAACCGGGTCGTGACTGCAACGCCTCGCTCCATGCGGTTGATTACGGAAAGCATTGGCGGCGATCTCGAAAAATTCAGCATGAACAATACATTGGTGGTCAAGCAAATCCGCCTGCTGGCCATCAATGCCCTGATTGAAGCCGCGCGCGCCGGTGATACGGGCAAAGGCTTCGCGGTCGTGGCCAATGAAGTCCAGCGCCTGGCTCAAAGCGCGGCCGACATCGCCAAACAGTTCGAGGACAATGTCCTGAGCCGTATAAAGCTTGGCCGGGCCATGGCCGATGGTCTGGTTCAGGAAATGGAAGGCGTGCGGCTGACCGATCTCTGCCTGACCCTGGTGCAGTTCATCGTCCGCAATCTGTTCGAACGCACCGCCGATGTCCGATGGTGGGCAACGGACACTGCCCTGTGGTCGGCGCTACAAAATCCAACCACCGAAAGCTTCAACCATGCCTCGGAGCGACTGGGGGTCATCAATCGGTTCTATACGGTCTATCTCGATCTGGTGATGACGGATGCCAGTGGCCGTGTCGTCGCCTCTGCCAATCCGCGCTACCGAAACAATCTTCAGAACAAAAGTTTTGCTCAGGAAACATGGGTCAAGGCCGCCGGTCAAACGACAAGCGGCGACGACTATATCGTTGACGAAGTCAAAAAAAGCCCTCTGCATGACAACCGCGACACATTGGTCTATGCTACCGGAATTCGGGCGGGAGGCCGTTCGGACGGCGAACTACTGGGAATGCTTGGCGTCTATTTCGACTGGCAGGCCCAGGGCCAGGCCATTGTCGAAAAAGAAGCCAATCTGCCGCCGCATCTCGTTGACAAGACCCAGGTCATGCTGCTCGATGGCTCAATGCGGGTGATTGCAAGCTCTCATCCAAGCCGGATCTACACTCATTTCCCGCTGCACAATAGCCAAGCAAACCAGAAAGGCAGTTACTATGATGACAGCGGAAACATCATCGCCTTTGCCAAAACGCTTGGTTACGAAGACTATGACGGTCTTGGTTGGTATGGCGTGATTATTCAACAGACCGAGGCGGATCAAGACATTCGCGCAAAGCTTGATATTGGTCTGTGACCCAGGTCAATATCCCAGTGGTTCCCGCCGAGGCCTGTCGGCACACCAAAACCAGACCTCGGGTCAAAATATTTCTGGAGCATTTCCAACAAAAGTGCAAAGCGAATTTTGCAATCTGAAACCTTTGAAAACAATAGGATAACTCATTTCCGCGTTTTCATGGGACAAGAAAATGATCTGACTTCATCAAGAATAAACAATAATAGATCGGATTTTAGCAATCGTTCAGAAATTGATGTCATCATGCCCATGAATTGCGCTGGCCCGTTCCATCGAAACGCTCGCGTGTAGTCGATTTGCAATAGGACGATCAGGATATATTGATGCGTACAGAAACGGGCCAGGTTGTCAGCCTGGCGGATTATCGCCCGACCGAGTTTGTCCTGGAGCGAGTGGACCTGACTTTCGAGCTTGATCCAACAGACACAAAGGTCGAGGCCCGACTGATCTTTCATCGTCGTGAAGGTGCCGATGTCGCCGCACCGCTGGTGCTGGACGGCGATGATCTGGTTCTCTCTAGCGTGCTGTTCGACCAGATCGAGCTGGAGCCGGAGCGTTACAGCGCCACTGCGCGCTCATTGACGATCCGCGACCTTCCAGCTGCCGAACCCTTTGAGATTACCATTACCACGCTGATCAATCCTGAGGCCAATACCCAGTTGATGGGGCTTTACCGCTCGAACGGCATCTATTGCACCCAGTGCGAGGCCGAGGGCTTCCGCCGCATCACCTATTTCCCGGACCGTCCGGATGTGCTGTCGGTCTATACCGTCAATATCATCGCTGACAAGCAAGCCAATCCGCTACTGTTGTCGAACGGCAATTTCCTGGGTGGTGCGGGCTATGGCGAGGGCAAGCATTTCGCCGCCTGGTTCGATCCCCATCCCAAGCCCAGCTACCTGTTTGCACTGGTGGCAGGCGATCTCGGCCTGATCGAGGACACGTTCACCACGGTGTCGGGCCGCGAGGTCGCGTTGAAAATCTATGTGGAGCACGGCAAGGAACCCCGCGCCGCCTATGCGATGGATGCGCTGAAGCGCTCGATGAAATGGGATGAGGATGTGTTCGGGCGCGAATACGATCTGGATATTTTCATGATCGTCGCCGTGTCGGATTTCAATATGGGGGCCATGGAAAACAAGGGCCTGAATGTCTTCAACGACAAATATGTGCTGGCCGACCCGCAAACCGCCACCGATGCCGACTATGCCAATATCGAAGCGATCATTGCCCACGAATATTTCCATAACTGGACCGGCAACCGCATCACCTGCCGCGACTGGTTCCAGCTCTGCCTGAAGGAAGGGCTGACGGTCTATCGCGATCACCAGTTTTCCGCCGATCAGCGCTCACGCGCCGTCAAGCGCATCGCCGAAGTCCGGCATTTGCGCGCCGAACAGTTCGTTGAGGATTCTGGCCCGCTCGCGCATCCGGTGCGCCCGAATACCTACAAGGAAATCAATAACTTCTACACGACCACCGTCTATGAAAAAGGCTCCGAAGTCACAGGAATGATCGCCACGATCCTCGGGCCGGACCTATTCAAGGCTGGCATGGATCTCTATTTCGAGCGCCATGACGGCGATGCGGCAACCGTCGAGGATTTCGTTGCCTGCTTCGCGCAAGTCTCCGGGCGCGATCTTAGCCAATTCTCTCTCTGGTATAACCAGGCCGGTACGCCGAATGTGACGGTGTCCTGCGACTACGACACCGGCGCGAGCCTGTTTACCATCGAGCTGGAACAGGTGATCCCGCCGACACCCGGCCAGCCCAACAAGCAGCCGATGCATATTCCGCTGCGCTTTGGGCTTCTGGCAGCAGATGGCACGCCGCTTAACGCAGCAACCGTGGACGGCGGCGAAATCAGCGGCGACGTGCTGCATCTGACCGAACGCCGGCAGGTATTCCAATTTTCAGGCGTGAAGGAACGTCCAGTCCTGTCACTCAACCGGAGCTTTTCGGCACCCGTCATCCTGCATTTCAGCCAGGCAAGTGCGGATCTGGCGCTGATCGCACGCCACGATAGCGACCTGTTCTCCCGCTGGCAGGCCCTGACCGACCTCGCTTTGCCGGTTCTGTGCGACAGCGCGCGCCAGTTCTCCACCAAGAGCGGCACGGCCAAAAGCGCTTCTGACAAGGCAAGCGCTGCCCTGAAGGGAAGCCTGCTTGCCATCATCGCCGACGATGCGCTTGAGCCGGCCTTCCGCGCCCAGGTGCTGGCGCTGCCGAGCGAAGCCGATATCGCCCGCGAATTGGGCAGCGACATCGACCCGGACGCCATCCATCAGGCACGCCAGGCGGTGCTGGCTGATATCGCCACTGAGGGCGCGGATCTGTTTGCCCGCCTCTACGATAACATGGCGACTGAGACCCCCTACAGTCCGGATGCTACTGCCGCAGGCAAAAGAGCGCTGAAAAATGCAGCACTCGGCTATCTCGTGCAGGCCAAAGGCGATCCGGCCAAGGCCGCCGAGGCCTATGACAAAGCCGATAATATGACCGACCTGTCGCATGCGCTCGGCGTTCTCGCCTATCACTTCGGTGCTACGGAAGAGGCGCAGGCAGCGCTGGCCAATTTCCAGACACGGTTTGCCCAGAATGCATTGGTTCTGGACAAGTGGTTTTCCATTCAGGCCACCATCCCGGGACACGGTGCGCTGGAACGGATTGAAGCGCTCATGCAAAATTCGCTGTTCAACGCCAGCAATCCCAACCGCGTTCGTGCGCTGATCGGCAGCTTTGCCTTTTCCAATCCGACCGGCTTCCACCGCGCCGATGGCAAGGCCTATGATTTTCTTGCCTCGGAAATTCTGACCATCGACAAGCGCAATCCGCAGCTTGCAGCCCGACTGCTGACCTCGATGCGCACCTGGCAAAAGCTTGAACCGATCCGCGCGGCCAAGGCCAAGGCGGCCCTTGCCGTTATCGAAGGCTCAAACGGGCTTTCCAACGATGTCCGCGACATCGTCGAGCGGATGCTGAAGGGCTGAGCGCCTACGGTTTATGATCTTCCAAAAGGGGTGGCCGCACATGCGTCCGCCCCTTTTTTTGTGCGCAAGCCTGGAGTGCATGCTCATGCAATGGCGACGCAGGGATGATTCGACGGCTGATAGGTGCGGCTGCAACAGTCACGCGATCATGAAAAGCTGATTCTTCGCAAGAGGTTAACAAGCGGTTAGTTTTTTCGACTGGACAGGAAGAATCCCTGATGATTCATTAGGTTAGATTTGGAGCGAGCGGCGCGCCGAATCAGGACGAGGGATCAAGGCAGGGACAATGGAAAACGTGCAGCGGGCGACCGCAGCCGATGATCGGTTGCGACCGGAATTTCCCGGATATCTGTCATTTCTGGATGCGGTCAAGAACCACGGAGGCGTTGCTTACGTCGTCCGAAACCTTTCGATTTCCAATACTGACGCGGCCCTTCGCCAAGTCATTCCTATTCTGGTGGTTGCTTTTCTGATCGTCATCGCCATGGCGCGCGGCATGGGGCTTGTCTCGGAATATGCGCGAATGGAAAGCGCCATCCGTCATTCCACCGCGATGATGGCCTCTGCGGCGGCGGCGGCCTTATCTTCCGGCCCCGAGCTTCCGGCAGAACTTGGCCGGGACAAGGCCGAGGCGCTGATCAAGCGCTTTCTGCCGCCCAATCTTCTCGATGACGAAAGCTTTGTTCTCTTGCTCGATCCCGAAGGCCGGGTAGTCGCCAGTTCCGGCAATGGCAGCAGTTTTGTCGGCATGCAAATCATGGCGCTGTTTCCGCAAGTCGCGGTGCTCCGCAATTTCGGAGACCAGACGGGCGCGGTAGAAACCGACATCAACGGCTTTCGCCATATCGCCGTGCTGACACCAACCGGCACGGACGGCGCGCTTGTGCTGGCGGCCCATTCGCTGAAATCCGCCGCCGACTACTGGCGGGCGGAACTCGCTCTCAACGTCACGCTGTTTTCGGCCATCTCGCTGATCCTGATGGGCATTCTCTATGCCTATTTCGCCCAGGCAAAACGGGCGCGGGAGACCTCTGACGTGTTCGTCGATTCCAACCGCCGGGTCGAAACTGCCCTGTCGCGCGGTCGCTGCGGATTGTGGGATTTCGATCTCGCCAGCCGAAAACTGGTCTGGTCGCGCTCGATGTTCGACATTCTCGGCCTGCCGCCGTCCAGCGAACCGCTTGGCTTTGCCGACGCCGCCCGGCTGATGCATCCTGATGACGGCAATCTTTATGCGCTGGCCCGCACCATTGGCCGAGATGGCGACCGCCATATCGACCAGGTGTTTCGCATGCGTCACGCCAATGGCCATTATGTCTGGCTGCGCGCCCGCGCCCAGGTGATCCGCACCAGTTCCGGCAGCCCGCATGTGATCGGTATCGCCATGGACGTGACGGAGCAGCACCGGCTGGCACAGCGCTACGCCGAGGCCGACCAGCGGCTGGCCGATGCCATCGAATGTACCTCGGAAGCCTTCGTGCTTTGGGATAAGAACGACCGGTTGGTGATGTGCAACGCCCATTTTCAGCATGTCTACGGCCTGCCCGACAGCGTGCTGGTGCCCGGCGTCGAGCGCGCTGTGGTGGATGCCGCCGCTGCCCGGCCCATCATTCAACGGCGTATTGCCGATCCGTCCGCCAAGGGAAGCTCGCGGACTACCGAGCTGCAACTGGCCGACGAGCGCTGGCTACAAATCAACGAGCGGCGCACCCGCGATGGTGGCCTGGTCTCTGTTGGTACCGATATTACCCTGCTGAAGCGTCATCAGGAGCGGCTGCGCGAGCAGGAGCGCCGGCTGATGGCCACCATTGGCGACCTGTCTTCGTCGCAGAAAAAGCTGGAACGGCAAAAGGCGGAACTGTCGGAAGCCAACGAGAAATATCTGGCCGAAAAGCAGCGCGCCGAAGCCGCCAACAAGGCCAAGTCGGAGTTCCTCGCCAATATGTCGCATGAGTTGCGCACGCCGCTCAACGCCATCCTCGGCTTTTCCGAAATCCTCTCCACCGGCATGTTCGGGCCGATCGGCTCGCCGAAATACGGCGAATATGCTCGCGATATCCACGATAGCGGCAAGCATCTCCTCAACGTCATCAACGACATTCTCGACATGTCGAAGATCGAGGCGGGCCATATGCTGCTGAAATGCGAAAACGTTGATTTCGCCTCGCTGATCGACGAAACCCTGCGACTGACGACGATTTCCGCCAAGGACAAGAATATCGCCATTGAGCAACGCATCGTTTCGGGCCTCGCCATGACTGCAGACCGGCGCGCCCTGAAGCAGATCCTGCTCAACATCCTGTCAAATGCGGTTAAATTCACCAATGAGGGCGGACGTATCGCGGTGCGCGCCCACAAGATCGACGGCGCGGTGCGGCTGCTGGTCTCTGATACCGGCATCGGCATTCCCAAACAGGCCATCAGCAAGATCGGCCAGCCCTTCGAACAGGTGCAGAGCCAATATGCCAAGAGCAAGGGCGGATCGGGCCTGGGCCTGGCGATTTCCCGCTCGCTGATCATGCTGCATGGCGGCAGCCTGCGGATTCGCTCACGCGAGGGCAAAGGGACCGTCGTTTCGATCACCGTGCCGGATAGACCGTCACAACTTCCCCCCTGCCGCAAATCCGCCGCTCAGGGCCGGGTGCTGACAACTGCCTGAAAAATCCGCCGAACCGCCTTGGACAGGCGCTTCAACTCGGCCTCCAGCACTTTCAGGTCCGGGCAGTCGGCAACCCGCAGGACGACATCGATCAGGCCCGCCGGTGCATCCTGCGGCCTGAATCCTCCCTCGACACAGGCCCTGATTACCTGCGACAGTTCCGTGTAGAGCGTGAGGGCCGCAAGGCAGAGATCGAGATCACCGGCATCCATCGCCCGCGCACCACCCTGCTTCAAACGCTGGGCGGTGGTGATATCCGTCTGCGAAAATCCCGACCCGGCCTGCGTCTTCAATCCATGATCCGGTTCTATCAGGGCCAGATATTGGGCGAGAAATTCCAGGTCGACCAATCCGCCGGGTATCAGTTTCAAGTCCCATCCGTCCTTCGGCGGCTTTTCGGTGTCGATCAGGTTGCGCATCTCACTGACATCGGCAGCGATCGCGGCGCGGTCGCGGGTCTGCGCCAGGATATCGGCAATGATGGTTTGCGCCTCGGCGACCAGCGGGCCATCGCCGGTGATCAGCCGGGCGCGGGTCAGCGCCATATGCTCCCAGGTCCAGGCCTCCTCGCGCTGATAGCGCTCGAAGGCTCTCAACCGGGTTGCCACCGGCCCCTTGTTGCCGGAAGGACGAAGCCGCATGTCCACCTCATAGAGCACGCCCTCGGCGGTCGGTGCGGACAAGGCGGCGATCAACCGCTGTGTCAGGCGGGTGTAATAACGCACGGCATCGAGCGGTTTTGCTCCATCGCTCTCCCCGTTTTCATCATCATACTCATAAAGCACGATCAGATCGACGTCGGAACCTGCCGTCAGCTCCCGCGAGCCAAGCTTGCCCATGCCGACCAGCGCCAGTTGCCCGCCAGAGATCCGGCCATGCACCCGTTCCACTTCACGGCGCACGGCGTGAAAGGCCTGCTCGATCACCAGATCGGCGAGATCGGTAAAGGCATGACCTGCCACCGTTCCGGAAATTGCCCCGGTCATCAGGCGAATGCCGATCAGGAAACGCTGCTCGGCGGCAAAGATCCGCAGGCGGTCCAGCAATTCCTCGTAATTCGACACACCGCCAATAAAAGCATCGAGGCGCATGGCAAGGTAATCGCGCGTCGGCAGATCGGCCATCAGACCGGGGTCGAGCATACCGTCGAAAACATGCGGCCGACTGGCAATGGTGGCAGCAAGCCGGGGCGCGGCAGCCATGATGGTAACGATCAATTCCAGCAGTGCCGGGTTGTTGCCAAGCAGCGAAAACAACTGGATACCGGCGGGAAGGCCCGACATAAACGCATCAAACCGCAACAACGCCTCATCGGCGCGACGGCTTTCGCCAAATGCCTTGAGGAGACGCGGAGTCAGTTCCGTCAACCGTTCGCGGGCCTCCACCGATTGCGTGGCGCGGTAGCGTCCGTAATGCCAGGTGCGGATCACCCTGGAAATGTCTTCAGGCCGTTGAAATCCAAGCTTTTCCAGCGTTTTCAACGTATCGGGATCGTCCTTTTGACCGGTAAATACCAGATTGCCGCCAACAGACAGATCGTCTTCCTGTTCAAACAATTGACCGTAACGCCGCTCCACCAGCCGCAGCCGCTTTTCCAGGGCCTGCGAAAAGCCTGCCGGGGTATCGAAGCCGCACATCAGCGCAATCCGCTTCAACTCAGTCTCGGTGGTCGGCAGCGTATGGCTCTGCTCGTCATGCACCATCTGGATGCGGTGCTCGATATCCCGCAGGAACCAATAGGCCTCCGTCAGTTCATCGCGGGTGGTCGCATCGATCCAGCGGGCCTGTTCCAACGCCGCCAGTGCTGCCTCGGTGCCGCGCACCCGCAGATCCGGCATCCGTCCACCGGCGATCAATTGCTGGGTCTGGGCGAAGAACTCGATCTCGCGAATCCCGCCGCGCCCGAGCTTGACGTTATGGCCCTTGACCGCAATCGCTCCATGGCCTCGATGGCTATGGATCTGCCGCTTGATCGAGTGAATATCGGCAATCGCCGCATAATCGAGGTATTTTCGAAACACGAAAGGTGCCAATTCCTTAAGAAAGGCCTGACCTGCGCTAAGATCCCCCGCCAGCGCCCGAGCCTTGATAAAGGCGGCGCGCTCCCAGTTCTGCCCACGTCCCTCATAATAGATCAGTGCCGCCTCGACCGGCATGGCGAGGGGCGTGGCCCCCGGATCGGGCCTGAGCCTCAAATCGGTACGGAAGACATAGCCATCCCCCGTGCGCTCCTGAAGGATGCGGATCAACCGGCGCATCATCCGGCCATAGGTTTCAGTTGCTTCCTCGGGCGCGACCAGGATCGCCGCATCCGGCTCAAAAAACACCACGAGATCGATGTCCGACGAATAGTTCAGCTCAAACGCGCCAAGCTTGCCCATGCCCAGCACGATCAGGCCGCTGTGTTTCGATGGCGCATCGCGATCGGCAAGCCGAAACTTGCCCGCCTCATGACCCGCCAGCAAAAGATGGTCGATGGCGCAGGCGATTGCCGCATCCGCCATCCGCGACAGCCATAGCGTCGTCTGGCGGGGATGAAACAATCGGCCCAGATCGGCCAGCGCCAGCAGGAAGGACAGGCCCCGCTTGGCCTGGCGCAACCTGCTCATCACCATGGCCTCGGTCGGCGGCGTTTCTCCCTGGTCCGGTCGCCAGGCATGGCGCGCATGCTCCACCAGCATGTGCAGGCTGTCTTGCAGAGGGGCTTGAAGCGCGCATACCAGCAGATCGGGGCGCAAGGCCGCCGTCTCACGCAAATAGGGTGACAGCGTCAGGGCGGCGATGATGAAAGCTCTGAGTGGCGTCTCCTCCAAAAGCAAGGCCGCGATCTCAGGCGCATCCCGGCCAAGCTCCTTCAGCACGGCAAGGACAGCCTTGGTCTCCACCTTGTTCAGCGGTTTGACGACATCTTCGGCGACATCGCGCAGAAAGACGGTTTCCGGCGAAACGGGCTGGTCCTTGGGCATGCACATCCTCCATCCCGCCTGTTTCGGTCTGCCTTTTACAAGGCGGCCTTTTTGGCCATTGCGGGTTGAGAGAAGTTTATGCGGTTACACGCGGAAAGACCATGGTGGCCGTCAACCCGGGACACTCGGAATTAGCGGTATCGGTATCGCTCAGCTCCAGCCTGCCGCCATGCAATGCCATCACCGCCTCGACCAGCGACAGGCCAAGACCAGTGCCGGGTTTGCTGCGGCTTTCATCCAGCCGCACGAAACGCTTAACGACATCTTCCCGGCGCTCCGCTGCGATGCCAGGGCCATGATCGCAGACGCTGAGACGCGCCTCGCCGTTCGCTGCCTTTGCCAGTTTCACGCGGATTTCGCTGCCGCCTTCACCCGCATATTTGATGGCATTGTCGAGCAGATTAAAAATCGCCTGGCCGATCAGTTCGCGATTGCCCCGCACGCTAATGCCGGGGGCAATATCGCTTGCCAGCATATAGCCCGCCTCCTCGGCCACCGGCTCGTATAGCTCGGCGGTATCAGCAGCAATGGTGGAGGCATCGAGATCGGAAAGCTCGGCGGCAATCGATCCCGCTTCGACGCGGGAAATCATCAACAGCGCGTTGAACGTGCGGATCAACTGATCCGATTCGCCGATAATCCCTTCCAGCGCCTGACGCCGCAGTTGGTCATCATCCTCGGCCAGCGCATCGGCGGCCTTGTTGCGCAGCCGGGTCAGCGGCGTCTTCAGGTCATGGGCGATGTTGTCGGAAACCTGGCGAAGGCCCTCATTGAGCTTTTCGATCCGCTCCAGCATATCATTCAGCGAGCGCGACAGCCGGTCGAATTCATCGCCGGAACCGGAGACCGGCAGACGCTGGCCAAGATCGCCCGCCATGATCTTCTTGCTGGCGGCAGACACCCGATCGATGCGCTTCAAGGCGTTGCGGCCAATGGCAAACCAGATCACCAAAGCCCCCGCCCCCATGATCGCGAGCGCCACCATCAGCGCCTTGCGCACCAGAATGCGGAATTTGGTGGGTTCGCCCAGATCCCGCCCGACCAGAATGCGCAACCCATTGTCCAGCGCCAGCACATTGGCTATCGCCAGATGCGGACGGGCAGGCCCTGTTTCGGCATAGCGGTTATAAGCGAAGGGAAAATTCGTCCAGCCCTCGCGGTCCAGCACGCCCGGCTCGACGGAGCTGACATTGCCCGCCAGAAATTCGCCGTTTGGCCCGGCAATGACATAGAGATTGGCACCGGGCTGGCGCATGCGCCGTTCCATCAACCGCAGCAGATTTTCGACGCCGCCCTTTTCATAAGCGCGCTCAATTTCCGTCACTTCCTGTTGCAGACTATCGCGGGTCTGCTGATTGAGCAGACGTTCCGAAAGCGCCGTGACGTAGATCACCAGAAAAGCGGCGCAAAGCGCAAACAGAATGATGTAAAGCGCCGAAAGCCTGACGGCGGTAGACTTGAACAGAAATCCGGCACGCGACATTGGGGCTCGTCAGCTTTCGTCTTTGATCATATAGCCGGCACCGCGCACCGTCTTCAGCAGCGGCCGGTCGAAATCCTTTTCGATCTTGGAGCGCAGCCGCGACACATGCACGTCGATGACATTGGTCTGCGGATCGAAATGATAGTCCCAGACATGTTCCAACAGCATGGTGCGGGTCACCACCTGCCCGGCATTCTTCATCAGATATTCCAGCAGGCGGAATTCGCGGGGCTGGAGCAGGATTTCCTTGCCCGCCCGGCGCACTTCGTGGGAAAGGCGGTCAAGCTCGAGATCGCCGACCCGGTAAATCATGTCCTGTTCCGGCGTACCCTTGCGTCGCCCCAGGACTTCGACCCGGGCCAGAAGCTCGGAAAAGGCATAGGGCTTGGGCAGATAATCGTCGCCACCGGCGCGAAGGCCGGTCACCCGGTCATCGACCTGGCCAAGCGCCGACAGGATCAGCACCGGCGTATTGATGCTGCGCTTACGCAATTCAGAAATCACCGACAAGCCATCGCGGCGCGGCAGCATCCGGTCGATAATCATCACATCATAGGTATTTTCGCAGCCCATGAACAGGCCTGCCTCGCCATCGCTGGCGTGGTCGGCCATGATCCCAGCCTCACGGAAGGCCTTGGTCATGTAAGCGGCGGCTTCAAGATCGTCTTCGATCACAAGTATTTTCATGCGCGCGACATTAGTGCCCGCATTGCCCGATGCACAGCCTGTTTTACCGGTTTCCATGCTTTGTCCCGTCCCGAATGCCATGATCTGCGCCTCTTCGTTCACGAAAACACATCTTCTGCCGGAAGATTGACGGCGACTGGAAAAGTCCAGCCGCCGCCAATAGCCTGATCATCAGCCCTGGTTGATCGGCAGGGCGATGAAGCGGCTGCCATTGTCGGTTTCCACCTGGAAGAGCGCCTTGGTGCGGCCATCCTTCTTAGCCTGTTCAAGGATCTTCTTGACATCGGCGGCGCTGGAGACCTGCTGGTTATTGACCGAGGTGATCTTCTGGCCAGTCTTCAGCCCCTTGTCGGCAGCCTCAGAATCAGGGTCGACATTGGTGATCGTCAGGCCCTTGCCGTCATCGGCACGCTGGACAGTGACCCCGAGATTGGCAAGCGCCTGCTCGGTGGCCGGTGCGTTCTGCTCGGGCGCGCCCTGGTCCTCATCACCGCTGGCCGCATCCTTTTCAGCAGGCAGGGTGCCGAGATCAACCTTGACGGCAGTCGGCTTGCCATTGCGCCAGATCGAAATATCGACCTTGGTATTGGGCGGGAAGGCCGCAATGCGCTTGGCCAGGTCACGCGGGTCCTTGACCGGATCGCCGTTCACCGCGGTAATCACGTCGCCCTGCTTGATACCGGCCTTTTCACCGGGCGAATCGGCCTGCGGCTCAGCCACCAGCGCACCCTTGGCATCGGCCAGACCGAGCGATTCGGCTATATCCTTGGTGACGGGCTGGATCTGAACGCCAAGCCAGCCGCGCTGCACCGAGCCATGCTTGATCAATTCAGCAACCACATCCTTGGCGGTGGCCGCCGGAATAGCGAAGGCGATGCCAACGCTGCCGCCCGATGGCGAGAAGATCGCCGTATTGATGCCGACCACCTTGCCGCTGAGGTTGAAGTCTGGCCCACCCGAATTACCCCGGTTTACCGGTGCGTCGATCTGGATGTAATCGTCGTAGGGGCCGGAGCCGATATCGCGGCCAAAGGCCGAAACGATACCCGAGGTCACGGTTCCACCGAGGCCGAAAGGATTGCCGACGGCCACGACCCAGTCACCAACGCGGATCTTCTCGTCCTGCGCCCATTCGACATAGGTGAATTTCTTGGTCGGCTGATCGACCTTCAAAACGGCGAGATCGGTGCGCGGGTCCTTACCGACTAGCTTGGCATCATATTCGGTGCCGTCATTCATCACCACCGTATAGGCCTGGCCATCGGAAACCACGTGATTGTTGGTCACGACATAGCCGTCCTCGGAGATGAAGAAGCCCGAGCCCTGGGCAATCGGACGCAGTTTGCCATGACGCTCGGCATGCGGGCCGCCCTTGGGGCCTCCTGGACCACCCGGACCGCCGGGGCCTGGCATGCCCCATTCCTTGAAGAAG
Organism: Allorhizobium sp. Av2; assembly: GCF_021462805.2. Classification (NCBI taxonomy): domain Bacteria; kingdom Pseudomonadati; phylum Pseudomonadota; class Alphaproteobacteria; order Hyphomicrobiales; family Rhizobiaceae; genus Allorhizobium; species Allorhizobium sp. Av2. Next base: position 801,555 of record NZ_CP192696.1, on the reverse strand, counting down.
CGCTTCAGCGGATCGGGAAGCTGGTCGAAGTCACGGCCATTGAAGGAGAAATTGCTGCCGTCCTCGGAAGCCTGCTGCACATCCGATTTGACGCGGATGGAGACGACGGCGGGCGAAACGGCACTGACCAGATCGGCAAAGCTTGGCACCTGCGGCGCCTGCACCTCGACGGGCGCAGCCAGCGCAGGCGTTACCGTCACGGCACCCGCCAGCATCAGGGCCGCCAGCCCTGCCGCGGTACCGGCCCGCAGCCTGGAGGTAACGGAGCGATTATGGAAGGATTTCGACATGGATCTCTACCTTATCTGTTCTGTTGGCATCGTATCTTGCGAAGACCGGAACAACCCGGCTTCAGGCGGTGGATGACACAGATATAGGATGGATCACGTTACAACGAACTGTCCGGAACATGAAAAGTTGGTAATGCGGAAATTTATGCGCCGGAAAGGTTTTTGGGGCTTGGAATATGGGCGGTCGGAGCAGCAATACATCAAAGCAAGTCACCGTGGACAATAAGGATAAGGCCCGGCTCCGATTTATCCAATAAAACTCTCCCGCCATAGAGACCGTTAGGCGACATGCAAAGTCGGGATACCGGATACGTCGATCTCGCGTTCGGCATACCAGGCGTCGTAGGCCGCTTGCATCCTGATCCAGAACAGCGGGCCATTGCCGAACATCTTCCCAAACCGGACAGCCACGGCGGCACTCACCGGCCTTTCCTCAGCCAAGACCTCATGAAGATGCTGGCGGGAAATGCCAAGCAGGCCGGCAATCTCCGTCTTCGGCTTGCCGATCGCCGGAAGAATGACATCGCGCAACAGGGCGCCTGGATGCGTGGGGCATCTGTTGGGGTTACGTTTTGCCGCGATTGAGGTCATCGACCGCTCCTAATGATATTGTTCAAAGTCAACATCGTATGCATTGCCATTGCTGAACTCGAAGGTGACGCACCAGGGACCGTTGACATGAACGGTGTATCGCCTCGGATTTGGCCCGACAAGCTGATGGAAATCGAAGCCGGGGAGATTCATATCATCCGCCTTGGTGGCGGCATCGAGAGCATCGAGCCTCGCTTCGATACGGGCATGAAGCCGCTGGTCGATCTTGGTTCGAGATCCTTCCCAGAGCTTGGCCAGTTCCTTATTGAGGAAGGTCTCGATCATAGAAAATATGTAACACTTTGCGTGACATCTGTCAAGCATTACGTGACATCTCTGACACGCGATGGAATCCTACTCTTCCAACAGCCGCTTCAACCGCGCCTCTTCCTCCGCACTCAACGGCTCTGCCACAGCCACGCTTCTACGTCGGCGGCTGTAGGCAAAGGCTGCCCCTACGCCAATCACCAGCAACAGACCGGGCGCGCCCCACAGAAGCAAGGTCTCCGAGGTCAATCGCGGTTTCAGCAGCACGAATTCACCGTAGCGCGACACCAGATAGCGGATGACATCGTCATCGCTATCGCCCTTGACGATGCGTTCGCGCACCAGAAGCCGCAGATCGCGGGCCAGTTCAGCGTTGCTGTCGTCAATGGACTGGTTCTGGCAGACCATGCAGCGCAATTGCCCCGACAGGTGCCGGGCGCGGGCCTCCAAGGCCGGATCTTTCAGCATTTCATCGGGATTGACGGCAAAGGCGGGCTGGACCAGCGACAGCCAGAAACCGAAGAAGACGGCAAAAAGTCCCCTCATTCCGCCGCCTCCAGGCCCTTGAGGGTACCATTGGGCGCCGCTGCCTTTGCCTTGCGGTTTGGAGCACCGACGCGCAAACGCCGGTCGGAAAGCGAGACGAAACCGCCGATCATCATCACCAGCGCCCCGCCCCAGATGCAGAGAATCCAAGGCTTCCACCAGATCCGCACCACCATGCCGCCATCGGCCATGGCATCGCCAAGCGAGACGTAAAGCTGGCTGAAGCCGAAACTGCGGATACCCGCCTCGGTGGTCGGCATGCGCCTTGCCGTATAAAGCCGTTTCGATGACCAGACATCGCCCTCGGAGACCCCGCCACGCCGAATGGTGAAATGACCGCGATCCTCGGTGTAATTCGGTCCCTTGGCGGAGCGCAGCCCGTCATAGGTCAGGGAAAAGCCACCGGCCTCGACGGTCTGGCCGGGCTTCATCTCCACCACCATTTCGCTCTGGAACGTGGTAACAGCGACAATGCCCAGCACGGTGACGCCGAGGCCGAAATGCGCGAGTGCCGTGCCAAAGGCCGAGCGCGGCAGGCCGATCAACCGACGAAAGGCGACGCTTGGCTTCTGCTTGCCGAACGCCGAGCGATAAGCAAGATCGGCCAACGCCCCGAACATCAGGAAAAAGCCTGCGGCCAGCCCCAGAACAGACAGAACCGGACCGCCATTCTGGAAATAATAGAACACAAGCCCAACCAGAAAGGCCAGCGCCGCCACCAGATAGAGCCGTTGCAGCGCGCCCAGCAGATCGCCGCGCTTCCAGGCCAGCATCGGCCCGAACGGAACAGCAACGAGGAGCGGGATCATCAGCAGGCCGAAGGTGAGGTTGAAGAAGGGTGCGCCAACCGAAATCTTCTCACCGGTCAGGGTTTCCAGCAGCAGCGGATAGAGCGTGCCGATCAGCACTGTCGCGGTCGACACCGTCAGGATCAGATTGTTCAGCACCAGCGCGCCCTCGCGCGAGATCGGCTGGAACAGCCCGCCCGCCTTCAGATGCGGAGCCCGCAGCATGAACAGGAACAGCGCGCCGCCGATGAACAGGATGAGGATGGCGAGAATGAAAATCCCGCGGCTGGGATCGGTGGCAAAGGCATGCACCGAGGTCAGCACGCCGGAGCGCACCAGGAATGTGCCAAGCAGCGACAGCGAGAAGGTCAGGATGGCGAGCAACACCGTCCAGATTTTCAGGGCATCGCGCTTTTCCATCACCAGCGCCGAATGCAACAGCGCGGTGCCAGCCAGCCAGGGCATGAAGGAGGCGTTTTCGACCGGGTCCCAGAACCACCAGCCGCCCCAGCCCAGCTCGTAATAGGCCCAGTAGGAACCCATGGCGATGCCCGCCGTCAGGAAAGTCCAGGCTGCCAGCGTCCAGGGCCGAACCCAGCGCGCCCAGGCGGCATCGATCCGCCCGTCGATCAGAGCGGCAATGGCAAAGGAAAAACAGACGGAAAAGCCGACATAGCCGAGATACAGCAGCGGCGGATGGATGGCGAGGCCGGGGTCCTGCAACACCGGATTGAGGTCCTGCCCCTCGGCAGGGGCCGGATTGAGGCGAATGAAGGGATTGGAGGTGATCAGGATAAACAGAATGAAGGCCGTGGAAATCCAGGCTTGAACGCCGAGTACATTGGCTTTCAACCGGTCGGGCAGATTGGTGCCGAACAGCGCCACCAGGGCCGAAAACAGCGTCAGGATCAACAGCCACAGCATCATCGACCCCTCGTGATTGCCCCAGACCGCCGAAAAGCGATAGATGGCAGGCATCAGCGAATGGGAATTCTGATAGGCATTCAGCAGCGAGAAATCCGAGACCAGATAGGCATAAGCCAGCACCCCGAACGCAAACAGCACCAGGCCAAACAGCGCATAGGTGCCGGTGACCGCCGTCTGCATCATCGCGGTATCGCCCCTGCGGGCGCCCAGCATCGGCAGGACCGAAAGCAGGAGTGCGGCGGCCAGCGCCAGCACCAGCGCGTAATGGCCGATCTCAATGATCATTTCGCCTCTCCCTCGCCCTTCCAGACGCCGTCCTTCTTCATCCGGTCGGCAACTTCCTTCGGCATGTAATTCTCGTCATGCTTGGCCAGAACCGTATCGGCATCAAACAGCGTGCCGCCAGCGCCAAATACGCCTTCCGTCACCACGCCCTGCCCTTCACGAAACAGATCCGGCAGAATGCCCGTATAGGTCACTGGCACCGTGGCCGTACCATCGGTGACGGCAAAACTGACGGTGGAGCCGGTGTCGCGCTTGACCGAACCTTCCGCCACCAACCCGCCCAGCCGGATGCGGGTGCCGGGACCAACCGGCGTCTTGGCGAGATCGGAGGGCATATAGAAATAGGCGATGGACTGGCCGAACGCGAACAGAACCAGCAGCACAGCCGCCATGATGAAACCAACCCCACCGGCAATCACAGCCAGACGTTTCTGCTTGCGGGTCATTTCAGCGCCTCCTCGACCGGCAATCCCAATTGTTGCGCCATGGCGATCAGCTGCTTGCCTTGCTCCCCCTCGGCGGGGAAAGTCTTCAACCCGGCTTTCAAGGCCTCAAGCGCCCGCTGGTTGTCCTTCAACACGGTATAGGAGCGCACCAAACGCACCCAGCCTTCGAAATTGTTTGGATCGGTTTTCAGCTTGGCATCCAGGCTTTCCACCATGCCCTTGATCATCGCCTGACGGTCGCCGTCCGGCAAGCCCTGGGCTGCGGCGACAGCGGCGGCATCGGGATTTCCGAGGGGCGCCGCCGTTGCAGCAGCCTGAGGATCATTGCGGGTAATATGACGGGCGACCAGCGGTAGCCACGGCGCATTGGGCGGGGATTGAGCCGCAATCGCCTTGAAGGCGGCCAGCGCCTCGTCGCGTTTGCCGGACTGTTCCAGCGCCAGCGCCAGATAATAGGCGGCACGCGGATTGTCGCGGTTCAGCGCCACGGACTGCGAAAACAGATCGCGGGCGGCATCCGTCACCACACCGTCGCTCTGAGCAATCAGCGCTTCGCCAAGACCATTGAGCCGCTCGGGGCTGGCGCCCTTCAACCGGATGGCGTTGCGAAAGGCCAGTTCCGCCTCGCCCATGCGGTTCTGTTGCAGATAGATCGGGGCAAGCACATCCCAGCCCGCGCCATCCTCAGGCTTTTGCATCAGATGACGTTCTGCCTGGGCAATCAGCAGGCTCATGTCGTTGCCAGGATTTTCCAGTCGGGCCTGCAAGGGCTGTGATGGCAGGCCGGGACTGCCGAGAGCAAGATAAAGCCCAAGGCCGACCGCTGGCACCAGCAAGACAACAAAGGCCTGCGCCAGACCGTTACGCGAGGTTTTGCGAGGCGCGTTTTTGGCTGCCTGACCTGTTTCATCGCCCTTATCGGCAGCGAGAAGGCGGCGGGCAATCTCGGCGCGGGCATAATCCACCTGCTCGGCGGAAATCAGCCCGCCCGCCCGGTCACGGTCGAGTTCCTGCAATTGATCGCGATAGACGGCCATCGCACCATCACGGGTCTCGCGCTCACCACGCTGCTGCGCTCGCGTCAACGGCAACAGAAAGGCCGCCGCGACGGCAAAGGTCAGAACTGCAATTTCAACCCAGAACAGCATAAGGCTCCCTGAACCCGGAGGGTTCTATGACGTTTTGGAACGCCGTCCATACTATCTTGCAACTGATGGCGTCTTAAACAACCGACCTTCCATCAGCCTTGACTTAAGTCAAGGGCAAGCCGGACTGACCCGCGCAGATGTGATTCAGGTCAGAGGCGTCCATGTCCCGTCTTCATTGCGGCAGGCAACGCCGCGTGCCTCCACCGTCTTGCCATCGACCGTCACCTTGTGGCGATATTGGCGGCAGTTCTGATTGCCGACCTGATAAGGGGCTGCGGCCACCACTTCGCCGGAAACATCGTCATCGCGCCATGTCACGGTCTGGCCGCCGGGGGCCACTTCCAGGGCCTGATATTCGGCCGCCAGCGCCCGCTGCTTCTGGCTGTTGTCCAGTTCCGCACCGGTCCGCGACACAATGCCGCCCTGAAGTGCGTTGAGATAGAGCGAGCTTGAGGTGGTGGATTTGGCAAGCAGGCCGGTGCTGCCACCGGTCGTCTTGCAGGAGGTCAGTGCCAGGGCGCAGCCCAGCAGGGCAAATGCAAAACCGGTGCTGATCTTCCTCATGGCCTGCAATTCCAAATTCTGTTTCTCATGACAATTTGCACGGTCAAACCGTGCGTTGCTGTAGTATCTCATGATAAGCCCGACACTGCCTCACTTTGCAAGCCGCCATTTTGATCCGCTGTCTGGAGTTTGTCAGGAAAACAGTACAATCCTGCCCTGCATAAAGCACCAGCACCCATGCCAGATCATGCTCCATCCCGTGACAGGGCAGGCAGAACCAGCCGCGCCAGCAGTCCACCATTGACGCCGCGCGACAGGCCAAGCTTGCCTTGATATTCCGAGGTTATTTCCTTGACAATCGACAGTCCGAGCCCAGTGCCGGGCTTGCTTTCATCCAGGCGGCGACCGCGCTTTAACGCCTCGCCGATCTGGTCGGGGTCAAGACCCGGACCGTCATCCTCGACGATGATTTCCAGCCAGGCCCTACGACCCGGATCTAGCCCGACCTCGCCGACCGGCGCGATCCGGGCCGTCACCGTCACAGTGGTTTGTGCGTGACGGGCAGCATTTTCCAGCAGATTGCCGAGGATTTCCTCGAGATCCTGACTTTCCATCGCCAGAACCAGACCTTGCCCCGAGGCTTGGCTCTCCAGTTGAACCTCGAATTGCTTATCGGGATTAAGCTTGCGCATCACCCGCACCAGACGCTCCAGAACCGGCTCCACCTCGGCGCGCGACAGCACCGATTCGCGCTGGGCCGCGATGCGGGCGCGGTTGAGATAGGTGCCGACCTGGTTCTGCATGGCGGATGCCTGGGCCTTGATGACCTCGCCATGCGGTGGATCAAGGACGCGCGCCTCGTTGAGAAGCACGGCAATCGGGGTTTTCAGCGAATGGGCGAGATTGCCGACCTGCATGCGGGCGCGCTCGACAATACGGTGGTTGCTGTCGATCAGGGCGTTGATTTCATTGGCCAGCGGCTCGATCTCACGCGGGAATTCGCCTTCGATCCGCTCTGCCTCGCCGCCCCTGATCCGCTCCAGCGCCCGGCGCGCCCGATCCAGAGGTTTTAGCCCGAAGATAATGGTGACGGCATTGACCAGCAGGCCGCCAACCCCGAACATCGCCAGAACGGCGTAAAGCCGGTGGGAAAATCCGGTGATTTCGTCTTCCACCACTTTCAGATTGCCCGACACCCGGAACCGCGCCGCCCGGCCGGATTCGTCGAGGATAACTTCAGTTTCGGCAATCCGCAGCCGGTTGCCGAAACTATCGGTCATGCCGTAAAACCGCTCGTAATTCTGGTCGAACGGGCTTTCCTCGAAGCTTGGCACCGGCAGATTGGTCAGCCCCAGCGATGTGGAGGCCAGCGGCGCGGCATTGAAGGAGCCGAGCGGCTCGACCAGCCAGTACCAGCCGGTTCCGGGCTGCGAAAACCGGAGATCGCCCAGCGCCGGACTGCCGGACAGGCTTTCACCATCTCCAACCGTGACGGAATTGACGACATTATAGAGCTGGGCGCGCAACAGATCGTTGAAGGAGCGCTCTGCCCCTTGCCGATACAGCGCCGAAATCACCACGGCCATCGTCACCAGCGCGATGATGTACCAGAGAGTGGCAGACAGCAGAACGCGAAGGGTGAGAGAGTTGACCCGGAACACCTAGCCCTCGACGCTGTCAGGCGCTTTGATCCGGTAGCCCAGCCCGCGCACGGTCTCGATCATGTCCAGACCGATCTTCTTGCGCAGCCGCCCGACAAACACTTCGATCGTGTTGGAATCGCGGTCGAAATCCTGATCATACATATGCTCGACCAGTTCGGTGCGCGACACGACTTCCCCCATGTGATGCATGAGATAGGACAGCAGCCGGAACTCATGCGAGGTCAGTTTCAGCGCCTTGCCCGAAACAGTGACCTTGGAACTCTTGGTGTCGAGCCGCACCGGCCCGCAGGCGATTTCCGATGAGGCATGGCCGGCGGCGCGGCGAATCAGCGCCCGGATGCGCGCCAGCACCTCTTCGACATGGAAAGGCTTGGTGACATAGTCGTCGGCACCGGCATCGATACCAGACACCTTGTCGCTCCAGCGGTCGCGGGCGGTTAGGATCAGCACCGGCATAACACGTCCGGCGGAGCGCCATTTTTCCAGAACGGTAATGCCGTCCATGGTCGGCAGACCGATATCGAGGATCACGGCGTCATAAGGCTCGGTATCACCGAGATAATGACCTTCCTCGCCATCCATGGCCTGGTCTACTACATAACCTGCCTCCTGAAGCGCCTCGACCAGCTGGCGGTTCAGATTGACATCGTCCTCGACGACGAGAATGCGCATTCTTCACTTCTCCGTTTTGCCATGCTGGCGCCAGCCGGGCGATCTTGCGTGCAGGTCCGGAAAACCAGGCCGCGCAAGAAAAAAATATCCAACATATAGAAAGCCTTACACTACTCCACACACCAAAACCAGCCTCAGCGGGACACCTGGACCGTCATCTTGCGGGGCCTTGCATTGTCGCCGGTGCCTGGCACGAGAATGGTGATCACGCATTGGCCGCCCGACAGCCGTACCGAGAGCAATTGCCCGCCCGCCTGCTCAACGGCTCTGAGCGCCGCCGAACGGCAATCGACCCTGCCATTGGATTTGCTGTCGTTACTGTCGGAATTGTCACTGTTCTGATTCTGGTTCTGCGCCTGGACGATGACAGGTGAAGAAGACCCGCTGGAGCCAGACACCATCTGCGACATAGGGACAGCATCGGGTACCGGCGCTACGGTCGCCGGTACCGTCCAGGCAATAAGCCCGGCTGCGATACTGCCTATGATCGATTTGGATGTCATAAACTGCCACTCTGCCGCATTCGGTTATCGTGGTGTCAGTGTTACCGAAGAGCGGCTGAATGGCAAATGAATGCATGGTAATCTTGGCCTGTGGCACGATCTGCATGACAGATCTGCGACAGGGCAAGCATTTCAATTTATGAGATTATTGGCAGATTGAATGCGATATCCATTGCCGTTCAGGGTTTTTCCGGGGGCGGCCGGTTCGCCTGGGGGACGATGGCGTGGCTTGCCACCAGCCGGCCATAGAGCGCAACGAGCCCGCCCACCGATCCGGCCAGCGCCACCAGTCCATCGGTCAACTGACCCTGTTCCAGAACACCAAGCTCGAACCCGCCAAGTTGCAGGCCGGACGCCAGGATAGCGACCAGCGCACCCCAGACAGTCTTGGACAGATACCATGGTTTGCCATCATTCATGTCGATTTCCCTTGTTTTCGGTGGAGATTTTCGGGTTGAAGATCAGAAAATGAACTGTGCTTCAGCCGCGATGCCGCTGGCATGGCGGCCAATCTGGCGGACCCGGATGGAAAGCGTCGAGGGTGCCACGCCAAAGTCTGTGGCCTGCAACTCGGCGCTGTAGGTGTAGGACGCAGACGTCAAGGTTACGCTGCGCAACGTCGCTTTCCCCGTGTCGAGAATGTCGAGTTGGTAGCGTTCGCTTTCTTCATCGAGCGGAATATCGGATGGTGTCCAATTATCGGCATCGGTGCGGCCACGCCGGACCCAGGTCAGCGCAATATCGCCGCTTGCCCCCCGGCTGGCGCGCAGATGCACCGGGGAAAGCGGCGTCAACGCCCGCACGCCACCGGAAAAGCTAACCGGCCCCTTGGCCGCAAGGCTGGTGCCTGCGGCCTCGGCGATCCAGTTCAGCGTCAGGCCGATTTCGCTATCGGCAAGGTCAAGCGCAGTCACCGCGTTGTTGAGCAGAACCACCTGCGCGCCCGAGACCGCGCCCGCCGCCATCGCATCCTCCGTGCCATAGAGACCGCGCAACAGGCCGGACAATTGCCAGACGCCACTTTCCACCTCCTCCGCCGTCAGAAAGCCAATCACCTCCCAGACATCATTGGCGGCCTTGATCGCAAGGCGGTTATCGCCATTCAGCACCGACAGCCGCGAACCAGAGGAAAAGCTGCCATGCGACAGAGTAACGGTCAGACGATTGGCCTTATCGAACCGGCCCGACACACCCGCAGCCAATGCCGATGACAGGCTGCCGAGGGTTGCTGGGCCATCCACCACGACACGGGTCGCATAGTTCTCGGTCTCGGCGGATGACGACAGTACGATCTTGCGCCAAGGGCTGGCATAGGCAGCCGCGCGCGCAAAACTGCCGTCCTCGCCATCGTCAAGGCGTGGCAGGTCCATCAGCCGCCACAGCGGCGCAAACCCGTCCGAGGCCCGCCCGCTCTGCACCCGCCCGCTGCTGGCAACCGTGATCGCACTGGACACCGGCGCTGCCACTTCGGTCAGTTCCAACGACAGCGTGCTGCTGTCTTCGATCCGGGTGATCAGGAACCGGCCGGATGGCCCTTCCGGCAAGGTCAGCACGTCACCGGGCTGAAGCGCCAGCTGCGAGGGCGACAGCGACAGGGTCAGGCTGCGCCGCCCGATCCGGTGATCGCGCAATTGCGTTTCAACCACGGCCAAAGCGCTCGCCTCATCCAGCACCGCAGGCAGATCGCTGGATAAAAGCTTGGCCGAGGTCCCCACCACGCGGCGCGAGCGGACACTGGCATCTTCGTAATCATTGGCGGGGTCGTAAAAATCCAATACGGCCTGCCCAGCATAATCGGTGCTATCGCCCCGGGTCTCGGTCCAGAACGGCTCATCTTCGGTATCGACGAAAACCCGGGTCTCGACGGCCTGCAGGCTGGCGGCCTGGCGTGAGCGGAACCGCAGCACGGCACCGTCCTCGATCACGTCGATCAAGAAGGCCTCGGTCAGAGGCTCGATCAGGCTGCGGGCCGAGGATATATCGCCCTGCACATAGCCCGAGAGATCGCCGGTGACAGCAGACACATCGTAATCGGTAAAGCCGCAATCTTCCAATATCGCGGCGATCACCTCGGCCAGCGTGCCGCCGCCCAGCCTACCGTTCAGCCAATGGCCGCTGCGCCAATTGTCGCCATCGGCAAACAGATCGGTATCATAGGGAAAGGCCGGAAAGGGCCGGCTGTCCCAGGTCCAGAGAAAGATATGGTCGGCATCGACCATGCCTGATGGTGCCGACTCTCCCTGCCAATAGCTCAGATGCGCTTCAAGAAACCGCCGCTGCATGGCATCCGAGCGCATGCCGGAGGAAAAATAGGGAAGCGCATTTTCCGAGGATTTCGGATCGGGAAACACGTTCGGCTGGTTGGCACCACGCTCTACCGCCGGGCAACCCAGTTCGCTAAACCAGATCGGCTTTTGCTTCGGCACCCAGGCGCTGGGCGTAGAAAGCTCAACACCGCCGACCCGGTCATAGTGGTGGTTTTCCCACCAGGATTGAATATCCTTATAGCGATAGACCCAGGGCTTGCCCGCCAGCCCATCGGTAATGGCGGCACGCTCGCGTTTCTTACGGGCGACAAGGTCTGGATAATACCAGTCATAACCCTCCCCGGCGGCAATCTGCGCCTGCATGGCGGCACGGTCATCGGCAATGATAAACCCGTCAGGATTATCAGCAGTGAAATCCGCGTCATTCCAGTCCGACAGCGGCATGTAATTGTCGATGCCAACCGCATCGATGGTCGCGCTGGCCCAGAGCGGATCGAGATGGAAGAACACATCACCAGACCCATCGCCAGGATGATAGCCGAAATATTCGCTCCAATCGGCGCCGTAAGTCAGCTTGGTCTGGCTCCCCAGAATGGCGCGCACATCCTCTGCCAACCGCATCAAGGCGGTGACGAAGGGAAAACTGTTGCCCGCACCGCGCAGGGTCGTCAGGCCCTTCAGTTCCGAGCCGATCACGAAACTATCCACCCCACCCGCCGCCTTGGCCAGCAACGCAGAATGCAGCACCAGCCGCCGATAGCCGCTATCGCGACCGTTATTGTTGCCGGTATAAAGGATCGTTGTGCCGAGCACGAAGAAATCATCGACTGTGGTCTTGCCCATGAAGGCCTCGATAATGCCGTCCACCGCGTCCGTGCCGTCAGGCGAACCGGCAAGACCAGGGGCCGGTGAACAGGTGATGCGACCACGCCAGGGATAGGCCGCCTGTTCTGTCCCGCCATAAGGATCGGCCAAGCCGTTACCGGAGGGAATATCCATCATCACGAAGGGATAGAGGCAGGTGGCAATGCCCCGGCTGTTGAGATCCTTGATCGCCTCAATCACGCTTTTGTCACTGGGCGTGCCGCCATAGGCCGGGCCGCCGCCGCTCTGGCTGACCAGCCGGGCCTGTGAGCGCCCGATGCCTGCAACACTCCAGGCGCGGCTCTCCTCGTCACGCCTCGCCACTTCGACACCCGGCACGATGGCGCATTGATCGGCCCGCAGATCGGTACCGAACCAGCTGACCACCAGGGCTGCACGGACGAGATTGGGACACACCGCCTGCAACTCATCCAGCGAGGCCTGCCAATCGGTGGCGGCCACCAGCGTATTGCGGTTGATGATCCGCTCTTCGCCATCGCCGGTTTCCTCGGTAATGGCTTTTGTGGCATAGCCATGTTCGGTGGCGCCGGGAATGATGGTGACAGCCCTGACCTGGTTTTCCAGTGCGCCCAGTGGGCGGATCACCTCGAATTGCAGCACGGGAAGACGGTTGCCGTAATCGTCGAGCGGCAGGCGCTCGAATACGACATAGGCGACGCCGCGATAGGCGGGCGCATTGCCCTCGCCCTGTTTGGCGGCAATCAGCGGATCGACGCCCTGATCCTCACTGCCAGGATAAAAGCGCATCTCGACCTCAGTCAGATCCACTTCCTCGCCATCGGCCCAGACCCGGCGAACGGCCGCCACAGGGCCTTCGCACAAAGCCAGCGCCAGATTTCCGTAATAATCATAACTCTTGGTCTTGCTGCCGGTGGATTTACTGCCGGAGGTTTCGGTGGTGGTCTTTTCCTCAAACCGCGTCGCCCAGATCAGCGTGCCGCCAATGCGCACCGTGCCATAGGCCCGGTTCAGCGCCGTGCCTTCGCTGGCCCCACCGATCCGCGCCGACGACAGATGCGAGCCTGTCGTGGTGGAACTGCCGTTGATCAGCGCCTGATCGACCATATTGCCAGCCAGTGACCCCACGGCGCGGCCCAGCATGGTGCCAACAGGCCCGAATATGCTGCCGATGGCCGCACCGGCTGCCTGGAAAACAAGAGTTGCCATCGATCACTTCTCCGGAAAACGATAGACGCCCGCGACACGCCGCCGCCAGGCGGGCACCAGGGCGGAGCGAACCACCGCGGCCTGCTCATAGGCGTGAATGAAATGCTGGTCCGCCGCCAAAAGCCCCAAATGCTTGGCGGCGTAATGGGCGCGAAACCGGAAGACCAGGAGATCGCCGGGCAAGGCCTCGCCAAGGCTGGCGATCAAGGTGAAATGCCGCCCCGCCGCCTCGATCAACCGATCCTCTCCCGACCGCTCGGCCCAATCAGGCGCATAAGCAGGCGTTACCTCCGGCTCCTGCCCATAAAGCTCCCGCCAGATGCCTCGGACCAGGCCGAGACAATCGCAGCCAACCCCCTTGGTGGAGGCCTGATGGCGATAGGGCGTGCCAATCCAGCCCTCGGCAAGGGTGAGGACATGGGTGTTGATGGAGGACATACAATCCTCCTCACTCAAACAGCACCGACCCGTCATGGGTCGTTTGGCCGCTGACATAGGAATAGGCGAAATCGCTGCCGGGCATATGCGGGAAGCCCCGGAAGTTGGCGGCGTTGGCGAAGCTGTCGCGGCAGGTGGCGAAGCGTTTGTCGCAGCCGATAGTGATGCTCAGTGCATCGCCCGGTGACAATGTTACTTCCAAGGGCAGCCACAGTGTCAGCTCCGTGCCGTCCTCTCCGGGGCGGCTGGTTTCAATCTCGGCGGTCAGGCCGGTCTCAGCCCCTGATGTGACGGTGATCCGGCCATAGCGGAAATGGTCGTCGCCATAGGCATCCAGCCCCGAAACGATGAGCCGGTCGGACGCCGCCATCGCCACCAACACAGCGCTGACGGTGCGGCCCTCAATATTCAAATCGATACCGCAGCGATTATCGCCCAGGCTGGCATCGCAGCGGCGGCCCAGTGTGCGGCCTTGGTCCTGGGAAAGCTTGGCGGCAAAGCTGCGCAATTCGGCGGTAAACTGCCCCGTCTGACGCTTGACCTCGCCAACATCCTGTACCTTGAGCAGAACATGCTGGTCCGGCACCTGCCAGTTGACACGGTAGACCTCGATGCGCGCCCCATCATAGCGCCCGGCAATCAGATCGGCTTCGGTAATCACCTCGCTGGAAAAACCACCGGCAACTTCGGAGGTCGGAGCCGACAAGGTGTTTTCCGCCTCACCATCGCTGGCGGAAAAACCGCTGGCGGCATGAAACAGCGTGCCGCGCAGGGTCAGATCCCGGTCATGATCGGTAAAGCCCAACACCAGCCCATCGCTGCGGGTGACGCGCCAGCAGGTGCAGAGCGTCGTGGCGTCGCCCGCCAGATGGCGCGCCAAAGCGGCATCGATTGTCCTCATGGAAGGATCTCCGTCAGCGAAATGGAGGGAATGCTGCCAGCATTGAAGGCTTCGAGATTGATCTCGATCCGGTCCGTGTCAAAACGCACCGGCACATCGAATTGGAAGCCCGCCCGGATAACGGCACCGGATACAGGAATAAAATCCTGATTGAAGGACACCAGCCCGGTGGTGCTATCGCAGTTGAACCCATTGACCGGCACGCCATCCACCGAGATCAGCACGGTGCCATCGACCGGCTTGGCAATGGTGCGGTTCCAGCCGCCACCGGCATCGCCATAGGTCTTGACCAGTTGGAAGCTGGCTGTGACACCATCGCCGATGCCGATCTTCTGGTCTTCAGCACTCACCGCCCGGCCCGGCCCGGCGGAATTGGCATCCAGCGGATCGCGAAACCGGAACCCCGCCATCTGGCCGCCACGAGCCTCGAAAAACTCCAGGATCGTGTAGAGATCGGCAAGCGATTTCACCCCCGATCCGGCATCATAACTTCGGCGCGAATTGGCCCAGCGCTGGTTGCGCACTTCGCGCCCATTCGACAGGTTGACAATATCCGTGCGCCGCACCGGCCCGCCGCTGGTCGAAAGCGACACGCGCAGCGGAAAGCGCACCTCGTGAAAGGCGGTTGCCATGGTTTCACCTCACAAATTGCGCTGACCGCGCTTGACGGAACGCGCCAGCAGGCTGGAAATCTGCGACTGGCTCTTGGTGAAGCTCGACGCATCCTGGGTGGTGACGTTGACATTGACCTGCGTGCCGGAGGAACCACCGCCCTGGGTGGCAACCCCCAGCGACCCATCCGAGCCGCGTTTCAGCGGCAGGATCGCCTCGCTGCCCGCCTCGCCCATCAGCCCGGTATTGCCGCCATCCATGCCGAAATAGGTGGGGCTGGACACCACCCCACCGGACGCAAAAGGCGTGATCGAGCCGGGCACGCCGCCCTTCTCGAAGGCAAACAGCGAGCTGATCCCCGATGAAAGGCTGGATGTGGCGCTGGAGGCCAGCGACGACAGACTGCTTTGCAGCGGTTGCAGCCCGGATGACAGGGTAATGCTGGACAATTGGCTCGCCAGCGATTTCAGCGTGTCTTCCAGATCGCCACCGCCGCTCGTGGCGGATTTCAACGCTGATGTCAGCGCGCTGCCAAAGCTTTTCGAGCGGCTTTCCAGATCGTCGAGGGTCTTGGTCGCCCCGGAAGCATCGAGATCGATCCCGAAGGACAGGGTTTCGTCATCGGCCATGGTCTACCTCTTCTAGAGTCTGTCAGGTTCAGATTGAACCAGACAGACTCTCGATTCCTTTGTTTGAGTTTGTCTTTTCGGGAAAACCGGATTCCACTTTTCCCTGACAAACTCTATGTTGCGGTCAGGAAAGCATGGTCAGGATAGCGGGCCATCAGCGCCTCCAGATCGGCACGGGCAAGCTCAGTGCGGGCGGTGGCGACGGGACGAAACGCCCCACTCATGGCGGCGAATTCGCGTGGGGTCAGCGCCCAGAAGGCCTGCGGGGTCAGCCGCAGCAGGTGAAATCCGGCATGCATCACCGCCTCCCATGGAAAGGGAGGCGGCTTTACCGTGTCGGATCGACCCGCTGCGGCCCTCAAGGGCGGGCGAGATCACCTTCCCCTATCGAAGCGGCCTGCCCGGCTGAGGCGGACTGATCGGACGTTCCAAACGTCACGAGCAGCAACTCGCGGACGATGGCGATGCAGGCGGCAAGCCCGCCCTCGACGCACATGTCGGCGACATCCTCATCGGCGCAGCAATTGCCGCCACCCCGCAACCCGACGGCCAGAATGCGGATCAGATCGCGGCTGGAAAGCTTGCCACTGGAAAACCGCAGGGCAAGATCCGCCAGACTGTCGGCGGCAAAGGCCGTTTCCAGTTCGGCCAGCGCGCTCAGCGTCAGGCACAGAATCCGCCGTTCGCCATCGATCACCGCTTCCACTTCGCCGCGCCTGCGGTTGGCGCGCATGCCCGTCCCTCCTTTCATGGTCCCCCCGTTCATGCCGTCACCTCAAAGGCAATAGCCCCTGCCGATTCCAGCGCGATGTCGAATTTCAACTCGCCGTCATGCTCGCCGGAATAGTCCAGCGCCGTCACCTGAAACAGGCCGGTCACTGTGCCAAAAGCCGGGATCACCACCTGCCAACTCAACACCGAACCGGCAAAAAACGCCGCCCGGACCAGTTCATCGGAGGACTGGTCCTTGAACAGCCCGGCCCCCGATAGCGAGGCGCGTTTGGCACCGGCACCGGCCAAAAGTTCACGCCAGCGCCCGGCGCTGTCGGCATCGGTCACATCGACGGTTTCGGTATTGAAGGCCAGCTTGCGTGAACGCAGTCCTGCAACGGTTACATAATCGCTGCCGCTGATAATCTTCAGCAGCAGGTCCTTACCCCTCTGGGCCACCATAAAAAATCTCCTTGAAAATAACTAGAAATCCGCAAACCGGCCGCCAACCACGCCAGGGCGACATCCACCCCCTCCCCGTTTTCAGGGGTCTCTCCCACGTGCGGACCCGGCCAAGCCGGCACGACCGCCCGTCCCTTTTTCAGAGAGAAACCCAGGGCGAAGGTAAGGAGACCAAGAGGCCCGCAGGGGAAGCACCAAAACTAGTGTGACCGCGAAAACTCGCGTAAAAAGACAGTAAAGGTTGTCCGCACCGATGCTGCAAACAGATGTAAATGTCTGGACCAGACACAGCCGTGTCTTGAAACTTACACAGATGCGGCACTATGCTGATCTGCCGATTAGGTTGCTTGCATGTCCGCTCTCCCCGCCGATTCTCCCAGTCCCGTTCCCCACAATGCCGCATCGCTGGCGCGCTTGCGGCTGCTGGCCGTGCTATCCATCAGCCAGATTGTCGGCTGGGGCACGAGTTTCGACCTGTTCGGCATTCTCGGTCGCACCATCGCCGCCGATATCGGCATCAGCAACGAGACCGGCTTTCTCGGTGCCACGGTGATGCTGCTGATCATGGGTTTTGCCGGACCGGCCAGCGGCCGCCTGCTGGAAAGGCACGGGGCCGCCAAGGTGATGGCGGCGGGTTCGGTTGTGTTTGCTTTCGGCCTCGCACTGCTCTCGCAGGCGCAAGGCATGGCTTCCTATTTTGCCGCCTGGTTCACCATCGGTATTGCCGGCACCTTGGCGCTGAGCGTTGCCTGCTATACGGCGGTCGTCGAGCGCGAAGGCTCGTCGGCGAAAAGCGTCATCGGCCTGCTGATGATTTTCACCGGGCTGTCGACGGCCATTTTCTGGCCGCTGCTCAGTTGGCTGACTGGCCTGCTGGGCTGGCGCGATACATTGCTGCTTGCCGCTGGCTGCCATCTTCTCATCCTCGTTCCCTTGCATCGCTTCGCCCTGCCACCCATCAAAACCCGGTCGCAAACAGCGCAGGCCGCTGCCGACCGCGAACCAATGCCGCTGACAGCACTCCAACAAAAGCGGGCGATGATCGCACTTGCCATCATCAGCATCGGCTTCAGCAGCGTCACCTTCGGCGTCTCGTCATCGCTGATTGAAATGCTCACACAGGCTGGCGCCACACCGGCGCTGGCGCTGCAACTGGGGTCGCTGCGCTCGGTGCTGGGCATTTCCGCCCGTGCCGCCGATACAATTGCCGGAAAACGCGCCTCGCCCGTCACATCAGGCCTTGTGGCCACCGGCCTGATCGTCATCGGCTTTCTCGCGCTGATATTCGGCCATGGCTCCGTATGGATGCTCGGCCTGTTTATCGGTGCCTATGGCGTCGGCTCCGGCCTGTCGGCCATTTCGCGCACCGTGTTGCCGCTCGGCTTTTTTTCCGTCAGCCGCTACGCCGGGATCTCAGCAAAACTGGCACTGCCCGGCAATATCTCCCAGGCGCTGTCGCCGGTGGTGATCGCTGGTCTGCTGGATCGCGGCGGCCTGCCGCTGCTTCTAACCTTTACCCTCGCCGTCAGCGCTCTGGTGCTGGCAGCACTGATCTTTCTGGCCATGCTTTCGCGCCAGTCAACCATCAAGCGATAACAGCGCGAAATTGCAACTCGGCCAGATAAAGGCCGGTCTTTGCCTCGCGGCGACTGACGGTTTTGATATGGCGCAGCGCGATCAGCCGGGCAGCGACCAGCGGCAGCGCCGCATCCTGCAACACGGCGCGCACCATCGCCGCCAGGCTTTCCGCCTCGCGGCGACTGAGTGACGACCAGGCCTGCAAACTGACCAGCGCTTCAACCAACCCATCATCATCGGTGGAGATATCCGTGACCGTCACCTCGCCCACCATCAGGTAAGGTTGGGCCGAGCGCAGCAGCCGACGATCCTTCATCCCATCGGCACCGATGATCGCCGCAATGCCGGTATCGGCGAGCGCCGCCGCCGTCATTGCGGTGAGCAGGTCATTGACCGGACTGTGCGTGGTCATCGGATGTCTCTCCAATTTTCTCGCCCTTCGGCTCTTCGCTCGCGCTTTGCCTTTTGGCAGCCGCCCGGCTGGCGGCCTCTTCCACCCTGCGCCGCAGCGCAGCGGTAAAATCCGTCACCGCACCCTGCTGCCCGTTTGCTGAAAATTGCAGGCTCATCTCACCTCCTCCTCACAATCCAGCAGCAGAAACCGCTTGGTCTCATCCGGGTCGCGCAGCGCCCGGACCGCGAGAATGCGCGTTCCCTTCACCAGCCGATGGCCGCGCGCCACATCGGTGCGAAAACGAATGGTCACCGTCTGGTTGATGGTGGCGATTTCCGCTTCGCCGCGCTCTTCACGGGTGAAGGATTGCGGCTCGATCAGCGCCCAGAGCGTGGCAATCGCCTGCCAGTTCTGGCTCACCCCGCCCTGACCGTCAGGCTCATTAACTGGCTGTTCCAGCGTGAGGCGCGCCGTCATCCGGCCCGGATCGGGCATGGTGAAGGCACCCATCACAGGCCCCTGCGGGAAAAAGGTGCGATCAGCCGTTCGTAACCAACCGGCAGGGCGGCAGGCTGATCGGCCAGCGCCACTACACCACGAAACGCATGCATGGCCGCAACATGCAGGCTCATCGCGCGGCGCAGCGTATCCGGCACATCGGTGGCGGCAGCACCGAAGCCTGCGGTAAAGTCGATCTCGATGCCGTTGATCGGCCGTCCCGGCAAGGGCCGGTCGCGCAGCCACAGGCGGGCTGGACGCGCCTGTCCATCCAGCAGATGATCTTTCAGTGAAACATGAAGTTCATCGCCGTTTTCATCAAAAACCGTCACGGCATCAATGGTTTGCACCGGACCTTTGGGAAGCTGAATCACTTCGCTCTGCGGCCAGTCATCCAGATAGAGCCGCAGCGATTGGCTCATCAGGCAAAGCCCTGTCTCAGCCTCCAGATGCTGGCGGGCAGCGGTGATCAGGCCGGAGAGAAGATCGTCTTCATCATCGGTATCAATCTTCAACTGCGCCTTCACATCGACAAGGGTCAGCGGCTCCGCTTGCGGCGGAGTGAGGGTGGTGATGGTCATGTGTTGGGGGTCTCCGGAAGGTGAAATGCCCAAAATACAAAGGGCGCTCTCCGTTTACGGGAGCGCCCTTCCTGCCGCAGCCGACAGCTCGTGCAGGAATTCCTGCTGACGTGGCGAAAATGGTGAATTCGAGAACCGGCGCGCAGCGTACTCAAGTACGTGAGCACTGGAAGCGCAGAATTCGCCATTTGCAGCCCGTCAGCGGGTATTCATGCGCGGGCTGTCAAGCGGCAGCAAACTTGATCAGCTTTAGCGCTTCAAAATTCTGCATTCCACCGCCAACCCGCTTGGTGGTGTAGAACAGCACATAGGGCTTGGCCGAATAGGGATCGCGCAGCACCCGCACGCCCATCCGGTCAACCACCAGATACCCGGCCTTGAAATCACCAAAGGCGATGGAAAAGGCGTTGGCGGCGATATCGGGCATGTCCTCGGCCTCGGCAATCGGAAAGCCCATCAGTGAGGCCTCAAGGCCGGGGCCTGCGGGCGGCAGCCAGAGATAATTGCCGTCGGCATCCTTGAACTTGCGGATCTCGCCCTGGGTCTTGCGGTTCATCACAAACGTGCCGTTCTGGCGATGCCCAGCCTTCAACGCATAGATGGTGTCGAGCAGCACATCGGACGGCCCGCTTGCGGCAAAGCCACCGGCAGCGCCGGTCGCCTTGAAGCCGATCTTACCCCAGGCCCAGGCGCTGTCGGCCACCGTCTCATAGGCCAGAAAGCCCTTTGGCTTGTTGACACCATCGCCCGCCACAAAGGCCGCCCCTTCCTGTTCGGCAAAGGCGATGTCCACCTCACCAGCAATCCAGGCCTCGACATCAACAGCCGCATCGTCCAGCAGCGACTGGGTGGCGGCGGGCATGGCGTAAATCTCCATGGTCGGAAAGCTAAGTTCCGTCAGCTGCGGCGTATCGGTCTGGGTGCGGGCCGTGGTTTCGGCCACCCAGCCGGAGGCCATGCCCGTCGGGGCAAACGGCTTTTTCAGCACCGCGCCCGAGACCTGCCGGACGCTGGCCAATTGCCGGATCGGCGAGATGGAGGCCAGCCTGCGGCCAATCTCGCTATCGGTCTCGTCGGTGACCAGATAACCGCCATCCGCATCCGACCCAATCGCCATGGATTTGGCGTCAAGATCGCGCAGCGCCGTCTCATCGCCGCGCCGGATATAGGCCTCGAAAGCCGCCTTGCGCTCCGTCATGTCAAGGCTAGAGGAACCACCGCGATTGCCGTTCGATCCCAGCGCCGGACGCAGATTTTTCAGCGCCAGCTGGTCCAGCAGCCGGGATTGCTCGTCCATCGCCTTGTTGATCCGCTCCACCTTATCGCGGGTGACGACATCGGCGGTCAGCTTCTGCTCGATTTCGCCAAGCCGCTGGTCATTGGCCTGTTTGAAGCCTTCGAAGGCTTCCATGAAATCGTCGAAAGCGGCGGCCATGGTTTCCGGGATCGCCTTGATTTCGGGGGCAGTCATCTGATGATCGCTCATAAATCCATCCTTTATTTGAAATTGCTGTTGGCCATCGTCCGGGCTGCCCGGCGCATCGCCCGGATCAGCTCGGTATCCTTGTCGCGGTAAAACCGCTGATGCTTGACATTGGAAACTCTGGCCGAGGGGGCCATGGGAAAGGTGACGACGGAAATTTCCCAGAGATCGGCCTCCAGAATACGGCGAATGCCGGTCTTGGCGTCCTGACGGGATTTCACCGTCTGGAAACCGATCGACAGCCCGTCCAGCGCGCCCGATTTCATCAGGGCGCGCACCTCCTCGGCACGCTTGACACCGGGGGAAAGCCGTCCCTCGACATAAAGGCCACGCGCGTCTTCCTTCAGCAGCGTCCAGCTGCCAATCGGCTGGTTGGGATCGTGCTGGTACAGCATGCGGATGCCGCCTGCGCCGCGCCCCTGCAAACTGGTGCGGAACGCTCCCGGCTCGATCACATCGCGCCCCAGATCCACCTCGCCGAACACGCTGGCATAGCCGCTGAACGTGCCGTCACCGCTGAGATCCGACAGGGTCAGATCGGCAAATTTGCGCACCAGCTTTCCTGGCCCGCGATAAGCGTGCATGAATTTCTCCTTCAATGGTTTAAATTGTGAGGCTGGCTCAGCCGCCCTTGGAGCCGTATCTGCCCGCCAGTCGCGCCAGCGCGCCCAGCGCCCACCAGGCCGAAAGGCTGGCAAATGTCGCCCCCGCCAGCATGATTTCGGCACCGGACAGGCTTTGCAGAATGTCCAGCTTGCGGGCCAGCCATTGGCCGGTGGCGCCGCCGAAGATCAGCCCGATGGCCAGCCCGGTGAAAAACCGGCTAGCCGCCTCGCGTCGGCCTCTTGGTAGAAGATAGACCAGCGAGATAGCGGACCCCGCCAATGCGCCCGCCAGCCGCGCACCCCATAAGGGCGTGTCGGGTGTAAAATCGGTCATTTTATTAATCTTTTCGTCTTATGATTGTGGAAACGGACACCAATCCGCCCTGATTTATCCGAGCATTCTAATATTTAGAATCGCTTAGGCGCGTCTGCTCGCAAACAGGGTGCGGACGTTGACACTCTGAATCACCCTCCTGCGCAACAGAGTCCGGATCAGGCATCAACCTCTTGAAACTTCCAGGCTTTACGCGTCATACCCAACCGCCTGGCGCTTTTCCTCGTCGGTGAGGAAGCTGGCAGAGCCTACCCGTGACCACAGCGCGTCACGCTCGCTGGACAGGCCCTCGACCTGATCGAGATCAGGCTTCAGGCACAAGACCTCGCCAAACCCATCGGACAGAAACCCCGACAGGCTGGCGGCAGTGCGGCGGATCAGCGGCAGCACCGTCAGCCGGTAGAAGGCGCGGTTGGCCTCCTGATAATTGGCATAGGTATTGTCGCCGGGAATGCCCAGCAGCATTGGCGGCACGCCGAGCGAGAGCGCAATATCGCGGGCCGCGCCATTGCGGGCATCGGTAAAATCCATGTCGCGGGGAGTCAGGCTCATCGCCTTCCAGTCCAGCCCGCCCTCCAGCAGCATCGGGCGGCCTGCCTGCATTGGCCCGGAATAGCCCTGTTCCAGCTCGTCCTTCAGCCGCTGATATTGCTCCGGCGGCAGGTTGCCACCCTCCTTGGGCTGATAGACCAGCGCCCCGGAGGGTCGGGCGGAATTGTCGAGCAACGCCTTGTTCCAGGTCGCGGCGGCATTGTGCAGGTCCAGCGCATTATGGGCGGACGCCAAGGGGGCATAGCCGCTGATGTCATCAAGCGGATGAAACAGCTTGAAATGCAGGATCGGCTGCGGCTCGCCTTCAGCAGCCAAACGCCGCGTCACCCCGGCGGCGCGATAATCATAGGCGACCGGCCAGCCATCGGCCCCCTCGACGACGCTGACCCGGTCGGGCCGCAACAGATGCAGTTCCATCAGCCGCCCGCCAAGCCAGAGCGGCTCCAGATAGGCATTGCCCGATAGCAGCAGATGGCCATAGAGCATTTCGAAAAAATCCGCCCCCGTCGCCCGCCCGTTGGGCCGGGCCAGAAGCGCCAGCGCCGGATGCTCGCTCAACTCCCCGGCCCCGTCCTGCGGCAGGCCCTGATAAAGCAGAAGCGGCACAGCCGCCGCCGCCTCCGACACCAGCCGCACCGCCCGATGCGCCACCGGATTGCCGAGAAAGCCCGCGCGTGACAATGCCGCATAAGACCGCCCCGTGCCTCGCCCCGCACCGGTGGAGAGCAGCATTTCCAACCCCGCCCGGGGTCGTATCGCCGCTTTTGTCTGTGTTGGCGTCGCCGACGACACGGCAGCACGATTGGCCCGCCAAAACGGCAGGCGAAAGGAAGACAGCATGATGTTCTCCTAGAAAATGGGATATTCGCGCCGGAATACATTCGGCAGCTTGGGCGATGAGTGTCAGTCAGGAATACGGCGAACGAATATTGGACGTTCTTTCAGGGCGAGAATGCCGCCCGCATCTTCGTACCGTCCTATAAGATGCTGAAATTCCATTCTTCCCAGGCTAGGGGAGATGCGAGCTTACCGCGATCTCGTTGCCCAGCCTCTCCCCTAGCAGGAGAGGCTGGGCAACGGTGGCCGAAGGCCAGAAATCGATAAAGTCGATTTCAGTGAACGAAGGCCTGAGCGCGACGCCGCGCGAAGGCTCATCAGTATCTTAGCGTTGCTAAGTCATAGATTTTTCAGGTGAGGGGCATGCCCCGAATACCAACGAAGACCGCACTCACCCCAACCCCGCCAAAATCACCCGCCCATACCCGGCCACCAAGTCGGCCCGGTCCTGCCCGTTGACAATGCGCCGCGCGCCGACCCAATCGCTTGCCGTGGCGGTAAACACATCGCCAAGCCTAACGCCCGAAAACAACCCCTCGCGCATACCGACCACCAGAATATCCGCCGCGGTCGCCAGATGCAGGGCGCGGGCCGGATCGGCGACAAGATCGACGCCCAACGCCGCCGACAGCGCCTGATAATTGCGCTGATGAGTGAGTTGCACAAAGCCTCGGCCAAACCAGCTGCGCCCGGCCTCGTCCAGCCGCCAATAAGGCGCGGTCACCTGCGGCAAACGGCCCGCCGCATAGGCGCGTTCCAGCCGGTCGATAGCCTCGGCATCGGTTTTCGCCAGCGTTTCCCGCAGGGGCTGAAAGCGACCCACCGTTTCATGAAAGGCGGTGGCCAGCACATAGGCGATATGGCGATGGTCGGTCAGACCATGGCGCGCGCAGCCCGCCAGGATGGCGTTGATGCCCTGTACCTGAGCCGTGCCAAGCCGCCCGCCACATAAGTCACCGCGGATCACGTTGAAGAGCCATTGCAAAGCCGTGCTGTTCATAAACTGTCAATTCCCCTTAAAATGGCAGGGTCCAACTGAACGCGGTGAGATTGAACCCAAAAAATGCTGGGATTTAAATCGGTTAAACGAAATTCAATCGGTTCAGGACCTATCACGTGATATTTACAAATATTTAAGCTTGTGGAACTTTCCACTCCACCGCTGGTTATGAGCGGCACAGAGCAACAAGCCCTGCCGCGCCATGACGGGCGCCGGGCGGTTAACACAGGAGACATGTGATGGACGCCAAGAGCAGCAGCCAGATCAGCAAGACGATCGCAGAGGCCAGCCGGACCATTCCTGCCCATATCGTTGAACGCCTTGAATCCGAATGGCGCCAGATGCGCCAGCCTGCGCCCCAGCCTACCCCCGCTACCAAGTAATTACAGCGTGCGAATGCGCGGCTCGCCCGCGCCTTCCAGCAAAAGCGCGGTCAAGGCCCAGACCAGCGCATCGAGCCGGTCCGGTGATCGGCCACTCGACAAGCCCTCCGGGCCGAAATCACACATTTGATCTTCCAGATCGGTAAAACGGGCCGCGTGAAAAACGCGGCCTTGTTCATATAAAGCGGCCACCGGCTCGGCCCGCAGAAACTTGCCGCGGGTTGCCCGCACCATGCGCACCGGCAGATTGGCATCGACGCTTTTCAACAGCGCGCCGACCATTTCGCCGCCCTGATTGACCTCCGCTACCACCCGGTCCGCTTCAAACCGGCGAAACGCCCGCACCACGGCGGTCGCCCAGCTGGCGGGGCTTTCTCCCGTGACCGAACAATCAGCCAGCACCACCGCCCGGCCCAGACGGTCGAGACCGGCAACAACGATACCGCAGACAGATTGCGCCCCTGCCCCGGACGGCGGATCAACGCCGACGACGATCCGATGCAGCGGTTCGCTGAGCCTGACCGTCAATTGCTCCAGCCGGTCGCGCCGCCAGAGCGCATCCTCCCGGTCCTCAATCAGCTCGCCATTCAATTCCTGACGGCCCAGCCGCGTACCGCCGTAGCGGGCCTGCAAGGCCTCGATAAAGCCGGGAGCAAGATTACCGGCATTGCCAAAGGTGGAAAGCCGGGTCAGCCTTGTGCCGGGGTCCGCCAGCAATCGTTTGAGGATCGGCACCGGGCGCGGCGTGGTTGTTATCACCTGGCGTGGATCATCCCCCAGCCGCAGAGAAAATTGCAGCATGTCGAAGGTCTCCTCGGCATGTTTCCATTTGGCGATCTCATCGCACCAGGCATAGTGGAACTGCGGACCGCGCAGGCTTTCCGGGTCTTCGGCGGAAAACATCTGCGCCACCGCCCCATTCGGCCAGACCAGCCGACGCCGGGAAATTTCCACCTCCGGGCGTTTGTGGCGGGCTATACGGGCAATGCCGGACAAACCATCCACCATCACCTCACGGGCATCGCCCAGGGTTTCGCCCACCAGCGCAATCCGCACAGCGGATTTTTCGCCAGCCGAGGCGATCTCATGCACCCATTCGGCTCCGGCACGGGTCTTGCCGGAACCGCGTCCGCCCATCAGCAACCAGTTACGCCATGCCCCCTCGGGCGGCGCTTGCAATGGGTGCCGCAGCAAGGCCCAGTTGCGCGCCAGCCGTTGCAAGACCGCAAGCTCCAGCCCCTGCATCATATCAACGCCGTTATTTCCATCCGCCTGACCAGCCAGAACCGGAGAATTATGGCCCTGTCGCGCGCTGATCGCCTGCGCCAGCAGCGATCCTTCATCCCCCAGTGCCGAAACCGTATCGTGCAGGTTTTGCATCTCCCGGCGCAGGGCGGATAAACCATTGTTTTCGATCTGCGATGCCGCCAGAAGGGCCGCAACCGATATGCCCGCCGACAGCCGATCCGAACGTCCTGTCACCTGCGGCCCTCACGCTGTTGTCTGAATTGGCTGGTCGCTTGTCGCGCCCGGGGGGCCAGTTGCAGCAAGACTTTCAGCTTTCCACCGCTCAAACAGCAGGCCCGCCTTGGCCTCCGCCTGGGTTTCCACCAGCGCCAACAGCCGCGCCTGGGCGGCATCCAGGGTCTCCGTCTCACCCGCCCGCTCCTCCTCGGCCTCGCGGTCGCGGGCCAGTTGGCGTTGCAGCGCATCGATTTTTTCCAGCGTGCGGACAATCACCGACATCGCTTCGGTCGCCGCCTTCAGATCAGCACGGGCGAGCTTTGCCGCCGCCTCATCGCCCCCCTCCATCAGCGCCGCCGCCCCTTCGCGCAACAGCCGGAATTGCTCGAACTGCGCCGACATTTCCCGCGTCAGCTCATTGAGCAGCCCGGCATAATGATCGCTCAAAGTAGCGAGATCGGCAGCCTTGATTTCAAGCCGGTCACGCGCCAACAGCCAACCCTCTTGGTGTCGCAGGAGGGTCGGGGCAGGCAAAGGCCAACAGCCGTAAAGCGAGATATCGAAATCATCCATGACCAATGTCCTCCCGGCAGGCGAGGCTCCCATCACGATGGATGGGCAAGCCGCCAGAACCAGAGTTGAAGCGCTGTAATGATATGAAAGAGAGCGTAAAACCGAACCGGAAGAGCCGAAGCCGCAGATTTCCGACCGTAAACAAAACCTATCAAAACACCGTCACGGTGTCAATGACTATTTTCCTATTTAGGTTTTTTTTCTTATTTTTAATTGCGACAAAGACAACCTCCTTCCACAATCGGAGGCTCACTTAACGCATAACCAACATATGAGAAAAGAGTGGTGAGACAATATCCGGTTCAATTTCACAATTGCCGGTTCTAATACCAAGCGTCACTGAAAATGACGCTTGGTATTCCCTTTGCAAATATCTCAAGCACCTGATGCATTGGAGATATTTGCAATGCCTTCAAGGCGAGGATGCGTGAGCATGTCAGAGACTTGGTATAACACCGTGCATTTAGTACAATGCCAAAGCACACTGTAACTCTTTAAAACTACTGTGTTTATAGACTCAGGCGGTTGAATCCGCGCCTCATGAAGACATCACGAACGGCACAACAGAGACGTACACGTCTGCCTGGTTCAGCATACAGCTGACTGAGGTCTTGATTGACGGCCGGTCTTTCGACCGGC
Source organism: Allorhizobium sp. Av2 (assembly GCF_021462805.2). NCBI lineage: Bacteria > Pseudomonadati > Pseudomonadota > Alphaproteobacteria > Hyphomicrobiales > Rhizobiaceae > Allorhizobium > Allorhizobium sp. Av2. Next base: position 773,931 of record NZ_CP192696.1, on the reverse strand, counting down.
CGCCCGCCCCATTCCCCCGCCCCCAGGGTTCAGGTGCGTCCGACGACGAGCTATATTGCCCGCATGAGTTCTACCGCTAGCCAAACACACAGCGGCAGATATAAAAACACGTGGCCGTGGCGGATGACGCTTTCGCCTGATCGGATATGCCGAGGCTCAGGCCTCTTCCATTTCCACTGTGCAGCTATTGTCGTTGGAAGAACCACCGCCCAGCTTTTCCAGGATCGGGCAATCCGGGCGCTCACCCTGCTCGCAGTGATCGACCAGGTTTTTCAGCGTGTCGACCATGGCCTGCATGGCTTCCATCTTGTCTTCGAGTTCGCGCAGGTGGTTCATGGCCACCTGGCGCACATCGTCGTTTTTGCGGCCAGAGTCGCTCCACAGCGCCAGCAACCGCTCCGTTTCCTCCAGGGAAAACCCGAGGGTCCGCGCCCGCCGCACAAAGCGCAGACGGTGGACTTCATTTTCGCCATAGACCCGATAATTGCTTGAGGTGCGCCGTGCCGGAAGAACCAGCCCGATTTCCTCATAGTAGCGGATCATCTTCGCAGAAACGCCGGAGGCTGCGGCGGCTTCTCCGATATTCATGAGCTTGTCCTTCCTGGTTGCAAGCAAAAATAGTAAACTATCCAGCTTGCGCCGTTTTTTAAAATTGCATTCCAGCTTTTAACTATCAATATCGGCAGAAGTAAATAACCAAAAAAAGTTACATTGGATGCACACATTTTTACGTGAGCGACAGCAAGAGCGCGAATTATCCAATCCGAATTGCCATTCACTCCTTATCCACACAATTTCATGGAAAGCGTATCGTACTCCGATACACTTGCGTGTCGGAACGATACAGGAAGTACGATCGGCAAATTCGATATCACGATAGTACAGCTAGCGATGCACGAAATCGCTATATAGCGTAACCACAACCTATGGTGCAATAGTTATAAGGTACAAGGGTGCAAAAATCCACGCTGTACACCCGGCCTGAAGGATCGGCGGAACAGAGGTGTTAGGAGGGCAATATTTCAGAAAAATCGAAATCATCGCGATAGAGATCGAAACTCGCCCTGATCCGATCCTTGACACGCTGAGGCAATTGGCTGCCCCGACCGCTGACACCCTTGTTGAACCGGGCATGACCCGCCTCTATCGTCTCGGAAAACACCTCGGACAGCTTTGCGGAATCGACGAATTCCGGCCCGACAAAGGCGGCGATCCTCTCGGCCAGACGCTGCTTGTTGCCGAGAAAATCCTCCTCGTAGGAGACCCAGAGCGGCTTGACCAGACCAAGCGCTTCGCAGCGTTTCCAGCTCATGAAAAATTGCAGATACCAGGCACATTGGCGATCCACCAGGATCAGATAGCGCGTCTCATCGTCCAGCTCACAATAATTGGATGGCAGGCCATCGCTGAAATAGATCGCATCCTTGTCACGGGTCGCCGCCCATTCCTGGTGCTGTTTGCGCATCATGTCATCCAGACTGACCAGGCTATCATAGACATTGCGGTAGGTTACGATCGGGCGGATATTGTAAAGCTCAAGCTGCTGGCAAAGATAGGGCGTACAGCGCAAATGATGCTGCGCCACATAGCCAAGGCCATTATTGCCGTATTGGATCAACGCCAATTCGTCCGTTTCCTGCTCACGCAGGGTAATACCCATGGAAAAAGGCGTTTGCGGCGACAAGGCGGAGGACATCAGCACCGCCATCGGCACATTCAATACTTTCATCAAGCTCTGCCCGATGAAGGTCGAAGCCGATTTCGGCAGGCACGCCACCAGAACATTCGGCTGACGCGCGCGCGAGGCCGTCAGCCGTGCCCGCATCAGAGCCTCGCCAAGTTCCGGCACAGAAATCGCCAGACTGTCGGCTGCGGCATCGCTCATCTTCGGCACATAGAAAGGATGCGCCAACGAAAACACGCCCGAAATCGCAAAAGCATCGGCGGGATCGGTCCGCCGGAGAAACTCATCGAATTTCCGTGATACCCATTCCGCATCAGGCACCGGAGCCGCTTCACGGACAAAGCTTTTGACAAACGACCAGTCAAGTCTCGACATAGGCTCTCCATTGCACCGAAACGGTTTCAATCGAGATGAAATTATAGTGTAAAACTTGTACGAGACTTACCCTAAGGATAAACTTGCAGGCGATTGTCAGGGCGCGTCCCCGGCCACCGTCAATGGCCAGTCACAAAGACAATCCTCGACAGGCACTTTCTCTTCGCTGACCGTGCGTCCCCGGGCGGAAATCCCGGCCTGATGGACGGTTTCGCGGTCGCCAGAAATCAGCGGATGCCACCAGTAAAGGCCGCGGCCCTCATGGACGAGGTTGCAGGCTCCTGCCTGGCGCAAGCTTCCTCAGTCAGCTTTACGCCACAACGTTTTTGCCCCTTGCGAATAACCCTTTGGCACAGACACACCCCGGTGCACCGACGCATTAACTTCGGTCATGCTCTCATGCACCAAGCTTTTGTTTATGCGTCGATATCTCCAATTCGGCTAAAGCCTCCGTTTGGATAGACTCAGCAGGATAAGGACAGGTTGCAGCATGGAACATGCGGTCGGCATCCGGACGAATGACAAGCCAGGCTCGAACCTGGAAGACACGCTGGGCCAGACGCTAGCAGACATATCCACCCTGGCGCCGCGCGAAGCGCTAAGCCTGGGAATGGACTATCTATCCTCCGTGCCGCCAAACCGGGCTCTGGAAGTCGCCGCGGCCCTTTGCCATGCCAATCCGTTCTTTCTGCCCGCGGTAAGCGATGACGACGCCCAGGGTCTGAAGCTGTCGACTTCCCAACTTGCCGAATTGACATTTCGGGCGAGATTGACGGCAAGCCGGGCCAGACAGCCGAATGTTCTGGTGGCCTGCGCGCCCAAATCGGCCTCGACTTTTATTTCGATGGCGTTGGTGCAGGCACTGGATATCCCCCTGGCCAACCTGGCACTTCCCAGCTTCACACCCGGCAGCGGCTCTGCACTGGGAGGCAATCTGCGCTCGCAGGAAACCGATGAGCTTGCACTTATGCGGCATGGATTGAACGGCTGTGGCTATGTCGCCCAGCATCATATTCGATGCACGCCCTATCTGGCCCGCCAGATGACGCTTTACAACATCCGCCCTATCGTCACTGTCCGTAATTTCTTCGACACGCTGATCAGCCTCGATGATATGTTCCAATCCTGGCGCGCTTCCAATCGTCCGGTCGACACCATTTTTTTTGATGACGGCCTGCCAAGCAATTACCACCACCTGCCCTTCGAGGAGCGGCTTGAGATGCTGGTTGCGGCTCAAGCGGTCTGGTATGCGCAGTTTCTGCTGAGTTGGCAGCGATGCGAAATGCTCAATCTGGTCAAGCCGCTATGGGTTTGCTACGAAACGGACTTCCTCGGTGACAAGGCGGTTCTGGCCGATCGGATTGCCACCTTCACCGGAGCGGACAGCCAGGCGGCTCAGAAAATCACTGAGGCGCTGGCCGACAAGCGTGACGGTGAACGCAAGCGGATCAATCAGGGCATCGCGGGCCGCGGAGCCGAGGTGCCGGAAAATATTCGTCGGCAAGCCATGGCCATTTTCGACCGCTATGCCGTCAATGGCGACCTGACACTTCTGACGGGACCGGTGGCAGCCAAGACGGCAGCCTAGGTTGCTAGTGGTCTTCAAGGTTTTTGACAGCTGCTCTTGAGGGTGCTGCGAACGGTAGAAAATGTCAAAATAATACCACGAGAGCATCAATCCAAACGAAAGCTTCAGCCGAGTTTGGAAAAAAGTCCGTCTGCTTCTGCCGTCATTTCATGTCCCTATTGGCCGTCAGATTCTTCGGCCTGCAAGAGCACCGTCATCGGCCAGTCGCAGAGATAATCCTCGTACTCCTCGATAGAAACATGCTCTTCGCTGACCGTGCGACCACGGGCGGAAATCCCGGCCTGATGGACGGTTTCAGGATTGCCCGAGACCAGCGGGTGCCACCAGTAAAGGTCGCGGCCCTCATGCACCAGCCGGTAGCCGCAACTGGGCGGCAGCCAGGCGATGTCCTCGACCTGATCCGGCGTCAGCTGGATGCAATCGGGCACGGCGGCCTGCCGGTTGGGATAGTCCTTGCACCGACAGCTTTCCCCATCCAGCAGACGACAGGCGACGGAGGTGAAGACCACCTCACCGCTTTCCCAGTCCTCCAGCTTGTTGAGACAGCACAGGCCACAGCCATCGCAGAGGGATTCCCACTCCACAGTGTTCATCTCATCAAGGCGCTTGGTCTTCCAATAGGGTTCGCTGGTCATCATGCCCTTGGCCATCGGTCGGATGCGAGCACCCAATCCGCGGCAATCTTATAGATTCGTTAAAAGTTAAGTCGCATATGATCCATTGGCTGGGATATATCGCGATCAACGCAGACATGGGCGCAAGCTTGGCGCCTGTCAAGCGTTGCATGTGAAGCGTTGCATATGCCTACAGCATCCCCGGCACTCTCCGCCTGTGATATTGTAGCAGATCATCTTAAGGCTCGGCCCCGGAACCGCCATGCAGAAGAAAAAGCGGCATATCTTTCTCAAACTCGACGCCTGGCTGGATTCCACCCTGTGGAATACCGGCTTTCAGGCCGCCGAATTCTGGGAGGAAACCACGATCTTCTTTCGCCGGTTTCGCATGCGCGGCTGGAAGAAATGGCTGTTCGAGGCGCTGGGCGAAGCCATGACCCTGGGCACCGCCGGTGCCGTCGTCATGCTGGCGCTGGCCATGCCCGCCTTTCAGGAAACGGTCAAGGATTGGCGCAATCGCGGCGATTTCGCCGTGACCTTTCTGGATCGCTACGGCAATGTCATCGGCCATCGCGGCATTATCCATGAAAATTCCGTGCCCTTCGAAGACCTGCCCGACAATCTGATCAAGGCGGTGCTGGCCACCGAAGACCGGCGGTTTTTCGACCATTTCGGCATCGATTTCATTGGCCTTGGCCGGGCACTCAGCGAAAACGCCCGAGCTGGCGGCGTGGTGCAGGGCGGCTCGACGCTGACCCAGCAGCTCGCCAAGAACCTGTTTCTCACCAATGAGCGCTCCATCGAGCGCAAGATCAAGGAAGCCTTCCTGTCGCTATGGCTGGAGGCCAATCTGTCGAAGCAGGAAATCCTGTCACTCTATCTCGACCGCGCCTATATGGGCGGCGGTACATTCGGGGCGGCGGCGGCCTCGCAATTCTACTTCGGCAAAAGCGTGCGCGACGTCAATCTGGCCGAAGCCGCCATGCTGGCGGGTCTGTTCAAGGCCCCGGCCAAATATGCGCCGCATGTCAACCTGCCCGCCGCCCGTGGCCGCGCCAATGAAGTGTTGAGCAATCTGGTACAAAGCGGCTTCATGAGCGAGGGACAGGTGATTGCCGCCCGGCGCAATCCGGCCACCGTCGTCGATCGGGCCGAGCGCGAGGCGCCGGACTTTTTCCTCGACTGGGCGTTTGACGAGGTGCAACGCATCGCCTCCCGCTTCCCTGAACATTCACTGATCGTGCGCACCACCATCGATCCCGGCCTGCAAAAAGTCGCCGAAACCGCTGTCAGCAATACGCTGCGCGAATATGGCGAACAGTATAATGTCAAGCAAGCGGCCCTCGTGACGCTGGAAAACGGCGGCGCGGTGCGCGCCATGGTCGGCGGGCGCGATTACGGCGAAAGCCAGTTCAACCGCGCCACGCGCGGCCTGCGCCAACCCGGCTCCTCCTTCAAAATCTATACCTATGCGGTAGCGATGGAAGCGGGCCTGACCCCGGAGACCACCATTGTCGATGGTCCGGTCAATTGGGGCAATTGGAGCCCGCATAATTACGGCAACAGCTATGCCGGGCGCATCACGCTGACGACGGCGCTGGCCAAATCGATCAACACCGTGCCGGTGCGGCTGGTCAAGGACCGGCTGGGCGTTGATTCCGTCATCCGCATGGCGAAGGCCATGGGCGTGGAAACGCCGATCCGCAAAGATGTCACCATTCCGCTCGGCACCTCGGAAGTGACCGTCATGGACCAGGCGACAGCCTATGCCGTGCTGCCATCGGGTGGCCTGCAATCACGCCGCCACGGCATTGTCGATGTCAGAGACTATCGCGGCCATGTGCTCTACGATTTCGACCGCGACGAACCGGCCCCACGCCGGGTGCTGACCGAGCAGGCCGATAACTACATGAACCAGATGCTGACCAAGGTCCCCTATATCGGCACGGGCCGCAAAGCCGCCCTGGACGGCATTCTGACCGCTGGCAAGAGCGGCACGACGCAAGCCTATCGCGATGCCTGGTTCGTCGGCTTTACCGGCAATTTCACAACCGCCGTCTGGTTCGGCAATGATGACTATACTTCAACCAACAACATGACCGGCGGCTCACTTCCGGCCATGACCTTCAAGACCATCATGGACTACGCCCACCAGGGCGTCGCCGTCCGGCCAATTCCAGGCGTGCTGGAACCGGCAACCATTGCCGTAAAAGCCCCAGCCCCGGCCAAGGGCGAACCAAAGGGCGCAGCATCCGCCCCCACCCCGCCCGAATTCGTCCGCCCCCGGACACTGTCGGTGGAAACCACCGCCCTGCTCCGCCAGATCGGCACGATGCTCACAGAGGCCGAGCCGCTGGCACCGGCACTGAGGGCGGCGCTGGATTGAACAAAGGGTTTGTCATGGGGCCGAGCGAAGCGCGCGCCATTTCCCTGCCCTGAATTGAGTGCTACCGCTTCTCCAACAATCAACAGGGTTCGAATCAGCGCGTGTTCCGGGTTCCGCTTCTTGTCGCCATTGCGCTTGCCATTGCCTTCGGGCTTGGCATCCAGTCCACGCTGATGGCACTGAATGCCACGGTGGGCTTTGGCGAAATTGAGATTGATGGCTGGCGGGCGTTTCCGCAGGCGCAGACCGCCGATGCCGATCCTTATGCGCGCTCACACCGGGCCAAGGCCGGGCGGTTGTTGCTGGGCAGCGCCGAAGGGCTGAGTTTTATTGCCACCACAGATATGAGCGGACGTAAGCTGAATACACGCTGCCGCTACCGGCTGGCGGGTACGGTGCCGATGGCCCGCTACTGGACGCTCTCAGCCAGCCGCCCGGATGGAACGCCCCTGCCCGTATCGCCCGACCTGCCGGGGGCGCTGAATTCCGTCACGACGCTGAAAAATCGTGATGCCAGCATGGAGATCACCATCGGTTCGCAAGCAGCACCCGGCAATTGGCTGGCCATTCCCGCAGGAAGCGAAGATCTGATGCTCAACCTCACTCTGCTGGACACGCCGGTCGCGGGCAATTCGGGTCTGGTGAAACTGACCATGCCGCATGTCGAACAGATCGGATGCGGCGATGCGTAAGCTGATCTACGCCTTTCTTGTCGGCCTGGTCGGGGCCGTGGTTTTGCATATCGTCATCATCCTGGCATTACCGCATTTCACCGGCAAGGACGCCTATACCCGCGTGACCATGGAAGGCCCGCTGTTCAAATTCTATAGTCTCGACAGTCGGGCGGACCGGGCGGGGCTTGCCAATGGCGATCCCTTCCTCAAACTCGCCGCCTGCGCTTTCGATGTCAGTGAGGCGCCGGTGCATCTGACAGCAGAGGGCAGCGTTCCCTTTTGGTCCGTGGGTATTTTCGACCGTAATGCCAATGAAGTCTACAGTATGAACGACGCTACATCCGTGGAGGGCAAGCTTGACATTATTGTCGCCACCCCGGCCCAACTCGCCCGGCTGCGCGCCACGGCACCCGATGCGCTGGCCCAGACCATATTGGTGGAAATGCCGGAAACCCAAGGCTATGCCGTGTTGCGCACCCTTGTGCCTCAAGCCAGCTTCGCGCCCGATGCACAGGCTTTTCTTACAAACTCTGGTTGTGATCAGACAGCCATAGATCCATAAAGTATTTTTGCAGTCGCACAAATAGCTAAAACACTTTGGCGCGCACGTTTGCTTTAGAACATTCAATTAAGTCTAAAATTTTCTTTTTTCCAAGCGATAAAAAATTAAAATATTCGATTATTTTGTTTTTTCGACTTAAAATCTGATAATGTTATTCAGTAAATTGACTGGCATTGCTTCAGAAAGACATGTTTGCTAAACATAGCAATATTAATATGTGAGATTGCTATGCCGGAAACTATCATAGATTGCATTTATGAAGCGGCCGCTGAACCGGCTGCCTGGGAAAATGCGCTGGACCGCTTGGCGCATCTTGTCGGCGCGGAAGGCGCCCTGCTTGTCAATATCTCCGACGAGCTCATGCCCTTGATCACGACGCCAGGTGTGCGCGAGCTTTATTCTGATTTTTTCAAACAGGGCTGGACCGCCGACAATATCCGCACCAAAGCGCTGCTGAGTGCCAGCAAGTCGAAATTCATCAGCGATGTCGATCAGTTTTCACAAGAACAGATGCGTGATGAGCCACTTTATCGGGATTTTCTCTGGCCGCGCGGCTTCGGCTTTGCCGCAGGCGTCAGCTTCGATCTTCCCCAGGAGAAAACCATTGCCATCTCGATTGAACGAAAGCGTGATAGCGGTCCCATCGAAGAAAAACATCTTGATCTTCTCAACAGCGTTGGCCGGGACCTGCGTCGCAGCCTAATCCTTGCCTCCCAGCTTGAATTCAAGGCGGTCGATAACAGTCTGCGGGCATTGCAGCTGGCGCGGCTCCCAACTGCCGCTCTTACCGCCAAAGGCAAGATCCTGGGTTGCAATACGGTGTTTGAGGCAGCCAATCCAAGATACGCCATTTCGGCCTTCGACCAGTTGCGCTTTCTCCATCCCGCAGCACAGGCAAGTTTTGAAGCCAGTCTTGCCGCGGGTATGGCAGATGGCGCCAGCCGGGACGAGATGCAGGGCGCTCAATTCGCCTGCCCCGGCCAGCCGGGCCTGCCGCCGGCGGTCGTCTATCTCATTCCCGCCGCCCGGTTGAATGTCGGATTGTTCAGCCCGGTCAGCTTTTTCATCATTCTGGTCCCCCTCAGCCGTAGCAATGGCCTGACCTCGGAGATGATCCAGTCCCTGATGAATTTAACGCGCGCCGAGGCGCGGTTGACGAAACTGCTTCTTGATGGAGAGCCTCTGCGCGATGCCGCCCAGGCCCTTGGGATTCAGCTGGAAACCGCCAGAAGCCAGATAAAAACCGTACTGGCCAAAACCGATATGGCCCGGCAAACCGACCTTATTGCCGCTCTGACTTCGCTTCATTCACTGGAAGCGGATTGAGGGTCGTTACATCCTACTTTGTACGGCTTCGACACTGGAAACCGCTTTAAAAGGACGTCGGCACTTTGTCATTCTGATTCCGCATCACCAATGCCCGGAAAAGCCCCTTCATACCTGCACACCTCACAGGCATAGACCAGTCTCAGGCATTGTCCGCCCTCTCGGCAAGCGTCAGGTCGCGACCTGCGCACTGGTCCTTTTGTGCACGACCATCACGGGAGGCTTGACTGTTTTGAAGCGTGGCAAGGCGCGCCTTCACCCGACGCATGACAAGATAGACAATCGCGATGAAATAAACGCTTTGAAGAATAATTGCCGCAACAACCGTCCTGATGATTGTGGCCGCGATGAGCCCTGTCGATTGGTAATTATAGATGGCAAAACCCAGCAAGACGACACCCATTCCTGCAAACACCCGTGGCGCATACATCATGCTGTCACGATCGGGCGTGCCCGCCAAATCCTCGTCGTAGGCTTCCTGTCGATTGTTTCGAGACAATTCTGTCTTCTTCTGGTCCAGCTGTTCCGCGTGACTATATCCAAGCGCAGACTCTGTATCTTTATGCATCAAACGCCCCACTTGAAATAATGTTGCTTATTCCTAACAACGTTTATCAACCATTTTTGGGTGCTTTAAACATCCCCCAAATGGGGTAGGCGGAATTATTACTCAAATATCACAATCGTATACAAAACAATCTTTGGTAGAATTGCAAAATAAAATACATATTTTAAATTTGCGGATCATACTTAAACAAAGCAGATATAGGTATCTCTGGGAAACTATGGTTGCACAACTATTGCGTATTCCCTTAAAGCGCGTCCGTTCCAAAAAAGAAAATTACCCAACAGAATTGGCGGTATTAGTGCATCTCCTGCACAGTGGTTAACGTGAAGGATGCCATAGAGCATTCCGGTGAATGCCTGGAAAAACGGCCCGGATTTCCTGATTGCCACTGAACGCTTCATAAAAAAGCAACCGGGCTCAGCCAATGACATTCACCCCATGTGATTGCCTCAATGGTCGCAATAGCCAACGGCCAATTGATCTCACTCCACGCAGTGGAAGAGCCGCATCACGGTAACACAGGCCTAATACCAAGCCTCGAAGATGATCACGCATCCTCGACTTGAAAATATCTCAAATGCATCAGAGGCTTGAGATATTTTCAAAAGGAATACGAAGAGTCATTTCCAGCGAATCCTCGTATTACCCCTCATAGGGATGCATGTCCTGCACTGGACGCTTGCCGGTGAGCGAGGCGGCGCCGATCAGCAGGGGGTCGGCGCGGGTATAGCGCACGCCAGTAAACAGCAGGATACGGGCCTGTGTCGGTGCGGGGGTACGGTTGACGGGCTTTTGATCCAGCCGGTCTTTCAGTTTCACGATGTCAGCCATGCTCGTCTCCATTTGGGGTAGATGAGACGGATGAAGAGATCGATTTCATCCTGCCCCGGCAAAGGGGCCAGCACATCCAGCCTTGCCGTTTTGGGCAGCAAAGACAGGCATTCTGCGCTTTTCTCCAGACATGAGGGGTAAACAGCCATCCTCATGAAAAGTTGCTTTTATACTGAATAGGTTCCCGTTTTGCCGGGAACCCTTGCTGACATTTCCGAGTAAAAGCGATGACACTGCAACGCTCACGCAAGGATATGCTGCTTTATCAAAGTTTCCTTATTAAACACTGTCGATGGTTAACAGCTTGCTAACGATTACCGTCTATTTTGACCGAATTGGTATTGCGTTGGGACGGGTAATGTCGTGGATCATCAATTTCGGGCGTTGGAAAATCCGAGGATCGGCCGCAAGAAGGACGTGGTTTTAATGGCCACCGTTTCCAGTTTCGAAAGCCTCGAACATCCCCGCAAGGCCGATCTCCGGCAGTTTGCCCTGCTGTTCCAGCCCCTGTTTCAATACTCCTCCGAAGAGGCCCGGCGCGATGCCGTGGCGGCGCTGTCCCAATCGCCCAATGTGCCGGAAGCCGTCGCATTTTTCATCGCCAGCCAGCCGCTCGCCATTGCCGCGCCATTCCTGATCGCCTCGCCCTGTCTGTCGGATGAACTACTCATCACCATCGCCCGCACCCAGGGCATACACCACGCCCGCACCATCGTGCGCCGCGAGGCTTTGTCGCCCGCCGTCATCGATGCACTGGCAGGCCTGCGCTTCATCGACCCATTGCCCGAGCATGCCCAGCACGTGGACAACGAGGATATTGTCCAGGACATGATGGAAGCACCGCCCCGCCCCATTCGCCTGAGGTCGGATGCCGCTGCCGAGCCCGAAAACGTGCCCGCTATAGACCCTGAGGATGCCGTGGAAAATCAGGGGGTAACGCAGGAACCAGATCAACTCCGTGTAGAGAAACAGAAACAAGATCTGACAAGGGCACAACGCGAGGAAGCCTTGCGCCAGACCTTGAAGGCGCTGGATCGTCACCTTCATCGCCAGGATCGTGATCGCCTGGGTCGGCGCAATCTCAGCTCCGTGCAGGCTGCCCTGCTGGTGCGTTTTGCCCGTGAAAACGCACCAGGCAGTTTTGCCACGGCCTTGGCCGATGCCCTGTCTTCAAGTCGATGGCTGGCCGAGCGTATCCTGCTCGATACCTCCGGCCAGCAGCTGGCCACGACGCTGACCGGCCTTGCCATGGCCATTCCCGACATGATTTTCATACTGACCCGCCTCTATCCGCATCTCAGCCAATTGCAGCAGGGCGAACCGCGCGTCGCCAGACTGATCGCCGCCCTCGACGGCAGGGACTGCGAAAAGCGCATCGATGCCTGGCTCAGGGCCGACCGCTATACCTATCAGAGCGGTCAGAGCGACATCCAGCCAGCGGCGGTGTCGGCTTCCCGTTGAAACTTTATCCGTGGATAAGTGGAAACCGATTTTCCTGAAAAGACAAACGACAGCGATTAAAGACACTGTCTTGTCGGAGTGCGGCCATTTCGGCGGCAGTAAGCGTGACTGCCCTTCAGCTTCCCTCGCCAACCAGCGACAAAAGACCGTCCAACTGGTCGATCTCGATTTCCACCAGCCACAGATCCGGATCGAAACGGTATTCGCGCTCCATCAAAGCCGCGACCTCGCAGGCATCGACCTTGTCCAGGCGGCGCTCGAATCGGCGGTCGCCTGACATTTCGGCATCGTCGGCTTCAATCAGGCTTTGGGGGGCGGGAGCGTAAAGACTTTCCAGGCCATCACGAAACCGCTGGCGCAGGAAGATGGCGCCGGCTTGGTCCATGCCCTTACGCTCCACAGCAGCAAAGCCGCCAGCGGAAAACACGCGGCGTAGGATGGCGGCGACGAAAATATCGGAGCGAAGGCGCATCCCGCCTGTCTATAGACAGGATTGACGGAAAGAAAGGCATTCATCGAGGCAGTCGGGATTATTCGCCCTTGCCGCGCATCAGGGTCCGCATCACCATATCGACATGAGCCTCCATGTACGCCTTTTGCTCAAGCGGCCTGCGTTGCGCAAACAGGATTGACCAGAGATTGAAGTGGATGATCGGTCCAATCAGAACATCGGGAGCCGAAGCGGCAGGGCCAGGCAAAAATTCGCCGGCAGCGACGCCCCCCTCCACTAGCGTGCAGACCGTTTTCAAGAGGGGCGCAACGAATTCGTCGTAATGCCTGTCTACAATATGGGGAAAGCGGGTTCCCTCGCTCACCGTCAAACGCAGGAGTTCGCTACACTTGCAATCGCCGGCGATCATCTCATAGGCCATGCCGATCATTTGCTTCAATCGTTCGGCATGGCTGCCCTCCAATATTTCAGCAGAAGCACGCAATTGGGACAACGGCAGCGACATCTGCCGGATGGTCTCCTCGAACAAGACCTCCTTTGACGGAAAATAAAGATAAACTGTGCCCTTTGTAATGCCGAGCCGCAGAGCTACATCTTCCACACGCGCTGCAGCAAACCCTTTGTCCAGAAACTCTTCAAACGCGGCTTCTAATATTTCCTGCGGGCGCCTCGCTTTCTGCTCGGCCCGGCTGATCGTTTTCAATCGCTTTGCCATGACCATTTCCTTGAGGTTTGAGCGAGCGGTCTTGCGTGAGGCGCCGGAGCGAAAGCATCAGGCATTACGCTTTCAATTCCTATACCAGCAACTGACATACCGGCAATTATATTGACTAACCATACAGTCATTGATATCTACTCGCAACGACCCGTGAATGCAATGGTGGGGACCTCACAGTGCGGTTACAAACGACATTATCCGGACTGGCTTGCGTCCTGCTCGCCGTGTGTCTGGCAGGCTGCAATGAAAAGACCGAGAGCCAGTCTTCACCGCGCAGCGTCACGGTGACCAAGGCCCAAACCGCGCAATATCAGCCCTCGGTGGAAATCTCCGGATCGGTGAAGGCGCGGGTGCAGTCCGACCTGTCCTTCCGTACCGCAGGCCGGGTGATCGAGCGGCATGTCGATGTCGGCGACCGGGTCAAGGCGGGCGACGTCCTGGCCCTGCTCGACAATACCGAGCAGAAGGCGGATATCGCCGTTGCCCAGGCCGGGCTGGAATCGGCCCAGGCGACGATGCGCCAGAAGAAATTGGCCTTCGACCGCTACAAGGTACTGATCCAGACCAACACCATTGCCCAATCCACCTTCGACCAGGCCCGCGAGGATCTCGCCACGGCTCAAGGCTCGCTGCAAACCGCGCAGGCCAATCTGGCCACCGCCCAGGATGCGATGACCTATACGGAGTTGAAGGCCGATGCCGACGGCATCATTACCTCGCGCAGCATCGAGGTGGGACAGGTGGTTTCGGCGGCGCAGGCGGCCCTGACGCTTGCCCATGACGGACCGCGCGATGCCGTATTCGACATGTTCGAAGCGTTTTTCCTGGAAGGTGCGCCGTCCGATACCGTCGAGGTTTCGCCGATCGGCGGCCGCGCCAATCCCCAGGACGGCAAGATCCGCGAAGTCTCTCCGGCCATTGACACCAGCGCTGGCACCATCCGCATCAAGGTCGCCCTGCCCGCCGATACGCAATGGTCGCTCGGCACGACTGTCGTCGGACGGTTCCGCGCCCAGCCGCAGCAGGGCATCGTGCTCCCCTGGAGCGCCATGGCCTCGGCCAATGGCCAGCCCGCCGTCTGGGCGGTCAATGCCGCCGACAGCTCTGTCAGGCTGCGCAAGATCGACATTGCCCGCTACCGCGTCGGCGATTTCGTGGTGGCATCCGGTGTCGCGCCCGGGGACATCATCGTCACCGACGGCGGCAAGTTTCTGACGGACGGCCAGGTCGTGGCCTTTAAGGAAAAGTGACATGCGCCTCTACCGTCCCATCATCACCCTTCCCTTTCTGCTTGCCCTGGCGCTTTCCGCCGGTTGCAGCGAGAAGGACGACCAGCAGGCCGCCGGGCCACGTCCTGTCCGCTCGATAACCATCAAGGCCGAGCGCCTGTCGGGGGTCAGCTTTGCGGGTGTCGTCCAGGCGCGGGTCGAGACCGACCTCGCCTTTCGCACGCTTGGCCGGGTGATCCTGCGCAAGGCCGAAGTCGGAGATCTCGTTCACAAGGGTGACGTGGTTGCCGAAATCGATCCGCTGGCGCTGCAATTTGCCGTCAACAGCGCCGAGGCCGACCTGCGCAATGCCCAGGCGGCCTATGAGAATGCGCAGATCACCGAAAAGCGCCGCCGCACGCTCGCCACCATCAATGCCGGCAGCGTCGCCGATTTCGAAGTGGCCGAACAGGGCCTGAAATCGGCCGAGGGAAGTCTCAACCAGGCCAAGGCCAAGCTGGACAAGGCCCGCGAGCAATTGGGGTATGCGCGGCTACAGGCGGAATTCGACGGCGTCGTCACCTCGGTATCGGTCGAAGTCGGGCAGACGGTGACCGCCGGGCAGACGGTGATGAAAGTCGCACGGCTCGACCAGCGCGACGTGATCGTCGATGTCCCGGAAGGACGGATCGGCGCGCTGAAGGAAGGCACGAAGTTCAGCGTAGCGCTACAGCTCGACCCCACCAAACAGGCCATCGGCACGCTGCGCGAGATCGGCCCGGAAGCCGATGCGGAAACCCGCACCCACCGGCTGAAGATTGCCATCAACGATGCCCCCGAGGTCTTTCGACTCGGCGCCGTTGTAACCGCGACCGCAAGCCGTGATGAAGAAGACGGCGTCATCCTGCTGCCGTTGACCGCCATCCTCAGGAAAGACGGCGCGACTGGCGTCTGGGTGATCGACCGGGCCAATGCCTCGGTCGCCCTGCGCAAGGTCGTTCTGGACGACGCCACTATCGACGGCACCCGCGTAAAGGTCCTGTCCGGATTGAAGGAGGGCGAGCAGGTTGCCGTCGCTGGCGCCAACCAGCTTGCCGAGGGACAAAAGATCAAGACCGATGAGGAGCCGCGCCCGTGAAGAAATTTAACCTGTCGGACTGGGCGCTCGAACATCGCTCCCTCGTCTGGTACTTCATGATTGTGTTTTCGCTGGCCGGCGTGCTCGCTTATATCGGCCTTGGGCGTGAGGAAGACCCGTCCTTCACCATCAAGACCATGGTGATCCAGGCACAATGGCCCGGTGCCTCTGCCCAGGAGGTCACCCAGCAGATCACCGACCGGATCGAGAAGAAGCTCCAGGAACTGGAGTCGCTCGACTATACCAAGTCGATCACCACGGCTGGCCAGACCATCGTCTTCGTCAACCTGCTGGATACGACCAAGGCCCGCGACGTGCCCGCTACCTGGCTTCGCGTGCGCAACATGGTCCAGGACGTCCAGGGGGACTTTCCCTCCGGCGTCGTCGGACCGTTCTATAACGACCGTTTCGGCGACGTTTACGGCAATATCTACGCCTTCACCAGCGATGGCCTGACCCATCGGCAATTGCGCGATCTGGTCGAGAGCGCGCGCACCAAGCTGCTGACTGTCCCCAATATTGGCAAGGTGGACATTGTCGGCACCCAGGACGAGGCGATCTATCTCGAATTTTCCACCCGCAAGATTGCCGCCCTCGGCATCGACCAATCGGCGATCATCGCCACGCTTCAGGCCCAGAATGCAGTTACCCAGTCAGGCTTCATTGATGCCGGGCCGGAGCGGATTGCGCTTCGGGTCGGCGGGCGCTTTATTTCGGAAGACAGCCTGCGGTCGATCAATCTCAAGGTCAACGACCGGTTCTTTCCGCTGACCGATGTCGCCACCATCAGCCGGGGCTATGCCGATCCACCGACCAGCATGTTCCGGGTCAATGGCAAGCCCGCGATCGGTCTTGCCATCGGCATGAAGGCCGGTGCCAATCTGGTGAATTTCGGCAAGGCGCTGGACAAGACCATGGCCGACGTCATCCAGGACCTGCCGGTCGGCGTTTCCGTCGATCGGGTCGCCGATCAGCCGGCGGTGGTAGAGGAAGCGGTTTCCAGCTTCACCCATGCGCTGTTCGAGGCAATCGTCATCGTGCTGGCCATCAGCTTCATCAGCCTTGGCCTGCGCGCCGGACTGGTGGTTGCGATCTCGATCCCGCTAGTATTGGCGATCACCTTCCTGTTCATGCAATATGCTGGCATATCGTTGCAACGCATCTCGCTCGGCGCCTTGATCATCGCGCTCGGGCTTCTGGTGGATGATGCGATGATTGCCGTGGAAATGATGGTGGCGCGGCTGGAAGTGGGCGATAGCCTGCGCAAGGCCGCCACCCATGTCTATACCTCGACCGCCTTCCCGATGCTGACGGGAACGCTCGTCACCGTCGCCAGCTTCATTCCCGTTGGGTTGAACAACAGCAATGCAGGCGAATTCACCTTCTCGCTGTTCGTCGTCATCGCCGTGTCGCTGGTGGTGTCCTGGGTGGTGGCTGTGCTGTTCACGCCGCTTCTGGGCGTCACCATGCTGCCGAAAACCATGAAGAAGCATGCCGACCACAAGGGCTGGTTTGCCAGGCTGTTTGCCAGCATGCTCCACTTTTGCCTGCGCTGGCGCTGGCTGACCATCGTTGCGACGATCGGCGCCTTCGCCCTGTCGCTCTATGGCATGACCCATGTGCAGCAGCAATTCTTCCCCAGCTCCGACCGCCCGGAACTGATCGTCGACTGGAACCTGCCGCAAAACAGCTCCATCGACGAAACCAACCGGCAGATGGCCAAGTTCGAACAGGAGCAATTGGCCAATAACCCGGATATCGACCACTGGTCGACCTATGTCGGCCGCGGTGCGCCGCGCTTCATCCTGTCTTTCGACGTGCAGCCGGATGATATTACCTTCGGTCAGATGGTCGTCGTCACCAAGGGTCTGGACGTGCGCGACAAGCTGCGCCAGCAGTTCCAGGCCTATCTGAGCCAGACATTCCCCGGCACCGATGCCTATGTAAAGCTGCTGGATATCGGACCGCCGGTCGGCAAGCCGGTGCAATACCGTGTGTCCGGCCCCGACATCCAGAAGGTGCGCGATTATGCGGGCAAGCTGGCCGCCATTGTCGGCACCCATCCGCTGCTCACCAATATCGCCTTCAACTGGTATGAACCGGCCCGGGTGCTGAAAGTGGATGTGTTGCAGGACAAGGCCCGTCAGCTCGGTGTCACCTCCGAAGACATCGCCCAGACCCTCAACAGGGTGGTCGAGGGATCGACCGTCACCAAGGTTCGTGACGACATCTACCTGATCGATGTCGTCAGCCGTGCCGAAAAGAAGGATCGCGGTTCCGTCGAAACGCTGGTCGATCTGCAATTGCCGAGCAGCAACGGCCAGTCGATCCCGCTGTCATCCGTCGCCACCTTCCATTACGAACTGGAGCAGCCGACCATCTGGCGGCGCGACCGCACGCCGACGATCACCATCGAGGCCGCCGTCAACGGCCCCACCCAGCCCGCGACCATCGTCAACGCGCTGAGCGGCAAAGTCACCGAATTCTCCAAGGCGCTTCCGGCAGGCTATGCCGTCAATATCGGCGGCGCGGTCGAGGAGAGCAACAAGTCGCAGGGGCCGATCATCCAGGTAGCACCGCTGATGCTGTTCATCATGGCAACGCTGCTGATGATCCAGTTGCAGAGCTTCCACCGGCTGTTCCTGGTGTTTTCCGTCGCCCCGCTGGCACTGGTCGGCGTGGTGATCGCGCTTCTCACCAGCAACGCACCCCTTGGCTTTGTGGCGCTGCTCGGCGTGCTCGCGCTGATCGGCATCCTGATCCGAAACTCTGTCATCCTGGTGGTGCAGATCGAGGACCTGCGAAAATCGGGCGTCGCGGCCTTTGCGGCCGTGGTCGAGGCCACCGAACACCGGATGCGCCCGATCATGCTAACCGCCGCCGCAGCAACCCTGGCGCTGATCCCGATCTCGCGACAGATCTTTTGGGGACCGATGGCCTTTGCCATGATGGGTGGCATCGTCGTCGGAACGGTGCTGACCCTACTGTTCCTGCCCGCGCTCTACATCACCTGGTTCCGGATCAAGCCGGAGAAAAACCAGGCGCACGACAGCCACGTCCCCGATACCCATGATCACAACAACGGAGCCCCCGACAACAATGCTATCGGAGCCGAGAAATAGGATGTCGACCCTCGGCTGGCTCAAGAACAGGAAGCGGGAACACGCCCGCTCTCTCTTGAAGCGTGGATATGCCCTCACGCCTTCTGCTTCCACATCTAGGCTGGCGGCATCTGGGTCGGCCGCAAGCGGACTGGCAGGATCCAGTCCTGCTTTTGCGGGACATGCCGTCATTCCCTTAGTGATCGTCCTCGTGCTGGGTGGTTGCGCGGGCAGGCCAGAAAGCGTGCTGAAGCCTGTGCCGGTTGCCAGCGACGCCAGCCAGGTGAACATGCTGGTGTTCACCACCCGCAAACCGGCGGACGATCCCGGCCTGCTTTACTCCGGTGATCGCGGCACAGCGATCTCGGTGAACAATGTGGTCGTTTCCATCCCTCCGGAGCGCAACCGCAAGGTAGGCGAAGTGCAGTGGCCTTCCCGTGTGCCCCCCAACCCGGAACATGATTTCGCGGTGCTGAAGGCCGATAAAGTGCCGACGGAAGCCGAGGCCCTGCGGTGGTTCAACGCGACCCGTAACAAGAAACGCCAGGCCGTGATCTTCGTGCATGGCTTTAACAATACGTATTCGGATGCGGTTTTCCGCTTTGCCCAGATCATCCATGATTCCGGCACGGACGCATCCCCGATCCTGTTCACATGGCCGTCGCGCGGCAGTGTGTTCGACTATCTCTACGACAAGGAAAGCACCACCTATTCCCGGCGGGCGCTGGAAGACCTGATCCTGCAAGCCGCGAAGAATCCTAATGTCGGCGATGTGACGATTATTTCCCATTCCATGGGCACCTGGTTGACCATGGAAGCGTTGCGCGGCGTGGCGATGCGCACCGGAACAGTTCCAAGCAAGGTCAACAATGTCATCCTGGCCTCGCCGGATATCGATGTCGATGTATTTCGTCGCCAGTTGATCGAAATGGGGACCAAACGGCCGCATTTCACCATCTTCACCTCCAACAAAGACAAGGCCTTGTCCGTGTCGCGATGGCTGTCGGGCGGCGTCAACCGGGTCGGCGGCATGAGCCAGGCCGACCTGCAGCCGCTGGCTGGTGACCTGAAAGCGCTCGGCATCACCGCCATCGACACCAGCAGCGTCGATAGCCACGATCCGCTCGGCCACACGGCCTTTGCCGACAGTCCGGAGATCATCCGCAATCTGGGCAAGAACATCGCTGGCCAATCCATGGAAGGCGGCCAAACCACCTTGGGCGATCGGGTCGGCCTGGTGGCAATCGGCACAGCCAATCTGGCCGGTTCCGCGGCCCGCACCGTCGTCACCGCTCCCATGGCGGTGATCAGCAGCGATGCACGTCAATCGCTCAAGCAGGAATTTTCGTCGGGGCAGAAACCGCTGATAGACGGAAAAATCGCTTATTAGCGTTTACTTTAGGGAAAGATGGAAACCGGTTTTGCGTTAGGATATACGCAAATGCTGGCGAAAGCCGTTTACAAAGCGCCAATGGATTTCAGCTTTTTCAGCACCGCCATATTCGGTTCGCCGGTTTCCGGCAGGCGATAATGGCGCTCGAAATGGCGGATGGCAGCCTTGGTCTTGTCGCCAGCCACGCCGTCCACGCTGATATCGGTATAAGCGATATTGATCAGGCCGCGCTGGATATCCATGATCAGGCTTGCTTCCCCGCTTGCACCAGTCCCATTGGCACCGGCCCCATTGGCACCCGTCGTGACAAGGCTGGCAGAGGCAACAGGTGCTTGTGGCACTGGCGTATTTGCCGACGTAGCAGCCTTGGTCAGCGCACCGGACTGGGTTTTGCCCGAGGAGGCCGAGGCGGTCGACACGGGTGTTGCCGTGGGCAACCGTGAGGGCGCGGACCGCGCTGTGGTGACGGTCTTTTCCGCATTGCGAATGGCTGCGGCTACGGGATCGATGGCATCATCCGCTGTCGCCGTGACCTGAACTGGCCGTTCCATAGGGCGCACTGGCGGTGCACTCCCCTTGGGGGCCGCAACCGCAGGTGATTTCTGATCGACGCTCAGCGCTGCCAGCAGGTCATCGCTGGGCGCGCCAGTCACCGGCATGCCGATCCGCCGCTGATAGGCGCTGATCGCCGCATCGGTTCGGGGTCCCCGTTTGCCATCGGCCACGCCATCGTAAAGCCCCAGGCGAATGAGCTGCGCCTGAATGCCAACAGTCAGCTGGTCGGCGCCAGGCTCCGCGGCCTGCAACACACCTGTTGCTGAACCACCGCTGCCGGGCGCTGTGCCAACAGGGGTGTTTTCCGCTGTCTGGCGCTGAATACGGAACGTGGTGACGTCATCAGGGTCGGGTTTCAGGGAATGGTTGCTGTTCAGCCCCAGCATGGCGGTAAAATCATGCGGATCGCGGGTGCGCAGGAAGGGAGACGGATGCCGGCCCGGCTGATACCAGAAAGCGTTGGCCGCAACGAAACCCATGACTACGACAAAGCCGACCGTGCTGGTGAACCGAGCTGGATTGCGCGCGCAGATGCGCACGGACGCTCGAGCGGCCAGCATCAGAAATCCCGGTTCCTTGCGGGCCGGTTTTCTTTTATCAGGCGATTTTCGCTTTCGCGTCGTCATTCACATCCTTTTGCTGGCCCATCCTTTGGCCCGGCTGCCCGCTACCCTGCCGCTCATGCGTTTGCCCTGTGCTCCCTTCAAAAGAGACGCCGTCCATCTGGTGATGCCGCGGCGATGGGGCAAGCCCCTCACCAAGCGCACCGCTGTCGCCCACCATATTCATGCTCATTGCCCCATCGAGCCTCTCGCGAGCAGGCTGCCTTTCACTGACGGGCAAGCGTGGCGGAAATTCGATCTGACGGCTTTCGCCTGTGGATTGAACCCGGGCAATGCCCGATCCGTCGATTGGCAGGGTGATGGAAACAACAGTCCCCTCGCCCACACGGCTCGTCAACAGGAATGTCCCGCCATGCAGGGCAACGAGGCCCTTGACCAGCGACAGGCCCAAACCAACGCCGTCGAATTTCCTGTTATAATCACTATCGACCTGAACAAAAGGCTGGCCGAGCAGAAGGATGCGATCCTGGGCGATACCAATACCCGTATCGCTGACAGAGATCACCAGATCCTTGCCGAAACGTGCCGCATCCACGGTAACAACGCCACCCGGCTCAGTGAATTTAATGGCGTTACCAACAAGATTGATCAGGATCTGGCGCACCGCACGCGGATCGGCGGTCAGCTCGCTCACATCGCGGCCGATACGGCTGGTGAGCTTGACGCCTTTTTCCTGGGCCTGCAAGGCCAGCATGTTTTCACAGTCGTGAATGGTCTGCGCAAGGCAGAACGGCTCCACCAGCAATTCGTAGCGCCCGGCCTCGATGCGGCACATGTCGAGCATGGTATTGACCACCGACAGAAGATGGCCGCCGGATTGGCGGATCAACCGCACATATTCGCGGTGACGCTCATCTTCCATCCGGCCGAAATAATCGCCCATCAGAATATCGGAAAAGCCGAGTATGGCATTCAGCGGCGTGCGCAATTCATGGCTGACGGCGGCGAGAAAGCGCGACTTCGCTTCGTTGGCCGTCTGCAGATCGGCATCGAGCTTGACCAGCCGCTGCGCCATCTGCTGTTGCTCGCGGCAATCAAGCATCTGTACGAAAATCCCGGCAATGCCACCGCGTTCGTCACGGCGCACGGCCATGTCGAGGCCAACCGCCATCAGCGTGCCATCGGCAGCCTCATCGCTCGCAGTTTCACTATACTGACCTTCGCCGGTCTCACCCTTGACGCCTTCAATATGACCGGTCGGGCGGGCAAGCCGCAGTTGCACACGGCCAATATCCTCGCCCTGGCGCAGGGCGTCAAAGGCACGCACGAAAGCGATACGGTCGGTGACATGCACCTGATCGATGAAAGGACGACCGAGCGGATTGCGCAGGAAAGGCAGGAAATCACGGGCATCGCGCCCGCCGACGGTCTCTACCCGCGCCTGGGCATCGAGAGTGAAAACCATGCCGGGAAACAGCGACAGATCGATGGAAGCGCTCGTGTCCAGCGAATGGCGGATGACCGGCTGGCGAGCCGACAGGCGCGCCAGCCACAAGGCGGCGACCACGGCGATCAGAAACAGGCCGGCAACAATAGCAACGCCGAGCGGCAGGGCCACGGCGACACCTTGAAAGAAGGACAGGGTGAGCGGCACGAGGACCAGAGCGGGCAGGCAGGCCAGGACCACGCAGCGCGCCGCCGCAACTTCGGCGCGAGACGGCGAGGCTTCCGCGCCGATGCGCGTCACCACCAGGGTCACGGCTTCGTCGAGAAGGGTCTTTGCCCGATCAGCGATTTTACTCAATACCAACACGCCAAATTTCCGCGACTTGCGGTCCTCTTTACTGACCAAACAATAGAGGTCGCCGCCTTAAGGAAAAGATAAAGGGAAAGCTGCAAACCCGCCTAAACCGGTGTTTCCGTCTCGGAAAGGGACAGGGGTCAGAAGCTTTCGAAAACATGGTTAACGTGGCGTAAGCAACGGATTTTGCATGTTTTTCCGCATCACGTTAATATCTGTGGCGGTTGGTAGAATGAAAAAGCCCGGGAACAGAAGGGTTCTGCCGCAATTATGCTTAACCTCAGTCGTTAAACTTTGACTAGAATGTGGTTCAAATGCGGAAAGAGCGCATTTTATGAAAATACGCAGAAAATCCGATTATGTTTTGCAAAGCGATATTTCCGCGCGAATCATAGTCTGTTTCGCAGCAGCCCGGCCATACGACCGGCGCAACCGACGCGACAGACGAAAAAATGTCGCAGAACGAGACGGATAAGCGGTCATGTGGTTTCTGATCAAGGGAGCATTCTGGTTTACGCTGGTATTGGTCGCCCTGTCCTATCTGGGCGGCGCGCCGCGCGATGGTTCTGCATCTGCACCGCAATTCGAGCTGGCAAACGCCGTTTCGGCCGCATCAGGCGCTTATGATTACGTTTCCGGCCTCTGCGGGGAAAAGCCCGATGTCTGCGTAAAGGGCGGCCAGACGCTTCAGGCCATCGGAATCCGGGCGCGTGAAGGTGCGCTGGTCGCTTATCAATTGCTTAACCGTCAGTTTGGCACCGGAGAGGATCATCAGGCCATCAGCGCCGATGCGGCGCCAGCCCATGGCAGCGTCAAGGAAGCGGCAATCGCCGCCCCTGCTGCCGCCAGCGAAGACCATATGGTCACCGGTACGGTCTCTGCCGCTGGCAATGGCGTGCCCCTGACCATCACCGTACCAAGACCAAGGCCGAAACCCGCAGGTTGAGTGATTTTTACCGCGCAGCCGGTTCATTTCCGTATGGGAAAGGCCTATATGGCCTCGAGCGGCTTCCAAAACCATCATCGGAAGCCACCCAAAACACCCGAAAAACCGCCTGGATGACCCTCCCATGACGCCCATCGACCAGATTATCGACGACTTCGCCTATCTCGACGATTGGGAAGACCGCTACCGCTACGTTATCGAACTGGGCAAGGCACTGCCTGACCTGCCGGAAGAGCAGCGTATCGCTGACAACAAGGTCAAGGGCTGTGCCAGTCAGGTCTGGCTCGTAACGAAGGCGGGCGAAGGTCCGGACCCGATCCTGACCTTCGAAGGCGATTCCGATGCCCATATCGTCAAGGGCCTGGTCGCCATCGTGCTATCAGCCTATTCCGGCAAAACAGCCTCAGAAGTCGCAGGCTTCAACGCCCTCGACCTGTTTGGCAAGCTCGGCCTGATCGAACACCTCTCCGCCCAACGCGCCAACGGCCTGCGCTCCATGGTGGAACGGATCAGGGGCGAGGCTGTGGCGCGGGCCTGAGTGGGCTGCCGGTGCTGCCAAGGCCATAAAAGCCGCCCTACCCGCTTGCCACTATCTTTATTGCCGCATCATAAAATTTATGCCGGTGGATTGGCCGATGCGATTGCCAGTTCGAATTCGGCCGTCAGTACGCCTGCTGCGGAACGGATGATCATTGCCAGAATATCCTTCATCGTCTGCTCCTTGCGGCCCTCAGGCTGGAGATAGAATGCCATTGTACCCTGGCCTGCCAGAACGTGCGAAATGGTGATGGAATGGGTGAAAAACAGCAGGGATGCATCCTGCCGGTGGACCAGTCCCAGGTCCATTCCTTCCAAGAGAAGCGGCACCGTCGCATCGTGAAAAGGATCGATCAGCGAGGCTTTCACCTGTTCCTGGCGCGGGCCTTCCTGAACCATCTCCTGGAGAATGAACAGGCCATAATCCGGCAGGTCGGCATTGAAGCGGATGAAGGTGGCATAGAAATCCGCCATTCTCTGCGAGTAGGCCAAAGGGGCCGCCGAAATGGCCTGCAAGGCGCTGATGCAGGGTGCTGCGCGCAGGTTCATGCGTTCAAGACATGCCTCCCATAGGGCGGCTTTTGAGCCGAAGTGATAATTTGCCAGCGCAATATTGACCCCGGCCTGCCTTGCCAGGTCCCGCAGGTTGACCCCGTCAAAGCCCTGGCGGCCAAACGCATGAATGGCTTTCGAGAGAATTGCCTCACGGCCAACCTCCGCGCCCAACCGGGGCCTGCCGACCCGGGTCGGCTTCATCTTGGCTGGTTGCTCGTCGCTCATGGTCATGTCTGCTTCATCGATGAGGCCATTGACTGATCTTTTGCCCCGTGACCGAACAGGGCGTCAATAACGACAGCCTATAAAAATATTAAACACACGTTGTATTTTTATATAAATGGCGTAACCTCCGGGTGTTTCCTGTCGTGTGCAGATGCACACGATGCAGGACATGAACTGGCGGTCACTGGGAGGAGGCCGGAACCTGAAGCCTTGGCGCTTTTTGGGCCAAGGCACAGGAGGACCGGCACCATATGGAGGAAAACATGAATATTACCAAAAACTTAGACGGAATCGACGTTATTTTCAGGAAAGCTGTGGTCAATGAGAACTCCACCAATTATCGGGTGGATGAGCGCAGTTTCATTCTCAAAAAGGGCAGCACCCACCGTGAAGGCGGTATGCCACTACAATCGGATGTGCTGGTGGAACGGGATGTGGCCGTAACACTGCGCGACGGCGTGAAGATCAGGGCAGACATATATAGGCCCGTCGCAGAGGGCCAGTATCCAGCCATTATCGGCTGGAGCCCTTATGGCAAACGCGGGAGCTTTCTCAACAACGATCTGTTCGGACACCCGACACGCATGGATGTGCCTGTCGCCTGGGAGGATGGGCTCAACAAGTTCGAAGCCCCAACACCGGCCTATTGGGTTGCCCATGGCTATGTGATCATCGCGCCGGACAGCCGCGGTGCCGGTAATTCTGAAGGCGACATTCACGCCTGGGGACGCCAGGAGCCGGAAGACGAGTACGACCTGATCGAGTGGGCTGGCCAGCAACCCTGGTCGAGCGGCAAGATCGGCCTGACAGGCAATTCCATGCTGGCAATGTCGCAATGGTTTGTCGCCGCGCTGCGCCCACCGCATCTGGCAGCCATTGCCCCTTGGGAAGGGGCTGCCGACATCTATCGTGATTCCAACTGCCGTGGCGGCATCCCGGACATTATTTTCTCCGAGGGCATTTTCGGTCGGCTCGCCGGCCACGGTCTGGTGGAAGACATTCCCGCCATGTCAGCCACCCATCCGCTCCTCGACGACTATTGGAAGGCCAAGGTCCCTGTCCTCGAAAACATTGATGTTCCCGCCTATGTCGTGGCTTCCTGGACCAATCTTCTGCACACGGGCGGCACATTTCGCGGCTGGTCATCCATTTCATCGACGGAAAAATGGCTGCGGGTCAACAATACCCATGAATGGACTGATTATTTCAACCCCGAGAATGTCGATGATCTGCGCCGTTTCTTTGATCGCTACCTGAAAGATATCGATAATGGCTGGGAGGCCACGCCGCGCGTCCGCCTGTCTGTGATGGACCCGGGCAACCGCGATACCGTCAACCGCAGCGAGGTCGCCTTCCCGCTCGCGCGTCAGGTCACCAAAGCGCTTCACCTTGGGCTGAAGGACGGCAAACCTGTTTTGTCCCACGAAAGCCAGACGGAGGCCGCCAGCCTTTCCTACGATGTCGCGGACAAGGAAGGTGTTTCCTTCTTCATCACCTTCAACGAGCTGACGGAACTCACCGGTTCCTTCAACCTGAAGCTCTGGGTGGAAGCGGATGGCAATGACGACATGGACCTGTTTGCCTTTGTCAGGAAGCGCGACAGCAACGGAACGGTGCAGGAAAGCCACGTGGTGACGGACCGCACCCATGTCGGCCCCAATGGCCGCCTGCGCGTCTCGCTACGGGCCACGGACCCCAAACGTTCGACCGAACTTGAACCCTTCCTGCCCTATGACACTCCGGCCAAGCTGAAGGCGGGGGAGATCGTGCCCGTCGAAATCGGCTTTTGGCCCTACGGCATCCGCTGGCAGCCGGGCGAAACACTGGAACTGGTGATTACCGGTACCGATCTGCTGATCAGGCCGGAATTCCCGCAATTGCCGCCTATTCCAACCCTCAACAAGGGCCGCCATATCATCCACTTCGGTGGGGAATACGGCTCGAAACTGCTCGTACCCTTTATTCCCGGGGTGTGAACCAAAAATAGCAGCACGAAGAGTAGCAGGACGGCCCGCCAGCCGGTCCGGCAAGAAGGCGGGGCTTTTCTTTTGCCCCGCCTTCTCAGTTCTTGGTCCGCATTCCTAATCTTTTGAGAGTGCCGCCACCGGGTCGAGCCTTGAGGCATTACGGGCGGGCATGAAGCCGAAGACGAGGCCGATAAGGCACGAGCAGCTGAAGGCTGCCACCATTGACGTGGTGGAATAGACCAGCTGGAAATCCTTGGTCAACAGACTAAAGACAAAGCCGATCGACAGCGCAAAGCCAAGGCCGAGGCCGCCGCCGATCAGGCAGACCAGCACGGCCTCGATCAGGAATTGCTGGAGAATATCCTGACGACGCGCGCCGACCGCCATGCGCACGCCGATCTCGCTGACCCGCTCAGAAACCGAAACCAGCATGATATTCATCACCCCGATACCGCCAACGATCAGCGAAATCACCGCAATTGCCGCCACCAGCAGTGTCAGGGTCTGGGCGGTGCTGACGATCGTCTTGCGGATGTCGTCGGTGTTGAGGATGAAGAAGTCTTTTTCACCATGGCGGCCCGTGAGAAACGTGGTGACGGCACTTTCGGCCACGGAACTATCGACGCTGTCGTCCAATCTGACGGTGATGCTGCGCAGCGACAGATCGCCAAGGAAGCGGGCCTGGACACTGCTATAGGGCAAATAGGCCTGTAGATTAGAGTTCGAACCGAAGCCGCCCTGCTGGGCCTCGATGACGCCGACAATCCGCACCGGCACATCGGTCAGGAACACCGTATGGCCAAGCGCCATGGCCGGATCGTCGCCAAACAACGCCTTTGCGGCATTCTGGTCGATCACCGCCTCCTGGCTCATCGCGACAACGCTTGCATGGTCGAACAGCCGCCCGGCCATCAGCTTGGAGCCCTTGGCGGTGAAATACTGATCGCCGACGCCGTTGACCAGCGCATTGGCCACGGTGGCGCCGTAGCGCACCGTGCCTGAGGTGGAAACGGTCGGGGTTACGGCAGAAACATAGGAGAGCCTGGCGAGTGCATCGGCATCGCCGACCTTCAGCGTGGTGATCTTTCCTGAACGGGTATCGCCGAACCCCTTGCCGGGGAAAATTTCCAGCGTATTGGTGCCAAGCCCGTTGATATTGGAAAGCACTTTCTGCTGGGTGCCAGCCCCGAGCGCCACGACCGATACCACCGAGGCGATGCCGATGATAATGCCCAGCATGGTCAGGAAGGTGCGCAGCCGGTGCGAGGCAAGCGCCCGCACGGCCATCATGAAGGCTTCACCCAACCGGTCGAGACCGGGGAAACGATGCGGCCGGGCCGAGGATGGCAGGGTGTTTTCACGCACCAGCACTGGCTTGTCCTGGCGGCGGTCGGCAATGATTTCGCCATCGGCAATCTCAATC
The DNA here is from genome assembly GCF_021462805.2 of Allorhizobium sp. Av2. Taxonomy (NCBI): domain Bacteria; kingdom Pseudomonadati; phylum Pseudomonadota; class Alphaproteobacteria; order Hyphomicrobiales; family Rhizobiaceae; genus Allorhizobium; species Allorhizobium sp. Av2. The sequence goes on along the minus strand of NZ_CP192696.1, from coordinate 745,281 downwards.
ACCCGTTCCGCGCGCGCGGCAACGCCCGGATCGTGGGTGACGATGATGATGGTGCGGCCCTCGGCATGCAATTCGTCGAGAATGCGCAGTACTTCCTCGCCGCTATGCTTGTCGAGCGCGCCGGTTGGTTCATCGGCCAGGATCACCTCGCCGCCATTGATCAGTGCGCGCGCGATGGACACCCGCTGCTGCTGACCGCCGGACAATTGGCCCGGCCGGTGGCGCAGCCGTTCGCCCATGCCCAGCCGTTCCAGGATTTTGGTCGCCCGGTTGCGGCGTTCCGAAGGCGAAATCCCGGCATAGATCGCTGGCACTTCCACATTGCCAAGCGCTGTCAGATCTGACAGCAGGTTATAGCGCTGGAAGATGAAGCCGAAATGCTCACGCCGAAGCGCCGACAGCGCGTCGCTGTCCAACTGGTCGGTACGCTTGCCATCGATCTCATACGTGCCACCGCTTGGCCGATCGAGCAGGCCGAGAATATTCATCAGCGTCGATTTTCCCGACCCTGATGGACCGATGATCGAGACCATCTCGCCGCGATTGATGCTGAGATTGACGCCTTTGAGGACCGCAACATCCTCTTCCCCGGAGCGATAGATGCGGGTGAGGTTCTTCAGCTCGAGCAGGGCCATGGCTCACATCCCTCCGGGTGGTGGCCCAAAGCCCCCCGGAGCCGCTTTGGCCGATGGATCGGCCTGGCCGATGACGATCTTCTCCCCTTCGTTCAAGCCCGATTTCACTTCGGCATTGACCCCGTCATTCAGGCCGATTTCTACCGTTCGGGTGGCAACCGCGTTGTCGCCCCCCACAACCCGCAGGCTGGCCTTGCCGGTCTTGACGCCGGCGCCAAGTGCCGAGGCCGGCACCGTCAGCACATTCTTCGCCGCGCCAAGCACGACATGCACTTCCGCCGTCATATAGGTGCGGAAACGGCCGTCGGAATTATCGACATCCAGGATGCCGTTATAGTAAATCGCCGAGGACGATGTGCTGGAGGAACTGCTGGACGAGCTGGAACTGGACGAGGTCGAGACGCTGCTGTCACTGGTGATCGATTCCGGCGCGGGCTCGATGGATTTCAACACCGACTCGTGGCGGACGGAAGGCTGGCCGAGAATGTTGAAATAGACCGCCTGGCCCGGCCTGACATTGACCACATCGGCTTCGGAGATTTCAGCGCGCACGATCATCTGGTTGAGGTCGCCCAGGATAACGATGGTGGGCGCCGATTGCGTGGCATTGACGGTCTGGCCCTGCTGGTTGACCACGGCCAGAACCGTACCATCCATGGGCGCGGTGATGCGGGTATAGCCGAGGTCAGCCTCTGAGGTTTCCACGGCGACTTCAGCCTTGACGATCTGGGCCTGAAGGCTGTCGATCTGCGCCTTGGTCTTGTCGCGGGTGGCGACCGCGCTTTCGAGATCCGCCTGGGTGCCGGAATTGCTGGCCCTCAGATTCTGCTGGCGCACCAGCGCCAGTTCAGCGCTGACCAGGGTCGCCTCGGCCTCTTCCTTCTGGGCCTTGATATCGGCCAGCGAGGCCTTTGAAGTGCGCAGGTCGTTGACCTGGGTGACCGAGTCGATCTCGGCCACCAGGCTGTCCTTCTTGATGGTGTCGCCAACCTTGACGTGCAGGGCCGTGATACGGCCCGACACCTGGGCGCCGACAGCAACCAGCCGGGACGGCTTGAAGATGCCGGTAGCAAGCACCGTCTCCTCCACATCCCCCCGCTTGACCACCGCCAGCAGCAGCCCATCGGTCGGATTGGCCTCGGAGCGCTTGAACAGAGTGAAGCCAACGGCGGCAAGTACCAGAACGACGATGACAACGACTGCGAACAGTTTACGCGACACTGTAATCCTTCCTACAGCGGTGCGAGCCGCTGGAATCCTACCTTCAGCAGTGTGAACTGCTGGAACTTCTATCTCAGGTCAGATGACGCCGACCTGATTTTCTCCAGACTTCCAAAACGTTAGAAAATGTAAAGACGGTTCTGGACGACGGTAAATTTATAAGTACTCTTAAGTACCGATAATCTGAGGGGACAAAGGGTGTCAATCAGCGGAAGGATTAAACTTCGGCAACAAACGGCGACCCCGAACCAGTCGGACACGGCTCGCCTCAAGGGACGGCCGCGCCAGGATGACGAGATCAGGCGCGAATCCATCCTGGAACAGGCCTATGCCTGCCTGGTCGAGCAAGGCTATCTGGCCACCACGACCGGTCTCGTCGCAGCCCGTTGCCATATCTCCAAACAGACGCTTTACCGGCTTTTTCCCAGCAAGGATGCTCTTTTTGTTGAGGTTCTGCATCGCCACCGGCGGTTGATGCTGGATTTGCCACGTCCGCCAGAAGAGGACCTGTCTTTCGTTGAGACGCTGGAGCAGATTTTCCATGTCGGCACGGATAAGACGACCGACCAGCGAAGAACTGTTTTCATGCGTGCCTTGCTCCGCGATGCCAGACAAGCGTCGGGTCTTGCCGAGGCATTTGCTAACCGGGATATCGAGCGTTCAAGACTGGATCTGGCGGAATGGTTGAGCGCTCAGCACCGGCTGGGACGCATCCGCATCGAAAATCCTTTGTCTGCGGCCCAAATGCTGATGGACATGGCCTTTTCTCCTTCGCCGCTGATGCCGCAGGACTGTCAACGCACCGACCACCTGCGCTATTGCCTGGCCATTTTTGCCCGTGGCGTCATGCTGGAGAGCCTGACAGATCCGGATAAACCTTCCCTTGATCAGGACAGCTTTTTTCCACAACGGGGGCGCGAATGATCAGCCTCGCGCAAGACAAAAGGTTATAAATCATACCTATTCACTTGTACGGCATGATGCCGTGGTGAACGCGACAGGGCCCACGCCCGCTGCGCTGCATTCCGGAATGCCACCGGTCCAGGATGCGGCTTTTGCAGCAGGCGTACCCAGCCTTTAACGATCATGCGCCCGGCCCAGGAGATCATTGCTGGCAATCATCGCCATTTGGCGTGAAGCGCTCGTATTTTAAGGGGTTGCGTAACCGGCCTTCGATCGAACCCGGTTTCAGGACAGACGCAGAATGGCACGGTCACACACGGAGAGAGGTCCATGCAGGTTTCCAGCAGCAATGCATCGCAATCAACTTATACATCGAGTTCATCGAAGCAAAAATCCAGCAGCGGCAGCGGTGGTCTGTTCGATTCTCTGTCGGGCGGCAGCAGCGGTAGTAGCAGCAGCAGCGATGATACACTGCTCAACGCCCTCTTCGGTAGCGATAGCACCGAGGAGACGGATGAGAGTGATACAAGCGAAAGCGTATCGACCGATCCGTCCACGTCGTTCGAGGCCTGGCTGTCACAGCTGACCTCGGCATCAGCTGCCAGCAGCACCAGTTCAGACGAGGAAAAAGACGAAGAGGTCACCGCCGGTTCGTCGACAAGCACTGAAGCCACTGAGGCTGAATCGACCACAGCCAGCGCATCGAGTACGGACGCCGCCGCCGTTGAAGACGATCTTCTGTCGCAAGTGTTCGCAGTACCGTCCGCCGGTGCTTCGACGGGCGCTAGCTCAACGCAGACCTCCACGTCATCGACCTCCTCGACAGAGGATACCGATAGCGCCACCGCATCGTCGTCTACTGACAGCACCGATGACAGCGACATGTCGGATGAAGACCTGCTGGCCCAGTTGACGAACTATAATGGCAATCTCAGCAACTTCGCCGAACAGTTCATCAATCAACTCGAACTGCCCGGCGGAGGGTCCGCTTAATAAACCTTGAAGATGTTGAGGCATTCTCGACTTGAAAATATCTCAAATACATCAGAGGCTTGAGATATTTTCAAAGGGAATACGAAGAGTCATTTTCAATGACTCTTCGTATAAAGCCTTGAGACGGCCGGAAACGTCATCCGGTTTTGGCTGTCCGACAACCTCCGTCAACGGATGCCTCACCCCGGAACGCATGAGAACGGCGGACGATAATCGCTATCGCCCCAATGTCGAAGGCCGGACGCTGTCCTTGCCGATGGCGGCGCATAGTGACGAGCCAGCGCCAGTAAGGCTGTGCGCAGCATCAGCTTGGCCGAGCGGGCGGGCCATTGCCGCTCCCGTTCCACGGTTTCCAACCCCTTGGCAAAACAGCAGATATCCAGAGCGACGCCTGACAGATCCGGCCCCAAAGCGGTCAGTGCCTCGCCAACCCGCAGCCGCGCGGCGAGCGCGCTGTCGGTCAGATCCGGCCCGGATGGCCGGGCGCCTTTGTGCTTTTGCGCCAAGCGCGGCTCGAAGGATGCGGTGATGCGTGGCTGTAAATGACTGCGCTCGAAATCCGCCGCCAACCGCTCCCCGGCGGCAACCGCTTCCGGTGGCAGATAGGGCTTGCCAGTCCGGTCCCGCAGCCGGGCCACCGTCGAAAACGGCTGGTCATCAAGATTGCGCCGTACTGTAGAACGATTGCCATCCGGCTCCACCAGGGTCTCGGTCACCCTCTCCCCATGCTGGCCTGCAAAGATCTCGTCTTCGCGCTCGGCCATGGCCCGTTTCAGGAAACTTTCCGCCTCGCAGGTCGCGGCCAGCCTATTGTCTTTCCGTTGGACCAGACCGTCCGCCAGCGCCTTGTGCAACAGCGCGTCGGGTACGCGGCCCAGCAGTACACCATCCTGAGCCCGCAGCAGCGCGGTTTCGCCAGAACCGGCTGGCTCCAACAACACCCCCCGGCTCGCCAGCCGCAACAACCGCAGCAGCGGCTTGATGCTGCCTGATGCCGGTTTTTGCGGCGAATGACTTGCAGGCTTACGCATCGCGCCCGTCCTTGGCCACCGTCGACAGCACCGCGACGACCCGTTCCAGGACGCTGAGAAACTGGTCGAGGGCCGCATTTTCGCGCCGGTCCTCGATGACATGGCAGGCATAGGATACTGTGCTTCGGTCGTAGCCGAACGCGCGGGCGATTTCGTGTTGCGGCAGGCTCAGCACCACATGGCAGAGATACATGGCGATCTGCCGGATCTGGCAGCGCTGGCGGCGGCGCCCGGCATGCATAAGAGCCGGGCTCTGGAAAACAACAAATATTTCCTCCGTGACCCTGGCAACGGAATGGCACAGGAGCCTGCTGGAGGCCTTGACCGGGACAGGATGTTCAAGCGGCATTGCAGACATGATAACGTCTCCCTATATAGGATTTTATTCATATCAATATCTACAATCCCTGTGAACGTACTTTCACGTCGCCAAAATTCTATCCTTTGTTTTCATTATTATTTTTGTTGAAACCCGCAGGCGTATTCAGGATTATTTTCCACGGTGCCGTGAGTTTGCCCCGGCTAATTCAGGGGGATTCTATAGAAACAAATGCAATATACAAACGTGCCGCGCATCCTGTTGATACGCGGCACGTTAGAACATCGGTATTTTGCATAGGCGCTTTTGCTCGAACGCAATGCGCTTATGCGACATGACATTCATCTCACAACGAATTGTGTCACAGTCTGTTCAAGAATTGCTGCTGGCCTGGCGAAAATGGTGATTTCGAGAACCGGAACGGAGCGTACTTAACGTACGTGAGTACAAGCATTCCAGGAAAAGTGCGAAGCGGTTTTCCGTTTGGAAATGCGATTGCACCATTCAAGCGCAGAAATTGCCATTTGCAGACGGCCAGCGGCACTTCTTGGACGGACTGTCAGGGCTTTTGCTCGAACACCATGGAATGACCATTGATGCAATAGCGCAGGCCGGTCGGCTTGGGACCATCGGGAAACACATGGCCAAGATGGCCGCCGCAGGTGGCGCAGCGGATTTCGGTGCGCACCATGCCATAAGCCGTATCGCGATGTTCGGTGACGGCGTCAGGCGTGACCGGCTCGAAATAGCTCGGCCAGCCGCAACCAGCATCGAATTTGGTATCGGAGTAAAATAGCGGCGTGTCGCAACCGGCGCAGCGGTAAAGGCCCGGCTCGAAATTATCCCAGTAGGGTCCGGTAAAGGCCCGTTCCGTGCCATGTTCGCGCAGGATTCGATACTGATCTGGCGTCAATTGTTCGCGCCACTCGGCCTCGCTGCGCTCTGCTGTTGCGGGCTTTTCACCGCTGTCGATGCTGTCCTCGCTCATTGTCGCGTCCTCACTTGGCTGGCTTATCGGGTTTCAAGCCTATAGATAGTGTTTCGCCCTCAGGCTGCAAGCAGGGTGCGATACAGGACGAACCAACGGATCTGTTAACCCACATTATAATCGAGGTTTTGGGGTGGCCGTTCCGGCCAAAATGCTTATATTTGCCGCGGACCTGTCGAAACATTCCTGTTTGGGCGTCAGTGTCACCATAAGATTATTGAAAAACCGCAATCGCACTTGCCTTTTGCAGGTTTTATAGCCCGTGCGACCGCGACCCATCGTGTTGCAGACGACAGGAGACAAGATGATCGCTCATGCCGCCGGTATGACATTGCTGGCTTTGGTCCTGCCATTTCTGGGCGCCTGTCTGGCGCCTTGGCTGGTACGGCACCTTGGCAGCCGGGCGGCGTGGGTTCTGGCGCTTCTGCCGCTGTTTTCCTTCGTGCATTTCCTCGGCTTCCTGCCGGAAATCTCCCGCGGTGAGGAAGTGACGGGCGGCTATGCCTGGGTGCCGAGCTACAATGTCAGTTTTTCCTGGTTTATCGATGGATTGTCCCTGACCTTCGCGCTGCTGATTACCGGCATCGGCACGCTGATCGTGCTCTATGCGGGCGGCTATATGAAGGGCCATCCGCAGCAGGGCCGGTTTCTGTCCTTCCTGCTGCTGTTCATGGGTGCCATGCTGGGCGTGGTGATCTCTGACAGTTTCCTGATGCTGTTCATCTATTGGGAACTGACCTCGATCACCTCCTTCCTGCTGATCGGTTTCGACCATGAGCGCCCGGCTGCGCGCCGTGCCGCGCTGCAAGCGCTGGTGATTACCGGCGGCGGCGGGCTTTTGCTGCTGGCCGGGTTGATCCTGCTGTGGAACGTGTCGGGCGTCACGCAATTGTCGATGCTGATGCATAGCAACAATATGGTCACCGCCAGCCCCTTCTATCTGGCGATCCTGCTGCTGGTTCTGGGCGGGGCCTTTACCAAATCAGCGCAATTTCCTTTCCATGTCTGGCTGCCCAACGCCATGGAAGCCCCCACCCCCGTCTCGGCCTATCTGCATTCGGCGACCATGGTCAAAGCCGGGGTTTACCTGCTGATGCGCTTGCAGCCAGTGCTGGGCTCCACACCCGCCTGGGAAATATTGCTACCATTTTTCGGTGGCGTTACCCTGATCGTCGGCTCTGTCATCGCCGTGCGCCAGACAGACCTCAAGCTGATGCTGGCCTATACGACCGTCGCCTCGCTGGGGTTGATGGTGATGCTGACCGGCTTCGGCTCCCCCCATGCGCTGTCTGCCGCCGTGCTTTATCTGGTCGCCCATTCGCTGTTTAAAGGCGCACTGTTCATGGTGGCCGGTGTTCTCGACCATGAAGCGGGTAGCCGTGACCTGACCAGACTTGGCGGGCTGGCGCGGGCCATGCCGGTTACCTTCACGGCGGCGCTGCTGGCCGGGCTGTCCATGGCCGGACTGCCGCCGCTGTTCGGCTTTCTCGCCAAGGAAGAAATCTATGAGGCGTTGGCAGGGGGCAATCTTCGCGCCCTGCTGTTTACCGCCATCGCCGTGGTCGGCAATGCGCTGATGATGGTCGTCGGATTGGCGCTGGCCTTCAAACCGTTTGTGGGGCGCGCTGCGACCAGCCCGAAACCCGCCCATGACGGCCCCGCTTTGCTGTGGCTGGGACCGCTGGTACTCGCCTTGGTCGGACTGGGTGCTGCGGTGTTTTCCGGGCCGTTTCACCAGGCGATTTCCTCGCCGATGGTTAGCGCCGTCACCGGCAGAACGGTGACCGTTTCCATCGGCCTTGTCCCGCATATCGGCGTACCATTGGCTCTATCGCTGTTAACCATCGCCATCGGTGTGGCGCTGTTCATGTTGCTCGACAGGCTGCGCCGTCTGGTGGCAAACCTCTTGGAGGTGCTCGGCCCCGGCCCCGATCAGGGCTTCGACCAGTTGATGGCCGGATTGGTGCGGCTGTGTTTCCGCATCACCAATGTGCTGCATGGCGGGCGGCTGGATGTCTATGTTACCGTGACGCTGATTGCCATTGCCGCCGCTTTCCTGGTGCCGATGATGCTGTTTGGCGAGGCGCCGTCCTGGCCGGTGCTGCCGGAGCGGATCGAGCTGCATGAAGCCGCCTTCCTGCTGATTGCCGTGGCCGGTCTCTACGGCGTGCTGCGGGCCGCCAACCGGCTGGATGCCATCGTCGCGCTCGGCATCCAGGGCTTTGCGATCTCGGTGATCTTCCTGTTGTTTGGCGCGCCGGATCTGTCCTTTACCCAGTTCATGATCGAGACGCTTTCGGTGGTGATCCTGGCGCTGGTGATGACCCGGCTGAAACTGCATCCCGCCGATCACCGGCCCCTACCCCAGATCCTGCTGGACGGCACGGTGGCACTTGCCGCCGGGGCCGGCCTGACGCTGATGCTGCTGAAGGTGACGCAAATCCCCTTCGATTCGACCCTGACGGAATTCTTCAACAGCTATTCCAAAGTCATCGCCCATGGGGCCAATGTCGTGAACGTCATCATCGTCGATTTCCGCGGCGTCGACACCATGGGCGAAATTGCCGTGGTGATGATCACCGGGCTTGCCATCCTGGCGCTGATCCGGCTGCGCGCGCCCAAGCCAACGGCTTCGCCGTCCGGGGTGGGGCATGAAAGCCATGAGGTGGGAGAGCGCTTATGAACAGCTTGATCTTTCGCACCGTTGCGCCCGTCGTCACTGCGCTGATGCTGCTGTTTTCGGTTTTCGTGCTGCTGCGCGGTCATAACGAGCCGGGCGGCGGCTTTATCGGCGGCTTGATCGCCGCCTCCGGCTTTGCCATCTACGGCATGGCCTTCGGCGTGCAGGCGGTGCGCCGCGCCCTTTACGTCCATCCGCTGTCGGTGGCGGGCTTCGGCCTGCTGATGGCCTGCCTGTCCGGCTTCCTCTCGGCCTTCGCAGGTGTGCCGTTCATGACCGTGCTGTGGATCACCCCGCATATTTTCGGCGTCGATGTGCCGGTCGCCACCGTCACCAGCTTCGATATCGGCGTCTATCTGGTGGTGGTCGGGGCGATCACCTCGATTGCGCTGGCGCTGGGCGAAAGGGAGAGTGACTGATGGAAGCGATTTTCTCCCTGCTGGTCGGGCTGTTTGCCACGAGCGCCTTTTACCTGATCATGTCACGCCATATCGTCCGGGTGCTGCTTGGCATCGTATTGCTCGGCAATGCCGTCAATCTGGGCCTGTTTACCGCCGGACGCCTGACCCACGAAGTGCCGCCGATCATGATGAAGGGTGAGGACGTGCTGAGCATGGCCGCCGCCAATCCGCTGCCGCAGGCGCTGATCCTGACGGCTATCGTGATTTCCTTCTCGTTCTTCGCCTTTCTGCTGGTGCTGTCCTACCGCGCCTATCAGGACCTCGACACCGACGATACCGACGACATGCGGCTGGCCGAACCGAAAAACCCGCCCTTGCCGCCGCTTGATTACTGAGGATTTCGCGGTAACACGAACGCTTTAAACCGAAAGACCAAAATAACCGCATGGCCGTTTCACCCACCAATACCGAGGCTCTGACTGCCGCCCTGGCCGCTGCCACGGTGCAGACACCGACCACGTTTGCCCAGTGGCTGCCCATCCTGCCGGTGGCCCTGTGTCTGGCAGGTGGGGCCGTGGCCTTGATGCTGCGTGATCGCACCCGCCTTCAGCCGATGATTGCCCTTCCCACGCTGGTCCTGCTGGTGCTGATCGATCTGGCGCTGCTGCTCGAGGTCATCAAGGATGGCCCGCTAACGGTGATGATGGGCCGCTGGCTGCCGCCCTTCGGCATTGCCTTCACCGTCGATATCACCGGGGCGCTGTTTGCCCTGATCTCTGCCATCGTCGCCCTGGCCTGCGGCGTCTATGGGCTGACGGATATCAATACGTCCGGTCGCCGCTATGGTTTCTATCCGTTTCTTCTGGTGCTGATGGCCGGGGTGTCCGGTGCCTTCCTGACCGGCGATATTTTCAACCTCTATGTCTGGTTCGAAGTGCTGCTGATCTCGTCTTTCGGCATGTTGATCCTCGGTTCAGAGCGCGAACAGATCGACGGCGCGCTGAAATATGCGGTGCTCAACCTGATCGCCACCACGCTGTTTCTGATCACCATCGGCTTTCTCTATGCCAGTTTCGGCACGCTCAACATGGCCGATATCGCCCGCAAGGCCGATGGTTTGCGTGATACCGCCCCGCTGATGACGCTGGCCACGCTGTTTGCCCTGGCCTTTGCCATGAAAGCCGCCGCCTTCCCGCTGAATTTCTGGTTGCCTGCCTCCTATCACACGCCGCGCATCGTGGTGTCGGCACTGTTTGCCGCCCTGCTGACCAAGGTCGGCATCTACAGCCTGCTGCGGGTCGTGGTGATGCTGTTTCCGATTGAGCGTGAGCAACTGAGCCTGGTGCTGGGGGTGATTGCCGCCGCCACCATGGTTCTGGGCGCGGTTGGCGCTCTCGGCCAGTCTGACATCCGCCGGCTGATGGGCTTTGTCGTCATTTCCGGCATCGGCATCATGCTGGCCGGTATCGCCATTGGCGCCGTACAGGGCATCAGCGCGACGATCTTCTATGCCATGCACTCGATCCTGTTGATGGCAGCGCTCTATCTGGTGGTCGGCCAAGCCGGGCGGATGACTGGCAGTTTTGCCCTGCAGGACATGTCTGGCCTTTACCGCGCAGCTCCGGGCTTTTCCTTCCTGGCGCTGGCGCTGTTCTTCGCTGCAAGCGGCCTGCCGCCGTTTTCCGGCTTCTGGCCAAAGGTCATGTTGTTGAAGGCAGCACTCGATATCGGCGCCTGGTGGATGGCCGGCGCAATCCTGCTATCCGGCTTTCTGACCACGATTGCGCTGGCCCGGGTCTTCCTGCTGGCCTTCTGGCGGACACAACCGGCCAGGGACGAATCAGACGTGAATTCCAACCAAGCCAATCCAGGAATCCTTACTGCGCCAACCCGCTCATCCCTCGCGCCGATCCTGCTGCTGGCAGGCTTGATTGTCTGGTTCGGGCTGTTTCCTGAAACGTTGATTGCACTCTCACAGGACGCAGCGGTCGGGCTTGTCGATCCATCGGCCTATATCACCTCGGTCTTTCCCACGGAGGCGCGCCCATGAGGCTGTTGATCCTCAACCTGCTGATGGCCATTATCTGGGTAGCGGTCACCGGCAGCGCCAGCCTGCATAATCTTCTGTTTGGTTTCGTGCTGTCGCTGGCGATGGTCGGCGTGTTGCGCGAGCAGATCGGCGGCGTTTCCTATCTCAACAGAACGTGGCGCATCCTGTCCCTGCTGCTGCTGTTTCTCAGCGAGCTGGCCAAATCTGCCTGGAAGGTAACGATCATGGTCCTGTCGCCGGGGCTCGACATCAAGCCCGGTATTTTCGCCTTTCCGCTCAGCGTCGAGCGCGACTTCGAAATCACTCTTCTGGCCAATCTCATCACGCTGACACCAGGCACCCTGTCGGTGGATGTATCCGAAGACCGAAAGATCCTCTATGTCCATGCCCTGGATTGCAGCGATCCGGATGCGGCCCGGCGCGACATTGCCGAGGGATTCGAGCGCAAGATCCGCGAGGCGTTCCAATGACACCTTCAGACATGACAGCCGCGCAAGTCCTCGTCCATCATGCCTGCAATGGCGGGCTGCTGTTGCTGGCCATCGCCTTCTTCCTGACCGTCTACCGGGTGATGCGTGGCCCAACCCTGCCCGACCGGGTGATCGCGCTGGACATGCTGGTCGGTATCGTCATCGGCTTTATTGCCGTCTTCGCGATCAAGTCGGGCTATGTGCTCTACATGGATATTGCCATTTCGCTCGGCCTGGTTGGATTTCTGACCACCATTGCCTTTGCGCGATTCATCCTTGTGCGCGGCGTGATTGGCGAAACACCGGAAACCGAACCGGCAATTCGGGCGGCAGCCGAACAATTAGCTGTGGAAAAGTCGCGCATGGAGCGCAGGCGCAAGCGGAGTGGCGCGGATAGGCACATGTCCCAAAAGGAAACAGATTAATGGAAATAGCGGCGGCGATTTTAACATCTGTATTGATTCTGGGCGGTTCGTTTTTTGCAGTGATCGCGGCAATCGGTCTCAACCGTTTGCCGGACCTGTTCACCCGCATGCATGCAGCCTCCAAGGCCGGAACGGTGGGATCGGGCCTGCTGTTACTGGCAATTGGCGTCAATTCCGGGGATTTGTCGGTTTTTGCACGCGCTTTTTGCGGGTTTTTCTTCTTTGTACTGACAGCGCCGGTCTCTGCACATCTGCTGGCAAAAGCTGCGCGGCATGTCGGATATCCCCTGGCCCAGGCGACCGTACTCGATGAAATGAGCAACGGCATTGGCAACGGCAAGAAGGACTTAGTTAACAAATTATGAATGAGACCGTTCTAAAAGTATCATAAGAGCAGAGTGCCATTCATATTTGATCTGATCTACATTCTTTCACGCACAAGAATTAGGATAAATAGGAACTGGACATTTTTCCCGATGTTGATAATTCATTAAAAGGACTATTTGGATCACTGAACCGTTTTCAATTTCGATCTAGTTCAAAAGCAGCATGTATTTAGCCGATACAACCGCCCGGGTTGTAGACCAGAGGCGGACAATGAATTTGGAGACTAGTTTTGGGTTAATGGCGTAAATATCTAATATAACACTGCCATCCTGGCTGGCTGGCAGTGGATTTTATGTGGGGGTATCACGCAAACCAGTCAAACTGGTTTGAATTCAGTGTCGGCGGTGGGTGGCAAACGAACCGTCAGGCAGACATATGACAGGAGAAAAAAATGAGTGAAACGGCATTTGGATCGTCAGGAAACGATCTTCTGGTCGAACTGACGGCAGATATCGTTGCAGCGTATGTCAGCAACCATGTTGTACCAATCGGGGACATCAGCCACCTGATTTCGGATGTGCATACCGCATTGTCCAATACATCTTCACCGGTGCCAGTGGTATCCGTGGTCGAAAAGCAGAAGCCTGCCGTTGCCGTTCGCAAGTCGATTCAGGGCGACCAGATCATCTGCCTGGAATGTGGTGGCTCGTTCAAGTCGCTGAAGCGTCACTTGATGACCCATCACACCTTGAGCCCGGAAGAATATCGCGAGAAATGGGACCTTCCCGTCGATTACCCGATGGTTGCGCCCGCCTATGCGGAAGCCCGCTCGCGCCTCGCCAAGGAAATGGGCCTGGGCCAGCGCCGCCGCCGCGCCAAGTAAGACCAAGTCTCGAAGATGCTCACGCATCTTCGAGTTGGCATTCATGCCTTCGATAATCAGAAATCAATTCCGTGGGCCTCATAAGGCTTGCGGAATTTTGCTTTATGATTGCTGATATCAGCCCGATCCCAATATCAGCCCAATCCCGGCAAATCGTCCTTGGTTGGCTTGCCCAGCGCGACTATGCACACGCTTGCGTGATCGTCTCCTGCCGCCGCCAGGCACTGGGGCTTTGGCCCGTAACCCGCAGAAATTCCCGATTGAAATTGGACTTGGTCATAAAACCGGCCTCAAAGACGATTCTGGTAATCGGTGCATCGCTGTGTCGTAGCAGCCGGCAGGCCTCCGTCACGCGGTGATTGTTGACATACTGCGAAACACTCATGCCATGCACCCTGTTGACGGCATTTGACACGGATCTTGCGGACAGGCTCAGGCGACGCGCCAGCCGGCCAAGGTTCAGGTCCACATCCTTGTAGAGCTGTTTTTCCACCATCATCGCTGCCAGCGCGCTGGCAATCCGCGCGTCCTCCTCGCTCGCGGGTCTCGGCACCGGCTTGTCGCCTGTGTCCCCCGCTCGCTCCTCTTCACGCCCCTTGTCATCTGAAGAGGTGCCTTCATCTGAAGAGGCGCCACTTTCGGCCAGCGACGCAGCAAAGCCGAGCGCCAGAAGGATCAGGGTCATGAAAGCCGAGACGACGGTTGCCGCATGACGGCCGCCGCCAAAGGCAAAGTCGAGGCTGATGACGACATCGGCAGCCGCTGAGGCCAGCAGCGACGCTGCCATGCATTGCAGGGCACGGTAGGACCGAAGCGCCCCGTCCAACCGCGAGGCCGTCAGCCCGTCCGGCCCCAGCCGCGCCAGCCAGAGCAGCGCCAGTCCATAGGCCAGGAAGGTGAGGATGATAATGGCGTCGATTGGCCCACCGCCCGCACTGCTCAGCACCAGCACGATGGCAGCTGGCAGGGCATGCAGCCAATTGACATGCGACAAACCACGATCCTGACGTTCCGCACGGGTCGAGGTCAGGCTGCGAAAGGCCAGAAAGCTCAAAGGCGGGATAACCGTCGCCAGAACCGACATGGCTGGCATGACCAGCATCATGCCATAGCCCCAGCGCAAGCCGACCAGAACCGATTGCGCCGCCATGACCGCCAACAGCAGCAGGAAAGGCTTCGCGGAGGCCGGGGCATCGTCCTGCCGCAGCATACGGATCAACAGGGTCACAAGCAGCAGGGCGACGAAAAAGGAAATCGGCAGAAAGATCATGGGACAGGAATCGTTGAGCGAGGTGAATTTCTGAGCGATTGCATGGGGCATTTCTTGCGACTGTTATACCCCCGATCATGATCGGCGACGACCGGAAACGTGTTTCAGGTCGCAGCATTCCCTCCCTTGGCAAAGATTGGCGCATCGCAATCCATCGGAGTGAAGACCCATGAAAAAACGTGTGATCGTGCTTGGCATTGCCGCAGGACTTGTTTGCATCGCCGCCATGGATCGGGCCATGGCGCTATGGCGGCACGATGTGCCGATTGGCGCGCCGCTCGACCTGTCGGCCATTTCCAAACTGCGCGTCGACGGCGCCGCCAGCCTGATTTCCGTAACCACTGATCCAGACAGGCCGCTAACCGCCACCCTCACAGGCGAGCGCGACGGCTGGGGGTCGCTCTGGCAATCCGGCTGGTATGCCCGCGACTGCGCGGACAGTGGCCGGATGCATATCGATAAAGACACTCTGGTTGTCGATGTCGCCGATCTGTCGCGCTATTTCGACTGGTCGGACTGCACCATAAAGCTCAAGGCCAATCTGCGTCCGCAATCTGCCGTGCTGATCCGCCAGAAAGCCGCCCGTATCGGGCTTAACGGTGATTTTTCCACCATCAATGTGCGGGCCGATGCCGGGGATTTCACTCTGGACGGCCATGCGAGCACGCTGGATGTTTCAGGCGCAGCGCTGCGAGTACAGGCGTTCTTCAAGACCATCAGCAAGGATGAAACCATCCTTCTGTCCGGCCGGATGATGGACGCCACCCTGCGCTTCCTCACCCCCACATCGATCAGCTATCTGGTCGAGGCCACCGCCTCCTATATCGACAGCGCCCTGCCCAATACGCCGGGCGCCCACCCCGCCATTACCATTCGCGGCGAGATGGTGCGGGCCAGGATCGAGTAATCAACGCACAATCATCAGTTCCATCGCCGCCAGATCCAGCCAGCGGCCGAATTTGGTGCCGACCTCGCGGTGGATGCCGACCAGACGGAAGCCGAGCTTTTCGTGCAGGGCAATCGAGGCCGCGTTTCCGGCCTCGATGGCGGCGATCATCACATGCACATTTCCGGCTTTGGCACGCTCGATCAACGCCTGCATCAACGCCTTGCCAAGCCCCGCGCCGCGATGGTCCTTGTCGATATAGACCGAGTGCTCAACCGTATGGCGATAGCCATCAAAAGCCCGCCAATCGCCATAGGATGCATAGCCCGCAACACGGCCATCCACTTCAGCCACAAGGACCGGAAAGCCTTTGGCCCGGCGCAGTTCCAGCCAGACACGGCGATTGTCGACATCGATCAGCGCCTCGTTCCAGATGGCGGTCGTATGCTCGACGGCGTGGTTGTAAATCTCGACAATAGCGGCAAGATCCGCTTCGGTGCCGTCGCGGATGACGTGCTGTGTGGTCATGAGAAGCCCTGAAACAGACATAGGATACGCACAGTCCTAACGCAGAAAACCATGCACGGAAATAGGATTTGTCGTCTTCAATGACCCCTCGTATGGCGCTCCCGACAAGGGCCTTTCCGCAACTGGTCAATACCCCAACTCGAAATGGAAGAACGGATCAAATTCAACTTTTTGGATAGGACAGTCATTTGACTGAACCAAAAACAATATCCCAAGCCTTGATGTCGCTTTTGCGGAGTAAACATCGTCCTTGCGATATGGGCGGACGCTGTTGTAAAGGATCTGAGCTCGGATAAAGGCTGATATCACAGCGCAAGGTCGATCTTGCGTCGAGATTTTCCGCAATGTGGCATCGAATTTTGCATATTTTCGCTCTTCTTCCGAAAATGTAAAGAAACGTCAAGAAACTATTCGCGTTATTCTCTTTGGAATGGTTTTTTTCGGAAATGGTTAGTGTTGGCTTCCACAATAAATCGTTCCATCATGCAGCGCCGTACCCGCGAAAATTATTCTTTAGACCTTCCTAAGCAGCGGTAAAAATCAGTTCTAATTTTCCTCCTTGCAAGAATGTAACACATGAGCCTTTCTTCGCCCGCTAGCCGACCGCCACTCCAAATCAGAGCAACGCCTGTATGGTCGCCGCAGCGAGATGAGAACGCGGAGCATATCGTCCTAAGCCCACATGAACAGTACGAACTTGGGCGACTGGGAGAAATCATAGAGTATCGCACGGCGAAATTAGAGATATTGTCGCAAGGTGAACCCGCAGATTTCCTCTATTTGCTTATCGAGGGAGTCGTTCAGGCCTGTCACTCGCTGAAGGATGGTCAACGGCAGATCGTGGCGTTTTACTGGCCAGGCGATATCTTTGGTCTGGCGGAGACGGGACTGTACGTTAACTCGTCAGAGGCGGTAACACCCTGCTCCGTATACCGCTTTCCGTTCCGCAAGCTGGAGAAATTCCTTCTGGAAAATCCGAGGATTCAGCAGGGTTTCTTCGTCAAGGCGGTCCACGAAATTCGGACCGCGCAACGACACACCATCACAATCGGACAATTGGAGCTGCCACAACGCCTAGCCGCGTTTTTAGTAGACTGCTCGGACCATGATCGCTATTTTGACCGTGAAAGCTCGACCTTATCGCTTCCGATGTCGCGCTACGATATTGCGGACTATCTTGGGACCTCGGTAGAATCAGTGTCACGCACTTTTGCGCTGCTGGAAAAAAACGGCCTTGTCCAGCGAAAGGGGCCGAGGAAGCTCGAGATAAGCATGAAAAAACTGATCGACTTTTCAGGTATCGGCTGAGGGACTGGCGCATTGCCGAAGCGCGACGAAACGGCTGATCTCCGAGAGGTCAACATGATATCGCCAACTCTGACTTTCTCGGCTATACAGCCGCACCGCCTCAAGACCCGATGGCGGTAACCACGGCGGAATAATGCACGGCAGCCGCAGCCACCACGAAACCGTGCCAGATGGCGTTTTGAAACCGCAACCGCTGCCAGACGTGAAAGATCACGCCGGCTGAATAAAGAATGCCGCCGATGAAGATCAGCACCATGGTGACGGGCGGCAGCCGCTCGGAAATCGGCTCCAGCGCCAGCACGCCGCTCCAGCCCATGGCCAGATACAGCAGGATGGCCAACCGGTCGTAGCGACCCGGATAGCGGCATTTCAGAAAGATACCTGTTATCGCCGTCAGCCAGATGCCGATCAACAGACAGAGAATGGCCGGTTCATCGGCACCGCGTTCCAGAAAGGGCGTATAGGTGGCGGCGATCAGCACGAAAATCGCCGAATGATCCAGCCGTCGTAAATAGCTTTTGAAGGTCGAGCGCGGCCACATATTGTAGGTGAAGGAACAGCCAAGCGCGAGCACCAAGCCAAGACCATAGATCCAGCTGGCGGCAATCTCGCCAAAGCTGGTAAACACCGTGGCATAGAAGATCAGCGCGGTTACGCCAACCAGCGCAAACACCACGCCGACACCATGCACGATGCCATCGGCCAGCAATTCGTGAAAATCATAGTGTCGCCCGAAGCGGAATTCTTCCATCGTTATGATCAACCCAAGAAATTAAAATATCTGCCGACAGCATAACCGAGAATGATTGCCAGATAATGTCGCCTGTCTCGTCGTCTTCATATAAGCCTGATCAGCCCGACGATCCGGTCAAATTTATGTCTATGACGGCCACACACCGCAACCTGTGGTGACCATGATGCGTCAACTCCATCGCGTTGGCAAGACGGCCAGCTGCCGTTCTTCGATCGACCATTGCAGTGTCAAGGCCTGAACTATATGCGCCGAATGCCAAGGCTTGCGCCGTCATCAACCGGGCTTAAACCGTTTGCGGATAAAGCTGTTGGACAGTTAACGGTTCTGTCCGCGGAACTGCCGTCCTCGCACCCAGTCAGGAAGCACCCATGCGCTTTACAGTCCTTGCCACGTTCATGGCGCTGATCGCCTATAACTGGTTCTTCATCAAGGTCGCCCGGGCGCGCCAGCAATTTGGGGTCAAGGCACCGAAGATGACAGGCGATGAGAATTTCGAGCGGATTTACCGGGTTCAACAGAACACCGCCGAGCAATTGGTTTTCTTCCTGCCGTCGCTCTGGCTCTTCGGCTTTTACCTGTCCGACCAGCTGGCTGGGTTGCTGGGCCTGTGCTGGACAGGCGCACGGGTGCTCTATGCCGCTGAATATTATGCCGACGCAAAAAAGCGCGGTCCCGGCGCGCTGATTTCCTGGGTCATTGCCTTTCTGCTGCTGATGGGCGGCACGGTGGCGGCACTGCTGCAATAGCCGGATCGCACCTGTCTGCATGTCTGTTCAGGCCGGGGCGCAATCCTGGCAAAACGGCGTGGCCGGCAAAAGGGCGAGCCGCTCGGGTGCAATTGCCGCATCGCAGGTCACGCAGCGTCCGTAGGAACCGGCCTCCATGCGGGCCAATGCCGCCTCGATGCCGCGCAGCTCGTTTTCGCCCGCCTGCCCCAGGCTTTCCAACACTTCGTCATTTTCCGATTCGATAGCGCGCTCGGCGCTTTCGGCGCTGCGTTGCTCTGACAGGTCACCGGAAATTTTTCCTAGTCGGCTGGTCAGCTCCAGCCGCCGTCCGAGCAGCGTCTGCTTATATCCATCCATGTCCATCATCGATCTCCTCAAAATGTGAAACGCCTCCCGGATGCGATTACCGGTCGACAAGTACCGCGCATCGGGCGTGGCGCACGACACGGTCGGCAGTCGCCCCGATCAGGTAGTTGGAAAAATCTGGGATATGCGAGGCTATAATGATCAAGTCGGCCTTTTGCTCCGCTGCGACAGCCAGAATCTCATGGGCGGGCGAGCCGACCCGCAATTGCGTTGTCACGCCAGACCCAACCGACGCGGCCAGCGCGGCGAGTTTGGTGCGCCCTTCCTCCACCGCCCCATCGATGATGTCATGCGGAATATCGATGGCAAGATAGGACGGCAGATGCTCGACCACGGTCAGCAGCACGATCTCGCCACCAGCATCCAGCAGGCTCTGGGCTTTTTTCAGGATCTTGTCGCCCTTTTCCCATTGCGCGATATCCACGGGAACAATGATCTTTCTGTACATGGCCCTCTCCTCTCGGCTGCTGAACGACTTTGCCGACAACAACCTGCGCGCGCCAAGCTCCGCCCGCATTGATCCCGATCAAGCCTGGAAATCGCCAGGATTGAACGATGACAAAGACACTGTTCAGCATTATCGAACGATCTTTCGCGTATATGCGCTCTACATGAAACGACCGGCAGGCTGTATCTAGGGAGCAAGACGTTCTCAGCGCCCTCGCGCCAACCTATCGGACCTGCCGTCATGGATGCCCATCATTCCCCAAGCTTTGCCCTGACCCGGCCGATCCATATCGGACGGGCGCATCTGGTGGTCGGTGATCTGGCCATGGTCTCCAGCTTCTATCGGCAGATCATTGGCCTTGCCGTGCTGGAGAGCACCCCCAGCGGCATGGTGCTTGGGGTTGGCACGACGCCATTGCTGACGCTGACCACCCGCAGCGATGCAGCCATGGCGCCGCCCACGGCAGCCGGGCTGTTTCACACTGCTTTTCTTGTGCCGAACCGCAAGACGCTTGCGCAATGGCTGCGCCATGCCGCCCATTCCGGCGTTCAGCTGGACGGCGCCTCGGACCATCTGGTCAGCGAGGCGATCTACCTGTCCGACCCTGAAGGCAATGGCATCGAGATCTACCGCGACCGCAGCCCGCTGGAATGGACCTACCAATCCGATGGCACGGTTGGCATGGCCACCCTGCCCCTCAGCCTGCAAGAGCTTTACGACAGCGCCAGTGATGAGGCATGGACCGGCCTGCCCGAGGGCTCAAGCATTGGCCATATGCATTTGCAGGTCGGCAATGTGCCGGAAGCAGACCGGTTTTATGAGGGTGTGCTGGGTTTGAAGAAAATGGCCTCCTATCCCGGTGCCAGCTTCTTCGGCTCCGGCAAATACCACCACCATGTCGCCGCCAATATCTGGAACAGCCGGGGCGCAGGCCCTCGCCTTGCGGCAATGACCGGGCTTGCCGATTACTCCCTGACGTTCAACGACGGGGAAGCGCTGCAAAAGGCGCTAGCGACGCTGGAAGGATTGGAGATTCCTGTGACATTGAGCGCCGAAGGCCACAGGCTGACCGATCCCTGGGGAATTGGTCTGACTTTGAATTCGGTGCCGTCCATATCCGGATAAATGTCAGTTGACTGGCGGGCCTTTGACCGTTTCCACAGGGCCTGCCTCGCTCAGATGCACAAACACCACGCCCCTTGCCTTCAGTGCCTTTAAACCGGCCACCACACCTTCACCAGCGGCGTGGGTGGGCTGGTTGATATGGGCGATCAGCACGTCACCGTTTTTGGCGCGGGCAAATTGCTGCTCGGTCTGTTTGGCGCCCAAAAGTGAGCCTGAATCGCCATTGATGGAAAAGCCGCCGATCTGGTAGCCCATCGCCTTGATCTCTGCGATAGCGGAGGGTGAATATTCGGCCGTGGCATCCCGATACCAGCGTGGCGGAGAAAACCCTGCGGCCCGCATGGCGTCCGCGCCGCCGGTCACTTCCCTGGCAACCGCTTCTGGCGATCCAGCGGCGGCGATGCCATAGACGGTCGCCGGATAGTCGACCGCCGGGATGTGGTTTTCGCCGTGGTTTTCCACCTCGAACAGGTCCGGCCTGGATTTCAGCACCGCAACGGCCTGCGGATTGGACCTTATCCAGCGACCAGTGACGAAAATCGTCGCCTTGATATTGTCATCCAGCAGGGTGGAGAGAATGCGCATATCGGTTTTGCCCATGCAGGCATCCAGCGTCACCGCCACCTGCACCAACCCTTTCGGAGCGGCATGAATATGCAGTTTCGGCTCGATCAAGCCATCCGCAGCGGCAAGAGCAGGTCGTGCTGCTCCATTCAGAAGCAGCGCCCCCAGCAGCAGTGATGACAAGTAAATACCGATCCGGCGGATATCCATAACAACCATGACACTCTTTTCGCGCCTGCCAGCCAGATGGCCGTGATACCAAGGGTCTGATACCAAGGTCTGGGATGCCACATCCCTGCCTTGAAGAAAGCGTTTCGGGAGAAACGCTTCTATCACGCTGCCGTCAAGAGAATTCTATCGATAGATGCGGCTCGGCGGCCTTCCTTCACGACCTCTGAAGGTTGAAAGCCAGCGCCTGGCTGTTGGGATCACGCGGCAGAACCGAGGGCTTGGCGCCAGGTGGGACGTAGAGGCTGGAAATCAGCTCATCATAGGACACGTCCTGAATATCGGCCCGGCTGACGGCGACCAGCGCGGCAGCAGCGCCCGCCGACTGTCCGGTTTGCATCAGGCTCATTTCCATGCGGATCGCCCCGAAGGCCTCATGAGTAGCGCTGAGCGCGAAGATCGACATCAGATTGGTGCATTCCGCCCGGCGCGGCACGATGGCCGACAGCGGAATGGTGAAGATCCGGTCAGCACCGCCAGCCTCGGCCTCGAAATTGCCCTCGTTCCAGACACTCAGCGTCGGCGTGCCGAGCATGTTGACCGTGGTGCGGACGATACGTTGGGTATGGTGGCTGTCACGCTTGTAGGAACCGGTGGAAATCGTGGTGTTGTCGCGCAATTCCTGGTCGTCGGCAGCAGTGACGTCATGGCCGGTCATCTGATGGTCGGACACCATGCGCCGGGCTTCCCGCACATAGAGCTGATAGGGCCAGTTCGCCTCGTCGTTTTCGTGCGGGTCCTGATAATGCTGGCCGTCCAGTCCATAATCAAGGAACACATCGCGCAGATGACCCGGCATGCGAGCGTCCTTGTGGTGTTGGAGCGCGTAGAACAGGCCCCGTGTCCAGCGCTCATGGGCTTTCCAGATCTTTTCACGCATGCCGTAATCGGCCTGCGGATAGCCCCAGGAGCCGCCGATATAATCGGTGGAAACGGCTCCGCGATTGTTGATGTCGAAAATGCCGTTGCCGAGATCGTTATGCAGCAGGAACTGCATCTTGACGGCGTTTTCCGCATCCGCGAGCTGGCCGCGCTCGCCCAGCGCCTTGATCCAGCGGAACAGCAATTCGTAGCGGGTCGGATCAAAGCCCGGCGGCGGTGTCGAGGGCAGATCCACGCGGCGGGCCGGATCGCGCGTCATGGTCATGCGGAAATTATAGGCCTGCACGGCCCGGTCGCCCGCGCCGACTTCCGGGGACGGATAATTGCGGATGCCCGGCAAAAGACCGCTGGCGGCCACGCCCTCGGTGACGAAAGGATCGACGCCGACCTGACCGATCACCCGCTCGAAACGGCGATGCAGCTGGAAATTATGATTGTCGCCCCAGGAATCCGTCCGGGTTCCGCGAAAACCGTTCAGCACATTGTCGCCGTCCTGCGGCTCGCGGCCAACGGTCCAGGAAACGCCTGACGCGGCCATCAGGTCGCCTTCATAGCTGGCGTCGATGAAGACACGGCCATTGAACAGCTGGCGGTCAACCGTTTCCATCGCATCGATCCGAGGCCCGGTCTTGGCGACCCGCAGCACACCACGGCTTTGAAACACCGGAATATCATATTCGCGCAGCAGTTTTTCAAACACGGTCTGGGCAAAGCGGGGCTCGAAGGCGAACCGGTCGTCGGCCACCTGGGCCTCTTGATTGATCCTGGAAATCACATGGCGCGCCAGACCGCCGAAGGCGCTGCCGGCCTCGACATCGGTGCCGCCAAGCCCGCCAGACATCATCCCACCGGGATGACGCTCACGCCAGCCGCCAACAATTGCCACGGTTCTTCCCATGACTTTTGCCTGTATGGCAGCTGTAATTCCGCCACTGGTCATTCCATAGACAATAACATCATAGGTCGCTTGCTGTGCAAAACTTGGTCTCAGCGCAAAAAGACTAGCCGCTCCAGCAACAAACACTCGACGACCCATAATGAAACGCATAGTCATCCGCCTTGTACATATTATTTACTCTATCAATGTATTGGAAACGGCGACAAAAAACACATATTTTCAGTTGCATTTTTTGTTTTTCCAACCTTAATACAAATCTTGCTTTTTACACTTTTCAGACACTTTTATTGGGTGCATCTCTATTTTTTTGGAGCAGTTACCTGCCAGTGTCAGGGGTTTTTTGTTTCGGATAGTTACAAAAACCTCCATATCTCCATGGATGCAGACTCAAAATGCCGATTTTTCGTAGACCCCTGTAATAATAGTGGATTTTACGAAAGGAGGCTGACGCTCGCGGCTGCAACCCGTGATTTAGCGCGTATGTCGTGCAGAGACCCGACCTGTTCCGATCGCCTGCCCCAAATTGATACAACCCTTGAATCCCGCAATTCGCACCAAAGTGGCGCAAGCAAGGCAAAATCTGGGCGGAACCACTGCCCGTTCTGCGCGTTAATTAAGGGTTGCTTGTCAAGACGCCCCTCAGCGGCACTCTCGGGGAAAGCGTCGAGCCATAGCGCCAAATTGCGATGCGAAGGTCGTGTTGCTGGCAATCTGAAAAGATTATGTAGTAAATATAACATGTTGCGGCTTTGCACCTTCTGGTGCCAGCATGGCCGCACATAATGATGGCACCGATGGGGACGTAAACGGACATGATGGATGACACGGTGAAGCGGCGGATTTTGCAGCCGGCGGAAACGCGGCTGGGCCGGCACCGCAAGACGGCGCTGGACCTGGCGCAGGCCTGGGCGGTGATCGGGCTTTTCCTGATTGTCGCCATTGCCGCACTGCATTATGCAGGCACGATCCTGATGCCATTGACCCTTGCGGTTGTGGTCGGCCTTATCCTGGGTCTGGCAGCAGACCGGCTGGAAGCGCTGGGCGTTCCGCCGATGATGAGTGCCGTGCTGCTGACCACAGCGCTTTTCACGCTGGTGACGATCATTGCCAACACGCTGGCCGGGCCACTGATGGAACTGGCCCAGGACATTCCCAGCATTGGCCAGACCATGATGGATCGGTTCACACCCTATTTCCAACGCTTTCACTGGCTGCATCTGGACAGGCTTGCCAGCGGCAACGGCCCTATCAACCTCGACAAGATGCTGGAAAATGGCGGCGGCATTCTCTCGACAGTGGCAAGCCAGGTGACGCCCGCCATCGTCCAGACATTGATTTTCTTTGCCGCATTGGTGCTGTTTCTGGCCGGGAGGGTGTCGATCCGCAAAACTCTGATCGTCTCTTTCCGCGACCGCGCTCGCCGGCTCTCGGCCATCCGCAGCATCAATGCGATTGAAACGGCGCTGGGCTTCTACTTTGCCACCGCTTCGGTAATCTACGCGGGCGTCGGTTGCTGCGCCCTGCTGATTGCCTGGGTTGGCGGGCTGACGCTGCCGGTACTCTGGGGCTTCTTCGCCTTTCTCTCCAGCTTCGTGCCTTTTCTCGGCGTCACCGCCATGACCTTTGCGCTGGCCGTGGCCGGAATGCTGACCCATAGCAGCCTGCTGTTTGGCCTGCTTCCCGCCATCGCTTTCTTCACTGTCCATGCGCTGGTCGAAAATCTGGTAACGCCAGCCGTGATGGGGCGACGTATGGAGATCAACGCCTTTGGCGTGTTCGTCGCCATCATCTTCTGGACCTGGGTCTGGGGCGCGGCGGGTGCCATGCTGGCCGTGCCTCTGGCATTGATCGGCAAGGCGATCTTTACCGAACTGGCGCCCCATGCGGCACCGAAGCCGAAACTGCCAGGGTGACAGGACGAAAAGGGTGACAGGCGTCACCCCACGGCTCATCACTCGTCAATTATACAAGTAATATTTACTCCAGCTTTCCTTGGGTACTTCGGCACCCACCTGATAGCTGAAATTCTTCACGTCCAGGCGCTGGTTGCCGGTCTCGCACTGGTATTTCAGCCGATACCAGTGGCCCTTGCTGCGAAACACCGCACCCGGCGCCTTCAGCCGGTTGCCATCGGCCTTGGTCTGGGCGAACGTGTAGGCGATCACCTTGTCAGGCGAATAGGTCTTACTATCCTTGCCAATCCGGCTCATCGCCTCCATGTCGCAGCGCTGTTCCAGCCGCTCGGCCGGCGACAGCGACTTGAGCTGGCGGGTGGCTGCGGCGTCAAGCGCAAAGGCCGATTGCGCAAAAACCATCGCCAAACCACCCCCTAAAATCATCAATCGCATATAGAATTTCCTAACAGATACCGATTCGGCGGAATGTATTGCCTGACTTCTGGCGAAGCCAGCACTCAAAACGTGCATCCCGCATTTGTGATCGGCTTCCTCTGTCGCTGGCACCGGCCATGGCCGGGACCACCGATTTCTGCTTGATCGGTGGTGGGCGGGCGCCTATCTCTCATGCAACACATCCTACGTAACACCGGCCTTATACCAAACCCCGCCTATGCCAAAAAAGCGAGATTGCTCTTGTCTTCATCCTCAAAGTCCCTGTTTGCCAACCTGCCCGCCGCCCCCACAGTCCAGAAGAAACCGCTGAGCGACACCCGCCACGGCATCACCCGCATTGACGACTACGCGTGGCTGCGGGCCGATAACTGGCAGCAGATGTTCAAGGATACCTCGATCCTTGATCTGGAGATCCGCGCAGTTCTGGAGGCCGAAAACATCTATATGGACGCGGCCATGGCCGATACCAAGCCACTGCAACAGCAGCTGTTTGCCGAGATGAAAGGCCGGATCAAGGAGGATGACAGCTCCATCCCGATGAAGGATGGCCCTTATGCTTACGGTTCGGCTTTCGTGACCGGTGGCGAGCAGCCGCGCTATTTCCGCATTCCACGCGACGGCGACCCGAAGGACGAGAGCCTGCGCGAATTGCTGCTGGATGGCGACAAGGAAGCGGCGGGCAAGGATTATTTCCGCCTGTCCGGCATCGACCATAGCAATGATCACACCCGTGGCATCTGGGGCTATGACGACAAGGGGTCGGAATATTACACGCTGCGCATCCGCGATCTCAAAACCGGCGAAGACCTCGCCGACGTGCTGGACAATACCGCAGGCGGCGGCGTCTGGGCACCCGATGGCAAGAGCTTTTTCTATACGCTTCAGGATGAAAACCACCGTCCGTCCAAAGTCTTCCACCATATTATCGGCGAGCCGCAATCCTCCGACCGGCTGGTCTATGAGGAAAAGGACCCCGGCTTCTTCATGGGGGTCGGCGGGTCGCTGCTCGACGACTTTATCTATATCGACATCCACGATCACGAGACCTCGGAATACCGGCTGCTCTCCACCAAAGATCTGACGGCAGAACCTAAGCTGGTGGCTGAGCGCGAGGAAGGCGTCGAATATTCGATGACCGAGGGCGGCGATGTGTTCTACATCCTGACCAATGCCGACGGTGCCAAGGATTTCAAGATCATGGAAGCGCCGGTTGGTGCGCCGGGCAAGGACAACTGGAAAGACCTCGTTCCTCATGTGCCGGGCCGTCTTATCCTGTCGCATATGGCCTTTGCCGGACATCTGCTGTGGCTGGAACGCCGCGATGGCCTGCCGCGCATCATGATTCGCGACCGCGAGACCGGTGAAGAACACGCCATCGATTTTGCCGAGGAAGCCTATTCGCTTGGTCTGTCAGGCGCTGCCGAATATGATGCCACCGTCATCCGCTTTTCCTATTCGTCGATGACGACGGCCAGCCAGCTCTATGACTATAACATGGTGACGCGCGAGCGGGTGCTGCTGAAAACCCAGGAAGTCCCCTCAGGCCACAAAGCCGAGGACTATGTGACCCGGCGGGTGTTCGCCAAGGCGCATGATGGCGTCGATGTGCCGGTCACGCTGCTCTATCGCAAGGATACCGTGCTGGATGGTTCCGCCCCCTGCCTGCTTTATGGCTACGGCGCTTACGGCATGACCATTCCGGCTGGTTTCAACACCAATTGCCTGTCGCTGGCCGACCGAGGCTTCGTCTATGCCATCGCCCATATCCGTGGCGGCAAGGACAAGGGCTTTCAATGGTATGAAGACGGCAAGATGGAGAATAAGGTCAATACCTTCAAAGACTTCATCTCCGCCGCCGATCATCTGGTGAAAGAAGGCTTCACCGCCTATGACAAGATCATCGCCGAAGGCGGCTCAGCTGGCGGCATGTTGATGGGCGCCGTTGCCAATATGGCGCCAGAAAAATTCGCCGGCATCATCGCCGCCGTCCCCTTCGTGGACGTGCTCAATACCATGCTTGATGATACCCTGCCGCTAACCCCTCCCGAATGGCCGGAATGGGGCAACCCGATCGAGTCAGAAGAAGAATACCGCTGGATCGCCGCCTATAGCCCCTATGACAACGTAGGCAAAAAATCCTATCCGCCCATTCTCGCCCTATCCGGCCTCACCGACCCCCGCGTCACCTATTGGGAACCAACCAAATGGGTGGCCAAACTGCGCGAAAACGCACCCGATGCCGGACCATATCTGCTGAAAACCAACATGTCCGCCGGCCACGGCGGCAAATCCGGGCGGTTTCAGCGGTTGGAAGAGGTGGCGTTTGAATATGCCTTTGCGGTGAAGGTGGCGGGGAAGATGTGAGAGCGATCTCAGATCACTAATAATCCGCTTCCTACAGCGCCGTGCGCCATATATGGCGCACAAAGGTTCGCTGTAGCTCCTTATATTTGTTGCATAATTGCTAAACAGAATGAGCGCCCGCAGGTGAGAACAGGCGGACGCTCTATACATGTAGACTTTATTCGATTTACTGACAGCGACAGCATCGGACCGAAAAGTGGAAACCGGTTTTCGGATAAATCCGATGCACAAACAAAAACTGAGAGTATCGTGCTGATTCCGGTTTTCTGTACGATGCTCTAAATTGCGTTGCTTACAGCCGATTGTTCGGTCACCGCTTCAAGTGCCGCATGTCAGTCCGAATTCCTTATTTTGCAGCATCGACGATGTGGAATTTCTCCCAGGGACCGACACCGATCTGAGCATTAACTTTTCCGGAACCTGCATCTTCGAATTTGGTGACACCCGAGCCGTCAAGGCGAAGATAGATGCCCGGGAACGCCTTTGACTGGATAGCGACGGTACCATCGGCCTGCGGAACCAGAACGAAGTGTTCATACGGGCCAGGAGCGCCTGTCTGGCCATTGACAAGACCACCGCCCTCATCTTGGCCGTAACTGACATTGCGACCATCCATCCGAAGGTAAATCTCTGGAAACTGGCTGGAACGGATAGTTACGCTGCCATCGGCGACAATATCAATATGAAAAGCCTCCCAGGGACCGGCATAGAACTGGCAATTCGCCGTACCAACGCCTTGTCCATCCGGCAAAACATGACCTTGCCCATCATAGCGTAGAAAGACGTGAGGAAATGCAGCCGAACCAATGTTTTTAAGAGTCACTTGAACCTCCACAATAAGAAACCGCGCCTAAAGCCTGGCGCGATGCTTCGATAGCAGAGCGGTCTATGGATTTCTACTTTTAATGGATTTTTTAATACTATACAACCAAATTTGGCCGATCATCATTCGGTGCTTTTTCAGCATCTATTGCCGTAGTGACTTCGATACAGCTGCCACCATCAATTCCCGCAGGTGGATGTTTGATCCCGGTTTCTAATGGTGCATTATTGTCCCTCCACTGAAATGAAACAATTCCGCCATCCCGAGGGACGGCGGAAACAGTTTGTCGCATCAATTCCGGTTACGAGAGCAAAGGTCTACTTACTCTCTGGTGAACTTCCGTGATGATGGGCGTTTGCCAATCCGCCCGCACCGTCGGGCAGGCCGATGGAGACATTTTGCATCATGCCCTGGTCCTCATGGTCGAGGATGTGGCAATGCAGGACGAATTCGCCGATATAGCGTTCATAACGGGTGCGGATGAAGATGCGGTAGACGCCTTGCGGCTTTGCGGCATCGGGGGTATCGGGGGCATCGGGGGCATCGGGAATCGACTTGCGGCTGAGATCGCCGTTCAGCCAGGCGGCATCGACTGCTGTCAGCGGATTGTTGACATTGCTTTTGATCCAGAGCGTATCCTTCCACACACCTTTCAGGCCAGCATATTGGGAATCCAATCCGTCCAGTTCCTTGGCGTCCAGCCCGCTGACATCCTTGCCGTCGGGGCGAAGAATGCGGACGATCTGGAAGGGATTGACGTGGATATGGAAGGGATGACTGACGAAATAGGAGCGTAACTCCCATTCCTGCGCTGTCCCCAACACCAGTTTGCGATCAACCACATTAGGATCGTAAGCCTTGGCGCCGTCTGGCACATAGACGCCGACATCGTTTTGCACGACATTGAAATTCTTACCGACCTGGAAGCCATTTGGCCCATTACCGCCCGGACCGAGATTGATGAAGAACACCAGATCCTGCTTTGGCTGGCCGGCAACTTCTTCGTCGGCAACTGTCGGATGGGGAATGAATTTCGTCAGCTTCAGCCCATCGTTCAGATCAGCGACCACCGTATTGGCGACCTCTGGCGTGTAGAAGGCATTGGCATTGGCGATCAGCTGTTTTTTGATCTCGGTAATCGGATCACCCGCTGCTGGCGCGCCCTTGCCCCCTTTGACCCGGACGAAGCCGAGAACTGAGCGGGCCTGCTGCGTGCGCGTGACGGAATTGGCAGCGTCGGTTGGCGGGTTGACGATGCAGTAAAGACCGTCTTCCGGGAAATTCACCAGCAGGTCGTTGCGATAGCCGGGTTGCAGGGTAATATCCTTGCGCACCTGGCCCTGCTCCATGGTCAGCCCGTCGGAAGCCGCCACGACGTAAGGCACCGATTGGCCAGTGCACAGGTCATTGGCGAACCGGTCTTCTCCATCCGCATCGGTGCTGCGCTCCCGCTTGAAGAAATCCGTGGTGTTCATTTTGTGGAACTCGACCTGGATCGTGTTGCGCACGCCCGCATGCACCAGGCGCCAGCGCTCGGTCTTGCCCGTTTCAGCATTGGCAAACACCGGACGCACCCGGCCATTGACCGTCGTGAAGCGGCCGGAATCATCCCAGCTCGAGGGCGTGAACTGGTCGTAGGAAATCACCTCGCCCACTTCACCCTTCTCGCAGGTCCAGTCGATGACATATTTTCCCTTTTTCGGGTCTTTGGGATCAGGGACAAATGTCTGCTTCAGCTTGCCGTCCTTTGTCAGGCAGGCATAGGGGATCTGCTCGAACACCAGCAGCCGTTCCGGAAATGGTTTGACCAAGGTGTCGAGGTCGCCATTGGTCTTGTCTGTCGGCGGACGGTCGCCGCGAATGATCAGCGCCCCCGCCATGCCGCTGCCAACCTGCAAGGCGGTAGAGCCATGGCGATGCGGGTGATACCAGAACGTGCCCGCCGGATGATCGGCCGGGATATTATATTCATATTCAAACCTCATGCCCGGATTGATCGACAGCAGCACATTGTCGCTATTGCCGGTCGGGCTGACCCAAAGGCCGTGGCTGTGAAGATTGGTGCCGTTGAAGCAATGGGGCACATCCACCGATGTATCGCTGGATGTGCAGGACGGGTCTGCCGGCAGCTGGTTGTCCAGCCTGACCCGAATAGTGTCGCCCGGCATGGCTTCGATGGTTGGAGCGACGAAGGGGTGGTCGGGATCGACATTGGTGCCTTGATAACTGCGCAGGCGCACGCGATCGAAAGGGTTATCCGGCGACCCACCCGGTTTGCGGATCCTGCCTTCCGTATAGACGACCTTGAGGTCGAGCACCTGTTCGCGCCCGGCATGGGGCTGCGGCGTGGCGGATGGCAGCGCCCGGTAAAGCGTGCCCTTGGGTGCAACAGCCGATTGCCCCAGCACCGGCGGATTGCCAAATGCTTCTTCTGCGGCAGGGGGGCTTGCAACCTGCACGGCATCCTGCGCCAGAGCTGGGTATATCGGGCCAAGGAAAGCGGCGGCCGCAAGGCAACGCCATCGAGCACTTTGCATGAAATCTCCTTAAGAAAAGCAAGGGAATCGCGAAAAGGCTACACTTTCCTTAGGTAGTAAAAAAATCAATCACAACTTTTATGGTAAAACACCGAATCCATCGGTGAACTCTGCAACGACTGATCGTCATGCCACTGTTTTTATAGAAAAATTTCGCAAGACGCGCCGTCTGTCCGAGACCATGGTGGCAGACCGGCCATTTTTGGGGGCAAGTGCTGCATGCCCTTTGCATTTTCTCCTTGACGTTGCGCGGTGCAGCTTGTCTTTTGCCGCCAAATACGATCCGGAGACTGAGAATGACCGTCGATACCACCCCGCGCACCCCCACCTGGACCTATGTCGATGGCGAATGGCTGTCGGGCAATCCACCGCTGATCGGGCCGACATCCCATGCCATGTGGCTGGGCTCGACGGTGTTTGACGGCGCGCGCTGGTTCGACGGGATCGCGCCCGACCTCGACCTGCATTGCCAGCGGATCAACCGTTCAGCTTTGGCCATGCATATGCAGCCAACCATGAGCGCCGAGGAAATCGAGCGGCTGGCGCGCGAAGGGGTTGCCAAGTTCGATGGCAAGACGGCGATCTATATCAAGCCGATGTATTGGGCTGAACATGGCGCGCCGGGCTCGGTCGTTGCCCCGGATGCTGCCTCCACCCGCTTTGCGCTCTGCCTGTTCGAGGCGCCGATGCACACAGCCACGCCGCACACGCTGACCGTCTCCCCCTTCCGTCGCCCCTCGCCGGAATGCGCGATGACCGATGCCAAGGCTGGTAGCCTCTATCCCAATTCCGGCCGGATGATTCTCGAGGCCCGCGCCCGTGGTTTTGACAATGCGCTGGCGCTGGACATGAATGGCAATGTGGCGGAAACCGCCTCCTCCAACATCTTCATGGTCAAGGACGGCGTGGTGCTGACCCCAATCCCCAACCGCACCTTCCTGGCGGGTATCACCCGTTCGCGTGTCATCACCCTGCTGCGCCAGGCGGGCTTCGATGTGCAGGAAGTCACGCTCAGCGTCGCCGATTTCCTCGGTGCCGACGAAGTGTTCACCAGCGGCAATTATTCGAAGATCGCCCCGGTTTCGAGGCTGGACGGCAGCGATTACCAGGAAGGCCCCGTGACCCGCAAGGCACTGGATCTTTATATGGATTGGGCGCGGTCCGGAAGCGATATGTGAGCCACGGATAGAATTGCTTCAGCCGTTCTCCCCCTGGTCGAAGCGAACCAGACGGCCACGGCCTTGGCTCTTGGCGCGGTAAAGGGCGATATCGGCGGCGCGCGTCAATTGCGCCGTCTGCGTTCCATGGTCTG
Source organism: Allorhizobium sp. Av2 (assembly GCF_021462805.2). NCBI lineage: Bacteria > Pseudomonadati > Pseudomonadota > Alphaproteobacteria > Hyphomicrobiales > Rhizobiaceae > Allorhizobium > Allorhizobium sp. Av2. The sequence goes on along the minus strand of NZ_CP192696.1, from coordinate 712,583 downwards.
GAAACAGGCTATAACCAAGGCTGATGCCGAGGGATAAGGACTTGCCCTCGAAGACCACTGGCTGGTCGGCGCAGGCGATCAGCTGCTGCGCAAGCCTTTCGGCGTTGGCGTCCGGCGCATCGTCATCATTGCAAAGAAACAGAAATTCGTCGCCACCGAGCCGGGCGGCGAAATCGTTGCGGCCGAGGACAGCTCGGAAGCGGCAGGCCATTTCCTGCAACACCGCATCGCCAGCCGCGTGGCCATAGGTATCGTTAATGACCTTGAACAGATCGAGATCGCCAATCAGCACCGCAAACCGACCTCTGCCCTCGCTCTTGATGGCCGTCAACCGATCAAGCTGAGCCTCGACGCTGGCGCGGTTGGCAAGGCCGGTGAGAATGTCGTGGCTGGCAAGATAGGCCAGCCGACGTGCCGCGACGATCTGCTCGGTAATATCCTGCTGCACCGAAAGGATCATCCGGTCTTCGATCAGCCGGTCTTCCACCGCAATGATCCGGTCGCCAATTTCGAGCTGATCCCGGCACAGACCGCCATTATCGACAAGACGCTCGACCAGGGTTTGAAAATACCGGGCCGGATCGATATTCCAATGGGCGAGCGCCCCGGACTGGACAAGATCGCTGAAGCCACCAGCTGGGGCCAGATGCGCGGCATAATCGTGCAATGTTCGAAACGGCTTGTTGGCAAACAACAGGCTCCCGTCCAATCGCATCAGGGCGACGGCCACCCCCATATTCTCCATGGCAAGCGTCATCGCCTCATAGTCTCCGATGTCGACCCACGGCGTGATGGCATTCTCTTCCATTGATAATCCTCAAGAACAGGCGCGCATGGTAACCGCCAATCCCTAACCTTTGGTTGTTTTAGCGTGTATGAATTCCAGCAAACTGCCTCATGGCGTCCTTCTGCTTTTTGGCCAGAAACAATTCCGCTCCGGATGCTTTTGTGCTAGAGTTTCTAGGGAAAAGTGGAAAACGGTTTTCCCGAAAAGACAAACGAAAATAAGAAAAGCGTGAGCCTGTCTGGTTCAATATGAACCTGACAGACTCTAAGACAAATCATGCTGGAAACCTCACCGCCCGAAATTTTCGATTGCCAGACCTGCGGCGCCTGTTGCGCCTATCAGGCTGACTGGCCACGATTTTCGCTGGAGAGCGACGAGCAGCTGGCAAAGATCCCTGATGAATTCGTGGCAGCGGATCTGAGCGGCATGAAATTTGACGTCGATGCGGCGGGCAAAGGCCGCTGCGCGGCACTGACCGGCGAACTTGGCAAGCATGTCGGCTGTGGAGTTTACGACGTTCGTCCGCAGGTCTGCCGCGATTGCATGCCCGGCGACCCTGAATGTCGCATCGCCCGAGAAGCACGCGGATTTGCCATAGATAATTTGCCCGACACCGATATTTATGACGACTGATTTCTGAATGTTCGCGCATAGGTTTTAATTATATTGCTTAAATATAAATTGTATGTTAGCTATATATATAACATTTTTGTTTCTCGGGCACAGCCGAGGATGTGTGATGGCGCAAGTTGATTCAGCCAAAGGTAGTAAACTACCAAGCATTCATGCCGTTCGACGACGCGAGTCGGGAGGATTGCTGGAGGCGACAATTATTCTTCTGCTTTCCGTTGCCATGGTGATTTTCATCGTCACTATGGCCGGCAAGTTTTTAGGTGATGAAAATTTCGAGCGTTTGCCAGATTTTATCAAGAACTCTTACATATCGCTGTATACCTTGCTCACTGCGGGTGGATTGGCGGGGCTGACCTCGCTGATCAACGGTCGTGGCAGCCCCCAGATCAGCGCCGCATCCTGTATCTTCTATACTTTGGGATGCACGGCTTTCGCGCTACTCTTCATTGGGGCCGCTGTGGTCATGGCCCCCAACCCCCTGGAGAGGTTCTTTCAAAATCCCCCGCAAACCACGCCGTTGAACGTCACGGAAAAGAATGTAGCTCGCAAATCCTTTGCGCTCAGCCAGACAATTCGGCCCAATATCCGCTTTGAGATTTCCGGCAATGTAGAAGTGATCAACGGCCGGGTGATTGGACATGTCAATCGCGGCAGTTTATCAGCCATTAATGGACCGGGAGAGCCCATTCCCCGAGATCTGGAAATCACCACGATCTCTTTGAATCTCTGTCATTTTGCACTGGTTCATGGACAGCCCTCAACCCGGTTTTCGCCCGAGACCATCGTCGAGAAGAACTATCTGGATGTAAAATTCAATCTCAGCAAAAATCCCGACAAAACCTTCTTTATCGGACCATTTGATTTCAGCTTTAACATTCCCACCATCAGCTTTGCCAAAACGGCATGGCTTTGCGCCACCGCGTCCAACACCAACCGCACATTTTCAGCCCTCGTTCAATAAGCGTTATAGGGCATCGGACCAAAGGGTAAGAACCGGTTTTTGGATCATACGAAGAGCCGCTGAAAGTGATCGTTCGTATTATACTTTTAAATATCTCAACTCGTGTCCGTGTTTGATGTCTGTGGCATCATTTTTTTCTCAAGCATTTTCGGCTTCAGGCATATGCAACAGGCCAGGCAATTTTCAGGCCGTTCGTAACAGCGCGATGAGGAACAATTTCTCATTTGGAAGGTTGCCTCTTTAACAACGCCCTCCTATGTTCCCGTCATCTCGCGATTTCAATTAAGCGATGCCAGAGGAGTTTCATCATGGCTTTCGAACTTCCCGCACTTCCCTACGCTTACGATGCACTCGGCCCGTTCATGTCGGCCGAAACGCTGGAATTCCACCACGACAAGCATCATCAGGCCTATGTCACCAACGGCAATAATCTGCTAAAGGATTCGGGTCTTGAAGGGCTTTCGCTGGAGGAAGTCGTCAAGCAGTCCTATGGCAAGAATGCCGGTCTGTTCAACAATGCCGGCCAGCATTATAACCACGTGCATTTCTGGAACTGGTTGAAGAAAGACGGCGGCGGCACCAAGCTGCCCGGCAAGCTGGAAGCAGCGATTGCCTCCGATCTCGGCGGCTACGACAAGTTCAAGGCCGACTTCATCGCCGCTGGCACCACCCAGTTCGGCTCCGGCTGGGCCTGGCTCTCCGTCAAGGACGGCAAGCTGGAAATTTCCAAGACCCCGAATGGCGAAAACCCGCTGATCCATGGCGCCTCGCCAATCCTCGGTGTCGATGTCTGGGAACATTCCTACTATATCGACTACCGCAACGCCCGCCCGAAATACCTGGAAGCCTTCGTTGATAGCTTGATCAACTGGGATTACGTGGCCGAGCTTTACGAAGCCGCCACCAAGTAATCGGCGATACCAGATTACCGACGATAATAAGGCCCGGCGGCTCGTTGCTCCGGGCCTTTTTCATTGAGCAGACCCAAGCGGCGCAGGGGAAAATGATTAAATTCACAGGGATGTCCGACGAGGACTACAGTCACTACCTCAACTATTTCATTGCGGATTACGCTGCCGAAATCGCCCTCAATTATAATGTCACTGAGGGCGAGGCGTTAAAACGCGCGGAACACGAGATCGCTCAAAGCCTGCCGCACGGCCCGAAAACTCCTGATCATGCGTTGCTTAACATTGTTGACAAGCAGCAGCAGACGATCGGCTATCTCTGGTATCGCTTCGACGAAACGGCGAAATCCGTATTCATCCTCGATTTCTATCTTTTTCCGGCCCATCGCGGCACGGGCCAAGGCAAACAAGCCCTTGCCGCCCTGGAAACCCTGTTGGCGGAGGAAGGATACCGCGAAATCAAGCTGCGGGTTGCTGCCGACAACGACCGCGCCCGGCATATCTATGAATATGGTGGCTTTCGTGTCACCGGCGTCAACATGGCAAAGCAGATCAGGGCTTCCTGACGCCTTGCTTCTTTGCCGCCTTATCAAAACTGTCACGGGCCTTTGCGATGCATGCGTAATTGTCGAAGGCCCAGTGGCCAAGCGCCTCGATCGGCTGGCGCAGGGATTGGCCGAGATCGGTCAATTCGTAATCCACTCTGGGTGGGATTGTCGGAAACACGGTGCGCTTTACCAGCCCATCCCGCTCTAGTCCGCGCAGCGTTAGTGTCAACATGCGCTGGGAAATGCTGCCGATCCGCCGTTTCAACTCGTTGAAACGCAGGGGGCCGCTGGCCAGCATCATGACGATCAGCACGCTCCATTTGTCACCGATGCGCGTCAGCACGCTGTTAACAGCCTCGCAGCTGCTGCGCTGGTTGACAGCCGCCATGGAAACCTCCGGCGCCGATGTCGGTTCGGATGTGGTTACATCGATGTTCCCGAGTTCCAAGTCTGTGCCTCCTTGCGCTCGATTGGCAGTTACCATAAGTGTGCCAGTATTGATTTTATACCACAAGGAAAGGTCGATGACCATGAAACTTCTGCATCTCGATTCCAGCGTGCTTGGCCCCTATTCCGTCAGCCGCGACCTGTCGGCGTCGATTGTGAAGACCCTCAGCGAAAAGACCGCTGGCCTCGACGTCACCTACCGCGATCTGGCCGCCAATCCGCTTCCGCATCTGTCCGGCCTGACGCTGGCGGCTGCCATGGGCAATTACGATGCAAGCAATGACGAAGCCACCAAGGCCGATCTGGCGCTGGGCGGCGAGGTGCTGGAACAGTTCCTCACCTCCGACGTCGTCGTCATTGGCGTTGGCTTCTACAATTTCGGCATTCCGAGCCAGCTCAAGGCCTGGATCGACCGTATCAGCGTTGCCGGCAAGACCTTCAAATACGGCGCTGCCGGTCCTGAAGGTCTGTGCGGCGGCAAGCGGGTGGTCGTTGCCATCTCGCGCGGCGGCATCTACAGTCAGGGCCCTGCGGCTCCGCTCGAACATGCCGAAACCTACCTGAAGGGCGTCTTCAGCTTCCTCGGCATCACCGATCTGGACTTCGTGATCGCCGAAGGCGTCAACATGGGCGAAGAAGCCAAGGCCGCTGCCGTCAAGGGCGCCAAGGATTCGATCGCGACCCTGAAGGCCGCTTGATCCGCTTGACATAAGGTCAAATGAAAGGCGCAGCGGCATCCCCGCTGCGCCTTTTCTTTATGCTGCCACGCTTTATCCTGACATCTTGGCCCAGCGCTCATGATCGCGCCATTCCCCGCCGATTTTCAGGTAGCGCCTGGAAAAGCCTTCCTTTTCAAAGCCGCAGCGCGCGACAAGCGCAATCGAGCGCAGGTTTTCCGGCTGGATATTGGCCTCGATCCGGTTCAGGCCCACCTCCGTGAAGGCATGGGCAATGACCGCGTTCAGCGCTTCCGTCATCAATCCGCGCCCGCCAAAGGCAGCCATGCCGTAATAACCGAGATAGCAGCTTCTGAAATTGCCCAGCACGATCTGACTCAGGGTAAAGACCCCGACCACACCGTGACTGTCTGACTCTCGGGCAATCAAACCAATATTGGCGCTGCTGATCGTCTGGCTGAGATAGGCCTCGAAACCATCGAGATCGGTGAAGGGCGCCGCCCAGGGCGCATGGTAATCGCGGCTGGCCAGATTGGCCGCCACCAGATCCGCCCCGTCGGCGCGGCAGATGCGGGAGAGTGTGATCGATGACATGAGAGCACTCCAATGAAAGTGCGCCGATGTATTCTCCCGTCATCCACAGTGCAAGCCCGCCGCCGTCATGCTGCTGTTATAGCCGGGGCATAATTCGACGATAAATGAAACCGACCGCGATGCGCACTCCCATGCCCAAACTTCGTCTCGGGCTGATCGCCGATCCGCAATATGCCGATCTGCCGCCCAACCTGACCGCCAACCGCTATTATGCCCTGAGCCTCGCCAAGATGCAGGCGGCCATCGACGTGTTCAACGAACAGACGCTGGATGCCGTGCTGCTGCTGGGCGACCTGATCGACCGGGATTTCCGCAATTTTGCCCCTGCTCTGAAAGTGCTGGAAGGTCTGCGCCACCCGCTGATCACCCTGTCCGGCAATCACGATTTCGCGGTCTCTGACGCTCAAAAACCGATGGTGCGCGATGCACTGGGCATGCCTGCCCCTTACTTCGACAGGGTGATCAACGGTATCAGGCTGATCTTCACCGATGGCTGTGAAATCTCCACCTTCTCGGTGGCGCGCGACGATCCCGACAGGGAAGTGGCAGTGCGCCAGCTCCTCGCGCTGAAGGCAAAAGATGCGGCCAATGCCCAGGACTGGAACGCCGCCATCAGCCAGCCGCAGATCGACTGGCTGGAAAGCCGCCTGACGCTAGCGCATGCCGCAGGGGAAAAGGCCATCGTCTTCGGCCATTATCCGCTCCATCCCTTCACCGACCACGCCCTTTGGAATGCGCAGGAGGTGGCCGACGTGATCGCCGCATCACCCGCTGCCATCGCCTATATCAACGGGCATGACCACCGTGGCGGCTATGGCCTGATCGGCGATACCCATTTCATCACCCTGAAAGGCATGGTGGATGGCGAAGAGGACACCGCCTTTTCAATTCTGACCCTTGCGACAGACGCGCTTAGCCTTCAAGGCTTTGGCCGCGAGGAAGACAGGCTCTTGCCGATCAGGTGACACGGCGATTGAAAGGGTTGCTGATATGATTGTTATATCAGATATTTAACCATCGCAAACATCACTCTCTTGTGACTTTATTTGCTATTTGATTTACCATCAAAATGCGGTGACCGAAATTGAAGAGAATATCACGTGTGAAAAACGCCGCAGGTTCGGCCATCAACAGGAGAATGACGATGATATCAGGGCTTGGCATGAGGAAGCTTGCAACAATGGCCGCCATTGGTCTCTGTCTTGGCGCGGGCATCAGCAGCGCGGTCAGCGCCGCTGATGAGCCGCAGGTGGTACGCGCTGGAATGATGAAGAAAGTCGGCGGTGCCATGGGCCAGCTGGCCGCTATCGCCAAGGGCGAAAAGCCCTATGACGCAGCGGTGGTCAAGACCTCGCTGACCACGATGGAAGAGGTTGCCAAGGCTTTCCCGGAACAGTTCCCCAAGGGCTCCGAGACCGGCCTCAACACGGAAGCCAGCCCGAAGATCTGGGAAGACCCGGCCACCTTCAAGACCAAGGCCAAGGCGCTTGAAACCGCAGCCGCCACCCAGCTCGCCACCCTGCCCGCTGATCAGGCTGGCGTTGGTGCGGCGCTGAAAAGCATTGGCGGCACTTGCGGCGATTGCCACCAGACGTTCAGGCTGAAGAAATAATTGCATCCCATGTAGAGACCCGTCCGGGCCACCCGGGCGGGTTTGATATATAAAGAAATTGGGGATGAGCATGGCTGGAACGGCAAAATTCGGCATCGCAGCGGCGCTCGTCGTGGGTGTAGCACTGGTCGGCACCTATGTGTTTGCCGTGGCACCGCACCGCCAGCCCGCCACCGTCTGGGCCGCGACCACGGCACCCGACCTTACCAATGGCAAACGGATGTTTTTTGCTGGCGGCTGTTCCAGCTGCCATGCGGCACCCGGTGCAACCGGCGATGCGCGCCTGCTGCTGACTGGCGGCGTGGCGCTGAAAACCCAGTTCGGCACCTTTCACGTTCCCAATATTTCGCCGGACCCGAAGGCCGGGATCGGTCAATGGACGCTGGCCGAATTTGGCGATGCCGTCACCCGTGGGATCGGTCCTTCCGGCGAAAATCTCTATCCGGCCTTTCCCTATACATCCTATGCGCGGATGAAGCCGCAGGATGTGGCCGATCTCTATGGCTATCTGAAAACCCTGCCCGTCAGCGGCAATGTCGCGCCCCCGCATGAGCTGGGCTTTCCCTTCAATCAACGTCTTGCGCTGACCGGCTGGAAACTGCTGTTTCTAAACGATAAACCGAGGGTCACCTTGGCCTCTGCGGATGCGCAGATCCAGCGCGGCCAATATCTGGTCGAAGGCCCCGGCCATTGTGGCGAATGTCATACGCCCCGCAACGTGATCGGCGGGCTGAAGGCGGATCAATGGCTGGCCGGTGGGCCAAACCCGGAAGGCGAAGGCCGCATCCCCAATATCACCCCCGGCTCCGACAGCATGGGTAAATGGTCAAAAGACGAAATCGCCAGCTATCTGGAAACCGGCTTCACCCCCGATTTCGACAGTGTCGGCGGCTCGATGGTCGAGGTGCAGAAAAACCTCGCCGAACTGCCCGCCGAAGACCGCGCAGCGATTGCCGCCTATCTCAAGGCCATTCCAGCGAAGTGAGATTCGTTTGGAAATGTGATTTCCGCTAAGCTGCACTATCTACGAGAACAGAGCCGGAAGAGGATAAGGCAACGCGAGGGACGGCATGTCATCGATGGCAAAATATCGAAGTGATTTTGTCTCAGTATCCGTCCACTTGCCCCCGCCTTCATGCACCCGGCACTTAAACAACGTCACCACATACTCGACTTGATGGCCATTCGGGTAGACGTACCGAAACTCACGTCCACCAAAAACGCCCAGAATGCCGGTTGAGGAGACGACGAGGCCAGTCTCTTCCTTTACCTCCCGGATGACGGCGTCCTGCGGCGTTTCGCCGGGTTCGATTGCGCCAGAAGGGAGGCTCCACCCCTCCCCTGATGCCTTCTCTTGCAAAAGCAACTTGCCGGTATGGTCATGAATGACGCCCGCAACAGAAGGGAGTAAAATTAAGCGGTTTCCGATCAAACCGCGAAGGTCCATAAGATATGATGTCATTGGGCACTCACTTTGATGGGGAACGTTCACTTAAAACACATTCCACACTGGCGAAAAAGGACGAGCCTCCATGGTCCTAACTTAACTATCACCAGCATCAAAACTAGGAAAAACCGTATGATGAACAAAACGGGGCGCGATGTTTTATAGCCGCTCGCACATTTTGTGATCTCTGTTTAATTGCGTGTCGTTATCGGAAAACCGAGATACACTTTTACGCGGCGGCTTTAGCTTTAGTGCTGCGAAACCGGGTTTCTCGACCATTCCTGCAACGTTGTCCTGATCAGCACCAGCGCCGCATGGCGGGCCTGGTCGCGCTCGGACGGATCGACGATACCGGCAAGCCGCGCCTCAAATGTCCTCACGGTTTCTCGCACCCAGCGATGCAGAGCCGGGTCGGAATGCCGATCCAGCAGGCTGCGGATGGCGCTTTCTATCCGCCGGTTTTCCATGGCGAGCGTCTCAGCCCTTGTTTGGTCGGTTTTCTTGAGCATTGCCGAAGTCATGCGATATCGTCACTTTCACCTTCTTCAAGAAGGTCTAATATAATTGGCCGGGCTTGCCCGAGGCATATCCGGAGATAAAGGGCCGTGAGCGGCAGAGCCGTCTTCGAGTCTGCGAAAAAAAGGGCCGTTGTTGCAGAAGCCACATCCCGCGCCTACCGAAAGCGGTCAGGAATATTCGGCGGCAAAACCGTCCATTTCCGCCTGAACCTCTGGCACCCAGAGATCAAGGGCTTTCAGGATTTCCACCGTGAAGGTGAAGGACGCGGTGCCGGCTGCGGTGATGACGCCACCATCCGAAACGGCCTGCGGCTGATCCTTGTAACGCGCATCCCCGAGATAGGCGGCGTAGGCCTTATGTGCGGCGAGACCGTTGCCGGTATGTGAAACGCCATTGAGAATGCCGGTGCCAGCCAACGCACTTGCGGCGGCACAAATTCCGGCAATCAGCTTGTCGTTGATGCGAAAATCATCCACGAGGCCGGAGAGATCCGGCGCATTTCCCTTTTCCCAACTCATCCCGCCCGAAATGACCAGCGCATTGAAAGTATCGGCTTTCAGCGCGGCATAGGCACAATCCGGTGTCACCTTCAATCCACCCATGGAGGTGACCGGCGCACCATCCGGTGAAGCGTAAACGATATCCACATCGAGAAAGCTGCGCGACATTGCGGTCAACAGAGCAATTTCCCAATCGGCATAATCCTCAGCCAAAGCGATGGCGATGCGTGCCATGATCTTGTCTCTCCCGTTCTCTCCAACATTTTCAGGCCAGTTTTTCAGGCCAGCGCCTGAATATAGCGCATGCCGGTCACAGGCCGGGCGGAGAAGTCCATCTGCTCGTAGAAGCGATGGGCGGCGAAATTGCCGGTGGCGGCGGACACCGAAAGGTAATCGCAGCCGGACTGGCGCGCTACATCGCGGGCGCGGGCAATCAGGTGATGGCCGATGCCATTGCCCCGCTGACCGTCACGCACATAGAGATGCAGCATTTCCATGCCGCGCTTTCCCTCATTGGCCCTGTAAAGCGGCATCAGGATGGCATAGCCGATCAACTGTTCACCACCATCGGCCACAAGTGCTGTGATCCACGGCATGGGGCCGAACAGGTCGCGTTTCAGCGTTTGCGGGGTCATGTCCGAGGCATCGCCGTGATGGGCGGCCAAGGCCGCGATCATCTCGTTCAACTCCGGCAGATCGCCGGGCTGGGCATTGCGAATGCTGACCATTGCAGGTCTTGGCAGGGTAATGTCGCTATCTTCAGTCATGGCTGCTTCCCTCTTGAAATACCGCCGTCAGGGAAGCTCGTTCAAACAACAAGGCCGCCTGACGGCGGCCTGTTGACACAATGATCTGTCAGGCCGCCGGCTACCGGTAGGCCCAAAAATACGTGCAGGAAATGGTTGTGCGCGTGTTGATCATGTTGCCATTAAAGCGCTTGCTTAGGGCAAATGTCAACCTTGGACCGTGTCGCCGTTCCGCAGCTGTAATGCCCGCGAGCCAGTAGCACCATCTCATGCCATTCTTTTGGCCTTCCAGACACGCTCTTTTAGATTGCTTCATTCATTATTGCAATTCTAAATAGATTTCTTGTGTTTGTATCGACTTTGCCGCTAAGCCGCTGGCGACACCACCTTATCTCAGACATCGAAAAGCCAAATTTGAAGAAATGTCTGTCGTAAACAGCAAGCGGATCCAATCTCTATGACAGGCTTTCAGCAAGTCATCCTCTTCCTCATGGCATCCTTTGCTGTCTATCTCCTGGTGCAGCCCTTTGTTGACAGCTGGGGGCAGACGCTCTGCAAACGGGTCTGCCTGTTCAGGGGCAAGTGGGGTTTTTCCTTCTATCTCAATATGTCTACGACGAAAAAGGGCAAATTGATCTATACTTTCTCTGGTGAATTCGACGGCTATTTCTCCCGTCGGATCAAGCCACAGCATATGAAACTTCTGATCGAGAAGATCAGAATACTTCGCGACGACATAGAGACCGGATCCTATTACGTCAGCCGACCCTATCAAGCAAAAATTGGCGACAATAAAAGAGGAAAACTATATTTTGGACCCACATTCACGGTGTTCAAGCGGTACGGGTTCGTCAGCTACCTGAGCGAGAAAAACGAACAGAAATATTATAACGACCTATTCGATATCTTCATCTGCGACGCACCAAAGAGTCATTTCGCGGTTTTCAAACCACTGGGCGTTCCTGAAATTTCGCCGCTGATCCGGTTTACCCTGCTGGACATGAAGAAGACCTGCGAACAGGTTATCGAGGCCTTCGAGAAGGATTTTGCCGAGTCCTCCTGAGTGACTGCCCCGACAACACCGATCACCGCCTCACCGCACCGCGCAAATCGCATAGCGATGCTGGGTCGCCCTCTCCAACCCCTTCAAAAATCCGAAATTGGCGCGTTGCGCCCGGTTGATGGCGCGCAGGTCCGTATCCACCGTTACGGAGGAAAAACCTGCCTCTTTCAGCAGGGCCACCACGGCGTCAGCCCTGGCGCCTTGGGAAAAATAGACCCGTGAGAGAATGCTCCTGTGGGTTTCCACCAGCGACGATGCCGGGCCGTGATGGGCAACGGCTTTGCCGATGCCAAGGCGTGACGCCAGCCTGGCCAACAGGCCGGTGAGTTTGGCAAGCGGGCTGGGATTGACGAAATCGCCATCGACGATCAGCAGCTTGCCGCCGGGTTTCAGCACGCGGTGCCATTCCTTGAAAGCTGCGAGCGGATCGACCAGCGTCCACACCAGATGGCGGTTGGTGATGGCGTCGTAGCTTGCCTCCGCCTCCATGGTGTTTTCGGCATCGCCGATCAGGAAGCGGATATTGCGGCCTCGGGATTTGGCCTTGGCGCGGGCGCGTTCCAGCATCGGTTCGGCCCAGTCCATGCCGGTCACTGAAAACCCGAGATCATCCAGCAGATGCGAGACGACACCGGTGCCCGACGCCAGATCCAGCACCTTGCGACCCTCGCCAGCGCCAACGTTGCCCACCCCCAGATGTTTGCGGATCAGCGTATGCCAGGCAGCGCGCTCGTCTTCTGAAAAGATTTCGTGGCCCGGCTGGCTATCAAAGGTTTCGGCGCGGGCCGACCAATAGGCCTTGATCTCGTCTTTCAGGTTGTAATTCTGTTGCATTGCCGTCTGCGTCATGCCCGCAAAAACCCCTCAAAATCTCTGGAATTCTTCTAAAAGATATTTCTTGACTGTTAAAGTCATAAAAACATAAATCCACGGCGAAACACTGTGTGGGTCACGAAAACAAGAACCAGGTGGGGACGCCATTCCGCTTTCGTGCTCACACAACAGAAAATTATATTTGGAGGCAAACGTGTTCAACGTTCATGGGGTGGCTTGCGCAGCCGCATTTTCGCTCACGCTGATGTCCGGCGTGGCAGTCGCCGGTGAGATGGTGAAGATCAAGGATATTACCGGCCGTGAGGTCGAGGTCAGCGTGCCTGTGGAGCGGGTCATCCTGGGCGAAGGCCGCCAGATCTATTTCACCGCCGCTCTTGACACGGAAACACCGTTCAAGCGCATCGTTGGCTGGCGCGATGATTTCCAGAAGGCCGATCTGGACGGATACAATGCCTATCTGGAAAAATTCCCGGAGATGGCAAAAATCCCGACCTTCGGCGGCATGAAGGACGGCACGTTCGATATCGAACAGGCCGTGACGCTGAAGCCTGACGTGATCATCATGAATATCGACGCCAAGTCGGCGACCGAGGAAAGCGGCTATATCGAAAAGCTTGCCAAGGTCGGCATTCCCCTCGTTTATGTCGATTTCCGCGAAAAGGCCATGGAAAATACCGACCCGTCGATGCGGCTGATCGGCAAGCTCTATGGCAAGGAAAAGCGCGCCGAAGAGTTCGTTGAGTTCCACGATGCGCAGATCAAGCGCGTCACCGAGACGCTGGCCAACGCGAAAGACCTGAAAAAGCCTGTCGTGTTCATGGAACGCGCCGGTGGCTATAGCGACGATTGCTGCATGTCGTTCGGCAACGAGAATTTCGGCAAGATGGTGCAGCTCGCTGGTGGCGTCAACATGGCCGGAACCATCATTCCCGGCACGTTCGGCACCGTCAATCCAGAGCAGATCATTGCCTCCAACCCCGATCAGGTGATCGTCACAGGTGCCAATTGGGAACTGTATGTCCCCGGCGGCAAATGGGTGGGCGTCGGCCCCGGTGCCGACAAGGCGCTGGCGACCAAGAAGCTGGCCGACCTGATGAAACGCCCCGCCTTTACCGACATCAAAGCGGTGAAGGATAGCAATGTCCACGCGATCTGGCACCAGTTCTACAACAATCCCTACCAGTTCGTCGCCGTGCAGCAGATCGCCAAATGGTTGCATCCCGAGCTGTTTGGAGATCTGGACCCGGAAGCGACTTTCAAGGAACTGCACGAGCGCTTCCTGCCGGTTGCTTACCGTTCCGGCTATTTCGTCTCGCTGAACACGGGTCTCTAATACTTTCAAAGGCTTCCGGCGGCTGGCACTTGCCGCCGGAATTTATATAAAGAGGTTTGTTGATGACTTTCAGAATGATCATGCGGGCGCTCGTCGCCCTTTTGCCGTTTATGGCCGCACCTGCGCTAGCCGCCGAGATTACCGATGTCGCTGGCCGCACCGTGACGCTCGACCTGCCCGCCAAGCGGGTTCTGGTCGGCGAGGCCCGGCAGATCCACACCATCGCGGCGCTGGCCGGGGACAAGACCTTCGACACCATTGTCGGCTGGCGCGATGACATGGTGAAAAAGGACCCCGACAGCTACGCCGCTTATGTCGAGCGCTTCCCTGAGATCGCCAAGCTGCCGCAATTCGGCTATCTGCCGCAGGGCGGTTTCAGCTTGGAAGCAGCGATTGCCCTGCATCCCGATGTGATGACGCTTAATCTGGAAGTGTTACAGGCGGCGCGTGAAAGCGGGCTGGAGGAAAAAGCGGCAGCGGCGGGCATTCAGGTCGTCTATGTCGATTTCCGCCTTGATCCTGACAAGAATACCGAGAAATCCATTGAAATCCTCGGCCAGATTTTTGGCGCAGAAGACAAGGCGAAAGAGCTGATCGCCTATCGCCGCCAGCAGATTGCAATTGTCACCGACCGGCTGGCCGCTGTGAAGGACTTGAAACGCCCTGCTGTCTTCATGGAACGCGCACCGGGCAATGATGCGGAAGGTGGCTGCTGCCGCACCTTTGGCCCTGCCAATTTCGGCCAAATGATCGATATCGCCGGTGGGCATAATATTGCCTCCGACATCATCTCCACCACCTTTGGCGAAATCAGCATCGAACAGCTGATCGCCTCCGATCCGGCCCAAATCATCGTTACCGGCTCCAACTGGCTGGCGGAATCCAAGACCAACCGTTTCGTGCATGTCGGGCGAGGTGCCGATCCCGAAAAGGCCCGCGCCAAGCTGCAAACCCTGATCGAGCGCACCGGCTTCGACGGGCTTGCCGCCGTGCGCAATCGCCAGGTTCATGCCGCGTGGCACCAGTTCTACGGCGTACCCTATGAATTTGTTCCTATCCAGCAATTCGCCAAATGGTTCCACCCGGAGCTGTTTGCCGATCTTGACCCTGACCGCACCTTCCGGGAGTTTCACCAGAAATTCCTGCCGGTCGCCTATAAGCCGGGCTATTTCGTCTCAATGAACCCGTCGGACGACGAAAAAGGATCAAACTGATGACTGTTGCCATTGAGAGCGCCGCTGAGGTGCAGGGTGAAGGAAAGGGTCGTAGCCAATACCGCGCGCTGACCGCCCGGCGCGTCACCATTCTCCTGTGCCTGCTGGCGGCTCTGGCCACAAGCGTTGCCGTTGATATGGCGCTCGGACCGGCCCGCTATACGCTATCCCAGGTGCTGTCGGCGATTTTCACCCCCGATAGCGTCTCCAACCAGATCCGGGTGGTGATCTGGGATATCCGCATGCCGATTGCGCTGATGGCTGTCACCGTCGGCGCCTGTCTGTCGCTGGCGGGCGCGCAGATGCAGACCATTCTCGCCAATCCGCTGGCAAGCCCGTTCACGCTCGGCATTTCGGCCGCCGCCGGTTTCGGCGCGGCACTGGCGCTGGTCGGCGGCATCGCGGTGTTTCCCGCCGCCATTGAGTTCATGGTGCCGATCAACGCCTTCCTGATGGCGATGCTCGCCTCGCTGTTCATCTATGGCGTCTCGACCATGCGCGGCGTGACGGTGGAAACCATCGTGCTGCTGGGCATTGCGCTGGTCTTCACCTTCAACGCGCTGTTGTCGCTGCTTGAATATCTGGCCTCGGAACAGGCGCTGGCTGCCGTGGTGTTCTGGACCATGGGCAGCCTGACCAAGGCGACCTGGATGAAGGTTGGCGTGACGCTGGCCGTGCTCGTCATCTCCGTACCCCTGTTTGCGCGCCGCGCCTGGGCGCTGACAGCGCTGCGGCTTGGTGATGACAAAGCGGCCAGCCTTGGCGTCAATGTCCGGGCGCTCCGGCTGGAAACCATGATGCTGGTCAGCCTGCTGGCTGCCATTCCAGTGTCCTTTGTCGGCACCATCGGCTTTGTCGGTCTGGTCGGGCCACATATCGCCCGGATGCTGGTTGGTGAAGACCAGCGGTTCTTCCTGCCCGGCTCGGTCATCTGCGGGGCCTTGCTGCTGTCCGTCACCTCGGTCGTGTCGAAAATGCTGATCCCCGGCGCCATTCTCCCCATCGGAGTGATCACCGCCCTGGTCGGCGTTCCCTTCTTCTTCTCGCTGATTTTCACCAACAGGAGGCGCGCATGGTAAGCCTGAAGCTCGACCGCGTCGGCGCCCGCTATGGCCGCGCCCAGGTTTTTGAAGACATCAGCACCGATTGGCTGACCGGCGGTGAAATGACCGCGCTGATCGGCCCGAATGCGGCGGGAAAATCCACGCTGTTCAAGCGCATTGCCGGGCTGATTTCCGGCCCCGGCGTGGTTGCCGTGGAAGACGTGCGCGAGGGCCACCGCCCGATCTGTTACATGCCACAGGATACCGGCGCCAATGCGGTGCTGACCGTCTATGAAAGCGTGCTGCTGGCCGCCAAGCAAGGCGGCGGCTGGCGGGTGGCCGATGGCGAACTCAACGATATCGACCGGATTCTGGCCGCTCTGCGCATCTCCGATCTCGCCTTCCGCGATCTCGGTGCGCTCTCGGGCGGTCAGCGGCAATTGGTGGCGATTGCCCAGGCCTTGGTGCGCAAGCCGGAAGTGCTGCTGATGGATGAGCCGACCTCGGCGCTCGATCTCTTCCGGCAGATCGAAGTGCTGGAATTCATGCGCAAGATCGCCACCCGCGAAGGCATTGCCGTACTGATCGCGCTACACGACCTCAACCATGCGCTTCGCTATTGCAGCCGCACCCTTGTCATCGGCGGCGGCAAGCTGATCGCCTCAGGCCCAACCGAAGACGTCATCACCCCTACCCTGCTGCGCGACGTCTACCGCGTCGATGCACGCATTGAGGCATGCAGCCAGGGGCGGTTGCAGGTGATTGTTGATGGGGCGTTGGTGTAGGGCGTGTAATTGCTATTCATTTAGCTGAGTGTAGGGTGAAAAGAGCACCCAGTTACAGCGTGTTGAGAAGCTGAGCTAAGGCAATTGACATGTTTGCGTAAATTACGTATTTTGCGTATAATTTTAAAGGAGACCGGCCATGGCAATTCAAGTTCCTGCCAGTGCTTTTTCCCGGCAATTTGGCAAAATCCGCGAAGAAGTCTACGACGTCGGCGTGATTGAGGTTACGTCTCATGACCGTGTCGTGGGTGCTTACATTAGCCCTAGGGAACTGGAGCATTTCAAGAGATTGAAGAGCCAGGAAGTTCGGGTTCTGCACGCGAGCGAAATTGATGACGATCTCCTGGGGGAAATTGAAAACGCACAATACGGCGTGATTTCCAAGTGAATCTGCCGGACCCTGTTCCGGGTCTTGTGATCCGTTTTGGCTACACCTGGCATAAAGATCGCTTCAGGAAGGATAGGCCCTGCGCGATCGTGCTGACGTCTCAGGAGTCAGGCATGGTAACAGTGGTTCCAATCACCCATTCCTATCCAGAAGTCGGGGAAGAAGACCAATCCATTCTTATCCCAGAGGACCTCTGTAAGGCTATCGGATTGGATCAGGAGGCTAATTACGTCCGCGTATCTGAAATCAATCAGTTCACGTGGCCCTCTGATCGGCTGGCCCCCTTGCCGCACGATCAAACCCGTTGCGACTATGGCATGGTTCCGGAGAGCTTCTTTGTTGAGATTCGCAAGAAACTCGCGGAAATCGTCAGAGCGAAGCGGATGAAAGCCCTCAAAGTCGATTGATCCATGATGGCTCGCATGACAGGATCGCAGAACAGTTGCGTTATCCCCCAACCCCAAACAACCGCTCATCAATCGCCCTCAGCGCATGGTCCACATGCCCCTCCTGCACCAGATCGGCCTCGTCTCCAACCAGAGTGATCGAGGGCATACCGTCCAGCCGTACTTGCAGGGATTGGGCAAGGCCCTCCTCTATGCCCTGCGCCAGCAGGTCATAATAGCGGGTGCCGGGGCCGGTGATGATGACGGGGAGCGTTTCGTGGAGGCTGAACACCCGTGACAGGCCTTGGCCCAACGCCAGCCCCGCCTGGCGGAAGGCATATTGGGCCATACGATTGCCCTGGCGGGCCGAGAGCGCGATCTTGTCCATCTCGGCAATCGGCACGAACTTGGCGGGAATGGTATCGGGCCGCACTTCAAACGCCATGCGCAGGATGCCATAGAATCCGGCGGAGGCCTCGATACAGCCGCGCGCGCCGCAGCGGCACAATTTGCTGTCGGCGGTATTGAGCATATGCCCGAAATTCGGGGCGCTGACCGCCACCGTGCCATCCGGCACTGGCCTCGCAATGCCAAGCCCGATGCTGTGGCCGAGCGACAGCGCAATCAGGCCACGAAACGTGCCGTCCTGGGCGTCCATGCGGCGGCTGAGACCGTGGGCCACCAGCAATGTCTCGTTGCTGAGCAGAGCCATGGCCCGATCGAAATCACCAAGGCCCGCCTTGAGGTCGAGCGGTTGCTGACCGAACACCGGTGTCCAGAGCAGTCTTGCGCCGCCTGCATCGACGATGCCTTTGGAACTGACGGAGAGAACGGCGACCTTTTCCGGCGGCAATTTCGAGCGGCTGGCCAGACGGGCAAGGTTGCGGCCAAGCCCGTCGATAAAGCCCGCCGCCGACACATCAAGCGGGCGCGGCTCCTCGAAACGGTCCATCAGCGTGCCGCGATAATCCGACAGGGTGTAATTCAGCCGGTCGGAGGAAATCCTGACCGACATCACATAGGCGAAATCCCGGCGGCGCGACAGAGCGACACGCGGCCTGCCCCGTGCGCCAGCGATCTGCTGCTCATGCCGCTCAATCACGCCGGCCTGTTCCAGCTCACTGGTAATGGCGGTGACCGTTGCCGAGGCAAGACCGGTCACGGCAGCGATCTGGGTGTGGGACATGGCCTGCTCTATCCGCAAAGCGGCGAGAACCAGGGCCGAATTCTGGCGGCGGATCTGTTCGGTGCTGGATTTCATCAGCATCGATGCGCCGACCTATTCCTATCTTCTGTTATCTCTGCCTGAACCACATGCCCCTCCCAAAGCATCTGTTTCACTGCAACGCCCCTGTTCTTCTGGGTCATCCTGAACCAGCAAGGTCTGATTTCTCTATGGCCCATTTGTCATTTCTGGAAAAGCGCTCTTCAATTCCTCCTGGGCAAACTCACAGGTGTTGCAGTTCTCGACCCATCACCCGTTTATGGTTCCCACAGGCATATTGACAGGGTCTAATTCTTCTGCCAGTTATTTTCTCGACTGTCGAGAAAAACAATCGCCCGGCTTGTAAGAGCCTGATGATTGGGGAACAGAGGCAGTTTTCTGGCAGCGTGGCGGCGGACGAGGAGGTCTGCCCGCGCTGCCTTCACCTGGGGAGGTTTACAATGAAATCCGTTTTGAAACTGATGGCAGTGGCTGCCGTCATGACATCTGCCTATGCTCCTGTTCATGCCAAGGATCTGGTGGTTGGCGTATCCTGGTCCAACTTCCAGGAAGAGCGCTGGAAGACCGATGAAGCCGCCATCAAGGAAGCGCTGAAAGCGCATGGCGCCAAGTATATTTCCGCCGACGCCCAGACATCCGCCGCCAAGCAGCTGACAGATATCGAAAGCCTGATTGCCCAGGGCGCCAATGCTCTGATCGTACTGGCGCAGGATTCAAGCGCCATCGGCCCGGCCATCGAAAAGGCTGCGGCTGAAGGCATTCCTGTCATCGGCTACGACCGCCTTATCGAGAACCCCAACACCTATTACATCACCTTCGACAACAAGGAAGTCGGCCGTTTGCAGGCCAAGGACGTGATGAAGGTCAAGCCCACAGGCAATTACGTGTTCATCAAGGGCGGCTCCACCGACCCGAACGCCGATTTCGTGTTCTCCGGCCAGATGGAAGTGCTGAAAGACGCCATGGCCAGCGGCAAGATCAAGAATGTTGGCGAAGCCTATACCGATGGCTGGAAGCCGGAAATTGCCCAGAAGAACATGGAGCAGTTCCTGACGGCCAACAACAACAAGGTCGATGCGGTCGTCTCGTCCAATGACGGCATGGCGGGCGGCGTTGTCGCAGCGCTGGAAGCACAGGGGCTTGCCGGTTCCGTGCCGGTTTCCGGTCAGGATGGCGACAAGGCAGCGCTGAACCGCGTGGCGCTTGGCACCCAGACCGTCTCCGTCTGGAAAGACAGCCGCATGCTGGGCAAGAAGGCCGGTGATGTGGCTGTAGCTCTGGCTGGCGGCAAGAAGATGAGCGAAATCCCCGGCACCGCCAAGTTCAAGGGCGGCACCAAGGGTGTGGAAATGGAATCGCAATTCCTGATGCCGCAGGCCATCACCAAGGACAATCTCAACGTCGTTCTGGATGCCAAGTGGATCACCAAGAGCGAGTTGTGCCAGGGCGTGAAAGCCGGGGCGGTAGCAGTCTGCAAGTAAGGGCGGTTTGGGTCAGGCTGCTGCGCCGGAAACAGTCGCTGCGGCCTGCCTAAGCTGTTACCGCTTTGACAAAGGAGCCGCTGATTGCTCCCATTTACAGCATGCCGATGTTTCACGCTCGCCGTAAATGACAGCATCCTGGGCTCCCCCTCACCCCGCCTCCGCTACGCTCGGCGGACCTCTCCCCGCTGGGGAGAGGAGGCAACCGGCGCTGCGGATGAAGGGCGAAGCCAAGATATGCACTGATCCTCTGTTTTAAAGCCGTTTCCGTTTGAAAGCGCTCAACAATCCCATATCGCCGCTCCCAGTTGTGCGGCGATACATCTGCCGGAAGATCATAGAGGAGTAACCGATCCATGGTGGATCACACACTTGGCGCAGCATCCAGCAGTGCGCGTCCGTCAACGGTCAGTCCCTGGCGGCGGTTTTTGAACGCCACCGAAATCGACACCCGGTTGATGGGCATGGTGGTCGCACTGTTGTTCATCTGGTTCGGCTTCCACATTCTGTCGGATGGACTGTTTCTGACGCCGCGCAACCTGTGGAACCTGTCGGTTCAGGCCGCGTCGGTCTCTGTCATGGCCACGGGCATGGTGCTGGTTATCGTTACCCGCAATATCGATCTGTCCGTCGGGTCGATCCTTGGCTTTGTCGGCATGATGATGGCCGTCACCCAAACCAAGTTTCTGCCGGTTCTGCTCGGCTATGACCATCCGCTGATGTGGGTGCTGGCGCTCTCGCTCGGCATTGTCATCGGCGCGGCAATCGGGGCGTTTCAGGGCGCGATCATCGCCTTTCTCAACGTGCCGTCCTTCATCGTCACGCTCGGTGGTCTGCTGGTCTGGCGCGGCTGCGCCTGGATGGTGACGAGCGGCGCGACGGTCGCGCCGATGGATACCCGTTTTCGCCTGATGGGCGGCGGCGCGGATGGCTCAATTGGGGCCACTGCCAGCTGGGTGGTGGGGATCATCGCCTGCGTGTTCATCGTGTTGTCGATCCTGCAGTCGCGCCGTCAGCGCAAGCGTTTCGGCTTTCCGCTAAAGCCGATCTGGGCCGAATATTTCATGGGGCTGATCGGCTGCGGCGCGGTGCTCGGCTCCGTCAGCGTGCTCAATAGCTATTACATGCCGGTCAATCTGGCCCGCAAATATGCCGAGGCCAACAATATCGCCTGGCCCGACAGCGGACTGGAGATTTCGCTGGGCATTGCCATTCCGGTGCTGATCGCGCTTGGTATCGCCATGGTCATGAATTTCATCACCAACCGCACCCGGTTTGGCCGCTATGTGTTTGCCATTGGCGGCAATCCGGAAGCCGCCGTGCTGGCGGGCATCAAAACCCGCTGGGTGACAGTGCGGATCTTTGCGCTGATGGGCGCGCTCTGCGCCATTGCCGCAGCGATTTCCACCGCCCGTCTCAATGCCGCCACCAATGCGCAGGGCACGCTGGACGAGCTTTACACCATTGCCGCAGCCGTGATTGGCGGCACATCGCTGGCCGGTGGGGCTGGCACCATTGCCGGTGCGGTACTGGGTGCCATCGTCATGCAATCGCTGAATTCGGGCATGGTGCTGCTGGGCATGGATACGCCGCTGCAAAGCATCGTCATCGGCATGGTGCTGGTCGTCGCGGTCTGGCTGGATACGGTTTACCGCGCCCGCACCCGATAAAAAGCAGGAGAAACGTTATGACACAACAGAACACGCCTCTTGTGGAAATGAAGAATATCTCCATCTCCTTCGGCGGTATTCATGCCGTCGATGATGCCTCGGTGGATCTTCATGCAGGCGAGGTCGTTGCCCTGCTCGGCCATAACGGTGCGGGCAAATCGACGCTGATCAAGATCCTGTCGGGCGCTTATAAACGCGATACCGGCGAGATCCTGATCAATGGCCAGCCAGCCGATATCAGCAATCCGCGTGATGCCAAGCGCCACGGCATCGAGACCATCTACCAGACGCTGGCCGTTGCCGACAATGTCGATGCCGCCGCCAATCTTTATCTTGGACGCGAGCTGCGCACCCCCTGGGGCACGCTGGATGATGTGGCGATGGAGGCCAAGGCGCGCGAGGTGATGGGGCGGCTCAATCCGAATTTCCAGCGCTTCAAGGAGCCGGTGAAAGCGCTGTCAGGCGGCCAGCGACAATCGGTGGCCATTGCCCGCGCCATCCTGTTCGATGCCCGCATCCTGATCATGGATGAGCCGACCGCAGCGCTCGGCCCCCAGGAAACCGCCCAGGTGGGCGAGCTGATCCTGCAACTGAAAAAGGAAGGCATCGGCATTTTCCTGATCAGCCACGACATTCACGACGTCTTCGATTTGGCCGACCGGGTGTTCGTGATGAAAAACGGCAAAGTGGTCGGCCACGCCCGCACTCAGGATGTCACCAAGGATGAAGTGCTGGGTATGATCATCATCGGCAAAGTGCCGCCGGGTGCCGTGCCTGGCCCCGGCGCGATGCAGGTGGTTTGAGACCCAGGTTTAGGACGCCATGCCGGAGGCGGCGGCCGCCAGCAGCACCACGCCCAGAATGATCCGGTAGATCACGAAGGGCCAGGTGGAGAAGCGCTCCAGAAAGCGCATCAGGCCCCAGATGGCGATGAGCGAGGAGATGCCGCCCGCCACCAGGCCGACACCGAGCAGCGCCCAGCCATGGCTGTCCAGCGCCAGCTTGTGCAATTCCCAGACCTCCTTGAGACCGGCCAGAAGAATGGCTGGCAGGCCGAGCAGGAAGGAAAAGCGCGCTGCTTCCTCCCGCTTGAAGCCCAGCGCCAAGGCCGCCGTCATCGTCGCGCCGGAGCGTGACACGCCGGGGATCAGCGCGCCGACCTGGGCGATGCCGACCAGAAGAATATCCAGCGGGCGAATACTGGGCAGATCGCGGCGATGTTTGGCCATAAGCTCGGTGGCGGCCAGCAGCCCGCCCATGACCAGACAGGCCAGCCCCACGGCCCACAGGCTGCGCAGCGGCGAACCGCAGCTGTTCAGCGTATGTGACAGCGCCAGCCCGGCGACGATGATCGGCAGCGTGGCGATCAGAATCCACAAGACCAGCTGGAAATCGAAATTCTCAAAGTCGCGGCGTTTCACGGCGCTGATCGAACCGTTGGCCAGGCCGTAAATGTCGCGCCAGAAATAGCTGATCACACCAACCAGCGCGGCCATCTGCATGGCGGCGGAAAAGGCGGCACCGGGATCGGGCCAGCCCAGCAGCGCCGGTACCACCCGCATATGGGCCGAGGAAGACACCGGCACCAGTTCCGTCACTCCCTGCACCACGCCTAGAAACGCGGTCTGGATAAAACTCAGATCGACAAAACCCGTTGCCGAACCCACCACGCATGCATCCGCCATCTTGTACCCTTTGCCTTACCCGCTCATCGCTCGTTCTGGCATCAAACGCCAGGTGTTTTGAAACCGCGACCATGGCATAAGCAAGACAGTATATTGCCGGATCGTGACAGAATACCAAAAACAGTACAGCAAGTACGCGATTTGCGATGGCGCTAATCTCCCAAGACGAGCGCGCACATCTCCTTCTCCTTTTGCGGGAAAATCAAAATGTTGGATGTGGTTTCTTGATATTATTCAACATTATTAATGTTTAAACCTATTTGCCATTAAACTGAGGATTAGCAACATCATAATGGTAACCCTGCAAGAAAGCGGGCCGTGCGGCTCCGGAGATTTTTAAAAATGCGCATCTCTCTTGGCCAACTTCTCATATCCCTGTTCGCAGTCATTCTTCTGGTCGTGGTCGGCCAGGGCATTTATGCGGTGACGTCGCTGAACACCATATCGGTTGGGACCAATCAGATCGTCGATAAGCGGGTTCCCTCCTTCATCCTTATGGGGCAGATCAATGCTGATCTGGGCGATATCCGCGTTGCGCAGAGCAATTATCGCAGTGCCGCCACACCGGAGCAACGCGCCGTCTTTCTGGGATCGCTGAACAATGCCTATACCGCACTTGAGCAGGCTAGAAAGCAGTATGAGCCGCTGATCGTCGACAAAGAAGATCAGGCGCTTTACGACACCTTCTCCAAGGACTGGGCCAAGGCCGAGCAATTGTGGCAGAAGGTCAAGACATTGACGGACAGCGGCAGTGCCGATGAGGCAAAACAGCTGTTTCTGGGAGACTCCCTGGCGACCTATGCCAAGGCCGGTGACGATATCCAGGCCGCTGTTGACGATCTGGCCAGCAACGTTAAAGACGAGGGCGCCTCCAACGCCGAGCAAATTTCCCTGGCCACGACCGTGACCTATATCGCTCTTGCCTTAGCGTTCAGCATCGGCATCGGTGCGGCACTGATCAGCAGCCTGCGGGTCGTGCGCCCCTTGAAGCGCATCACGGACAATATGCGCACCTTGTCTTCCGGCGATACCAGCGGCAGCGTGCCTTACATGAGCCGCAAGGACGAAATCGGTGCAATGGCCGCCGCCCTTCAGGTGTTCAAGGACGGCATTCTCCACAGCCGTGCCCTGGAAGCCGAAGCCGCCAGCAACCGCCAGAAGGCCGAAGCCGACAAGCTGCGCCTTCAGCAGGAGGCCGAAGCAGCGGCACAGAAGAAATTGCAGGAAGCCACCGCAGGTCTTGCATCTGGCCTGAAGCGCTTGGCGGCTGGCGACCTCGGCTTTGAACTGAAAGAACCGTTTGCCCCCGAATTCGACGCTCTGCGCCTCGACCTGAATACCGCCGTGGCCCAATTGGGCAGCACGATTTCCACCGTTGCGACCTCTGCCAATGCTATCAGCGACGGCTCACGCGAAGTCAGCCAGAGTGCGGACGACCTTTCCAAGCGCACGGAACAGCAAGCCGCATCGCTGGAAGAAACAGCTGCCGCTCTCGACCAGATCACGGTCAATGTCAGCAATTCCTCAAAGCGCGTTGAAGAGGCGCGTGGTGTGGCGAAAGAAGCCAATAGCAGCGCGGTGCATTCCGGCCAGGTGGTGAATGAAGCCATCAACGCCATGCAGCGCATTGAGCAATCCTCCAACCAGATTTCCAATATCATCACCGTGATCGACGAGATTGCCTTCCAGACCAATCTTCTCGCCCTGAATGCCGGTGTCGAAGCCGCCCGTGCGGGCGAAGCGGGCCGTGGCTTTGCGGTGGTCGCCACAGAAGTGCGCGAACTGGCGCAACGCTCGGCCAAGGCCGCACGCGAAATCAAGGAACTGATCAACAAATCCACCCAGGAAGTGGAAAACGGCGTGCGTCAGGTGCAGGAAACCGGCGAGGTTCTGAAAGCCATCGAGCAGCACGTCACGACGATCAACGGCCTGATGGACGCCATCGCCACCTCCTCGCGTGAACAATCGGTTGGCCTGTCGGAGGTCAATACCGCCGTCAACCAGATGGACCAGGTCACCCAACAGAATGCCGCCATGGTAGAAGAAACCAGCGCCGCCAGCGCCAACCTTGCGCAGGAAAGCGTGCGTTTGCAACAACTGGTCTCGGACTTCACACTCCCCAATACCACCAGCAATCAGAGACGCCGGGCGGCGTAAGCGTTTTCACTTCCTGGAAATGCACTAAACCAAAGCGGCCAGCACCAAAGGTATCGTCACAGCTGCTATTGCTGTCTGGATGCTGATGATGCTGGCCGCCATCCGATAATCTCCTCCGAACAGCCGGGCCATGATATAGGTGGAAGGCGTACACGGAAGCGAATTAAACAGGATGATCGTTGCCAGAGATGTGCCAGTCAGGCCAAGCGACTTACCGATCCCATAGGTGGCAACCGGCAGTACAGCGAGCTTGATGGCCGAAGACAGCCAAATCATGCCACGCGAGGCGCGAACAGCGGCAAAATCTATTCCGGCCCCGACGCTTAACAGTCCGAGCGGCAGGGAAGCGCTTCCCAAAATTTTGAGAATGGCTGTCACGAAATCCGGCATTGGTATGCTGGCAAGATTGACCACGCCACCAATCACCACGGATAAAATGACGGGATTGGTAACAATGGTTTTCACCATATGCCTTTTGCCGACAGGGCCGTTATCCCCATGGATCATCAGAATGAAGATCGATCCGACATTCAGCACCGGAATGGTGATGGCGATGGCCACAGCCGTCACCATCAAACCTGGCTGACCATAGAGGGCGGTCGCGGCGGCAACGGCAACATAGGTGTTGGGGCGTAAAGCCCCTTGCAGAACGGAGGAAAAAACAGGCCCCGGTCTCGGAAACAGCACTTGCAACAGAAAGACGATACTGCCGCCCAGCACAATGCCTCCCAAAAGAGCGATTGTGACCAGGGATAGAGAAATACCGGCAAGGTCAGCCGTCACGATCTGGCTGAACATCAAGGCTGGAAAGAGATAGAAGTAGTTCAACCGCTCGCACGGCATCCAGAATTCGGACGCCAAAAGAGTGCGGCGATGGAGAATGAACCCCATCAAAATCAAGGTGAAGATGGGGATCAAGGCCGTGAGTATTGTCAGCACGCGCATAAACTCCGGCATCAATTCGGCTGCAAGGCGGGATGGTTTGCTCCACCGACACGCAGGGTTTGGAAACTGTTGAAATAGTCGCGGTCATCACCCTGGTTTGCCCCGACGATCAGCACAACGTCTTCGGGACTCAGCAATGTGCCGTCATTGACCTCTTTCAAATCGTGCAGCGCAGAAGACGGCACCTGCCAGTCAACCTTGGAAAGGTGAATACCGGAGACACCAGGCACCAGGTTCAGCGCCCTTGCCACCCAAGGGTCATCATGGACGGCAATGACCTGCTGCTGAACGGACGCCGACGCGACCAGGCCCACAGCGTAGCCGCTGCGCGAAACGACGACGATCTTGTCCACCGGCAGAGTGGAGATGAGGGCCTTTACAGCGCGTGCGATCTCATGTTTGGGGGCATCTTGGGGCGCTGACGTGTAGATATAGGTCTGGGAAATGGCTGCGATATTCCTTAACCGCCCGACGGCCTCGACCGGATAGCGCCCGACTGCCGTTTCGCCTGATAGCATCAACAGGCTAGCACCATCGATGACGGCGTTGGTGATATCTCCGATTTCCGCCTTTGTCGGATAGGGGTTATCGATCATCGAATGCAGCAATTCCGTCGCGACAATCACAGGCTTGCCATTGGCATTTGCTGTTGTGATAATCCGCTTCTGAAACACGGAAACGCTATCGACATTGGTTTCCACGGAAAGGTCGCCGCGGTCGATCATGATAACGTCAGCAGCGCCGACAATGTCCTCCAGGTTATCAAGACCACCCTGATTCTCGACCTTGGCGACGATGCGAGGTGCCCGACCGCCGATCAGCCCACGGATGGCATCGACATGTTCGGCGCTTTCCACAAAGCTGATCCCGAGATAATCGACCCTGTTGTCTCTGGCGAAATCGACCATCGTGCGGTCGTTTGATGTAATGAGTTCCCGTCCGAGAGAGACCTCAGGCACGTTAATGCCCTTCCGGCTCCGCAATGTACCATCGCCACCGGCACGCACATGAATGTCTCTCCCGTCAATCCTCTCAACCTGGAAGGACAATGTTCCGTCGTCAGCATAGAGCCGAATGCCGGGAGCCAGTTGCTCATGCAGGCCATCGAAATTCACCGGTACTTTTTCAGTACCGTCATGGCTGATATCTGTCGTCAGGATCAGGATCTCGCCTTCCTTGAAGCTTGGCTCGTGGGCGAGCTGGATCGTTCTGATCTTGCGCCCCGGAATGTCGAGCAAGACCGGAACACCGGGAACGGCTTCACGGATCAGGCGAATGGTTTGCCTGTGCCACTCAAGATTGCCATGAGAGCCATTCAGCCGTGCAACGGTCATTCCGGCCTCTCTCAGTGCTTGCAGAGTGGTGAAATTGGCCGAGACCGGACCAATGGTTGCAATAATACCTATAGACGCCATGAGAGGTCTCCGAATGAAGCGGTTATGTGAAATTTAAAGGGTTCCTTCCAGCGCGGCATCGCCAACGGTGGAGGTCTTTGCGTGGTCAGCCCGGTAGCGGAGAACAAGCTCTGTCACGGGTGCAGTGAGAATCGACGCGACAACGAATGCCGAGAAGGCGTTTACATTGATGAGGTTCATCGAATAGGCGACGGTGGCGAGCACGAGCCCCGGACCGCCGCGCGTGTTGAACACGACCCCATTGAGGAAGGACTGCCGGGCATTTTTCGACATCAGGAAATGGGTGACGGTCACCGATGCTATCTTCAGTGCGGATGACCAGAGCAGGAAGACGGCAATATCGTAGATCGATATGGCATTATCGAAAACCAGGCCTCGCCCAACAAGGATGAAATATGCCGGAATAAAAATCCATTGCGCCAGCTTTGCGAGGAACGGCATGCCGTTCTCGGCGATAGACTTTGCTCTCCCCAGACATAATCCTGCAATCAGCATCCCCAGCAAGAGACCTGCACCCAAGGAGGCAGACGTCAGAGCGGCGGCCAGGGAGACAGCGATGATGAAAGCAATGCCGATTTGCCTGCTCTCATGCCGTTGCGCCCATGTGTCATAGAGTTTGACAAGGGAGAAGGTTACCAGAAACAGAGCGCCAGCCGCAGTCAACGTCATGACCAAGCTTGTCAAAACCGGCAGAAGGTCGAATTGTGATTGCGTTCGCAGCACGTCGGAGATGGGAAACACCGCCCAAATCAGAATATCCAGCAAACAGGCCGACACGAGAACCGTCGATGAAAAGGTGGTCCCGATCATTTTGAGATCGATGAAGATTTTCGTCAAAAAGGGTACGGACGTAACGATAACCGCCAAAGCAAGCACAAGGATCGTTGCTCTTTCCTCACCGACCGTTTGAGACGGAAACGTCAGTCCCGGCGCAATGCGCAAAACGATGTGGGACGTCGAGAGCGCCAGAAGAAGGGCCGCGAACGTACCCGCCATGTAGGAGGTCAACGATTTGAGATCGACTTGCTTTTCCGCACTCCGGATATTCGAGAAGGACGTAACAATCAAAAAACCGAGAGCGACGTTACTGAGGGCATAAATCTCACCAATCCGCGCACCTACCCGATGAAGCTCAAACCAATCTTCAACATTGAGGGAATATGGCCCAAGAAAAATACCGAATATAATATATAATATAATTTTTGGTATTTTTGTATTAAATAATTTTGCATTGAAAAATATAAACGCAAAAAATGACAGAATCAAAATCAAAGAACAATATATAATTGATTCAACGTTCTTAATATACATGGATCTTCCTATATTAAATAAAAAGAACCCCTTATATATGAATCTACGCGGGCCATTTTATTTTCATGACCTATCTTTTCGTAGTCAATTATCTTGATGGATCTTCAATTCTGACAGTTTCATGACAAAATATATCGATATTGTTCATTAAAAATGAAGCTGTTTCATGCTAAAATTTCCACCCGAAACAGGCAATAATTCCACCAAATAGCGATTGATTGACTTATTTTTCTACAATAGATTGTATTGGTTCATGACCATCAGCCTACCACCACCCGTCTAGAGACCGGTGGATCATTCATAAGGCGATGAAAATCCTGCATTTGGAGCGAAACCAACGATATTGATCGTTCAGAGCAAACTCTGTCTTTTTGTTACGGCACAATTTCCTCCTTAAATCGGAGCGGACTTAAGGAGGAAATTATGCAGCAGATATAAAGTGCTACAGCGAACCTTTGCGCGTCATATATGGCGAACGGTGCTGTCGTGTATCTCCGATCGCAGAAGCCGGTTCCGTTTTCCTGGGAAGCTCTCCCTACCAGCCCCCATGATACCCCAGGCGAGCATATCCTACCGTTTCAAGCTCCCCAAAATCCCCCGCACCAGCGCCCGGCCGAGCTGGTTGGCGACTTGGCTGGCGAGTGAGCGGGCGGCGCTTTTCATTGCTGCCTCGATCACCGTTTGGCGTTGGCGACCGGGGGGTGCGGTGCGGTCAGGCGCTTGGCGGGTGGTGGTGGTTTTTTGGTCTGGTGCTTCATCGCCAAAGCCCGGCAGTTTCCAGCGGCTGGCGGCGCTGGTGCCTTCGGCACGGTCATCGGCTCCGCTGTGGCCTGCGGCTTTTTCGGCACGTTCCGCCAGGATTTCGAAGGCCGAGTGCCGGTCGATGGTGCGATCATAGAGGTTCGCCATGGGGCTGGCGCCAATGATTGTCGCCCGCTCGCTATCCGTCAGCGGGCCGATGCGGGCGGAAGGCGGGCGGATCAGGGTGCGCTCGACCATGGAGGGTACACCTTTGCCCTGAAGGGTCGAGACCAGCGCTTCACCGGTGCCAAGTGCCGTAATCGCCTCTTCGCAGGAAAAGGCCGGATTGGGCCGGAAGGTTTCGGCGGCGGTCTTCACCGCCTTCTGTTCGCGGGGCGTATAGGCGCGCAATGCGTGCTGCACCCGGTTGCCCAATTGCGCCAGAATGGTTTCCGGCACATCCAGCGGATTTTGCGTGACAAAATAAACACCGACACCTTTGGAGCGGATCAACCGCACCACCTGCTCGACCCGCTCGACGAGAACGCTTGGCGCATCGCGAAACAGCAGATGCGCCTCATCGAAGAAGAACACCAGTTTGGGCTGGGCGAGATCGCCAACCTCAGGCAGTTCCTCGAACAGTTCCGAAAGCAGCCAGAGCAGGAATGTGGCATAAAGCCGTGGGTTCATCATCAGCCGGTCGGCGGCCAGCACCGAAATCGTCCCGCGCCCATCCGGCGCAACCCGCATGATATCCTGGATAGACAGCGCCGGCTCGCCAAAGAACTGGTCGGCGCCCTGGCTTTCCAGCAGCAGCAGCGCCCGTTGCAGCGAGCCGACCGAGGACTTCGACACCAGCCCGAATTGGCCCGATAGTTCACTGGAATTTTCCGCCATATAGGTCAGCAGCGCCTGCAAATCCTTGAGATCCAGCAGCGCCAGCCCGCCCTTATCGGCGATCTTGAAGGCAATGTTCAGCACGCCTTCCTGTGCTTCCGAGGCCTCCATCAGCCGAGCCAGCAGAAGCGGCCCCATTTCGGCGATGGTGGTGCGGACCCTGTGGCCCTTTTCGCCGTAGAGATCCCAGAAAGTGACCGGAAATTCCGCGAAGGGATAGGGCGAAAGCCCGATCTCCTCAGCGCGCTTCAACAGGAAATCCTTGGCCTCCCCCGGCGCGGCCACGCCCGACAGATCACCCTTGATATCGGCGCAGAACACCGGCACACCCGCACTGGCGAAACCTTCCGCCAGGATTTGCAGCGTCACGGTCTTGCCGGTGCCGGTGGCGCCGGTGATCAGCCCGTGGCGGTTGGCCAGTTTCAGATCCAGATATTCCGGTGCGTTAAACGCATCATCCGGCTTGCGGCTGGCGCCGAGAAACAATTTTCCATCTTCAAGCATCGCGTCACATCCCCTCGACACGCCTTCGCGACAACAGCACCGGGCGTTTTATCAAACACCTAAAGCGCTGCATGGTCTTCTCCCTCAACCGGTTTCGATTGAAGGACGTGTACAATCGCCGAATGCCCCTTCGGTCATGCACTTGTTGTTCTTAGCAGAATATGGAACATCCTCAACTCCGTCAGCGGTTTCACACGGCTTTGAGCAGATTGAAGGCGCTTGCCGCTTGAGTTTGCGGCCTGAGTAAATTACGTTGACGTGAACGTCAAAAAACCTTTGAGGAGCATCCCATGAGCGAATTGGTCACCCGCATTTCCGACAATGTCGGCATCGCCCCGGACACGGCGGAAAAGGCGCTTGGCATGATGCTGGGCTTTTTGCAGCGCGAAGCCGATGACGGCGCGGTTGCCCGGATGATCGAAGCCATGCCCGGCGCACCTGAACTGGTGGCTATGCACAATGGCGAAGGCAAGAGCGGCGGCCTGCTGGGTGGCCTGATGAGCGCCATCGGCGGCGGCGGCATCATGGGTCTCGGGCAGCAATTGATGAGCCTTGGACTAGGCATGGGAGAAATTTCGGCGCTTGCCAAGGAAACCATGGCCATTGCCCGCGAACATGCTGGTGACGAAGTCGTGGACAAGGTCGTGGCATCCGTACCGGGCCTTAGCCAGTTCGTCTAACACGCACCAGTCAGACTGTCCTTTCAAATATTTCAAACCTTGCAAATATCTCAAGCACCTGATGCATTTGAGATATTTGCAACGCGTTGAAGGTTGGACGCAGGTGTGCTCGCCATACATGGTGGTATTCGCAGGCTATATGGATTTTAACACCGAACATTAGCATTTATTTAGAAAATCAAAGATACGGTTCCGTAGGACTTACAACCAGTCGGGGTCATTTGATGAAAATGCCAGTGCAATCGGTTTCAGCAAAGCTTCTGCTGGCAGCAGGGGTCGTGATAACGATCTCTCTGGGCGGCTTCTCGATTGTCGGCATATTTGCCACCAAAACGCAACTGAGCGACAATATTGTCGCCGTGGCGACGCAAAAGGCCGAGCTTGCCTCCAGGCAGGTAACGGCAGATATTACCAATGTGGTTTCCTCTGCGACCAGCGTCGCGGCCAGCCTGTCGGGACTGATTGAAAACGGCGCCGGCAGCCGCGCCGATGTCATCGCCGCGCTGAAAAACATTCCACCACAATATCCAAGCATGTTTGGCGCATGGATGACCGAATTGCCTGATGTCCCGGCGGACCTTAAACTGCAGGGCGCTGAGGGCACCAACAAACAAGGTCTGTTCACGGCCTATTGGACCAAGGACGATAGCGGCAAGCTGGGATTTTCCACCTGGGAGATCAAAACCACCGATCAATGGTATGCCGAACCTCTGGCAACCGGCAAGAGCTTGATTACCCAGCCTTATATCTCGACCACCGGTCAGTTGCTGACATCGATATCCTTGCCGGTAAGGGTGAATGGCAAGATTGTCGGTCTGGCGGGCGTCGATATCAAGCTGGACGATCTCGCCGCGACAATCAGCGCTTTGCGGCCCTTCGAAGATGGCCGCATCATGCTGCTGGCCGATAACGGCAAATGGCTTGTGAATGCCGACAAGTCCCTGATGATGAAGGACTATGCCGATACCGGGGCCGCCGAGGTCAAGGCGGCGCTTGCCGATGGCAAGACGCGCATCATCCATGGCCTGCCGGATGGCGCGACACGGATTGTCTTTCCCTTTACCAGCCCCGGCATGAACAAGACCTGGGCCACGGTGCTGGACATTCCGGAAAAGACCTTCACAGGCCCGATCAAAGAACAGATCATCGCCATATCCTCCAGTTGCCTGATCATGCTGACGATCGGTCTTTGCCTGATTTACTTTGTCTCGACGCTGATCGTACGCCGGCCCTTGGCAAATGTGGTGGCTGACGTGCGTGTGATGGCCGGTGGCGATTACAACAAACCGATTGCCGGAACGGAACGTCACGACGAATTTGGCACCTTGGCGACAGCGCTCGACCATTTCCGCCGCGAACTCTCCAATGGCCTTCGCGTGCAGCAGGAACAGGATTCCTTACGCAAAAGCGTGGAACAGGACCGGGAACGCCAAAGCGCGCTGGAAAAGGCAAAGGCCGAAGATTTGCTACAATTTGTCCAGCAGGTCCAGGCTGGCTTCGATGCCCTGGCCGCAGGCGATCTGACCGTGCGCATGCAGGACAATGTCGCACCGGAATTCGAAGCAATCCGCCAGAATTTCAACACCTCGGTGGCAAGCCTTGAGGAGGCGATCGGCGCCGTTGTCCACGCAATCGGTACGATCCGGTCCGGTCTTGGCGAAATCTCGTCCGCCTCCAACGATCTGGCGCGGCGCACCGAACAGCAGGCCGCATCGCTGGAAGAAACCATTGCAGCACTCGGCGATGTGTCACGCGCCATCGACGGCACGGCCGACGGGGCTGGCCGGGCGCAGTCGGTCGTTACCGCCACCCGCGACAATGCCGCCAAGGGCGGAGATATCGTCTCCCGCGCCATCGAGGCGATGACGGCCATCCAGGGCTCATCCGAAAAGATCGGCAATATCATCGGCGTTATCGACGAGATCGCCTTCCAGACCAATCTCCTGGCGCTGAACGCCGGGGTTGAAGCGGCCCGCGCCGGGGAATCGGGCAAGGGTTTTGCCGTGGTGGCGCAGGAAGTGCGCGAACTCGCCCAGCGCTCCGCCAATGCAGCCCGCGAAATCAAGGCGCTGATCTCCACCTCCAGTGCCCAGGTTGAAACGGGGGTCCATCTCGTCAGCGCCTCGGGGTCCTCGCTGCAACAGATTGTCGATCAGGTCGCCAACATGAGTTCGACAATAACAGACATTGCCAATTCGGCCCGCGAACAGGCTACATCGCTGCGCGAAGTGACGAATGCGGGCGATGTCATGGACAAGGTCACCCAGCAGAATGCCGCCATGGTGGAAGAAACCACCGCCGCAGCCCAGAACCTTGCCCAGGAAACCGAAAATCTCGCCCATATGGTCCGGCGTTTCCGGACCAATTCCGCCAATTCCGGCCAGCCCCAGCGCTACGCCAAGGCGTCGTGAGATTGGCATCGGGTCTTCGATCATCTGCATGAAGATAAATGCCGCCGGATTACTCGGCGGCATTTCGCTTTCTTGGTTTCGCCAGTGGAATATTTTTTTCACAAAAAAGGTGGGTGCGGCCCAGCAATCGGGGTGCAGCCTTAGACTTTCGTTAGAATCTCTATGCAACCTTAGCCAAAATTCGGCAAACCGAGGGGCTGGTTGCAATGAGTATACAGGTAGGGACTGTTTCAGGAAAACTGATGCTGGCGGCAGGTGCCGCGATGGCGGCGCTCATCGCCTCCTATACGGCATTGAGCGGCTGGGAAACCAGCAAGCGCGTCAATGATCAGGTGGTGGCGCTCGCCTCCGAAAAGGCGGCCTCGGTCGCCAATCAGGTGGCCGTGCAGATCACCGATGTGGTGTCTGCCGGAACCAGTGTGGCTGGCAGCCTGTCCGGCCTGATCGAAAACGGCTCACGCAACCGAACCGATGTGATTGCGCTGTTGAAGGGCGTTCCGACCCATTACAAAACCATGTTCGGCGCCTGGATGACTGAAGTGCCGGAAGCCCCGCAGGAGCTGAAACTGCAAGGCACCGAGGGCAGCAACAAGGTGGGGATTTTTGCGGCTTACTGGACCAAGGATGATAGCGGTAACCTGGAGTTTTCCACCTGGGTCACCAAGACCGCCGACCAATGGTATGCGGAACCCTTGTCAACCGGCAAGGGGTTGATTACCCAACCGTATATTTCCACCACCGGCAAGCTTTTGACCTCGGTTTCAACCCCCGTCATCGTCAAGGGCAAGATCATTGGTCTTGCCGGTGTGGATGTGCAGCTGGGCGATCTTTCCGCCTCGATCAGCGCCATGACCCCATTTGATGGCGGCCGTGTCATGCTGGTGGCAGACAACGGCAACTGGCTGGTGCATCCTGATAAGGACACGCTGATGAAGCCCTATGGCGACACGGGTGCCGCCGATGTCAAGGCCGCCCTTGCCGATGGCAGGATGCGCATCCTTCACGGTTTGCCTGACGGTGCGACACGACTGGTCTTTCCCTTCACAGCGCCGGGCATGAACAAGACCTGGGCCGCCGTTCTCGATGTTCCCGCCAAAACCTTTTCCGAACCGGTCGTTGCGCAGGTGACCTCCACCGCCATCAGCGGGCTGGTCCTGCTGGTCATTGCCCTGGTGATGATCTACGGCGTTTCCATCCTCATCGTGCGCCGCCCGCTGGGCGACGTGGTGGAAGCCGTGCGCCGCATGGGCGGTGGCGATTACCAGACGGACGTGACCGGCAAGACCCGCAGCGACGAATTCGGCATGCTGGCCTCGGCCCTCGACAGTTTCCGCCTTGATCTCGCCAATGGCCGGTCCGTGCAGGCGGAACAGGAAAAGCTCAGGGCCAGCGTCGAGAGCGACCGAGAGCGCCAGACCGCACTGGAACTGGCCAAGGCGGAAGATCTGCGCCATTTCGTCCAGCAGGTGCAGGCAGGCTTCGACGCGCTGGCCGCGGGCGACCTGACCGTGCGGATGAACACTCATGTCGCACCGGAATTCGAGGCGATCCGCCAGAATTTCAACACCTCGGTCGCAGCGCTTGAAGACGCGATGGGCTCGGTGGTTTCCACCGTCAGCACGATCCGTTCCGGCCTTGGCGAAATCTCCGCCG
Source organism: Allorhizobium sp. Av2 (assembly GCF_021462805.2). Classification (NCBI taxonomy): domain Bacteria; kingdom Pseudomonadati; phylum Pseudomonadota; class Alphaproteobacteria; order Hyphomicrobiales; family Rhizobiaceae; genus Allorhizobium; species Allorhizobium sp. Av2. Next base: position 676,383 of record NZ_CP192696.1, on the reverse strand, counting down.
CCTCCAACGATCTGGCACGCCGTACCGAACAGCAGGCCGCCTCGCTGGAAGAAACCATTGCAGCGCTCGGCGATGTGTCGCGCGGCGTCAACGGCACCGCCGAAGGCGCAGGCCGCGCCCAACATGCCGTTACCGCCGCCCGCGACAATGCCGCCAAGGGCGGCGACATCGTTGCCCGGGCTGTGGAAGCGATGACTGCCATCCAGGGCTCATCGGAAAAGATCGGCAACATTATCGGCGTCATCGATGAGATCGCCTTCCAAACCAATCTTCTGGCCCTGAACGCCGGTGTGGAAGCTGCCCGCGCTGGTGAAGCCGGTAAGGGTTTTGCGGTGGTTGCCCAGGAAGTGCGCGAACTCGCCCAGCGGTCCGCCAATGCCGCCAAGGAGATCAAGGCGCTGATCTCCACCTCAAGCGCGCAAGTCGAGACCGGCGTCGGCCTCGTCACCGCATCCGGCACTTCGCTGAAGGAAATCGTCGAGCAGGTGGTCGAGATGAGCACCACCATCACCGACATCGCCAACGCCGCCCGCGAACAGGCGACCTCGCTACGCGAAGTCACCGCCGCTGGCGACCAGATGGACAAGGTCACCCAGCAGAACGCCGCCATGGTGGAGCAAACCACCGCAGCGGCCCAGAGCCTGACCCAGGAAACCGAACATCTCGCCCAGATGGTCCAGCGCTTCCGCACCAATGCCGGAAGCTATGGCCAGCAACGCTATGCGATGGCGTCTTGAGGGATGAAATAAGGGGGCGGCAATGCTGCCCCCTGCCCTTTTTGCTCGGCACTGCATCATGTATTCAAATGATAACGGACGCGCACATCCAGCAACTTCCACTTGTTGCATGCGCATAATCGGTGTAGCCATCCGGCATTTACGACAGGTTCAGAGAGGCCGGAAATGACCGGAAATACGCCCTCCCCGTTGGCGGAACTCGCCAGACAGATAGCAGCAACGGCGACGCTGGAGGGCGAATTCGTGTTGCGCTCCGGCCAGGTCTCCAACCGGTATTTTGATAAATATCGCTTCGAGGGAAACCCGGTTCTCTTGAGAGAACTGGCCAAGGCCATGGCCTCCCTGCTTCCACCCGGAACCGAAATCCTTGCTGGTCTGGAACTCGGCGGGATTCCGCTTGTCACGGCAATATCGTTGGAAACAGGACTTCCCGCCGCCTTTGTCCGTAAAGAGGCAAAAACCTATGGAACCTGCCGCGCCATAGAAGGACAGGACGTCAGGGGCCGGCGCATCACCTTCATAGAGGACGTGATCACCACAGGCGGCGCCGTCGCCGATGCGCATCGATTGGCCTTGGCAGAGCAAGCAGACATTCTTGCCGTGGTTTGCGCAATCTGGCGTGGGAACGGCAGTCCTCATATCACAAACGCGCCCGACCTTGCGGTATTTCCGGTTTTCACCATGGCTGATCTGGAGAAGTGATCCCGAACCTTGGGCCGGTTAAGGGCCGACGAAGATCGAGGCGTTGAAATCGCTCAAGATCACCTCGCCCGAGGCGACCGGGTTGCTGTCGTAAAACCGCTCGATTGCGGCATCGTCCATCATCTCTAAAATATACGCCTGGATGATCTGGTAGTAGTGGTCCCGCAGCACGGTTGAATCCGGATCGAGATTGGTGACACAAACGGTGCCGGTCGGCTGGGTATCAACGAGGGTGATATGCAGGTCTGGCCGGTAGATCTTGAGGATCGGGATGATTTTCCAGACATCGCCGGTCCAGGACGGGGCATTGTCGCGGTCAAGCCGGCCAGCCATGTTAAAGACGCGCTCGGTCATTTCCGCGTTGATCGGCAGGCAATCATCCAGCATGACAACCGTGTCGCGGTGGGCGATCCGCTCGCTGTTGATGAAATCGCGCAGCAGATATTCGAACTGGTGCAGGCCATCGAGAAAAATCACGTCCGGCGACCGTCCCAGGATCACGCGCGGATCATGTTCGCGGAAAAATACGTCGCTGGTCATGCTGTAGAGATGAACCGCACTCTTGTTGGCGAGTATGTCGTAGCGGATCTTGAACTCCAGATCGACGCCGATGGCCTCGCATCCGATCCCCGACAGCGTGCCGCCATCCCGGACCCCGACTTCGAGATAGCCGCGCGCCTGTTTCTTGCCAGCAATCGCGGCAATGAAGTCACGGTAGGCAGGGCCTTGATGATTGCGTCTGAACATGTTTTCCAATTTCCTCGCCTGGAGATCGCCCGATCCAGGCCAAGACTGACCCTCTCCGCTTTGCGGTCATGGAGGAGCCAATAAATTGCACAACCTGATGTGCCAGTTCTGGCTTGTATGAAACTGAACCGAAGCAGCAGCCGGGCGATGTTTCAAAACAATCACCGCCACATTGATGAACGAAGGGATGCAAGCATGGGCCAGCGCAATATTCTGATCGAAGGCGTTTCAGGAACCGGCAAGACCTCCGTCGCCACCGAACTGCAACGGCGCGGCTACCACGTCATTCACGGTGATCGTGAACTGGCCTACCAGGGCGACCCCGAAACCGGCGAACCGCTGGATGCGTCCACACTGGCGCCGGGTCTTGCGGATGTAGCTTTCGGACACAGGCACCACCTGTGGGATGTCAGCAAGGTCAAAGCGCTGATTGCCGACCACAACCACCCGATCTCCTTCTTCTGCGGCGGCTCCCGCAATTTCCATCGGTTTATCGAGCTTTTTGACGGGGTCTTCGTTCTCGACGTCGATCAACACACCCTGAAAAACCGGTTGGCCAGCAGACCCGAAGACGAGTTCGGCGGAAAACAAGCCGAGCGGGATCTGATTATGCGGTTGCATGCAACGTGGGAGGATATTACCGAGAATGCGACGGTTATTGATGCGATGGTGCCGGTTGAGGCGGTTGTCGAGCTGATTTTGCTGGGGTGTGGAGGTGATCACTCACCCCCTAAGGGAGAGTATGACGTCCTGCCGGATCACCAGTGGAAGAAATTGCCATGAAGACGCTTACCCAGAATAGGGCATTGGTGTGATTCTCAGTCCGTTCGGCGATCATGGCTCGAACGAGTGCTTCTGCCCCAGCCAAGTCACCATAGATTTTCAAGGCTTGGATGGCCTGGCCGATGCTAGGCTGCTCTTCATTGAGAATTGTCAAAATCTTTCTGGACATGGCGCGAGGATAACACTTCGAAAAGCTTTCGTCATATCCCACAAATATGCGAGACAGCCCGCTCGCAATGAGCTTATAAGGACACTTTACCCCCTTGAATCGTGGGTTTACCGATGCGCATTGACCATGACCAAAGCCTTTTTGAAAAGACATTTAATCAGATCAAGTTAAGCCGAAACACCAGTCTCGCGGTATTGATCTTGCGTGACAACTATTCAGCCCTGGCCCATGTGACTTATCACCACGCCCATACCGTGCTGGGTAAGATGACTGTCGATGCACCATTCGTGAAGACAACCTATCCGGATGCCTGGATCGGACGTTACATCATCCAGGGTTACGCCGCTATAGACCCGGTGGTTCAGGAAGGAACCAAACGAATGTTGCCGTTCCGCTGGGCGGAGATTGAAGTCAAACCCGAGTCGTCCGCTCTTTTTACTGAATTCGAAGCCCACGGCCTCGGCGGCACCGGCTATTCCATTCCGATCATTGATCGTGCCGGTCGACGGGCACTGCTTTCGCTCAACTTTTCGCCGGATTTTACGGAATGGGAAGAATATGTGAATCTCTATCAGTCAGAATGGAGCGAACTAGCGCATCTCATCCACAAGCAAGCCATTGAAGAAATGTATGGCGATAAAGACCCAGCGCCACAAATAAGCCCACGAGAATTGGAAACACTCTATTGGGTCGGCCAAGGCAAAGAAGCTGCCGGGATCGCCGTCATTCTTGGCATTTCCGAGCATACCGTCCGGACTTACATGCGTTCAGCCAGGTCGAAATTGGATTGCGCGACCTTGGCTCAGGCCGTTGCGAAGGCAATGACCTTAAGGCTGATCAAGGGCTAGTCATACCACATATGTACTAGTCCTTTCGAGTTAACATGACCATGGGACTTATAATTTTAATCAATCGAGCGATGATCCTTCCAGTATCTCACGACGGAGGCTTCAATGTTCTTTTCTTTACAAGCTCACAATTACGATCATCATCAACCTCTCATGGAGCAAATGTTCAAACTCCGTAAACGTGTATTTCAAGACACGTTGAAATGGGATGTATGTTGCTCGCAAGACAAAGAATACGATATTTACGATACATACGGTCCTGCCTATGTTGTCTGGTGCAGTAAAGATGGGCAGCGCCTTTATGGTTCGATGCGCCTCATGCCGACCACCGGGCCGACCCTTCTCTATGATACGTTCCGCTCGACATTCCCCAAGACTGTGAATTTGGTCGCTCCTGGGATTTGGGAAGGCACGCGACTGTGCATCGACGAAGATGTGCTGGCAAAAGACCATCCAGACCTACCTGTCGCCAGGGCCTTCGGTATTATGCTTCTTACCGTTTACGAATGCGCCTTGGCGCACGGCATCAAGGCAATCGTTGCCAATTACGAACCACGTCTAAAGAAAATCTATGATCGGGCAGGCGCCGATGTGCTGGAAATCGGCAGGGCCGATGGCTACGGAAAGTATCCCGTCTGCTGCGGAACATTCGAAATTAACCATCAGGGCCGTGAAAACATGCGCCATGCCTTGAAGGTTCATGAACCGCTCTTCTCACGCGACGTACCGAACCCGGAATTTACGCCTGCTTTCGCCGTTGCTGCCTGAGCGAAGAATATCGAATAATGCGGAGTTTTGCAATGAAACCGAATGATCCTGCAGATGTCGCTATTCTCAAAGCCAAAATTGCCGATCATGCCCTCATGATGAAACGGCTGATCAAGGAAGCAGCTGACGCGCGTACACAGGTTCACGAGGAACTGTATCTTATAGACCATCTGATCAACATGCTATTCCTGGCCAGTTCCGGAATAGAGGATGAATATCGGGGCATGTCGTTCGTTCTCTAGGTGTTTTAGTTTTAGTCTCTGCTTCCAAGGGGGCCGCGCCGGGTGCTCTGTATAGCGCACACGGGTTCGCTGTAGCGCTTGATATCCACTTCGTAATTTTCTCCTTAAATCGATGCCGATTTAAGGAAACATGCAGTAAATGGGGGTGCAGTGGGAGATCGGCTTATAGAGAGGCCAGTTCTTCCGCTTTCAGCCAGAGGCGGATGTCGTTCCGGACGTTATCGAAACTTCCTCTCGCCTTCATTTTCCTGCTAGGCTTCAGGTGATACCGGCGTGTGGATCTTCGCTCAAAAGCAGCTGTGCCATTGCCTCGGTAATGGTGAGTTCGTCATAGGGTTTTGAGAAGAAGCGACTTCCACCAGGCAACATACTTTCCTTGATAATGGCAGCACCGGATGTGACGATCAGCTTCACCGGCGGCCAACGATCACGGATGTAGTGGGACAATTTGATACCGTCCATCGTCCCCGGCATCTGAACATCGGTGAACACAAGGTCAATGTCATCTCGCGATTCCAGGACGCGGATTGCCTCGTCAGCGTCGCCAGCCTCCAGCGCTTCGTAGCCCGCCGATTTGACAAGATCGATGGCACCCATTCGGATCAACGGGCTGTCTTCCACGACCAGGATAACCGGTCTGCCGTTCTTCATTGTTCACTCGATCTATGAGGCTAGCCACAATGCCGCGGCCTTTAGAGTTTTTTCGGAAAAGTGGAAAGCAGTTTTCGAAAAATACGATGCGAAAACAAAATTTTATGCGTCCTACAATGCCGTTTTTCTGCACAACACCGTTAGCGTTTTGGGGAGCCGTTTTGTTCCTATGCCGCTGGAGAAAAGTCGGCCTGGAGGTCCGATGCGTCCCGATGACTGATCGTAACCACCGTACCTGGCTCCGCGCTGCTCACCGTAATCTCACCGTTCATATTCTTCACGAGCGCCTCCACAATACCCGTCCCCAATCCCGCCTTGGGTGCATCGCTGCCCACCGGCATTCCTATGCCGTTGTCGGTAATGGTAAGCGTCCAGTCCTTGCCAGCCGATCGATAGTCGATGACGATCGTCCCGGCCCGCCCGTCTGGAAAGGCATGCTTAAGAGCATTGATCACCAGTTCGGTTACGATGAGCCCCAGACTTATCGAGACGTCCGCATCCACCGTACTATCGTCAACCGTCACCTGGATCGATAGCCTCTCGGGGTCGGCGATCATCGATGCACCGAGGCTTTGGCACAATTGCGTGAAGTAGGCACTGAGTTCAACACTGCCGCCGGGGGATGCGGAAAGCTGCCGTTGCAGCGCGGCGATAGACATGATGCGTTGACGGGCATCGTGCAGATGTCCGCGTGCCTCCTCCGACTGAACGCGACGTGCGCTCTGCATCAGGACGCTGGCGATGATCTGCAAACTGTTGGCGACCCTATGCTGAACCTCCTGCAACAGAATGGCCTTGTCACGCACCAGATCGTCTTTCAGACGCGCTTCGGCGCGCATGTCGGTCACGTCGGTTATGGCCAGAAGCAGGCGAATATGGTCGAGGTCGCCATCATCGAGCGTTCGTGCATTGACGACCAACCGCCGCGTTTTCTGGTTTGCTCGCTTCAGGTCGAGCTCGTAGGCATCGATGCTCGCACTGCCGGTCGCAGTCGCCCTCAACAGCGACAAAAGCCTGGGCATCGCCCATTCCCCGCTGCCAAGTTCGCCGAGGTGCCTACCGGAGACGGAGGTGGGGTCGATCTCAAAAGCCCGGCAAAACGATGTGCTTGCTGCAATGATTTTAAGGTCGTCAGACAGAAACAACAACGGTTCGTTGGAAGACACAACCACGGCAAGCGTGCTCGCCGCTTCTAAACGGACCGTCGGTATCTGTGGCATGAACGAGCTTTCGAGGGCCGAAGACTTGCGGAGCAAGCCATGACTCGGCAGGCAGCGTCGGAAAATCGATGGGGTCAAGTCCAACGCTGTCACTGTAACACGCCTGCCGCGGGGTTGTTGCATCAAATCGCCCAACTTGAGCGCTCACGGTCAAAGGGTTCGGGACAAGCGCACCTTTCGATCATGCAACGTCGTCTGGTCCGTTTCTAAGAGCCGAGCTGCTCCGGCGTGGTAGGGCCGTGTGTCAGTCATTGGCGCGAAGCGGACAAGTCAAAGCTTCTTGGGCGGATACCCTCAGTGGCGGCCTACATATCCTTGTCAATTATCCTAACTACGCGCTGCTTGTCGAAGAAACCGTGAGCGATGCGACGCTGGGGATTGGTTCCAATCCATCTTTTTACGAAGGTTGTCTGGCTACGGTCAGCGGCATAGACAAACCCGCCGGAACCCTCAACGACCTGTTTGTTATAGTTCCTGACGACAGCATTAGGTGTCATACTTTTAAGGTTGTTCATGGTCGGGATGTCCCGCGCGGCAAGAAAGAGCTTAGTAGGCCCGATTGCGAGCGCGATATGCCCGCCTGTCTGTTGGAGTCCGTTTGTGCGGATGACGGGTCGATCCGACGTTAGTAGCTTCTGGTTAGCGTCACTCACATCCCTTACGCACCAGCGCATCTTCTTCACAAATTTTAGCACGTTCTGATGATTGAAGAGGTTGAGGTACGCCCGGAACATCGACTTCTCTTCTGCAGCGGGTGTCATCAGCTTGATTTTGTCAGCCAACGTCGCTGGCTCGCCCGGCTCTCTCGTCTCCTCATAGGCAAGCTCCCAATGCGCGGGCACATCCACCACATATTTAAGCCAGTTCTCTCGCATCAGCTCTAAGTCCTCCGGACACCTGATAAGCAAGCCAACGATATACTGAGCCCACGCCTCGCGGAAGTTGTCCTTGCATATCGTGCGACCGCTGCCGAGGGCATGCATTGCCTTCTCGGCAACAGTGTCAGCTGGCGCAAAGAACTCCTTCTCGATGTCTGCTGCCTCCTTAGGTGGCACGCTATTCATGGAGTAAAGCTTACTAAGATAGCCCGTCGATTTAGGCGAGCCCTCCCGGATATGCAGACCATTTTCCGTCAGCTTGTATATCGTGAGCAGGCCGTTTGTCGTCCATCGCTTCGTATAGAATTTTGGGATGTAATGGTGGGCATCGGCGGTGTTTTGAATCGGCTGGTTCATGCCAAGATTATGCACCGTTGCGTTGCAGAAGGAAGAGCTGCACCTGTTAGCCCACAGCTAGATTATAAGCGCGTATTCGCCGCGATGACCGCTCTTGGCGCAAAGCGGACCTCAAGAGAGTGACACGTTTGCCCCTCCCCCAAACGACAAAAGGCCGGCCCCGCCAGACCGGCCTTTCGCCTATCCTTTACCCCAGCCTCAGGCCAGCGTAGCGGATACTTCTGTTGCCGTGCGCATGGCGTGGCTGTAGGGGCAGACGATGTGGGCAGCGGCGACGAGCTTTTCGCCGGTTTCGCGGTCGATGCCTGGCAGATCAACGCTGATGGAGACTTCGATGCCGAAGCCGGTGCCGTCTTCGCGGGGGCCGATGCCAACCGTGGCGGTGACCTTGGCGTCTTCAGGCACCTTGACCTTCTGCTGGCCAGCGGCAAACTTCAGCGCGCCGAGGAAGCAGGCGGAATAGCCAGCAGCAAACAGCTGTTCGGGATTGGTGCCGGTGGCGCCATTGCCGCCCAATTCCTTCGGTGTCGTCAGCGTTACATCCAGAACGCCGTTTTCGCTGACGGCGCGGCCTTCGCGACCACCGGTTGCAGATGCCTTGGTTGTGTAGAGAATAGCCATGAGAGTCTCTCCTTTTTGAAAACTGGGCGTTTTGGTTGTTTGAAGGCCGGAACAGTGTGCCAGCCGCTGTGTCTGTATTGTTAGTATCACGCAATTCAATTGTACGCAATTGTTTTTTGCACATTGCATTTTTATGACAAGGCTGGGAGAATGTGTTCTCACCTGCATGAAGGATAAGGCCGATGGACAAGACGGATCTGGTGCTGGACAAGCAGCTCTGCTTTGCGCTTTACGGCGCATCGCTGGCGCTGACGCGCACTTACAAGCCGCTGCTGGAGCCGCTGGGCCTGACCTATCCGCAATATCTTGTGATGATGGTGCTGTGGGAAACCGACCATCTGGCGGTCAAGGCGCTGGGGGAGCGGCTGGGGCTGGACAGCGGCACGCTGTCGCCACTGTTGAAACGGCTGGAACAGGCGGGCTACGTCACCCGCCAACGCCAAAGCCAGGATGAGCGGCAGGTGACCGTCTCACTCACCCCCACGGGCGCCGCCCTGCAGGACAAGGCTGTGGACGTGATGGCGGCTATCGGCTCTGCGACCGGCTGTAGCCTGGAAGAAATCGCGGCGCTGCGCGATCAATTGCAGGATTTGCGCGGCAAGCTGAATGCCGCCGCGCAGGACTCTTGATCCCTATTGCAGGACGATGATCCGCGCCTTGTTCGGCACGCGGTCATAGAGGTCGATAATGTCTTGGTTCATCAACCGCACACAGCCCGACGACATCGCCTTGCCGATGGAGTTCCATTCCGGCGAACCATGCAGACGGTAGAGCGTGTCCTGACCGTTCTGGAAGATGTAGAGCGCGCGCGCGCCCAGCGGGTTCATCAGGCCAGGTGCCATGCCGCCATTGGCGGAGGAATATTTGGCAAGCTGCGGCTGGCGGGCGACCATTTCATCCGGCGGCGTCCATTTTGGCCATTTCTGCCGCCATTGGATCACGCCTTCGCCCTGCCAGGCAAAGCCCTCGCGGCCAATGCCGACGCCGTAGCGCATGGCGGTGCCGCCCTGTTCCACCAGATAGAGGAAGCGGTTGGGCGTATCGACAACGATGGAGCCCGCCGGATAGCCGGTCGGATCGCTAACCCGCTGGCGATAGTAGCGCGGCGGAATCTGCTGGTAGGGAATGGCCGGAATGACGAAGCCGCCATCGACCACTTCGCCATACATGGCGTCCAGTTCCGGCGTGGATGGCGCCATGGGTCCCGTGGGCTGCACCATACCGCCCAGCGAACCCTGGTCATACACCGGGGGGCGATAGGACGAAGCGCAACTGGACAGAAGCGCTGCCGCTCCAAGGCCGGAAAAAGAGAGAAAGGCACGGCGGGAAAAATCGGGGCTTGTCATATACGGTGGTACATCCTGCTGGTCAGCAGCGCACAAACGCACGCTGCACGGTTTTGTTCCGCAAGATCCTATCTACAGCGATTTACCCGAATTTCACCGCCAATAGCGCACACACACGTTCACATTTGCGCCATTGCGTGTCGTTCAGGCAACAGGCCGGTAGGCGGAGCCTCGACCGTGGCTGCCTACACCTTACATAACCACGATCTCCGCTTTGTCCCGCACACGGGAATAAAGATCAATCACATCCTGATTGAACATCCGCACGCAACCTGACGAAACGGCCTTGCCGACGGATTGCCAATCGGGCGTGCCATGGATGCGGTAAAGCGTATCGCGGCCATTCTGGAAGATATACAGCGCGCGCGCGCCGAGCGGATTGCGCAGGCCCGGCTCCAGCCCGCCTTGCGCGGCGGCAAACTGGCGCATGTCGGGCTGGCGCTCGACCATGTCGTCGCTTGGGGTCCAGCGCGGCCAGGTCTTCTTGAACTGGATAACGCCCCTGCCCTGCCAGGCAAAACCCTGCTTGCCGAGGCCAACGCCATAGCGCATTGCCCGGCCATTGGCCTCAACCAGATAGAGATAATGCGCCTTGGTATCGACCACGATGGTGCCGGGCCGTTCCGTGGTCGGATAATCAACCTCCTGCCGCAGGAAGCGCTTGTCCACCCGGTCGAGCGGAATGGCAGTCAGCGTATGGCCGTCATCGCTCATCTGTCCATAAATCGCCTTCTGCATTGGCGTCGCAAACGGCGAAACATAGGGCTCGGCTGCTGGCATCCCATAGGTCTGGTGGAAAGGCGTCTTGAACAGGCCGAGGAATTTATTGGGCTTTTCCGTCGGCGGCGCGGCCATCGACTGGTTCCAGGTCGGCGCGGTCTGGGCCGCAAACACTTCCGTATTCATCCGCTGCGTATCCGTCACGAAATAGCAGCCGCCAAGCACAGACAGCGACAGGCAGCCAAGCCCTGCCAACAGGGCACGAGCAACACGGGAAAACGGGCGGACAAAAACAGTAGACGACATTGCGCAACCTGGCCTGGTTCGAGATTGCCACGAGACTGACAGACGCGGCTGGCGCGAAGCTGGTGAAGGGATGAGCTTTGAGCAAATCGAAAATGATGATGTCGTCGCCTCAATCACCATGACGAAACACCAATATGCAATCAAAGATAGAAAGTTACACGCAAGCTTTGATTGATAATTCGATTAAAAATTAAAGCCGGAGGTCGAGTTGAGCGCAACAATTTCATCCACCACCACGACATCATCCAGCACCGTTTATCAAACGAAGCAGACGCCGAAGCTGCCAGACGATTTTTACGAAACCGAATACACAACGCTGGAAGATCTTCCCGCAGAAGATACCGACAGCGAACCAGCCACCGTATGGGGCGTATTGCATCTCAGCACAGGAACTGTAACGCTCTACAATGAAGGCGGCTCCAGATACAATCCGTACGAACAGGGAACCGACTTTTCGGAATGGGGTGAGGGTATCGATTGGGAAAACCTTGATACCCCGGAAGAACGCGCCGCCGCCATCATGGAAAAACACGGCGGCAAACTCACCGCAAGCTCTGTCGAAAGCGGCGACAAAAGCCTGACCAGCGAACTGATGAGCACGATGTTCAGCAGCGATGCGCTGGTGGATCGGATGATGATGACCAGTTCCGGTGAAAGCCTGCAAGAGGGCTTGCTGTCATCCGATGAAGAGGCGAATGGGGCGCAAGCGAGTGGATCGGCCATGTCAGCCGCCAGCGCTGTGCAGCCATCGCAAGTGCAATCCACAGCCGCCTGATCGAGTACCGCATTGCGGCATCGGGGTTTTTCATTTCCATGCTCATAGGAGGGGTCACATGAGCACGACAGTTACACCCGGCATAGCGTATGCCTATGGCTATTCCTCAACCAAGGCTGCGGAGGCCGATACCGAGTTTATGGCGAGTTTGCCTGACGATAGCCAACCCAAGACCGCCTTGCAGGTGGAAATGGAAGCGATGTGGGCGGAGGTTGCGGCGGAGCAGGTCAAGATTGAAGCCGATAACAAGCCCGCGACCGTGTGGGGAACCATACAGACCGAAATCGGTACAGCGACGATTTTTAATGAAGGGGGCATGGCCTTCACGTCCACTGACGGAAAAAGCCACAGTTTTGCAGACATAGCTGATATAGATTGGGAATCCGGGTATACGCCTGAGGAACTTGCGGCGGCCATCAGGGAAAAGCACTTTGGCATCCTCACGACAAGCTCTGTCGAAAGCGGCAGGAAAAGCCTCACCACCGAGCTGATGAGCAAGATGTTCAGCAGCGATGCCTTGGTCAACAGGATGTTCCTGACCGATACCGGCGAGACTATTCAGGACGATTTGGCCGCGACGGATGAAGACGCGGCGGCGGATCAAGGCGCGGACGCTGCCCCGTCTCCGGCATCCACCGCGGCGGCGGCCAGCGGGTTGTTGGCGGTGCAGGGTCTGGCCGCAGCCGTCTGATCGGCCTCCTCTGTCTCACCCATGACACAGATCTGCGGTTTGCTGCTCCTACTGCATAATCCCCCAAATCGGACTCGATCTGAGGGATTATGCAGGAAATTCGAAGCGTTACAGCATCTTATGTGCGTTTGATAAAACGCACGATGCTGTAGACCATTGATGGCAAAGGAGGATCGCCCATGGCCTTGCAGAATTATCGCTACGTTCCCGGCACGATCATCATCATCGGCAAGCAGCCGGATGGCGATTCGGTGCGGTTTCGCCCGGATGATGAAAACCTGCTTGCCGACATCTACCGCGCCCATCTGCTGCGCCCGGCCAAGGATGGCAGCCATCAACTGCGGCTGGAAGGGATCGATACGCCCGAAACCCATTACGAGAGCAAGGCGCAGCCGCGCGGCGGGGTGGCGCGGGATTATCTGCTGCGCGATCTCATCGGCTTTTCCTCCTTTTCGCTGTCGAAAGAAACCGTCACCGCCGCCGAGCCGCAAACCATCCAGGCCGGTATTCTGACGGCCTCCGCCGATGTTCACGGGCGACCGATTTCCTATCTGACGTTTGACGGCAATCCGTTTTCCTCCGGCGATACCGGCGCGATTTCGCAAAAGGCCCTGGAGGCCAGCGCCAATTACCGGCTGATTTCCAGCGGAATGGCCTATCCCATGCTCTATAGTTCCGCGCCGGTAGACCAGCGCGAGACGATTTCCGAGGCCGCAAGACAGGCGCGGGATGCGGACCTTGGCGTCTGGGCGGTGGATAAGACGGAACGGTTTGCCCTCACCGACCTCAGCGATCTTGGCTGGGCGAGCGGCAGCAAGCCGGGCGAGGAAGAGGAAGACGGCACCGGCAAGGCCCAACTGATTTTCCCGAAACTGTTTCGGCGTGGCTGCGATTTTCTCAAATCCGGTGAGACCGATCTGGTCGAGTGGTTGCGCAAGACGGAAAGCGAAAACGACAAGGTGATTATCGACAACCGCAGCGAAGTGCCGCTCTCGCAATTGCTGCGCCGGGAAAACGACCGCTACCGTTTCGATGCCGATCTGACACAGGCGGTGTTCGTCGAAAAGTAGCTTCGCTATGCCATGGAAAATCACCAATGATCCATGCAGGGTGAACGCTGTATTCATCATCCAGCCGATTGCGGATCACCGCCTGCCCGCCTACATCGGGCAGGCAATTTTTCTTCCATAATACGGAGTGTCATCGAAGATGGCAGTTCGTATTTCCTTTTCGACTATCTCAAGCCTTTGCTGCATGTGAGATAGTCGAAATTCTTCAAGGCGGGGATGCGTGAGCATCTTCGAGCCTTCGCATAAGGATAGTATCGTGCTGCTTGATAAGTTGAACTGGCGTTATGCCGCCAAGAAAATGGACCCGTCGAAAACTGTTGCCGAAGACAAGGTCGAGCGTATTGTCGAGGCGGCCCGGCTGGCGCCGACGTCCAGCGGCTTGCAGCCGTTTTCCGTGCTTGTCGTGACCAATAAGGAGATTCGCGAGCGGATCAAGCCGATCGCCTGGAACCAGGGCCAGATCACCGATTGCTCGCATCTGCTGGTGTTTGCCGCCTGGGACAATTACACGGCGGAACGGATCAACACGATGTTTGATCTCACCAATGCCGAGCGCAATTTCACCAATGAAGGTTGGGAAAACTATCGCAAGATGCTGCTGGGCACCTATCCGCCACGCGATCCTCAAGTGAATTTCGAACATGCCGCCCGCCAGGCCTATATCGCGCTGGGGCTGGCCCTGACGGCTGCCGCCTTCGAAGAAGTTGATTCAACCCCGATGGAAGGTTTCGACCCGGCAGCGCTGGACGAAATTCTCGATCTGCGCGCCAAGGGCCTGCGCTCCGTCGCCATCCTGCCGCTCGGCTATCGTCAGCCGGACGGCGACTGGCTGGTCAACCTGAAGAAAGTCCGCCGCGCCCGCGAGGACTTCGTCATCGAGGTGAAGTGAGAACTTTGCTCTTCATCACTCCCGGCAATCGGCCAGCGCCGTCACCGGCGCATTGACGATCAGCACCCCGGAAGCCGGATAGACCCGGCTGAGAACCGCCGTCACCTCGGGATTAACCACCCAGACCTCCCGGCCCTCGCCGCTGCATTGCGCATAGCGGGGGCCAAAAGCCGCTTCCAGCGCCTCTTGCGCCTTGCGAGAGCCAAACAGGTCGTTTTCGCCGGTGGACAGGAAAAGGCTGGACGGTTTGCCGAACCTGGAGACGGGGCAAAGGCGCAGGCTGGCTGAGAATGTGCCAATGCCGCCAAGCTGCTGCTGCGGTCTGGCGATATCCAGTTGCGCTGCGCAATTGTCCGGCCTTTCAATGGTGCTTTCGCCATAAGGCTTCAGCCAAGCCGCCATGGCATCCGCGTTGGTCCATGGTACCGGCTCGTTTTTCAGCCGCGTGAATAATGCCGTCAAAGCCGCTTTGTCCACCAGCGCATTGGGCGGCGCTGAATTGACTTTGCAATTGGCATCCGGTGGGGCAGACGCAAGCAGCGTCAATTGCGCAATGGTTTCCGTCTTATAGACATCAATCCGCAAGGCCAGCGAGTGGTCAGGGTGTGGTGCCCAATAGGCGTGGGTTTCATCGCTACAGGCCGGATCGGATGGCCCGAAGGCTTGATCAAGCTTTTGACGAAAACCATCCGCCGCCGCCTTATCGGTAAAGCGCATGTCGATCAGCGTGCCGCGCACCTCGCCGTGAATGACCGGCAGGATATAGGCCAGACCCGGCACATTGCCCGTCAACTGGTGCAGGCTGGCCGTTTCTTCCGGCGGGGAGACCAGACCGGCGAAATGCCCGGCCAGAACCGCTTCGTCCGCCAGCGCCTTTTCCATATCGCCGACCTTCTCGACGATCCGCGCCGCATCCTCATCGCCTAGAAAGCCTGGATCACGGGCCGTAAACGGCTCCGCCGCCAAAGTGGAGACCGTAAGGGAGAGGCCACGCAAAACAGCAGCCGCAAGGGCGAAAATTATGCGGTGTACTGGGGCCATGCTCGCTATGCTACCAAAGAGTGCTTTGCTCTCTGGTAGCATAGCACCCTTATACCGGGCAAATCACTCCGCCACGGCCTCCACCGGTTTCGGGGCCTCGCCGGTCGGCAACCGGACGTTTTTCAGGCAGCAAGACGCGATGAAGCCGCAGCCGATGATTAGCGCCATGCTGATGAACACCGGCCCGAACGCATGGGCATAGGTGGCCGAGACCGCCGCGCGGGCTGCCGGGTCCAGCGCCGCCATGGCCGCCGGTGTCAGGCTTTCGATATTGCCGACGCCGGGGATTTCTGCGCCGCCGGTCATGAAGGCCGACAGCACCGCGCCATAGATGGAAATGGCGATGGAGGCACCCCCCATGCGGGTTAGCGTCACCGTGCCGGTCGCCGCGCCGACATCCTTCTGGGCCACGGCATTCTGCACGCCAATCACCGGGATCTGCTGACCGATGCCGACGCTGATGCCATGCATCAGCATGAGCGCGCCGATCACCGCGATTGGTGTGCCAACAGGCAATTGGCTGAAGAGGGCAAAGGCAATGCAACTGCCCGCGCCGCCGAGGATACCGAAGATCTTGTAACGTCCGGTCGCGGAAATCAGCCGTCCGCTGCTGAGCGAACCGATGGCGATGCCGCCGGTCACAGCAATGAACAGCAGGCCGGCCAGTGTCGGCGAAAGCCCGGTCGTGGTTTGCAGGTAGAGCGCGACATAATTAACGGAGCCAATGCCGACAGCACCACTGGCCAGCGATATGATCCACAGCAGCCGGGCCGTGGAATTGCGCATCAGGCTGATCGGTACCATTGGTTCTGCTGCCCGCTTTTCCACCTGCACGAACAGCACGGCGCAAACCAGGCCAAAAGCAACGACGCCGAGGCTTCCCGGTGCCACCAGCGAACCGAAGATCTGGCCGCTATCGGCCCAGAACACCACGCTGGTGACCGCCCCGGCCAGAAGCAGCGCACCGGCATAATCGATCTTCGGACGCCGCTGCGGCTTGCGATAGGGCAGATAGAGGCCAAGGCCCACCAGAACAACAATGCCGATCGGCAGGTTGACGAGAAAGATCGACCGCCAGCCGAACAGGTCGCTCATCGTGCCGCCCAGGGTGGGGCCAATGGCGCCGGAGGCCATCAGCACCAGGCTGGAATAGCTCTGATAGCGGGCCCGCACCCGTGGCTCGAACAGATCGGCATTGATGGAAAAGATCGACACCATGATGCCGCCGCCGCCAAGCCCTTGCAGCACCCGTGCTGCAATCAGCGTGTTCATCGAGACCGCCGAGCCGCAAATCAGCGAGCCGACGGTAAAAATCGCGATTGCCGTCATCATCACATATTTGCGGCCAAACAGGTCGCCCAACTTGCCATAGAGCGGCATGACCGCGCTCATGGCCAGAAGATAGGCGGACCCCACCCAGCCGAACCGTTCCAACTGGCCGAACTCGCCGACGATGGTGGGCAATGCCGTGGAAACGATCTGATTGTCCAGTGTCGCCATGAACAGCGCCGTCATCAGGAACAGAAACAACATCATCCGCAGGCGCGGATCAGGCACCAGCGACTGGAAGGGGGGCGGCTCCACCGTCTTAGGAGCGACGGCCGGATCGGACAGGGCAGTATCCATGCAGAAATCTCTTTGGTTGCAAGGCAGAAGGAGCTGGAAAGGCGCGATTGTCTGGGGTGCTATGGCCTGAACGAGCGGAGAACGAAACGTTCATTGCTCTTGTCATATATGTGATAAAAGCATATATTGTGTTTTATTGTCAATCAGCACATATATGATAAAAGCACATATTTTCGTGAACTCCCATCTGCACTGGCTTTCGCATGACCCAACCTCAAGACCGCGCCGAACACGCAACTGCCCTGGGCGCCGATCTTGCTGGTGAGCAAGCCCCTGCGGGCGTCGAAACGGCCTTGGACGGCATTTCGCAGACCATGGCCCGGCTGCGCATGATGATGGGCCGCCGCTTCATGTCGCGCATTGCGCTCAGCCGGATGAGCGAGGGCCACGGCATGGAGCTTTCCCATTTCGATGTGGTGAAGGTGGTTTCCCATTCCGCGCGTGGCCAGGAAGTGACCGTCGGGGTAATTGCCGAGCAGATGCGCATCGATCCGTCGCGAGCAAGCCGCGTCGTGGCCGATCTTGTCCGGCGCGGCGCCCTGCGGCGGGAGGCGTCACAGGCCGATGCCCGGCGCACTATCGTCACCCTGACGCCAATCGGTGAGGAATTGCTGCATCACTTCGACAGTGTTCGCCGCGAGGTGATCGGCCAGACGGTGGAAGACTGGAGCGCTGACGACATCATCACATTCGAAACCCTGTTCGATCGCTTCATCTGTGGGCTGGAATGCCGGGGAACGATGCTGGCCAAAGAGGCCGGAGATAAGATTTAATACCAAGGGCCGCCTTCCATTCATACTTCAGATTGCCGCCGGTTTTGCATGACATCGGGTGCGCATGAAACGATGGACCGGAAAATCGGCCGAAAAATCGGATTGATCTTGCCGCTGCCGTGGTTGCAAGATCCGTTATGGGTGATACCTTTCGACCTCGCCGGATGACCGTATTCTCTTTCGGCCAATGATTGTCCCGGAAAAGGGAAATCCGATTTTTCCGAAAAGACAAACGAAAACCTGTTGTGCTCCAGAGGTCGTTTTGATGATTATGTTCCGCTGTAGATCCTTGCTGTTCCCATCCTCAGGCCTGTTGACAGCGCTGGCACTGGTGCTTGCGCCGATGACATCGCTTCATGCCGCCTCGCCTGCTCCGGTCGAAGGCCGCAATGGCATGGTGGTCACGGCCCAGCATCTGGCCACCGATATCGGCGTTACGGTGCTGAAATCCGGCGGCAATGCCGTCGATGCCGCCGTGGCCGTAGGATACGCGCTGGCAGTGACCTATCCGACCGCCGGCAATATCGGCGGTGGCGGTTTCATGACCATTCGCCTCAAAGATGGCCGCACCGATTTCATCGATTTCCGTGAAAAGGCACCGCTGGCCGCCAAGAAGGACATGTATCTCGACGACAAGGGCGAGATCGTGCCGCGTGCCAGCCTGGATGGCTATCTGGCCGTCGGCGTGCCCGGAACCGTCAAGGGGCTGGAACTGGCGCGGGAAAAATACGGCACCAAGGACCGCGCCGCGTTGATCGGTCCGGCGATTGCGCTGGCCCGCGACGGATTCACGCTCAACCAGGGCGATGCCGCCATTCTGGCCGGTGGTGCCAAGCGGCTGGCAAAAGACCCGGCAGCGGCAAAGATCTTCCTGAAAGCCGATGGCGCGCCCTATGGCGCAGGCGAAGTGCTGAAACAGCCGGATCTGGCCAATGTGCTGGACAGCATTGCCGAAAAAGGCCCTGATGCCTTCTACAAGGGCATGCCTGCCCAGGCAATTGCCAAGGCCAGCGCCGATGGCCGTGGCATATTGACCACCGCCGATTTCGAGACCTATGCCGTGCGTGAGTTGAAGCCGGTCGAATGCGACTATCGCGGCTACCATATCATCTCCTCGCCGCCGCCATCCTCGGGCGGGGTGATCATCTGCGAAATCCTCAACATTCTGGAGGCCTATCCGCTGGCCGAGCAGGGCTATGGCGCAGCCACCACCGTGCATCAGATGGTCGAGGCGATGCGCTACGCCTATGTTGACCGCAATGCGGCGCTGGGCGATCCTGATTTCGTCAACAATCCGCTGCCAAAAATGCTGGACAAGGCCTATGCCGCCGAAATCCGCGCCAAGATTATCCCTGGCAAAGCCGGAGAATCCACCAATCTGAAGCCGTTCGGGGGCAAGGAAAGCACCGAGACCACGCAATATTCAATCATCGACGGTGACGGCAACGCGGTTTCCGTCACCTATACGCTGAACGGCTCGTTCGGCGCGGGCGTGGTCGCCCCCGGCACCGGTATTCTCCTCAACAACGAGATGGACGATTTCACCTCCAAGCCCGGTGTGGCCAATCTCTACGGGTTGGTGCAGGGCGAGGCCAATGCGATTGCGCCGAAGAAAACGCCGCTCTCCTCGATGAGCCCGACCATCGTCACCAAGGATGGCAAGCCGTTCATGGTGATCGGCAGCCCCGGCGGCTCGCGCATCATCACCATCACGCTGGAAGCGATCCTCAATGTGGTGGATTTCGGCATGGACATTTCCGCCGCCGTCAACGCGCCGCGCATTCACCATCAATGGCAGCCGGACAAGGTCTATTATGAGTCCTACGCGCTATCGCCCGATACGCTCCAGAAGCTGAAGGACATGGGCTATACGCTCGATGGCGGCAATGACGGCCCGGTCTGGGGCCAGGCCGCCGGCATTCTGGTTGGAGGCAAGAGTGTCTCTGATATTGCCAAGGCCGGGGACAAGGCATCCGGCTATTTTGGCGCCATCGACACCCGGGCTGTCGCCGGTTCCGCCAAGGGTTATTGACGAGGCTTGCCGACGAAGACGGTGGCCGGAGCCGCCGTCACAGTCCGATCAAGGCCAGAGCATCCGGCGGCGGACGGCTTTCCACCCGCCGGTAGAGGCGGCAATCCAACGTGCGCGACAACAGCCTGTTGTTGACCATTTCCCGGCGCAGCAGGACATGATCGCCAAAGCCATTCAAGCTTCGGAGCAGCGCATTGACCTGCGTTTCCGGCATGTCCCTATCGGCGGGAAAGGCCGCCCAGAGCTTCCATAGGCTCAGCCGCTGGTGGCTGGTTTTCGATGGCCAGCGGATCAGCACGCCTTTGTCACCAAAGCAGCGCGCGACCGCCTCGACAAGCCGATAATCGACCGGTGGATCGGTGGCCTTTGGCAGAGCCAGCCTTGCCTGGGCCGCACGTGACGCTTTCCAGTGCTGGAAATTGGCGTGGCCTGAGGCGCGGGCGAGCATATTGAGAAGCTCGACATGGCCGGGTGCTCCCTCATGCTTTTGAAGTTCGCGGCCAAGACGGCGGGCGAGATCGGAAATATCTGCGATTTCATAAGAGTAAGTCAGACGCGACATCGCTTTATCCCTCGATAGATGCGCCCATGCCATGCCGGTAACCACCGTCCTGCCAGCGGGCGCAATAAAGCGTGCCGTGGATCTACAGCGCCGTGCGCCAGATATGGCGCACAAAGGTTCGCTGTAACTCTTTCATACCTACTGCATAATTTTCTCTTTAAACCCATTCCGGTTTAAAGAGAAAATTATGCAGTAGGATGATGCAGGTTTAGCTCTCCTTTGCAGGAGCGGTGATGTCTGGGTGAACTGCGGACCCTGTTAAGAGTGATAGAAGCAAATTGTTTTCAGTGTCAATCCCGCGCTTCCCAAGGCTGCATTTCAAGGATAGCCTCACCTCCAAATCACCCTTGGGAGACACCGATGTTAAAAGTCTATGGCTGCTATAAATCCCGCGCCACGCGCGTCATATGGCTTGCGGAAGAGCTGGAGCTGGCCTTCGATCATATCCCGGTCTTGCAGGCGGTGAAGCTGGACAATCCACTCGCACCGGATGCACCGATCAATACGCAGTCGCCTGCCTTCCTGGCCATCAATCCGTTCGGGGCCATTCCGGCAATCGAGGATGACGGGTTGGTTCTGTTTGAATCGCTCGCCATCACCCTTTATCTTGCCAAGCAATATGGCGGCGAGATCGGTCCGAGGGATCTGGAGGAAGATGCGCTGATGATGCAGTGGTCGCTGTTTGCCGCCACTGAAATCGAAGGCAATGCGCTGAAAATCTCCCGGATCTCCATGGATGGCCGGTTGGACAGCGAGGCCGGTCAATCCGAAGCCGCAGCCGCAGCCCGGCTGTTGAAACGGCCGATGGCCGTGCTGGAAAAGCATTTCTCGGCCAAGGAATTCGCCGTTTCCGACCGTTTCACCGTAGCCGACATCAATCTCGCCGAAATCGTTCGCTACGCCCAGCCTTATACGCCGGTGATGGACGCCCATCCGAGCGTCAGTGCCTGGCTTGGCCGCTGCCAGAGCCGCCCGGCCTTCAAGGCCATGTGGGAAAGGCGGGCTGCGGAGTAACCGATGGAACCCGCACTGACCCTGGCGCCGCTGGCGCGCGACGACCGCGCCCGCGTCCTGCATCTATCCTTGCCGCTAGAGCAGCAGATATTTGCCGGGCCCATCGAAAGCGTTATCGATGACAACGATCAAACGGTGGATTTTCACATCGGCAGTGTCAGCGATGACCCTGTCTGCTTCTTCAAGATCGACCGGGACTATAATACCCGCCTCTCCAGTTTTGATCTGGCGAAGCACGGTTTCCAACCCGGCGATCTCGGCCTGCGGGCGCTGATCGTCGGCAGCCAATTTCAGGGAAAAGGCTATGGCAGGGCAGCCATGGCCGCGCTGCCAGCCTATCTCGCCCGCCATTATCCGGCCAGACACTGTTTCCTCACCGTCAACCTGCGCAATCCCACGGCAATTGGCCTCTACACAAAAAGCGGCTGGCAGGATACCGGCCAGACCTATCTCGGCGGCAAGGCCGGGCCGCAGGTGCTGATGCTGCTGGAGCTTTGATCGGTCCCATAACGGCTCACCTCCAGGCAGAGCCATTCTATATCCCTAAAAACAACCAGTAATTGCTTTATCCATCGATTCATCCTGTGGAAAGGTCTGCTTTTCGCGCCTGAATTCTTTATTTAGTATTTTCCGATATTCAGCTTCCTGTCAGGACTGCATGCCATGCGACCGACATAAAACGGTCATGTGGAGGACGTTACGTGGATTATCGTGCAGGAAAAGCCAGCGTCTTCAGGTCCAGACCGCAGATCGGCAGCGTGACGCTGTGCATCCTGACCACGGCCTATCTGCTGGCGGTGACCAACACTACGTTCTGGATCAAGGCGCATGGCTATCTGGCAGATACCTCGCCATTGGCCTTCGGCCTGTTTGCGCTCGGCATTTCCGCCATGTGCCTGGCGATCCTCACGCTGTTCTCGGCAAAATATCTGGTAAAGCCGGTACTGATCTTCCTAGTGATCACCGCCTCGCTATCATCATGGTTTACCGACCAGTTCGGCACGATCATCGACCGGGAAATGATCCGCAATGCAGCGGTTTCGACCGGCGCGGAGACTGCTCATCTGCTCACGCCCCGTTTTATGATACATGTGGTTCTGACCGGTGTTTTGCCCTCGCTGCTGATCGTCTGGCTGCGGGTCCGCCACCGGCCTTTCCTCAGCAAAGTTGCCCATAATGCTGGCGTCATCATCGCCTGTGTCGCGGTGTTTGCCGCCGCCGCCTTCAGCGATTACCGAACCTTTGCAGGCGTCGGGCGCGCCCATAACGATATTCTCGACCGGCTGAACCCGTTCCTGCCGATTGCCAATGCGGTGCGCTATACCATCGATGCCAACCGCGACCGCAATATCGTGGCAGGGCCGATCGGCACCGACGCCCACCGGATCAATACCGCCGCCATCACCAAGCCGCGCGTCACGGTCATCGTTGCCGGGGAAACCGCACGGGCTGCGAATTTCTCGCTGGGCGGCTATGACCGCGATACCAATCCGCAGCTGAAAGCCCGGGGCGTGACCTATTTCAGCAACACGACCAGCTGCGGCACTGCAACCGCCGTCTCCATCCCCTGCATGTTCTCCGACCTCACACGGGCCAGCTATAGCCACCGCAAGGCCGCCGAGCGGCAAAACCTGCTGGATGTGCTGGGCTATGCCAAGGTCTCCGTGACCTGGCTGGACAATGACACCGGCCATTACAATGTCGCCGACCGGGTGCCCTATACGTTTCTGCCACCGTCTGCCGATCCGCGCTTTTGCAAGGATGGCGAATGTCTGGATGGCATCCTGACCGACAAGCTGAACGGCTGGCTGGACGGGATCAAGGGCGACAGCGTGCTGGTGCTGCATCAGCTTGGCAGTCACGGCCCTGCCTATTACGCCCGCTATCCGGAGGAATTCCGCAGGTTCCAGCCGGATTGCCGCGCCAATGATTTCGGCAAATGCAGCCCGCAGGAAATCCGCAACGCCTACGACAACACTATACTCTATACCGACCATATCGTTGCTGAGGTGATCGACACGCTGAAACAGCGGTCCGCCACGCTGGCTGGCGCCGTCGTTTATCTGTCCGACCATGGCGAGTCGCTTGGCGAAAACGGTATCTATCTGCATGGCATGCCCTATATGGTGGCGCCAACCGAACAGACCCATGTGCCGATGCTGTTCTGGCTGGCCGACGATCTGGCCAAGGATGCTGGATATGACCGGGCCTGCCTGGCAAAGACCACAGCCGAACCGCGCTCCCACGACAATCTGTTCCACAGCGTGCTGGGCCTGATGGATGTGGCGACCAAAGTGTACAATCCCGCCCTCGATGTGTTTTCCGGCTGCCGCCGTGCGCCGGGCGCCGTGGCAACTGCCGAACCGGTCAAGTAGCCGACACCAACGCCTGCTCTCAACTATTCGTGTCCGCGCCTTGAAAGAGCAGCGGCCGCGAGCAGATCTGTTAGGATATCTCGACAGGTTGCCAACCAACCCTGCCAAAGGCTCAACAGAAAGCAGCACCATGCTACGAACGACAATGGTACGATCGAAAACCACCCTCTCCCTTCTCGCAGGCAGCCTTCTGGCGCTGGGTATCGGCATGAGTGCAGAAGCGGCGGAAGCGTTGCGCATTCGCGGCACGGTCGAAAGCTTTGAGGGCAAGGTGCTGACCGTCAAGACCCGCGAGGGGGAAACGGCGAAGATTGCCCTGAAGGACGGCTGGAAAATCTCCAGCGTCGCCAAGGCCTCCGCCGATGCGATCAAGCCCGGCGATTTCGTCGGTATTGCCTCGGCCCCCAAATCGGATGGTGGCAACAATGCGCTGGAAGTGGTGATCTTTCCCGCCGCCATGAAAGGCACCGGCGAAGGCAGCCGCCCCTGGGATCTTCAGCCCGGCAGCACGATGACCAATGCCACCGTGGCCAATGCCGTCAAAGCCGTCGATGGCCCGACCCTGACCCTGACCTATAAGGGCGGCGAAAAGACCATCTCCATTCCCGAAGGCACGCCCATCGTCACCTTCGCCCCAGCCGTCGAAGCCGACCTGAAGAGCGGCGCCACCGTGTTCGTTAATGCCGAAAAAGCCGAGGACGGCACAATCGCCTCAAGCCGCGTGGTTGTCGGCACTAAGGGCGTCGTGCCGCCGATGTGATGCTACTAAGCTCTGGCTCTCGGCAGATTTCCGGTGGCCAGAGCTTACGTGCTTTGGCGAGGGCAAGCTTTAATAATAGCAGCCCCAAGGTCCGCAGCGACGATAGTAATGGTGCCGGTTGTCCAGGCTGGCACCAAGAACGGCACCTCCCAGGACGCCGATTGCTGCGCCGGCAGCCACATTGCTTTCAGCCTGCTTGGCCTGAATGCGATTGCTTTGATAGGTGGCCCCGACACATTTCTGATAGCGCGAGGTACCCGGCTTCAAGCCTTGCGCGCTACAGGTCATTTCCGCGTTGCTGGCAGATTCCTGAGGTGTCTGGCATGAGACCAGACCTGACAAAACCACCAGACTAAAAAGCCCATGCAAAACTCTTCTCATCAACATCTGTCCCCTATTCTCTCCACAATCCTGGCCACAATCCTGGCAGAAACTGCGATTTGATCGCTCCTGCCGGTCACCGCCGCAATCCTGCGGGGCAATGCCGGGTCATCCAGTGGCATGGGAGATAGAGGGAATCCATTAGCTCATGTGTTCTATTGGATTTGCAACCGCGCCTCCTTTATGATCACCCGCCAAAACCGGGCAGATGCCCGGCTTCGGCTCGTCTGTTCTGCGAAGGTTCGCTGTCGCGCATCCTCGTGTTCAGCAAGGAATCTTCGTCTTATAAGCTCACACCCGGCACATCCTCCAGCCGGGTCCACACGGGAATGCCCCGTTGGTTGGCAATCCGCACATCGTTGTCGGCGCCTTTGGAAGCACCGGGCAAGCGTAATACACCATCGCAAAGCGCCAGCAGCCGACCCGCGACCGGGTGGAAAATCTCCTCATAGAGCGCGTCGCCGACAGCCGTTCCACCCGCTGCATGCCAGATCGGCAGCGCCACCCATTCCCCGATCATCGGCACATGGCCCGCCTGAAACAGCGCATAGGACGGTGCCTCCAATGCCCTCAGGTTGGCCGCCATTTTCACCGGGTCGTCACCGGTGCCCGAGCGATAAGGGCCTGCAATCAAAATCAGCATTTCTCTCTCCATTAAACTGCATGAATATCCACAAATCTGCACGATTTCTGTTGAAAGTCGAGTCAAAATCGTCAATAAATATGACTATGTAAATTTTCAGGTAATTTCGTGCAATGCTGACTCATCAACGCAAGGCTCTCATTCTATCCCGGCTACAACGCGACGGACGGGTGATCGCCAAGGATTTTGCCGCTGAACTCGACCTGTCGGAAGACACCGTTCGCCGTGACATGCGCGACATGGCAGCAGTGGGATTGCTTGCGCGCGTGCATGGCGGTGCGTTGCCGCTTTCGCCTGACCTGCCGGATTTCTCGGCCCGGAAAAGCCGGGCGGGCAGTGAGAAACAGGCTTTGGCAACCCGTGCCGTAGCGCTGGTCCAGCCGGGGCAGATGATCTTTCTGGATGGTGGCACCACCAATGCCGAAATTGCCCGGTTGCTGCCGCAAAATCTCGGCCTGACGGTGATCACCCATAGCCCGACCATCGCTGTCGAACTGGAGAGGCGCAGCGATATCGAGGTTATCCTGATCGGCGGGCGGCTCTATCGGCATTCGATGGTGGCGGTGGGTGCAGTGGCGGCGGAGGCGATTGCAAGGCTGCGCCCGCATCTGTTCTTCCTGGGGGCGACATCCGTCCACCCACAGCATGGTGTGACCACTGGCGATGCCGAGGAAGCGGCGATCAAACGGCTGATCGCCTCGGTCAGTGCGGAAACCTATCTCTGCCTGACCGCGGAAAAGCTCGATACGCTATCGCCCTGCCAGATCCTGCCGCTCTCGGCCCTGGCGGGATTGATCGTTGGACCCAGTGTGGAGGCCGTGCGCCTTACCCCCTATCAGGCGACTGGGATCGCGCTTTTTCAGGCGTGACCAGCCGTCAGGATATGAAATCGCGATAGATCAGGAAAACAGCACGTCGGTCACTCTGACATCACCGACATGGCGGCCTGTCCAATTGTGCATCGGCTTGTTGGCCATGGCCATCAGGGCCAGCCGCTCGCAACTGTCCTTTTCGAAATAGCGGGCCAGCAGCGCCGTCACCATCGCCTCGGCGGCGCGGGTCGCGCCGTCATCCGCCTTGACCGCAATCGACAGGCCCTGTTGCGGCAGAATGGCGCAGAACACCCCTTCGGCACCGGTCTTGGCGAAGATCTTTCCCGGGGCGACCTGCATCATCTTCGTGCAGGCGCGTGCTGTACCCGCCACGTAATAAGGCTCCGCCATGCAGGCATCGATCAGCCGTCTGGAGGCTTTGGCGCGCACTGGCTCCAGCCCCTGTCCGGTCGCCATCCTGGCAAAACCATGGGCCAGCGCCTTCAGCGGCACAGCATAGGTGGGGATCGAGCAGCCGTCGGTGCCGCAATGGTCACGGTCCAGCACGGCCCCCGTCAGGCTTTCCATGGTCGCCCGGATATCGCGTTGCAGGGGGTGGTCGTATTCCACATAGCCTTCGACCTGATAGCCAGCATGTACGCAGGCGCAGACGAAACCGGCATGTTTACCGGAGCAATTGTTATGCAGCGCCTGCGGCTTTTCCAATGTGCGGGCCTGATGGATCAGGGTTTTCTGGTCGAAAGACCAATGAGCGCCGCATTCCAGCGCATCCACATCCAGCCCGGTCCGGGCCAGCATCAACGCCGCCAGCACCACATGCTCGTCCTCGCCGGAATGAGAGGAACAGGCCAACGCCAGCTCCTTGTCACCAAACCCATAGGCATCGGCCGCACCGCTTTCCACCAAAGGCAGGGCCTGCATGGCCTTGCAGGCCGAGCGCGGGAACACACCCGCCTCGATATCTCCGGCAGAAAACACCACCTGGCCATCGCCATCCACCACCACGGCTACGCCATAATGGCGGCTTTCGACGCGATTTCCGCGGGTGACTTCAACGGTAATGGGATTGTTCATGATAGCGAGGCCTTGGATGTTTGGCGATCCTGTTTGATTAACGCAGAATGCGACAGGGCGCATCCCTAAACAAGCTGGCGAGATTTTTGCGGCACCGTGCTTTTTTAAAGCCCGAATACACGGAGCACGAAGATAAGACAGCCACAAGCCAATCCAGTCTGACTGGTTCAATCTGAACCCGACAGACTCTAGGCTGTAGTGACAAATTAACGACTGGGATTCCCTTTCCGTCGCAAATCAGATTCAACGCTAACTTTTGGAGGTTTAGCGATGGATGGTGAGGTTCTCCGAGATGACCAGTGGGAGCGTTTGAAACCGTTTGTTCCCGGCGGTCGTAAAGGTAAACGCGGCCCACGCAGCGACGGTCGGCGGTTCTTTGATGCGATTTTATGGCTTGCCCGGTCTGGAGCCCGCTGGCGAGATCTGCCGGAAGACCGCTTCGGCTCTTATCAGGCAGTCAAACGGCGTTACTATCGTTGGATCGAGCAGGGCATTTTCGACGAGACTTTCGAGGCCGTCGCTGCGGACCCGGATTTGGAGTGGCTGTCCATCGACGCCACTGTGATCCGGGCTCAGGCGCAAGCCGCTGGCGGACGCCGAAAAAGGGGGGACCGCAAGCCCAGGCTCTCGGTCGCTCCAGAGGTGGATTTGGCTGCAAAATCCATGCGGTCGTTGATGCGCTAGGGTTGCCGGTTCGTTTTCAACTCGGGCCCGGACAGCAAAATGACATGGCTCCAGCCTGCGACCTCGTTCGGGGACTGCCAGCTCAAAAGGTGCTTGCAGACCGTGCCTATGATGCCGATCATCTGCACGATGTCATTCTCGAACAAGGCGGTGAACCGGTCATTCCGCCGCGACGGCATCGCAAGTACCAGCATGCCTATGATCGCATCGCTTACAGGCAGAGATGGGGTATTGAGAGCTTCTTTGCCAAGCTCAAGCAGTGGCGGCGTATCGCCACGCGATATGACAAACTCGCCGCCAACTTTCTCGGGTTCATTAAGCTCGCCAGCATAATGCTATGGATCAAATGATTAAATTGTCACTACAGCCTAGAACGGCATTGACCGGATCGGCAGGGCCGGCACGTCGATATGGTCAGGCGCCAGCCCAGCCCTGGCCCGCGCCACCATCATCTCATAGGCGCTTTCCAGATGCCGGGTGAAGCGCTCGGTGTCGAACAAAGGCTCCTTACGGCGGTTCGCTTCGAGCTTTTGTTTCAGGGCGACGATCTTTTCCGGATGAGCGGCGAACTCTACCGCCCTTTCGACAAACTCTTCACCGTCCCGCGCCACCAGTTCGGGCAGTCCGATGGCCGTAAGCAAGCTCTCGGATACCCGCGAAGCAAAGCTCTGGCCTTTTTTGGTCAGGACCGGCAGGCCTCCCCAGAGCAGATCCGAGGTCGTGGTATGGCCGTTATATGGGAAGGTATCGAGCGCCAGATCGGCAAGGCCCACCCGGCTGAGATGATCGGGATAGTCCGCGCCTTCGGCAAAAACGATACGCTCACGGCCAATGCCGAGGCGGGCGAATTCCTCGGCGAAATTGGCCTGCAATTGCGGCCCGCTGCACAATATCCACAACAGGCTATCCGGCACGGTTTTCATGATGGAGGCCCATAGCGAGATGCTTTGCGGACTGATCTTGGCGGGAGAATTGAAGGAAGCAAAAACCAAGGCCTCGTCAGGCAGCCCGTGATCGGACCGCTTCATGAGTTTGGCGCGCGGCTTGGTCAGGCTGCAATTACCCTGATAGGTTTCCGGCAGGCGGCAGAGCTTTTCCTCAAACCAGGGCTTGGCATCGTCAGGTGTGACGATGGGGTCGGTAATGTGATAATCGAGACCGGCACCGCGCACCGAGCCGGGATAGCCGATCCAGGTCGCCTTGACCGGCGCATCCGAAAGAGCAACGGCGGCAAGCCGGTTGCCCGCCGTGTGTCCCTTCAGGTCGATGAGAATATCGATACCGCGCCGGCTGATGTCCTGGGCGATCCCGTTATGATCCATCTGGCCGACGGCGATAATTTCCGATTGCAGCACCGGGTCCCAGGTCTTTTGGATCGCCGCCTGACCAGGTGGCGTGTGGCAAAAGAACGTAATGTCGAAACGGCTACGGTCATGCGCCAGAAAGACATCGTAAAGAAGAAACATGGTGGCGTGGATGGTCAGATCCGAAGAGAGATACCCGATCTTGAGTTTTTCGCCCAAAGGACGAATGGCGCGCCGGGGCATCGCAGCGCTCACATTACGCTGAAGCAGGTCAGTGCCGCCGCAAGGACCGTTGATCACCGCCTGATCGTCACTCCAGTAGCAGCGCGACAGAGGCTGGTCGCGATAGAGAATTTCCGCCGTCAACGGATCATCAGGCGTCTTCATCATCTCAAGCCATTGCCTTTCCACCGGAAAGACCAGGCTGGAGCGGCAGAACTTGAAATAATTCACCGCGATAAAACTGTCCTCGGGGCTTTCCGCATAGCGCTTTTCGATGATCGGCTTCAGTTTTTCCGGTTTGCGGGTCAATTGGTAGTGGTTGACGATGATCTGCAAATGCCAATTATTGGCCGGATCGAGAAGCGGCACCAGTTCATCCAGTGGCGGATGCATACCTGCCCCCAGCAGCATATTGGCGAGCTCGCTGACGAAACCCGCATCGTCGGTATTGGCGCGCGCTGCCGCAACAGCGATGCCTTCCAGAAGATCGGCCCGCCGCTCGGCCAGATAGAGCTTGGCGGCGAATTTCAGGAATTCGGCGCGCTTTTCCGGCAAAGCCGCGGCCGACCGGGCGAAGGCTTGCGCCGCCTCGATTTTCTGGCCGAGCTTCAGATGGATATTAGCGGCGAGCATTTCGGCCTGCCCGGCTTTTCCGGCCCGCGCCAATTGCCTGGCTGCCGCCTGCGCATGGCCCAGAGCCTTATCAAACGCGCCCTGCCGATAGGCATTAAGCGCCAAATCCATATCTTGAGCCATGATCCGCCAAGCCACCTGCATGTTAAATCCATGCGACGGCAGAAAAATGCCGTAGCGTCATGTCGGATAGAGGAAAACCATTGCCCGAGGCTTGCCCGCACACAGCGTTAAACAATTACCCCGGTAAGACCGGAACGTCGATCCGGGCGGGCGCAAGGCCAGCACGGGCGCGCTCCGCCATCATCTCATAGGCTCGCTCCAGATGCCGGGTGAAGCGAAGCGTATCAAACAGCGGCGCGGCATGGCGGTTGGCGGCAAGGTGGTTTTTCAGCGCCGCGATCTTGTCCGGTTGCCGGGCCAGCTCTGCGGCCAGACTGACGAAAGCCTCCTCATCATCAGCCACCAGTTGCTCGAGGCCGACAGCCTTTAACAAGCTTTCCGATACGCGAGCGGCAAAGCAGTGACCCCGCTTGGTCAAGACCGGTAATCCGCTCCAGAGCATGTCCGACGTTGTGGTGTGACCGTTATAGGGAAAGGTATCGAGCGCCAGATCGGCCAGTGGCAGCCGGTGGACGTGGTCGCCATAATCCTGCTTGCCGGCAAACAGGATGCGGGCCGGATCGATGCCCTCAGCCGCAAACGCCGCTTCCAGGTTGGTTCTCGCAAAGGCATCCGGGCATAACATCCACAACAGGCTGTCGGGGGCTGACCGCAACACCCTGGCCCACAAGGCCAACGTCTGCGGCGTGATCTTTTGGACGCCGTTGAAAGAGGCAAAAACGAAAGCCCGCTCCGGCAACCCGTGATCAGCACGCCGTGTCGGCTTCGGCTGCGGACGGCTGGCTGCGCTGTTGGCCTGATAGCACTCCGGCAGGCGGCAGAATTTTTCCTGGTAAAAAGCCTCGGCACTATCAGGCGTCACCACCGGATCGGTGATGGCATAATCCAGATCGACGCCGGACACCGGGCCGGGAAAGCCGAGATAGGTTGCTTTAACTGGCGCCGACGACAGATTGACGATGCCGAGCCTGGCACCCGGCGTATGGCCTTTCAGATCGACCAGAATAT
The DNA here is from genome assembly GCF_021462805.2 of Allorhizobium sp. Av2. Taxonomy (NCBI): domain Bacteria; kingdom Pseudomonadati; phylum Pseudomonadota; class Alphaproteobacteria; order Hyphomicrobiales; family Rhizobiaceae; genus Allorhizobium; species Allorhizobium sp. Av2. Next base: position 644,775 of record NZ_CP192696.1, on the reverse strand, counting down.
CGACCTGTTGACGGTCGATTTCGCCAGCCGCCGCCTCGTCGGAAAGATCGCGCAGGCTGACAAGTTCGCGGCGCAGCTGCTCCGGCATCGCCTGCTGATCGGCGCTGTAGGTCTTTGCAGTATAGCAGAACAGCGTGATCCTGAACCGGATGCGATCATGGGCCAGCAGGCTGTCGAGAAACAGCGTCATGGTTGCATGGGCGTGAAAATCGCTGGAGAGATAGCCGATATGCAGGGGTTGTTCAGCCATTCCGATTTTCCGCCGCGGCTGGCGGGCGGCAAAGCTTTTCGCCAGCGCCAGATGCTCGCGCACGGGCTTGGCCTGCACACTCTGGTCTTCGCACCAGAGCACACGGGACAGCGCCTGCTCGACCTGCAAGATAGCGCGCGCGTAAGGCTCGTCCGGGGCTGCCATCAACGCCTGATGACGGGCAATGGTGGCGAGATCGACCAGATCATGGGCGCTGGCAAAGCGCAGGCCTTCGATGGCCACATCGTCAGGCACGGTTTCGCGGGCCTCGTCCAGCAGCGCTTTCAGCTCCGGCAATTGCCAATTGGCGCGGTAGAAACTGGCGGCAAAAAACATCGCCGGGCCGCTCGCCCGGTCGAGAAAAGGGATCAGTTGCGTCACCGCCTGGCGGGCAGCATTGTCCCAGGGGGCCAGCAGGGTCTGCGCCATGACCAGCACGAAGGCCGGATCGGCGCGGTTGAGAAGGCCCGCCTCCAACCCGATCCGGCGGACATCATCCGCCTGTCCGGCCTGGAGAAACAGCGTCGCCGCCAGCTTCAAAAAGGCAGGGGCCTCAGCGCGATTGGCCTGTGCCGCCTGGACAAAAGCGGTGGCGGCAGCTGGCTTATCGCCGCGCTTCAGCAGAATATTGCCGACCAGGGCCTGCGCCATCGCATGGTTGGGCGCTTTTTTGGCAATCACACAACGCGCCGCACCCAGCGCCGCGTCGAAATCCCCGGCCTGATAAGCCTTTACCGCCGTATCAAACGTGGCCATGGTCTGCCTCTTGCGGCGTGAAAAACGGCTCGTTGCGGGCAGGCAAGGCCGGAACATCGATATGATCGGGTTGAAGACCCGCCCGCGCCCGCTCCACCATCATCTCATAGCCGCGCTCCAGATGGCGGGTGAAGCGCTCGGCATCAAACAGCGGCGCGGTTAAAATCTGGGTGCTCAGACGCATCCGAAGCGCTTCCAGCCGGTCTGGATGCTCGGCGAAATCGGCAGCGCGGGCGACAAAATCATCCGCATCCTGCGCCACCAGTTCCGGCAAGCCCACGGCCTTCAGCAGGCTTTCGGAGACCCGGCCCGCGAATGCCTTACCCTTCTTCGTCAGGACAGGAACCCCCGCCCACAGCGCATCGGATGTGGTGGTGTGGCCGTTGTAGATAAAGGTGTCGAGCACCAGATCGGTTGCCGACATCCGAGCCAAAAACTCCGCACCTGGACAATTCTCGAAGAAGATCAATCGCCCGGCATCGATGCCCTGTTGGGCGAAGGCGACGCGCAGATTGCCGGCAACAACCGGCCGCGCGCAGCTTACCGCGAGCATCGCCTCTGGCACGCGCTCCAGCACCTGCGACCAGAGACGGATTGCTTGACGGTCGATTTTCTGCGACGCATTGAAGGAGCCGAAAACGAACCGGCCCTGTGGCAACCCAACCGACTCGCGGCTTGCCCTCTTTTGCCAAGTCCGGCGAGACATGCTGTTGGCCATATAGGTTTCCGGCAAGCGGCAGAGCTTTTCCTGATAATAAGGCTTGCTGCTATCGGGGGTGACGATCGAATCGGTGATTGCATAGTCTAGATCGACCCCCACCACCGCGGCGGGAAATCCCAGATAGGTGACTTTGATCGGCGCATCGCAAAGGTCAACGACATCGAGCCTTGCCTGCGCCGTATGCCCATTCAGATCCACCAATATATCCACCTCATTCTGGCGGATCCACTGGATAATGGCCTCGCTGGACATGTCGCGAACCCGGACGACTTCGCTACGCACTTGGTCCGGCCACGTCGATTGATAGACCTCAGAACCGGCAGGAGAGTTACACAGCAGGATAATCTCGAATCGCGAACGGTCATGCCACAACAGCGTGTCCTGAAACAACGTCATGATCGCATGAACACGAAAATCGCTGGACAAATAGGCGATACGAATCCGGCCCTGTGGGCGGATCGCCCGGCGCGATAGAGGTTCTGCCACTTGCGCGCGGTGACGCATGACTTCAAGCGCTCCGAAAAACGGCTTTGCTGCCTCGCCCTCGTCATCGGTGCGCACGATCCTCGCCCAGCCCAACTCGAAAGCTGCCAGACGCTCCCCGAAACCCGGCTCCTGCAATCGTGTCGCGAAATGATCCGTCACAGCGAAATCGCAACGCTCCTGGGCGCGCAGAAACAGAGCAGAGAGCAGGAAAGCATTATTGGGGTAGCGCGCGGCATTGGCCAGCAGAACGGGATATAACCCGTCTCTGTCCGTCGATGTGGCAAGGAAAGCAATGAGAAGATTGAGATGTGGACGCTTTTCGCAATCCAGGCCGCCGATGATCGGATGGGCCTCGCCGAGCCGCCCAAGCGTGGACAAGGCGGTCACGACCTTGAACACCGCCGTCTGATGATCGGCAAGCCGTTTTGCAACGAGATCGACAAGCCCGGCCAGCGCCTCGAACTGGCTCTGCGAAAATAGCAGATCGATGGCGAGCACCAGACAGTCACTCGCCTTGGCCGATGCGCTGTGCGCCACGCTCACAAACGCCTTGGCCGCCCCGGCTCTGTCCCCCACCTTCAGCCGGATGCCGCCGGTGAGGAAATCCAGATCGGCTATCCGGTCCGGGTCCGTTTCCTGCGTCGCATCGGCCAGCGCCAGCGCCTCGGCCAGATCGCCGCTTTGATAGGCCGAAAGTACCAGTTCAAGGGTAGCCACGCGATGCTCCAACATTAAACACCCATGCCACCAGAATTATCGAATTCACAAGGCAACACCGGGTTCCAACGCCGGATACAGAAAGCCCGGCACCGTCATCCATAAAAACAAGAGTTTGCGCGGGGCTGGAGCCGCCTTCACCTGCAAGCAAACATCCATAAGCCAGACAGCAAAAAGGGCCGCTTTCGCGACCCTTTCCTCCTGGCCTTGCGGCCATGAATTTTGTATGAGTTTGGCCTGACTGAAGACCCGGCGGCACAGCTGCCGCCGAAGGAAGATGGGATCAGATCGAGGGCTGCCCCTTTCCGACCATCACCTTCCCAAAGCCTTTAACGCAGACCGAAATCTCATTAGACATTGGATCACCTTCCTTTCTTTCTGTTGACGTTGATAAGAAGGTAGGCCCGATTTTGCGGAATTTCAAGCGCCGTCTTCCAAAAGGTAGAAATGGAACAAAGGCCCAACAGGCGGAGCCAGCGTTACGATGCGCCTCAGAACTCCTCCCAATCCTTTTCCATCGCCAGCGCTGCATTGCCCTGGCTGGCGGACATGGGCCTCCGCCTCGTGCGGGCAGAGGTCAGAGCCGACCGGGATGAGGCCGAGACCTGAGCACCGGTGTTTACCTTGAAACGCGCCACCAGCGTGGAGAGATTGCTCGCCTCGTCGGCCAGCTTGTTGGTCGCGGCGGTCGATTCCTCGACCATGGCCGCGTTCTGTTGTGTCGTCTGATCCATCTGGTTAATGGCGGTATTGACCTCGCCCAGACCGGTCGATTGCTCCCTGGCGGCCTGCGCGATGGAATGGACATGTTCGTTGATCTTCACGACATGGCTGCCGATAGTGCCCAGAACGTCGCCCGTCTCCGTCACCAGGGCCACGCCGCCGGCCACCTCGTTGCGGGAACGGGTGATGAGCGTCTTGATGTCCTTGGCGGCGCCTGCCGAGCGTTGCGCCAGTTCGCGCACTTCCTGGGCGACCACGGCAAAGCCCTTGCCAGCCTCGCCGGCACGGGCCGCTTCCACACCGGCATTCAGCGCCAGAAGATTGGTCTGGAAAGCGATTTCGTCGATGACATTGATGATGGTGCCGATCTCGTTGGATGCCTGCTCTATGCGCTCCATGGCGGCAACCGTGTTTCTGACCACCTCGCGGGACTGTTCGGTACTTTGACGCGCCTGGGCAACCATCTCGGCGGCCTCAGCCGAACGGTCCGTGGAACTCTTGACGGCGGAGGTGATCTCCTCGAGCGCCGCCGCAGTTTCCTCCAGAGAGGCCGCCTGCTGCTCCGAACGCTTGGACAGATCGGAAGAGGCATGACGTAACTCGCCCGCGCCGCTATTGATCATGTCGATAGCGCCACGGACTTCCGTCATCACCAGTCGCAGGTTCTCCATGGTCGCGTTCATGTTTTTCTGCAAATTGAGGAACACGCCTTTGAACTCACCGCGCATGGCTTCGGTCAGGTCGCCTTCGGCCAGAGCCGCGACCACGCGATTGGTTTCAGCCACGCCCAGATCGACAGAGGTCACCAACTGGTTGACGCTGGCAGCGAAGCGATTCAGATCCTCGTTGTCATAGTGCTTCTGAATGCGAGCGGAAAAATCGCCCGCAACAGCCGACGATACGACGTGGGAAATATTGCTCTGTAAGTCCGCATTCTGAGCCTGAAGGGCGACTTCCTGCGCATTGAGATCACGGACCTTTTCTGCATTCTGCTTGAACACCAGCACGGCGCGGGCCATGTCGCCGATCTCATCCTTGTTTTCGGCATAGGGAATGGTTTTGGACAGATCGCCCTTGGCCAGGTCTGCCATGCAATCGGTGATACGCTCGATGGGCGTCGCAATCGCCCGGCGTCCGAAGAGCGCCGAGCCGATCATCAGCATCACCAGCAAAACCGAGAGGCAGAGAGTGATCACTGAGGCGGTATTTTGCAGATGAAGGCGCTCTTCGTTGGTCTCCTCGACCTGCTGCTTGACAGCAATCACCGTCTCATCGACAAGGGCGGCCAGTTCGTCATTCATTTTTTTCAGAGGCGGCAGGCTGGCGGAGACATCTGCCGAAGAACGACCGATGACGGTTACCAATTGGGTGATGGCCGCGCTGTAATTGGTCAGCAGTTCGCCAATGCGGCGTGCACGCTCCTGATTGGCGGGCAATCGCATGTCGGCTCTGGCGATGTTTAGATATTTCTCGGCGGAACTGCGTCGTTGCTGGAAATACTCGACTGCGGCTTGTTGCTGCTGCTGGGACGTTGCCAGGCGCAGTTCGCCCACACCGATATCCATGCCGCGCAGGGACGCTTTCATATCAATGATATTACGGGCGATCCCGGCCTGTACCTGGCCCTGGGTGACAGCCCTGTCAACCGCTTGCGACAAAAGCCATCCAGCAACCGAAATGATAATGACAAGGACAATGCCCGCGCCGGACATGACCGAGAGTTTACTACCGATACGTGTGACACCAAATGCCATGAAGATTGACCTTGCCAAACAAAAGAGCTGTCATGCTTTCTTCAAGGCGGATTGGGCAAATCATTTGCTGGAATGGAAAACCGCATTAGCAAAGCCAGACCACTGTGTACGAATAGATTTAATAAGCACTTAAAAAACAATCATATGCGGCACTATTGCGAATGTTTTATGACAACCTCATCCGAATGACTCGCCCCCCAAACGACAAGCTAAAGAGGCAATTTTAACCACCTGCTCGGACGTGACCGGAAACATCTTTCAAAGCGCCAGCACAATCTTGCCGATATGTGTGCTGTCTTCCATCAGCCGATGCGCATCCGCCACCTTGTCGAATGGCAGAACGGTATGAATGACCGGGGCGACGGTGCCCTGCTCCAGAAGCGGCCAGGCGCTCGCCAGCAGGTCGTCGCGGATAGCGCGTTTTTCTTCCGCCGTGCGCGGGCGCATCGTTGAGCCCGTCACCGTCAGGCGTTTGACCATGATCGGTCCGAGATTGACCTTTTCGGCCACGGCACCGCCCAGAAAAGCAATGATCGACAGGCAACCGTCCTTGGCCAGCGAGGCAATATTCTTGTCGAAATAGGACGCGCCGATCATATCGAGGATGATGTCGACACCCTTACCATCCGTCTCAGACTTCACCACCTCGGCGAAATCCTCACTCCGGTAATTGATGGCCCGGCGAGCGCCGAGCTTGAGGCAGGCCTCGGCCTTTTCAGCCGAGCCAACCGTGGTCAGCACGTCGGCACCGAAAGCGCGGGCAAGCTGGATGGCCGTGGTACCAATGCCCGAGGAGCCGCCATGGATGAGGACCGTTTCGCCTTCGGTCAGCCCCGCCATCTGGAACAGGTTGGCCCAGACGGTGAAGAAGGTTTCCGGCACCGCCGCTGCTTTCACCGCATCGAATCCCCTGGGCCACGGCAGGCTCTGGCCTTCCGGCAGGATGCAAAATTCGGCATAACCGCCGCCATTGGCCAATCCGCAAACCTTGTCGCCAATGGCAAAGTCGCTGACCCCTTCGCCCAGCGCCACCACCGTGCCGGCCACTTCCAGGCCGAGAACAGGGCTTGCGCCCTTCGGCGGCGGATAGCTGCCCTGTCGTTGGGCCACATCCGGCCGGTTAATGCCTGCCGCCTCGACCTTGACAAGGATTTCACCGGCTGCTGGGGCTGGCAGCGGCCCGGTTGCGATGGTCATCACATCAGGTCCGCCGGGGGATGCGACATCGACATAGCGCATGTGAGTGGGAAGCGTCATAGGACCGGATCTCCGCGTTATCTTCGTTGGGAACGGAGATAGGCTTCCATCCGGCATTTGAAAAGGAGGCCCATTGACGCGGACGCTCTTCGAGGGCCCAGTTCAGATCGGCTGACGAAGCTCGCCGACATGCAGGCCGCTGTCGCTGTCCTTGGCGCTTTTCTTGACACCGGCGATCTCGGCGGACAGTCGGCTGACATCATCAATGACCAGCCCCTGCGGCAATTCCAGCACGCCGATGGAACAACGCATCAGCGGAAAATCGCGGTCGATACCATGACGGTCGGTGCCACGAATACGGCCTTGCGCCCGATCTTCCGGCGAATAGAGAGCGGCGACATCGCCGTGGAAATCCGAGAGCAGCCGGTTGAGGATTTCCAGCACCTCCTCGCCGGTCCAGCCGATCAGACCGATGAAAAAATCATCGCCGCCGACATGGCCGAGAAACACGCCATCGGCGAAGAAATAACGGCGCATCAGCGCGGCAAACAGCGAAATGGCGTGATCGCCGAGGTGAAAGCCGTAGTGATCGTTGAAGGGTTTGAAACTGTCGAAATCGCAGTAGCAGAAATGGCGAAGGTCATCGCTATCACGACCACTGTCCTGCATGAAATCGCGAATGGCGCGATTGCCTGGCAGGCCGGTCAGCGGGTTCTGCTCCTGAGCGGTCTTCAACTGCTTTTCATTGATGATGCGCACCAGCGAGGCCGCAGAAACCACGCCCGCATAGCGCAGGTTTTCGGTCAGCAGCACGCAATCGCTGCCTTCGGTATTAGAGAAGATCGCCATCAGCCGGTCGGCATCGGCATCGAGCCCCACGACTGGAGCGTGATCGACGAATTGCGATATGGTCCGCTCATAGACCTTGTTCTTCAGAAGATCGCGCCCGAAGGGCTGATAGATATATTCCTTCAAATGCACTTCGTGGATGATGCCGCGCGGCTCACCATTGGCGTTCAGCACCGGAAAGAACGACTGGCGCGGATTGCGGCGAAACAGGTCGAACACGCTATCGACACTGTCGTTTTCATAGACTGTCGGCAGGCGCTCGATCTGCTTGCGGATCAGGATTTCGTCCAGCGACTGGCTGGAGCGCCGTGACTGGCCGATATCCTTCAGATGCCGATAGTGGGATTTCAGCTCAGCCAGATGGGTGGTGGGCCGGGCAATGTACCAGCCCTGGACGAGATCCACGCCAAGCTCGCGACAGGCGATGAACTCGCCTTCCGTCTCGATCCCCTCGGCAATCACCCGCACGCCAAGCACATGGGCGGTCTGGACGATGTTTTTCACCAGATGGCGTTTGCGCGAATGACTGTCCAGCCCTGAGATGAAATGCCGGTCGATTTTCAGATAGTCGATGGGGAAATCGCAGAGCAGCTTCATCTCGGCATGGCCAACGCCGAAATCGTCAATGGCAATCTTGAAGCCGGCGCTGCGCAGCCGCACCATCAGACCGGCAAATTCCGGCACTTCGGTATTGTTGAACCGCTCCGATAATTCAAAACACACAGACGACGGCGCAATCCCGGCGGCGCGCAGATGCGCCAAAAGCCCGTCGATAATCGTCTCTCCTTGCGCAATCAGCCGCACATCGAGATTGAGAAACAGCGTATAGGCCGCATGATCGGGCAGGCTGGCAAATTTGGCCAGCGCCCTGCTCGCCACCATCTGCTCCAGGGCCAGCAATTGACCCGTTTCATGGGCCTGGTCGAGAATATCGAGCGGGGTCTCAAAGCCGATTCGTTCCTGACCGCGCATCAGCGTTTCATAGCCGAAGACCGCCCCGGTCTGAACCTCGACAATCGGCTGCATGGCATTTTCCATCACGACTTTCGCCAGCGTCAGCAATTGATCGCTGGCATAGCGGCGCAATACTCCGCGTTCCGTCGCAACCGCTACCATTGAAAATATCCCTGCGCCCAAATTGTTTAAGTTTACGGCACGGTGACGGCAAAGCCTGAAGGAAATCTTTACCGGGGATGAAAGTTTTGTGACAGTCCCCGGACTGGCTAAGTCCACCGGGTGTCAGCCCACGCTCGGCAATCATCTGGACCTCAGACCGGCATCCCGCTGGCTGATTTTTATTGATTGATCAGTCAATCAAGAATAGATTGATGATCATCAGAAAGGATAGGCCATGCCGAAACTGGGAATGGAGCCGCTCAGACGAAAAGCCCTTGTCGATGCGGCCTTGAAAGCCATCGGCACGCATGGCTCGCTGGCTGTCACCATGTCTGAAATTGCCCGCACCGCCGGGGTTTCTCCCGCTTTGGCCCATCATTATTTCGGCTCCAAGCAGCAATTGCTGATCGAAACGATCCGCTCACTGTTGAGACAATTGCAAGCCGATGCCGCAAGCGCGCTGACCGCGGCAACCACCCCGCGTCAACGGATTAGCGCCGTGATCCGCATCAGCTTCCAGGCCGACCAGTTTACGCCCGATACCGTGGCAGCCTGGCTTGCCTTCTATTCCGAGGCGCAACGCTCGGAAGCAACCCGCCGCCTGCTGGTGATCTATGCCCGGCGGTTGCGCTCCAATCTGGTCGACGCCCTGCTGCACCTGACCAGCCGGTCTGATGCTGCGCGTATTGCCGAAGGCACGGCGGCGATGATTGACGGGCTGTATATTCGCCAAAGCCTGCGGGCAGCGCCGCTGTCCATTGATGCCTCTGTCACGCTGGTGGAAGATTATGTGAACAGCCAATTGCACGCCATTGATCGGGAGACCCGCAGCCTATGAGCAAGCCCAATATTCTCATCATCATGGTTGATCAGCTCAACGGCACGCTGTTTACGGATGGCCCGGCAGACTGGCTGCATGCACCGCATTTGAAAGCGCTGGCGGCCCGCTCTGCCCGGTTTCAAAACAATTACACATCTTCGCCGCTCTGCGCCCCTGCCCGCGCCTCCTTCATGGCCGGACAATTGCCCAGCCGCACGCAGGTTTATGACAATGCGGCGGAATATGTGTCGTCCATACCCACTTACGCCCATCATCTTCGCCGCGCGGGTTATTACACCGCGCTTTCGGGCAAGATGCATTTTGTGGGGCCGGATCAATTGCACGGCTTTGAAGAACGGCTGACCACCGACATTTACCCCGCCGATTTCGGCTGGACACCGGATTATCGCAAGCCCGGTGAGCGGATCGACTGGTGGTATCACAACCTCGGCTCCGTGACGGGTGCGGGCGTGGCCGAAATTACCAACCAGATGGAATATGATGACGAAGTGGCGTTTCTGGCCAATCAGAAGCTTTATCATCTGAGCCGTGAAAATGATGATGCAGATCGTCGCCCGTGGTGCCTCACCGTCTCCTTCACCCATCCGCATGACCCGTATGTGGCCCGCAAACAATACTGGGATCTCTATGAGGATTGCACCCATCTTCTGCCAGACGTCGGTGCTCTAGCGGATCAAGACCCGCATTCCAAGCGGCTGATCCATGCCTGTGATTATGACAATTTCAACGTCACGGAAGAGGACATCCGCCGCTCGCGCCGCGCCTATTTCGCCAATATCTCCTATATTGATGACAAGGTGGGCGAGTTGATCGACACACTGACCCGCACAAGGATGCTGGACAACACCACCATCCTGTTCTGCTCCGACCACGGCGATATGCTGGGCGAGCGGGGGTTGTGGTTCAAGATGAATTTCTTTGAAGGCTCTGCCCGTGTGCCTTTGATGGTGGCAGGCCCCGGCATTGCCCCCGGTCTGCATCTGGCGCCCACTTCCAATCTGGATGTCACGCCGACACTGTGTGATCTGGCCGGGATTTCCATGGATGAGATCATGCCCTGGACCGATGGCATGAGCCTGAAAGGCATGATCAGTGGCGAGGCCCGCACCGCGCCTGTGTTGATGGAATATGCCGCCGAAGGCTCCTATGCGCCGATGGTGTGTATCCGCGAGGGGCAATGGAAATATGTGCATTGTGTGCTCGATCCCGACCAATTGTTTGATCTTGAGCGTGATCCGCAAGAGCTGACCAATCTGGCCGCTGATCCGGCTTATGCCGATGTTCTGGCCGATTTCACCGCCAAGCGCGAAGCCCGCTGGGACATGGCCCGCTTTGATGCAAGCGTGCGTGAAAGCCAGGCCCGCCGCTGGGTGGTCTATGAGGCGCTGCGCAACGGTGCCTATTATCCGTGGGATCACCAACCGCTGCAAAAAGCATCTGAGCGCTACATGCGCAATCATATGGACTTGAATGTGCTGGAAGAAAGCAAACGCTATCCGAGGGGAGAGTGACGATGCTGACCATCTGGGGCCGTAAAACATCCTCGAATGTGCAGGCGCTGATGTGGTGCGTTGGTGAACTTGGTCTCGACTATGTGCGCCATGACATTGGCCATCGCTATGGTGGCAATGACACGCCAGAGTTTTTGGCGATGAACCCGAATGGCACCGTGCCGGTTTTGCAAGACGGTAATGGTGACTTTCTGTTTGAGACGGGAGCGATCCTTCGCTATCTCGCCAGCCGTTATGCATCGTCTCCGTTCTGGCCCGATGATCTGGCGGGTCGCACCCGTGTGGACATGTGGGCTGAATGGTCCAAAGTGAATATTGCGCAAGAGTTTACCGCGCCGATTTTCTGGCGTGTGGTGCGCACTGCACCAAAAGACCGTGATCCCGCCGCCATTGCAAAGGCCATGGGCGTGCTGGGCGCAAAGCTGGATATTGCCGAACAGCGACTGGCAAACCACGCCTATCTGGTGGGCGATGAACTGACTTTGGCCGATATTCAATTCGGCCATGTGCTGTTTCGCTATTTCGATATCGACATCACCCGCCCAGAGCGCCCCGCCCTTCACCGCTATTATCAAAACCTGACCACGCGCCCCGCGTTTCGCGAGCATGTGATGGTGTCTTACGAAGAATTGCGAGTTTTATGATGGAAGCCCAACCCAAAGCCTCTCATTTCATTGATGGCGAATACGTTGAAGACGCAAGCGGCACTGTGATTGAAAGCATCTACCCCGCCACTGGCGAGGTGATTGCCAAGCTTCATGCTGCCACGCCTGCGATTGTGGAACGGGCCATTGCTTCGGCCAAGCGGGCGCAGAAGGAGTGGGCAGCCCTTAGCCCTACTGCCCGTGGCCGCGTGTTGAAAAAGGCCGCCGAAATCATGCGGGAGCGCAACCGTGAACTCTCCGAGCTGGAAACGCTGGACACTGGAAAACCGATTCAGGAAACCATCGTGGCAGACCCGACATCGGGCGCGGATAGTTTTGAGTTTTTTGGCGGTATCGCAGCGGCAGGACTCAACGGCAGCCATATTCCGCTAGGCAATGATTTTGCCTATACCAAACGGGTTCCCCTTGGCGTCTGTGTTGGCATTGGCGCATGGAACTATCCGCAGCAAATCGCCTGCTGGAAATCGGCCCCGGCCTTGGCGGCTGGCAATGCCATGGTGTTCAAGCCATCAGAAATGACGCCGCTGGGGGCTTTGAAGATTGCCGAGATTTTGATGGAGGCGGGTGCGCCGAAGGGCGTATTCAACGTCATTCAGGGCGATCGGGAGACGGGGCCTTTGCTGGTCAATCATCCTGATGTGGCCAAGGTGTCATTGACGGGATCGGTGCCAACGGGGCGGAAAGTTGCGGCTGCTGCGGCTGGGCATTTGAAGCATGTGACCATGGAGCTTGGCGGCAAATCGCCTCTGATCGTGTTTGACGATGCCGATGTGGGCAGCGCCATTTCCGGCGCGATGCTGGCGAATTTTTACTCGACGGGACAGGTTTGCTCCAATGGCACGCGGGTGTTTGTGCACACGGCCATCAAGCACACCTTCCTTGAGCGCTTGAAGGCCCGCACGGAAGCCATTGTGATTGGCGATCCGCAAGATGAGGCCACCCAGATGGGGCCTTTGGTGTCGATGGCACAGCGGGAAAAGGTGCTGTCCTATATCGATAAGGGTAAGGCAGAGGGTGCTACGCTGATCACGGGCGGCGGCATTCCAAACAGTGCATCCGGCACCGGAGCCTTCATTCAGCCCACAGTCTTTGCCGATGTGACTGATAGCATGACCATCGCCCGCGAGGAGATTTTTGGCCCGGTGATGTGCGTGCTGGATTTTGATGACGAGACTGATGTGATTGCCCGCGCCAATGCCTCCGAATTTGGCCTCGCAGGCGGCGTGTTTACCGCAGACATCACCCGCGCCCATCGCGTGGTGGATCAGCTGGAAGCCGGAACGCTGTGGATCAACACCTATAATCTCTGCCCGGTGGAAATGCCGTTTGGTGGCTCCAAACAATCCGGCTTTGGTCGCGAAAACTCGCTGGCGGCGCTGGAGCATTATTCGGAGTTGAAGACGGTTTATGTGGGCATGGGGAAATGTGAAGCGCCGTATTGAGGGGTACATCGATGTCTAGCAAAGTAAATATATATGTTTTTTCTTCAAAATCGATAACCAACATATGGGCCGGATACGGTGCTCAAACTTGGGCCGTTTCAATTGGAGAAGATGCATCCAATAATGCGGGAAAAAAGACCAAAAGCAAAAGGATGACGGTTGGGTCGTTCGGTATTCTTTACTGTGAACCATGGAAAGCCTTCACTGTTCCTTTTGTTACAATTTCAGCACCAGATCTTGATAAAAATGAAGAAGAAATTTGGGACGGTACGTGGATGCTGCCATTCCGGTTTAAAGCTTTAGGAAATCCAAAAAGCAGAATGCCCGGATCAGATATTAGTAAGTTACCTGGTGCAGCAAGAGAAGGTATAACGAATTACAGCCATTATCTCAAAGTCCAAGGCAACCTTGCATTCACTACTTCAGCAATTGATGCGGAAGATTGGGAATACATTATCAGAGAGCTTGCGTAGGATATGCAACAGGCAGATTTCATCATCATCGGTTCCGGCTCGGCGGGCTCGGCCATGGCCTACCGCCTTTCGGAAGATGGCAAGCACACGGTGATCGTGCTGGAATTTGGCGGATCAGACATTGGCCCCTTTGTGCAAATGCCAGCCGCCCTTGCCTTTCCGATGAATATGGACCGCTACAATTGGGGCTATGTCACCGAGCCGGAGCCACACCTCAACAATCGCCGGATGATTGCGCCGCGTGGCAAGGTGGTGGGTGGCTCGTCCTCCATCAACGGCATGGTCTATGTGCGCGGCCATGCGGAGGATTTTAACCGTTGGGATGAGCTCGGAGCTACTGGTTGGTCCTATGCGGATGTGCTGCCCTATTTCAAGCGCATGGAGCACAGCCACGGCGGGGAAGACGGCTGGCGCGGCGCCGATGGCCCCTTGCATGTGCGCCGGGGCGAGGTGAAAAACCCGCTGTATCAGGCTTTTATTGATGCAGGTCAGCAGGCAGGCTTTCCCGTCACCGAGGATTACAATGGCCGCCAACAGGAAGGCTTTGGCCTGATGGAACAGACCAGCTGGCAAGGCCGCCGCTGGTCCACCGCCAACGCCTATCTGAAACCAGCGCTGAAGCGTGACAATTGCCTGATGATCCGCTGTTTTGCCCGCAAGATTGTGCTGGAAGGCCGCCGCGCTGTTGGCGTGGAAGTGGAGATTGGTGGCAAGATTGAGGTGATCCGCGCCAACCGCGAGGTGATTGTTGCCGCATCCGCCTTCAACTCGCCCAAACTGCTGCTGCTGTCTGGCATTGGCCCTGCGGCACATTTGCGCGAGATGGGTATTGATGTGGTAGCGGATCGGCCCGGCGTTGGCCAGAACCTGCAAGATCATCTGGAATATTACCACCAGTTCAAATCGAAACTGCCCATCACCCTGCATTCCAAAAACAACTGGTTCTGGAAGGGCGTGGTCGGGGCACAATGGCTGTTCTTCAAACAAGGCCTTGGCACCTCCAACCAGTTTGAAGCGGCGGCGTTTATCCGCTCAGGCGCGGGCGTGAAATGGCCGGACCTGCAATATCACTTCCTGCCGATTGCGGTGTCGTATGATGGAAAATCCTCGGCGGAAGGCCACGGTTTTCAGGCCCATGTCGGCTATAACATGTCGAAATCCCGCGGCTCCGTCACCCTGCGCTCACCCGACGTGAAGGATGCGCCGGTGCTGCGCTTCAACTATATGAGCGACCCTGAAGACTGGGTGAAATTCCGCCATGCCGTGCGGATCACCCGCGAGTTTTTTGCCCAAAAAGCCTTTGATCCCTATCGGGAATCCGAAATCGCACCGGGATCGAAAGTGCAAACCAACGACGAAATCGACGCCTTCCTGCGCGAACATCTGGAAGGCGCCTATCACCCCTGCGGCACAGCCAAAATGGGGCGCATAGATGATCCGATGGCGGTTGTTGATCCGACCTGCAAGGTGATTGGCGTCGAAGGCCTGCGAGTGGCGGATTCATCGATCTTCCCGCATGTCACCTATGGCAATCTCAACGGCCCCTCGATCATGACCGGCGAAAAGGCATCCGATCATATTCTGCGCCGTGATCCCCTACCCCGCAGCAATCAGGAACCGTGGATTAATCCGAATTGGGAGTTAAGTGATCGGTAAGACATCACAGCCGATAGGGAATGCGGATGCCGGGATGGTTGCCCGGCAAATCCTTGGTATCGCGGGTTACCAGCACCATGTCATGGGCCAGAGCACTTGCCCAGACAATCGCGTCAGGCAGTTTCAGCCGATGCGCCCGCCTCAAAGCAACGGCGCGCTCGGCCACGGCCTGATCGATGGCGATGCAGCGAAAACTGCGCAGAAAGGCAGCGGTTGCCTGCCCATTCTCATCGGATGCACCAACCATGACCTCCATCCAGGTCACCATGCTGATCGCCTTTTCCTCGTAAAGCGAAAGCTCCTGCCTGGCCGGTTCCTTGCCATTCAGGAAATCGATCAAAATATTGGTATCGAACAGTGCTTTTACCATTCGTCGCGCAGGGCCTGCTGATAGGCAAGGCCATCCGGCTGGTTTTTCCAGAGACCAAAGCCGTGATCCAGATCGGGCTGCTGCCGTTCTTCCAGCAAAGATGCCACGGCTTGGCGGATCAACGCTGCCCGGGAAATTTTTTCCTGGCGGGCAATCCGGTCCAGCTCCACAACGGCATCGTCATCAAGATCGATCAATGTTCTCATCATACACCTATCATATATCGCTATATGATATACATCGACCCATGGTTACAATCAAGCCGGCGCGAGACACCGCTATCGCCGCACCAGCTGCCTTACCCCGCCGCTGATCAACAGCGCGGTATCGACAACGGCTGGCAAAGCTTCGCGCTTGCCGCTGACGGCGAGGTAGCGGGGTTGCCAGTCGGGGTCGAACTTGGCCTTGAAGGCGTGGACGCCCTTGAAATTATAGAGCCGCTCGCCGTTCTCATAGACCAGACGGCCAAGGCGGTGCCAGAGCGGGGCGGTGGGCCGGGCCGACAGGCCGGACAGCGGGGCCATGCCCATGTCGAGCTGGCGATAACCTTCCGCTTTCAGATGCAGCATGATCTTCACAAACAGCAGGTCCATCATGCCACGATGCGTGCCGGGCAGATGCCGCATCAGGTCGATGAAGGCGTCCTGTTTTGTCTCGGTGGTCAGAATATTGGCAAAGGCGACAATCCGGCCTTCAAGGCGAATGACAGCAACCGGATGGGCGCAGAGATAGCAGCGCTGGAAGGTACCGAGCGAAAAGCCCTTTTCCCCGGCCTTGTGATGGGCCAGCCAGACATCCGAAACGTAAGCCAGTTCATCCAGTAATTCCGACACCTCGGCTGGCGGCACGATGGAAAATTCCAGTCCGTCGCGTTCGGCGCGGTTGATCGAGCGGCGCAGTTTCAGCCAGTCGCCGCCTTTCAGGTCGAAGCGGTGCAGATCGACAATCGCCTGATCGCCCAGCTTGAACAGCCGCAGGCCCGCATCCGCCGCGACAGGCAGAAAGTCCGGGGAGACCTGGTAGAAGGCGACGCGGCAGCCGCAAGCCTTTGCCTCCTTCAGCAATTTCGTAACCAGCTGCGGCCAGGCGGTCCGTGGTCCGACCGGGTCGAACAGCACGACGAACCGACGGCCGCGGCGCGCATACATCAGGAAAGCGTCACCCGCATTGGAAAACAGCACCTGCTTGTCGCCGAGCGCCACCAGGCCTGCCGCCGCCCGGGAATTTTCCCGCACGATGCGCCCAGCCAATTGTGTATGAGCAGGTGATGCACCCGCCCGAACCGGCCTGATCTGCTGCTGAACAACACGGCCAGCCGCGATGGCACCCAGCAATGACAGCGTCGCTAAGCTCGCGCCGCCAATATCCTGATGCAGTTTGTAAACGAGACCAAGCTCAGCCAAAGGCTCCAGCAGGAATTCAATCGACAGCAGCGACAAAGCCGCAAGGCCAAGCGCCAACATCAGGCGCAGGAGCTTGCTGGCCGCATGCCAGCCAAGACCTATTCCGGCAACCAGGAAAAATCGTCCGGGCTTGATTGAAACGTCGGTTTCCAATGCATTCACCATCAGCCCCGACGTCCTTCGCCCGAGAAATATTAGGGATTATTCACTCTGCCATGCTTATGGCAGCGCCCGGTAAACATGTCGTGAAGCGGATACATGAACAATCGGTAAAATACCAGACCCGTGCAGGCGCAAAGGCCATTGCCGCCCTTATGGTCAAGTGACGATTTTTGAAAACCCGTCGCCAATGTTTGTCCCAAATCGCTAAATCCCCAACCTTCTAAATCTCTTGGGATTTCATCGATTTCGATTTAAGGAATGATGCAGTATCCATCTGGGAGTTGCCTCATGCCGCGTTCCACGCCCTCGAAAATGCTGCGGCGCTCGCGCGCGCTCAGCGGTTCCTGGCGCATGTGGAAAATGCGGCTGGTCTTCTGGGCCGGTGCCGGTGCCATCGGCGTGGTCAGCGTCGGCTTTGCCTGGCTGGCGGACCGCGCCCAAGGGCTGTTTCACACCATCACCCACGCCACACAATGGACCTTTCTTTTTCCGCTTCTGCTGACACCCGCAGGCTTTGCGCTTTGCGCGCTTCTGGCGGGCAAGGTTTTCCCGGCCTCACAAGGCTCCGGCATTCCCCAGGCGATTGCCGCCCGTCATATCGATGATCCGGCTGGGCGCAGCCGATTGCTGTCAATGCGGATCGCTATCGGCAAGGTGCTTTTGACCGCAATCGGTCTGCTCTGCGGCGGATCGATCGGCCGTGAAGGACCGACCGTGCAGGTCGGGGCCTCCATCATGCTGTTTTGCGCCCGCATTGGCGGGATGGCGCGGGCAGATGGGCTGATCCTGGCCGGATCGGCAGCGGGCATTGCCGCTGCGTTCAATACGCCGCTGGCCGGGATCGTCTTTGCCATCGAGGAAATGAGCAAGACCTATCACTCCCGCGTCAACAGCCTGGTTCTGATCGCTGTGATCGTTTCCGGCCTTGCAGCCCTCGGTCTCGTCGGCAGCTATACCTATTTCGGCACCGCCAATCCCACCGTCTCCGGCTTGCGCGATTGGATGCTGGTCGGCCTGTGCGGCATTGGTGGCGGCGCTTTCGGCGCGCTGTTCAGTGCGGGGGCGCTGACCTTGATGCGCCGGATACGCCGCTGGACGCAGCTGTCGGCAATGCCCTTGCGGCGCGCCGTTCTGCTCGCCGCCATTTGCGGACTGGGCGTGGCGCTGATCGGCATCCTGACCGGAGGCGCCACCTACGGCACCGGCTATGAACAGGCGCGCGGCGCGGTGGAGGGCCAAGCCCTGCCGCTGCTGTTTTTCGCGCAAAAGCTGGCGGCCTCGTTCCTGACGATGATTTCCGGCATTCCGGGCGGGATTTTCGCACCCTCCCTATCGGTTGGGGCGGGGCTCGGCAGCACCGCCGCCAGCCTGACCGGCTCGAGCATTGCGCTTGGCGCCATCCTCGGCATGGCCGGCTATTTCGCCGGTGTCGTGCAAGCGCCAATGACCGCCTTCGTGATCATCATGGAAATGACCGCCAGCCACGACAGCGCCATCGCCATCATGACCGCCGCCATGCTGGGCTATGCGACGTCGCGGCTTCTGTCCCGCGAGCCGCTCTATCACGGCCTGTCCCGCCCATTCCTCGCTGAAGCGATCCGCGCCAGCCGGGCGGCGGAGCGCAGCCAAAGCTGAAAGTTACAACAACTGCGAGAGGGATTGTACGCTGGTGTTGACGATAGACAGGGATTTGATGCCGAGTTGCTCTCTCGCCTGTAGCGCTTTCAGCCGGCTGGATTCCAGGTTCATGTCGGTATCGACCATGTTGCCAACACCCTTGCTGATCGAGCCTTGCAGGTCCTTGGAGAATTCATACTGCATCTCCACCCGGTTGCTCATCGCGCCCAGCGTGCTCGCCACGCCGTTCATCCGTTCCGCCATGGCATCGACCACCTTGATCATGTCATCAATATCGGCATTCGTGGTGCTCTCTTCCAACCTGATCTCGTCATAGGTCGTCGACGCCTTGGCGCCATTGAACATCACCCAGGTCTTGGCGGTGCCAAGTTCGGTCGCAAAGCCCGAACCGGTGAGGATGCCCCCTTCCCCATCGACATCGTCGATCAGGTAATTGACCTTGGACGTGCCGGGCTCGCCGCCGACATTGTAATCGATGGTGTTGATGCTGATCACACCAGCGCCATCGCGCACGAAGGAGCCGACCAGATTGCGATTGTCCTTGTCGCTGGCGGCATCGCGCAACAGCCAGTTTTCCTTGGAAAAGGAGGAGGATTCGGCAATGGAGCGGAATTGATCGCGAATCTCGTCCAGTTCGGTATTGATCTTGTCACGTGAGGTGCCACCTTCACGCGCCAGCACCAGACGCGCCTTTACATCCATCATCAGGTCTGTCGATGTGCTCATGCCGCTTTGAGCCGTGTCCAGCACGCCAGCGGCCATGGACAAGGCATCCTGCACCGCAGACAAGGAACGATTGTCGGAGCGCATCGTCGTGGCAATCGACCAATAGGCGGCATCGTCCGCCGCGGTGGCGACCCGGTAACCGGTCGTCACCCGCGCATGGCTGTCGTCGCGGCTGGACACCGTATGGCGCAGGCTTTGAAGCGCGGTATAAGCCGCAACATTGGTGTTTTTACTCGTCATACGCTTACTCACATACTCAGTACAAAACAGGTCCAGTACAAAACAGTCAAAACACAAGCCGTCCGCAACACTGGACAGCATGTCACCTCGCTGTCGCGAGGGCTGGAAACATTCCGTCACCCGACGACAACAGGAAACCATTCGTGGATGCGCAGGCAACCACGTTCAACGGCTCCAAAGTCCGATTTTCCCCAAACAGATGCCTCCGCCAGACACCCCCAAAAGACCGATTTTCGCAAAAGCGGATGGATGATTTATAGGGCCGTTAAGGTTAAGTCCTGCCCAAGGAAGATGGTGAACGGAGAATAAAGAGCGGGCTTTTGGGATTAACTTTCTGGATTTTGCCCTTCGTCGCACACACCGCAGCGCCTGTTGCGACGAGAGCATCGCGCGGCAAAACGGAAACAGAACCATGCGATAATATTTTGTTTTTAAATACTATTCTCCGAGAACTGGGCGCCCGCATTTCAGTATGGCACCCTTTTGAAGAGGCTATCAATGATGAAAAAAATGTGCCCTCGTTTCTGCCCCCATTGACTTTCATGGGTGTCAATCGATATTCGATGGTAACGGCAATGGATTCTGCCGGGCATGATGCCGAACCGCTTCCCTGATGAAGCCGATGACTCCTACTCAACACGCCAAGGCGAAGGAGTAGAGTCATGTCCAGAATTTCCAGGCTGTTTTATCCAATTGAATTTGCTGTTACGGGAGCGTCAAAATGAGGACGGTCCCAGCATTTCCTGACCTCCGTTTATTTATTGGTCTTCGTTTGCGCCAGATCCGCAGCCTGGCGAAATGGATCGTCGTCACGGTGCCGATGGCCGTCATGGTGGGTTCGATTGTCGCCCTGTTTTTGTGGAGCCTGGATGAAGCGACCCGGCTGCGGTTTGCATTTCCTGATCTGATCTACGCCATGCCAATTGCCGGGTTTGCCATGGTCTGGGCCTATCAGCGCTTTGGCAAATCGGCCGAGGGCGGCAATAACCTGATCGTCGAGCAGATCCACGAGCCGGGCGGCGGCGTGCCGTTGCGCATGGCGCCGTTCATTCTGGTCAGCACGGTGCTGACCCATCTGGTCGGCGGATCTGCCGGGCGGGAAGGCACGGCGGTACAGCTCGGCGGCAGCCTTGCCAGCGCCTTTGCAAAGCTCTTCCGGCTGGCACCCGGCGATGTCCGCATCCTGCTGATGGCCGGAATTGCCGCAGGCTTTGGCGCTGTCTTCGGCACGCCAATTGCCGGCGCGGTGTTTGCCCTGGAGGTGCTGACCATTGGCCGGATGCAATATGAGGCCTTGCTCCCGGCTCTACTGGCTGCCGTGGTGGCCGACTGGACCTGCCAGGCCTGGGGGGCGAGCCATACCCATTACGTCATCGCCTATCTCAAGAGCATGCCGGATAGCGGCGGATTTCACCTCGATGCACTGATCATGCTCAAGGTGGTGTTTGCCGGAGCGGTGTTCGGGCTGGCGGCGCATGGGTTTGCTGAGATGTCCCATCTGGCAGGTGCCGCTTACAAAGCCTTGATTCCTTCTGCACCCCTGCGCCCGGTGGCGGCCAGCGCCATTCTGCTTGCCCTGGTCTGGCTGCTTGGCACCCGTGATTATCTGGGATTAGGCGTCTGGTCACCCAATCCGGGCGATGTCACCATTCTCAGTTTTTTCCGCCCGGATCATGTGGATGCCTGGAGCTGGGCCTGGAAGGCGCTGTTTACGATCGTCACCCTCAGCGCCGGTTTCAAGGGCGGTGAAGTCACGCCGCTGTTTTTCATCGGGGCGGGCCTTGGCAATGCACTGGCTGGCCTGACTGGCGCGCCGACCGACCTGTTTGCCGGTCTCGGCTTCGTCGCCGTGTTTGCCGGGGCCACCAACACACCGCTTGCCTGCATGATTATGGGTCTGGAGCTGTTTGGTGCCACCCATGCCGTCTATATCGCCGTCGCCTGTTTCACCGCCTATCTCACCAGCGGTCATTCCAGCATCTACCTTTCACAGCGCATCGGTGTGCCAAAGCATGCCGCCGGTCAAATCCCCTTGGGCATCGCGGTGCGCCATCTGCGCGTAAAGAGATCTGCACCAAGTCAGGAAGACAACGACAAAAGCCGCAACAGCGAACCCCTGGATCAGGCATTTTGCGATGACCACCAACAAGGAGGGCCAAAATGCCGGTAAAACAGCTTGTAGACCAGTACCGCGCCTATATCGATTGCCTCAACCGCCAGGCGTGGGACGAATTGGGCCTTTTCGTCGATGCCGAGGTTCGCCACAACGAGTGCTTGCTCAAGCTTCACGGCTACCGCGAAATGTTGGTTCAAGACTTTATCGATATACCGGACCTGCGGTTCGACATTCAACGGATCGTCTGCGAACCACCGCAAATTGCCGCACGCCTCTGCTTTGATTGCTCTCCCAAAGGCCTGTTTCTGGGAGTGCCCGTTCATGGGCGCCGGGTAGCTTTTACAGAAAACGTCTTCTATGAATTCAACGGATCGAAAATCGCCAATGTCTGGTCGGTCATAGACAAGGTCGCCATCGAGGCTCAACTTCGATAGCCATCTCGCGCCAACGCTTGAAGTGGTTGTTTTCGACAGAGTATGATTTACTCGTCCGGCGCGTCCGAGGGCTGAATGGCATGGACCAGTCTTTGAACAATCTCTCTTTTGACGCGGGCTTTTTTGCCGCCCGCCTCTACAAGCTCTTTCAGGAATTCTGAAAACAGCCGTGCTCGTTGAAAGACAATCGAATGGTTGGAGGATGCTGCCAAAAATGTGTCGATCGATGGCACATGCGCGATCTTGACCATATGCAAATGGTCCATCCAGAAATGATTATAATAGGGATTGGTAAATTCCGAGGCCGAGAAAATGGCCGCCGCCATGCCGGTCCGGCTGGACGTTCTGTAAAGGTCTTCGATATCGAGCAGATAGTCCGGCGTATGCTGCACCGCCAGCGAGGGTGATATGTTCAGCCGGCGCTTCAAATCCGCGTCGGGAAAGGTTTGCGGCGAACAGGCAAGTACGTCGTAATGAGGACACATGGCACCAAGCGCCAGCGCTGCATAGCCGCCGGAAGACTGGCCAAACACCAGGCAGGGCCGGCGACCGATAGGTTGGCGCCCTATATAGCGACGCAGAAATGCCGCGATACCATCGATATCAGGAAGTAAATTCGACCCGCCATACCACCAGCTGACCGTATCCTGGAAATAGAAAACCCTTGATCCGAGGCCTCTGGCCACCGACAGCATCGAAAAGCGCTCAAGATTTCCGCCGAAGATCACGAGATCGGTCTTGCTCGATCCGTCTCCTTCGAAAACCACGCAGCCCAACTCTTCGGAAAGCGCATTCAGCTCGAAAATCAGATGTCGCAACTCATCCAGCGTCAGGGAAGATAACGATGTCGGGGAATATTTGAAGGATATGCCGTGATTGACGATATCCTGAAAATCTACATTCACGGCTCGGAACCTTCAAAGCATGCTTGTCTGCGACATTGGTAATCGATCTGATTTGCATTAGCAAACCATCAACACGCCGTTTCCCATTGAATTTACCAGGCTCCCACAGTGTTCTCGGCACGCCCCTCCCCAGTGATTGGAACTCAAATCAGCCAGAATCGTTGAGAGACCTGGAGCAAGCGGTTGCGGATTGCATCTCTATCGGTTGCCCACAATCGAAGGAGTAGAAAAATGCTGAAATTCATTGGTGGCACGATCGGTGCAATTTTCCTGATCGGTCTGATCGTCGTCGTCTTGCTGCTCAAGCTCATATTTTGACAGGGCGGGCTTTCAAAAGCCCGTTTCAGGCGCTCATCCAGCAAAAGTCTCGCCCGTTTTCGAAAACAATCCACTTTTGCTTTCGACCATCAACCTTCCGACGTCGATCTCAAAAATGTGGCATCGGAAGAGTGGCTGGGGCGCCTGGATTCGAACCAGGGATGGCGGTACCAAAAACCACTGCCTTACCGCTTGGCTACGCCCCATCACAATGCGCACGGATCAATGATGCCGCGCGTTTGGCATGCCGGTCATTAGCAAAAGCGCGCACGGGCTGCAATCGCTGATTTGATATTTTCCGTGGAAAGCGTCGAGGACCATCATCATTCAAAGGTTAAGAAATTACGGAACGATCCCCGGCTCCATCTGTTGTGATGATGAACCACCACGAAACAGAAAAGGACTTAGAGATGACAAAGATTAATGAAGCAAAGATCCTTATTCTTGCCACTGATGGCTATGAGCGTTCGGAATTGCGGGTTCCGCTGGATCAGTTGAAGGCCAAGGGCGCATCAGTGACCATCGCCTCCTTGAAGAAGCAGCCGATCAAAAGCTGGGACGACAAGAACTGGGGTGACACGGTCGATGTCGACCTCACTATCGAAGAAGCTTCTGCCAGCAATTATGATGCGCTGGTCATTCCCGGTGGCCAAATCAATCCGGATATCCTGCGGGCCGATGCCAAGGCCGTTCAGCTGGTGCGCGATTTCGTCGCGTCCGGCAAGGTTGTCGCTGCTGTTTGCCATGGGCCATGGCTGCTGGTCGAAGCTGATGCGCTGCGCGGCCGTCAGGCAACATCCTATGCCTCGATCCGCACCGATGTGAAAAATGCCGGTGCGCGCTGGGTTGACCAGACTGTGGTTGCCGATCAGGGCATTATCACCTCGCGAAATCCCGGCGATCTCGATGCGTTCGTCGCAAAAATCGTCGAGGAGGTCGAAGAAGGCCGCCATGAGCGGCGCGCCGCCTGATCTCTTTTCCCATCTGAAAATGGAGCACCCCTTCCCCAGGAACGGGGTGCTTTCTTTTGGTGCGTCAACAGCTTTACTCCGCAACCAGCATGCTTATCATAGGATTTCTTAGAGACACGCTTGTGTGACAAGGATTTCGACATGCCCGGATATTCCGCTCGCCCGCCTGCCATTTCCACGCTTTTGATCGATGATGCCGTGGTGCGGGTGACACGCTGGGATTTCGAGCCGGGTGCCGCCACCGGCCATCATGTCCATGGACTTGGTTATGTCGTGGTGCCGATGACGGATTGCGACTTCCTGATCGAGGACACAGCCGGCGAACGGCGTGTTACCAGCCGGGCTGGCGAGGCTTACCGGCGCGAGGCGGGCGTGGAGCACAATGTCGTCAATGGCGGCACGCTACCGATGAGCTTTATCGAAATAGAATATAAATGAGGGGCCTGCCGTGTCTGTTCCCCAACCATGTCTGTTCCTGGCACCGTTCGCCCTTGAGTTCTGATAGATCATGACAACCCAGCCCCATATTAGCCAGCCACACATCAGCACCGATTATCGTGCCGACCATGGACGCCGCGTGCCCATTATTGGCGGCGTTGAACGGGTCACCGCCAATAATCCTTCCGCCATGACCTATATGGGCACGAACACCTATATCATCGGCGAAAAATCCGTTTGTGTGATCGATCCCGGCCCCGATAACCCTGCGCATTTTCATGCTTTGCAATTGGCGCTGCGCGGTCGCGAAGTCAGCCATATCATCGTCACCCATACCCACCGCGACCATTCCGGCCTTGCCCTTCGGCTGCAAGAGCAGACCGGCGCGAAGCTGGTGGCCGAGGGTCGACACCGGCTGGCGCGCCCCTTGCACCCTGGCGAGACGGCGGCGTTTACCGAGAGCGGCGACCGGGATTTCGCTCCTGACATCACCCTTGGCGATACCGAGCGTCTGGAGGGGGACGGTTGGACACTGGAAACCGTGCTGACCCCCGGCCACGCCGCCAACCATGCCGCCTTTGCACTTGTTGGAACCGGCATCCTGTTTTCCGGCGATCATGTCATGGCCTGGGCGTCAACGGTGATCGCGCCGCCCGACGGATCGATGCGCGATTACATGGCCTCGCTGGATGTTTTGCTGGCGCGCGACGACCTGGCCTATCTGCCCGGCCATGGCGGGCCGGTCCTGTCTCCCCTCGACCACGTCTCCAGGCTGAAAGGCCATCGACTGAACCGTGAAGAAGCCATTCTGGCCCGTGTTCAGGCCGGAGACAGGACGATAGACGAGATGCTGGCCGCCATTTACCACAATATCAGCCCGGATCTCTACAAGCCCGCTGTCCTGTCGATTTTGGCGCATCTTGAAGATCTGGTGGCAAGGGGCGCCGTTCGATGCGAGGGGCCAGCCTTGGCAGACGGCCGGTTTCATCCGGCTTGATCGGCATATGAGCTGAAGATATCACCGGTCCGATCAGCTATCACTGGCTGGCGATGCCCAGCAATTCGCCATCCAGTGCGGTCAGGTAGCCATTGGCGATGGCGGCGGCAAAGCCGAGATCGTGGGGACCGTAGCGGCTGGAAACCCTGATATCGACGAGCACCGTCTCCTCTTCTTCCCGCAGCCGAATGAGAATATCGAAGGGGAAGCCCAGAATGAAATTGCGGGTGGTGGCCTGAATGCGGATCACCCCAGGCGGCTCGTCATCGGGAATGAGATCCTGGGCTTGCGGCTGGGGACGCGGGGTTGGCACCGGCACGGGTGCAGGCCCGGCGGGCGTCCCGGAGGCTGGCGCCGGGGCCTGGAAATCCGGGCGGGCATAAGCGGCCCCGCGCGTCGCCGTTACGCTCCAGCGCTGGTCGGACGCCACTTTGCGCACCGCCTGATAAACCCGGTCCAACGCTCCGTCATAGCGGCGCACGGTCAGGGTTGGATAGGCCTCGGCCTGTAGACGGGCTTGCACAACGGCATCGGTTGGCGGGCGCGGCAGCCAGCTGGATTTCGACGCTGGGGACAAGATCCAGCCAGGCGGATCGGTGAGGTCGCTGACCACTTCATAAAGCTCCGGCCGGGTCTGGTAGCGCTCAGCGGCCAGCCCCAACACCGAAAGCAGCAGAGCCGCAATGACCAGCGCCCGGCTGGCGGCCATGCCGCCCTTGGCGCCAATCGACCAGAGCCGCCAAAGGCCCCAGAGAGCAAACGGCACCGAAAGCGCCGCCAGCCCGCCGCAGAGCAGAACCGCAAGCACGAAGCTCGGCATGGACAGCGGACCGAAACGGAACCCAAGCCAGGCCGCCACCAGCAGCAGCAGGGACAAAGACGCCAGCCGCCAGGCCCAGCGGGCGGCAATGGAAACGGGACGAGTGAAACGGATGGTCATGCGGAATGCGCCGTCTCCAGATCTTCCGCTGAACAATGTCTGAAACCGATGGCGAGGTCTGAAATTGTGCAGCAGGTATAAAAATTTCGACTATCTCAAAGGCATCAAAAGGCCCATTCGATGACCGGACGGTGCCAGCTTTCAATGCATCTACAGCCTTGCAGCCGGAAACCGTAGTCTCCCTCACCCCATACCGCATAAATCCCCCGGTCGGAATCGTTTTCAGAAACTATGCCGCAAAACATCCTTGGCGCACTTGATAAAACGCAAGGCGCCGTGCCAGGACTTGCGGCATATATGATCCATGATGACTCGCTACAATAGCTTATTTCTATTGTGTAATTTCATCCGTGGCGCCAACTGGAACCGAGCAATCATGCAATGAAGAAGTGGTGCGATCAGGCTGACCTGTCGATCTTTTCTGACTGCCATATCCACACCTTTGATGTAAAGGACCAGGAATTCAGCAATTTTCAGTTGCTTTACTCTTAAGTTCAGGTTGTCCTGTTATCAAGGCTTATTAGAATGTTTCAATATTGCCTTCGGACTGTGTTTCGAACAAAACCGGT
Source organism: Allorhizobium sp. Av2 (assembly GCF_021462805.2). Lineage (NCBI taxonomy): Bacteria > Pseudomonadati > Pseudomonadota > Alphaproteobacteria > Hyphomicrobiales > Rhizobiaceae > Allorhizobium > Allorhizobium sp. Av2. The sequence continues at coordinate 617,391 of NZ_CP192696.1, read as the reverse complement.
GGGGAGAGCCTTGGGAGGGGTGCATGACATGAACCGACATAGAAGCCTTGGACTCATAGGTGTCCAGCTTTATCAATGGCTTGAGATATCTGCAAAGTGACTATCACTGCGCGTTTTCAATGATTTCCGATAGGAAATCAAAAGCGGAGGACGCAGTCGGCGATAACGGCATCCATGATCCTTGCCGATGCCGATACGCGGATCATTCATCCACGTGAATGTCCGCCGTGACAGCAAATGAGTGCGCAAGCAAATGACCGGGGGCGGAGTGGGGAAGAAAATCAGGACGTCAGGCAATCGCCTGACATTGAACGAAGTGGCGGAGAAAGTCGGCGTCAGCCCGATTACCATTTCAAGGGCGCTGAACAAGCCGGAAAAAGTCTCTCCGGGACTGCGCGAAACGATTCTGAAAATCGTCGAAGAGCTTGGCTATGTGCCAGACTACGCCGCGCGGGCCTTGGCGAGCCGAAACAGCAATACGATCGGCGTCTTGTCCTCGCTGCTCGGCACCAATATTTTTCCCAGGGTCATGAAAGGCATCGAGGATCGGGCCCGGGGCACGGGCCTGCGCATCCAATATGTCAATACGCGCTACGATCCCGATGAAGAGCTTTACCAACTCAGACAGTTTTTCGCCCAGAAGCCGACAGGCATCATCATTGGTGGCGTGCAGGTCGATCCGCGGGTGACGGAAATGCTGCATGAGGCGCCCTGCCCTGTCGTGCAGTTTATCGATATCAGCTATCCGCCAGTCGATATGGCCATCGGCATCAACAATGCCGCCGCTGCCGATGTCGCCATCCGGCATCTGCTGGATGTGGGCTACCGACGGATCGCCTTTTGCTCAACCGGTACCGATATTCCCGTCCGAATGCGGCTGGAGAGCTATCGCAACCGGCTGAAGGAAGCAGGGCTCTACAATCCTGATCTCGAAATCAATGTGGACGCCAACGATTGCTTCGGATCAGCGGGCAAGACGCTCGATACATTGTTTGCCGCCGATCCCGATGTCGATGCCATCTTGTGTTGTCACGACGACCTGGCGCTTGGCCTGCTGTTTGAATGCCAGCGGCGCGCTATCAGTATCCCCGACCAGCTCGGGCTGTGCAGCTTCACCGACCTCGATTATTGCGCCCACACCGTGCCTGGCCTGACGACGGTGCGCACCCCGCTCTATCAACTCGGCTACCGCGCCACTGACATGATCATCCGCTCCCAGGACAAGATCCGTCAGAAACATACGACGGATCTCGGTTTCGAACTGATCGTCCGAGGCTCCACCCGCCGTCCGAAAGCATAAACCATATGGCGGCTGACCAGCCGCCAACCGGGGCTTGAATATCAGCCCAAAACCTGTAGACAGACCCCGAACGCGACCGCCGTTATCTATAGAACGGGGTCGGGCGGCCGATTGACGTCACGCTGCTGCCACGAGATCACGTGGCCGTTCTTTTGGTTTTGAGTTTCTCTCCTTGGGAAACCCAGCGGTATTCTCCTCACACAGATTTTTCTGTTTTCGTTTGTCTTTTCGGGACAACCTGTGACCGTTTTTCCCCGACAAACTCTATGGCGTAGAGCACCTTCTTGAAACGTCAGTTCATCCGCCACGGCAAGATTAGATGTCTGGAGTGCTCGCAGAGCCTCATTAAACGCGTTTTGCCAAGTCCATCGCGCGCAGCCTGAGCCAGGCCTTGAAGAAGCACGGCGTAAAGATCGGACAAGTCCTGAACAGGCGTGTCATCGCGTAGCTTGCCCGCGCGGACATCCGTTTTCAACCGTTCGGCTATCTGTTCCGAGCGTTGCCACCTCAGTCGCGTCAACACTTGCTCCAGTTCCAACCCCCTCGGCGCATTGCTAGCGACAGAGTTAACCACGAAACAGCCACCGGGCGTATCCTGGTGCGTAAACAGCTCAATGGCTGCCTCAAACATGGCTTCTATGCCACTTGCGGCATCCGGCGCATCATTCAAGGATTGAAGCAGTTGGCGCGCATAGGCCTCACGATAATAATCAATCGTCTCAGCAAACAAAGCTTCCTTTGATCCAAACGCCGCGTAAATACTTGGCGAATTGATCTGCATCGCCTCAACAAGATTGTGCATGGAGGTTGCCTCAAAACCGTTTTGCCAAAACGCCATCAGCGCCCTGTCCAATGCGTGTGTGCGGTTAAAATTCCTTGGGCGTCCTCGCTGAGCCATCATTCCCCTTTCTGTGTCGATCAACATATAAATCTCTCGACAGGATGAGTCCAACATTCTATTTTGTGCTGATTGACACATAAATGGGTGATGGATGTCCGACTTCGATTTTTCAGGCAAAACGGTTGTTATTACCGGCGCAGGCAGCGGCATCGGACGCAGCATTGCCTTGGGCTTTGCCAAGGCGGGAGCAAAGACAGTGATCGCCGGACGACGGCTCTCAAACCTCGAAGAGACTGCTAACATAATCCGCGATGCGGGTGGCGACACCCTCCCCGTGGTGACCGATGTGACCGACGAGGCATCGGTGAGAGCCTTAGTAAAACGCGCTGGTCCCTTGCATATTGCTGTGAACGCAGCAGGAATCGTGGCTGGTGGTTCGCTCGATGACATGGAGGCGGAGGCGTTTACCCGGATCTTCAATTCCAATGTGACCGGGCTTTGGCTCACAATGAAACATGAGATCCGCGCCATGAAAATGACGGGCGGCGGCGCGATCGTCAACATCGGCTCGAATGTTGGAGCGCGGATCGTTCGCCCGACCATGGGGGCATACGCCGCCTCCAAAGCCGCCGTCAGCAGCTTGACGCGCACAGCCGCGCTGGAAGCCATTTCCCATGGTATCCGTATCAATTGCCTTTGCCCAGGCCCAGTGGACACACCACTTTCCATGCGCCCTGGGGAAGATCGTGCCGCACGCGATGCGCGGATAGCAGCCACCAATCCCTCCAAACGGGTCGCACGCACCGACGAGATTGCGGCCAATGCGCTTTGGCTAGCCTCGGATTCGGCGTCCTACATTATTGGTCAGGATGTGATTATTGACGGCGGGGCATGTGCCTGATGATCGCCATCGCGGCACGAACCCCTTGATGTTCAATCTCTGGCCAATTTGTAAGCTGAAACAGTGAATACCAATCCCAATGTCGCGTCTATCCACCGCTGCGCGCGGCTGTAAATTGACACCATTTTTGGCGTCGAAAACGCAATCGCTATCAGCGTATAGAAAACGACAGAGAAGGATATTGTGCCAGCAAGAACCGCAAAGACTGTCCACAAGGGCGCACCAGGCTCTATGGCAAGCGAAATGATAGCGACCCAAGTCAGGATCGCTTTTGGATTGGTGAGATTCAAAGCGCATCCTCGCAAGAAGACGTGTGAGGCTTTGTATTCTTTCTTACCTGTCAAATTGACACTCAGGTCATAATTCGAAAATGCAGATCGAAATGATTTCCAAGCAAGGTATAAAAGATACAAACATCCAAAAAGACGGATAAGATCGAGCACACCAGCATAAGCGGCCAAGAGCGTAGACAGACCGAGGAATGACAGAGCGCCCCAAGCAAGCGCACTTACAGCGATACCGAGCCCTAACGCGATACCAGCCTTTCGACCAGATTCCATCGATGTTCCCATGGTTGCCAACATTGCTGGGCCAGGGCTGATTGCCGAGATAATATATGTTGAGTAAGCGAGCATGATGCCCGGCCAATAAGAATGGATAGAACCCATATTTATTTCCTCGCAACCAAGCCAATAAATTCAATTATTATTGAACTTTGCCAGACGAGGTTATTCGTATCCAGCATACAAGCAAAAGCCCGGTGCGTTTCCAAACCGGGCTTCAATTCACTCCACTCTGGCAAAATTACCCCTCAATCCCGTCCAGCAAGTCCCGCGCCTTGGCGGTCGTCACGCGGCGCAGTTCCACTTCGTCGCGGCGGGCGGCCAGGAGTTCGGTGGCCATGAGCTGGTCGGCGAGATCGGCGGGCAGCGAGAGAAGGACGCGGGCTTCGCCGGTGTTCAGGCCATCGACATCCGAACGCTTGGCGGTGATCATGCCGCCCGCCACTGTGTTGTTGGTGTCGGGGTCGATCAGGATGAAGGCGCCGGTCGAGCGGTTCTGCTCGTAAGGGTCAAACACCGCCTTTTCGTCGAAGGCCAGATGTACCTTGCCGATGGCGTTCATGGGAAGGCTTTCCGCCGGACCCCATTTGCCGTTTTTCAGATCCAGTTGCTGCACTGGCTTGACCTGGACACGCTGACGGCGCGAGCCGCTTTTCAGCCAGTAGCGCTTATTGGGCAAGATGCCGTCCGGCTGCAAAGCCACCAACTGCGCATCGAAGGCCAGGCCAACCTGTGGCTCGGCATCGAGCGAGACAATCATGTCGCCGCGCGACACATCCACTTGCCGGTCGAGCACCAGGGTAATGGCATCACCAGCCACAGCCGCGTTGCGCACCAGGTCGAAGGTGACGATCTGCTTAACATTGGCAATGGCGCCCGAGGGAAGGATGGCGACGCTGTCGCCCGGCTTGACCGCACCACCGGCCACCGTGCCTTGATAGCCGCGAAAGCTTTCACCGGGACGCGACACACGCTGCACCGGCAGGCGGAAACCCGTCGATTGTGCCGAGCGCGAGGTGGCGCGTTCCAGCGCTTCCACCAGCGTCGGGCCGTCATACCACGGCATCGGCTCCTTGCCGGAATAGACGACATTTTCGCCCTTCAGCGCCGACATCGGAATGGCGGTGGTCTGGCGCACGCCAAGCGTCAGGGCGATGTCCTTGAACTCGTTGACGATGGCGTCAAAGCCTGTCTTGTCGTAGTTGGTCAGGTCGATCTTGTTGACGGCCAGCACGAATTGCTTGATGCCCATCAGCGAGGCAATCGTCGCATGGCGACGGGTCTGTTCCAAAATACCGGCGCGGGCATCGACCAGCAGCACAGCCAGATCGGCGGTCGAGGCACCGGTTGCCATGTTGCGGGTATATTGCTCATGGCCGGGCGTGTCGGCCACGATGAAGGAGCGCTTGTCGGTGGCAAAATAACGATAGGCGACATCGATGGTGATGCCCTGTTCGCGTTCCGCCTGAAGACCATCAAGCAGCAGCGCGAAATCCGGCAGGCCAAGATCGTTCTGCTTGCCGCTATCACGGCGCAGCGTTGCGGCCTGGTCTTCCTTGACCGCCTTGGTATCCCACAGCAACCGGCCGATCAGCGTCGATTTACCGTCATCGACTGAACCACAGGTGATGAGACGCAAGGGGCGGGAATCGCGACCGCTATAGGCGGCCTCGGCTTGAGGGACTGCATTTGCCAAGGAAAGCCCCTGCGACGGTTCTTTGGAGGAAAAATCCGATGTGGACGCCAGGTTGGCGGCGAGTGCGGTGGCGCTTGCGGTCATCTCAGAAATATCCTTCGCGTTTCTTCTTTTCCATCGATCCGGACTGATCACGGTCGATAGCGCGACCCTGACGCTCGGAGACGGTCGCAATTTCCAGTTCGGCAATCACTTCATCCAGGGTCCGGGCTTCGGACCGGATCGCGCCGGTCAGCGGGAAGCAGCCCAGCGTGCGGAAGCGGATCGATCCATGCTGCACCTGTTCGCCGGGCAGCAGTTCCAGCCGCTCATCTTCGGCCAGGATCATCATGCCATCACGCTCGATGTAAGGGCGCTTTTCGGCAAAATAGAGCGGCACAAGCGGAATGTTTTCCGCCTGAATATAGCGCCAGATATCGACTTCCGTCCAATTGGACAGCGGGAAGGCCCGCACGCTTTCACCCCGGCGGATCATGCCGTTATAGACATTCCACAGTTCCGGGCGCTGGTTGCGCGGGTCCCATTTATGGTCAGGCGTGCGGAAGGAATAGATCCGCTCCTTGGCCCGCGAGGCTTCCTCATCGCGGCGCGCACCACCGAAGGCAGCGTCATATTTGCCGGCGTCCAGCGCCTGGCGCAGCGCCTCGGTCTTCATGATGTCGGTATAGAGCGCCGAACCGTGGGAGAAAGGCGTGACACCTTCGGTCTTGCCGCGCGGATTGGTATGGACGACCAGATCCAGATCATAGCGCTTGGCCATCTCGTCGCGGAAGGCAATCATTTCCCGGAATTTCCAACCGGTATCGATATGCAGCAGCGGAAACGGCACCCGGCCTGGATAGAAGGCCTTGCGCGCCAAGTGCAGCAGCACGGACGAATCCTTGCCAATCGAATAGAGCATGACCGGGTTTTCGAACTCGCCGGCGACTTCGCGGAAAATATGGATTGCCTCGTTTTCCAGCGCCTTCAAATGCGGATCGAGCGGCGCACGGGCCACGACCTCCTTCGAATGCGGATCAAACTCGGACTGGTGCAGATGCATGACTTGATTTCCAGATGCGTGCGGCCCAGATTCGGGCTGCGATGACGGCTGCGGGGGCAGGCTCTGTACGGACATAAAACATATTCCTAGTTGCCGATGACGGGTCTTGGCTAGTCTTCAACGAGAAAAACCTCGCCAAAAGCCCAGAAAACGGCTGTTAAAGGGAACTGGAATTCAGTGATGGAATGGCAGCGTCCGGCACATGCAGGCCGCATTCGCGCTTCTCGTCGTTTTCCCACCACCAGCGGCCGGCCCGCTCAGGCTCGCCCGGCTTGATCGCACGGGTGCAGGGTTCACAGCCAATCGAGGGATAGCCGCGCGCATGCAGCGGGTTGATTGGCACAGCCTCGCTCTCTACGTAGGCGTTGATATCGTCCAGCGACCAGTCGGCCAGCGGGTTGATCTTGATCAGGTTGCGCTCGGCGTCATATTCGGCGAACGGCGTGGTGGCGCGATTGCCGGACTGGCTGCGGCGCAGGCCCGTAACCCAGACCGAAGCGCCTTGCAGCGCCCGCGCCAGAGGAACAAGCTTGCGCACATGACAGCACGCATGGCGCGCTTCAACGCTCTCGTAAAAGCCATTCAAGCCATATTTTGCCGCATAGGCGTCAATATCGTCCTGATCGGGCGCATATTGCGTTATGGAAATGCCGAAGCGCTCTTCGGTCTCGGCAATCAGATCGAGGGTCTCCTTGAACAGGCGGCCAGTCTGCAAGGTTGCTACCTCAATGGAGAGACCGGCAAGGCCGATTGCCGCCGTAATCACCTGATCCTCAAGGCCGAGGCTCGTGGTGAACACGGACCGACCGCCGAGTTCCTGCACAAGACGCAGGCGGGCGGTGAGATCAAGATCAGCGAGAGCCGCGTCCAGGGTGGCAACGGCCTGAAGATTGGATTGCGATGTCATTCGTTCTACTTCCTAGCGGGCCTACTCAATGTCCGACCAAGGCCTACTCCCAATGGCTGCGCTTGGCATAAACTGGCTGCGCCCGGCATAAGCCTGTCATTTTGCCAAGTATCGAGGTTTTTATCGTTAAAGGACAGGAATTGCCTTTTATGCTACCGCCAATGAGGAGCAAATATCACTCAAAGCCAAAGGTATAGCGCAATTCCTGCCGCCTCATCCTTGTCGCTCTTATCGCCCTTGCACCCTTTGCCCTTGCTCCTGTGGCTGCCCGTAAGCTTCATTCCAAACGAAAATGCTGACCAAACGAAAGCGCCGGCCAAACGAAAACGCCGGAAAGCAAAGCTTCCCGGCGGAATGTCCTAGATAAAAAGGGGATCTCCCCTTTAAGCGGTGCAGCTACTGCGGTCGCAACGCCTCAGCAGCCTGGCAAACCAATGCCTCAAAACTCTTCCCAGGACTGATCGGCAGCAGCAGCCGTCGCTGACGATTTGCCAGAAAAGGCACTGGCGATTTTGCGACCAAGCGCACGAGCGGGCGAAGCTACCGGCGCCTGCGCCGCATGTGCGGAATGAACGGGAGTGCCGCGAACCGGCGCGGCATAGGCCGATCCAGCATTGAACCCACTTTGTCCGCCGCCGGACAGCTTGAATTGCGACAGAAGCTGGTTCAGCGAAGCGACTTCTCTTGCCAGACCGTGGCTTGCAGCGGTGGATTCCTCCACCATCGCCGCGTTCTTCTGGGTGTCCTGGTCCATCTGATTGACGGCAGTGTTGATCTGCTGGAGGCCGGACGATTGCTCATGGGCCGCCTCAACGATGGCGCTGACGTGACGGTTGATTTCCTGCACTTCGGCCACCATGGTTTCCAGTGCCACACCCGTTTCCCCCACCAGCTGTACACCGGACTGAACCTGGCTGTTGGAGGTGGTGATCAGCGCCTTGATGTCCTTTGCCGCATTGGCGGAACGCTGGGCCAATTCGCGCACTTCCTGAGCAACGACGGCAAAGCCCTTACCTGCTTCACCGGCACGCGCCGCTTCGACACCGGCATTCAGCGCCAGAAGATTGGTCTGGAAGGCGATTTCATCGATGACGCTGATGATGTTGGAAATCTCAGACGATGACTTTTCGATCTGTTCCATGGCGATCACGGCGCGGCGCACCACTTCGCCAGATTGCTCTGCTCCGGCCTTGGTGCGCGAAACCAGGGTTCCCGCTTCCTGGGCGCGACGGGTCGAATCCTTCACCGTGGTGGTGATCTGCTCCAGGGCCGCGGCGGTTTCCTCGACGGAGGCTGCCTGCTGCTCGGTGCGCTTGGCCAGATCATCCGCCGCCGACTTTATTTCATTGGCGCCCGCATCGATTGCGTTTGCATTCTGGGCAACATGGGTCAGCGCTTCCTGCAATTTTTCAGCCGAGCTGTTGAAGCTGGCGCGCACGCCGTCCAGATGCGAAACGAAAGGCTGTCCAATGCGATAGGAGACATCGCCATCGGACAGATGCGAAAGCCCGCTGGCCAGATTGTCGACCGCGAATTGGATATCCGCCGCTTCCCTGGCCTTTTGCTCCTCACGCTCCAGACGCTCTTTTTCCGAGAGGCTGCGATTGGCCGCGGTTTCCTGCTCCAGACGGACACGCTCGATGGCATTGTCGCGGAACACGCCGACAGCGACAGCCATCTGCCCGACCTCATCCTTGCGCGACAGGCCGGGTATCTCCTGCTGCGATTCACCGTTTGCTAGCGCTATCATCCGACTGCGAAGCTTATCGATCGGACCGATAATGCCACGCGAGGTGACGAACAGCGCCAAAAGGATGGCCATCAGCATGACGCCGCCAAGAACCGACAGCGAGGTCAGGATCGTCGAATTGGTCTGATCAGTGAGATCATCGCTTTTCTTGAGAAGAGCGACGGAGTTCGCATTGTTCCAATCACGCAAGTCATCCCGCCATTTGGCAATCAACGGATCCGCCTTGAGCAGCACAAGTCTTGCTTCTGGACGCTTTCCATCAGCAACGAGTTGAACCGCCTCGTCGGTCAGAGCCTGAATGTCGCGGGCGCGGCTGGCAAATCTATCGATATCGCTGGTAAACTCCGGCGTCAGTGTCTTAGCTGTCTCCAGGCGCTTAAAAACGGTCGCAATCGCGTCCGTATAAGCCGCATTGACGCTTGCGACATCGACCGACCCAGCGTCATAAGAGACCATCTGGTAAGCGCCATATCCCATTGCTACAAGCGAGGTCGTGGCGCGGAACATCTGGCTTGCCGAAACGGTATCCGTCGTCATGAAGTCGGAATACTTCGTATCCGTCGATTTATAGCTGCTGGCCATATAGCCCAGGCCACCGATACTGATCACGCAGACCGGAACGATCAGCGACAAAATTTTCGTGCGAATGCTCGCATTGGCCAAAAAAGACATTATGCCTCGCCTCTTAAAATTATGGGGGGGAAGGAACAGAGGGAGAGGCAAGCTCTCACGAACCTGACGCTGCTTTCTTGGCTTGGCAAGAGTGCGACAGGCCACCCATCATGGGTGTTTTTACGATAGATTTCATATAGCACAATTAAGATTTAATATTTCCCTAAAATAGGTTGGGTAAATTCGAAAGGTCGAAGTCATACCCGCAACGAAAAATCCGCCCTCACCCGGACCGTAGAAATATTCGACCAGCAGGCATTGAAAACCGGTCGCCGGGACTCAATTTTGCCGCCGGCGCAAGGCCAGATTTGCAAAGAAAACCGTTTTGAGCAGGTCTGCGCGTGAAAGCACGAATCTCTAAACGACGCACACACAACAAAAAAGGCGAGGTCGCCTGACAACCTCGCCTTCATCCATTTTCGTGCACTTTAGAAGACACGGTTTCTAAAACCGGGCACCGTCAATTGACGTTTGCCCGACCTCTCATCACGCAGATCACAGCATTATGCGCCGCCCAGAAACTCTTCGCACCAGGTCTTGCCGCTTTCGACAGGCCTGTCGATGACAGGCTTGATCGCACGGATGACATAATCTGGAGAGACCGTGACCCGCACTTCGCAGCGCAGGTACTCGGTGCGCCCGGCCTTGGTGACCTTGCCGCGCTTGCCATCGGGCGTTTGCGCATAGGTCGGAGCGACCGTGCGGGTCCTGAAGCCGCCGCGCCAGCTATAGACGGTAGCACCACCAGCCTGTTCGTCGTTGATCGGTGGTCCGAACTTGGCAAAGAAGGCGCCCGCTGGCTGGCCGACCCAGCGCTCTTCCACCAGATTTTTCTTCTGTACAGGTATGACACCCGATGTCGTGGTACATCCAGCCAGCGCCAGCGCCAAGCCAGCCGTCAGCATGATCCGAAAATTCATAATTCTGTCCCTTGGTAACCCGCTTCAAGCGGCCCGGCCGAGCAGAGCCCTGCCCCGGCCACACCTGTGCCACTTTGTCTTTCGCCTTTATCCCCAAAACCTTAAATTGGAAATCACCAAGTTTCTTGCTCACGTCAACTTGTTTCAAAACGGCAACAGTGAAATACCGCGAACCGAAATTGATAAAAGATAATATTATTCATTAAATACAAATAATTAACTCAATTTTTCCGCAACCGTTCGAGGCACGCGGCACCCTCTGCGTGCGGCATTCTCACCCCTGTTGAAAAGCCATGATTTTTTTAAAGCCACCCGCTTGTCTATTGTGAAACCCTGGTTTATACGGGCGCCACTGGTCACGGAGTGTAGCGCAGTCTGGTAGCGCACCACGTTCGGGACGTGGGGGTCGAGTGTTCGAATCACTCCACTCCGACCAGGTCAAAGGCTTTTCCCGAAGGCTGTTTCCTCCTCACTATTTAAAGCACCTGCTTCTCGTGGTATCATCCTATACGATGTTATTTCGTGACCGTTTTTAACTGGCTGCGCAGTCACGGGCCTGAAGTTCCGGTATCTGGGACTAGCCAAAAAATCATAATATGGAGGGATTTTTTTTAAATCCTGCACGGTAGAGGGAATTGTACCTTAACGAGAAGATTGTCATAAAGACATAAAAGGCTGGGTTGCAGACTGCGAACGCGGCAAGGTTCACCAAATGTCGTCATAATAATTTGTTTTTTCTGCATTATTTGTAAAAATCATTCCCCTCGGAGGGGATGATGCAGAGGCCGGACAGGTCTCAGCCAGGGGTGGCTGTTCTGTCGGGCTCCGATCCAGGGGTTTTCAATGATCAAGAACTATTCATGAGCCGGAATCAGGTCGCGCGCGGCGGCGTCGAGGAATTGCGGGCAGCGTTGGCGCGCAGCAAGGCGGGCTTCCTGTCCATTGCCCTGTTCAGTTTCTTCGTCAACCTCCTGATTCTAACCGGACCCTTGTTCATGCTTCAGGTCTATGACCGGGTGCTGGCGGCGCGCTCGGAAGCCACGCTTCTGGTCCTGTTCCTGCTGGTCATCCTGCTCTATGCAATCATGGGCATTCTCGACCACGTCCGCTCACGCATCGCCGCCCGGATTGGGGCACGGCTCCAGAGCGAATTCGACATCAGGGTGTTTCGCGCCCTGCTCGATCGCTCCGCACTGGCGTCGAAGGGTATTACCGGACCACGCGGCATGCGCGATCTGGACGCCCTGCAAAAAATGCTGTCTTCCTCGGCGATTTTTGCCGTTTTCGACATTCCCTGGACGCCGGTTTTTCTGTTTGTGATCTTCGTTTTCCATCCATGGATGGGCTATCTGGCGCTGGCGGGCGGGCTGCTGCTGATCGCGCTGACGCTGCTGAACCAGCGCGGGACGAAACGCATCCAGGCAAAAGCTGCCGATGCCAGCCGGATCAGCGACGAGATGACCATGGCCTTGGCCCGCGACGCCGAAACGGTCAAGGCCCTGGGCATGCGCAAGAGTGCGGCAACACGCTGGAGGGCGACGCGCCATACGGCGCTTGCCGCCAACATTGCCTATTCGGATACCAATGGCTTTTACACCGCCATGTCCAAAACCTTCCGGATTTTCCTGCAATCGGCCATTCTGGCGCTCGGCGCCTGGCTGGTGCTGCGCGGCGAAATCAAGGCTGGCGCGATGATCGCCGGATCGATCCTGATCGGTCGGGCGCTGGCCCCAATCGAGACGGCCATTTCCCAATGGGAATTGATGCAAAGGGCACAGGAAGGCTGGCGCAATCTATCACTCCTGCTGGAACAGATCCCCGAAGACGACACCCGCACCACGCTACCTCGCCCCCGCGCGCTGTTGCAGGTTCAACAGGTTACCGCCGTACCGCCTGGCGAAAACGTGGCGACGCTGCGGATGATGAGTTTCGAACTTGGCCCCGGCCACGCGCTGGGCGTGATCGGCCCCAGTGGCTCCGGCAAATCGACCCTTGCCCGGCTGCTGACCGGCGTCTGGCAGCCAATGGCGGGCAAGATCCGGCTGGACGGCGCCGCTCTGGACCAATATGGCCCTGACGGGCTGGCCGACCATGTCGGCTACCTGCCGCAGGACGTGGTGCTGTTTGAAGGGACGATTGCCGAAAACATCGCCCGCCTCACCGCCGATCCCGACCCGGACAAGGTGATTGCCGCCGCTCGCAAGGCCGCAGCCCATGAGATGATCCTGAAACTGCCGCAGGGGTACGACACCCCCCTGCCCGCAACCGGCCAGCGGCTTTCCGGTGGGCAGAAGCAGCGCATCGGCCTTGCCCGCGCGCTTTACGGCGATCCGGTCCTGCTTATTCTGGACGAGCCGAATTCCAATCTGGATGCCGAAGGCTCCGTGGCGCTGAACATGGCAATCCGCGCCCTCAAGGCCAGTGGCGGGGCCGCCGTGATCATGGCTCATCGCCCTGCGGCGATTGAGGAATGCGATCTGGTGCTGATCATGGACCATGGCGCCCGCACCGCTTTTGGCCCGCGCGACGAGGTGCTGCGCGCCCATCTGCGCAATGCCCAGCAAGTGGTTGGCACGCAGGGCAATACCAAACAGGCCTATGCCAAACAGGAAACCACCATGACCGGCTTCGTACCCGGCACCCCGCGTAAGCCTTAGGAGAGCGACGATGAGCCTGTTTTCCCAGACATCGACGCTGGCCTCCTCTTCCCCGGCCAATATGCCCTCATCTCCCTCGGCAAAGCCGTTGTCGTCCAACTCGGAAACCGTCTGGCAGGCCCGCGGTCACACGGCGCTTGGCTATGGCGCGCTGGCGGTCCTGGTGTTGGGGCTGGGTGCCTGGAGCACGCTGACCACCATCAAGGGCGCCGTGGTCGGCAGCGGCACGGTGGAGGTGGAAACCAACCGCCAGGTGGTCCAGCATCAGGCCGGTGGCATTGTGCAGGACTTGCTGGTCAAGGAGGGCGATGTCGTCCAGCCCGGCCAGGTTCTGCTCAGGATGGATGAAAAGCTCGACCAATCCGAGCTGACGATCATTGAAAACCAGTTGTTTTCGCTGCTTGGCAATGCCGGGCGGCTGACTGCCGAGCAGGATGGCAAGAGCGAAATCAGCTTTGACCCCGAGCTTATTGAACGGGCAAAGACCGACGGCCATGTGCGCGAGATTATCGAGGGTCAGCGCAACCTGTTGCAGGCGCGCCAGGAAAACCGTGACAAACAGGTCGGGCAATTGCAGGAACGCAAGCACCAGACCGCCCAGCAAATCGAGGGCTTGAACGCCAAGCTCAATGCGCTGCGCCAGCAAAGACAATTGATCAGCGAGGAACTGGCCGTGCAGCAGAAATTGCTGCGCGACGGCCTGACCCAGACCAGCAAGGTGATGACGCTGCAACGGTCCGAGGTCGAAGCGGATGGCGAGATCGCCTCGTCCATGGCCAGCATTGCCGAAAGCCGCGCCAAGATCGCCGAGATCGAAATCGCTATTCTGAACGTCAGTGGCGAACTGCGTGAACAATCGATCACCGATCTGCGCAATGCCGAAGCACAGATTGCCGAATTGCGCCAGAAACGGGTCTCTTCCCTGGAAACCCTTGGTCGCACCGAAGTGACCGCACCAACCGGCGGCGTGGTGTTCGGCCTGACCGTGCATGCGTTGCGCACCGTGGTCAAAGCGGCGGAACCGATCCTCTATATCATCCCGCAGAATGTCGGGTTGGTGATCACCACCAATTTGCCGCCCAATGAAATCGATCAGGTGCATGTCGGCCAGAAGGCCGATCTGGTATTTGCCGCCTTCGATCGCCGCCAGACGCCGGATATCCATGGCACGGTGATCGAGGTTTCTGCCGACGTGTTCAACGATGAAAAAACCGGTAATAGCTTCTATAGGGCCAAGATCAGGCCCGATGAAAAGGAAATTGCTCGATTGGGGGATGTGCAAGTCCTGCCCGGAATGCCGGTTGAAACCTTTATCCAGACTACAGAACGCTCGCCCTTCACCTACCTTACCAAACCGCTGGCCAGTTATTTCAACAAGGCATTCCGGGAGCGGTGACGCTACTGCATATTTAAAGCGCTAAAGCACCCTACGTTTTATAAAACGCAGGGTGCTGTAAGGAAAACTCTAGCTTTACGCGTGGCCGTATATGCTGTCAGCCGAAGGCGCTCCCCAGGAAAGTCGTGGCCCTCTTTGAGGTCGATCTGCTATTGATATAAATGGCTTCATCGAGGATATCGAGGACTTCGCTATAGGATGATGTGGCCCGCAGATCCGGCGCGGCCAGCAGCGTCGCCATCGAGGGCTGAAACAGCACGCCATAGGTCGCCGCACGGATCATTGAGATGTCGTTCAAAGCGTCGCCCATTGCAAAATGAGCGCACCCCTCGGTATCGACGGCGTCGAAGCAGAGATGTTTTCCGGCCAGCCCATTCCAGAAGTCGAAGCCGGTAATAACATCCTCGTCATTGGTCTGAAAACTGTGGCAGAGGACCTGATCAGCAGCAATCTGCTCGATAAAATGCCGGTTCATCGGGCTAAAAGAATCCGAGACGATCACCACACGCCCGCGTTGCTTGAGTGCGGCGAGGAATTCCACCGCCCCATTGAACAGATCGAGTTCCGCGACACTGGCGCAGATTTCGGCCAGGGTAACGTGGTGATCGGCCAGATACTTGATCCGCTGGTCCAGCAATTGTCGGTAATCGGGAATTTCCCGCGTGGTCGCCTGGAGTTCGGGAATTCCGAACGACTTAGCGATATGCGGCCACATTTCCGGCACGAGAACGCCTTCGAGATCGATGAAGGAACAGATGGATTCGGTCATTGCGCGCCACTCCCCAAGGTGCCCGCGGTGAAGAGAATGGCCCCCAGCGAGGCGAGCACAACCCCGATCAGGATATTGAATAGACGCTGGCGACGTAGCACCACGGTTCGAATGGCCGGGTTGGACAGAAAGGTCGAAACGGATGCGAACCACAGCAAATGCGACAGGGAAATGAACAGGCCCCAGAGCAATTGGTGAGACAGCGGCGTGTCCTTGCCGATGAATTGCGTGTAGAGGCTGATCACGAAAATCGACGTTTTCGGATTGAGACCATTGGTCAGAATGCCGGTCATCATTTCCCGGCCCATGGATCTGTCGCTGGGAACCAGACTGCCTTCGACATCGCGTATCTTGCTGAAGGCCGTGGCCAGGCCCGCATAGACCAGATAGGCCGCGCCGACGAATTTAATGATATCCAGAATATTGGGGAAAATATGCTGGATAATCGCAATGCCGAACATGGCATAGATCACATGAAACCAGCAGGCGATGGCAATGCCCATCGACGCTGCAAGCCCGGATTTGCGGCCATAGAGAAAACTATTGCGCGATACCATGGCAAAATCCGCGCCGGGGCTGAGAACGGCCAGCCAGGTTATCGAAGCAATCAGAAGTATTTGTTCCATAAATATGTGGGCTCCGGCTCCGGCAACAGCCGCGCGGTTCCGCGCGGCTGACATCTGCATTTATTTTCGGCGGAAGGTCAGGACCAGAACATCGCGCAGGCCTTGTTGGTCGGGATCGAGCTTGGTGATTGGCGTTACGCCATGGGCAACGCGTTCATCATTGACAATGGCAGCATCGAAGGGGTCCGTCAGCGTAAATTCCGCCAGCTTGACGCCGTCCCGATCCAGAATGGAGGTTTCGCCTCCAACAATATTCTGCCGGTTGATGAGCACCATCAGCACGAAATCCACACCATCGCGGTGAACACCTTCAGGTGTTGGCTTGCCACCGGTCTGCACAGCCTCAATGCGGAACTGATGCAATTCGACATGCCATGTCGAAAAAGGCGACAGGGCGCCAAAGGTGGAAGAGGCGAACGAGAAAATCGCCTGCATCACCGGATTTTCAATGGTCGATGCCAATACCGGCTCGAAATGGCGCTCAATGCCGCCATTCAGAGGATTGTAGGAGGTCGTCTGGAAATGCGGCTGATGCTTTTCGAGACTGACGGGCCCGCCCTTAGGCGCGCCCGTCAGGGTTGCGTGCCGGCGAAGGCGATATTTGCCGCCGTCGGCCATATAGGTATCCGGCTTAAGATCATCCCAGGATGCCTGAAAATCAGCAATATCCTGGCTGCTAAAATGGCTTTGATGAATGACATTGAGAAAATTGTTGCCTTCAAGAAACACAAAATCGAAGTCATGCAACTGTTGGCAGACATCGATATTGGTCACATTGGCCGGATCGCTGTGCTTTAAAACTGTAATATTGCCTTGCATTGAAAATGGCTCCGATTTCATCGGCGTAACCCGCCGACACCGATTATCAATCATATGTTGTGTTTCGTGAAAACCGATATATTTTCGAGCAAACGCGTGAGGTAAATTCACACATATGTCCGACAATTCCGAATTCAGATCCAGGATGGCGCGCCTGCCGCAATTGGGGGCTTTGAAGGCCTTTTCGGTGGCGGCGCGGTATGAAAGTTTTGTGCTCGCGGCCCGGGAATTGCACGTTACACATGGGGCAATCAGCAAGCAGGTCAAGAATCTGGAGGAAAGTCTGGGCGAGCCGCTGTTCCTGCGTCGCAACCGAGCGGTCTTCCTGACGGAGCGGGGTCGTCAATTGGCGGCCAGGCTTGCCTCCGTGTTCCAGGATCTGGAAAATGTCGTCACGGATTTTCGCAGCAATGCCTATGCCCAACCCCTGATCGTCTCCTGCGAACCAACGCTCTGCCTGAAATTCCTCATCCCAAACCTTGGCGATCTGAAAGAAAGGACCGGTCTGGATGTCAAGGTTCTCGCAGCGGGCGGAAAAATCGATTTTCGCCGCGATCACGTCGATCTTGCCGTGCGGCGCAACGATTTTGCCATAGACCCCCGCCTGCATGTGAGGGAGCTGGCGCCGGAAGCGATGGGCATGGTCTGCACGCCGCAGGTGGCGGCTGACCTCAGCAAAGCGCCTCGCCCCAGCGTGCCTGCTCTGCATACCCGCTCGCGCCCCGATGCCTGGCTGAACTGGTGCAAGACCCAGCCAGGGACCCGCAAGTTCAACTCGGACATTTTCTACGAGCATTTCTATCTGGCCCTTGAGGCGGCGATGGCCGGCCAAGGCGTCGCACTGGCATCGATCCATATGGTGACGACGGATATGGCAGCCGGACGACTGGCCGCGCTCGGTGCGTTTCATGAGGATGGCACCCATTATCTCGCCGTCTCCAATAGCGATTTTGCCGCCGACGAAAGACGGCTGGTGTTTACCGACTGGCTGTCACGACGCATGCGCGCCCATCTGGCGCAGGCATCCACTGCGCGCCAGACCGCAGAAACCCGGCATCTGCCATAGGCATTCTCATCCACCAATTTTCGGCGTTTTCAGCCCCTCAAACACGGAGGGCGCATTGGGATCGGGCTTTGGCTCCTCTTCCAGAAAATCGGGCACCTGCGTGCCATTGGAATTCATCGAGCCGTAGGCGCCCTTATCCTGCAAGGCAGAGGGGTCGGTCGGAGCCGTACCGGGATCCTCGCCATCGATCGACAGGTCCGGCTGACCGAGATCGACGGGCGGCTGGGTCTTGATTGGCAGCGGCACATAGAGCGAGACGGTGACGATAATGGCAATGACCAGCAGCCAGCTGCCAAGGATGCGCGAGGGAATGTTCAGCCAGGGGCCCTTGAAGCAGCGCAGCAGAAAGGCCGGAGTGAGGATAATCCACAGGGCCGAAAGCACAGAGGCAATCGCAAAAGACGGAATGCCGACGCCGAAATCGTCCAGGCCGAGAAACAGCGAGAAGGAAAAGGCAACAACGGCAGCGGATGCCAGCATGGCCCGATCCCGCCAGCGCCCCGAAAGCCAGAGACTGGCGCCGGTGATGGCGACGGCCACCGGCGCGATCAGGTACAGCACCTGCCCCAGCGCGCTCTCGCGAATGGCGACGAAGATCGGGTCGAAAAACAGCAGCATGACCGATAGCACGGCGAGAAACACGCCGATGGTGATGGCGAATTGCCGGGCGCTGGGCATCATCGCGCAGGCGACCGCGATGCCCAGCATGGCCAGAACCAGATCATACACCGAGAAGGTGAACAGCGCGCCAAGCTCGGTAAAGCCATAATCATGCGGCAGGCTTTGCGATACCGCCAGCAGGAACAGGCCGAAACCGGCCAGCAGCGCACTGGCGCGAAAACGATCCGTCTTCATAACGCGACGGGCTTGCGCCCAGGTGTCATTACCGGACGCAGGAACGGCCTTGCCCTGCCCCTCGCGTTGCGGCTTGGTAGAATGAGAGCCATGCGGCGGCGTGTCGCGGCCCTTCTGGCGGCGTTTGCGGGAGGTGGGCGCCGTGGAGGATGTCCGGTGCGTGTCGTTCATCGGGCCTGGCCTTTGCGAGTGTGACGACCCGGCCTATCTCACAATCAAGGCAATTTGTCACCCACGCGGCTCTTCATCATGCCTTTACAGCGCCGTGCGTTTTATAAAACGCACAAAGGACGCTGTAACACTTTAAATCTGCTGCATAATTCCTTAAATCGATTCCGATTTAAGGAATTATGCAGCAACCGTACGGTTCAGTGCGTCAGCCGCACCGTGCTACCGATGATGTTCTTGGAGATTGCCGTATAGACATCCTTGATATTGGTGGTGGAGGCGCTGAAGTAATATTTGGTGCCGCTGGAGCAGGTCTGCAAATTCTGGACATCGGCTTCCGAACTATAGGAAATCGCGTAAATCTCGATACTGTTGGATTTGATCGAGTCGCAGGTGGTCAAAAGCGCACTGGTGGCGGTATCGTTGCAGGATTTCGTGCGGTTTTTATCGCAGATCCAGTCCAGCTTTTCGGTACTGCTCTTGGCAGGGTCTGTAGAACCGAATTTCACATTCATCTCGCCATCGGTCATGAAGACGATGACCTTTTTGACCTTTTCGGAATAATCGGCGGGCGAGGTCCCACCCCCCCATGCAGAGCGCCATTTCGGCGACAGCGTGTACCAGCCAGCCAGCATTCCGGCATCAAGCCGGGTGGAGCCTTCCGACGTCATGTCCGCCACCGCGCTTTGCAACGTGCTAAAGCTCGATGTCAGGGAAACGATGGGCGGTGGACAAAAACTGGTGGAAGATCCGCTATTGGAATCCTGGGCCACGAAAGCCTCGGTGCTGGGTGGCGCATCACTCAGACCGTAGGTGCCGATGGCACCATTATCCTTCATTTCCACGTCGGCGCGCGGCTCGACGCAGCCGATCCAATAATAGTTACTGGAGGTATAGGCGAGCGTCGTGACATTATCGATCCACTGGCTGAAACTATATTTCGAGTCCTTATAATAGGACTTGGGATCGGTCCAACGGCTAGGCACGGCAGCATTGCCGCCATGGGCCTTCAACCAGTCCTTATGGGGGAGGCCGATGTTGAAACGGCTGGAAAACGGCGCGATGGCGATCTTGCTGCGCTTGGCAACCGTGGCATCATTGGCAAAGGAGGTCAAAAAGCTCTTCACCGCCGTCTGCATCGGCACAAAACGGCCTTCCTCGATCATCGAGCTGGAGACGTCGAGCACCAGGGACACTTCGAGATCAATATTGCCCGGCAGCGCTGCACAGGATTTGGCCGAGACATCTACGGTCTTGACGCCAGCGAGCTGCATGAAACTGGTCGGCACGCCCTCGCCAACGACAATGCAAATTTCCTTGCCGTCCGCCGACAAGGTCGGCCCACTCAACCGCTTGGGCACCGCGGCGGTATCAACGTCATTGGAACCCTGATCCGCCAATTTGGACTCGAGATAGCTGTCGATCCCCGCCGCAAGGGCGTCGACGCCGGAAGACGAGGAATAGCTCGACGCCGCAGCCAGGATAGCCGAATCGGCGGTCACCTGAATATCATTGCGATGATCGCGTGCCGAACTGTAATCTACCGCCGCACCGACAGCCAGAAGCAACGGCATAAGCAAAATAGCCGACATGACGGCGAAATTGCCCTTGTCATCGGCGAGAAGCTTTGAAACTGTATCTTTAAGGCGCATTTTACCCAACCATGTGTTGAAGCCTCCGGGACATCAGTCCTGACCTTCAATCCTTGTTGGGTAACTGTTTTATAAAACCATTTAAAACAAAGCCGAAATCTAATTGATAAAATGCAACTCAACAGGCAATTTTGTGCCGAAACGGCGAATAAACATACGGTAGCTTCAAACTTCCTTCGCCATGAGGCGCCTCTGCTTGATGCTTGCCTGGGCGGCGGACAGCCGGGCGATCGGCACCCGGAAGGGTGAGCATGAGACGTAATCCAGCCCGACATCCTCGCAGAAATGAATCGAGGCCGGGTCGCCGCCATGTTCGCCGCAAATGCCGAGCTTCATATCGGGCCGGGTCTGGCGACCGCGCTCGGCGGCCATGCGGATCAACTCGCCGACCCCATCGAAATCCAATGAGATAAACGGATCGCGCTCAATAATCCCTTTGCGCTGATAGGTCGGAATGAAGGCGGCCGCATCATCGCGTGACATGCCGAACGTGGTCTGGGTCAGGTCATTGGTGCCGAAGGAAAAGAATTCGGCAGCCTCGGCAATCACATGGGCGCGGATGGCGGCACGCGGCAGCTCGATCATCGTGCCGACCAGATAGGAGATTTCCAGCTTGCCTTCACGCATCACTTCAGAGGCAATCCGGTCGATCACACCCTTCACATAATCGAGCTCTGAGCGCAGCCCGACCAGCGGCACCATGATTTCAGGCACGACCGGCGCGCCGGTCTCAAGGCCTGCGGCAACGGCGGCTTCGAAAATTGCCCGCGCCTGCATTTCGGCTATTTCCGGATAGGAAATCGCCAACCGGCAGCCGCGATGGCCGAGCATGGGGTTGAATTCGTGCAAAGCCTCGACCCGCTGCGCCAGCGCGCGCGGCTCCATGCCCATCGCCACCGCCACCTCGGCGATTTCCTTGACGGTCTTCGGCAGGAATTCATGCAATGGCGGATCGAGCAGCCGGATCGTCACCGGCAGGCCATGCATGATGGTGAACAGCTCGGTAAAGTCCGAGCGCTGCATCGGCAGCAGCTTGTCGAGGGCAGCCCGGCGACCCGCTTCGTTTTCAGCAAGAATCATTTCGCGCATCACATGAATGCGCTCGCCTTCGAAAAACATGTGTTCGGTACGGCAAAGGCCGATGCCCTCGGCGCCGAAAGAACGGGCGGCACGGGCATCGCCCGGTGTATCGGCATTGGTGCGCACCGTCATGCGCCTGATACGATCGGCCCATTGCATCAGTTTGGCGAAGTCGCCTGATAGTTCCGGTTGCAGCATCGGCACCGCGCCCTGCAAAACCTGGCCGGAGGAACCATCGATGGTGATGATATCACCCTTCTTCAGCTTGACGCCGACGCCCAGCAGCACACCATTGCGGATATCGACCCGCATGCTGCCCGCACCGGCCACGCAGGGAATGCCCATGCCCCGCGCCACCACCGCCGCATGGCTGGTCATGCCGCCACGGGTGGTCAGGATCGCTTCGGCGGCATGCATGCCGTGAATGTCCTCCGGGCTGGTTTCCATGCGCACCAGAATAACCTTGCGGCCTTCTTCCTTGGCGCTGACAGCATCTTCGGCGGTAAAGACGATTTCGCCGGTGGCCGCCCCCGGTGACGCCGGCAGGCCGGAGCCGATCACATCACGCGCCACGCGCGGATCGATGGTGGGATGCAAAAGCTGGTCCAGCGACGCCGGCTCGATGCGCGACACCGCCTCGTCCTCGTCGATCAGCCCTTCCGCCACCATATCGACAGCGATCTTCATGGCCGCCTTGGTGGTGCGCTTGCCGGAGCGGGTCTGCAACATCCATAGCTTGCCGCGCTCAATGGTAAATTCCACATCCTGCATGTCGCGGTAATGGGTTTCAAGCTGCGCGCAGACCGCCGTAAACTCGGCAAAGGCCTTGGGCATCAGCTTTTCCATCGACGGCTTGTCGGAACCGCTTTCCAGCCGCGCCCGCTCACTGAGGGATTGCGGGGTGCGGATGCCCGCCACCACGTCCTCACCCTGGGCATTGACCAGAAACTCGCCGTAAAGCTGGTTTTCTCCTGTCGACGGATTGCGGGTAAACGCCACGCCGGTGGCCGAACTGGAGCCGAGATTGCCAAACACCATGGCCTGGATATTGACCGCCGTGCCCCAATGGCCGGGAATATTGTGCAGTTGCCGATAGGTAATGGCGCGGGCGTTCATCCAGCTGGCAAACACCGCTGCCACCGCCCCCCAAAGCTGAACCGCAGGGTCCTGCGGAAAGGGTTCGCCCAGTTCATCCTCAATCAATTGCTTGTAGAGGTCAGTCACATGCTGCCATTCATCGGCGCTCAGTTCGGTGTCGAGTTCATGGCCAAACCGGCCTTTTTCATGCTCAAGGATTTCCTCGAACACTTCATGATCCAGCCCCAGAACGACATCGCCATACATCTGGATGAAGCGGCGGTAACTGTCCCAGGCGAAGCGAGCGTCTCCGGCGCGATGGGCAAGACCGACCACCGTCTCATCGTTCAGGCCGAGATTGAGCACCGTATCCATCATGCCGGGCATGGAAGTGCGCGCACCCGAGCGCACCGACAGAAGCAGGGGATTTTTGGCATTGCCGAACGTGCGTCCGGTCTCGGCTTCAATCAGGTCGATACCGGCCAGCACCTCTGCCTTCATGTCATCAGCCAAGCTGCGGCCATGGGCGTAGAAATGCGTGCAGGCATCCGTGACAATCGTCAAACCCGGCGGCACGGGCAGGCCGAGACCCGCCATTTCGGCAAGATTGGCACCTTTACCGCCCAACTGTTCGACATCGCCAGCGCCGCCCTCAGCCTTGCCGCCGCCGAAGCTGTAGACCCACTTCCCCATGGTCGTTTTTCTTTCTCCGCCCGACTGTTGTTGTTTTCGCATCGGATTTCCCGAAAACCGGTTCCCACTTTTCGGTCCGATGCTTGTATCCCTCAAAAGACTTAGCGCATTCGTGATCCGTTGAAAATCTCATAATATCAATCGTATCCCGCATTGCAGCATAATTGCGGCATCCCAGTGTAAAGATCAACGTGTCGAGGCTCGACTTGGCATTGAGCGATGGTTGGGACGGGAAAGTGGCCAACGCCTGTTTCGAGGGCGATTTTCTCGCTCAACCAATTGATATTTCAAAAATTTGTGACGGAATGTCGCAAATTGGCTCAACCAATTGTGAAGAGAAATTAACGTGTCGGTAACCTCATGGCCGGCTGATTGGGGTAGAGAACGAACAGCGACCCACTCAACCAAAGGAGATTGCCAGATATGTCATCACTACAAACCGTTGCATTAATGCTTGCCATTCTTGGCTTTTCGGCGAGCTTTGCATCGGCAGCCCCTCGGATGGTCAAGCAGTTCGATCACTGGGGGCTGTTTTCCTACAAGGATGGCGGCAAGACCGTTTGCTACGTGCTGTCCGTGCCTTCAAAGGAAGATCCTGTTGGCATTGACCATGGCAAGAATTTCTTCCTGATCGCCCCGAAAAAAACTGGCGGCGTCAATTATTATCCCCAGGCCGTGATGGGCTACAATGTCGCTCAGGGCTCGACCATCGACGTGAACGTCGATGACAAGACGTTCCAGATGGTGCCGAAAGCCAATGTCGGCTGGACCCGGCTGGAAGCGGATGACGCAAAGGTGATTGCCGCCATGAAACAAGGTCGCCGCATGACTGTGAAAACCACCTCGAAGCGCGGGACCCACACGACCTATACCTATTCGCTACAGGGCGTTTCGGCGGCGCTGAAACAGGCCCAGGCCTGCCGCTGACATGTCCAAAACCGACAATGCCTGAGAAACGCCCCCTGACCGCCAAAGGCGGTTTCACACAAAGGCTCCAGGAGGATGACGCATCCTCGCCGTCAAGAGATTTCGATGACCTCAAATGCATCAATGACTTGAGACATCAGAAAACTGAATACGGTCCGTCATTTTCAGTGGCTCCCCGTGTGAACCGCCGCGCCCTGCTGGCCATGCTGTTGCTGACCCCGTTGATCGGGGCGGCAAGCCTGCTTGCGCCCGGCACGGTTGCGGCCATGCCAATGCTGCGGCAGAAGGGACGCGTTACCGGCTATCCGCTG
Organism: Allorhizobium sp. Av2; assembly: GCF_021462805.2. NCBI lineage: Bacteria > Pseudomonadati > Pseudomonadota > Alphaproteobacteria > Hyphomicrobiales > Rhizobiaceae > Allorhizobium > Allorhizobium sp. Av2. Next base: position 592,703 of record NZ_CP192696.1, on the reverse strand, counting down.
CCGCGCTTTGCCTCGCTAAAGGCCGATAGGGTGCGGATGCGGGCTGGCCCTTCCACCGACTACCCGGTTCGCTTTATCTACGAGGCCCGGGGCCTGCCGGTGGAAATCATCGAGGAATATGACAATTGGCGTCAGGTTCGCGATAGCGACGGCACCAGCGGCTGGATGTCCGCTGTCATGCTCAGCGGTGCGCGCACCGGCCTTGTCGCCCCCTGGCGCGGCTCGAAAGGCGATCTCGTCATGCTGCGCGACCGCCCGCTTGCCACGGCTGCCGTCACCGCCCAACTCCAGCCACGGGTACGGCTGAAAATCGGCGGCTGCGATGGGCATTGGTGTTCCGTATCGGTAGAACGAGGTGGCCCTTCCGGCTTTGTCCGGCAGGGCCTGGTCTGGGGCGTTTATCCCGGTGAAACCATCGGCAATTGAGGTTTTACAATCAGAATGCCGGACGGCTTGCCAAGCAACATCCTCAGCCGGTCAAGGCTTGACCATGGAGGGCGTTGCATGGCCTGACACACCCTTCGCGATGCTATCCTGCGGCAGGTCGCGCAACCGCGACAACAGCAGAACGGTTGCGATACCGGCGACAACAGCCACCGGCACGATCGCCATCAATACCTCGGTCGGCGAGCGTCCGGCGGCAATCAAACCACCGGCAAACAGCGGGCCGACCACCGAACCAAACCGTCCGACCGCGACGGCAAGCCCCACGCCGGTGCCGCGAACATCGGGCGCGTAGCATTGCGGCGCAATACCGTAGAGCAGCGACTGGGCTGCCATGACGCTCACCCCGATCAAGGCGCCGGCAATGGCATTGGCGGCAAAATTGGCCGGTGCCAATCCGAGCAGCACGAGAGACGCGACCAGGAGAAGGAAGCAGAGCGAGCCGTTGAGGACCTTGCGTTTCCCGTCAAGGAACCATCCGCCCGTCAAGCCGCCCACGGCCCCGGCAATATTGAAGATCACCTGGATGAGGCCCGCCTGCTGGCGATCCAGCCCGCGCGTGACCAGAAGCGTCGGCAACCAGTTGAGCAAAAGATAAAGCACCATGATGCCGAAGAAGAAACCCGTCCACAGCAGGATGCTGCGCAACGCCGTATCGGCGGAGAACACCTGACGCCAGGCGCCCTCCTTCTTGGTCTTTTCCGACTTTTCGACCTTGAGCTGCGGCAGCATCATAAACAGTGGCAGCACGAGCAGCATCGGCATGATGCCGCCGGCAATGAAGATGGTGCGCCAGTCATCATGCAGGCCGGCCATGGCCACCACGCTGGCAATCGCCCCGCCAAACGGAATACCGGCATACATGATCGACACGGCCCGGCCGCGGCGCTCCGGCGTGGTCGACTCGACAGCAATGGCTACCAGGTTCGGCAACGCTCCGCCCAGGCCGACGCCGGTGAGGAACCGCATGGCGATCAGCCCTTCCACGGATGTCACTGCTGCCGTAGCGAGCGAGAAGATCCCGAAGATGAAAAGCGCCAGGCTAAGGCCCAAACGGCGTCCGAACCGGTCGGAGATCATGCCGCCGGAAACGGCGCCGAAGATCAGGCCAAATGTCGCAGAGGAAAAGAACAGTCCCATCTGGGCGGGTGTCAGCCCGAAGACCGGCGCCAGTTTCGGCGCCGCCACGCCCGCAGCCTGAAGGTCGAAACCTTCAATCATCGCCGCCAGAAAAACCAGAAAAATGATCCGGGACGAGCCCGGTCGCGATGTTGTCGACAGCATAATGCCTCCCATTGATGCCGATAACGGTTCAACCGCTCGCCTCCTCGCGCCCGGTCAGACCTTTTGGATAATCCCACAGCCATCATGACCACGCCATCCGCGCGGCAAAATGCTGTAAAGTATGTTGAGCATACTATTGGAATTGGCATTTAGCAATCGTGGCTTGCTGGACAGGTGAAAATCTCTCCAATCAAAGCAAGACCTCTATTTCCTATTTAAATACAAAGGATTGTGATCTTTTATGCATCGCAGACAGCATGATTTAAAATCGCTGTCCCTCAGACTATCACCCGGGAGCGCGTGCCAATGCGGTCTTTTCCGCCTCGCTTGGCGTGCCCAGGAAGATCTCGCCTTCCGCCTGGTCCTGAATACGCATGACCGCATGCTTGCCATCGGCGGAAAACAGCACACGAACGGCGCTTTGCTCGCAGCGTTTTGGCTGGCAGGCGTAGAATAATTGCATGGGCTTGGCGTCAACAGGCATTTCGACGGAAGCGAGCCCGATATAATCATCCTTGCGGACCATGTTCAGCACCCAGAGCGGGATGCCCTGGCGTCCGCGCACAAGCCCCGTCAACGAATCGCGGTGCGGCTTGGAGGTTTTCACGGTCTGAGCAAGGAAATTGCCGGAAAGATTTTCGGCTGCTGCCGGAATCGCAAAGAGGCAGGCAAGAGCGGTCAGCAGCGGTATCCAGCGGGCCATACAAATCTCCTGTTTATGCCTGCCCGACAGGTTCACGTTGAACCAGCCAGACTGTCCCTTCCTCGGTGTTCCTTTCGAAACAATGCTCTATTTGTCTGTCAAATCGACGATGCCATGGATGCTGACCTCGCCAAGCCGCACACGAGCTTCAGCAGATGCCAGCCTTACGTCCGGATTTTCTTCGACCGCTCGTCCGTACCAGTATTTGGCGGCATGCAGATCGCCGATTGCCTCGTAACAGATCCCGAGTCGCTCCCCAAGATATCCACCATCGAGAGACTGATCGCCATCGGCCATGAACAGATAGATCTTGATCGCATCCGCGCTCCGGCCCGCTTTGATGAGGTCCTTGGCACGCCGCTCAAGCTGATTGAAATTGTACACGACGCTTTCCTCTGTATCTAAGGCGGACTTGCTCCCGTAGAGCATTCCAATCGGCCTTGTGAACCCTCACACAGCCTCGCGCAATTGCTCCGCCGTCTGCAAATCCACGGACACCAGTTGCGAGACGCCCTGTTCGGCCATGGTAACGCCGAACAGCCGGTTCATGCGGGCCATGGTGATCGGGTTGTGGGTGATGATCACGAAACGGGTCTGCGTGGAGGCAGCCATTTCGTCCATCAGGTTGCAATAGCGCTCGACATTGTGGTCGTCGAGCGGCGCATCGACCTCGTCCAGCACGCAGATCGGTGCGGGATTGGTGAGGAAGACGGCGAAAATCAGCGCCATCGCGGTCAGCGCCTGTTCACCGCCCGACAGCAGCGTCATGGTCTGCGGCTTCTTGCCGGGCGGGCGGGCGAGGATTTCGAGACCGGCATCCAGCGGGTCGTCGCTTTCGATCAGCTGCAATTCCGCCGTGCCACCGTTGAACAAGTGGGTGAACAGCCGCTGGAATTGCGCATTGACCACATCGAAAGCCGCCACCAGCCGTTCCCGGCCCTCGCGGTTCAGGCTCTGAATGGCGCCGCGCAGCTTGCGGATCGCGTCGATCACATCGTCGCGCTCCTTGATCAGGGCTGCGAGCTTGTCGGACAATTCCTTCTGCTCTTCATCAGCGCGCAGGTTAACAGCACCCAGCCGTTCGCGCTCGATTTTCAGCCGGTCCAGATCGCGCTCAACCTCGCGCAGATCAGGAATCGCATCATCGGGTTTCAGCCCGGTCAGGCGGAAGGCCTCATGCGGGCCGACGTTGAGCGCTTCCTGAATGCGGGCCTCGGCATCCTTGCGCCGCTCGCGTCCAGACAGCAACCGTTCTTCCGCCCGGCCCCGGCGCTCCCGTGCTTCGGCCAGTGCAGACAAGGCGCTAGCGGCGACCTGATCGGCCTGACGCTGGCGGGCCTCGGCCTCCACCAGCCGGTCGGCAGCAGTACGCCGTGCGGCTTCGGCCTTGTCCAGCTCGCTCAACAGCAGGCGGCGTTTTTCGTCGAATTCGTCGGGGGCGGCGTCCAGGTCGGCCATTTCGTCGCGGGCTTCCGCCTCGCGTTCCCGCAGCGTGGCGATATGTTGGCTGGCACTTGCAGCCCGCTGCGCCCAGCTTTGCCGCTCCTGACGGATCGCCATGATCCGGCGCTGGCGCTGGTCGTTTTCGCGGGCGAACCCTTCATGGCGGGCGCGGGCTTCGGCCACCAGTCCGCGACCGGTGGCAACCTCCATCTGCAATTGCCGCAATTGTTCATCCAGCGCCGTCAGGTCGGCCTGATCGGCAAGGGCAATCTGCGCTTCTTCGGCCAGGCTTTCGGCCTCTTCGATCTGGGCGCGAAGCCCGTTGACCGCCTCTTCCACCACAGCGCGGCGGCGCAGCAGATCGCCGCTGGCCCGTTCGGCAGCGCTTAACGCCTCGCGGGCTTCAGAGAGTTGGCGCAGGATCAACCGTTGACGTTCACGCACTTCCGAAAGACCCGCTTCGCTCGACGTCACCGCCTCGCGCGCTGCCGTCAATTGTTCTTCAGCGTCTTCCAGCCCGATGCGAGCCTCGTCAACCTCTTCTTCCAATGCCTTCAGGCGGTTCTTCTGGGAAAGACGAAGGGCCGCCGCACTCGGCGCTTCAGAGCCTGTGACATGGCCATCCCAACGATAGACGGCCCCTTCGCGCGTCACCAGCCGCTGGCCGGGTTTCAGGTCCGATTGCAGGCGTTGCGCGGTATCGGCATCGGTGATGCCGATCTGTTTCAGCCTACGCAGCAAAGCTTGCGGCGCCGACACATGCGTGGCGAGAGCGACGATGCCAGCAGGCAAAGCCGGGTCGTCACTATCAGGCCCGGGCATGGCCCAATGGGCAGGCGCACGCGCATCGAGTGGGCTTTCCAGATCATCACCAAGCGCCGCCCCCAGCGCAGTTTCAAAGCCGCGCTCAACCGTCAGCGCGTCGGCCACCGGCGAAAATTCTCCGGCGCTGGCCGAAGAGGCCAGCATTTTGGCAATGGTTTTCGCCTCGGTTTCCAGCGCCGCCAAGGTAGAGCGGGCAGCTTCCACCGGGCCACGGGCCAGTGCCTCGGCGCGACGTGCGGCACTTAAAGCCTCTTCCGCTTGCGCAACCGTGCTTTCAGCCTCTTCCACGGCATATTCACCGGCTTCCACGGCCTCGCGCCTTTCCTCCGGGTCCGGCAGGGCGGCGAGCTTCTCGGCCACGGCATCCAGTTCACGGCCAGCCTCTTCGGCCTGGCGCTCCAGCCGCAGCCGCTTGTCGGCGAGGTCGCGTAGAGCCCGTTCCAACTGGTTGCGCCCGGCTGCCGCCTCGGCGCGTTCGGCGGTGACAGCAGAAAAGCGGGCTTCGCTGTCGGCAAGACTGGCAGATGCGTCTTCCAGTGCAATGCGCAGATCGTCGGCCTCCTGGCCGCTTTCCGTCAGCACCTCTTCCAGTTCGGCTTCCTCGGCAGCCAGCCGCTCGAGAATTTCGGCATTGTCATCGACCAGCCGCTGCTCACGAGTAATGTCCTCTTCCAGCTGCAACAGCCGCCGGGTCAGTTCGTCACGGCGCTTGAACAGCCGTCCGGCATCCTCTTCCAACTGGCTGCGGGCAATCTGCAAGCGTTGCAGGGAGGCTGCGGCCTTGACCTCTTCGTCACGCAACGCAGGCAATTGCAGGCTGGCAATGGCTTGGGCCTTGGCCGCTTCCATCTGCTCCTGCGCCCGTTCGGCCACCAGCGAGGTCGTCTCATTGAGCGAGGCTTCCGCCTCGGCCTCCGCCTGCCGCGCTTCCGTCCAGCGGATATGCAGCAGCATGGCATCACGGGCGCGGATATCGGCAGACAGCATCTTGAAGCGATTGGCCTGACGGGCCTGACGTTTCAAACTCTCAATCTGGCTCTCCAACTGGGCGACAATGTCCTCCAGCCGCTCCAGATTGGTTTCGGCGGCGCGCAACCGCAGTTCCGCCTCGTGGCGGCGCGAATGCAGGCCGGAAATGCCAGCGGCCTCTTCCAGCAATTGCCGACGTGCCTGCGGCTTGGCCTGGATCAGCTCGCCGATACGTCCCTGGCCAACCATCGACGGTGATCGCGCCCCGGTCGAGGCATCGGCAAACAGCAATTGAACATCCTTGGCGCGGGCTTCCTTGCCATTGATGCGATAGACCGAGCCGTTTTCCCGCTCGATACGGCGGCTGACTTGGATTTCGTCGCTGTCATTGAAGGCAGCGGGCGCGGTGCGGTCGGAATTGTCGAGATAAAGCCCGACCTCCGCCGAATTGCGGGCGGGCCTGTTGCCGGAGCCGGAAAAGATCACGTCGTCCATGCCCGAGGCGCGCATGTTCTTATAGGAGTTTTCCCCCATCACCCAGCGCAGCGCCTCGACCAGATTGGACTTGCCACAGCCGTTCGGCCCGACAACACCGGTCAATCCGCGCTCGATGATGAATTCGGTGGGCTCGACAAAGGATTTGAAGCCGACGACCCGAAGCTTGGTGAACTTCATGGGTGGACCTCTGGGGAACGGGTCTTGTGAGATGCAGGAAACGCCTCGGCCAGGGGTACCCCCCTCTGGCTTGCCAGCCATCTCCCCCTCAGGGGGTGAGTTCGGGTGAGGATATCTCCTAGTTCCTTTTCCTGACCCATGTTTATCAGGCTTACCGCGTCTCTCCTGGAAAGACCAATCACGGATCTTGCCGATCTCCCCCCTTGAGGGGGAGATGTCCGGCAGGACAGAGGGGGGTGGGCCCCACGCTCATCACGCCAAAAACCGGCCACCAACCACAAAAAAACGGGCGCATGGCTTTCGCCACCGCCCGCCTTGATCGGATGCGCAGTGTCAGAGAAGGCTGTCGATGAGCGCCGACATGGATTCAACCGACATATCTCCAGAATAGCTTTTGCCGTTGATCAGGAAGGTCGGGGTTGCGTTGACGCCGAATTGCTTGGCGCCGCGGTCCCGCTCTGCGGTTACATCACCGGCAAGCTTGGTGTTCGTCAAGCAAGCCTGGAAGCTTTCCTGTGTGAAACCGGCCATTTTCGACATTTGCAGCATGGCGCCGCGCACATCGCCATTGTCAGGCGCTGCCCAGGAGCGCTGCTGCTTCAGGAACATGGTGATGAAGGGATAATATTGATCCTTCGGGGCGCAACGCGCCAGCATGAAAGCGGCGGTGGCGGCGGGGTCGAAAGGAAACTCGCGGAAGACGAAATAGACCTTGCCGGTATCGATATATTTTTCCTTGATCGTATCGAAGGTCGTGGCGTGGAAATGAGCGCAATGCGGGCAGGTCATCGAGAAATATTCAACGATCTTGACCGGTGCATCGGGCTTGCCAAGCGCCATGTCCGGCAGGGCGCCGGGTTTCATCACTTCAGCCATATCGACATCATGGTCGGGCTTGGGCATTTCGGCGGCGGCAAAGGCCGGGCTCACCATGCCGGAGACGGCAAGGCCTGTGGCCACGGTGGCGATACCAGCCAGAAGATGGCGCTTGGTCAGGATCAGTTCGGAATTCGACATTATTTCACCCACATAGAGTAACGATCGTGCTGTAAACCTGCGCCCGGTTATACCTGTCTCTCACAACCTGACAATACATCATCTGGCATGACATCGCTCGCAAAACTGCAATATATGCGAGACAGGCATACCGCGCGCCCACAGCCCGGTTCAGGATGTATGTGAAGGTTTTGACCCCTCAATTCAAATTACAAAGCTGTCATTTCGGCTTTTTTTGCGACAACACCGCCCGGCCCAGCCGCTCTACCGCCTTTTTGAGCTTGTCGCTTTCAATGCCCTCAGTCATTTCCGAGAGTTTTTTCGCCTGCACCGCATCCAGCCGGCCCGGCCCGCGCCGGTGCTTGGCGGTGTTGGAGACCGGTTTTTGCACGATGCGGATCTGGCCGATGGCCGGATAGCCGAAAAACCCGTTGATGCGGGCAATCAACTCGCCCTGCGCATGGTTGAGAAACAGCGCCCGCGCCCCTTCGCAGGCAATGGTCAGCACGCCTGCCTTGTAACCACCGGATTGACCGGGAGATGAGCTGGATTTCTGGCCTGAATCCTGACCGGCATAGTCACGCCGCGGCCAGACGATCTTTTCAGGCCGGGTGCAATCGGCAAAATCGGCTCCGGCAATCTCCTCCCAGGAGGATAGCAGCGCCGTCGAAATCCCGGCACGCCGCGCAATCACCGGATCGATGATGCCGTTGGCCAGTTCCGAAATCTGGGCAGCGCCGCGTTTTTTGAAGGCCATGGCTGGATGGTGCCTCGTCATTGCAATCCGGAACGCTTGATATGCGCCGTGATTCGCCAACATATATATAGTATGAGCATAAAAACCCGAAAACTTGCCGAACACACCCTTCACCAAGATGGGCCTCACCAAGATGAGCCAAGTGCTGAGGACCTTCTCGCCTGGTATGACCGCCATCACCGTGATCTCCCTTGGCGGATTTCGCCGCCGATGGCAGCGCGCGGTGTGAGGCCCGACCCCTATCACATCTGGCTTTCGGAAGTGATGCTGCAACAGACCACAGTGCAGGCGGTCAAACCCTATTTCCTGAAATTCCTGGCGCGCTGGCCGAAGGTCACCGACCTTGCAAGCGCGCCGACCGAGGACGTGATGGCGGCCTGGGCGGGCCTTGGCTATTACGCCCGCGCCCGCAACCTGAAAAAATGCGCCGAGGCTGTCGCCGATCTGCATGGCGGTGTGTTTCCCGACACCCAGGAAGGCCTGCAATCGCTGCCTGGCATCGGCGATTATACCTCCGCCGCCATTGCCGCCATTGCGTTTAACCGGCAGGCGGCGGTGATGGACGGCAATGTCGAGCGGGTAATTTCGAGGCTATACGCGATATCCGATCCACTGCCCGGCGCCAAACCGGCCATAAAACTGCTGGTCACGGCGCTGACACCCAAGGATCGGCCCGGCGATTTTGCGCAAGGCATGATGGATCTGGGCGCCACCATCTGTACGCCGAAACGGCCCGCCTGTGCGCTCTGTCCGTTCAACACCCACTGTCTGGCGCTGAAAGCCCATGACCCCGAACATTTTCCGGTCAAGGCGGCGAAAAAGGCAAAGCCGGTGCGGCTTGGCGCGGCCTTCATCGCCCTTGATGACCGCAACCGCATCCTGCTGCGCAAGCGCGCCGACAAGGGGCTTCTGGGTGGCATGACCGAAGTGCCGACCACCGAATGGACAGCGCGCATCGACGGCGACGATAGCGAGGCCAGTGCGCCGATGGACGCCAACTGGCGGTCCTGCGGGGTGGTCACCCATGTGTTTACCCATTTCGAGCTACGGCTGACGATCTTTAGGGCCGATGCGGTCAAGGTACGGCCCGACGATTACCATTGGGCCGATCACGGATGGTGGGAGCCGCTCATCAATCTTGAAGCCCAGGCCTTGCCGACGGTGATGAAAAAGGCGATCACCCAGGCTATACCCGAGGCCTTCGCAGCCCAAAAAATGGAATAGAGCATGGCAGAGATCCGGCATATCGTTTTCGACATCGGCAAGGTATTGATCCATTACGACCCCAACCTGCCCTTCAGCCGGATCATCCCCGATGCCAAGGAACGGCAATGGTTTTTCGACAATGTCTGCACCCATGACTGGAATATCGAACAGGACCGTGGCCGTACATGGGCCGATGCCGAAGCGCTGCTGATTGCCGAACATCCCGACCGCGAAGCACATATCCGCGCCTTTCGCCAGCATTGGCGCGAAATGGTGCCGCACGCCTATGACGGCACCGTCGAGATCTTCAATGCCCTGATTGATGAGGGCCGCGATGTGACCATGCTGACCAATTTCGCCGCCGACACCTTTGTGGAAGCTCGCGAGATGTTTCCCTTCCTCAACCGCCCGCGCGGCGTCACAGTGTCGGGCGAAATCGGCCTGATCAAGCCGGATGTGGCGATTTATCACCGCCATGCCACGGATTTTGGTCTCGATCCCGCCCATTCGATTTTCATTGATGACAGCCTGCCCAATGTGGTGGGTGCCAAGGCTGCTGGCTGGCAGGCGGTGCATTTTGTCGGCCCGGAAAAGCTCAAGGCGGATTTGCAGGATTTGGGTGTGATTTGATGACAAAAGTATTTCTGGACGGCCATATCGATGTGACGGAGGATCGGCTGGAAGCCGTGAAGGCGGCTCTGCCTGAGCATATTGCCCTGACGCGGGCCGAGCCGGGGTGCCTGTCTTTCAACGTCGAAGCCTGCCCTACTGTCGCCGGGCGTTTTCTTGTTTCGGAAGTCTTTGTTGATCGGGCCGCTTTCGACGCGCATCAGCAGCGCACGAAGGCATCGAACTGGTTCACGGTGACGCAGGGCATCGCCAGGGATTATACGATCAGGGCTTGATAGCCCTGATCTCCAGCCTATTACCTCAAAATCTCGTCATGGGAACGGCCTTGCCGGGACATCGATATGATCCGGCTCCAGCCCGGCCTTGGCACGCGCCACCATCATCCGGTAGGCGTCTTCGAGATGATGAGTAAAGCGGTCGGTGTCAAACAGCGGCGTGGTGTGCCTGTTGGCAACGATCCGCTCGCGTAGCGCCAAAAGGCGGGATGGGTTGCGAGCGAGATCCAGCGCCTGGGCAATATAGGCCTCAACCGTTGGCGCCACGAGTTCGGGGATGTCGAGCGCGGCCAAAAGGCTTTCCGAAACTCGGGATGAGAAACTGCGACCCTTGAGCGCCAGAACCGGCACACCGGCCCATAGGCAATCGGATGTGGTGGTGTGACCGCAATAGGGGAAGCTGTCGAGCACGAGGTCCACGGCCTGCACACGCGCCAGATGCGATGCATAAGCCAGTGGCGGCGCGAAAATCAGCCGGTCCGCCGAGAGCCCCTGCCGGGTGAAATAGGCACGCAGATTGTCCCTGACGTTTTCCTGCCCGCACAACAGGCACATCACACTGTCAGGCACCTCTCGGAAGATGGACAGCCAGGCATCGGCGGTCTGCGGGCTGATTTTCCTGATATTGTTGAACGAGGCGAAGATAAATTTGTCCTCTGGCAACTCCAGAACCGTTCTCGGCACCGGCGACGGCAAGGGCCGGTTGATATTGTCATTCGGTTCATAGGTCTCCGGCAAGCGGCAGAGTTTCTCATGATAGAACGGCTTGCTGCTATCCGGTGTCACGATCGGGTCGCCGATGACGTAATCGCAATCAATGCCGGTGCCGGTGCAGGGAAAGCCCAACCAAGCCACCTGGATCGGCGCCAGACCAGAATTGACCAGATCGATCCGGGCATCCTGGGTATGGCCTTGCAGATCGACAAGAATGTCGATTCCATCGCTCCTGATCAGATCACCCGCTGCCTGCGTTGAGAGCTCGGCAATTCGTTTGATCGTCCCCATGCGAGCCCGCGATCCGTTGTCGCGGTCGATCTTGGCCTGTTTGGTATAGCAATAGAGAATAATCTCGAACCGGCTTCGGTCATGACGTTCGAGGACGCCCTGCAAGTTGACCATCACCGCATGATTACTGGTGAAATCGCCAGAGAGATAGCCGATGCGGATTTTGTCGCCGTAGATATGCGGCTTCGTGCGGCGTGCCAATCTGTTTTGCGGCGAGATGACCGATTTTTCCTGGTTCGATAGGCGGGCAAGTGTGCTCTCATCATCGCACCAGTAAAGGGCTTCCATCGGCATTTCGCAGGAAATTGCAAACTCATCACCCTCCGCAATGGCGTGCGCGGCCGCGTCGTTGGCCAGCTTTAGCTCATCCAGCATTGCGAGTTCGAAAAGACGTTTGCGACGGAGAAGGGCTGCTTCAAGATGGCGAGGGTCATCCTGCAAGACGTGCTCGGCAAGGGCGACGGCTTTTTCTCTGTTTCCCGTGTTTTTATAGAGATCGTAAGCCAGTTTGCGCAGCTGCGCCCCTTCCCCCCCAAGACGCTCCGCCGCCCGGACATAGTGATCGGCCGCCGCTTCGGCATAGCCGAGCTTATAAAGACATTGTCCAGCGATGATCGCCATCCTGGGGTCATCGGCAAGGCCCGGCGGCAAGGCCTTCACCTCATCAAGGGCTGCCTGGAACAGGCCCTGCGAATAAAGCGACAGGATCGTATTGGTAAGGTCAGCGGTCATGATGTTCCGAAAATTCTACCGAGGATCAATACAGGCTCTTCCTCGACCGCTCCGGCAGTTCCTTGTCATAGGCTTCACCATCGAAGCCGTTGACGATGTTTTTCAGGATTTGGCCGGGTGATGGCAGGGTGGAGCGCTCGACATGGCGGGAGGCGTCCCAGAGATTTGAGCGCAGAATAGCCTTGGCGCAGTGGAAATAAACGCTGTCAATCGCCAGGAGAATCACGCTTTTCGGCAATTTTCCATCAACAGTGAAGCGGGCGAGCAGGTCCGGGTCGGCGCTGATTGTAGCCCGGCCATTGACCCTCAGCGTTTCGCCAACGCCGGGGATGAGAAACAGCACAGATGTCCGACCGTCTTCGATGATGTTTTTGAGGTTATCGATCCGGTTGTTGCCAGGGCGATCGGGAATAGCCAGGGTCTTGCGGTCAAGGATCGCCACGAAGCCAGGCGCATCGCCCTTGGGCGAGCAATCAGTGCCATCAGAGCCGACAGTAGCGAGCAGGATGAAAGGAGAAGCGTTAACGAAGGCGGCGTAATCGTCATTCAGATGGTCGATTTCCTTGGCAAGTGACGTCTCCCTCACCGTGCCATAGAGGGCTTCCAGCTGTTGCAGCGTGGTAATGGTCATCATCCGCCTCCCGCGTTATCGCGTCTTATACCCTGCCAGATTGCGCGCCATGATCATCATTTACCTTGATGATTCACCCGGATCAACCCTTGGCAGCATCCGCGCAGATCGCCTCCAATGCCGCCTCGAAATCCCGGGTGAAGCGGGGGGTATCAAACAGCGGCGCGGTATCGCGGGCTTGAAGGAGGTTCTGGCGCAGGTGAGATTGGCGGACCTCATCCTGCGCCAGTTCGACCGCCAGGCGGCCGAATTCGGTAAGATCGTTGGCGACAAGTTCGGTCAGGCCAACGGCACTCAAAAGACTTTCGCTGACACGTCCGGCAAAATTCGTGCCTTTCCACGTCAGAACAGGCACTCCAGCCCAAAGAGCATCCGCCGTCGTTGTATGACCGTTACAAGGCCCGGTATCAAGGGCGATATCAGCATAAGGCAGACGACGCAAATGCTCCGTAATCGGTTTTTTCGGCGCAAAGATCAATCTCTCCGGCGCCACGCCAAGCCGGGCTGCGGCAGCACAAAGATTGTCTCGCGTCACTGGTAGCATATCAATCAGCCAAAGCACCGACCCATCAACCGATTTCAAGATTTCCATCCAGGTTTTGAACACCTGATATCGAATTTTCACCGCTTGATTGAAAGAACAGAACACCACACCCTGCTCCGGCAGGCCGTGGAGGCTGCGCGGGCCATCGCGCATCACCTTTTCGCGGCTATTGTCATTACACTGGTAGCTATTGGGCAGCCGGAAGATTTTCTCGGCATAGAATTGCTCTGATGATGGCGGGGCGACAATGGTATCGGCAATGGCGTAATCAATGCCAACACCCACCACGCTGCCTGGAAAGCCGAGATAGGCCACCTGCACGGGAGCCGGACGGCGGCAGAAAATCCCCAGCCGGTTCTCGAAAGTAAATCCCTTGAGGTCGATCAGGATGTCGAGATCAAGCTGCCGTATGGCGGCAGCAGCCTGATCGTCATCCAAGTCGATGATGTCGACATAGTGATCGATAGCCTCAAGGAAACGTTGACGCAGCATGCCCTTGCGGTTCTTGGCTGCGGTATGGCAAATGCCAAAAATCTCAAAACGGTCGCGATCATGGTTTTCGATCACGCCGGTCAAAAGCGACAGCGTCGCATGTTGGTATAGGTCCGCCGAGACATAGCCGATCCTCAGCCTTTGCCCGGGCCGCGCCGTATAAGGCCGCCGGGGCGCAACCGTGCCGCGATGCTTCTCTCCCGTCCGGATCGCACTCAGCACATGATAGGCCTCATCGCCAGACCATTGCAGCGCGCGAAAGACGTTTTCGCGGATATCCAGCACCGCGCCATCTGCCGCATAGGCCGCCTCAAGTTCACCCTGTAGCCGCGTGGCCAGGTCGAAATCGCAGAGGTTCATCGCGCACCAGAACAACTCTGTCAGCGCCAGCCGTTCTGTCGGGCGAGCCTCATAGGCAGCCTTCAGCACGACAAAGGCTTTCTCCGCCTGACCGGCCCCCAACAGAACCATGCCTGCATTCAGCCAATTGTCGAAATCGCTGCCAATCGTCACCAGCTTAAGCGCATAGGGCAGCGCATCCGGATAGCGGCCCGCCTCGCGGTAAAGGCTGCAAATCGAATGATTGGCATCGACATCGTCAGGCATATAGCGGTGCAGCGCCAGCAAGGCGCGCAGAGCCAGATCATCGTGGCCGGATTCAAGATAATGAGAGCAAGCGCGAAAGGCGACATCGCGTTTGCGCGATGGCGTAAGCGCAATAACCCGCTCAAACAGGCCGGCCGCCTCCAGCCGGTTACCAAGACGCTCATGCACGGTGGCGGCAAGAATATAAGCTTCGGCATTGCTTCGTTCGGCTTGCAACAGGCGCGAAACGGTGGTCAGGGCCGCCTCATAGGCGCCCTCCCCGTATTGCTCCAGTGCCTGCCTGTATAAAGCCGCCAAAATCCGTCCCCCATCTGTTGGAGACGGGAAATAAAGCGGCAGACTTGTCCGAACCTGTTTAATGCTGAGAGAATAACCGCTAAGTGCTTATAACTAGATATCTAATTTATATTAGCTGCACATCTGCAACTTGAAGATATCATAAACTAGACCCGCCGCAAATATTACAACCTGCGTACTTGAGGCAAGACCGAAATGCCCGGCGCGGAAACCGGGCCGGGCATCGTCATTTTCATCGGGACTGGATACAAAAACCGACGAAGATAGTCAGCATCGGCGCCGATGATTAAAAAATCGTAAGGACGAAAGACAAAGCAGCCAGACTTAGCGGATAGGCCTATCCGGCCAGCTTGCCCATGCTGGCGCGCACCAGGCTGCGCAGATCGTCGATCGGCTTCAGCTTGCCTGCGTCTTCGAAGTGCCAGAAGGTCCAGCCATTGCAGGCATCCAGACCGCGCACCTTCGCACCAACCCGGTGGATGGAACCGGCCTCGGTGCCGGAAACCAGCGTGCCATCGGCGCGGATAATGGCGCTATGGCGACGTTTTTCGCAGCTCAGCACCTGACCGGGCCGCAAAAGGCCGCTGTCCAGAAGCGTATTGAAGGCAACGCGCGGCTCGGATTTCTTACCGGTCAAGACAGTCAGTTCCACCTTGCCCAATGACTCGACGGCGTCGATGCGGGCGGAAGCTGCATCGATATAGTCCTGCTCGCGCTCGATGCCAACGAAATTGCGGCCCAGCCGCTTGGCGACCGCACCGGTCGTGCCGGAGCCGAAGAAGGGATCGAGCACCACATCGCCGGGCTTGGTCGAGGCCAGGATGATGCGGGCCAGCAGGGCTTCCGGCTTCTGGGTCGGATGGATCTTCTTGCCGTCCTCGCCCTTCAGACGCTCGCCACCGGAGCAGATCGGAAACAGCCAATCCGAGCGCATCTGCACATCGTCGTTGGACGCCTTCAGCGCATCGTAATTGAAGGTATAGCTCTTGGCCTTGGCATCGCGCGAAGCCCAGATCATCGTTTCATGGGCGTTCTGGAACCGACGGCCCTTGAAATTCGGCATCGGGTTGGTCTTGCGCCAGACGATGTCATTGAGGATCCAGAAATTCAGATCCTGAAGCGTCGCACCGACCCGGAAAATATTGTGATAGGAGCCAATGACCCAGATGGTGCCATGCGGCTTCAACACGCGCCGGCAGGCAAGCAGCCAGGCGCGTGTGAAGGCATCGTAAGCCTCAAAAGAGGCAAACTGGTCCCATGCATCGTCCACGGCGTCGACAACAGACTGGTCCGGCCGGTGGAGCATGCCCCCCAACTGCAGATTATACGGCGGATCCGCAAAGATCGCATCCACCGATTGATCCGGCAGAGCCTCCAAAGCCGCAACACAGTCGCCCTTGATGATACTGTTCATCCAGGCGAAGGGATCGTTGGAGCGACGAAGGTCGGCGAGCGGGAAAACAGAGGCCATGGAATACTCACTGGTTACGCTGACGCAGCACATATTGAACAGTGCCTATGGTTACCGAACTTGGTTACCAAATGCTGAACGGTGAGCTTAAATTTCCATGCAATTTCAGGTCGGCAGCCAGATTGCCTCCTGTCGGGTCTCAACGCCCAGGGAATTCGAGGACGGATGATCCCGAGGTAAGCGATCAAGCTGCGGGCGGATTCACCAGCGCTCCGCTATAGCCCTCAGCCGCGATGCCATCGCAGAGCGACGACCATTCGCAGTCATGACAGGCAGACCGCACCGAGCCCGTGGCAAAGGCGGCCCGCAGCCGCGCCAAAAGGGGGGCATCCGGGGTGATGACCGTGCCGGTCACCACCGGGCGAGACAGCAACTGAGCCACGGCATCCTTGGCTTTCCGGTCGCGTTCGAGCACGCTGTCACGAAAACAATGAGCCGTTTGCGAATGGGTTAAGGGCTGACAGAGATCATCGGGGCCATCGACGATCTCAATGGTTTCGCCCTCGGTCAACCGCGCAGCGACGCGGTGATAATTGGCGACGAAATCGGCAGTATAGCCTTCGCCGACAAAGGTCAGCATGCAGAGCAGATGATGGCCGCGCAACCGCACCGTCATGGCATTAATCCTTCATTCGTTGGGCTTTATAGGCATTCGTTGGGCTTTATAGGTTGCGCCGGGCTTTTCCGCCTGATCAACAGGCTTGTCATTTTTACCGATCGTTTTTGCGCGCTCACGCCTCATCATCCGACAATCGCAAACCGCTCCGGCTGCGGCTCGCCGCGACGCGGCGCGGGCGCCCGGCCAATCCATTGCACATGCCGTTCCAGGATGGCTGTCGCCTCACCAACGGCGTTGCGGCGCAAGGCATCCAGGATGGCGCGATGGTCGTGATCGGTGCGGCGCTCCCAGCCACTTTGCCAGCCTGCCAGCAGGAAATGAGCGCTGACCGCATGCAGGTCATCGATGGCGGTCAGCAGGCGCGGCATATCGCAGGTGGAAACGATCAGCCGGTGAAAGCGTCGATTGGCCGCCTCCCAGTCCTCGACATTGTCGGCGCGGTCGCAGGCGCAGGTCGCGGCTTCCGCTTCGTCGAGCAGCGCGGGCGTCAGATGGGGAGCAGCATGCTTCAGCGCCAGCACTTCAAGTGCGGCGCGCATTTCCGCCACTTCGCGCACCTGTTTCAGATCGAAACTCGCCACCCGGACCCCGCGGCGCGGCAGACTGACGACCAGGCCCTGCGCCTCCAGACGCCGGAAGGCCTCCCGCACGGGCACCTGGCTTACCGAAAATTCCTCGGCAATATGGTCCTGTGCCAGCCTTATGCCGGGCTGTAATTCTCCATGCACGATGCGTTGCGCCAATACGCGGGCAATCCTCGCGGCTATAGTGTCGTCCTTGGCTTTGCTCATGTCTTCTGATTAGGCTGAAGGGGCAAATTTGTCGAGAGAGACGCAGATCTGCCCTGAACATCCGGGCCATGAACATTCAGCAGATCTGCGCAATTGTTCTTTACCGCCTTATCGTGTAGTCAGGCATTTCCCCCGACAACAGGATATGATGAGCATGGCTGGCTTCGACCTCACCCTTTTCGATTGTGACGGCGTGCTCGTCGATTCCGAAATCATTGCCGCCAAGGTGGAGTCCAAGCTGCTGACCGAGGCAGGCTATCCGATTTCAGTCGAGGAAATGGGCGAGCGTTTTTCCGGTATGACCTGGAAAAACATCCTGATGACCATCGAAAAGGAAGTGGATATTCCGCTCTCGGCCAGCCTGATCGACAAGTCGGAAGCCCTGCTGGACCAGCGGCTGGCCCGCGAGGTCAAGCTGGTAGAGGGCGTCACCTATGCGCTGTCGCGTCTCCAGGGGCCGCGCTGCATCTGCTCCAATTCCTCATCGCCACGGCTGGACATGATGCTGACCAAGGTTGGCCTCAAGGAATTTTTCGCGCCGCATGTCTATTCTGCCAAGGATCTCGGCGCTGACCGGGTCAAGCCGAAGCCGGATATCTATCTGCACGGCGCCGCCCAGTTCAACGTCAAGCCGCAAAATTGCGTCGTGGTGGAAGACAGCGTGCATGGCATCCATGCCGCCCGCGCCGCAGGAATGCGGGTTGTCGGCTTTACCGGCGCCTCCCACACCTATCCCTCCCATGCCGACCGCCTGACTGAAGCCGGTGCGGAAACCGTGATCGCCCGGATGATGGACCTGCCAGCCGTGATTGCCGCCATGGCCGAATGGGACCATGTGATCTAGAGTTTGTTTCCAGGTTTTTGGAGAGCGTCAGCGCTCATTCACCCAGGCGCCACAGCGGGTGGAAGGCGAACTGTGAGCGCATGCGGCAAAATGCTGAAGCGCAATGCGCCGGGCCTGATCACTTCGCCATCGGCCTCGGCCATGGGGATCTTGCCCTGCGGCTCGATGTCGATCACCTGGCCGCGATGGGTCTTGATCGCGGACGAATTCGCCGGACTGCCATTAGCGAAAGCGGCAAAGATCTTCAGATTGCCAATGGCGCCGCAATGGCGTGCAAAGACCAGATCGAGCTGGCCATCGTCCAGCAAAGCCTGCGGCGCGGCGCGCACTCCGGCGCCAAACCAGCTGCCATTGGTAACGGCGGCCACAAGAACCGCGCCGTCATAAACGCGCCTTCCATCCACCGAAATACGCAGGGCCGCGCCCTTGTAACGAGCGATGCGCACCAATGACATCAGCCGGTAGCGCAGAAACGCCGGCAGACGCGAGGGTCCACGGCTTGCCTCGATCGCCGCGACGATCTCGCCCGACACGCCGGTACTGGCGACATTGATGAAATGCGTGGAATGGACCTCGCCACTGCCCAAACGGCTTTGCAGAACACCGACATCGATGCGGCGCGGGGTAGCCGTCGCAATCGCCTGCAATTGGCGCTCAGTGGTCGCGGGCCAATCGAAATTGCGGGAAAAATCCGCGCCCGTGCCACCCGGCAGGAACGCAAAGGCGGTTTGTGGATAAAGCGACGTCAGCAGCCCATCCACGGCCTGACCAACCGTGCCATCGCCACCCACCACCAGAACCAGATCGGTTTCGGGCGTGACAGCGGCGCGCACCTGGGAGCCCGTCATGCCCTTGACGGTTTCGACCAGCGAATAGTCGGGAAAAATCTCCGCAAGTGCACGAGCCGTGGCAGGCCATGTATGAGCACCACCCGCCACAGGATTGCGAATGACCGTGACCCTCATGCCGGACCTACCATTGCCGCGCCGCTACTCATGGAAACATGACGAGCGTGCTGCATCTTTGTTTTTTACGTATTTGCGAACACAAAACCGCTTCGCACTTCTGCTGAAATGCTCAACACACAAGAAAGAGCGACAGCGCCGTGCGCTATATCTGGCGCGGCGCTGGTATGCCCGAGAGGCTTATTTACGCTTTTTGCCGGATGGCTTGCCCGCGGCACTAGCCGGACCTTCATCGAAGCCGACAAAGATCTGCGTCGCCGCCGTGGCATTGGCAGCCATGGTGATATCGCGGCTAAACAGGAACTGGGCTGGCTGATCGGCACTGGCGAGGTTGGCGGTAAACGGCACCAGTTCCGAAGACACCACCGTATCGCCATCGACGACGGCAACCCGGATCGGCATATTGATCGATCCGGCATGGCCTTGCGGCCCGGCGACCAGCCGTCCCGCCACCTGGACCTTGACGGTCAGCGTGGTGTCGGACTGGGTGCAGGCGCGGGTGGTTTCGGCAAGCGAGGCCTGGAACACAACGTCCTGTGGATCTTTAGAACCCGACTTCGCATAAGTGCGATAGTAGGATGTGCCGTCGCGCAGGGAGATCTTCGGGCAGACGGCTTGAACCACGGCACCAGAAGACGCTGCCGGGGCGCTCGCCGTGGCCGCACCGGAGACCGATGTTGTGGCATTGGAGCTGAACAGGCTGCCTCCACTGGCGCCGGAACTGGAACCGGCCCCGGAGCCGCTGGTATTGCAACCGGCCAGAAAAACGGCCAGGACTGGAACAATGACCAGAGCCGACTTATTAACCTGAGATGAGGCGGACGAGCCGCGCATTATAGATTGAAACACCGGGTCACACCTTCTGCATCATGACTTCGTCTCACCGCGTGGAAAATGCGGTCTGGAAACAGGAAAATCTCCCGCAATCAGCCTTTCCTTATCGGTTGGCGATGGTCTATACCAGCGGCGTGGCAAAAAATCGATCAGCTAGCACGTGCTTTGTTGCAATTTTCAGCAAGGCATCAGCAAGAGTCTGCATCATTGTGGCGGCCATGAAACTTTCGACCGGGCGTGACCTTTAGACCGAGGATACTGGCATGGACTTTATTTCCACTCGCGGCGAGGCGCCCGCTCTCAATTTTTGCGACGCGCTTCTGGCAGGCCTCGCCCGTGACGGTGGCCTTTACCTGCCCCGCGAATGGCCGAAAATGCGCAAACGCGATATCCGGGCGCTGCGCGGCAAGACCTATCAGGAGGTCGCGTTCGCGGTGCTGAAACCCTTCGTGGACGGCGAAATCAAGGATGATGCCCTTCAGGCGATGATCCATGACGCCTATGCCACCTTCCGCCATCCTGCTGTCGCGCCTTTGGTGCAGACCGGGCCGAATTCCTATATTCTCGAACTGTTCCACGGCACGACCCTGGCCTTCAAGGATGTCGCCATGCAATTGCTTGGCCGGCTGATGGATCACGTTCTGCGCGAGCGCGGACAGCGTGCCACCATTGTCGGCGCCACCTCGGGCGACACGGGCGGGGCGGCCATCGATGCCTTTGCCGGGCTTGATAATATCGACATGTTCATCCTGTTTCCCAAGGGCAAGGTTTCGCCCGTGCAGCAGCGGCAGATGACCACATCGAAGGCCGGGAATGTCCGGGCGCTGGCCATCGAGGGCAATTTCGACGATTGTCAGGATCTGGTCAAAGCGATGTTCAACCATGTCGCCTTTCGTGACAAGGTGCAGCTATCCGGCGTCAATTCAATCAACTGGGCGCGAATCATGGCCCAGGTCGTCTATTACTTTACCGCCGCCCTTTCGCTGGGGGGACCGGACCGCAAGATTTCCTTCACTGTCCCAACAGGCAATTTCGGCGATATTTTCGCAGGCTATGTGGCGCGCGAAATGGGCCTGCCGATCGACAAGCTGGTGATTGCCACCAATGACAACGACATTCTGGCCCGCACGCTGAAAACCGGGCGCTACGAGATGCGCGGTGTGATGGCCACCACCTCGCCGTCGATGGATATCCAGATCTCCTCGAATTTCGAGCGCCTGCTGTTTGAAGCCAGCGGCCGCAATGCCGGCGAGATCCGTTCGCAGATGGCTGGATTGAAGCAATCCGGCGCTTTCGAAATCAAGCCGGACACGCTCAAAACCATCCGGAAACTCTTCCGGGCCGGACGCGCCTCGGAAACGGAGGTGGCCAAGACCATCGCCACCACTTTGGCTGAAACCGGCTATCTGCTTGATCCCCATACGGCTTGCGGCGTGGTGGTCGCATCGAAATTCGAAAAGCCCCAAAGCCCGATGGTGACGCTGGCCACCGCCCATCCCGCCAAATTTCCGGCGGCGGTAAAATCGGCATCGGGTATTGACCCCGCGCTTCCGACGTGGCTTGCTGATCTGATGGATAGGGAGGAGCGTTTCGACGTCCTTGCCGGCGAGCTCGACGTGGTGGAGGCATTCATCTCCGCTCATTCGCGCGCTGGTGCTTAAGAAACGCGGAAAGATGGACCATGAATGTTGAGTGCACCCGCCTGCCTTCGGGGCTGACGGTCGTTACCGAAAAAATGCCGCATCTGGAAAGCGTCGCGCTGGGCGTCTGGGTCAAATCCGGTTCGCGCGATGAAACCGCCGAGGAACATGGCATTGCCCATCTTCTCGAGCACATGGCCTTCAAGGGGACGAAACGGCGCACCGCCCGCCAGATTGCCGAGGAAATCGAGAATGTCGGGGGCGAGCTGAATGCCGCGACATCAACCGAGACCACCTCCTATTACGCCCGGGTGCTGAAGGACGATGTGCCGCTGGCCGTCGATATCCTCGCCGACATCCTCACTGATTCGGCCTTCGATGACGAAGAGTTGATCCGTGAAAAGCATGTGATCCTGCAGGAAATAGGCGCGGCCTTTGATACGCCTGATGACGTTGTCTTCGACCGTTTCGCCGAAACCGCCTTTCGCGACCAGACGGTCGGACGCGGCATTCTTGGCACGCCACAAACGGTGGATGGTTTCACCAGCGACCAGATTCGCGCCTATCTTGCCCGCAACTATACCACCGACCGGATGTTTGTGGTGGCGGCTGGCGCCGTCGACCACGAAAGCTTCGTGCGCCAGGTGGAAGACCGCTTCAGCACGCTGCGCACCAAGCCCGCCGTCTCGCCGCTGATCACCCCTGCCCGCTATACCGGCGGCGAGGTGCGCGAAAGCCGCGACCTGATGGACACCCAGCTTTTGCTCGGCTTCGAAGGCCGCGCCTATCATGCGCGCGATTTCTACGCCTCGCAGATTCTGGCCAATATCCTCGGCGGCGGCATGTCCTCGCGGCTATTTCAGGAGGTACGCGAGTTTCGCGGCCTCTGTTATTCGGTCTATGCCTTTCACTGGGGCTTTTCCGATACCGGCATTTTCGGCATTCATGCCGCGACCGGCGGCGAAAACCTGCCCGAACTGGTGCCTGTGATCATCAGCGAGCTGCGCAAATCGGCTGAAAGAATCGAGCAACAGGAAATCGACCGGTCTCGCACCCAGATCCGGGCGCAATTGCTGATGGGTCAGGAAAGCCCTGCGGCGCGGGCCGGACAGATTGCCCGGCAGATGATGCTCTATGGTCGGCCGATTTCCAATCCGGAACTGATGGAGCGGCTGGAAAGCATTACCGTCGACCGGCTGACAGACCTTGCTGGGCGGCTGTTCTTCGACGGCAGCCCACCGACATTGTCAGCCATCGGCCCGCTCGAACAGCTAGCGCCAATGGAAGACATCCTTTCGGCCTTGTCGGGATCACGCGACACGGTGCTGAAGGCGGCGCGCGGCTGAGTCGATTGCTCAATCTTGCCGTTTGACTGGCTTTTGGGGTGAGCCATATCTTTCAGCAGGTTCCCGCAATCCCTCCAGCATTCGATGCAATGGGGCCGGAACTGTTTGGGTGGGGGTATGACAAATGACGCGGTCTGTGTTCGGGTTTCTGTCCCGCCAGCCGGAACGGCCTGAACTGCGTGACGGGACATGTCTGCTGCGGCTGCCGCGCAATGGCGATTATAATCAATGGTATAGGCTACGGTCTGAAAGCCGGGCTTTTCTCCAGCCCTGGGAACCGCTCTGGCGTCCGGACGAGCTGACCGAAAGCGCCTTTCGATCGCGTGTCATGCGCAATGCCCAGGAATATGCTTGTGGATTGGCCGTGCCGTTTTTTCTGTTTCGCGAAAGCGACGCTGTGCTGATGGGCGGGCTGACCATCGGCCTGATCCGGCGCGGCGTCTCCCAGGCCTGTATGATCGGATATTGGATGGGCGAACGTTTCGCCGGCCAAGGCCATATGTTTGCCGCACTTCAATTGGCAAAACCATATATCTTCAAGGAACTTGAGTTGCATCGTATCGAAGCCGCCTGTATTCCTGACAATGACAAAAGCATCCGGCTGCTGGAGCGGGCCGGTTTTGAACGGGAAGGTCTGTTGCGCGGATATTTGAACATCAACGGACAGTGGAGAGATCACGCGATCTACTCGCTTCTGGCGGAACCTGGTGCCGTTTCCGGCAAAAAACTCTATTCATGAATATATTCAGATACTCATCCGAGGCCAGTTCCCAGCGGTTTTTTGAGCAGAAACAAGCCTTATCCAATCCTGGCCTGTTGCGGCTTGCCGCTGGCCTCCTGGTGGTGCTCCTGGCGCTGACGGGGTTTGGCGCGGGCACCAGCCATGCCGCCGAACCGGTGAAGATTTCACGCGACGATACGGCGCTCGACCTGACCGCCACGACGGAAATCCATCTCAATCAGGGTGAGGCGTTTCAGGTCTCTACTGCCGCTGGGTCCGATGGCATTCGTCGCCGCATCGAAGTGCGCGCCACCTCAGCGCAGCACCAGGGCGATTGGGCGGTGTTCGCGCTTGCCAATGTGTCCGACGAGCAGTTGGAGCGGGTGATCGTCGCGCCGCATTATCGGCTCGTCAATTCCAAGGTGTTCTGGCCGGATCTCGGCTCGCAGCGGATCATTTCCATTACCCCCAGCGAAGGATTTTCGCTGGACCGGGTGCCGAGTGACGATGCGGACGTGTTTCGCATCACCCTCAATCCGGGTGCGGTGGTGACGTTCGTGGCCGAACTGGCAACGCCGAACCTGCCGCAGATCTATCTGTGGGAGCCGGATGCCTATAAGGATACGATCAACTCGTTCACGCTCTATCGCGGCATCGTGCTGGGCATTTCCGGCCTGCTGGCGGTGTTCCTGACCATTCTGTTCGTGGTGCGCGGCACATCCATGCTGCCCGCTGCGGCCTCGCTGGCCTGGGCGGTGCTCGCCTATATCTGCGTCGATTTCGGCTTTCTTGGCAAGCTGATCAGCATCACCACCCATAGCGAGCAGATCTGGCGAGCGGGGGCCGAGGTGGGTCTGGCCTCAGGTTTCGTGATCTTTCTCTTTACCTATCTCAACCTCAATCGCTGGCATGTGAACCTCGGCTACGCGACCTTTGCCTGGATCTTGGGCCTGGTGCTGCTGTTTGGCGTGGCAATCTACGATCCGTCGATTGCCGCAGGCATTGCCCGACTGTCCTTTGCGCTGACGGCCACGGCTGGGATCGCGCTGATCGTCTATCTCGGCTTCAACCGCTATGACCGCGCCATCCTGCTGGTGCCGACCTGGACGCTGATCATCGTCTGGCTGATTGCCGGCTGGATGACGGTGACGGGACGGTTGTCGAACGACATCATCCAGCCTGCCCATGGCGGGGCGCTGGTGCTGATCGTGCTGCTGATCGGCTTTACCGTCATGCAGCACGCCTTTGCTGGCGGTGGCTATAACCAGGGCCTGTTTTCCGATCTGGAGCGGCAATCCCTGGCGCTGACCGGGGCTGGGGACATTGTCTGGGACTGGGATGTGGCCCGCGACCGGGTGGTGACCATTCCCGATATTTCCACCCGGCTTGGCCTGAGCCACGGCGCGCTGCATGGGGCGGCCCGCAACTGGATTCCCAGCCTGCATCCCGATGACCGCGACCGGTTTCGCGCCACGCTGGATGTGCTGCTGGAGCACAAGCGCGGACGGCTGAACCACGAATTCCGCATCCGCGCCGATGACGGGCATTTCCACTGGCTGCATATCCGCGCCCGGCCCGTGTTGGGAGCCAATGGCGAAATCATCCGCTGCATCGGCACGATTGCCGATGTCACCGAACAGAAAAACACCGTCGACCGGCTGTTGCAGGATGCGATCAACGACAATCTCACCGGCTTGCCGAACCGGGAAGTGTTTCTGGATCGCTTGCAGACACTTCTGACCGTGACCGCCACCGCCGATACGGTGCGCCCGACGGTCATGATCGTCGATATCGACAATTTCGGTCGGGTCAACGACATGCTCGGGATTTCCGCCGGAGACAATATTCTGATCGCGCTGACCCGGCGGCTGCGCCGCCTGTTAAAGCCGCAGGATACGCTGGCCCGGCTTTCGGGTGACCAGTTCGGCCTGATCCTGATTTCGGAGCGCGATCCGGCCAAGGTCGCCGATTTTGCCGACGCTGTCAGCAAGGCGATCATGGTGCCGATCAATTTCGCCAATCGCGAGATCAACCTGACCGCCTCCATCGGCTTGGTCTCCTGGGTAGACCAACAGGAAAGCGCTGCCGGGCTGCTATCGGATGCCGAGCTTGCCATGTACCGCGCCAAGCGCGGTGGCGGCAACAAGGTGGAACCGTTCCGCCCGGCCTTCCGGGGCAGCGTCTCGGAAAAGCTGCAATTGGAAACCGAACTTGCCCGCGCTGTCGAGCGCGGCGAGTTGACCATGGTCTATCAGCCGATCGTCCGGCTGGATGATGAGGAACTGGCCGGTTTCGAAGCGCTGATGCGCTGGGAACATCCCAAGCGCGGCACGATCTCCCCGTCTGAATTCATACCTCTGGCGGAAAGCTGCGACCTGATCATGCCGCTTGGCATGTTCGCGCTGGAGCGGGCGGCAACCGATCTGGTGGAATGGGAAAAACAGACGGGCGAAATGCCGATTTTCGTCTCCGTCAACCTGTCCAGCGCCCAGCTGATCAACAACACGCTCTATACCGACATTCGCAGCCTGCTCAGCCGAGTCAATTGCAATCCGGCCCGGCTGAAACTGGAACTGACCGAATCCGTCGTGGTCGAAAATCCCGAACAGGCACGGCTGGTGCTGGAAAAGCTGAAGGATATCGGGCTCAGTCTCGCCTTGGATGATTTCGGCACCGGCTATTCCTCGCTGTCCTATCTGACCCGCTTTCCCTTCGATACGCTGAAACTCGACCGGGAACTGGTGACCGATACCAGCGAGCGGCGCAATATCCTGCTGCGCTCGGTGATCGGAATGGCCAAGGACATGGGCATGGATGTCGTGGCGGAAGGCATAGCCAGCGAGGATGACGGCGACGAACTGGCCCAAATGGGCTGCCATTACGGCCAGAGCTTCCTCTACGGCGCCCCGGTTGGCCCGGAAGCGGTCATGCGCCTTTTGAAAGACCAGCAACAGCGGGCAAAGCGGGCTTGATCATACCGGAGGGCGGGGCTGTTCAGGCCCTGGTTTTTTTCACGCCATCCAGTCTTCCGTAACCCCGAATTGCGCCCGAAAGCCCTGCTGTCCGGCCTGGGTGATCCTCAGCGCCCTGCCCTGCGGCTGGCGCGCCACCCAGCCCAGGTCCAGCATTCTGTCCAGCAAGGCCGCGCCCAGCCGTCCGGCCAGATGCGGGCGCCGCTCGCTCCAGTCAAGGCAGGTGCGGCAGAACGGCCGTCCGCGTGGTGTGGTCGGGGAAAGATCGATGCCGAAATCACAGAAAAACTGCTGGCCGGGTGGTGTCAGCGTCACCGCCTCCTCCCCCAGTTCGATATAGCCCTTGGTTTGCAAGCCATCGGCCAGCGCTACGCCGAGACGACCGGCGATGTGATCGTAACAACTGCGCGCCGAGCGTAGCGCCAGATCCTTCGGGCCAACAGGATGCAGGCGTCGCGGCCCGTCAGCGGCAAGCGACATCAGCGTCTCCATCGCCGCGGCGACAGCGCGCCCGGCCAGACGGTAATAGCGGTGACGGCCCTGTTTTTCGACCGACAGCAGACGGCCTTCGACCATCCTGGCCAGGTGCCCACTGGCGGTCTGGGCGCTGACACCGCCATGCAGCGCCAGTTCGCCTGCGGTTAACGCCTGCCCGCCCATCAGGGCGATCAGCATATTGGCGCGGGCCGGGTCCCCCATCAGGGCGGCAATTTCAGCCAGCATGTTTCCAGATGCGATGTTCGACATGACCTCAATATAGGCCGCTGAACAGCAATTGTCATCATACAACACTTCGGCTATGGCCGAAGCATTATCATCAGCGACTGGGCTACCAAGGCACATCAAACCATCCCGATAGAAAGTGATAGTCCATGGAAAAACCGGTCCTTTTAAAAGAACTTGCCCTGCTTTTGGCCTTAGCAACCGTTTGGGGCGCTGCCTACAGTTTCATCCGCATCGGGGTGGAGACCATCCCACCGATCACGCTGATTGCCACCCGCACCCTGCTGGCTGGCAGCTTGTTGCTTGCCATTCTGCGGATGCGCGGCATGACACTGCCCCGCGACAGCGCAACCTGGCGGCGGTTCTTTATCCAGTCCTGCCTCAACAGCGCCTTGCCCTTCACCCTGATTGCCTGGGCGGAACTGCATGTCGAGGCCGGGCTTGCCGTGATCCTCAATGCCTTGACGCCGATCTTCACCTTCCTGATCACCGTCGCCTTCACCCGGCATGAACATGTCGGCCTGCCCAAACTGCTTGGCGTTTTGTTGGGAATTTCTGGCACCTGCCTGATCGTCGGCTTCAACGCTTTTCATTCCGCCGGAACCGATCTCGTTGCGCAATGCGCCGTCATCCTGGCATCGGCCTGCTATGCGATGGCCGCGATTTTCGGGAGGAATTTTAAGGGACTTGACCCGATGATGCCCGCTGCCGGCTCGCTTTTGTGCGGAGCGGCTATGCTTATTCCGCTCAGCCTGATCGTGGACAAGCCCTGGACGCTGGCCGTCTCCACCTCTTCGCTAGCGGCCCTGCTGGCGCTCTCGGTGTTTTCCACCGCGCTGGCATTTGTCATCTATTTCCGGCTTGTCCATACGCTCGGCTCGGTCGCCACCACATCCCAGGCCTATCTGCGGGTGCCGATCGGGGTCGGCATTGGCGCGATTTTTCTGGGGGAGCGCTATAGCCCGACCGTGCTCGCCGGTCTCGTCCTGGTCGTGGCCGGTGTCATCGTCATGACCCTGCCCGCTTCGCTCAGTCTGCCCCGCATCTTTCGCCCGCTGCGACGCAAACCTCAACAGCCCTGATCAGGCGTGGCCAGCCTCTGCCGACAGGGTGGCGGGGCTGATGCCGATCAGGGCAAGTGCCCGGTCGTACTTGTCCTCCAGCACCGGATCGAAGATCAGGTCTTCTGAGGCCGGGCAATTCAGCCAGCCATTGTTGGCGATCTCCGCCTCCAGTTGACCTGGCCCCCAGCCGGCATAGCCAAGCAGCATAGTGGCACGCGCCGGGCCGCGCCCATCGGAAATGGCGCGGACGATGTCGAGCGTCGCGGTCAGGGAAATATCGTCGCTGACCGGAATGCTGCTGTCGCTGAGGTAATCGTCGGAATGCAGCACAAAGCCGCGACCGGTTTCCACCGGGCCGCCGCATTGAATGGGGAAGTTGCGGGCATGGTCCGGCAGCATGATCGCGTCATGCTGGTCGATCAGGTCGAGATGCAGCAGGATTTCGGCGAATTTGACCGGCTGGGTCCGGTTGATGATAAAGCCCATGGCCCCCGCCGTCGTATGGGCGCAGACATAGACGACACTGCGGGCGAAATTGCCATCCGGCATGCCGGGCATGGCGATCAGGAAATGGCCATCAAGAAAGCCTCGTTCGCGGTCAGACTTCAATGTCAAAAAAGCCATGCTGCCTCCGGTCTGTTCGGGGTGCCGATCTAAAGCATTTCCAACCAAAGTGTGTCGCGGTTTGGCGTATGGAAATGCGTCAAACAAAGATATGTGGCGCAAGTCATGCACCTCAAGATGAGCCATCACCGGCCATCAATCAACCGAAAATGATAAAACCGTCAAAAGCGTGATTGGCAGCAGCCATGGCGCCAGTCTAAATAGCCAGCATGATCCATCCAGGTTTTTTCATCCGGCCGGTTTTCGCCCTGTTTCCAGCCCTGCTCACCGCTCTGCTGATGCTGCTGCCATCGGGCAGCGCCCATGCCGCTACCTCCGCCTGGGCCACCAGCGATGGTGGTCGCATGCGGCTGGTTGTGCTGCCGCCCTCCCCCGACGGCACACGCCAGGCGGGCCTGCAAATTGAGCCGAACGATGGCTGGTTCACTTATTGGCGTGAGCCGGGCGATAGCGGCATCCCCCCGCAGCTGACCACTGCCCCGGATGCAAAACTCATCCCTTCACCGCTCAGCTTTCCCGTGCCGAAGCGGATGGATATCGGCAGCGTGCGCGACGTCGGTTACGACCATCCGGTGGTCTTTCCCTTCACGCTCAAAAGCACGCAGGATGATTGGCAAAGCCCGCTGCGGCTGACAGCCTTTATCGGCATGTGCCGCAATATCTGTATTCCGTTTCAGGCGGAATTGAGCGTCGATCTGAGTGGCGAGGAAACCACTGATGTCAGCGAGGCAAAGCTGATTGACAAGGCGAAATCCAAGCTGCCCGCCACCGCAGCGGAGGATTTCTACGTCTCGGATTTCCACATGGCAGATGATCTCTCCAGCCTTGATGTGTCGCTGATCCTGCCGGAAGGCTCCAAGGACGACCCGCGCATTCTGGTGACTGGCCCGGATGGATATCTGTTTACCGAATACAAGACGCTGTCGAGCAAGGGCAATAACCGGACCCTGCAAATCGCCCTACCGAAACTGCCGCGCCATTATTCGATCAATGGCAAGATCTGGCATATCCTGGTGGCCGCCGGCAACAAACGGACCATGGAAGCCCCGCTTGCCTTCGGAACAGGCCGCCCTATAGTGCGACCCTGACAGTCTATCAAACAGGCTCTGCGGTCAGGGCGACGATTGAATAGAGTGCGACGCTTAGCAAAATGAGGAGAGATTTCATGACGATTGCAATTGGCGAGACGATACCGGCAGCCACATTCAAGGAAAAGACCGCGGATGGCCCGGTTGAGATCAGCACCGAGGAACTGTTCAAGGGCAAGAAGGTTGTCCTGTTTGCCGTACCCGGTGCCTTCACCCCCACCTGTACGCTGAACCATCTGCCCGGCTATCTGGAGCACCGCGATGCGCTTCTAGCCAAGGGCGTCGATGAGATCGCCGTCCTCTCCGTCAATGACTGGCATGTCATGGGCGCCTGGGCGCAGCAGAGCGGCGGCATGGGCAAGATCCATTTCCTGGCCGATTGGGACGCCAGTTTCTCCAAGGCGCTTGGCCTTGACATGGACCTGTCGGCTGGCGCGCTCGGCGTGCGTTCCAAGCGCTATTCCATGCTGGTGGAAGATGGCGTGGTGAAAAGCCTCGATATCGAGGAAAATCCCGGTCAGGCCACGGTTTCCTCCGCGCAAGCCATGCTGGAACGACTGTAAGCTTTCTCTTTTCCCCGTTTTGTGGGTAATGCTGCCTTGCAGCGCTCTGCACATAAAACCCACCCCGGAGGCTCACGCTTCCGGGGTTTTTTCATGAAACATAGATAGGCTGGGATACGACTCCCACATCCCGTAAGAAAGGCTTGCCATCGATTTGCCATTATTGTTATATCGTTACACGTAACGTTATTACATAAATAAGACACATCGGAGTGCGAGCCTTGCAGGACGAAGATCCCATCTTTCCCAGTTTACTGGCACGGTCCGCCGTGATGCGACTGGGTTTTGCGCTGGTGCTCATCGGCCTGACCTGGCTTGCCATTCAATGGGCGGTGGCCCTGCCATGAACAATGCCGCGATCCGGCTTACCAATCTGACTGTCGCCTATGACAGGCACCCGGCTGTGCATCACGTCCATGGCGTGATCGAGGCTGGCAGCCTGACGGCGATTGCCGGGCCGAACGGGGCGGGAAAATCCACCTTGCTGAAGGCGATTATCGGTGAATTGCGCCCCGCCGAAGGCACGGTGGAGCATAACCTGAAGCGCACCGATTTCGGCTATCTGCCGCAGGCCGCCGACATCAACCGGCGCTTTCCGATCAGTGTGTTCGACACGGTGCTGATGGGCGCCTGGCGCAATAGCGGTGCCTTTGGCCGTATCGCCAGATCCGACATGGACAAAGCTGGCCAGGCGCTGGCAATGGTCGGGCTGCAAGGCTTTGAGAAGCGCCATATCGGCGCACTATCCGCCGGCCAGTTCCAGCGGGTGCTGTTTGCCCGGCTGCTGCTACAGGATGCCAAAGTGATCCTGCTGGACGAGCCTTTCACCGCAATCGATGCCCGCACCACCCGCGACCTGATCGACATTATCCGCGGCTGGCATGGCGATGGCCGCACGGTGGTTGCGGTTCTGCATGATTTCGACCAGGTGCGCAGCCATTTCCCCGAGACTTTGCTTCTCGCCCGCGAGCTGGTCAGCTGGGGTCCGACCCAGGACGCCTTGTCGTCTGCCAATCTGCTCAAGGCCCGCGCCATGGCCGAGCGCTGGGACGAGGATGCCGAGGTCTGCCGCCCGGCAGACCAGAAAACATCAAGGCCCGCCGCATGACCGCCTACGATCTGTTGATCGTACCGTTTGCCGATTACGGCTTCATGCGCCGGGCGCTGGTGGCCTCGCTTTGCCTCGGCCTCGGCTCCGGCCCGATCGGGGTGTTTCTGATGCTGCGGCGCATGAGCCTGGTCGGTGATGCCATGAGCCATGCGGTATTGCCCGGGGCCGCCATCGGCTACCTGATCGCCGGGTCCCTGTCGCTGACCGCCATGGGGTTGGGGGGGCTGGTGGCTGGTCTCTCCGTGGCGCTGCTGTCAGGCTTCGTCACCCGATCGACCGTGTTGCAGGAGGATGCCAGCTTCGCGAGTTTCTACCTGACATCCCTGGCGCTGGGCGTGCTGATCGTCTCGCTGCGCGGTTCCAATATCGACCTCCTGCATGTGCTGTTCGGCACAATTCTGGCCATCGACAATGACGCGCTGGTGCAGATCGGCGCCATTGCCTCCTTCTCGCTGCTGGCGCTGGCCGTCATCTACCGGCCATTGGTGACGGAATGTCTCGATCCAGGCTTCTTGAGGGCCGTCGGCGGCCGTGGACCGGTTTATCATTTCCTGTTCCTGTTTCTGGTCGTGCTCAATCTGGTCGCCAGCTTTCAGGCACTCGGCACGCTGATGGCCGTAGGGTTGATGATGCTGCCCGCCGCCATTGCCCAGCTCTGGTGCCGCAGCCTGCCCGGCATGATGGTGGTGGCGGCGGCAAGCGGCATTGTCGCAAGCTATCTCGGCCTGATTGCCTCCTACCATCTGGAACTCGCCTCCGGGCCGACGATCATCCTGGTCGCGGCGCTGTTCTATGGCTTGTCGATTCTTTTTGCTCCCTCCGGTGTTTTCCGGCGGTTTCTTCCCAGTTCCCATCTGAAAGCCTGATCACAGGAGATTACTATGAACCGTAAACTGTTATTGTCCGCAGCCTTGCCACTGTTAATGACCCTGTCTGCCGCACCGGCCTTTGCCGAAACAGTGAAGGTTGTCGCGTCCTTCACCGTGCTGGCCGATGTGGTCAAACAGGTTGGTGGCGATCATGTCGCCGTCTCCAGCCTGGTCGGCCCCGATGGCGACCCCCATGAATTCGAGCCGTCGCCCGCCAATGCCAAGGCGCTGAAGGCCGCCGATGTGACATTCGTGTCCGGTGAAGGCCTGGAAGGCTGGATGGACCGGCTGATCACCGCCTCCGGCTACAAGGGCAAGCCGGTCGTCGCCTCCGAGGGCATCAACACCCGCACCATGGAAGAGGATGGCAAGACCGTGACCGATCCGCATGTGTGGAACAGCCCGGTCAATGTGAAGGTCTGGGTCGCCAATATCGAAAAGGCGCTGACCGCTGCCGATCCGGCCGATGCCGAAGCCTTCAAGGCCAATGCCAGCGCCTATACGAAAAAGCTTGATGACATGAACGCCTATGCTCATGCCAAGTTTGACGCGATCCCTGAAGCCGAGCGCAAGATCCTGACGAGCCACGACGCCTTCGGGTATCTGGGCCGCGAATACAAGATCAGCTTCCTGTCGCCGCTCGGCCTTTCCACCGAAAGCGAAGCCTCTGCCGCCGATGTTGCCAAGCTGATCGAGCAGATCAAGACCGAGCATGTGAAGAGCTATTTCTTCGAAAACTCCAACGATCCGCGTCTCGTCAAGCAGATCGCCAAGGCAACCGGCGCCACATCCGGCGGCGAGCTTTACGTGGAAGCCCTGTCCAAGCCCAAGGGCCCGGCTTCAACCTATGAGAAAATGTTCCGCTACAATGTCGACAAGCTGACCGATGCCATGCGCAAATCAAGCTGACGTCACCCTACAGTCAGCCTGATAGGGCCGTCCCGATAACCCTACATCTACCGGGACGGCCGCTGTTTTTATGCCTCGAGATCAAAGACCATGATGCCGGACAATCCGCCATCCGTCGCAGCGACGATACGGTCGCCAACCGCGATATGATCGGGATGTTTCAGGTAATAATCGCGCACCGTGGCGTCTTCGAACCGGACGATGAACCCATCGACAAAGCCGCCATTCAAACCTTCCGGCGACACATTCTGACCGGCGCGGACCTCCAGCATGCCCGGCACAACCTCCTTCAATGCAGTGATGGCATCATAGATCGACTGTTTCTCAGCGTCAGAGACCGCCGATTTGAACCGCAGAAAAACGCAGTGATAGATCATCGGTAACTCCTTGTGGGATTGTGCGATTATAAGCCTGGCTTCGAGCCTGCACCGCCCTTTTTGAAGGGTTCCATGCCCTTGCGGGCCAGTTCGTCGGCCCGCTCGTTTTCGGGATGACCGGCATGGCCCTTGACCCAGTGCCAGGTCACCTTGTGACGCTGGTTGGCGGCATCGAGCTGTTGCCAGAGCTCGCCATTTTTCACCGGCTTCTTGTCGGCGGTTTTCCAGCCGTTTTTCTTCCAGCCGAAAATCCACTTGGAAATGCCGTCCATCACATATTTGCTGTCGGTATGCAGATCAACTTCGCATGGGGTCTTCAGCGTGTTCAGCGCGGTGATCGCCGCCAGTAATTCCATGCGGTTGTTGGTGGTATCCGCCTCGCCGCCGCACAGGTCTTTTTCCACCTCGCCATAGCGCAGCACCGCGCCCCAGCCACCGGGTCCGGGATTTCCGGAACAGGCGCCATCGGTAAAGATTTCAACATGTTTCATTGCGGCCACCCATATTCGGCAGCGGTCTCGACCGCCTGGTGGAAGCGCAGCTTGCGCAGATATTCGAGCGGTTCCTTCTTCACCACCATGGCGCCTTCCGGCGTGGTCAGCCAGTCGTAAAGCCGGGTCAACAGAAAGCGTAGTGCCGAGCCACGGCACAGAACCGGCATAGCCGCCACCTCCGCCGGTGAGAGGGGGCGAACCGACAGATAACCGTCGATCATCGCCTTGCCCTTGGTGATATTATAGCTGCCGTCCTTTTCGAAGCACCAGGCATTCAGGCAGATCGACAGGTCATAGGCGAGAGAGTCATTGCAGGCGAAATAGAAGTCGATCAACCCCGACAATTGGTCGCCAAGGAAAAACACATTGTCAGGAAACAGATCGGCATGGATAACGCCTGTGGGAAGATCCTTCGGCCATTGGCCGGCCAGATGCGCCAGCTCAGCATCGATTTCCGCCTGGAGGCCGGGAGAGACCTCATCGGCGCGGGTGCGCGCCTTCGGCCACAGCGCCTGCCAGCCCGCAAGATCCAGGGCATTATCGCGTGTCAGGGAAAATCCCTGTGCCGCAAGATGCATGGTCGCCAAGGCCTCGCCCACGGCCCGGCAATGCTGGGTTTCCGGCTTGCGAAGCCACATGCCTTCCAGAAAGGAAATCAGCGCCGCCGGACGCCCGGACAATTCGCCGAGCAGCGCGCCATCCTTGCGCGGCAGTGGCAGCGGGCAGTTGAGGCCCTTGGCCGAGAGATGGTGCATCAAGCCCAGGAAAAACGGCAGGTCGTTTTTCTCGACGCGCTTTTCATAGAGCGTAAGGATCAACGCACCTTTCGACGTGTGCAGCAGGAAATTGGAATTTTCCACGCCCTCGGCAATGCCCTTGAAGGACAAAAGCTCGCCGGTTTCATATTGCGCCAGGAAGTCTTTGAGATCGACCTCGTTGATATCGGTATAAACTGCCACAGATCGGGTCCGCATTCCGGTTGATTGGCGCACAGGGATACAATGACACGAACGCGAGAGCCAGCCCCGGCATGGACGGAGGCACAGGAAATGGCAGACAATAAAAGGTGAAAAATATTTCTACATAACTCATAAATTGCATTGACAGTTTTCAAGTGAACTCATACTTAATCCACAACGTATTTTTTGCTTTAGTTTTGAAGCATTAAAAAAAACTAGAATTTTGTAATACTGAATAAACGTAATATTCAGCACCGAAAACTGAAAAATACTCGATCCTAGGCGCCCTCGATACAAGAGATATATTTCGATGAAATATTACTTCGCCTATGGGTCCAATCTCGATGTGGATCGTCTTGAGAAAGAGCGCCTGAATAAAGACGGCGTCCATTCCATCTCGCGTGGACTGGGACGACTGGATGGGTATGAATTGGTGTTCAACAAGCCATCAGCCTATTTTCCGGGAGCGGGTGCCGCCAATATCCAGCCCAATGCTGCTGCCCATATCTTCGGCACCCTGAACCTGATGCCGCAGGCTGGTTTTGACATTCTCGATATCTATGAAAATGTTGAAACCCAACAATATGAACAGCTTGAAGTCGATGTCGTCGATATGAGCACCCATACGACGGTCAAGGCCATCACCTATATTTCCCTGAAGCATAATGTGGACGGTCTCAAACCGAGAACCGGCTATATGAACCACATCCTGGCGGGCGCCGATGTTCTGCCAGTTGCCTATGTCGACTATTTGAAGTCCCTGCCTGTCATGCCCGACTGAGGACACGGCGTTCTGGCCGTGTTTCTCCACCTCGCATTTTAAATCTACCCCGTTTCGCAAACCGCTGCGCATTCTGATGCAACACGCGCTAGGAAGACCTGTATCATGACGATTGTTGCCCGTTCCGTGTCTGAAATCCGTCCGTCGGAGACCATCACCATCAGCCAGAAGGCGCGATCGCTGAAGCTGGCCGGTGTCGATGTGATTTCCATGTCGACCGGTGAGCCGGACTTCGACACGCCGGACCATATCAAGGCAGCGGCTATTGCTGCGATCCAGCGCGGTGAGACCAAATATACCAATGTGGCTGGAATTCCTGAATTGCGTGAGGCCATCGTGCGCAAGTTTCAGCGCGAAAACCAGCTCTCCTACCGCGTTGATGAAACCATCGTTGGCACGGGCGCCAAGCATGTGATCTACAATGCGCTGCGGGCCAGCCTCAATCCCGGTGACGAAGTGATCATTCCCGCCCCCTACTGGGTCTCTTACCCGGAAATGGTGTCGCTATGCGGCGGCGTGCCGGTGCGGGTTGCCACCACGCAGAAGGCGGCCTTCAAGCTGCGGCCCGAGGATCTGGAACAGGCGATCACGCCGCGCACCCGCTGGGTCCTGCTGAATTCGCCGTCCAATCCATCGGGCGCCGCCTATACCCATGACGAGTTGAAAGCGCTGACCGATGTGCTGATGCGCCATCCGCATGTCTGGCTTTTGACCGACGACATGTATGAGCATCTGGTCTACGGCGATTTTCAATATGTCACCGGCGCGCAGATCGAGCCCGGCCTGAAGGACCGCACCCTGACCGTCAACGGCGTTTCCAAGGCCTATGCCATGACCGGCTGGCGGCTGGGCTATGCCGCAGGTCCGAAAGTGCTGATTGATGCCATGGTGCTGCTGCAAGGCCAGCAAACATCCGGCACCTGCTCGATTGCCCAATGGGCAGCCGTCGCCGCCATGGATGGACCGCAGGACCACCTGGTGCAGTTTCGCACTGCCTTCGACAATCGCCGACACCTGATCACCTCCATGCTCAATCAGGCCAATGGCTTGACCTGCCTGCTGCCGGAGGGGGCCTTCTATGTGTTTCCCTCCTGTGAAAACACTTTCGGCAAGACGACGGAAGGCGGTCGGCTGATCGAGACGGATGAAGATTTCGTCACGGCACTGCTGGAGGAAAAAGGCGTCGCCGCCGTGCATGGTTCCGCCTTCGGACAGGCCGGAAACTTCCGCCTGTCCTATGCCACAGACGAAGCCGCAATTACCGCCGCCTGCCACCGAATTCAGGAATTCTGCGGCAACCTTCGGTAATTCGACACCCATTTTTATCGAACACTGTAAACGCGGCTTCGTCGAAGCTCCGCGATTGGAAAAATCATGACTATTCTCGGAATTTCGTACCTGGCTTTAGCCCTTTATTACTGGACAATGTCCGTCACACCCGGCCCCAACAACGTCATGCTGACAATGTCGGGCGTCAACTTCGGCTTCACGCGCACCGGCCCGCATATTCTGGGTATTGCCATGGGTTGCGCGGTGCAGACGTTTTTGCTGTGCGTCGGCTTTGGTATTCTGTTTGACTATTTTCCCGCGCTGCAAACCCTGCTGAAATGGGCGGGCGCTGCCTATCTGATTTATCTTTCCTTGAAGCTGATCGGTGCCAGGGTTGCCAATGCCAAATCCGCACCGCAGCCCCTGACCTTTATTGAGGCGGCGTCGTTTCAGTTCATCAACCCGAAGGCATGGGTCAAGGCGACAACAACCGCATCGATCTTCATGCCAACAGGAACCTCCATCCTTGCTTCCGGCGTGGCGATTTTTACCGTCTGCACAGCTGTGAATATCGTCTCTTCATCGCTCTGGGCCAGTTTCGGGGTCGGCATCCGCTCGCTTCTGGCCAACCCGACCTATCTGCGCGTGTTCAATTACACCATGGCCGCGCTGCTGATCGGCACCGCGATCTATGTCGTCATGACCTGATCAATTTCTCACCAACACTCCGAGGCCAGCATGAATGTTCTTCTTCTTTCGCGCGTGGACAATGAGATCCTCGAGGATCTGGCCACGGACACCCTGCTCTTCCGCCATGACCTGGTTCGCAAGGGGCCTCGGCACCTGTCGCGCTTCCTGCGGCAAAATCCCGTCTCGGTGATTGTTACCGCCGATGCGGTGGACACCGATGTGCTGGCCGAATGGTCGCGCGCCGCCAACCGGCCCGTCTATGTCGCGGTTTACGGCGAAGCCGGAGCCGACAAGGCCTGGCAGCGGCAATTGGCAAACAGCCAGATCACTGTTCTCGGCCCAGCCACCAGCGTGGTCGCTGCCTTCCGGGATGCCGAACAATGTATCTGCAACGATCAGTTTGGCGGTGGCGTCCATACGGATCTGCGCGAAGAGGTGACGTTCATCGGTGCTGGTATCGTCAATCTCATTACCGCCCATTACGCCATCGAGGCGGGCTATAGTGTCCGGATCATCGATGCCCGGCCCGATCCGCGCCGCAAGACCGATTGGCGATCGCTGGGATGCAGTGCAGGCGGTGGCGACGCGCGCATGTTTACCCTGTCAGAAATGGACAATTACAATTGCCGAAACATCCATGGTGACATGAACTGGCAATTTTCACGGCCCGTGACCGAGCGCGGTTGGAACGTTGCGCCATCCAGCAGCCTCAAGGAGGCCGAACGCGACTGGATCGCCTCTTTCGAGAGCGTTCCGGGCTGGCTGGCCGAAAACTATAACGACTCGATCTTCCGCTTCAATCGCGAGAGCCATCCCCTCTGGGACGACTGGATCGCCAGAGAGCCGGAGCTGTTTGCCGCATCCGGTTTGCAACGCGACATCCTGCGGGTCTATTCCGATGCTAGCCATTTTCAACGCTCCAAAAGCCGCCAGGACCGCATCGGCGCGACCTTGAGAAATGCCTCTCTCGACGAGATTGCCGCCGAGCAGCCCATCCTGCGCCAGGCCATTGAGGCTGGCGAAATTTCGGGTGGTGTTTATGTTCAGGGCTTCACGCTCAATCTGCATCGCTTCATGGCCAATTTGCTGGATCGGTATGAGGCTCGCGGTGTGGTATTTGACTGGAACACCGAAATGATCAGCATGCCGACCCGCTTTGATGGTCAGGTGGATCATGTCGTGCTGTCCACCGGCGAGCGCGTGACCGGCAATCTGGTGATCTCACCGGGGGTCTATGCAGGCGCGGCCATCGCAAAGACCGCCTCGCACCGCCAGATTTGTGGCGTGCTGGGTGCATGGCTCTCGCTGCCCGACCCGCAAGGGCTGTTGCGCAATTCCTTGAAACTGGCGCGCAAGGATCATGTCACGGAAGATGCCAATGTTACTATCGGCTGGGGCGAACAAGGTGAACGTGCCGCCATCATAGGCTCAGGCTATGGCTTTACCGGCTTTAACCCCAATAATATCGACGAAAGCCTTCTCAATACTATCTATGACGGCCTGATCGACACCGCCGCCACCTGTTTTCCTGAGCAATATCAGAGCCTGGTCGAAGCAGGCAGCCTGCGCGAGACGTTGAAATACTGCGTGCGTCCCTGGACCCCATCCGGTCTCGGCCTGTTCGAGACCTATAAATCCAAGGCATGCTGCGTGATTCTGGTCGGTGGACATAATACGGGCGGCTTTGCACAAGCCCCGGCCATCGCCTCGGCTATTCTAGCCGCCATGCGCAACAGCCATCACCAGATGCATATCGATTATCACACCGAACGGCTGTCCCTGATGACCCAAACAGACACCTGGATGACCTGACCGTCGGTTCGACGCACTCAAACTGGGCAATCGACGTCAATCCTTGCCGACCATAATGCTGCCGAAGTTTTCGATTGCCATGGCAGCCCCGCGACAATCGTGGGTTTCTGTCGCAATCGAGGCAAAGGAACAGGCTGTGAAATTAGGGAAAATCGCGCTAACACTTGTCGCAGCCAGTGTTTTCACGTCCACGGCGCATGCCGGAACGGTTTGCACGGTCATTGCCGATAGCAACACCGGAAAGACTCTGGTCGAGAACGGCAATTGTGCGGAGCGGGTCACGCCGGCTTCCACCTTCAAGGTCGCCCTCAGCGTCATGGGATACGATGCAGGTTACCTGAAAGACGAGCATAATCCGACCCTGCCGTTCAAACAGGGTTATGTGGATTGGGGCGGCGACAATTGGAAACAGCCGACCGATCCGGTGCGCTGGATGAAATACTCCGTCGTCTGGTATTCCCAGCAGATCACCAAGACACTTGGACAAGACAAGCTTCATGATTATGCGACGAAATTTGCCTATGGCAATGCCGATTTTTCCGGCGATCCCGGCAAGAACAATGGCCTGGAGCGGGCATGGATCGCCTCCTCCTTGAAGATTTCACCGCTGGAACAGGTCGCGTTCCTGCAAAAGCTGGTGCAGCATCAACTGCCCGTTCGCCCCGAGGCCATGGACAAGACAATGGCCATCGTTGAGCAACGCGAGATCGCCGATGGCTGGACCGTCCACGGTAAAACCGGTGCGGCCTTCCCTCGTCTGTCGGACACCGCGTTTGATTATCGCCGAGGATGGGGTTGGTATGTCGGCTGGGCCAGCAAAGGCAAACAGACCTATGTATTTGCCCGTCTCATTCAGGATGAGAAAAAAGACCAGATCACCCCTGGGGTTCGGGCCCGAGACGCTTTGCTGGAAGAACTGCCGGGTCTGCTCGCCAGCAAGTAATGTCCTGACCCGGCGGGGTCAACCATTCACGAAGGCCATGTCATCTGCGGTTAGCTCAATGCTGCGCAATTCGCGGTTCACCAGGAAGTTTTCGTTCTCAATTGAAAATTCGGCCAGCTCGATTGTCGCATCGAAACGGGCTTTGAAGGCCTCGATGATTTCGTTGACCACCACTTCCGGCGCCGATGCGCCTGCCGACAGGCCAAGGCTGCGGATCTCGCCGATGGCGTCCCAATCCAGCTCGCTGGCGCGTTGCACGAGGATGGAGCGCTTGGCACCAGCCTTCAGCGCCACTTCCACCAGCCGCTTGGAATTGGACGAGTTGGGAGCGCCGACGGTGACGAACAGGTCGCAGCCGGGCGCAGCCTGCTTCACCGCTTCCTGCCTGTTGGTGGTGGCATAGCAGATACTATCGGCGGCAGGCGCCTTCAGCTCTGGAAAGCGTTCCTGCAATTTGGCAATCACGCCTGCGGTATCGTCCACCGACAGCGTGGTCTGGGTGACAAAGCCGAGATTGAGCGGATCAATTGGCTGATAGACGGCGGCATCTTCAACGGTTTCCACCAGGGAAACGGTACCTTCGGGCAATTGCCCCATGGTGCCGATCACTTCCGGATGTCCGGCATGACCAATCAGGATGACATGGCGGCCAAGCCGCTGGTGGCGCATGGCCTGTTTATGGACTTTCGAGACCAGCGGACAGGTGGCATCGAGATAGAAGAGATTACGCTTCTGCGCATCTTCCGGCACGGATTTCGGCACGCCATGGGCGGAAAACACCACAGGCTGCTGGCGATGCTCGACCGGGATTTCATCCAGTTCCTCGACAAACACCGCCCCCTTGGCCTCCAGCCCCTCAACCACATAGCGGTTGTGGACGATTTCGTGACGGACATAGACCGGCGCGCCATAGCCCTTCAGCGCCAGCACGACGATCTGGATCGCCCGGTCGACACCAGCGCAAAAACCGCGCGGACCGCACAGCCGGATCGTCAAAGGCGACCGGGTTATCGAGCCGGTTTCCAGAAGCGTTTTGTCCATCGCAGTCGTCATTGTTATCCAGCCAGTAAAACCAAAAACAGGGCAATTGCTGCCGGCGCGGCCTGGACGAAGAAGATCCGCCGCGACACGGTCCTCCCTCCATATAGGCCAGCAACCACCACAGCGCCAAGAAAAAATACCTTGAGCTGGAGCCCCATGGCCGGCAGCGGATGCAGAAGCGCCCAGAACAGGCCCGCAGCCAGAAATCCATTGTAAAGACCTTGATTGGCCGCCATCACCCGAGTGGTTTCAGCGCCCTGCAGGCTTTTACGGAAGATCTTCCGGGCGCGCGGTGTCGTCCAGAGAAACATTTCCAGCACCATGATGTAGATATGTTCCAGCATGACAAGAACGACCAAAACTGTCGCAATTAAGAATATCGTCATATCTCTCACCCCCGTTCGAGATTGTTGAAAGCAGTAAAATTCCAGCAATCCATATCGAAGAAAACAAAGTAAAAATGCAGATGGATTGCGCATCTATGCTTGAACCGATTGGGTTCAAGCATTTTGACAATATCCACATTATTGTTGATTCTGGAAATGACGTCAGGTTTTCTTTCTGAAAACCGAAATAACTGCGATCACCGCCAGAGCAAGCGCCAGACCGTACCAGGTCAAGGCATATTGCAGGTGACTATTGGGCAGGTCGATCATCGTGACACCGCCGATCGGCAGGCCGCCGGGCACCGGTGACGGCCCTGCATCCAGAAAGAACGGCAGAACCTTAGCCGCATCGATCCCGGTGCTGTCGGCCATGGCATCAAGATCTTTCCAATAAAACACATTCTTGGCGATATCGTTGTCAGGCACCAACCGGGAGGGCTTTTCCGCCAGTTTCGCCCGCGCCAGGCCGGTCACGCGCTGGAGGCCCAGCAATTGCCCACCCATGCGTGTCGAAGGCTCCTTCTTCTGCTCCGGCACAAAACCGCGATTGACGAAGAGAATATGTCCATCGGCAAGCTGAAGCGGCGTGTAGATGTAAAAACCGGCATCGCCATCATAGGTCGCCAGGAAACGGCGTTCCTTGTCGTTGAGATAGGTGCCGGAGGCGGTCATGGCCCGGTAATCGACATCTCCACCACCGCGTGCCAGCGCATCGATGTCCTCGACGCTGGCTGGGGGCTGATGGCGGCGCGATTCGATATCGGCAATCAGGCCTTCCTTCCAGGCCAGACGATGCATTTGCCATGTGCCAAGCGAGACCAGCAGCGCCAGGGCGACCAGCACCAGAAAGCCGCTTGCGGCAAGCCTTACACGCGTCATCGCACCCATCCTACTCCCGGTCGATCTGGCCCGGATGGGCATTGTGCTTGTATTGCAAGGCAATCAACAGCGCC
Organism: Allorhizobium sp. Av2; assembly: GCF_021462805.2. NCBI lineage: Bacteria > Pseudomonadati > Pseudomonadota > Alphaproteobacteria > Hyphomicrobiales > Rhizobiaceae > Allorhizobium > Allorhizobium sp. Av2. The sequence goes on along the minus strand of NZ_CP192696.1, from coordinate 549,330 downwards.
TTGATGGTACGCAGCAGCCAGAGCGACAATCCGATCGCCAAAGGTCCAAACACCAGAAAATGGACCCACAATCCCGGCGAATACGTGACCTCGGTATAAAGCGCCAGGCCGACCACCAGAAAATCGGCGATCAGAATAACGAAAATCGACGCCCCATCGCCGGGATCGATGCTGCTGTAATCGAAGCCGCAGGCGCTACAGACGGGCTTCAGCTTGGTCAGTCCCTGAAAAAGCTTGCCCCGGCCGCAACGCGGGCAGGAAACCGAAAGGGCGGCCTGGACCGGTTCGACCGGCGGGAAATCGCTATTGCTGGCCATGGCGTCGAGGTCCTCTTTGCATTCCAGAGTTTGTGAGATTCAGTTTAAACCACACAATCTCTCGCTTTTCGTGTTTCGTTTATCTTCTCGGGAACATCCGATTCCGTGCTCGGTACAGTCCTTAAGCCCAACTGCAAACAAGAAGGCGGCGCTCTTGACGCCGCCCTCGTTAAATCCAACTCGCTGGCGGTTAGAGCATTTCCAGACGCAAAACCGCACCGCACGTTTGCTGGAATGCTCTAGCCATGCGCCAGCGGCGCACCCCATCCGCCCCAGATATAGATAGAGAAGAACAGGAACAGCCAGACCACATCAACGAAGTGCCAATACCAGGCCGCTGCTTCAAAGCCGAAATGCTGCTTCGAGGTGAAATCGCCCTTCAGCGCCCGAAACAGGCAGACCAGCAGGAAGATCGTGCCAACAAGGACGTGGAAACCGTGGAAGCCGGTGGCCATGAAGAAGGTCGCGCCGTAAATCGAGCTTTTGAACGCGAAAGGCGCATGCATATATTCATAGACCTGCACAAAGGAGAACAGCGCGCCGAGCACCACGGTCAGCGTCAGGCCGCTGATCATGCCCTTGCGGTCATTGTGCAGCAGAGCGTGATGCGCCCAGGTAACACAAGTGCCCGACAGCAGCAGGATGACGGTGTTATAGAGCGGCAAGTGCCAGGGATCGAGCACTTCGACGCCCTTTGGCGGCCATTGCCCGCCGGTAAACTCGACCCGCGATGCCTGGATGGCTTCATGGGGAAACAGGCTGGCATCGAAAAACGCCCAGAACCACGCAACGAAGAACATCACTTCAGACGCGATGAACATGATCATGCCATAGCGCAGATGCAGCGACACGACCCGCGTATGGTTGCCCTCATGGGCTTCCTTGATCGTATCTGCCCACCAGCCGAACATGGTGAACAGGATGATGGCGAGGCCAATGTAGAACAGCCAGGGATGCGCCAGTTCCATGCCGAACAGCTTGAAAGAGCCGCCATGCAGGTAACGCATATAGCCGACACCGCCAAAGGTCAGGATGAAGGCCCCGAGCGATGCCAGGATAGGCCATGGGCTCGGATCGATGATGTGATAGTCATGATGTTTCTGATGGGCGTCGGCCATGTCAGCAATCCCCGCTTGAAAACTCTCCTCAAGTGACCCGCCGCCTCTCGCCGCCGATCACTTCATCCCTTAATTCCGGCAGTTTATTCCGGCCCTGGCTCCAATATGCGTCCACCGCTTTGATACGGCAGAAAGCTTACTAAAGCTTAGGTTGAACGGTGGCCTTGTCCTGCGCAATCCCCGCCACCGGCTTTTCGCCGCCATGCGGATAGAATGTATAGGACAAGGTTACCGTTCCGATATTCTTGGTTTCCGGCTGCGCCATGATGTCGGGGTCGATATAGAAGACCACCGGCATGTCCAGCGTCTGGCCGGGCTGTAGCACCGTCTCGGTAAAGCAGAAGCACTCGATCTTGTTGAAATAGACCGCCGCTTCCATTGGAGTCACATTGAACACCGCCTGCCCCTTGGTCGTATAGGGCGAGCGATTGGTGACAGAATAATTGGCCTGAATGGTCTCGCCGATCCTTGGGGCAACAGAGGCCTGCATCGGCTTGAAATCCCAGTTCAAACCGGGCGAGACATTGGCATCGAAAGTGACAGTCATCTTGCGGTCGAGAATGACCGATGACGGCTGCTCGGCCCGCTGAGTGGTGCCGTTATAGCCGGTCAGCTGGCAATACATCCGGTAAAAAGGGGCCGCAGCAAAGCTCATGGCGGTGACGCCGCCGACAAACGCCAGGCAGGCGAAAAACACGGTCAGGTCCTTGCCCTTGCCGCGCCGTTCTTCTGCTTGCTTGCCTCCCGGTTCTGCCATGGCTCGTTCCTCCCGTGCCGCTGCTTGAATGGTATGCGTATGTCAACGTCTGCGTTTCAAAACCCGGCTATCGGCTTCTCTCACTTGAGCATTTCCAGTCTGCGCATCGCCAAATGACGAGCCATGCGCAAATCAGATCATGCTCATTGTCCCATGCCGCTAATCTTCACCAACGTCACGAGGTAAAACAACACGACAAGTCCGGCCAAGACCAGGCCCAGCGCTATATTGCGACCCCGTCTCGATTTTCTCTGGGCTTCCGTCAGCTTGACCGTTTCCATCACAGCGCTCCCGATGCATGAGCGATAAGGCTCGCCGCATAATGGTCGACCAGCAGGGCTGAAAACACCGCAAACAGGTAGAAAATCGAATAGGCGAACATCTTGCGGGCCGGCGCCATGCGCTCATCGCCCTCTGGCATCCGCCAGACAACAACGGAACAGGCAACGAAGACGGCACTCAGCACGCCAGCCACCAGCCCGTACCAGAGCGAAGCAAGCCCGGTGAAAGCCGGTGCCACGGCAAAGATACCGGTCAGCACCGCATAGACGAACATCTGCCGCTTGGTCGAGGTTTCACCCGCCACATTCGGCATCATCGGCACGCCAACCGAACCGTAATCGCGCATCTTGTAGAGCGCCAGGGCCCAGAAATGTGCTGGCGTCCACAGGAAGATCACCATGAACAGAATGATGCTATCCAGCGACACGCCACCAGTCACGCAGGCCCAGCCGATCATCGGCGGAAAGGCACCCGATGCGCCGCCAATGACTATATTCTGCGGGGTCGAGCGCTTCAGCCACATCGTATAGACGACAGCGTAAAACAGGATGGTGAAGGCCAGAAAGGCGGCGGCGAACCAATTGACCGCGAGGCCAAGAATCGAGACCGAAAAGACCGACAGCGTGATGCCGAAGGCCAGCGCCTCCTGCGGACGGATACGGCCTGCCGGGATGGGGCGGCGCGCCGTGCGGGTCATCACCGCATCGATATCGGCATCATACCACATATTGAGAGCGCCGGAGGCGCCAGCCCCAACCGCAATGCACAGGATGGCAATGACACCCAGAATGGGGTTGATCGTGCCTGGTGCCAGCACCAGACCTGCGAAGGCCGTGAACACCACAAGCGACATCACCCGCGGCTTTAAAAGCGCGAAGAAATCCTTCGCGCCCGCTTCGGACAGACAGATCTCACTGTCCAGACCGATGATGTTGCTGTTGTCTATGGCTGCCATTATGCTGTCCTGACCTGTCATGTTCTCAACGCCGCAGCGGCTTCATCCACGGCGTTGATGGCTTTTTTTAAGTCTATTTTATCCGCGGCAACTGTTCCCACTGGTGGTATGGCGGCGGCGAAGACAGCTGCCATTCCAGTGTGGTCGCACCTTCACCCCATGGATTGTCGCCTGCGACCCGCTTCCTGGCAAAAGCCTCGAACACGCCGAACAGGAAGATCAGCACCGCGACGCCAGAAAGATAGGAGCCATAGGATGAAATCCGGTTCCAGTCGGCAAAGGCATCCGGGTAATCGATATAGCGGCGCGGCATGCCAGCCAACCCGAGGAAGTGCTGCGGGAAGAACACCATGTTGACGCCGATGAACATCACCCAGAAATGCAGCTTGCCGATGAACTCGCTATACATATAGCCCGACATTTTCGGGAACCAATAATACCAGCCAGCGAAAATTGCAAATACGGCACCCAGCGACAGAACATAGTGGAAATGGGCCACCACGTAATAGGTGTCATGCAGCGAACGGTCGAGACCGGCATTGGCCAGCTGCACGCCCGTTACACCGCCAACGGTGAACAGGAAGATGAAGCCGATAGCCCAGACCATAGGAGTGCGGAAGGACAGCGAGCCGCCCCACATGGTGGCGATCCACGAGAAGATCTTGATGCCGGTCGGCACTGCGATCACCATGGTTGCGAAGACGAAGTAGCGTTGGGCGGCCAGGGACAGGCCGACCGTATACATGTGATGCGCCCAGACCACGAACCCGACGGCGCCGATGGCGACCATGGCATAGGCCATGCCGAGATAGCCGAAAACCGGCTTTTTCGAGAAGGTCGAGATGATGTGGCTGACGATGCCGAAACCGGGCAGGATCAGGATATAGACTTCCGGATGGCCGAAGAACCAGAACAGGTGCTGGTAGAGGATCGGGTCACCACCGCCTTCGGGGGCAAAGAATGTCGTGCCGAAATTGCGGTCGGTCAGCAGCATGGTGATGCCACCGGCCAGAACCGGCAGGGACAGAAGCAGCAGGAAAGCCGTGACCAGAACCGACCAGGCAAACAGCGGCATCTTGTGCAGGGTCATGCCCGGCGCGCGCATGTTGAGGATGGTGGTGATGAAGTTGATGGCACCAAGGATAGACGAGGCACCCGACACATGCAGAGCAAAGATCGCCAGGTCCACCGCCGGGCCAGGCTGGCCGGAGGTCGACAAGGGTGGATACATCGTCCAGCCGCCGCCAACACCGTAAGCACCAGCCGGGCCTTCGACAAACATCGACAGCAGGAGCAGCACGAAAGCCGGCACGATCAGCCAGAAGGAGATGTTGTTGAGACGCGGAAACGCCATATCCGGCGCGCCGATCATGATCGGGATCATCCAGTTGGCAAAACCGCCGATCAGCGCCGGCATGACCATGAAGAAGATCATGATCAACGCATGCGCGGTGGTGAAGACGTTATACATGTGCTTGCCGCCATCGATGGCGGCATCGCCCTCGAAGCCGTAAACCATAGCTGCCAGACCGTGGAAGATCTGGATGCCAGGCTCCTGCAATTCCATGCGCATGGCCACCGACAGAGCCCCGCCGATCACGCCCGCGATAATGGCGAAGATCAGGTAGAGCGTGCCGATGTCCTTATGATTGGTCGAAAACAGCCAGCGGGCGGCAAAGCCCGGCTTGTGATCATGTGAATGATCGTGTGAATGTTCGGGTGCATGAGCGCCCTCGCCGGTATGTCCAGCCATTGTCCTCACTCCCCTCAGTTCGAAACGGTCATTGTGGAAACGTTCTGAGCCAGCTGATTGGCGGCCTTCGGGCCATCCGTTGCTGCCATCAGAGCCTTGTTGGCCGCACCAAGATCGCTTGCGGCCGCCGTCATCCAGGCATTGTACTTGTCAGCCGAAACGACGCGGATGGCGATCGGCATATAAGCATGGTCCTTGCCGCAGAGTTCCGAGCACTGGCCGTAGAACAGGCCTTCGCGGTCGACGCGGAACCATGTCTCGTTCAACCGGCCTGGCACGGCGTCGATCTTGACGCCGAAAGACGGCATGGCGAAGGAATGGATCACGTCGGAAGGCGCTGCCGTCACCAGCATACGAACCGTCTTGCCGACCGGCAGGACCATTTCATTGTCGACAGCCAGAAGACGCGGATAGATCTTGTGATCTTCCTTGCCGGCGCTGGCGCGATCCTGGTCCTTCAGCAGGTAGCTGTCGAAAGCCAGTTGCTTTTCACCCTGATATTCATAGTTCCACTGCCATTGGGTGGCCGTGGCCTTGATGGTCAGGTCGGGCTTTTCCGGAATCGTCAGTTCATAGGTGAGCAAATTGAAGGACGGAATGGCGAGAAAGAAAAGAATAAGAACCGGCCCCAGCGTCCAGACAATCTCGATCACGGTATTGTGGCTGGTGCGGGACGGAACCGGATTAGCGCTGGCCCTGAACCGCACGACCACGATGATCAAAAGAGCAAGAACCAGCAGCGTCACCGGAACGATGAACCACAAGGTATAATGGTTGAACCAGCGGATCTGCTCCATCACCGGGCTGGCATGGGGTTGCAGGTCGAGCTGCCAATCAACCGGCTGGTCCGCCATCGCACCGACGGCACTCATAAGACAGAGAACCATGGCTCCCGCCAGACCTGCCATCAGCCCTGCCGTCCCCGTGACCAGACCCGTGGCCAAACTGGCCATCACTTTTAAAAGAGTTTTTATCACGGTTGCCTCTCCCTCCCGCGTTTGACCCAAATCAATGGCAAACGCACAATCCCTGATATGATACTAATTTAAAATCACAATTTTGCCAATTTCGCAACAACCGTACGTCCATGCCGCTGCGGCATTTTTGCTCATCCCACAGAGATCGCCATAAAGATTCAGGCGGAACTGGCGCAACTCCCGGCCCTGCGCTGCAAATGTCAGTACGCGCTTTGCGGGCAATGCCAGAGAAGATTCTCCTGAAATCTCGTCACCGCAGGAACCTGAACTGGGTCTCACCCTGATCGCAACACAGGCAAACACCCCAATTATGCCGCACTCGGCTGGAAAGGAGAATGTCAATAGTCAGCCCATCTCCGGTTTTCGTCTTGTCCAGTCTTGGGCCAGGCCTTTTATCGGTCGGGCCAATAACCGCAGATTGGATTTGTTTCGACGATCATCGCAGGTTACAGGAAGATACAGCGCGCATAGCGCAAGGATGTCGAAGGCCTTAGCCCTTGATCCTTTGTGCGGCGCAGGCGAGAATAACAAGATTGAACAGAATTCCAGAGGTATCCATGGGTTTCCAGAGAATGTTGCGGGCTAGACTTGTCGCGGCGGGGCTCGTTGCGGCAGGGTTTGCAACAGCATTGCAGGCGGGCGCAGCGCTGGCACAACAGCCGCAGGCAGGCACGGTGCGCTCCAATCACGGCGCCTGGTCGATCATTTGCGATACGCCTGCCGGTACCTCGCAGGAGCAATGCGCCCTGATGCAGAATGTGATCGCCGAGGACCGCCCCGAAGTGGGACTGTCCGTGGTGGTGCTGAAGACCGCCGACCGCAAGGCCCGCATCCTGCGTATTCTGGCGCCGCTTGGCGTGCTGTTGAAGGACGGCATGGAGCTTTACGTTGACAATAATAATGTCGGCCGGGCTTTCTTCACCCGCTGCTTTGCCGAGGGCTGCTATGTTGAAGTGGAAATCGACGATCAGTTGATGAAAGTGCTGCGTTCGGGCAAAAGCGCCGTGTTTGCAGTGCGCGAATCCTCTGATCAGGACCGGGTCGGTATTCCCGTCGAGCTGAACGGCTTTGGCGAAGGCTACGACGCCCTGCCCTGAGTAAGGAGCTGTCTGGCATCGGCCCTTGCCCCATCGGTTCAGTGCAATTACATGGGGCCGATGAAATGGGAACCACAAGCCAAGGAGATCCCGATGACCACCGACCTCATCAGCCTGTTCGATTGCGACGAGCGCAGCCTGTCGAAAGCCGTCGCCTCGGCGCTGGAGGGATCGGATGACGGCGAATTGTATATTGAACATGCCCAGGCCGAATCACTGTCCTTCGACAATGGCCGCCTGAAGGGCGGCAGCTTTAACACCGACCAGGGATTTGGCCTGCGCTCGGTGGCAGGCGAAGCGGTGGGTTATGCCCATTCCGGCGAATTGTCGCTATCGGCACTCGGTCGCGCCGCTGACGCCGTCAAGGCCGTTACCCATGGCTATAGCGGCTCCTATGCCAGCGCCCCGCAGCGTACCAATGTCCGGCTCTATGGCGACGAAAATCCGATTGGCAGCCCGACCTTCGAGGAAAAAGTAGCGCTTCTGTCGGAAATCGACGCCTATCTGCGCGCCAAAGACCCGAAAGTGCGCCAGGTCTCCGCCTCGATTGCCGCCAGCTGGCAGGTGGTGGAAATCCTGCGCGCCGATGGCCACCGGGTCCGCGACGTGCGTCCGATGACCCGCATGAATATTTCCGTGGTGACCGGCCAGGGCGAGCGGCAGGAATCCGGCTCCTTCGGCACGGGCGGGCGAATGTCCTTTGCCGATTTCCTGAATGATGAAAGCTGGAAGGCAGGCGCTGATGATGCGCTGCGCCAGGCGCTGGTCAATCTGGAGGCCATCGAGGCTCCGGCTGGCAGCATGGACGTCGTGCTCGGCAATGGCTGGCCGGGCGTGATGCTGCATGAAGCCGTCGGCCATGGGCTGGAAGGCGATTTCAACCGCAAGAAAACCTCGGCCTTCGCCGGACTGTTAGGCGAAATGGTTGCTGCCCCCGGCGTGACCGTGGTCGATGATGGCACAATCAACAACCGGCGCGGCTCCATCACTGTCGATGACGAAGGCACGCCGTCGGCCTATAACGTGCTGATCGAAAACGGCCGGCTGGTCGGCTATATGCAGGACCGCCAGAATGCCCGACTGATGGGCATGACACCAACCGGCAATGGCCGCCGCCAGGGCTATGCCCACCAGCCGATGCCACGCATGACCAATACCTACATGCTGTCAGGCGACAAAAGCCCGGAGGAAATCATCGCTTCGGTCAAGAAGGGCATCTATGCCGTGTCCTTCGGCGGCGGTCAGGTGGATATCACCTCGGGCAAATTCGTGTTCGGCTGCACCGAAGCCTATATGATCGAGGATGGCAAGATTGGCGCGCCGGTCAAGGGCGCCATGCTGATCGGCAACGGACCGGAAGCGATGAAACGGGTGTCGATGATCGGCAACGACATGAAACTCGACACCGGCATCGGCAATTGCGGCAAGGCTGGCCAATGGGTTCCGGTCGGCGTCGGCCAGCCGCATCTGCGGATGGATCAGATCACGGTGGGTGGTACGCGGGCGTAATGGAAAATGCCGACGTCAGTGCTGCTTAAAAACTATGATCCGGCCTGGCCTCGCCATTTCGCCAAGGTCGCGGATGAGCTGTGCCAGCTTCTCGACATTCCCCTATCGGCGCTTGAACATGTCGGAAGCACGGCTGTTCCAGGGCTCAACGCCAAGCCGATTATTGACATCGACATCACCGTGCCGGATGGTGCCGCGATTGCAGAGATGGCTGCCACGCTGGAGACAGCTGGCTATACGCCCCGTGGATCGCGCCATGGCGACGGGGTCTTTGCCTTCGTTATGAATGACAGTCCCGGCAGGCGGGTCTATCTCTGCCCGGAGGGTAGCCAAACCCATTCGGGCCGCATCGCGTTTCGTGATGCCCTGCGGAAAAGCACCGAGCTTTCCTACGTTTATGGCCTTTTGAAGCAGGAACTGGCCGCGCTTTATCCTCAGGATGGCGATCTATATACCCAGGCAAAGGGTCGGTTTATTCGGACCGTTACGGACACCCACGCCGCAAAAGACATTGCACTTGTTCCAGAATTCGCCGTCACCGACTGGCAGGCAAGCCGGGCCTTCTATACGCAGTTGCTCGGCTTTTCCATCGCCTATGAGCGGCCCGAAGAAGGCTTCAGCTATCTGACATTGGGCGGTGCCGCGCTGATGATCGACCAGATCGGCCTCGGCCGCACCTTCGAAATCGACGGCGCTCCGCCGGAACGACCGTTCGGACGCGGGCTGAATGTCCAGATCCAGGTCGAGGATGTCGACGTTATTATGCAACGGCTCGCCCAGGCAGGCATTGGGCTTTATCTGCCGCTCGAAGAGAAATGGTACCGCAAGGACACGCTGGAGCTTGGCAACCGGCAATTCGTGGTGGCCGACCCAGACGGCTATCTGTTGCGGTTCTATCAGGATCTCGGGGCGCGACCGGTCGAGGCGGAATGAAGCGGCGGCGGTTCCAAGTCGGCATTGGCGCTTGGATCGCCGCCCTGTCGCTGCTGCTCACAAGGCTCTGGCTGTCTTATCCCAATGTAGCGCCCTTACCGAGATCGCTTGCCGAATATCTCGTTCAGCTCTATGGAGCACAGAATGCCGAGCAGGTCGCCGATCTGGAGATCCTTATCGGTCTGGCGATCACTCTGCCGACTGTCTCTTTCCTGACGTTCCTGATGATTCTGATATTTCGACGACGCTGAAATTGGACCAATGCTCATGCTCCCACGCACTCCCAAAGCCGTTATCTTCGACATGGATGGTCTCATCCTCGACAGCGAAATCCTCTATCGTAAATCGGTGATTTCGGCAGGTGAGCAAGAAGGACTGCATGTCGGGCCATCGGTCTATGAAGGCATGCTGGGCCGCCCCTGGGACGGGATCGTGCATTTACTGAAGGACCATTATGGGCCGGATTTTGACGCTGAAGCCTTTCGGGCAGTATGGGTGGACCATTTTGATCGGTTGACCGCCCTGGAACTGAAGCTAAAGGCGGGTGTGGTGGCCCTGCTCGATATGCTGGATACCAAGTTCATTCCACGGGCTATCTGCACATCTTCCGCACATTCCCAAGTGCAGCACCATCTTTCCGGCTTTGGCATTCGAGAGCGGTTCGATCACGTGGTTGCTTTAGGCGACTACGCAAGGGGCAAGCCTGCGCCGGACCCATATCTAACCGCTGCCGAGCGGCTTGGAATCGCACCGGCCGATTGTTTGGCATTGGAAGATTCCCACAACGGCATCCGCTCGGCAGCCTCGGCGGGCATGATGGCGGTGATGGTACCCGATCTCCTGGCCCCGACCGATGAAATTCGGGCGCTGGCAACATTGGTCATCGATGATCTGCACCAATGCTGCGGCTTTTTTGCATAACGCGCTTTCGGAACGCCAAATACTATAACTTTGGTAGCGCTCCGCACTTCAGATACTCCGCATAATCTTCAAGCCACAGACAAGCTTCTGGCCTTAGACCTACGGCATGCCATCGGGTTATAGCGCGGTGCAAACTGCGTCCGTATCTTGCCAGGAGTTCACAGGTGCACACACTCGTCATTGCCCGTTATGCGGAAGAGTTGGAATGGATCGCGCAGGTCCCCAGCAATTTCGAGATTTTTATCTATAACAAGGGCGAGGAGATCACATCGCCGCAGGTGCTTGAGCGTGCCAATCATATCATTGCGCGCCCCAATGTCGGGCGGGAATCTGAGACCTATATCCATCACATGATGGGTCAGCGCCAGCGCAATCATGACTTTACGGTCTTTGCTCAAGGTGACCCCTTCACGCACAGCCCTGACTTCATCCAATTGCTGAACAATTGGACCGACTGGGAAAAAATCCAGACGCTCTCCTGGGCATGGGTCGAAGAGAAAAACGTACCGCCGCAAAAATTTCTGGATGCCTATCGCCCGAAGCTGCGGGGCGGCCCACGGGTTCGCGAGGAATATTTCTCGCTTTACACCTGGGGTCCGGTCGACTTTATCGACAATGGCGCCCTCGGCATGGGCACAGTCTACCGCCTTCTGAACGGCGGTATGGAAGCTTACATCAATATCGCCGCGCATATGTTGCGTCGCTGCCGCATGGACCACATTGCCGACGAAGCCGAAAAGCATCTGCTGGGGACGTTTTCCTATGGTGCAATTTTCGCGGTTCGCAACGATCTGGTCACAGCCGTTTCACCCGATAGCTATGCAAGGCTCTATGATTTCGCCACGGCACCCGTAGTGGCGCATGGCTATATCCTGGAGCGCATGTGGCTCCATTTCTTCGGCGCACCATTTACGCTTCGCAGGCTCTGATACCAAGGCGAAGATCTCAAAGACATTGAAGCCATGAGATCTTCGCAACTGGCAAGGTAGCGCGCGCGGCGGTTCTTCATCCCGCCGCCGCAACTGTCGGATCAAACCGCCATTTCCGCCGGATCGCGCTTTCCAGATCCAGTCGGTGATGACGGGCAAAAAGCAGAACATGCCCGAAAAGATCAGCAGTTTCATCGGCAAGCAGTTGGCGCAATTCGTCTTCGCTCATGCCCTTCTGGCGACCGCGACCGCTGACGCGGTTTGACGCTTGAACCAGCTCCCCCGCTTCCTCTAGTAATTTCAGCAGGAACCAGGTCTCGTCGCGTTCGACACCATTGGCCGCTGCATAGGTAGCCGACGCCTTTTCAAAACGCTCCATCAGATCAGACAGCATATTGTTCTCCATTTGTTCTTGACTTTATCGCGCGATTCCGCAAGATTGTCGAGAGTGGAAAACAGAGCCTGAGGAAGATTGGACAGCCTTGGATATGGCACCGAAACTCGACAGAACATTCGGGCGCCGTTCATCTATAGCAAGGCATCGAAGATGCTGATGGGAGAATAACCGGAAACTATCCAGCCTCTGCAAAATGATAGTGCCGCCTATCGATAAGATAGACGGCACGACGGATACGGATAGGAGATTGCAGCAGTCGTTGGAAAGGCTTAGCCTCGGGCTGGCATCAGCACGCAATCATAGCTGCTTTTCACCAGTCGCTCACAGGCGCTTTGAGCATCGTCTTTGTTGGGAAAGCCGGTAAAGCGAGCGCGGTACACGGTGGCGCCATTGCGGGTGACGGCTTCGGTATAGATATCGCGGTCGGCCAGCGGTCCACCGATCTTGTCGCGGACCATTTGCAGCAGGCTCATGGCTTCCTCGGCGCTGGCGGCAGCCGCGATCTGGATCTGCCAGGTTCCGTCGCGATGCAGCGGAATGGGCTTCAGGGGACGCGGATGGGCGCCCGCAATCAGGGCTTCCGTGGCTGCTGCGGCATTGTTGGCACCACCACCGGCATAAGCATTGCCAAAGCGGGAGCCGAGAACCGGCGCATCGGCCTGCGCGCTGACGGAGGCGACCTGAGAAGCAACCTCTCTGCGGTCGATTGGGGCGCTCCGGTCGAGCGGCAAGGGAATGCTGCCAGTGGTCTGGGCAATGACAATAGGAGCGGTCGGAGCAGCGCTGGCGATCAGCGAATTGCCGTCAGACGCCTTGCCGATATTCTTGGTGATCAGCTGCGCCATCAGATTGTCACGGCTGGCGCCACTACGGCCGCCCATGATCACGCCAATCACCCGGCGCTTGCCATCGGCCACGGCGCTGACCAGATTATAGCCGGATGCGTTGGTGTAACCGGTCTTGATGCCATCCATGCCCTTGTAGCGATACATGAGATTGTTATGGCCGTTGATGGTGCGGCCACGAAAGGCAAAGCTGCGGGTGGAAAACAGCGCGTAATCGCGGGGAAAGTCGCGCAGCAGTGCTACGCCGAGGGTGGACATGTCGCGGGCGGTGGTGATCTGCCGATCGTCGGGCAGGCCGGAGGCATTGACGAATGTGGTATTGGGCATGCCGAGCTGGCGCGCCTTGGCCGTCATCATCGCCGCGAAATTCTCTTCCGTCCCGCCGAGCTTTTCGGCCATCGCGGCGGCGGCGTCGTTGGCCGACAGGGTCACCATGCCCAGCACCGCCTCGCGCACGGTAATTTCTTCACCCGGCTTGAGGCGAAGCTTGGTGGGCGGACGTGATGAGGCGTATTTGGAAAACGGCACGGGGCTATCCCAGCTCAACGTGCCACGGCGGATCGCATCGAAAACCATATAAATGGTCATCATTTTGGTCAACGATGCCGGATGGTTGGGCATATCCGCATTTTCCGAGGCAATCACCCGACCGGTGCGTGCATCCAGCAGAAGCTGGGCGCTGCCTGCAAGAACCGGGCTGGCCATCATGCTGATCGACACAAACAACGATAGCGCGATCAGGGTCCTGCTCATTCGGCCTCCAGACTGGTTACACTGCAAATACTTGGGCAAATTCATCGGCAAATTCACGAAAACGACCTCGAACACTTCACGGAACCGGCACGAGGACGTGCTGGCATTAGACCCAAAATGGGGCAGGAAATTGTGCAACGCCTTCATCTTGCCCAATATTGTTAATGAAGAGTTGCCCAATTATGGCAACTCTGTGGAATCTGCAGGGTTTCCCCCTTCGTTCCTATCAGAATCGAGAAGAAATACAGCCCCCTCGCTGCGCTCGCCCGCCATATCCTGGGGATTGAAGATGTTGCAATGCGTCATCGACAGGCAACCGCAGCCGATACAGCCGTCGAGGTCGTTGCGCAATTTGCCGAGCATGGCGATGCGCCGGTCCAAACTATGCGCCCAACGTGTCGCAATCCGGCGCCAGTCTTCCCGGCCCGGCGTCTGGCCTTGCGGCAGATCCGCCATGATCGCCGCGACCTCCTTCAAGGGAATGCCGAGTGCCAGGGCGGCCCGGATAATCGCCACGCGGCGCAGCACGTCCCGGTCGTAGCGCCGCTGGTTGCCGCTGGTGCGCCGTGCGCGAATCAGGCCCTTGCGCTCGTAAAAATGCAAAGCCGAAACCGCAACGCCACTGCGCTCAGCCAATTCACCGACGCTCAAACCCTGCATCCGCATTTTTCCTCTTTACCTCAACTTAAGTTGAGGTTGTAGCGTGGCGATCACCAATTGACCAGAGCAGAAGGCAAGGACTAAAAAAATATGGAAATTCAGGAGATTAACCCCGAAGCCACAAAGGCCGATGCGACGATGCCAGAGAACGGGCATTGGCGCGATCTGTTCGCCCCCGGTCTCAGAGCGGCAACCGTCATGGTCAGCCTTGGTGTTGGACTGCATGCTTTCAACGCCTTCCTTGTTTCAACCGCCCTGCCCTCGGCCATTGCCGAGCTTGGTGGCGCGCAGTGGTTGCCCTGGACCAGCACGCTTTATCTGGCCGCATCGATTGTGGCAGGCGCAAGTTGCGCCAGCCTCAAGGCCCGGGTCGGCACGCGGGGCGCGCTCGCTATCGTCACGTTGGTTTTCCTGGTGGGGACACTAACCGCCGGTCTGGCGGGATCGATGGCGGGCATCATCATCGGGCGTGTCTTGCAGGGGCTTGGGGAAGGCGCTGTCCTGGCTCTGTGCTATATGCTGATCTCGACGCTGTTCCCGCGCAGGTTGATAGCCCGCATTTTCGGTATCGAAGCCGCCGTCTGGGCAGTGTCGGCCTTTGGCGGGCCGGTGCTGGCCGGGCTGTTGACTGAGGCGATTTCGTGGCGCGCGGCCTTCCTCGTCAACGTTCCCGCCGGCATCGTCTTTCTGGTCTTGGCCAGGATCGCCGTTCCAAAAGGGGAGAAAAATGGCAAAAACCCGGCCAATCCGGGTGGCTTGCCGATAGGCCGGCTGAGCCTGCTGCTGGTCGGGCTGGTGCTGCTGCTGGCGGCAAATCTGACGGCGCTGGACATCTCCCTTAACACCATGATCGGCATGGCGCTTGCCGCTTTCATGCTGTTTGTCGCGCTCGACAGAAACAGTCTTCAGCCGATCCTGCCCGCCGGCGCCTTTGTGGCGTCAACACCCGTCGGGCTTGGCCTGTGGATCGTGTTGCTCATGCCACTTTCCGAAGCGGCTCTTGGCGTCTATCTCGTCTATACGCTGCAACATCTCTGGTCGATGGGACCAATGGCAGCGGGTTCGTTGAGCGCGCTGATGGCGGTCAGCTGGAGCTTAACGGCTGTGATCACCGCCAATGTCTCCACCCAAAAAGCCAGAGAAAGACTGATCCTGCTGGGGATCTTCACCGAGGCTGGCGGCCTTGCCGGCACCACGCTTGCCATTGCAACCGGTCACCTACCGGGACTGATCCTGTCACTGATCGCCGTGGGCATGGCCTTTGGCATGGCGTGGGCGGCGCTGAGCCAGACAATGATGGAGGCGAGCCCAGCTGACGACCGCGACCGGACCTCAGCACTTTTGCCCACATTGCAGACCGCCGGTTATGCCATGGGGGCCGCACTGGCCGGTCTCATTGCCAATCGCTCCGGCTTTTCCGGCACGGCATCGCCGGAGGTGCTGCGCCATGCGGTCGGCAATAGCTTGCTGTTTGGCCTGGCCTGCCTTGCTCCGGCAATCCTGCTGGCGCCCTGGATGGTGAGAAGCCTGAGGAAAAACCCCTGAGGTCCAGGCTCTTCCATAGATTTTATCCTGAGAACAACAGCTTCATCGCCGGAGTCGGGCTTAAAACCGGAGCCGATGCACAATTCCTTAAATCCGTACCATTAATCTGGCATGTATTGAGACGATAACCCTTTGGGCCGGATGGGACTGCCCATTCGATTAAACCTATCCGGTCCATTCCGGACACCTGTTATAGAGCATCTTTTTCAAAGACAGCGCAGCCGCGGCTGCCGGAAAACCACGTATGGATGGTACTATTTTCAAGCAGGGGCTGATCGCGGGCGGACTGGTCGTGGCGGGAATGGCGCGCAGGCTCGGTGCGTTGAAAGATGCACGCGGACTTGGCGCGATCTTCACCCTGCATCAGGTGCGCCCTTATCTTCCTCTGGTGCCCGATCCCAACCGGCATCTGGAAATCACTCCCAAATTCCTGGATACTGCCCTTCGCGCCCTGTGGCGGGAAAATTACGAATTCATCCGCCTGGAAGATGTGCCCGCACGGCTTGCCACAGGGCCAGGTCAAAGGCCGTTTGCGGCCTTTACTCTTGATGATGCCTATTACAGCAGCCGTGACTTCGCCCTGCCGATCTTCGAGCGGTTCGATGCGCCCTTCACGGTTTTTGTCTGCCAGGGCCTCAGCGAGCGCAGCCATGGCCTCTGGTGGGAAACCCTTGCTGCCCTGACCCGCAAGGCTGAGCAGCTGAAATGGGACTTCGACGGCAGGAGGCGCATCCTGTCCACCGACACGCCATTGCGCAAAGCCGCCGCGTTCCGGCAGATCGCCAGCCAGATTACGGCGATGAACGAGGCAGACATGATCGGCAGGCTAAACGGGATGGCGGCAGAGGTCGGGATAGACAGCCGCGACATCGTTGCCAAAGCCATCCTGCCCTCGGAGGCGCTGGCCGATTTTGCCGCCCATCCGCTGGTCAGCCTGGGCGCTCATACGGTCAGCCATCGCGGCTTGACCGGGCTTGATGATGAAACGGTGCAGCAGGAGTTGAAACTCTGCGCCGATTATCTCGAAACCGTGACCGGAACGCGACCGGTCAGTTTCGCCTATCCCTATGGCGATGGCCGTAGCGTCGATCGCCGTACCATCGATTTGGTGCGCGAGGCCGGTTTCCGTCTGGCAGTCACCACCCGGCCCGCGACATTGTTTGCAAGTGACGGAGCGGGCCTGCACGCCCTGCCGCGCATTTCACTCAATGGTCATTTCCAGACGCCAGCCACGGTCCGGACGCTGGCATCGGGCATTCCCTTTCGCCTGATGTCACGCAAATTCGCCTGATGTCACGCAAACCGGCTGCGTGACACAGGGGAAACACAACCCTTGCGAGATCAAGGATACATACGCACCTTGTTCCAGGGCTGCCCCAGCGCCTCGCGGCGAAACTCGATCCGGTCATGCAGCCGGAATTTACCGTCACGCCAGAATTCGATGGTCAATGGCTTGATCCGGAAACCCGACCAATGGGCTGGACGGGGAATAGATCCCAGGGCATAGCGCGCCGTATATTCGGCAACCGCTTTTTCCAACGCAAACCGGCTCTCCAGCGGCCGCGACTGTTTCGAGGCCCAGGCGCCGATCCGGCTGCCGATCGGTCTTGTCTGGTAATAGGCATCGGCCTCGGCGTCGGACACGACCTCCACTTCGCCGCGCAACCGCACCTGGCGTCGCAGGGATTTCCAGTGAAAGCACATCGCGGCTTTCTTTTGGGAAAGAATCTCCGTACCCTTCTGGCTCTCGAAATTGGTATAGAAGACGAATCCGTTTTGATCGAAATCTTTCAGCAGCACCATGCGCACATTTGGCAGGCCGCTTTCATCGACTGTCGCCAATGCGACAGCGTTGGGATCGTTGATCTCGGAGGCCTTCGCCTCCGTGAGCCACGTTTCGAACAAGCCAAAAGGCTCATGCTCCTCGGTAAAGTCACCGGTTGTTAACTCATTTTGCGACATATTATGTTAAATGCTCCGCATATGCCCGCGCCGCCAACGACGCATGAAGGACAGGACAGGTCTTGAGAGACATAGCAAAGCCGGATCGATGCAGAAAGGGACGCTGGGCCACCAGCGGTCATTTTATGGCCATGGCAGCGCTTTGCCTCATGTTGGGCGGCTGTGTCGGTGGCGTCATGGACTTCGGAGGCGATACGCCAAAGGTCGATCGGTCGATTTCAACCGGCACCATTCCAAACGAACCGGAAAAGCGGTCCGACCAGGATACGGTGCGCAACGCGGTCTCTTCCGCCGATCTTGAAAAACTGGGCCCGAGCCCGGTTCCCTGGGCCAATACCACAACGGGAAGCGCCGGTGTGATCAACTCGATTTCCGAGGATCGCAGCAATGGCGTGATCTGCCGGGTGTTCGTCACCAGCCGCCATGCCTATGACGGCATTGCCAAATTCTATGGCCGCACCTGCCTGGCCGGCGATGGCCAGTGGCAATTGGTGAATTTCGACAAGCAGTCCTGAGATCGGCAATTCCGTGCTGTAAAAACGCCGATTGCACCGGCTTTCCGTGACTTGCTAACGGTCATAGCCGCTGAAGGCAGCACCCATTGCGTAAATTCCATTGGCATCAAAGCCTGATTCAAGGAATTATTCCCCAAGCGTAACCACTGGTTAGCATCTGCTTCCTAATATAATCATGTCCCGTGGCGAGACAGATAAAGACAATGCTTGCCACGTATGAGCGTGAATGATTCACCTTTCTGCGAAATTGCTGGGCAAAAATCTTTTGTTCTGAAATTTCCGCAACAGATTGAAAGTGTTACGGTACATCATATTTCCCCTTACGGGTGCGATGTCGTGACCCGGACAGATCTCAATTGAACCGCTCTTGTATTTGGTTGGTGGTAAAATGCGTGATCCCTACTCCATTCTCGGCGTGCAGCGTGATGCTGGTACTGACGAGATCAAGGCTGCCTGGCGCTCGAAAGCCAAAACCTCTCATCCCGATCAAAACAGGGAGGATCCGACGGCAACCCAACGGTTTGCGGAGATCGGGCAGGCCTATGATGTGCTCAAGGACCCCGCCAAACGAAGCCGCTACGACCAGCAACGCTCGAAGATGGACGCCATGAAACGCGAACAGACGATCATGCAACAACGCGAGGAAGCCCGCGCCGCCGCTGAGCGCGCCCGCCAGGCCAAGGCCAATGCGGAGCGCATCATGGCCGATCTGGCGCGCATCGAGGCGGAAAAGGCCAAGGCTGAAAAAGCCGCCGAAATGCTGAATGTCAAGGTTGAGGCCGCCCGTGCCCGCGCGCAATCGGCCGAAGCCCAGGCCGCCAATGCATCGGCCGACGCAACAGCAAGCGCCAACGCCTCGGCCAAAGCTCAGGCTCAAGCCCAGCCCCAGGCCGCAGCAAAGCCGGAAACCGCAAAAGCTGGCCCGGACGCAGCCGAAACGACGACCGCCAGCCGCCCCGCCAGCCCGGATGCCGCAGACGATGCCGTCTCGAAGATTTTTGGCGCCGCCCAGACAGAGCAGCGCCAGACCGAACAGCGAAGGGGCGAAGACGAGGCAAGCGAAGACGGCAACCGGTCACGCGGCTTTGCACTTCCGGTTCTTGGCCTGATTTCGTCGCTGGTGCGCCGCATTCGCAAACCGGCGCCGCCGGTTCTGGAAAAGGCCCCCGACATCATGGTCGAGGCCACCATTGCCATTGACGACCTGTTGCAACACAACACCATTTCCGTCCAGCTGAGCGATGGACGCGAGGTGAGGCTGCCGCTGGAGGCGGGTTACACTGATGGCAGCATTGCCCGGCTGTCCGGCAGGGGGCTGAAAGTGCCGGGCATGTTAACAGGCGATGTGCTGGTCACGCTGCGGGTGTTGAAAAGCCACGCCTTCAGCGTCGATGGCTATGACATTCACTGCGTCGTACCGATCAAGCTTGAGGATGCCGTGCTGGGATGCGACACGGTGATCGAAGGGCCGCAAGGTCCTCTCGACATTACAGTGCCGGCCTGGAGCGGCTCAGACCAGAGCATTCGCATCGACGGCGAAGGCCTGCCCAGCGGCCCGGACGAACGGGGCGCATTGGTGGTCGAAATCAGGGTCGTGCTCTGGGAAAAACCGGACGAAAAAGTCACGGATCTGATGAAAGTGATGAAGCACGGGCTTTTCCTGTAGTTTCCGCCCCCCGGAAAAATGACGGGGTAAACCGAATTTCGCTGTAATCACACAGTGATAGCCACACCCTTTGTTACCGCTCCTTACAGTATTTGTTGCCTCTCTCCCATGAAGACAGGTGTAGCACAGCTTGAACCAAGGATCGGCCTATGCGATAGGCAGGTTCGATAGAAGTCTCAAGGAGCAAATAATGGCTCAAATTTCGGGCCTCATGGCAGGCAAACGTGGCATCATCATGGGTGTTGCCAATAATCGTTCCATCGCATGGGGCATAGCGAAGGCCTGCCGGGATGCAGGCGCGGAGATCGCGCTGACGTGGCAGGGCGAGGCGTTGAAGAAGCGTGTCGAGCCGCTGGCCCAGGAGCTTGAGGGCTTCATGGCAGGCGATTGCGACGTGACCGATCTGGAAAGTGTCGATGCCGTCTTCAAGAATGTCGAGGACAAGTGGGGCAAGATCGACTTCGTCGTGCACGCCATCGCCTTTTCCGACAAGGACGAGTTGACTGGCCGCTACCTGGATACCAGCCGCGAAAACTTCGCCCGCACCATGGATATTTCGGTTTATTCCTTTACCGCTGTCGCCAAGCGGGCAGAAGCCATCCTCAACGACGGCGGCGCATTGCTGACGCTGACCTATTACGGTGCGGAAAAAGTCATGCCGCATTATAATGTGATGGGCGTGGCCAAGGCAGCGCTGGAAGCCAGTGTCCGCTATCTCGCCGTCGACATGGGCAAGCGCGGCATTCGCGTCAATGCCATTTCGGCCGGTCCGATCAAGACTTTGGCAGCTTCCGGCATCGGCGATTTCCGCTATATCCTGAAGTGGAACGAATATAATTCGCCGCTGAAGCGCAATGTCACGACCGACGAAGTCGGCACATCCGGCCTTTATCTGCTGTCGGACCTGTCGAGCGGCGTGACCGGCGAAGTTCATCACGTCGATTGCGGCTATCACACGGTCGGCATGAAGGCCGTGGACGCGCCTGATATGTCGGTCGTCAAGGATTAAGTCCCGGATAAAAAGGCCGCAAACAGGCTTGGAAGGTTCGTCTGCCGTGCTGCTTTACGTCATTCGCCACGGACAGACGGACTGGAACGCCGAAGGCCGGTTTCAGGGTCAGACGGATATTCCGTTGAACGCCACCGGTCGCGGCCAGGCAATGCGCAATGGCGAAACCCTGCGCCATGTGCTGGGGGATAGAGTCGATACATTCGATTTCGTCGCTTCCCCTCTTGGCCGAACCCGCGAGACCATGGAGCGGATTCGCACCGAAATGGGGCTCGACCCCAAGCGTTACCGGCTCGACGACCGGCTGAAGGAAATCTGCTTTGGCGACTGGGAAGGTCATACGACCCGCGAATTGAAAGAGCTGTACCCAGAGCGGGTCAAACAGCGGTCCCAGGGCAAATGGGACTTCATTGCTCCTGGTCAACGGGCTGAAAGCTATGAGATCCTGTCCTGGCGCACCGGTGCCTGGCTTGCCTCGGTCCGCCAGCCAACCGTGGCCGTGACCCATGGCGGCGTTATCCGCAGCCTGTTCCGCCTGATCGGCAATGTCGATGCCAACGAGGCCTGCGCCATGCCAATCCCCCAGGACAGGATTCTCCTGATCGACCTTGAAAACAATAGCCTGAATTGGCAGTGACAGATCGGCGTCAGTTGACGACCTGCAAATCGTCCACAACGCGCTTGCCATCGACCATGGTGTAATAAACCACAACCTTGACGCCGGTCGTCAAGCCGTCGAAATTGAATTCCGCTGGCACCGAATAGGTTTTGCCGTCCTCCAGCGTCAGGGTCAGCTTTTCGGTGCTGATCGACTTGATCGTCGATTCCACGTCATCGCTTTGCGCAAGCGCACCCATTGGCGCAAACAGGCTGCCGGCCAGCAACAGCATAGCGATAAGGAAGCGCATGGTTTTTGCCCCTGCTTTCGGTCTAGAATCGTCACGTACTTGCAAATAAGCCTCCGAATGTGGCGGAATTTTCCCCTCGCCTGCACTTATCCCCGGCACTCATCAGAAGAGTCATTGAGGATAGCGGCTCGGATTCCGGTTTCGAATATCTCAAGCCGTTGCCGCATTTGAGATATTCGAAATTCTTGTCAGGTGAGGATGCACGAGCATCTTCGATGACTTGGTATTAAAGCGTGGCGCGATAGTCGAGGGTAGCGTCTCCCACCCAGAATTTTTATTTCATCCCAAGGCTCTGCAGCATCGGCCAGAAAACCGGTATCCACTTCCCAACGTAAATTCTACTGCATACTTTTTCCAAAAACACAAACGGCAAACAACAGATCAAGAGCCATCCATAAAGGCCGATGCAAGCATTCCCACCGCTAAACACAGCAGACTGTCCTGCGCCAATGTTCCAGTCATGAACAGCGCCATCCCTTCACTCACGTTTTATTGACGATACCTTTTAAATTCCACTGATTTCAACTAATATAAATGCTAAATTAACAACCGTTACAATATCATATTACCTAAGATCAAAGCATAGCATCAGATGTTTCAGGCAGAATAAATGGCCGAATATAACGTCTCTGCTGCATGCGAGATATCAGAAATTCTTATAAGCCGAAGATGTGTGATCATCTTCGATGCCTTAGTATAATGTGTATGGCAGGATAATGACAGAATTCGCAAATCCCGCCGATGTCCAAACACGCCGTTCCAACAATGTGGCGATGGTGTTATTGGCCCTGGCTTTAGTCCTGCTGACAAGCCTGCTTGCCTATATCGGTTATCTCAATATCACCGACTACCGCAGCCAATTGCGCGGGCAAGTCCAAGCGGACCTGCAGCGGGTCCGCGGGATGATGACCCAAAGAACCGAGGAGAATTTCTTCGCGCTCCGGCACGTTACCCATGCACTGTCACCGCTTGAAGGCGCACTGGCCTCGCCGCAAACGGAGGGGCTTGTTCGCGGTATTCTCAGGGAACGTCCAGAATTTCGAGTTTTAGCGCTGGCCCGAGGCACTGTCGTGGAACAGGTGTGGACGCAGCAAGGGCTCTCACCCAAGACCAGCATGACGATCGGTTCGGATTCGGACACGGATATGCGAATGCTGGATGACGGGCAATTGCAACTGGATCTCACGGCCGCCGATGCGACGCCCTCCCCTATCCATGTCCGTGCCATTCTGGATACCGCCAAATTCATCCAGTCTGCCATCGCCGATGGCGCCACAGCTCCGATCGGCAACGGACCGGCTATCGAGATTGCCGTCATGGTGCAGACCGCATCCGGTACGCGCACTGTTTTTGGTAGCCCATCGCTCGCGGCACAGGATTTGACCAGGCCGGATTTGGCCAAGCAGAACATGGCTGAGCAAAATATGACCGGGGAAAACCCGGAAATACTGACCATGGCGCTTCAAGGCGGGACGCTGCAAGTGTTTGGCCGCCCCCGTGCAGGCTGGCAGCAGAAACCGCAGGATCACAGTAATTTCGTCATGACGCTGGTTACCGTGGATCTGGCTTTTGCGGCCCCGCTCTGCGGCATAGCTGTGCTTGTCATCTCCCGCGCCAAACGCCGGCGCGCGCTAAAGCAGATGGAAGACAAGTACCGGGCGCTGACCCGGCGTTTCGAACTGGCCATGGACAGTTCCAACATCGGCATGTGGGAACTTGCAACCGGCAATCCGACCCTCCATCAGGACAGCCGTGCCGCACAATTGCATGGAGCAGGCAGCGGCGGCGATATCGATCAGGACATGGCCCGCTGGTTGGAAACAGTGCATCCCGAAGACCGCGCCAAGGCGCAAACCCATGTTCTGGCCTGCCAGCAAGGCGAAAACAGCCAGGATTATCGGGTCGTGCTGGAGAGCGGCGCGATCCGCACCTTGCGCTCCGTCGGCAGCCATGCGGATGCCTCCGGGCATAACCGTGTGACGGGTCTCGTCTGGGACATTACTGCCGATGTCGCCATGCAAAATGACCTCCGAGCTGCCAAGGAGAGCTCCGACATCAAGAATGCGGAGCTGGAACTGGCCCTGGACGAGTTGTCCATCCGAGAGCAGCAGTTGGAAAGCCTGTCCTATCGGTTTGAACTGGCGCTGGATTCCTATGGCTGCGGCGTCTGGGAACATGATTTTTCCACAGGCCACACCGTCTGGGACGAACGCATGTGCCATCTCTACAATATTCCGGTCACCACCGGACACATCTCCGACGCCCTATGGTTGAGCAAGGTTCACAAAGACGATCATGAGATGTTGATGGAAGCCGCGCGCAACGCTGTAGAGCAACATACGCGCCTCAACACCAGCCAAAGGGTGCCGCTGGAAAAGGGCGGGACGCGCTGGGTGCGCTCCGTTGGCCAGGTGCATATTGACCGCAACGGACGCAAAAAGCTGATCGGCATCAGCTTCGATGTGACAGCCGATGTGCTGCTGACGGAAGAATTGCGCACGGCGAAGGCCGAGGCGGAAGCGCGCAATATCGAGCTTGAACTGACCAAGAACCGGATCGAATTCAATGCCTTGCATGATCCCCTGACTGGCCTTGCCAATCGTCGCAAGCTGGATATCGCCCTGGATAGCCTGACGCGGCAGTCCCAGGCAAACAGAAGCCGCTTCACCATCCTGCATCTCGATCTGGATCGGTTCAAGGAAATCAACGACACGCTGGGCCACGCCGCAGGCGATGCCATGCTGGTCAATGCGGCACGGGTTCTGTCGCGCCACATGAACAGCGGCGATCTGGTGGCGCGGATTGGCGGAGACGAATTCGTGGTTCTGTTGCATGGGCCAATCGATGCCAAGGCCGCCGCCGAGCTTGCCGAACGCATCATCGAGGACATCAACGTTCCCGTGGATTTCGAAGGCTTCATCTGTCGCTGCGGCGTTTCCATCGGCATTGCCGAGGCCAAGGGACTGCGAACCGATGCCCGAAAGATCCTGATCAATGCCGACCTGGCGCTCTATGAAGCCAAGCGGCAGGGTCGCAACTGTTTCCAATTCTTCACCGAAAATCTCCAGGCCAATATTGTCAGCTCGAAGCGTATCGCCGATGAATTGCTGCACGCTCTGGAAAATGACGAGATCACCGCCTGGTATCAGCCGCAATTCTGCGCCAACAGCATGGAACTGGTCGGCGCCGAGGCGCTGGTCCGCTGGCAGCATCCGACCCGCGGCATCCTGCCCAGCAATAGCTTCCTGAAAGTAGCGGAAGACCTGAATGTCATGGCACGTATCGACCAGATCGTGCTGGAACTGGCGCTGAAGGACAAGATGCGCTGGGCCGCCATGGGTGTGAAACTCCCCAAGATTTCCGTTAATGTCTCGTCCCGTCGGCTGCATGATGCCGGGCTGATCGAGACGCTGGAAGGCCTCAGCATTTCGCCCGGTGAAATTTCCTTCGAACTGGTCGAATCGATCTTTCTCGATGAAAGCGAGGATATTGCCACCACCAATATCGAGCGGATCAAAGCGCTGGGCATCGACATCGAAATCGACGATTTCGGCACTGGCCACACGTCGATCATCAGCCTTTTGAAACTGCAACCCAAGCGGCTGAAAATCGACCGGCAACTGGTGATGCCCCTGCTCAATTCCAGCCGGGAACGGGCCATGGTGCGCTCGATCATCGACATTGCACGCTCTCTTGGAGTGGCAACCGTGGCCGAGGGCGTCGAAAGCACCGCCCATGCCCAGATCCTGCGCGAATTGGGCTGCGACCTCTTGCAAGGCTACGCTTTTGCAAAACCACTGCCCTTCGAGGAATTCGGCCGTTTCGCCTTGCAGACAGACCGCCAGATGGCGTCATAAACCCCAATTCACGCAAAGCTTTTCCGGTTTTTGCGCCATTGCCGCAAAGAAAGGCTTTTCACGCTCGCAGCTTTTCTACTAAGAGTGGGGCCTTGTAAAAGGCAGGGCTTATCCCCTGGCAAAGCGGACCCGGTTTCAGCATATGTCGCATAATAGTTTCGGTCACCTTTTCCGTGTCACCACCTGGGGCGAAAGCCATGGTCCAGCCCTTGGCGCAGTGGTGGACGGTTGTCCCCCCGGCCTGAAATTCACACTCGAAGACCTGCAAGTCTGGCTCGACAAGCGCAAGCCCGGCCAGTCGCGGTTCGTCACCCAGCGGCGCGAAGACGATCTGGTCAAAGTGCTCTCCGGCGTCATGCCGCAGGACGACGGCTCGATGATCACCACCGGCACACCGATTTCGTTGATGATCGACAATACTGACCAGCGATCCAAGGATTACGGCGAAATCGCTCAGCAATATCGCCCCGGCCATGCCGATTATACCTACGACCTGAAATATGGCATTCGAGATTATCGCGGTGGCGGACGCTCCTCGGCGCGCGAAACGGCAGCGCGGGTGGCAGCGGGCGGCATTGCCCGCCTGGTTCTGCCCGGCGTCACCATTCGCGGCGCGCTGGTACAGATCGGCACCCACAAGATCGATCGTGCCAATTGGGATTGGGCCGAGGTCGGCAATAATCCGTTCTTTGCACCGGACCCGAAGATCGTTCCCGTTTGGGAAGACTATCTCGATCAGATCCGCAAGCAGGGCTCCTCGGTCGGTGCCGTGGTGGAGGTGGTGGCCGAAGGCGTGCCGGCCGGGCTGGGCGCACCGATCTATGCCAAGCTGGACCAGGATATTACCGCGCTGCTGATGTCGATCAATGCCGTCAAGGGTGTTGAAATCGGCAATGGCTTTGGTGCCGCCGAAATCACCGGCGAGGAAAATGCCGATCAGATGCGGATGGGCAATGACGGGCAGCCGATTTTCCTGTCCAACCATGCTGGCGGCATTCTCGGCGGGATTTCCACTGGCGAGCCCATTGTGGCGCGGTTTGCCATCAAGCCGACCTCGTCCATCGTCACCGAGCGCCAGTCCATCGATTCGCAAGGCCGGAATGTCGATATTCGCACCAAGGGCCGCCACGACCCCTGCGTCGGCATCCGGGCCGTGCCGGTTGGCGAGGCGATGGTGGCGTGTGCGCTGGCGGATCATTATCTGCGCGACCGTGGCCAAACCGGTCGTTTGAAGTAAGGAAATCGATCATGACCTATGAGCAGACCCGTGTCGTTGACGCTATCCGGGCTTTTGAAGCCGGTGAAATCGTCATTGTCACCGATGACGACGACCGCGAGAACGAAGGTGACCTGATCGTTGCCGCCGTACATTGCACGTCGGAGAAAATGGCCTTCATCATCCGCAATACGTCAGGCATCGTCTGCACCCCAATGCCGAAGGAGGAAGCCAAGCGGCTGAACCTGTCGGCCATGGTCGCCGAAAACGACAGCGCCCATACGACAGCCTTTACGGTCAGCGTCGATTTCAAGCATGGCACCACGACCGGGATTTCCTCTGATGACCGGACGCTGACGGTGCGCAATCTCGCCAATCCCAATGTTGGTCCTGCCGATTTCGTCCGCCCCGGCCATATTTTCCCGCTGGTGGCGCGCGAAGGTGGGGTGTTGATGCGGTCCGGCCATACGGAAGCAGCCGTCGATCTCTGCCGACTGGCCAACCTGCCGCCGATCGGCGTGATCTCGGAAATGGTCAATGACGACGGCACGGTCATGCGTGGCCCGCAGGTCTCAGCCTTTGCCGAAAAGCACAAGCTGAAACAGATCTCGGTCGCCGACCTGATTGCCTATCGCCAGCGCAAGGAAACCCTGATCCAGCTGATGTCGACCTTCGAGATCCAGACGGCTTATGGCCCGGCCAAGGCCCATGCCTATTCCCTGCCCTGGGACCCGATGCAGCATCTGGCGGTGGTATTTGGTGACATCCGCGACGGCGTCGATATTCCCGTGCGTCTGCATCTGGAAAATGTCGGTGCCGATGTGTTCGGCGGTGCCCGCCAGATCGATAGCATGCTGAAACGGATCGCAGAAAAAGGCCGCGGCATTATCGTTTATCTACGCGAAGGCTCCGTCGGGGTTGGCGCCTCCACGACGGCCAGGGCAGGCATGCACGACCGCGAGGCCCATCAGGAAGCCCAGACGCGCGAAAGCGAATGGCTGGAAATCGGCCTCGGCGCCCAGATCCTGAAAGATCTCGGCGTCACCTCGATCCGGCTGATGGCCTCGCGTGAACGCCATTACGTCGGCCTGGAGGGCTTCGGCATCAAAATCTCGGAAACCGAAATTGCGTAAATCATATGTCGCTGCGGACATTTCCTGATGCCTGCCCGAGGGTATGTCATTGACCTTGCTTTTCGGGCAAGACATGTTTGATGTCATGTTCGAAAGCAATCCCAAGGCCAGAGCCGACATGAAAGCTGGAACCCTCTACGCCATAGCTGGCGGGCAGGAGTGGATTTATTACGGGCAAGTCAATGCGGATAAGGAAATCGCATTTTTTCGTCGCAATGATCGAACGATCACGACAGTAGACAACATTATCAATTCGCCCGTCATGGCGGTGATAATGGTTTTTCCTTCCTCGATAACTCGGGCGCTCCGTTCCGGCGCATGGAAAAAGCTTGGGCGCTTTCCTGTTTCCGAACTCGCTGCTCCAAGGCCCACCGTCCAATGGCCTGAATTTACCTTGAAGGTCACCGTCTGGCGAGATGGGGTTCCAAGCTATGACACGACAATCGATGATCCGGCAATCCAAATGCTGGAGGTGATGGCTGCGTGGGATGCTGAGTATCACATTCCTGCAAGATTGACTGCCGACTTTTCCCCGGATGAGGCCTTGTGGCACGTTGGAGGGCCTGTTTGGCGGGAACGAAAAGTCAAAGAAGAGACTGCAAAACGTTTTCCAGGAAACCCTGTGAATGCATTGCCGGAAAACTGGGTTGCGACCAATAGGTAGGATATTCCTGGGGTGGATACAGGATCAGGAGCGACGACCATCCGCCTCGAAAGCCCTGGATAGGCAGAAAAAGTGCTACCCTTTCGGCAGACTCAGTGGCAGGTAAGAGTCTGTTCCGCGCAAAACTCGCGCGACAACTACAATTCTCCAGGAACCCAATCCATGTCACTCAAGCTCTATCTCGCCGGTCCCGAAGTGTTTCTAGCCGATGCCCGCGAGGTGCTCGATGCCAAGGCTGAGATGACGCGGGCTTATGGGTTCGAGCCGATCTGCCCCGGCGACATTTCCATTGAGCCAGCCCCGACCTTGCATGAGTTCGGATTGAAAATCAGTGCCGTCGATGAGGATATGATGAACCGGGCCGATGGGGTGATTGCCAATCTCACGCCGTTCCGTGGCATTGCCGCCGATCCCGGCACGGCTTTCGAGCTGGGCTATATGTGCGCGCAGGGCAAGCTCGTCGCTGCCTATACCAATATCGTCGACAATCACTATGCCCGCACCGCCGGATTTTATCAGGGCAAGGTGACACTCGGTCCTGACCAGCGCAAGCGCGGGCCGGATGGCCTGTCATTGGAGGATTTCGATATGATCGAAAATCTTATGCTGCATGGCGGGATCGAACGCCGGGGCGGGCCGATTTTTACCCATCAGGCCCAAGCAGACCAGCTCTATAGCGATCTGACGGCTTTCGAGCTTTGCCTGAAGGCATTGTCGGCGAAGCTTCCCACCGTAGTATAGTTCAAGTCTTGCAGATCTCGAACGCCGAATAGTTGTATAATTCGAATTGATCTTTACAAATTCTAACAGAATTGGCGGAAAATTCCTATTTTCTTCAGTAGAAAATATTGATAAAACTAGATCTAGTGAAAATGCCTAGTGGCTCCACAATTTCTCGGAAAAGCCGGACCTGACGCAAGCCTCGCGCAAGCTTCGATCGTTAATAAAGGGTTAACGAAGCGAACAGAAAGGGCCTGCGATGAGGATCGACAGCAGCCTTGGCAATTCACAGTATCAGAGCCGCTACATTCATGGCGCGTCAAGCGTTGAGGATGTTGCAGTAGAGTCTGCGACCACGCCCCGCTCGCGCTCTGCCGGTGGAAACTCCACCAGCACACTGTTATCCGCCTCCCTGGCCAACGCGCTCTGGAGCCTGGATTCAAGCAAGAAAACAGCTGGCGTAAAAACCAGCGCCTCGACGGCCATCGACGAGGCAAAAGCGGCGTCTCCGATCCAACAGATCGAAGCGCATTATCTGGAATATATGGATACGGACGAGGAGTAGCCACGGTTCAGCCATGGCTACGCGAAAGAGGGGTGTGTGGCGGCACACCCCTTTTTGCGTTATCTATCGGTATGGAACAGCTGCAAAACGGTTGAGGGAACCATGCCTGTTATCAAAGCCGAAAACGCGCCGTTGGATATTGGAACCGCGGAAGGTATTAACGCCGAGCTTGGGCCCTATAGCGCAAGGCGCTTAAGCGATGCAGGCGGCTTGACGCAATTCGGCGCGCTCCTGGAAACATTGCCGCCCGGCTCCCGCTCATCTCACAAGCACTGGCATGAACAGGAAGACGAATTCCTCTATATGCTCCAGGGGACTGCCACATTGCTTGAAGGCGATGTGGTCACCGAGATGAACCCGGGCGATGCCGCAACGTTCAAGGCCGGTGTTCCCCTTGGCCATTGCCTGGAAAACCGCTCCAATGCGGATTGCGTCTATCTGGTGGTCGGCACCCGCTCCGCCAACGAAATTGTCCATTACAGCGACAAAGACATGGTCGTGACCAAGGTCAATTTCGTCAAAACCCTGACGGATCGTGCCGGACAGCCCATCAAGAACTGAGCCAGCCATCACCATACACGACCGCCTCCACCCCGGTAAATCGCGCAAGTCTTGCCAATTCCTGGTCAAGCTTTTCCAACCGTCCGGTCGATGGCCTGATACCAGGCTCCAACCATAGCCGCTTCACGTCCAGCGTGCCGGCCTTGCGATTGGCTTTCATGTCGATCCTGCCGATCAGTCGGTCATTTTCCAGCAGCGGAAAGACATAATAGCCATATTGCCGTTTCGGTTCGGGTACAAAGACTTCGATCCGGTAAAAGAAGCCGAATAGCCGTTCGGTGCGGGCCCGGTCGCGGATCAGCGGATCGAAAGGACTGAGGACGCGGATGCGGGCGGGTGGCTCTGGTGGAGTGGTCAGTGTTTCCAGCCAATCCGCCAGCGCAAAGGAAGGGCGCGGATTTCCGCCATCGGCGGGGGCAATCTCGATCTCCTCAAGCTCAGCGCGATGAGTCTCCAGCCAGAGTTTTGCCTCCTGCGGGCTGACAAGGTTCCAAAAAGCGGCGATTTCACCTGACGTGGCAAAGCCTAGCCGGATCAGCGCTTCGCGGCAGGCCCAATCGATGAACGCTTCCTGCGTCACCTCGGCCTGCAAATGGTCCGGAAGAATGCAGCGCTCCGTCAGATCATAAATCTTCTGGAAGTTCTCCCGACCAGAAATCGATAGCTTGCCGGTACGCCAGAGAAATTCGAGCGCGGTTTTCGACGGATGCCAGTTCCACCAGCCGCCGGATTTATGGTCGCCTTCCTTCATGTCCCGCGACAAGGCCGGGCCGCCCTCGTTAATCCGCCGGTAGGTTTCCTCGAAAGCCGCCTCAAAGCCCGGCTCGCGCCAGGTTCGCCAGCGCTCCAGAATCAGGCTTTCTTCGCGCCGGAACCGATGCTTCCAATAAGGAAAGAAAGCTGAAGGCAGGATCGAAGCATCATGGGTCCAATGCTCGAACAGCAGCCTGTCCTGCTCCAGCAAAGCGGTCAGATCTTCGCGTTTGTACGTCTGGTGGCGCGAAAACAGGATCTGGTGATGCGCCCGCTCCACCGTGCCGATACTATCCACCTGCACGAAGCCAAGATCGGTAATCAGCGCCAGCAGGCCCTGACGGCTCAACGCTCGCCCCGGTGGCCGGGAAAGCCCCTGCCGCTCCAGAAAAATCCGCCGTGCTGTGCTGTTGTCTATCCCTATCGCCATAAGCTGACGATAGGGTATGTTCTCTTTTTGTTCAAGATGGCTTTCTCTTGAAAAGTGCTTTCATCGCCGATCCGCCACCGCCTTGGCCATGATGCAGAGCAGTTCAAACATCATGGTTGCACCGGCCAGCGCCGTCATGCCACCGACATCGAAGGGAGGTGCGACTTCCACCACATCGGCACCGACAATATTGACGCCCTCCAGCAGCCGCACCATGGCCTGCACTTCGCGGGTCAGGAAGCCGCCGATTTCCGGTGTGCCGGTTCCCGGCGCCATCGAGGGATCGATGCAGTCGATATCGAAGCTAACATAGGTCGGGCCATCACCGGCAATGGCGCGGGCTTCCGCCATCACATCTGCTGCGCTGCGGGCGACGAACTCCTCCATATAGATGATGCGAATACCCTGGTCCTTGGCCCATTGATGTTCATCGACTTCGTAATTGGAGCTGCGAATGCCGATCTGCACCATGCGTTTCGGATCAAGCAGCCCTTCCTCGATGGCGCGGCGAAAGGGCGTGCCATGGGTAAAGCGCTGGCCGCCGAAATAGCTGTCATTGGTATCGGAATGGGCATCAAAATGAATGAGCCCGACCGGCCGCGATTTCGCCACCGCCCGTAGCACCGGCAGTGTCGTCAAATGATCGCCCCCGGCGCAGAGCGGCAGCGCACCGGCAGCGACAACTGCCGCCACGCCGTTTTCTATCTGTTGAAGCGCCAGCATCAGGTCTATGGGGTTGACGGTCACATCCCCCACATCGGCAATATTGGCAAGGCTGAACGGCTCGATTTTTGAGACATGATGCACCCGGCGCATCAGGCTGGATTGGTTGCGCACTTCACGCGGTCCATGGCGGGCGCCGGCCCGGTTGGTGGTGCCGCCATCCCAGGGAATGCCGATCAGCGCGATATCAAGCCCTTCAGCCGAGGTCACGGCAGGCAGACGCATGAAGGTGGCATGTCCAGCAAAACGCGGCACTTCAGCGGCATCGACAGGCTGATGAAAGGATGAGGTCACGGGCGGTTCCTTCGGGAATGGGTCGGATAACCCATCCGATCAAATCGCAAGGCGGCTGTAAATGGTAAAAACCCGGATTTGCCTTTGTCGGTCTGCGGGCTATAGAACAGGGCAGTCAACGCAGGGTAACGACATCGTGCAGATCCATTTCGATCAGGCCAGCGCCAGTTTCGACGGCCATGTGGCGCTCGAACCGCTGACCATCACCTTCGGCGAACAGCGGATCGGGGTCATCGGCCTGAATGGATCAGGCAAATCCACCTTTGCCCGGCTGATCAATGGGTTGGTCAAGCCGAGTGCTGGCCATGTGACGCTGGATGGGCTGGACACGGTAAAAGACGCCAAGGCCGTGCAGGCACGCACCGGCTTCATCTTCCAGAACCCGGCCAATCAGATCATCCTGCCGCTGATCGGTGAGGATATTGCCATGGGGCCAAAGGCACGTGGGCTGAAAGGCAAGGCACTGGACGAGGCCGTGGACAGCGTTGCGGCAAGGCTCGGCATAACCCATCTGCTGCGCCGCCGCCCGCATGAACTATCCGGTGGCGAGCTGCAATTGGCGGCGCTGGCCGCTGTTCTCGTCACTCGGCCCGATCTGGTGATTTTCGATGAACCGACCAACCAGCTCGATTTGAAAAACCGGGCGCTGGTGGCTGGCACCATCGAGGCGCTGGAGGAACAGGCGCTGGTGATCAGCCATGATCTCGACCTGATCGCCGGGTTTTCGCGGGTACTGGTGTTTCACCGCGCCAAGCTTGCCTTCGATGGCCCAGCAAGCGAGGCTATTGCCCGCTACCGCGAGATCGCCGCATGTTGAACAGCCTTCATGTCGAGGGCAATAGCTGGCTACACCGGATGCCGGTCGGGGCGAAACTGGCCATTCTGCTGGTGTTTGGCCTTGGCCTTGCCTTCAGCCTGTCCATGCCGCTCCAGGCCACTGCAGCCTGCGTCACCGGCGCGCTCTATTTCAGCCTGGGGCTTGGCGCGCGGGCGGCTTTGCGGCGCATCCGCCCGATGCTGATCAGCATTGCCGTGCTTGGCCTGTTCAACATCTATGCGCTTGATCTTATAACCTCGGCAACGCTAACACTGCGGCTACTCGCCATCCTGTTTCTCGCCTGCGCCATTACCGCGACGACCTCGCTTGGCGCCTACATGGAGACGCTTGACCGGCTGCTCGCCCCGCTTGATCGGCTGGGTCTGGTCCGGGCCGCCGATATCAGCCTGGCGTTGGGGCTGACACTGCGCTTCGTGCCTGACATCGCAGACCGCTATGAGGCGCTGAAGGCCGCACATCAAGCACGTGGCATTCCCGTGCGGCTGCACCGGATGCTGGGACCTCTGTTTATTCTGGCCTTGAAAGAGG
The DNA here is from genome assembly GCF_021462805.2 of Allorhizobium sp. Av2. NCBI lineage: Bacteria > Pseudomonadati > Pseudomonadota > Alphaproteobacteria > Hyphomicrobiales > Rhizobiaceae > Allorhizobium > Allorhizobium sp. Av2. The sequence goes on along the minus strand of NZ_CP192696.1, from coordinate 515,240 downwards.
CCGATTCCATCGCCGAGGCCATTGACGCCCGCGGCATTCGCCGTCACGAAAAGAGAACAGACTGATGAGGAGATCACCATGACCACGCGAGACCTGGTTCTGATTGCGCTGTTTGCCGCCATCGTCGTTGTCCTCGGGCTTATTCCGCCCGTGCCGCTCGGCTTCATTCCGGTACCGATCACCGCTCAGTCTATGGGCGTGATGCTGGCTGGCTGCATCCTCGGCGCCAAGCGCGGGGCCTTGGCCTATGCGCTGTTCGTGCTGCTGGTCGCCATGGGCCTGCCGGTGCTGTCGGGCGGCCACGGCGGTCTGAACGCGCTGTTTGGCGCCACCGGCGGCTATATTTTCGGCTGGATTCTCGGCGCTTTCGTCACCGGCCTGATGGCTGAACGTTTTGCCCGTGCCTCCTCCACCGCCAGCGGCCAGACGATCGGCTTCTTTGCCGCCAGCATCATCGGCGGTATCGGCGTAGTCTATGCCTGCGGCATGCCATGGTGGAGCTTTGTGGCCGGCACCCCGATCGACAAGGTGCTGATCGGCTCGCTCGCCTTTCTGCCCGGCGACCTGATCAAGGCCGCCATCGCAGCACTCGCCGCCCGCGCCGTGATGGTCGGCTATCCGCTTCTGCCGAAGCGGGTGTAAACGTCTGTCATCATTCCCGCGTATCGCATTCGCAAAGCAAAACAGCGGCCCGGGTTATGGATGACAGACTGATGATTATGGCAACCACTGATACAGCCAATCCCTCAGCGCTTCCGATAGCGCCACCGGTTCGGCACTGTCTTTGTTCACAGCTGTCCAGGTGATCTCGACATCGGCGGCGCGGGTCTTGCCGCTTTCAACCGCAATGGCGAAGCCGACGGATTTGCCGCCGATCTTGTCCACCTGCACGGTGAAGCGCAGCGGGTCGCCCGGTCCAAGCATTTCAAAAAGCCGCGCCTCGAATTTGGTGGCGCGAAACTCCGGCTCCTGATCGTCTGCGGGCCGAGCCTGCCAGAAGCGATGGAGCGCTTCTTCGCACAGCGCCAGCAGCGCGCTGTTGCTCAACCGTCCCCCCATGCCGACATCGCGCAGGCCGATCACCGTTTCGGTCACGTCCAGCCGTTCTCTTTTCGCCATTGCCCTTGCCCTCCATGCCGTGATCGCTCATGTAATGGAAAAGAGATTGGTCGCGCAAGTTTGGTGCGACAGGAGGATGCGTCATGACAACCCGGCTCTATGAAAACCCGATCTTTCTGGAACACAACACGCCGGAAGGCCACCCTGAACGGGCAGACCGGCTGCGCTCGCTGAATATCGCCCTGGAGCATCCGAATTTTTCCGCCCTGGAGCGCCATCAGGCCCAGCAGGCCAATGAGGATGCTGTCATGCTGGCCCATCCCGAAGAGCATTTCATCGCTGTCATGCGGCAGGTGCCGGAGGAGGACGACCGGATCAACCAGCTGGAGGCCGATACCTATGCCTCGCAGAAAAGCCTGCAATGCGCCCTGACCGCCATCGGCGGGGCGATGGCCGCTGTGGACGATGTGATGACGGGTGCCGCCGACAATGTGTTCGTGGCGGGCCGTCCGCCCGGCCATCATGCGGAAAAAACCAAGGCGATGGGCTTCTGTCTGTTCAATACAGTAGCGATTGCTGCCCGCCATGCCCAGCAGGTCTATGGTGTCGAGCGGGTCGCCATTGTCGATTGGGATGTGCATCATGGCAATGGCACCCAGGATATTTTCTGGGACGATCCATCCGTGCTGTTCTGTTCCACCCACCAGATGCCGCTTTATCCCTGGACGGGCAAGAAGGATGAGGTCGGGCCGCACAATACCATCGTCAACGCGCCGCTCTCGGCCAATAGCGGCTCGGACCATTTCCGCGAAGCGTTCAAATCGCGGGTGCTGACGGCGCTCAATGATTTTTCCCCGGATCTCATCCTGATTTCCGCCGGGTTTGATGCCCATCACCGCGACCCGCTGGCGCAGATCAATCTGGTTGGCGAGGACTTCGACTGGGCAACCGGGCGGCTGATGGAAGTGGCCGACCGCTTTGCCAAAAACCGGGTCGTCAGCCTGCTGGAAGGCGGCTATGATCTGGAAGGCTTGGCCGAATCGGCTGGCATGCATATTTCGAGATTGATGAAGGGTTGAGTATGACCGACGTTGCCGCCACCGATATTGCAGCTTATTCCTTTGAAAAGGCCGTGGCCGAACTGGAAAGCATCGTGGCCCGGCTGGAGCGCGGTGATGTGGCGCTCGACGAATCCATCTCGATTTACGAGCGCGGCGAGTTGCTGAAGAAACATTGCGAGGCACTGCTCTCGGCCGCTGAAAACCGCATCGAAAAAATCCGGCTGGACCGGGCCGGCAAGCCTGTTGGTGCCGAGCCGCTGGACAAGGAATAGGCCTGATCCTGGCAGGCCCGCCGCAAGGAAGATGCGTTTCTCCCTTTGCCGAAGGACATTTAAGTCCTATATGCATCAATAGGGCAGTTTTGCTGGATCTGCCCAATCATGAACCTGGACCTCCTGTTTGACAGCGGCGCTCAGCGCCTGGGAAACCAACAGGATTTGCGGGAAATGACATTGAATACTGTATGATTTCCCCCATTCATGGACCATTCAGGCCGTGCAGTGCATTCGGGAGGAAACTTGTGCAGCCGATAGTCTGAATGAAGAGAGAAAGAGGCTGGAGCCTGTGACATCGAAGCCAAACACGCCGTTGCTGGATCAGGTCGTGTTTCCGTCCGACCTTCGCAAGATCGAAGACAAGGACATGCCGCAAGTGGCGCGTGAACTGCGCGACGAGATGATTGATGCCGTGTCGGTGACCGGCGGACATCTGGGCGCCGGGCTTGGCGTGGTGGAACTGACGCTCGCCATCCACAAGGTTTTCAACACCCCAGAAGACCGGCTGATCTTCGATGTCGGACACCAATGCTATCCGCACAAGATCCTGACCGGGCGGCGGGCGCGCATCCGCACCCTGCGCCAGGAACATGGGCTGTCGGGCTTTACCAAGCGCACTGAGAGCGAATACGATCCGTTTGGCGCCGCGCATTCCTCCACGTCTATTTCGGCAGGCCTTGGCATGGCTGTGGCAGCCGAGCTTGGCCAGACCGACCGCAAGGTCATCGCCGTGATCGGCGACGGCGCCATGTCGGCGGGCATGGCCTTTGAGGCGCTGAACAATGCTGGCGCGCTGGACGCGCGGCTGATCGTCATTCTCAACGACAACGACATGTCGATTGCCCCACCAACAGGCGCGATGAGTGCCTATCTGGCGCGGCTCGCCTCCGGGCGCACCTATATGGGCATGCGCGAAATCGGCAAGAAACTCACTGCCTATCTCGGCAAGAATATCGACCGGGCCATCACCCGCGCCGTCGAACATGCACGCGGCTATGTGACCGGCGGCACGATGTTTGAGGAAATGGGCTTTTACCATATCGGCCCGATTGACGGCCATTCCTTCGATCACCTTCTGCCGGTGCTGCGCAATGTGCGCGACAACGCCAAGGGGCCTGTGCTGATCCATGTGGTGACGCAGAAGGGCAAGGGCTATGCGCCTGCCGAGGCCGCTGCCGACAAATATCACGGCGTCAATACCTTCGATGTCATCACCGGCACCCAGGCCAAGGCCAAACCGAATGCGCCGAGCTATACCGCCGTGTTTGCCGACGCACTGGTGGAAGAGGCCCGCCATGACGACAAGATCGTCGGCATTACCGCCGCCATGCCATCCGGCACCGGGCTGGACAAGCTGAAAACCCTGTTCCCGGATCGGACCTTCGATGTCGGCATTGCCGAACAGCATGCCGTGACCTTTGCCGCCGGCCTTGCTGCCGAAGGCTACAAGCCGTTCTGCGCGCTCTATTCCACCTTCCTGCAACGCGGCTACGATCAGGTCGTGCATGACGTGGCAATTCAGGGTCTGCCGGTACGCTTTCCTATCGACCGCGCCGGTTTCGTCGGCGCTGATGGTCCGACCCATGCTGGATCGTTCGATACCGGTTTTCTGGCCAGCCTGCCCGGTTTCGTGGTGATGGCGGCAGCGGATGAAGCAGAGCTGAAGCATATGGTGCGCACCGCCGCCGCCTATGATGAGGGTCCGATTTCCTTCCGCTATCCACGCGGCGAAGGCGTTGGTATCCAGATGCCGGAGCGTGGCGAGATTTTGCAAATCGGCAAGGGCCGGATCATCAAGGAAGGCTCGAAAGTGGCGCTGCTGTCGTTCGGGACGCGGCTGGCTGAATGTCTTGTCGCAGCGGAAGATCTCGATGCCGCTGGCCTGCCGACGACTGTGGCCGATGCCCGGTTTGCCAAGCCGCTCGATCTCGACTTGATCCGCCAGCTTGCCCGCCACCATGCCGTGCTGATCACGGTCGAGGAAGGTGCTGTTGGCGGGTTCGGATCTCAGGTCCTGCATATGCTGGCCAATGAGGGTCTTCTCGACCACGGCCTGAAAGTTCGCAGTCTGGTTCTGCCAGATCTATGGATGGATCAGGCCAAGCCTGACGTCATGTATGAAAAGGCAGGCCTCGACGCCAAGGGTATCGTTTCAACGGTGTTCACGGCGCTGTCACTTGATGCCCTGGCCCAGGATAGCCTGGCTTAAAGATAGCATCGGCAGCCCTTCAGCGGACGATACTCCGGATAGTGTTAAATACCAAAACGCCGCTGACGATTAAGCCAGCGGCGTTTTGTTGACTTACACCCACCAAGCATGGTGGACAGTTCGATCAGAATTCCGACCATTCCTGTTTCACGGCGGCGGACGATGCACCTCCGCCGAAGGCCTTGCCGATCTTGGAGGCAAGAGCACGGGCGGGAGAAGCAACCGGACGCTGCGATGGGCTGGCAACTGCCGGATGTCCGGCAAATGACCTCCGACCCGCAAGTTGGAACTGACTGACAAGCGTCTTCAAACGGTTGGCTTCGGTGGCAAGAGCTGCAGCAGCGGCGGTCGATTGCTCGACCATGGCCGCATTCTGCTGCGTCGTCTGGTCCATCTGGTTGACCGCCGAATTGACTTCGGCAAGACCGGTGGACTGTTCCCTTGCCGATGTAGCGATTGCCTCCATCAACTGGTTGATCTGAACCACGTGATCGCCGATTGACTTCAGGGCAACACCGGTTTCACGCACCAGCTTGACGCCACTATCGACTTCCGAAGAGGAGTTCTGGATCAGACCCTTGATTTCCTTGGCAGCCTGGGCAGACCGTTGCGCCAGCTCACGCACTTCCTGGGCAACCACCGCAAAGCCCTTACCGGCTTCACCGGCACGCGCTGCCTCGACACCGGCATTCAGTGCAAGAAGGTTGGTCTGGAAGGCGATTTCATCGATCACGCCGATGATGTTGGAAATCTGCTGCGAGCTTTCCTCAATCCGCTTCATGGCGTTTTCGGCCTGATTGACGACTTCCGACGACCGCACGGCGTTCTGGTTGGCGGTAATCGCCACAGAGCGGGCCTCTTCTGTGCGCTGCGATGAATTGGTCACATTGACGGTGATCTGGTCAAGCGCCGCCGCTGTTTCTTCCAGGGCTGCGGCCTGCTGCTCGGTCCGCTTGGACAGATCATTCGTGCCATCGGCAATTTCACGGGTGCCGTTTTCCATACCTTCGACGGTCTGGAGAACAGAGCCGAGCGTCGTTCCAAGCTGTTCCAGCGAGGCGTTGAAATCCTGGCGCAGCGATTCATATTCAGCGGCGAAAGCATCGTTGAGCTGGAAGGATACGTCGCCCTGCGCCAGGCGCTTCAGGCCTTCGCCAAGTGTCTGCGTTGCAAATCGCAGATTGGCCGCTTCCTGCTCCGCGCGCTGTTGATGGGCAGCCTGGGTCTGTGCCGTTTGCTGGCGGTTGACCGTTGCCTGCTCTTCCAACTCGCGATTGGCAATGGCGTTCTTGCGGAATACTTCAACCGCATCGGCCATATGACCGACTTCGTCGCGGCGACCAATGCCCGGGATATCAATTGCTGTCTCGCCGGTTGCAAGCGCACGCATTGAGGCGGTGATCCGGGCCAGCGGCGCAATCATGCCCTTGTTGAGGAGCAGAAGCGAGAAACCGATCAACAAGACAAGCGTTGCACTGCCCATCAGGATATTGCGGCGGGCGTCATAAGCGGCTTCCTCGGCAGCTTTCTGGCGCACGCTGAGAAGCGCGCTTTCCTCATCGGCAATCTCCTTGGCCTTGGCGCGAATGCCATCCATATAGGTCTTGCCCGCCCCGGAAATTTCCAGCTGGCGGCCCTGCTCCCGGGTGGCCGGGTCCTTCATCAGGGCAAGTTCCTTTGACACGACCTTGGCCTGCCATTCCTGAACGAACGCATCGAGATCGGAGAGACGCTTCTGCTGGACCGGATTGTCAGAGGTCAGGCCGCGAACAGCCGCATAGGCATCGGCGTAGCTCTTCAAGCCAGCCTTTTGCGGCTCAAGGAATTTTTCATCCGCTTCCGACAGAAGGTAAGCCCGAATACCAGTTTCCTGATTGACCATCGACGCAACAATGGCATCCATCTTTTGCAGCACGACATAGGTATGCACAGTCCAGCCAGACGACTCTTCCTGATGGGAGAGCGAACGCCAGCTGACCGCATTCACAACAAGACTGACAGCAAGCAAGATTGCAAATGTCAGTCCAATTTTTGCAACGATCCGTATATTATCCAGAATTTTCATCGTCCAGTTCCCTCATTCGCGAACTTGAAGAGATGAATTCTTTCAAGAGGCGAGGCGTTGCTATCTCAAAACATGATTATTTGGGCGACAGTCCAGCATCATGCCGGGATAACCACAATCCTGGGAATCCCCCTCCCTTGATTGCAACGCGTCACTTGGTTTTTAGTTTTATTGTATATGCATTAAAAAATCTATAATAATATAAATACATTCGCATCATCGAGAAGCACAACCGCTAAACATTGAAGAAAATACATATGAATATGCCTAGTATATAATCTACCCAGACGCGAATAATGTTTTTTATTTCAATTTTTGGATATGTCGCATTCCCTATACATGAAACATATTTTCCGCATCCCCAAGTTGAAACATAAAATATTATTCATGGCTGAATATTTATTTATGCTCATTTAGTTACTTTCACTTTACAATTTAACTTTGACAAAAATCAATTTTGCGCTCCATGTGCCGATGCATATCAAACCGCTTATAATTTGCATTTTGACCAGCAAATGATTGGAATCATTTAAAAAAACGCTGGAAAATGAGAGAGTGATCCTACCTCAGTAAAATTGACGTCTATCAAAAGATACGTTCTACGAGTATCGAGGGGAAAAATGCTTACACTCCTGAACGACAGGCAAAGGCTTTTCATTGTCGAAGCCAAGGAAAAGCCTTTGCCCTTCTCCATCAACTCCCGACTGTAAAATGATAGCGAAGATTTCAAACCTTCAATGCTGATGATTGTCACGCTGGCAATTGCGGTGGCTCGACAGCATCGGCTGCATCGCTCAATGCTGCGTTGAACAGACCTGAAAGGAGGAAGACGCCCTTTCCATTTCAGCGCGTCCTGAAGACGCAGCACGCGACGCAATGGTTTTGCGTTTGAGCTGCCGTCTTGCCGCTAGCCCACCTTCTCCTCCCCAAGGCGTGCAAGCAGAGAGAGAAAGACCCGCAGCGTTTCGGGCTTCCCCTCCACCTTCTAAGAGCATCGGACCGAAAAATGGGAACCGATTTTCTGTAAGATGCTCTAAAAATGGCAGGGAAGTTGAACTCGTCATCCTCTATCTTTTGGGTTCAGTGTGTCTCTTCGGGAAACGTGGGCCCGATTTTTCCTAACAGTCTGTTCAAGAATTTCTGCTGGTCTGACGAAAATGGTGATTCCGAGAGCCGGAACGGAGCGTACTTATGTACGTGAGTACAAGCATTCCAGGAAAAGTGCGGAGCAGCTTTTCGTCGGAAATGCGATTGCATCATTCAAGCGCAGAAATTGCCATTTGCAGACGGCCAGCGGCGATATTGGACGGACTGCAAGACAAATTCTAGAATTCCGACCATTCCTGTTTGACGGCGGCTGCCGCTGTGCCGCCCCCAAAGGCCTTGCCGAGCTTGGAAACCAGCGAGCGAGCGGGAGAGGAAACCGGACGCTGCGATGCAGCGCTGGAGACAGGATGAGCCGGACCCGCCGAGGCGGTATATTTCGCCATGTCCGGACCATCCTCCAGCTTGAACTGGCGCAACAGATCCATCAGCGCATCGGCTTCCGAGGCGAGCGTATGGCTGGCTGCGGTCTGCTCTTCCACCATGGCGGCGTTTTGCTGCGTGCCCTTGTCCATGTCGGTGACGGCCACGTTGATCTCCGAGAGACCCGTCGATTGCTCCCGCGAAGCGGTGACGATGGCCGTGACATTTTCGCTGATGTGCTGGACAGCCGTGACGATCTGCTCCAGTTCGCGGCCGGTCTCTCCGACCAGCGACACGCCTGCCCCAACCTGGGCGGAGGATGCACTGATCAGCACCTTGATTTCCTTGGCGGCCTTGGCAGAGCGCTCTGCCAAGGCCCGCACTTCCTGTGCTACCACGGCAAATCCCTTACCTGCATCGCCGGCGCGGGCAGCTTCTACTCCGGCATTGAGCGCCAGGAGATTGGTCTGGAAGGCAATATCCTCGATGACACCGATGATATTGCCGATTTCGCCGGAGGATTTCTCGATTTCGGTCATGGCGGCCACGGCGTTTCTCACCACTTGGCCGGAGCGTTCAGCACCGGTGCGGGTGGTGGCCACCAGCTGGCCAACATCTTCGGCGCGCCGGGCGCTGTCTTTCACGGTGCGGGTTACCTGCTCAAGGGCGGCTGCGGTTTCCTCCACAGAGGCCGCCTGTTGCTCGGTCCGCTTGGCCAGATCGTCGGCCGACGCACGGATTTCCGCCGCCCCGGCGTTGATCGCCTGGGCATTGGCGCCCACCGTTTTCAATGCGGCCTGCAACTTGGCAAGGGATTCGTTGAAATTCACCCGCAGCCCATCCAGCCGCTCGACAAAGGGCATGGTAAGGCGATGGGCGACATTGCCGTTGGCGAGTGCCGAAAGCCCTTCCGCCAATTGCACGACAACGAACGAGATCTCGTCGGACTCCTGCTGTTTCTGCGCCTGGGCGGCCTGCTGCTCATCCTCGGAGCGGCGGCGCAGGGTATCGGCTTCCTCGGTCAGGCGCAGTTTTTCAATCGCCGCATCCTTGAAGACCAAAACGGCCTTTGCCATCCGGCCAACCTCATCGCCCCGGTTGATGGCGGGAACATCGACGCCGTGGTCGCCGGATGCCAGTTTGCTCATCGCCACAGTCATACCAGTGATCGGGTTGACGATGGAACGCGCCAGAAGCCAGATCAGCAAGACAGCCAATCCGCCGGCCAGCGCGCAACCGGCCAGCAGCGCCAGTTCAAGACGCGACTGCGCATCGCGCTGGATTCCCCGTTGCTCGTTGCCCATTTCCACCACTACGGTCTTTGCCTTGGCGGCAGCATCGCGAAATGCATCCAGTTCGCCCTTCGACGCATAGACACGGGTGATCTCTTCCACCGTCTTCCCGCTCTTGCGGGCTTCCAGCTGCGGCAAGACCAATTGCGTGTGAAATCTGTCGGCCGCCGTCTTGATATCGTCCAGCATGGACTGAACGGCCTGATGACCGGCAGCGGCAGTGCGGGCATCGTCCAGGGATTTCAACATTTTGTCGCGGCTGTCGAAGACGGCCTTATAGGTGCTGTCGGACCCCAATAGCAGATAGCCGCGTTGATTGACCGCCTCTTCCAGCATCGCCTGAAGCGTCAAATCCAAGGCATAACCGACTTGTTCGATCTGAGCGTGTTCCTCAAGCGCCGCCTTGACCTGTCTGCCCTGAAGAAAAACAACCGCAGAAGCAACAAAGCACCCCGCCATGATCGCGACGAAGGTCAGATAAAGTTTTTTGCTGAGGGACAAATCCTGAAACGACATGGGGCGCGCTTTCTATTCTCACTGCATTTGGGCGGCGGCGATTGCCACGCGCCATGTGAAAGCCGATACTCAGGTGGGAAACGTCACAAAGCCGCAAAAAAGGCATCCAAACCCATCGGGCGTGGATGTCACGATCCGGCTATTTGACGTCATCCTTGCCAAGACCTTTTCAGGCCCGGAGACCATCCCTGGCTTTCATTCGAGGCGAGTATTGCCGCAGTGGGTCTAAAAAAGTGTTACATCTGTACCGTGAATAAGCACATGTACACATTTGACCGCCAATTCCGAACCGAGGGCCTGTGTAGATTTGACACGTGTCAAAACCACCTGTCCGAAAGTATGAGAGTGAGCCTTCCGCCCCTGTTCGAGCCTTGCCCAATTGCCGCAGTTTTCCTCTTATGGAACGCGCAAAGCGATGGCGGCGATCCTACGACCTAGCCTGACAAGGGCAAGAGACTTGCAAGTCGCAGCGGAAACCGTCATTGACGGGGTATGACCCAATCGCCAAACCCCCAATCGCCAAGCTCCCAATCGTCGGAACCCCAACGTCTCGACCAGTTGCTGGTTGCTCTCAATCTGTTCGCCAGCCGCTCGCGCGCCCGCGACGCCGTGCAGCGTGGCGGCGTCAAGGTGAACGGCCGCACGGTGACCAAGCCGAGCCTGACCTTCTCCCCTGATGTGTCGATAGAAATCGACGATCCGGCCCAGGATTATGTGTCGCGCGCCGCGCTGAAGCTGGTGGCTGGTCTCGATCACTTCAAGCTCGACCCAAAGGACCATGTCTGTCTTGACGTCGGTGCGTCCACCGGCGGCTTTACCGAAGTGCTGCTGCATCGCGGTGCCGCTCATGTGATTGCCATTGATGTCGGCCATGAACAGTTTCATCCCCGGCTGGAAAGCGATCCCCGCACCACCAATATAGAAGGGCTGAATGCCCGCTATCTGGAGCCGGAGGATATCGGCAATCAGGAGTTTACCTTCCTGGTCTCCGACGTCTCCTTCATTTCGTTGAAACTAGCGCTTGTGCCTGCTCTCGAAATGGCCGAGCCAGGCAGCCATTGCCTGCTGCTGGTCAAGCCGCAATTTGAGGCGGGCCGTGAGGCCATCAGCAAGGCGGGTCTCCTCAAGGAGCCGGAAACCGCGCCGCTGGTCGCCGCCGAGCTGGAACGCTGGTTAAGCGAAGACATGGGATGGACAAGCCTTGGCCTGATCCCCTCGCCGATTGCCGGTGGCGATGGCAATGTGGAATTCCTGCTGGCAGGGCGAAAGCCTGAAGAACAGCCTGAGGACGCAGAATGAGCACCGAAACCCTAACGATCAACAGCCTCGGCGCCCAGGGCGATGGCATTGCCAATGGTGCGGACGGCCCGGTCTATGTGCCGTTTTCCCTGCCCGGCGAGCGGGTGGCCGTGGCCCGCGTCAAGGATCAGGGCACGATCATGTCGATTGCCTCGGCCTCGCCGGAGCGGATCGAGCCAGTCTGTCGGCATTTCGGCCCTGACGGGGTCGGCGGAACCTGCGGCGGCTGTTCGCTTCAGCACATGGAAAAATCCGCCTATAATGAATTCAAGCGTTCGACGCTGATCGCGGCGCTGAAATCCAAGGGCATCGAGACCGAGGTAAACCCTCTGGTCGAGGCCTTCCCCGGCGAACGGCGGCGGCTGGTGTTCACGGCCCGCAAACGCGAAAAGGGCCTGTTGATCGGCTTCAACCAGGCCGCATCCCGCCATATTGTCGAGTTGGAAGAATGTCCCGTCACATCCGCGGGCATTCTCGCCCGGCTGGATGACCTGCGCGCCATCGGAGCGGCGATTGCCACCGGATCGGATCATTTCCGCATGACGGTGACGGAAACCACCACCGGGCTGGACGTGTCGCTTGATGGCGTGCGGGGCGGCCTGCCGGACCGCGAGCGCCGGGCGATTACCGAAGTCGTGTTGAAAATGCGCGGCGTGGCCCGCGTTTCCGTCAATGGCGAAATTGTCATCGAGCCGCATAAGCCGATGCTGGATTTCGGCGGGGCGCTGGTCGCCATGCCGCCCGGCACCTTTACCCAGGCAACCCGCCAGGCCGAAGAGGCCATGACCGCCTTGGTCCTCGACCATGTCGGTAAGGCCAAGCGGGTGGCGGATCTGTTTTGCGGGATCGGCACATTTGCCCTGAGACTGGCCCGCCAGGCCCAGGTTCTTGCTGTCGAATCCGACGAAAAGGCGGTGAAGGCGCTGGATCTGGCCGCCCGCAACACCAAGGGCCTGAAGCCGATCAAGGCCGAAAAGCGCGACCTGTTTCGCCGCCCGCTGATGGTTTCGGAACTGAAGGGGCTGGACGCCGTGGTCTTCGACCCGCCACGGGCCGGAGCCGAGGAACAATGCGCGGAACTCGCTCGCTCGCAGGTGAAAACCATCGTCGCCGTCAGCTGCAATGCTTTGACGCTGGCCCGCGACCTGTCGATCCTGATGGCCGGCGGCTACCGCATAACCGCCGTCACACCCATCGACCAATTCCTCTGGTCGCCGCATGTCGAAGTGGTGGTGGCGCTCACCAAGGGCTGACGGTCTTCATCCGATGATGATCAATACTGCCGCAGCTTGCCGCTACCAACCGCGTTGGCGCAGCGGCAGCTCTCCCCGACCCGGCCCGGACTGGCCGGGCAAGAATACCGCCCCGCACCCGCATCGCTGGCCGGTGGCTTGATAATGCAGACATAGCGCGGCGGACGGACATTACCGCCCTGCTGGGGGCCGCCCTGCTGTGGAATGTTGCGGTTGATCGTATCCGGCTGTGCCTGGGCAAGCTGGAGGAGAGGTACCCTGGTAGAGGGTTCAGTGCCGGGTCGGTCTGCGGCATGAGCCGCTGGCGCCGCAGCGATCATCGCTATGGCAATCAATAAGCCTCGCATCTTTCCCTCCCGAATAGACAGGCCGCAAAACAGTGGAAACAGGCTTCCCCAAAAAAACTCTAGCAGAAACCTATGAATATCCACTGAACAACACGATGGCTTGCGGCTATACAAACAAAACAAGAGCATCCTCTCCTGAAAACATAAAACGAAGACTATATTTAAATAATAATTTAAAAAATCTAAAATCAACTGTAAATAGAAGATCTTAATGGACTTCCGTTTAAATATTCATTGGAATGTCATATTCGATTAAGGAATTTTTATATCCTTCACGACAGTTTCGAGATCAATTTGACACGCTGACATTGCCAATCAGTCAGGGCTTATGATGGCGTGGATTTATGTAGCGCCGGACCGCATAGTGGAAACCGGTTTTCGAAACAGCCGATGCTGAAACGACCGCGAGAGCACAGTGCCGATTCGGTGTTTCGCATCATGCTATAAACTCAATTTAAACTGCCGACCGCGTGGGGCGCTGGGGTGTCTTCACATGCGCAGTTTCGGTGTCAGGATATATTTCATATGGCCAGAAATTTGAACCTGATGTCCAAGATTCTGATCGCTGCATGTGCGGCTGTTGTCTTGGTCCTCTGTGGATTTTCGCTCTATATTGATAATCTTCAGCGCTCGACCATTGGCAAGACTGTGGCGGAGGAAATCAATTCTTCCGGCCTGCAAGCATCAGAAAGCATTGCCAATTGGCTGAATGCCCGCGTGATGCTGACGGAATTCGCTGGCCAGGCTGCTGGCAAGATCGGCACGCCAGAGGGAATTTTGACCGAATTTGACAATCCGGTGCTGCTGCGCGAATTCATGTCCACCTATGTCGGCCATCAGGCGGATGGCAAGTTTACCTCGGTTCCGTTCCAGCCTCTGCCGGAAGGCTATGATCCCCGCATTCGTCCCTGGTATCAAGGCGCGGTCAAGGCCAATAAGGTCGTGCTGACAGAGCCATATACCGACGCATCGACCGGTCAGTTGATCCTAAGTGCGGCGGTGCCGGTAAAAAGAGAGAGCCAATTATATGGCGTCGCTGCCAGCGATTTCTCCTTGAAAACACTGGTTGGCCTGATCAAGGCCGTTGATATTGGCGGCAAGGGTTCGGCTTTCCTCGTCAACGGCAATGGCACGATTCTGGTTCATCCGGATCAGGCACTGGTGACAAAAACGCTTTCGGATGTCTTTCCGGCTGAAACACCGAAAATCGGTGGTGGCTTGGTGGAAAGCCAGTTCGCCGGTAAGCCGGTGCTGGTCAACTTCATGCCGATCAAGGGCCTGCCGGTCGATGGCTGGTATCTGGCGCTGGTGGTGGATGAGGCAAAGGCCTATGCCGCGATTGGCGAGTTCCGTCTTGCCGCGGTCATTGCCACGGTGATTGGCGTGATCGCCATGGTCGGCATTCTCGCACTGGTGCTCTCGACCCTGGTGGTGCGTCCTGTGGTGCAGATGACCACGGCGATGAGCAAGCTGGCCGGCGGCGACGTGTCCGCCGCCATTCCCGGCGTGCAGCGCGGCGATGAGATCGGCCAGATGGGTGCGGCGGTCGCTGTCTTCCGTGACAACGCTATCGAGCGGGTTCGTCTGGAACACGAGGCCGACTCCACCCGCACGATGAGTGAACAGGAACGGCGCGACCGCGAAGCCGTAAAGGCACGTGAAGCAGAACAGGTGTCATTTGCGGTACATGCGCTGGCCGATGGACTTGGCAGGCTTGCCGATGGTGATCTGGCCCATAGTATCGAGACACCTTTTGCCGGTGATCTTGAGCGGCTGCGCTTCGACTTCAACGCAGCAGTGGCAAAGCTGCACGACGCCATGGCTGCCGTTGGCCAAAACGCCAGACAGATTGATGGCGGTGCCATGGAAATCCGCGCCTCGGCTGATAATCTTGCACGCCGTACAGAACAGCAGGCCGCCTCGGTTGAGCAAACCGCAGCGGCACTGGAAGAGGTGACGACAACGGTGCGAGACAGCGCCCACCGCGCCGAAGAGGTGGGCCAGATCGTGACCCGCGCCCGCAGCGGGGCGGAAAAATCCGGCGAAATTGTCCAGAATGCTGTTAATGCCATGGAAGCCATAGAGACATCCGCCAACCAGATTTCCAACATTATCGGGGTGATTGACGAAATCGCCTTCCAGACCAATCTTCTCGCTCTCAACGCGGGCGTGGAAGCAGCCCGCGCCGGTGAGGCTGGCAAGGGATTTGCCGTTGTCGCCCAGGAAGTGCGCGAATTGGCCCAACGTTCGGCAACAGCTGCCAAGGAAATCAAGCAATTGATCCGGGTATCGGGCGAGCAGGTGGCAAACGGCGTATCGCTGGTAAGCCAGACCGGTGAGGCCCTTGACGGCATTATCAATGAGGTTCAGGAAATCAACAAGCATATCAATGCTATTGTTGTCGCCTCCCGCGAACAGTCACAGGGATTGCAGGAAATCAATGCCGCTGTGAATGTCATGGATCAAGGCACGCAACAAAATGCCGCCATGGTCGAAGAGCAAACAGCGGCAAGCCATGGACTGGCGCAGGAAGCGGCCGCTCTGACTGAATTGCTGGCGCAATTCAGACTGGCCAGAGACGCGGCAAACCTTACGCAACGGCGCGCCGCCTGACGGGTCTTGTACGAAGAGTCATTTAAAATGACGCTTCGTATTCCTCACAGTCCATGACACAAACGTTTTGATAGACCGCGTGCCCCCTCACCCCCCTGCCGGGACCTTCTCCTCACAGGCGTGAAGAGATACAAGGCAACGTTCTGTTATTTCGCCGTTAATTTGCGGTTCAGTGCAATCAGCATGGTCTCTTCTCCCAAGCGGGGAGAAGGTGGCGGCAGCCGGATGAGGGGGTGGCGAAGCCCTGAAATGTTTGCGTCGCCTACTGTGCATATTCCTTGTGAAAATATCTCAAGCCTTTGATGCATTTTAGATATTTTGATTTTTCAAAGTCAAGGATACGCATCTATCTGCCTAGAGTCTGTCAGGTTCCACTTTTCCCTGACAAACTCTCGGTACCATGCTTATGCGATAGGCACTGCAATCACTTCCTGGCCAGAAATGCCTCGAACGCTGCACGGGCCTCGGCGCTTTTCAGTTGGGCTGCAAAATGCGCAAGTTCTTCATCCAGCCGGGCCAGAACCAGGCTGCGATCACCGCGCAGCAGATCCCGGGCGATTTTCAGGGCCTGGGGTGGCTTTTTGGCAAGGTTTGCGGCGAGCGCCAGGGTTTCGCGCTCGACCGCATCTGGCTCGACCACTTTCCAGATCAGCCCGGCTGCACGGGCCTCTTCCGCCGAGAACCCCTCGCCTAACGCCAGAAGTGCGAAGGCGCGCTGGTGGCCCATGGCAAGCGGTGCCAGCAGGCTGGAGGCCGCTTCCGGCACCAGTGCCAGATCGACGAACGGCGTCTTGAACAGGCTGCGGCTGGAGGCAATCGTTAGATCGCAATGCATGTTAAGGGTCGTGCCGATGCCGATCGCCAGGCCATCGACGCCTGATACCAGCGGCTTTTCCGCCGCCACCAAGGCCCGCAGCACGAGAGCTGCCGCTGGAAGTTTGCTGCCGTCAGACAGGGCATAGGCGAGGAAATCCCCCATGTCATTGCCTGCGGTAAAACAACCTTCGGTGCCAAGGAATGCGACGGCACGCACCGTGTCATCGGCCTGCGCCTCATTCAGGGCGGCGGTGATGCGGTGATACATCGCCTCGGTAATCGCATTCTTCTTATCCGGCCGATTGAAGCGGATAACCAGCACGCCGGGATGGGTTTCGGGCCGCTCGACAAGGATATGCTCGCTCATGATTTAGGCCTCCAGCACGGTGCGGGCAGCAGCAAGGCTAGCCCCGCCGCCGACCACCGCCTGTTTCAGGCCCGAACTTTCCGCCAAGAGGTTTTCCGCTACAAACCGGCAAAGCGCCACGCGCTTACCATCTTCCACCTGCGCCAAGCCCCCCTTGGCCAGATAGGCACCGGTCAGGGTCAAGCCGAACAGCCGCTGATAGGGTGTTGCGCCAGCAAGGGCTTCGGCTTGCGCGCCCTCGCCTAGCCGGGCCAGCAGGTATTCCGTCGCATCTTCGAGATCGCGGATCGCGGCCAGCAGCCGGGTCGCCGTTTCGCCGAAGCCGGGCCGGTTGCTGGCATCGACAGCCACGGCAAGGGCTTTCAACTCGCTGAGGAAGCCACGCACATGCGCACCCTCGGCCAGCGGCAGCTTGCGCACCACGAGATCGATCGCCTGGATACCGTTGGTGCCTTCATAGATCGGCGCAATGCGGGCGTCACGCAGCAGGCGGGCAGCGCCCGTCTCTTCGATAAAGCCCATGCCGCCATGCACCTGAATGCCCATGGAGGCGACATCGACGCCGATGTC
Source organism: Allorhizobium sp. Av2 (assembly GCF_021462805.2). Lineage (NCBI taxonomy): Bacteria > Pseudomonadati > Pseudomonadota > Alphaproteobacteria > Hyphomicrobiales > Rhizobiaceae > Allorhizobium > Allorhizobium sp. Av2. The sequence goes on along the minus strand of NZ_CP192696.1, from coordinate 498,031 downwards.
GGTGGCAAAGCTCTTGGCAATCGGCGTTAAAAACGCGGCACGCGCCTGCCAGTGGCGGGCCTCATCGCCTTCGCTATGGTGGCTCATGTCGATGGCATGGGCGCAGGAATAGCAGATCGCCCGCGCCCCTTGGGTCAACGCCTTCATGGTCAAAAGCGTGCGGGCGACATCCGGATGCTCGATGATCGGGCTCATGCCCGCACCGGTCCAGCCGGGGGCCTTGCCTTGGGTGCGCTCCCGCGCATAGGCGGTGGCAAGCTGGGTGGCAGCTTCGGCAATCGCCACGCCCTGCATGCCGACGGCCAGCCGCGCATTGTTCATCATCGTGAACATGCAGACGAGGCCCTTGTTTTCCTCGCCGATCACGTAGCCAATCGCGCCCGGATCATCGCCAAACCGGCCATCGCCAAAAATCATCGTGCAGGTGGGAGAGCCGTGAATGCCCAGCTTATGCTCCAGCGAATGGCAAAACAGGTCATTGCGCGCGCCAAGCGAGCCATCGTCATTCACCAGGAATTTCGGCACCAGAAACAGCGAGATGCCGCGTGTACCCGCAGGCGCATCGGGAAGCCGTGCCAGAACCAGGTGGATGATATTGTCTGTGGCGTCGTGTTCACCCCAGGTGATGTAAATCTTCTGACCGAAAATCCGATAGGTGCCATCGTTTTGGCGCTCGGCGCGGGTTTTCATCACACCCAGATCAGAGCCTGCATGGGGCTCGGTGAGATTCATGCTGGCCATCCATTCACCGGAGACCATTCTGTGCAGGAATTTTTCCTTCAGTGCCTCGCTGCCATGGGCGGTCAATGCCTCTGAAGCACCCATGGTCAGAACTGGCCCCAGTGCAAAGCCCATCGAGCCAGCATTCCACATTTCCAGCGCCGCAACGTTGAGCAGATGCGGCAGGCCTTGTCCGCCATAGCGTTCCTCGGCCACCAGCCCGTTCCAACCACCTTCAGCCCAGCGGCGATAGAGATCGGCCCAGCCATCCGGCAATTGTACCTTGCCATCCACCAGTTTCGCGCCCTGCCGGTCGCCATTTGCGGCCAGCGGTGCGATCTCATTGGCAGCAAACCGACCAGCCTCCTCCAGAATGGCATCGGTCAAATCCTCGGAAAGATCGCCAAACCGGCCCTCTTCCAACGCCTGCGCCATGCCAGCAACCTGTTTCAGGGTAAAGGCAATTTCCTCCACGGGGGCCTTGTACATCGCATTCTCCTCCGCCAAATCCCGGCTTGCAGCGGGCCACTCCCGACCCGGACAGTTCCTGACACTCCAGCTAATTGATTTTTACGTAAACGTCAATAAATCGCAAGCTCATTCGGGCATTCCCGCCAGTTGATCCGGGCGTCACAATCGGAGCATATAGGGTAGGCCGCAAGCCTTGGAATAACCGCGACGCGAGGAAGTTCAATACCCATGCTGACAGCGACCACCCCCATTCCCGGCTTAGTATGGGCCTATCATATCGACGCCCGCCATCAGAGTGCCATCCGCCTGCCGATGGATGCGACACTGACGGGCCTGATGCCGGAACAGGGGTTTCTCTGGCTGCACCTCAATCTTGCCGATGTGCGGGTACCCGGCTTTATCGAACAGTTTCCGGGCCTGAGCGAAGCCGCTCGCGCCGCGCTGATCAATCATGAACATCACGCAGCACTCTCCGTGGACGAGCAGCTGATCTATGGGACGCTGGTGGATTTTCAGCGCGAATTTGCCGCCGCCACCCGTGACATCGGCTGGCTGCATTTTGCGCTGTCCGACCGGTTCATCATCACCACACGGCTGCAACCGATCCGCTCGGTGGATATTTTGCGCGGTGCTATCGAGAAAAATCCGGCGAAATTCGCCTCGCCCATGCAGGTCTATGAAGTGCTGGTGGCGGAGTTTCAGCGCGGCATCATGGCGCTGGTGCTGGAACTGATGGAAGAGATCAACCGCATTGAGGATGTCGTCTATGATGAGGACATGCGCGACGAGCGCACCCAGCTTGCACCGCTGCGCCGGGTGATCGTGCGGCTGCATCGGCATTTGCGCGGCATGCTCAGCATGATGCGGCGCGCCAATGCCGTAGACGAGGACGAAATGCCCGCCGGTTTCGAAGATGTGGCAAGCCGCCTGACCAACCGGCTGGAAGCCGCCGACCACGATGTCTACGCGCTGCATGAGCGCGCCCGGTTGCTGCATGAAGAGATCGACAGCAAGCTCTCCTCCGAGACCAACCGGCATCTCTACATCCTGTCGCTGATGACGGCCTTCCTCTTGCCGCCATCGCTGGTGACAGGCTTTTTCGGAATGAACACCTCGCATCTGCCCTTTACCAGCGGACCGGAAGGATCGGCCTATGCGATTGCCTTCATCCTCGGGTCGATCTTTCTCGCCTGGTTTATTCTAAGGCGTGCCAGAATTCTCTGAAAACGCAAAACGCCCGGCGCAACCAGCACCGGGCGTTTTATCAGTGAAGAATTCGCTTAATAGTAAGGCGAGTAGCACTGCTGGCGCACGCCGCTATAGGTCACGAACGTATTGCTGTAGGAATCATAGCTGCGGTAGCGACCGGCACACCAATCGTAATGGCGCGGATTGATGCCATTGCTATAGGCAGGTGCCGCGGGTGCCGGGCGTGGCTGCGAGGCGATGGCCCCACCGATCAACGCACCGGCGGCAAAGGCTGCCAGCGGATACCAATGGCCATCATGGTGACGGCGGTAACCAGGGCGCGGGCCATCGTAACCCCGGTAGCCACGGTAATAGCCACCGCCACGTCCGTAACCATCGTCATAGCCGCGCCACTGGACCTGCTCCACCGGAACAGCAGATTGCGCCACTGGCTGCAATGTGTTCAGAGGCATGGCATCGGCGGATATAAAAGATGTTGCCAGAACAGCCAACGCCGTACCGGCCACTGCAACGCGCTTGATGAAGGTCATGATCGTCGTCTCCATATGATCAATAGAGATAGGGAGGAGAAGCTCGCCTGTCCAGATCACGTCTCATCACAGTTATTAGACGCATGATACGGAACGGCAATACTTACCCTTATTGCCCTCACCCTAGCCAGGTGCAGATGAACCGGCGATTAATACATCTACCACTCATCTGTCCGCTGCCAGACAAGCCTCGCGAAACGCAGCCGGCCTAAAGCTTGGGAAAGTTTCTTTTAACAAGCATCCGGTAATTTACTTGTATCCGGTCATTCACTTGGGCGACAGCCAATGCGGCAGCTCGTCATCCTTTGTGTGGAGAGTGCGTTCGATGTCCAAATTGAGATATTATGCCGCCCCCAAAACGACGGCTTTGGAAAACAAGCCTCCCAAGGCTGTCCACAGCGAATTCCTGCGGACCGGCAAGATCATCCGCGACGAGGACGACTGGCTGGCCGACGAGAAGCGCTATCTGACCCACGAGGAAGTGGCCGTGCGCACCGCACGTCGGCTGGAAGCGGCGGCAGAGACCACCCATCAGCGCATCAACGGCTTTCACAAGTCCATCCGCTTTCCCAAACTGCTATTTCACCAGACACTTCAGGATATTCCGCATCTGGGTTACTGTCATGTCACGGCCTCGCGGTCGAATTTCGCCCAATATGCCGATGTGAAATGGGCTTTCTATTTCGCCAATTTCAATGCCGAGGTCGGCGGCGAGGACAGTTTCTTCCAGAAGATCACGCCGCAATATGGCCGGATGTATTTTGCCGTAGCGCTGAAACCCGACAAAGCCAAACGCGAAATGACCGTGGATCGCTCGATCCGCGAAGACGGCCTGCTGTTTCGCACCAGCGATCCGAAAGTGGCGCTGAAAAACGTGCTGCTCTTGGGCGCACGCACCTCGGCACTGCGCAAGATCATCGCCAGCATGTGACACAAGCCAGGTCTGATCCTTTGGATCAGACCTCGATTTCGACGTCGCCTGTCGGACGGGAGCAGCAGGCGAGGATATAGCCTTCCTCGATTTCGTCATCGAGAATGCCGCCATTGTGGTTCATGTCCACGTCGCCCGACAGCTTCATCACCCGGCAGGTGCCACAGAGACCGGATTCGCAGGCGGCACCGATGCGCACGCCGATGGAGCGGGCGGCTTGCAGCACGGTAAAGCCCGGCTCGCACAGCGCTTCCTTGCCCGCCAGCGTGAAGGCGACCTTATGCGGCTTCACCTCGCCCGTGGGATCGGCAACCACCACCATCGGCTCCGGCGCGACTGGCTGGAAGGTTTCCTCGTGGTAGCGGCTCATGTCGAAACCGGCACCGGCCAGCGATTCCCTCACTGTTGCCATGAACGGTTCTGGCCCACAGCAGAACACCGTGCGATCGAGAAAATCCGGTGCCAACAGGCCGATTTTCGCCTTGTCGATAAAGCCGCGCAGGCCCGACCAGAGCTGTGAACGCTGCAATTGCTCGACAATGAAGCCAAGCTGGAAGAAGGGCAGATATCTGGCCTTATATTCCAGTTCCCAGCGGAAAATGATGTCGTCAGGCGAGCGAGCGCAGTGGATGAAGGCGATGTCGCTATCGGGCTGGCGGTCGGCCATGTCGCGGGTCATCGACATCATCGGGGTAATGCCGGAGCCTGCCGAGATGAACAGGTATTTCTCGCCCGGATGCTTCACATAGGAAAAATCACCCAGCGGCCCGAAGGCCTTGATCTTCATACCGGGCTTGAGGTTTTCAAACATCCAGCGGGTGCCGATACTGTCCTTCTGCGCCTTGACCGTAACGGCCACCGTATAGGGTCGCGACGGGCTGGAAGACAGCGTATAGGTGCGCATCACAGGTTCTGGCCCGACCGGCAGTTCCAGCGTCACGAACTGGCCGGGCAGATAGCGGAACCAATGGCCCGGCCTGTCCGACTTGAAGGTGAAGGTCATAACGTCAGGCGCTTCCGGCGTCCAGGCGACGCATTCCAGCAGATGCTCCCGGTCCGACCAGGGCCGCATCTCATCGACATGCCGATAGATCTTGTCCACCGCCATGATCAGGCCACGACCGACAAGGGGGATTTCCGCGCGGCTGTTTCGCCGTCCAGACGGTCCACCATGAAATTGGCGTACCATTCCACGAACTGCATCACGCCGCCTTCATGATCGGGCGAATAGGGGCCGGGCTCATAAGCGGGCGAACGAATGCCAAAGGCATTTTCCTCGACAATCGACCGGTCCTGATCGTTGGTCATGTTCCAGACATGGGTGAGGTCGTGGAGATTGTAATCCACGCCTTCCACCGCATCCTTATGCACCAGCCAGGTGGTGGTGACGGCGGTTTCCTCGGCGCTCAGCGGCAGCACCCGGAAGGTAATGGCGTGGTCACCAAGCAGATGGTTCCAGGTGGTCGGATAGTGGAACATCAGCATCGTGCCGATATGGGAGATGGTCACATCATCCGACAACGGGCGCTTGACGGCCCGCTTGCCATCCATCGTATAGCTTTCGGCATCCTGAATCAGCGGCATGCGGGCGACGCGGAACTGGCCGCTCTGATGCATGGTGAAGGCGCTGGGCAGGTTTGCCGCCTCGCAGCGCTGCCAGTGCTCGGTAATCACAGGATCGTCACCCGCGCCCTGCACGCCGGTGGCGCTTGGCGCTTCCGGATAGGTGCGGCACAATTCCGGGTGATTGCCGGCGCAATGGTAGCATTCCCGGTTGTTTTCCCAGACCAGCTTCCAATTGCCCTTTTCGACAATGGTGTTGCGATGGGCAATCTTAGCTTCGGCAAGCCGGTGCGGCTGAAGATAGGGCAAGGCTGTAGCGCGGTAGCTGGCGAAATCCTCCGGCACCTCTGCCAGACAGATGAAGATATAGCCGCCAAAGCTTTCGCAAGCGACCGGCTTCATCCCATGCTGGCTCTTGTCGAAATCCTCGCCCATCTGGCGGGCAAACACCAGCGATCCGTCCAGATCATAGGTCCACTGGTGATAGGGACAGACCAGCTTTGCAGATGCGCCGCGTTCCTGTGTGCAGACCCGGTGGCCGCGATGGCGACAGGTATTGTGGAACGCACGGATCACCCCATCGCGCCCGCGCACGACGACGACAGGATAATCACCGATCTGCACGGTAAAATAATTGCCAGCTCTCGGAATTTCGCAATCATGGCCCATGAACAGCCAGTCACGATACCAGATCAATTCCATATCAAGCTTGAAGTAATCTTTGTCGATATAGAAGGGCTGCTCCAGACTATAGCCTTCGCGGCGATTTTTCAGCTGGCGCAGAACGGTGCTGTGAATATCCATGATACCCTCGTTTTCCAACCGGCGCGGGAGCATCGAAAGAAAGGGGGCATACCCGCCTACCTGCGACAGCACAGCGCGACCTATGCCTCATAACCCGCCCATACCTTCAAACCTCGATTCTAACCCATCAATCAGATCAGAACCATTGTTTTTCAGAGGATTTGAGCTTTTTCCCATCTAGCCACAAGCGCGCCACCCGCGCCGCCTTGGCCTACGACATCGCAGATATGGATTGCGACATGGGGTGATTTGGGTGGGGAGTGTATTGGGGGGGATAGGATTGCGGCCGCCGTAACATCCGCAGGATAGACATCACGAGACCGGCAAATATCGGCAGGCTACCCGCAACGACAAGACCCGCCAATCCGATAGCATCGGATAGCGAGTCAATTGTTGCCATTTTTGGGAACGTCATCAGCGCGTTATAGCCGCATCAAAAAACGCCCCGACGTTTCCGCCCTTCACACGACCTTCACGCCGCATAGGACATACCGGAATTCCCCGCACTGCGGCCAATCTGGAACTGCCCCAGCAATTGGCGAAGCTTATTCACCTCGCCTGCCAGCGAGGCGCTGGCGGCGGTGGTTTCTTCGACCATGGCGGCGTTTTGTTGGGTCATCTGGTCCATGTGGTTGACGGCGCTGTTGACCTGGGTGAGGCCTACGGATTGCTCCTGCGCCGAGGTGGCGATGGCATCCATATGGCCGTTGGCAGTCGAGACGTAATCCTCAATGGTTTTGAGGACATTGCCCGTATCACGCACGAGGTTGACGCCATTGCCCACTTCGTCGGAGGAATTGCGGATCAGTTCCTTGATTTCCTTGGCGGCCTGCGCCGAGCGTTGGGCCAGTTCGCGCACTTCCTGAGCCACCACGGCAAAGCCCTTGCCCGCCTCGCCTGCACGGGCGGCTTCAACGCCGGCGTTCAGGGCCAGAAGGTTGGTCTGGAAGGCAATTTCGTCGATCACCCCGATGATGTTGGAGATCTGGCTGGAGGATGCCTCGATGCGCTGCATGGCATCGACGGCGTTGGCCACCACCTGGCCAGATTGCCGCGCGGCTTTGTTGGCCTCAATCACCACGGCACGCGCCTCCTGGGTGCGTTTGGCCGAGTTGGAGACATTCACGGTGATTTCATCCAGCGCGGCAGAGGTTTCTTCAAGGGCTGCCGCCTGCTGTTCCGTGCGTTTAGAGAGATCACCTGCGCCAGACGCAATCTCAGTAGAACCGTTATTGATGTTGCTGACAGAGTCGAGGATAGCGCCCATGGTTTCACCCAGCGTGCGCACCGATTGATTAAAGTCCTGCCGCAGGCTTTCAAACTCTTCTGAAAAGGCTTCGCGCAGCTCAACCGTCAGATCGCCGCTGGCCAAGCGCCGCAGACCTGCGGCCAGACCGGAGGTTGCAATCATCAAGCGTTCTCGGGCGTCTTCCTCGGCCTTCAGCTGCGTCTGGATACGCTCCTGTTCGGCACGGCGGCGGTTGGTTTCCGCCTCGGCCTCCAGCTGGCGCTTGGCAACGGCATCTTCGCGGAAAACCTCAACGGCATCGCACATCAGGCCAATTTCATCGCCCCGTGGGCCAAAATCAGCCCTACGGCTTGTATCGCCCGAGGAGAGCCTGTTCATGGCTTCAACCAGCAATTTGATCGGTATCACCACGGTGCTGCGCAACACAAAGGCCGTTGCAATCAGCACCAGCACAATCAGGATCTGGATCGTGCCATTGATGGTCTCGGAGCGTGCTTCCGTCGCCTGAAGAGAGCTGCGGGCATCCGTCGTTACCTTGCGGGACGCCGCAACCGCGCTTTGAATGGACTCGTTGAGTTTCGAGGTGATTGGTCTGGTATATTGGTCACGGCGGGCGGTCAGCGCGACAAGGTCCTGACTTTGCTGCGCCCGCTGCTCTTTGACGAAATCCTTGATCTTGATGGAAGCCGTTGCGTAGTCGCCGAGACCTGTCGAAATGGCCTGCAACGCGCTCGGATTTTCAGCAACGCGCATCGCCTCTTTCAGACTGTTTTGACCGTTGAGGGCTGATTTATTGACCGCGGCCAGCTCATCATCCACCTCCTTGACGGTGGGGGCGAGCATGATGTTGCGTACACCGCTCTTCATCTCCACAAACGCTTTCTCGCTGGCACTAATACCATCGAGAACCGTCTGTTCACGCGCGACAATGTCCTGCGCTGCCTTGATCGTGCTGTTCGTCCATTGCTGGTTGGCAACCATGCCCACAACCATGGCCACGCCAAGCCCCGAGGCAATGTAGATCTTCTTTGCGATGGTGATATTTGATAAAAACGACATTGTCTTTCCCCGTATAGGGCTTTCCGCCCCCACCCATGATGACAAAAGCTAGCCCCGCGACTGCGACCACAGACGAACGGTGCGATGTGTGAAAGACCCGCAAAATCAGAAAATCACAGCATAGAGATATCCGCTGGCCCCCAGCCAAACGGATCATCAAACGCACATGATGGTTCAAGGCCGATAGAGCCTCTTTGCCGATTTGCCGTTGCGGGCTGGCTCTCATTCCATCCGGACAACAGGGTGCCTGCATTGTCATAAAGCAGGCCACTCAATTTCAAGAAACGCTCAAAACGTGCAGATGCATCTGCAACAACCCAATATTGGAAACATTAACTTAAGCATCTCTTAATTTAATGCACTCAAAACAGGAGATGCTAAATTATTTTGCACTTATAACGTTATTTGCTGCGGGAGCGGTGCGCAGAAAACTAAATTCCCCCTGGAAGGAACGTATCGCGATACAGAAGAAACAAGCCGCAAATATGCGGGCGAATAAAGTTTCGCCGGGAAAATTTGGAAACCGGTCTTCTCGAAAAGACAACCGAAAACAAAGAAACCTAAAGTCTGTCTGGTTCAATCTGAACCTGACAGACTTTAGGTTGACGCATCGACTTTTCGGCCCGGTGCTTTAGGCAATTGCTCTGTCACCCGTCGTTTAAGCGGGGGGTTTACAGTCTGTTCAAGAATTGCTGCTGGCCTGGCGAAAATGGTGATTTCGAGAACCGGAACGGAGCGTACTTAATGTACGTGAGTACCGGAAGCGCAGAAATTGCCATTTGCAGACGGCCAGCGGCGATTATTGGATAGACTGTTACATCACACCACATGCGGCTTGTAGATCAGCCAATCCTTCGGCACATAGCTGTTTTCCGTCACGCCATAGAGGGTCACGGTATCGCCGCCGGAGGATTTTGAGGCTGTCAGGGCGCGTTCGGAATAGGTCATCAGATCAAAGGCATTGGGGGCCTGTTCGGAAAGGCAGATGCCGAAAGACATGGTGAGTGCGGCGAGCGAGCCATTGGAGCCGGCATTGACTACGGCAGTAGCCTTCAGCTTGACGCGCACGGCGTTGACGATGCGGCTGATTTCATCCTGATCGGAGGTGTAGAACAGCAGGCCGAAGCGGCTGCCGTCGAAGCGGCAGGCGAGGTCGTCCTTGCCGGCCACGGCCTTTACCACCTTGGCAATCTGCTTGATGAAGCGTTCGGTCACCGTCGGGCCAAGATGATCGGCGAGCTTGGCGAAATCGTCGATTTCACCGACCGCAAGGCCGCAGAGCGTCGGCAGGGCCGGATTGGCATAGACTTTTGCGAGCGCCTTGTTGAAGGCGCGGCGGCTGCCCATGCCGGTCAGGGCATCGACGAATTTCGCCTGTTCCACCTGGTCGGCCTCGCGCTGCACATCGGCGAGCTGCTCGGTCTTTTCGACAACGGTTTTGACGACATTGCTGTTTTCGGCAACGCGCTGGTCGGTGGCGGCCTTCAGCGCCTGAATAGAGCGGCTCAGTTCCGGATTGCCAAGATCGGTGTCGGTCAGGATGCCCTTGGTGGCATCGCCGATCAGGCGGCCATAATCGGTCAGCGACAGTTTTTCCTGGTTGAGCAAGCTGATGAAGCTACTCATTTCGGCGCGCACCTTGTTGTTGTGGCGGGCCAAAAGGCCGTCTTCATGGTGATGGGGCAGGTATTTGCGGCCCAGGGCATCCAGCGCATCCTGGGTCTTGACCTTGCCCAGCGCGATGAATTCGCGCACCAGATCCGGATTACTCCCGGAATAGGCCTCATAGACCAGTTCGTAATTGCGTGGCAGGCCCTCGATCCCCATCTGATGCATGGCAGTCGCAACACGCAGTGCAATGCTGGAGGCCGGATTTTTCATAGGCTGCATCGGATGTCTTCCCCACATCGAATCACTGATTGCACGCAGAGTAGCGCGACACTTCTTTCTTTCGGTTACAGCTGTATTTAAAATTTTACGGATTAGTGAAGAGACCGTGAAAAGCCCTAGATGAAACCGATGCGGCTTCACAAAAGTCATTTGCCCTTAGGGCCTGGGTCAGGCTATTTCACCTGGGAAACAGTGGCAATCAGGCAGGCATGGCAAAGCGTCTCTCAGTCATCACATCACCAGAACCGGCCATCCGCGCCGCGGTTCCTCTGCTTGAGGCAGGCGAGGTCATCGCCATGCCGACCGAGACCGTCTATGGTCTGGCGGCGGATGCCACCAATCCGCAGGCCATCACCCGGATCTACGAGACCAAGGGCCGCCCGCAGTTCAACCCGCTGATCTGCCATGTCGCCGACCTCGCCATGGCCGAGCGCTACGGCGTCTTCGATCCCTTGTCACGGCAATTGGCGGAGCGGTTCTGGCCGGGGCCGCTGACGCTGATCGTGCCGCTTGCGCCAGGTTCTCTCATTCACCCGCTGGCAACTGCCGGGCTGGATACGGTTGGCCTGCGCATGCCCCTGGGCTTTGCCGCCACGCTGATTGCCGCATTCGGCAAGCCACTGGCCGCCCCAAGCGCCAATACGTCGGGCAAGATCAGCCCGACCACGGCTGCCCATGTCGAAGAGGATCTGGGGGCAAAAATCCCGCTGATCCTCGATGCCGAAGCGGCGGGTGTCGGGGTTGAATCCACCATCCTGAAAGTGGAAGACGGCCAGATCCGGCTGCTGCGGCCCGGTGGGCTTTCGGTGGAGGCGGTGGAAGACGCGACAGGATTGCGGGTGATCCGCCCGCAAAAGGCAGGCGCGATCATCGAAGCGCCGGGCATGCTGGCCTCCCACTACGCACCGGAGGCGGCTGTGCGGCTGAATGCAACCTCGGTTTTTGCCGATGAGGCGGTGATCACTTTTGGCGCGGCGGCCCCGCAAGGGCTTGAAAAGGCTGCCCTCGTGCTCAATTTGAGTGCCAGCGGCGACCTCGCAGAGGCCGCCGCCAATCTGTTCAGCTTCATGAAACGGGCCGATGCCAGCGGCGCTGCCCGTATTGCCTTTACCGCCATTCCCACCCATGGGCTGGGAGATGCAATCAACGACCGGCTGGAGCGGGCCGCTGCGCCACGGTGATGGTTTGCGGCGATAGAATAACAAGGACGAAACGCCATGACTGACATGCCCCTTTCCGCCGCCCTGCTCGAGCGGTTCATCGCCATTGTCGGCGCAGCGAACGCCTTGACCGATCAGGCTGATATCACCCCTTATCTCACAGAAAACCGTGGCCTTTACCACGGCGCCTCGCCGCTGGTGCTGAAGCCCGGCTCGACGGAAGAGGTCTCCAAAATCCTGGCGCTGGCCAGCGAGACGAAAAGCCCGATCGTGCCGGTCAGTGGCGGCACCGGTCTGGTTGGCGGACAGGTGCCGCGCGATAACTCCAGCGATATCCTGCTGTCGCTGGAGCGGATGAACAAGGTGCGCGAGGTCGATCCGGTTGGCAATGTGATCGTCGCCGATGCGGGTTGCATTCTGGCCGACATCCAGAAGGCGGCGGCTGATGTCCACCGGCTGTTTCCGCTGTCGCTCGGTTCGGAAGGCTCCTGCCGGATCGGCGGCAATCTCGCCACCAATGCAGGCGGCACCGCCGTGCTGGTCTATGGCAATATGCGCCAACTGTGCCTGGGCCTCGAAGTGGTGCTGCCAACCGGGGAGATCTGGAACGGCTTGCGGCGGTTGAAAAAGGACAATAGCGGCTACGACCTGCGCGACCTGTTTATTGGCGCGGAAGGCACGCTGGGGGTGATTACCGGCGCCGTGCTGAAGCTTTATCCGCAGCCGCTTGGCCACGAAGTCGCCTTTGTCGGGCTGAAATCACCGGTGGAAGCCTTGGCGCTGTTTGAAAAGGCCAGCGCGCTCTGCGGGCCGGCTCTGACCGGTTTCGAGCTGATGCCGCGCATCGGCGTCGATTTCACCAGCCGCCATATTCCCAATGTCCGTGATCCGCTGGCCTCCGTTCACGACTGGTATGTGCTGGTCGATATTGCCACATCCGATGCCGTTGAAACGGCAAGAACCATGATGCATGACGTGCTGGAACAGGGCGTAGAGGCCGGGCTGATCGAGGATGCCGTGGTGGCTGGCTCGGTGGCACAGCAAAAGGCGCTCTGGCACATGCGCGAAAGCATGTCGGATGCGCAAAAGCCGGAAGGTGGCTCGATCAAGCACGATGTTTCGGTGCCAATTGCTCAGGTTCCGGCCTTCATGCGGCAAGCGGAAGAGGCCGTGCTCGCCGCCATGCCTGGCGCGCGGGTCTGCGCGTTCGGCCATCTGGGCGATGGCAATATCCACTACAACATCAGCCAGCCCGTCGGCGCCGACAAGGCGCAGTTCATCGGTCGCTGGCGCGAAATCAATAAGGTCGTGCATGATATCGTCCGCGCCCATGGCGGCTCGATTTCGGCCGAACACGGGGTCGGCCAGCTGAAACGCCAGGAACTGGCGCAGACAAGACCGGACATCGAAACCGTGCTGATGACCCGCATCAAGCATGCCTTCGACCCCGCCGGCATCATGAACCCGGGCAAGGTGGTGCCCGGCTGATGGCGGACACTGTGCCTTCCCACGACAATCCAAACCCAGCATCGGACAAGGTGCTGTTCAGGATCGATCTGGCCAATGGCGCGCGGCTTGGGCCGGGCAAGGTGCAATTGCTACAGCTGATCGGCCAGCATGGATCGATCCGCTCGGCGGGGGCTTCCATGGGCATGTCCTATCGCCGCGCCTGGCTTTTGGCCAATGAAATCAACCGGATGTTTAGGGAGCACTCCATCGCCACCCGCCATGGCGGCAAAAGCGGCGGCGGCGCTATCCTGACACCCTTTGGCGAGGCCTTACTGGCGCGGGCGCAAGCCATGGATGCCGCCATCCGTGCGACTCTGGCCAAGGATCTCGCCTGGCTGGAGGCGATGGCAGCGACAGAGTTGGTGCCAACTGAGTGATGTAGCAGGCCCTCATACGAAGGCCCTGGTTCAGCCCAAAGGATCCGTCCGTAGCCGATAAACACCTCCCGCCTCTACCGAAACCGCCTTGAACAGCAGCGAAACCGGCTTGCCAAGCGCCAGATCCAGGGCGGTCAGCGAGCGGCGGGTGATTTCGGCGTCGATGACCTGGCCGGAGCAATCGACCCTGATGACGATGCCGGGACCTGTCTCGAAAATCGCCTGCACCCGGCCTGACAAGCGATTGAGGGTGGAAAGCTGACCTGTCTCGCCTGTTGCCAGCACCAGATCGCTGGCAGCGATGAACAGGCGGATCGGGGTACCGACCGGTAGATCGGCATATTTCAGGAAGAGCGGACCCGCAGGGCTTGTTGCCAGCGTCAGGCCTTCCTCGCGGGCGTGGCCGTTAACATGGGCATGCAGGAAGCTACCGGGGCGACTGTCGCCGAGCCTAGGGAGATGAAGCAAAGCCCCTTCGCCCAAGTCCACCCTTGCGGCTCGGCCTTTGCTCATCGTCACCACCCGGCTGGCCAGCCGGGTGACTTCCTCGACCGCATGGCTGACATAGAGGATCGGCACTCCCGCTTCATCGCGAATCCGCTCGATATAAGGTAGGATCTGCGCCTTCAGCGCAGCGTCCAGCGCCGAGAGTGGTTCGTCCATCAGCAGAAGTTTCGGGCTGGCCATCAGGGCGCGGGCAATGGCCACCCGCTGCTTTTCTCCACCCGAAAGCCCATTGGGCGCACGGTCCAGCAGATCGGTGATCCCAAGCAGATCGCAGATCCGGGACAAGTCTTCGCGTCGTTCAGCTTTCGGGGTGAAATACCGGCCATAGGTGAGATTGGCCCGCACGTTCAAATGCGGGAAAAGCCGCGCCTCCTGGAAGACATAGCCGATCCGGCGGCGATGCGGTGGCAGGAAAATGCCGCTCTGCGCATCGCTCCACACCCGACCCTCGAAGGCGACCCTTCCCTGATCAGGGCGAATCAATCCGGCCACGGCATTGATCATCGTGGTCTTGCCCGATCCGGATGGGCCGAACAGCGCCGTCAACCCCGACCCCAGTTGAAGATCGGCTTCAAGATCAAACGTTCCCTGGCGGTGGCGGATATCGATTTCCAGCATCAGCCCGCCATCCGCACGGTCAGCCGCCGGGTCAGCAGCTCGGAGGCGAGCAGCGCCAGCAGCGAAAGGACGACCGAAACCAACGTCAGCCGCAGCGCCCCGGCATCGCCGCCCGGCACCTGGGTATAGGTGTAGATGGCGGCGGACAGGGTCTGGGTTTCGCCGGGAATATTCGACACGAAGGTAATCGTCGCGCCAAACTCACCCATCGCCTTGGCAAAGGCCAGCACGGCACCGGCAGCGATGCCAGGCAGGATCAGCGGCAGGGTAACGGTGAAGAACACCATGATCGGCGATGCGCCGAGCGTCGCCGCCGCCGTTTCCAGCTTGCGATCCACCCCGTCCAGTGACAGGCGGATGGCGCGCACCATCAAGGGAAACCCCATGATGCCGGAGGCGAGCGCCGCACCCGTCCAGCGGAAGGAAAACACCAGGCCGAACCATTGATCCAGAAAGGCACCGATCACGCCGCGCCGCCCGAAAGTGATCAGCAGCAGATACCCGGTGACAACAGGCGGCAGGATCAACGGCAGATGCACCAGCCCGTCCAGCAGGCTTCGGCCTAGAAAAGAGGTGCGCGACAACAGCCAGGCCATGCCGATGCCAAGCGGTAGCGAGACGGCAACAGCCGTCAGCGCCACTTTCAGGCTCAGCAGGATCGCGGTGATTTCGTCAGCGGAGAGCGCGTCAATCATGGCTCAACGGGCCATAGCTCGACAGGCTTTGTCAATTGATCTTCGCCAACACCGTAAACCCGGCAGCTCTAAACACGTCCGCAGCTTTCAGCTGTTGCAGATAGGCGAGAAACGCCTGGGCATCGGGATTGGTGGAGGCCTTCAGCACCGCTGCTGGATAGACGATCGCCGGATGGGAGTTTTCCGGGAACCGATCCAGGATTTTCACAGCCGGATCAACCTTTGCATCGGTTTCATAGACGATGCCGAGCGGCGCTTCCTGACGCGACACCAGCAGCAATGCGGCGCGAACATTATCGGCCTGCGCAACCTTGTCCTTGACGCTTGCCCACACACCGAGATTTTCCAGCGCCGCCTTGCCATAGACACCGGCGGGCACTGAGGCAACATTGCCCATGGCCAGCCGCTCATCCCTCAAAAGCCCAGCCAGATCGAAACCGGGAGCAATTTTTGTCGTGACCGTGGACGAAGACGCCGCCACCAGCACGATCCGGTTGCCCAGCAGGTTGACGCGGCTACCCGGCACAAGTTCACCGCCCTTGTCGAGATGGTCCATCCAGTTGAGGTCGGCGGAGATGAACAGGTCGGCGGGGGCACCCTCATCGATCTGTTTTGCCAGTGCCGAGGACGCTGCAAAGGACAGCTTGACCTCCCGGCCGGTCTCAGCCTTCCAGTCGTCGGCAATCTTGCTGATGGTTTCCTTCAGGCTGGCGGCGGCAAACACCGTCAGGCTCTGGTCTGCGGCAAAGGCCTGAGGGGCGAAGAAGAGGATCAAGGCCATCAGGATCGCCAAAAGCCGATCCATGCCTGTCGTTCTGGCTTTGGTCACCATTTTCCAACCTGCCTTCATCCCGTGTTCCCTTTTGATCGATGTATCTGATGGGATATATCGGTTGTCGCAAACAAGGGCAAGCGTGAACCCGCATGATGATGACACCACCATCACGGTTTATACCAGATCTCAAAGACCCTCATGGAACGTCGACTTGACGGAATTATGCAACAGATAGCTTATTCTTTACAGGCTGTTGACGGATTCGAGCAGGCTGGCGCTGATGCCGCTGGTCGAAGAGCTGCCACCCAGAATGGTCAGCGCGGCATTGGCCGAGGAGCCGGTATCGTTCTCAAGATCGTACATGGCCGTAAAGCGTTGCAGGAATTTCGTCTGCTTTTCAGGATCGCTTAGATCCTTCAGGTCCATTTTCTTCTCAATGACCTTTTTCTGCTGCTCGATATCCATGTTACTCATGTCGCTGGGCAGGCTATAGGCGGTGCGGAACACTTCCAGCAGCGCCGTATCGCCCAGAATGTCATAGGCCGAGGTAATGGTCGACGACATGCGATCCCAGTAAAGGGCAAGGCGCACACCCTGGTCGCTTTCACCCTGCTCATTTTCCAGGGTCTGGTGCAGATAGAGATTTTCGGTGTTAAAGGTCTCACTGCGGTTCTGCACACCATCGGCATTTTCCTGGGAAATCTTGCCACTACTGTCGAAATTATAGGAGGCGACGAATTTCGCATAGTTCTCGTCGGCCTGGGTATTGGCAAAGCTTTTCGGATCTGTGAGATCAGACGAAAACAGCTGCTTGAGCATGTCGTCACTGACATCTTCCGGGTCAAGCCCGTGCGCCGTCAGGCCAAAATCCACCAGCTTGCGATCCTTGAGCAGATCCGTGACAGATGTGACCTTGACGATATTCTCCTGGTAATATTTGGAATCCTCCTCCGCCTTGGTCTTGGCGTCAGTCTGTTCCGTGCCCTCCAGAAACCGGGTTTTCTGGACGATGTAGTCCTTGGCCACCTCGGTAATGGTGCGCTCCGATTGGGCCAGAAGCGGCACGTCAGCCGTCCCATCCTCCTTGAAATTGAAGGCGGAAGCCATGCTGATCAGCCGCTCGTCCCGGGTCTTGTTGGCATAGCTTTTGGGATCGTTCATATCGCTGGTCAGAACTTTTTTAAGCTCTGCCTTGGAAAACTCGTCCGTCTCAATGCCATAGGCCTTCATCACCATATCGTAGATTTTTTCATTGCCGAGCAGATCGTCAACATTGGCAATGGATTTCATCTGGGTGGAATAATAGGTGGTCAGGGAACTGAGATTGGCCTGGTCCTCGTCATCGTAATTGGTCATGTAGCCAGTCGCCGTCTGGGCCAGTTGGGTCTCGCTCTGGGCATTTCCAGCCGTAGCATTACCGCTGGTGTCGAAGTTGAACATGGCAGCGATCTTGGCATACTCACCCTTCACCTTGCCCTGGGTATTGGCATAGCTGTTGGCATCGTTCAGATCGCTGCTGACGATGTTCTCAAAGGTGGATTTCAGCGTGTTCTTGTCCATGCCAAGGGCAGTCTTCACATAGCTGAACAGCCGCGAATCCCCCGTAATATCCGAGGACTTGGTGACGTTAGCAATCTTTTCCTTGTAGTAGGCGGCTTCGCGCTCGGCCTGGTAGGCGGTCTCGGTGCTGGGAACTTCCTCCAGATAAAGATCTTCCATCTCCGTTTTCTGATCGGAGGTCTGGGCCGTGGCGTTTTTCAGCGAACCGTCGGTATTGAAGGAAAAGGCTTTGGCGATATTCAGGTAATCCGACTTGTTGGTGGTCAGCGTATTGACGTAACTTGTACTGTCGTTGACATCGCTGGTCAGGACCTTTTTCAAATGGTCGGTGGAATAATATTTGGTGTCGAGCCCATAGGATTCGAGCACGAATTTGGTCAGACGACTGTTTTTCAAGAGGTCATCGACATTGGTGACCTTGTCGATAGCGGAATCGTAATATTGCACCTCTTCCTTGGCATCGTCGCCTTCGGTCACCAGCGATTGCTTGTAGAGGCCAATCACATCCTCTTCCTGCTTGTCGGTCTGGATATCGGCGGTCTCGGCGGAAAAATTGAAGGATCGGGCAAAATCGCGGTAACGGTCGTCGGACAGCTTGTTGGCATAGCTGTTTTCGTCGGACAGATCGCTTTCCAGCACCTTTTTCATGAAGGCCTTGGCATAGGTCATGTCTTCCAGACCGTTGGCCTTCATCGTATATTGGTAGAGCCGGTCGTCGTTCATGAAGTCGTCGACGGTTTTGACCTTGCCGATATTCTCCTGGTAATATTTCTGCTCGCGGGCCACCTCAGGCTCCTGAGACACGCGCTTCAGGCTCGCTTTCATATCGCGATTGACAAGATCATAACCGACATAAGTAGACACCATGGCACTGCGTTCCTCGATAAGCTCCAAAAGCGCCGCCCGCCACGTCCCTGGCTGCAACGCCCTCAATCACCGCATAACCCTGCCCCTAACCACCCCTGGCCGGTTGCGTCATGCGAATGTCGGGTAACCCATCATGGCCTACCTGCCTTGCTCCTAGCTTTTGCCGCTAGGCAGAATGGCGTCAAGCAAGAGATACTCACATGCCTGGCGCCCGCCGCATTCCATTTGCGGCATTCAAACTACAACCTGCCAAACACAACCCAAAAGCAATTTTCCGGCAGTTCTACACGTATTGCAACACTCAACGATCATACCAATAAAGGTTGGTGACCGATGCAGGTTGTCGTAGCATTATCATCCAAACATAGTAGAATACTCTTAACTAATCCTTCACAATTTTACAAAAGCCGTTCACCAAATCGAAACCGTTAGCGCTGGCAATTCGATAACCATCTGGAACGGCAAAGTTTTCTTAACCGCGATTTTTAAGCGGTCCGGAACCCGGCAAGGCTATCTTTGGCCTCAGAGGACGAAAAGTCCCAGTGAAAAGAGCAGATGCAATAACGGCTCTCAGGTAAAACAAGGGTAGTAAGATGACGAACACGGTTATGAAGCCCGTCTGGGCCGGAGCAACGTTTCGACTGGAACCATCACGGTTTCCGCAACATGTGACTTATACGTTGCGCGATGCTTCCGGCAATGTCTCCGTTACACTCGACGAGCGCGGTGCCGTGCTGCGCAAGATCCTTCCGGCCAGCGGCTTGCCGATGTCCTTTGCCCTTCCAGCCCGGGCTTTCAAGGGGATTGCCGCCCGTGCCATCGACCATGGCAATGGAGAAGTGACCGTGACGCTGGAACTGCATCACGCCGATCCGGACCTGTGCATTCCGCTGCTGGTTGCCCATGATCTCTGCGATATTGCCGCCGACTGGCGCAGCTGGGCTGAAACCTTCCGCATTCCGATGCTGATGGTCGAGGCCGATGGCGTTGCCCGGCCGCTGGAAGAGCATCTGGGCGAATTGCGCGCCGAGCCGCCGCGCAGCCGTCGCCGCCATTCCTATTTTGCAGAGCGTCGTCCGCGCTTTCTGGTCCGCCGCACCACCGGTTCGCTGGGCGTTGCGATGAAAATTTCCGGCAAGGAAATCATCGCCCGCCGTTAACAGAGCGGTTGTCGATACGTGAATATTTTAACATGGCTCGCCGGAAAAGGCGGGCCATGTTTCGTTTTGAGGCGACGCACCCCGGAAAAATTCCTCCATCATATCTGTGTGTTGGCGGGGACTATGCCGCCTCGGCGCGCTCAACCTCGACAGTCACATGCGACAGAGCGGCAATCTGGGACAATTTTTCGCGGTACCAGGCTGGAGATTGCGGCTCGCGCGCCACCAGCGAAACGATGGCGCCGTGATGACCGGGGCCCAATTGCCAGACATGGAGATCGGCAATGTCGGCCCCTTCCGCTTCGATCACCCGGCGGATAGTGCCGGAAAGGTCTTCGGAATCGGCGACATGATCGAGAAGAACCATGCCGCTATCGCGCATCAGGCCGAAGGCCCAGCTACCAATGACCACCGCGCCTGCGATGCCGATCAGCGGATCGAGCCAGAGCCAGCCGAAAAGACTGCCGAGCAGCAAGGCTGCAATCGCCATGACAGATGTCAGCGCATCCGCCAGCACATGGATATAGGCAGCGCGCAAATTACGGTCGCGACCGCCATGGCTGCCGGGCGCTTCAGAATGGGCGTGATGGCCGTGTCCATGATGATGGTCTTCCTGAAGCAGCAGGGCGCAGACCAAGTTAACGGCCAGGCCGATGGTGGCGATGACGATGGCCTCGCTAAAGTTGATGGCGACCGGCTGAAACACCCGCCAGAGGCTTTCCCAGGCGATGATAACCGCCACAAGGCCGAGAAAAATCGCGCTGGAAAAGGCGGCGAGATCGCCGAATTTGCCGGTTCCGAAGGTAAAACCACTGTTATCAGCATGGCGCCGCGCCAGGCTATAGGCGAGCGCCGAAACAAAAATCGCCCCGGCATGGGTGGCCATATGCCAGCCATCCGCCGTCAGCGCCATGGAGCCGAACAGATTGCCCGCGACGATTTCCACCACCATCATCACGGTGGTGACGCCGATCACTGCCCAGGTGCGACGCTCGTTGCGCTGATGGTCTCTGCCAAGAAAGACATGGCTGTGGCGATTGCCCGGCCCATGCGGATGCGGATGAACATGCCCCTCTTGCCCATGCGGATGGTGGTCATGAGGGGGATGCTGATGAGAATCGTGGCCTTGAGGCGTCGGGTCCTGGGTCATTTCAGGTAGCTCCTGATCACGTCGATGAGTTCGTCGGCGCCTTGATGACGCTCTGAGGCGCCGAGATCTTCGGCAACGATATGCTCGCGGATATGCTCTTCGACCAGTTCGGTCATCAGCCCGGTCAGGGCTCCCCGCACAGAGGCCGTCAGGTTCATGATATCGCCGCATGGCTTTTCCGCCAGAAGCGCGGTTTCGATGGCCTCCATCTGTCCCTTCATCCGGCGGACGCGGGCGAGAAGCTTGGCCTGGTGTTTGATTGTATGGCCCATAGTATAGGGGGCTACCCTATTTTGAGAGGAAATACAAGGAATTTCTTATATTCCATAGCCGTCGGGCCGAGTGATCAGGCGAAGGGAATAGCAACAACCAGACCGATAAACAGGATCAGCCCAACCTTGCCATTCAGCTTGAACAGCGCCAAACACTGAACCGGATTGTTGATATCCAGCACCTTGATCTGGTAGCCGAGCAGGACGAGCGCGACAAGCAGGCCGAGATAGGCGGGGAAACCGGCACCAGCCGAGAGGAAGGACAGGGCCAGCAACAGGCCCATCGCTCCGTAAAATCCGGAGAGCCAGATCTTGGTGTCCTCGGCAAACAGCCTCGCGGTGGAACGAACGCCGATCAGGGCGTCGTCCTCCTTGTCCTGATGGGCATAGATCGTATCATAGCCGATGGTCCAGACGACGGCGGCGACATAGAGCAGCACGGCGGCAATAGACATCGACCCCGTCAGCCCGGCCCAGCCCATCAACCCGCCCCAGGAAAACGCCAGACCAAGGAAAAACTGTGGCCAATCGGTAAAGCGCTTGGCGAAGGGATAGATCACCACGATGGCCAGAGACGCCAGGCCAAGCAGAATGGAAAAGCCGTTAAAGCAGAACAGCACCGCCGCACCAACCACCGCCTGCGCGACGATGAACAGTTTGGCCTGGCGGCGAGTGACCCGCCCCGAAGGCAAGGGGCGCGAGCGGGTGCGGGCAACCTCCATATCGATTTTTTCATCGACCAGATCATTATAGGTGCAACCGGCACCGCGCATGGCAACGGAGCCGATGAAAAACAGCAGGAGGTGAGCCATGAAGGTAAGGACCGGCAGCGCCCCGCCAGATGCCAGAAAATTGGCGGCCAGCGCCGATGACCAGAAGCACGGCCACATCAGCAATTCCCAGCCGATCGGCCGGTCCCAGCGGGCCAGCTGCGCATAGGGCCAGACCGCCCGTGGCAACAGGCGGTAGACCCAATTATCGGAAAGCGCGTCCTGGACGCGGGCGGTGGTGTCGCTGGCGGTGCTCATGATCGAAGTGATAGCTCAAATCCGCGCCCAAGAAAACTATCCTTAAACCTTGGCCAACAGACACCTCGACGTTCAGAACCGCACCTTTTCCAAGGGTGCGCGCAACGCTTCCGCCGCCTTCAGCGCCTCTTCACGCCCAGCGATATAGTCGCGATTGTCAGGCACACTCATCCGCTTCTTGGTGATTTGCAGCTGGAAAATGAAGAAATCCTCATGGGTGAAGGCCATTTCTGAGCCTGCGAGGTAAAACTCCCACATCCGCACAAAGCGTTCGTCATAAAGCCGCGCCGCCTCTTCGCGGCGCGCCAGGAATCGCTCTCGCCAGTGTCTCAGGGTATGGGCGTAATGCATCGGCAGAATTTCGCAATCGGCCACCAGCAGGCCGGATTTTTCAATAGCCGGCAGGACTTCGGCAAACGAGGGAATATAACCGCCGGGGAAGATATACTTCTCAAAGAACGGATTGTTGTAGAGCGCCGGATAGGGCTGTCCGATCGAATGCAGGATCATCACCCCATCATCCTGCATCAGCTCATGCACCTTGCGGAAATAATGCAGATAATGGGTTGGGCCGACATGCTCGAACATGCCGACCGACACCAGCCGATCAAACGGCTGGGCCTTCAGTGTGCGGTAATCCTGCAAGTCGAACCGCAGCCTTTCGTCGAGACCGCGTTTGCGCGCCCGTTCGCGCGATACCTTCAACTGTTCTTCGCTGAGCGTGATACCGCTAACATCGACGCCGCAGGTCTCCGCCAGATAGATCCCCATGCCGCCCCAGCCGGAGCCGATTTCCAACACCCGCTGGCCCGGCTCGGCCATCAGCTTTGCGGCGATGTGGCGTTTCTTCGCCAACTGCGCCTCTTCCAGCGAAATGCCCGGCGGGTTGAAATAGGCGCAGGAATATTGCCAGTCCTCGTCCAGAAACAGGTCGAACAGCTTGGCGCTGAGATCATAATGATGGGCGACATTGCGCTGGTTGCGATTGACCGGCAAAGCCCCCCGCACTTTCGCTGCCACCACTCGCAGCAGTCCGCGCCAGACCATCGGAAAGGTCAGGTCGGACACCAGCGTATTGGTTTTCACCAGTGCCAGCAGGTCGTAGATATCGCCTTTTTCGAAGGCCATGCGGCCCTGCATGTAGATCTCACCCAGCTTTAGCTGTGCATCGCGATAGATCTCGTCTTCTGCCTGGTCATCGAAGAAATGGATCGCAATCGGCGGCCCCGAACCATCTCCGAAACGCTGCATCTGGCCATCGGCCCCGATGACCTCCAGCGTGCCTTTTCGGATGATCCTCATCAACATGCCACGAAGAGACGATGCCATTGACACCTCCTGAAAGGAAAGAGATTGCCTGTCCGCTAACGGCAACCCTATCCTCTCCAATGGCGCTGACAAGTATGCTTTTGTCACATAACCTTCAAAAACTCAGGGAACTTTTCCGAAAAGCAAAACGCGCGATCACCTCAGGATGTGCGCGTGTTTTATGTTCTCTCAATGGTTTACAGTGCATCGGACCGAAAAACGGACATCGGTTTTAGGTCCGATGCTGGTGAGGCGTTATTTCTTGCGCATCGCCTCGGCAAGGGCCGCCCCCAGGCCACCCATCGCCGGCTTTTCATCACGGGCCGGTTTAGGGTTGGCATTGCGCACCACCGCCGGGCCACGATTATCGCGCGCCGACGGCGGCGGGGCTTCTCCCCCATCCTTGCGCATGGTGAGCGCAATGCGCTTGCGCTTCACGTCCACCTCGACCACCCGGACTTTCACCACATCACCGGCTTTCACCACCTCATGCGGGTCTTTGACGAATTTGTCGGCCAGTTGCGACACATGAACCAAGCCATCCTGATGCACGCCAATATCGACAAAGGCCCCGAAGGCCGCGACATTGGTGACCGTGCCTTCCAGCAACATGCCGGGCTTCAGATCGGTGATTTCTTCCACACCATCGGCAAAGGTGGCAGTCTTAAAGCTCGGGCGCGGGTCACGGCCCGGCTTTTCCAATTCCGCCAGAATGTCCTTCACCGTAGGCAGACCAAACTGCTCATCGACAAACTGGCGCGGGTCCAGCCCTTTCAACAGGCTGCTATCGCCCATCAGCGTGCGCAGATCCCGCCCGCAGGCAGCGACGATTTTCTTAGCCACGCCATAGGCTTCCGGGTGAACAGACGAAGCATCCAGCGGTTCCTTGCCATCGGGAATGCGCAGGAATCCGGCGCATTGCTCGAAGGTGCGCGCACCGAGCCGAGCCACTTTCAACAGATCCTTGCGACTGGAAAAAGGACCGGTCTGATCACGATGCGCGACAATCGCCTCGGCTATCGAGCCGCCCAACCCCGACACCCGCGCCAGAAGCGGAGCCGATGCCGTGTTGAGATCAACGCCCACTGCATTCACCGCATCTTCGACCACGGCATCCAGCGAACGGCCTAGACGGCCCTGATCGACATCATGCTGATACTGGCCAACGCCGATGGATTTTGGGTCAATCTTCACCAGTTCCGCCAGCGGGTCTTGCAGACGCCGCGCAATCGACACCGCACCGCGCAAGGAGACATCGAGATTGGGGAATTCCTTGGCGGCCAGTTCCGACGCCGAATAAACCGAGGCGCCAGCTTCCGAGACGATCACCTTGGTGGGCTTTTTGCCGGTCGCGGGCAATTGCGTCAGCATATCGGCCACCAGCTTTTCCGTCTCGCGGCTGCCGGTGCCATTGCCGATGGAGATCAGGTCAACGCCATGCTTGCGGATCAGGCCCGCCAGCTCGGCCTGGGTGCCGCGAATGTCGTTTTTCGGTGGGAAAGGATAGACCGTCGTGGTTTCCAGCACCTTGCCGGTGCCATCCACCACCGCCACTTTCACGCCGGTGCGGATACCCGGATCAAGCCCCATGGTAGGGCGCGAACCGGCAGGGGCCGCCAGCAGCAAATCCTTGAGATTGCGGGCAAAAACGTGAATGGCCTCTTCCTCGGCCCGCTCACGCAGATCGCGCATCAAATCCAGCGATAGTGACATGGAGAGCTTCACCCGCCAGGTCCAGCCCGCCACCTCCATCAGCCATTGGTCGGCGGGGCCTTTTTGGCAGATCTGATAGGCTGACGCAATTATCCGATGGGTGGGCTTGATCAGTGAAGTATCGTCCTTGTCCGCCTCGATGGTCAGCGTCAAAATCTCTTCGTTCCAGCCACGCAGCATGGCCAAGGCCCGGTGGCCCGGCACCGTCGCCCAGCGCTCGAAATGGTCGAAATAATCGGCGAATTTCTCGCCAGACGCCTGTTTGCCATCGACCACCTTGGCATAGAGAATGGCCTTGTCTTTCAAATAATTGCGCAGGCTCTTCAACAGATCGGCATTTTCCGCCATGGCTTCGGCCACGATATCGCGGGCGCCTTCCAGTGCCGCTTTGACGTCGGCCACGTCGCCCTTCACATAGGCCTCTGCCAGCTTGGCCGGATCGCCGGTGCGGTCTTCCCAAATCGCATTGGCCAGCGGCTCCAAACCCTTTTCACGGGCAATTTCGGCACGGGTGCGGCGCTTGGGCTTATAGGGCAGATAGATGTCTTCCAGCTCGGCCTTGGTGGTGGTGCGGGCAATCTTGATGGCCAGTTCATCGGTCATCTTGTCTTGTGAGGTAATGCTGTCGACAATCGCCTTGCGGCGCGCGCCAAGCTCCCGCAGATAGGTCAAGCGCTCGGCCAGATTGCGCAATTGCGTATCATCAAGCCCGCCGGTGACTTCCTTGCGGTAGCGGGCGATGAAAGGAACCGTGGCGCCACCATCCAGCAAATCCACCGCAGAGATCACCTGATCGGCTCGGGCATTGATCTCGCTCGCAATCAGTGCGGCAATGGATTTGATATCGTCGGCCATGAAACGTCCTTCTTGATCGTGCGGCGCGCACTGTAGCCAGCCAATCGGGCAACACAACAGCCAAGCAGCGCGACTCCACAGGAAAGCCGCCAGAAGATCAACCTGCGGGTTAACCATTCCGCTAGGAAAACACCCGCCGAGCAGGGTTAACCATTTATGACCATTCACTTTTTCTCCACTGCCCCTATAGTTCAAAATGGAGCAGGCACACCCTGCCAGGAACGGGTCAGCGATGAATAAAATCCAGTATATCCAAAGTCTTGACGGGTTGCGCGGCCTTGCTGCCTTTGCCGTGGTGCTCTCGCATATGCCCTTGCTGCTTGGCATTAGCCTTCCGGCCCTGCTGGTCGGCGACCCCTCCGTGGCGCTGTTCTTCTCGCTCAGTGGCTTCCTGATGGCCCATCTTTACAGCACAAAGCCCTTCACCCGCGCCAGCATGGCCGATTATCTCGTGCATCGCTTCGTGCGGATCTATCCGGTCTATCTGGTCGCGGTGCTGCTGGTCGTCCTGCTCTCGGCCATTCCGGCGCTGCACTATATCCAGTCGGTTACAGGTCTGGTGGAGATCTTCCGCCATATCGCCATGATCGGCTCCAGCGGCGTGTTTTGGTCGGTGCCACCGGAAATCCAGTTCTATCTGTTTTTCCTGCTCCTCTGGCTGTGTTTCGAAAATCCGGCCAAGCGCCCCGGCCTTTGCGCAGCCATCGCCGGTGGATTCGCCATCGCCATGTATCTCGGCTTTCCCGGCCCCGGCATCGTGCTGCTGTCGAAAATTCCCTATTTCCTGTTCGGCGCTCTGGCAGGCCGGGTGTTTTCCGCTGGCTATTGCCGACCCGCAACGGCGCTGTCCGGTCTCGTGGTCCTTGGGTTGATCGCCCTGTTCTTTCTCGGCCAAAGCTTTTATGCCGCCGCCAATGTCTTCTGGGGTACATCAACGGCGCTGATCGCCACTATCATAGTCTATCTCGCCGCCTGCGAAGCGCCGCTCTCCAAGGCGGTGCTGGCCTCGGCTCCACTGCGCTTTGCAGGACGTATCAGCTTTTCACTCTATCTCTTCCACATGCCGGTCAGCTTCCTGACACTCACGGCGCTGCGCAGCGCGTTTGGCGACACCCTCCCCGGCTGGCTTTGCGCCCTCATCATGATTTTCGCCAGCCTTGTGGCGGCATCACTCAGCTACAGCATGATTGAAAAACCGTCCCGGCGTTTCTTTCTCGGCCTGTGGAAAGCCCGTTTTCCAGCCTCGGCATCCGAAGGCAAACCAGCCATTCCAGCGACGACGCAGCTTTCCTCTTGACCTTTTCGGCTGCCCGCCTTAACCGCCGGGCAGGTTTTCCAGAGGGCTGTGCCATGAATATTCTGCTGATCGGTTCGGGTGGACGTGAACATGCGCTGGCCTGGAAGCTTGCCCAATCGCCGCTGATCGGCGCCTTCTACGCCGCCCCAGGCAATCCCGGCATTGCCGAACATGCCGAACTGGTCGACATCAACATCGACGACCACGCCGCCGTCATCGCCTTCTGCAAGGACAAGGCAGTGGATTTCGTCGTGGTCGGACCGGAAGCACCGCTGGTGGCGGGCCTTGCCGATGCCTTGCGCGCCGCAGGCCTCACCGTTTTCGGTCCATCGGCGGCAGCCGCGCAACTGGAAGGCTCCAAGGGCTTTACCAAGGATGTCTGCGCCCGCTTCAATATCCCGACAGGTGCCTATCAGCGCTTCAACAATGCGCCGAAAGCCAAGGCCTATGTGCGCCAGCAGGGCGCGCCAATCGTTATCAAGGCCGATGGTCTGGCGGCTGGCAAGGGCGTGACCGTGGCGATGACGCTGGACGAGGCGCTGTCGGCTATCGACGATTGTTTCGAAGGCGCCTTCGGGGCCGCTGGCGCCGAAGTGGTGGTGGAAGCGTTTCTGGATGGTGAGGAAGCCAGCTTCTTCTGCCTGTGTGACGGCAAGACGCTGCTGCCGCTGGCCACCGCCCAGGACCATAAGCGGGTCGGCGATGGCGATACCGGCCCCAATACCGGCGGCATGGGTGCCTATTCACCTGCCCCCGTGATGACGCCTGACATGGTGGAGCGCACCTTGCGCGAGATCATCGAGCCGACCATGCGCGGCATGGCGGAACTGGGCATGCCGTTTTCCGGGGTGTTCTTTGCAGGGTTGATGATCACCGAAAAAGGCCCCGAACTGATCGAATACAATGTCCGCTTTGGCGACCCGGAATGCCAGGTGCTGATGATGCGGCTGAAAAGCGATCTCCTGCCACTGCTGCATGCCTGCGCGTCAGGCACGCTGGATAAGGTTTCAGCCGAGTGGCACGACGACCCGGCGCTGACTGTGGTGCTGGCCTCCAAGGGTTATCCCGGCAGTTTCACCAGAAATACCCCGATTGCCGCCGTTCCTGCCGCCAGCGATGAAGCAAAGGTTTTCCATGCCGGCACCGCCCTGAAGGACGGCCAATTGATTGCCACCGGCGGACGCGTGCTGAACGCCACGGCCCGCGGCAAGACGGTGGCTGAAGCCCAGGCAAAGGCCTATGCGCTGGCCCGGCAAGTCGAGTGGGACAATGGTTTCAGCCGCAGCGATATCGGCTGGCAGGCGATTGCCCGCGAAAAGCCGTCGGAATCCTGATCCAAAACGAGCAATCGATAAAATTTGAACATTCCGGATTACGGCACGACAACATCCTTTGGCTAATCTCTCCCTATGAATTTGAGGAGTTAGCCTTTGATGAGCCAGTCAATGCGTGTCGTGATCGCCACTCTTGCCACCCTGTTGCTGGTGCAGACGGCGCAGGCCTCGTCCATCGAAATAATCGGTGGCGGCGACGTGGCGACGCCCAGCATTTCGGCTATGTCCTGCACAACCTGCCCGCCCAGCGCCCCGATAAAAGCACCGGAACAAGCCCAGGAAATCCTAGCGGAAGGCACCCAGCGGATCGAGCTTCGCGATACCAACGGCCATAAACAGCTGCTGCGCACCGAAGCCTGGCTGGGCGGTTCGCCCGTCACTTACGTTCAGAAGGCGGATGGCTGGCTGGACCATGACAATCAATTGGTGGGGCTGGCCGGAGACGGGCTGGACACGGCAACGACCACCGCAGCCGTCGGCGATGATTATCGCCCTCTCGATGCAGATAGAATGCAACTGCGCCTGAAATAATCCCCCACTATCGGCCCCATGGTGTTGATGAGGCGACAATCTGAGACTGTGCCAGTGCATTTGCCATTTGCGACATAACGCAGACCCACAACCCATTCGTCACTTATTGATAAAATACAACCGAAAACTGCCAAGGGACTGTCTTTAGGCTTTTTTTAGCAAATGCCACTATACTCCTTGAAAATTGATCGGGGCTGGAAGACACCTATGAAAAATCTCAGGATTTCGCTGCAACTGTTCCTTCTGGTCGGCGGATTGATGGCGGCTTTCGCAATTGCGACATTCTTCCAGATCCGCTCCTCAGAGCAAACCATCTATACCCAACGCTATGAAATGCTGCGCACCGAGGTGGAAACCGCCATTTCGGTGATGAAGCTTTACAATGCCAAGGAGGTGGCAGGTACTCTATCGCGGGCCGATGCACAAAAGCAGGCCTATGAGACGATCAACGCGCTGAAATTCGATCCCGACGGCTATTTCTTCGGCTATGACTATGATGTGAACATGCTGTTTCATCCCGATCCGAAGCGCGTCGGGCAGAATTTCAAGGGCAAGGCCGATAGCAAGGGCTTTGCCTATCGTGACGAACTGGTCAAGCTTGGCCGCGAAGGCGGTGGGCGCACCGACTTCTACGGTCCAAAGCCAGGCCAGGAAGGCAATGATTTCCGCAAGAGTTCCTACGCCAAGGCCTTTGAGCCCTGGGGCGTCGTGGTTGTGACCGGCCTCTACATGGACGATCTCGATGCGGAGGTGAATGCGGCAATCTTCAAAGCCATTTCCATGGGCCTGATCGTCTTCGTCATCGGTCTTGCCGCTGCTTATGTGGTGATCCGTGGCATTTCGCGACCGCTGACGGCCATTCACGATGCGCTGCGGGCCGTGGCCGATGAAAATGTTACGCTGACCATTCCCCATACCAATATGAGCAATGAAGTCGGCATGATGGCCAAGGCCACAAAATCCTTGCAGGAAAAGGTGCGCGAACGCCATGCCATGGTGGCCCGCCAGGAGGAACAGCAGCGCGAACTGGACAGCGAGCGCCAGCAGAATGCCGACCGGCAAGCCGAAGAGGCCCGCGCCCAGGCGCATGTGGTGGCGACCATCGGCGCCTCGCTGGAAAAGCTGGCAACCGGCGATCTGACCGTGCGCTGTGCCGATCTCGGTGCAAAGTATGAGAATCTGCGCGATAATTTCAACGATGCCCTGACCCGGCTGGAGCAGGCCATGGCCCGCGTCAACCTGAAGGGCAACGATATCAGCATCAGCAAGGAAGAAATCCGCCGCGCCTCCGGCGAGCTTGCGACCCGCACCGAACGCCAGGCCGCCAATCTGGAAGAAACTTCGGCAGCCTTGGACGAGTTGACCGTAGCGATCCGCCAGACCGCCGATGGCGCCCGCGAGGCGGCAAGCCGGGTGAAATCGGTCAGCCAGGAAGCCCAGCAGAGCGACGGCATTGTCGGCCACGCCATTGAGGCGATGAGCGGCATCGAAAAATCCTCTGAGGAAATCACCAAGATCATCGGGGTGATCGACGAGATTGCCTTCCAGACCAACCTTCTGGCGCTGAATGCCGGTGTGGAGGCCGCGCGTGCCGGCGAAAGCGGCAAGGGGTTTGCGGTCGTCGCTCAGGAAGTGCGCGAACTGGCACAACGCTCGGCGGCAGCCGCCAAGGAAATCAAGGCGCAGATCGCGCGCTCCTCTGCCCAGGTCACGGAAGGCGTGCAACTGGTGGGCCGCACCGGTGAGGCTCTGAAGCGGATCTCCACCCAGATCACCGAGGCCAACGAGGTGGTGGCGCGGATTGCCGCCAGCGCCCAGGAACAGGATACCACCCTGCGCTCAATCTCGTCCGCGCTCAACGTGCTCGACACCACCACCCAGCAGAATGCCGCCATGGCCGAGGAAACCACGGCCTCAGCCGAGGTTCTCGCCAATGACACCGGCGACCTTCTCAACCTGATACAGGGATTTCGCGTCAACCAGCCGGGTGATGGCGCGGCGCTCAGTGGCATGGCCCAGCAGATGCGCCGGGCTGGCTGAAACAGATCACTCCCGAGACAAAAGCCGTCGGAGCAATCCGGCGGCTTTTGCTATTAAGAGCCGCTTGAAAGCGCGGCCTCCAGCGCGTCGATCTCCCTATCTGAAAACACTGCAACACCCGCCTGTTTCAACAGGGCCGCTGTCACGCCAAAACCCGGATGACGGGTGCCTGAAAACGAGCCGTCATAGATAAAGCCGGAGCCGCAGGACGGGCTGCCATCGATCAGCAGCGCGTAGCGACAGCCCTGTTCCAGGGCCAAATCCACGGCCTTACGGCCACCGGCGATGAACTCTGCGGTGACGTCGCCGCCGGTCACTTCCAGCACCCGGGCGCGGCCATGCAGCACATCTGCGCCGGTGCCACCCCGCTCGATTTCCGCTGGTGGACGCGGGGTCGGCAGGCCACCGGCCTGTTCCGGGCAAAACACCACCAGCCGCCCCTGGCCTTCCCAGCGAGCAATAGCAGGATGATGCAGAGGCTTGCCCTTGCCATCGTAGCGTACCGGGCGACCCATGAGGCAGGCGCTGATCAGGATTTTATCGATCATGAGAGCATCGGACCGAAAAGTGGGAACCGGTTTTCGGTCCGATGCGTAAACAAAAACTGAGAGCATCGTGCTGATTCCGGTTTTCTGCACGATGCTTTAATCAAGCTGGCGTTCCACATCCATGCGTTCATGAAGAACACGGATGATATCGATAATGGCAAGGTCCAGTTTTCGATAGAAAACCAAGTGAACACCCACTCTACGCCGACGATAATCCTTTTTGATCCAAGACACATCCTCACGGAATCGGGGAATGCCGCGATTTCCTCAAACTTGTCGAAGAGGAGGTTGAGATAGCGCTCAGCCTGGTCATGTGACCAGCGTTCAGTTCCATAGGACCAGATTTCACGAAGATCCTGCTCTGCGGCAGGGCGAAGCCGGTACTCACCCACGGGTTTAAAGGCCGCTGCGCAGATCGTTGATGAAGGATTGCCTGTCGATTTTGCGGGCAGGTCCGCTGTTTTCCCCATCCGTCAACGCCTGACGGAGGGTGTTCAGCTTGCGCTGCTCTTGCTCCAATAAACGCATACCGGCTTCAACCACTTCACGTGGCGAACCGTAACGACCGCTTTCAACCTGCCGGTCGATGAAGGGAGCGAATTGGTCGCTGATGGCAATGTCTACCGGTTTCGTCATCCATCTGCCTCAGAACGCATGCGCCTAACACCAACGCGACCAGATAAATATAAGCTCATCGCGCATTTTGCGCAATGACAGGCGGGGCAGGCCAATATGCCCGACCCGACCATCGTATCATCCGGCGACCTTATACCAAGGCTCGAAGATGCTAACGCATCCTCACCTTGAAGATGTTTCGAATATCTCAAATGCATCAAAGGCTTGAACTATTCGAAAAAGGAATACCAAGAGTCATTTTCAATGACTCTTGGTATTACCCGGTGATTTTGGAGAAATCCGCCACCGTGCCGGTTGCCTCGCGGATCGCTTTCAACAGCGCCAGACGATTGGCGCGGATGGCGGCGTCTTCGTCATTGACCAGCACATCCTCGAAGAACTTATCCACTGGCGCACGCAGGGTGGACAGTGCCTGCATGGCGGAGCGGAAATCTTCCTTAGCCACGGCCTCGGCTGCGGATTGGGTCGCCTGGGTGATGGCAGCATAAAGCGCCTTTTCGGCGTCGAGTGTCAGCAGCGCCTCGGACACGCCATCGGCCACCACCGTCCCCTTCTTTTCCTCCGCTGCCAGCAGCTGCGTGGCGCGCTTGGTGCCAGCCAACAGGTTCCTGCCGTCTTCGGAGGTGATGAAAGCGGTGAGTGCTTCGGCACGGCGGGCGACCATGAGGAGATCGTCGGCGGCAGAGAAAGCCCCCTCACCCTGCGCTGCATGACCTTGCCGGACAGCCGCACTCCCCTCTCCCCGCTGGGGAGAGGAGGCCGACACCGCATCGCCAAGCTCCCTCTTCTCCCCAGCGGGGAGAAGGTGGCCCGCAGGGCCGGATGAGGGGGCGGCGAGCACAGCGTCTATGATGTCGTGACGAGCGCCTTGGTCGCGGAGGTAGACTTTCAGACGGTCGTGGAAGAAGGAGAGGAGGTCGGCACGCTGCGAAGAAAATGATGGATAATTTCCCATCATATTCGTCATAAAGGCATGCCCCGGAATAAGGGAAAATGGATTCATGTCCGCAAAATCGTAGTCTTTAGAAGACTTTAAATCATCAATAAGCGTACTAGAACCAATTGGAACCACAATACTTTCCGAAATTACCCGTGCAAAGATTTGTTCTTGGGCGACTTTGAAAGCAGAAGATGCATTGAGACGAACTCCACCTTCAAGGATAATCCGCACCACACCCAGCGCAGCCCGCCGCAGTGCAAACGGGTCCTTAGACCCTGTCGGCTTCTCGTCAATCGCCCAAAACCCTGTAAGAGTATCCAGCTTGTCGGCCAGCGCCACCGTGATCGCCACCTTGTCTTCCGGCAGGCGATCCGATGGGCCTTGTGGCTTGTAATGATCCTCGATGGCCGCAGCGACGCTTTCCGGTTCGCCCTGAAGCGTCGCATATTTGCGGCCCATCAGGCCTTGTAGTTCCGGGAACTCGCCGACGGCTTCGGTGCGCAGATCGGCCTTGGCCAGCACCACGGCGCGATCAACCAGTGCTTCGTCAGCACCCACAATCGGAGCCAGAACCTTGGCCAGCGCCCGGATACGGGCGACCCGCTCGCCTTGGCTTCCGAGCTTGGCATGGAAGGTCACGTTCAGCGCATCCAGCTTGGCCATCCGCTGGTCGAGCGGTTTTTTCAGGTCGAGGCCGAATTTTGCGGCAGAGGCTTCAAGCGTTTCCAGATCCGGCAGATTGCCCTGGTCACGCTTCCAGAAATGCAGGGCATCGGACAGGCGGGCGCGAACCACCTTGCCATTGCCATGGATGATTTCCGCGCCGCCATCATGGGCGGCGATGTTGGAGATCAGGATGAAGTGGTTGGAGAGCTTTTCACTCTCGCCAATTGGCCGGGTGACGAAGCATTTCTGGTTGGTCTTGATGGTCAGCCGGATGATTTCCGAGGGGATCGACAGGTAATCGGCCTCAAACGTACCCAGCAGGACCTGCGGATATTCCACCAGGCCGGACACTTCTTCCAGCAGACCCTCGTCTTCCACCAGGTCCAGCCCGTTGGCAAAGGCGATATCGCGGGCGTCGTGCAGGATGATGTCCTTGCGCCGCTCGGCATCAAGGATCACCTTGGCCTTTTCCAGGCTCGACACATAATCGTCGAAGCGCCGCACGGTAATGGCATCCGGCGCGTGGAAACGGTGGCCATAGGTCACGTTGGAGGCGGTGATCCCGTCGATGTCGAAGGGAATGATAGCCACTTCGTCATGCTCGGAACCGAAGGTACAGAGAATGGATTGCAGCGGCCGCACCCAGCGCAGGCTTTCCGACCCCTTGCCCTCGATGCCGCCATAGCGTGAACCCTTTGGCATGGAAGCCGCACCTGATCGCATGGACTTCGGCCACGGAAAACTGCGGATAATGCCCGGCATCACCTCAGTGATGATCTCTTCGGCTGACCGGCCCGGCTTGTCGATCATCGCGACGTAGAAATCGCCCTTCTTGGGATCGGTCTTGACCACGGCCTGATCGATGGAGGCAAGCCCCGCGCCGCGCAAAAAGCCCTCGATGGCCTTTTCCGGCGCCGAGACGCTTGGTCCCTTGCGCTCTTCCTTCACATCGGCGGACCGGGCCGTCAGGCCGCGAATGTCCAGCACCAACCGGCGCGGCGTCCAGTATTCGCGCGCACCCTCATAGGTCAGGCCCGCATCGACAAGTGCATCGGTGACCAGCTTTTTCAGATCACCCGCCGCCTTGCGCTGCATGCGGGCGGGGATTTCCTCGGAGCGAAGTTCAAGCAGAAGATCGGGCATGTGTCTTTTCCTTGCCTCAACAGGACGAGGCCAGTGGTTTTACAGGTAGACCCTGCTAGCAAAATTGTGAGGGGGCTTACAATGGCAAACTGCCATTGTAAGCGGATCAGTCGCGCTGATACTCCATCCCAAGCATCGCCAGCGCGTCCCAATAGCCGGGATAGGTTTTCGCCACGCAGCCGGGATCAAGAATGGTGATGCCGGAGATTTTCAGGCCCGCCAGCGCAAAGCTCATGGCGATTCGGTGATCGGCAAATGTGTCGATCTTCGCGGGTAAGGTCTGTCCAGCCAGCGCCGGGTCGGCGGAGATGATCAGGTCGTCGCCCTCTTCCGTGGCAAGGCCGGGGCGGATGGCGTTGAGGCCGGTCGAGAGCGCCCGGATACGGTCGCATTCCTTGACGCGCAGATTGGCGATGCCGACGAAACGCACCGGCGTTTGGTTAAAGGCCGCCAGCACGGCAATGGTCGGAATGGCGTCCTGCATCTGGCTGCCGTCGATCACCTCGGGCATCTGCGGGAAAGCGGAAATCACCGCATGGGCCTTGGCATCGGGCTGGGTAAACTGCCCGGCTGGCGTGCCGATATCGACCTTGCCACCGGTCAGCACTTCCGCAGCCCAGAGATAGGTGGCGGCGGAGGCATCCGGCTCGATGTGGAAATCGCTTGCCTTGTAGCCGGTCGGCTCGACCCGCCAGATGGTTTCGGACGGTTGCTCAATGCGGGCGCCGAAGGC
Source organism: Allorhizobium sp. Av2 (assembly GCF_021462805.2). Classification (NCBI taxonomy): domain Bacteria; kingdom Pseudomonadati; phylum Pseudomonadota; class Alphaproteobacteria; order Hyphomicrobiales; family Rhizobiaceae; genus Allorhizobium; species Allorhizobium sp. Av2. Next base: position 462,183 of record NZ_CP192696.1, on the reverse strand, counting down.
GCGCATGGCCGCAAGTGTCAGGTCGATATAGCCGCGCGCGCCGATCTCACTGCCGGCCAGTTCCACCTCGAATGCCGCGCCCGCCATCGGCGCGGCCATCAGCAGCGCTGAGACATATTGGCTGGAGAGACCGGCATCGATCACCACCCGGTTTTTGGTAAACGCGCCCTTGGCATCAATGGCAACCGGCGGGCAGCCGCTTGGGGCGGCAATCGCCACGCCCAGAGATTGCAGCGCATCGACCAGCGGCTGGATCGGCCGTTTGCGCATATGCTCGTCGCCGTCGATGGTGAATCGGCCATTGGCCAGCGCCACCGCCGCCGTCAGGAAGCGGGTCGCCGTCCCGGCATTGCCCAGAAACAATGCCTCCTCAGGGGCGCGCCACAGGCCTGTGCCGGTCACGACAAAACTGGTCTCATCCGGCTCCTCAACGGTGACGCCCATGGCCCTCAGCGCATCCGCCATATAGCGGGTGTCATCGCTTTTCAGCGCGCCGGTCAACCGGCTGGTGCCATTGGCCAGACCCGCCAATAGCAGCACACGGTTGGTGATCGACTTCGAGCCGGGCGGGCTGACATGGCCGGTTAGCGGCTTTGCGGGCGGCAGGATGGTGAGGGCGTCGGCGGTCTGGGCGGTAAGGGTCATGAGCATGTCCGTGGGTTTAACCGGGCTTTTGCCTGCTGCATAATTCCTTAAATCGTTTCCGGCTTAAGGGCTTATGCAAGTAGCGCGCCGCCGTTTCCATTGCAATCTTCAATGTGCCAACCTTCAAGCTTCAGGCAGATCGCGATCCAGGAACAACCGTGCCAGCCGGGTTTCCTGGGCTTTCGCCATCGTACGGGCATAGGCATCCATGGCCAAAAGCGACAGCAGGCTCGCAACACCACCGGCAGCGGCAAGATGCAGGATGTGTTGACTATGGGCCGAGAACTGCAACCGGTCGGCCACAGCCTGCGATACGACATTCATCACCGTCAGGCTCACCAGATTGCAGACCAGAATGGATGGGACGAGCCAGTACAAGTCTCGAACATTCAGAGCTGGCAGATCGTGATCCGGCGCTTGTCCTTCCGGCGGAGCGTGGTCATCGCGCATGGTGATGCGGGCGATTTCCATCATCACCACCTGGGGAAATATATATTTGATGATCGGCACGAACCAGCAGATCACCGAGACCCAGGGGCCAAGTCGTGGCGGCGCATCGGGTGAAAGACGGGCGGCGAAGTGAACAGCAAACCACAGCCAGGCCAACCAGAAACAGGCGCTGGCAACCCGAAAGACGAAAGCGCCAATCTCGATGAAAGCCGCCCAGCGACCAACACCCTGCGCCAGCCAGCTGGTTACGCCGGTATAGGTCGCAAAGCCGGTGGCAGCCACCACATATTGAACCCAGGCGGTGTAGAGAAAAAACGGCACCAGAATGAAATAAAACACCCCGCAGAGAGCTGCGAGAATCAGCCAGCCGCGCCGCATCCATGTCATTCGCCGGAGAAGGGTGTCCAGCGTCATGCCCTTGCCCTCTCCCCAGCCGTTTCCAAGCTCTTACGCGGCCTTGCCGAAATTCGCGCCACCGGCATCGGTCTGCAAAAACGCCTCGCCGCAGGCCTTGGCCAGCGTGCGCACCCGCAGGATATAGCTCTGGCGCTCGGTAACAGAAATCACCCCGCGCGCATCGAGCAGATTGAAGACGTGGCTTGCCTTGATGCATTGGTCATAGGCCGGGAATACGCATTTATGCAGCACCTGATTGGCGCTTTCGCCCGGCGCACCGGCATCCAGCAGCGCCTGACATTCCTTCTCGGCATCGGTAAAATGCCGCAGCAGCATTTCGGTATTGGCATATTCGAAATTATGGCGGGAATATTCCTGCTCGGCTTGCAGGAAAACATCGCCATAGGAGATCTTTTCCTCGCCGTCGCGGCCATTGAAGTTCAGGTCATAGACATTATCGACGCCCTGCACATACATGGCCAGACGCTCCAGACCATAGGTCAGTTCGCCCGCCACCGGCGAGCACTCGATGCCGCAGACCTGCTGGAAATAGGTGAATTGCGAGACCTCCATGCCGTCGCACCAGCATTCCCAGCCGAGACCCCAGGCACCCAGCGTCGGGCTTTCCCAATCGTCTTCCACAAAGCGCACGTCATGCAGCAGCGGGTCGAGGCCGATGGCCTTCAACGAGCCGAGATAAAGCTCCTGCAGGTTGGATGGGTTCGGTTTCAGGATCACCTGATATTGGTAGTAATGCTGCAAGCGATTGGGATTTTCACCATAGCGGCCATCGGAAGGACGGCGCGAGGGCTGAACATAAGCAGCCTTCCAAGGCTTGGGGCCAAGCGCGCGCAGCGTCGTTGCCGGGTGAAATGTACCAGCGCCAACTTCCATATCATAGGGTTGCAGCACGGCGCAGCCCTTGTCGGCCCAGTAATTGTGCAGCGTCAGGATCAGCGCCTGAAAGGAGCGCTTCGGGTCCATATGCGGGGCGGAAGCCGAAGGAGCGAGAGGAAGCGTCATGGGAACCTGCATTTATCATCGAAATCAAAGGGTCAGTCTGACCTGCCATGTGCGGCCTTTGCGGTCAAGAGTGGCGTCGCTTGCGAGCGCGCTACTCGGCAGACCTTGATCGCTCAGTACCCACGACCTGATCCAATTGCCCGCGCAGCAGAAACACCACGCCATCGGAGGCAAAATCAATCTTCGCCTCGCCGCGAAATAGATCCGCCACGACCCGCTCGGTCAGCTTGGAGCCGAAACCGCGACGCTCCGGTTCAGACACGGGTGGCCCGCCATGTTCGCTCCAGCGCAGAAAGAACCGGCCATCCTGCTGATTGCCCCATTCCACCTGCACCTGACCGCCCGTTACCGATAGCGATCCATATTTCGTGGCATTGGTGGCAAGTTCATGCAGGGCAAGCGACAGACCAAGCGCCTGGCGCGACGAGGCCTGCATGGATAAAGGTCCCGTGATCAGGAAGCGTTCTGGACTGTCCCTATGCGGGTCGATGGCGTTTTCGACCACTTCGGCAATATCCGCCGAGGCCACGCTCTTGCCGGTCAACAGGTCCTGTGCCTTGGACAAGGCCTGAATGCGGGCCGAAACCAGACTTGCCGCCTGCGGCAGGGATTGCGCGCCGCGCATGGTCTGGCCGACAATGGATTGCACCATGGCCAGCATGTTTTTCACCCGATGCGCGAGTTCGCCGTTCAGCAGGCGCAACTCCTGCTCGAATGCTTCTTTTTGGCGAAGATGCTGGCGGGTTTCTTCATGGCTCGTCTCCAGCGCCTGGCGGTCAAGCACGGCCTGCGTCGTCTCCGTGACGATGTTCAGCAGCCCATGCACAGCACCATCGTCGCCATAAAGCGGGCTATAGGAAAAGGTCCAGTAGGTCTGCTCCGCAAAACCGTTGCGGGTCATCACCAGCGGCATATTTTCTTCCCATGTCGCCTTGCCGGCAAGAGCACTGCGCACATAGGGCAAAACCCCGTCCCAGACATCCGCCCAGATTTCGGTAAAGGGCCTGCCCAGCGCCTTGTCCTTGCGCAGGCCCAGGATCGGCTCATAGGCATCGTTGTAGAATTGCAGCAGATCCGGCCCCCACCAGAAGCACATAGGCTGGCGCGAGGCCAACACCATCCGCATGGTGATTTTCAGCGATAGCGGCCAGCTCTTGATTGGACCGAGCGAGGTCGCCGCCCAGTCGAAATGGCGGATCATCTCGCCAATCCTGCCGCCTCCGGCCAGGAAATCATCTGTGCTGATTGATGCATGAGAGGATGGCCAAGCCTGTTTCGCCTCCGGAAAAGACAATGCCAAGATCCCCCAACTTCCCAATATCACGTTATATAATCACAGCACTGAGCGCCCTTTGGGCGCATTCAGGCTCTCTGCAACAGTTTATAGGCTTGTGCATTGTTACTGTCCTGAACGGTGTGCTCAGGCAGTCATGCCGTTTGTCGCAATGAAACAGGTTTCACGGCGGCTTGTTCCCATTCATAAGATCATAATTTTCTCGGGATGCAAGCAAAGCGATACAACCGGGCTGTTTTTAGCACTTTGTTTTGGCAGGCTATTCTTTGGCCGAAGACGCCCCTGCCTATCAGTCGTCCTGCTTCACCCGGTATTCGCCAGTCTTCGGGTCCTTGACCAGGGTGGTGATCGCATCGCTCTCGCGCCCGCTGCGGCGATGGGCATTCACCGTTTTACGCTGCGCTACCGATGCGGTCCAGCGCCGGTAATACCAGACGGCAAGACCGATCAGAATGATAAAAAAGAGAATGCGCGTCATGCTGCCTGCTCGCCCACGGATCACATTGCCCGCTGGAAAACCGAGAGGACATCACCTTCTTTTATCAGGTCGCCGAGATCTTCGAAAGCCCCGCTCTCGCCAAAACCCAGATGACATCAAGCATATCTTAAAGCCCGTAGCGCGCCCACAGCGCCCGGTCTTCCAGCGTCTCGACAAGACCGGCGGCGGCGGCGCTGCCGATATCGCACGAAGCAGATAGTGCCGTATCAACGCCCGGCAGACGGCGCCCAAACAAGCCGCGCGCCCCGGAGATCAATTCCAGCCGGGCCGTCTTGCCGTAGCGCGCCTTGATGTCTTCGCGCATGCTGCCCAGTCCATCGACCAGACCAAGCTCGAAACCCTTGCGCCCGGTCCAGAACAGGCCGGAAAACAGCTCCGGATTGTCGTTAAGCCGGATGCCGCGCCGCGTCTTGACCATATCGATGAAAACACCGTGAATATCCAGCTGAAGGGTCTTCAGATAGTCGATATCGCTCTGCTTTTCCGGCTGAAAGGGATCGAGCATCACCTTGTTTTCGCCAGCCGTATAAACGCGCCGCTCGACGCCGATCTTCTTCAGCAGGTCTGGAAAGCCGAAACCGCCAGAGACGACACCGATCGAGCCGACAATCGAGGTCGGGTCGGCAATGATTTCATCACCGGCAAGGGCAATCATATAGCCGCCGGAGGCTGCCACATCTTCCACGAACACCAGCACGGTCTTGCTGTGTTCATCGGCCAGGGTGCGAATGCGCTGATAGATCATCCGCGATTGCACCGGCGATCCGCCCGGCGAATTGATCGACAGCACCACAGCCGGGCTGTCCTTCAACTTGAACGCTTTTTCAAGAAGCGGGGCGACAGCGGCGAGGTTCAGCGCCGGGCGAAACCGGCTGCCGCCGCTCATGATCGCGCCATGCAGCCGCACGACCGGAATGACGATTTCCTGCTTGCGAAACCGCTTCGGCACCCACCGCTTCCATAGACCCGCCATGCGTCACATCCTTTGCTGCATCAAACCGAACAGTCATGTAAGTCCTGAAGGCGTAAACGCAATGGCAAGGCTGATTTTTGCCGGATGACCCCGCCACGACGACCTGTCAGACCGCCTTGATGTCCAGCCTCGGATAGGCCCCTCGGCCATTGTTGAGCGCATCGACCTGCGGCAGGAAGGCATGACCTTCAGGCCCATGCATGATCAGCGGGCTGCGGAAGGTGAGCCGGGCGCGCGAGCCTTTAATCGCCGTCAGCAGCAGGCGGATAGCACTTTCGCCCTCCCTTGGATGGATGAGGGTAATCTCGATGCCGCCAAAGCGTTTGCCGCAGGCGGCGATGATCTCGGCCACCGATTGCGGTCGGGCAATCAGCGACAATTGCCCGCCGGGCCTCATGATCGCACCAGCGGTGCGCAACCAGCGTTCAAACAAATCCCCGTCCATGGCATGGGCCTCGGCCTTCAGGCTGTCAGGCGTTGTCCTATCACGCCCGTCATTGAAGGGCGGGTTCATGATCACATGGTCGAAAGCGTCATCCGGCAATCCCGCCGCCCGGCGCGCCCGACCCGTGAGCGTTACATCCGCCGCGATCAGTCGAACCCGTGCCGCCAGATGGGCATTCTCGGCCAGACCGAGGGTCTTGTGCGCAAAGGACAACATGTCAGGGGAACGCTCAACCAGCGTCACCATGGCCATCGGAAGACGCGAGGCAACAGCCAAACCCGCTCCACCGGCGCCAGCGCCCAGATCTGCAACCGTGCCACCCTCCCCCACCAACGCTGCCAAGAGCATGGCATCCATGCCAGCGCGATGACCACGGCCTTTTGGTTGCACGAGGAAAAAGCCGCCGCGATGAAAGGCATCGACGGTTTCGTTGATGATATCGGAGGCAGTCCCCTCAAACGCCATGGGCTTCTGTCCCGATCTCGCTTATGCCGTGCCGTCGCGCAATTCTGCGCCAAGACCGGCATCGATCAGGATGCGCCGCGCTTCTTCTGCCCGGCCCGGCTCGACCAGGAAACGGCGCGGCAAAAGCCCGAGCGATCCTTCCAGAATGCTCATCGACTGGTCGGCAATCAGGCTCTCGATACCGGCATCCTTCATCAGGCTCTGGGCAAAGGACAGTAAAACGGCGTCATTGGTGCGAATGAGTTCATGCATGCGATGATGAGTCCTATCAAATCTGCGGGATAGAGAAATTCCGCTCTTGCCGGGTCGCCAACGGCTTTTTATGTTTGTTTCAGCATTATGTCTCGAATTTTCGCGCAAACACCGCTTGATGACGCGACAGTCAGGCAAAAAAACCGTAAGTTGGGTCGAAGCGACGACAATTGCCCGATCCGGTTAGGCCAAATCCGGTTGGGCTAGGCCCGGTTGGGATTGAGATGACATTGAGCCTTGGATATAAGGGGCCAACGCGGTCTTGTGGTGTGTTAATCCACACGCTATCGCAGTCCTGATACAGGAATAAACAGGAGTCCGGACAGTTGGGCGCAGTGATACCGCTTGGTGACAAGAAAAACAAACAGGCCTCGGTGCAACCTCTGGTGGACCTGACCCGCAACGGCATGGAGCGGGTCAATCAACTGATCCTGTCAAAGGCAGGCTCCGATGTCCAGATGATCCCGGAAGTGGCCAATCACCTGATTTCCTCTGGTGGCAAGCGCCTGCGCCCAATGCTGACGCTGGCCTCCGCCGCGATGTTTGGCTATGAGGGCGAAGGCCATATCAAGCTCGCCACCAGCGTCGAATTCATGCACACTGCCACGCTGCTGCACGACGACGTGGTCGATGAGAGCGACCTCAGGCGCGGCAAATCCACCGCCCGGATGATCTGGGGCAACCAGGCCAGTGTGTTGGTCGGCGATTTCCTGCTTGGTCAGGCGTTCCGGATGATGGTCGAGGTCGGCTCGCTGGAAGCGCTGGATGTCTTGTCAACGGCGGCCTCGGTGATTGCCGAGGGCGAAGTGCTTCAGCTTTCGGTCGCCAAGAACATGGAAACCACCGAGGACGATTATCAGGCCGTCATTCGCGCCAAGACAGCCGCGCTGTTTGCCGCCGCCGCCGAAGTCGGTCCTATCGTCGCCGGAACGGACAAAGGTGCGCGCAACGCGCTCAAATCCTACGGCATGAATTTAGGCCTGGCCTTCCAGCTGGTCGATGACGCCCTGGATTACGGCGGCAAGGTCGCCGATCTCGGCAAGAATACCGGAGACGATTTCCGCGAGGGCAAGATCACCCTGCCAGTCATTCTCGCCTACCGGCGCGGCAACGAGACCGAACGGGGCTTCTGGCGCGAAGCGCTGGAAGGCGGCAGGCATGACGATGCCAATCTGGAAAAGGCCATGGGGCTGATTACCAAATATAACGGTCTTTCCGATACGGTGGCGCGGGCCATTCACTATGGCGACGTCGCCCGTGATGCCTTGGCGCCGGTGCCTGACGGCGTCTGGAAAGATGCCTTGATGGACGTCATCGATTTCTGCATCGAACGGGTCAGTTAAAACATTTCCAGCCAGACCATGTTGCGGTTTGGCATCTGGAAATACATCCACCAAAGACACCCGGTTTTCTTGAAACGCTGAAATGCTCCGACGTTCCTCCGGAAAACCGGGAGCCATTGCCGCTAACACGTTCCGGGAGGTTTTTATGTCACTTACGCAAAAAAGCCATTCTGTTGCCATCACATTGACTGGTCACGTGGGGGCAAGGCTCTTACATATCATGTTCCGGTCTCAGCGACCTGGCTGGCAGCGAGCCTCGCAGCCTTCTGATTCGCTGGCCTGATGTTGAATTTTCCGATCCGGCCAGAATGGCCGGTGACCCTGGTTGCCCGATCCGGTCGAATGACCGGTGATCTTGGTTGAAAGGCTTCTTCATGCGGCAGATCTTTGCCACACGCTTCCTCTCGGGCACAGCGCTCCTGCTTCTGGTGTCCTTCAGCGGGGGCGTCCTCCCGTCCTTCCTGGCTCCGCCGGTAGCGATGGCGGCAGAAACGGCAAAACAGCCGGTCGATGGCTTCGATCTCGATGAGGTCGATACTCTGTCCGGCGCGTATCTGGCGGCCCGCACGGCCAATACCGACCGCGATTTCACGACCGCCGTGACCCTTTACGAGAAGGCGCTGCGTTTCGAACCGCAGGATCTGGAAATCCGCGAAAGCCTGATGCTGTCGCTGCTGATGGCTGGCCGCTTCGAGGAAGGCGCGAAATACGCCAACGAGCTGCGCAAGGATCAGGCCGTTGAGCGCATTACCGCCATTGTCCGCGGTCTGGAGGCTATCAAAGGCAAAAAATACCGCACGGCGGAAAAAGTCCTTGCCTATAAGGGGCCGAACGATCTCGACCGGCTGACCAATGCGCTGCTGACCGCTTGGGCGAAAATGGGCGCCGGGCGTGGCAAGGAAGCCCTTGCCGATCTCGACAAGATGAAAGGCCCGGACTGGTACGGCATTTTCAAAAACTACAATGCGGGCGTGATGGCTGCCGCCATTGGCGACGAGACCAAGGCCCGCAGCTATCTGAGCGGCGTTATCACCGACCGCGAGGGCGGCGCGACCGCACCCGACACGTTCCTGCGGGCTGTCATGGCCCTGGCGACGCTGGAAGCCAAGACCGGCAACAAGCAGAAAGCACTCGATGCGCTGGCGGCTGGCGACGAAGTGTTGAACAATTATCCGCCCTTCAAGGCGATGCGCGAGCGGATCGAAAAGGGCGAGGTTCCCAAGCCGCAGGTGGCCACCGCCGATGAAGGAGCAGCCTCAGTGCTGTTTTCGATCGGTGGCGCCCTGAACCGCCAGGGAACCCAGGACACCGTTGCGCTCTATCTGCAATTGTCGCGGGCGCTCGATCCCGACAGTGCCGATACGCTGATCATGCTGGGTGGCATTGCCGAGGGCAACAAGCAGACTGATCTGGCCATTTCCTTCTACAAGCAGGTGCCGGCCGAATCGCCGATGCGGCGGATTTCCGAAATGCAGCTGGGTCTGGCGCTTGCCGAAACCGGCAAGGTCGAGGAATCCAAGGCCCATCTGAAATCGCTGATCGCCTCCGATCCGCAGGATATCCGCTCCTATCTGGCCTATGGCAGCGTGCTGTCGGATGCCAAGGACTACACCGAAATGGCCGCCAATTACGACAAGGCAGCGGAGATTCTTGGTTCGGCCCCCGGAAAGAACCAGTGGCCGGTGTTTTTCCAGCGCGGCATTGCCTATGAACGCCTGAAGAAATGGGACCAGGCCGAGCCGAACTTCCGAAAGGCGCTGGAGCTCAACCCCCAGCAGCCGCAGGTTCTCAACTATCTCGGCTATTCCTGGGTGGATATGAACCGCAATCTCCAGGAGGGCCTGGAGATGATCAAGAAAGCCGTCGAGCTGAAGCCTGATGATGGCTATATCGTCGACTCGCTTGGCTGGGCCTATTATCGGCTGGGCCGGTATGACGAGGCAGTCGAGGAATTGGAGCGCGCAGTGCAGTTGAAGGCCGGCGACGCGACGATCAACGACCATCTGGGCGACGCCTATTGGCGGGTTGGTCGCAAGCTGGAGGCCACCTTCCAGTGGCGTCAGGTCCTGGCGTTCAAGCCGGAACCGGAACTGATCGCCACGGTGCAGGAAAAGCTGGAAAAGGGACTGCCGGACCTGCCTGCTGGGCCGGGGGCAGCCGAAGTCACGCCGCCGGTCGCCCCGGCGCCCGCACCCACGCCGCAGACCCCGGACCAACCTGAAAAGAAATCCTAGGCATCGTCGATGCCTTGGTTTTCAAGCAGGGCGGGGCAGGAACCCGAATGACCGTATTTCGTGAAATTGCAGCGGCAAAGATCAATCTTGCCCTGCATGTCACGGGCAGACGGGATGATGGCTACCACCTTCTCGATACACTCGTGACATTTGCCGAACATGGCGACGTGATCACGGTTGAAACGGCCCGACAGGATGAATTTACCCTGTCGGGGCGCTTCGCAGGCCCGCTTCAGTCGGAAAATCCGGCTGGAAACCTGGTTATCCGGGCGCGGGATCTGTTGCGGGCAGCCTCTCTGGCCAAGGGCCTCCCCGCTCCGCCCGTTGCCATCTCCTTACAAAAAAATCTGCCGATTGCATCAGGCATTGGTGGCGGTTCAGCCGATGCCGCAGCCACGCTGAGGGCTTTGCAGCACCTATGGGACAGCCATCTTGAGCCAGCGGCCCTCGAGGATCTGGCCCTAAAGCTGGGAGCAGATGTGCCGATGTGCCTTGCAAGCACATCCTTGCGTGCCACAGGCATTGGCGAGGAATTGACACGCCTGCCGACCTTGCCGCGCTTCGGCATCCTGCTCGCCAATCCGTTGCAGGCGGTGTCGACACCGGCAATCTTCAAGGCGATGACCCGGCGCGACAATCCACCGATTGGCCCGCTCCCAACTCTAGCAGAGCAAGACCCGTGGACAGAAACGCTCCGCCGATTGCGCAATGATCTGCAACCCGCAGCCGAGACCTTGTGCCCGCACATTGCCGAGCTTTCCCGGATGATTGAGGCGACCGGCGCGCTTGTCACCCGGATGTCCGGCTCCGGCGCCACCTGTTTCGGCCTTTATCCCACCTATGAAGCCGCCGTCGCCGCTGAAAAACGGCTTCTCACGGACAGGCCTGATTGGTATTTTCAGGCGAGCCAGACTCTATAAACTATCGCGTGGTTCGGGATTCATCGGACATGCTATAGACTAGTGTTTTCGCATGTCTTTCCCAGAACGGCTCCACACGTTCGGGAAACATGCCGTATTGGAGACATGACATGCCTGGATTAGACGAGACACGCGCCTTTATTCCGCTCGGCATTGCCGTTCTGACTGTTTCCGACAGCCGTATATTGGCCGATGACCGCTCTGGCGATGTGTTGGCCGAACGGATCGAATCAGCTGGCCACCGGCTCATCGACCGCGCCATCGTCACCGACGACGCCGACCGGATCGCCAACCAGGTGCGCGCCTGGAGCCAATCGCAGGACGTCGACGTGATCATCACCACCGGTGGCACAGGCTTTACCGGTCGGGATGTGACGCCGGAGGCGGTGGAGCCGCTGTTCGACAAGCGCATGGACGGATTTTCCGCGGTGTTTCACCGGATTTCCTATGACAAGATAGGCACCTCGACCATCCAGTCGCGCGCCACAGCCGGACTTGCCAATGGCACCTTCGTTTTCGTCCTGCCCGGCTCTCCCGGTGCCTGCAAGGATGGCTGGGACGGCATTCTCGCGCAACAGCTGGACTATCGCTATCGGCCCTGCAATTTCGTGGAAATCATGCCACGGCTGGCCGAGCATCTGAAACGGGACAAGGCGTAAAACGACACGTTGGCTGGGCTAATATGGCAATAGGCCCAGCAAAACTATCTAAGCCGCAGTGACATAAGCAGGCAAGGTTAAGCCCGTGCCTGACGGACCGCCCAGGCTGGCACCATTTCACTCGACAGCGCCCTGCCCCTCAGCCCAACGACCAGATCGGCTAGCTTCATGCCCGTCTTGACCAGGGTTTGAGCCTGGCTCTTTCGCAGTAGAAATCCATGTTCCAACGGCGGACCGCGGCGGGTGAAGCGTCGAAAAAACGGACGCTTATGGTGTCGTGAAGGTGAAAATCGGGCTGGCGCGCTGTTCAGTGCCACATATTCCGCCACTTCCTCGATCCATCCAGAGGATGGTCGGGCGCCTGGCTCGACCAGCAGCAACCACTCGCCCCTCGCCGCCGAGACCACGTCTCGCAAATCCCAGATCATGTGAAATCGGCAGCCCGCTGCATCCGCCAACCGCGACGTCCCATCGCTGGACCCGTGATCCAGAACAACCACATCACAAATAATACCCTCCACCGCCCCGGCGACAAGGGTGGTCAAGGTTTGCGCCAATTCGCTTTCCTGATCGCGGCATTCGATAATAACAGTCAACATGCGTTACTCATACCGCAATGCATCATGCTTTACCACGGGTGAACCGTGCTTGACTGGAATTTGATCGAAGACGGATCGGCAAGTGAATAAATCAGGACATGCTGTTTTTTACTTCTCATCGCGACTATTGAATATATTTTTTGGTGCATTTTTGATTTTACGCAATCCATGATTACGTTTTCAAGATCGGTATTTTGTTCTTGCATTGTTCTCATTTTAGCGTTAGATCTCAGCTCATGAAAGGGCCGGTTGGCCCGTCAGGAGTTCCAAATGACCGTACTGTCTGATGTCAGGCAGGCTGCCTTTCAGCCTGCCAATACGGCGGATATTGCCGACGCGCTGCTGGTCGCCTCAGGGCTTCGGGTGGATGGCGCGCGCAGGCGCGGACGCGGCGCCGGGCTCAATCCCTCCGGGCGTTTCGAGACGCTGGAGCGGCAGCTGGAAGACGATGGCTGGGCAAGCCTCGAGGACATGCCGCCGTTCCGCACCGAAGTCCAGGTGGAGCGGCCAAAGACGGTGATTACCCGTAATGACTCGCCGGACATTCCCTTTGATCGTTCGGTCAATCCGTATCGCGGCTGTGAGCATGGTTGTATCTATTGTTTTGCCCGGCCCAGCCACAGTTATATGGGCCTGTCTCCAGGGCTTGATTTCGAAGCCCGGCTGTTTGCCAAGCCGGATGCGCCGAAACTGCTCGAACGCGAACTGTCCAAGCCAGGCTACAAGCCCCGCACCATCGCCATCGGCACCAATACCGATCCCTATCAACCCATCGAGCGGGAATGGCGAATCATGCGGCAATTGCTTGAAGTGCTGAAGGAGGCCAATCATCCGGTTGCCATCGTTACCAAGTCGGCAATGGTGCTACGCGACATCGACATTTTGGCCGAGATGGCAGAAAAGGGCCTTGCCAAGGTCGGTATTTCAGTCACCACGCTGGACCGCAAACTGGCCCGGACGATGGAGCCTCGCGCCTCGACCCCAAGCCGTCGGCTGGAGGCAATCAAGGCCCTGAGCGAGGCTGGCATCTCGACAAGCGTATTGGTGTCGCCGATCATTCCGGCTCTCAACGATCATGAAATCGAACGCATCTTGGATGCTGCCAAGGCCGCTGGCGCCTCGGAGGCGAGCTATGTGCTGTTGCGCCTGCCACTGGAGGTCAGCCCGCTGTTTCGTGACTGGTTGCTGCAACATTACCCGGACCGCTATCGCCATGTCATGTCGCTGGTGCGCTCGATGCGCGACGGCAAGGATTACGATGCGGAATTCGGCAAGCGGATGAAAGGCACTGGCCCCTATGCCTGGCAGATCAGCCGCCGTTTCGAGATAGCCACCAAACGCCTCGGAATGGGCCGTCGGAGCATGCAATTGCGCGACGATCTGTTCATCCCGCCGATGGGCAATGGTGTGCAGCTATCGCTGCTGTAACGAACCATTGTTCGGCTTGGCAGCGCGGGCGCAAGAGATTGATCACTCTGGCACCTGTGCCCCTGGCCTCGGACTATCCATCCAACCCGGCACCACGCACATAAATTTCAACCTTCTCTTTCCGAGGCCACACCGCCTACCGCAAGGGCGGCCCTCGGAAATGCCGGAAGCGGTTTCCTTGACCGCTTGTCCGGCGCGGCGTCGCGTCTTGGGTAGAGGGATCGACCCTTTCGATCCTTCTGCATCGAGGCGACGCCGAAGCCTTTTACCAACAGCATGACAGCGCCGTGGGTTTTATAAAACGCCACAGGACACGACGCAAACGTCTCTCGGCTTTTCCGCCCCCTCTTGCCTCTGCCGCCACCTTCTCCCCGATGGGGAGAAGAGACCTGCGGCACCCTCTTGTGCCTTATACGCGCGGCAAAAGCCGATAAACCCCTTAGCCCGCAGCCTCAGGATGAGGCTCAGTCCTCTCGTGTTGACCTCTTCTCCCCAGCGGGGAGAAGTCCCCGGCAGGGGGATGAGGGGGGCGAAGCCAATTCATCAAGGTGCGTCGTGTACTCTACAGCGCCGTGCGCCATATATGGCGTACAAAGGACGCGCTAACACTATAAATCTACTGCATAATTCTCTCCTTAAATCGATTCCGGTTTAAAGAATTATGCAACGGGCTTGCAAGCCAGGCGGATGATGTGCGACGTCTACCGCATGCCAAAACGTTCTCCATCCGACATGCGCGATCTTTTCACCCTGCCCCTGACCGGACCGGATTTCTCCCTAGAGGAAAGCTTCCGCGCCAAGGGTTGCTGGCCGGTGGCTGGCACGGATGAGGCCGGACGCGGACCGCTGGCGGGGCCGGTGGTGGCCGCAGCGGTCATTCTTGACCCCGACGCCATTCCTGATGGTCTCAACGATTCAAAAAAGCTTACCGCCGCCAAACGCGAGGCGCTTTTTATTCAGATCCTGGCAACGGCAACGGTCTCCATCGCCTCTTCAGGCTCCGATCATATCGACCGGCGAGATATCCGAAAAGCCAGTCTCGACGCCATGCGCCGCGCCGCAGCCGGACTTTCACTCACCCCCGCCCATCTGCTTTGCGATGGCCGGGACGTTCCTCCAGGCCTGATCTGCGGAGGCACTGCCGTCATCAAAGGCGATGCAAGATCGCTCTCCATTGCCGCCGCCTCGATAGTCGCCAAGGTCATGCGAGACCGGATGATGACCCGCGCCGCCCTGGTCTTCCCCCAATACGGATTTGATGCCCATGCGGGCTACGGCACCAAGGTCCATCAGCAGGCCATTGCCGACCATGGTCCCTGCCCCCTTCACCGGATGAGTTTTAGTCCTCTGCGCCTATCGGATGAACGGTGAAGAAATGAGAGTGTGTCCGGTACTGATTGCAACAGAGATATTTTCATTTTTCTTTTCGAAAATGGGTCCGATTGTCGTCTGAGTAACACTGCAAACACCCAGACATGAAAAAGCCGGGCTGAACCCGGCTTTCAATTCATCGTTGATGAACAATCTCAGTTTAGACGGCTTTTCACTTCGCTTACAGACGAATTAAACAGGCCTGACTGCAACTGGGCGTCGACTTTCTGCTTCAACAGGGTCTCTGCAGCCGAGATTGCAAGATCGACAGCAGCTGAGCGAACCGCATTGATGGCGTCGGTTTCGGCCTGCTTGATCTTCTGTTCCGACAGCGCATTGCGGCGCTGAACGAATTCCTCGGTCTTCTGACGGGCTTCTTCCGTCAGCGCAGCAGCTTCGCGCTCAGCGGCGGCAACGATGGCCTGAGCTTCCGCTTCAGCCTGTTTGCGCTTGGCACGATATTCAGCCAGCAATTGCTGGGCTTCTTCCCGCAGGCGCTTGGCTTCCGCCAATTCGTCGCGGATATTGTCTGCCCGTGCATCCAGCGACTTCGCCATCATGCCCGGGACTTTGAGATAGGCAATCAGTGCCAGAAACAGCACCAGGCCGACAAAGGCGAAGAAAGTTGCATCATATTGCATCGGTTCAGCCCCTCTTGCCAGCGGCAACAGCCGATTGCGCATCTGCTGCGGTGACATTTGCACCGGTCAGCTGCTCAACGATAGCGGCAACGGTTTCCGTGGCAATCGTATCGACCTCGGCAAAAGCCTTGGTCTTGATTGCTGCAATGCTGGCTTCCGCCGCAGCAACCTTGCTCGACAGCTCGGCCTCGACAGCAGCGCGGTCGGCGGCAGCCTTGGTCTTGGCGGCTTCCCGGGCGGCAGAGGCGATCTGGTTGCCCTTCGCCTTGGCGGCGGTCAATTCTTTTTCATAGGTCTCGACTTCGGCATCCGCTTCCGCCTTCAGGCGGCTGGCCTCATCGATATCCTTGGCGATACGGTCGTGACGATTTTCGAGGATACCGCCGACGCGTGGCACGATGACCCGCTGCATCAGAATGTAGAACAGGCCAAAGGTGATGACCAGCCACAACAGCTGCGATGGGAACGTAGAATGGTCGAAGGGCGGAAATACGCCTCGTCCATGTCCGGCTTCCGCGGGAACGCCGGTTTCCGTGTGGGTCTCAGCCGCTGCCGGGACTTCCTCGGCATAGGCGGGGGTAACGAACATACTCGCCTCCAGTATCCTGCTAATACAAAAGATCACGGCCGACGTCGAAGGCCGGCCGTGATCCTGAATTCCGCTGAAATCAGACAGCGAACAGGAGCAGGAGGGCTACGAGCAGCGAGAAGATGCCCAGAGCTTCCGTAACGGCGAAGCCGAATACCAGACGGCCGAACTGGCTGTCAGCGGCAGACGGGTTGCGCAGTGCGCCCGACAGGTAGCTGCCGAAAATGTTGCCAAGGCCGAGAGCCGTGCCGGCCATGCCAAAGCAAGCCAGACCTGCGCCGATGAACTTTGCTGCTTCCGCTTCCATGAAAGTACTCCTTTGAAATGGTTATTGCGGCGAATGACTGACGCTTGTTACGCCAATGTCGATATCCTTAGTGCCCACCGGGATGGATTGCGTCGTTCAGGTACATGCAAGTCAGTACCGCGAAGACGTAAGCCTGAAGGAAGGCAACCAGGAACTCCAGACCGGTCAGTGCGACGGTCATAGCAAGAGGAAGGAGCGCGCCACCGACGCCAAGGGCGCCAAGGCTGCCAAGCGAGGCAACGAAGCCCGCAAACACCTTCAATGTGATGTGGCCTGCCAGCATATTGGCAAACAACCGGATCGACAGAGAAATCGGGCGCGACAGAAACGAGATCACCTCGATCGGCACCACGAGTAACAAGAGAGCGCCAGGGACGCCAGAGGGCACGAACAAATTGAGGAAGCCAAGGCCGTGCTTGTAGAAACCATAGACCAACACCGTGCCGATCACAAAAATCGCCAACGCAAAGGTGACGACGATCTGGCTGGTGATGGTGAAGAAATAGGGCATCATGCCGAGAAGGTTCGCGGTCAACACGAACATGAACAGCGAGAACACCATTGGGAAGAATTTCATCCCGTGGCTGCCCGCCCCTTCCCGCAGCATCGA
This sequence comes from Allorhizobium sp. Av2, assembly GCF_021462805.2. Classification (NCBI taxonomy): domain Bacteria; kingdom Pseudomonadati; phylum Pseudomonadota; class Alphaproteobacteria; order Hyphomicrobiales; family Rhizobiaceae; genus Allorhizobium; species Allorhizobium sp. Av2. The sequence continues at coordinate 445,040 of NZ_CP192696.1, read as the reverse complement.
CGCCACGAATTCATAGGACATTTCCGCGACCGACTGCGCCCGACCGGGAATCAGGCCGCGATTGGATGTGGCGAAATAGAGGAAGCCAGCCGCGCAGGCCACCGTCGCCACCATGAACAGCGAGGCGTTGGTGAACGAAAAATCAATGCCACCAATCTCGATCGGAACAATCTTGTGGATCTGGAACTGATGGGTCGGATCGTTTGACACCTGGTGATCTCTCTCGCTTTTGCCACCCTCAGGCAGCGTTCCTTACCTCGTCCGCCGGATGCCAGGCATCCGCCGTGTTATTTCCCTTTGCCGTCCGAGCTGCGATCCGCAGGATGGGGCGAAGCCACCTTTCCTGCCGCACGCAGCACGTTCAGCACACCGGCGCAAAACCCCAGCAACAGGAGGACGATAAGCCCCCAAGGCGAGGTTCCGGCAAAATGATCGATCAGGAAGCCCAGAATGATACCGACGATGATGGCGGAAAGGAATTCGCTGGAGAGCTTCATGGCCTGGGCATAGCCTTTTCGGCTTGCCTGCGCCCGCTCGTCCTGTGCGGCTTCTTCCCCCGTCCGCAGATCCTTCGCAGCCAGCTTGGCTCCGAGATGGCTGCGACGCCGTTCCAATTCTCTTTCCTGATCGTCCATGCGCCCTCCCCGTCCGATCCCGGTCCGGCTGCTAAAGCCTTGTCCGAGTATGCAAACAGCTCGGATTTACACATGGTCCGACCGGTTCTGAATTTGGCCGCACCATAATTTTGCGAGCTTTGATAGTCAAGGCATTGCCAAGGGTTGTTTCACGACAAATTAACCGAATAAAATCAGCTCTTTAGTCGAAATTTTCGAATTCCCCACAGAAAGTGGCATGAAAAAGCCGCGTTCCGGGCGGTGAATTCACGGAATCGGTCCGGCTTTGTGGCGATGCCCGTCGCGCGAAACACCGCCACAAATAACGCTCAGATGATCACATGCGAGCCAAGCTCAACGACGCGATTTGCCGGAAGCCGGAAGTAATCCGAGGGGTCGGTTGCCGAATTGGCAAGTGCGATGAACAGCCTGTCCTGCCAGTTTGGCATTCCTGCCTTGGCGTCCGGCACCAGTTTGCGGCGGCCGAGATAGAAGGAGGTGGACATGATGTCGAATTTCAGCCCGCCCTTGCGCAATTTGGCCAGCGCCTGCGACACATTCTGCTGCTCCATATAGCCAAAGCGGATCTCCACCCGGCTGAACCGTTCCGACAGGCTTTCGGCCACGAAGCGTTCCGCTTCGCTGGCGCGGGGCCGGTTGACGGTCTTGATGGTCAGGATGATGTTTTTCTCATGCAGGACGTGGTTGTGCTTGAGATTATGCAACAAGGCCGCAGGCGCCGTTTCCGGGTCGCTGGTCAGAAAGATTGCCGTACCCGGCACGCAGACCGGCGCATGTTCGCTCTTGCGCTCCACCGAGGAAATGAACGACGACAGCGGAATATCGGCATGGCGGGTCTTGGCAAACAGGATGGCCGTTCCACGCCGCCAGGTCCACATGACGATAGTGAAGCCAGCCGCAAACAGCACCGGAATATAGCCGCCATCGTGGATCTTCAGCAGATTGGCGCCGAGGAAAACCGTTTCCAGTGCCAGAAGCGGCACAATCACCAGCAGCGCCAAGAAAACCGACCATTTCCACTTCTTGCGCACGAATTCGAACGCCATGATGGTCGTGACGACCATGGCGCCGGTGACGGAAATACCATAGGCCGTAGCCAGGGCATCGGAGCTTTCAAACAACAGCACGAGGCTGAGAACGCCGAGTAGCAGCAGCGTGTTGACGGCAGGAAGATAGATCTGTCCGGTATTGGTTTCCGAGGTGAACAGGATCTCCATGCGCGGCAGGAAGCCGAGATGGATGGCCTGACGCACCATGGAGAACGCCCCCGTTATCACCGCCTGGCTGGCAATGACAGTAGCCGCCGTCGCCAGGATGATGACCGGCAGGATGGCCCAGCTTGGAAACATCAGATAGAAGGGGTCCGATGCCATGGCGGGGTCCTTCAGCACCAGCGCGCCCTGGCCGAGATAGTTCAGCACCAGCGCCGGAAACACCAGCACAAACCACGCCCACTGGATCGGACGACGCCCAAAGTGGCCAAGGTCGGCATAGAGTGCTTCGGCGCCGGTAACGGTCAGGAAGACCGCGCCCAGCACGACGAAACCGAGAAACTTTTCCTGAAACAGGAAGGTTACGGCATGGATCGGGTTGAAGGCCCGGAAAATCGCCGGGTCGTCGAAAATATGGCCGATACCGCCTGCCGCCATCACTAGGAACCAGACCACGGTGATCGGCCCGAAGAAATTGGCAACCGCGCCCGTACCACGCGATTGGACGGCAAACAACATGATCAGGATGACCACCGAGATCGGCACGATGAAGCCGGAGGATTGCGGCGCCACCAGTTTCAAGCCTTCCACCGCCGACAGAACTGACAGCGCAGGCGTGATCATGGCGTCGCCCAGAAACAGCGCAGCGCCGACCAGGCCCAGCACCATCAGCACGACGGTATGCCGCCCCGCCGATTTACTAAGCAGGGCCAACAGCGACAGGGTGCCGCCTTCGCCGTCATTGTCGGCGCGTAGCAGAAACAGCACATATTTCAGCGTGACGATGATTGTCAGCGTCCAGACGATCAGCGAGGTCAGGCCAATCACCTCGAAACGGGTAATGCCGTCATGGGCAATCGGCTTCAGCGCCTCGCGAAACGCATAGAGCGGGCTGGTGCCGATATCGCCGTAGACGACGCCGACCGAACCGAGCGCCAGCAGCATCAGGCTGCGCAGGTCTTTCTTTTCGGCCGGTGCGGCGTGGGTGTTTTCCTGGGACATCAATCTTACAGGCTCTCAGAGCCAGCCTTTCGAGCGGAAGAACAGGAAGGGAATGATCGCAGACAGAACCATGACGATCAGAGCAAATGGGTAGCCAAGCAGCCACGTCAACTCCGGCATGACCTGAAAGTTCATTCCATAGATGGAAGCGACCAGCGTCGGCGGCAAAAACACCACCGATGCAATCGAGAAAATCTTGATGATCGAATTCTGTTCGACATTGATCAGACCAAGCGAGGCATCGAGCATGAAACTGATATTGCTGGCGATGAAACCGGCATGTTCGGACAGGGATTGAATATCGTGAGAAATGACCTTGCACAGATCACGCGGCTCACCACTCGTCTTGAACGGCTCCACCGACAGCAGGAAGGACGACAACCGCGACAGGGATGCCAGACTATCGCGCGTCTTGCTGACAAGCCGGTGATGGCTGGCGATATCGAACAGCCGGTCTTCCAGAAACCGCGCCGCACGGCGCTTGGTCCGGCTGCGATCAACAAATACATCGCCGGACAGCGCATCGACCCGCATACCGGCAATTTCCAGGATTTCGGCGGTGCGATCGACCACCGTTTCCAAAAGTCGCGCCAGCATGACGGCGTTGGAGGTGCAATGGGCATGATTGCGGCTGAGGGCCGCGGTAAACAGGCCAAAGGCGCGGGGCTCGGCGTAGCGCACGGTGACCAGCCGCCCCCCGCCCAGAATGAAGGCGACATCGGCCAGATGCGGTAGTTCCGATTCGGCCTTGCAGAGCAGCGATGCGGTCATGTAAACGCCATGATCGTCCATATACAGTCGGCTGGACGGCTCGATATCCTTGAGGTCGTCACGGGTGGGAAGCGGCAGGCCCAGCAAACGCTCGGCCAAAGCCTCCTCGGTCCTGTCAGGATTGAGAAGATCGAGCCATAGAACATCTTTGTCCAGCACCGCTGGCGCATCGCTGGGCAGGATCATATCTGCCGTCCCGTCACACCTGTAAGCTTTGATCAAACGTTCGACACCTTTGCCCGATGACGGACAGTGCCGCCAGCCGCAGCATTCCCATGGACACCCATGAAAACCTGCGATGATTTACCCTTGCCCATGCGCATGACTATCATTTCCCATAGAGGAAAGACGTGTTCCTGCCCATGATCCATGCTCAGCGGGCAAGCAATAGCACCTGCCGTCAGGATGGCAAGGGCAATTGCGCGTCGGCATTTGATCCTGATCAATGCAACCTGAAGAAATATCCTCTACAAAGAATCCGCCAGGGTAGCGAGATCCTGTTGCATTTCCGCCGGAACCCTACAACCGTGCGGCCCGCCGTTGCAGTATCAATCTGCAACGGCGGCTCTATTCTGTGCTGACCTCATTCAAAGGTAATAGTTGGCGCCTGTCGTGTTGAATGTCGCTGGACCTCGCTCCAGACACGGGTGGCGATCTCGCGGTACACAAGCGCCTGAGGGCTCTCCGGCTCGGAAACCACGACAGGGGTTCCGGCATCGGAATGCTCGCGGATGGAAATGGTCAACGGCACTTCTCCCAGGAATGGGGCACCAATGGCTTCGGCTTCGGCTTTGGCGCCGCCATGACCGAAAATATCGTAACGGGCGCCGGTGTCGGGAGCGATGAAATAGCTCATGTTCTCGATGACGCCGAGCACCGGCACTTCGACCTTCTTGAACATGTTGATACCCTTGCGGGCATCGATCAACGCCAGGTCCTGCGGGGTCGAGACGATCACCGCGCCGCTCAACGGCACCTGCTGGGCCATGGTCAATTGCGCATCGCCCGTGCCCGGCGGCATATCGACCACCAGCACGTCAAGCTCGCCCCAGGCCACTTCGCGCAACATCTGCATCAGCGCCGATTGCACCATCGGGCCGCGCCAGATCATCGCGGTGCCCTCATCCACCAGGAAGCCGATGGACATAGCCTTCAGGCCATAATTTTCCATAGGCACGATAATGCGCCCGTCAATCTGCTGCGGCCGCCCGGAAATGCCAAGCAGGCGCGGCATGGACGGACCATAGACATCGGCATCGAGAATGCCGACCTTCAGGCCATTGGCCAGCAAGGCCAGCGCCAGATTGACCGCCGTGGTGGACTTGCCGACGCCACCCTTGCCCGACGCCACCGCGATGATGGCGCCGATGCCGGGAATACCGGCCTTGGCCGGGCGGGCCGGCTGGCTTGGGGCCGGTGCATGAGAATGCCCGTGTGAATGGGAATGCGAGTGGGAAGGATTGGGTGCCGAGGGCGCAGGCGGCGTTGACGGCGATCCGGCCTTGCGCTCTGCGGTCAGGCTGACAAGCGCTCCCTTGACGCCGGCAAGCGCCTTGACACTACGCTCCGCGGCCTGGCGCAAAGGCTCCAGTTCCCGGGCGCGTTCAGCCGGAACATTGATGGAGAGATAGACCTTGGCATCGGAAATGAACACGTCGGATACCATGCCCAGATCGACAATATTGCCCTCGAGATCGGGGCCGCGCACGGTCTTCAAGGCTTCAAGAACAGTGTTTTTATCGAGCGTCATGGATCCGCTTCCTTGGTAAAGGCCGGGACACTCGACTGGAATTGCCCGCGCCCGACGAAACGTGTGAGTGACGCTCAAATAGGGTTTTATCGCCTGCAACGGAAGAGCCAAAAACAAACGCCGCCAAAACCATTGCCCTCAGGCACGGTTAAGGCGGCGTTTTGTGAGGGCGATTTCAAGACCGCCCTTCTCCAAGTCCCCTCTGGACCCTGTTGCTATATTGAAAGCACAAACCGTGCCAATTCGAAAGATTGGGCTTTTTGCCCGATAACCGCTGCCAAATGACCGGTGTCACCGCCAATTGGCTGAAGAAATCACCACAATCCAGCCGGGCCATTCCGGCAATTGCTTAAAAAACAGCCGCGCCACCATTTTGAGCGCTCACGTTATGGGTTTTGTCTGGTGAAATTTGAACCTCTCACCCCCTCGGAACCGCTGGCGAAGTGGCAAGATAATCGTCCAGGCGGTCGGGGTCGAAGACCCGTCCATCGAAAAATTCGTCCGGCCCAAGCAGCAACCGGCCATTGCTGGCGCCGACATAATCGGCTGCTGCCATCGCCCCCTCCACCTTGATATTGGCGCCTGGCATGGCGGCGAAGACCGGCCTGAGGGCGCGGCGATAAAGATCCGGGCGATAGGTTTCGAGCACCGTGGCAATCCGCTCGCGGTCATTGACAACGTGACCGCCAAGCACCATCTGGCTATAAAACCACAGGGCATGGCTGACCCAGGGGAAATTGGCGGCCTTGCGCTCCAGCACCAGAAAATCCTCAAGCGGCTGAACCTCTCCCGGCGCGGTTACCAGATCGCCGGTCAGGCCGGGTAACAAAAGCCGGCCTTCGACACCGAGATAGCGGGGGGCCGCCATGATACCGGCCAGCTCCTCGGTATTGCCGGGATTACCGCACCATTGCGCGGCGCGGTAAAGCGCACGGATCAGCGCATCGAGCGCGGCGGGATTGTTCTCGCCCCACTGCCTGCCAATGCCGAGAACCTTGTCCGGACCGCCGCGCCAGATAGCTGCGGTCGCAGCAACAATGCATCCGACCTGCCGGTCCACCACAACACTATTCCACGGTTCCGCCGCGCAAAATCCGTCAAGCACGCCCGCGCCAAGCCCATCCGCCATCAGCGGCGATGGCAATGAGACGATTTCGATCTCACTGCCACGGTCCAGATTGCAGGCAGCAAGCCAGTAGCGCAGATAATAGGCCTGGCTGGAATGGGTATCGCCGACGGCAATCCGCAAAGGCGGCAGGGACTTAGCGCGGCGTTTCTCCACCACTCGTTTCAGTGCGGCGCCCGCCGCTATTGGCTCCAGAAGGTGGCTTTCCCAGCCTGCCTGTTGCATGGCTGTTGCAAGCGCATTCGACACAGTTAGCGCGCCGCCACCCAAATTGAGGGCCATAGGGACCAGCAGAGCGGGGGCCAGCGGCGAAAAACCGAGATTGGCGGCCAGCGCAAAGGGGCCAGGCAGATGCGCGCCATCGAAATGACCGACCGTCAGGCGGTCGCGGATCTGGGTCCAGCAGGTTTCGCGCACTAGGCGCAGGGTCAGGCCTTCGTCGGAGGCAAAGCCTTTTTCCATCGCCGCAACCAGTGGGGCGCTATCGAGACATGGCATGTAGCCAAGAGTGACATGCAAAGAAATGTGCTGACCCATTGCAGCATTGATGACGCAAACCGCTGCCTCAGGCAAGTTGCACCTGCCGGAGAAGGCCGTCCTTCGGATGCATTATTCAAGACATCGAAGATGTCTCACGCATTCCTATTTGATCAGACTCAACCGTAGCGCCTTCGCGACCGCCTGGGTGCGGTTCACGGTATCCAGCTTGCGGGTGGCGCGGTTGAGATAATGATTGATCGTATGTTCTGACAGGCCCATGATCTCAGCGATTTCAACGGAGGTCTTGCCCGCCGCCGTCCAGGTCAGACATTCGATCTCGCGCTCCGTCAGCGTTTCGGTGACCCGTGCATCCAGTTCGCGAATTTCGGCAAGTCGGTTGAACACATGCCCGGCCAGATATTGCAGCAGCACCATGTCAACGAAGGAAAATGCTGGCATTTCACCGCAAATATTGACAGCGCCCCGGTTACCATGGGCATCATGAACCGGAAAACAGGCGCCGCGCGGCATGCCAAACCGCAAAAACAGGTCCGTCGCCAGCTCGACAGTCTTGGGATCGCGTTCACGGGCGACCACATGCACATCGAAAACAACGGGTATAGAGGTGTTGCGCAACCGGTTGAACATCGGGCTGGACGACAGCAGGGACGCCATGTCGTATTCGCTGAGAAAATCAGCAGGCCAGTTGGTGATGACCGAGCTGCCGGTCAAAGTTTTTGCACCAGCCGAAGGCACATTCATGACCATGAAGCCCTTGGCGCCGAAAAAGTCAGTCAACCGCTTCATCAGCCTGAAAACGTCAAACTGGGTCTTATAGCCACTTAATTCGCGCACATAGCGTTCTGCCGTCGCAAATTTCGAGGCCGCATCTTCGGCAACCATTGCCATATGGACCAGATCGTCACCCATCGATAAAAAGCCTTGTTCTCTTTACATATCGCGACCGCGTCGCAACCCGTTGCAGACCTGCTATAGCCGGACATTGCGAAAATTGAATGCCGACTGCATTCCGGCAGTTACAGCCAAAAACATTGATAACTAAAAAAGCCAGTCCTGAATAATTTAACGAAGCCCTCTATCCATTCACTTATCTTCCGGCCATTCATTTATTTTCCGGTCATTTATTTAGGTCCTGCCGCAACAGAAAAAGGCTTCCGGTCTTATCGTTTGGCGATAACGATGCCCACCCGAACGCAATTGCCCATCCTATAGATCGACCATCCTGCCAATACCAAGGGCTGAAACCACGTTTTTAGAAAATTCTATCGTCTAAGCCGCGAAATAGGCCAACGCCACAAAACAGGTTCGCACATCAAGTATTCCCTGTTTTGCTTGCGCGACGTTGACCAATACGACGGCCATGTCGGCCTGGATGTGAAACCGCCGTCATCGCACGCAGTTTATTTTGCCTGGCATTGTCATTCGTACCAAATCGGCTGTCGTGGAACCATCCGAGCGGCTTGAATCGCGTTCTCTGCGGTCTAGATGAAACGCGATTGGCAAAACCGGTTTCCACTTTTTCTGGACATGCTCTACAGCGCCGTGCGCCCTATATGGCGACAAAGGTTCGCTGTAGTGCTTTATATCCGCTGCATAATTTCTCCTTAAATCGATTCCGATTTCAAAAATTATGCAGTAGACAAGAGAGCCACAGCGATTGGATGAAGGAGACCATCTTGCAAACAGCGTATTCCGGCACCGTCCTGGTCGATACCCGCCTGCATCTGGGTGAAGGCCCGACCTATGACGTCGCGCGTGACACCGCCTGGTGGTTCGACATTCTCGGCAAGGGGCTGATCGAGCATCGGTTTGCCACGGGCGAAACGATCCGCCACGATCTGCCGATGATGGCCAGCGCGTTGGCGACAATCGATGCTGAACGCCAGATGCTGGCGACGGAACAGGGTATTTTCATCCGCGCCATTGCCAGCGGCGAGTTGACCTTGCTGACGGCACTGGAACCGGAACGGCCCGGCAATCGCTCGAATGACGGGCGGGTCCATCCTTGCGGTGCACTGTGGATCGGCACGATGGGCAAGACAGCCGCCGATGGGGCTGGCGCGATCTATCATGTGGCGGGCGACAAGGTGACCCGTCTTTATGATAGTATCAGCATTCCCAACGCCATCTGTTTTTCGCCGGACGGTAGCATCGGTTATTATGTCGACACCCGGGTCAATACGCTGATGAAGGTCAGTCTCGATCCGGCAACCGGCCTTCCGACTGGGGTACCGTCCGTCCATATCGACGGACGCGGCAAGGATGGCGGCATCGACGGTGCGGTCTGCGATGCAGAAGGCGGGCTTTGGAATGCCCGTTGGGGCGTTGGCGCCGTCGATCACTACGACAGTGCCGGACAGCACCTGGCACGCTACCGGCTTCCCGCTGCCCAAACCACCTGCCCGGCCTTTATCGGCCCCAAGGCAGACCGTCTCTTGGTTACCTCCGCCACCGAAGGGCTGGATGCCGATGGCCTGGCCGCAGATCCACATGGTGGCAAGACCTTCGTCCTCGATGTCACGGTCAAGGGCAGGCACGAGCCAAGCTTCCGCCTGTAAAGCTGCGACAACAGATGCTCCTCAACCCCCGGCGTATAGCCCGGCCAAGGGGAGCGAAGGGCCGCAAACTCATTCTTATGCCTAAAGTTCCGTCAATTTGCAGAAATAAAATGCAGAAAATTATCGGAACTCCTGCCTCTTTCGGGCATTTCACTACCGAGCCGAGCAGAGAGCCAGTCACTCACGCTTATGGAAACACACCTTTCATAAGCGACTTGCTCTCACTCAGTCCGACACGAAACAAAGACCGAAAGGCAGGTTTAAGATGAACAAGACCCTTAATTTTGTAGCAGCAACCGTACTCATGGGTTCCACTGTTGTCGCGCCAATGGCCTTTGCGCAGAGTGCAACGACACCAGCAACGCCCGGCACCACAACAACCGCTCCAAGCACCGCCCCTGCCATGCCTGGCACTTCGGCAGCCATGGACACCTATCTGACCCAGCAGGGCAGCGACCAGTTGGCCGCGTCCAACTACATCGGCCAGAACGTCTATGCCGGTGACAAGAGCATCGGTGAGATCAAGGATCTGATCATGCAGCAGAATGGCGGCCTCGTCGCAGCTGTGATCGGCGTTGGTGGCTTTGTCGGCATCGGCGAAAAGAATGTTGCCGTTCCCGTCAGCAAGATCACTGTCACCCGTGATGCGCAGAATGCAGACAAGCTGCGTCTGACGACGACAGAAACCGCTGAAACCTTGAAGGCCGCTCCGGAATTCAAGACACTGGAAGAGCAGAAGGCCGATGCAGGCACCACTGCTTCCACGCCGGCAACTGTTACCAAGTAAGCATCTGACCGCGGCCTTATAGGCCAGCGTCAATCGATAGAAGGCGGGACCGCAAGGCTCCCGCCTTTTTTATTGCCTTCACTTTATTTGGCGGGAAGGTTTTCCGCAGCGGCGGGCCCACCTGCCAAAGGTTGTCGGTGGCCGGACACGTCGGCACCGGCGTTCTTGTCCATGAAGATATAGGGAATGACGGCGGCCAGCGATAAAAACGCCACGACGGCAAAGGCCACATGAAAATCGGCAAGATCCAGATGACCGCCGGTTATCATGGTGCTGATTTCCAGGACGAAGGCTGCGCAGGCAACGCCGAGCGCAAGGCTGACCTGTTGCAACACCGAGGCGATTGAGGTTGCCTGACTGGCCTCGGTGTTGTCGATATTGGCATAGCCCAGCGCATTGGTTCCGGTAAAGAAAAACGAGCGGCAGAACCCGGCCAACAGCAGGAAAAACATCAGCAGCGCATGCGGGGTTTGCGGCGTGAAAAATGCGTTGAGAAAGGTGGTCGCGGCGCCGCAGACGCCAGCCACGATCAACACGCTGCGAAAACCGGCCGCGGCAAACACCCGGCGCGCCAGGAATTTCGTGCTGATCGCCCCGATGGCGCCGACAAAGGTCGTCAGTCCGGATTCGAACGGTGTCATGCCAAAGCCGAGTTGCAGCATCAGCGGCATCAGGAAGGGGATGGCCCCCGCCGAAATCCGAAACAGCGTCCCACCGATCTGGGCGGCGCGAAAGGCCGGTTTGCGAAACAGGGTGAGATCCAGAAGCGGAGCTGGATGACGCCTGGCATGCACGATATAAAGAACCCCGCAACACAGGCCGATACCAGTTGCGGCAATACCGACAATCGGCGGCAGGGCCGGCAGGCTCATGACCGACAGGCCGAAGACAACACCGGCAGCAGACAGCGATGTCAGGGCAAATCCGGTCCAGTCGATCGGCGCTGTTTCAACCCGCTCGATTTCCGGCAGGAAAATTGTCGCCAAGACGACACCCAGCACGCTGATTGGCACGTTGATCAGGAAAATCCAGTGCCAGGTGAAATAGGTGGTGATGAAGCCGCCAACCGGCGGACCGGCCAATGGGCCGACAAGGGCCGGCATGGTCAGCAGCGCCATGGCCGAGACCAGATCCTCGCGCTTGGTGGTGCGCAGCAGAACCAGACGGCCGACCGGCGTCATCATCGCCCCGCCCATGCCCTGCAAAAACCGGGCGGCGACGAATTCCACCAGCGAACTGGACATGGCGCAGCAGAGGGAGCCGACGATGAAAACCCCCATCGCCGCCCGGAAGATCTGCTTGGCCCCGAATTTATCCGCCATCCAGCCGCTGACCGGAATGAAAATGGCGAGCGCCACCATATAAGATGTCAGTGCCAGTTTCAGCGTGATCGGCCCGACGCCGAGATCGTTGGCAATGGCGGGCAATGCCGTCGCGATCACCGTGGAGTCCATGTTTTCCATGAACAGGGCCACGGCCAGGATGAGCGGAACGATGCGATTCATGATGAGCACTCTTTAAAGATGGCAGCCATTGGAAATGAATTTGATATCCCCTTGCGGCATCATCGAAGATCAAATGTCACAAACAGACCACCAGGCGTACATATCAAGGCCCGACGAAAAACCTCACCCGGCGCGTCCTTCTATTCCCCTAATCCCATATCTGACAATCGTTATCGTCCCGATAAGCTTGGCGATCACGTACACGTTACGCATTGCCGATCATCAGCTACAGGCCATCAACTTCAACGCAATTCATTCTGTTTACTGGATAATTTTTCCTCGAAAATCTGGAGCGCCGGAGAAAACATCCTCCGCGCCATTGAAACGGCACAGACCCGCCGCTACCTGTGGAAGCTGTAAGCGATGAAAATGGGGACGAGGAGGTTGTAATGGTTTCAATGAACAGGCGAACAATAATCGCAGGGGCTGCTTTGAGCGCCTTGTCGGCCCCGGCGCTGATAACGCGGGCAGCCTTTGCGCAAGCGGAGACATCGATGGATATCAATCATGCTATGCCCCCGGAGACCCACAGGTTCCAGTTCGGCGAGTTTGAAGTCGTGGTCATCAAGGACGGCACGCGGGTTTCTGAAAAGCCGGGCGAGACCTTTGGCATCAACCAGAGCCCGGAAACGGTTTCGGCGCTGCTGGAAAAGAATTTCCTGCCGACCGACAAATTCGTCAACGGTTTTTCGCCGGTGCTGATCAATACCGGCTCTGATGTGATCCTGTTCGATACCGGAATGGGCGAACAGGGCCGTGTCAACGGCATGGGACGGCTGAGCGAAGGCATGATGGCGGCAGGCTATTCGCCTGATGATGTGACCATCGTCGTTCTCACCCATATGCATGGCGACCACATTGGCGGGCTGATGGAAAAGGGCAAACCGGCCTTCACCAAGGCGCGTTATATCGCCGGGCAGCGCGAATATGACTTCTGGACCAATGCCGCCCGTGCAGGCACGCCAGCCGAAGGCGGACAGAAAGCAGTTCTGGCCAATGTGAAGCCGCTGGCCGAGAAAATCACCTTCCTTGGCGATCAAGGCGGCGATGTGGTCTCCGGCATTCGCGGCGAGGCCGCTTTTGGCCATTCGCCAGGCCATATGATTTTCCATGTCGAATCCAAGGGCAAGCGCCTGCTGTTGACCGCCGACACCGCCAACCATTTCGTGCTGTCGCTGCAACGTCCCGATTGGGAAGTGAAATTCGACATGGACAAGGCTCAGGCCGCCGCCACTCGTAAACGGGTGTTCGACATGGCAGCAACCGACAAGGTTGCCTTCCTCGGCTATCACATGCCCTTTCCCTCGGTCGGCTATGTCGAAACGCTCGATACCGGCTACCGATTCGTGCCGAAGAGCTATCAGTTCGATCTCTGATCGCTTGCGCCGCGCCGCCCGCCCGCCCGCCGCGCCGTCAATTGGGGGCGCGGCGATCCTCCGTCACCGTTTCGCGGTGAAAAAATCCTTCAGCAGAGCGGCGGCCTCAGTCTCGCCGATCCCGGCATAGACATCCGGCGCATGATGGCAGGTGGGCTGGCTGTAAAAACGCGCACCATGATCGACGCCCCCGCCCTTTTCATCGGCTGCCCCATAATAAAGGCGGCGGATGCGGGCGAAGGATATTGCCGCCGCGCACATCGTACAGGGTTCCAGCGTCACATAGAGATCGGCACCTGCCAGCCGCTCGTCCTCCAGAATGGCGCAGGCGCGGCGGATCGCCAGGATTTCCGCATGGGCCGTGACATCCTGCAAGGCACGGGTTTCATTACCAGCCCGGGCCAGAATGACGCCGTCCTTGACCAGCACGGCGCCAATTGGCACTTCGCCGCGCGCGCCAGCCAGCCGGGCCTCTTCCAGGGCAACATCCATGAAACGGATTGTCGGCGTCATGATGCATGAACTTTCCACTTAACCAAGCCTTCGCGAACTGATAGGACACAGCAAACGACAGGCAAGCAAAAAATGACCGATAAAGAAAAGTTCAAGCGGCCGGGCAGCAAACCCGCAGGCCGCCCCTTCAAGACATCTGCCGACAAACCCGGCAAATCCGGCCCGAAAAGCTTTGGTGCCCAGAAAAGCTTTGGCGCAAAGGCCGATGCGGCACCGCGTGCCAAATCGGATGCGGCACCGCGCAAAAGCGCAACACCTGCTGCCAAGACTGGCAGCGAGGACACGCTGAAGCCGGAGCGGATTTCCAAGCTGCTGGCCCGCGCCGGTATCGCTTCGCGCCGTGACGTGGAACGCATGATTATGGAAGGCCGTGTGGCCGTCAATGGCAAGGTGCTGGACAGCCCGGTGCTGAACGCCACGCTGGCCGACCGGATCGAAGTGGATGGCGAGCCCATTCGCGGCATCGAGCGCACCCGGCTCTGGCTCTATCATAAGCCATCCGGCCTGGTGACCACCAATTCCGACCCGGAAGGCCGCCCGACCGTCTTCGACAACCTGCCGGAGGAATTGCCGCGGGTGATGTCTATCGGACGGCTCGACATCAACACCGAGGGCCTGCTGCTGTTGACCAATGATGGCGGCTTGGCGCGGGTTCTGGAACTGCCGACCACCGGCTGGCTGCGCCGCTACCGCGTGCGCGCCTATGGCGAAATCGACCAGGCCAAGCTGGACACGCTGAAGGACGGCATCGCCGTTGACGGCGTGCTCTACGGTGCCATCGACGCGGTTCTGGACCGCAGCCAGGGCCATAACGTCTGGATCACCATGGGCTTGCGCGAAGGCAAGAACCGGGAAATCAAGAATGTGCTTGGCGCGCTTGGCCTTGAGGTCAACCGGCTGATTCGCATTTCCTACGGTCCGTTCCAGTTGGGCGACCTGCCGGAATCCCAGGTGCAGGAAGTGCGGGGCCGCATGTTGCGCGACCAGCTCGGTCCGCGCCTGATCGAGGAATCCAAGGCCAATTTCGACGCGCCGCTCTATTCCAACGCACCTGCCGAGGAAGACGATGCGCCTGCGCCAAAAGCCAAGGCGAAAGCCGAGGAAGGCAATTGGAAGAAGGAAACACGGGCACCCAAGCCGCGCGGCTTCGACAATCGTGAGGACGCCCGCGAAAAGGCTCTCAGCCGGCTCGACACCCGCCGCGATGGTGCAAAGCCTGCCTTTGGCAGCAAACCCGGATTTGGCAGCAAGCCTGGCTTCAAGGGAAAACCTGCTGCCGGTCGTGACGGCGACGATGCCAGCCGCGATGGCAAACCAAAGCGCATGCCGCTTGGCCAGAGCCGCACCGCCAATGTCTGGATGGCGCCAGGCGCACGTCCGGTGTCTGAAAAGAAGGCGGCAAGTGACGACGCTCGCAAAGGCGGGCCGCGGTCGCGCCCGGACGGCGCACCGCAAACCAAGCGTTACGGCCGCACCATGGATGGCGCGCCAACCAAGAGCCTTTCGCGCCACGACCCAGATCGTGGGCATTATGCCGGCAGCGACGATAAAGATTTGCGCGTCAAGGTCAGCCGTGCCCGTGATGCCGAGGGCGAATGGATTCGCGCCGAAGGCCCAGACAGCAAACCAGCCGGACGTGGCGGACGCGCTGGCGAAGGCTTTGGCGGCAAGCGGGATGGCGCAGATCGTGGTGCCCGTCCCGCATATGGTGACAAGCCTGCATATGGTGATCGACCAGCGCGTGGCGAGCGTGCAGCGCCAAGCGACCGGCCTTCGCGGGGCCAGTGGCCCGCACGTGGGGATCGCTCGGACCGGAGTGAAAGACCTGCTCGCAGCGAGGCTCCGGCCCGTGGTGATCGCCCCTATTCCGGTCGACCCGCTGGTGAAAGAGCCGAACGGCCAACGGGCGACCGGCCAACGGGCGACCGGCCTTATGACGGACGGCCAAAATCCCGGTCCGCTTCCGGCGACAAGCCGTCCTTTGGCGGTAAGCCATCCTTCGGTGGAAAACCGGCGGGCAAATCCTCATTCGGTGGCAAGCCGTCTTCCGGTGGAAAACCTGGCTTTGGCGGCAAGCCGGGGGGTAAGCCCGGTTCTGCCAGACCCGGTTCTACCAGATCAGATGCAGGGCGTGGCCCATCGCGTGGCCCTTCCTCTGGCCCCAAAGGCAAGAGGTAAGCCGACATGCGGATCGTTGGTGGAGAATTTCGGGGGCGTAGCCTTGCCGCGCCCAAGACCGACGCCATCCGGCCGACCATCGACCGGACACGCGAAAGCCTGTTCAACATCCTGATGCACGCCCATCCCGAATGTCTTGATGGCACGCGGGTTCTCGACCTGTTTGCCGGCACCGGCGCTATCGGGCTGGAAGCCTTGTCGCGCGGTTGCCGTTCGGCCCTGTTTGTCGAAAATAGTGTCGAAGGCCGTGGCCTGCTGTGGGAAAATATCGACAATCTTGGCCTGCATGGCCGCGCCAAGATCTTGCGACGCGACGCGACCGACCTCGGTTCGGTCAGCACGATGGAACCCTTCCATCTGCTGTTTGCCGATCCGCCCTATGGCAAGGGCCTGGGCGAAAAGGCCTTTGCCGCTGCCCACCAGGGCGGTTGGCTGGTGCCTGGAGCTTTGGCTCTACTGGAAGAGCGCGCCGATGTCCTGGTCCAGGCGCCCGAAGCCTTCGCTCTGCTGGAAGAGCGGATCTTCGGCGATACAAGAATTTCATTCTTTGCCTATCGACCGGGTTGAAACGGCAGCGCGATTTCTTAAATCCGCTGCGATGTAGAGTTTGTCAGAGAAAAGCAGTCTCCGATTTTACAGGACACTTCGGGCTGCTTTCTCGCATTTTTCTTGCATATCTGACGGAAAGCCAATCGGCACTTTTGTTGGACATGCTCCAAAAGGTCCGTTTGAAATCATGCCGCAGGATGTCCAATCCCATAAATCCCTCGTTGAGGTAGGACCCAGCACGCCCACGGTTGCCGTGGCGCTGGGGGCTGGCGGCGCGCGGGGCCTTGCCCATATTCATGTGCTGGAAGCGCTTGAGGAAATGGGGATCGAGCCTGTGGCGATTGCCGGTTCCTCCATCGGTGCCATTATCGGGGCCGGCAAGGCTGCGGGCATGTCGGCAGCCGAAATGCGCGACCATGCGCTGGAAACCGTCGGCAAGCGCAATGAAGTGTTCAAGCGGATCTGGGGCCTGCGCCCGCCGACCATGCGCCATGCCATTGGCGGGTTCCGGCTCGGACAGTTCAATCTGGAGCGTATTCTGCGCGCCTTCTTGCCATCACGCATTCCCGATGATTTTTCCGGCCTTGGCATTCCGCTGAAGGTGATCTCCACCGATTATTACGGCCATTGCGAACAGGTCAGCGAAGACGGCGATCTCTATCAGGCGCTGGCGGCTTCCGCTGCCATTCCCGCCCTGTTCATGCCTGTCATGCTGAACGGGCGGCTGATGATCGATGGCGGCATCTTCAATCCTGTGCCTTATGAACATCTGATGGGCCTTGCCGATATCGTCATCGGCATCGATATCGTCGGCGGACCGGTCGGAGTGGACGAAGTCCCGAACCGAATCGACAGCCTGTTCGGCGCCTCGCAACTGATGATGCAATCGCATCTGGCCCTGAAACTCAAGCTTGGCCCACCGGCAATTTTCCTGCGCCCGCCGGTCAATGGGTTCGGCGTGATGGACTTCATGAAGGCCAAGCAGATCTTCGAGGTATCCGCCCCTGTCAAAGACGAGGTCAAGCGGGCACTGGAGGCGCAATTTGCGCTTCTCGCTCAGCGCTAGAGTTTGTCTTTTCGGGAAAACATGGTTCCACTTTTCCTACGGCAAACTCTAAGCAACAGCATCCCTGTCTTTTTCCTGATCTTTCTCCGTCTCATGTCCCCGCTTGGGTTTGATCAGCGGTTCCGGCTGGACAGGCCGGTTATACAGCATATGGGCGCCGCCCTTGATGCCCTCTACTGCCTGAATGCGCAGGCGCTCATCGTCCCGGCGGCGAATATCGGCCTCGATGGCTTCGGCCATGTCCTCATCGACACCCAGCGCCTCGATGGTCTTGCGGCCAAATTTCAAGCCTGATTCCACCGTTTCGCGCAGTTCATATTCGACATTGCGGGCCCGAAGCGACAGGCTGTGAACACGATCATAGGAGCGCACGAACAACCGCGCCTGGGGAAATTCAGAGGCGACCAGGTCTACGATCCGGTCGGTGACTTCACGCTTCTGGGTGCAGACCGCCACCACCTTGGCCTTTTCGATGCCAGCGGCCCGCAACATGTCCAGCCGCGTGCCATCGCCGAAATAAATACGGAACCCGAAGGAGGCAGCCTGGCGAATACGGTCGGCGGAATCGTCAATAATTGTCACGTCCCGGCCACTGGCCAGCAGCACCTGGGCGGCGATCTGGCCAAAACGCGAAAAGCCGATCATCAACACATCCGAACCGGCGCCGTCAAAATCCTCATCCAGCTCCTCATGCTGATCGCGTGACAGGAGCCGGGAGGAGAGCGCCGCGACCACCGGCGTCAGCGCCATGGTGAGCGTGACGATGGAAATCAGCAGCGACGACGTGGCGCTGGAAAACACACCCGCCGAGACGGCGGTGGTAAACAGCACGAAACCGAATTCACCGCCCTGCGGCAGGATGGCGGCAATGCGAATGGCATCATCATGGCGCGATCCCGCCAACCGACACAAAGCATAAATACTCATCGCCTTGATCAGCATCACCACCGGCACGGCGACAGCCAGCAGCCAGAGATTGGCGAAAATCACGTTGAACTGGACGGACAGACCCACCGCCATGAAAAACAGCGCCTGGAGAATGCCGCGAAATGGCTCGATATCGGCTTCCAATTCATGGCGATAGGAGGATTCGGCCAGCATGACACCGGCCAGAAAGGCCCCCATGGCCATGGAAAGGCCAACCGCCTGCATCAGCATGGCTGATCCGAGTACGATGAACAGAGCCGCAGCAATCATCACCTCACGAGCGCCGGTGCGGGCCATGACCTGAAACAGCGGATTGAGCAAGTAGCGTCCGGCCAGAATCATCGCAACGGTGGCAATAACGGCCACACCGATGTCGATCCACAGCGAGCCAGGCGCAGGCGCGGCCTGAGCGCCGAGAATGGAAATCAACGCCAGCAGCGGCACGATCGCCAGGTCCTGAAACAGCAGGACGGAAAAGGTACGCTGGCCGTATTGGCTATTGAGGTCACTGCGATCATTGAGGATCTGCAAGGCAAAAGCCGTAGAGGACAGCGACAGGCCAAAACCGGCAATCACCGCGCCGCGCCAGTCAAGAAGGTCAAACGCTAGCGCCACCCCTGTCAACAATGCGCCACCCAACACCACCTGGGCGGTGCCCAGACCGAAAATATCGGCCCGCATTTTCCACAGGGTCGAGGGTTTCAACTCCAGCCCGATGACGAACAGCAGGAAGACGATGCCCAGCTCGGCAACCGAGAGGATTTCCTCCGCCCCGGTGATGACATGGGCGACAGGACCGATAACGGCGCCTGCCGCCAGATAGCCCAGCACCGTACCGAGGCCAAGCTTGCGGAAAATCGGCGCGGCGACCACGGCGCCGCCCAACAGCACGAGAGCCTCGGTAAACAACAGGGTGGGTGCAGTGCTCATGCTCAGCCTTTCCGGTGCAAGCCTTCCAGAGCAGGGTTCGACTGATCTGCCCTTGATGCGGAAGGGAATGCAAACTATAGCGACCTCATCGCACCCTATCGAGTGCAATCAGGTCGCTATAGCACTTTATCCCTGCTGCATAATTTTCTCCTCAAACCGATTCCGGTTTACGGAATTATGCAGTAAATGGTGGTGACGAGAAAGGCCAAGCCATGTCATCTGAAAATTCCCCCGAACATCTTTTGTCGCGCGCCCATCAACTGGTCGATCTGGCCCGCAAGGCCGGAGCCGAGCGGGCTGACGCCGTCGTGGTGCGCTCCCGCGCCCATTCGGTCAGCGTGCGCCTCGGCAAGGTCGAGCAGACCGAATCCTCGGAAAGCGACGATTTTTCGCTACGGGTGTTTATCGGCAACCGCGTCGCCTCCGTCTCGGCCAATCCAGGCTTCGACCTGACGGCGCTGGCCGAACGGGCCGTTGCCATGGCGAGGGTTTCGCCTGAAGACCCCTTTACCGGCCTTGCCGATGAAGAGGATCTGGCAAGGACCTATCCGGATCTGCAACTTTACGACCCAACCGAAGTGTCGAGTGATGCGCTGCGCGACGCGGCCCTTGCCATGGAAGAGGCAGCTCTTGCCGTCAAAGGCGTCAGCAATTCGCTGGGAGCCAGTGCATCGGCAGGCATGGGCGGCTTGGTCCTCGTCACCTCGCACGGTTTTTCCGGCCACTACCAGGCGTCGCGCTTTTCCCGCTCGACCGGGGTGATCGCTGGCGAAGGCACGTCGATGGAGCGTGACCACGATTATGACAGCCGCCTCTATTTCGCCGAGCTGGACAGTCCTGAAGAGATTGGCAGGCGCGCAGGCGAGCGCACGGTGCGCCGGATCAATCCGCGCAAGGCCGACACCGCCAAAAACCTGACGGTTGTGCTCGATCCGCGCGTCGCACGCGGCTTTGTCGGCCATATCGCCGGCGCCATCAATGGCGCTGCGGTGGCCCGCAAGACCTCTTTCCTGCGCGACCGGATGGGCCAGCAGGTTCTGAAATCCGGTCTTGATATCACCGACGATCCGACCCGGGTGCGTGGCTCGTCCTCGCGTCCCTTCGATGGCGAAGGGGTGATGGGCAAGCCCATGACGATGATCGAGGACGGCGTTTTGCGCCATTGGTTCCTATCGACCTCGGCGGCGCGGGAACTGGGCTTGAAAACCAATGGACGCGGCGCGCGCGGCGGCACGTCCGTCTCGCCCTCCTCCTCCAATCTGGCGCTGGAGCCGGGCGACATCACGCCGGAGGCGCTGATATCAGGTATTTCCAGTGGATTTTACATTACCGACATGATCGGCCATGGGGTTGACATGATCACCGGCGATTACAGCCGAGGAGCCTCCGGTTTCTGGATCGAGAATGGCGAACTGACCTATCCGGTATCGGAAGTGACGATTGCTTCCAACCTGAAGCACATGTTCATGGCGATGACGCCAGCCAATGACATCGACCGCAAATTCGGCGTCGCGGCTCCGACCCTTGCCATCGAAGGCCTGACGATTGCAGGGAAATAACCACATCGACAAGGACCGTAAAGGGTGAGCAGCACAAGACAAATGCCAGATCTTCAAGCCGATCTCGACCTCATTGCCGAGGCAGCTAGACAGGCTGGCGAGGTGGCGCTGACCTATTTCGGGGCCGATCCTGATGTCTGGTGGAAAAACGAGGGCCAATCACCGGTCAGCGCAGCAGACTATGCCGCCAACAGCCTGCTGGAAAAACTCCTGCGCGGCGCACGCCCCTCCTATGGCTGGCTTTCGGAGGAAAATGACGACGACGAAAGCCGGCTGAGCCGCGACAGTGTCTTCGTCATCGACCCGATCGATGGTACCCGCGCCTTCCTGGCCGGTCAAAAGACCTGGTGTGTGTCCGTCGCGGTCGTGCATCGTGGCCGACCAGTGGCCGCCGCCCTGGTCGCCCCTGCGCTTGGCGAAACCTTTCTGGCGACCGCCGAGGGCGAGGCAAGTTTGAATGGCAAAGCGATCACGGTCGCTGACCGCCTGCCCCACCAAAGTCTGCGGGTGGCGACGCCTGCCGAATTGCTCAAGGCCTTTCGGGACGGCGTGCGTGAGCGGCTGGAACGGGTCGCCCATATTCCTTCGCTCGCCTATCGGCTGGCGCTGGTGGCGGACGGGCGGATCGATGCGACACTGGTGATGAAAAACTCCCATGACTGGGACCTGGCTGCGGCCGATCTGGTTCTTGAACGGGCCGGCGGGGCGCTGACCGACATCCACGGCAAGCCGCTGCTCTACAACCGGCCGCAGGTGCGCCATGGCCACCTTCTGGCTGGCTCGAACGCCGTCCTGCCGGAACTGCTGGCCGCCTTTTCGGCTGGGCCGGAGACTACACCGGACAAGGGCCGATAAAATGCAGGATGAACAACCCAGTGTCGGCATGGCAGGTCGGGCGGCGGCGGTTGACCTTGCTGTAAAAATCAAGCAGATGACATCTGCGGGACAATGATGATGGAAAAGATGAGATGACCGAGACAAGCGATAAGAAACAGCTTCTACATCTGGTGTTCGGTGGTGAGTTGAGCAATCTGGCCGAGGTTCAATTCCGTAACCTTGAAGAGTTGGACATCGTCGGGATCTTCCCTGATTATGCAACCGCACTTTCCGCATGGAAAAGCAAAGCGCAGCAGACAGTCGACAATGCCCATATGCGGTATTTCATTGTGCATATGCATCGCCTGCTGACCCCTGGCGAACAATGAGATTGAGGCTCGAAGCGTCATCTTCCATGGCGCTTCGGATGAAGCATAGACTTGACTGACATTGGGTGCCGCCTTGAACCATGAGGGTTTGCGGATAAAAACACGCTTGACGACGGATCACGGCCTCGCAGCCATGACCCTCTGGCGTATTTAGGGTTGGAGAAGGATGAGCGCATTGGCACGCATCGCACTGACCGCCTATCGCTGGGCAGGGATCGTCGCCTTTCCGTGTGCAGGACTTTTCCTGTCCATTCGCGCTGCCAAAGGCAAGGAAGACCGCACCCGGCGGCTGGAACGGGTCGGCTACGCCGCCGCCAACCGGCCGCGCGGGCCGCTGGTCTGGGTTCATGCCGCCAGCGTCGGCGAGATGATGGCGGTGACGGCCCTGATGCGGGAGCTGCGTCGCTGCGAGATCAATGTTCTGCTGACCACGGGTACGACAACCTCGGCCCAGATTGCCAGTGACCGTCTTCAGGACGGTATCATCCACCAATATGTGCCAATCGATGCCCTGCCCGCCGTGCGCCGGTTTCTGGACTATTGGCAGCCGGACATGATGATCGGCGTGGAATCGGAAATTTGGCCGACCATGCTTCAAGATCTGCATGACCGGCAGATCCCACAGATCCTGGTCAATGCCCGAATTTCCGACCGCTCCTTTGCCCGCTGGCAGCGCCATCCCAATGTGGCGTCCTCGCTATTTTCCAAGCTTGCCATGGTCGTGGCGCAATCGGATGTCGATGCCGAACGGTTCCGCGATCTCGGCGCCTGGCCGGTCAGCGTCTCCGGCAATATCAAGGTGGACACCGATGCTCCACCATGTGACAGCAGCCTATTGGCCAGCTATGAGCGGCAGATTGGCCATCGCAAGACCTGGGCGGCTATTTCCACCGCCGAGGGCGAGGAAAAGATCGCCGCCATGGTCCACCGCGCCCTGAAAGCCCATATGGGCCAACTCAGCATCGTTGTTCCGCGCCATCCCGAACGGGCCGATGTGATCGAGGCGATGATGATCGAACAGGGGCTGACGGTTGCCCGCCGCAGCCGCAACGATCCGATCACGCCGCAGACCGATGTGTTTCTGGGCGATACGATCGGCGAAATGGGCCTTTATCTGCGGCTGACCGATATTGCCTTCGTCGGTCGCTCGATGATGAAGGAAGGCGGCGGCGGCAACCCGATGGAGCCTGCCGTGCTGGGCTGCGCGGTCCTGAGCGGCCCGCATGTCGAAAATTTCCGCGAAAGCTATCAGCGCCTGGTGCGCCACGGTGCCGCACGCGTGGTGCGCGATGCCGAAACCCTGGCGAAAGCCGTGCATTTCCTGATGAATAATCACCTGGCGCGTCACAAAATGTCTGATTCCGGCATGGAAGCCGTGCAGGACATGCGCGGCGCACTGACGGCGACCATCAAGGCGATGGAACCCTATATCAATCCCTTGACCGTCAAGGCGCGCCTCGAACCGAAGACGGCAGCGGGCGAATCACAGGAAGCGGCATTGTGACCGATGATCTTGCCCGACCGGCCTCTGAAATTCGCGGCATCCTGTTCGACAAGGACGGCACCTTGCTGGATTACGACGCCAGTTGGGCGCCGGTGAACCGGCAACTGGCGCTGATGGCCGCCGATGGCGACCAGACGCTGGCCGATCAATTGCTCGGCGCCTGCGGCATGGACCCCGAAAGCGGATATGTGGTTCCCGACAGTCTGTTGGCAGCAGGCAATGCGCGTGAGATCGCCGAGGGCCTGGCCAAGGCGGGCTCCCCCTTCGACGCTGATTATCTCACCGAAGCGCTGGATGCGATTTTCGCCAATGCCGCCGAACTGTCCGTGCCGGTGACCGATCTTGGCGCGCTGTTTGCCAAGCTCAAGGCACGCGGCCTGAAGCTTGGCATCGCCTCCTCCGACAACGAACGCTCGATCCGCGCCATTGTCGCGCGGTTCGGGCTTGCACCGCATGTCGACTTCATTGCCGGTTACGATAGCGGGTTCGGCTGCAAGCCGGAGCCGGGCATGGTGCATGGCTTTTGCCAGGCGACCGGCCTCACTCCCGCAGACGTAGCGGTGGTCGGCGACAATAATCACGACCTGTTGATGGGCCGCAACGCCGGAGCCGGGCTTTCCATCGCCGTGCTGACCGGCACCGGATCACGCCTGACGCTGGAAGCCGGCAGCGATTTCTGCCTGAACGACATTACCGAACTTGAACAGGTTCTGGGTTGAGGGGCAGCCGATGAAGCTGCTTGCACCCTCTTTTTGGTGGAGAAAAACAGGCTTGCCTGCCCTGGCGCTGTGGCCGCTGTCTTTCCTCTATGCCCGAATTGCCGCCCGGCGCATGCGCGGGTCTTCAGCCTATGCTCCCGCTGTCCCGGTGATCTGTATCGGCAATGTCACGCTTGGCGGCGCTGGCAAGACGCCAACAGCCCTGGCACTGGCCAAGGCCGCCCTTGCCATGGGCCTGAAGCCCGGCTTTCTCAGCCGTGGCTATGGCGGATCGGTCCGCCGCCCGACGGTGGTCGATCCAGCCCAGCACACCGCCAATGATGTCGGCGACGAACCGCTGCTCCTGGCCTCGGTGGCGCCGACAGTGGTGGCATCGCGGCGCCGCGACGGGGCCAGGGAACTGGAACGCCAAGGCATAGACCTGATCATCATGGATGACGGATTTCAGAGCGCGCAGATCCGCATCGATTGTGCCGTGGTGGTGACCGACAGTTACAAAGGCGACGGCAATGGTTTTGTCTTTCCCGCCGGGCCATTGCGGGCGCCGCTGGCAATCCAGTTTCAAAAGCTGGACATGCTGCTGGTGGTCGGCAAGGGCGATGCCGCCATTCCGCTGGTGCGGCGGGCCGCACGCATGGGCAAGCCGGTATTGACCGCGCAGCTTCAACCCCTGCCCGGCCCAAACCTTAGGGGGCAGCGGGTGCTGGCCTATGCAGGCATTGCCGATCCGGAAAAATTCTACCGGACCCTGCGTGAAATGGGTGGAGACATCGTCGTGGCCAGGGGGTTTGGCGATCACCAGGCCTTATCCGCTGTGGCAATTGCCGAGCTGATCGAAGAGGCTGAGGCCAACGATCTTCTGCTGGTCACGACCGCCAAGGATCAGGCCCGGCTACGGGGTTCAAGTCGGGGGCGCGCAAGTCGGGGTGGCGCGCGACAAGACCGAGCAGAAGAACTTCTGGCTAAATCCACCGTGATTGAGATCGAGATGATCTTCGATGATCCGGCTGTGCCAGCACGGGTGATCGACCAGGCGCGGGATCGATTTCGCAGGTCTCGGTAGCGCAAGCCGCATTGCCAGCGCACCGGGTCTGGCCGCTTACCGCTTCTGGTTTGGCAGGTTGCCGGCGCGCTTTTCCGCTTCGAGCGAGGCCGCCGCATCGACATAGGCTTCCTGGCGGTCGACGCTCCAGTATTTCAGCTCATCAATGGTGATCGGCCGTCCGGTGATGGCGCAGACCACGTAGGAGCCGGGAAAGGTGATCTGGAAGTCCGCATCCAGGTATTTCACCGTGGCCTCGCGATTTCCACGGCTTTCGAAGCGATTCATGGAGTGGTCCTAACTCTCTTCTTGTTCTTGTCGTTTTGTAATTCCTGCACGTTCCGTGCCAAACCGGCAGTCGCATGCCGTCTATAAATGCACACAAACTGCCCTTGCAATCAACCGTCAACTGCGCCCGAACAGCCGCTCGATATCTGACAGTTTCAGTTCAATATAGGTCGGACGCCCGTGATTGCATTGGCCGGAACCGGGCGTTTCCTCCATTTGTCGCAGCAGCGCATTCATTTCCTCGATCCGCAGCAACCGACCGGAGCGCACCGATCCGTGGCAGGCCATGGTGGCAGCCACATGTTCCAGCCGGGCAAACAGGCTGCCCGCCGTCTCCCATTCGGCAATTTCATCGGCCAATTGCCGCACAAGCCCCGGCACATCCACTTCGCCCAGCATGGCAGGTGTTTCACGCACGGCAATCGCTCCCGGCCCGAATCGTTCGATGGCAAGGCCAAGCTTGTCGAGGTTTTCGGCATGTTCCATCAGCCGGTCGCAGTCTTCTTCCGGCAGGCTGATGATCTCGGGAATGAGCAGGCCCTGGCTGGGCAATCTGCGCCCCGATAGCGCCTTGCGCATATCCTCAAACACCAGACGCTCGTGGGCGGCATGTTGATCGACGATTACCAGTCCGTCCTGCGTCTGGGCAACGATATAATTGGCGTGAACCTGCGCCCGCGCCGCGCCGAGGCGAAACGAGCCACTTTCCATCGCCATCGCCACCGGCTCCGAGATCTGTGAGGGCGAGACATGCGCCTCCGCCCGCGCCGCGGGCATCGCCAGACCATCGAACCGGCTCTGACCCCCATCAAGCGGCCTGTGTGGAGACGTATCGACGCTCCATGCTGAAGGCTGCGGCGGGCGCGCATGATAGGTTGGCGCATAAGAATTGTTCGCAGCCGCCTGCGCGCCTTCGGCAAAACCGCCATTTGCACCAGGACGAAAGGCCCGCAGCATGGCATCGGCCCCCGCCGTGGACGACCGGTCGCCTTCGCGCGTCAAGGCCTGGCGGATCGCCCCGACGATCAGGCCGCGCACCAGGCCTGGATCGCGAAACCGAACATCCGACTTGGCCGGATGGACGTTGACATCGACCAGGGCCGGATCAACCGTCAGCGCCAGCACCGCCACCGGATAGCGGCCATGCGGCACGGTTTCGGCATAGGCGCCGCGAATGGCCGACAGGATCAGCTTGTCCTGCACCGGACGGCCATTCACGAAGGCATATTGATGGGCGGAATTGCCACGGTTGAAGGTCGGCACACCGGCAAAGCCGCCCAGATGCACATCCTCGCGCTCAGCGTCCAGCGCAATGGCATTGTCCCGAAAATCGGGGCCAAGCACCTGGGCAATCCGGGCGAGATGATCGTCGCCGGTCGACGGCAATTCCAGGGTTGAACGGTCGGAGCCGGACAGGACGAAGCGGATCTTCGGAAAGGCGATGGCCATGCGCTTGACCATTTCGGTAATCGCCGCAGCCTCGGCTCTCTCGGTTTTCAGAAATTTCAGCCGGGCCGGTGTGGCAAAAAACAGGTCACGCACCTCGACCACCGTGCCGGGATTGCCGGGCGCCGGGCGCACCTCTCCAACCTTGCCGCCTTCCACCGCGATCTGGAAAGCGCTGGCGCTGTCTGCTCTGCGGCTGGCAATGGTCAGGCGCGCCACCGAGCCGATGGAGGGCAGCGCCTCGCCGCGAAAACCGAGGCTCTTGATGTCCATCAACGAATCACTGAGCTTGGAGGTGCAATGACGGCGAACCGCCAACGCCAAATCCTGCCCATCCATGCCGCAGCCATTATCGGTGATGCGCAGCAGCGCCTTGCCGCCACCTGCGGTGGCAATCTCGATGCGGCTTGCCCCGGCATCGATGGCGTTTTCGATCAATTCCTTGGCGGCACTGGCCGGACGCTCAATCACTTCGCCAGCGGCGATCTGGTTGATCAGGGTTTCCGAAAGCTGTTTGATGCTCATACGCTTATTGTCGCCAATTGTCGGCCAAGAAGAAAGTCCGGCAAGGGCACAATTCACCGCGATCTTCCCTAACTCTCGCCCCTGTCATTAAGGGGGCATTAATCGAATACCAATAGGCTTAATTCAACTTTAATCGTTTTTGATCGCGGCCGTCGAAGAAAACCGCTGTTTTGGTTGGCGTGACCCACTCCTGCACTGTTTGGTATCATCAAGGCACGACGAAAACGCAAATAAGTTTTATATGCTGCATATTTCTACCGGGAGTCGATTCCGATCCGGCTGGCCATGCAGTAAACATGGGTTGGTAGGATAATGCGGCCGATGCTTATCTTGAACGAGATGCAACGCCTTGGAGGCGAAGATGCATAAGCAACCGGGCGACAGGCAGGCAACGGACCGGACCTGGGCAAGCGCCCTGGTTCTGGAGCATAGCCTTCTCGATGCCGTCTGCGATGCGCAGGGCAGCGCGGTTCTGGTTGTCGATAGCGACGATATTATCGTCTATGCAAGCCCGCAATTGCTGAACTTCTTCGAAATTCCGGAATTCTACCTGCAAGCGGGCACCAGGCTGCGTGACTGCCTGGGCGCAATTTACGATCACTGCATCCGCGCCATCCTGTCCTCCAACCCTCCGTCAAGAGAAGAGTGGCTGGCCGAGCGGGTTGCGTCCCATTGGCGCGAGCGTTTCGAAACACTCGACAGAACCGTGAAGAAGCGCACAGTGCGCCAGCTCAATCGACGGCTCGCCAATGGCTTTGGCATTTGCGCGATTTCCGATATTACCGAACAGAAAAAGCGCGAAGAACAATGGCGCATCGATCTGGAACGGGTCGAAGTCACGGAAAATATTCTCGACAGCCTGCCGCAACCGGTCATGGTCTGGGATCGCCAGCACATCGTGGTTGGCATCAACAAGGCGTTCGTCGCCATGATGGGGACAAGTGAAGACGCCATTCTGGGCCGCCCTGCCGCAGATCTGCTTGAAAGCCGCTTCCTCGCCAGCTTGCAGCAGGCTGAGCAGCAGGTCAGTGTTCGCGAGCGCTTCATCCGGATTGCCGATCCCGGCTCGTCGCAAGCCGCACCCGCTGCTTATATCAACCGGATCGGCAAGACCGACCGCAGCTTTTGCGTGGTGACCTTTGCAAGCGTCGACGGCGCCGCCCATCTGCTTCGCCCAACGATCCGGGCGGAAAGCAGAAACGCACCAAGCCCGGCAGCCCACATCACCTCACCGCTATCTCCGCCGCAAAAGCAGGCGCAACCGGCAACCGAGCCTCCACGAGAAGACAGCCTGCGGCAACGTGTGTTGATTGCCAGCAGCGATCCGATTTTCCTCGCAAATGCCGTGGGCGCATTGCCGCAAGAGGCAAGCGATCGCTGCATCGTTCATAGCCCTTACGAATTGCGCGCCGTCATTGAACTTGCCAGATCGCTGGCCATGTCCATTGACCTGATCATTACAGACAGAGCCATGTCTGTCAGCCGGGAGCAGCTTGCACTCGATGATACGACGCGAACCCTCGTCGCTGACCGCAACAGCGTCGCAGCGCGCCTGACCCAGCATCTTCAGCCACGGGCCGCGACCTCTGCGCGGACAGGGTCTCACCCGGCAGGCATCGTCCGCGCGCCAAAGAAGACGGTGGACATCCTTGTTGTCGAGGACAATGAAGTCAACCAGATCGTGTTTTCGCAAATCCTCGAAGGACTTGGCCGCAGCTACAAGCTGGCGGTCAACGGTGCGGATGCCCTAGCGATCTGGCAGGCCGAACGTCCCGCCATCGTGCTCATGGATATTTCGCTGCCGGATATCAATGGCATGGATCTTTGCCGCCTGATGCGGCAAAGGCAGCGGGCCGGAGATCCCCGCTCGGCCATTATCGGCGTGCTGGTGCCAGCCTTCGACCATGACCGGGGCCGGTGCCTCGACGCGGGCATGGACGATGTCATCGTCAAGCCGCTCAGCCCCGACATGATCGAACAACTTCTGGAGCGACATCTCGAAACAAGCCGTCATGCAACGGCGTGATGGGTTAAAGCATCGGGCAGAAATCGAAATCAGCACAATGCTCACTTTTTGTTTGGGCGTCTGAGTTTTTCGAAAACCGTTTCTTAACATTCGGTCCGATGCTGTCTTCGACACCAATGCGGGTTATGCCGAAAAGTCAAACCGCATCAAAGATAACAACCGTCTGACTGGTTGAATGTGAACCTGACGGTTTCGAGTTGTATGCAGTAAATCACGGGTAAGAATCCACAGTCCCCCTCGGCTAAACGCTAGAATTTTATTAATTTTTTATGCGCATGGTAGATCCGTGATCTATGACTTTTTTTGGGATAATGAATGGGTGCGGCCAACACCATAGTGCCAGACATCGATCAGGGAGAAGCCAAGGCTTTTACCGATCCGCTGACGGGGCTTGGCAATCACCATAGGCTGCAGGAGCGAATCCGCAGCCTATCGGCGGAGCGCGCCGCCGATCCCGCACCATTTACTGTGGCTTTGGTCAATCTGGACGGTTTCAAGCCAATCAACGACCTTTTCGGATCCTTGGCGGGGGATGAAATCCTGTGTCAGGTCGCCCATCGTCTCAAAGCCTGTATTCCCGATGGCGCCATTGTTACCCGTCACGATGGTGACGAGTTTGCCGTGGTCCTGCCGCTGATTTTCGAACAGATCAGCGCCGAGCGGATCGGCAATCTGATCAAGGACGTGCTATCAGCGCCCTACGACCTCGGCGACCGTAATGTCCGGCTTTCGGCTTCGCTGGGCTTTGCAATCTTTCCCTTTGCCGGAGACGATTTCGAGACGCTGATGAAGAGTGCGGAGACGGCTCTTTATCGCTCAAAACGGCGCGGACGCGGCCAGATAACCGTCTATTCGCGAGAAATTGCCCAGGAAATGCGCCGCTCCACCCAATTGGAGCAGGCCCTGCGCAATGCGATCATCAACGATGCCGTCGATACCCATTTCCAGCCGATCGTCTCGCTTGTCGATGGCAAGGTTCTGGGTTTCGAAGCGCTCGCCCGCTGGATCGATCCAGATCTTGGCTTTGTTTCGCCAGCGATCTTCGTACCACTGGCCGAGGATAGGGGCTTTATCGACACGCTGTCGGAAACCCTGTTGCGCAAGGCTGCGGAAGCGGCGCTGACCTGGCCGCGAGAACTGTTTTTGTCCTTCAACCTTTCCTCCGTGCAATTGACCGATTCCAGCACGGCCTCACGCACGCTGTCCATCATCAACAGTGTCGGCCTCGACCCGTCGCGGCTGGAACTGGAGATTACCGAGACCGCTGTGATGAGTTCCGCCGACATGGCCGGGCGGATCATCGCCGAACTGCGCGCGGCGGGCGTGCGTATCTCGCTCGATGATTTCGGCACCGGCCAATCCAGCCTTGGACGCTTAAGGGAATTCACCTTCGACAAGGTCAAGATCGATCGGGCCTTCGTCTCGGCAATCACGACCGACACCACCTCCGAACATATCGTCCGGGCGATCATCACCATGTGCGAAGGCCTGAATCTGCAAGTGGTGGCGGAAGGCATCGAAACTCTCAGCGAAGCAACCCGGCTCCTGGCCTTGGGCTGCACCATGGGCCAGGGCTATTATTTCGGCAGGCCCGCCGATGCGATGGCGACGCTGCGCTATCTATCGCGCCAATATTCCGACTTCGCCGCTCGCAGGCAGACGGGGCCGTTTTCTGGCTATTGAGTAAGCAGCCGTCAATTACTCTGGCCGCTCGCAGACCGCCGATAATTTATTGCCATCGGGATCACGGACATAACAGGCATAGAAATGCGCATGAAAAGGCCGCAGACCCGGCGCACCTTCATCTGAACCGCCATTTGCCAGTGCCGCCGCATAAAAAGCCTCGACATCCGACCGGCTAGCAGCATTGAGCGTCACCATGGAACCATTGCCGAAGCTGGCGGCCCTGCCATCATAAGGGCTGACGAGCCAGAACCGGCATCGCACATCCGATGGCGCGCCATAGCCGATTTCGTCTTTTTCCGTCACCCGGCGGATGAAGCCAAGCGCGCTGAGGCAGCCATCGTAAAACCGTCCGGAACGCTCCAGGTCGTTGGAGCCAAGCGTGAGATAGAGGAGCATTGACTATTCCCGCTCAATCCTGATCCTCGTCAGCCGTAGCATCCTCACGCGGATCATACGGCATGGGTCCGTCGTCTTCCACTTCATGACCCAGCGCATTGCCGGACCGCCTGCCCTTGAAGCCCTTGGCAAGCAAGAACATTTCAACCGATTCCTGACGTGAAGACGCGGGCTTGATATGGATGACCTGCTTGAAATTCTGCTTGAGCATGTTGAGCAGGTCTTTTTCCGTGCCGCCCTGAAAGGTTTTTGCCAGGAAATGCCCGCCTTCAGCGAGAACTTCCACGGCGAAATAAGCGGCCACTTCGCAGAGATGCATGGTGCGAATGTGGTCGGTCTTCTGGTGGCCGGTGGTGGGTGCCGCCATGTCGGAAATCACCACATCCGGCACACCGCCGACCGCTTCCATCAGCAGGGCGGGCGCCTGGGGGTCGAGAAAGTCGAGTTGCAGGATCTTCACGCCCGGCAATTGGGTCATTTCCAGAAAGTCGATGGCCGCAACCCGGATGTCACTATCGGTGGACCCGGTGACATTGGCGGCAATCTGCGACCAGCTGCCGGGTGCAGCACCCAGATCGATAATGCGTCGGGCGCCTTTGAGAATATTGTGCTTCTCATCGATTTCCAGCAGCTTGAAAGCCGCGCGCGCGCGGTAGCCCTCCAGTTTGGCCCGCTGCACATAGGGATCGTTGATATGCCGCTCCAGCCAGCGCCGCGACGACGCTTTCAACTTGCCCTTCTTGACCTTCTGGCCCAGTTTTCGTCCAGTGCGGTTGCCGCCAATAGGTGGTTTGGTCATGCTTACTGCTCAACTCCTGACAGCGCCCTGTGCATCCGCACTTCGATCCGCTGTAACACTTTTATGCCTCAATATTACGTCCGGTCACAAATGCGGGACACGATCCCGGCTGCCCGGCGGGCGTCGCGTGCGATTGCGTCGCCAGACACCGTCATCGGCCATCATGTCGGTCAACAGCCCTTCTCTCAAGCCCCGGTCCGCCACCCGCATGCGGCTGGAGGGCCAACGCCTGCGGATCGCTTCCAGAATGGCGCAGCCAGCGAGAACCAGATCCGCCCTGTCCGGGCCGATACAGGGATTGGCGGCGCGGCTCTGGTAATCCCAGGACAGCAACTTGGCCTGCATGGCCGAGACCTCGTCATCGCTCAACCATAGCCCATCGACCCGGCGGCGATCATAGCGCGGCAAATCGAGATGCACGCCCGCCAGTGTCGTCACCGTGCCGGACGTACCGATCAGGTGGAAATCGACATCGGCAGCAGAATGACCAAGCGCCTCGACCGAGGGGCAATCGAACTGATCGAGCATGCCCGCCACTTCGGTAATCATCGCTTCGAACACCGTGGGCGAAACATCGCGCCCGCCATGGCGCTCCGACAGCGTGACCACGCCGACCGGCAGCGAGGTCCAGTGGGTGATGTGATTGGCGAGACGACTGGAGCGATTGTCGCCAATGCGGATCACCGCGATTTCCGAGGAACCGCCGCCGATATCAAACAGCACGACCGAACGGGCTTCGCGTCCAACCAGCGAGGAACAACCGGACACCGCCAGCCGCGCTTCCGTCTCGCGATTGATGATTTCCAGCTCAAGCCCGGTCTCCGCCCGCACCCGCTCCAGAAATGCCTCGCCATTCTCTGCGGCCCGGCAGGCCTCGGTGGCAATCAACCGCTTGCCGCGCAGGTCAACCCCATGCAGTTTGGAGGCGCAAACCTTCAAGGCCTCAATGGCCCGGTCCATGGCGTCCTGCGACAGGCGACCGGTCGCAGCCAGCCCCTCCCCCAGACGCACGATGCGCGAAAAAGCATCGACCACCCGGAATTGGCCGGGCCGGGTCGGCTGGGCAATCAACAACCGGCAATTATTGGTGCCGAGATCGAGCGCCGCATAGAAATCGGCAGGATGGTCGTCAGAAGGACCGTGACCGGAGTGATGGCCCTGGTGCTTTCCATGATGCGGATGATGTCCCTGTCCACCATGTCCACCATGAGCATGTCCATGTCCGCCGTGGCGGCTGCGGCCATGTGGTGCCTCGCCAGAGCCGGCAGCCGACTTCTGGCCCTCCACGGCAGGCGGGCAATAGCTGGCAGAGGCAGGCTTGGCATCCACGCTGCGGCCAGGCTGCAAGGGACGCACCTGGGCGTTCTGCCGGCCCCGGTTCTTACGCCGCTTCCTGGTGGGTTTCCTGGCAGCACCGCCGGTTTCGCCAGCAAGGGCATGTCCCTGGATAGGGGATTCTTTGGTGTGAGGCCCCTGAGGATTAGACCGTTGAGCATTGGATAAACCTGCCTCGCGAGGCGCATGCCCGGCAGAGCCCTGATCACGATGATGATGCTCTGCCTGCCGCTCAGCCTGGGCCACTGTCCCTTGCGTTTCCACGCCCTGATGCGGCACCGCCTGGACCTGCCCCGGCAAGGTGTTGCCACGGCCTTTCCTGCGGCGCTTACGCTTTCGGCCCGGCGCCTGCTGGGCCGCCTGCTGATCTTGTTGTATGGGACGTCGATCCGGCTCGGCCAAAGCCGTCCGGTCTTGCGTCACGGGGTTAGCTGGCGGCCCGGATTTCCGGCCTTTCCGCTTGCCCCGACCGCGCCTCGAGGGCTTGCCCTCGGTACGGTTTGACGTTGACGCCCCGTTTTCTGGCGGAAATCCGCCATTGCCAGGGTCTACCACTGATGTCTTCCATAGCGCCGCGCAAAGTCTGATCAGGAAAATCCAAGAGGAAAGTCCGTTTCAAATATGCCGCTGGCGATCCTTAGATTTTCGTTGGTAAAATTGTAGCAGGCCCGGCAAGCTTCTCCAAACGCTTTTTAAGCCCCTCCCTCTCCGGTCAAGGGAGGCCGAAACCAACGCCACTCAAGGGGCGGAACTGCGACAAAACCGATTTGTCTGAACCGGTTCACTTTTTTTGCAAAAAGACAGTTGCAATCAACCAGCTTTTGTTTATAAGCCGCATCCATCAGACGGCAACGCCGCCCCTGCTGGGGAATAGTTCAACGGTAGAACGACGGACTCTGACTCCGTTAATCTTGGTTCGAATCCAGGTTCCCCAGCCAATTGTTTTTACAGCGTATTCCCTCGTTTTCTCTCAGAACATTTATGGTCAGTTGGAAACTCAGTTGGGAAACTTTGTTCTCCCTTCGAGCTTCCGAATAGCGTTTTCGCCAAGCTCTGGGTCTCTGTTCAGGTAATTGGAATCAAGGATTGAGCGAACGTCGCGCAGGCTGTGGCCGCTGATAGTCGCGATTTCAGCTTCTGTGCATCCGGCAAGCGCAAGGCGCGTGACGGCTGTTCCTCGTAGGTCGTTGAACGTTACACCGACGACGCCAGCCGCCGCGCAGGCTTTGCGCCATGAGGATGAAAAGCCGCCCGAAGTCCATGGCGTACCATCAAGCGTAAGAAGCACATGGCCCACCTTTTGCCGGATCGGGTCAAGCATTGCCTTAAGCGGCCCGCCGACAGGTATCACCACCCGCGCCCCGGTCTTTCCTTGCTTCAGTCGAATCCGCTCACCATCGTATTGCGGCCACGTCAGGGCCAATAGGTCGCCCTGCCTTTGCCCAGTCCAAAGAGCAAGTATTAGCGCCAAATGAAGGTGCGGCGGTGCAGATGCAAGGAAATTGGCTTCATCGTCACCCGTCCAAACAAATTCGGCCCGCGAACCCTGATAGAGCCGCCCACCCTTTTCACAGGGGTTCGCTTCGATGAGACCGCGACCAATCGCCCATGAGAGAATACGCGCCAGAACTTGCCAACCATAATCAGCTTGACGACGAGACGCCCTTGCCCGCTCATCCCGCCATGAGAGAAAGATTGACTTTGCACGTCTGTTCTTGAGGCCGGAAATTGGAAATGTACCGAACTCTTTTTCGATCACCTTGATCAGCTTCACATAGTCGGACTTTGTGCGCGGTGCCAAATCATCCCAATCGGAACTCACCTGGAATGCATTCAGTATCGATTGCAACGTTCCTGCTTGCGGCTCGACCTTGCGAGAAATGGCCGCATTATATGCGGCCATAAATTCGGGATCACCCGGCTTTCCGGGCAGTGGCGGGCCACCTTTCCAGGCGTAGAAGTATGTAACGGGCGTTCCGTCTGCCAGCTTCTTTTTGACCTTATTCAGCCCCTTAAGCTTTACGCGCACGATCCCGCTCCCATACGTCCAATTCAGTCTCAGCAGCTTGAACCGCTTGCGTTGAAATCAGAATGATCCTTCCGTTTTCAACCTCCACCCGGCCCACATTCAGGCCACCGGCTCTTGCCCCATCGATAGCGCGCTTAATATCAACCGTGCGCCAAGTTGCTTGAAGTTTCGCCATCATCTTTTACCCCTCTTTTTCTGGAGAAGGCGCAGGTTGACGCGGCTCATTTTGATCGGGCTGGTGCTGGAGCCAGCTTTGAATGTCGCGATCTGGCCCTTTGCGTGGTAACGGCGTACGGTGCGAGTGGAGCAGCCCAGCTCTGCGGCGATTTCCTTGATACCCAGGGTATCGTCATTTTCGTTTTTCATGGAAAGATCCAGTTCAATGAGATCAAACAGAAGAGTCGCCACTGGGGCGACTCTGCGAAACGAATTGTGGGCTAGTTTTCCACCGGCTCACCTATGGCGAACTCGTAGTTCATCACGAGAGTTTCGACCGGAATCAACCGGTCTCGCACCGTGCGCAGCAAGACAGGCAGACTGAAAATAGCTTCATTTCGAAGCCTTCTCGTTTTTCTGCATTCGCTGTTAGGGTCATTGTTCACGACGAACTCGGATACGATCTCCGCCGCCGTAATCAATGCGTCCGTGTCGAGCCATGCGTCTATGGCCGCAGATTTCTCATCAGAGGTGATGGTTTTCATGCCGCATCGCCTTCCGGCATTTCACAGGGCTTAGGCACAAACCAAAGACACGGCGTCCTTACGTCCTGTTCCAGATCCATGGCGATATCGCCCGCTTTGTCGATGCAACCTCTCGCCCGTTTAAGAAGACGTGGTAATGCCCGAATGATATCTTCAGAGCCGGTGAATTCAGCCATACCGTAAAGTTCGTCGGTCACGAAGATTGCGGCATCAAGAAACGAAATCGCATCGAGATAGCCTTCTACGGCCTCCGCCAATTCAGCCGCACCAAAGGGAAACGCCCTTGCGCCATCGGGTTTTTGTGGTGTATGTACGGTAGTCATAAATGATCCTTTCTGGGTTGTTTTCCAAAAAGCCGACGCGGAGTTTCTCAGGACCGTGCGTCGGCTTTTTCATTTCCTTTTATGTCAATATAAGATGCCCTAAGGAGCAAACGCCTTCTCAGTTCCTCAGCTTTTGGGCCGTTTCGTTTTCCCTTGAGCGCGTCAGCGGCCCATACGCGGCAAACGCCATTTTCTAAGCACCACTTGCTCAAAGATGTACCCTGATAGATAAAGCCGGAACGAACGCGAGCGAGAAGGCTTGCGCCGGGAACAAAATGAGCGATATTCGTTGTCTCTGACTTCATTTTGAAGTCTATGACTACATTAACTATGATTGTCAAGAGTGATGGTTGAACCTGTTCGCGTCTACATCGAGAGGGTCAAGGCTGCATTGGGGGTAACCACCGATGAAGAGGCCGCCAAAAGCCTAGGCATCTCTAAGCAGGCTATTGCCAATTGGAGAAGGCGCGGAAAGATTCCGTGGGAAGTAGAGATCCGGCTTATAAATGCCTTCGGGCCTGACTTCGCCCATAACGAGATAACCAGAGAGGTGGCAACCAACCGTGAAAACGATGTGACATATGCCGCAACCCTCTATGCGTTCTCTAAATTCGAAAAGGATCTCAAAAGAAATCCAACCCTAGATGAGCGCATTTCCATGGGACATCTATTCAGGGAAGCTGAATCAATTGTACGTGAAAAAATAAGAGAAATAGGATTTGAAGAAGAAACCAGCGAAAGCGTGCTCGAAATCCTAATAGAACTTATAGACTTAAAGACAATTACTAAATTAAATAATATACTAGGAAAAATAAATCAAAATTTCTAAAAATATGCTTGTAAATTCTTAAAACAAGAAAAATCAACCATAAGTTGACATTCATTAGATGTTTAGCCATCTATGCCGAGTATCAGTGGCCTCCGGGGGCATTTATGGAACTTTTTCTTTTATGGTTTATCTGCGGAGTAGTGACTGCGATCATTGCCACCGCGAAAGGTCGTAGCGGCGTAGGTTGGTTTTTTGTCGGCCTGCTTATATCCATATTTGGCATCATCCTTATTGCCTGCCTGCCGTCATTGAAGGCGACAGAAACACCATATCTCCTAGAGACGACTCGCGTCCAACCAACCAAGGCTTGCCCGGACTGCGGTGAAACCATCCTCTACGTTGCCAATGTCTGCAAGCATTGCGGATTCCGATTTGATAGTAAGCACAAATAGTCAGAGTGATCTTCGCCCACTCTTAACGTGAGGAAGTAAAATGAGCTGGAAAATAGTGTTAGATGACGGTACTCGCCACGAGATTACCTCGGTGCAAATATCCTACCAAATCGGCACCCCGACACGTCAGACGATCAAAACTGGAACCATTGACGGCGACCCCGATGTTTTAATCTCAGCGTGTACAGATGCAAATGTCTTCGTTGAAGCCCCTAATGGCACCCAGCATCCAGTCCATGTTGAACTGATTAACGGCAAAGCCAGCATTAGTCCCCGCTGACGCAAGCGGTAAATTATTAGGGCTACCGGCCCCAGCTAGTAAACCCGCATAGACTAAGCGTTGAAGCAAGCCGCATGGCTTTAACCTTGCCAGCTTCGCCAACTCGGCGAAGCTACTCCGCATCAGTTCGCCAACTTGGCGAAACGGGAGGAATAAAGCGTTCCCACCGTGAACGCTTTCAGGCCGCCTGCTTAAACCACCCATCGAAGATTTCCGCCGTGAGATAGATGATATTGGATTGCGGCGCTTTATTTCGCTGTTGCCGGATCAATTTTTCAACAGCTCTTGCACACTTATTACTACAATATTTTTTGGGCCGTGCGTTCATCACCTCAAATTCAACATTGCAATGTTGGCATGTGCAA
Organism: Allorhizobium sp. Av2; assembly: GCF_021462805.2. NCBI lineage: Bacteria > Pseudomonadati > Pseudomonadota > Alphaproteobacteria > Hyphomicrobiales > Rhizobiaceae > Allorhizobium > Allorhizobium sp. Av2. Next base: position 406,206 of record NZ_CP192696.1, on the reverse strand, counting down.
GCCCGAGGCACCCCAACCAAAGGCACTTCACCGCCCTGGCCATGCCTAACGTGGTAGGAACGGCACTTCTCACTGCAATAGATTGCTTTCTTTGACTTCGCGTTGAAATTCTGCTTGCAGACGACGCATGTCTTTTCAAGTTTCATTTGCCTCAAACATGCCCAGGAGCAATGAACCTGCCCTTCATGCAAAGGATGAAAACCCTTACTGCATATCGGGCAATCCTGTTGCTGAAGCTTTCGCTTGGCCTGCCCATAGCAGTTCCTTGAACAATATTTCTGGCTATGGTCATTACGACTGAAGCCACGGTATTGATCGCCGCAATTCTCACAGGTTCGAAGCGGTCGCCGGTCACGATTGATCAGCGAAAATGCGGAAGCCTCGATCCGGCTGGCATGTAATGAGCTGGTAAAATCTCGCTTAACAAGAAAGCTGCGGGCGCATTCATCAGAGCAAAAGCGACCACGCCTACCTCCCGTTATCATATCTTCCGGCATTGGCCCATGGCACCCGGAACATACGTCATAAGCTAAGAGATATTCGGGCTGGCCTTGATCCCAGCTCGGTCGTTTCGCGCCAGTAAGTCTAAGAGCTTCCCCGACGATATTGCCTGCTTCTGTGTTTGAAAGCGACCAGCTGTAACCCTCCATACATAAGGCTGACCTGAGGCCCGTGTGACAAGGGCCTTCATGTTCGAAAGGGCTATAACGCCAGTCCGAAAGAGTATCCATAACCTTGTCTATGACGTGCTTGCGCCGATCTCCCTTGATGATTTGGCGCTGCTTGGTCTTTCTTGACTTGGCCTTGTGCTGCGTCCCCAGGCGTTCGTTGCGCGCTTTCAGATAGTTATCCAAATATGCCATGGCATTCACCCAAACATTGCGTCGATCAGGCCCGCAGACAGCGGAACCTTGGAAACAGGCGGAAGCGTTTTCACGCCATCCGGGACGGACTGGCGTTTCTGGTGGAAACGCAGATAGGCGGCATCCATGGCCAGCAGGGCCGCGACATGACGGGGAGCGATTGGCGCCCCTGTCAGACGGGCATAAGCATCGATCTCGCCATAGGTGATGGCGTTGGGGGCGGAAAAGCCAAAGGACCGGGTTTGGTTTAGATCCTGGAACCAGGACCAGAGGATTTCGGAGCCAACAGGAAGGCGAGGAATGCAGCCGGGTGAGGCCAGTTGCCTTTCCAGCTCGGCACAAAGGCGGGCGTGAAACCGGTTCATTAGATCCTCACCCCCCTGGCCCTTGCATCCCGGATCGTGGCGATGATCTGTGCAGGCAAGGTTTTCTGGAATTTCGCCAATGCCTGTTCGTTGCGAGCAACAGCCTCAGCCGAGGCACCGCGATTATCTATCACCGGACTGAGGGTGATATGGATAGGCGTGGCGCTGGCACTGGCACCGCCAGACGATGTGTTGACCATGGGCGCAGGCGTCACGGCCACCGGCCCGCCATCGGCATAACCGAAGCCGCGCCGCAAGGCTTCCACCCGGCCCACACCACCAAAGCGGCGGACATCGGCTTGACTGAAGACGACTTCGCCCTTGTGGACGATGCCAGCCGGTTCATACTTCCCACCCGGCCCGGTATAGCCGCCGCTGTCAAAGCCCAACAACTTGCCGAAACCGCTAATGATTCCGCTTACCCCCCCGCCGCTTCCGCCTTGGGTTGGCGAGGCGAACAGATCGTTGAAGACCATATCAAGAAGCCGGTCACCGATCTTTTTCAGGGCATCCGAGAAGACATCGGCGGCATTCTTGCCCTCAATGAACCCGTCAACAATGCCGCGTGTAAAACTCTTGTTGAATTGGTTTGCCTCTTCCGCCCGTTGGCGGATTTCGTCCTGCGTATCGCCAAGTTTTTTCGCCTGCACAACCGAGTTGGCGTAGGCCGTGGAAAGCTTATCAACCTCGCTGGATAGCTCTGGCGTGATCTTGATGCCCGCTTCCTTGGCGGCATTAAGCAAGTCCTGTTGAGCAGCGGCCTTCTCAACAGCAAAACCATAGTCGTCAATGAGAGGGTTCAACCCGGCTTGCGCTTCCTGTTCGGCCTGCATGACGGCGATGTGTTCCCGAAGGGATTCCGTCGCCCGCTGGTATTCATCGGGGCTGCTGTTTTTTTTGGAACTGGTGCTGCTGGACGGAACCGTTTGACCGCCGCTGTAACTTCCGGTCGGTTGCGTGGGGGTGCTGATCGTCGGACGCCGGGCGCGTTCCTCCACGATCTGCCGTTCCTCTTCCGCCACCGCCGCCAGTTGTCGCCGGTATTCTTCGATTTGGCCGGTATCACCTGCAACGATAGAATTCTTCGAATCCTCAAACCCAAGGTTTTTCGCGACGGAGGACAGCTTTTCCATGCCCTGGCGTTGACGATCTTGGGTCTCAAGGATCTTGGTTTCAAGATCCAGCCGCTTTTGCCCCAGCTCGGCAACCCGTCGTTCAAGCGTTGCGTCCGTCTGGTTTTGGAAATCGCGATAGCTGTCAACGAAACTCACGAGATATTCGAACGCTTCAACCACTGCCGATTTCAGGTTGCCGCCGATGGTGGCCGCGATCATGTTGAACTTGGCATCGACCTCAACCGCTTTTTTGATGACGCTATCGTCAATGACGATGCCCAGATCATTGGCGGCTTTGATCTGGTCGCGGATGCCCTGTTCACCGCGCCCAATGAGTTGCACGAACTGTTCGCCGCCCGTACCGCCGAACAGTTCGTCCGATATGCGGATTTGCGCAGCCTTGTCCAATTCGCCCAACTTGCCGATGATTTCGGTAAACAGTGCGACCGGATCTTTGATTTTTTCCTTCAGCTCCTGCGCAGAATAGCCGAGGCGCTGGAATGCCTCCGCCCCGGAGCCTTTGCCGGTAATGATGAATTCATCGGCCCGCAGGCTCAATTCCTTCATGCCGTCCGTCAGGGCGTCAACGCTGACCTTGTTTTGATCCGCGACATATTTCAGCTCTTGGAACGCCTTGGTGCTGAGACCCGCCCGGAGCGCTTCCGCGTTCATCTCGGCAAGGCTGGACGTAATTTCACGGAATGCCGTGACCGCACCCGCCACCCCAAGCCCAGCGATGCCACCGGCAATTCCACCAGTAAAAGCCTTGCCAACCGCGCCGATCTTCGTGCCGACCGTCGCCATGGCCTGATTGATCCGTGTTGTGGAGCGGATCGCGTCCTGTTCCATCTGCTTTGTCGCAGATTTGGAAGAGAGTGACATTTCCCGGAAGCGCTTCGCTGTGGTCCCGGAGGCTTTCGCCATATTGCGTTCAAGGTCACGAATGCGCGCCTCAAGAAGCACCACAAGCCGTTCTTCATCATCAGCCATTATGCGTAGCTCCACTCTTCAAGATTGCCTTCGAAATGGTCGTAACTGGAAACGTTGCTGTCACCGGCCGCACACCGGGCCACGGCCATGGCAGCGGCCACCGCGCCGTCGATCCGGTCTTTGCTCTTGCCCTTGTGAAACGAACGATTGCCCGCCGTGTCGGTATGAACCGAGATGTTATCGAAATTCCACCGCAAGACGGGGTGGCCGCCATGGCGGAAGCGACGGCCAAGAATGGCCCGTTCCAACTCTTTCACAGCCGGAGCCATCGTCACCCAGCCTTGCCGCATTTCCACCGCTGGCAGGCCATCGTCCAGCAGGTTGTTCATGATGTTGCGGGCCATGTGCGGATCGAAGGCGATTTCGCGCACATCAAAGCGGGCGCACAATTCGCGGATATGATCCTCAACCGAACGGTAATCCACCACATTGCCGGGTGTCGGAATGATATGTTCCTCTTCCGCCCATGCCACATAAGGCACCTTGTCGCGATCCGTGCGGGCGCGAAGGTTATCCGCAGGGCAGAAGAACCACGGGTGGACGGTGTAACCGCTTTCGCTGTCACCCCAGCAGGCGACAACCGAAGTCAGGTCATTGTTGGATGACAGGTCAACACCAAGCCAGCAGGGCTTGCCCTCAAGGTCATCAAGGTCAACCGGATAATTGCCTTCGTCGTAGACCATCATATCCACGAACGGATCGAGGGAATGATCAAGCCAGATATTAAGGTTGAGCTGCTTGAAGGCTTCCCGTTCTGCCGGGATTTCGGCGGATTCCCGCGCCAATTGGCGCATACCCGCTATGTCGGGATACCCGAATGCCAAGCCCGGATTGGAAGCGTACCAGACGGTTTCATCCTGCCAGTCCGCATCGCGGGGCGTTTCAAACAGGATCGGAAGCCAGCTTTCATCAATGATCTCGCCGCGCTGGACTTTGCGGGCATAGTCATAAAACTCCCATGCGACATTCTCTTGCCCACGGCCCGCCGTGCTGATCACCATCAGCAGCGAACCGGCAACTTTCACAAGCCCGGAGCGGATGGCTTCCCACAGATCGCGTTTCGGCCAGGCGTGCAATTCGTCCACCAGGGCGAAGACAGGTGTATGACCATGGGCCGTTCTGGCGTCGGCGCTGATGGCTTCAAAGAATGCGCCGGTCTTGGGATTGCGGATGCGGTTCTTCGAGTCCGTCAGGTGAAGCCGACCATCCATCCGAGGTTCCGCACCGATGATGTTATAGGCTTCCTGATAGGCAATCCGGGCCTGCGATCTATCCGAGGCCGCAACCATGCATTCGCCACCGGGCAGATTTTCCGGACCGATGGTATGGAGAAGCGCCAGCGCCGCGCCCAGCGAGGTCTTGCGGTTGCCGCGTGGTAGCAGCATGGCGACCGTGCGCACGATCCGGCGACCGTCAGGATGACGCGGGCCGTAGATCCGGCGCACAATGCGTTCCTGCCACGGATCGAGCTGGAAAGCCTTTCCAGGCATTGTCGATTTTGGATGCTTCAAAAGCCGCAGGAATTTCACCGCCCGCTCGCCATAGCCGAACGGATCGTCAATCGGGCTATCGTCAAAAATCCATGACGTCATCGAACATGTCCTTTTGTCCAGGAACGTCGCCGTCGCCGCCGCCCTTCATTTTCGAGCGGGAGCGTGAGGCGGGCGTCAGGCCCAATTCTGCCGACAGGCGAAGGATTGCCGATTGCGCTTTGCCCAGTAGACTGACAGCCGGGTTCTGCTTGAGAATGCCCTTGCCGCTGTCGATCAGCAGGCCATGCTTATCGATGGCCTCTTGCGCCTTGCGGACGTTGAACATGGCCATGACATAGGCATCAACGCTGCCAAACATCGCTTCTGTCAGCATGCGCCGCTGCTTCAAATCATTGGCGACGGCTAACCATTCGGATCGCATTTCGTCCGGGATATGCGACGGGACGCCATCCGGGACTTGCTCCATGCCGCCGCCCTCAATGACGCGCAAATCTGCTTTTCGTCCGCGTGTGCTCATATCGACACCGCCCTGATTTCCCAGCCGCGCTTGCGGCGGATCTCGGTTAAATGTTCAATGCGGAAACGTTTTTCATTAAACAGAATACTATGCGCCATCAGGAGACCCGCGACATAGCGGATGCGGAAAACCGTCAAGTCTTCATCCGTGGCACCGTAAGCGCGGAAGAACCGTTCCGTTCCTGATTCGATGATCTCGGCCCGAACCTTGGCAAAGTCGGACCATTCGGAAATCACTGCGCCGTCAGGCCGCGTTGTATTGGTCGCGACCTGCAATGTGATCAGGGCATCGAGTTTTCCAGACCTCATGACAGCACCTTCACCAGCGTCTCAACCGTGACGATGCCATGCGCCGTTGCCCCGTCCGGGTCGCGCAAATGGCGTGTCGAGGAAATGAAGCAGTCACCGCACTGAAAATCCGGGCCAAGATCCAGGCGACCAGGACGAACCGCAGAGCGGATCGCCCAGCCAATGGCGCGGATACCACTCAGACTTTCTTCGCGTTTCCACACATGGATGGTCGAATACACCCGCACGCGGTCCCGCTTCAGGCTACTACCGTCATCGACAACCTGGACCTCGCCCAGCACGATAGATGGATCAAGCGGCGGCGCGCTTGTGCGATCGACAATGTTTACAGCTGGGACAAGCGAGGTTACTGCCGCCGTGGCGATCAGCCTTCCCCGCAAAGCTACCTGTAGCGCGGTTTCCAAGCTCATTGGCCCTTCCCCCAGTTTTCGCGAACGGATTTGACAATCGCCCGCTTGATCAGGTTCGCGGCGCGCTTCTTGCCGAGGCGATAGGCCGGAAAGAAGAACGGTTGCGCAGCCGTGCCGGGATGTGTGCGGTAGCTCTTGCGCCCCTTCGATTTGCTTTGATGGATACCCGCGCCGCGTTCGGAAACCCGCTGGTTAAAGACGCCGGCTTGTGTGCCGAATTCCACCCAGCGGGCGTAATACGCTTCATCATCCCCGGCATAGATTGTGATCGTCAGCTCGCCACTGACGCTTTGCGCCAGCACCATGCTACCAGCCGGGGCCGTACCCCACGTCCAGCCGATAGAGTTTTTCAGCTTGCCCTCATCTTCCGGGACAAGCGCCCTTGCCAAATCGACAATATCGCCCGCTGCCTTTTCCATGGCGGGCCTCACACCATCGCGCACCGCCTTGGGAATGGCGTTCATGCGCTGTTGCAGTCTGGAAATGCCGCCGTCATTTGCCATGTCAGAAGCTCCAATTGCGGTATTCGCGGATAATGTCCTGCACACTGAAGGGCATGGTGTTGACGCCCATGCCCACCACGGACGCCTCGCGGTTCTCATACCAATGGGCGGCAAGCTGGCAGACGGCCTCAATGAGCGAAGGCGGGATAGGGTCTTGCCCCTCCCCGCCATAGGCTGCTTCAATCTTGAAGCCGAGACCGCGTTCAATATGGTCTTGGGCCGCCGCCAGTTTGCGACCTAGAAATGCATCGTCCGATCCATCTTCCGCGACGATGTTCAATTGCTCTTTGATTTGCGCAACGGTGACAATCATGATGCCTCTCGCAGAATGTTGGATTGAAGCTTGAGGGAGAAGGACCAGCTCATCACATTGGCGGCCTCATCAAAGACGTGATCCGCCCCCAGCACCAAGGCGACGAAACGCAGAACAGAACCATCCGCAGCCGTGAGCCTGAAGGTGACTGGATGAACGATGCCTTCCGCCGCAAGCATTGCCATCTGCCCGGCATCACCGGCCACCATGGCCGCGACCACTTGCATGGTTTTGGCCGGTCGCGCCGACTTCAACACAGTCGGCATTTGCGGGTTGTCGGGATCGTCCGCGTCAGGGCTCGCCGTTTCTTCCGTCTGCCATTCACCGGAAATGCGGCCAAGGCTGCTCACACCCTCAACCGGCACCCAGACTTCAGAACTGAAATCCACAGCGGAAACCTGCCGCGCAGCCCAGTTTGCGCGGAGGTCTCCAATATCGAAGGTTGAGCCAGCAGCCGTGAAGAACATCGATTATGCTTCCGACCGTGCGATGCGAACAATATTGCTGTTAACGCCGAGGCTGATATTCAGCTTCATCACGTTGTTGGCCTGGTCGAACTGTTCCGACTGGCTCATGACCTTGGCAATGAAGTAGCGTTCCGAAGGTGTGCCACCCTCATGGGCATCATTCAGGATCAATCGAAACTCGTAATCGTGAATGGTTTTCTCGGCGGCAATGGCTGCCTGTTGCCCGGCGTCGTCACCGTCCAGGCCGCACACCACTTCCATCTTTCCGGCAGAACGCGGGCCTTTGAGGGTACGGGTGCGGGCGGTTTTCATGCCGGTGAAGTTCACATCTTCACTGGTATCGCCAACCGAGCCAAGCCCTTCGATTTCATCGATTTCAATCCAGGTGACAGCATTGGCGACGGAGAAGTCGGCCCGAACAAAATCCTCGGACTTCTGTTCCTTCACCACACCGATGAACAGCCGCGAACCCGCTGAAGCGTAAATTGTCATTTCGATTTTCCTTGATCGTTGCGGCGCTCTTCCGCTGCATCGAGCGCATTGCAGCGCTGACAGCCGGGACGCCAGTTTGATTTATCCATGCGCAGTTCGGGGCGGGCGCGAATGCTCTTGATGTGCCTGACCACCGTTGCTTTCGCGCCGCACTGGCAAAACTGGTTATGCGGAAGGCTCAAGAATTCCTTCGCCCCGCTTTCCCATTCGCGGTCATATCCACGCTGTCTTGCGGTTGGGCGCTTCTCGTCAAAGCGGGCTTTGCGCTCCCTCGCCATGCGCGCTACGGCAGCGCAAGGTTCGGCTTTCGAATGAGCCTTGCCGCAATAACCACAAACCGAGGGAGCACGAACCGGCATGATCAGGCCACCGGACGATCAGCGGCATTGCCGAGAATGAACAGAGCCGACGTTGTGACGCTCGTTCCGCCGTTGAAGGTCATCACCGCACGCAGGTAGCGCTTGAAGCCGCGATAGCCCACCTTGGCCGTGGTGCCGGTCGCAAGGCTGCCAGCGATTGCGCCTTGCAGATGTTCGGCGTCAACATCGGTAAAATCAGCGGCGACCGTGGTGTCGCTTTCCTGAAGCTTTACCGACATGTCGCCAGCGCCGGTAACGGCACCCGTAGCAACGACCAGCGCCACGCTATCGAAGCCCAGTAGGTCAACCGCCGCACCATCGATACTTGCCGAGCGCGTGGCAGGTGGTACGGCAATGACGGTTTTGATGTTATGCACAATGTCTCGCATATCTTTCACCTTAGAAACTGAGGGGTTGAGGCCGCTTAGGAAGAAGCGGCCATTTTGAGCTTGCGCAGCGCCTCGGTCAGAACCGGGCCGCCACCGACGCGACGGCGGGCATGGAACCGGACAAGGCCCTTGGTGGCTTGGGTGAAGGGATCACGCAAAATCGACATTCCCACCCGGTCATAGATCCGGTAGGCCTTGGAGAAATCGCCATACATCAGGGGGAAAGCATTTGCGGCGATATCCGGCATGGTCGGATCTTCAATCACCGGACGGCCCAACAGGGTCGAAGGCTGGCCAGCCTGATAGGATGGCTGCCAGAGGTAGTTGCCGTTCCCGTCCTTCATGGTGCGGATAACGCCCAGCGTTGTGCCATTCATCAGCCAGGAGCCGTTGTTGCGATATTGCGCAGGCATCGCATACATGAGCGCAATCAACTTATCGCCACTGACATTGGCGGCGTTGCCGTTGATGATTTCGGCAATGCCGGAGGCATTCTGGAGACCGAGCGGCTTCTTCACACCGTTGCCATTTGAGAATGCAGACGCTTCCTTGACGGCGAATTCTTCCGAAAGATCGGTGGCAACTTCGCTTTCAACGTTGATGGCACTGTCCTCAAGAAGGCGCTGCGATACGTCGATGTAGCAGGCGATTTCATGAACAGGGATTTCGAGCTGCCCATAGGACATCGTGGTTTCTTCGCGCTCTTCATCCTCGCCAACCCATGACGCTGTGGGACGGCCCGTGCGCTTGGGCAGGATCACGGAACCGGCCCCGGTCGAACCAACCCGGACGGCCTGGCGGATCGGAGACAGCTCGACAATGCCCTTGATCACTTCCGCCTGGAACTCGGCAGGGGCGAGATAGCCACCCTTGGTGTCGTCACCCACCACCAGCGCCCGCACCTCTTCGGCTTCCATGGCCTCACGGCCCCGGCGCAAGAAATTGGTGAAGGCGCGGCGCTCAAGGGTCACTTCACCCGTGGTCTGGATTGCGCCCACGCCCCCCGGACGGTTCATGCGGGTTTCGAGGTCCGTGATCTGGGTGCGCATTTCGTCAAGGCTGGTGGTGAACGCAGTGCGCATTTCATCGACGGCGCGGGTCGCCAGTTCCATCGGATCGTCGTTCGGCTCTTCACGGGTTTCGAACGGCGCTGTGCGGGTTACGAAACGCTCTCCAAGCGTATCGGTCGCAACGACTGTTCCGATGTTCGCATCGAGCACAGACAGTGCCATAGCAGGCTTTTTGGTCATGTTACTTTCCTTTTGAAATGAGAGCGCATCGTGCCTTCCGGCAAGCGTCAACGAAGGCCGCCACGCTCTCGACAGAGCGGCCAGAACTGCGAACAGACGTGATCCGGGCGCGGCCAGCCGATGGCATGCCCACGATGGAAACTTCGGCCAGATCAAGATTGGTGAGAATGCGGGTTCCCGCCTGGCGCGTTTCGCCCCCAGGCGGAACGCGGAAGCCGATGGACAGGCCGTTGACCGCGCCGGACTTCACCCGCTCATAGGCTTCCCGCCCGCTGGTGATCTCGGTCAGGAACCGGCCTTGAACAAACAGGCCCTTGTCATCTTCGCGGACTTCCGTCCAAACTCCGATGATCTCGGAAGGGTTATGGCTCCACAACATCAATGGCCGTGTGCCTTCAAGACTGTGGTGATCGAGGGAGCGCTTGAAAGCGCCGCGCCGGTAAAGCTCGTTATGCCGGTTTTTTTCGGCCCAGATCACAGCGTAGCCGGAAAATTCGCCGCTATCTGAGGGCGCAAACCGGACAGCAATATCCGCAAACTCCAGGCGGGCCATCACGCCACCTCGCTGTTGAGGCTTATCGGGAAGTTCGCACGGTCCCCAGCGAAGGCGTCAACCTGCTGTTGCAACCATGCGATGCGCAAAAGTTTAATGATGGCGACTTGGCCGAATGTCGCATCAAGGCCGAATGAGGCCGCGACATCCCAGTTGAGGACACACCGCGCCAGGCAATAGACCCGCGCCTTTTCGCGTTCCTCAAATGAGACTTTGCCATCTAAGTCGGCAGCGTCGGAAAGCCGGTCCATCATCTCGACACGCGCCTTGCGCTGCACGTCGCTATCAGGACCGGCAATCAGCAGGCGAAGGCCCACGGGCTTTTCCTGCCAAGGGTCGCGCACTTCCAACCATCGGCCCCGGTCCTGGTCGGCTAGGTTCGAATGAATATCGTCAAGCGTCATCAACCGGTGGCTCCTTTTCGTCGTCAAGAACCGGCCCGCCATTGTGTCCGAGACCGGGTGTGCTGGGATTGATATGTGGATTTCCGTACTCGTCGCCGCCCTTGTAGGGGCCGAGGTCAAGCCATTGGCGGGCCTCGTTCGGGTTCAAAACCTTGGCGCTGATCAGGCTGGAAATGGCCGTTGCGCGGGCCGTGAGATCGGCACGGGTGAGGTCGTCGCGGTCAAGCAGAATGCGATAGCGCTTGCGATCTTCACGCGACAACAGCGACCGACCAAGCGCCGCCTCGATAGCGCGAAGCCACGGCTCCAGAGTGTAAGTCAGGAACTCGCGGCCCATCTGTTCGGAATTGCTCCACGTCGCACGGTCCAGCTCGTAGAGCATGGACGGCGGGATGCGGAAGGCCCGGCAAATCTCGATGATCTGGAACTTGCGCAGCTCGATAAACTGACTGTCTACCGAGTTGAGCGTCATCGGATTGAAGGTCGCACCGTCGAAAAGCAGCGCCGTCCGACCGGCATTCTGTGGACCTTCATGCGCAAGACGCCACGCCTTCAGCATGTTCTTGACGCCTTCGTCGCCAAGCGATTTGGGGGTTTGGATCACACCGCCTGGACGCGCACCATTCTTGAATAGTTGCGAAGCATGGGTTTCCATGGTCTTCGCCGCGCCGATGGCTTCCGCCGCAAGGGTCAAGGGCGACCGGTCGAACGGCCCGCGCACATGCACGATGTTTCGGGCCGATACGACGACGCCACTCAGGCGGTAAGTCGGCTCCCCGGTAAACGGATCGAGCTGCACGGAAATCGCCGCTGGCTGATAGCGGATCACTTCGCGGATCTCGTCACCAACCCGGTTGACGTAAGCGAGGCCACCCCAATCACTGGTAAGCGCGCCCGCCACGAGATCGCGGATCAACTCGAAACCGGAGGTCCAGGGATTGGCATCGCCGCGCAACAGCAGGCCGACCGGATGGTTTTTATCCTCGGTCTCGGAGCCGCTTGCATCCCGCTCCATGATCCGCACTTCAAGCGTTGCCGCAGCTTCCGAGATCACCCGCACCGCACTGGCAACAGCGGGAACCCGAAGCGCTTCCGCGCCGGAGACAGCAACCGCCCCCGATGACATCCCAGACCAGAGCGCCGCCAAGGCTGCATCCGAAATAGACGTGTCGCGCGTTTCAAGTTTTTCAGATCGGAAAAAAGAAAATATCTTCATTCCGATTGTATGCCCGAATTTTTTTTATGCGTAAATTTGACAACTTAGGACAGGCGTGTTAGGCGTAAGTCTTTCCAAACAATAAGAAAAATCTCTTAATTGAGAAAATTATAGAGCGTATCTCCCCGCGCCGGTCCCCAGGATAGGTCGAAAGTTCTAGACCACCCCCCCCCGGCCCTCTCATCACCCCCAGCCCGAAGCGACGCATCTCGCATTTGCGATCCTCGTGGCCTTTGATTTTCCATCAACAGCCCTTGTCTCGCCCTCGCCAGTGGTTGTTGTCCGCAGCAGTGCCGCTCTCTCCCTCTCCAAAGCCCATGAAGCGCTTGCCACGCACACCATCGGTGCGGTTCATTCTTCCCTTATCTTCCTTCTTGTATTTGTTTTTATCTTGGTTCTTCGTGGGGTGGAAATCTTTGAACCCTATCTGTCTGGCCAGAGAAGGCCCGCACTTAAGCCAGGTCATCCACTCGCGTGACGTGATCCGCACAAGGTTGGTGAGGTTCTTCTGCCCTTTGCGCGGACGGCTTTCCACAGACAGATGACCAAGGGCGCGGGCTTCACGAATAGCGTTCTGCACGGTGGTACGGCTCACACCCGCAACGGCGGCGATACGGTCCACGGCAAGATCACACAGGCCGTGGTGCTTCACCTCGCCCGCAATAACCGCCAGTACAGCGCGGTGGCCTTCCGTGTAGTAATGACGGATAGTGTCAGGCATCCCGCTTGATCCGCCCAGCTTGCGCTTGCGGGCCATTGAGGCGGCACGATCCGGGGACCGTTGCCACTTGCGGCTAACGATCTGCTTCATACGACGAAGCTGCGGGCTAAGGACGTTGGCGCGGGGCGACGGCAGGCTTGCCGGTTGCGTTGGCATAGCGCCGGTCTCATATGCCAGAGCCAAGGCAGCATTTTGCGGCTTCCGCTCAGACACAATCCGAAGCAGAGCATTTGAAATAGGAATAGGGGAGGTCACTTGTTGCGCGCCTCCTCACCCTTCGGGCGGGAATTCATCGCCATTACAGCGCCCTCCCGTATTGGAGAGCATGGGCGCGTTTTGCTGCCTCGATAGCCTCAAGATTGCCGAGGCCAAACTTCTCTTTCAATGTTGGGATAATGCGAACGCCGCACTGGTCGCGGTTCTCGCTCAGCCACGCTGAAATCTCAGCAAGAAGCTCTTCGTTTATCCGATTTCCAGTTGGAAATTCTACGGTAACGCATTGATCTTTCATCTTGCGTTTTCTCCAAAGTTGGAGAAAATGCGCTGGTATTACAATAATAAATCGGGGACTCTGACTCCGTTAATCTTGGTTCGAATCCAGGTTCCCCAGCCAATTTATTTTTTTCAACACAATCAAACATTTAGATAAAGCCAGAAAAGAACAACCGGAACACATTTCCGGGCCATTCTTGCGGATCAGCATTCGATATTCTTTCCCTTGCGAATTCCTTATAATCTGCGCAACTTGGAAATGGGAACGCTCCGGAGGTGCGCATGGACTTCATTTCGTGGCTACTTGCGCTAATCGGCATTGGCAGCGATCGGGCGATGCGCCGAAGCGATAAACGCGCCGAGGTATCTCGATTGAACGCCGAGGTCGCCGGTGAAGTGGGTAGAGCGCTTGATATTCTCGCAATGGCTACACCGCGCCTTAAACGTCTGGCGTCACAGATCGCAAACGAACACCCTGAAATACATCTTAGCATCGTGAAATTTTTGGATGAGCAGCAAGCGATTGCTGTGACTATGCTCAAGACAACCGAAGACAATAAAACGAAAATTGCTACAGCGAGTGGCTTTCCCGATTGGGACAAAGCAGTTCGCGATTTTCAGGAATGGCGCATCACTGCGTCACGCATACCCCCGTGGATACAAGGAATTGTAGACAGGTGGGACGCGGTCTTTCTTGAGAACGGGATACGGTAGCACCGGCGATTGGTCGTTAAAGGTAGGCTCATGACGGAAGAAAAGTCAGCAAAACGCAGAATAGACCGCATTCGAGAGGGTGGCGGAATGCTGATGGTTGGCGACGAGAGCGACGGCGCAGTAGTGTCCGCTGAGGGGATAGGTCACCGACTCTTTGCGATTAAAGAAGAGGCAATTTACGTTATCGCGCTTGCTGACCAGATCGATCCAGGTCGCACGAGAGAAGATATACCAAACACTGTGCAGAAAATCGCTGACGTTGGTGCGAAATCTGAGGTAGTTCAGAAGACGCTTCTGACAGGTCTAGAACTATTCAAGAAGGAACGGCTCATCGACTCGGTGTCACATGAGTCTGCCCTCTTGTCGGTCATCGACATTATGAATGACCTTGTTGCAGCTGATAGCGTGGCCGGAGAGATCAAGCGCGTGCTGCTGCACCACCGTGAAACGACAATTCAGCCGAAACAGGGAGCGCTTGCTCTTCCATCCTATCCAAGACTTCGCGCTGAGACAAAGACCTTTATCCAAAAGATGGACCACGCAATGCAAGGCGTATTCAATCTTTGTTGTATTTTTTACGTTGAGGAAACATTGAGGAAATCTGGCAAGTGGTTTGACGGTTTACATAAACATCTCATCAAGACCTTCCCAGAGGATGACGAATTCATTAGTTTTGTGGAAGGTCTAACTTACTTCGGAAAACTTGTGAGAAATGTCCGGCACTGTATTGAGCATCCCAAGACGGACAGACAGATAATTGTGAACGACTATCGCCTTACCGCAAACAAAGAGCTTCGAGAGCCTGAAATCGGTGTGCTTCATGAAGCCACGCCAATCGAAATAGTTGGAGCCAATGAGTTTTTTCGTTACTTTATAGAGAACGCATTGGCTTGGTGTGAAAATTTGATGGCATTCCTCGCTGGTCGGCACATGGCCGAGTTAGGTGGCTTTGAGATCGTGGTAGATGAAATACCCGAAGCCCAACGGCACTATGCTGGCGTCCGCTTTGGATACCTGGTAAATGTTGGGGGAAATTTTTCGAGGCTAGGTTGAGACCTACGCTACGACTTTGCATAAATGCGTTGCCATCGCCGTGATGGTATCTGGTTGCATCCTACACGAAGCCTCTGAACCGCGCCGGGTTTGCCGGAGGCCATTTTGTTTAAGTTATGCGGCCATGGCTGCTTCGTCCAGCATGGCGTAATATCGCTCTTCGGCTTCGGCTGGCGGTATATTCCCGATCGGCTCGAGAAGTCGTCGGTGGTTGAACCAGTCGACCCATTCAAGAGTGGCGAATTCCACTGTCTCGAAGCTCCTCCATCCGCAACCTTAACCTCGGTCTGGTCGCTACGCTTCTTAAAATTACGATATCATTTATTAATTTTATTTTTTCGCTTGCCCGTCATCCCTCATGGTCTCTTTTTGAGTAATCAAGCGGGCGCTATGCTGTCCGCTCAGATAAATCCACAGCCAGCTCCAGGCGACAGCAAGTCTTGAGCGCGTGCCGATGAGAAAATAGATATGCGCGAGCCCCCATATCCACCATGCGAGACTACCCGTTAGCTTTACCTTACCAAAGTCAACGATGGCCGCGCTCTGGCCGATGGTGGCAAGACTCCCTTGATGCCGGTAATGGAACGGCGCGGGAGCGGGTTTGCCTTTCAGTCTTGCCTTGATCACTTTGGCGACATAGGCGCCCTGTTGTTTGGCGGCAGGCGCAATACCCGGTACAGGCGTGTTATTGCCTTGGATGACCGACGCCGTGTCTCCGATCACGAAGACATCAGGCATTCCCGGGGAGGTCAGATCTTTTTCAACAACGACGCGGCCCGCCCTATCGGCGGGAACACTGAGCCAACGCGCCGCAGCCGATGCCTGAACGCCAGCCGCCCAGACAATCGTCCGGCTTGGAGTGAACTGTTCACCGATCTGTACGCCCTCGCTTGAGCACTGTGTAACAGGCTGCCCGAGACGAACCTCAACGCCGAGTTTTTCCAACACGCCTTGTGCATAGGCAGACAGTTCCGGTGCAAAGCTTGGCAGCACACGTTGGCCCGCCTCGACCAGGATCACCTTTGTCCTGCGAGTATCAATGGCGCGAAATTCCTTGGGGAGGGTCTTGTGCGCCAGCTCGGCGATAATACCGGCAAGTTCAACGCCTGTTGGGCCGGCCCCAACAATGGTAAATGTCAGAAGCGCCTCACGCATCGCCGGGTCAGAGGTGGTTTCTGCCTGCTCGAAGGCAAGAAGGAGGCGGCGGCGAATTGTCGTGGCATCCTCCAGCGTCTTGAGACCTGGAGCCACAGGCTCCCATTCATCGCGTCCGAAATAGGCATGGGTCGCTCCGGTGGCCAGAACAAGCGTGTCGTAGGATATGGATGCCCCACTGCGTAACATGACCTGCTTTGCAGCGACATCGACGCCACCGACTTCACCCAGCAATGTCGAAACCTCCTGCCGGTCGCTATAGAGATGACGAATGGGCCAGGCGATTTCCGACGTGGACAGAATGGTTGTTGCAACCTGATAGAGAAGAGGTTGGAAAAGGTGATGGTTTCGCCGATCAATCAGCGTTATCCGTGCTCCGCTGCCTTTGAGATCATGGACCAGCTGAAGCCCGCCAAAGCCGCCACCAACAACCACGACGTGATGATCACTCATGATCGATCTTTCTCTTTTTATACCGGGTGAAATTCAGCTCAATGTAAACGCAGACCATGAGCAGAAAATTACAGTTGAAATTCTCGCCTGTGATCTCGCACGCAACTCATCACCTTTGCGCTGATGCTACAGTATTGTGCACTTCATAAAACACACAATACTGCATGCGAGGACATATATTTTTGCCAGGATCCGCCGAATGCACGCCAAGGCGCGCATTCATTCTCGCGTAAGGCCAGAATTTACAGAGCCATGTCCGGCACACGTTTGATGTCTGCCGCCGGTGCGCTGACGCCAGGCTTTGTGATTGCGGACATGTCGATTGCCGGTGGTGCGAGCGTCAGTTGAAGGCGCTCTGCCGTCGCTGCCCATTCCTTGGCCAGCATCTCGGGATTCTCATTGAGGTTGACGCCATAGCTTGGCACCATGGTGCGCACCTTCTCCTGCCATTCCGGTGTCGCCAATTTCTCGGCAAACACTTTCTGGATCAGATCCAGCATAATCGGTGCAGCCGTCGACGCGCCCGGCGAAGCGCCGAGCAGAGCGGCAATGCTGCCATCCTTGGCCGCCACAATTTCTGTTCCGAGCTTGAGAATGCCGCCCTTTTTGGCGTCTCTTTTGATGATCTGAACGCGCTGGCCTGCCTGCCAAAGGCGCCAATCCTCGGCCTTGGCATTGGGAAAATAGGCGCGCAGAGCCTCTAGCCGATCTGCGTCTGACAGCAAAAGCTGTCCGGCCAGATATTCGACCAGATCAAACTCATCATAGCCAACTTTCAGCATCGGCCAGATGTTTTCGAGCGTGATTGTCGCAGGCAGATCGAACAGCGATCCTTCCTTCAGGAATTTTGTCGAGAAGGTTGCGAAAGGGCCAAACAACAGGTGGCGCTTGCCTTCAAACACGCGGGTGTCGAGATGCGGAACCGACATCGGAGGCGCACCGGTGGAGGCCTGACCATAGGCCTTGGCAAAATGCTGGTTTGCGATCTCTGGCTTGTCACAGACCAGGAAAGAACCGCCGACGGGGAAGCCCGCGTAATCATCGCCTTCAGGAATGCCGGCCATCTGCAGAAGGTGCAACGCACCACCGCCCGCACCGATGAATACGAACTTCGCTTTGACCGTGCTTGACGATCCATCCTTGCGATTGGAGGTGCTGACGTTCCACGATCCGTCGCTGTTCTTTTCGATAGCCTCCACTTCGCTGGAGGTGTGCAGCGTAAAGTTTGGATGGCTTTTCAGATGCGTGACGTACTGGCGGGTCACTTCGCCCCAATCGGCGTCGGTGCCAAGGGGGCTCCAGGTGGCGGCGAGCTTCTGGGCGCGGTCACGCCCGTCCATCATCAGCGGCACCCATTCGGCAATCTTGTCATGATCGGTCGAAAACTGCATGCCGGAAAACAGCGGGCTTGCTTTCAACGCATCAAACCGCTTGGCAAGAAACGCCGTGTTCTCATCGCCCCAGACGAAACTCATATGCGGTGTCGAGTTGAGGAACGAGCGCGGATTCTTCAACACGCCAACATCGACCTGATGGGCAAGGAACTGGCGGGTGATCTGGAAGGCCGAATTGATCTCAATCGCCTTTTCGATATGCACATTGCCTTTCGCATCCATCGGCGAATAATTCAGCTCGGCCAGTGCAGAATGCCCCGTGCCGGCATTGTTCCAGCCGTTGGAGCTTTCCATGGCCACGGTGTCGAGCCGCTCGAGCATTTCAATCGTCCAGTTCGGCTCAAGCTGGCTGAGCAAAACACCCAGCGTCGCACTCATAATGCCGCCGCCGATCAACAGGACATCCACGGTTTTTTCCGGCGCTTGCGCCCAGCTGGGCACAGAGGTCGCACCGAGAACGACAGCCCCGGTGGCCGCCGATCCCAAAAGCTGACGGCGGCTCAAAACCGGGCCTTGGACGCCTTCGGCAATGGATGGGTTGTCTTTACGATGAACGGG
The DNA here is from genome assembly GCF_021462805.2 of Allorhizobium sp. Av2. Taxonomy (NCBI): domain Bacteria; kingdom Pseudomonadati; phylum Pseudomonadota; class Alphaproteobacteria; order Hyphomicrobiales; family Rhizobiaceae; genus Allorhizobium; species Allorhizobium sp. Av2. The sequence goes on along the minus strand of NZ_CP192696.1, from coordinate 387,659 downwards.
CATCTGGCACCTAATTGAGTTTAAGGGCGACTGCGATTGCCGTGGGCTTTGACGATCGCACCATATAGTCACAAGTCAGCACGCGACTTTCTGTCGCGCATGTGCTGGGGTTTGACGCAGTGAAATGACAAAAGCCATTAAATAGAAATTTAAGAACGGCCATCCCGCCCCGGACGGCAAGCCTGGTTATGTGCATCCGCGCGTTGAATCACACACCGCACAATTGCGCTATTTTTTGAAAAACCGTAGGAGTGAAACAGCAAACCGGTATTTGAAACGCGCGTGTGCTCTGGCAATAATGGATGACCTGCAACATCTATGGAGGTACCGACGCATCAAGGAATAGGCCATGGCGAAAGTTATCCTTATTGAGGATGATGAAGATACGGCACAAGATATCTGCGCTGAGCTGAAAGATTACGGATACGCCGTTGATTGGGAATCCGATGGTGCCAGAGGCCTTGAACGCGCAAGGAATGGCGGGGCTGATATCCTGATCGTTGACCGTATGCTGCCTGGTATGGACGGCCTTGCTGTGATTGATACATTGCGGCGCGAACAGGTTCGCACGCCTGTGCTTGTCATCAGCGCCCTCAGTGCCGTCAACGACCGTGTGCGCGGCCTGCGGGCCGGTGGAGACGACTATCTCACCAAGCCCTTTGCGATCCTCGAACTTGTAGCCCGCGTGGAAGCCCTTCTTCGCCGCCCCGCTGACATGTCGGCAAAAGTGCTGCGGGTTGGACCGCTTGAGCTTGATCTTCTGGAGCGTAGCGCTTGCCGCGGCGAAAGGGAGATTGAGCTTCTTCCCCGTGAATTCAAGCTGCTCGAATATATGATGCGCCATTGCGAGCAGCTTCTGACGCGCGGAATGCTGTTTGAGGAAGTCTGGAAATATAAGTTCGTTCCCGACTCAAACCTCATCGATGTGCATATGGGTCGGCTCAGACGAAAAATTGATCATCCGGGAGATCATCCCATGATCGCCAATGTTCGTGGAGAAGGTTTTGTACTTCGCGCGCCCGATTGAATGGGTCCGGCAATCCCGTTTCCGCTATGTGGTGGCGCTGGTGGCGGCAATAACGGTCACCATGGTGCTGAGCTTTTGCTTTGCTTATTTTCAAACCACTGGCCGTGAGTTGATCAATCAACTGGATGAGCTGGTTTTGCAAGAAGCAAGCGTCATCACGCAAGGTGCTCTTCTGGGGCGGATGGATGCCTATGAGGAACGCGTGCGGCAAGACCCGCGACGGGTGAAGCCAACGGGTATTTTCACAGCCGATGGCCACCATGTGTCGGGAAATGTCCAGCAATTTCCAAAGGGCCTGGCGCTGGATATGCCGCCCAGACAGGTTTCCATTGTGCGCACCGACCAAACACCACCGCGTCAACAGCGGGCGCGCGCGGTTGCGCGACGCCTGCCAGATGGCAATATTCTGTTCGTTGGCTGGAGTACGGCCGATAATGAGCAGGCCGCATCCATGGTGGAAAGAGGGCTGCTGTTTGGCCTGGTTCCGGTGCTGACGTTTGGCCTGGCGGCAGCGGTGTTTTTCGGTTTGAACGCCCACAGGCGCGTCAACGAAATGCAAATCCGGATCGCACAGATTGTTGCGGGCGATTTGAAACAGCGCCTGCCCTACCGCAATGTGCAGGACCCGCTCGACAACCTTGCGCAAATCGTCAACGGCATGCTCGACGAAATGCAGACCTTCATCGAGGACCTCGCCGCCGTCGGTGACGATATAGCCCATGATTTGAGAACACCTCTGGCCAGAGTGCGCCTCGGCCTGGAAAGGGCTCGGCGCAATGCGACCTCTGTTGAGGACATGCAGATTGCCATGGATCGGGCGATTTCAGGAATTGACCACGCGATCTCCATTGTCACGGCCATTTTGCGTGTTCGAGAGATTGAACAAGCGCGCCGACTTCAGGCATTTGACAAAGTGGAACTCGCAGAGCTCTTGCTGGAAGTTGGCGACCTCTACGAGCCCATTGCCGAAGAGAAGCAGCTGACACTGGCAGTGAAGGCGGATGCCAACATTGTCGTTCACGGAGATCGGGATCTGATTTTCGAGGCCGTCGCCAATCTCGTTGATAACGCCATAAAATTCACGCCCGAAGGCGGCAGGATCGATGTTTGCCTTATCGTGGAAGACGAGCGTAAAGCGCTGCGTGTGAGTGACACCGGTCCAGGTGTGCCAGAGAGCGAGAGAAATCTCCTTATCCAGCGCTTTTACCGCTCAGACCGAAGCCGCCACACAAGAGGGTTGGGGTTGGGATTGACCTTGGTGGCGGCAATTACCAAATTGCATGGCTTCCGGTTCGATGTGCTGCCAACCAAGGGCTTCACGACGGAGATCACGTTTCCACAAAATGTACGCGACAAGGACGAATGACGTCGCCGTAACAGGCATGCGCCCGGGCGTCTCGAATGCAGCGCATTGTTGTGGCGGAAGGTAAACCCGATCACACGGATCGATACTGCTCGTCGGTCACCTGCTCCAGCCAGTCGACCACCTTTCCATCCAACTGCTCTTGAATGGCGATATGGGTCATGGCTGTGGTCGCGGAGGCACCGTGCCAATGCTTTTCGCCGGGTTCGAACCAGACGACGTCACCCGGATTGATGGTTTCGATCGGACCACCCTCGCGCTGCACGAGGCCAAGGCCGGCGGTGACGATCAGCGTCTGGCCGAGGGGATGCGTGTGCCAGGCGGTGCGTGCGCCGGGCTCGAATGTCACGCAGGCTGCGGCGGCGCGGCGGGCATTGTTGGGCGAAAACAACGGATCGATGCGGACCGTGCCGGAAAACCAGTCCGATGGACCTTTGGTGGAAGGCTGGGTGCCGTTTCTCTTGATGTCCATGGACATGAGCCTTTCGATTTGCCGCTATTGCAAAGTAAATGGTGTACGAACGTCAGTATAGCAATGATCATGTTGCGGCATGTTTAGGGACAATAGCTTTCAACCCACCCATCCCCTCACCCTTGCAATCCCCTTCCGTCTATGCTCCCTTCACGCCGACGCTGTGGAGGGCGTCGCAGGAGGAGTTACCATGACCATGCATCCTTTGCTGGCGCAGCCGGAGCGTTTTGTGACGCGCAATGAGGTTGTCGGGCTGATTGGCCGGTTGACGGACAATCTGATCAACATCACGGACACCACAGGCGAATTCCTGCTGCGGCTGGACGATGGGCGGGTGATCGACACCAAGGGCTGGGCCGGGTGGGAATGGACCCATGGTATCGGGCTTTACGGCCTGTTCAAATACTGGCAGCAGACCGGCGATGCCAAGGTGATGGCTGTTATCACCGACTGGTTTTCGGCGCGGCTTGCCGAGGGAACGCCGACCAAGAATATCAACACGGTCTGCCCGTTTCTGACGCTGGCCTGCCTCCATGAACATGCGCCCAACCCGGCCTTTGTGCCCTATCTGGAAACCTGGGCCGAGTGGGTGATGCACGAGATGCCGCGCACCCGCGAAGGCGGTTTGCAGCATATCGTCTATAACAGCGTCAACGACCAGCAGATGTGGGACGATACGTTGATGATGAGCGTCATGCCGCTCGCCAAGATCGGCCTGCTGTTGAACCGCCCGGACTATGTGGAGGAAGCGAAGTATCAGTTTCTGATCCACAGCCAATATCTCGCCGACCGCGCCTCTGGCCTGTGGTTTCATGGCTGGACCTTCGATGGCAATCACAATTTTGCCCGCGCACTCTGGGCGCGCGGCAATTCCTGGGTGACGATCGCCATTCCGGAATTCATCGATCTCCTGCAATTGCCGGAGGGAGACGCGCTGCGGCGTCATCTGCTCTCGACGCTAGACCGTCAGGCCGCAGCCCTTGCCAAATATCAGGACCCTTCCGGCCTCTGGCACACATTGGTCGATGACGAAGGCAGCTATCTGGAAGCCTCGGCCACCGCCGGTTTTGCCTATGGGCTGATGAAGGCGGTGCGCAAACGGTATATCAGCGCGGACTATCGGCCCGTGGCGGAACGGGCGGTGCGCGGCGTCATTGCCAATATCGACGCCAAGGGCGAATTGAACCAGGTGTCCTTCGGCACCGCCATGGGTTCGGATCTGGATTTCTATCGTAATATCAAGCTGACCTCGATGCCCTATGGGCAGGCGATGGCCATTCTCTGCCTCTCTGAATATCTGAGATCCTTTATTTGAAACCGGCAGTAGAGAAAGCCCGAAGCACCTCAATGGCAGGATAAAAATCCTGCCATTTCAGAAAGTTTTCATTTGCGCATTTCCCAGCGCTTTTGCATGGTCACGGCAGTAAATCCTTGACCGTGGGTCTTTTCATGTCTGTCGATGCAATTGTTCTTGGCGCCGGTATTATCGGCGTGTCCACCGCTGTTCAGCTGGCGCGGCGCGGCAAATCTGTGGTGCTGGTGGACAGGCGCGGCGCGGGCGAGGAAACCTCCTATGGCAATGCCGGGCTGATCCAGCGCGAAGGCGTCGTGCCCTATGGCTTTCCGCAGGAGCTGAACTTGATCCTGCGCTATGGTCTCAACAACCGGATCGATGCGCATTATCATCTCAAGGCCCTGCCGAAGCTGGCGGCCTTTCTCTCCTCCTATTGGTGGAATTCCAACCGGCCGCGCCATGAGGTCATCGCCAGGGCCTATGCGCCGCTGATCGAACACTCGATCACCGAACACAAAGAGCTGATCGAGGCATCGGGGGCCGAAGCGCTGATCCGCAAGGACGGCTGGGTCGAGGCGTTTCGCACCCAGGCCGTGCGCGACAAGGAAGTGGCGGAGGCCGAGCGGCTGGGGCGTGAATACGGCATTCAGTTTCAAACCATGACAGCTAATGATCTCGCCCGCGAAGAGCCGCATCTGAGCCAGGATTTCATCGGCGGGCTGAAATGGAATGACCCCTGGTCGGTGCTTGATCCGCATGGGCTGACCAAGGCCTATCTTGCCTATTTCGAAAGCCTTGGCGGACGCTTCGTGCATGGCGATGCCCTGAGCCTGAAACAGGTGGGCAGCGGTTGGCAGGTTACGAGCGAAGAGGGCGTGATTGAGGGAAAACAGGTTGTGGTGGCGCTCGGCCCCTGGTCGGATGAGGTGATGGCCAAGCTCGGCTACCGGTTCCTGCTCGGCGTCAAGCGCGGCTACCACATGCATTATGCCAGCACCGGCAATGCAGTGCTGAACAACTGGATGATGGACAAGGAGCGCGGCTATTTCCTGGCGCCGATGACCCAGGGCATCCGGCTGACGACCGGGGCGGAATTTGCCTTTCGCGATGCACCGAAAACCCCGGTGCAATTGGCGCGGGCCGAAAAAGTCGCCCGCACAGTGTTTCCACTGGCCGAACGCCTCGACGCTGAGCCCTGGATGGGCGCACGCCCTTGCACGCCAGACATGATGCCGGTGATCGGTCAAGCGCCGCGCCACAAAGGGCTGTGGCTGGCTTTTGGCCATGCCCATCACGGCCTGACACTGGGGCCGATCACAGGGCGCCTGCTGGCGGAGGCGATGAGCGGCGAAACGCCCTTCCTGGATATATCGGCCTTTCGCCCGGAGCGGTTTCGGGCTTGATACAGATCCCGAAAATGTGATCTGCGGACGCAATGGGCGTCACAGGAAATCGGCAAGCGAGCTTTACAGTCGGGTGCTTGAAACCAGTGACACGCTTAGGGATCATCATGACCAGCCGCCCACTTTCCTCCATCGCCCTTGGTCTCATTGGCTTGCTTGCCGCCAGCGCGATTGCCCATGCCGATCCCGATGCGCTGTGGAAGATCGTCCATGACAAATGTGTCGTCGCCACTGCGCCTTGCGTCCGCGTCAATACCGGCGAACATTATGCTCTGCTGAAGGACCAACGTGGCGTGGCGCAGCATCTGCTGATCCCGACCGACAAGATCACCGGCATCGAAAGCCCTGCCCTGCTGGATGACAAGACGCCGAATTTCTTTGCCGATGCCTGGAATGAACGGGCCGCCGTCAATGCCAAGCTGCCGCATCCCTTGGCGCGCGACGCGCTCAGCCTGGCGGTCAACGCGCAGGATGCTCGCTCACAGAATCAGCCGCATATCCATATCGATTGCCTCAGCCCGGATGCCCATGCGCTTTTGACCAAGATGGCCAATGAGATCGGCACCGACTGGGCACCCTTGCCGGCGGAGGTGGCCGGACACCATTTCATCGCCATGAAAGTCGAGGGTGATACGCTGGCTGGTTACAATCCGTTTCTGGCGCTGGCGAAGACCCTGCAAGACCCGTCAACGGAGATGGCAAGCCACAATCTGGTGGTGGTTGGCGCCAGTTTCGCCACTGGCCCAGGCTTCATCATTCTCACCGATGTCGCACCTGCCGCGACCATCGGGTTTTCCGGCGGTGAAGATGTGCAGGATCACAGCTGCCGGATCGATCCGGTCTGATCACCGCAAATCATTGTTATTCCAGCTCCGACAGCCCGACTGCTGCGGCATCAACAATGGCGTCGATGCTGCGATCAATATCAACTGTCACCACACAAGGCTCATCTTTCGGGCTTTCCAGTGTCGCAAGCTGGCTTTCCAGCAGGCTGACCGGCATGAAATGTCCGGTGCGTTCACCCATGCGGCGGGTCAGCAGCTCTTTCGAGCCTTCCAGATAAATGAACGCGGTGCGATTGCCAGTCGCCTCGCGCAACAGGTCGCGATAGCTTTTCTTCAACGACGAGCAGGACACGATAATGGTCTGGCCCTCCCGCAAGGCGGCGGCCATTTTATCGCCGATCGCTTGCAACCAGGGCCAACGGTCCTGGTCAGTCAGCGGTGAGCCCTTGGCCATTTTCGCGACATTGGCGGCGGGATGCAGGCTGTCTCCTTCCAGGAAAGGGACACCAAGCTTTTTCGCCAAGCCTTCGCCAATCGAACTTTTGCCGCAGCCGCTGACCCCCATGACGATGATCGCCCAAGGTCTGGTAGGAACGGTGTCGGCTGTCTGATGGGCGGTCATGCTGATTTCTCCCGGCGGATACGTCACTTACCTTCAAGTAGCGTATTGCCGCCATCGGTCAACCGCTTCATCCAAGCCTCTCCACAAACGAAAAACGCCCGGACCGGAGGCCAGGGCGCTGTCATATTCTTCTTGCAAAACAGGTTCAGGCAGCCGGTGCAGCCGCCAGACGGGGCAGATCCTCGATACCCAGCAGAAAGTTGATCTGCGGGCGAGCCTTGACCAGATCGTCAATGGAATATTCCGCCAGCACCGCGAAGAAAGCGTTGAGCGCCTTGCGCAGCGCCGAATTCAGGCCGCAGCTGTCGATCAACGGGCAATCGACCTCGCCATCGTCCTCGAAGCATTCAGCCATCGCAAAGCTGTCTTCCGTCACCTTGACCACGTCAAACAGGCTGATCTTTTCAGGCGCACGGCCCAGGCGCACGCCGCCATTGCGGCCACGCACGGTTTCCACCAGACCCGCCTTGTTGAGCGGCTGAAGGATTTTGAACAGGAAGAGTTCGGAGACGCCATAGGCCTTGGCAATTTCCGGGATACGGCTCAGGTGGTCCTTGTTCGCCGCGCAATACATCAGAATGCGTACCGCGTAATTGGTCTGCTTCGTCAAGCGCATGCGCCACTCCTTAAGCTGGTCCAGCGAATCATAGCCGCTCGGCGGCCCTTGGCAAAGCGCCAAATTTGTCCGTCCATATCGGCATATATAATGGACTTTGTACTTTTGAACAATTCCAAATTAACATTTTTTGAGTGTGTTTCTCCAGAAAAGATTTTCATGCATGAAGTGTCGATCCTGGCTTTTTATCACGAAAAAAGGCGGGCCGTTGGGGACCCGCCTTGGTGATAATTTTTGGTGCGACGTCTTACGTCATCACTTCATCGTCGGCATGACAAATTCAGCACCGTCTTTAATTCCTGAAGGCCAGCGGCTGGTGACGGTCTTGGTGCGGGTCCAGAATTTGATCGAGTCGGTGCCATGCTGGTTGAGGTCGCCGAAGGAAGAAGCCTTCCAGCCGCCGAAGGAGTGATAGGCCAGCGGCACCGGAATCGGAACATTGATGCCGACCATGCCGATATTGATGCGGCTGGCGAAATCGCGCGCCGCATCGCCGTCGCGGGTGTAGATGGCAACGCCATTGCCATATTCATGCTTCATCGGCAGATCGAGGGCTTCCTCATAGTTCTTGGCGCGCACCACGGAGAGAACGGGGCCAAAAATCTCGGTCTTGTAGATGTCCATGTCGGTCGTGACGTTATCGAACAGGCAGCCGCCGATGAAATTGCCGTTTTCATAGCCCTGAAGCTTGAAATCACGGCCATCGACCACCAGCTTGGCCCCGGCTTCGACGCCGCTGTCAATCAGGCCCAGAATGCGTTCGCGGGCTTCCTTGGTGATGACAGGCCCCATATCGGCCTTGTCATCGGTATAAGGGCCAATGCGCAGGCTTTCAATCATCGGGGTGAGCTTGGCAATCAGCCGATCTGCGGTTTCTTCGCCAACCGGAACGGCAACCGAAATGGCCATGCAGCGCTCGCCAGCCGAACCATAGCCTGCGCCCATCAGAGCGTTTGCGGCCTGATCCAGATCGGCATCGGGCATGATGATCATGTGGTTCTTGGCACCGCCAAAGCACTGGGCGCGCTTGCCGTTTGCAGCAGCCGTGCCATAGACGTAGCGGGCAATTGGCGTGGAGCCAACGAAGGAAATCGCGCCAATATCAGGATGGCTCAGAAGGCCATCAACGGCGGCTTTGTCACCATTGACCACATTGAGAATGCCAGCAGGCAGGCCTGCTTCAATCATCAATTCGGCCAGACGCATCGGCACGGATGGATCACGCTCAGAAGGCTTCAAGATGAAGGCGTTGCCGCAAGCAATGGCAGGGGCAAACATCCACATGGGAATCATCGCCGGGAAATTGAACGGGGTAATGCCAGCGCCAATGCCCACGGCCTGACGGATGGAATACATATCAATGTTGGGGCCAGCGCCTTCGGTAAACTCGCTCTTCGACAGGTGCGGAATGCCGATAACGAATTCACAGACTTCCAGGCCACGGACGATATCGCCCTTGGCGTCTTCAATGGTCTTGCCATGCTCGCGCGATAGCATTTCGGCCAGCTCGTCCATATGGGTGTTGAGCAGTTCGACGAACTTCATGAACACGCGAGCGCGGCGCTGCGGATTGGTGGCAGCCCATTTCGGCTGGGCGGCCTTGGCGTTTTCCACCGCTGCATTCAGCTCGTCCGCGCTGGCCAGCGCGATTTCGCCCTGCACTTCACCCGTGGCAGGGTTGAAAATCGGCTGCTTGCGGCCAGAGGTTCCAGCCACGGCCTTACCGCCAATAAAATGCCCGATCTGATACATGGGTGATCCTCCTGAGTGTTTTTTGATAGGCCACTATCGCGCTTTAATTTGCACAACGCAACGCGATGATTTACGCATCCGTTGTGCATAAATGGATGTTACTATGAATTGGGATGACGTTCGCATTTTTCTGGCCATTGCCCGCACCGGACAAATTCTGGCCGCCTCAAAACGGTTGGGGCTGAACCACGCCACGCTCTCACGCCGCTTGACGGCGCTGGAAGATGCGCTGAAAACACGGCTGTTCATTCGCCGCACCAATGGCTGCGAACTGACCGCTGAAGGCGAGACGTTCCTCACCTCCGCCGAGCGGATGGAAACCGAAATGCTGGAAGCCCAAGCCCGCCTTGGCCGCACCGATGCCAAGGTGGCAGGCACGGTGCGCATTGGCGCGCCCGATGGGTTTGGCGTGTTTTTTCTGGCCTCCAAGCTGGGGGATTTGATTGAGCGGCACCCGGAATTGAAAATCCAGCTGGTGCCGGTGCCACGCTCGTTTTCGCTGTCACAACGCGAGGCCGATATTGCCGTGACGCTGGAGCGGCCCGATCAGGGCCGCCTCGTCTCGGCGCATCTGACCGATTACAGCTTGGCGCTTTACGCCTCCCGCCAGTATATTGAGCGCCACGGGTTGCCGGAGACGGTGGAGGCCCTCAAGGATCATCACCGCATTGGCTATGTGGAAGATCTGATCTTCACGCCATCGCTGAATTTTACCGGCGAAATCATGCGCAACTGGAACGCCAGCTTTGAGATTTCCTCCGCCATCGGCCAGACGGAAGCGGTGCTGGCAGGGGCTGGCGTTGGTATTTTGCACAGCTACATCGCGCGACAGCATCACGATCTGGTCCGCATTCTGCCCGACATCACCTTGCACCGCGCCTATTGGACCACCTATCATGAAAGCCTGCGCGATCTGGCCCGCATTCGCACCGTGGTGGATTACTTACGCGAGCGGGTCGATCAGGATCGCGGTATCTTTTTATAACCAGGATAAGCATCATGGCCGAGATCAAGATGAAAGCCCGCCCGGTGGGCGCCACCGCCGTAATCGGCCGCACCGGTTTTCCGCAGATCACCTCGGCCACCGGCGGTGAGCTGGCCATCGTCACCGGCCCGTCACAACCGGGCTTCAACCCGCTGGACCTGCTCTACGCCTCGCTGGCCGGTTGCCTGACGATCAGCGCGCGCCTTGCCGCCAGCGAGATGGGGGTGATGGACAAGATTACCGGCATTACCGCCTCCGTCACCGGAGAAAAGGCAAAAGACGGCCTGTCTCGGGTTGAGCGTTTCGACATCACCCTGACCATCCAGGGCGAGATTGACGCCGAGACCCGCAAGGCGATTGCCGACCGGGCCGAGCATGAGATCTGCACCGTCAGCAACACCCTTTCCGGCAGCCCGGAATTTGTGACCACAGTGCTGGATTAAACTGGTTCTTTATAAGGGAGCATCGCAGGTCAGGGTTATCCGCTCCGGCACGACCAGACCGGCGAAATAGGCATGGGCCGGGTTTGGGGCGCGACTGGTCCGGCACTGGCCACCATCACCGCGAATCTGAAGCCCACCGGCCTCGGCCAGGCGGAAAGCGGCGACATAATCCTTGTCCTTGACCTCCAGGTCGAGGCTTTTGCCGCGCAGGTCCACCGGTCCGGCCAGGCTGAAAGCGAAGGTGACAGTCACGACAGTCCCATGGATCTCAGCGGTAAAGCCCACCGGCTGCAACCGCGCCGCCTGCCTGCCATCCACAGACAATTCCGTGAAAAACCGCTTGCGGCCAAGATCGGCAATCAGCTTGTCGCGCAGGGCCGAGGCCTCCTCGGCGGTAAACTGGCTATTGCGGTCCCGGTCATAGCGATCCAGCAGAACACGGCTATAGGCCGCATCGAAGGACCAGCTTTCGCCGACCCCCGTCAACACCCCATGATGCATGTCGAAAAGCACCCTCAGCGTGATGGCGATGTCGGGATGCGCCAGCACGGGAGAAGCAGGCAGCAGACAGAGCGCCAGCGTGGCTGCAAGCGCGGTCTTCCGGCGAAAGGCAAGTGGCAAACGGCTCATGGCAACCTCCCCTCACCCACATCCGGCCCCAGCACCGGTCTCTGGGGACCATAGCGGTCCAGGGATTTGAACAGAGGCTCAAAACCTGAAAAATCATCGCTGGCAGCAGGAGGCTCCGCGAAGGGCGGCGGGGTGAGTGTGGTCTGTTTCGAGGCCATGTAAGCACCGCCGTACAGCATGCCGATGGCAAGCAACCAGCTGCCATAAACCCGCGAGGCAATCCTGGTCCAGGCAGCGGTGACGATACCAGCGACAAGACCGGACACCAGCAACAGCCAAAGCGCGGCAGACAGCGCCAAGGGCAGATAGAGCCGGTCATGCAGGCTTGGATCGGAAAAAGAGATCGCCAGCGAAAGAGCGATCCCAAGCACCGGCAACAGCGCCAGACCGGACCAGAGCCGCAGCGGCAATGGTAAGACCAGAATTGCGCCCGCCAACAGACAGGCCAAGGGGCCAACCAGAAAGAAATGGCTGGGCGCTGCGGGCAAAGGCGCCAGAAGCTGCATCCACATATCGCGCCAGACAAAACCGGCGACAAAGCCTGCCGCCAGCACCAGTAGAGCCAGCGGCAATCGCCGTCTCGGCAATTGCCCCAGAATGAAGCCTGTGCCGATCAAGGGCAGCAGGCGTTCAATGGTAAACGTGGTCGATAGCAGCCAATGGTCCAGCGTCTCCTGGTCAAGCCAGGTCCACACTGCAGACGCGCCTATCCCAATTGCTCCGAGCAGCACCACAAGGGCTAGACCCGTCGTCAGATGACCAGCAAGGGGCGTGCCCGGCTTTGCCATCAGGTCACAAGGAAATAAAGGCCGCCGATGGCGATCAGCCCGCCGGGAATACGAACCATGCGCTCGCCCAAGGCCCGCGACACACCAAGCCCAACGGCAATACCAGCAAGATGGATCAGGCCGGTGGCAATCACGAAGCCGATGGCAAAATCGGCGGGATCGGCGGCAATTGGCAATTCGGCGCCGTGGGCATAACCATGGCAGATGGCAAACAGGCCGATGACCGTCAGCGCCAGCCATTCCGGCGGCCGCCAGACCAGCGCAATCGCGGCACCCAGCACGACGATGGAGAGCGCAATGCCGGTTTCAATCGCTGGCAACGGCACACCGGCAATGCCGAGAATGCCACCCAGGACCATGATCAGCGGAAAGGTGATTGGCAGCGCCCAGACATTGCGGCCGCCCAGTTGCGCGCCCCAGAGACCGACGGAAAACATCGCCAGAAGATGATCGGCACCCGACAGGGGATGCTCGAAGCCTTGCAGGAACCCACCGGCACCGCCCTGGACGATATGCGCCTCGGCCATGCCCGGCATCAAGGCGACAAGGGCTGCGACAGCAGCAAGCCGCCCCGCCCCGACGATCTGACGTTTAAAGTTTTCCTGCATATCCGATCTCCCGAATTGAATGGCTGTGCTGCTGCTCTGTCCTGCTCTGCCTTGGCTGCCACCTTATGCAGACTGTTTCTGCGACCAAATTGTGGTCGCGAAATGCATGGAACCTGTTTGCACCTGATCAAGCCAGAAAGAAAGCTTCGACGATAACAGCAGCACGTTGTCAGCGCCCAGGTCGTCACTTATACCCCATATTTTACAGCTATAGGCCCATCTTCCTATAAACGGGCTTCCAAAAAACGGGCTTCCCCAAAAGTCCTCGAGAAAAGCGGCAAGGGCAAAGCGACAATGACCCCATTTCATCCAAGGAGAATCCCGGACCATTTCCAAGGGTATTTTCTGAACCGTTCCAGCACAATCAACGGGTTACCCCTACGCCTGGCCGTCACATTCCTGGGTTTTGCAGGCAGCGCCGCACCGGCCTTTGCCCATGTTCTGGGTGGCCCCATGGGCGGCTTCGGCAGCGGGTTCGAGCATCCACTGCTGGGCGCCGATCACTTCCTGGCCATGCTGGCGGTCGGTCTCTGGGGCGCGCAGATGGGGGGCCGCTCCGTCTGGACCCTGCCCGCCACCTTCCCGCTGATCATGTGCATCGGCGGCGTGATTGGTATGTTGGCCGACATTCCCGACCCGGTGATTTCAGGCGGCATAGCGCTCTCGCTACTGGCGCTGGGCGCTGCCATCGCCGCCAACTGGAAAGCCCCCGAATTCGCCTCCCTGGCGATCATCGCACTGTTTGCGCTGTTCCATGGCTATCCCCATGGCAAAATGGCCCCTAACGCCACCGACCCCGCCGCCTACACTGTCGGCTTCGTCGTCGCCACCGGCATGATCCACATCCTCGGCATCGCCATCGGCTACGGGTTGGGGCGGCTGTATAACGGCCTTGTGGTACGGGCGCTGGGCGGGCTGATCGTGATTGCGGGGGTGTATTATCTGGTGACGGGTCAGATGTAGTGCTTTTGCAACTCTGTCGTTGAGGGCGGGCATCACGTCAGTGATGAGCTTGTTAATTACAGATTAGAATATGAATGAATTATTTTCAGCTTACATGGTGCCGCCGATCTCTCCTCACATCAAGCTCATCTTAAGCTAATGCTGATGAACTTGGATGAATGAAGGCGTAAACGTGTACAAATTCAAAAAGGTGATAAATGCGGCTGTTTTTTTTCGTGGTACTGACTGCCTTAACAGGGACACCTGCATCAGCGTTAACCAGTGCAGAGCTTTTACAGTCCGATCAAAACTACGCCAGAGGATATCTGTGGGGCGCACTGAACTCTTACTTACTTTTGGTTTCCCCCGAGGCTAACGGCGATAACGAGAAAGCGCGTGCTAGTCGCCTCAAATGCCTTCAAAACGCGAAAATCAACGACCGCATCTTCCATCAAGCGGTAATCGGTTACATCAACCTAAATCCAAGGGCGTTGACGGAAGACGCCGTGGGGCCAATGATTCGAACTCTCATTGAAATCTGTGAGAGATAACAAACTTGCCGACACCGATTATTTCGCAAAGACCTATATATCCTCAAATCAGAAAGTAATGCCAATTTTCCGGCATACACTAAGTGACTGATTTCCTAAAAGGAAAATGGTACGGTTGGGGGGTCTCGAACCTCCGACCTCAGGTGCCACAAACCTGCGCTCTAACCAACTGAGCTACAACCGCACATCAAGCGCTAGCGCTTTCGAGGGGTCACATACGGGGCGTGGGAGAATTTTTCAAGCCCCTTTTTGCGCTTCCCCATTTATTTACAGATCACTGGCCGCAACGGCAATAAAAAGGGCCGGACGAACCGACCCTCTCATCTTCATCAATATGTGACCGGAAAGATCAGGAGACCTTGAAGCTGGACATTGCCTTTTCAGCGGCTTCCTTGCCGGGCTTTGCCACGGTTTCGGCAACCTTCTTGACGGTTTCCTGCATGGCCTTGGCCTGCTCGACGGTGACTTCAGCCTGCTTGCGGATGAAGGCGGTCTGCAATTCAACCAGTTCAGCAACAGACTTGACGCCCATCAGAGCTTCCATGTGCGACAGGGACAGCTCGGCATTGGTGCGCAGGGCGTCGATAGCCTTGAGGCCAAGCTCCATGCTGCCGCTCTGGGCGCTCTGCAAGGTGGCTTCAACCGTCTTGGTGGCGTCTTCGGCAGCGGTCTTCATCTTAGCATAGGCTTCCTTGGACTGAGCAGCGCCCTTCTCAGTGAAGTCGCGCAGGCTGTCGGAAATCTTTGCAGGGTCGAAGGCAGCGGCAGAGAAAGGGGTGGATTTCGAATTGGTAGCCATGATGAACTCCTTGGAAGGGGCTGATCGTTGCAGCCCGGTGTTTTTCGATAGAGGCTATATAGCAAGACTTATTGTGCGTTGCAATATTATGTTGCGATGCACAATAAAATAATTACTCACATTAACCCTGTTTGGCGATAGAGGCGCTCTTCGCTGGACCCGGAGGGGGTGCGAAGTTATTAAAAATCTGTTAATTCAGAACAGTGCCGGCGAAAAAGCTCGACAGGTTGACCATGCCCGCTATCCAATACCCCTTCATTGATATCGCCGTGCATAGCGCGGTCAGGGCCAAGTTTGCGCGTGGAGATGCGCTCGCGCTGTTTTCGCCGGATCTGGAACGGGTGCTGTGGGCCAATGGCGCCGGAGCGGGTTTCTTCGGAACGGCTTCGGTTTACGATTTTCTCGACCAGGGGCCGCCGCGTCAGGATGTCACCTTCCGGCAGATCGCCGCCATGGCCCGGCAGTTGAAAACGACGGGCGAAGCGCGCCGGTTGGTGGTGCGGGCCGGTTCGGGCTTTCGCCTTGTGCCTGTTGAAGCGCAGCTGGAACGGCTGGAGATCCGCCCCGGTGAAGTGGTCATCCTGTTTTCCATGCCGGTCAGCTACCGCGACGCCTCAGCCCGCAGCGAAGCATTGCTGCGCGGCTTCGAGGACCCTGATACCCATATGGCTCTTCTGGACAGCAAGGGCGCGGTGATCCGGGCATCCGGCAATTTCGACCGGCTCGGCATTACTCCACGCACAATCGAAACCATCGTGCAGATGGCGCAAGTCCAGCCCGGCGGCCTGATGAAGCGGCCTATTCCGACCGCGCGCGGCAACCTGCCCGCTGCGCTGGGCAAAATTGCCGACGACCCTGCAATGTTCCTGCTGTTTGCAGTGGAAACCCTGCTGGGAACGCTGGATACGTCGGATGGGTTTACTGAGGAACAACCCACCCCGGCTTCCGTAACGTCGCCACAGGTCCACGAACCGCAGGTTTCGATAGAGCCCGCCGTGGCCGCTGTTGAGACCCATCTTTCTGAGCCTCCCCCATCCGAGACTTTTCCAGCCGCGGATACAATCGCTGTCGAGGTTGAAGAGGGCAAGCCTGAGGACGCCAAGCCCGAAGAAACCAGATCGACGGAGACGTTCGAGGATGTGGTCGAAGCCCTGGGCAGCATTCACGAGTTGGAACCTGAGCCGGAAGACCTGTCTCAGGCGGATGCGATGAGCCCGCAGCCGGACGATCATGCTGAAGACAAGCCCCTGCCTGAAGACGAGCCCGCGCCTGAAGAACTGTCCGTTCCTGAGGAAAGCCCCGCTGAAGCGGAACAGCCCGCGACGTCCGACGCGACGTTGACCGAGGATCATCAAGCCAGCACGGATCTGCCGGATTCCGATCTCCATCCCGATGTCGAACAGGATGAGATCGAAGCCGAGGACGATGCCCGCCTGGAGGAAACCACAAAGCCCGAGGCCATCACTGACCCCGCTGACCAGCCTGACGAGAGTGAAGCCGAGACAACCGCATCCAGCGCGGATGCTTTTGAGCAGGACGAAGAGGGCGAAACGGAGCCAGCCTCGCATTCTGCGGAAGAGACGCCAGAACTGCCGGAAACCGTCAGCGAACAGGCCGCAGGGCAACAGGAAACCACCCAGCAGGATTTCGCCTTCGCTCCAACCATGCGGGCGGCGCGGTTCGTTTGGAAGGTCGATGCACTCGGCTGTTTCAGTGAAGTCTCACCGGAATTTGCCAAGGCGGTCGGCCCGCGGTCGGCGGCCATCGAAGGCCAGACCTTTGCCGATCTCGCCGCCCTGTTCAATCTCGATCCCGATGGCAAGATCGTCGAATTGCTGAAAAAGCGCGATACCTGGTCCGGCAAGACGATCTATTGGCCGATTGAAGGCACCAGCTTGAAAGTGCCGGTCGATCTGGCCGCCTTGCCGACCTACACCCGCAATCGCGATTTTGATGGCTTCCGAGGCTTTGGCGTCGTGCGGCTGGCCGATTGCATCGAAGATATCGACAAGGTCGGACTGACCTTAAGCGCCCCCCTTGATCAGGCCAGCACGGCCGAGCAAGTGGCGCAAGCCGATCCTCAGCAAGACATGCGGAATGATGTCGCCGCTCCGGCAGAGGTCGAGAACGCTGATACCATCCCTGTGCCAGAACGGGTGGAAGAACAGGTGGCGGAACGGCAAGAGGTTCCGGCCTTGATCATCAGCGCTCCGGCCCCCCTTCCGCAGGCGGAAAATATCGTTCAACTCAAGCCCCGCAATTTCGGCCGCGAAGGCTTGAGCCCCGCTGAACATGCGACCTTTCAGGAAATTGCCCGCAGACTGGACGCACTCGGTGCAAAATCCGCTGACGGCAGCCGCGATCTATCGCCCAAAAAGAGACCTAACGACACTGGGCGCGACGACAAACCCGCTGCAGAAGACCAAAACCCATCCCCTGTTGACGCAGCAGATGCCGACGCAGACCATGCGACACCCGAGGCGACGGATACAACAGTGCCTTCGCCACGTGCCGAGCGCGACAGCCTGCCTGAGAATGACAACACAAAACCAGATCCAGACACCGATCTATCGGCATCGCAGGCCAGTGAAGAGGTCATTGACGAGGTAATTGACGAGTCAACAAGCGCCGAAGACGGCGACGATCTGGCTGGCGTCGTTTCTGACCAGGAAGAGGACTCTCCCGCTGAGACCGTCGTCGAATTCCCCACCCCCTCCGCTGGTGACGAAGTTTCCGCCAATACGAACGATGTCACGGAGGATGGAAAAAGCGCTGCGGACGAGATGATCCTGCCGGTCGCATCCGTGCCTGGCGCTCTCCTGCCACGCCCGCCGCGCGATGTGGTGTTTTCGCCTGATGTGCTGGACATGCTGCCCGTGGCGTTGCTCGCTCATCGCGGTGATACCCTGATCCATGCCAATCCGGAATTTCTGGCGCTGACCGGCTATGCCGATCTCGGCGCATTGGCTCAGGCAGGTGGGCTGGACGTGCTTTTACAGCGTGACGACGTGGTGCAAGGCGACAATCCGCAAGACAATCAGCCTGGAACGGACGACGCGCGTCGTGATGGCAGGCTCGTTGTGGTCAGGGCCGATGATGCGCTGGTGCCGGTCTCGGCGCGGCTGCAATCGATCCGCTGGGAAGAGGCCAGCGCCTTGCTGCTGGCGCTGGTGCCGCAGGCTCCGGCAAAGCCTGCCGAGACGCCCGGAGCGGACCATACTCTTCGTCCGGTTTCCGATGCCGGTGACGGTTCACAGCCTGGATTGGACCATCCGACCCGGCTCGATGCAGTGGAGCATACCGGCCTGCGCATTGAGGTGGAGGAATTGCGCTCCATCCTGGAAACGGCAACCGATGGCGTGGTGACCATCAGCACCGACGGCGAAATCCGCTCGGTAAACGGCGCGGCCAGCGCGCTGTTCAACTATGACGAAGACGATATTCGCGGTAAGCCGTTCGTTACGCTGTTTGCCCATGAGAGCCAGAGGGCGATCCTCGATTATCTCGGTGGGCTGACCGGCCATGGCGTGGCCAGCGTGCTCAACGATGGACGCGAAGTGATCGGCCGGGAATCGTCCGGCGGCTTCATCCCGCTGTTCATGACCATTGGTCGGCTTTCCTCTTCCAACGGCTTTTGTGCTGTCATCCGCGACATTACCCAGTGGAAGCGCACCGAAGAGGAATTGCGCAGCGCCAAACGCGCCGCAGAAACCGCCAATGCCCACAAGACCGACTTCCTGGCACGGGTCAGCCATGAAATCCGCACGCCGCTGAATGCGATTATCGGCTTTGCCGATATCATGGCGGATGAGCGCTTCGGGCCGATTGGCCATGGGCGCTACGCTGAATATGCCGCCGATATCGGCCGTTCCGGCCGACATGTGCTGGATATCGTCAACGATCTCCTGGATATTTCCAAGATCGAGGCGGGCGAAATGGATCTCGACTTCATCGCGGTCGGCTTGAACGAGACGGTGTCGGAAGCCGTCGCCATCGTCCAGCCGCAGGCAAACGGCCAACGGGTGATCATCCGCACGGCGCTGTCGCAATCGGTGCCGAATGTTGTGGCTGACATGCGGTCGATCAAGCAGATCGTCCTCAACATTCTGTCGAACGCCATCCGGTTCACGCCTTCAGGTGGGCAGATCATCGTCTCCACCAATTACGAGCCGAATGGCAGCGTAACCCTGCGGATTCGCGATACCGGGATCGGCATGACGCGGGCGGAACTGGAGCAGGCCATGAAGCCGTTCCGGCAAGTGTCTCCCGGCGGCGCCCGGCTGCGTGGCGACGGCACCGGTCTCGGATTACCGCTGACCAAGGCGATGGTGGATGCCAACCGCGCCAGCTTTGCCATCCAATCGACACCGAACGAAGGTACGCTGGTGGAAATCACCTTCCCCTCTCCGAGGGTTCTGGCGGGATGATCGGCATGGTCTCCCGATTCGAGGCGGTCAAATGATGCGCAGCGTTTCGCCGCGAGCTGTCATTTCTGCGTCCTCTATCAGGGAAAACCGGGTTTCACTTTTCCCTGACAAACTCTAGATCCAGCGTAAAAGCCTGAACAAATTGCCAGGCAAAACCCTTTGCTGTATCGAAACGGCGGCAGTGGACATACTCTTCGCACCGAATGTGAAAGGCCTGATGTGACGCTCGGTTCAAAACGGAAATGGTCTGGACCCAGGCGTTGGCACGGTCCCCGGCTGGCCCGCGCGGCGATTGCTGTCATTGCGGTTGCGCTTTGCGTTTTTGTCGCATCCCGGCTGGCAGCGCCTTATATCGTTTCCAGCAGTCTGGTGCGCGGCAGTATCGAAAAGGCCATCAGCCGCTGGAGCGGCCATGACGTGGAGATAGCAGGCACACCCAGCCTGCAATTCTGGCCGGAACCCCGCATCACCCTGCCCAATGTGACGATTACCGACCGTGACGACACTCAACCTGGTGGGACGGATGGCAATGCCAAGCGCGTTCTTGCCCATATCGACCTGCTGTCGGCGTCGTTCGGACTGGTGCATGCGGCGATGGGCAACCCGGTCTTTGACGATTTCCATCTCAGCCGACCCCACATCTACATGCGGCGCAATGCGCAAGGCCATCTCGATTGGGCGGGACAGGGCTTGCTCTCCGATGCCATCTCTCATGTCCAGGAGAGTACCAAGGGCGGACAGAGCCTCGACAAGGCCTATGATGCCCGGATCGGATCGATCACCATTGAGAATGGCCGGATCGATATCGAGGATCAACCGTTACAGCGCCGGGTGGTGATCGACAGCATCTTTTCCCATCTGTTCTGGCCAGTGATGTCGGCACCCGCGATCGGCAACGCCAATATGATCATCGGCGGCGTGGCCACCCAGCTGGATTTTGCCTCCACCCAGCCCTTGATCCTGCTGGGCGGCGGGGTTGGGCAGGCGGATTTTTCGCTGACCGCACCGACCTTGAAGGGCAGTTTCAGCGGCACGACCGGGCTTGCGCCCGCCCGTTTTGCCTCAGGCCAGCTCAGCCTAGCGATTTCCAATGTGCCTGGACTTCTTGCCTGGACGGGTGCCGCACTGCCGGGCACGGAAGCGCTGCACACGGTCTCCGTCAAGGCCACGGTGACGGCGGAGACTGACAAGATCAGGCTGGACAGCCTGTCCTTTACCGCCAACGACACAAGCGCCACCGGCCTGATGGAAATGGCCCAAGCGAAAAGCGGCAAGCCGAAACTGAGCGGCACGCTAGCCTTCGAGCAGATGGATATTCCAACGTTTCTCGGTGCATTTTCACTTTCGACACCCGATACCGGTGCCAATAGTGGAAAAACGGGCCTGCTGGACTGGCTGGAATTCGATCTGACCTTGTCGGCCCGCAAAGCGACCTATGCGCCCTTCACCCTTACCGATATGGGTGCCAGCATTCTGGCCACCGATGGCACCGTGGTTTTCGACATTGCCGACAGCACACTGGCCGAAGGAACATTGATTGCCCATCTCGAAGGCCGCAATGGCGGCTTTGACGAAGGTGGCCATCTCGATCTGTCGCTGACCAATGCCGATCTTTCCGATATCGAAGGCAAGCTGGCGCTGAATGGCCCCCTGCCGCTCGGGTCAGGCTCCCTGACACTGTCAGCCGCGACCAACCGGGCGCTGTGGGAAACCCGCGCGGCGGATATTACCGGCACATTGGACCTCAGCGCCGGACCGGGCCGGATCACCGGCGTCAACCCAGAGGGCATCCGGCGCAAGGCAGCGGAGCAGAAGTTTTTCCGATTGCAGGATGCTGGCACGGGTGAATTGCCATTTGACAGCCTGACTGTGTCAGCAACGCTTGATGATGGCAGTATCAATATTGGCAAGGGTGATCTGCTGGGCAGTGTGCAGTCCTCCTCTTTTTCCGGTGTCATTCCCTATAATTTCAAGGGACTGGCTCTCTCGACGGAAGTCCGCCCCGGCACCGCCTATGCCAGCAGCGCCAGTGATGCCGCTGGCAATTTTGCGCCACTGCGGATGTTCATCGGCGGCTCCTGGCCGGATCTGATCCTGTCACCAGCCCGGCCTTGATCGTTCACATCACCGCCCGGCGGCTGCAATGTGCTCATCGCGCTGGCGCTGCAACTCCCGCCGCTTGGTGCCAATGGATGCGATAATGACGCCAAGCGTCACGACGGCGATCAATATGGTGCAGACCGCGTTGATTTCCGGCGTCACACCCAACCGCACCTGCGAATAGATCTTGATGGGCAGGGTCGTCGCGCCCGGCCCGGTGGTAAAGCTGGCAATCACCAGATCGTCCAGCGACAGGGTAAAGGCCAGCATCCAGCCGGAGACCACGGCGGGCAGGATCAGCGGCAGGGTGATGCGGAAAAAGGTCTTGACCGGCGGGCAACCGAGATCAAGCGCCGCCTCTTCCAGGCTGCGATCAAACGTCACCAGCCGCGATTGCACGACGATGGCCACATAGCACATGGTGAAGCTGGTATGGGCCAGCGTAATGGTCATCAACCCGCGATCGACATTCAGCGCAACGAACAGCAAAAGCAGCGACAGGCCGGTGATGACGTCAGGCATGACCAGCGGCGCATAGACCATGCCGGAAAACAGCATGCGGCCACGAAACCGCCCGAAGCGCACCAGCGCCAGCGCCGCCATGGTGCCAAGCACGGTGCCGAGGCTGGCCGAGATGACGCCAACCCGGAGCGTGACCCAGGCGGCATCCATCAGGCTGTCATTCTGCCAGATCTCCTGGTACCAGCGCAGGGAGAACCCGCCCCAGACCGTCACCAGCTTCGACGCGTTGAACGAGAAGATCACCAGGATCAGGATCGGCACATAGAGAAAAGCGAAACCGAACGTGAGAAAAACGGGATCGAAACGGCCAGATTTCATCACGGTCCCTCACACTTTGCTTTGCTGGTTCTGGAAAATCATGATCGGCACCACCAGCAGAAGCAGCAGCACGATGGCGACGGCGGAGGCGACGGGCCAGTCCCGATTGCCGAAAAACTCCGTCCACATGGTCTTGCCGATCATCAGCGTGTCGGCGCCACCCAGCAGGTCTGGAATGACGAATTCGCCTGTGATCGGAATGAAGCAGATCATCGATCCGGCAATCACCCCCGGCAGGGACAGCGGAAAGGTAATCCGCCAAAAGGCGGTCATCGGCGGGCAACCGAGATCGCTTGCCGCTTCCAGCAGGCTGCCATCCATCTTCTCCAGAGCCGAATAGAGCGGCAGGACCATGAAGGGCAGGTAGGAATAGACGATGCCGATGAACACCGCGATATCGGTCTGGTAGATATGCACCTGCTGGTCTGGACCGTAGATATGCAGGCTTTGCAGCAGCAGCGTCAAAAGCCCTTCCGGCTTCAAGATGCCGATCCATGCATAGACGCGGATCAGGAATGAGGTCCAGAACGGCAGGATGACCATCATCACAAGGGTTGGGCGCAGTTCCGCCTTGGCGCGGGCCATGGCCAGCGCCATCGGGTAGCCGATCAACAGCAGCAGCAGGGTGGAAATCGCCGCGATCCTCAGCGAAGACAGATAGGATTCGATATAGAGCGGATCTTCACCGAGGATCTGGAAATTCTCGAAATCCAGCTGCGACAGAAAATCGCCCAGCTGCGAAAAACCTTGGAAAACCGGCGTATAGGGCGGCATTGCGATGGCCGTATCCGACAGCGCGATCTTCACGATGATGAAGAACGGCGCCAGGAAGAACAAACCCAGCCATAGATAGGGGAGGACAACAATCAGCCAGCGAGCCCGGCTTGCCTTGGAAAGCGCTGGGGGAAGTGCCGGAGGAACGGCTTGTGGAAGGGTTGCGGGCTCGGCCATGGCGCTACCTCGTCAACAACAGGCCGGCATCCGGCGTCCAGGAAAACCAGACCTGATCGCCGAATGTAATCGGCCGGTCTACCAGGCGCGAGACATTGGCCTGTGCCGCCCGGAACGTGAAACCATCCTCGCGCCGGATGATAAATACCGAAAAATCGCCGAGATAGCCGATATCCCAGACCTCACCGGAAAGCGCATTGACGTTGGTATCGGCGGGCGGGTCGATGGAGATACGAACCTTTTCCGGGCGGATGGCAAAGGCAACCTCGGCACCGTCAGCGAGATCGCAGGGCTGATCCACCAGGCAGGTGAAGCCGTCACAGGCAATGGCCACAGGGCCGCCCGCACTATCACTTCGCAGCAACCGTCCCTCAACGATATTGATATCGCCAATGAAATCCGCCACGTAACGGCAATTCGGCGCCTCATAGATTTCGGCGGGCGTCGCCACCTGGACGATTTCGCCCTTGTCCATGACCGCAATCCGGTCAGACACCGTCATCGCCTCTTCCTGGTCATGGGTAACGATCAGGAAGGTCAGGCCAAGCTCGGTCTGGATATCCATCAGCTCGAACTGGGTTTCCTCACGCAGCTTGCGGTCCAGCGCGCCGAGCGGCTCGTCCAGCAGCAGCACTTTCGGGCGTTTGGCCAGTGAGCGGGCCAAGGCGACACGCTGGCGCTGGCCGCCGGAAAGCTGGCCTGGCTTTCGCCTGGCAAACTCCTCCAGCTTGACCAGTTTCAACATTTCCTCGACCCGCGCCTTTATTTCACCCTTGGGCAGATTGTCCTGCTCCAGGCCAAAGGCGATGTTCTTTTCCACCGACATATGCGGAAACAGCGCGTAGGACTGGAACATCATATTGGTCGGGCGGCGATAGGGCGGCACGCCGGCCAGATCGCGGCCCTGCAACAGGATGCGACCCTCGGTCGGCTCCTCGAAACCGGCCAGCATCCGCATCAGCGTGGTCTTGCCGCAGCCAGATGGCCCAAGCAGCGAGAAAAACTCCCGCTCGTAGATGTTCAGGGTAAGGTTATCGACTGCCGTGAACGGCCCAAAGCGTTTAGTGACATTTTCAAACCGGATGAAGGGCATTTGCCCCCGCTCCGTCCAAGGTGCGAATTTGCGTTTTACCGGCCCCAGAGTCTTCGCCATCGGTCCCCTTCCCCGCCTGCCTTGTTTGCCAAGGCCTGTACGGTCTGTTGTGCGCGTCTCAAATAGAAAACGGGGCATTTCTGCCCCGCTTCATCTCGTTTACTTGCCGGTCTTGACCTGGGTCCAGAGCCGGTTCAGGACGCGCTGCGATTTGGGATCGTAAGGCGAGATGGTGAACAGCCGCTTCATAGTCGCCTCGTCGGGATAGACGGAGGGATTGTTGAGCACATCGGCGCTGACCATTTTTTGCGAGGCGAGATTGCCATTGGCATAGGAGACGAAATCAGATGCCTTGGCGATTACCTCAGGCTTCATAAGGTAATTGATGAAGGCATGGGCTTCCTCGACATTCTTGGCATCAGCCGGGATCGCCAGGTTGTCGAACCACATATAGGTTCCTTCCTTGGGGATCACATAGGCGATTTCCACGCCGTTCTTGGCCTCTTCCGCCCGCTTCTTGGCCTGGATCACATCGCCGGACCAGCCGATGGTGGCGCAGATATCGCCATTGGCGAGATCATTCAGGTAGGAGGAGGAGTTGAAGGTCTTGGCACTGGGCCGGATCGCCTGGTAGACCTTGGCGCCTGCTTCCAGATCGGCTGTTTTCTTGCTGTCAGCCGGTTTGCCGATGTAGTTCATGGCAATCGCGAAGGTTTCATCCGAGGCATCGAGGATGTTCAAGCCGCATTGCTTGAGCTTCTTGGCGTTTTCCGGCTTGAAGATGAAGTCCCAGCTATCGACCTTGACGTCATCTCCGAAGATCGCCTTGATCTTCTTGACATTGTAGCCAATGCCGGTCGTGCCCCACATATAGTTGACGGCATATTGGTTGCCGGGATCGTAATTGGCTAGCCGCTCCATGACCATCGGCCACATATTGGCAAGATTCGGCAGTTTCGACTTGTCGAGCTTCTGGAACACGCCCGCCTGGATCTGGCGCGCCAGGAACGGACCGGTCGGCACCACCACATCATAGCCAGAGCCACCGGCCAAAAGCTTGGTTTCCAACAGGTCGTTGTTGTCGAAGACGTCATAGACGACTTTGATGCCGGTTTCCTTGGTGAAATCCTCGAGAATCTGCGGATCGATATAATCCGACCAATTGTAGACATGCACTTCCCGTTCGGCAGCACCGGCAGGCAGCGCGCCCGCCGAAGCGGTGATGGACATGGCCGCAAAGGCGGCGGCAGCAAAGCGAATCCCGGTGGATGTCATCACGTCTCCTGTATCCAGGCCATTGGGGGATAAGGCCCGTCGTTCCCATTATTTTTCGCCAGACTAGAAAGGAAATATGCGCTCGACAAGCGTAATTTTCCGCATCACAGCAAAGCAGCGCACAATGTACCGGCGGGGCACCGGCTGGTTGAAGCGGCAGGACCATCTTCTTCATGACATGCGGCCCGGCTAGCTCCCCTCAATAACCAACTGTCAATCTTTTTAAAACATCTTATGGTTATATTATTTTAAAATTCAATCAAAGGTAGATACAATGAGCGACGCCAATGTGACATACCAGACCATTTTTTCCGCAGGCCAATTCGTGACCGGTGTACGCCAGGATGCCGGCACCGACCAGCCGGTCGTGCTGACCGGAAATTACCAGCCGACCCAAGGTGCGCAATCGCAGGCGCTTCTCTATCGCGGGCCGCTGTTTCCCACCGACAGCTCGGGCTATGCCTATCTGACCCCCGTTTTCAAAGGCCAGACGGTGACGACATCGACCTTTTACGGTCCGAATACACCTTTGTTCAATCCTGGCATCGGCAAGGGAAATGTGCGTGCCGTCGGCAGCTATAAATATGCTGAGGCCTCCGATCCGACTGCCGACCATGGCATGATGTATGAAGGCGCCTTCGACGGTTCGGGCAAATGGACGGCGCTCGACATACCCAAGGATGTTGCCGGTGGGATAGTGTTTTATACCATTGCCCATTCCACCATGGGCGACCTGGTGGTCGGCAATTTCGATATTACCGGGCAGGCTGCCTCGGCAGCCGCCTTCATTTACGATATCCGCACGCAAAGCTTCTCCAGGCTCAGCCTCGGGCCGCTCACCACCGCCTATGGCATCTGGCAAAATGGCGGCGACGGCAGCAATGCCTATACGATCGTCGGCGGCTACAAGGGCGCAACCGGAATCAATGTCGGCTTCGTGCTGGATTACGATGCCGAGACGAAAAAGATCAGCAATGTCAAGAATTACAGCTATCAGGGCAAGCCAGAGCTGGTGACCCATTTCGAAGGCATCAGCGCCATAGAGAGTGGCTATTGCCTGGCTGCGATGTCGGACCAGGACACCGCTTTCGTGACCATCGGTCGCAATAGCGACGGAACCTTTACCGACGCCAAATGGGTTCCGGTCGCCTATCCAACCAGCGATGGACCATCAACCGGCAATACGGTGATCGACAACAATCTGATGGGCATCATGACCACGGGAGGCCACGTGCAATCCTATCTGGCAGTGATTAAAGCCTAGAGTTTGTTCGCCCCCTCACTGGGAGCCGTCACTGGAAATCGAAGGCGCTTAATCCCGCCGTCATTTCGTCCAATCCGAGTGGCCGCGTCATCGGCGGCTCGGCCCTGGAAAGACAGGCCTGTCGCTCACAGATTCGGCAGGCCTGGCCGATCTCCACTGGCGCCATCCGCGCCTCGCCATAGACGGTGTCCTGTGCGTGAACGAGATCGCAGCCGAGCAGCAGGGCCGTGCGGCGGACCCGCTGCTGAAAGCCCGCCTGTGGCCCTTCCAACGTGCGCGACACGGTGAGAAAACCCACGCCATCCGGAGCAACCACTGGCTCGACCAGAACCTGTCCGGGCTCTGAAAAGGCCGCATGAATGTTCAGCTTCGGACATTGGCCGCCGAACGTGGCGCGCGGAAAGCCCTGCCCGCCAGCCCGGCGGATGATATTACCGGCATGATCGATCTCCATCATGAAGAACCCGATGCCCGCAGCGCCCGTCCGTTGCAATGTGACCAGCCGCGAGGCCGCCTGCTCGAATGACACCCGGAACCGGGCGCGCAGCACGTCCACATCATAACGCGCCCGCTGCGCCGCAGCCAGAAAAGCGCCGTAGGGCATGATCAGCGCCAGCGCTGCGTAGCGCGCCAACTCGAACCGGGCGATGCGGCGTGCTTCATTTGAGGTCAGGGCCAGAGTTTCCAGCTCGGCGCGGATCTCCTCGCCCATCACAAGAAGACAGGCTTCCATGGCCATTTCCCGCAACTGGTCGAAGGGCGACAGCCGTTCCGACAGGAACAGCCGCATGGAATGGCGGTCATAGCGCCGCCCGAGATGCGGCATGACATGCACAGGCAGCGCCCGCACGACGATGCCGTGTTGGGTGCGCAGCCAGGTTTTCAGCGCAGCCTCCAGCCCATCGCCCGGATCGAGCGCCGCATAAAAGGCTTCCGCCGCCGCCTCGATCAGGGGAAAATGCAGGCTGCGGCGCTCCAGCACGTCGCGCACTTCATCCATCGGCAGCCGCGCCCCGGCCAGCGCCGTTTCATGGCCCTCACGGGCCAGCAATTCCGCAAGATCCGACAGGCGCTTGGCCTGCTCCCGGTAGGCCCGGTAAAGCTTGACCACGCCGCTGGCGGCATTGGGGGCGGCCTCGGCAAACTCGATCAACTCCTGATCGCCCGGAATTTCTCCAGCCAGCAGCGGATCGGCAAACACTTCGCGCAATGGCACCGAGCCGCCGCCCGCATCGCCCTGTAATTCCTCCAGATCGACCTTGTAGACCGAAGCCAATTTCAGCAGCAATTGCACGGTCAGCGGTCGCTGGTTGCGCTCGATCAGATTGAGGTAGGACGGCGAAATGCCCAGCGCCTCGGCCATCGCCGTCTGGGTCAGGCCCAGGCCGTTGCGCACCCGTCGCACCCGTGGCCCGGCAAAGATCTTATGGTCGGCCATATCAGCCCCTCCGACAGGAATTTACAAAAATCGACCCCCTTAGGGCGCTACAGCATTATTTACAATTTTTACAATATTACATCGCTCATTTGTAAACAACAAGACATCCTAACCTCTTTCAACCCGTTGTTTTATCGTTTTTTCTTGGGATTTTTTGCAGCGCATTGTAAAACAAGTCACATCAGACCAGCAGGAAAGCAGCAAGAGGAGCGCGGTATTCCTGCATGAAAACGACAAGAGGAGACTGCCATGACTGATTTTTACAAACTCGTTCCCTCCGCACCGCAGGGCCGTTTCGATGGCGTCGAGCGGACCTATTCGGCAGAGGATGTCAAGCGGCTGCGCGGCTCCGTGGAGATCCGGTATTCGCTGGCGGAAATGGGCGCGAACCGGTTGTGGCAGCTGATCGGCCAGGAGGATTTCGTCAATGCGCTGGGAGCGCTGTCGGGCAATCAGGCCATGCAGATGGTGCGCGCCGGGTTGAAGGCCATCTACCTTTCCGGCTGGCAGGTTGCGGCGGATGCCAACACCGCGTCCTCCATGTATCCCGACCAGTCGCTCTACCCCGCCAATGCGGCGCCGGAACTGGCCAAGCGGATCAACAAGACCCTGCAACGGGCCGACCAGATCGAAACTCAGGAAGGCAAGGGCCTGTCCGTTGAAACCTGGTTTGCACCGATTGTTGCCGATGCCGAAGCAGGCTTTGGCGGGCCGCTCAATGCTTTTGAGATCATGAAGGCCTTTATCGAGGCGGGTGCGGCGGGCGTGCATTATGAGGACCAGTTGGCGTCGGAGAAGAAATGCGGCCATCTGGGCGGCAAGGTGCTGATCCCGACCGCTGCCCATATCCGCAACCTGACCGCCGCCCGGCTTGCCGCCGACGTGATGGGGACGCCAACGCTGATCATTGCCCGCACCGATGCGGAGGCCGCCAAGCTGTTGACCTCTGACATCGACGAGCGCGACCAGCCTTTTGTGGACTATGATGCGGGCCGCACCGCCGAAGGTTTCTATCAGGTGCGAAACGGCATCGAGCCCTGCATTGCCCGCGCCATTTCCTATGCACCTTACTGCGATCTGATCTGGATGGAGACCTCCAAGCCGGATCTGGAACAGGCCCGCAAATTCGCGGAGGCCGTGCATAAAGTGCATCCGGGCAAGAAGCTGGCCTATAATTGCTCGCCATCGTTCAACTGGAAAAAGAACCTCGATGACGCGACGATTGCCAAGTACCAGAAGGAACTCGGTGCCATGGGCTACAAGTTCCAGTTCATCACGCTGGCGGGCTTCCATCAGCTGAACTACGGCATGTTTGAACTGGCGCGTGGCTACAAGGACCGGCAGATGGCCGCCTATTCCGAGCTGCAACAGGCGGAATTTGCCGCAGAAGCCAATGGCTACACCGCCACCAAGCATCAACGCGAAGTTGGCACCGGCTATTTCGATGCGGTTTCCATGGCGATTTCCGGTGGCACGTCCTCAACCACAGCCATGAAGGAGTCGACCGAACATGACCAGTTCCGCCCTGCTGCTGAATGAGTTCTGGGCCGTTGTCCTGCTGATATCCACCGCCTTGGCCAGTCCGAAACTAACGGCTGCCTTTATCGCAATTCCCGCCCGGTCTCGGGCGGGGAATCCCTTTCAAAAACCCCAGACATAAGAGGAGCAATGCCATGACACCCCAGACCCGCGTTAAAGAACGTGCCGAAGAACAGGCAACCGCCATGAATGCCGACCAGCAGGCGCTGATCCGGATGCTGGCCAATGATCTGCACCGGCTGAACCATTCCGTCATGAAAGCTGTTGAAGCTGGTGTTTCCGTCGAGCTGGTCCGCTCCGCCCGCCACCATGGCGGCGATGGAAACTGGGGCGATCTGTTGATCCCGGTCGTGGTCACCCAAGGGATTGCCGCTCAGGGCATCAAGGCCGCCTGATAGGAAATGGCAAGCAGTTTAGCCCGGCTGGGAGGCCGGGCTAAACTGCTTTCCCGCTGGTTTTAGTCTTGAGGCGCAGGCCCAGAACCAAGGGGACGCTGATGGCATAAACGGCAATGACCGACATCCAGATGCCCCCCGGCCAATAATCCCTGATGAGAAAGTAAACACTCGAAAACGCCAGGGGACCGATAATGGCGGCAAGGCTGAGGGCCGAGGCCAGTACGCCCTGGAATTGGCCTTGCTTGTCCGCATCGACCTGGGCGGTCGCCAAGGATTGCAGGGCCGGAACGCCAATGCCGCTCAAGGAAAAAACCGGCATGATCGCAAACACCATCCAGCTTTCCGTTGCAAAGGCAATGACGGCCAGCGAAAAGCAGGCACTGGAAACGCCGATCAAAATGGCGACCCGCTCGCCGAACAGCTTGACCGCCGGGCCAGGAAGAAAGGTCTGAGCAAGCGCCTGACAGATGCCGAACGCGCCGAGTGACAGGCCGATCCACAGCCCGCTCCACTGAAACGCATCGCCACCCCACAGCGCCCAGCAGGTGGCATAGGCCTCGCCGGTCAGGCTGAAGAGGAAAAACAGGATGACCATCGGCAGCAGGTTTTTCAGCGAAAACGCCCAGCGCAAAGGCCGCAGCGGGTTGATGGCCGCCAGATCGAGTTTCTCCCGCGTCGGGATGCGGGACTCCGGCAGGACGAAAAACGCCAGCAGAAGATTGCCACCATTCAGCACCGCAGCGGCAATGAACGGCAGCCGTAGCCAATAATCCCCCAGCGCCCCGCCGATAATTGGCCCGAAGATGAAGCCCAGGCCGAACATCGCATTAAACAGCCCAAAGCGCCGCGCCCGCTGATCCTCCGGCGAAATATCCGTCACATAGGCCGTCGCCACCGACATATTGGCGCTGGTCAACCCGGTAATGGCACGCCCCAGCAGCAGCAGCCAGAGATTGTCGGCAAAGGCGAGAAACAGATAATTGACCGCCGCCCCCGCCAGCGAAATCAACAGGATCGGTCGGCGACCAAGCCGATCACTGAGCGATCCCAGGATCGGCGCAAAGATAAACTGAATGACAGCATGAAGCGCCACCAACATGCCGATATAAGGCGCCACATTCTGAATATGCGTCACCTCCCGCAACAAAGCCGGCAAAATGGGAAAGATAAGGCCAAACCCGACCGCATCGAGAGCGACGGTGGCGAAAATGACGACGAGAGCTTTGTTCATAGCGCATTCCGGTTACAGCATTTCCAGCAGAAGTGCGATGCGGTTTTGTGATCGGAGATACGAGCGAAGAAAGAGTGGGCAGGTTTATAGCGCCGAGAAGACGGCGGCGGCTTGCGGTTGGGCCTGATAAATTTTGAATATGCGTTCAGGTCTCGTCCGCTTTCGGCCCTAAGCGGTCATGCGGACACTGCGACTGAACCAGTCCAAGCGGTTCACTTCGTACACCACGTCGCCTTGTTCACTTCCAGAAATAGGATCAGGCCAATCATAGTAATCGGTGCGAACATAAGTCATGTTGATCTTTTCCATGACCCGGCGCGAGCCGATGTTCACCGTCATGGTGGTCGCAATGATTTTCTCATAACCGCCTTTGCTGAAGCCCCACCCCAAAAGAGCCAAGGCCCCTTCCGAAGCAAGCCCTTGCCCCCACTCCTTCCGACATAGGCGATACCCGATCTCGGCTACGGTATCGCTTGCGGGAGACAAGCAAACCCATCCGACAAATTCACCGGTGCAGCGTCTGCGCACGGTCCACACGTGTGGTTCCGTTCCACGCGGCATCAGGAATGTTACAGTTTCCGGCTCGATCGTCTCATGGTTCACCGCGCCACCATTGAGAAAGCGCATTACCTCGGGATCGAGTTCAAGTGCGATAAAGTCTGCTCTGTCACTTGGAAGGCAGGGCGTGAGAGTAAGACGATCGGTGTGTATGACAGCCACTTTTCAGCATTCCTTTCCTTGTGGTCACAGGTCGCAAAACTTAAACGATCTAGAGAGCTACGTTAGGAGATGAAGTGGTCATCGGCAGTCAGCCTCTCGATCCTAAATTACTTTATGACGTTGCGGGCTATGACGCGATAGCCTTGCATCCAGCATTCAGGAAGTCCGCGCCTGACCGTGCAACCACTTTACAAAAAGCGCTGCCGGTGGATGGAGGGTTCCGTTGCTTGGATAGACCACATGGTAGTTCATTTCTGCGGAGAGACTTTCGGTGACGGCTTTGACCAATTGGCCAGAGGAGATTTCATCGACCGCAAGTATGGACCGCACCAGAGCAAAGCCTTCTCCCCGCCGACACGCATCTAACATCTCGTCGAAAGTGGGGAAGACCACCATTTTCGCAAGATATTCGGAAATCCAATCTGCGCCTTCGATGCCGAAGAGTTCCAGCATCCAGCGTCGCCAATCCAGCCTGGTATGATAGGCGTCGGCATGGGTTAAAAACGGAGCGGCGGCAAAAGCGTTTCGCGGGGGAAGTTGTTCGGAAAGCGTCGGCGAACACACTGCAAACTCCTCGTCGGCGGAGAGCGCAAACCCGCCTTGACCTTGCACAGGTTGAGCCAAGCGAATCTGGACGTCTGCACCTCCATCGGAAAAAACATCGCGTCGATAGTCTTGGCTAAGCCGAAGCGAAATTTCCGGATGCAATGCCAGGAAGGCGTCAAGCCGGCGGGCAAGCCAATAGCGATAAAGCTCGGGCGCAACGACCACATGCAAATCATTATGCCGGGATTGTGGGCGGGCGGCTTCCAATGCGTCTGAGACCCCGCGAAGCTGGCCTTGCAGTTGGAAGGCAAGCGCTCGCGCGTTCGCCGTTGGCTTCATCGCCTTACCTGAGCGCTCGAACAGTCGCTGTTCTACAAAGCCCTCCAACTGAGAAATATGGTGGCTAACGGCGCTTTGCGTCAAATGAAGCCGCGCTGCCGTCTTCGTTACACTTCCAGACTGTACGACCTCGACGAATGACAACAGGATCGACCACGACGGTATCCCACGACGCATCCATCGAAATTCATCATGATAAGCATGGTCAGACTTTGTTTCCATTTCCCGTAAACTCCCGTGATCATTGACGGAACCTAACAGGTTTTGGAGAAAATCATGAGGATTATCTATCGATTGATACGGCGCTGGAGAAGTCGCCGGTGCGCGGAACCTCCAATAACCCTCTATAGTGATGTCGGCCTTGAGCTTCCCTTTGAGAAGGCCCATTGGCAAAGCTTCAACCGTTGGTGACGAAATTGTAACGTCTGACACGCTGGCCAAAACGCTTCCGCCATTGGCGCAAAGCAATCGCATTCACAGCCGGTTCAGCCCGTCTGCACCGCCGGGCAAGGATATCCTCGCGCTTAGTAAACGTAAGCGCCCGCTCGCCCCATCACCCCGCCTCCGCTATGCTCGCCGGACCTCTCCCCGCTGGGGCGAGGAAACAACAGGCGCTGCGGCTCTTTCCCTCTTCTCCCCAGCGGGGAGAAGGTGGCGGCAGCCGGATGAGGGGGGCGGAGCCAAAACGGCGAACGTAATCAATAACGGCTCTTGCTCTCAGATATGTCGCTTATCATTTCACATCAAACGCTTATAAAAAACGCCCGGCCTCTCAACCGGGCGCCCGTAACCTCACACCATATCCCTCAAGCCGCCCGATCCCAATGCCCCGGCTGCGATCCATTCTCCAGCTTGAACTGCTGCAACAGCCCCACCAATTGATCCGCCTCGTCGGCCAACATGCGGCTGGCGGCGGAGGTTTCTTCGACCATGGCGGCGTTTTGCTGGGTCAGGCTGTCCATCTGGCCGACGGCGCTGTTGACTTCGCCAAGGGCTGCCGATTGGTCGCGGCTGGCGGCGGCTATGCCTTCGACATGGGTGCTGATCGTGGCGATCTGCTGGCTGATGACGGTCAGGGCAGCACCGGTTTCCTGCACCAGCCTTGCTCCGGCATTGACCTCTT
This sequence comes from Allorhizobium sp. Av2, assembly GCF_021462805.2. Lineage (NCBI taxonomy): Bacteria > Pseudomonadati > Pseudomonadota > Alphaproteobacteria > Hyphomicrobiales > Rhizobiaceae > Allorhizobium > Allorhizobium sp. Av2. Next base: position 353,295 of record NZ_CP192696.1, on the reverse strand, counting down.
CGGTGGAGGTGTTGATCAGCGTTTTGATGTCTTTTGCGGCGCGGCCAGAGCGTTGGGCGAGTTCACGCACTTCCTGGGCGACGACGGCAAAGCCCTTGCCCGCCTCACCCGCACGGGCCGCCTCGACACCGGCATTCAACGCCAGAAGATTGGTCTGAAAGGCGATTTCTTCGATGACGCTGATGATCTGCTCGATCTTCTTTGAGGCATCCTCGATCCGGCCCATGGCAGAGACGGCATTGCCGACCACGACAGCCGATTTCTCGGCATTCCCACGGGTTTCACCAACGATCTCATTGACCTCACGCGCCTTGTTGGCAGCCTGGCGGACATTGGAGGTGACTTCGTTGACGGCGGCGGCGGTTTCTTCCAGCGAGGCAGCCTGGGTTTCCGTGCGGCGCGACAGGTCGTCGGAGGAATGGGCCATCTGCTGCACATTGCCTTGAATGGCGGTGACATTGCCCTGGATCAGGCCAATGGTTTCCTTCAGCCGGGTCAGCGAGCGGTTGAAATCGCTGCGCAACTGTTCCATGCGTCCGGCAAAGGGATGGTCCAGCGTGGCGGAGACGTCACCATTGGCGAGGCGCTCCAGCCCGGCGGCCAGTTCCGTTACCGCAAATTGCACGTCCTGGTCTGCCTGCTGCTTTTCCGCATCGTTGCGGGCGCGCTCAGCCTCGCTTTCAGCCCGAACCCGCGCCCCCTCCGCCTCGACGCGGATCTTCGCCTCGGCATTGTCCTTGAATACGCCAAGCGCGCGGGCCATATCGCCGATTTCATCGGGACGCGCGCCACCAGCAATCTCGATCTCGAGATCACCGGATGCCAGGCGCCGCATAGCGGCGGTGATTTGGTTGATCGGCCCCTTGAAAGTGGCGATCAGACCAATGCCAGCGACAATGGCGATGACGACGCCCGCCAGCAGAGCCAGCGCTGACATGGTATCGGCAGAGGCGCTCTGCGCATCGGCCACTTGGCGCTGCGAGGCGGCAAAATCGCTGAGCTGCGACCAGATGGCGTCGATATCGCGTGCGGCGGCCAGGAAGGCGGCTGTTTTCTGGCCATCCATGGCCACCAGCTGAGTGGCCTTATCGCCCATAGCATCCGTCAACGGGCCAATCTGCGCCAGCTTCGTCTTAATGTCGGCGCTAACATTGGGGTCCTTGGCCATGGCTGTGGCACGGCGCTTCAGGGTGCCAAGCGAGGCCTGCAATTTTTGCAGACCATCCGCCGATGCCGCCGCCAGGAACCGCGAACTACGCAGCTCAACCCCATTGCTGATATCCACCAGCTGACGTGTTGCGGTAAGCAAAGCTGTCGCTTCGGCAATCGGCTGGTCAAGAGTGCCAAACACCGCCGTCGCCTGCCGGGATTTCAGGGTGGACGCGCCCTGCAAGCGGATGGACACCGGACGCATCAAGTTGATCGCCTGTTCGGCTGCGCCAACTGTCGTGTCATTGGTCACGCCGATTTCGACCTGAGAGGACAAAAGCTGAACGGTGTCGGTCAGCGATGTGCCAAGCACGGCCTGTTCCGCTGGCAAGGCGGCAGCGATATCGGCCACGGCCTTTTTCAGCTCCGGCATCCGCGTCTTGACCAGCTCCATCTTCGCCTCCGCGGCGGTGGCGCTGTTGAAATCAGTGACAAGATCGGCAATCAGATTGGCGCCGCGCGTCAGCCGGTCGGAATCACGCAACATGGTCTTGGCCTGATTTTCATCCTTGGCCAGCGCCTCGCGGACACTGGTGGAATAGGAAAGCAGGTCGCTTTGCTGGCTGGACAGTTGCTGGGTATCGGCCTCCAGGGCCGCACGCAGATCCGCCGCGCCATGATCCAAATCCCACAGGCGCTTGACCTGGCCGGCAATCGATTCCGTTCCGGCAATCGCCGCATCGACCTGGGCAGCGCCGCTCAGACCGTCAAGCGAGGTGCGCATGGCCTTCAAACTGGTCAACTGCTTATTCAGCTCCTGATCCAGCGCCGTTTTCGATGCATCCGTCGTCTTTTGCAGGAAAGCCGTCATCGCCGCATAGACATTCTTGAAACCACTCAGCGTGTTGACCACACTATTGGTGACGTCCATCTGCCCTTGCAGGATACGCGATGCGTAGTAGCCGGTCAGACCAACGGCCGAAATACTGAGAACAAACGGAACGATGAAGACCAGAACCTTGGTCTGAATCTTGCACCGAGAAAGTAGACGATCAAATAGCATAGCCAAACCCCCGAAAACAAAGGGCGAAATTAATTAATTCGAATAAACGAATATAATTGCCGCCTTTCTTTTCTTGCATGGGGGTCTGAAGAAATTCTGAATATTCTATTTCGACTTATAGTTATGCACGATCACTTCGTTCTAAAAAGCAACGGACTTTGTATAAGATTCTATTTTCGACACAAGAAAATAAACCTTAAGTTGCTTTTATTGATTTAAAATCCCTATGCGTTTATTCGAGACAGGTGGTTTCAGCTCTATCGCCGCCCGGCGAAGGCATCCGACCAATCTCTCATCAGGGTAACCAAACGCCCGGCGCAATCGCGGATTTCGCTTCTGTGGCGGTCGTCATTATTGGTGACCAACCATTGCCGATGGCGCAATTCGGTAATCTCCTCGTCAACTCGCTGAAGCTGCGGATGGCTATCACCGATAAAACACGGCAGGACCGCAAGGCCCATGCCCGAGACTGCCATATCTTTCAAGGAGCGCGGGCGGTTGACGGTGATCAGGATCTGCTCGGCCCTATGTTGATGCGGCCATTTCAAATAGGCCGAGATTGCCGCCTCCTGCGTTACCGCGATCCAGGGTTGGGCTTGCAGTTCGTCGGCAAGGCGGTGGCGATAGGCCGCGTAGGCAACCTCGCCGAATGGGACTCTGGCAAGATTGCTCTCCTGTGGCTCGAAAGCCCGGATACCAATATCGGTTTCGCGATGCGCAAGGGCTGCGCGCTCTTCGGTAATATGCAAATCGAGGCGAAAGCGATCAGTGCTCCGGCACAGCTTCGGCAGGTTTTGAGCGATCAGCCAGGCAATCCATGTTCCCGCCGTCACCCGCACCAGTGCTGGCTGCGACGCCTCTTGGCGCCAGAGATCAATGCCGCGCTCCGCCGCCTCAAAGGACTTCAGATGATCGAGCAGGGCGCGACCATCCACCGTTAACGTATACCCCGTCTGGGCGCGGTGAAACAGGATACGACCCAGCTTTTGCTCCAACTCCACCATCCGGCGGCCAAGGGTGGCGGCACTGAGGCCGGTGGATTGCACAGCCCCCGTCAGCCCGCCATTGCGCGCCACATCGATGAACAGTTGATAGGTATCCCAGGGCAGGTTTTTCATGGGTGAACGATATAGCGCAAACTTGGCGATATATCCATCATCCATGAAACGCTAGCCTTCTCCACAACACTGGAGAAGACGATCATGGACTTTATCGGATTGCTTGCTTTTCAGGAGACCATACGACGGGAGGCGATGAACCATCATGCAGTAACGCCAGCCCAGCAAGAGGATGCGTTTTACAGCTTTTACAGTGAGCCATCATGGCCGCGCCTAAGCCGGATCGTTACCCGAGTTTTCGACATGCGAAAGCGCCGCAGGTGTGCGCCGGAAGATGTGCACGCGCAGGCGGAAGCGACAGTCGCCGCTTTGCCGCAGGCGCAGAGGTCTGATCAGCCGATAACGCCAATCAGCATCAGGCCATAGACCATGAAGCAGGCCATCAGGCCGAGGCCAGCGCTGCGCAGGATAAGTTTGTTCTGATCGTCACGCGCCTTGGCGATAGCAATGGCGCGGGCCTTCCGGATGGGTCTGTTCATTGGCAGCACTTTCCAAAAGTTAAGCGGGGAATCACCCCGACCTTGATCGTAACCCTAACCCGTCCCGAAAAACAGCAAAACAACGAGGCGGAAGATCACGATGACTGAGGTATATTAACAACTATTGAAAGATGGTGGCGGGAATGCGGCGTGACGCAAGACTTGACCATGCAGGACACAATTGCGGTAAACAAATCGTATCGTCGCGCTAGTGGTCCGATTCCGACATTTGCATCCGTTTGCAGCACCCTCGAGAGCAAATGTCGGAATCTTCAGGACCACTAGCAAGTCTCTGTTTCTAGTGGAATTTAAGAATTTGACATTTGATCCTCGACGGTGCCGCAAGGGGGTATCAAATGTCAAATTCATTCCACTAGGATGACAAATATTACGCCGCAAGGCCCGCTGCATGGCCCGACGCCCAGGCCCATTGAAAATTATAGCCACCCAGCCATCCCGTCACATCGACGGCCTCGCCAATAAAATAAAGACCCGGCACCGCCTTGGCCTGCATGGTCTTGGAGTCCAGCGCCTGGGTATCGATGCCGCCCAGGGTCACCTCGGCGGTGCGGTAGCCTTCCGATCCCGCCGGTTTGATCTGCCAGTTGCGCAAGGCATCAGCAATGCTTGCCAAAACCTTGTCGGACAGGTCGGCAAGCGGCTTTTCCAGTCCATGGCGCTCGGTCCAATATTGCGCCAACCGCTTCGGCAGATATTGGCCCAAAACCGTCTGCACCGCCTGACGGCCATTGTCGCGTCGGGCGGTTTTCAGCAGATCCAGAAAATCCAGCTCCGGTTGCAGCGACAGGGTGATTGCCTCGCCCTCGCGCCAATAGGAGGAGATTTGCAGGATGGCCGGGCCGCTTAGACCGCGATGGGTAAACAGCAGTGCCTCGCGAAATTCGGTCTTGCCATGACGCACCCGTGTATCGACAGCCATGCCGGACAGCGGCGCCAGTTCCTCCAGCAGTCCCGGCTCCAGCGTCAGCGGCACCAATGCCGGGCGGGTCTCGACTAGGTCAATGCCAAACTGTTCGGCCAGCCGATAGGCAAAGCCGGTTGCGCCCATTTTCGGGATGGATTTGCCACCGGTGGCGATGATCAGCGATTGGCAGGCGATGGTGCCGTCAGAGGTCTCGACGCGAAAACCGTCCAGCGTCTTTTCCACGGCGCGGATGTCGGTCTGCAAATGCAGCCTGGCACCGGCGGCGCGCATCTCTTCCAGCAGCATGCGGATAATATCCTTGGCGCTGTCATCGCAGAACAATTGCCCAAGGGTTTTTTCATGCCAGCCGATCCGGTGGCGCTCAACCATGGCGATGAAATCGGTGGGCGTGAACCGGGCCAGCGCCGATTTGGCAAAATGCGGATTGGCGCTGATGTAGTTCTTTGGTCCGGCATTGACATTGGTGAAATTGCAGCGCCCGCCGCCGGAAATGCGGATCTTTTCGCCCGGCGCCTTGGCGTGATCAAGCACGGCCACAGACCGGCCCCGCTGGCCAGCCCGGATCGCCGCCATCATGCCGGCGGCCCCTGCCCCGATCACCACCACATCCACCCGTTTTTCCAATGTCATGTCCTCGTCATCATCGCCATGTCTGTTGTGTTTTCGATCGGCAAAGCGATGTCAATTGCATATTCACCCTCGCCAATTCCAGCGAGGCGGATATGATGGCATCATTATCAACACAGATCCGGTGAGACATGCCTGCAAAAAAGACAATGCTCAGACCCAAGGGCGCGGCGTCCAAAAAAGCAGGCATTCCCCCAGATATCAGCCCGACACGCGGGGTCAAGACCTGGAAAGAAGCGGCCTCCTGGCTGCGCTCCCGCGGCATCGAGGATATCGAATGCATCACGCCGGATCTGGCCGGTGTGCCGCGCGGCAAGATGATGCCGAGCTCGAAATTCACCAGCAATACCTCGCTGGCCCTGCCATCAGCGCTCTATCGCCACACGATTTCAGGCGAATATCCTGATGAAACCGGCAATTTCCGCTATGACAGCCGCGATAGCGACATCAAGCTGCTGCCGGACCTTTCGACGCTGTCGGTCGTGCCTTGGGAGACCGATCCGACCGCGCAGGTGATCTGCGACATTGTCGGCACCGAAGGCGAGGATGTCAGCTATACGCCGCGCAACGTGCTGAAGAACGTCCTCAGCCTCTATGAGAAAAAGGGCTGGAAGGCGGTCGTCGCCCCGGAAATCGAATTCTATCTGGTCGCCAAGAACGAGGACCCGGATTACCCGCTGCATCCGCCGAAAGGCCGGTCTGGCCGGTCGATCATCGGCGGCCAAGGCTATTCGATTGCCGGGATCAACGAATTCGACGAGTTGATCGATGATATCTACCATTTCTCGGCCAAGCAGGGCCTGGAAATCGACACGTTGATTCATGAGGAAGGCCCGGCCCAGCTGGAAATCAACCTGCGGCACGGCGATCCGATCGAGCTGGCCGACCAGGTCTTCCTGTTCAAGCGCACCATTCGTGAAGCCGCCCTGAAGCACGGGATCTTCGCGACTTTCATGGCAAAGCCGATGCAGGGCCAGCCGGGGTCTGCCATGCATATCCACCAATCGGTGGTGGATATCGAAACCGGCCGCAATATCTTCTCCAAGGCCGATGGTTCGCCGTCGTCAGAATTTTTCCACTTCATCGGCGGTATGCAGAAATATGTGCCGAATTCGCTAGTGATGATGGCGCCCTATGTCAATTCCTATCGCCGCCTGACGCCCGATATGGCCTGCCCGGTTAACAATGCCTGGGGCTATGACAATCGCACCACGGCCTTCCGGGTGCCGATTTCCGATGCGGCGGCGCGGCGGGTGGAAAACCGGCTGCCGAGTTCGGACTCCAACCCCTATCTGGCGCTGGCCGCCTCGCTCGGCTGCGGCTATCTCGGAATCTTGAAAGCAATCGAGCCGACCGCACCGACGGCCGATACCGCCAATGAAGGCTCCATCGAGCTGCCGCGCGGCCTGCTGGAAGCCGTCGCCCTATTGGAAAGCGAGCCGGATTTCGAAACCGTGTTCGGCCGCGCCTTCATCGATATCTATGCGGGCGTCAAGCGCGGCGAATTCGAGACCTTCATGCAGGTGATCAGTCCCTGGGAGCGTGAATTCCTGCTGCTGAACGTCTGATCCATACAGCTGTCATGGCGCCCGCTTGTCCCAGGCGGGCCGCCTTGCAGCGTTCAAAAAGGAGCTTCGCATGTGGCAAAGCCCGATTGCACCCGGCCTTTCCTGGTATCAGGCCACCGTGGGCGAACGCCCTGAATACGAACCGCTGGATGGTTCGACCACCACCGATGTCGCCATTGTCGGCGGCGGCTATACCGGCTTGCAGGCGGCTTATACGCTGGCACGCGCCGGGGTCAGCGTGGTGCTGATCGAAGGCGGTCGGTTCGGTGATGGTGGCTCGGGGCGCAATGGCGGCCAGTTCGGCACCGGCCAGCGCGCCTGGCCGGAGGAGCTTGAAGCCGAATTTGGTTTTGAGCGCGCCAAGGCGCTGTTCGATATGGCCGAACACGCCAAGCGCTATATTCTGGATTTTGCCCGCGAGCACCAGATCGACATGGAGTTCATGCCCGGCCAGCTGAATGTCGAGCACAAGCGCGGCAAGGACAAGGAGTATCGCAAGAGCGTCGAGATTGCCGCCACACGGTTCAATTATCCGCATATGCATTTCATGGACCGCGAGGAAACGGCGGCGCGGCTTGGCTCTTCCGCCTATTACTGCGGCATCCGCGACATCGGCACCGGCCATATCCATCCGCTGAAACTGCTGGTGGGATTGGCGAAGGTGGCGAAGAATGCCGGTGCCCGCCTGCATGAAATGACCAAGGCCACATCGATTGCCCAAAGCGGCGGCAGAACCATGATCGAAACGCCGAAAGGCACGATTACCGCCCGCCATGTGCTGATCGCCACCAATGCCTATATCGGCAATCTGGAGCCGGTGACGGCGGCCCATGTCATGCCGATCCGCTCCTTCATTGGTGCCACCGTGCCGCTCAAGGATTTTCCGGACATCCTGCCCGGCTCGGAAGCGGTCGCCGACAGCCGGTTCGTGGTGCGCTATTTCCGCAAGACCCGCGACGGGCAATTGCTGTTTGGCGGACGCGAGGCCTATACCGCCGACAGCCCGCGCGACATTTCCGACCATATCCGCCGCCAGATCACCGAGATCTATCCGGCCCTTGATGGCATCGAAATGACCCATGCCTGGGGCGGCTCGGTCGGCATCACCATGAACCGCCAACCCTTTGCCCGCGAGGTCATGCCGGGGGTGATTTCCGTCGCGGGTTATTCCGGCCATGGCGTGATGTTGTCAAACTATTGCGGTACGCTGTTTGCCAAATCGGTTCTGGGAGAAACCAGCGAGTTGGACCTGTTGAAGGAGTTAAAGGTTCCGGCTTTCCCAGGCGGGTCCCGGCTACGCTCGCCGCTTCTGTTCCTGGCGCTCAGCTGGTATGCCCTGCGCGACCGTTTTTGAAGGAACGCTATTCACGCTTTCGTTTTAGAAGGTGAAGCGTTTTAGAAAGGTGGGGCGTTTTAGAAACGCTAGGACTGGCTTTTTTAAATCGATTGAATTATAACCCGATCCAACAGCCTTGCCCATCAGCCTAGCCGATGGCCATGAATGAGAGATGCCCGTATGAGCAGCCAGATTATTCCTGTCGAACCCTTTGACTATGTCGTCTTTGGCGGCACCGGGGATCTTGCCGAGCGCAAGCTTCTGCCGGCCCTTTATCACCGCCAGTTGGCCGGCCAGCTCACAGAGCCGACCCGGATCATCGGGGCGTCCCGCTCGCCGATGACGGACGCGGAATACCGCGAATTCGCTCATAAGGCCCTGAAGGAATTTCTGAAGCCCGATGAATTGGAAGAGAGCCAGGTCAAGCGCTTTCTCGACAGGCTGCATTACGTCTCGGTCGATGCCAAGGCTGACAAGGGCTGGGATACGCTGAAAAAGCTGCTGGACACCGGCAAGGACATCGTACGCGCCTTCTATCTCGCCGTGTCCCCGTCGATTTTCGGCGATATTGCCGACAAGATCCGCGATCACAAGCTGATCACCAAATCCACCCGCATCGTGGTGGAAAAGCCGATCGGCCGCGATCTCGCCTCGGCGCAGGCGCTGAACGACACAATCGGCAAGGTGTTTAAGGAAGAGCAGATCTTCCGCATCGACCATTATCTCGGCAAGGAAACCGTGCAGAACCTGATGGCGCTGCGCTTTGCCAATGCGCTCTATGAGCCGCTGTGGAATTCCGCCCATATCGACCATGTGCAGATCACCGTGGCCGAATCCGTCGGGCTGGAAGGCCGCGTCACCTATTACGACAAGGCAGGCGCGTTGCGCGACATGGTGCAGAACCATATCCTGCAATTGCTCTGCCTCGTCGCCATGGAAGCCCCGTCCTCGATGAACTCAGAGGCGCTGCGCGACGAAAAGCTGAAAGTGCTGCGGGCGCTGAAGCCAATTGATGCCTCCAATGTCGAAAAAATGACCGTTCGCGGCCAGTACAAAGCCGGGGCTTCGGCAGGCGGTGCGGTCAAGGGTTACACGGAAGAGCTGGGCGACACATCCGACACGGAAACCTTCGTCGCCATCAAGGCCGAGATCAACAATTGGCGCTGGGCGGGCGTGCCGTTCTACCTGCGCACCGGCAAGCGTCTGGCGGGCCGCGTTTCGGAAATCGTCATCCAGTTCAAGCCGATCCCGCATTCGATCTTCGGCGATGTCGGCCGTATCGAGGCCAACCAGCTGGTCATTCGCCTGCAACCGGATGAGGGCGTCAAGCAATGGCTGATGATCAAGGACCCAGGTCCGGGCGGCATGCGCCTGCGTCATGTGCCGCTGGATATGAGCTTTGCCGAATCCTTCGGCGTGCGCAATCCGGACGCCTATGAACGGCTGCTGATGGACGTGATCCGCTCCAACCAGACGCTGTTCATGCGCCGCGACGAAGTGGAAGCGGCCTGGAACTGGGTCGATCCGATCCTGAAGAGCTGGGAAGAAATTGGCCAGCGGGCGCAGGGCTATACGTCCGGCACCTGGGGTCCGAGCCAGGCCATCGCGCTGATCGAGCGTGACGGTCGCACCTGGCACGAGAATGACTGAGGGCATTGGCATCATGGCGCATACATTGCATAGCTTTGACACTGGCGCGGCGCTGGCAACAGCGCTGGCCGACCGTGTGGCCGCAGCGCTGACGGAGGCAATTACCGCCTCCGGTGCAGCGTCGCTGGCCGTCTCCGGCGGGTCCACCCCCAAGGCCTTCTTCGAGGCGCTGTCGCAAAAGGCGCTGGACTGGGATAAGGTCTCGGTGACGCTGGTCGACGAGCGTTTCGTGCCTGAGGACAATCCCCGCTCCAACCATTTGCTGGTCGCCACGCATCTGTTGAAAAACCAGGCCGCCGAGGCCGAATTCGTGCCGCTCTATTCGCCGGAAGAGACCATCGAGGCTGCTGCTGCGGTGGCGAGCGACGCGGTGTCCGACCTCGGCACGCCACTCGACGTGGTTATCCTCGGCATGGGAACCGATGGCCACACCGCCTCGTTCTTTCCCGGTGGCGACAATCTGGAAGACGCGCTTGATCTGACGCTTCCGCCCAGAGTGATCACCATGGAAGCGCCGGGTGCTGGCGAGCCACGGCTGACCCTGTCTTTTTCCAGTCTCGCCGATGCCGGTCTGCTGATCGTCCATATCGAAGGCGCGGAAAAACAGGCGGTGCTGGACAAGGCGCTGGCAGGCACGGACGAGACCGAAATGCCTGTTCGCGCCGTATTGGCCCGGGCCGAGACGCCTGTCGATATTTACTGGGCGCCCTGATCTCGATCAGAACGCCCTGATAGCCAGGCTGGTATCAAAAGCGATGCGGCCTTGACGAACGAGGCCCAATAGCGCGGGCGACCGCAGCGCTTTAACAAGCGCCAAGGTCGCCGCCCCTGCCCTTTTCAGGAAGGATGCTTTCCATGAGTGCCGATCACCGTATCGAAACCATCACCAAGCGCATTGTCGAGCGCTCCAAGCCGACCCGCGAAGCCTATCTGGATCGCGTTCGCCGGGCCGCTGGCAAGGGCGTGAACCGTGGCTCTTTAGCCTGTGGCAATCTCGCCCATGGCTTTGCGGTCTGTTCCCCCGGGGACAAGGCCGCACTTGCTGGCGACACCGTCCCCAATCTCGGTATCATCACCGCCTATAACGATATGCTCTCGGCGCATCAGCCGTTTGAGACCTATCCGTCCCTGATCCGTCAGGCGGCCAGCGAAGTGGGCGGCGTCGCACAGGTGGCAGGCGGCGTACCCGCCATGTGCGATGGCGTCACACAGGGCCAGCCCGGCATGGAGCTTTCGCTGTTTTCCCGCGATGTGATCGCCATGGCGGCTGGCATCGGCCTGTCGCATAACATGTTCGACGCGGCGGTGTTTCTCGGCGTCTGCGACAAGATCGTCCCCGGCCTGATGATTGCTGCGTTGACATTCGGTCATCTCCCTTCCGTGTTTATTCCGGCCGGGCCGATGACCACGGGCCTGCCGAATGACGAAAAGACCCGGATTCGCCAGCTCTATGCCGAGGGCAAGGTGGGCCGGGCCGAATTGCTGGAAGCCGAATCCAAATCCTATCACGGACCCGGCACCTGTACCTTCTACGGCACCGCCAATTCCAACCAGATGCTGATGGAAATCATGGGCTTTCACATGCCCGGTGCCTCCTTCATCAATCCCGGCACGCCGCTGCGCGATGCGTTGACCCGTGAAGCCACCAAGCGGGCGCTGGCGATTACCGCGCTTGGCAATGACTATACGCCGTCAGGCGAGATGATCGACGAGCGCTCCATCGTCAATGGCGTGGTCGGCCTGCATGCCACGGGCGGCTCCACCAATCACACCATGCACCTGATCGCCATGGCCCGTGCGGCGGGCATTCTGCTCAGCTGGCAGGATATTTCCGACCTCTCCGACATCATTCCGCTTCTCGCCCGCGTCTATCCGAACGGATCTGCGGATGTGAACCATTTTCACGCCGCCGGTGGCATGGGCTTTCTGATCAAGCAATTGCTGCGCGCCGGATTCGTCCATGATGATGTGCGCACCGTCTATGGCCAGGGGCTTGCCGCCTATACGATCGAGCCGCATCTGAACGCCGACGGCACCGTAGACCGCCAGCCCTCGCCCGAAGAGAGCGCCGATCCGAAAGTGTTGTCGCGGATCGAAGCACCGTTCCAGGCGAATGGCGGCTTGAAAATGCTGACCGGCAATATGGGCAAGGCGGTGATCAAGATTTCCGCCGTCAAGCCGGAGCGCCACATCGTCGAGGCACCTGCCATGGTGTTCCACAGCCAGCAGGACATGCAGGATGCCTTCAAGGCCGGCAAGATGAACCGCGACTTCATTGCCGTGGTGCGTTTCCAGGGGCCGAAAGCCAATGGCATGCCGGAACTGCACAAACTGACCCCGTCGCTTGGCGTGCTTCAGGACCGTGGCCTCAAGGTGGCGCTGGTGACGGACGGACGCATGTCCGGCGCGTCTGGCAAGGTGCCAGCCGCCATTCACGTCACGCCGGAAGCCGTCGATGGCGGGCCAATTGCCAAGATCCGCGATGGCGACATGATCCGTCTCGATGCCGTGGCCGGAACGCTGGAAGTGCTTGTCGATGCCGCGGAATTTGCCGGTCGCAGCCCTGAAGTCATCGACTTGGCGGATAATGACTTCGGCATGGGACGTGAACTGTTTGCCCCGCTGCGCCGGATTGCAGGCCCCGCAGACCAGGGTGCCAGCGTGCTGTTCTAGAGTTTGCCTTAGGAAAAGTGGAAACCAGTTTTTCCGAAAACAAGAGACGTTACAGCGCCGTGCGTTTTATAAAACGCACGGCGCTGTAACGCTTTAAATCTGCTGCATAATTTTCTCCTTAATCGATTCCAATTTAAGGAATTATGCAGCAGCCATCATCGCGAATAGCATTCAGAAGCGATGACCCTGTGGGCGAAAATCATGGGAGCATGACCGGCGAACTCGACCGGCATCACAGTCAAGCCTTGTTGTACGTCAAGTTTATGATGCCGACCAGAGTTGTCTAAGGACGCACTCATAGCATCATGTTCTCTAGGTCAAATGAATTCACAACCCTAGGTGATTTTCACGGGCAGCCGATTCAACCAATGATGATATATGCAATGCTGCTCTTGGCAAAGAGCCATGGCTATTGCGATGCAACTGCGCCCACAACAATGCGAGGGCGTTACTGCTACCTATATTATACGAAAGCTCAAAGATGCGCTGCATCCTCTCGTTGAAAACACTAAATATCTCATATTCAAAATATACTAGATTTATTCGCATATGCAACACGCGGCCCGACTTCTAAAATTGTTTTTAATACGTAAATCATTTTTATCTCAACTTTAGTTTTCAATCGATAATTGAATATAAAAATAGCTATTCTTTTCTAAGCTTCACATTTTATTTTTGTGTTTTCATTATTCATAAATTTTTAGTTTTTTTATTAGATAATTATAAGTAAATACAAATACTCTCCAGTCACACTACCAGATTCGATTTCATCCCATATTCCAGACCGGGACGAAAATGACAGTATTTCTATTTATCGAGCGGTTTTACTTGCCGATAAATCTCGACGGCTGACTGCTTCACAATTATTTAATTTCTTTTTCTCTACATTAGTTTTTATTAATTTACAGTGCAAAATGACGGAAAATGCTCTTGAAACAAACGAGGACACTGAGCCATGCTTGACAATATGAAACTCAACCACAAGATCTATGGTGGTTTTGGCATCATCATTGCCATACTCATTACAATTGCAGGGATGTCGGTGTACTCGAACACCGGCAATCAATCCGATTTCTCGGATTATCGCAGTATTGCCCGGCTGACCAATGAAGCGGGCCGCGTGCAGGCAAACATGCTGGAGGCCCGGCTGGCCTTCACGAAATATCAAACCACCCAGTCTGCCGAGAATCTTACCGCTTTTGATAGGCGCCTGGCCACCGTCAAGGAGAGCGCCGTCACGCTCGCAGGCATGGCGCGCACAGATGTGGAAAAGACTGCGACTTCAGGGTTTACGACCGCAGTTTCAGATTATGAAAATGGCTTCAAAGCCGTGGTCGCCGCACAAACGGAACGCGACAAACTTGTAGATGAAAGCCTCGATGTCATCGGGCCGAAGCTCCAGAAATCCATGAATGACATTCTTGCTGATTTTGACAGGACTGGCAACACCGAGGCGGCCTATGAAGCCAGCGTGTTCCAAACCTCGACATTTGTCATGCGCTTGGCCACTGCAAAATACCTGTTGAACAACGAAACCAAGGATTTTGAAAATGCGCTGGCGGCAGGCCAGGATGCATTGGCCAACAGCAGCGCCGTTACCGCCGCCATTACCAGCCCGGACCGCCTCCAGCAGTTCAAGGCCAGTTTGGATGATCTCAACACCTATATCGGTGACTTGAAAAAGACCCAGGCGGTCATCACCAAGCGCAATGCCGTCATCACCGATGTCATGAACGTCGTTGGTCCAAAACTGGGCAAGGAAACCGAGGATTTGAAACTGATCCTGAAGAAGGAGCAGGACACGCTCGGCCCTCGCATCGATGAGACAATGCGCGATTCGATCACCACCGCCATTATTGTCGCCGCACTCGCCCTGATCCTCGCCTCCGTGCTGGCTTTCATAATCGCCCGCAGCATCAGCCGCCCGATTTTTGCGATCACCTCGGCCATGGGCAAGCTGGCCGACAACCAACTGGAAACCGATATTCCGGGCCTCGCATACGATAACGAGGTTGGGCTGATGGCCAAGGCCGTCAATGTCTTCAAGCAGAATGCCATCAAAATTCGCCAGCTGGCCGCCCAGGAAGCTGCCTTGCAGCAGAAAAATGCCGATCTGCAATCCGATATTGCCACAGTCGTCTCAGCAGCGGTCGCCGGTAATTTCACCAGCCGCATTACCAAGCACTACGACAATCCGGATCTGGACGCCTTTGCCCATAACGTCAACACGCTGGTCGACTCCGTGGATAAGGGCATAGCAGAGACCAGGCGCGTCGTGTCCGCCCTTTCCAATGGCGACCTGACGGAAGCCATGAACGGCAAATATCAAGGTGTGTTTGCCGAACTGCAAACCAATGTCAATGACACCATGACCAAGCTGCGGCTGCTGATGGAACAGGTGCGCCAATCCGCAGATGTCATCAACGGCGGCGCCGACGAAATCCGCCAGGCCTCCAACGATCTGTCTCGGCGGACAGAGACCCAGGCGGCCTCGCTGGAAGAGACTTCGTCGGCCCTGGAAGAAATCACCGTAGCGGTCAAAACCTCGACCGAGCGGGCGCAGGAATCCAGCAAAATGGTCTCTGAAGCCCGTCATTTTGCCGAGCAATCCGCAAATGTCGTCCAGGACGCGACAGCCGCCATGAGCCGTATCGAGCAAGCCTCCAACGAAATCACCCAGATCATCAATGTGATTGACGAGATTGCTTTCCAAACCAACCTTCTGGCCCTGAACGCCGGGGTTGAGGCTGCCCGCGCTGGCGAGGCCGGCAAGGGCTTTGCGGTTGTCGCGCAGGAAGTCCGCGAACTGGCGCAGCGGTCGGCCACCGCTGCCAAGGACATCAAGGCGCTGATTACCAAATCGTCGAATGAAGTGGAAACAGGCGTGAGGCTGGTCACCGGCACCGGGGAAGCGCTGAAGGAAATCCAGCAAAAGGTCATCGGCATTTCCACCCAGGTCACCTCGATTGCCACGGCTGCCAACGAGCAATCGACCGGTCTCAGCGAGGTCAATACCGCCGTCAACCAGATGGACCAGATGACCCAGCAAAACGCCGCCATGGTCGAGGAAGCTGCTGCCAGCACATCGAAACTGGCCGAGGAAACCGTCAACCTGCTCAACCTGATCTCGCAGTTCAGGGTCCACAAGGCCGACCAGGGCATGCGGCGCGCCGCCTGATCAGGAGATATGTTTCAGAGGATATGCCGGGGGGACAAGCGCTCCCCGGCTATTCCAATGGAATAAACGCCCTTCACACCTCCGGTTTTTTTTAATTTACCTTTGTGCCAGCTCCTATAAAACGGACCCCAGACGTTACAGGGTCGCACGCCTTCCCAACGATACGATGCTGTAACACATTAAATTTTCTGCATAATTTCCTCCTTAAATCGATTTCGACTGAAGGAGTTATGCAGTAGACAGGAGTTCATAGTGTCATCAATTTCAGATAGCGATCATAATTCACGGCCGTCACAGACCGGTGAAAAAAACGAACGATTGCAGGATAACACACCTCTTCAACCAGGACCGGCCAATGGCTGGCGTGAACAATGGTGGCGGATCGTCGATATGAAGATCGGCGTCGTTCCCGTTCCAATTTATATTCTTCTCTTCGTATTGATTGCAGCCTTCGCCGCCACCGGCAAAGTGCCCTCCGACCTGACCATGTCGATTGCCATTCTGTCGTTTGGTGGCTTCTTCTTCATGCAGCTGGGTCGCTGGCTGCCATGGCTCGGCATGATGGGCGGAGCGGCGATCCTGTGTTTTGTCGTGCCGTCTGCCATGGTATTTTACGGCATCATTCCGCCGCCGGTCGCTGAAGCGATTGACAGTTTCGTCAAGAGCTCCAATTTCCTCTATATGTATATTGCCGCCATCATTGTCGGCAGCATCCTCAGCATGGATCGTAGCGTGCTGATTGCCGGTTTTTTCAAGATTTTCGTGCCTTTGGCGATCAGCTCAATAACTGCCATGCTGGTTGGTACCCTGGTCGGCGTCATCATGGGGATGACCGTCGAGCATAGCCTGTTTTTCGTCGTCCTGCCCATCATGGCAGGAGGCCTGGGCGAAGGCGCAATCCCGCTGTCCATGGGCTATTCCGGCGTTCTGTCTCAGCCGCAGAACGAGATTTTCGCGCAGATTATTCCCGTCGTCATGCTGGGCAGTTTTACAGCGGTGGTGATTTGCGGCCTGCTGAATGTGCTCGGCAAACGCTATCCTCACCTCACCGGCGAAGGCCGGTTGCAGGCGGGCCTGCTGAATATCGACATCAACGGCAAAAAGCCGGGTGAACAACCGGTCGACCGCGCGATGATTGCCACGGCTGGCGTCACCATCATCACCTTCTATCTGGTGGGTGTTCTCGCCCAGCGGCTTCTGGATTTTCCAGCCCCGATCACCATGCTGTTTCTGGTGGTGATTGCCAAGCTGGGTCAATTGGTCTCGCCAAGCCTGGAAGACGGCGGACGAGAAGTTTACGCGTTTTTCTCGCGCATCGTGACCTGGCCCCTGCTGTTTGCCATGGGGATTTCCTACACGCCGTGGCAATCCTTTATCAGCGCCTTTACCCTGCAAACGGTGGTCACGGTGGTCAGCACCGTGCTGACATTGATCGGCACCGGATTTCTGTCCGCCCGCCTCGTCAAGATGTTTCCCATCGATGTCGCCGTTGTGGTCGGCTGTCACAGCGGCCAGGGCGGCACCGGCGATATCGCCATTCTGACCGCCGCCAACCGGATGAGCCTGATGCCGTTTTCGCAGATCGCCACCCGCATCGGCGGTGCCATCACGGTCACCTGCGCCATCCTGGCCTTCCAGCATCTGGCTTGAATGCGAAAACGCCGCGATGGTGCCAGCGCGGCGTGATCATTTTTAGCGGTTTTGTTCGTATTACAGCTTTGCCATGTATTTCGGCAGTTCGGCCACGGTTGGAACCACGATCAGCGTCTTGATGTCGCCGCGCTTGTAGGCGGCCAGGAAGCGCGGATATTCCTGGAACACCACGCAGCCACTGGAATCGCCGCGCACCCGCAGCAGGAATGTATGGGTGAGGAAGCCATCACGGCCATACATATTGTTGCCGCCAACCGGCGTCATCCGCAAGGCCTCGACACCATGGAACAGGCTTTCACGCAGGGTCAGCCGATAGACATTGGGCGGGGTCGCACCACGGTTCTTGATATGGACGGAGCGTGGATTATCGCGATTTTCGCCACGGCCGGAATGGGCCACCAGCTTTTCACCATTCGGCATATAGACCGTAGCGCTGGAAATATCATAGACGGCGACACCGCTGCCGCGACCGGGCAACGAGGCGCGCTTGCGGAAGATCGACGGGCTTTCATCGTCGTCCATCACCTCCTGCGAGCGGGCATAGGCCATCACCGTCTTCGGCGCGGTTTTTTCCGGTGCAGATTTTAGCGGAATGGTCTTTGGCTGTGGCCGGGCGGAGGTTTCGGTATCAGCGTCGGTCTCAGGCTTGGGCGCAACCAGAACTTCGCGGAAAGGGTCGCTCTTCGGTCGGTTGATCGGTGCTGGCACCACATCCGGCAGCATAGCCACCTGCATCGGCTTGGCGGCGGGTGGCTCACTCGAGGCAATCGTCACGGGTCCAGCCTGCGAAGGCGCGACAGAATCGCGGCTGCGGTCGGCGACCAGGGCGGTTGCGACCGGCTGCAATTGCGCGGACAAGGTCTGGTTTAGCTGACCAAGTGGCGGCGCTGTCTTGAGAATCGCTTCTGCGACCTGCTGCGGCGGCATCGCGGTTGGTTGGGCAGGCTGCGCGGCCTCGGCGACCTGGCTGCCCGTATCACTGCTCCAGCGTTGCGCCAATGCCCGCTCGGCGATGGAGACGGCCAGCGCCTGTTCGAGAATTGCGCGTCCTGCGAGGTCAAGCGGCCTGGAAACCGGCGTGGACAGAGCCGCGATTTCGTGGCGGACCTGCGCCATCTTTTCCTTCACCACCTGGGCAGATCGGACTTCGTCCCGCCTTACCGCCGCCACAGGCGGCTTTGGCAAGACCAGGCTGTTGCGGAATTCCGCGGCCATATCTCTCGAAAAGGGAGCAGAGACAGAGGTCTGTGAAAACCCAACACCGTGCAGAGTGCCGAATGCCACGGCGACCCAAAGACCGGCGGCAAGGCTACCGCCGACAAGCGCCGCGCCGGACATCAGCCTGGGAACCAGGACGGATTTTGCACGCCCTGAGCTTCCGGTGCCAGACCTGCCAGTGCTGGGAAAGAAATCGACCGCGAACGCCATACTCACAACTCGTACCCAAACAGCCGGTCAGCGGCTGGCGGCTCAACGCCGCAACTTTTTACCAAGGCTGGAGGATAGCCAAGCATCCCCGCCTTCAAGAGAGTGCAACTGTCTCAAATGCTTGCCGCGCCTGAGACCATCGCCCTGAAGATCCGGTCCAGAAGACCCAGTCCATCGGCAACAAGCACCGACTGTCTTTAAAGGATGAAGAAACTTGGTAACCAAAGGGTTTACAAAACCCGGTTTTTATCATCGCAATGTCTCATATTCGTGCGGAGAGAGGAAACACCACGGACTTGCGGCATTTTTATCGCTGCGCGCAGGAGCGAGCCTTTAAGGCTGAACTGCACAAACTCCCGGATGAGGCTTAGGACCTGAACGTCAAGGCACATAGCGCATCGATATGGATGCTGCTCCTGATCTTCAATATTATCAATCGGTTGAGATATAAGAAAAGGAATGGACATCCCATCCAACTGCCCGAAGCAGCTCTCCGGCAAACAGCAAAACGGGGAGCTGATGCTCCCCGCCAACGTCTCTGATATTTAAAGTTTGGTACGCTACCGTACAAAGCGCTTACTGGCCAAAATTGCCTCGCCTGCTGTCATTACCAGGTGCGGACATCCAAAACCCGGTCACGATGGGCCGGATGGGTGCTGAACACGAAAATTCGATCCAGTTCCTTCTGCGTCAACAACCTCAGGAAACGAATCTCGGCGGTATTGTTGGAAAAGGTCTTCATCAACAGGCCGCCCACCTTGTTGATACGGGCATCGGGAATGTCCAGGTAGAATTGCTTGGGAAGATTGAATTGCGTCAGCAGGGAAATCAGCGCGCCGCTTTGAGAAATACGGATGATGTCACACCGGCGCGACGCCATATGGCTCATGCCTTTCTCGGTATATTCCAAGCGCCCGGAATTCATGGTGTCTTCCATGCGAAACCGGCCTTCCCGGTCATACATGAAGGACTCTTCCCTGCGCAGGTAATTTGATTGACCAGCTGCCGTACTCATAACGCTTACCCCATTCACGCCCTCACTGGACACAGGCTAGGGGAACGAGCTTAACAGAAAATGGAGAAACCGGCTTGCCCGCCCCCTTGGCGAGCCTGCCTTTTTTACCATAGTTAATGCATGGGAAATCAAGCGCGATTAACGCTTGTAGCTTTGCCCCTGCGCATCAAAAAGATGTAGCTTTTCACTATCTGCCGCAAAGCGCAGCCGCTCGCCCCTGGCAACCTTGGCAATGCCCGGGAGTTTCACCACCACCGGCTGCCCCTCGACCGGGCCGTCGACATAGAGCATTGTCACCTCGCCCAGGGCCTCGACCAGGGAAACTGTACCTTCAAACAGCGCCGGACCTTCGGCGGCAATGGTCAGATCTTCCGGCCGCACCCCGAAACTGGCCGCCTTGCCCGCATCTTCTGTAGGCACAGCAATCGGCACCGACAGGGTTGAACGATCCTTGAGCGCGATACACGTTTCAGACCCCGCCTCAACGATGGTGGCCGGCAGGATGTTCATGGCGGGCGAACCGATAAACTGGGCAACGAACAGATTGGCGGGGCGCTCGTAAAGCTCCAGCGGCGCGCCGACCTGTTCGATCCGGCCCGCCGACAACACGACAATCCGGTCGGCCAGCGTCATCGCCTCGACCTGATCATGGGTGACATAAATCATCGTTGTATCGGACATCTGCTCGTGCAGACGGGCTATTTCAATCCGGGTTGCGACACGAAGAGCGGCATCGAGATTGGAGAGCGGTTCGTCGAACAGAAAGACTTTCGGATCTCGGCAGATCGCCCGGCCAATGGCCACACGCTGGCGCTGGCCGCCCGACAAAGCCTTGGGCAAGCGATCAAGATAGGGTTCCAATTGCAGGATGGCGGCGGCGGCGCGCACCCACCGTTCGATTTCCTGTTTGTCTTCACCGGCGATCCGCATGCCGAAGGCCATATTATCATAGACGGTCATATGCGGGTACAGCGCATAGGACTGAAAGACCATGGCGATGCCGCGCTTGGAGGGCGGCACGTCATTGACGATCTGATCGTCGATGCGCATCTCGCCGCTGGTAATGTCCTCCAGTCCGGCAATCATCCGCAAAAGCGTGGATTTGCCGCAGCCGGACGGACCGACAAACACCACGAACTCGCCCTTGGCGATTTCAAGATCGATGCCGTGCAGCACCTTGACCTGTCCATAGGCCTTGCGGATGTCTTTCAGGACCAAGCTTGCCATTGTCCTCCCCCTCCTCGTTTTAGGATCTGCCCGGCTCGCCATGAGCCGGACAGATGACCGTTTGTTAGTCTCAATGTTTAACCGTGACCGAACCAGGCACCCCAGGCCGGAAGGCTGATCTTGCCGCCTGCGACACTCCCGGCAAAACCATGGCCCTCCAGAGCCTGCCAATTTCCATCCGGCAAAGACAGTTCAGCCGGTTCGGCAGACATATTGAAGCCGCACAAGACTGTCTCGCCGTCCAGGCTACGGGAATAGACGAGGGCAGTCTCCGTGACCGTATGGAAGGCGATCTCGCCCTTGATCAGCGCTGGCTGCGTTCTGCGGAAATGCAGGAAACGCCGATAGTGTTCCAGCACGCTGTCGTCATGCCCCTCCTGGACATGGACGGCGTTGAGGCTATGCTCGACCGGAATCGGCAACCAGGTTTTGTCGGCGGCGCTGAAACCGGACTGCTTGGCCAGCGTATCCCAGACCATCGGCGTGCGGCAACCGTCGCGCCCCTTGAATTCCGGCCAGAACTGGATGCCGTAAGGGTCCTGCAGGTCCTCAAAGGAGATATCGGCTTCGGTCAGCCCCAGTTCCTCGCCCTGATAGATGCAGACCGAGCCACGCTGGGTCATCAACAATGCGGCCATCTGCTTGGCGAAGGCGGCACGGTCGGCAACGTTGGCGCCCCAGCGGCTGACATGGCGCACCACATCATGGTTGGAAAACGCCCAGCAAGCCCAGCCCTCAGGCGCAGCTTCCTGGAAGGCCTTCTGGGTATTGGCGACCAGCGCCGGTGTGACCGGATCGGGCGCGAGGAATTCGAAGGCATAGCACATCTGCATCTTGTCGCCGCCCGACGTGTATTGCCCGGCAATTTGCAGCCCGTATTGGCTGTCTCCGACTTCGCCAACGGCGGCAATCGCTGGAAACTCATCCAGGACAGAGCGAAAGCGCTTGAGGAATTCCAGGTTTTCCGCCTGGTTCTTGTCGTAGATATGCTCCTGGAAATTATAGGGATTGACCGCCGGTGCCGTCGCCGCATTGCGGCGCTCCGGGTCCAAGGCCGGATTGTCGCGCAAGGCTAGGTCATGAAAGTAGAAATTGATGGTGTCCAGACGAAACCCGTCAACGCCACGCTTCAGCCAGAACCGGACAGCATCAAGCACCGCCTCCTGCACATGCGGATTATGCATGTTGAGATCGGGCTGCGAGGTCAGGAAGTTGTGCAGGTAATACTGCATCCGGCTCGGGTCCCATTGCCAGGCAGACCCGCCGAAAATCGACAGCCAATTGTTCGGCGGCGTGCCATCCGGCTTGGGATCGGACCAGACATACCAGTCGGACCTGGCATTGATGCGGCTGGAACGGCTTTCGACGAACCATGCATGCTGGTCTGACGTGTGGGAGATCACGAGGTCGATCATCACCTTGATGCCGAGGCGATGGGCTTCGGAAATCAGCGCGTCGAAATCGTTGAGCGTCCCGAACATTGGATCGACATCGACGTAATTGGACACGTCATAACCAAAGTCCTTCATCGGCGAGGTGAAGAACGGCGAAATCCAGATCGCATCGGCACCGAGGCCTGCCACATGTGGCAGGCGGGCGGTGATGCCTTTTAGATCGCCAATACCATCGCCGTTGGAATCCTGGAAAGAGCGGGGATAAATCTGATAGATGACCGCGCCGCGCCACCAGTCCTTGTCCGGCATTGCGACACTATCGGAAGCAGCAGTCATGAATGTCTGTCCTCTTGGAAATTTTGGCCTGTTGGGGATTTAGGGAGGGAGGGAAAACAAGCCGTCGAAAACGCGATCAGCCACCCTTGACGGACCCGGCCAGCAGACCGCGCACCAGATAGCGTTGCAGTACGAAAAACACCAAAAGCGGCACGATAATGGTGATGAAGGCAGAGGCCGTGAGAATTTCCCAATTAGCGCCGCGCGAACCGAGCAGGTTGACGAGGCGGCCGGTCAGGACTAGTTCGTCATTGCCGGTCCCCAGAAACACCATGGCGACCAGCAGGTCGTTCCAGGTCCACAGAAACTGGAAGATCGCGAAGGACGCCAGCGCCGGATAGGACAGCGGCAGGACGATCTTGATGAAGATCTCGAAATCGCTGGCGCCGTCCACCCTTGCCGATTCCATGATTTCACGCGGCAATCCGGCGATGTAATTGCGCAAGAGATAGATGGCGAGTGGCAGGCCAAAACCCATATGTGCCAGCCAAATGCCAAGATAGGTCTTGGACGGCACCCCGAAAAACGCCCCGACATCATTATAGATCCGCAGAAGCGGGATCAGCGACATTTGCAGCGGCACAACCAGCAGGCCAACAATGCCCGCAAGCAAGAGAGAGCGGCCCGGAAAGGGCATCCAGGCCAGCGCATAGGCGGCAAAGGCGGCCACAAGAATGGGAATAATGGTAGCGGGAACGGCAACCGTCAGCGAATTGATGAAAGATTTGCCAATGCCCTCGGCATTCAACACCGTGCGATAGTTGTCGAGGCTGAAACGCGGCGGCTGCTCGGCCGTGAAGAAAATACGCTGGCCACGCGATCCCTCGAAAGATGCATTCGAGGTCAGCTTGAAGGTACCGTCTGCGGCCACCGTCAACGTTTGGCCGTCCTTGAGCTGGGCTGTCGCACCGGCTTCGAATTCCTCCGGCTTCAGGCTGGATGTTCCGAATGCACTGACCGTGCCGGACCCGCCCTCCAGCACATTGCCGGATATTACGTAAGCTGCGCCCTCCTGGCGCTGCGCTTCGCCACCGGGGGCGCGAAAAATGCCTTTCTGGCTGGAACTGGTCAGCGCCGTCCACCAGCCGGAGGCGACGATCTGGTTCTTGTCGCGCAGGGACGTCACCAGCAGGCCAATGGTTGGGATGGTCCAGACCAGCACCAGCAGCAGAACCGTCGTATGAACCGCAATATTCAGTGGAGAGAGAACCCGTGTGCGCATCTCAATGGCCTCCCATTTCCCGGCGTGCATTGCGGATATTCCAGATCATGATCGGCACCACCATCAGCATGATGACAACGGCAATCGCAGCACCCCGGCCGAAATCCCCGCCACCTCGGAACATCCAGTCAAACATCAGGTTGGCGAGAACCTGGCTCTGCCATTGGCCATTGGTCATGGCCAGCACGATATCGAAAACCTTCAGCACCAGGATGGTGATCGTCGTCCAGACAACGGCAATCGTACCCCAGATCTGCGGCACCTTGATCTTCATGAAGATCTGCCAGGGATTGGCGCCATCAATCACCGCAGCCTCGATGGTTTCTTCGGGAATACCGCGCAGGGCAGCCGACAGCAGCACCATGGCAAAACCGGTCTGAATCCAGATCAGGATGACCATCAGGAAGAAATTGTTCCAGAACGGCAGGGAAATCCAAACCTGCGGTGTGCCGCCGAACCAGACGACAATGGCGTTGAGAAGGCCGATCTGCTCGGCATTGGCGTCGCGGTAATCATAGACGAATTTCCAGATCACCGAGGCGCCGACAAAAGAAATCGCCATCGGCATGAAAATCAGCGACTTGGCGATATTGCCCCACCAGATCCGGTCGGTGAGCGCGGCGATCACCAGACCGAACAGGGTGGCGCCGGTCGGCACCACGATCAACCAGAGGATATTGTTGAAGATCGATTCCCGGAATTCGCGATCGAAAATCATCCAGCGGTAATTGTCGAGACCGACAAACTGGGTCCCGGAACGGTCATAGACCGAATAGGCAATCGACGAAAACAGCGGATAGACCAGATAGACGCCGAGCGACAGCAGCGCCGGGCCGAGAAACAGCCAGGGCCGGATCTGGCCTGCGATCCGCAGATTGCGGGAGGCGCGGGAAAGATCCGGGATATTGGCGGGAAACAGCCGGTCGAGAATGAAGTTCGACCCGAAGAAATAGGCCAGCGCCGCACCTACGCCGATAACGATGGTGATCAATGCGTATAAAAGCTGTTCCACGGACCCGGCCTCCCAACCCGTCTGATCGATATGGACACCAGATATCGCAGCAGTTTCAGGCTGCGATACCTCGCGCTATTGCGGTGTTATTTCAGGCCGTCCCAGGATTTCTGGATGCCTTTGGCGACTTCGTCGGCAGATTTTCCACCGGCATAATCGACCATCGCGGTCCAGAAAGCGCCCGCACCGATCTTGCCCGGCATCAGGTCGGAACCATCAAACCGGAACGTGGTGGCATCCAGCAGGATCTTGCCCTGTTTCTTCAAGGGGTCGTTGGCATAGGTATCCTGATTGGCCGCCTTGAAGGCGGTCAGGAAGCCGGACTGCGCCATCCAGATCTCATGGGCGATCGGGGTCTTGATGAAGTCGATAAAGGCGCGCGCACCGGGCGAATCCTTGGTGATCATCGCCAGGGTGCCAGCACCCTCTACCGGATTGCCGAGTTCCGGCTTGCTGGCATAATTCGGGGTCGGGAAGAAGTCGACGTCTTGGCCAACGACCGTGCCTTGCGGGAAGAAGGACGGAATGAAGGAGGCCTGATGATGCAGGTAGCATTTCGGCGGGGAGGTAAACAGACCCTTCGGGCTATCGCGGAAATCGGTGGAGGCCACGCCCGCCGCGCCGCCATCGACGAATTTCGGATTGCGCGAGAACCAGCCATAATCCTCAATGGCCTTGACCACTTGCGGGTCGTCGAACTTGATCTCGTTCTTCACCCACTTATCATAGACGTCAGCCGGATAGAGCCGCAACATCATGTCTTCGACCCAGTCGGTCGCAGGCCAGCCGGTCGCACCGCCGGAACCGAGCCCGATGCACCAGGGGGTGCCGCCATCGGCCGCGATCTTTTCGGTCAGTGCCTTCAGTTCTTCCATCGACTTGGGTACGTCATAGCCCGCATCCTCGAAATTCTCAGGCACATACCAGATTAGTGACTTGATATCGATCTTGTAGGGGAAGCCATAAATCTGCGGCTTACCGTCCTTGCCCTTGAAGGTGGCAAGATCGACCCAGGACTGGCCTGCGGAGAAATTGTCCTTCAGCCACGGCCCATTCTCCTCACCCAACGGCGTCAAAGCACCCTTGGAGGCGAGATCGGCGACCAGACCTGGCTGGGCAAGAATGGCGACATTGGGCGGGCTGCCCGCCT
This sequence comes from Allorhizobium sp. Av2, assembly GCF_021462805.2. Classification (NCBI taxonomy): domain Bacteria; kingdom Pseudomonadati; phylum Pseudomonadota; class Alphaproteobacteria; order Hyphomicrobiales; family Rhizobiaceae; genus Allorhizobium; species Allorhizobium sp. Av2. The sequence continues at coordinate 327,071 of NZ_CP192696.1, read as the reverse complement.
GGGTGTCGATGACGATCTGCTGCTCGTAATTTTCCGAGGAGGAATATTTGACGTCGGCGCCGGTGGCCTGGCGGAAATATTCGAGCACGCTTTCAAACAGCGCCTGGTCTTCGCCACGCCAGGGGCCAAAAATCGTAATGGTCTGGCCCTTTAACTGGTGAGACTTGGAAAATTCCTCATAGCTCTTCCAGTTGAACCTTGCATCTTCGCCCGGCTTGAACTTCAGCTCGGCGCTGTTTGCGCCGCCTGCAACCAGGCATAAAGCGGCAATCCCCATAAGCAGATGTTTTTTCACGAAAGTCCTCCCTTTAACCAATGCCTGTTTCCCCAATCCCTGTTTCCAAGAGCCTGTTTCCCAAGCGGGGGTGATCCTGCCATCACCATTATCCAGCTTCCAAAGCGCTTTGGTGGGCAAACATCTCCATTGCTTGTTGCAGAGTCAAGCCTTTTCAAAAACACCAAACCATTCTGTCTCGTTAAAAATGGAGCAGCGACCGGTTTGGGAAAGGGATGGGGTTTAAAAATAGATTTTCGATTTGCAGCACCTGCCTCTCCTGCTAATTTGCAAGCGCTTTGGGCGCGGGAGACCCAGGGAAAGGGAGAAATAAACCTCGTGAATTTGAAGCAATTGTCGCAGATGCTCGGCCTGTCGCAGACAACGATCAGCCGGGCATTGAACGGCTATCCGGAGGTCAACGAAGAGACCCGCCAGCGCGTTGCCAAGGCCGCCGCCGAGACCGGCTATCGGCCTAACCGCGCAGCCCTGCGGCTGGCGACCGGCAAGGCCGGGTCGCTCGGACTGGTCATGCCGATTTCCCCGGATCACAGCTCCGATATCCATTTCGCGGAATTCCAGAGCGGGCTGGCCGAAACTTGTCTTCAGCATGAATTTCACTTCGTCATCATTCCGGCCCATCCCCAGGCGGAAGAGCAGGCCATTCGTGGCCTTGTCGGCAGCGGCGCCGTGGATGCGTTCTATCTCGCCTATCTCAGGGCCAGTGACCCCCGCATTGCCATGGCGAAATCACTTTCGGTGCCTTTCATCATCCATGGCCGCTCGCAGGGCATACCGGAAGACTATCCCTATCTTGATATCGACAATGAAGGTGCTTTCCGGCAGGCGACGGAGCTGCTGATCGGGCTTGGCCATCGCCGTTTTGCGCTTTTGAACGGTCCGGCAGACCTCGATTTCGCCTTGCGCCGATTGCAAGGCACAAAAAAGGCGCTTGCAGGCGCAGGCCTTGCCCTGCCGCCAGAGGCAATCAGCCATACGCTGATGACCGACGAATGGGGCTACCGGCAGATGAGCGCCCTGCTCCATCAGCCAGAACGTCCAACCGCCGTGCTCTGTGCCAGTACGGTTCTGGCACTGGGCGCCGTGCGGGCCATCAACGATGCCGGGCTGACTGTGGGTCAGGATATTTCGCTGGTCGCCCATGACGACGATCTGCCGCTGCTAAAGCCGGAACATTTCCGCGTACCGCTGACCACGACGCGCTCGTCGCTGAGAGATGCTGGAAGGCGGGTGGCGCAACGGCTGATCGCCGACATAGCCCAGACCCCGGCGGGGCCTCCCCTCCAGGAAATCTGGCAGGCTGAACTGGTCATCCGGGCCTCGACTGGCCCGGCGCCTGGAAAATGACTCAGAATTTCGGCGGCTGCTTGCCTGCGCCACGATAGGCCGCAATCACCGTATTGGCCATCAGCATGGCGATGGTCATCGGGCCAACACCGCCGGGAACGGGGGTGATGGCACCCGCCTTTTGAGCGCAGTCTGTAAAGGCGACATCGCCAACCAGTTTGGTCTTGCCCTCGCCTTTTTCAGGGGCGGCGACGCGGTTGATGCCAACGTCGATCACGGTCGCGCCCTCTTTCACCCAATCGGCCTTGACCATTTCAGCCCGCCCGACCGCTGCCACCAGAATATCGGCCTGGCGGGCCAAGGAGGCCAAATCGCGGCTGCGGGAATGGGACATGGTCACGGTGGCATTGGCGTTGAGCAGCAATTGGCCCATCGGCTTGCCGAACAGGTTGGAACGACCAATCACCAGCGCATTCAGACCGGAGAGATCAGCCCCGTGGATCTGGCGCACCAGCAACATGGCACCTGCGGGCGTGCAGGAAATCAGCCCGGTTTCGAGATCCCCGGTCGCCAGCTTACCGGCATTAACGACATGCAGACCATCCACGTCCTTTTCCGGCAGGATGGACTGGATGACCGCCTCGCTGTCGAAATGCCTGGGCAGCGGCAATTGCACGAGGATGCCATGAATGGCGGGATCGGCATTAAGGCTTGCCACCAGATCCAGCAATTGCTGCTGGCTGGTCTCTTCCGGCAAGGTATGCTGAACCGAATTAAAGCCGCATTGCTTGGCCATCCGGCCCTTGGAACCGACATAGGCGTGGCTGGCCGGATCATCGCCGACGATGATCACGGCAAGACCGATCTTCTGGCCGCTGTCTCTTTCGAATGCCTCGGAACTGATCCTGACGGCCTCGATTACCGAAGCCGCAACCTGCTTTCCGTCAATCACCGTTGCCACGTCTGGTTTCCTCTTGCTGAAAGCGATAGGAGCCGGTTTACCGGCTCATGGGAGAATGAATGGTAGCTACCATTCCCGTCTCCGCTTTCAAAATGCAAAACCAGTAATTCGGATCAAAATTTGGCATGGTCGCGATCAACGCAATCATTGCTCGGTAGAAGCCTTGTCGCGGCGGGCCGACAGCTTGAAGCGCAGCACATGCAAGAGGAAGACCGGAATACCGATCAGATAGCGCCGCCACAACCGGCTCGGCTCCCGTGTCAACCGGTAGAGCCATTCACAGCGGATTTTGCGCATCCATTGCGGTGCGCGTGGCATGGTGCCCGAGACAAAATCAAACAGCGCGCCGACGCCGAACACCACACGCGCATGCTCCGGCTTGATATGCTGGGCAATCCATTTTTCCTGCAAGGGAGTGCCCATGCCGACCAGCAGCACGTCGATCTTGGCGTCCTCAAGCCGTTCGAGAATGATCGGCAACTCCTCATTGTCGAAAAAGCCGTCGGCCACCGGTACGAATTCGTGCCATGGCGCATGTTTGCGGAAACGGGCGACAGCACCCGCCAGCACACCGGGCTTTGCGCCGATCAGGCCGATACGGCGCGGCTCTTCCATATAGGTAAACAGGGCAGGCACGAAATCCGTACCGTTCAGATTGGCCGCAAAGGGCTCGCCATCGATGATGCTCGCCGCAAGGTCCATACCGATCCCATCAGGCAGAACGATATGTCCTTTAAGGACATCGCGATAGGCGGCATCCCTGAGCATGATGTTGATATTGTTGGCATTCAGGAAGGAGACCTGCGCATGTGCGCCAGGCGTTGCCGCATATTGAGCGATCAGGCTGAGGCCGGAAATCCAGGAGAGATCGAAGATCGGCATGCCAAACAGGATCTTTTTCGGGGCAATCTGCTCTGCGGTTGAAATCAGGTTCATCGGGTGGAACTCATCATCATGATGGAGGCGACCCCAGTCTCCGGCCAGATCCTGGCGAACCCTATGAATAAGGCGCGCCGTGCTGATCTGTTCATCAGCATCTGCGACAGGGGCTTTGCGCGTGGTAACAGTGTTCATAAACATGACAAGCCAGATTGAAACCATACGCAGAATAACAGGCAGGCATAAAATCCGACTTAAGTAGCCCGCTAGAAATACAGGCTTTTCGTTTATACTTCGTTTACCGCGATCGCTCCAGCCATGTCTCTCATAGGCAGGCGCGAAGATGTGAACCCCATCCTCACCCTCAAAGGATTTCGAATATTTCAAATGCATCAAAGGCTTGAAATATTCGAAACCGGAGTACCAACTGCCATCTTCAATGGCCGTTCGTATCAATGTGCAGGCGCCGCACCTTCCGGGGCCTTCTCTCCCTCAACGATCTTGACCGCTGGCAGCAGCTTCGGCTTGCCGCCACCACCTTCGCGGATATCGTCCTTGCCGAGGAAGTCCAACTGCTCGATCAGCACGTCATTGATGACATCGCTGCCGAGGCGTTTGTTGATGCCGGTCTTGATGGCCTGCTTGAAACCGTCAACATCGAGCTTGGTCGATTTTGACAGATCAACCATCGAGTTGCCGACCAGCAGGGTAAACAATTGGTCCGTCATCAGCGCCGTCATCGGCATTTGCATGGCGCCAGCTTTTTCCTTGTCGACCATGAAGGAGAACCGACCAATGAAATAGCCTTTCACCTTACCATTCTCGAGAAATGGCACAGTGATGGCTTCTCCGCGCACCACTTCAGTCGGCGGTGCCTTGACCTCTTCGACCGGTGGTGGCGCGGTGGCCACCTGGATGGAAAAGTAAACGGCGACGAGAGCGACGATGCAGGCCCATACGCCGGCAATGACAATCTTGACCATTAATTTTCTCTGTAGAGAAACTGTTCCTGGGAATAGGTACCATCATTATCGGCATCCTGAACAGCGCTGCGCAGAATATCGGCCACCGCGCGCACGGCATCCAGATGTGCCTCGACTCGTCTTGCGTTCAAGGCCAGCTTTTTCTTCAGCCCATGCATCTGCTCGACATAATTGATGGCAATTTCCTTGGGATCGGTATCGCGAAACAACATTGTCAGTTCATAGAGGCAGCGGCTTTTGTGGGCGTTCGAAACCTTGAAATCAAACTGCGGATCCTTGCCAATTCGATGATTTTCGTTATCGACAATCATTTCGAGACGACCGAGAACGGTCTTGATCCGGTAGTCGTTGGACACATGTTCCATGAAAAATCTGTTCCTTGAATTCCGACCGCCAAGCGCCTGCGCTGTGGCGCCGGGGCTGGTGTCACTTTTTAATCTGCGCATATTGGTGGGATGAGCCCAATAGCAAGGCAGGCATCCCAGGCGTGCGGGATAATCATGCACCGCTACAAACTGCGTGCCTTACGCTGAAAAGATCAGACTGTGGCTGCGCCAGAGAAGGGCACCTTTACCGTGTCAGTTGCCTCATCGGAACCCGCAAGGCCGAGTGACTTGCGCTCGATCTCGTCAAGCCGCATCTGCGCCATGTTCTGCTGAGCAGGGTCTGTCGTAGCGTTCTGGGCGCCCTTGTTGCGCAGTTTTGCCATTTCATCGGCATACATCTGCTTGGCAATGCCAACGCCACCACGCTCGGAAATGGTATTGCCGATCTGCTCGGCCATCATGCTTTTCCAGATTTCGCCAGCATTGCCCTTGCCAAAAACAGCTTCACTATCCTTGGGCAGCATGTTGGAAATGAAATTCTGCAACACGATACCTTCATATTGCCGGTAAGGCTTGGGAATATCGCTCGCCTTGATCGTATTGGTGGCGCGATTGGCAAGCCCCGCCTTGGTGGAAGCGCCGTCGTTCAAAGTGTTCATCGCCACGTCGAAGCCGGCGCTTTTTTCGTTCAGGCTGGCGGCCTGCACACTGGCGCGTGCCGATTGCAGCCTTTGCTGGGCCTCTGCCATGGCAGACGGTTCGGCCGCCCGCACAACATCCATAACAAGATCGCTTGGAGGAGAAATAGCCACGGTGTTCGTTCCCTGAAAATCAACTGGAACCACTATCTCTCGTGAAGCTTGCTGGAGGCTGGTGTGGCAAATGTCAGGTCGATCAGATCCTGAAGCGCTTCGTCCTCGGCCTCGCGATCCTCGTGTCCGCGCGCCTCAATCATCTTGTCTTGCAGCCGTTCCGCCTTGGTGCGCTGGCGCAGAACCTTGTTTTCCTGCACCCGCTGCACATCGGCCATGCGCCGGTCATCGCCCGAAAGCCGGTCGAAGCGATCCGCATAGGATTGGGCAAACAGCCTATGCACCGGGTCCATCGAACCCAGTGCCTCAATCACCCGTTCGAGGCCAGCGGCAATTTCCTGGCGCTGGCGCGCGGTCTCGACGAGATCATACTCGGCGATCTTTTCCAAATGCCGCTGCACGGCCACCAGCCGCTTCAATTTCTTGGATTTCTTATCAGGTCCCATGACACGGCCTCATCGAGAGCTCGCTCTCATCCCTGGCATCCCTGGCTCTGTCATGTCAGTGCCCCTCTCATGTTAGAGCATCTTCGCTTTTGAAGCGTGAAAAAATCTCTAACTCTCTCTTAATTTACACATTTCCGGACGCAAAACCGCATTCCACTCCTCCCTGACAAACTCTAATGCCCCAGGAAGATCGGTATGAAAGCATCGGCAAACTGGCGCATCATCACCCCGATCGACCAATAGACCAGCAGCATTCCCCCGGTGATAAGATAGGGGGTGGAGATGTAGTAGACCGGGATCTGCGGTGCCAGCTTGTTGACCAGACCGACGCCGAGATTGAACATCAGGCCATAGATGATGAAGGGACTGGAAAGCCGCAGCATCAGCATATAGGTCCGCGAGGCGGTATCCGTCAGCGTTATCAGCATCTTCTGGGTATCTGGCACGCCGCCCATCGGCATAACCGAATAGCTGTCGATCAACGCCCGGAAGATGACATGGTGAAAATCCATCATGAACAACATCATCAGCCCGCAAAAGCTGATCATGTTGGTCATCTGGTTTTCGGCACCGTCTTCCAGAACATCCGCCGTGGCCGTGCTGTTGAAACCGATCATCATCGTCAGAATCGCACCGGCAAATTGCAGGCCCAGCGTGAAAAATCGGGTAATCAGCCCAAAGACCGCGCCGATCAGCGTTTCCGTAAAGATCAGCGCGACGAAAATCGAACCGCCGCCGCTCACCTTGGGATAAACCGTATCCCAGACGAGCGGCGTGCAGGCAATGGAGACCGCAAACGCGACCAACAGGCGGATCTGGGTGGGAATGCGCGAGGAGGCAAAGCCCGGCATGGTCATGAAACAGGAACCGATACGGCAAAAAACCAGGAACACCGCCAGTACCGATCCTTGCGGATCAGTGATCATGAAATCGATCCCAGAATCTTGATTTCGATGCCTTTGGCCAATTCGACATGTGACAGCACCGGCAGGGTTGCAAACAAGCGTTCAATAATCATGCGCACATAAGACCGCGTTTCCGGCGACGTGACAAGCACGAAAGGCAGGCCGCGGTCCATGAATTCACGGATAACCCGGCTTGCCTGCTCGCTGAACTCTTCCAGCGAACGCGGGTCGATATCGAATTCGACAACCTCACCCTTGTTGTCACGCTTCAGGGCTTGATGGAAGACCAGATCCCATTTGCTGCCCAATCGCAGAACCCGCAGCACGCCATTGTCGGTCAGATCGCCGCACAATTGCTGCGCCATGCGCACACGCACATGCTCAACGATCTGCTCGGTCTTGCGCACATGCGGCGCCAATTCGGCCACGGCCTCAAGGATCAGATGCAGGTTACGGATCGACACCCGTTCGGCCAACAACAGTTTCAACACGGCTTGCAAGCCTGAATAGGACATATGCGAGGAGCAGATTTCGTCTGCCAGCTTCTTATATTCGGGATCGAGCCGATCAATCAGGATTTTTACGTCCTTATAGGACAAGAGCTGAGGCAGATTGTTGCGGATAACCTCGCTCAAATGGGTCAGCACGACAGAGACATTGTCGATAGGATGAAAGCCTTCGCGCTTCAAGTCTTCGGTAAAGGCTTCCATGATCGATACGGCTGGCATGCCAAAGGCAGGTTCGCGAATCTCGTCACCGGGAATGCGCGGCTTGCGGCCGTTGCCGGTGACAACAAGCACTTCGCCAACCCGCAACAAGTTCGAGGCGATGGTCGTGCCATGGACCCGAATATGATAGGACTTGTCCGGTATACCGATATCATCCGTCACCTTGATTTCGGGTACGACAAAACCGTATTGGCTGGCGAATTTCTTGCGCATCTTGCCGACGCGGAAAGCCAGTTCCTGATGCGAACCCAGCAGGCGGGTCGAAACCAGCTTGCCGAGCGCCAGCTCGATCTCGGAGGTTTTCAGCACGCTCTTGACCGAATCCTTTTCGGCTTCCTTGTTCTGAATAACCTTCTTTTCCTCGACCTGGCGCTTCGCAAGGTTCACGGCTTCCACCTGGCGGGGAATGTACCAGCTGCCGAACGCCATGATACCGCCCAGGATCACGAAGGGCAGCAAGGGTAGGCCCGGAATGATCGCCAGAAGGAACATCAGAGCGGAGGCAACCGACAACGCACGCGGATAGCCGCTCAGCTGGTTGATGACCGCTTCGTCCGTGGACCCGGCATTGCCGCCACGGGTGACGAGCAGGCCGGCGGCGAGCGAAACGATCAGAGCGGGGATCTGCGAGACCAGACCATCGCCCACCGAGAGCTTGACGAACACATCCGCTGCTTCGCTGATGGGCATGCCATGGCGGAAGTAACCGATGATAATGCCACCGACGATATTGATGGCGGTGATGATCAGACCAGCGACCGCATCGCCGCGTACGAATTTCGAGGCACCGTCCATCGCGCCGAAGAAGGAGCTTTCCTGCTCCAGCTCTTTGCGCCGGCGTTGAGCTTCGCTTTCCTCGATAATCCCTGCCGAAAGGTCGGCATCGATCGCCATCTGCTTGCCGGGAATGGCATCCAACGTGAAGCGGGCGCCGACTTCCGCGATACGGGTGGCACCCTTGGTGATGACGATGAAGTTGACGGTGACCAGAATGGCAAAGACGATCAGACCAATCACGAAATCGCCGGACATGACCAGGTTGGCAAAGCCGGCGATGACGCTGCCAGCCGCATCATGACCCTGATGACCATGCGACAGGATAACCCGCGTTGTCGCGATATTCAGCGACAGGCGCACCATGGTCGAAATCAGCAGAATGGTCGGGAAAGATGAGAAATCCAGCGGCCGTTGTATCCAGAGCGACACCATCAGGATCAAAACGGAAAGGGCAATGGAAAACGCCAGCCCCATATCGATCAGGAAGGGTGGGATCGGTAGAAAGAGAATGCAGAGAATAGCGACAATGCCCATGGCAAAGCCGATTTCTCGGCCGCGATTATTGGCAATTGTCGGAAGTGAGGTCGTCGGTGCTTGCGCCATGTCCTGTTCCATCTCTTCATGAGAAGGCTGGCGGAACGAGAATCCGCCATTATGGCGACAGGATTAGCGGACAAAGCTTGCGCGAGGATGCCCTTATCTCAAGGCGAAAGTCTCAGGACGAACGGCTGCATATTGATTTAAAACCCGGATTGGACCCGGGAAAACACAAGATTGGCAAAAATCGAAATTTGAGATCCAACAAAGGGAGCGGAAATGCCAATCGTCACCATGATCGCAACGATTTTCGGGACGAATGTCAGGGTCATTTCCTGGATCTGGGTCAATGCCTGGATCAAGGCGACCACGACGCCGACGATCATCGCGGCCAGAACGGCTGGCCCCGAGGCAATCAGCACGGTCCATACAGCGGCGCGCATGATATCGAGGGCATCTGCTTCATTCATCGGCATTCCTCCAGCGACATCATGCCGCCCGACACGACTCAATTGATAAAGCAAAATTCCTCAAATCCCAATCGATTTGAGGAATTTTACAGTCGTTAAAGCCTTTTGCACTTTCCATCTCGACCAGTTCCGGTTGGATGGAAATGAGCGATCAGGAGCCGCTCGAGAAGTTGACGCCGGTCTGCAACTCTACTGTTCCACCGCTGCTGGTGGTGAGTGTCACGGCGTCGTCGGCGACCTTGACGTTGGAGACAACACCCGTCGTTTCGCCGTCCGAACTTGTCACCGTCTTGCCGACGATATCGCCGGCCCGTGTCAAGGCTTCTGCCTGCAACATGCTGCGCAGCAAGGTATTGGTCTTGATGGACTGCTCGACCTGCGAATAGGTTGCGAGCTGAGTCACCTGCTCCGTGGCAGACATTGGATCCGTCGGATCCTGGTTCTCCAACTGGGCGATCAGAAGCTGAAGGAAGCTATTATAGTCCATGGATGCGTCAGCCGCGTCCGAGTTGGCCGATGCGTTGGCGAACGGATTGGTATAAGTCGCCGAGCTCGAAGAGGACGAGGAACTCGTAGACGTCGCAGAGCTCGTTGCTTCTACCGCCATGGTGCGATCTCCTTGCGGATCTGTTCGATGGTTGCCGGCGCCATTTCCTGGTTGTTCAGGATTCTGTCCTCGAGCGGATAAAGACCGCGAATGGCCTTCAATGCATCGAAGGCGCGCCCTGAGACGACCTGAGCGTCGATCCGCTTCAATTCAGCCAGGATCTCGTCATCCTGGAAGCAGGACAGCAACATCACGATCGACTTGCGGAACATGGTCAACGTCTGTTCCTTGCCTTCCGGATTGATGAGAATCATCTGGGCGATGAAATAGAGCTGGCGTAGCGGGGTATTGGCGTCTTCCGGCTGGAGCACGTGATTTTCCAGCAGAAAGGTCACATCGTTCAAGAATTCGAGGGCAACCTTCCGATCGACGCGCAAAACGGCACCATTGATAAAGATTCGTTCCCCGGATTTCAGCGAGATTCGCAAGGTGCTCTTCATTTAAGTCCATCCCTGATGATGGTGGTTACATCGATTATGCCTTGGTAATTGTCGGATTCCCGCTTTCTGATGCGGTCACATTCCTTCAATATCCAAAGGGCAATTGAAATGAGATTGGCTCGAAGTTCCGTGCCAAGCTGGTTGTCCGGCTGCTTGAGATCCTCAATGAAGCGGATCCAGACGCGGCGCGTATAGTAAAGAGCCTCAATGCCTTCACGACCGTATTTTCCGGCAGTCCTGGCCTGGCTCAGCAAGTCTATCGATCTGTCGAGAACCTGGCGCTCACGCTCCTTAGCGTCGGCAACCCCATCCTCCATAATCTCATTGTAGGAAAACTGGTACATCTAGATTTCCTCTACTCCACCCCACCTTTGATCATCAAAGGTAATCCACAAGGCTGAGCTTCTGCAAGCGTGCGGTCAAGGTGTATGACGTCTCGACCAAAGATTGCAGGTTGTTCAAACGGGTCGATGCTTCATAGGCATCCACACCGGTCAAATTGCTTAATTGGTTTTCAATAATGTCCTTCTGGGACGTTAAAGAATCGTTTGCATTGGTGACACGTTCCTGGGACAGGCCCAATTGTGTGCGCTCGTCATTGATACCGGAAACGGCAAGACCGGAATATTCGATCGCCTTGGAGATCATCGCATTGCGGGTTTCGGTCGAGTAATTGCCATTCAGCATTTCGCTACCGATCACCGAAACAAGGCCCGTATAGCGGAAGCCATCGGAGTTGGCGCTGGATGAGCTTTGAATAACTTCGTTTTTGCTGATCCGGCTCGTCATTGTCTCATCGGTGGCCGCCGACCAATTGTCCGTCCAGTCCGCCCCGTCAAAGGATGGCTCAAGGACGTTCTCCATGAAATCGTCCATCTGGTCAGCGCTGATGCCACTGACCCCATCATCGTCAGGCGACATGCCAAAATATCCGGAAAACAGATTGTCAAAATTCTGCTTGGCGTCCGTTTCATTATCGTCGTCATCGATATAGTAGTAATCGGTGATCGGCTTCACATCGGTATTAATACCAGAAAACAGATATTCACCGTTCACAGAGGTATTTGCGGCGTCAATGAAGCTGTCCATCGCGCTTTTCATGGTTTTTTGCGCGGAGTCCAGCGTCGTACTGTCAGTGCTGGTACCAAGACCAACCAGCGTCGACTGCATTGTTGTTGCTGCCGATGCAATCGTATCCAACGCCGTCTGAGATGCATCGAGACGGGTCGAGACGATGGAATTGGTGTCCATCAGGGACTGCACGCGCAGAGAATCCCGATTGAGATCCACGGCTGAAGAGGTCTTGGCGCCAAGTTCTGTTCCGACATCTGCGTATTTGCCGGTCGTCACTTCTGTCTGAGCATCCGACATCTGCTTTTGCGCATCACTGATCGTGAGACGCATGGCGTTCTGGATGGTAAGACTGGATATGCTCGATGTCTTCATGGCTTATGCGATCTCCAAGAGGGATTTCAGCATCTCATCGACAGCGTTCATCAGCTTGGTCGAAGCCTTGTAGGATTGCTCGATATCAAGCATCTTCGACAATTCTTCATCGAGATTGACGCCGGTCTTGTTCTGATAGGCTTCCGTGGCCCGCTGCGACAAGGCGGATTTGGTTTCATTGGCTGAATCAGCCGTCGAACGATAGCTTTCGAGCCAACCGACGGAGTTCGAGGCATAGTCTAGGACATTGGAGGTGTCACCGAGACCTGCCGATGAATCGAAGTCCATTTCATCTTCGAAACCTGTGACAAGGTCGTCGAGCAATTCCGAATAACTGACACCTTCCGTTGTATTCCAGGTGTAATTCGAGCCATTGGCGCCGCCATCGCGCAGAAGCGTCGGATCACCATCTTCCGCGGTCACGTAAGCGCTGTTGACCTTGAATGATTCCGAAATACCGGAAACAAGCGTTCCATCTTCCGGCGTCGTTCCCTCTTCCCATGTGAAGAGGCCCGGCATGTCATTGTCTTTAGTCGATTCTTCCGTTTCCGAAAACATCTTGATCAGCGACCGTGAGGTCTCGTCCAACTGCTGCTGCATCTGCGGCGCAATCGAATCGCGGATCTGTAGATTGGCGGCGATCGATCCTTCCGCCGTGGTGTTTCCACCCGTACCGGCCTTGACGGGAACGCCATCGATATAGACCGAGTTGCCCTCGGTTGAAGCACCGTAAGCGCCGGTCGAATCGAATGTCACCGTCCTCGGCTGCTTGTCGAACAACACGGTGCCATCATTGGTGTACAGCGCCATGTCGTTGTTATCGCGCTTGACCGACGATACACCGACAATCTTCGAGATATCCGAGACGAGTTTGTCGCGCTGGTCGAGGGCGTCGTTGGGATCGTTCCCCGTCGCCGTCGCCTTGACCACAGACTGATTGACGGTTTCAAACTGCGACAGAAGATCGTTGAGCTTGTTGACATCGTCCTTGATGGCGTCGTCGGCCTGGGCCCGGACGTTACTGATGCCCTCGGCCGTATTGTTAATCGAGGTGGCGACATCCTGGGCTGCGCTGACCGCCGTTTCCGCCAGGGACAATTCGCTGGGCTGCGCGGCATAGGATTGCATCGCATCCCGCAGCTTGTTGATATAGGTCGACGGTGACGATTCGTAGTCGTTACCGCCGAGAAGTGCCTTCAACTGGTCCAGACCGGTATTGAGCGTATCCTGCCCTTCCGCCTGGGACTGCCCTGAAAGCATTTGCTTTTGCAAGACAGCATCTTCGGAACGGGTCGTAACGACCTGCGCTCCTCCGGTGCTGGTCGAAATAGTGGCAGCGTCACGCTTGACGTAACCTTCCGTCTGGGAGTTGGCAATATTCTTCGACAGAGCCTGCGACTGGACGCCGGTATTGCCGAGAGAAGTTGTCGCCGTATTCATCGTTGACGAAAGAGACATGACACTGCCTTTAAAAGAATAGGATTACCGCTTCAGACTGATCAGCGTATCCAGCATATCCGCCGCAGTCTGGAACACCTTGGAATTGGCGCTATAGCTGCGTTGGGACTGGATCATGTTGGTCAGTTCCGTCGCGAGATCGACATTGGAACTTTCAAGCGTCTTGGAATTAATGCTGCCGAAGCTGCCTGTATTGGCAAAACCAACCACGACCGTGCCTGCATCCGCCGTGACCTGATAGGCCGTGCCGTTGACCGATTTCATATTGTCGGGGCTGGCAACCGTGGCCAACGCCACCTTGTAGAGATTGGCGGTCGAGCCATCCTGATAGGTTGCAACGATATTGCCGTTGCTGTTAACCGTGACGGAGGATGCCGCGCTGGCGCCATTGCCATCCACGTCGCCTTCCGAGGAGTTGGCTGAGTTCAACTGGGTCATGGTCGACATATCCACCTCAATCGTCTGAGGCGAACTGGTCGTGCTGTCGGTAAAGGTAAATGTCCCGCCACTGGAGACCGCGCCATCGGAATCGAAGGTCAGGGTCGTGCTGCCGAGAACACCATTGGTATAAGGGAAATTGGTCTCGTCAGTTGCCTCGCTGGTGCGGAAGATATCCGCTTGCCATTCGTTGTCGGCGGTCTTGGTATAGTAGATGTCATACTGATTGGCGTTACCAAGGCTGTCATAGGCAACCATGGAGCTCTTGAAGCTCCATGTGGCGCTGGCGCTGTTGCTGGAGGGCACATCGCTGGTCACGATATCAGAACCGGACTTCAGGTTACCTTCGATCAATGCATTGGTCGTAGCATTGGCAGAAATGCTGCTGTCCTGAATCTTGACGGGTTCGAGACCTTCAAAACCGTTTATAACAGAGGCCGGCTCGCCATTTTCGTAGGAATAGCCCAGCAGGGTGTAGCCGGCCGAATTAACCATATACCCATTCTCGTCGGCCTGGAAATCGCCAGCTCGCGTCAGGAAAACGCTGCCCGCTTCGTCCTGAACGACGAAATAGCCATCGCCCTTGATCGCCAGATCGGTTTCCGACGTGCTCGACTGATAAGAGCCTTCCTCGGAAATGCTGTTGACCGTGGTCGTTTGCACGCCGCCGGAATTATAGGTTCCACTGCCCGAGGAACCGACAACTAGGCTGGAAAATGCGGTTGATACCCGCTTGTAGCCTGTCGTATCCGAGTTTGCGACATTGTCGCCGACCGTGCTCAGCTTGCTGGCTTGGGCCTGCAAACCGGATACGGCTGTATTCATGCTGCCTGAAAGGCTCATACCACGTCCCCATTCGATCGTCGTGTGAGAAGATTATGAAGTGGGCCTTGCGTGAAGCTGTTTGAAAAAACGCTTAAGAGCACATTCGGCTGCAAGGCCCTGAGAATCTGGCGGCGTGGCCGCCAGATTGTTATTTCCAATCAATACAATATCCAAGGAACCGCTTGGAATCGACCGGGTCGACACCAAGCTTCTTGCGCAGTTTCTTGCGCAGCTTGCTGATATGGCTTTCGACCACATTCTCTTCGACTTCCTCGTCGAAGATGCCGTAGATCGCATTGAAGATCTGAGACTTGGACACCCGCCGGCCGCGATTGGCGACTAGATATTCCAGAATGCGGCGCTCGCGGCGCGGCAAGGGGAAAATCTCTCCGCCGATCTCGGGATCGCGGCCATCCGAATAAACGCGGATCGCGCCGATTTCGGTATAGTTGGCCACAGCCTTCAGGCGCCGCCGAATGGCCGCAGCTCTCGCCAGGATTTCCCGAGGGTGGACCGGCTTGCGCACCACGTCATCCACGCCACTGTCAAACAGGGCAAGTGTTGCTTCCAACGATGGCTGGTCACTGACCGCAATCACCGGAGCCGTCGTACGATCCCGGATGGCCCGTGGCAGATCGCCTGTGCGATCTCCCTGACCAAGCAGAAACGCTTCCACGGCTGCAACATCGCTATCGGCTGCCGAGGCAACCCATTCACCAAATTCGATCGGGTCAAACCCGGTCGAAGGTATTCCTTCACGTCCAAATAAAGACGTGTATCCATTCTTAACGAGCTCGCGCTCATCAACCACTACGATCATTCGTCCGCCTCCGAATCAGTGTGGTGTTTCAACACGACAATGGGTACGAATCGGGGGCTAAAACGACAACTGTAGAAAGTTAATGATAGTTATTAATAGTTGATTAAGATTTTAGAGGTGATTTGACCTACATCTTGTGTCACTGCCGTTAACCACATACTATTTTTCTGTGAAAAAGGTTAACAAAACGCTTGCAAAGCCGCGAGCACATGAAAAAATTATTTGATGCTAATGTGGGCAGGATCAGGGCAGGCAATCAACCAAAGATTGTTTTTGCTGACAGAAAGACATTGTGATCTCTGACAGATAAGCCATCACTTCCGGCGTGCCAGGTTGTTATTGCTGACAAAATTGCCGCGCATTCGCGGTCCAGTTGCCGTATCCGGTTGCAACGAGATTGGCAATAACCCTGCAAACATAGCGTTTTTGCGCTGGATCGTTGTTAGGACCTGCATGATAGCGCGCAACTGCCATTGTCCAGGTTTCGTGTCTTCCATGCAACGCGACCAGGAATTTTGCGGCGTATTCGACGTTCCGTTTCGGGTCGAACATCTCTTCGAGCGAGTGGAAATTCTCGTGATGGAAATAATGGTTGATTTGCATGCAACCAATATCGATCAATTTCGCGCCCTGCTGCTTGGCCAGCGCGAAAGTTTGCATGGCATCTGTCATGGAATCGGGGAACAGCGCCTTACCCTCGACATTGAGAGCGTAAGGCTGAAGTGACCCTTTGCGTCCGGTTTCCGTCAGGCCGACCGAATAGAGGATCCCTTCGGGGATCCCATATTTGGCCGCAGCACTGCTAATTTCGCGCTCGCATAATCCCGCTGAAGCCGAAGCGTAGCCCTCGTTACAGGTAAAGCTGACCGCTACCGCCAGAAGCATTGCCGCCGGTGCCCACCGTCGCAGAACGTGCCGCATCATCGACTGGACCTCCGGATGTCTGTCCATACACATCAAAAATCGGCTGCGTTTGTGAACGGTTGCCGCCCTGGCTGGAACTGCCACCGCCCTGCTGCATGCTCTGCTGATTGCTGTTCTGGCTCTGGGAATTGGTCTGGTTGTCATTATTGGGCTTTTCAGTGCTGGCTATGCTGATCTGGACGTTGTCAACGGAGAAGCCATGGCTTTTCAGCGCCGCCACAAGACCGTTCTGGTCTTCGTTCAACTTTCGATAAGCCGCGCTGTTTTCAACAACCAGGCTGACCGTTAATTCGCCATTCGTCAGCTTCAATGTCGCCGTGACACTTCCAAGATTTTCCGGCGTCATCTTCAGTTTGAGCGTGTTCATCGTTCGATCGGTGCTGATCTGTTCGCTGGCACTGAGCTTATCGGAAGCATGACTATGCATCGCCTGCGCCCAGGAACTGTCACCAGCCATGGATGCGGCAATATTGGCGCCATTGCTGGTGTTGACCGGGGCAATAATGCGTCGGCTGTCAAGCACGCTGACATTCTGCAACGGATCAATACCTGTCGTTGCTGGCTGGCTTGCGGTATCATCGGCAGGCGACGCCGCCGAGGTATCGCTGCTGGTGACCATATGCAGGGCATCCGCAGCACTGCTATCCTTGACCGTTTCCTTGGTCGCCGGTGAAACGGCATCCTGCTGCCCCGATTGGACGGACTTGGCCTGCTTGGCAAAATCAATCGCTGTGGCACCCTGGCCGATCTTACCCGTCTTGTCATCCTGCGACGCAACCTGGCCGGCGACGGCGGTCAATGCCGTATCGCCGTCACTGGTGGCCGACCCGGCTGCTGTCTGGCTGCCTGCTTGACGTGCAGCGTGCTGCAATTGTCCAGCGCTCAAATCGCCCAATAATGTCAAGGCATCCTGGGCACCCGTCGCTGCCTTTGGCTCTGCAGCAGTGTCTTTGGTATCGTCGGTGGCAGGCTTTGCCGTCTTGGAGCTGTCCTTGGTCTGGGTTTTCGTAACCCCCGGCATGTCTGACTGAGCCGCCGCCGTAGCGGCTTCCTCATCGGTCGTTGTCGATTTGAGGGCTGCCAGGGCCGCGAGCAGAGGCGTACCATTTTCCTGACGGCCTTTGACGGCGATTTTGCCGGTATCATCTCCAGCGCCTTCAGTCTCGGCAGCGAGCGCTTCCTCCGCATTTGCGCCAGCAGTAGCAGCCTCAGTCGTGGCGTCATCCCGCTGGGTCAGAGCAGCAACAAGCTTTGCGAGCATGCGGCTCTCATCCGTCTTCTCCCCGGAGGAAGATGCGGTCTCTGTTTGCCCTTGTGTCTGGGCCTGCGTTTCGGTCTGGGCTTGGGTTTGGGTCTTGGTCTGGCTCGCCAAAGCCTTGGCAATCAGTGCGGCAGCCTTGGAATCGCCAGCAGCTATCGGCGCATTGCCGACCGTTTGCGACGATGCTTTGCCGTCATCGCTGGCGCCAGTGGCTTCATCATCAGCGACACTCCCCTGCTCCGCCTCGGCCGAATGCTCCTGATGTGCTGTAGCAGATGTCGCTGTGGACGTCGTTGATTTGGTCGATGACGATAAAGCAGCAGTCGAACGGGTCTGTGTCTGGTCTTGATCCACAGGAGCATCGTCGTCGTCTGCTTTCTGCTCCTGCGCTTGGCTACGGTCAGCCGTATCGGCCAGAGCGTCTAGAAAACCCTTGCCCGCGCCCTTGCCTTGATCAACACGGCTGCTGCTGTAGGCTGGTGAAGCGGCAGAACCTGCTGTAATAGTGGCATCGATCATTTCGTTACGCCCTCCCCCTTCAACATTTTATCTATTTCTTCAAGCTTAGATCGGCCGCCGCTCATGAATGTCTGGAATTCCGGATCAGGCTTTTGCTTTGCATCTGCCGAGGCCGGATTGACCGGCGCCGTGCCAACGCCCGCAACGGGTGGCGCGTTGGCCTTGGTATTGGCCGGCATGCCAGGGTCCTGCTGATTGGAAACATCGGCCGCAACCCCTGGGGCAGACTCGTCCCCCAATGGAGGCGGTGTGTTTGATGGGTTTTGCGGCGCGGTTGGCAAGGTGATGATCTCCTGCGCAACAGCTCTGGCTGCTTCCAGCAAGGCGTTATCGGAGGCCGACAGCTGATCTTTTGGCAATTGTGAGATCGTGCTCAGCGCGTTTTTGACGTCGGTGGTCGAAATCAACGCCGCGCCGCCATAAAGCAGCGCCTGCGGATCATTTTTATCTGGGAGGCCCGCCAGGCTTTGCGCCTGGCTGGAAGCAAGACTGGCCAAAGTCTGATTGCCGTTGATCGTCGCGCGGCGCGCAATGCGCAGATAGACTTCCCGCTGACGATCCGGATCCATGGTCGCCAATGTCGCCAGAATATCGTTCTTATCCAGCTCCGAGAAATGATCGACAACCAATTGCACCAGGAGATCGGCAAATTGGCTGGCATAGGGCGAATAGAGAAAGCGCCGGGCATAGCGATTGGCATAGGCCATGGCGCGACCATTCTGGCCGGTATCCATGGCAATCTGGAAGGACCGCCGCAGGGCCGCTTCCTCGACAATGGTGCCGGGCGCAACAAGGCGGGCGATATCGAAGAATTTAAGGGCCCCAGCCGGATCTTTCACCAGGGTGACATTCCCAGCCACCAACGCGATATAAGGCCCGACCCGACCGTTCTGATAGAGGGGCACCATCTCGCCAAGCGAGCTTGCCACCAGCACGCCTTTGCCACTCAAGTATTTTCTCAACATATCGCTGACGCGGTTGTCGAAATGACCATCAACGTCGCGGGCAACGAGATAATCCAGCGTTGCCGGATTACCCCCGCTCATCGTGTAGATCAGCGCCGCATCGACATTGCGCGGGTCTTCGAAATCCGAAGACACCGCAGTCCGCAGCCGCTTGTCGATCCGGGTCAGAAGAAAACGCTGCATGTCCGCAGCCGAATGGTCACCGCGAACGACTGAGTCCTGTACAAATTGCAGAGAGCGCAACATCAGATAAGGCGGCAGGTTATCACTGTCGCCGCCACCTGCGGGAACGCTGGTGGCAGGCCCGGTTGCACCGGCCGCAGGAGCCTGGCCCGGCGCGTTGCTTGCTGGAGCTGGGCCTGCCGCATATGCCTGACCCGCGCAGGCAACAGGGCTGCCGACAGCCAGGGTCAGCAGCACGCCATAGAAGGCGAAGCTGGAAAATCCAGATCTGGCACCCAGGGATCTGCGCGCGGTCATCACCTTACTTCTTGTCTCCCTGAACAAGGATCTCGATCCGCCGGTTTGCAGCGGCCAACGGGTCCTCCGGCTTCAACAGCCGGCGATCGGCAAAGCCGGACACCTGGGTAATACGGTTTTGTGCGAGCCCGCCGCGCACCAGCATGTAGTAGGCCGAATGGGCGCGTGACATCGAGAGGCCCCAATTGTCGTTATCAGGGCCTTTATATTGGCGTGCGTCGGTGTGGCCCCTGATAACCACGGCACCCTGGCGCTCCGCCAGCAACTTGCCGATCTTTTCCATCGCCAGCACCATTTCCTTGCGAGGCACGGCGGAGCCGACATCGAACATCGGGGCCTGGGACTGGTCGGTCAATGTTATCAGCAATCCGCCTTCAGCCGGCTGCACAATCAACCCTTCGGCCAATTTACCAGCCACGCCACCGATTTCGGAGGCGATTTGCTGCTTAAGCTGGTCCGCCTGCTGTGTCTGATCGCTATCGGCCGATGCATTCTGCTCTTCACGAGCAACCTGCTTGGGATCAGGCCGCGCCTTGGGAACGGCAATGGCTACCTGCTGACCGTCGATTTCGACCTGCGGCTTTGCCTCAGGCTGAGACTTCGATGGGGGATTGCCCTGCGCTCCATCCGGTGCGGCGGCAGCAGCAGTCTGCTGATCGACCGGCTTTTGCTCGAACGGATCGGGCTTTGCCACCGTCTCGGCCACGGTTTGCTGTTCGTCAGGCTTGGCTTTACCGGGCTTGCCCTGCGCCGTCTGCATCTGTTGGCTCCAGAAATCCGGATCGAACGGGTCGCGGTAAGCCTCGCCGCCCGACGCGCCGGTGGACGGGCCGGATTCACTTGCTCCGCCTTCACCCTTGGCGCTGACATTGGCTTGCTGACCAACTTCCTGGGCAATTTCGGCCAGGACGGAATAGGGATTTTCGAACAGATCCGCTTCCGAATAGACGGGCTTATCGCCCGAGGTCGAGGTCATGTCCTCGCCGGTTGCCGCCGCCTTGCCGAGCGTCTCCTCTTCGGCCTTGATTTTCGAGCGTTCCTTGCTTTCTTCGCCCTCAGCCTGATCGACCGGCTTTTTCACGCCCTTCTCGGTTGGCTTTTCATCAGCCAGCTTGATCGGATTGAAATAGCTGGCAACCGAGGCGGTCGTCTTCTCATTGGCGGCATTGACCAGCCACATGACCAGGAAGAAGGCCATCATCGCTGTCATGAAGTCGGCATAGGCAATCTTCCAGGCGCCGCCATGGGCGCCATCGTGATCGCCGCCGCCATGCCGTTTGATAACGATGATCTCGTTCTTGCCGTGGTGGTGATTTTCAGCGTCGCTCATGCCAGAACTTTCTTCAGACTGGCCGTCCAGGCGGAAATCCGGGTGACCAATGCCGCGCCACCGACATCGACCGTCAGGTCGAGATCATCGGCCTCGACATGTTTAAGCAACAGGTCTTGACCTTCCATGAGGTCGGCAAGTTGCTTGAACAGCGCGGCAGGTCCGGTAACGGTGATTTGACCCGCGGCTCCCTCCAGGACAGCGGCCTTCAACAGGCCGGAAATATCCTCCAGGGCCTTGTCGACAAGCAGATCCGATAGCAGGGGCGCCAATGTCTCGACCGTCTGGCTACCAACAATGCGCGACAGGTCCGAGGCGATCTGCTGAAGCCCGTCTGCAATCACACGCGCTAGCTCCGCCTGATGCTTTTCTGTCAGTTCCTGAAGCGCTTCAGCATGAGCCTTTTCGAGAGTGCTGAGCACTTCGGCGTGACGTTCATCCGCCGCCTTGCCCCCCGCGTCCTGGCCTTCCGCATAAGCTTCCTGCCGCTCTTTTTCCACATCCACCGGATCGGGCTGAGGAAGCTCAAGCATCGGCATATCCGGAAACATCAGCGCATCATCGTTGAAACTCATGGCCTCCGCAGCCATCGGCGCTGGCGGCGGTGCAGAGAAATCCTTCAGATAATGAGCGAGCGGCATGGTCATGTCATTTTCTCCCGGACCTTACGGCCCTAATCGTCGAGACCGCGTCTATGGCGTTATCGACGCACAATACCTTTGGCCGGGTAAGGCCCAAAGCTTAAATCATCAACCTGATACCCGGGATCATTCCCAGGACCCTTTCAGGACATGCAGGATATCACAGGCGGCCCGGTCTCCCGCATGACGGCAAACGCAAACACCTGTTTCATGATGTCGAAGCTAGGCGGCCAAACTTGCGCGAGGATTTTCTCAAGGCGGTCAGGCGTGCCGATTGGCACTCACCCTACATAATTTAACGGGATTGGGCAGGTTTAGGACGAAAATGCCCCGGCGGATTTTGCAGTTATATCGGCTGCATCTCCTGAAAATATGTTGGACCGCGCCAGGGCAGTTGCGCGGTCCAACGATTCCACCAGATGCCGATGACCGGCGGCACGGCAGAAAGCGAAAATTGTAACTCCGGCCCGTTGTCGAAAAACTACTTGAAGAGCGTCAGGATGTTTTCGGCATTGGTATTGGCAATCGACAGCGCCTGGATGCCAAGTTGCTGCTGCGTTTGCAGTGCCTTGATCTTGGTGGATTCCTCGTTCATATCTGCATCCACCAGACGTCCGACGCCCTTGTCGATCGTATCGCTGAGGTTTTTAACGAACGTATCCTGGGATTCGATACGGCTGCTGATCGCACCCAAGGTCGAAGCAGAATCGGTCAGATCCTGAAGCATTTTGTCGACGGCCGAAATCATGCCATCGAGATCGTCGTTGGACATGTCGGTGGTCAGGGTGATTTCGGTGCCGGTGGCAGGCGTCACCGAATCCGCGTCCAGCAGGTAATAGGTGCCTGTCGTGGTGGTCGTACCGTAGGCCCAGGTCGCAGTCGTGGTCCGTGTCAGGATGCCGTTTTCAGCATTCTGAGTATCGATCAGGGTCGACTCGGACGTGTTAAACTTCAATGTGGTAACCGACACCGTACCGTCGCTGGCGCGGTTGAAGGAGGCGACCATTTCCTTGGTGGTGGGAGGATTGGTCGATTCGTTATACAACCAGTTTTCGCCGGAGAATGAAGCGGATTCGGCAATGGAGGCGAGCTGGTTCTTCAGCTCGTTGATTTCCTGGTTGATCTTGTCTTTGTCCACGCCCGGTTCGCGCGCCGCAACCAGTTTGGACTTGATGGAGCTGAGCACGTCAATACTGGAATCCAGACCAGTATAAGCGGTATCTGCTTTTGAAGCAGCAAGCCCCAAGGCGTCCTGAACTGTGGAAAGCGCTTTGTTATCCGAGCGCATCGTGGTCGCAATCGACCAATAGGCGGCATTGTCTTTGGCGCTGTCGACTTTATAGCCGGACGAGATTCTATTCTGCGTCGTCTCCATGTTCTGGTCGATGCCACGGAGGGTCTGCAAAGCCGCCATAGCGGAGGTATTGGTCATAATGCTGGTCATAGAGTGCCCCATGAAGGTGAAGGGACATGCCGGATTTATGGAAGACACCGGCAACGCTGGTCTGCATCATGCACGTCGGCTACGCTCTTGCCCTGGTAGCCAACCCAACGTTGTTAACAGATTATTAACCCTGAATTAGTTAACAAATGGTTAACTCTGTTATCAAAGTTTTAATAGGTCTAAACGAATTCCTAATTTTTTCAAGACCAAAGAAAAGCGCGCATGAAAAAAGCCGCAGCGGGTGCTGCGGCTTTGATAAGCATCGTGGGTCCAACACATCGGGCAAGAACCATTCCTGGCCTCCCAACGGTAGATGGCTCTGGCTTGGTGCAACCTCCAAGCCATTGTTGCGGCTTGGAGGTTTTTTTTGACAAAGAAGGCGTAAGGGCCTTCGAACCCTCGTGTTATTTGAACAGCGACAGAATGCTTTCGGAATTGGAATTTGCAATCGACAGGGACTGGATGCCCAGCTGCTGCTGCGTCTGCAACGCCTTCAGCTTGGTCGACTCCTCGTTCATGTCGGCATCCACCAGACGGCCCACACCGGTGTCGATCGTATCGCTCAGGTTCTTGATGAAGCTATCCTGCAACTTCAGGCGCGAGGTCGTCGCACCAATGGTCGAGGCCGCATCCGTCATGTTGGATAGCATCTTGTCGACTGCTGCAACCATTCCGTCGATGTCATCATCGCTGGTCGACGAGGACAACGTCACCTCAGTGCCAGCTGAAGCACCAACAGACCCTTCAGACTTGATCAGAAAAAAAGTGGCTGTGGACGTGGTCGTACCATAGGCATAGGTGGCGACGGTCGCCTTGGTCAGCAAACCACCCTCACCAGACGTGTCATTGATCAGGACCGAGTCGGACGTATTGAAGGAGATCGTCTTGATCGACACATTGCCATCAGCGCCACGAATGAAGGAGCCGACCATTTCCTGGGTCGTGCCAGTGGTTTCGCTGTTGTCATACAGCCAGTTCTCGCCATTGAACGACGCAGACTTGGCAACAGAGCTCAGCTGGTTCTTCAGCTCGACCAGCTCCTTGTTGATCTTGTCCTTGTCTACGCCCGGTTCGCGAGCGGCAACCAGCTTGGCCTTGATATCGGTAACGACGTTGATCGCTGATTCCATGCCGGTATAGGCGGTATCCGTCTTGGCAGCACCAAGGCCGATGGCATCCTCAACGGCACCAAGCGCCTTGTTATCCGAGCGCATTGTCGTGGCTATCGACCAATAGGCCGCATTATCGGATGCGTTCTCAACCTTATAGCCGGACGAGACCCTGCTCTGCGTCGAGTTCATGTCGTCAGAAATCGACCGTAGGGTCGAAAGTGCTGAAATTGCAGCCGTATTTGTCATCAAGCTCGTCATAAAAGTGCCCCTTGAGGTGATTGCTTTGGAAAGGGACAGACCGGATTAAGACCGGCAACATTGGTCGGCTTCATGCCCGCCAGATCTCTATCTGCTTGTCCGGCCCAGTGCTTTCGTGAGCACAGAAAACACCATCATGGTTAACGAAACCTAAATTTAAAAAAAATATTAACCATAAAACGAGGGCGTACGGAGATGCTCCAGCCATCTTTCAG
Organism: Allorhizobium sp. Av2; assembly: GCF_021462805.2. Taxonomy (NCBI): domain Bacteria; kingdom Pseudomonadati; phylum Pseudomonadota; class Alphaproteobacteria; order Hyphomicrobiales; family Rhizobiaceae; genus Allorhizobium; species Allorhizobium sp. Av2. The sequence continues at coordinate 302,482 of NZ_CP192696.1, read as the reverse complement.
GATCAGGGCATTAATTTTCTCTCTACTTATCAATTACTTGAATTACCGCGCCACCTGCCATCCCAAAGAACGAAATTTTGTAATTCCAGGAACCGGCATGTTCGATAGACCAACCTCCCAGGGTGCTTTCGGTCCTAAAAAAATAGCCGAGCTTTCCGCCCGGCTATGCATTTGGTTGTTCTCGACGTCCCTAGGCTTAACGGAACAGCGACAGCACGTTTTCGGAGCTGGAGTTGGCGATCGACAGGGACTGGATGCCCAGCTGCTGCTGCGTCTGCAACGCCTTCAGCTTGGTCGACTCCTCGTTCATGTCGGCATCCACCAGACGGCCCACACCGGTGTCGATCGTATCGCTCAGGTCCTTGATGAAGCTGTCCTGCAACTTCAGGCGCGAAGTCGTCGCACCGATGGTGGCCGCAGCATCTGTCATGCTGGACAGCATCTTGTCCACCGAGGCAACCATTCCGTCGATGTCATCATCGCTGGTCGTTGACGACAACGTCACCTCAGTGCCAGCTGATGCACCAACAGACCCTTCAGAGCTGATCAGATAAAAAGTGGCTGTGGACGTGGTCGTACCATAGGCATAGGTGGCGACGGTCGCCTTGGTCAGCAAACCACCCTCAGCAGACGTGTCATTGATCAGGATCGAATCGGATGTATTGAAGGAGATCGTCTTGATCGACACATTGCCGTCGTTGCCACGGACGAAGGAGCCAACCATTTCCTGGGTCGTGCCAGTGGTTTCGCTGTTGTCATACAGCCAGTTCTCGCCATTGAACGACGCGGACTTGGCAACAGAGCCCAGCTGGTTCTTCAGCTCGGTCAGTTCCTTGTTGATCTTGTCCTTGTCCACGCCCGGTTCGCGAGCGGCAACCAGCTTGGCCTTGATATCGGTAACGACATCGATAGCGGCTTCCATGCCGGTATAGGCCGTATCCGTCTTGGCAGCACCAAGGCCGATGGCGTCCTCAACGGCACCAAGCGCCTTGTTATCCGAACGCATTGTCGTGGCTATCGACCAATAGGCCGCGTTGTCCGACGCGCTCTCGACCTTATAACCGGAGGAAATCCGGCTCTGGGTGGTCTCCATATCGGAGCTGATCGACCGCAGCGTGGAAAGTGCTGAAATCGCAGCATTGTTCGTCATAATACTTGTCATAGGCGTTGCCCCTTATGGAACTGGAAACGGAAGGGACATCCCGGGCTCCTTCCCGGCGAACGACGGCTCCGCTTCATGCCATTAATCTTTTTAAACAAGAGATTAATCCGTCGTTTTGATGTTTCTATTTAAAACGAGTTAGGTTAATTCTTGCTAAATCACGAGAAAAAATTATTCAAAAAATTTTATGAAATGGTGATTCGTTTAACGATAACCAGCAAGCGGAATTCCATTCAAAAGTACGACCATGGCCGAGGGCGTCATATGGCTGTTTGATCAGAAACAGGTGCAATCCAAAATCGTACAGCGGCACATTGCGGATCAAGAAAACAAAATAGCCGGGCTTTCCGCCCGGCTATGCATTTGGTTGTTCTCGACGTCCCTAGGCTTAACGGAACAGCGACATAACATTTTCGGAGCTGGAATTGGCGATCGACAGGGACTGGATGCCCAGCTGCTGCTGCGTCTGCAACGCCTTCAGCTTGGTCGACTCCTCGTTCATGTCGGCATCCACCAGACGGCCCACACCGGTGTCGATCGTATCGCTCAGGTCCTTGATGAAGCTGTCCTGCAACTTCAGGCGCGAAGTCGTCGCACCGATGGTGGCCGCAGCATCTGTCATGCTGGACAGCATCTTGTCCACCGAGGCAACCATTCCGTCGATGTCATCATCGCTGGTCGTTGACGACAACGTCACCTCAGTGCCAGCTGATGCACCAACAGACCCTTCAGAGCTGATCAGATAAAAAGTGGCTGTGGACGTGGTCGTACCATAGGCATAGGTGGCGACGGTCGCCTTGGTCAGCAAACCACCCTCAGCAGACGTGTCATTGATCAGGATCGAATCGGATGTATTGAAGGAGATCGTCTTGATCGACACATTGCCGTCGTTGCCACGGACGAAGGAGCCAACCATTTCCTGGGTCGTGCCAGTGGTTTCGCTGTTGTCATACAGCCAGTTCTCGCCATTGAACGACGCGGACTTGGCAACAGAGCTCAGCTGGTTCTTCAGCTCAGCGAGTTCCTTGTTGATCTTTTCCTTGTCCACGCCCGGTTCGCGAGCGGCAACCAGCTTGGCCTTGATATCGGAGACGACATCGATAGCGGCTTCCATGCCGGTATAGGCCGTATCCGTCTTGGCGGCACCAAGGCCGATGGCGTCCTCAACAGCACCAAGCGCCTTGTTATCCGAGCGCATTGTCGTGGCTATCGACCAATAGGCCGCGTTGTCCGACGCGCTCTCGACCTTATAACCGGAGGAAATCCGGCTCTGGGTGGTGTCCATATCGGAGCTGATCGACCGCAGCGTGGAAAGTGCTGAAATCGCAGCGTTGTTCGTCATAATACTCGTCATAGGCCTTGCCCCTTGAATGACACATAGGAAGGGACATTCCGGGCTATCCCCGGTGAAATTCGGCTCGCCTCATGCGATTAACATTCAATTAACAGGTTAACCCGCCGATTTCGATAGCCTGTTTTAAAACATATATAGTTAAAAATGCCCTAATAACGGATTTATTTATTAATTTAAATAAATTTACTCCGATATTACTTAGTTAATACATCGTTAAGTTAACGAAAAATTAAAAAAAGGCCGGATTTGCAGTCCGGCCTCTCGGATTGAAATGACTATATCGTCTCTTAGCGGAAGAGCGACAAGACGTTCTCTGTGCTGGAGTTGGCGATCGACAGCGCCTGGATGCCCAGTTGCTGCTGCGTCTGCAACGCCTTCAGCTTGGTCGATTCCTCGTTCATGTCCGCATCAACGAGCTTGCCGATACCGACATCAATCGTATCGCTGAGATCTTTTGCAAAGCTGGACTGCGATTCGATCCGGCTCTTCGTCGCACCGATGGTGGCCGCAGCATCTGTCATGCTGGACAGCATCTTGTCCACCGAGGCAACCATTCCGTCGATGTCATCATCGCTGGTCGTTGACGACAACGTCACCTCAGTGCCAGCTGATGCACCAACAGACCCTTCAGAGCTGATCAGATAAAAAGTGGCTGTGGACGTGGTCGTACCATAGGCATAGGTGGCGACGGTCGCCTTGGTCAGCAAACCACCCTCAGCAGACGTGTCATTGATCAGGATCGAATCGGATGTATTGAAGGAGATCGTCTTGATCGACACATTGCCGTCGTTGCCACGGACGAAGGAGCCAACCATTTCCTGGGTCGTGCCAGTGGTTTCGCTGTTGTCATACAGCCAGTTCTCGCCATTGAACGACGCGGACTTGGCAACAGAGCTCAGCTGGTTCTTCAGCTCGACCAGCTCCTTGTTGATCTTGTCCTTGTCCACGCCTGGTTCGCGAGCGGCAACCAGCTTGGCCTTGATATCGGAGACGACATCGATAGCGGCTTCCATGCCGGTATAGGCCGTATCCGTCTTGGCGGCGCCGACGCCGAGCGCGTCCTGCACGGCAGACATCGCCTTGTTATCCGAACGCATCGTCGTGGCTATCGACCAATAGGCCGCGTTATCGGATGCGTCCTTGACCTTATAGCCGGAAGAAATCCGGCTCTGCGTGTCCTCCATCTGCGTGCTGATCGAGCGCAGAGTGGAAAGTGCCGAAATGGCCGAATTGTTGGTCATGATGCTTGTCATCAGATCTGTCCCTGTGGTTACACAATACAAAAGAGGGACATGCCGGACTATATACCGGCAGAAGCGATCGACATCATGTCAATTAACGAGAGTTTGTTTAACTCGCCTCTAATCAGCACATAACCACGCACGCCTTTAAGGTTAGCTCAACAGGATTGGTAAAAGAAACATTAACAACACCAAAAGCGCTCACGATGGGCGCGCAAGTCGCAAACAGACTGTTCTATGGTTTATAAACCCTCTATTTCTAGGGACGATCTGGATTCAGGAAAAAGAGCGCACCAGGCTGCCGACCAGAAGGTTCCAGCCATCGATAAGCACGAAGAACAGGATCTTGAACGGCAGGGAAATCGACGTCGGCGGCAACATCATCATGCCCATGGCCATGGTGATGGTAGAGACGATCATGTCGATGACCAGAAAGGGCAGGATGATCAGGAAGCCGATTTCAAAGCCACGCCGGATCTCCGACAGCATGAAAGCCGGGATCAATACCCGGTAATCGACCTTGCCTTCCACGACCGCCGTCTGCCCGCGCTCATTGGCCAGATCAATAAACAGCCTAAGGTCTTTTTCGCGGGTATTGTTGGACATGAACCCCCGAAAAGGCTCGGCGATCCTGGGGACAGCCTCGGCCTCGGTAATCTGGTTGTCCAGAAGCGGACGCACACCATCGCGCCAGGCCTGGTCCATGACTGGCGTCATGACATAAAAAGTCATGAACAGAGCAAGGCTGGTCAGGATCATGTTGGACGGCGTGCTGGACAGGCCCATGCCGGAACGCAGAATGGAAAAAGCGATCACAAAGCGCGGAAAGCTCGTCACCATGATCAGGATGCCGGGAGCAACCGAAAGAACGGTCAGAAGACCGAAGGTGCGGATAATCCAGGCCGCGACGGATCCGTCGACCGGCGCTGTCAGGAAGTTTGACGGAAGCTGCTGCGCCTGGGCCAGTTCCGGGGCCGCTATCATCGCGGCGATCAAGATAAGGGTTCGAATCATTCGATGACAAACGTCCTAAACAAAAGCTTCGATACCCGTCCTTCAGACCGCACGTCAACTCGCTCGCGCAGATCGTCCTTCAAATAATCGAAACCGCGTGGGCCTTCGATCTGTTGCAGGGACACCGTGCGCATATAGGCCATCAAATCCTGATGGATATCTTCGGCCAGTTTCGCATCGACCGGACCGTTGAAGACCAGAGCCACTTCCAGCCGCACCCAGCTTTCCGAGGGATAGGCAAGGTTGGTGGTGACAGGATCGAGCTGGACAATTCCATTGGCCTCTGCTGGCAATTTCGGCAGGCCGGTATCTTCTTTTTCGCCTTCCTTTTTCTTGCCCCCGTGCTCTTCAGTAGCCTTTTGTTCTTCCTTCGCCACCTTCACCTTGGGCGCAACCATGGTGCCGACCAGCCAGCCAGCACCACCACCGACCACTGTCAGTCCAGCAAGCGCCGCGATGAGCAGAATGGGAGAGGCCTTTTTTGAAGGGCCTTCCAGCGCTGGTGCATCTGCCATGGTGGTCTCCATCCTGCTGCACGATCCTGAAATCACCAGGAACCAAAGTGATCATGCCAAAATAAATAGTGTGTTTCGCCCCGTCAGAACGGCGAGAACATGTCGACGACCTGCTGGCCGACCGGCGGCTGCTGAACTTCGGTCAGACGTCCCTTGCCGCCGTAGGAAATGCGGGCCTCTGCGATCTTCTCATAGGAAATGGTGTTCTTGGCATCAACATCCTGCGGGCGCACGATACCCGCGACATTCAGAATGCGGACTTCGTGGTTGACGCGCACTTCCTGGGAACCGCTGATCAGCAGATTGCCGTTTTCAAGAATGCTGGTCACCACAGCCGCCACCATCAAGGTCAGTGTTTCGGACCGATCCACCGATCCCTTGCCATCGGAACTCGAATTCGAATCGGTGCTCATGTCGCCGGAAGAATCCGGTGGCTTGATGCCGAACAGGTTGATCACCGTCGACCATGTCAGCGATGTCGAGTTCTTGCGGCTGCGCGATGTGTCGTTCTTGAACTTCGCCTTGTCGGCAATCGAGATATTGACGGTCAGCAAATCCCCGACATTGATGGCGCGTGAATCCTTGAAAAGCGCTGCCTGGCTGTCGTTCCAGAGGGAATAGCCATTGCTGACAGCCTTGGTTTGTTTTGGATAGCTGGCAAGCTGCGGAGCTTGATTGTAACGCAAGCCGCTGCCCACCGGGCTCATGGCCGGTGCATTGCCGACTTCTTCCAATGTCTTGTTCCCACAGCCGGTGAGGATAACGGCCATGAAAACCACAGCGCTACGCTTTATCATGTGGGTTCCTTCGAGGTATTAGGATCAGCGGCATTGGACATGATGCCGGCGACGAGCGCGGCTTTTTCGGGGTCCATCTCGCTGAGAATCAAACTGGATTGCTTGGCCGGAAGCTTCATGATGATCGCGGCGGCCAGAAGGGGATTGACCTTTTCCAGCTGCGGGGCAGCGGCATCGGGCTTCATATTCTTGTAGACATCGGTCAAACCGGCTTCTGCCTTTTGCAGAAACTCGTTTCGGCGCGCCAACCAGTCCTGATATTCGCTCTTTCGCGCTTCCAACACGGCAATGCGGTCATTGACATCCGATTGCAGTTTTTCCAGATCCTGCTTTTGCAGCAGATAGCGCTGGTCGCGGGCCGGATCGGCAATGTTGGTGCAAAAACGCTGGATGTCATCGGCGCTGGTCGTGCCGGTGGAGCCGGTATTGGCGGCACGCGCCGGGGCCGCCTGCTGGGCGCTGCCTGGCAGGGCCGAAACAGCAAGAACAGCGCAGGCCAGGGCCAAAGCGCCAAGACCAGAATATCTTGAAGCGGCAGAGTTTGCGAGGGAGGCTGTAGATCTCATTGCAGGACAAGCTCCGCTTGAAGTGCCCCTGCCGACTTGATGCCCTGCAGAATGGCGATGATACCGTCCGGCTTCACGCCGATATTATTCAGGCCAGCCACCAGTGTGCGCAGGTCGGGTCCATCGACGATGGCAACCTTGTCACCGGTTTTCTGCGCGGAAATATCCGTCTGCGGTTGCGTCGCCGTCGTGCCGCTGGAGAAGGGCTGCGGTTGAATGACCTGAGGGGTCTCGTTGACCTGCACCGTCAGCGTGCCGTAGCTGACAGCGACCTTGGAGACACGCACGTCGGCACCGATGACGATGGTTCCTGTGCGCTCATTGATCACCACCTTGGCTGGCGTATCGGTCTCCACGACAAGGTTTTCGATATCGGCCATCAATTGCGCCAAGTCCGCCGTACGCGGTTTCTGGATCACCACTTCCTGGCTGTCGCGTGCCTCGGCAATCGGAGCGCCGTAGGTGGCGGTGGCATAATTGTTGATACGCCGCGCCATGCCGAGCGACGTCGAAAAATCCGGATTGCGCAATTGCAGCACGAGATTGACCGAATCCTTGAATTTGGACGGAAGTTCGCGCTCGATGATCGCGCCATTCGGGACACGGCCGGAGGTGGTGACGCCTTCGGTCACCGTGGCCGCCTGACCCTGGGCGGTAAAGCCAGAAACCACCACCGACCCTTGGGCAACGGCGTAGATCTGGCCATCGGCGCCAGAAAGCGAGGTCATGATCAGCGTACCGCCGCGCAAGGACGTGGCATCCCCCAATGAACTGACCGTGGCGTCGATACGACTGCCAGGGCTGCCGAAGGGCGGAAGGGTGGCGGTAACCATGACAGCGGCGACATTCTTGGCCGAGGACTGACCGCCTTGGGTGGAGATCCCCAGATTCTGGAGCATGGCGCGCATGGACTGGTCGGTGAAAGGCGAGGAACGAAGACTGTCGCCGGTGCTTTGCAGACCAACGACGAGACCATAACCGATCAACTGGTTATCACGGCCGGCCTGGAGGGAGGCAACGTCCTTGATGCGCGAACCCTGCGCCAAGGCAGGAGCGGCAGCCGCCAGAAGGAAGCCGGTGAAAATCGAGAAAAGCAGAACCCGGATACTCATTTTGCCATCACCTGCACAGTGCCATCGCCCATAACCGTTCCGCTGACGATCTGGCCGGAATCGAGATTACGGACGCGGATGACGTCGCCGACATTCGCATCGTCCATCGGGCTGCCCGACGCAGAAATGGTGAGGTTGCCGATATTGAAGATCAGCCGCAGCTGCGATCCGCGGATCACCGCATAGGGGCGTTTCAGCGTCGCCAACGGAATAGTGCGACCGGGCAGCAGTGTCTTGGTCGAGAGCATGCCGACCACATCCGCCATGTCAGAGGCAAAGCCGCCGGCAAGATTGGGATTGGTCACCTGAACCCGATCCAGTTTGTTGGACGAAATCGCTTCGCCTGGATAGATGGTGTCCGTCGGAACGATCGCATAACGATCCCGCGCCGCTGACGGGGCAGCGGCGAAAGCCACCAAGACCATGACGATCACCCCTGTCAGCCTGAACATTCTCTTCATATGGCGAAACATCATGTTTGCCCCTTTGATGTTTACTTTAGGTTCTTGCTAACGATCTGCGCCATTTCGTCGGCGGTAGTGATGACCTTGGAATTCATCTCGTAGGCGCGCTGGGCAGAAATCAAGCTGGTGATTTCCGTGACCGAGTCGACGTTCGAGGACTCCAGATAGCCCTGTTTCAGATAGCCATAGCCCGCGTCGCCGGGCACACCGTTGATCGGATTACCGGAGGAAGCCGTTTCCTGGAACAGATTGTCGCCGATAGCCTTCAAACCAGCTGGATTGACGAAAGCCGACGTTTCCAGCTGCCCAAGCGTTGTATAGGTGGAGGAATCGCCCTGCAAAACCGAGACCTCACCGGATTCGCTGATCTTCACTTCGGTCGCATCCGTCGGGATGGTGATGTTTGGAATGATCTTATAGCCTTCGGTCGTCACCAGATTGCCGTCGGAATCCTTGTTAAGGGCGCCGGCACGAGTGTAGAACGTGGTGGCTCCGTCAGGGCTCTGCACCTGGAGGTAACCGCGTCCAACGATGGCCACGTCCAGTTCGTTCGAGGTCTCCGACAACTCGCCCTGCTCGTTCATCGTCCGCACAGCTGCCGTCTGCACACCGAGGCCGATATTGGCACCTTCCGGCACCGTCGATTGGTTGGCGCGGTTTGCGACGCCCACAGCCTTTTCGGTTTGATAAAGAAGGTCCGAAAACTCGGCGCGCGACTTCTTGAAACCGGTCGTATTGATATTGGCAATATTGTTGGAAATGACCTCGAGGTTGGTCTGCTGGGCATTCATGCCGGTGGAGGCAATTGCGAGAGCTCTCATGTGCTGCTATCCCTGAGGTTAAATCTGCATTTTTGTGATGTCGAGGAAGGCCGAAACCAGCTTGTCGCGCAGCGCAATCGCCGTTTGCAGGGATTTCTGCGCCGACATGACGGAATCGACCACTTCGCGGGTGCTGACCTTGCCGAGCATACCGTCGAGGGAGTTGCTTTCAGCGGTCTTCAGGTTCTGCATCGCATCGTTCATCACGCCGCCGACGACATCGCTGAAGCTCATGCCCGTTGCGGTACCCGGTGTCGCATTCTGCGCCGTGACGCCCGTCTGCGTGCTGAAGAGCGAATGTGTGCCGCCGAGCGAGGCCGTGCTTGTTGCGTCGGTGTCCTCTGTCATGCCCGATGGCACGAGAGAGCCAACTTTGCTAATGGAATCAATCATTGTGAGCTCTTCAGCAGGTCGAGGGTCGAGGTAATCAGGTCACGTGTCTGCTTGACGGACTGAAGATTGGCTTCATAGGTGCGGTTGGCTTCGCGCATGTCGGCCATTTCGATCAGCACGTTCACGTTCGGCATTTTCACGTAGCCCTTGGCATCGGCAGCCGGATTGCTGGGATCGTATTCTTCCGTGAATTTCGACTTGTCGAAGCCAAGCTTCTTGACCTTGACGATTTCCGTGCCTGTGGCGCGGTCCATTTCGGACCCGAAGGTGATCGTCTTGCGCCGGTAGGGATTGGCGCCGGGCGTGTCGCCGGTGCTCTGGGCGTTGGCAATATTTTCCGAAACGATCCTGAGCCGGGTGGACTGTACATCCAGTCCGCTGCCGGCAATTTTCAGGGCCGAGGTGAGAGGATCTGTCGCGGTGACGGAATCCATGGTTTACCCCTTTACAGTCATCAGCATCATGCGATTAAAACTACTGACGAGGTTAGTGTTGAGCGAGTGCTGCCGTTGGATCTCGCCCATCTTGGTCATCTCATCGGCCAGCGCGACCGAATTTCCCGAGACCTGAACGCCGATTTCGCCATTCAGAGGCGCCTCGCGGATATCGACATCCAGATCGGTATTCAGATCGCTCGAGGCCATATGCTTCGAATTGGTCCGCGCCATACCAAACTGACGTACGTCCAGAATGGCATTGAAGGGCGTGATGTCCTTCGCCATGAATTTCGGTGTATTGGCATTGGCTATGTTGCCGGCGATCACTTCCTGGCGCAGGGAAAGCCACTCGGCCTGCCGTGATGCCACATCAAAAAGCTTTATCGGTTCCATAGAGTTTTCTCCAATTTACACCCTGGAGATTAGGCCGGTAATCTTGCGTGGGACTGACCGCAAAACCGACCGTTCCTACAATCGTTAACTTTTCCTAAGATCCCATTTAAGATTATGAAACAATTGTATATTTAACGAGGATTCGTCACCAGGCGAGTGCATTTTCGGCCATAGATGCCAATGCAAAAAGCCGCCCAAAGGCGGCTTTGAAAAACACACTGGATGTGGGATGAAAGCGACGGTCAGTCAAGGCTTGTGCCCGCTCCCGGCCCGCACGCGCAAGGCCGGTCTACTGATTTTCGTAGATCGCGCCGGTGCTGGTGATGATCACCCATTTTCCATTGCGTTGTTCCAGTGTCGCCACCCGGCTATTGTCGGGCAGGACGGAGCCGATCTTGACCATGAACATGCCAGAGGCATCCTCGATCATGGCGCGACCGTTGGAGACATGCAGCAGCCGGAAACCGCCACCGGGAAAGGGCTGTTCGATCTTCACCGGCTCACCATCGGGATCTTTCCGCCCGATATCGGACGCCGTCGCCGTGGTCAGGGGATCGAGATTATCAGGAATTTTCTGTTCGCGGTCTTCGCGCGACACCAGCGCCATGGGAGAGACGCTGAATACATTGCGCGCATCGACCTGCGGCAGGTCACGGGTCCGGTCCATCGGCTCGACATGAATGCCGAATTTATCGGGATTGAAAAACACATACCACGGAAACATCGCCGCGCTGCACGCCAGCACGACGCCAGCCGCCGCCAACATCCTGTCCACCGATGATGCGCCCGACCGGCGAGGTGCGCGAGGCCGAACCACCTCGTCGGCATCGCTGTCTAATGGATCATGCTCTTGATCTTGCATTGCTGTTTCCAGAATTATTGGCCGCCTTCAGGGCATGGGCGAGGTCGGCATAGGCATCGACGACAGCCCTGTCGGAGGGGGTTTGCTTCAGCACTTCGTAAAGGATCGGAACCTGCTTGATCGCCATATCGAGATCGGGATCGCTGCCGGCGCGGTAACCGCCAATCAACCGCAAGTCGCGCGTTTCCTCGAAACGGTGGATCAAAGTCTTCAGGCGCGATACGAGCTTTTCCTGGTCCGGCGTCCAGGCCTTGCGCGCCAAACGCGAAATCGAGGCCAGTGGATTGATCGGCGGATAGCGTCCTTCTTCGGCCAGGCTGCGGTCCAGCACGATGTGGCCATCGAGAATACCGCGGGTACAGTCGGCAATCGGGTCGTTGTGATTGTCACCATCGACGAGGATCGAAATGATCGCCGTGATCGTCCCTGTTCCCTCTTCGCCAGGACCGGCACGCTCCAGAAGCTTGGGCAGCTCGGTAAACACCGAGGCGGGAAATCCACGAGCAATCGGTGGTTCGCCGGCTGCTGTCGCCACTTCGCGAATGGCATGGGCGAAACGGGTAATGCTGTCGGCGATGAACAGGACATTGTCGCCCTGGTCACGAAAATGCTCGGCAACGGTAATCGCTGTCAAAGGCGCCATCTTGCGCAGCATCGGGCTCTCGTCACTGGTCGCCACAATCGCCACGGTCTTGGCCATGTTGTCGCCCAGGGTATCTTCGATGAATTCGCGCACTTCGCGGCCACGTTCGCCGACCAGCGCAATCACCACTTTGTCAAAGGCATCGGCCTTGGCCAGCATGGACAACAGCGTCGATTTACCGACGCCTGAGCCGGCGAAAATCCCGAGCCGCTGTCCAAGGCAAAGCGGCGAGAAAATATCGACCGCCTTCACTCCCGTGCGAAAACCGGTCTCTACCCGTTTGCGCCCCATGGAGGAGGGTGCGGTATTAGCAATAGAGCGACGCACCAGGCCGGGCATGACCGGACCCAGCCCGTCGATCGGATCACCCAGTGCATTGAGCGTGCGGCCACACCAGCTATCCTGCGCGGCGACCCGGAAGGCACCCTTGCGGATCACCGTGTCGCCAATGGCAATCGGCTCGCCCGGCTCGATAGGGCAAACATAGGCGAGATCAGGCTCGACCCGCACCACTTCGCCCAGGTGAATGCCGGTTGGACTGCGATGGGCAACAAAATCGCCCAGATGCAAATGGCGCGACAGACCCGTAACCGTGTAATGGCCAGCGGCAATGGTGCGGACATGCCCGCCATGGGCGACGGAATAATCCGAGGTAGCATACCGCTTGGCAATGGCCGCCATGGCGTCCAGCTGGGTATTCCTGTCGATCCGGGGGGTGAATTCAACAGTCATGGGAAGACGATCCAGTTACCGGTCATTTGCTGCCACCCAGCGTCTTGATCGTTTCGCTCATGCTGTTTTCAGTCTGGCTCATCGATGCCGAAATGCTTTCGAAAGCGCGGCTGACCTGAATAAGCTGCGTCATCTGGCTGATGCCGTTGACGTTGGATTGCTCGACATAACCCTGCATGACGCCGATTGTCGCATCATCGACGACGGCCTGCGGCCGGTCGGTGGTGATAACGCCACTATTTTCGGTGCGCAGATAGCCCTTGGAAATATCCGCCGTGAAAAGGCCGATCTGGCTGATCTGGCGGCCGTTCTGGTTGATCGTGCCGTCGGCGCCAACATGCGGCTCACCGCCATTGGGATCGAGCTGAATAGGTCCGCCACCGGCATCCAGAACAGAATAGCCGCGCACCGAGACCAACTGACCGGTGGAGGTCATGGTAAAACGACCGTCCCGGGTCAGGGCCGGGCCGGCCGGCGTATCAATGCTGAACCAGGCGTCGCCCTTGACGGCAAAATCCAAGGTACCGCCGGTTTGCAGCATTTCGCCGGATTGGGTATTCAGATAATCGTTGCCCTGAGAAACAAATGCGATCTTGGCATTCTGATCGTTGCCGGTGCGGCTGACCACCTCGTCAAATTTCACCTCGGTGCCGCGAAAGCCGACCGTATTCACATTCGCCATGTTGTCGGCGATGGTGGTGAGACGTTTGTCGAGCGCCCGTTGCGACGACAGGGATACATACATGCCGGATTGCATTAAGAGTTACCTCCAAGCCTTGAGTTCGTAACCAAGACCAGCAGGCCTGACGTCCACCGCCATTGTTCCGTCACGCAGGATCATTCTGCTTCGGGGTACAGCGTGTTTTTTGCGGTCCGTCACGGTTGCTCGCCTTCCATCATGGAACGTGGTTTACCGTTCATTGACCCTATTCATGCGCGCAAATGCTTGCGCGAAACTGTCTGGATGCAAACCCGTCAGCAATACGTAAACTCGCCTCAGACAAGCATAATGGGCAGGGACCCAATCCGGTGATGGCAACGGGCCGGTAATGGCGGCGGGCCCCTGATACGCAACCAAGATCATCTTCCTCATGCCCATTAGCCTCACACCCATCAGCCTCACGCAAGGCAGGCTGCCTATCGGTTGAAGTGAAGAGAAACGTGCGGATGCAGGCGCAATATGAATATTATCATCGGATTCGTTATTACCGTGGGCTGTATCCTTGGCGGCTTCATGGCCATGGGCGGCCATCTGAACGTGCTGATACAGCCTTTCGAATTGCTGATCATCGGCGGCGCCGGCCTGGGTGGTTTCGTGATGGCCAACCCGATGAAAATCGTCAAGGATTCCGGCAAGGCGCTGGGTGAAGCGTTCAAGCACGCCGTCCCCAAGGAGCGAGCCTATCTGGATGTTCTCGGTGTTCTCTACTCGCTGATGCGCGACCTGCGCACCAAGTCACGTAACGAGATTGAGGCCCATATCGATAATCCTGAGGAATCCTCGATCTTCCAGACCGCGCCCAATCTTCTGAAAAACAAGGAACTCACATCCTTCATCTGCGACTATGTCCGCCTGATCATCATCGGCAATGCCCGCAGCCATGAGATCGAGGCCTTGATGGACGAGGAAATCAACACCATCCTGCACGATAAGATGAAACCCTACCACGCCATCACCGCGATGGGAGACAGCTTCCCAGCCATTGGTATCGTGGCGGCGGTTCTCGGGGTTATCAAGGCCATGGGCAAGATCAACGAATCGCCCGAAGTTCTTGGCGGCCTGATCGGCGCTGCCCTGGTAGGCACGATGTTGGGTATCTTCTTGTCCTACTCGGTCTGCAATCCGCTGACCTCGCAAATCAAGATCGTCCGCACCAAGCAGCACCGCCTGTATATCATCGTCAAGCAGACACTGCTTGCCTATATGAACGGTTCGGTTCCGCAGGTTGCACTTGAATATGGCCGCAAGACCATTTCCTCCTATGAGCGTCCGTCCATCGATGCCGTAGAGCAGGAAATGATGAATCCAGGCGGCGGTAACGAGAAGGCTGCATGACCATGAGCGAAACCGCCCAGCCCCAATCCCTGCCAAAACCAATGGATCACGCCTTGCTTGCTCGTCTTACCGGCGGCCTTGGCGATATGAAATCCGTCGAAAAGCTTTGCCAGGATTTCGGCCAACTCTATAGCGAGTTCCTGCCGGACGTTTTTCACAGCGAAACCAATCTGACCATCGAAGTCGGTTATCTCGGTTTCAAAAGCGGCCTGATGCGCGATCTGGTCGTCGGTCTCGGCGATAATTTCGTGCTGGCCGATACATCGCTGCGCAACTGGTCGCCAAATTTCGTCATGGCTTGCGGCAACGGTTTCGTCATCACCCTGATGGAAACCCTGCTGGGCGGCATGCAGGAATTTATCGGCGAACCGATCAAACGGCCGCTGTCGAATATCGAACTCGATCTGGCGGTGATGGTTTTTGAACGGATCGCCAATGTGCTGCGCTCCGGCGTCAATGCGACCGGGGGCTTTGAACCGATTTTCGAGCGTCCGCACAATTGGGAAAACCGTCTGAGACAGGATGGCGAACAGATCGAGGAATTCGGCGCCCTGGTGCATATGAGCATCAAGCTGGGCAAGATCATCTCCGATTTCGCCCTGATCATTCCGCAGAAAACCCTTTTAAAGACCAATGTCACGGCGCCAAAATCGAAAAACCAGGTCTCCAAAGCCCGCAAAGAATGGGCCGAGCAGCTGGCGGAACAGGTGCGCAAGAGCCAGGTCACTCTGGAAGGCCGTATCAGCCTGCAATCTCTGAGCCTGTTGACGGTTTCCAAGCTTGCGGCTGGCGATGTGATTCCCTTTCTCGAAAAGGGCGATGTGACAGTCGATGTCAGCGCCAACGGGCGCGACCTTTATACCTGCGAATTCGGACGCGCCGGCGATCACTACACCGTCCGGGTGAAGTCGATGCACAGTACAGATAGTGAGCTTTTACGTCATCTCATGAGATGACAATTTTCCCTGCTGCACCCATGGCAGCAGGTTGAGGCAAGTTTCAAAGGGAATAGTATTTGCATGGCTACGAAAAAAACACCTGTAAAAGATGATGATGCCCTGGCGATGCCATTGGGCGATGCCGATCTCGATCAGGCAATCGATGACCTACGCGGGGTCTTGAAAAGCGATAGCGATGGCGGCCTGCCGGATATCGGCGCCGACTTCGGGGATGCCTCAGGCGGTGACTTCGGCGATGCCGCTGGCGGCCTTTCCGATTTCGAAAGCGATTTCGGCGGCGGCGCAGCCACCGGAGCCAGTGATTTCGGCACCAGCGACTTTGGCGGCAGCGATCTCGGCGGTGGCGATTTCGGTGGTGGAGATTTTGGCGGGGGCGACTTCGGCGGCAGCGCCTTAGGTGGTGGGGGCAGCTTCGATGCCGCACCGGCACATCAGGCGCCGGGCAGCGCTCTGGATTCCAATCTCGACCTGATCATGGATATCCCGATCGATGTTCAGATCGTACTCGGTTCCAGCCGTATGCCGGTTTCGGGCTTGATGAATCTTGAAGAGGGCGCAATCATAGCGTTAGATAAAAAGATCGGTGAACCTGTGGAGATCATGGTTAACGGTCGACGGATTGCCCGCGGAGAGATTACAGTTCTCGAGAATGACGATACGCGATTCGGTGTGAAATTGATCGAAGTTATGAGCACCAAGACGTCCTGACCCCATGAACGGGCCAGAGAGGAAAGACCATGATGGACTTTGACGATTTCGGCGGGCCGGTAGCGGGCAAGCCATTGAGCCAGGCCGACAAGGCAGCCGCCGTGCTGTTGGCCATGGGCAAAGGCGTGGCGGGAAAGCTGCTGAAATATTTCACGCAGGCCGAACTGCAGATGATCATCAATTCGGCCCAGACGCTCAGAACCATTCCACCGGACGAACTGGCCGAACTGGTTGGCGAATTCGAGGACCTGTTCACCGAAGGTGCAGGTCTGATGGACAACGCCAAGGCCATCGAGGAAATCCTCGAGGAAGGCCTGACGCCGGAAGAAGTTGACGGCCTGCTTGGCCGGCGCACAGCCTTCCAGGCGTTCGAGACCTCGATCTGGGACCGTTTGCAGGACGCAGACCCCGATTTCATTGCTCAGTTCCTCTTGCGCGAGCATCCGCAGACGGTTGCCTATATCCTGTCTATGCTGCCCTCCTCCTTCGGCGCCAAGGTGCTGATCAAGCTGCCGGACAGCCGTCGCGCCGACATCATGTACCGTACGGTCAACCTGAAGAATGTCAGCCCGCAGGCCGCTCAGATCATCGAGAACCGTGTGGTGGAACTGATCAGCGAGATCGACGCGGAACGCAATTCGGTGGGCACCGCCAAGGTGGCCGAACTGATGAACGAGTTGGAAAAGCCGCAGGTCGATACCCTGCTGGAATCGCTCGAATCGATCAGCAAGGAATCCGCCACCAAGGTCCGTCCGAAGATCTTCCTGTTCGAGGATCTGCTGGTCATGCCACAGCGCAGCAGGGTCATGTTGCTCAACGATATTTCCGGCGACATTCTCACCATGGCGCTGCGCGGTGCCTCCAACGAGATCCGAGAATGCGTGCTTTCGGCCATCAGCCCGCGCTCGCGTCGCATGATCGAATCGGATCTGCAAGCCGGAACGGTCGGAATCAATCCGCGGGAAATCGCCATTGCCAGACGTGCTGTCGCGCAGGAAGCTATCCGCCTTGCCAATTCCGGCCAGATCCAGCTCAAGGAACCGGAAGGCGACAAGGATACGGCTGCTGCCTGACGCTGCACAGGCTGGCATGGAGGGCGTGACCATGTTTCATGGCGCAGCCTGCACGCCACTGTTGACAAGACCGCGACCCAGCGATCCGAATGGACTGAAAGAGTTGAAGGCCGGAATAGAGAGCGTTAAGCTTTCCGCTCCGGCCTTTGCGCGTTTTATAAAATACGCGTTGCTACAGCGCCGGAAACTGGCATGCAGACTCCCATTATAATTCCTTGATGCATCGCTTAAGGTGCTTAAGGCTGTAATCAACCGACCGAGGTCCCGACATGGCAGATGATGAGGACCAGGAAAGTAAAACCGAGAGCCCGTCCGAGAAAAAGATGCGGGACGCGGCAGAGCACGGTAACTTGCCGATCTCGCGCGAAGCACCGTTGTTTGCGACGACTCTGGCCTTCTATGTCTATTTCGTGTTTTTCATGCCCCAGGGCGTCTCTACACTGTACCAGACCCTGCGCGACCTGATGGAAAAGCCGGATCAGTGGATCATCGGCACCGGCACAGATGTGATTTCCCTGTTCGTGCATCTGGGTTGGTCGATGGCCGCCATGCTTGGTCCGGCCCTGCTACTGTTCATGCTGTTTGGCCTCACCCAGTCCTTTGCCCAGCACATGCCAAGCTTCGTTCTTGATCGCATTACCCCAAAGATGGAACGCTTATCGCTCATCGGCGGAATAGGGCGGATGTTTTCGGTCATGGGCTTCGTGGAATTCGGCAAGTCGCTGTTCAAGATCATCGTCGTCGCGATCATTATGTTCGTTTCAATGCGCGGCCAGTATTTCGGCACTTTGGATGCCATGCTGTCCGATCCGCAAATCATTTTCGTCAAGCTTTCCGATATCGTCCAGGAAATGCTGATTATCGTGCTATTTGCCACCGGCCTGCTGACGGTGATGGACCTCGGATGGCAGCGATACAACTGGTATCAAAAACTGCGCATGACCCGGCAGGAAGTGAAGGACGAACACAAGCAATCCCAGGGCGACCCGGTCGTCAAGGCACGCCAGCGTTCCGCCCAGCGCGACCAAGCCCGTCGCCGTATGATGAACAACGTGCCGCGCGCCACGATGATCATCACCAATCCCACCCATTTCGCCGTGGCCCTGCGCTATGTGCGCACCGAAATGGAAGCACCGATCGTGCTTGCCAAGGGTCAGGATCTGATTGCATTGAAGATTCGCGAAATCGCCGAGGAAAATAATATCCCGATTTTCGAGGATCCGCCGCTCGCCCGCTCCATGTTTGCGCAAGTCTCGGTGGATAGTGTCATCCCACCGATATTTTACAAGGCCGTCGCGGAGATAGTACAAAGACTATACGCTGCCGACAGCAAGAACAAGAGGCGGTTACGCTAAAGAACATGAAAAAATGCAAATATACGACTGAACGCGAAAAAATAGTTGCACAAGCTATTAGCCCCGTCGCCTCAGAACTGCGGTTACTGGATGCGGCGGACCTGATATCGCTGATCCGTCTGGAGTTTTTCGGTAATATTGCTGATCTCGTGTCTTCTGCTGCTGAGCTTTACTTTCATCCCGGCACGGTCAATTTCGGTGCCGCAGGCGAATACAAGCTGGACTGGGGCGAGACGCCTGAAGTGGTTTTGGACCTCGAAATCAAACCGCGCGATATCACCATCTATGCGCAACTGACGTTGAGCCACGACCATGCCGGTTTGGAGATCAACCACATCTCCTTCAAGAACCCATCGGCTGATCCGCATGAAAACACCGCCCTTCTGGCGCAATGCATGAATGAAGCCCGCTTCGTGCCCAATCTCCCGGCACCAAGTTTTGTCATGTAAGGGATTATACCCAGAGTCATCGCTGATGACCCTGGGTATTCTATATATCAATATCTAAACCCCTGGGGCATTTAAGATATTCGAAATTATACAGTGCCGTGCGCCGTATGTGGCGCTCGGCACTGAACCTGGCAGTATCTCATCCTGGCCCAACGCGCCGTCAGCGCCTTGCATCCAAACTTTTCCCGGTTTCCAAAGCTTATCTCCCTCCCAAGACCTGTCTGGGCCAGAAACTGGCTGTCAGAGGCGCCGTCTTCAGGCTTGGCTGCGCATTCAGAGTGACTCTCGTGCGCCGCTCCAGCTCTCCGTCATCCTCGGGCATGAAGATGATGTTGTAGCGCTCCGGCCCCATGAATTCCTTGGTGAATTTCAGCGATATACCGAAATGATTGGCCTCGAAGGGTTCAAGTGAGCGCATCCGGTCAAAATCACCGGCAAAATCCGGCCATCGACTGGCGTTGAGAATGAGATCGAGGGCAGCATCATACCGCTGCCAGATCTGCTGGCTGGATTTGACCTCGATGACCTTGATCCTGATCTGGGTTATCTGGCCATCCGGTGTCCCCCGCACCACCATGAAGAATGAGGGAGCGTCGCCATCCGGCTTTGTGGCGGGCAGACTGGTTTCAGCGATACAATTGAAAATCCCGGGCGAGAAAGGGTTCTGGACCCAATCGGCCGCCCCCAGGCCCGCAGCCTTGATCTGGGCACAAAGCGTCTTGCCGGAAATACGAAATTTGCGCACCGGCGCTGCAATGTCGAGCAGCGGCGGCATGTCGAAAAACCGGGCAGGCACCATCACCTGCTCGGAGGGCATCTGCGCGGAGGCAAGGCGTTTCCCCCGCAACACGATCGGTTCCGGCTCCTCTCGGCTTTGCCAGGGCAGGACATCTTTGACGCTCTCGATCAGTTGATTGAGCCGGCGCTGATCGTCTGCCGTCAACACCGCGATAGCGATGCTGCAACAGAATAACAGAAAAATCACGGCAAACAGCCTCAGCCCTCGCCGCCGCATGCGGTGGGCTTCCAGGCTTCCGTCCGGCCTTTTATGGCCCGAAGGGATGACACGCTGCTGCATCCATAGGTCCGGTCTTCTTCACAATTGGCTTATGCCACAAAATTCCTTGCAAAGAACTATATGATGACGCAAACCGCCGCACGAAGATTTCTCGGAGAAAACCGATAGGCACTTTTCCCTGACAAACCTTAGAATTTGACGCTGGCCCTCACCGTGACATTGAAGGGTTCTCCAACCTGGTTGGCGTAATTGGTCGAACCGATCGATGATGTATAATAGGTCTTGTCGAAAATATTCTTCAGATTCACCTGAAGCGTCAGTGGCCGCTCGAAATTGAATGTGTAGGCAGCGAACAGATCGACGACCGCATAACCGGGCAGAAAATAGCTATTGCTGTTGATACCTGCCCGCTTGCCCACAGCGCGGATGCCGCCACCAACCTTCAACCTGTTCCCATCGCCGCCGATGTCACCGACATCATAGGCCACGGACAGGGCGCCGGTATGGCGGGCAACATTGGGCAATTGCTTGCCTGCATAATCCGGGTCCTCCAGAACCTTGGCATCGGTATAGCCATAGCTCGCAATTACCTGCCAATGATCCGTCAACTGACCAGCCACATCGACCTCGAGGCCCTGCGAACGCACCAGCCCCGCCGTCTTGACCACGCTTTCACCACCAATATTCTCGGAATAGGCGACATTTTTCTTACGCGCAGAAAACAGCGCGACATTGGCGCTCAAGCCGTCCAGAAGCTCAAATTTGCTGCCAATCTCGTAGGATGTCCCCTCCTCCGGGTCGAGATTGCCATAATAGCTTGATATCGATGATTGGGGCCGAAAGGTTCGGGCCGCATTGGCGTAGAGCGATATCTGCGGCGTCAGCTTGTAGACGATACCGCCATTGGGAATAAGCGCATCGCCATTGCTGTCGGTATTGGCATTGAAGGGCCGCCCCTTGCCCGCATAGAGATCGTAATACTGGTAGCGCAGACCGCCGACCAATATCCATTGGTCGGTCAAATGCAAACTATCCTGCATATAGACCGAGGCCGTCGACAATTGCTCCGTCTGATCACTGTCGGAAGCAGAAACCGTGCTGCATTGCGCCAGATTGCCGTAAACCGGATTGTTAATGTTGAAATTGCTGGAATTGGCGCACCGCAGCATGTCGGTGCGCAGCGTATCGCTGTAATCATAGGAAACGCCAAACAGCAGGTCGTTCTGCAAACCGCCGATCTCGACTTCTCCGGTCAGGTCGGCCCTGACCGCATGATTGTAGCTGGTGGAATATTGCGTGGCATCGGCGCGGCGCGTCACGGCACCGGTTGCGGAGTTATAGCCGGTGACGCGGGCCTGATTGTCGGAATATTCGTTGCGGCTATAGGCGTAGTTCAGTGAAAGTTTCCAGTCGTCGCTCAACTGCCGGTCAATCGACACCTTGGCCAGATCCGATGTGCCATCGGTAATGTTATATGCCTCGTCCAGCCGGGTGCGACGGCTCAGATCAACCGCATGGCCGGTGGTCAGATCGAAGATCGTGCCACGGTCGAAGGGCACGCTGTAATCGTCATGCATATAGGAGACGGTAACCTCGGTATCCTCGCCACTCCAGCTCAAGGATGGCGCGACCATCCACTTTTTGGTCTCACCGAAATTGCGCCAGTAATCGCTCTTCTGGCCTTCCGCGATGAAACGATAGGAAAAGTCGGTCCCTGAAATTGGACCGGTCACATCCAGGCCGGAGGTCGATCCATATTTGCCAGCGCCATAACCTGTTACACTGCTATAGACCTCGCCGGAAAACACGTCCTCCGGCTTTTTGGTGACGACATTGACCATGCCGCCGGGATCGAGAATGCCGTAAAGCGTCGAAGCCGGGCCTTTCAACACCTCGACCCGGTCGGTGGTGGCGTTGAAGGAAAATGGCAGCGCGGTTTTCATCCCATCAGTCAGGATAGAACCGTCGCGATTGTCGCCAAAGCCACGGCGGATGACTGCGTCCTGCGTTCCGCCCAACGTATTGGCCTGGGTAATGCCGCTGATATTGGCAAGCGCATCGTCCAGCGAGCGAGCGCCCTGGTCCTTCAAGACTTCACCGCTCACCACATTGACCGCCTGCGGCACATCCAGCAGCGGCGTATCCGTACGGGTTGCGGTGCTGGTGGACAGGGGCTGATAACCGCGCGTCGATTTTTTGTCCGTCACCGTAATGGTCTGAAGCTCTGTCGTGCCAGCCGTATCCCCGGCCTGGCCGGAGGTATCTTCGGCCCAGGCTGGCAAAGCGACGGATGCCAGCAACAGCGCCGCTATCATCCGACCACGGCTTTTGCCGGTGTCACGCATCTGTCTGGTGCCACGCATCAGTCTTGCCGCTCGCCCCACAGCCTTACCCCCAAATTACAGTGTCATCCGCTTGTTCTCTGGGCTTTTCCAATTGATGAATGTAGTAGTCAACTTTAAAACCCCATAGCTGTCGGGCAAAAAGGTCGCTAAAGCGGCATATGGGTGGAAAACCGGGTGGAAAGCCTGCCCTTTGCGGCTGGTATTCAACGGTTTTTGTGGAGAAAAGCCCGGCTTGGACACTGAATGCGGGCGACTACTACAGGATCAGGAGCATAGCCAAGCAATGGGCAGGCAAGTCGAACGGACCGGCAAATCACGGCGCATCGACCGGTATGGCGAGCGGCTGAAAAAGCGCCGCGATCAGCTGTCACCTGGTCTGCTGACCGTCGCCGATTATATCGATGGCCATCGCCATGCGGTGTTGAGCAAATCGGCGCTGGAAATTGCCTTCGAGACCAGCACATCCGACGCAACGGTGATCCGCGCCATTCAGGCGCTGGGCTTTCGCGGCCTGCTCGACCTGAAGGAAACGCTGAAAGCCTATCTGGGCGAGACCGATTCCCCCATCGAGAAAATGGCGGCGACCACCGATGACATCAGCGGCAATAGCGATGCTGCCGTGGATTTCGTGCTGGAAAATCAGCAGACTGCGCTGGCGGCGCTGGCAAGCCCGGAAAACCGCGCCGCCCTTTCCAAGGCAGCTTTGCTGATGGCCGAGGCCCGCGCCATCGGGGTTTTCGGCATCGGCGCATCCGGCATTATCGCCAGTTATGGCGCAAGGCTGTTTTCACGCTCCGGCTTTCCCTCTTACGCTCTCAACACCACAGGAATTTCGCTGGCCGAACAATTGCTCGGGCTTGGCACCGGCCATGTCCTGGTCATGCTGCTGCATGGCCGTCCGCATCGCGAAGCCATGACGGTGATTTCCGAGGCCAAGCGGCTCGACATACCGCTGATCCTGGTGCTGGGACAGACCGAAAGCGTGCTGCGCCAGCACGCCAGCGTCAGCCTCGTCGTTCCGCGCGCCAAAAGCGAGCATGTGGCGCTGCATGCGCCCTCTCTGGTGGTAATCGAAACCCTGGCGCTGGCGCTTTCCGCTCTCAAACCGGAACGGACGCTGGAAACGCTGAACCGGCTGGTGGAGCTGCGCAGCACCATTCGCCCCGACAAGCGCGGGTAACTGCTACTGCCCCGTGCGCCTTATATCAAGGCTCGAAGAGCCATCTTCAATGACTCTTCGTATTATATGGCGCACAAAGGTTCGCTGTAGATTATGCCGCGTGCAGGCCCGGCGCTTCCTGGCCGGTGCGCGCCACATATTCTGTATAACCACCACCATATTGATGGATGCCATCCGGCGTCAGTTCCAGGACGCGGTTGGACAGAGCGGCCAGAAAATGCCGGTCATGGCTGACAAATAGCATGGTGCCCTCATAGGCAGACAATGCCTTGATCAGCATTTCCTTGGTGTCGAGATCCAGATGGTTGGTCGGTTCGTCCAGAACCAGAAGATTTGGTGGGTCGAACAGCATGGCCGCCATCACCAACCGGGCCTTCTCACCGCCCGACAGTACCCGGCAGCGCTTTTCGACATCGTCGCCGGAAAAGCCGAAGCAACCGGCCAATGCCCTGAGCGGCGACTGCCCTGCCTTTGGAAAGCTTTCCTCCAGCCATTGCAATACAGTGCTGTCTCCATCCAGCACATCCATGGCATGCTGGGCGAAATAGCCGAGCTTAACGCTGGCACCAATGCTGACCGTGCCTTGATCCGGCTCGGTCGTGCCAGCAACCAGCTTCAGCAGCGTCGATTTTCCAGCGCCATTGATGCCCATGATGCACCAGCGTTCGCGCCTGCGAACCATGAAATCCAGGCCTTGATAAATCGTCCGGCTGCCATAGGCCTTGTGGACATTCTTGATATTGATAACGTCATCGCCGGAGCGCGGCGCGGGCAGGAAGTCGAAAGCCACCGTCTGGCGGCGGCGCGGCGGCTCGACCCGGTCGATCTTGTCGAGTTTCTTCACTCGGCTCTGCACCTGGGCCGCATGGGAGGCGCGCGCCTTGAACCGCTCGATAAACTTGATTTCCTTGGCCAGCATCGCCTGCTGACGCTCAAATTGCGCCTGCTGCTGCTTCTCATTCTGGGCGCGCTGGCCCTCGTAAAAGCCATAGTCACCGGAATAGCTGGTCAGCGAACCGCCATCGATCTCAATGATCTTGGTGACGATCCGGTTCATGAATTCGCGGTCATGCGAGGTCATCAGCAGGGCGCCGTCGTAATTCTTCAGGAAGCTTTCCAGCCAGATCAGGCTTTCCAGGTCGAGATGGTTGCTCGGCTCGTCAAGCAGCATCACATCGGGCCGCATCAGCAGAATACGCGCCAGTGCCACGCGCATTTTCCAGCCGCCGGACAACTTGCCGACGTCACCATCCATCATCTCCTGGGAAAAACTCAACCCATCCAGCACCTCGCGCGCCCGGCCCTCCAGCGCATAGCCATCCAGCTCTTCGTAACGGGCCTGCACCTCGCCGTAGCGCTCGATGATCGCATCCATTTCATCCATCCGGTCTGGGTCCGACATGGCGCCTTCCAATTCGCGCAGTTCTGCCGCAACGGTGCTGACCGGCCCTGCCCCGTCCATCACCTCGGCGACCGCCGAACGCCCGGACATTTCGCCGACATCCTGGTTGAAATAACCGATGGTGACGCCTTTTTCGGTCGCGACCTGGCCTTCATCGGGCAATTCCTCACCTGTGATCATCCGAAACAGCGTGGTCTTGCCCGCACCGTTCGGTCCGACCAAGCCGATCTTCTCCCCCTTGTTCAGCGCGGCGGAGGCCTCAATGAACAACAGGCGATGGCTGTTCTGCTTGGAGATATTTTCAATGCGGATCATGTCGCTTCAGCCCGGAAAAGATGATTTTGCGCGCCTTATGGCATGACTTGCGCGCCCTGTCGCGCCCATTTCGGCTCAAGGCGGCAGGCTTGAGAGCCGGATAAGTGCGTGCCTATTGCCCGCTGTCAAAAAGGCCGGACACGTCTCAAATCCGCCAAATGCCTGATATATCCGCAATTCCAACGTTTTTTGCAGGCTGGTTTCTCGTATCATCCCTGTGATAAAGGCAAGCATGGACTGACGATGACCTTTGGAAAATCGTGGTCGAAAGCAGATAATCATTCCACGTCGAAGCTGCCAGCTGGAAAGCCTAAGGAGACTGCCCTCGTGAATTTAGCGTCTATAGCCCGGTATCTCTGGTCTTTTCTGGGTCCGGCCAAGTACAAAAAGACGCCAATCGAACGGCAGATCGACTACCTCAAGTCCTTTGTAAGCTACCAGCCTTCAGGCGGATCCCCGCCGGTGGAGAGCATGTCGATGTCGCGGCTTCGCATCACCTGGGTCATCCCGGACTTCAAACCCGGAGCGGGCGGCCACATGACGATTTTCCGCATCGCCAGCTATCTGGAACGGTTTGGCCATGATGTCCGCTTCCTGGTGCAAAATCCGACGGTTCATAAAACCGCCGAGGCCGCTCTCGAAACGATCAATAGCCATTTTCAACCGTTTTCCGGATTGCTCGATCTGTTCAAAGGTGCAACCCCGCAGGCCGAAGGCGATGCGTTGATCGCGACGGATCGCTTTACCTGCTATCCCGTCAACGCCATGCAGCAATTTACCCGCAAGTTCTATTTTGTTCAGGATTACGAGCCGTCCTTCTATCCGTCAGGTACGGAAGCCCTGCTGACGGAAGCAACCTACCGTTTCGATTTTGATTGTCTGTGCGCTGGCGATTGGCTGCACAAGCGCATGTCGCAGGAATATGGACGATGGTCGACGTCCTGGCCATTGGCCTATGATGCTGACATCTACAATCTCGGCACCGGTACGAAGGAGCGACGCAGCAAGCGCATTGCCCTTTATGCCCGCTATGTCACACCACGCCGCGCTGTCGAACTTGCCTTCATGGCCCTCGACATTCTGAGAGAGCGCAATGTCGATTTTGAAGTCGATTTCTTCGGCTGGCCCCTGGGCAAGCTCAAGGTTGACTTTCCCTATCGCGATCTTGGCATTTTGAAGGGTGAGCAACTGGCGGAGCTTTATCGTGAGGCAACGGTTGGCGTGGTGTTTTCAGCCACCAATCATTCATTGGTGAACAAGGAAATGATGGCCTGCGGACTTCCCGTCATCGATCTCGATCTCGATACCGTCCGCTCGATCTTTCCCGACAATGTCATGGCCTTCGCCGAACCGACACCGGAGGGCATCGCCGATCAGATCGAGCGCCTGCTCAAACAGCCTGAGGAGCGTGAGCGTCTAAGGCAAGGCGGCCTCGATTATGTGAAGGACCTGTCCTGGGAAAAATCGGCGCGTCTCGTTGAGGCCGCAATCCGGGAACGGGTGGCCCACGGCGCCCAGCAGGGGTCGCAATCATGACGAAATACCGTTGCGCCGTGGTTATCCCGACCAAGAATGCCATGGCGGTCCTGCCGAAGGTGATGGAAAAGGTGCTTCACCAGCAAACACCCTGGCCCTATGAGATCATTGTCATCGATTCAGGCTCTCGCGATGGCACAAAAGACTATCTGCGAAGTCTGGACCGGGTCCGGCTGATCGAAATCGATCCGCGTGACTTCGGCCATGGCAAGACCCGCAATCTCGGCATTGAGACCGCAGATGCCGAGTTCGTGGCCTTTCTCACCCATGACGCAGAGCCTGTCGATGAACATTGGCTGGCGCGCATGGTCGCGGTCGCGGAACAGGATACCCGGATCGCTGGCGTGTTCGGGCGCCATATCGCCTACGATACCGCGTCGCCTTTTACCAAAAGCGATCTCGACCAGCATTTCCGAGGCTTCCTTCATCATCCGCTTGTTGTCCACAGAGAACTCGATCCGGCCCGCTATCAGGCCGATGAAGGCTGGCGGCAATTGCTGCATTTTTACTCAGACAATAATTCCCTGATGCGCAAATCCGTATGGGAACGGTTTCCCTACCCCGATGTGGAGTTTGCCGAAGATCAATTATGGGCGAAAAGCATTATCGAGGCCGGCTATTGGAAAGCCTATGCGCCGGACGCAGTGGTCTATCATTCCCATGACTACAGTTTCATCGAACAGCTTCGCCGGGCTTTCGACGAATCCCGCAACTTCACCCGGTATTTTGGCTATCGGCTATCACCGAACCTGGGCCAGGCTCTGGCCGGGATGGGTAAGTTTACCTATCAGGCTTTTCGCCAGACGATCGATCCCGCCTATGGCACCATTACCTTCAAGGACAGGCTGAAACGGGCCACGCAACGCATCGCGCTGGTCGCCGGGCACTGTCTTGGTGCCAATCACGAAAAGCTTCCTGGTTTTCTAACGGACCGCCTGTCGCTTGATAACAGGCTGTTCAAGTCCTAGATCATCCGGAAACGCAAATGTGACATTACAATTTCTATCATGCCACGTTAACGCCATATCTACCGATGATATCAGCAAAATAGGCGGGATTGGTCTAAGAACGGCCATGGCTGTTGCCTGTTGAAACGAGGCAATTGAGAATATATGAGCAAAAGGGTATGACCGTTACGGACAAAGGATGTTTCCGCATCGCTTGCGCCAACAGGAACGCAATATGAGCCTTGAAGTCGGTTTTCCCGTTCACGATGCCCAAAAGACCAATCGAGGACAAGCCGGCACCCCCAGCCTGTCTAAAAAAGGTATTGTCGGGACGCTGCTTGGCCTGTTTTTCACCAAGAAAAACTCTCTTATTACCTTCGTGCTGGTGCCGAGCGTTTTTGCCGCGATCTATTATTCTCTGATTGCCAGCGGCCAGTATATTTCCGAGACCCGCATGGTTGTCCGCACCATCGGCGTCAGCGAACGGTTCGACACGTCGGAGCAAAGAGAAGGCCGCTCGATTATCGGTGGCGATTCGCTCACTCAGGATTCCTATATCGTCGCCAATTATCTGAAATCGCCTCAAATCGTCAGGAAGCTCGACACCGAAATCGGGCTGCGCAATTTTTTCTTGAAAGACGACATTGACCCGCTATCGCGGCTGACCAGCGAGCCCACATCCGAAGACCTTCATAAATACTGGATGCAGCATGTCGATACCTATGTCGATGGCCCGTCCGGAATCATCATTTTTACCGTTCGAGCCTTTTCGCCAGAGGATTCAGTCAGCATATCCAAGGCGGCCCTCGCCGCTGCCGATGAAATGATCAGCAAGATTTCCGACAAGGCCAAGAGCGACCTGGTTGATCGGGTCGAACACGACTTGATCGGCAGCCTAGAAGACTATCGCAAGGCGCTGGACGATCTGCGAGAATATCAAAACAAGACAGGCATTCTCGATCCGGTTTCTTCGGCAAAAATGGTCAGCACGATCATTTCGAAACTGACCGAGCAGAAGTTGAACCTGACGGTCGACCTGAAATCCCTCGAAGCCGCCAAAGCGGACAATACGGCGCGTGGACGAGAGCTTCGCCGGTCAATCCAGGCGATCGACGATCAGATACAACTGCGCCAGAACAGCCTGGCGGGCAAGGACAGCAACGATCCAACGCAGCTTTCAACCAGCATGATTGAGTTTTCAAGGCTGGAGACCCGCAGGATCGTAACCCAGGCGCTTTACGAAGCGACGGTCAAAAATCTCGATACTGCAAAATCGACGGCATTGAAACGAACCACATTCGTTTCAATTTTCTCGGATTCACACGCGCCGGAAAAGTCAAAATACCCTGAACGTTTTTCCGCATGGCTCATTCTTACTGCTGGCCTCTTCACGCTTTGGATGACGGCAACGCTGGTCTGGATGTCCATCGAGGATCATAAGGCCTGACGATGATCACCCTTGAGAACGTGACGAAATATTACAAGACAGCGGCGCATCGCCGGTTTATCCTGCGCAATCAGAGCATGCAGTTTGTTGCCGGGCGGTCCTATGGACTGCTTGGGGTGAATGGCGCCGGGAAGTCAACCACCATGCGTCTGATATCAGGCGCGGAACTTCCCAATAAAGGGCGCATCCATCGACAGGTGCGCGTTTCCTGGCCGCTTGGCTTTGCCAATGGCCTGAACCATATGTTGAGCGGAAAGGAAAACCTGAAATTCGTTGCCAGGGCCTATGGCGAGGATTTTCACCGGGTGTTGCGCTTTGTGGCTGAATTTGCCGAAATTGGCAGCTACCTGAACGAACCATTGCGCACCTATTCGTCCGGGATGATGGCACGCTTTGCATTCGGTCTTTCCATGGCTATCGAGTTCGATTGTTATCTTGTCGACGAAATCACCGCTGTCGGCGACTCGAATTTCCAGCGACGCTGTCGTGAAGCCTTCAGGGCAAGGCGTACAAAATCCGATGTCATCATGATCTCCCACGACATGGACACGATTAAAGATTATTGCGATGTCGCTCTTGTGTTAATTGACGGTCATATGGTGCAATTTGATAGTGTCGAAGAGGGTATCGCCACATATATGCGACTGAATCGCTAGGGTTGTCAGGAAAAGTGGAAGACGTGTCAGAGAAAACAGTGACGGACGACAAGAAAATGCTGGAGGCAGACCTGCCTCCTGTGCTTGCGCGCAGCCAAAAACTGGCCTCTGCGCTGAGTTCCTATGCGCGCGCCCTGACATTCGAAAACCGAAGCCGCCGCAATCTCTACCGGCTTGCAGGTCTAGCACCTCGCACGCGCGACCGGGTTTTTGCCGTCATCTTGATGATCTTTATCGGTGTGACATTCGTTTTGCCGATGAGTGGCAGCATCCTCTATTATGCGTTTCTTGCAAGCCCCGGATATGCTTCAGAAGTACGGTTCATCGTGCGTTCCTCCGTTCCTTATCTGTCTCGCGATCGGTATTCGAGCGATGCTGTCGAACCAAAGATGAAAATTGTTCAGGACACCGCCATCCTTCTGAACTATCTCAGCAGCCCGGCGGTCATCCAGGATTTGCAAAAATCTGTCGATCTTCACAAAATTTATGGTCGAGACGACATTGATTGGTTTTCTCGGCTTCGAAGTGACGCCACCCAGGACGACATCCTCAAATACTGGAAAAAGCGATATAGTGCCTCGGTAAACGCGAAAAGCGGCATTGTGGAGTTGGAGGTCACCGCTTTCACACCACAAGAAGCGCATGACCTGTCAAAATTGGTGCTGAAGCTTTCCGAGCAGCAGATCAACCAACTGAGTTCGGGAATGTGGGATGACCTTCTGGTCTCGACACAGCGCGACGTGGACAATGCGACGAAGGAAGTCAGTGAGCTGCGCGGTAAGCTTCGCGATACGCAGAATCAAACAGGCGTTTTCGATGTGGATCTGTCGGCCAACAGCATCATTACGGTGTTGACCAATATCGAATCGAGTATTGCTGATCTGAAAAGCCGTCGCATGGCCCTCAGCCAGAGCGTCAGTGCGAGTTCTCCGCAGATGGCTGAGATCGACAGGCGTATCGCCGGCCTCGAGGAACAATCCAAAAGCATGCAGGCTAAAACTGCGGGCCTTTCGACAGGTACCGACGGGAATCTTGCCGATTACTCAAGCCTATTCAACAAGCTAAACCTTGATCTGAAAATGGCAGAGAGCCGAATGAAATCGGCAATTAGCGACTTCGAAAAGGTGAAACTGGTCAGCTCTCTGCAACTTGTCTATCTTGACAGTTTTACCGATTCAACACTGCCTGACACCAACAAATATCCAAGTACCGGTCTGAACCTGTTCCTGAGTTTGCTGGCCTTTGGCGCTATCTGTGGCGCAGCTTGCGGAACAGTGCTGTTTGTTCGCAAGAAGCTCGACTGAATTCAGGCTTTGCCGCGGCATGGTGAAGGACAGGGCAGGACCGATTGAGTGAACCGCGCTAAGACGGCGCTGAAACAAAAAATAGACGTGATGCACGCTGTCATCATGAGAGACATCCGCAGCCGCATTTTCAATTACGGACTGGGGTTTCTAATCGTACCTCTCTTTCCTGTGACCGTGCCCGTAACTTAGGCCATTTGGATCGGGAATTTTCCACTTATTGTGCCGCAGGGCAGAGAGAAGAGTTCCAATGGAGGCACGAGGTTTAGCGGGAAGCGTCCAGTCAGGCGGAGCGTCTCATTTCAACTCCATAAGTCCTGCCTCGGTATGCCTGAAACCGCAATTTCGGTAAAACGAAGTCAGATGCGGTTGGAAATCGACATGCAACCACTTTGCTCCACGCTCTCGCGCCACATCTGTGGCAGCAACCACCATGCGAGTGGCGATACCCTGTCTTCGTAGCTTAGGATCGACACAGGTATCCAGGATAAAGGCGTGCGCTCCTCCGTCCCATGCGACATTTACGAAACCGACGAGCCGATCATCTGCATAAGCCCCAATATGCGTAAGGCTACGCAATAGGACACTGGCGAATTCTTTTCGATCAGAGCTGCCCCAAGCCTTGAGCCAAAGTAAATTCAGCTCGTCTTCGGATGGAAACGGATCGATTCGGAGTATCACCATTCGTCCACCACAACGCGAGGGCTCAAATGATTTCAATGGGATATAATGGTGCTGCTAGAGAGATTTGAACTCTCGGCCTCTCCCTTACCAAGGGAGTGCTCTACCCCTGAGCTATAGCAGCATCTGGCGAAGCGGACTGTGCCGCTGCGGAACGAGTGGGCTATTGCCACAGGATGACGGGGCGCGCAAGCAGCAAAACGTGGTTGGGCGAATAAAATAGCAAAACCTTGCCTATCTTCCGGTTTATCCACATTTGCGCTATGACGCCGCCATGACAGACGAGACCGATACATCCAAGGCCGAGCGCGTGGCAGAAGCCAAGCGGATTGCTGCGCTGAACACCCAGGCGCAGGCGGAGCGTCGGCGTGAACGGGCGGCGCAGAAATTGCGGGAAAACCTGATGCGCCGCAAAAGTCAGGCGCGGGCGCGCCGGGCTGGCGGCGCCGATGAAACAGATGGACTGCCCGCCGCACATTTGCCCCAACCGGATGACACTGAGACGTGAAACAGCGAAACGTTAAACGGCGAATTGAACGGCTGGCGGTTTTCCTCTAAACACCGCGTGCATTGCAGTGCCACTCATTGCTGTCATGGCGCGACACACTCTTCAAACCAAGAAAGGCGGGGGCAGGCCTTGCCCCCTGATCACTCTTTATGGATCGTATCAGGATTGTCGGCGGAAACGCCCTTAACGGCATCATTCCCATTTCCGGCGCAAAAAACGCCGCCCTGCCCTTGATGATCGCCTCGCTCCTGACCAGCGACACGCTGACGCTGGAAAATGTGCCACATCTGGCCGATGTTGAACTACTGTTGCGCATTCTGGGCAATCATGGCGTCGATATTGCCGTCAATGGACGGCGCGAGCGCCAATCCGGCAGCTATTCCCGCACCATCCATTTCACCTGCCGCACCATAGTCGATACCAATGCGCCCTATGAGCTGGTGTCCAAAATGCGCGCCAGCTTCTGGGTGATCGGCCCGCTTCTCGCGCGCGAGGGCAAGGCCCGCGTCTCACTGCCCGGCGGCTGTGCCATCGGCACACGCCCGGTCGATCTGTTCATCGACGGTCTGCGCGCGCTGGGTGCCACAATGGAGATCGACAGTGGCTATATTGACGCCACAGCCCCGAAGGGCGGCTTGATTGGCGCGAGCTATACATTCCCCAAGGTTTCCGTTGGCGCCACCCACGTCATGCTGATGGCCGCATCGCTGGCACGTGGCACAACGGTGATCCACAATGCCGCACGCGAGCCTGAAGTGGTGGATCTGGCCAATTGCCTGAACGCCATGGGCGCGAAAATCACTGGCCAAGGCACAGCCACCATCACCATCGAAGGTGTCACCAACCTGTCTGGTGCTCGCCACCGGGTTCTGCCGGATCGGATCGAAACCGGCACCTATGCCATGGCCGTCGCCATGACCGGCGGTGACGTGACGCTGGAAGGCACCGATATCACCCTGCTCGACACCGCCGTCGAAGCTTTGCGTCGGGCTGGTGCCGAAGTCACTGCCATCGAGGATGGCATTCGCATCATCGGACATGGCGATGCCATCCGCCCGGTCGATATCGTCACCGAGCCTTTTCCGGGCTTCCCGACTGACTTGCAGGCGCAGTTCATGGGCCTGATGACCCGCGCCCAGGGCGTGGCGCATGTGACGGAAACGATTTTCGAAAACCGCTTCATGCATGTGCAGGAACTGGCACGGCTCGGCGCCAAGATCACCCTCAGCGGCCAGACGGCCCGTATCGAAGGCGTACAGCGGCTACGTGGCGCGCCGGTCATGGCGACCGATCTGCGCGCCTCTGTCTCACTGGTCATCGCCGGTCTTGCCGCCGAGGGCGAGACATTGGTCAACCGTGTCTATCATCTGGACCGCGGCTTCGAACGTTTGGAAGAAAAACTGACCCGCTGCGGTGCGATTGTGGAACGAATCAGCGACTGACCACGCCTATATTTCAAGCTCTTCAAGCAAGGCTGCCCGTTGCTTAATGACGGCGGGCAACCTATCTGCAAGAGCAATTGCAATAGCGGGGCCATGCGCATGACTGATCTCAAGCTTCTATCGCTGGACGAGGAAGATCTCGCCATTCTCTCTGCCCATATGCAGGATGCGGTGTTCAAGCCAGCCGATGTGGATTATGCGGCAAAGTCCGGTGTGTTTTCCGTCGCCGTCAACCGTTTCGTCTGGGAAAAAGCCGGAAAAGGCGGCGGAATATTTCGCCGCGCCAAGAGCTTCGAGCGCCGCCGTGCCTTACTCACCATCAAACGGGTGCGGGCAGTGCGCTCCATCGGCATAAGCCAGACGGACAAGGACCAGGTGATGAACTTGCTGGCTGTGACCTTCAGAGCCAAAGAAGATGGCCCGGAAGGCCGGGTGGAACTGGTGTGTGCGGCGGGCGCCACCATTGCTTTGGATGTTGAATGCATTGAAGTACAGCTTGCAGATACCGGCGGCGCGTGGGAAACCACATCAAGGCCCCGGCATCCCGGAGCCTGATGGAGATAAGGCAGGCCGCAGAGAAGGAATAAGGCGCAGTGGCAGTTTGGCTTGAGCAGGCATCGGACGATTTCGAAGCGCGGTTTGCCGCATTTCTCACCACCAAGCGGGAAGTGTCCGAGGATGTAAACGCAGTCGTCAAAACCATTATCGACGATGTGCGGGCGCGCGGCGATGCCGCCTTGGCGGAATATTCGCATCGGTTCGATGGGCTGGATTTCACAATCACGCCCATGCGCGTCACCGAAGCTGAAATTGATGCCGCCTTTGCCGAGGTTTCGCCCGCGCTGATCGACGCGCTGCACCTTGCCGCAGAGCGTATCGAGCGTCACCACGCCCGCCAGATGCCCAAGGACGATATCTACGAAGACGCCATCGGCGTCGGTCTCGGCTCCCGCTGGACCGCCATCGATGCCGTTGGTCTCTATGTGCCGGGCGGCACGGCAAGCTATCCAAGTTCCGTGCTTATGAATGCCGTACCTGCGCGCGTTGCTGGCGTGCCGCGCGTCGTCATGGTCGTGCCTGCCTCTGGCGGCGCTATCAATCCCACGGTGCTGGCTGCGGCAAAAATTGCGGGCGTGACGGAAATCTACCGGATCGGAGGCGCGCAAGCCATCGCCGCGCTCGCCTATGGCACGCAAACCATCGAACCGGTCGCCAAGATCGTCGGCCCCGGCAATGCCTATGTGGCCGCCGCCAAGCGCCATGTGTTCGGCACAGTCGGCATCGACATGATCGCCGGTCCTTCGGAGGTGCTTGTCATCGCCGACAAGGACAATGACCCGGACTGGATTGCCGCCGATCTGCTGGCGCAGGCCGAACACGACCGGGGGGCTCAATCGATCCTGATCACCGACAATCCGGATTTTGCCAAAGCGGTTGAGGCTGCCGTCGAACGTCAGCTGAAGACATTGAGCCGGGCCGAGACCGCCAGCGCTAGCTGGCAGGATTTTGGTGCGCTGGTCATTGTACCAAACCTTGACGCTTCCGTGCCGCTTGCCAATCGCATTGCCGCCGAGCATCTGGAACTGGCTGTCGCCGATCCCGATACGCTGATGGCGGGCATTCGCAATGCTGGCGCGATCTTCATCGGTCGCCATACGCCGGAGGTGATCGGCGATTATGTTGGCGGCTCCAACCACGTTCTGCCCACGGCCCGTTCGGCGCGGTTTTCGTCCGGCCTGTCGGTTCTGGATTTCGTCAAGCGCACCTCTATTCTGCGGCTCGGCCCGCAACAGCTTAGGCAATTGGCCCCGGCAGCGATTGCTCTGGCCAAGAGCGAGGGGCTGGATGCCCATGCACGATCCGTCGCCATCCGGCTCAATCTTGAGGAATAGCTGATGGCCAAGGGCGACTTCAAGCTTTTCGATGTCGTTCTCGATGAGACGATCGGGCGCTCGACGCCCGATGTCGAGCATGAGCGGGCCGTGGCGATTTTCGATCTGATCGAGGAAAACTCTTTCGAGCCGGTCGGTCATCCAGGTGGACCTTATCGCCTCAGCCTGTCCCTGGTGAATGCCCGGCTGGTCTTCACCATCACCACGCAGGAGGGCGAGGCTGTCGCCACCCATATCCTGTCGCTGACGCCGCTCAGGCGGATCATCAAAGACTATTTTATGATCTGCGAAAGTTATTACGAGGCGATCCGTTCTTCCACGCCCAGCCAGATCGAAGCAATCGACATGGGGCGGCGCGGCATTCACAACGATGGCTCGCAAACTCTGCAAGACCGGCTGAAAGGCAAGATCAATCTCGATTTCGACAGTGCACGGCGGCTCTTCACGCTGGTCTGCGTGTTGTATTGGCGCGGCTGAGGCGTCCGGCATGAGCGAACCGACCCAAGACCCTGCCGGTATCGGCGCCGATCACAGCCAAGAGAGGGCCATACCCCACTCCGTGTTGTTCCTCTGCGGCATGAATGCCGTGCGCTCGCCCATGGCAGAGGCCCTTGCCAAGAGGTTGCTGCCGTCAGGCGTCTATATTGCCTCGGCGGGCGTGCGACATGGCGAGCGCGACCCTTTCGTGGATGTGGTACTGGATGAAATCGGACTTTCGCTCGGCAAGCGCCAGCCTCAGACCCTGGACGAGCTGGAGGATAACTTTTTCGACCTCGTCGTCACTCTGGCTCCCGAAGCGCATCATGCCGCCCTGGAACTGACTCGCTCCTCTTCCGTTGAGGTGGTATATTGGCCTATGCATGACCCAACCATTGAGGCCGATACCCGCGACCAGCAACTGGCCGCCTATCGCGAGGTGCGAGACCGGCTGGCGGTGCTGATCGAACAGCGCTTCAAACGGCCCGGAACAAGCCCGCTTGGCGGCGTTTGAAACAAATTCGAAAAGCCCGATCTACAAGGTTCACAAAAGCCCAGTGATTGTGTAGGTTCCGGCCACATTTTGACCGGGGCGGTAGCCGCCTCGACGAAACACACAGAAAGACAAGGCATCAATGGCTAAAGAAGAAGTCCTCGAATTCCCCGGTGTCGTTACGGAACTGCTGCCGAACGCCACATTCCGGGTGAAGCTCGAAAACGAACATGAAATTATCGCCCATACGGCTGGCCGTATGCGCAAGAACCGCATCCGCGTGCTGGCTGGCGACAAGGTCCTGGTGGAAATGACACCCTACGACCTGACCAAGGGCCGTATCACCTATCGCTTCAAGTAACGGCGAGGAGCCGCCTATGGCCGGCAAACGCAAGCTGATCCTGGCTTCAGGCTCCCCCCGCCGCGTCGAACTGCTGCGGCAGGTGGGTCTGGAAGCCGATCGGCTGATGCCGATGGATCTGGACGAAAGCGCATTGAAGAACGAGCAGCCGCGCTCGCTGGCACGCCGCTTGGCAACCGACAAGGCCAAAGCCGCGCTGGAGGCCAGTGCTGACGAAGCGGATTGGAAAGGCGCTTTCATCCTGGCGGCCGATACGGTGGTTGCCGTTGGCCGTCGGGTGCTGCCGAAAACCGAATATAGCGATGAGGCCGTTGCCGCGCTCAATCTGGTTTCCGGCCGCAATCACTGGGTGTTTACCGGTGTCTGCCTGATTACGCCGGATCGCAAGATCCGCCAGAAGGTGGTGGAAAGCAAGGTGCGCTTCAAGCGTCTGTCGGAAGCGGACATCAATGCCTATATTCTGTCCGGTGAATGGCGTGGCAAGGCTGGTGCCTATGCCATCCAGGGCATTGCCGGTAGTTTCGTACAGAAACTGGTCGGCTCTTATTCCAATGTTGTCGGCCTGCCTCTTTATGAAACCGTGCAATTGCTGGCAGGCGAAGGCATGGACGTGCAGGCCCGCTGGTCGGAAGGATAAGCAGCCCAGCAGGCAAGGCCCCGGCGAGTTAAAGCTGACGCCAAGCAAAGGATAACACATGAGTGACGAGCCAGAACATACTGCCAAGGTCGCACCCTTGCGCAAACCCCTTCCCTGCCCGGAATGCGGCCATCCATCCCACCGCGAACACTACCCCTTCTGCTGCGACCGCTGCCGCACGCAGGATCTGTCGCGATGGCTGAAAGGCTCCTATGCCATTCCCGTGGCCGAAGACGAATCCAACCCGGATGACGACGGTCGATTCTAGAGTTGCAGCCGTCATTGCAATTTCGGCGTAACATTCTGTTTTTAAATCGCTTTCAATCTTTTTTCATATGCCGTCAAAAAAGTGTCTTTTGGCGCTGGACATGAAAAATTTAGATGCTATAACCGCGCTGCTTCCGGGGGAAAGTTTTCCCCTAACGGCAAACAGCTCTCAAATAGTGCTCGTTTGGCCAGGATGCCCGGATAGCTCAGTTGGTAGAGCAGCGGATTGAAAATCCGCGTGTCGGTGGTTCAAATCCGCCTCCGGGCACCATTCTAAGCCCTTGTTATGTATGGGTTTTTCCATAATTTAGAATTCCCTTCAATAGCCTAGTTTGACACTTTTAGTCGGCGGGTTTGACAGGTTTCGTTTTTCGTCTGTTCATTTCCGCCTCAAGACTGGTCACTGTGGCTTGTGTTTTATGGCTCATGTCAGCGCGCTTGGAATAGTGCCGCGCCATGGCTTCCGTCTTATGGCCGAGCACCAGTTGGATAGCCCCGTAGTCCTGCCCCATCTCTCGCAAAATGGTCGCGACGGTGTGGCGAAGACCCTTGAGGGTTAGCCCAGGCTGCACCAGACCTTCCTTTTCGAGCCGGGCTTTGATCTTGGCCCAGTTCGTACTGAAGCCGTTATAGGTCCATGGCCTGCCTCGCATGGTGGCGCAAAGCGTTATTGCATCATGCGCTGGAGCTTCCTCCAGGGCAGCCTTAACCGGGTCGACCAAAGGCAGGAAAACCGGCTCCTCGGTCTTGCCTCTTCGCGTGTTGATCCTGCCGTTAGAAATGGCTGAGCGTGGCAAGCCGAGGGCGTCCTGAGGGTCAAGCCCGTAGAACATCATCAAGGCCATTGGGAGCCGCATGTGAGGCGGCAATGCCGCCACGACTGCATGGCGCTCTGCATCTGTCCAAGGTCTATTGGCGTCAGCCTGTCCACGCCTCCGGCGAATGGCCTTCAGACCAGCGGCAGGGTTATCCTTGACGTAGCCTCGCTCCTTACCCCAGGCGAACAGTAGAGAGAGGACGCGCACGAGATAATTGGCGAAGTGATCCTTCTTAGACAATCGCGCCTTATCTCTGATTTTGACAATCAAGGGCGTGTCGAACTTTGTCAGAGCAACATCGGAAATCGGTCTGAGATACTCAAACTTGCTCTCATAATCCGAGATTGTCCGAGCAGCCAGATCGCCGCTTGTGAAGACTGTCTTGCGATAAAGAGCAATCAACATGCCCAGGGTTCCAGGCTTGGCCTCGTGCTCTTTCATCGCCTCGTTGAGGCGATGAATCTCCATATCGAATGCCAGTGTATAGGGCTGGAATTGGTCGCAGTCGATTTTCTTCCCGGATGTCCGGTGATAGGCTCTCCACTTGAATGGCGGCTTCTTGTCCTGGAAGATTTTCCAGCCCTTATAGCGGTTCTCCCGCCTTATGCGCTCCTGCTTCATCCGAGCCGCGCCACAATATCGTCGGCGGACCCAATGGTCCCTGACTTGAGGCTATCAATCCAGGCATCGAGATCATGCATATCCCAGCAGACAGAACCATCCGGCATTCTTAGTGGGGCAACATCAACAGCGCCGTCGAATTTTCGTGGAGACACTCCGACATATTCGCAGGCCTCACGCTTTGAAAGCATGCGCCGTGGTTGAATGCGGAGATTGATAGAATTCGCACTCATCTAACCCCCTACATAAACAGATGCGTAAATCTCACTTGCCCTGTTTTGAGCGATTGCCCGCGGGGCGGCGAGATCGGAGATTGCGCGGTCGAGGACATCTGCGCAGTGATCGATTTGCTCACTGTCCAGCCAATCCTTGGCCATGAGGGCAAGCCAGACGACGCGCAGGGAAGACACAGCCCTGTCGATGTCGTCGGTGATTGCGACAAAGGGTGCCGCCTGATCGGCGCTCTCGGTGACTTTATCGTCGGTCATTTTGCACCGCCCTTCTTCAGGCTGCGACTGAAGTTCATAAAGTGCTCTACGAAATCATCCGTCAATTCGAGAAGCGTCTTGGTGCGAAGGTCAAGCTCGGCCACCAGGAACCCTAAAACCCGCCGTTCGTCCGGCGAGACGTGAAAGAAATCACTGCCACCGGCTATTTTCACCAAGCTTTCCACGGTCGTTCCGGGGAAAAGCCTAGCATCCACGTTTTCCTCAATGAGATGGACGAGGCATTGATTATCGGAGGCGAGGCTGTTGATTTTTTCGGCCATATCATAAAGCGCGTCCGGGCTGATGACACTTGCGCTTTGGAGGTCTTTCGGTTTATGGTGGGCTTGCATTTGAATACCTTTCTGGGGTGTTTAGGAAAAGCCGACGCTGGTTCTCAGGCCGTAGCGTCGGCTTTTTGCGTTTCTGCTTGGCGCTTCATTTTTTCTTTTAATGCCAGGACGATTTCAGCAGTCTGCGACCTCATATTCTTGGTCGCCTCCTTGGCTATCCAAGCCTTCACGTCTGTCGGAATATTCAATTTGAATTGGGTGGCGGTATCCACATCTCTCTCCATGGACATTTAATGTCCATTAGGTACATTTCATGTCCGATTGCGTCAAGGACATTTTTCGTCCATTTATGGCAAATGACCGAGACAGAGCGCGTTCAATATAAGATAATGTTACCAGCCGATCTAAAAGCTCGACTGGAAGAGGCTGCCCATGAAAATAGACGGAGTCTTTCGGCGGAAATTATCAGTCGCCTTGAAGCTGCCTACGCCGATCAAACAGAGGATGAAAATGTTTTGCGCATCAAGCTGACGTATGACGTCAGAGTGAAGCTCAATGAGGCCTTAGGCTTTTTCAATTCAAACCTCGAAGAGGCCGCACAAGAGATACTGGAGCGAGACGTTAGCGAAATTACCGAATACATGGACAACCTTGTAGTCGAACACAAAAAACGAGAGAGAGAATTATTGGAAAAAGAGCTATATTGGATGAATATAGCTATGGCTCTCAATAGCATAAGACGCACGCAACTATCTCTTTTCAAATTTGCCATGCAACATGTTACAGCTTTTAAAGGAAAAATTCCGAGCGAGTTAATCTCGTATTGTCAAAGCTTATTTAATATATACAAAAAAGAATTGGATGATTTACCAGAAGACGAAAAATCCGTGAAATTCCTAAAAGATCAGGCAGAAGACGCGCACAAGTTAGTTTATTTTGAGTTGGACGGATCGGATGATGCGGATTTCATTGTCGACCCTCCTAATAATGACAAACTCCCAACCTGAAGACTAACTTTGCTTCCATTAAAAAAGGCGGCCAACGCGGCCACCTTTCTACCCCTCCCGATTTCATGTCGCAAATTTGGCGACTTGCCCTCTCCCCAAAAGCGCTTCCCGAAATGGTCCAAGGTTAGGACGTTTTTCATTTCGCCGGCACAAGAGACCGTTTAATCTGTGGTGGTGACGAGAAACCCATGAAGGGTTAGGCTATCGAGCCACCAGTTGAGGACAGAATTCATGGCCACGAAGGAAGAGACAGAAGCGGAACAAGAGTTGCGAATACGCAGCGCGGAACGAGCGCATGATCGTGACCTAAAGGGCGTCGAGGTGCACTCCAAACAGATCGAAGCCTTTGCGCAGATAGCGATGCGAGCGCCAGCCCTTGTCGCCGCTGGCGGCGTAGCAGCCAGTCTGGGGTTCTATAGCGCCAACTATGAACGCCTTGCAGGACATGCGGAAGCTCTCAAACTTTTCAACGACGCCCTGACCTGGATGTTAATGGGTATACTCCTCACACTCCTCGCACCCGGCCTCGCATACTTCAGCCAGCTCGCCTATCTTGATTCCGTTTCCAGCCGTGAGCATCACTGGTTTTCCCCCTATTCACGAGCAACAAGAAGGGCGAAAATCGGTGAGATTATCGGAAATATCTGCCGTTGGTCCTGTGTGGCCGTGGTAACTGCGTCAATCGCCTGCGTTGCGACTGGAGGCATTAAGTTCCTACACTTGGTAGCAACCCTTTGAGACGTCATGGGCGCGAGTAAAAATAAAAAACAGCGGTTCTTGTTGGCTCATCCGAACTGCTATTTTTGTGGCGGCATAGCGACAACGATTGATCATGTTCCATCCCGGCAATGTTTCAAGGATGGTATCGGCCCAGAGAGCTATGAATTTCCTGCCTGCGCTAGGTGCAACAACGCTGCTGGACGAATGGAGCAAGTTGTCGCACTCTATATGCACCTGTCCAATCATGAGCAGAGTTCACTCTCATCAGATCAGCTTAACAAGCTGGTGTCAGGTGTAATTAATAACGATGCAGATTTATTACCTAACACCAATCTTGGGACTAATAAGAAGCGCAAGCTTGCGAGGGCTTGGGGATACGTTCCTCCTGAAGGAGAAACTTACGCCGACGCACCTATCGCAGAGTTACCGAAGGAAAACAGACGCGCCTTTGAATTATTTGAGCGGCGGCTGACGTGCGCTTTCTACTACAAGCATGCAGGAAAAATCTTGCCCAATGGTCACGTCATTCGAACCGAACACATCGCATACATGCATCCCAATGCTGAAGAGCTATTTGAGGGGATAGTCCCGATGTTGACGAACACCGAACGACCAAGTCGCCAAAATCAATCGATAGG
Organism: Allorhizobium sp. Av2; assembly: GCF_021462805.2. Taxonomy (NCBI): domain Bacteria; kingdom Pseudomonadati; phylum Pseudomonadota; class Alphaproteobacteria; order Hyphomicrobiales; family Rhizobiaceae; genus Allorhizobium; species Allorhizobium sp. Av2. The sequence continues at coordinate 259,886 of NZ_CP192696.1, read as the reverse complement.
CGATCAACTCATATACGGCTGGCGATATGACAACACTGAGGATTTCTTCTTGATGCTCGCCCAATTCGGAAAGTCGTTTTTTATCATAGGCACGGCGGCTATTCCAAATTCCGAAACCGATGATGAGAGCTACCGGCTTCATTCAGACGATCTTGTGCCAAGTGTATGATGATGCAAGGTGAATGATGGACAGATCGTAGACGCTCTACCGCTTTACAATACAGCATTTAAGTGAAAACGCTGGAAGAAAATGGCCTTGGTTTGGTCTCCGCTTTTTCGCAATGGACGCCGGTTTGTTTTCTTTATGGAGTCTCATTGTCAGCGTGATCACTGCGTTCCCCCTCCCCGGCGTGATAATTTCAAGTTGATGGTGTTAATCTGACATGAATGCATCAAGTTTGTGGAGTAGCGTCGTCAATGGTCAGCTCAACTCCAGTTTAAAAGCGTGAACTGAGCTGCGGCACTCGATCCCGTGATACCGAGGATTTTTAATCCAATGAGTTAGGGCAACACCTGACATAAAGTTGCCGCATACCGATACACTCATCGCGGAAATCGGGTTGCTCTCTGGAGAAAATCAGTTTCTATGCCCCCCATAGACGAAAGGAAAAGCCAATGAATGAACCACTCAAAAATCTTTTGGATGCTGCACGCAAAGTTCCGCAGAGCAAGGCCGATTTGGAGGTTCAGCGTCGGAGTTTCGCTTATGGAAATACACATTTCGAAAATGATAAGATCACGCGCGAGATGGTAGAACGGATTGCCGATGAAACACCGATGGCGGGAGACATAAACCCGACAGCACGACGTTAACATGAGCGAAGAAGACCGCCGCCACAGCGTGGCAAGCGAAGCCTATCTTATCCAAGATGAGCAGCAAAGAGCTGAAGCCGAGGCGAGAAATGGCCTCCTTCAGTTTGACCTTGCATGCCATATGATTATGGATGCCATTGATAAGGGTGAGAGCTGGAAACTTCGTCTTTCCGCTATTCTTAGCCTTCACCGTGCCGCCCTCGATGGAATCAGCAGCTATGCCGGAAATTTCCGGCCAGCAAGCGTTGCAATTCAAGGAAGCATGCATAAGCCAGTTGATGCGTTTCAGGTTGCTGAACTGATTGAAGAACTCTGCGACTATGTCAATGAGAATTGGAAAGACAAGACCGCTATCCACCTCGCCTCCTATGTTATGTGGCGTTTGAACTGGATACATCCGTTTAGCGACGGTAATGGCCGGACATCAAGAATGGTGTCTTATCTGGTTTTATGTGTGAAGCTTGGTCTTTTGCTTCCCGGTGGGAACACAATTCCTGACCAGATCGTCCTTAATCGTAAGCCATATTTCGATGCTCTTGAGTTGGCCGACAAGTCCTCGAAAAACGGGTCGATTGATCTTTCCAAAATGGAAGAGCTGATCGAAGGTATGCTCGCTACCCAGCTTGCTGGCGTCATGGAAACGGCAACGGGAAAGCAATTCCTCTCACAAACTTAGTTCTTGCCCGTTTTGCTCGCAATTAATAGACGCCGCGTGTTTAAAGGCTAGCGGTTGTTATCCACAGATCGAAAAGGCGCTTTGATTGCCATATGGCGGCTCCCCTAGGAGTAAAGGGAGCCGCCGCGCTCTGAGGGGTGGGATTAATCCCCTCGGCTATCAGGCGACGTTGCCGAAATCGCCATAGATCAAGGCTTCGGGCCGCTTGGTTGCCAGCCCGATACGTTCTTCGCCCAGGATAGTCACGAGATTGCGGGTGAAATCGTCGTTTTCGAAACCGACTTCTACGCGCGCCTCCCAGCGGTCATAGAGCGTTTGCGACTGGAAAGAGCCGACCAGGAACTTATCAGCGGTCATAGCCTCGGTGGTAACGACCGGAAGGCCAAACAGGCTTGGTTGAACGGCGGTCTGCGGATCGCCCAACAGGTATTTGCCGTCCGCATCCTTGGTAAGGCGCATCCGCCACCAGTCGCTGGGATGAATAACGATGCCATCGGGCGGCGTGTTGGTGAGGCTGGCCTGAAGAATGGCGAGGCCGATTTTGTCGATCTCATTGGCGTCGGCAATCACCATCGGAGCGGCAAAGCCAGTGGCGCGCGACACCATCCCCGTCAGGTTTTGCCCGGTTCCATCGCCGTAAAGGATCTGCCCTTCCTCGACCAGGGCGAGGCCGTAACGCAATTCCTGATCGATGAAATCGCGAAGCTGTGGCGAATCTTCGAGGATCTGCTTGGATGCCTTCATCCAATGCGCAATCGTGCGGATCGGAACGGTTTTCATGTCGAATTTCAAATCCGACTGCGGCTTAAGCCCGCCCTCGGCAACCATCGCGGCATTGTTCACGCGGCCCGTCTGCTCCGGGTATTCGACCGAGCCGGACGAAACTTGAACGACATTCAGCAGGTTACGAATTGCCAGACGACGCTTGGGCATCATCACCAGTTGGTCACGGTGCGGAATGACCAGACCACCAGCCGAACCGTTGGCGTCTGTGGTGGCGCTGGTAATCGTCGCCTTGATTTCGAACGATGTACGGCCCCGCTCCGACGAAAGGCGCTGAAGTTCGGCACTCCGCGATTTTGTGAAGGCTGCACCCCAGGTTTCCGGCTCGTAATGGCCGCCGCCCAGGCTTGCACGTCCAGCCTTTTGCTCAAGTTCGAAAAGCTGGGTTTTCACTCCATTGAGTTCGTCATTCGTCGCACCCAGCTTTTCCAAAACCTGAGAAACATGCGCGCCGAACTTCTGGGCGAGGACATCCAGCGGATCGCCGGGGGTGTTTTTGGTGCGCAACGGTGCAGCCGAGGCCAAAAGATGCGCAGCCGCAGCGGCGGCGATGGGGGAATGAATAGTCATGTCAAAGGCTCCTGATTTTCGCTGTAGCCGCCTCGATCTGGGCGGCAAATTCGATTGCTTTTTGCTGATCGGCACCCATGAGTGCCGAGTATCCGCCATGGGCGATTTTTTGGGCGGCAGAACGCGCCAAACCGGCCTCCCGCAGGAGGTCAACCAGTTCGGATTTTGAGTTGATGGATTTCAGCGCCAAAACTCGCGCCGCACGATTTGACGGAAACACGACGACGCTCACTTCGTAGAGATCGACCTCCTTGAGAAGCGCCGTGCCGTCCCGCTGAATTTCTTCGCCGCCCGCAAGCAAACGGTAGCCGATGGAAAGCCCATTGGCATCGCCTGCCTTGAGGTGTTCCCATGCATCCCGCCCGCCGCTGGTGCGCAGGTTGATAACGCCCTCGGCAAGCAAGCCGTGACCGTCCTCACGCATTGAGGTCCACTTTCCGATTGGCTCGTCCTGCTTGTGGGACCACAAAAGCGCAGGCATCGAGCCAGCGGCCTCGTGCTGAGCAAGAGATTTCGCAAATGCGCCAGGCGCGATTACATCGCCGTGACTATCGGCTAATCCGCCAAACGTGGACGCATAACCGATCAAAAGCCCGTCGCCTTCGGCCTTGAAGCCATCGAAAACGGCAGTTGCGGTGAATAAACGATGGATATTTTTCGTGATGATCATTGGCACACCTTCGGAAACGACAAAGCCCGAGCAAAAACGCTCGTTTTCTGGAGCTTCGCGCCCGGTATTGTCGCCGGTGCTATCGAAGGTGGATTGTTTATGTGCTCCCTGACCAGCAGGTGAGCTTTCAATCAAGCCGGTGTTTAAAATTGCAGCATCGCGGCGCATCGTCAATGGCCTTTCCGAGGATTTTTTGTTTCGCCGGTCACGCTGTGGAAAAGTCCGGCGTCGATCTGGTCGGCAACCTCCCGGAAAACGGCGGCGGCGCGGGGCGATCCTTCGATTTTGCTGACTTGCGCGCCTGCAAACGTCAGAATTCGGTCAAGAACCATTTCGACCGGCGCACCCGCATCCTCGGTCATCATGGCGGCGGCGTGCGTGATGACAGCATCGCAAAAAGCCTTGAGCCGCTCATTTTTCTCGCCTTCGATGGTCACTTTTTTCGGTTTCATGGTCATTCACCTCTACTTTTTCTCATGAATTCAATTATTTGCTCTTCTGTCGGCAGCTTCCCACCGAAACGCTCAACCAGTTTTGCCTTGAGCTGATGCCCCAATTTTCGGTAATTGGCGCTGTATCGAATTTTCTTCTGTCGCTTGCACTCGACCGAGCAGACAGTTTTCGAGGGCGACGACTTTGGCGGGATTTCCCCACCGCAAATGACGCAACCCCGGCCCTTACTGGCGACCTGTAAAAAAACATCATTTTTTTCCGTCATTTCGGCCCCTTCCTTCATTTTTCCGTTGTAAAACAATGGGTTGATTTTCCGCCTTACCCCGACCGTCGCCTTTTTGGCGTCTGACCGGAAAACTATTCGGCCGAAGAAAAAATCCGCGCATGAGAGGGACAGCGGTGCAGAGCCAGCCGGTCTTGGCGACTTCGACCCTCCCCCCTGGCCTGCATTCGGTGCGGTGGCTGCGTTTGTCATCGGCCCGCGCCTCAATGCGCCATCGGCATCGACAGCCGAGTGCAGAGCAAGCGCAGACCATCGCCGCGCCGCTTGATCTCAGCCGCCGTTGCCTCGTTCGCGATTTCTGGTGTGATCTGTTCAAGCGCCTTGCCATAGGCGACCCACCCAAGCCCCCGGAGATCATATTCCCAGCGACTGTTCGCGGCTTGCTCTGCTACCTGCCCATAGGGGACAGAGCATGCAACCCTAGATGATTTGTCGAAACCTGTCTGCTTGGACCTATTCCAAAGCCCAAGCGACCTTGAACCGTGGTCTGTCGTGTCCGGCTTTCGCTCGTGCGCGCGGGTTACGTTAACTTCTAATGGTTCTTTCTTATGGTTCCTTCTAATGGTTAGGGTCGCATCCGTGCGACTATCAAAGTCGCATCCGTGCGACTGTGAAGGTCGCATCCGTGCGACTGTCCCTGCCGGTGTGTCGGCAGGGGGTGCCGGTGTGTCGGCAGGGTCTTGCGGCTCCGATTGGTCGTCATTGCCGCTCATTTTGGCAGCCCAATTTGCAACTATAGAGTTGAATTTATCCCACACAGGCAGGTAGGCATTCCGGTGTGTACGACTTCCATGGCGCACACATTCGATCAGCCCAGCCTCATGAAGCTGCTCTGTGGCCCGCATCACGGTGGCGCGGTGCATGTCGAGAAGAGTGGCAAGACGGTCCACGCTAGGATCGCATTGGCCGGTCTTGCGGTTGAAGTGATCGATGATAGCAGCGCCAACACGGCGAGCAGCGACGGACAAGCCATCAACCAAATTCAGCGCCTTGTATGCGAATGCAACATCGTTATCGCGGATGAGAGCCACACTCAGCTCCCTCCCGCATAGCGCAGCTTATGGGCTAGCCTGGAGGCGGTCACCGCACCAAGGGTATCCAGATCAAACTTGGACCGAATGAAGGGAATGCGCGGGCCGCGAATGTCATCTTCGTGGGTGGAGATCCACAAGGCTGCGGTGCGAGTATGCACCGAAATAGAGCCGCAATCATTCTCTACCGAGCTTGACAAACTGCCGCTAACTGATTGATATTCATCAGGCGGTTTGACACATTTTTCAGAATAAGTGTCTGTAATTTCATTTACGACAGCGGCTTGAAAATCCGCGTGTCGGTGGTTCAAATCCGCCTCCGGGCACCATTATTTCAAGTGAAATTTCCTATATTGCTTGCTTCATATGCTCATGAAGTCATGGCTGCGCCAAGGCTCGCACCAGTTTGTCATTTTAAAACAGCATCGAAAGCTGCGGACACCTCTCCTATTTTGTGCGTTTGATAACAGAATGGCACGGAATTGTTGTTGATCCTTTGCATCCGTAGAAACGGAGTGGATGGCGCAGCAAGGTCTTTTGGAGCTTGTCAGGGAAAAGTGAAATCCGGCTTTCTCGAAAAGACAAACGAAAACAACAAGAGTGAGAGAATGGCAGGTTCAATCTGAACCTCACAGACTCTAGATCGTGAGATGCCGATGCCGAAGCTTTCTGTCTGTATTCCGATAGAACCGGGCCATATCCTGCCAGTCAATCTGGTCCAGGAACTCCTGAAGAATGCGACCGCTGATCTGGAAATCATTCTCTCCGGCTTTGGCGACACCGTGCATCGCCATGGACCATTTGCGGATATAGCGGCACGCGATAGTCGTTTGCGCCTTCTGCCACCTGCACCGGAAACCCTTTCGGCAGCTCAGCTCTGGATCGGCACCGTGGCTGCGGCTGAGGGCGATTGGGTGTCGCTTGTCTATCCCGAAGACATGATCGAACCCGATCTTCCCGAGCTGCTCTCCTCTCTGGAAAATAAACATCCCCATGTGGATGCGTTGGGATGGAGCGCATTTCAAATCTCGGCGGATGCACCGCGCCATATCAAGACCAATGTGGCGATCCCGGTGCTGCATAATATTACCGAATTTGAGAAGGCTCCGATGCTCGAGGCTTTCTTTCACTGGAAAGACGCACGGCAAGTGCCACGCATGCCCTTCGGTCTCTATCATGGGGCCATCAAGCGAAGCCTGATCGACAGTGTCCTTTCGGCTTGCGGCGCACTGAGTTGGCTAACCCTGGTGCCACACTATGAGTGGGCGGCCCGCGTGCTGCTGTTTGCCAATGCACTGGCCTTTTGCAATCGCCCCCTGTCCGCCGTGCATGCACAACCGTTCCAGCCTCGTCCCGTGCCATCCGCCCTCAAGGATTTTCCGCTGCACGCCGGAATAGGCCTGACGGCTGCCATTGCCGAGGTCCAGGCGCGGGTGCTGACGGAGCTTGGCAGCGAATGGGCAGGCTTTGGAGAGGATTTCGTCCGCGCCTGCATGTATGATTGCGCTTCCGAACATTCCACTGGCCCGTTTCGGACAAAATACGAAGCCTATTCCCGCGCCTTCCTGTCCATGCCGGGCGGTCAGGCATGGGTCCGGGCCTTCACACCGCCCTTTTCCGCCACACCCCATGAAGACAGACAGCAGGGCCTGTATGGCAAGGTTCTGTTGGTAGACCGCTTCATTGGCAATGCCGTCAACGCCCAGCAGTTCTACGCCGTGGCGCGCAGCATGATGACGCCAATCAGGGTCATCGCGGAGCCAAACGCCCGCGCGAGTGCCTGACGCCAAGGTCAGGATGCATTGGTCTCTTCGATGCGTTGCGATAAACTTTGGCTAAAAGCATCAACCTGCAGCCGTTCCTTCTGAGACGGGCTTGACCGTCTCAACATTGCACACGCCGACCACCGCCAGGGGATCGGCAGGATGTATCTCTGCCGTGCCGAATTCCAGCAGGTCGTGGCGGCCATAGTCATCGGCGATGCGTTCCGCAAGCGCCCGAATAGTGATCGCCTTGCCGGAGCAGATATTGATCGCGCCTGTTTGTCCGGTATCGACCACGCCGGCAATCATCTTTCCTGCCTCTTTCACATCCAGAAAATCGCGCCATTGCGTGCCTTTGGAAAGCTTGGCAACCGTACCTTGTTCGAGGCACCGCCTCACGTAAGGCACTAGACGGGCCGGATGCTCGCCTTCCCCATAGAGATAAAAGATCCGGCACCAGGAAAACCCCAGGCCAGGGCCTGCGAAATACCGGTCCAACATCTGGTAGGTGGAAAGCTTGGCGGCGGCATAAAGCGTCTTCGGCTCAAGAGGCGAATCTACTGTCAAATGTTCCGACGGCAGCCGGTATTCGACACAGGTGCCAAGGCCGATGAAATGGGCAATCCCAGCACGGGCCGCCCCTTGCGCCAAGGCCAAACTACCAGTGACGCAGTGAAAATTCAGCGGCGAATCCAGATATTTCCCCGCCTCCACATACCAGGCAGCGTGGATGACCGCGTCGCAGCCCTGGCACTGGGCCGCCCACCAATCGACTGATTGCGCGAACACATCCTCAGTCTCGATCACTCTCGCGGCACGGCCTTCTACCGCAAGAACACTGGCGGAGTGCGGCCGCACGACAGCCACCACGCTATGCCTGGCCTCCAGCAGAGCACGGTGGATCTGCCTCCCAACAAAGCCGGTCGCTCCCGTCAACAGAATAGTCTTGCCCATGCCTTGCCACTCCAATTTTCTATCTGCGACAACCCGCGGCACAGCGAGATTTCAGGACGATGCCGCCGATAGGACGCATTGCGCGCCATATGACGCCAACCGATTTCGGTGTTCAAGAGACACTCTGGCTTATTCAACCACGATTACCCACAGACACGTCAGGCTCACGCAGGTAAGGCAGCCTAGCGTCTGCGCAGGCAGGCAATAACTGAACGGACCCGCAATGAATACTGTCGAAGATTTCAAGGCTTTGGTAAGCCGTAACATCCAGTCGATCGGCGAGAGCAAGGAATTCCTCGATTTGTCCAATCGCTGGATCGAGACATGCATACCGCTGGGCTATATGTATAATTTCAGCTGGCTGGGCCGGCCCATCATCCAGATCCCGCAGGACAGCTATGCTATCCAGGAGATGATCTGGTCGGTCAAACCGGATTTGGTGATCGAAACCGGCATAGCCCATGGCGGCTCGCTGGTGATGAGCGCCTCCATGCTGGCAATGATCGATTATTGCGAGGCTGTCGAAAAAGGCGAAACGCTGGACCCCAAGTCTAGCCGCCGCAAGGTGCTCGGCATCGATATCGACATCCGCGCCCATAACCGTGCCGCCATCGAGGCCCACCCCATGAGCCACAAGATCAGCATGATCCAGGGCTCCTCCGTCGACCCGGACATCATTGCCAAGGTCAAGGATATCGCCAAGGGCTATGAAACCGTCATGGTTTTCCTCGATTCCAACCATACCCATGCGCATGTCTTGCAGGAACTGGAGCTTTATGCCCCGCTTGTCTCCAAGGGCTCCTATTGCGCGGTCTGGGATACGCTGGTGGAGGACATGCCGGAAAGCATGTATCCCGAACGGCCCTGGGGTCCAGGCGACAACCCCAGAACGGCGGTCTGGGAATATATGCGAGGCCTGGAGCAGGAAGGCCGTACGGCTGCCGATGGCGCGCCGCTGCACCTTGAATACGACCACGCGCTGGAGCACAAAATCGCCATCACCGTTTCACGCGATGGATTTCTGCGGCGGGTGTGACGGCTGGAAGATTTTTGATAAGCGACAACGCCATGCGTTTTATAAAACGCATGGCGTTGTCGCCTTCTATATTTGCTGCATAAATTTCTCCTCAAATCGATCCCGATTTAAGGAAACGAGCAATAAATTGCCTCACCGTCAGGATGGCTGAAAAGTCACCGCGACTGTGAGGTAGCACGGTAGATAACTTGGTCGATCTCTGAAGACAGGAAGGCGATTAAGTTCAGCGCCGCCGACCTCTGGTGTGTCGGTCATTGCGCATGGCGACCGGCTTGCCGGGAGCTGCTTTTTCAGAACTGGCAACACGCATATTTCCTTCGAGCCGCATAAGTTCGTTGGTGGCAAACTCCTCTTCGTTCTGCAGACGCAAGCCTGTCGGACGGACGAGAATATCGTCGGGAGCCACAATCATCGCCGAGACGACATCCCAAAGCTCGGCGGGGGACGTTGCCCCAGCGATGTCGGCAAGCACCATCACCCCGGCAGAGGTCGCACCGCTCATGGGCGTCTCGGGTATGTCGCCACGCCAGACCGGTTGGTAATGTGAAAGAAACCGACCACCCTGCCAATTGCGGAAGGCCGTCTCGTAACCTGCGCGAATGATGTCAAAGGCCTCCCTGTCTCGATAGGCTTCGGTATTGAGTGCGCAGGCGCTTGCATAGCCCTTTTCCCACCCCGTATAGTTGACATTATATGTCTTCCGGAACCATTGTTGGGTGACGCCAATGGTCGCCGTACAGCCCAGAAAAGAGCTGAATGGGAAATCCCTCAGCGTCGGATCTTCTTCAAAATTCTTGCCGAATTCGTCCATGAAAATTTTGGCCCGCATCTTGGTGTCTTCCAAGCGACCGATGGAAAAAGAATTGCTCTGGGGGCAGGCTCCAAGCACTGAAAATGGCCGTTGGCACACGACGAAGTCCTGCGCTTCGCAGATCACTTTCATCGCCATATCGTAATCAACAACCGGATGCTCAAAGTAACGGTGATGATATTTGGCATAGATCCGATCCAGCAGCCTTCGCCTGATAGCAGCATGGTAAATGGAAAAGCCAGAGGTTGGAACGGATGTCGGCTGGTGCCAGCCAAACATCCGACGCATCGGCTCTGCCCTGGGTAAACGCATGACGGTTCTGTCAAACGGCACAACCACGGTACAGACCGCTTCTCCTTCAACCGGCCAGGAATAATTCAAAATCCCCCAGGATAATGCCTCCATATCCGGATTGATCTCGTCGATCCGCAGGATCAGTCCGGCCACATCAGGATCGATGAAATCGTCGTCGCCGATGAACACCACCCACTCGCCTCGGCTGGCATGAATCGTCCGCTCCCAATTGTCCATCATCGACAGGACACGATCGGTTGTAGGAAGATAGACAATACGCGTATCCTTGACGATATCAGCCATGAAATCGTTCATGATGGCCGGATCGTCGGAATTGTCGGTAAAAATGAACTCGACATCGGTACGCGTGTTGCGCAACAGTCCCGCAATGGTCTTTTGAAAATAGATTTGCCGGTTGCGCGAAGGCACGCAAATCGAAAGGGTTGGCTTATTCGTCATCGAGGGTCTCCTGGATCTACGCTCTGTGCCAGCCACTATTTGGCGCTGATTGTATCGCCGGGACGTGGCAGCGTGTCTCTCGGCAGGAGCGGCTGGCTCTCCTGCGTTATGGTGGCGTCCGCCGTTATGGATGGACTGTCAGGTTCGGCACCGCGGTTACGAATTTCCCACCCCAATCGGCGATATAGGAAAGCTGTTGTTTGATTTCTGCCGTCAGATTCCATGGGAGGATCACCAGTCTGTCAGGTTTACGGGTTTTCAGGATCTCTTCCGAAACAATCGGCACGCGGCTTCCGGGCAGGAACAGGTCTTGCTTGGCCGGATTTTTGTCCACAACGAAACCGATCTGACCAGCCTTGATGCCGGCGAAGTTCAACAGCGTATTGCCCTTGGCCGCTGCACCATAGGCGGCAACAGACAGGCCTTTCCGGTTGCAGTCGATCAGGAAGGACAGGAAATCATCGCGCACGGCTTCCGCCTCAGTCTGAAAACCGTCATAGCCGGTCACGGCGTCAAGACCGGCCGCCCTTTCACGCGCCAGCATCGCCTCGACAGCCGGTGTGCGGACATGGGCCTTGCTGTCGGCCCGGCAGGCCAGCACCCGTAGGCTACCGCCATGCCAGGGCGTGGTTTCCACATCGAACACCGTCAGGCCATTGGCGGCAAAAATCCGGTCGACGGCCAGCAGCGACAGATAAGAATAATGCTCGTGATAGGCCGTATCGAACTGGCGCTCGGCGATCATGTTCATCAGATGCGGAAATTCGAAGGTAGCAACGCCCGCCGGTTTCAGCAGATGGGTAAAGCCTGCGACGAAATCGTTGATGTCAGGCACATGCGCCAGCACGTTGTTGGCGGCAGTGATATCCGCGGCCCAGCCGTCGGCCACCAGCTTTTTCGCCAGTTCTACGCCAAAAAACTCTTCGATGATGTCAATGCCCTTGTCACGTGCGGCCCGGGCCGTGCTGGCCGTTGGCTCCACACCCAGGCAGGCGATGCCGCGTTCACGCACATATTGCAGCAGGTAGCCGTCATTGGCAGCCACTTCCACCACTTTCGCGCCTTCGTTAAGCCCGAACCGTTTGCTCATCGCCTCGACATAGGATTTTGCATGCGCCAGCCAGGACGAGGAAAACGAGGAAAAATAGGCATAGTCGTGGGAAAAGAAGGTTTCACGGGCGGCGAAATCCTCGGTCTGCACCAAAAGGCAGTCTTCGCAGACCCGGATGACCAGCGGATACCAAAGCTCCGGCTTTACCAGATCCTTGGCCTTCACATAGGAATTGGAGGGCGGCGCGGTGCCAAGGTCGAGAAAGGGTCGCATCCGAAGCGATCCACAATGGCGGCAATTCATGCAATCAGTCCTTCAAAGTCGGCCTGGATCAGCGGATGGCTCTGGTCTCGGGCAGACAGCCGCTCAACCGGCAAGGGCCAGGCGATGGCGAGCCGTGGGTCCTGCGGGTGAAGTCCGCCCTCGGCCTCCGCACGGTAAGGCGCGGAATGGGTATAAATCATCCGCACCGTGTTGCTCAGTGCCTGAAAGCCATGGGCAAAGCCCGGCGGGATCAGCAGCGAGCGGCAATTGTCGCCCGACAACTCGACGCAGACATGCTGGAGAAAGCTCGGCGAGCCCTGGCGCAGATCCACGGCCACGTCGAGGATTGTGCCTTCGACGCAGGTCACCAGTTTCCACTCGGCAAAAGGTGCATGTTGAAAATGCAGGCCACGCACAGTGCCTTTTTGTGCCGTTCCGGTTTCATTGACCTGCAAGACCGGCCCCGGCCAGCCAAACGCCGCAAGTTCTTCACCGCAAAACAACCGGCTGAGAAAACCACGCTCGTCGCCAAACCGGCTGCGGGTCAGCAGCGTCAGGCCGGGGATCGCGGTGTCTTCGGGCTGGAAACGTTGGCTCATCCCGCCTGCCTCACATCCATGCCGAGGCCATGGGCATAATCGGCAATATCGGCAAGGCACAACTCTCTGGCCGATGCGCCAGCGGCGAGCCGTCGATACCAGTTCATGGTGCGCGCCACCGTTTCCTCCAGCGGCCAGACAGGCCTGTAGCCGAGTGTCATGCAAGCTTTGGAGCTGTCGAGCATCAGATAGCCAGCTTCATGGGGGCCATCGCTGCCATCGCCCAGCACCACCTCACCGCTGCCGAAATGCTTGATGGCCAGAGCCAGAACATCCGCAACGCAGGCAGCACCCCCATGGTCAGGACCAAAATTCAGTGCTGTTAGCGAGGCTGGATCATGCCAAATATGGTGCGCCATGGCGATATAACCTGCCAAGGGCTCCAGAACATGCTGCCAGGGGCGGACCGCATTCGGGCGGCGCACGTCGAGCGGCGCACCGATACTCCAGGCGCGCACCGCATCCGGGATCAACCGGTCCTCAGCCCAATCGCCACCGCCGATGACATTGCCAGCCCGCGCCGTGGCAAGACCAACGCCGCGTGCTGCAAAAAACGACGACCGGTAGCTGGAGACCACGATCTCGGCAGCCGCCTTGCTGGCGCTATAGGGATCGTGACCACCGAGCGGGTCGGTTTCGACAAAGGCCTTGCCGGTCTCGGCATTCTCATAGACCTTGTCGGTGGTGATAACGACGATGGACTTCACATCCGGGGAGATCCGAAGTGCTTCCAGCACATGCACTGTGCCTTGTACATTGGTCTCAAAGGTCGCCACGGGATCGCGGTAGCCAAGCCGCACCAGCGGCTGGGCGGCCAGATGAAAGACGATCTGCGGCTTTACCCGGGCGACGAGAGCCGCCACGGCAATACGGTCGCGTAGATCGCAAATACCGCCTCCAGCGTGAGCGTCATGACCGGTCAGCAGGCCGCACAGGTTGGGCACCGTCTGTGGCGCAAGCGCCAGACCGCTGACCTGGGCGCCCATTTGCGTTAGCCAAAGCGCCAGCCAGCTGCCCTTAAAGCCGGTATGGCCGGTCAGCAGCACCCGTTTTCCGGCCCAGAACTGTCGGTCGATCATCATCACCAGCTCTTCCAAGGCGGGCTGCCACCGGCCCACAGATCTTCCAGATGGTTCTTGTCGCGCAGCGTATCCATTGGCTGCCAGAAACCGTTATGCAGATAGGCGCAAAGCTCGCCGTCTTCGGCAAGGCTGGTCAAAGGCTCGGCTTCCCAAGGCATGTCGTCACCGGCGATCCGGTCGATGCATTTGGGCGACAGCACGAAGAAACCGCCATTGATATAGCCCGCCTCGCCCACCGGCTTTTCCACGAAGCCACGCACCATCGGTCCGTCCATTTTCAGCGCACCGTAGCGGGCTGGCGGTTGAACGGCAGTCACCGTCGCCAGCTTGCCATGTTCCTTGTGAAACCGCAGCGTGGCGGAAATATCCAGATCGGAAAGGCCGTCGCCATAGGTAAAGCAGAACGCGTCCTCGTCTTTCAGGTAGGAAGCAACCCGCTTCAGCCGTCCGCCGGTCATTGAGCTTTCACCGGTATCGATCAGGGTCACGCGCCAGTTTTCGGCGCTCTTGCGGTGAAATTCCAGCCGGTTATCGGAGAGATCGAAGGTGATATCCGACATATGCAGCCCGTAATTGGCGAAATATTCCTTGATAATATAGCCCTTGAACCCGCAGCAGATGATGAATTCACGGATGCCATGCGCGTAATAGAGCTTCATGATGTGCCAAAGGATCGGCCGCCCGCCGATCTCGATCATCGGCTTTGGCCGCAAATGGGTCTCTTCGGAAATCCGCGTGCCGAGACCGCCAGCCAGGATAACCGCCTTCATCGCCCAATCTCCCTGCCGACCATTGCCTACCCTACCCATTCGCAGCCTGTCCGGTTTCAATCCAATTGCGACCGGATGCCTTTGTTTTCATACGCCAAATTCCCACGCAAACGGGCAGGATGCGCAAACTGGAGGAGTTGCGGAAAAGATCATGCCCGATCACGATATGGAAGGGCCGCCGATCCTGAGCAGAACGACGGTCTCCCTATCGGACAACCCTAGCGGGGGAAACTGTCGTCAAACTGGAGCATGTTTGCTGATCTTTGGTTGGGGGGTTCTGTTAAAAAGCTCCTGCAAGCCTTTGCGCGGCGTGGCCTAGAGTCTGTCAGGTTCATATTGAACCAGACAGACTCTCGTTTCTTTTGTTTGAGTTTGTCTTTTCGGGAAAACCGGTTTCCACTTTTCCCTGACAAACTCTAGTGGCGTTGCGCGCGTCCTCAGGCAGCGTCTTTCCCATTCGAGGGAGGTGCGCACAATCGCATCCAGTCCCGGGTTTTCAGCCATCCAGCCCAGACGCTGGCGCGCAAGGCCCGGATCGGCGATCATGCAGGCGGCATCGCCAGGGCGCGGTGCATCAAAGACCGTCGGCAGCCTTTGGCCCGCAACCCGTTCCACCGCAGCGATGACCTCTTTCACCGAAGCACCGTCACCATAGCCGCAATTGGCCACCAGCGACGGGCCACCATCTTGCAGATAGGCAAGCGCCTGTTGATGGGCAGAGACCAGATCATCGACATGAATATAGTCGCGAATCCCCGTGCCATCCCGCGTTGGATAATCCGTTCCGAACACCGTGATATAGGGGCGGAGACCAAGCGCCGTCTCGCAGGCGGCCTTGATCAGGTGGGTGGCGCCCCTGGTGGACTGGCCTGTCCGGCCCTTGGCATCGCAACCTGCGACATTGAAGTAACGCAGGGCGACGAAGCGAAAATCTGGATGGGCGCGGGCCGTATCGGCCAGCATCAGTTCGGTCATCAGCTTGGATTGACCATAAGGGCTTTGTGGGTTCAGCGGATCGGCTTCGCGCACCGGGCGATCCTCGACAGGCGCGCCATAAACTGCAGCCGTCGAGGAAAAAACCAGCTTGCCGATACCCGCCCGCACCGTTTCCTCGATCAGGATCGAGGAATTGACGGTATTGTTTGTGTAATAGTCCATCGGATTGGCGATGGACTCGGAGACGACCACCGAGCCTGCAAAATGAAAGATCGCCTCGATGGCATGATGCGCGAAGATCTGCCGCAACAGGTCACGGTCGCCGATATCGCCGAGATAAAAGCGCGCACCGGGCGCAACAGCACCGCGAAAGCCGGTGGACAGCCGGTCCAGCACAACGACCTCGTGACCAGCCTCCACCAGCGCCCAGACCATATGGCTGCCGATATAACCAGCGCCACCCGTCACCAAGATTGCCATGACCGCCCCTCTACAGCCTCGTCTCTGGCCGCAGCTAACCTTCTCGGGTTTTTCAACCCGTTAAAATCGCCAGGCCTGGCCGCAAAGCGGCCCAGACTTCTATAGAAAAGGCTAAAATGGCCTTAATGCAACCCTTCGATGTTGAATGAAAAAACCATCACAGCCGGGCAATGTAATCGCTCAACCGTGCAGCAGCGTCTTCGATCTGGCGTGGGTTGCGCAGGAAACAGGCCCGCAGGAACGAACTTCCCCCTGCCCCGAACGCCGACCCGGGCGCCAGCGCCACGCCGGTTTTATCAACGATATCCATGGCCGCCGCCCGGCTGTCGGTCACGCCATCGATTTCCATGAAAGCATAAAGCGCCCCATCCGGCTTGACGGAACGAACCCGGTTGGTGGCAATCAGCGCATCCAGCAGGATGTCGCGCGAGGTGCGCGCCCGCTGGATGTTTTCGGCGACGAATTGATCACCGTGGTCCAAGGCCGCCACCGCACCGCGTTGCATGAACTGCGCCACGCCAGAGGTGGAATATTGAATGAGGTTTTCCAGCACCTGACCGATTTCCGGTGGCGCCACCAGCCAGCCGACCCGCCAACCGGTCATCGACCAGTTCTTGGAAAAGGAATTGCCAAACATCACCCGGTCGCCCTCTTCCATCACATCCAGAAAGGACGGAGCACGGGAGGGGCCGGCGAAATAGTAAAGCGAGTAGATTTCATCCGCCAGAATCCAAAGGCCATGCTTGCGGGCCAGTGCAAGAATGGCGCGCAAATCATCAAGGCTGGCCGTCCAGCCAGTCGGGTTGGACGGCGTATTGATGAACAGCGCCTTGGTTTTGGGTGTAATGGCTTTTTCGATCTGCCCGAGATCCAGCTGCCAGGCACCATGCTCATAGCCGATCTCTACACCGACCGCCTTTGCGCCGCTGATTTCGATGGCGGCGACGATGTTGGGCCAGCAGGGGGACAGGTAGATCATCTCGTCGCCCGGCCCAGTCATTGCCTGCACGGCAAGCTGGATGGCCTGCATGCCGGAGCCGGTCACATAGAAATGCTCGTTCGGCAGGCTGACAGCAAAATGCCGCCGGTAGTAATCGGAAAGCGCCTGACGCAATTCGGGAATGCCACGTTGCCAGGTATAGAATGTCTCGCCGCCCAAAAGCGCATCGCTTGCGGCCCGATTGATGAAATCCGGGCTCGGCAGATCGCCTTCCCCGGCCCAGAGCGGCAGGAGATTATCGCGCCCACGCGCATAGTTGATGATCTCGACAATACCGCTTTCCGGCGCGGACGTGGCGCGATGGCTCAGGCTGGAAATCAGGGATGGACCGACAGGCAAAGACATGGACAAGCTCCTTTAGTTACATCGTTCATAACCGAAGCTCCGGAGAAAATCCTATGAGAAAGAGTGGCTGACCAATCGATTCTGGTGATGGCCTCGTCCCGTGGAAACCCTTGCACCAAGGGCCGAGGCCGTCTCTACCTGATTGTAAATACAACAGGATTTATCAGTCTCAACGCTTTTCGGTCAGCCTCATTTTCTGTCAACGCGGCAGGGAGCGAAACATCAAGGCTTGCTTGGCTCAATACGTCCTGAAGACGCCTCAGCCTCGTTGCTCTGCTGTGCCTTCAGCAAATCGCGGATCTCTGTCAGTAGCACGACGTCTGCCGGTGGCGGCGGTGTGGGCTTGCCCTGCTTTTCATCATGTTCCAGCTGTTTGCGCAGAACATTGACCCCCTTGACCATCAGGAAAATAATCCAGGCCAGAATGACGAAATTGATGGCGACGGTCAGGAAGTTGCCATAGGCAAACACCGCGCCCTGCTTGCGCGCTTCAGCCAGGGTCTGGGCAGTGACCTTGTCGCTAAGCGGCAGAAAGTAATTGGAAAAATCGAAACCGCCGAACACCACGCCCACCACCGGCATGACGATATCGTTGACCAGCGAGGTGACGATTAAACCGAAGGCGCCACCAATGATGACACCGACGGCCAGATCCATGACATTGCCCCTGGCAATGAACGACTTGAATTCCTTGAACACACCTGTCCCCTTCATGATTTGCCTACCTCCATTCACCTGGATGATTTCATAGATGACTCATAAAGACGTGCCTTAGAAGCCCAAATTGCCGGTTTCAGCACGAATGCCAAAACTTCAGCATTGTTTCTAACGCGCAAATTCCGTTTCGGTTTCGACTTATTGCCAACAAGCCCCCCGATTTTAAAAGGCGGCGGCATGGCTTAAAGTGACAGTGCTTTATAAGAGGCACGTGAATGGGAGGGGCAAGCGATGCTTCCGGCATGGCTGATCATCACGGCATCAATTGCCTATCTGCTGCTGCTGTTTGCGGTGGCAAGCTATGGCGACAGGCGAAGCCGCCGCAATGGTGTGCCTGCGGGCGGGCGTCCGCTTGTCTATGGATTGTCGCTGGCGGTCTACTGCACCTCCTGGACCTATTTCGGCGGCGTCGGCCTGGCTGCGGATCGCGGCCTCGAATTCATGGGCATCTATATCGGCCCGATCCTGATGCTGACGTTGGGCCTGCCGCTGATCCGCCGGATGATCGAGATCGCCAAGGTCGAAAAGCTAACCTCCGGCGCTGATTTCGTCGCCGCCCGCTATGGCAAGAACCCAATTGTCGGCATGCTGGTCACGGTAATTTCGCTGGCCGGCTCCATTCCCTATATCGCACTTCAACTGAAGGCCGTCTCCAATTCGGTCGGTGTCATGGTCGATCCGGCCAGCTACGGCATCGGCACCGGCAATCTCTATTTTGTCGATCTGGCGCTGATCGTTGCCCTGACGCTTGCCTGCTTTTCGGCGATTTTCGGCACGCGCCATACGGACGCCACCGAGCATCAGGACGGGCTGATCCTGGCGATCTCGATGGAATCGGTGGTCAAGCTGCTGGCCTTCTGCACGCTGGGCATCACGGTGGTGTTCTTCCTGTTCGATGGCCCGGCGGATCTCTGGCGCGCGGCCACCGAAAGCCCGAGGGTGATGGAAGCGCTGGCCTATCAGACACCGCTCAGCCGCTGGCTGCTGCTGATCGCGCTCTCTGCCTTCGCCATCCTGATGCTGCCACGCCAATTCCATGTCAGCGTGGTCGAAAACCGCACGGATCGGGAACTGCGCCGGGCCGGGTGGATGCTGCCGCTTTATCTGATCGCCATCAATCTCTTCGTGCTGCCAGCCGCCATTGGCGGGCTTCTGGCCTTTAATGGCACCGGCAATGCCGATCTCTATGTGCTTTCCCTGCCGCTGACCCATGATCTGCCATTTGTCACGCTGGTCACCTTTATCGGCGGTTTTTCTGCCGCAACCGCCATGGTGATCGTCGAAACGGTGGCGCTGGCCATCATGATTTCCAACGACATCGTCCTGCCGGTTCTGCTGCGGCGTGGGTTCAGGCATGGACCTGAGGCCTCGCAAAGCCTGGCCAAGACCGTGCTTCTCATTCGCCGCCTGGCGATTTTTGGCGTGTTGCTGCTCGGCTATGCCTATTTCCGGCTGGCCAGCGACGACCGAGGCCTTTCCTCCATCGGCCTGCTGGCCTTTTCCGCCATTGCCCAAATTGCCCCTTGCCTGCTGGGCGGCCTCATCTGGCGCAGGGCCAATGCCAGAGGCGCGATCCTTGGCCTGTCGCTTGGCTTTCTCACCTGGATCTACACGCTGCTTTTGCCGAGCTTCGGGCTTGATGCCCATAAGGATCTGGCGCCGGATATCCTGTCCTTCCTGTTTCCGGGTGTCGATGCCTTCAGCCGCGCCGGGGCCGATCCGCTGCTGACGGCGACCGTACTGTCCCTGCTGATCAACCTGTTGGCCTTCGTGCTTGGCAGTCTCAGCCGCAATCCCCGCCCGGTCGAGCGCATCCAGTCGGGCATATTCGTGCGTCGGCACCAACGCTCGCAATTTGCCACCAAGGGCTGGAAAACCCGGGTCAGCATCGGCGATCTGAAAACGGCGATTGCCCGTTATCTCGGTCAGGAGCGGATGGAGCGCTCACTGAAAAGCTATGAGCGCGATGCCGGTCGCCGGTTGGAAGACGATAGCCCCGCCGACATGGCTTTCATCCATTTCACCGAGCAATTGCTGGGTAGCGCCATCGGCTCGGCCTCGGCCCGGTTGGTCCTGTCGCTGGTGCTGCAAAAGGCCGAGGATACCTCCGCCGACACCGCATGGCTGCTCGATCAGGCAAGCGAGGCCCTGCATTATAACCAGGATATGTTGCAAACTGCGCTCTCGCAGATGGACCAGGGCATAGCGGTTTTCGACAGCAGCAGCCGATTGACGATCTGGAACCGGCGGTTTCGAAGCCTGCTCGATCTGCCCGACGAAATGGGACAGGTCGGCGTGCCGCTCAGCACGATTGTCCACCGGCTGACCGAGCGCGGCGCCATTGCGGCCAAGGAGGAAGCGGGCGTTCTTGCCAATTTCCACCACCTCGACGAACCCTTCCAGCTGGTGTTGAGCGAGGGTGCCCAGATCATCGAGGTGCGCTGCAATGCCCTGCCCGACAAGGGATTGGTGGCAACCTTCACCGACATCACCCCGCAGGTGGCGGCGGACCGGGCCTTGAAACAGGCCAATGAAACGTTGGAACAGCGGGTGGGCGAGCGCACGGCGGAACTGATGCGGGTCAATACCGCACTTGCCGAGGCTCGCGCCAGCGCCGACGAGGCCAATATCGGCAAGACCCGGTTCTTTGCCGCCGCCGGTCACGACATTCTCCAGCCGCTCAATGCCGCAAGGCTCTATTCCTCGGCACTGGTGGAGCGGCTGGGCCAATCGGAAAATGCCGGGCTGGTGCGCAATATCGATTCGGCACTGGAATCGGTCGAACAGATTCTTGGCGCGGTGCTGGATCTGTCGCGGCTGGATACAGGCGCAATGAAGCCGCGCTTTGCCACCGTCCCCCTGCAAGGCCTGCTGGAGCGGATCAGAACCGATTTCGAGCCGATGGCGCTGGAGAAAAACCTGAAACTGGTGGTGCTGCCGACCACGCTCAGCGTGCGCTCCGATGCCAATCTTCTGCGCCGGCTGGTGCAGAATCTGGTCTCCAATGCCATTAAATATACGCCCTCGGGAAAGGTCCTGGTCGGTGCGCGCCGCCGTGGCGGCCAGGTGATCATTCAGGTAACGGATTCGGGCATCGGCATTCCGACATCGAAATTCCGCACTGTGTTCAAGGAATTTGCCCGGCTGGACGAAGGCATCAAAACCGCCAGCGGGCTTGGGCTCGGTCTGTCGATTGTCGACCGTATCGCCCGGGTCCTCAAGGCGACGGTGGCGCTGGAATCCCGGCCGGGTCGAGGCACCAGTTTTCGTGTCACGATACCGATCGAAAAGAGCGCCAAGGCGCCGTTGCCCGCTGAGGATTTGGCGACCGCGACCGCGCTGCGGAGCAGTCTTACCGGCCTGCGCATTCTGTGCATCGACAATGAGCCGGATATTCTGGACGGCATGCGGCTGCTGATCAGCGGTTGGGGCTGTACGGTGATGACCGCTGGCTCGGTCACTGATCTTGACACGACCTTCAGCGACAATCCTGTTGCCCCAGATGTGATCATTGCCGATTATCATCTGGGAGATGGCAGCGGTATCGGCGCGATCCTGCGCCTGCGCGCGCTCTACGGTCAGCCGGTACCCGGCCTGCTGATTACCGCCGACCGCACCGCCGACGTGCGGGCGGAGGCGGAACGGCAGGGCATTGCCGTGCAGCATAAGCCCGTCCGTCCAGCGGCTTTGCGGGCCTATATTACCCAGGTCTCCAGCCCCCGCCGGAGCGCTGCGGAATAGAAAATTCTGGTTTTTCCCGGCTTTTTACCTTGATGCCGTTGATCTGCCGCGTTTCAGGCCTACCTTTGTTAAGGCTTGCACCTTTGGGTGTGAACACTCCGATAGTCGTCATGCAACTCACGCATTTTCCGTGTGTCGGCTGAATCGCTTCCGCTACGGCCATCCGGGACGTCCCGGAAATGGCCTGGCAAAAAGGAAGCTTCAAGAAGGCAATGCGGTGCCCATTGCACCCGCGCCTCCCTTGAGACGAAAGGACATTACCATGACGCAAGCGAAAAACGGCGATACCGTCCGCATCCATTATGTCGGCCTGCTGCCGGATGGCACGCAATTCGACACCTCCCGCGACCGCGATCCGCTCCAGTTTGAAATCGGCTCCGGCCAGATCATTTCAGGGCTTGAACGGCAGGTGGATGGCATGGAAGTCGGGCGCAGCCAGCGGGTGACGGTGCCTGCCGAGGAAGCCTATGGCGCGCACGATCCCCAGAAAATTCAGCAGGTGGCGCGTGACCTGATACCCGCCAATGTCAATGTGGCACCCGGCACAAGGCTTCAAGCGCAGAGCGGCAATGGCACACCTCTGATTGTCACTGTGACCGATGTGGCAGGCGATGTGGTGACGATCGATGCCAACCATCCACTGGCTGGTCAGGATCTGATTTTCGAGGTCGAACTGATCGATATTGTTCGCGCAGCGTAATCGACCTGCGCACAGCCTAACCAGATCACCCCTCCGCGCATCGTGCCGGAGGGGTTTTTCATGCTCCCCCACCTTCAGTCCAATGGTGTAGCCTCAACAAACTGCTTATGGTTGGCCGTACTGATGATGCAATGCCGGGGAGGGTTAATGCGCATTGCTCTTTTGTCCGACATCCACGGCAATGCCCAGGCCCTTGATGCGGTCTTGCAGGCGACGGCGCAGGCCGGTGCCGAACGCATCGTCATTCTCGGCGATATCGTCGGTTATGGCGGCGATCCTGGCCGCTGCGTCGACAAGGTCCGCGCTTTGCAGCAGCAAGGCGCCTTGGTGGTGCGGGGCAATCACGACCAGGCGGTAAGCGATCCCGCCATTTCCCTCAATGACACGGCCCGCGCCGCCATTCACTGGACGCGGCAAGTCCTCAGCGAAGAACAGCGCGCCTTTCTCGCCAATCTACCGATGATGCTGCGGGATGAAGACCGGCTCTATGTCCATGCCGAAGCCACCTCACCCTCGGCCTTTCACTATGTGACCGATACGGACGCGGCAGCGCAGCATTTTGCCGCCTGTACGGCGCGGCTGAGTTTTTGCGGCCATGTCCATCGCCCGACGCTTTATGCGCTGGCTTCCTATGGTCAAACCACCGATGGCCCTCCACCTCAAGGCAAGATCACCACTTTCGTTCCCCATTCGCAAACGGACATTCCGCTTCTGGCGCAGCGGCGCTGGCTCGGCGTGATCGGCTCGGTGGGCCAACCGCGCGACGGCGATCCGGCGGCGGCCTTCGGCCTGCTCGACACCACAAAGAGCACGCTGACCTTCCTGCGGGTCAACTATGACATCGACGGCGCAGCGGCGGCCATCCGTGCTGCGGGCCTAACGGAAACGCTTGCCACACGGCTTTACAGGGGACGATGACATGGCCCGCAACCGCCTTGAACCCGGCAGCGTGATCGATGGTTTTACCGTGGTGGAGCAGGCGCACAAGGGCGGCATGGCGCGGCTCTATGCCGTAACCCACCCCGATTATTTTTTCCCGCTGCTGATGAAAGTGCCGGAAATGGGCGGCGGCATCGACCCGGCGATGATTGTCGGCTTTGAAATGGAGCAGATGATCCTGCCGCGTATTTCCGGCCCGCATGTGCCTCGTTTTGTTGCCAATGGCGATTTCACCCATCTGCCTTACATGGTGTTTGAAAGGCTGCCGGGCAAATCGCTCTATCCATTGCTGGACAGCCTGCCGCTCAGCGCAGATGAGGTGGCAAGGATGGGTGAGCGGATCGCCACGGCGCTTGCCGACCTGCATCGCCAGCATGTGGTGCATCTGGACATCAAGCCCTCGAATATCCTGTTTCGTGACAGCGGCGAGGCGGTACTGGTGGATTTCGGCCTGGCGCGCCATCTGGATCTGCCGGATCTGGTGAACGAGGAATTTCGCCTGCCCTATGGCACCGCCCCCTATATGGCGCCCGAACAGATCCTGGGCATTCGCTCGGATTTTCGCTCCGACCTGTTTGCACTGGGCGTGCTGATGTATTTCTTTGCCACCGGAAAACGCCCCTTTGGCGATCCGCAGCGGCTGAAGGGATTGAAGCGTCGGCTGTGGCGCGATCCGGTGCCGCCACGAGCGCTGAACCCGGCGATCTCTCCCGCATTTCAGGAGGTTATCCTGCGCTGCCTGGAGGTAAACCCGGCAAGGAGGACGCCGACCGCGGCCCAACTGGCGCTGGACCTGAAGGACCTGCCGGCAGTTCCCCTGACGGCGCGGGCTGACAAGCTGAAGCAGGATGGGCTGGCGGAGGTTTTGAAACGTCGCTTCAACCCCGACCCGATCGAATTGCTGAAACCGCAAACCGCTACGGCGGCCCTGGCCAATGCACCGATCATCGTCGTCGCCCTCGACCTTGGCGAAACCTCGATGGAGCTGACGGAAGCCATGCGGTTGACGGTGTCGCGCATCATGGCGCGCTCGCCCGGCGCACGGCTTGCCTGCCTGAATATTTTGAAAATCGCCCGGCTCAACCTGGACAATGACCTGGACGACGAGGGCAATAACAAGCATGTCGCCCGCCTTGGCAAGCTGCGGCAATGGGCAGCGCCGTTGAAGGACCAGCCGCAAATTACCTGCCATGTGCTGGAAAGCACCTCACCCGCCAATGCCATCCTGGATTATGCCCGCGACAACAGTGTCGACCATATCGTCATGGGTGCTCGCGCCAATTCACCAAAGCGCGCCCTGCTCGGCAGCGTATCGGCGGAAGTTGCCTCGAAAGCCCCGTGTACGGTTACGGTGGTGCGCGTGCGGGAGACTGCGCATAATGGTAAGAAATAACTTACATTTATAGGTTTTCAGGCGAACAGGCCGCTGAAGCGCACCGAATAGATCCGTTCGCGGCCAAGAAGATGCGCGACCAGCGTCTCCCTTGCGAAAAGCCCTGTGAACGCCTTGTGCTTCAGATCCAGCCCGCCCGTCGTCACCCCGAAAGCCGGCATGATCAGCCGGTCGCCATCGGCGGCAAAACAGGCGCGGCGCACGGATTTCTCCCGCCGGCGCACGGTGGCTGACGGGTGAAGATGGCCGGCAATCTCGCCTCTGGCGCTTTCACCGATTTGCGGTTCATGGCGAAACACCAATCCGCCATAGGAAATTTCATCGGCCACCATGCCAGCCAAGTTTTCGACCCCATCAGGATCATGATTGCCGGTAATCCAGATCCATTCGCGGCCTCGTGACATCTGCTCAATTGTCTGCCGGAACGGTTCCGGCATCAGCACTGAGCCCAACCGGTCATGAAACGTGTCACCCAGACTGACAACGATGGCCGGATCGAAACGGGCAATCACCGCTTGCAGTTTTTTCAATGTCGCAATGGTATCATAGGGCGGCAGAAGCTGGCCACGCCGCGCAAAGGCCGCACCCTTTTCCAGATGCAGGTCGGAGATGACGAGCAACCGTGACGCTGGCAGAAACAGCGCGCCGGACAGGTCGCAGATAGCATCGACACCGCAGATCTCGATCTCGGCGGTGAGGTCCATCCTGTCCGGGCGCATTATAGAAGCCGTCGTCAATCCAATCATATCTGGCCCGTCATATCCTGACCATTCCATTTTATCCCATCGCTTCAGCGATGAGATCTTCCGCCGCTTCCGCCAGCACATCTTCCTGGGCTTCGCCGACCACCGTTTCCCGACCGATCTCCAGCATGACCGGCACGGCCAGCGGCGAGACATGGTCCAGTGCCTTGTGGAGAATATGGCCGTTTACTCGCTTTAGCATATCGCCAAGCCGGGCAATGTCCAAAAGACCGTTTGCCGCATCGGCGCGGGTCGCCTGCAGCAGGATATGATCGGGCTCATGGGCGCGCAGCACATCATAGATCAGGTCTGCTGAGACCGTCACCTGCCTGCCGGATTTTTCCTTGCCGGGATGGCGCTTTTCAATCAACCCGGCAATCACCGCGCAGGTGCGGAAGGTGCGCTTCAGCATGTAGGAGGAGTCCAGCCAGGCCTCCAGATCGTCGCCCAGCATGTCTTCCTCGAACAGGTCAGCCAGCGAAAGCTTGCCCGTGGACACCATCCAGCCGAGATCCTCCAGCCCCCAGATCGCCAGGGCGTAATCCGTTGCCACAAAGCCAAGCGGCTTGGCCCGCCACCGTTCCAGCCGCCGCGTCAGCAGCATGCCCAGCGTCTGATGGGCCAGCCGCCCCTCAAACGGATAAAGCACCATGTAGAAGCGCTTGCCGCGTGGGAAAGTCTCAACCAGCAGGTCGCCCCGCTTCGGCAGCACGGATTTGACTTTCTGGATGTCCAGCCAGTCACGCACCTGATCCGGCAGGCTGGCGCGGCGGGCGGGATCGTCCAGCATGGCTCGCACCTGATCGGCAAGATAGGTCGAGAGCGGAAATTTTCCGCCCGCATAGGCGGGAATTTTCGGGTCCTGCGAAAAAGCATTGGACACCAGGCATTCGCTTTCGCGCAGGCCTTCAAACCGCAAGACCTTGCCGGAAAACAGGAATGTGTCGCCCGGCGACAGTTGCTCGACGAAATACTCCTCGACCTTGCCAAGGGTCATGCCGCCTCGCCCGATGGAGCCAAGGTGATTCCGCTTGACGAGCCGGACATTCAGCATCGGCTCCTCCACAATCGTGCCGAGATTGAGCCTGTATTGCTGCGCCACCGCTGGATTGGAAATCCGCCAGCGTCCTTCTGCCGTCTTGCGGATGCGGGCATAGCGGTCATAGGTCTTCAGCGCATAACCGCCTGTGGCGACAAAATCGACAATCCGCCCAAACGTGTCTCGCGACAAAGAAGCGTAAGGCATGGCTGACGTTACTTCATGATAAAGATCGTCCGCATCAAAAGGTGCGGCACAGGCCATGCCCAACACATGCTGGGCCAGCACATCCAGCGGCCCCTCGCCCACCGATTGGGTGTCCTGCGCACCGAGATAGTTGGCATCCAGCGCCGCCTGGCATTCCATCACCTCGAAGCGGTTGGCGGGAACCAGAATGGCGCGGCTCGGCTCATCCATGCGGTGATTGGCCCGGCCAATCCGCTGGGCCAATCGGCTGGCACCCTTCGGCGCGCCGATATGGATGACAAGATCGACCTCACCCCAGTCGATGCCGAGATCCAACGTCGAGGTGGCGACCACGGCACGCAGCCGGTTGGCGGCCATCGCCTCTTCCACCTTGCGGCGCTGGCCGACATCCAGCGAGCCGTGATGCAGGGCAATCGGCAAGCTGTCGTCATTGACCGTCCACAATTCCTGAAACAGCATTTCCGCCTGGGAACGGGTATTGACGAAGATGATCGTCATCGCAAACTGTTTCAGCACCGCATAGATATCAGGAATGGCGTAACGGGCCGAATGGCCGGACCAGGGAATGCGCTCCTGCGTGTTCAAAATGGTAATGTTCGGCCTCGCCCCGCCAGCCACCGTCACCAGCCCAGCCAAGGCCGCTTCCCCCGGCTTTTGCGCCACCAGCCAGCGCTGCAGCTCCGGCGGATCGGCAACGGTGGCAGAAAGGCCGATGGTTTGAAGTCCAGGCGCCAAGATCCGCAGCCGGGCCAGCCCCAGCGCCAGAAGATGGCCACGCTTGGAGGTAACGAGCGAATGCAATTCGTCGAAGATCACATAGCGCAGGTCCCTGAAGAAGCGGGGCGCTTCGCCATTGGCGATCAGCAAAGCCAGCTGTTCCGGCGTGGTCAGCAAAATATCCGGCGGATTGAGCTTCTGGCGCGCCCGCTTGGCCTGCGGCGTATCGCCGGTGCGGGTCTCGATGGTAACAGGCAGGCGCATTTCCTCGACCGGCTTGACCAGATTCCGCTCGATATCGACTGCCAGCGCCTTTAGCGGCGAAATATAGAGCGTGTGAATGCCGGTAAAGGCCTCTCCCGGCCGCTTTCGCCCGCGCCGGGTCAGATCGACCAGCGAGGGCAGAAACCCGGCAAGGGTCTTGCCGGCCCCGGTCGGGGCAATCAGCAGTGTGCTTTCCCCCTGCCCGGCCCGCGCCAGCAGGTCCAACTGATGCGCACGCGGCTGCCAACCCTTCTTTGCAAACCAATGCTCGAAGGATTGAGGCAGAAGAGAAAGCGTGGATTCCGGCTCAGACACAGAGATAAAATAGGTGAAACCGGATTAAATAGAAGCGGTCCCCGACTATTTTGAGCATATAAACCCAGGCTTTATTGCATCGCCGCGTCCAGCTTGGCCTTCCAGTCGCCGTTTTCCAGCGCCTTTGCCATGAAGCTGTCCACCGCAGCCTTGAAGCCTGAGTCCTTGCGCAGCAGATAGGCATTTTCAAAATGGGTGAAGGGTTCCTTGACGGCAGCCGGGCAAAGCACGCCGGGATGCAGCTTGGATTGCAGGTCCACTTCCACGCCATCGGTCACCATCACATCCGCCTTGTTGGCGGCAATCTGGTCAAAAATCACCTTATTGTCGGGAAACACCTCGATAGGTGCCTTGGTGAAATGCTCATGGGCAAATTTGTCGTTGGTGCCGCCGGGATTGACGATGACGCGCACCGACGGCTGATCGATCGCTTCCAGCGTCACCAGCCTGTCCTTGTCCTCGCAGCGGACGATCGGCCGTTTGCCATCCTTGACATTCGAAAGCGAGAAATCGCCCACCTCGGCGCGGGCCGGATTAACGGTAATACCGCCCAACACCATATCGAACTTTCCGGCTTTGAAATCCTCCAGCATGGTTTTCCAGGTGGTCATCACAAATTCCGGCTTGACGCCGAGATCGGTGGCCAGCGCCTTGCCCATGGAAATATCGGCTCCGACCAGTTCACCGTCGCCACCCTTGTAGCTGAAGGGTTTATAGTCCCCTGTCGTGCCAATGCGGATCACGCCCGCCTGCTTGATCACCGCCAGCGTGCCATCCTCGGCCTGGGCAAGAGAGGTTGTCAAAAGCAAAGCTGTGACCAGAGCGGTGCGGAAAAACGTCATTATCTGTCTCTTTCTTGAGCATCAATCAGGGCGGGGGCCGAATTCAGCCCATTGGCATCTGAGCAGCAATTTTCATTCCAAATGACAAGACCCTCCAGCCTACATGGCGATATAGCGGTCCTTGCGGTGGTTGATCGCCAACGTCAGATTGACAACCACTGCCCCAATGATCGAGCAGGCAATGATGCCGGGCGTCGCCACGAAGAACGAGCCAATCAGCACCATGCCGTCAAAGCAAAGCTGCACAAGCCCGGCCCGCCAACCATAGCGATCCTGAAGATACAGCGCCAGGATACCGAAGCCGCCAAGGCTTGCCTGATGGCGAAACAGCACCAGCATGCCAGTTCCCACCAGAAGCCCGCCAAAGATGGCCGCGACCAGCGGGTCCAGCAGGGAAAAGCCGATGAATTTCGGCAGGACGGCGCTGAGCACCGAGGTCAGCAACACGGCGATGAAGGTTTTTGCCGTGAACGCCAGACCCATCCGCCGGAACGCGAAATAGTAAAAGGGTAGGTTGATGGCAAAGAAGATCGGCCCAAACCCCACAGCCGAAACATAATGCAGCAGGAAGGCGACACCCGCCGTGCCGCCGGAAAGCAATTTGGCATTGGACAGCAGGACCACGCCCAGCGCCGCCAGCATGCTGCCCGCCAGCAAGCCCTGCACATCGTCCAGCATGGAATGCTGTTCAGGACTTGAGGCGATGGGCTTGCGGGACTTGCCTGCCTGTTTGTCTGCTGCCGCCATGAACCTGTCCTGCCTTTGCCGCCACCTGGGGATGTTTATCCGTAGACCTGCGGGCCGGGGTCCTCAAGCGCTGAGGCGCGACATCGCCAAGGTTATCCCCGGTCGCCGGAGACCGTGTTCGAGATCGACGCATCAATATACATATCTTCGAAATTACAAATTAACGATCATCTTCTACTCTCTGGCCTATGAAACAGGCTCGGCGAGATTTCTTGCTTTTCCTGCAATGCATTGAAAACCAAGTCTCGAAGATGCTGACGCTTCCTTCGACTTAAAGATATCGAAAATATCTCAAACGCGTCAGAGGCTTGAGATATTTTCAAAAGGAATACGAACTGCCATTTTCAATGACACTTCGTATAAAGGCCGTGGAGGAGACGCCGGAACAGATGAACACGACCATGACGCTTATTCTGGTCAATAGTGCCCTTGTCACGCTGTTTTCCATCGTTTCATGCAGGCTGGCCGGTTGGCTGGAACAGCAGAACCCTGCCTATAGGCCAATCGGGCTTGGCATTGCTGGCGGCGTCACAGCCATCGTCGCCATGCAATTTCCGATAACGATCGTACCGGGTCTTTTCATGGACCTTCGCAGCAGTGCTATTGCGGTCTGCGGACTGATGGGTGGTCCGGTTTGTGCGATTTTTGCAGCGGGCATTGCCATAACCTGGCGCGTTCTGGAAGGTGGGATCGGCGCTGGGGCAGGAGCCCTTTCTATTTTACTGGCTGCAGGCGCGGGTGTTTGGGCAGGTTGGCGCGATGAACAGGCAATCTTGAGCCTGCGGCGCATCGCAGCCATGGGCCTTGGTCTCACCATCCTGCCGCAGATAACACTCTTGGTCCTTCCGCCTGAAACATGGCCAGCGGTGTTTGCCGTCCTGCCAGTGCTTTTGCCCATGCAATGTCTGGCTGCTCTGCTGGCAGCGGCTGTGATCAGAAGTGAGACATTGCAACGCGCTCGATTGCAGGAAGCAAAACTTTACCGGACCGTTATCGAGAGCATGCCGGAAATCCTGACGGCCAAGGATCTAGAAGGCCGCTTCATCCTGACCAATCCCGCCACGGCCAAGGCCCTTGGCCTGGACGACCCCGCACAGATGATTGGCAAGACCGATGCGGATTTTTATTCCTCCGAGCTTGCCGCCCGCTACCGCGCTGACGAAGAGGCTGTCTTTGCCGAGGGCAAGCCTGTCCATATCGAGCAGAGCTATGAAACGCCTGCTGGTGCCAAGGGCTGGTATTCAACCCTGAAATATCCGATCTGCGACCAGAGGACCGGCGAGATCATCGCTCTCGCCACCCATAGCCGCGACATCAGCAAGCAGAAGGAACTGGAGCAGCAATTGGCCGAGAGCCGCCAGCAATTGGCCGATGCTCTGGCCAATATGGCCGATGGTCTCGTGATGTTCGACCGACAGGGAAAGTTGGTCTACTGCAATGAACGCTATCGCTCCATGTTTTCCAAAACCGCCGATATCAGGGTGCCTGGCGCTGATCTGCACGACATCATCGTCGCTTCGCGCGCCCGTGGCGAAGAGACGACACCTCGCGACAGCGACCCCATCCCGCCAGAACAAACGTTGGATAGTCTGCCTGCTTTGCCGCTGGTGCCGGGCAAGCGCGAAATCACCCTCTGGGACGGACGAAGCCTCGAAGCTCAAACAAGAAGCGTCGGCGGCGGCGGTTCACTGATCGTCTTCACGGATATTACCAGGGCAAAACAGGCAGAAGGCTTGCTGCGCCACACCAATCGCGCCCTTGAAAAAGCGGCCTTTACCGATGGGCTTACCGGGCTTTACAACCGTCGCGCCTTTGATGTGCAACTTCGGCAAGAATTTGCACGGTCCCAGCGCACCGGGTCTGGCGTCAGCCTTTTGATGATCGATATCGACCATTTTAAACTGTTTAACGACCGTTACGGACACCAGGCGGGGGACCAATGCCTGCGCCAGATCGCCACGACGTTGCGTTCTGTCGCGAAACGCAGCACCGATATCGCAGCCCGCTATGGCGGCGAGGAAATGGCGCTCATTCTCTCCGACACCGATCTTGGCGGAGGCTCCACTGTGGCAGAATACTATTGCCAGGCAGTCCGCGACCTGCATATTCCCCATGGCGATAGCGAAAAGGGTATCGTCACCATCAGCATCGGCGTGGCAGCGGTTCCATCCGACGATATCCACTCCAGCGACGAGCTGGTGGCAAGCGCCGACGCAGCGCTTTATCAGGCAAAACACAGTGGCCGCGACCAGTATTTCACCGCCAGCCATGCTCCCGCCCTGGACACGGTCCCGCAAAACCGCAAACCGGCTTTGGCAATCGGCAATGCCTTAAAATAATCGAAAATGCATCTCCGCACCCCGGTGAAAAGCCGAGGCGCCATTCTGCATAGTGTTTCGAATGAACGTCATGGCGGATGTCAGGATCAGTTTGAACCTGACTGGCTCTCAATGCCCACTGGCCAGATAGATTTGTGGCGCTACCGCCGTCATGTCCAGCTTGGGGCGGGCGATGGCGAGGAAGCGATCCAGCGGGCAGGCTCCGTCAACCTGTTCCTTTTCGCAGCCTGGCAGGGTGATGGTGGCCTGGAGTGGCGGGTTTTTGTCATCCAGAACCGATGCATTGCGGATCTGGTCCAGCGACGGCGCGATGAACTGCATGCGCACGAACACCTTTCCCGTGGCATCGTGCAGACGCTCGAACGCCATTGTGCCGGTGGGAGGGGTTTCATCATCGAGATAAGGCGGGATATGCCAATGCAGGCCAAGCATGGCGCCAATTTCCGCCTGCTGCGTGTCGGAACCGGTAAACAGCAGATATTTCGCATTTGGCGGGCCATCGCTGGGCGCACTATTGTTGGCCAGACCTGTTGCCGGATCGGCGGCCACCGCCAGCAACAGCTGATTGAGAAGATTGGAGCCATCGCGGGCGGCAAGATAAGGAACACGATTGCCGAGATCGTATTTGATCTGACGCAGCTGCGACAGGCGGATAATGTCCGCTTCAGTCGGCACCTTGCCAAATCCCACCTGATCGGCAGGAAAACCATTGGCATATTGCAGCAGGAAAACCTGCACGACGGTGCCTGCATCCTTCAACGGGCCGACCACTTCGACGCTGGCAGGCTTTTCCCCCTTGGCCTGCTTGACCTTGATCGACCAGGGGCGCTGCGACAACGTGCAGGCAGCGGACGCATCGGCCTTTTCGCAAAGGGAGGCAGCGCAGCAGTCGAGAATGCCGTCGAGTTCCTTCATCAGGCTGGCAGCGCGCGCCCGAGGCTTTTCAAGATCGCCACCCGCCGCCTCCAAAATAGCGGCCTTGGCCTTGTCGGGATCGACAGCGCCAAGCCTGGTATCGGAAGGGGCATAGAGCACATCGACGCCATCCGTGGCCTCGGTGTTGTTGAAACCAACCGTCAGGCCGCAGCCAGGAAACAGGGTGGACAGCATCACATTGCCGGTATCGATGGTGCGCTTCACCGAACCATTCGCCCAACCAAATACCGTGCCGGTCGCGGGACACCCACCCTGCGGCAGAAGCCCCCGGCCCCTCAGCATAGCGCTCTCCCACCGCGCCAATTGCGCCGTTGCTTCAGCACCATGCGGCGTCAATTGACCATCGGCGGTATCCCATTGCAGCCAGGGCTTGGACGACAGCGGGACGATTTCCTTGACACTGGTTTGCGGGCGCACGCCATGACGCATCAGCACCACATACTTATCCAGCACCATGCCGCTATCGGCAAAGGCTGGCGCGGAAAAGCCCACCGTAGCCAAGCTGAGCGCAGAAAAAACCAATGTACGAACCGATATGCCCATCGCCGTGCTCCCGCTACGCCCAACTTGAACCGAAAATGAAACAAGGACTGTAGCGGCTCACTTACCTTTGGCGGGTGACCGTTATATGACAGAACATAAAGCAGGCTAGGCCGTACTCCGTCAGGAACGCAGCGCCGCCACCGGCGATTGGCGATAGGCAAGCCAGGCTGGCAGTGCCGAAAGCAGCGCCGCAAAGACCAGCATGGCGCAGATCTGCCAACCATCCTGGCTCGTGAATTCCACCGGCAGGTTAAAGCCATTGCTGGTCTTGACGGTTTGCGAAATGACCTTTGCCGCCGCATATCCCATAGCCACACCAAACCCGATGCCGCCCAGGAACAGGCTGAAAAGCTCACACCAGACGATCAGGAAGACCGATGACCTGGGAGCGCCGAAGGCTCTGAGAGCGCCAATCTGCTTGCGGCGCTGGCCGATATGAACGACCGTCACCAGCAAGAGCGCGCCTGCCACCAGCGCCTGCGCGCCGATTGCCACAAAGGACAAAACCAGTTTCGCGTCGCCCAGCGTCGCGTAAAGCCTGGTCAGGACCTCGCCGGGGAAAACGCCGAGTGTCCGGTCGTTGCGATAGTCCTGCCGCAGCTTATAGGCGGCGGAAATGGTTTTCGGCTTGACCAGAATGGCCGGTACGCCGGGGTCTGCGGCTGAAAACTGCTCTGAGAGAGCAGCATTGGGGTCGATATGGCCGTGATGATCATGCTCGTCATGGTCCTCGCCGTGACCGGCTTCCCCCTTGTCCGCTGCTGCCTCCTCCGCATCATGATCCTCATGCTCTTCACCGAGACCGTGAATATGCCAGACGGCCTGAACCGGAACGAGGATTGCCCGATCCCAGGCCGTGCCGGTGGCTTTCAGCCTGCCAACGACATGATAGGCCAGTTCGCCATGGGTATGGCCGCCTTCGGCAGCCGTGCCATGCATCGGCTTGACCGTATCGCCGGTCTTCAGTTTCACATCGGCACCGACCACCGCCTCGCCTTCAAGCGCGAACATCTGTCCTTCGGCAAAGCCCGGCGTGGTCGCGGCAATCAGCCGTGTCGTCGTACCGACAATCGGATAACCGGAAAAACTATCGCCAAACGCCACAGGTGCTGCCCATTCCACGCGGGGATCGGCCTGCAATGTCGCCAGAACCGCACCCGGCACCAGCGGCAAGGGCGAAGGCTGCAAAAACACCGAGGACAGGACCAGCTGGGTTTCCGACCCGGCTGCGCCAATCACCAGATCGAATTTATCGGCAGCCCGGGCGCTGCCCAGCCGCAATGCCCGTTCCTGCAAGGTTACCGTCACGCCAAGCGCAGTCGACAGCGCCACCAGCAGGCAGACAACCAGCGCACCGGCCCAGAGGCGGCGCAGATCGGCAAGAATGAAACGGATCATGCGTCACCTCCCCGAGGTCCGACAATGCCTCCAGCAATGTCACCTGTGTCATGGACGATTTCGCCGTTTTTCAACTCGATCCTGCGTGGCAGGCGCTCCACCAGACGGGCATCGTGGGAAACGACGATCAAAGTGCTGCCCTCGCTTTTCGCCAGATCCAGCAGGAGATCGGCAACCGCAGCCCCTGCCTCGGCATCGAGGCTTGCGGTCGGTTCGTCGGCAATGATCACGCCGGGTTTTCGCAGCAGCGCGCGGGCCACCGCCACCCGCTGCATTTCGCCACGCGACATAGTTTCAATCGCTTGATCCGGTCGCCCAAGGCCGAAGCGCGGCATCAAGTCGTGGGCGCGCTCGACTAAGGCCGGTGTCGCCACTCGCGCCAGCCGGGCTGGCAGCAGGATATTGTCGATGGCCGACAGGCCGGAAAACAAATGAAATTCCTGCATGACAAGACCGATATGCGCCGCGCGGAACCGGTCACGCGCGCCTTCCGACAGGCCCGACAGATCAGTGCCGTTCCAGCGGGCGCGGCCTTGGCGCAGGCGCTCCAACCCGGTCATCACATTGACGAGCGTGCTTTTGCCCGAACCGGAACCGCCGATGATCGCCAGTTGAGCCCCGGCAGCAACCTCAAGCCGACCAATGCTTAAAACCGGCTTCGGCAGGCCCGCGTAGCGGACCGCCACATCCTCGAGAACAAGCGACATCATGGGCGATCACACCGTGCCATAAGTGGCATTTCTCAGCCGCAACAGACTGACGAAACCGGTTTCAGGGTCGGTCCACGACCCCATTTCCAGGGTTCCGACCACTTCGATGCGGGTTCCCGGCTGTACGAACGTCTGCTTTTGATCCAGGTAGACAACGACGATATTGTCCGGCCAGTCCGCGTCCGAGGAGCAGAACGGGCAGAGCGCCATCGGAATTTCCGTCAGCACGAAAAACGCCGCTTCCGCTTTCAGCGGCGGCGCCATGAAACCGCGCATCGCCACCGGTTTTCCGTCAGCCTGTTTGACCATGTCGGAAAATTCCAACCCGAGCACGCCAACCTTGCCATAGAGCTGGTCGAAATCGATAAGCTGCGGTGCAGCTTTTGCCGGTTTTGAGAACAGCCCAAGGGCGGCAAACCCGAAAAGGGCCAAACTGTCTCGCCGCCGAAAAGCAACCCGGTTGAGATCTGTCATCGTAACGCCTCGGCCCTGAACGCGGCATCGCACCACGCCATGCACCCTCAAAAATAGAGCATTTCCAGGAAATGCGTAAAAACCCCGGAAATACTTAAAACAAAGAGTGGAAGTCTCTATAGAATAGGCTCCGGATGCGGTATCCGCACCCGGAGCCGAGTATCATAGCAGGCTTAGTTGGCCTTTGGCGCACCAAGGGCAAAAGCGTCGGCCAATACCTTGTAGACGTCGCTTTCTTCCAAATAGCCCTTGAAGCCTTCCGAACCGGCACCCGTGGCCTGAAGCACGACATCGTCCACAGCGTGAACGGCGGTGTCGGCCGAACGAGGCAGATTGCCTTCGCGGAAAACCGCACCCGGCACCGACTTATAGGCCTCGTTGGCGACGTATTGCTTCTTCTCGTTCTGAATTGCCGGCTCGAACGGACCGTCCATCTTGGGGCGGAAGGTCTCGTAATAGTCCGGGAAGTTGGACGAGAACACAGCCAGGCGACGCGATACATCGACCTTGTCCGGGAAGCCGTCGCCGTCCTTGTCTTCATAGTTCGGGAAGCCGGCATCGGCATAGACGCCAACCTTTTCGCGCATCTCGGTGCCGGGCTTGTCGTCGTCAATGGTTCCGATGATGGAAACGCCATGGGTGTGGTCGCCGGTGACGACGATCAGCGTATCCGGATGGGTCTTCAGGAATTCGAGGCCAAGCCCAATCGCCTGATCGAATTCGATGGTTTCATACATCGCCCGATCCCAATCCATCGGATGGGACATTTTATCGATGGAGGCGCCTTCGACCATCAGGAAGAAACCATCATGGTTCTTGGAGAGTTGATTGAGGGCAACCTTGGTCATATCGACCAGGCCCGGCTGGTCGGGGAATTTATCGACGGTACCCTTCTTCAGGAACTTGCGATCCAGAAGCGTATCCATGTTGCCGGTATGAAACAGGCCGAGCAGCTTGCCGCTATTGGTGCCAGCGGCGGCGTCCAGTTCGGTCTTCGAGGTCGCCAGCGTATAACCGGCATTCTTGAACTCGGCGATATAGTCCTTGTCATCCTTGCGCTTCGAGCCAGGGATGGACTTGGACAGGAAATAGGCCGAACCGCCACCCAGGATAACATCCGGCTTGACGTTGAACATCATGCCGACGATCTCGGCCTTGTCGGCGCGGGCGCGGGTGTGGGAGACCACGGCGGCGGGCGTTGCATCTTCGATTTCAGCCGGAGAAACAATACCAATCGACTTTTTCGTGGTGCGGCGCAGCGCCTCGGCAATGGTTTCGACCTTCGGGTCATCCAGCGTGTTCGGGGTGCGGTCGGCATAAACGCCAAGCGCGTTCACGGCGGTCTTGTGGCCGGTCATATAGGCCGACATGGTGTTGGCGCTATCGGTGGCGATGGCATTGGTCGAGGATGTGCCGATAAAGGCCATCCGGTCGAGGCTGTCCATGTTGAGGTGGCCGTTGGCCTTGCCCTCAGTCATGCCCTTGGACATGATGCGGGCACCGGTGCGGTGGGCTACCGACAGACCGTCACCGAGGAAGAAAATGATATTCTTGGCAACAGGCTTTTGCTGGGTCGCATAGACATCCCAGGTGACGGATTTCTTTTCGTCTCCAGCCGAAACCTCGACCTTGTAGGAGCCTGCCGGAAGCTTGACATCGCGCAGGATCAGGGCCGAGCCAAGAACCTTGTCTTCCTTGCCTTTTTCTTCGGCGGTGAACTGTGCCTGGCTGCCGAACACAGCTTTGTAGTCCTGGCCGTTGACGGTGATTTTGACGTCTTCCGGCTTGACGACAGATTTCAGCTCGACCTTGAAATCAAAGGGAGAACCGGTGAGGATCGTGGCGCGGTCAAGCGGATAGACCGTAGCGGCTTGGGCTCCGCCTGCCAGAACCGTCGTGGTAAAAAGAGCTGCGAGAATGGTGCGCATAATGTTTCCCCCAATATGTGCCAGATGATTGCAGGGCGGTCTTAGGGCGGATAGATGACAGGCAGATGACAACGCCCGATTGCGTGTCGATTGTCTAAATGCCTCTTAATCCTTGCGGAAGACAATGCTGGCCGTCCACCCGGTGATCATAGCCACCAGCACGGCGAAGATGCCGTAGGACAACGGCTGGTTATGAGCGGCATCGGTAATCGCCTGTTCGACGCCAGTCTTCACCACCCGCAGGCGCAGATCCTTCTGGGCCAGAAAGACCCCGCTCTTGAACAGATAGGCATGCACGACATGCACGCCATCGGGAATACTGGCGGGCAGCCGCAGGCTGGCGCGAAACAGATTGGTGCTGACGAAACGAATACCGGTATCGCCCTCCTGATAAAGGCCGCTCGTCTGTTGCAGGCGGCGATAGGCAGCTCGGAATTCGCCCATATTGATATCGCCGATAAAATGGCCGGTCGGGGTCAGCGGCAGATAATCGACGCCGAGCCCCAGATCGTTCAGAACCTCGCGCGGGGCAATCGTCTGCACCGGCCTGGTGCTGGCAACCGAATAGGAGGTCGGCACCCGCTCGAAGGTCAGGGATTTCCGGTTGACCCAGATGCCCAGGAACCGCTCCTTGCGCCGCACGGTCGCCGCTTCCCGCGGGCCTTCCAGAGTCACCACGACATCATATTGGCCGATGGCCAACAGCAATTGATCGACATTGTTCAGCGCGCCAAACACAGTGAGATCGGCGCCGCGAAAATCCGAGGTAATGGCGATTTCATTGGTGGACGTGCCGATTTCCAGCGTTTCCTTGCCGGTACTGTCAGGGGTCAGGAAGGGGATCTGGGCGCTCGCAGCCCCCACAAACAGGATCGCCCCAGAGAGTGCGACCAGCGCCAGAAGGAGGAACCGGCCCAGGATCATCGGCCCGTACTCCCCACCACGATGGAATAGGCGTCATCAGGGGTCATCACCAGTTCGATGGCAAGGCGCAGGCCAACGGCCATGACCAGCAGGCCAAGCAGGGCGCGCAATTGTTCGCCGCGCAGTTTCTGGCCGACCCGTACCCCATATTGCGCGCCGATCACCCCGGCGATCATCAGCATGAAGGCTAAAACGATATCGACCGAATAATTGGCCTTGGCCTGGGCAATGGTGGTGAAGGCGCTGACGAAGATGATCTGGAACAGCGAGGTGCCAACCACGACATTGGTGGGGATGCGCAACAGATAGATCATCGCTGGCACCAGAATAAAGCCACCGCCAATCCCCATCGGTGTCAGGACACCGACGAGGAAGCCGAGCACCAGAATGGGGATGGCGCTGAGATAAATCTTCGATTTCTTGAAGCGCATCTTAAACGGCAGCCGATGCACCCAATTGTGATGGCCGGGGCGGCGCACCGGCGCTGGCTGCTTTCGGGCCGAACGGCGCAGGGCGCCGATGCTTTCCCACAACATCAGTGTGCCGATGGAACCCAGCAGCACGACATAGAGGATGGAAATAAACAGGTCGATCTGGCCGAGCTTGCGCAGAGCGACGAAGATCCACATGCCGAGCGACGCGCCGAACAACCCGCCGACCAACAGCACGCCGCCAAGTTTCAAATCCAGCGAGCCACGCCGAAAATGGCTCATGGCGCCGGAAACCGAAGAGGCCACCACCTGATTGGCACCGGTGGCAACAGCGACGACGGGCGGAATATTATAGAAGATCAGCAGGGGGGTGATCAGGAACCCGCCGCCGACACCAAACATGCCCGAGAGAAAGCCAACAGCCGCGCCCATGCCGAGGATGATGAAAATATTCACCGACAGTTCCGCAATCGGCAGGTAAAGTGTCACGGCTGTCCTCGAAATGCGCCCGAAATGCCAAATTCCGCCGTCATGGCCGGAATGCCCATGACGATGCCCGTCAATCCTTACGATATCATTCCTTAAATCCCGGTAGATTTTGGGGGCACTTGCCCAAAAAACCCCAAGCGTCACATATTCTAAAATCGTGACGCTCGCCCGGCACCCCGCAATAGTGATCGGTTCCGTAGGTGTGTTTAGGCGATTGTAAGAGGATTTCGTTCGCCTGCAAGGCAAAACGGCAGACGCAAAATCTTTCGGCGCGCCCTCACGGCTGAGTTTGCCTCAGCGAAAGTTGAGTTTGTCCGGGTCAATCTGAACTTCACAGATTCCAGTCGCATCGACACTGACGACCAAACTCTATCAGACCCGACCCTGCATCAACCGTTATGGGCCAGCAACGCCTTGACCAACTCGTTGGAAACCTTGCCGCTTGGCTCCTGGCCCACCGAGGTCTGGAAGGCCTTGATGGCGGCAACAGTCCGGGCGCCAAGCTTGCCATCCGGCTCACCGGCATTGAAACCGTTCTTGTTGAGAATGGCCTGGATGTTGCGGACCGCCTTTTCCATATCGACGCTGCCGGTCTTCAGGCTCTTGCCGACCCACTCGTCCGGCAGGTTGACCGTGTTGGCATCGGCATTCACAGGCATTGCCTGCCATTGCTGGACGCTCGCCTTGGCGCGGGCAAGTGCTGCGGGCTGCAAGGATCTGGCCACTTCCTCCTGCTTGGCGGCGGCGTCCTTGTCGCCCTGGCTGGCGGCCAGCGCGAACCATTTATAGGAGGCTTCCAGATCCTGCTTCACGCCGGTACCGCGCGCATAGAGCACAGCGAGATTGAATTGGCTGTCCGTCACGCCGAGGTCGCCGGCCCTGGCAAACCATTTGGCCGCAGCATCCATATCCGGCTTGCCATCGCCACCGGAGGCATAGAGCACGGCGAGGTTATGCATGGCGCTGGCATTGCCCGCGTCGGCGGCCTGGCTGTAAAGCCCTTTTGCCCGTGTCAGGTCAAGCTGAACGCCAGTGCCTTTTTCATAAAGCCCGGCCAAACGATATTGGGCAGGCGCCAGCCCCAGATCGGCAGCGCGCTGGAACCAGACCGCCGCCTGCGAGACATCGCCCGGCAGGCCGTGTGCTTCCATATAGCGCGAACCGATTTCAAACAGGGCGGCTGGCTCACCCGCCTTGGCAGCCGTCGCCAGGGAAGCGGGCGAGAGATCGGCGGGTACCTCGAACAGCGGCTTGGCTGCCTCAGTCTTCGGGGCGGCAAATCCGGCCTGGGCCGCATCTGGCATCGTCGGTTGAGCCGAGAGACCGGCGACCGTCTGGCTGCCATCCATT
This sequence comes from Allorhizobium sp. Av2, assembly GCF_021462805.2. NCBI lineage: Bacteria > Pseudomonadati > Pseudomonadota > Alphaproteobacteria > Hyphomicrobiales > Rhizobiaceae > Allorhizobium > Allorhizobium sp. Av2. The sequence continues at coordinate 218,877 of NZ_CP192696.1, read as the reverse complement.
GGGGTGGAGGAAAGGCTGGCCTGGCCTGTCGGTGACGTCACCGGAATGACTGGTGCAGAAGATGGCTCCGTCTCGGTGCTTTCCACGGCCGGCTGGGATTGCGGTGCCTCGGCCTTGATCTCGACCGCCCGAACCGGTTGTTGGCCCGGTTGTTGGGGTGCCTGCTGGATTGAGGGTGCCTCAATGGCCGCAGAAGGTGCCAGTTTGGCAGGTGCCGATGTGGTTGGCGCTTGCTCAGCAGGCGCCTGAGCATTGCCGCCCCCAAGCGTCTTTACTGCCGATACAGCAAGGGCCGCCAGCAAAAGCGCGCCAACCGCCATCAGGATCGGGCGACGATATCTGGAAAAAGCTGAGCCGCCAGCGACTTCGTCGGCAAGGGCCGTCCGGCTAGGGCGGCTGGCCCGGTCGGTTTCCTGGGCTGCTGCCTGCGCGGCGCGGCGCGCTGCGGCAATGAAATCCATCCGGTCATCCGCTGATGCCGGTTTTACACTTGCCGCGCCAAGGGCAGGTTCAGCCGATGCGGTCCCGGCCTGCTGACGCGCCCGGACCTTTTCCAGGATCTTGCGCACATCCGGTTTGCCGGAACCGGGTTCCAGCAATTCATTGGCCTCTTCCGGCGGCAGAATATCGACAGGATCGATGGAAGGCGCATCCTCGATCATCTGACGCGGCTGCGGAGCGGCGGCCTTTGCCGGTGTCGCCGTCTCGGCCTGCGCTTTCTTGATCTTCGGCTTCAGGCGCCGGCTCAAACCAGCAATCAGGCTGGGTTTTGCTACCTTCCCATCATCGCTCTGCGGACGAGCCTCGGCATGAGCAGGCGCATCGATATTGTCTCCAACCGGAAGAAGGTCAACAACCGGTTCCACGTCGGTCTCAATGGACGCGGTCCGCTGCGCAGCCGCAACCGTCGGATCGGCGCGGTCTTCCTCACTGGTGGTCGTTGCCGTCCGGCGGTCCATCTGGTCCAGTTTTTCGGCAATCTGCACCAGGGTCTGGTGCAAAGCCTCGACGGTACGGTGGCTGCGCTCCTCCCCGCCCCGGCTGATCTCTTCCAGGTGGCGCAGGTGATCGGCCAGCACACCAAGCGTTTCGGCAATCTGGTCCTGTCCCGCCACCTGAACGGATGCCGGGCTCTGGCGAGCATAATTGTCCATCACCGCTTCGGCGGCCTGGCGGGCAGCCTCGACGATATATTCGTCGCTGGTCGCCAGATAATCCTCAAGGGCCGCCATCCGGCCTTCGATACGCTCACCCTGACCATTGTCCGTCAAGGGCGAGGCACTGATCAGCGCCGAGAGATGAGCGATCTGCTGTTCCAGCCCGGCAATGGCGGAGCCATCGCCGGAAGGCGAGGCGCTCGTCTCATCCAGGCGGGCAGCGATGGAGTACAGCCGGTCGTCCAGGCTGCGCAGCAGGCTTTCATCCACAGATGATGCCACTGGCTGAGCATCGATCTGATCGATTCGCTGGCCGATCACGGCGATCTGCTCGGCCAGCTTGTCGCTCAGGGAAGCATGATCCAGCGCATCGATCTTGCGGGAGATATCGGAGAGATAGCCGGTCAGTTCGGGTTGCAGGCTTTCGCGCTGCGACATTTCCAGCATGCGGGTCAGATCGTCCAGCCGCTCTTCCAGCCGCTGGGCGGCCTGCTGGTGGGCCAGATCCTCGATTTTCAACGACAGCGCTTCGAGACGACGGTCAAGATCGCCAGCCGGAAAGCCTGCGGTCTGCTCGGAAATCAGTTCCAGATGATGGGCAATGGTGGCGATCCGGTCTTCCAGACGTTCGATCAGGCGCGGGTCGGTGGCTTGCCCCGCATGACGGCCAGAAACGGAAATGGCGCGGGAAATCTCGTCCAGACGGTGATCGAGCTGGCCGAACTGCTCCAGCATCGCCTGGCTGTTGGGCTCCAGATGCTGGCCGATATGCTCAAGCGCCTTGGCAATGGCCACCAGCTTGTCTTCCAGCAGCCGCACGGAGCGCACATCGCCGATCGTTCCCAATTGTTGCTTGATCTCATCCAGCCGGTAGGCAAGCTGCAAAAGGTCCTGCTGAATGCGCTCAGGCGCGATGGTATCGAGCCGCGCTTCAAGCGCGCTCCATCGGGTTTCCATGGTCTGCGTGCCACTGTCGCGGGCAAGTCCGTCCATCAAAGAGCGCAATTCTTCGAAATCGGCCCGCAATGCTTCGGTTTCAGGCGCGGCGGGATGACCGATCCGCTCCAGACTGTCGGCCATGCGCATGAAATCCTCACGCAGGCCAGCGGCTTCACGGCTTTCTTCAGCCATCAGCCTGATGTCCTGGATATCGGAGCGCAAAGCACCGATTTCGCCAGCAAGGCTCTCGCTGATATCCTGGCGCAGGTCGGCGCGCAGGGTAGACAGGGCCTTATAGAAATCCGGCAAGGGCGCGGCACTACCACCCGCCATCAGTTGCGGCGCCAGTTCAAGCACCTGCGGCGGACGCACGGATACACTCTCCTCAGGCGCTCGGTATTTGGAATCGTTGTCGCGCAGCGACGCCCGTCCCGGAGCGAGGGGACGGGCCGCTTCCAACGCCCGTTGCCGGGCGCGGATTTCGGCCAGAGGGTCCAGCCGGTCAGCATCAAAAGAAGGCGCAACAGCAGGCGGCAGCTCTGCGGCAGCCGGCAATGGCTTATCGGAAAAAGCGCTGGCTGCGGGGCGAACGTCCCTGGCAACGCCGCCGGAGATGCCATTCATCAGACCTTCGATCCGCGCCTCCAACCCCTCGATCGTGCGGCTCAGGGCATCCAGCGACGAAGCGCCTGCGGGACGAGGGTCGGCCTGACGGGTCTCCGCCTGGTAAGGCGGCGTCTGGCCGGGAGCTCTATAGCTCTGCGATGGAGACCGCTGTCCGTTCATATTCCAAACTCGCTTCGCGTTTCGGGCCTGCCCCAAGACCTGCCCCCTCCCCCAAACCCGGGGTTGAAGGTTGCAATTCACATCTTGAGGCGGCGCAAATCATTCCGCAGCAGAATCGGGGAAACGTGGTAAACAACCCGTTAAGAATGGCTGAGATTTTTAACCTTTTCGGTTTGGGCCTCTTATTGTGTCGCCAAACGGGAACTGCAGCGTGATATATGCACGACGGTCATCGCCCCTTTGGTCTCTGCTGTACAAATTCCTTGTTACTCTGGCCTATCCGTTGGCAGGACGCATTCTTCAAATTCACATTTTTGCGTATTGACGTTTACGCGCACGTCAATATTTTGTAAGACAGAACATCGCCGGGGAGGACGCCGGCCGCAATCTGGAGGACATTGACCATGCCCGTCTATAAGGCACCTGTCGCGGACACGCTTTTCATCCTGAACACAGTGCTGGGCCTGGAGCGCTATAACAACCTGCCCGGTTTTGAAGACGCGACGCCCGACATGATCGAGGCAATTGTCGGCGAGGCCGCCAAGCTTGCCGAAGAGCAGCTGTTTCCGCTCAATCTGTCCGGCGACCAGGAAGGCTGTACCCGCAATGCGGATGGCTCCGTTGCCGTACCGAAGGGTTTCAAGGAAGCCTATGACGCCTATTGCGCCGGTGGCTGGAGCGGCCTTGCCGTTCCGCCAGAATATGGCGGCCAGGGCCTGCCTTACGTGCTGCATGCTGCCGTTGGTGAATATATGTCGTCTGCCAATATGGCGCTGATGATGTATCCGGGCCTGACGCAAGGGGCGATTGCCGCCATTCTGGTGCATGGCACCGACCAGCAAAAGCAAACCTATCTGCCGAAAATGGTCGAGGGCACCTGGTCCGGCACCATGAACCTGACTGAGCCCCATTGCGGCACCGACCTTGGCCTGCTGCGCACCAAGGCCGTTCCCAATGGCGATGGCACCTACAAGATTTCCGGCCAGAAGATCTTCATCTCGGCTGGCGAACACGGGATGACCGACAATATCATCCATCTGGTTCTCGCCCGTATCGAAGGTGCGCCTGAGGGCACCAAGGGCATTTCGCTGTTCATCGTGCCGAAAGTCATCGTCGGTGAAGACGGCACGCTGGGTGCCAGAAATGGCGTTTCCTGCGGCGCCATCGAACACAAGATGGGCATTCACGGCAATGCCACCTGCGTCATGAACTATGACGAGGCCACCGGTTATCTGATCGGCGCGGAGAACAAGGGCCTTTCGGCCATGTTCGTGATGATGAACGAAGCCCGTCTGGGTGTCGGCCTGCAAGGCCTGTCGATTGCCGAAGTCGCCTATCAGAACGCCGTGACCTATGCGCGGGAGCGTATTCAGGGCCGCTCGCTGTCTGGCGCCAAGGCGCCGGATAAAAAGGCCGACCCGATCATCGTCCATCCCGATATTCGCCGCGCGCTGATGACCATCAAGGCCTTCAACGAGGCAGGCCGCGCCTTCACGCTCTGGACGGCGTTGAAATCCGACATTGCCCACCGCGCCGGTGATGCGGCTGAAAAGCAGACCGCCGATGACATTCTCGGTCTGATGACGCCGATCCTCAAGGGTGTGTTGACCGACAAGGGCTTTGACCATGCTGTCATGGCCCAGCAGGTCTATGGCGGCCATGGCTATATCGAAGAATGGGGCATGAGCCAGTATGTGCGCGATGCCCGCATTGCGATGATTTATGAAGGGGCCAACGGCATTCAGGCGCTGGATCTGGTCGGCCGCAAGCTGGGCTTGAACGGTGGCCGGGCCGTGATGGCACTGTTCAACGAGATCGGTGCCTTCTGCGAGGAAAACCGCGAGAATGAAAAGCTCTCCTTCTTCACCAAGCAGTTGAAGAAGGGCCTGAACGACGCGCAGGCATCCACCATGTGGTTCATGCAAAATGCCATGGCCAAGCCCGACAATGCCGGTGCTGGCTCGACCGATTACATGCATCTCTTCGGTCTGGTTGTTCTTGGCTATATGTGGGCCAAAATGGCCAAGGCCGCCCATGAGGCGCTTGAAAGCGGGGCTAGCGACACCGATTATTACAACAACAAGCTGTTGACCGGTCGCTTCTTCATGGAAAAGATCATGCCGGAAACCGCCCTTCGCAAGTCCCGCATCGAAGCGGGTGCTGACAGCGTGATGGCGATGGCTGCCGAGGCATTTTGATTGAATCTGGCTTCTCCCCGGAGGGGATAAACCATTGAAAAAAATCAGGAGCGTCGCGCTCCGGGGAGAGAGACAATGACTGACGTATATGTTTACGACCACGTGCGCACGCCGCGCGGCCGCGGCAAGAAGGATGGCGCGCTGCATGAAGTGCCATCAGTGCGGCTTGCCGCCAAGGCGCTGGAAGCCATTCGCGACCGCAACGGCCTCGACACATCCACCGTCGATGACATCATCATGGGTTGCGTCGATCCTGTCATGGATGCGGGCGCGGTGATCCCGAAGGCTGCGGCCTTTGAGGCAGGTTATTCCACCAAGGCTCCGGGCATACAGATTTCGCGTTTCTGCGCGTCCGGTCTTGATGCCATCAATCTGGCCGCAGGCAAGATTGCCACGGGTGCGGATGACATTGTCATTGCCGGTGGCGTCGAAAGCATGTCGCGCGTTGGGCTTGGCATGTCGGGCGGGGCATGGTTCATGGACCCATCCGTCAACTTCCCGGCCTTCTTCATGCCGCAGGGCGTGTCCGCCGATCTGATCGCCACCAAATATGGCTTCTCACGCGATGACGTGGATGCCTATGCGGTGGAAAGCCAGAAACGCTCCGCCAATTCCTGGGAAAAGGGCTATTTCGACAAATCGGTCGTCGCCGTGAAGGACCAGAATGGCCTGACCATTCTGGATCGCGACGAACATATGCGCCCCGGCACCGACATGCAGTCGCTGGCAGGCCTTAACCCCTCCTTCCAGATGCCGGGTGAAATGGGCGGCTTTGAAGCCGTCGGCATTCAGGCCCATCCGGAAATCGAGAAGATCAATTACGTCCACCACGCGGGCAATTCGTCCGGCATCGTCGATGGCTCCGGTGTTGTGCTTCTTGGTTCCAAGGCGGGTGGCGAGAGCATGGGCTTGAAGCCCCGCGCCCGCATTCGCGCCTTCGCCAATATCGGCTCCGATCCGGCCTTGATGCTGACCGGCCCTGTCGATGTAACGGAAAAGCTGTTGAAGAAGACCGGCATGACGCTGGCCGACATCGATCTATTTGAGCTGAACGAAGCCTTTGCCGCCGTGGTTCTGCGCTTCATGCAGCATTTTGATGTGTCGCATGATGTCATGAACGTCAATGGCGGCGCGATTGCCATGGGCCACCCGCTGGGTGCTACCGGCGCGATGATCCTCGGCACCGTGCTGGATGAGCTGGAGCGGCGCGATCTGAACACCGCGCTGGTTACGCTCTGCATCGGGGCCGGCATGGGCACGGCAACCGTTATTGAACGAGTCTGATCGGGAGGGATGACAATGACCTATAAGAATTTTACCGTTGAGACCGATGCAGACGGCATTGCCCTTGTCACCTGGGACATGCCCGACAAGAGCATGAATGTCTTCACCATGGAGGTGATGGACGAAATCGAAGCGATTGTGGATGCCACTGTCGGGGATACCGCCATCAAGGGCGTGGTCTTCACATCAGGCAAATCCGCCTTTTCCGGCGGTGCCGATCTCAGCATGATCCGCGGCATGTTTTCCATGGTGGAGGAAGAACGCGCCAAGGACCCGGCCAATGCCGTGCAAAAACTGTTCGATTCCGCTGGCCGGATGAGCTGGCTGTGGCGCAAGATCGAGACCAATGGTAAACCCTGGGTCTCGGCCATCAACGGCACCTGCATGGGCGGCGCGTTTGAGCTGTCGCTCTCCTGCCATGGCCGCGTGGTCTCCAACGGCAAATCGGTGAAGCTGGCGCTGCCGGAAGTCAAGGTTGGCATTTTCCCCGGCGCTGGCGGCACGCAGCGTGTGCCGCGTCTGGCCAATGCCCAGGACGCCCTGCAAATGATGACCACCGGCCAGACCCTGACGCCGCAGCGCGCCAAGGCCATGAACCTCGTGCATCAGGTGGTGGAACCGGATCAGCTCATTACAACTGCCAAGCAGATGATCAAGGATGGCTTGAAGCCAGTTGCCCCCTGGGATGAAAAAGGCTTCAAAGCCCCAGGCGGTGGCATCTGGACACCGGCATCGGCCCAGCTTTGGCCAGCGGCACCGGCTGTGCTGCGCCGTGAAACCTCCGGCAATTACCCGGCCGCTCTGGCGATCCTGAAATGCGTTTACGAAGGCTTGCAGGTGCCGTTCGACACCGGCCTTCGCATTGAGCAACGCTATTTTACCGAAATCGTCCAGACCACCGAAGCCTTCTCGATGATCCGCTCGCTATTCATCTCGCTTCAGGAGCTTGGCAAAGGCGCGCGCCGCCCAGCAGGCCAGCCGAAAAGCACGATCAAAAAGGTTGGCGTGGTTGGCGCTGGTTTCATGGGCGCATCGATTGCCTATGTCACCGCCGCCGCCGGCCTGCCCGTGGTGCTGATCGACCGTGACATGGAGGCTGCCAACAAGGGCAGATCCGTGGCCGAAGGACTGGTGGCGGGTGCTGTTGGCAAGGGCAAAATGAGCAAGGAAGACGGCGAAAAGCTGCTGTCTCTGATCACACCAAGCGACGATTATTCCGCGCTGTCGGATGCTGATCTGGTGATCGAAGCGGTGTTTGAAGACCGCGACGTCAAGAAGGCCGTGATCGAAAAGGTCGAGGCCGTGCTGCCGGAAGGGGCAATTTTTGCCTCTAACACCTCGACCCTGCCAATCACCGGTCTTGCCAAGAACTCCAAACGTCCTGCTGATTTCATCGGCGTGCATTTCTTCTCGCCGGTCGAAAAGATGATGCTGACGGAAGTGATCCTTGGCAAGGAGACCGGTGACAAGGCGCTGGCGGTGGCCCTGGATTATGTGGCAGCGATCAAGAAGACGCCGATTGTCGTCAATGACACCCGTGGCTTCTTCGTCAATCGCTGCGTGCTGCGCTACATGGCGGAAAGCTACGACATGCTGCTGGAAGGCGTGCCGCCGGTGATGATCGAAAATGCCGCGAAATTCGCCGGCATGCCGGTTGGTCCGCTGTCCCTCAACGATGAAGTGGCAATCGATCTCTCCTACAAGATCCTCAAGGCCACCGTCGCCGATCTCGGCGAAAAGGCCGTGGACCCGCGCCATATGGAACTGGTGGCCCGCATGGTCGAGAAGGAAGAACGCTTTGGCCGCAAGAACGGCAAAGGTTTCTACGATTATCCCGCCAAGCCTGCCAAAAAGCATATCTGGCCGGGCCTGAAGGACTTTTATCCGCAGCAAAAGCCGGATGACGTCAACGTCAAGACCCTGCAAGAGCGGTTCCTGGCAACCATCGCCCTGGAAGCGGCCCGCACCATGGAAGAAGGCATCGTGGTTGACCCACGCGAAGCCGATGTCGGCTCCATCCTCGGCTTCGGCTTTGCCCCCTATACCGGCGGCGCACTGTCCTACATCGACGGCATGGGCGTGAAGACCTTCGTGGCTCTCTGCGAACGGCTGACCAAGGACTACGGCCCGCATTTTGCACCCACGCCACTGCTGAAGGAGATGGCGCAGAAGGGCGAGACCTTCTACGGGCGGTTTGATCCCTATGGGGCTGTGAAGACAGCGGCCTGATGACCAAGCAAAATAAAAGCGGGGAGGCAAATGCCTCCCCGCTTTTATGTGGTCATATGTTTTAAGCTTTGACCCAATCGCCCTGAATAGGCCTGGCGAAATAGGCCAGAACCGCAATCATGCAAATTTCAATCGAGACCGACCAATAGATATGGCCGAGGATCTCGCTCCAAAGCTCAAAGGCATTGAGGTTCCAAAGCCATCCTGTGGCGCCATTGGCGTAAACCGGATTTCTAAAGCCGAGCAGCGGGATGAGAAATCCATGCATCACCACGGTGATGATCAATCCATAAAACGCGCCGTACCAAAGCCTGATCTTCGGCCAATAGGCGGAAGCGAACACATAGACCAGAGCAAAGGCGAAACTGAACAGCCAGTGATACAGCGTGACAGCTCCGGGTACGGTGACGCCCTGATAGATGTAATCGAGCGAATGCGAATTGAAGCCAAATCCCCCAAGCCACGCATCGATATGAGCACCCGGAGGCGACACTTCGCCCGGCACACGTGGCGGCATATTGACCTCAGATCCCCATTTGACCAGTGAGCTGATGAAACCGCCTATGAGGGTGGTCCAGACAATAACCTGTCGATTGACCTTATTTTCCAACATTATAAATATCCTTCTGGCGGATACCCCTAAAGACCAGGGGCTTTTGCAAAAAATGCAACGGCACGAGCGTCGAATCGTGACTTATCCTCATGAATTACAATAGGAATATGCGTGTATCCATTATGACTGCCGTTGTCTGGATCATGGGAGAAAACACGTCTCCCGCCCTTGATCTTGATCAAGGCTGGCCTGGATTTCATTGATGCCGGAGGGTGCAGACTTCAATCTTTAGATGCAGTCGATTTTACCGATCCCACAAAAACGCTGTAGTCCCTTAAATTTCTTGCAAAATTCTCATCTGAAATTGGCTTGGATTTAAGGTTAACATTGTGAAGACAACGATTGCCGATCCGGCTCCGGTCAAGCCTTTGAAAAGCCGATCCCATCGGGATCGAAAACACTTTGTTGGTAGCAAAGTGCCCGATGACATCAATGTCAGCGTTCTGGTGGCAATCGCGCTAAAAACCACCTCATACGAAGGTTCATTGAAATGGAAGCTTGAGGCAACGGTTCACTTCAAGACGACATGAACGGGCAGCAATGCCAGCCTTTTTATGAATGATTTAATATCTCGACATTTCAGCAGCACCGCTAAAACTTTACAGATGCGCCTTAAAGAATGTCACCACTTGGCTGTTAAGGGCCTGATGAAAGGCGGTTCGATCAAACCCCGGCCTATCGTTGCAAAGCTCTGGGAGGCTTTTGGCCAATTCTGCGGGGCAGATGGTCAAAAATGCAAAATGTTCAGAGTTTGGCACGGTATGAAACTCAGGTTTGTCAGGCAAGTTACGAGCAACGGTCAAAAGGTTTTCCGGAGAAACGCCATCTCCACCATATTGAGAACCCCACATCTGAATGGGTGCGGTGACATTTTGCACACTGCTTGGCGCAGAAAAAACACTGCTGAGTGGATCGGCGATCACAAACGCTTTGATACGCTGGTCATGATGCAAAACGACGTTCGGAAAGGCGTTCCGGTTCACTCGATCACAGGCGGCTCCGGTCTGGTCTTGGCACAGTGAAGACAGGCTTCCAAAATCCGGGTTCGCCCCTGCCAGAACAAGCCCGGTATATCCACCTCGGGAAAATCCGAAAAAGCCGATAGACTGAGGATCAATCCTGGCTGCATCCGGGGAAAAGCCAAGCATGAAGTCAATGACCCGCTTCACGTCCATCGGGCGACTGATCAAAGCCTTGAGATTATGCTGTCTCTCTTTATTTGCAGCGGTATCGTCAGGATGATTGATCGCCACAACGACAAATCCCGCATCCGCCAATGCCTCTGCTGTGTCATGATGGCTGAGATTTGTGCCGCCGAAGCCATGGGAAATCACAATCAGTGGTCGATTTTCTCCCTCAATCGGGCAGTCTCGAACTCCCGGAAGAATAAAGGGGCCAGCCTTGATCTCTCCATCTGGCTTTGCACAGGGGGACCACTCAACAGCTTTCAGCATTGGGCCTTGCGCATCGGCCGAAATCTCAAAGGACTTCAAACCCGCACTGGTCGCCTGCCCTGCGGTCAAAATAAGCACCGCAGCAAGCACAAATCTCCCAATCCTCACGGCAACCCCTCCAACACGACCCACAACCCTAAACTGGTAGTCACGACATTTAGAGGATGAGGTCAAGTCGGAAGGCGGCATGCCGCATCGTGATTTTTATATCACCGCAAAGCAATATACCGATCCGACCGATGGTTGATCAGCACGAACACATTCAGCACCACAGCCCCGATAATCGAGCAACCGACCACCCATGGGCTGACCACAGTGAACGCCAGCGCCATGACCACGACGTCAAAGGCCAGTTGCACCAATCCCGCCTGGATGCCGAAACGGTCCTGGACGAAGACCGCGAGGATTCCAATGCCGCCAAGGCTGGCGCGGTGGCGGTAGAGGGCCAGCAGGCCGAAGCCGAGCAGGAGACCCGCGAGGATAGCGCCCCAGACCGGGTTGATGCTCTCGATGACGATGAAGCGGCTTTCGATTTCGACGAGAAACGAGGTCAGCGCCACAGCCACGAAGGTTTTGAGGGTAAAGTCCCAGCCGACCCGTTTGATGGAGAGAATGTAGAAAGGCATGTTGAGTAGGAAGAACACCAGGCCGAAGCTCCAGCCGGTCCAGTAATGGATGACGAAGGCAAGCCCCGCCATGCCACTGGTGACAAGGCCTATCTTAGCAATAAGATAGAGGCCGAGCGCCGAAATCATCGTGCCGCAGATAATGCCCTGTATATCCTCGGCCCGGTTGTGACGGGCGGGATTGTCGTTCCAGATGCCGAACAGATTGCTCATCAATGCCATCACCATTCTCCATCCGGACGGGCTGTTTCTTCCGCAGTTTCATCCATGAAGATGCCTGAAAATCGGCAGGTTTCAAGCGGGTTGCGTCAGCAAGACTGACCTATCGGCAAGATCGCAATATTCGGTCTTTCAGCCTGTCTTGGCCGCAATAAACAGAATGCCTTGGATGGGTTTTCCGCCATCCATGCGAATGACCTCCTGCTGGCTTTCGAGCAGGGTAAAGCCTTTGGCTTCCAGTTCGCAGACCACATAGGCCTCGCTATGCTGGTAGCGCAGCGACTGCGCCAGGCTGAAGCTCTCCTCCCCCAGCTGTTTTTCGACGGAAAAAGCGAAATAGCCGCCCCGTTCCAGAAGATCGGCCGCCAGCCCAAAGACGCCGGACAATGCGCCAAGATACATCAGCACATCAGCTGCCGTCACCAGATCAGCACGCCCCTCGCCCTTTGCAGGACCAAACAGACCGCAGGCCTCCGCATCAAGCGACAAATCCGCGATCGCCAGATCATCGTAGATCTGTTTTTCCCGTGCCTTGGCCAGCATGGCCGACGACAGATCGTAACCCTCAAGATGATCGACCCATGGCCGCAGTTCCATGCCCAGCAGGCCAGTGCCGCAACCGAAATCCACAGTGCGGCGATAGCGCCGGTCCGCACCACCAATCCGTGAAATCATCGCCGCCAGCTTTTTCGGCACCCGGTAGTCCAGCTTGTCCACAAGGGCTGTGTCGAAGCGGTCGGCATAATCATCAAACAGCGCCGCCACATAGCGGCTCGGCGGCTTTTCCGGCATGGCTTGCGCGCCGATCAGCACCAGTTTCAGCCCGGCGGCAAAAACATCCTCGGGGTCGAGTGTCAGCACCTGCCGATAGGCATCCGCTGCCGTCTCGATCAAGCCCGCCTTGGCCCGGTATTCCCCCAGCAGAAACCACCCCGCCACCCACGTCGGCGCGAGTTCCAGCGCCTGTTCCATCAGCTCTGCGGCAGCGGCGTGATCGCCGCTTTCCGAGAGCATCCGGGCATAATCAGCGCGGCGATCAGCGGTGATATCACCGGAGGATCGTTGTCCAGAAGGGATATGGCCAAAGGCGGGCTGGATGCCATGCATGGATGTCGAACGATCCTCAAAATATGATTTCGGAGCAATGGAGCAAGCCTTGAAAAACGCAAGCGGAATCTTGTCACTGCCAACAACAGCCCTCATCGCGCTTGCACCGCCATAATCCAATGCTTATGTGGGCCTATGCTCAACGGAGCGGGAAACAGGAGACTAGGCCATGACCGATGGCGTGAACAGATTTCTGGGCGATTCGATTGGCCGAACGATCATCAAACTGCTCGTCGTTTCGGTGATCGTCGGCTTCGTCATGCGGATATTCGGCATTTACCCCTATGACATCATCGAGGGTATCCGGCATTTCGTCCTGGATATCTGGCACAAGGGTTTTGCGGCGCTCGGCCAGTTCGGGGACTATTTGTTGCTGGGTGCCAGTATCGTCATTCCGGTTTTCATCCTGATCCGGCTTCTCAATCTGCGGAAATAACATGCGATCCAAATCCCTCTTGATGCCCCAGGCCGTCTCAACGCCAAAGGCTGTCTCAACGCCAAAGGCTGGCCGCCGCGAGCTTTTGGCGCTGGGCGGCCTTGGGCTTGCTGCCCTGCTGAGCGGCTGCGCCACGCCTTCGCTCAAGCCTTCCGCCCCCTCAGATGTTGAGGACGAGACCGCCGCTTTCCTGCCGATGGTCAACGCATTGCGCCAGAAGAACGGCAAGTCGACGCTGGTCAATGACCCACAAGCAGCCAAGGCCGCGATGTTCCAGGCCAATCGCATGGCCCAGGCGGAAAAAATGGCGCATCTGATCAGTATGGGCGACAGTTTTGGCGCGCGGATGCGCTCAGGTAATGTCCAGCTTCCAGCCGCTGAAAATGTCGCCATGTTGCAGCAGACGGCGGATGCCGCCATGCAGGCCTGGATCAACTCGTCCCATCATCTGGAAAACATGCTCGGCCCCTATCACGGGCTGGGCGTCGCCGTGGCGCGCATACCGTCGCGCGGTAACAAGCCGTATTGGGCCATGGTTCTGTCCGGCACGCCACGTCCAGAGAGCGAAATGGGACCGCCGCCAACTGGCATTCGCTTAAGAATCGGGTGATAAAGGGCTTCGGCGGGCCGTTCCTCGCCTGCTGGAGCCTTTCATGACCATCGCCAATCCCCCCGACCGCGCTTTTCGTGTGACCCATCGCGGCGTGCTGGCCATCGCCCTTCCGATGACCATTGGCTACATCACCACACCGCTTCTGGGCATTACCGATACCGCCGTCATTGGCCGCACCGGCGAAGCGGCAGCGCTTGCGGGCCTGGCAATTGGCGCCGTGCTGTTTGATCTGGTGTTTGCCAGCCTCAATTTCCTGCGTGCTTCCACCACCGCGCTGGTGGCCCAAGCGCATGGCCGTCAGGATGCGCGCGATCAGGTCGCGGTGTTCTGCCGCTCCATGATATTGTCGCTGGGCATTGGGCTGCTGTTGTTGCTGCTATCTCCTTTGCTGCTCAAGGCCGGGCTGGCGCTGATGGGGCCACAGGGACGGGTGGCTGAAGTGACGTCGATCTATTTTTCCACCCGCATCTTGGCCGGGCCGCTGACGCTCGCCAACTTCACCATCATGGGCTTTATCCTGGGGCGCGGCAAAGGCGCGCTGGCGCTTGGCCTGCAAATTGCGCTGAACGGCGTCAATATTCTGCTTTCAATCTATCTTGGTCTTCATCTTGGCTGGGGCGTATCCGGCGTCGCCTGGGGGGCCGTGGCCGGGGAAGCCACCGCCACGCTTGCGGGGTTGGCGATCATTCTGGCCCGCACCGACAAGGCACTGTTTCCGTCCCTGGCCGAATTGCTGGATCGCAACAAGCTCGCACAACTGTTCGCGCTTAACCGTGATATCCTGATCCGCAGCTTCGTGCTGCTGGCGGCCTTCACGGTATTGACCCGGATCGGCACCGGCTTTGGCGCCGTTACCCTTGCCGCCAATGCGTTGTTGATGAATTTCTTTATGATCGCCTCCTTTTATCTGGATGGCATTGCCAATGCTGCCGAACAGATCGTTGGCCGCGCCGTCGGTGCCCGCTACCGCCCGGCCTTCGACCAGGCCGTGAAGCTCACCAGCATCTGGTCCTTCGGACTGGCGTTCACCAGCCTGCTGTTTTTCCTGGGCGCAGGTGGGGCGATCATCGATATGATGACGACCGCTGAAGACGTGCGCCGCGTGGCGCGCGAGTTTTTGCCCTGGGCAGCAATCACGGCGCTAACGGGAGCGCTGGCCTTCCAGATGGATGGGGTCTTCATCGGGGCCGCCTGGTCCAGCGACATGCGCAACATGATGCTAGCGGCATTTGTCGGTTATCTTATTGCGCTGGCGTTGTTCGTGCCGCTGCTTGGCAATCATGGACTATGGCTGGCGCTCAACCTGTTTCTGGCATTTCGCGGCCTTTTCCTGGCGCTGCGGCTTAAAAGCCGCCGCGATCAGACCTTCAGCGCCCGCCAGTAATCGACCTTGCTGTCACGCAGCTGCGCAATCGAGGCAATGCCATCGCGGTCCAGCGCCTGTGACAGGCCCTTGACGATGGAAACGGGCAAGCCCGGCCCTTCATAAACCATGCAGGAATA
Source organism: Allorhizobium sp. Av2 (assembly GCF_021462805.2). Classification (NCBI taxonomy): domain Bacteria; kingdom Pseudomonadati; phylum Pseudomonadota; class Alphaproteobacteria; order Hyphomicrobiales; family Rhizobiaceae; genus Allorhizobium; species Allorhizobium sp. Av2. The sequence goes on along the minus strand of NZ_CP192696.1, from coordinate 203,713 downwards.
GAGCTGCACCAGATCGGCACCGGCCTTGATTTTCTCCAGCGCCGTCTGCGCCGAGGAAACACCGCCGACGCCAATGATCGGCAGGGCCGGTCCAACCCGGTGGCGCATACGCGCCAACACCGCCGTTGATTTCTCGAACAAAGGCTTGCCCGACAATCCGCCCGCTTCGCCCGCCTGCCTTGTATCCGTCAGGCCATCGCGCGACAGCGTGGTGTTAGAGACGATCAACCCATCCAGATCGCGGGCCAGAACCACTTCAGCAATGTCATCCATGCCTTCCTCGGTCAGATCAGGGGCGATCTTCAGGAAGACCGGCACCCGACGGCCCGCCTTGGCCGCTTCATCGGCGCGGGCGGCCAGCACCGCATCCAGCAAATGACCGAGACTATCCTTTGCCTGTAAATCGCGCAGGCCCGGCGTGTTGGGCGAGGAAATATTAGCGGTGAAATAGCTGGCCAGCGGATAAAAGCGCCGAATGCCCGTGACATAATCGGCAATCCGGTCCTCGGCATCCTTGTTGGCGCCGATATTGATGCCGACCACGCCCGGCCTGCCTGATCGCGCCTTCAGCCTGGCAAAGGCAGCCTCATGACCTTGATTGTTGAACCCGAGCCGATTGATGACGGCCTCATCGCGGACCAACCGGAAAATCCGGGGTTTGGAATTACCGTCCTGTGGCTTCGGCGTCAGCGTTCCCACTTCAGCAAAGCCGAAGCCGAGACCCAGCAATTCGTCCGGCACTTCAGCATTCTTGTCATAGCCTGCCGCCATGCCGAGCGGGTTGGGAAAATGCAGGCCCGCAACCGTCTGCGCCAGGCGGGGATCGTCTTTCAGGCGGCATTTCGGCATCAGGCTGGTTTTCAACCCGGCAATCGACAGGCCATGGGCGGTTTCGGCATCGAACAGAAACAGGCCCGGGCGGGCAAAGCGCTTGAACGGATCGATCATGCCATCTCCTCCGGAAACTGGTGCAGGCCGTCTTCTCCAAGCGGCAGCGGCTTTTCCCATAAAACAGCGGAGAGCGGCAAGGGTGCATACAGATGCGGAAACAGCGCGCCGCCGCGGGAAGGTTCAAAGATCAGGGCCGCCCCCAACGCCTCTCCATCGACCGCGACCAGCAACAGGTCCTGCTGTCCGGCAAAATGCAACCTTGCGGTTTCTTTCGCCTGAGCCGCGGTGGAAAAATGGATGAAACCGTCCTGGAGATCAATCGGCGCACCGGCAAACACACCATCGGCACGGGCCTTTTGCCAGAGGGCGTCGGCCACGATCTTGTAAATTGCATTTGCCATGATGTCATCCTTATCGCGATCTTGGGACACGAGCGCTCAGCCGGTTTGCCCCAACATCAGCGACTTGTCCACGCCAGACAGCATCGGGCGGTGGAAATGAACCGAATTCATCACAGGGGCATGGCGCTGGCCTTAAACAACACTCCTGGAGCGACTGATATCGATATATCAGAGCACGCTCAGTCCATCGTTATGTTTCGCCATCGCCATTTTCGGCTTGATTTATTATTCGCCTAAAGCAATCTATGGTGTTATGCCAGATCCGACCTATCCTTATGGCTACAATACTATCCTGCATCCTTTAGCTGGGTATTGAAGCAGAGGATTGGGTGATCGGAAGGTACCACGGCGTTCTCGCTTGCACAAAGAGCGAAACAAACGTTAAAATGACATGCCCCGGCGACAGACGCGGGCGGTGCTGCACAACGAAAGCTCTTGGGAGGGGGCAGACGATGGCTGAGCAAACAATCATTATCGCGGACGATCATCCCTTGTTTCGCGGCGCGCTTCGGCAAGCCGTGAGCGGCATGGACGGCAGGCAAGACATTGTCGAAGCTGGCGATTTCGAGGCGGCCCGACTGGCGGCGGATCAGCATCCGGATGCCGATGTCCTGCTGCTCGATCTGGCCATGCCAGGCGTCAGCGGCTTTTCCGGCCTGATGGCCTTGCGTGCGGAGTTTTCCAGCCTGCCGATCATCATCTGTTCGGCCACCGACGATTGCGCCACGATCCGCCGCTCGCTGGAGCTTGGCGCTTCCGGTTTCATTTCCAAATCCTCCGGCATCGACGACATTCGCTCCGCGATCCAGACCGTGCTGAATGGCGATATCTTCACTCCTTCATCCTATGTCGAGGATCAGGAACAGGACCCTGAACTGGCCGATATCATGGCACGGCTGCGGACACTGACGCCTCAGCAGAACCGGGTGCTCGGCATGTTGTGCGAAGGCTTGCTGAACAAGCAGATCGCCTATGAACTCAGCGTTTCGGAAGCCACGATCAAGGCGCATGTCTCCGCCATTCTGCTCAAGCTCAAGGTCGATAGCCGAACCCAGGCGGTGATCCAATTGGGACGGCTTAATATGGCCATGGTCGCTTGAGGGCAGGACTGGCGTTAATCCTCCACGCCGGAGCCGATCTGCCCACTGTCCTCCGTCCGCATCGCCATAGCATGGGGAGAGTTGGGGCTCGGGCGAGGAAACGGCAATAATCGAGGATTTTATTCCTCCAAGATCTTTACTCTCGACCGCATTTGGCCGATATATGGCGAGGTGGGTCGAAGCCGTTTGTCGACGGCTGATAAATGCCGGGGTTTGGCGGGATATGCTTTCACACGAGACAATCTGGAATGCGATTGACCGGCTTGCCGAGCAGTATCATTTGACGCCGTCCGGGCTGGCGCGAAAAGCGGGTCTGGACCCAACCTCGTTCAACAAGTCCAAGCGGGTCGGGCCGGATGGACGTATGCGCTGGCCATCGACCGAATCCATCGCCAAGGTGCTGGAAGCAACAGGTGCGCGGATCGATCAATTCGTCACGCTGATCGGCAATGACAACCATCAGGGCAATTCCGTTCACGACATATTGCCGGATGGCAATTTTCCGCCGCAGATCGGCACTATTCCACTGCTTGGCTTGGCCCAGGCGGGCTCGGGCGGGTTTTTCGACGATGGCGGTTTTCCAGCCGGACAAGGCTGGGATCTGGTGGATTTACCGACCTCCGCCAAGCCAGGCGTCTATGCCCTGGAAATTCAGGGCGACAGCATGAAGCCACTTTATCGCGATGGCGACATTCTGATCGTCGAGCCAGGTGCGCCTGTGCGCCGGGGCGACCGGGTCGTCGTCAAAACCTGCGATGGCGAGGTCATGGCGAAGGTACTGGGCCGCCAGACGGCACGGGCCGTCGACCTCATTTCAATCAATCCCGACCATCCGAACCGGGTATTGGATATGCAGGACGTCGAATGGATCGCCCGAATCATTTGGGTTAGCCAGTAGGAATTATTTGCCATTCCTCAATTTTTTGCAGGGGCCTGCTCAGGCAGAATGCCAGCCTCTTGAAACGGCTGATGGCAATCGCCATTCTTCAAGACGAACCAGTCTTCGGCCATATCCAGATGACCCATAAGATAAGCCCGATACGATAAAGCAAATGACAGGAACAGAATTTCCATGATCCCCCAGGTGACCCTTCAGGATGCCCTGATTTTCGCAATGGTGATGACCTCGGCCGTCGACAATGCCATGGATGACCGGGAACTTGAGCGGATCGGCAATCTGGTCTCCAGCACGCCGGTCTTTGAAGGCTTCGATAAAAGTGCCGTCCTGGATGTGGCCCGGCGCTGCGCGACCATGCTGGCCGGGCCGGAAGGACTGGACATCACCCTGGAAACCATCCGCGACGCGCTGCCGGAACGGCTTTACGATACGGCCTATGCACTGGCCGTCGAAGTCGCCGCCGTCGATCATACCGTCCTGCCGGAGGAAATCCGCCTGCTGCAATTGCTGCGTGATCGACTTGGCCTCGACAAGCTGACCTGCGCGGCCATCGAGCGCAGCGCCATTGCGCGCTATCGCAAGCCATAAAACACCTGCTTGAGATATTTCAGTAAAATCCCTCGGCAAAATACCGGCGGGACAACTCGTCCAGCCTGCCCTTGCGCGACAGGGAGACCAGCGCATAGTCAAAGGCGGCGGCCAGAAAGCCGTCTTCCTTGCGCACCATGATGGTCATGCCTTCGCCGAGAAACTGCTGCGACAGAAAAGGGCCTCCCAGGAAAACGCAGCATTGAGCGGATGAGGTGCTGGCCAGCCAGAAGGAGAGCTGCAATCCATCGGCGAAGGCCGCCTGGATTTTTTTCTGCTTCAGCGCCTCCATCAAGGCGGCCTGATCGGCAAAACCCACCGGCACGATCGCCGGGAAAAATGCCTTCAGCATGGCCTCCTGTGCCGTGCCGGTGACGATGCCGACCGGCTTTCCGGCCAATGCCGCAGGCGTATCGGCCTTGCCAAGAGTGTCACGCGGCACGATGAAACGGGCGGGCAACATCAGATAGGGTCTGGAAAAGGCAAAATCCCGCCGCAATCCTGCCGTCACCGCCATGCCCGCCACCGCAGCATCGCCATGCTTGCTGAGCAGCGCAATCTCCATATCGGAAAATGGCACGGCCTGAACCTCGCATTTCGCCTCGACATCCAGTTCGCGGCAGATCTCCCGTACCAGATCAATATTGTAGCCGGTCAAATGGCCGGTCTGATCGAGAAAACTGAAAGGTGGAAAATCCACCGTGGTGAGAAACCGCAACCGCAGCAGCACCGATAGATCCGGCTTCGGCAACCGCGCCCGCGCATCGAACAGGACCGGCACCGATTGCTGGGACGGAAGCGCCTGTGCCTGAACGGACAAGGGTGCGAGACCAAGGGATAGAAAAGGCATCACACCACAGGTCAAAGCAGCCAATACAGTGATTGCCTTCATGCGCCCCTTGGTTTTCAGGGATGTAACTTTCAACCGGCTCATTATCATCGCTTTCGGGCAGGCAAATGGGGTGTGAGGTACGGTTATTGTTTAGCAAAGGAATCGCGGCGAGGAAACGCGCCGCGCCATTTTCACATATATCCTCTTTTTCATTTTCCCTTTCCGCGCCTGAACCGCCATTGCTGCGATCCTCCGTCGATCTGGTCGAACGGTTTGGTGAGGAAGTGCTGGTGCTGAAGCAGCTAGGCCTTCCAAAGCCGCTCCTGTCGCGTCTCATTCATCAGGCGCTTGCCCATGGCACATCGATAGAGCAGGAATTGCTGGCCACTGGCGACATGGAGGCGCAGGACTATTACGCGGCCCTCGCCCGGCATCTCGACCTGCCCTTTCTGCCAGTGCTTCCGGTAGAGCAGGTCCTCTATTCCGACCACATGGACAGCCAATTGCGCAAACCGGGCCTGTTACGGCTGCATGACAAAGTCCGTGCGCCGATCACCGTCATCGTTCCCGAGGCACGGCAATTCCATGTCTTGAAGGAACGGCTCGCGCATGCTCCAGATTTGCGCGGATCGCTTGCCATTACCACGCCGAGAGCCCTTACCGGTGCGATCTGGCAGGCTGGCGCCCGGCACCGCGTGGAAAAAGCCACGGCGCATCTGTTCGATACGGCACCACTGTCCTCGGCGCGCATGGTCTTGACCGGCAAACAAGGCTTCTGGCTGGGATCTCTGCTGACGGCAACACTCGCCGCCTGTTCCACCTTCGGTTATGACGCGCTGGCGGTGATGCATATTCTGACATCGCTGCTTTATCTTTGCATGCTCGCTTTTCGAGCCGCGACGCTCGCCTATCGAATCGGAGCGGCCGACCCTCCGCCCGTCTTGCCCGCCTCGGTGGAGCTTCCGGTCTATACTGTTCTTGTGGCGCTTTACCGGGAAAGCAGCATGATCCCGCAGCTGATAGACGGGCTGCGGCGGCTAGACTGGCCGGTTTCCAGGCTGGATATCAAGCTTGTCTGCGAAGCCGACGACCTGGACACACTGGGGGCGCTGGCAGAAGCCGACATACCAGCCCATATCGAGATCGTCCCGACCCCACCGATTGGGCCGCGCACCAAGCCGAAGGCGCTCAGCTATGCGCTGTCAGGCGCACGTGGCGATTTCCTAGTGCTCTACGATGCCGAAGATCGTCCGCATCCCGCCCAACTCAAGGAGGCCTATGCGCATTTCCTGTGCCGTCCCCCCGAAGTGGCTTGCCTGCAAGCGCCGCTGATTATCGCCAATGGCGATGAAAGCTGGATCAGCGCCTTGTTTGCGCTCGAATATGCGGCTTTGTTTCGCGGCACTCTGCCAATGCTGGCCTATCATGGCATGCCCTTGCCGCTCGGCGGCACCTCAAACCACTTCCGTATCGAGGCGCTGAAGGATGTCGGCGCCTGGGATCCCTATAATGTTACAGAGGATGCAGACCTCGGCCTGCGGCTGTTCCGGGCTGGCTATCGCTGTGAAACGATCACCCGGCAAACCCTTGAGGATGCACCGGTCAGCAGCCGAATCTGGATGGGCCAGCGCAGCCGATGGTTCAAGGGCTGGCTACAGACATGGCTGATCGTCATGCGCGAACCGCGTATCGCCTGCAAGGAAATGGGGGGATCGGCCTTTGCCGTCTTTCATCTGATGATTGGCGGAATGCTGCTATCATCGCTGAGCCATCCCGCCCTTCTGCTGTTCCTGACCATGACCGTCTACAGCATGGCCAACCCGCCTGCCACGGGCATTCCCCTGCGCGACCTGACGGTCTTCTGGATCGACCTGGTGAATATCCTCGGCAGCTACCTTATTTTCCTAGCCCTCGGCAGGGCCGCCATGACCGAATTCGAACGCCGCCGCATCGGCAAACGCTACCTGTTCATTCCGCTCTATTGGCTGATGACATCCATTGCCGCCTGGCGGGCGATGATCGAGCTGAAAACCAAACCGTTCTTCTGGAACAAGACACCACATGCACCGAGAGGCGGCGAGCGAAAACGCGCAACAAGGGTTGCGAATGAAAGTGGTCAACCCAAACAGAACTGAACATCCGTTGCAAATCACGACCAACAGGCGAGTAGCTCAGCCATAGGCCCGATACCGCCACATGCAATCGGCAACTTGGGTTGATCAAAGCGGGCGCAAAAGAGAGTTCGGTCGGCCTGCATACACTCGATCCTGGCTTTGGTACCGTTCTTAAAACCCCGCATCACATGGGGCCGCATTGCATGGACATCATTATCCAGCCTGCGACCTTCGACAAAGGCATGCACATCTGCCGCAGCTTTTGCAGCTCCAGTTCCTCAGCAAAAAATTTCTTTGCCGCGTCTGGCGAACACTCTCAACCGCAGAAACTCCGGATACATTTGGATTCTCTCACAGATTCCGACAGCCTCTATGTCTCACCGTTCCGGTACTGTCCTGATGCATCATAGATTCGCATTGACTCATGTTCACAAACAGAACAAATAAAGAACATCGATATCCGAAATCGCATTGGAAATGCCAAGGAGATCTCTTTTCTGACATGAATACCCCCGTCGTCAGCCCCGTTGTCACTCAACTGCGCGCCCGGATCGATCAACTGGAGGGCGGCCCTGTCCGGCGACGCGACGTCCTGCCGTTCGGCGTTGCCGAGATCGACAATGTCCTGCCTGGCGGTGGGCTGGCGATGGGCGCCCTGCACGAGGTGGCTGGAGCTGGCAATGGCACGGTCGACGGCGCGGCAGCCGCTCTATTTACAGCGGGACTGGCGGCGCGCGCCAAGGGCAAGATCCTGTGGTGCATCACGCGGCAGGACCTGTTTGCACCATCGCTGGCACAGGCTGGACTGGCACCGGGACGCGTCATCTATGTCGAGGCTGGCAACGAAGCCGATGTGCTGGCCTGCGCCGAAGAGGGCCTGCGCCATGGTGGGTTTGGCGCCATCGTATGCGAGGTGGCCAAACTGTCCATGATCGCGTCCCGCCGCCTGCAACTCGCCGCTGAAAGTACGGGCACCCTGGCACTCGTCATTCGTCGCTGGCGACGCCAGGCGGAGGCGTCGAACTTCGGGCAGCCGACGGCGGCCGTTACCCGATGGCGCATCTCCGCCCTGCCCTCCTCACCGCTGCCGGTGCCCGGCGTCGGCCGCGCCCGCTGGCGCGTGGAACTCATTCGCTGTCGGACCGGCAGCGCCGATATCGAAGTGGAGGCTTGTGATGCCAAGGGTTGTCTCGCTATTCCTGCCGACCTGGCCGACCGATCGGCTGCGGCGGACATCCGACGCCACAACCGTGCCTCTTGAGGCACCGCTTGTCCTGATCGGCAGGCAAGGCCAGCGGCGCGTCGTCACCGCGGCAGACAGCGTCGCCCTGGCCGCCGGCCTGCGCGTCGGCATGCCGGCGGCGAAAGCGCAGGCGCTGGTACCGGGCCTGATCGTCCGCGACGCCGATCCGCTCGCCGATGTCCGCGCCCTGAACCGTCTGGCGCTCTGGGCTTTGCGCTACACGCCTGCCGTCGCTGCCGATCCCCCCGATGGTCTGGTCATCGACACCACAGGCGCCGACCATTTGCACGGCGGCGAAGCCGCGATGCTGACCGATATGATCGCGCGCATCGAGGCTTCCGGCACGCGGGTCCGTGCGGCGATCGCCGATACATGGGGCGCTGCTCACGCCCTCGCACGGTATCAGAGCCGACCGGCTTTAATCACTCCCCCCGGCGAAAGCCGTCTCGCAATGCTCGACTTGCCGATCCGTGCCTTGCGGGTGGCGCGTGAAACCGTAGAAGGCTTGCGCGTGATGGGTTTTACACGCATTGGCGAAGTGGCCGCGCAACCGCGTGCGCCACTGACCCTGCGGTTCGGGCCAGAACTGGGGCGGCGAATCGACCAGGCCTTCGGCATACTCAACGAGCCAATCCTGCGTGTACAGTCGCCCGACCTCACGGAGGTGCAGCGCATTTTCGCCGAACCGATTGCCGCCGCCGAAACCATTGCGCGTTACATTGGCAAGCTTGTCGTTCATCTATGCGACGCACTTGAGATACGGGGGCTAGGCGTCCGGCATCTCGACCTTTTGTGCTACCGTGTCGACAATCAGATAGCCCTCGTGCGCGTCGCCACGGCGCAGCCCGTCCGCCATGTGCGGCGTTTGACCCGCCTGTTATGCGACAAGATCGACACCATTGATCCGGGTTTCGGGATCGAGCGCATGGTGCTCGTCGCAACCTCAGCGGAACCTCTGGTCGCCCGCCAGATTGCCACATCGCTTGCCGAACCGAGCGACCCGGATGTGTCCGATCTGATCGACATCCTGGCCAACCGCATCGGCGCGAGCCGTATCTATCGCTTCGGCTCCGTGCCAAGCGACGTACCTGAGCGCGCCGTTAGCCGGCTGCCGCCCCTTTCGCCTGATACCGGCGAAGGTTGGACGAACCGCTGGCCACGGCCGTCACGCTTGTTCACCCATCCTGAGCCGATCGAGACGGTCGCTCTTCTGCCCGACCAGCCGCCGGTCGTTTTCACCTGGCGCGGGGTGCGACGGCGCGTCCGGCGCGCCGACGGCCCCGAGCGGGTGTTCGGCGAATGGTGGCGGCGCGACGCTGAGATGGCGGCGGTGCGCGACTATTTCCAGGTCGAAGTCGAGAATGGCGAACGCTACTGGATTTACCGGGCTGGCAATGGTGTCGATCCGGCAACCGGTTCGCATCTCTGGTTCCTGCACGGAGTGTTCGGATGAGCAAACCCCGTTATGCCGAGTTGCAGGTAACGTCGCACTTCTCATTCTTGCGGGGAGCGTCTTCGTGCGAGGCGCTGTTCTTCCAGGCGGCCGCCCTTGGCATCGAAGCCTTGGCCATCGTCGACCGCAATTCACTGGCGGGGATTGTTCGGGCGCATCAGGCCGCCAAGGACAGCGGAGTAAGACTGATTGTCGGCTGCCGCCTGGATCTGACCGATGGCACCACGCTCCTCGTCTATCCGATGGATCGCGCCGCCTATGCCCGGCTGTGCCGGCTGCTGTCGCTTGGCAAGGCACGCGGCGGCAAGGCCAAATGTATACTGGGTTGGGACGATGTCCTGGCCTATGGCGATGGCCTGCTCGCAATCCTCGTACCGGATGAGGCCGACGACGCCTGCGCAAACACCCTGCGTCGCCTCAAGGCCGGCTTCGGCGACCGTGGCTATCTGGCGCTTACCTTGCGGCGACGCCCAAACGATGCCCTGCGGCTGCATGAATTGTCGAACATGGCCGCCCAAGCTGGCATTGAGACCGTCGTGACCAATGATGTCCTGTTCCATCATCCCGACCAACGCATCCTGCAGGACGTGGTCACGTGCATCCGTCACAAGGTAACGATCGACAGCGCGGGCTTCCATCGTGAGCGGCATGCCGACCGCCATCTCAAGCCACCCCAGGAAATGGCGCGCCTGTTCAATCGCTATCCGGACGCGATCGCTCGCACTCTCAAGATCCTGGCACGCTGCCGCTTCAGTCTCGACGAACTGTCCTACCAATATCCGCAGGAGCGCGAGATGCCGGGCCTGACGGCCCAACAGGCGCTGGAAACCTTGACCTGGGAAAGTGCCGCCAAACGCTATGCCAAAGGTGTGCCGAATAGCGTGGCGGCAACGCTACGCCATGAACTCAAGTTGATCGAAAAGCTCGACTACGCCCCCTATTTTTTAACAGTGAACGCCATTGTACGCTTTGCCCGCAGCCAGGATATTCTCTGTCAGGGCCGCGGCTCAGCTGCCAACTCAGCCGTATGCTACGTGCTGGGGGTGACATCCATAGACCCCGAACGTAACAATCTTTTGTTTGAGCGCTTCGTCAGCGAGGAGCGCCGCGAACCGCCCGATATCGATGTGGATTTCGAACACAATCGGCGCGAGATTGTCATGCAGTGGGTCTTTAAGACCTACGGTCGCAATCATTCCGCCCTGTGCTCGACCGTGATCCGCTACCGGACCAAGGCCGCTATCCGCGACGTGGGGAAGGCGCTCGGCCTACCCGAAGACATCATCAAAAGCTTGTCGTCAGGCCAGACCTTCCGCTCGACAGATAGTCTGCAAACCAACATCCCCGGCCTCAACGCCGCGGATCGCCGGCTGCAACTGACACTGGCGCTGGCTGAGCAACTGAAGGGCGCACCGCGCCATCTGAGCCAGCACCCTGGCGGCTTTGTGCTGACGCACGACCGGCTTGATGAACTGGTGCCGATCGAACCGGCCCGCATGGCCGACCGGCAGGTGATCGAATGGGATAAGGACGATGTCGATATCCTGAAATTCATGAAGGTCGATGTTCTGGCCCTGGGGATGCTGTCGTGCATGAAGGGATGTTACGACCTTCTCGCCGCATATAAGGGTATCACTCTTGATCTGGCCACGACGCCAACGGAAGATACGGCCACCTACGACATGATCTGCCAGGCCGATACCTTGGGGGTGTTTCAGATTGAAAGCCGGGCGCAAATGTCGATGCTGCCGCGTCTAAGGCCTCGGACCTTTTACGATCTGGTCGTGCAGATCGCTATCGTGCGGCCAGGGCCGATCCAGGGTGACATGGTCCACCCCTACCTGCGTCGGCGCCAAGGCAAGGAGTCCGTCGAATATCCGAAACCCGAACTCGAACGCGTGCTTGGCAAGACACTGGGCGTTCCACTATTTCAGGAACAGGCGATGCGGGTCGCCATCGAATGTGCCGGCTTTACACCCGGTGAGGCTGACCAGTTACGGCGTGCCATGGCGACGTTCAAGCACACCGGTGGCGTCAGCCCGTTCCGCGACAAACTCATCAACGGCATGGTCACGCGCGGTTACGAGGCGGACTTCGCCGAACGCACCTTCAAGCAGCTTGAGGGTTTCGGCTCCTACGGTTTTCCGGAATCCCACTCCGCCTCTTTCGCCTTGATTGCCTATGCCTCCTCCTGGATGAAATGCCATCATCCCGATGTCTTCTGTTGCGCTTTGTTAAACGCCCAGCCCATGGGGTTTTATGCACCACAGCAGATCGTCACCGATGCGCGTCGGCACGGTGTCGAGGTGCGGCCGGTCTGCATCAACGCCTCACGCTGGGACTGCACCCTGGAGCCCGTCGACGATGGAACGCGGTTTGCCGTGCGTCTCGGTCTGTGTCTGGTCAAAGGTTTGAACAATCGTGAGGCCGCCACGCTGGTTGGCGCCCGGGCAGACACACCCTATACTTCTATCGATGATATATGGCGCCGTGCCGGTGTGCCGGCGTCGGCACTGGTGACACTGGCCGAGGCTGACGCCTTCCAGCCCGGCTTGCGCCTGTCCCGCCGCGACGCGCTATGGGCGCTGAAGGGATTGCATAACGATCCCCTGCCGTTGTTCGCTGCGGTTTCAGCACGCGAGGGGGCCAGCGTGGCGGAAGTCAACGAACCGGTGATGACGCTAAATGAGATGACGGAAGGCAGCCAGGTCGTCGAGGATTACAGCCATGTCGGCCTGACTTTGCGGGCGCACCCGCTTTCCTTCCTGCGCAACGATCTGCGCCACCGACGAATCATAACATGTCAGGAAGCGATGCGCGCCCGAGACGGCCGATGGATCGAGGCGGCTGGCCTGGTGCTGGTGCGCCAACGCCCCGGCAGTGCATCGGGTGTTATCTTCATCACGCTTGAGGACGAAAGCGGCATCAGCAATATCGTCGTATGGCCGAAAGTCTTCGAACAGTATCGGCGCATCGTGCTGGGGGCCAGCATGGTGGGCGTCTATGGCCGCGTCCAACGTGAAGGTGATGTCGTGCATCTGATTGCCCATAGGCTGACCGATCTTTCGACCGAATTGGCCAGCGTCGGACAACGTGATATGATTTCCCCGCTGTCTCACGAACGCTGTGATGAGTTCCATGACAGCAAGCCTGGCCTTGAGCCATCCACAGCCCCCAAACAGCTCCGCATTCCCGATGCCCTGCCGGATGACCGGCCCGTTGAGAGCATCCGGGTAAAGAGCCGGAATTTCCATTAGAGTTTGTCAGGGAAAAGTGATCACCGGTTTTCCCGAAAAGACAAACTCAGACAAAGAAAAGCAAGAGTCTGTCTGATTCAATCTGAACTTGACAGACTCTAGGCTGTAGTAACAAATTAACGACTGGGATTCCCTTTCCGTCGCAAATCAGATTCAACGCTAACTTTTGGAGGTTTAGCGATGGATGGTGAGGTTCTCCGAGATGACCAGTGGGAGCGTTTGAAACCGTTTATTCCCGGCCGGTCGTAAAGGTAAACGCGGCCCACGCAGCGACGGTCGGCGGTTCTTTGATGCGATTTTATGGCTTGCCCGGTCTGGAGCCCGCTGGCGAGATCTGCCGGAAGACCGCTTCGGCTCTTATCAGGCAGTCAAACGGCGTTACTATCGTTGGATCGAGCAGGGCATTTTCGACGAGATTTTCGAGGCCGTCGCTGCGGACCCGGATTTGGAGTGGCTGTCCATCGACGCCACTGTGATCCGGGCTCAGGCGCAAGCCGCTGGCGGACGCCGAAAAAGGGGGGACCGCAAGCCCAGGCTCTCGGTCGCTCCAGAGGTGGATTTGGCTGCAAAATCCATGCGGTCGTTGATGCGCTAGGGTTGCCGGTTCGTTTTCAACTCGGGCCCGGACAGCAAAATGACATGGCTCCAGCCTGCGACCTCGTTCGGGGACTGCCAGCTCAAAAGGTGCTTGCAGACCGTGCCTATGATGCCGATCATCTGCACGATGTCATTCTCGAACAAGGCGGTGAACCGGTCATTCCGCCGCGACGGCATCGCAAGTACCAGCATGCCTATGATCGCATCGCTTACAGGCAGAGATGGGGTATTGAGAGCTTCTTTGCCAAGCTCAAGCAGTGGCGGCGTATCGCCACGCGATATGACAAACTCGCCGCCAACTTTCTCGGGTTCATTAAGCTCGCCAGCATAATGCTATGGATCAAATGATTAAATTGTCACTACAGCCTAAAGCGTTTAAGCTTTTCTCGGCGTTGAATTTGGCAGAACTGGAGCGGGTGAAGGGAATCGAACCCTCGTATTCAGCTTGGGAAGCTGCTGCTCTACCATTGAGCTACACCCGCCTGATGCTCGAGAGTTCCTACACTTGGGCGTTGATGTCAAGCATGAAAGCGCAGGTCAGGCTGCGCGAAAATGCTTGGAGAGCTTCAGTCCCTGGGCCTGGTAATTGGAGCCGAGGCCTGTGCCGTAGAGGCCTTGGGGATGCTCGAGCATATGTTCATAGACCAGGCGGCCGATGATCTGGCCGTGCTCAAGAATATAGGGTACTTCGTGGCTGCGCACTTCCAACACCGCGCGGCTGCCGGTGCCGCCGGCCCCGGCATGGCCGAAGCCGGGATCGAAAAAGCCGGCATAATGAACGCGGAATTCCCCAACCAGCGGGTCATATGGGGTCATTTCCGCCGCATAGAGCGGCGGGACATGGACGGCCTCGCGTGAGACGAGAATGTAGAATTCGTCGGGATCGAGGATCAATTCGTCACGGCCACGGCTGTAGAGCGGTTCCCAGAAGTCCAGCACATCATGGGCAGCCTTACGGTCAACGTCGATCACTGCCGTATGGTGCTTGCCGCGATAGCCGACCAGTCCGTCCGGCCCCGTCCCCTTCAGATCGATGGACAGCGCGATGCCGCCGCCCGAGACATTGGGAGTCTCGCTGGCCACCAGCGTCTCGGCCTTGTGCAGATCCAGAAGTGCGCTATCGCTCAGAAGCGCATGGCCGATCCGGAAGCGGATCTGCGACAGGCGAGAACCGCGCCGCACGATGATCGGAAACGTCCGCGGGCTGATTTCCAGATAAAGCTGGCCCTTATAGCCTGCCGGGATCTTGTCAAATTCCTGCGCATAATCGACCATCACCCGGGTAAAGATGTCGAGGCGACCGGTCGAGCTTTTCGGATTGGTGGAAGCCGATAGATCCGCCGGGAGATCCAGGCTCTCCATCAGCGGCACGATATAGACACAGCCGGTTTCCAGCACAGCGCCGTGCTCCAGATCGATCTCGTGCAGGGTCAACCGTTGCAGCTTATCCGCCACGGTGCTGTTGGGGCCAGGCATGAAACTGGCGCGCACCCTGAGCGCTTTGGAGCCCAACCTCAGATCAAGACTCGCCGGCTGGATCTGGTCGTGATCAAGCATGGTTTCGCTCAAAAGCGAGCCCGAGCCAAACAAGTCGCCGATGGCGCGATCCGCCAATATGCCCGCATTCCGCTTCATTCTGTCTTCCTTGCAGCGCCGACGCCGAACAATGCGCGCGCAACATGCCGCAGCCTGTAAAACCTCGGCATATAGTATATGACAAAACCAAACTCCGGGAATTGACGCAAGCAAAAGAACGGCGTAAGCAAATCTTATCCCGTGGTGATTTGGCCGGTCGGCTTGCAGCCACGTTAAACAATTGGCTAAAAAGATCGGACACGTGCAAACCGGTCCGTATT
Source organism: Allorhizobium sp. Av2 (assembly GCF_021462805.2). Lineage (NCBI taxonomy): Bacteria > Pseudomonadati > Pseudomonadota > Alphaproteobacteria > Hyphomicrobiales > Rhizobiaceae > Allorhizobium > Allorhizobium sp. Av2. Next base: position 188,483 of record NZ_CP192696.1, on the reverse strand, counting down.
TCGCGACCGGTTTTTTTGTGTTCGAAAGGCTCATACAGCATGGCAAACAATTGGCGCCCAGCAACCAAACTCGTTCATGGCGGCACGCTGCGTTCACCTTATGGCGAAACATCCGAAGCCATCTATCTTACCCAGGGCTTCGTCTACGACAGCTCGGAAGCGGCAGAAGCCCGCTTCAAGGGCGAGACCGAAGGCTATATCTACGCCCGCTATGGCAGCCCGACCAATGACATGTTCGAAAAGCGCATGTGCCTGCTGGAAGGTGCCGAAGATGCCCGCGCCATGGCCTCCGGCATGGCTGCCGTCGCGGCCTCCATTCTCTGCCAGGTTCAGGCTGGCGATCATATTGTCGCCGCCCGCGCCCTGTTCGGCTCCTGCCGCTGGGTGATCGAAACCCTGGCACCCAAATATGGCGTGGATTTCACCCTGGTCGATGGCCGCGACCTGAAGAATTGGGAGGACGCCATCCGCCCGAATACCAAGGTGTTTTTCCTGGAAAGCCCCACCAATCCTACCCTGGAAGTGGTGGACATTGCCGGCGTCGCCAAGCTTGCCAACCAGGTCGGCGCGACCGTGGTGGTCGACAATGTTTTCGCCACCCCGCTCTTTCAAAACCCGCTGGAACTTGGTGCCCATGTCGTTGTCTATTCGGCAACCAAACATATCGACGGCCAGGGCCGATGCCTGGGCGGTATCGTGCTATCGTCCAAGCAATGGATCGAGGAAAAACTCCAGGATTACTTCCGCCATACCGGTCCGGCCATGTCCCCCTTCAATGCCTGGACCCTGTTGAAAGGCGTCGAGACCCTGCCGTTGCGCGTCAAGCAGCAGACGGAAAATGCCGGTCGTATCGCCGATTTTCTGGCTGACAACAGCAAGATTGCCCGCGTCATCTATCCAGGCCGCGCCGACCATCCGCAGGCCGACATCGTCGCCAAGCAGATGAAGGGCGGCTCCACGCTGGTTGCTTTCGAAATGAAGGGCGGCAAGGCGGCGGCTTTTGCCCTGCAGAATGCTCTGCAAGTGGTGAAGATCTCCAACAATCTCGGTGACGCCAAGAGCCTGATCACTCACCCGGCCACCACCACCCACAAGAACCTGACGGACGAAGCCCGTGCAACGCTCGGCATGTCCGGCGGCACATTGCGCCTGTCCTGCGGCATTGAAGACGCCGAAGACCTGGTAGAGGACTTCGCTCAGGCGCTGGAAGCCGTTTCCGCGTGATGGCCGCACATGCCAAGGACGGAAAGGCTTGAGGCGTTCTCAAGCCGTAAAATTTCAGGTGGCGTGACGCGCCCCCTGAACCGCATGAAGATGCAGCAGATATAAAGTGCAACAGCGTCCTTTGTAGATTTTATAAAACGGGCCGCGCTGTAGCCCCATCTGAAACACCCATATCCTTCATGGAGAAACCTGATATAGTGGCGCCAGCCTTTCCTGAAGTTTGTCGCTACAGGTTTTTAAAACTCTAAAAAATTTTTCAATACCCTTATTTTTTACTGGAAATTAAGTCTGTTAATGGTCTTTATTAACGCAGGATTATTTCACTGCGACGACACTGCCACAAACCATAACCTTATCGGCTTTTGCAAATGTATGCTTACCAAAGCGTCAAGAAGTCTCCTTTCATGTATCGCGCGCTGACACGGGATATAGAGGTCACAGTCGAGCCATTTTATCTGGCGGAACAGTCCGACCCGGAAGACAGTCGCTATGTCTGGGGCTACAAGGTCGTCATTGTTAATCGGTCGAATGCGGCCGTCCGGCTGATCAATCGTTACTGGCATATTACCGACCAGAATGGCCAGGTGGACGAGGTGAGCGGACCGGGCGTGATCGGCGAACAGCCGCGCCTGGCGCCGGGGGAAAGTTTTGAATATTCTTCAGGCTGCCCCCTGGATACGCCCTCCGGCATTATGTTCGGTCGCTACGAAATGGAAACCGATGACGCCGAAACCTTCGACGTTGCCATTCCCGCCTTTTCGCTGGACACCCCGGATCTGCGCCGCGTCCTGAACTGATCAGCCACCTTCTCCCAGTCACAGGCCCCCGGGCATAGGTCTTCTCGTCGCGGGCATGGCTTTTCGCGCATTTTTTTGATTTCCTTGAAAACCGGGATGGTTTATGGGGAGATTCATGACGACAAAGCCGATTATCATTTTGCCTGACCCGCTGCTGCGCGAGGTCTCCCAACCCATTGAGCGGATCGATGCCGACCTTGAGCGGCTGATCGATGACATGCTCGAGACCATGTATGATGCGCCCGGCATCGGCCTTGCCGCCGTTCAGGTGGCCGTACCTCGCCGTCTTCTGGTCATCGATGTTTCAAAGGAAGGCGAAGACAAGCAGCCGCTGGTCTTCATCAATCCGGAAATCATTGGCAGTTCGCAGGCCCGCTCCACCTATGAGGAAGGCTGCCTTTCCATTCCCGATTACTATGCTGAGGTAGAGCGCCCGGCAGCCGTCACGGTGAAATCGCTGGATCGCCACGGCAAGGAACAACTGATCGAGGCCGATGGCCTGCTTGCCACCTGTCTGCAACATGAGATCGACCATCTGAACGGCACCCTGTTCATCGACCATATTTCGCGGCTGAAACGTGAAATGGTGATCAAGAAATTCTCCAAGGCGGCGAAATCAAAAGTAACGGTCTAGAACCTGCCGGGCTTGTGCTGAACCCGGCAGATTGCAGGCCCTATCGTCCTGGAGTGTGTTTTTGGGAAAATCCAGTTTCCACCTCCTCCCCGATAACCTCTAGAAGATCGGTCTTGATCCATGGCTCTTCGCATGATTTTCATGGGCACTCCCGATTTTTCGGTGCCGATCCTGAACGCGCTCCACGATGCGGGCCATCAGATCGTTGCGGTCTATAGCCAGCCGCCGCGCCCCGCCGGGCGCCGAGGGCTAGATCTGACCAAGTCTCCCGTCCATCAGCGAGCCGAAAAGCTCGGACTGCCGGTGCTGACGCCGGTCAATTTCAAGGCGCAGGACGACCGTGATGCCTTCGCCGCCCATCAGGCCGATGTCGCCGTGGTCGTGGCCTATGGCCTGTTGCTGCCAGAAGCCATTCTGAGCGGCACGCGGCTGGGCTGTTATAACGGCCACGCCTCGCTGCTGCCCCGCTGGCGGGGTGCGGCACCGATCCAGCGCGCCATCATGGCTGGAGATACGCAAACGGGCATGATGGTGATGAAGATGGACAAGGGGCTGGACACCGGCCCAGTAGCCCTGACGCGTCGCCTGACGATTACCCCCGACATGACCGCCGGTGAGCTGCACGACGCCCTGAGCCGGACCGGCGCCGAGGCGATGGTTGAGGCCATGGCCAAACTGGAGGCGGGCGACCTGCCGCTGACAGCCCAGCCAGAAGACGGTGTCGTCTACGCCACCAAGATCGACAAGGCCGAAACCCGCATCGACTTTTCAAAGCCCGCCACGCAGGTTCACAACGATATTCGCGGCCTGTCGCCTTTTCCAGGCGCCTGGTTCGAGGCGGACATCAACGGCAAGCCGGAACGTATCAAGGTTCTGGCCAGCAAGCTGGCAGAAGGCACCGAAACCGCGGAGGTGCCTGGCACCGTGCTGGACGACGCCCTGACCATCGCCTGTGGCACGGGTGCGGTCCGCCTTGTCCGGCTGCAAAAGGCCGGTGGCAAACCGCTGGATGCAATTGAATTCTTACGTGGCACGCCCATAGGTGCAGGCACGGTGTTTGCCTCGGCAAAGGCCGGAACCTGATGCCACGCTACAAGCTGACCGTGGAATATGACGGCACACCCTATGTCGGCTGGCAGCGGCAGGACAATGGTCCCTCCGTACAGGGCGCGTTGGAAGCGGCTGTGCTTGGCCTGACGGGGGAAACGGTTGCGATCCGGGGTGCGGGCCGCACCGATTCCGGCGTTCATGCCAGCGGCCAGGTGGCGCATGTCGATCTTTCGCGCCAATGGGTACCCTACAAGCTGCGCAATGCGCTGAACGCGCATCTGGCGCAGGCTGGGCAAGCAATCTCTATTCTGGCTGCCGAAGCCGTTCCCGACGCCTTCGATGCGCGGTTTTCAGCGCTGAAACGGCATTATCTCTATCGGATCATCTCACGCCCGTCCCGGCTGGCGCTGGAGGCCAATCGCGCCTGGTGGGTATCGAAACCGCTGGACCACGAGGCCATGCATGCCGCGGCGCAAATGCTGGTCGGCAATCACGACTTCACCACCTTCCGCTCGGTTCATTGTCAGGCAATCAGCCCGGTGCGCACGCTGGACCGACTGGATGTCAGCCGCAACGGCGACCTCATCGAGATCCGCGCCTCCGCCCAGAGTTTTCTGCACAACCAGATCAGATCTTTTGCCGGCACCTTGAAAATGGCAGGCGAAGGCAAGATGACGCCTCAGGATGTGCGCGATGCACTGGAGGCCCGCGACCGCAAGGCTTGCGGCCCGGTGGCGCCGCCACAGGGCCTGTATTTTTTGCAGGTCGACTACCCGACCGATGGCAATTGGCGGCCTTATTCAAAAACCTGACTTATGCTTTTGTTCGGGAAACCGATATTAATAGCTGGTTGCCCTTAGCGCCGACCATGGACGCTCTCGGACCAGTTGGACCATGACATTCACATAATCCGCCGGCTTGGCAATGATACGGTCAGCGGGGATGCCACAGGCAACGATTTCCTGAAGCGGTGACCCCGACACGACCCTGTAAGGAATGCCGGAGCGGCAGAGTCTTTCCACCACTGGCGTTATCTTTCCGTCCAACACTTGGAAATCCAGTATGGCGGCGGTGATACGGTTGGCTTCGAGGCAGATAAGCGCATCGCTGACCGTTTCCGTGGTCACCACATTGGCCCCCGTATGGGCAACGCAATCGGCCGCATCCATCGAAATGAATGCATCGTCTTCCACAATCAGGATCGTTTCAGGCTCTGGCTTCATGACATTGTCTCCTTGTCTGAGCCGCTAACGCGCCAAAGCGGTCTTTGTTCAACTTTGGGCCAAAAAGAGTAAGTCATGCTTAACAAATAATTAAAATACGCAAAACTTAACGCCAGTTAAAACAATTGCATCATTAAACTCCCCTTTTACTTATTTCGATTAAAATAAACCGGTTGCATTCTATCGGATCAAACTTTGCGCCCTATCGATCCAGACGGGTGTACCACTGATATGGCGGGCGGCATCGGACGCCAGAAAACCAATCAGATCGGCAACGTCCTGGGCTGTGCCCGGCATACCCCGCGTCAGCGGGATAGCCTGATGCGACGGCGGCTGCGGGATGTCGAGCCGTTCGGTAGAGCGTTTGTTTGTATTGTCATCGATCTCAGTCTCAATGGCACCTGGGCAAACCGCATTGATGCGAATGCGATCGGCACCCAATTCCACCGCCAATTGCTGCACCATCGCCAATTGTCCAGCCTTGGTGGCGCTATAAGCTGTGGCGCCAGGAGAGGTGAAGGTGCGCGTGCCATTGATGGAGGAGACAACGACAATGCTGCCACCGCCATTGCGGCGCAGATGCGGCACTGTCAGATGCATAGTCAGGTAGGTGCCACGCAGATTGATGGCCATCGTCTGGTCCCATTCCTGCGGCTGCAACTCATCGATTGGCGCCCAGACGCCATTGACCCCGGCATTCGCCACCACGATATCGAGCCGCCCACCCCATGCGATCAATGTTTCGACCCCTGCCCGCATAGAATCGCTATCAGCGACATCTGCGACCAGCACCATGGCCTCGCCATTCGCGTGTTGAATGTCTTCGGCAACCCGTTCCAACTCATGCTTGGTGCGACCCAGCAACCCGACAGCGCAGCCATCCCGGGCAAGCCTCATAGCGGCTGCCCGCCCAATGCCGGACCCCGCGCCGGTGACCAGCGCCACACGTTTACTGTTGTCCATTTTATTCTGATGCATGCAACCCTCTGTGTCATTGCGCGGCACTTGGCAGCCCATTCACTGACCGCACCGGCAAGCCGACGTGCGTCGCCGAAATGGCCAATGGAAATGACGAACAGATAAAGCCGGTAATTGTTCCTGACGCCTTACCGAACACGCCATGGGAACAAAGCCATGGCGAGGGAATTACTGTTGCACCGCAGCGACAAGCCCTGAGAGCGACCATGGATATCAAAACAAGTAACTTCAAAATTCTTCCCGGCGAGTGGCAACGGCTGGGCGCCCGCTACACTGGTGAAGGGGTTAATTTCGCCCTGTTTTCCGCCCATGCCGATCGCGTCGAACTGTGTCTCTATGATCCCAGTGGCTCTATTGAGATCGCCCGGATGGATCTGCCTGACTACACCAATGAGATCTGGCATGGTTTCGTACCGAGGCTGAAGCCCGGCGCGCTCTACGGTTTTCGTGTCCATGGGCCTTTCGAGCCGGAGAACGGCCATCGCTTCAATCACAACAAGCTGTTGCTCGACCCTTATGCCCGCGAACTGGTGGGTGATATCCGTTGGTCGCCCGAAGTGTTCGGCTATCATTTCGACGATCCCGACAAGGACCTGTCCTTCAACGATCTCGACAGCGCAGCTTTCATGCCAAAATGCCGGGTCGTTGACCCCAATCAGGTTGATTGGGGCAATGATCGCCGTCCACAGGTCTCCTGGGCCGATACGATTGTCTATGAAACCCATGTCAAGGGCTTCACACAGCTCAATCCCGCCATTCCGCAGGAGCTACGCGGCACGTTCGAAGGCCTCGGTCACAAGGCGGCAGTCGACTATATCAAGAGCCTTGGAATTACCTCTGTCGAGCTGCTGCCCATCCACGCCTTCCCGGATGACGGTCCGCTGCTCGACAAGGGCCTGAAAAATTACTGGGGCTATAACACCATCGGCTTTTTTGCCCCTGCGCACCGTTATTACGGCGCAAACGGCATTCAGGGCTTCCGCGACATGGTTCGCGCCTTCCATGATGGTGGTATCGAGGTCATTCTCGACGTGGTCTACAATCACACGGCGGAAGGCAATGAGCTTGGCTCGACGCTGTCCTTCAAGGGTATCGACAACTTTTCCTACTATCGCACCCTGACGGACAATCACCGCTATTACATCAATGATACCGGCACCGGCAACACGGTGAACACCTCCCATCCGCGGGTTCTGCAGATGGTGATGGACTCGCTGCGTTACTGGGCCGATGACATGCATGTCGACGGTTTCCGCTTCGATCTCGGCACCATTCTGGGCCGCGAGCCCGAGGGCTTCGATGAGCGCGGCGGATTTTTCGACGCGGTTACCCAGGACCCGACCCTTGCCGGCGTCAAGCTGATCGGTGAGCCCTGGGACATCGGTCCAGGTGGTTATCAGGTTGGCGGCTTTCCGCCCGGCTGGGCAGAATGGAATGACAAATACCGTGACAGTTGCCGCGAGTATTGGCTGAACGGTGACAATTGCGCTCCGGATTTCGCGGCGCGTCTGCTGGGCTCCGGCGATCTCTACGACCAGCGCGGCCGCCGCCCCTGGGCCAGCGTCAATTTCATCACCGCCCATGATGGCTTCACGCTAAACGACCTCGTCTCCTATGATGGCAAGCATAACGAAGACAATGGCGAGGATAATAACGACGGTCACAACGACAATCGCAGCCATAATTATGGCCACGAAGGCCCGACCGATGACGAAGGCACCAATGCGGTGCGCGAGCGCCAGAAGCGCAATTTCCTGGCCACCCTGCTGTTTTCCCATGGCACGCCGATGCTGCTGGCCGGTGACGAATTCGGTCGTTCGCAGATGGGCAATAACAACGGCTATTGCCAGGATAGTGAAATCAGCTGGCTGCATTGGGAAAATCTGCCCGACAGCGCCGATGCCCTGCGTGATTTCACACGGCGGGTGATCGCACTTCGCAAGGAGCAGCCATTGCTGCGGCGGGAGAACTGGCGCGATGGCATGATGATCGATTGGTACAGCGTCAGCGGCGGTCGTCAAACCTCGGAAAACTGGGAAAACAGCAATGCGCTGATCACGCGTCTTCATCGTGAAGACCTCCAGGTCGAAGAAGGCATCTGGTCGGATATCATGATGCTGTTCAATCCGCTCGATGAAGATACCATCTTCACCATTCCCAAGGAGAGCGGCGGAGAACGGGTGCTCGAACTGATCACCGGCGATCCGGAGCGTCAGGGTGAGAAGGTCAAGCAAGGCGAAAAATTCAAACTGCTGCCGCGCAGCATGGCGCTTTTGCGGACGATTCAAACCTGATCTGCGATGGCAACTGAAGTGATAAAGGCCCGGGTTTTTCCCGGACCTTTATTGTTTATGGAGTGGTGCCATACGCCCACGGGCCGCGTATGGAGGCCCGCGTCAATGGATCGTGCGTTCAACAATTTCCAGATCGACGGAAACCTTGAAAACACCAGGAACCGAAAGAGCGACTTCAACGGCTCGGTCGACTTCGACCTCGGAATAGACAAGGCCTCGCAAGCAAATTTCATTGCCGATCGCTATCACCTCGATATCAGAGGCATCGATACCGTCGGAACCGGCAAGCTGAGAGGCCACCGCCGTTTCCAGCTCCGCCAGAGGCGGATTTTCCTCAACGATCTCAGGGGCCTCCCCGAAAGTTTTAGCCGGTTTGAAGACCATGACACTTTCCTCCTTGTTTGCGTGAAGTTTCATAAGAGCTAACGCATCACCGGCAGGTTGGTTCAATGCGAAACTGGTCGCCATGCGGGTGTCGTCGAAGCTACCGGTGCGTGAACATCTTCGATGCCGTGGAACAAAATGATTCCGAATTATTTTCGTTGGGGATTAATTGACGTTTACGTCAAAGTTACTATAACGTTGGACTTGCATTCCTGGAGCTCAACGCTCCATATTTGGAGTGCGTGGTCGGGCGCACTGTCATCACCTTGAGGAGGGAGGGGCAGGAAGTCGAAAAAGGGAGTGAGGAATGAATACTCTGTCCAGGCCTGAAAGCAATTTTGCATCTCGCCGAATCTGGCTTGCATCCTATCCTGCCTCGGTGCCTGCGGAACTGCCGCCCCTTGATCACGAATCGCTGCCTGAACTGTTCGATGAAAACTGCGTGACCTATGCCTCCCGCAAGGCCTTCACCAGCATGGGCCGCTCCATGACCTTCCAGGAGCTTGGCGAGCAGGCGACAAAAATTGCCGCCTGGCTGCAAGCGGAAGGGTTCAGCAAAGGCGACCGGATCGCCGTGATGATGCCCAATGTCTTGCAAAACCCGGTTATTGTGTTTGGCATCCTCAAGGCTGGAATGATCGTCGTCAATGTCAATCCGCTCTATACTCCGCGCGAACTGGCGCATCAGCTGAAGGATTCCGGCGCGGTTGCCATTTTCGTGCTGGAGAATTTTGCCCACACAGTCCAGGCGGTGATGGACAAGGTGTCGCTACGCCGCGTGGTCGTGACCAGCATGGGCGACATGCTTGGCCTGAAGGGCCATCTGGTGAACTTCATCGTTCGCAAGGTGAAGAAGCTCGTGCCGGCCTGGTCGATTGCCAATTCCCGAAGTTTTGCATCGGTGCTGTCAGCAGGTGGGAAAGCCCGATTGCGGCCTGAAACCCTTTCCCGCAACGATATCGCCTTTCTGCAATATACAGGCGGTACGACAGGCGTGTCCAAGGGGGCGGTGCTGACCCACGGCAACCTGATCGCCAATACCATGCAGATGTCGCTGTGGTTGGGGTCTGCTTTCGACACCCGCCCAAGACCGGAAACGCTGACCTTCATCTGCGCTTTGCCGCTCTATCATATCTTTGCGCTGACCGTGAACGCCCTGATGGGCATTGCCTGCGGCGGCCACAACATTCTGATCGCCAATCCACGTGACATTCCAGGCTTTGCCAAGGAATTGTCCCGGTATGATTTCAATGTCATCATCGGCTTGAATACACTGTTCAATGCTCTGATGAACAATGAGGCCTTCCGCAAGCTGGACTTTTCCCATCTGCAACTGACCTTTGCCGGTGGCATGTCGGTGCAGCGGCCGATTGCCGAACGGTGGCACCAGATTACCGGTTGCCCGATCACCGAGGGTTACGGCCTGTCTGAAACATCGCCGGTGGCAACCGCCAATCGCATGAACGACAAGGACTTCAGCGGCTGCATCGGCATGCCGATTTCCTCCACCGATGTCGACATCCGTGATGAACAGGGCGAAAGCCTGGCTTTAGGAGAGGTCGGGGAAATCTGCATTCGCGGACCGCAGGTGATGGCCGGCTACTGGCAACGACCGGAAGAAACGGCGCGGGCGATGAGTGAGGACGGGTTTTTCCGCACCGGCGACATGGGCTTCATGGACGCGCGCGGCTATACCAAGATTGTCGACCGCAAGAAGGATATGATCCTGGTCTCCGGCTTCAATGTCTACCCCAACGAGATCGAGGAAGTCGCGGTCATGCATCCGGGCGTGCTGGAGGCCGCGGCTATCGGTGTGCCGGACCCGCATTCCGGTGAAGCCGTCAAACTGTTTGTGGTGCGCAAAGACCCAAGCTTGACGGAGCAGCAGGTTAAGGACCATTGCGCCACAAACCTGACCAATTACAAGCGTCCCCGCCATGTGGCCTTTCTTGAAGAGTTGCCGAAATCCAACGTCGGCAAGATTCTGCGCAAGGATCTGAGACCTTAAAGACACCGGGCAGACAGGGACGAGATGGGGCATTCTGCCCCGCTCGTCAGTCTTCTCTGCCTTGCGAGAAAGAGAGCGTAATCCCCCCTCAGTTCTATTGGATTATTTTTCTCCTTAAAACATTCCGGTTTTGGGAATTATGCAGTAGGTTCCCGTCCGTGATTGGATTGGAGTATGCGAATGCACGCTATCGTCGAACAGCTGAAGTCCACCGTCGCGGCCACCGCCGCCACTGATATTCGCGGCGCTTTTGCAAGCGATCCCAACCGTTTCGAGCGGTTTTCCAGTCGCTTTGACGACCTGCTGATGGATTATTCCAAATGCGCCGTCAATGACGAGATCATGGCCCTGCTGGAAAAGCTCTGCACGCAAGGTGGCGTGGCTGAAAAGCGCGAAGCGATGTTTAACGGTGAGGCCATCAACTTTACCGAAGGCCGCGCCGTCTTGCATACGGCACTGCGCAACCGCGCCAACACGCCTGTCGTGGTCGATGGCAAGAATGTCATGCCCGATGTCAATGCCGTGTTGCACGCCATGTCGGCTTTCGCGGAAGGCCTGCGGCAGGGTACGATCACCGGCTCGACCGGCCTCCAGATCACCGATGTGGTCAATATCGGCATTGGTGGTTCGGATCTCGGCCCCGCCATGGCAACGCTGGCGCTGGCACCATTTCACGACGGCCCGCGCCTGCATTTCGTCTCCAATGTCGATGGTGCCCATATCGCCGATACGCTGAAACTGCTGGAGCCGGAAACCACGCTGTTCATCGTCGCCTCCAAGACCTTCACCACCATCGAGACCATGACCAATGCCGCAACGGCGCGGGCCTTCATTGCCTCAGCGCTGGGTGAAGATGCCGTCGGTGATCACTTTGCTGCCGTCTCGACCGCGCTTGAAAAAGTGGCGGCCTTTGGCATCGGTTCAGATCGGGTGTTCGGCTTCTGGGATTGGGTCGGTGGACGTTATTCCATCTGGTCGGCCATCGGCCTGCCGCTGATGATTGCTGTCGGCGCCGATAATTTTGTGGAATTCCTGGCCGGCGCCCATGCCATGGACATGCATTTCCGCACCGCGCCCTTCCGGGAAAACCTGCCGATGCTGCTGGGCGCTATCGGCTATCACCATCGCAACGTCCTGGATTACCCAACCCGCGCCATCCTGCCCTACGATCAGCGCCTGTCGCGCTTCCCGGCCTATCTGCAACAGCTCGACATGGAATCGAACGGCAAGGGCGTGACCATCGATGGCAGCCCGGTCAAGGGCAATTCCGGGCCGGTAGTCTGGGGTGAACCCGGCACCAATGGCCAGCATGCCTTCTACCAACTGATCCACCAGGGCACGAGCGTGATCCCAGCCGAGTTTATGATCGCTGCCAAGGGCTTCGAGCCGGAATTGCGCCATCAGCACGACTTGCTGATCGCCAATTGCCTGGCCCAATCGGCAGCCCTGATGAAGGGCCGCACGCTGGATGAGGCCAAGGCCCAGCTGCTGAAGTCCGGCATGAATCAGGCCAAGGCCGATCATATCGCCCCGCACCGGGTCTTTACCGGCAACCGCCCGTCGATCACCTTTGTCTATGAACAGTTGACCCCTTTCGCGCTCGGTCGCCTGATCGCGCTTTACGAACACCGGGTGTTTGTCGAAGGCGTGCTGTTCGGCATCAATTCCTTCGATCAATGGGGCGTGGAGCTGGGCAAGGAACTGGCAACCGGCCTGCTGCCGGTGGTGCAGGGCAAGGCCGGGACCGATGGGCAGGATGCGTCCACGGCAGGTCTGGTCGCTGCCTTGAACCATCTGACGTCCTGAGGCGGCCATGTGCGGGCGCAGGCTGGCGATCGTCACCGGAGCCGCGCGTGGCATTGGCGCTGCGGTTGCCAGACGGCTAGCCTGCGACGGCAGCATTGTCATCATCAGTGATGTCGATGGCACTGGCGCTCAAACCCTGGCTGAGGAGATTTGTGCTTCGGGCGGCAAGGCTCTGGCGCTTGCCGCCGACATTGCCGATCCCGAGACCTTTCCGCGCCTGTTCGACAAAGCCGAGGCGGTGGCTGGCCGCGCCGATATTCTGGTGAACAATGCCGGTATCATGGTGCGTCTGCCGATGGTCGATATCGACGACGCGATGTTCGAGCGTCAGATCGCCGTCAATCTGAAGGGAACCCTTCTTTGGCATGCGCGAAGCGGCGCGGCGAATGCACGAGGGCGGCCGGATCGTCAATATTTCCAGCAGCGTTGCGGCGATGCGAGCGGAAAACTACAGCATCTATGCCGCCACCAAAGCAGCCATCGAAACAATGACCAGCATCCTCGCCAAGGAATTGCGCGGACGCAGCATTACCGTCAATGCCATCGCCCCTGGTGCGACGGCCACGGACCTGTTCCTGGACGGAAAGAGCCCAGCAGCCATTGAGGCCTTTGCCCGCTTGGCACCGCTTGAACGGATCGGAACGCCAGAGGAGATCGCCGCCGCCGTCGCCTTTCTTGTCGGCCCCGAGGGAGGCTGGGTCAATGGCCAGACGATCCACGCCAATGGCGGCGTGATTTAGCGTTTATCAGGCAAAAGCGCGATCCAGTTTCCCTGGCAGACTCTAAAGCCCGATTTCATGCGCAAACGGCGGATTGGCGCCTGCCCGCGAGACCGTCACCGCTGCGGCCTTGGAGCCGAGCGCCAAGGCCTTGGCGATCTGCTCTTCTGTCAGTTTTGTCACTTGTTGCTTGGTCAGCAGGTTCTGCATTTTCAGCGAGGCGAGAACACCTGCATCGAATGTGTCGCCTGCACCGACCGTATCGACCACCGTTACTTTTTCGCTCGGCACTTCGACCTTATGATCAGCTGTATAGCCAACCGCGCCATCGGCGCCGCGCGTGACGACAACCAGTTTGGCACCGTGATGCAGCCAGTGGCGGGCAAGCGTGTCTTCGTCGCCTTCCAGGCCGAACCAGGCGAGATCCTCATCGGAAAACTTGACGATGTCGGAAAGTGCTGCCATGCGGCGGATGCGGGCCATATGGGCAGCCTTGTCCTTGATGAAGCCGGGGCGGATATTGGGATCAAGCGAGATAACCCGGGTCTTGTGTTCGCGGTTGAGCAGCGCTTCATAGGTCGAGCCGCAGGGCTCGGGGATCAGGCTGATTGCGCCGAAATGCAGCGCTTCACAGTCTTCGCCCAGGGCTGGCAGGTCCGCCTCGGTTATCATCCGTCCAGCGGTGTTCTCATCGTAGAAAGCGTAGGTAGCATGGCCATCGACCAGCTTGACGAAGGCAATGGTCGTCGGTCGCGACAAGGTGGCGCAATAGCTGAAATCCACATGGCTGGCACGCAGCGTGTCACGCAGGATATCGCCCATCATGTCATCGGAAAGGCCGGTGAAGAAGCCGGAGGCAACGCCCAGGCGTCCAAGCGCAATGCCGGTGTTGAAGACCGCGCCGCCCGCATAGGGCGAAAAGCCTTTTTCACCCAACGTCGTTTCGCGTGGCAACATGTCAATCAGGGCTTCACCGCAACACAGGATCATTCTGGCCTCCCAAACCGGGCTTTCGGATAAACTTCAATCGATTTAAAGCAGAAAGCGAAGAAATGCCAGTCACTCTGGCGGATCTTCGCAAGGCAGCCTCAACCCAGCGTGCTGACCCCGCCATTGCGACCGGACCATTGCAGCGGGGCATCCAGGAAGGATTCCACTTCCGACAAGGTTTTGTCATCAAACAGTTTCTGGTCGCGGGCCACGGCCAGAACATTGCGCCAGGTGGCGATATAATGAAGTTTGACGTTGCCGTTTTCGAAACGCTGATGGGCTTGCGGGAAGATCCCGTAGAAGAACAAAGCGATACCGTGATCCACCACACCGCCAGCGGCCCGCACGGCATCGATAAAGGTAAACATGCTGCCGCCTGCCGTCGTCAGGTCTTCGATAACAAGCACCCGGGCACCGTCAGGCATATGACCCTCGATCTGGGCGTTGCGGCCATGGCCCTTGGGCTGCTTGCGCACATAGATCATTGGCAGCGCCAGCCGATCGGCCAACAGAGCGGCAAAGGGAATGCCCGCCGTCTCGCCACCGGCAATACAGTCGAATTGCTCGAAACCGGCATTGCGCAGCAGCGTGGCAACCGCAAAATCCATCACGGCAGAACGGACACGCGGATAGGACAGAAGCTTGCGGCAATCGATATAGACGGGGCTGCGCATGCCGGAAGCCAGCTTGTAAGGCTCAGCGGCATTGAAATGCACCGCCTTGATTTCCCAGAGCATTTTCGCCAGCAATTCCGCCATGACGGCCGGATCGGAAAAGGAAGTCTGGGTCATCGGTGCTCCTGTCTTCTGCGCAAATGGCTCAGCCGGGCTGACCGCAGTCGCTCCGGCAATCACATGGCGAGGCTGCGGCGGAGTAGACATGTCCTTGCCTTTACCCGCGCGGCTTTAACGCATCCATGCCCATAGCAGGAAGCTGGAAGGCAGGCCAGAGGATATATCCGGGGATAAGCGCGCGCCATTTACAATCGAACCGCCCTTTGTTTTCGGCAGTCTTTTGTCGTTTCGGGAAACCGGTTCTGCTTTTCCTGGACATCCTTTAGGCGCTGTCGGCTTCCACTGACAGGCCACTCTCCCAGTTTGCCACTGCCGTTTCTACCCGGTTGCGACCGAGCCGTTTGGCATTGTAAAGCGCATTGTCCGCCAGGTTGAGGATCTCATCGAAGGTCAGGCCGGATGCTGTGCCATAGGCAATGCCGACACTGGTCGTTGCGACGAAACTGTCCCCCTCCACCACGACTTCGCGATCCTGAAGCTGGCGCCGGATTCGCTCGCCGATCCACTCGGCCCGTCCTGGCGCAGCATTTTCCAGCACAGCCGCAAACTCTTCGCCTCCGAGGCGGGTAACGCTGGAAAGACCAATGGCTGCTTTCAGCTCCGCAGCAATATTACGGATCACCTCGTCGCCCACAGCATGCCCATAGCGGTCATTGATCGTTTTGAAACGATCGATGTCGAAGACCAGCATCGCCATATCCTCGCGGAAGGTTTTGGTGCCATGTGCATTGAACAGCGCCCGACGATTGCAAAGACCTGTCAATGCATCGGTCATTGCCTCCAGCCGGTGCCGGGCTGTGATCCGGGCCTGATGCAAAGTGAGAGACAAAGCGCCGATGCCGCTCATGCCAGCAATGCAAACCGCTATATTGATGTCTTCCGTCCAGCCGGTCGGCGCTACCGCCAGTTGCCACTCGCCACGCTGAATCAAAGCCAGTGCGCAGGCGAGAAAAGAGAGGCTGGTGGCGCCATAAAGCATGGCCATGCCAGAAAGCACGCCGGGCGATTCTGCCCGTCCAAGCCAATATTGATGGGCAATTGCCAACATCACAATGGCCGTGCCGGTATTGAACAGTATAAAGCCGATGCCGCCATATCCCGATAGGAAGGCCGCACTCAGCATGATGACGGCAATGCAAGAGACACCGATCAGCGTCTTGAAGGGTATATTCCCTGCGCGAAACTGCCTGGCGGCAGCATAGAGGATGAAGAAACCGGTGATGATCGAGGACATGGCGAGCGCGCCCAGACCTCGTGAAGGGGTCAAGGTGAAAAGGCCGTAGGTCAGAATTCCCAACATGGTGAGGGCAAGTCCGATAACCCAGCTGAGCAGGAAAGAGTTTTCCCGCCGGGCCATCCATGTTCCCAGAAAGGTGAAAAGAAGACACAGTGTGGAAACGCCCAGGGCGAGAAGTAAAGAACTGAAATCCACCATCATGTCTGCCCTGAAACGCGTGAGTATGAGGGGATAAGGTGGAACCCGGCGCCCCTATAGAATGTCGCGTGATGAGAGATCACCTCACATGCTACAAGACTTTGCTTTTACATGCTTTTTTTCCGAAACCGCTGCGCAATTTCGGGAGACATGTTGCAGGAGACCAATCAAATACCCAGATCGCGCTTCTGCCCGGACCCAGTCCAGGAATAGGTTTTTATGCCAATATTCGCCTTAAAAGCTTCGCGGAGGATAAATTTCAGTTTTCCTTACTCCATCATGACCGTCAGCTTGATGGATGATCCGCATCGGGTCAAGCCTGTATTGCGGCCTCAACGTCCCAATGGATTGGAAACATCGGGTCGAAAACCGTGACGGGTCCAGCACCCGTTTCGATCTTTGCCGGAAAGGCGACCGGTGCGTCACGTCTGACCAGGGTTATTGTCTCGTCGTTTGGTTGAAGCCCATACCAGGCCGGACCGTTGAGCGAGGCAAAGGCTTCCAACCGGTCGAGGGCCTCATCCTCCTCAAACACATGAGCAAGGCAGCTCATTGTGTTGATGGACGTATAAATGCCCGCGCAGCCGCAGCCGCATTCCTTCAAAGGATCGACATGCGGGGCTGAATCCGTGCCAAGGAAAAACCGGCTGTCACCTGAGGTCGCAGCGCGGCGCAAGGCAAGGCGATGGCTTTCGCGCTTGGCAACCGGCAGGCAATAATAATGCGGCCTGATGCCACCAACCAGAATGGCATTGCGGTTGATGATCAGATGATGGGTGGTAATCGAGCCAGCCAGATTGCTGCCAGCGCTGAGGATATAATCGATCCCATCGGATGTGGTGACATGCTCCATCGTCACCTTCAGCTCTGGCAGACGGCGGCGCAGCGGATCGAGCACTGTGTCGATGAACACCGCCTCACGATCGAAAATATCCACCTCCGGCGTCGTCACCTCACCATGGACACAGAGCGGCAATCCGATTTTCGCCATCCGCTCCAGAACGGGCATCGCCTTGTCGAGATCGCGCACCCCGCCATGGGAATTGGTGGTGGCACCGGCTGGATAGAGCTTCACCGCGGTGATCAGTCCGGTTGTCTTGCCCTCCTCAACATCATCAGGGCTGGTCTGCTCCGTCAGGTAAAGGGTCATCAGTGGCTCGAAGTGATCGCCCTTCGGCACGGCAGCCAGAATGCGCTGCCGATAAGCCTCTGCATCCGCTGTCGTCACCACCGGCGGCACCAGGTTCGGCATGATGATGGCGCGGGCGAAGTGCCGGCTGGTATCGCCGATCACACCTTCCAGCATGGCGCCGTCGCGGAGATGCAGGTGCCAGTCATCGGGGCGGCGAATGGTAAGCGAGCGCATGGCGGATCTCCGGCGAGTATCAGGCTGAGCGGCGCTGCATACTGCTCGCGCCCTCTATCCATGCTGGAAATACCATGTTCAGCGTTGGAGGCAAGCGCGGCAATGCCGTCAGGCGATTTTGTCCAACGGCAGGGCAGCGGCCTTTCTGGCTGCTTCCTCGGCCTGTTCACGCCGGTCGGCCTCAATAATCTCATGGATTGCCGGTAGCGCCCGTTCAAATGCGGCAACGCAGGCCGGGTCGAACTGACTTCCAGCCCGCGCCAACACATGCTCCACAGTCCGTTCATAGGACCAGGCAGGCTTATAGGGGCGCTCAGTGGTCAGGGCGTCGAAATTGTCGGCAATACAAACGATCCGGCCGGACAGGGGAATGGCATCGCCTGCCAGGCGGTTGGGATAGCCTTGCCCATCCCAGCGCTCATGGTGGCTGGCGGCGATTTCAGCGGCAAGCTGAAGCAGCGAGGAATGAGACTGGGCGAGAATGTCACTGCCGATTTGGGCGTGGGATTGCATCTGGCGATATTCGGATTCGGTCAGCCGGCCCTGCTTGAGCAAGACCGTGTCGGGCATGGCGACCTTGCCGATGTCATGCATCGGCGCTGCCAGCTTCAGATCGGTGCAGAACTGCTCCGGCAATCCCATTTCACGGGCGATGGCCTGCGCATAGGCGGCAACCCGCAGCGTGTGACGGGATGTATCGGGGTCCTTGTAGCCCGCTGCCAGCGTCAAGCGCTCAATGATTTCCTGTTCGCGCTGCCGCAGCTCGCCCACCGCCCTATCCACTTCGCACCGCAGCCATTCGGCCTGATCGGCCAGTTGGCGGCGGGCGATCGACAGGCTGACGATGTTATGGATCCGGGCCTGGAATTCGATCGGGTTGACCGGCTTGGTCAGAAAGTCGATAGCCCCAGCATTCAAGGCCTCCATGCGCGTTGTCATATCCTTGTCGGCGGTGATGAACACGACCGGCACCTGGGCATATTTCTCGAACCGTACGATCTCTGTGTAAAGCTCGACGCCATTATACACCGGCATCTGGTAATCGATGATGGCAATATCGAAATCCAGCTCCGGCAGCGCGGAAAGCACCTCTTCCGGGGTTGAAAAGGCCACGGGCTCGCAATGGTCGATTTTCTTGACCAGGCGGGTCAGCAGTTTCAAATTGGTATTGTTATCATCAACCAGCAATATACGCATTATAGCCTCCGCGACCGTCAGGCCACTTGTTTCAATTATCTGCGGGGTTCAATGCGCCCCGTACGTTTCCCCAAGCGCTCCCTCAGGGGTTGGAATGGTCCCGCCGTTTCAGGCTCCTACCAGTTTGAGCTTCATCAAATCCACCTCTTGCGTCAACCTGTGAACGGCATCCGGCGTTGGCTGCTGCACTCTTAACGCATGGGCAAAGCCTGCAATATCGTTCAAACCGACATTGACGGCAGCTCCCTTGATCGTGTGGAGTACGCGATCGATTTCGCGGGGATTGCGCTGGGCCATGGCCTTGTGCAATTCGCCGAGCAGCTGGGCGGCATCATCAAAGAACGATTCAATCAATTCCTGGTAGATCTCTTCCCCGAGAGCTTCGACCAGTTCGTCGTGGCGCGCTTCATCAAGCCCGTTCATCTCGTCAAGATGCTGTTGCAGCGTCAGTGGGCTATGGTCAAACACACTGTCTTGCTGAGGCTTGGTCTCAACCGGCCCGTCAGCCGAGGCCTGTTCGCGTTCCACCGGTGCAAAGCTGAGAATGAGGTCGCGCAGGCGGTTCATGGTCACGGGTTTGGATTCAAATCCCACCATGCCGGCAGCGCGGCACCGACGGCGATCGTCGTCAGAAGCATTTGCGGTCATGGCAACAACAGGGGTCAAGGCGGAAGCCCCGCCGCGTTCAATGATATGGCGGGTCGCCTCGATACCGTCCATGACCGGCATTTGCATATCCATCAGGATCAGGTCGAAGACTTCCCGCTCGGTGCGAGCCACCGCCTGGGCGCCATCGCCAGCCACAACCACATCCTGGCCGAGTTTTGAGAGGAAACGGCTGGCAACCTGCTGGTTGACCCGGTTATCCTCCACCAGAAGGATCTTCAGGCGGGGCAGATCCGCGCTGCTGTGGCGGGCATTCTGGCGGACATCGTCCTTTCCAGCTGCCATGACCGGCAGTTCGAACCAGAATATGCTGCCAACCCCCACCGTGCTGCTCATGCCCAGTTCGCCACCCAGTTTCTCGACGATCTGCTTGCAAATCGTCAGCCCAAGCCCGGTGCCGCCATATTTGCGGCTGATGCTGGCATCGACCTGCGAAAATGGCTTGAACAATTTGGCAAGCCCTGTCTCATCAATGCCGATGCCGGTATCTTCCACCTCGAACCGCAACATCAACGCGCTGCCGCGATAGAATTCGCGCAGCCGCAGCGTCACCACGCCGTTCTGGGTGAATTTGATGGCATTGCTGAGCAGATTGAGCAGAACCTGGCGCAGGCGGGTGGGGTCGGTGCGCACGTAAAGTGCATCGAGAGACACCGGAATATCCAGCACCAGCTGGTTGTCCTGATCGTCGGAGCGACCCTGCATGATGCTGATGGTGTTTTCCGCCAGACTGGAAATATCGACGGCCCGCTCTTCCAGCTCCAGCTTGCCATGCTCGATCTTCGAGTAATCCAGGATCTCGTTGATCACTTCCAACAGCGCTTCGCCAGACGAGCGGATGGTCTTGACGCTTTGCATGGCATCGGATGGCAGCTGCGAATATTCCAGCAATTCGGCCATGCCCAGGATGGCGTTAAGCGGTGTGCGGATTTCATGGCCCATGGTGGCCATGAACTGAGACTTGGCCCGATTGCCGGAATCGGCAGCCTCATAGGCATCCGATAACTCCCTGGTCATGGTTTCCAGGCGGCGGCTGGTCTCGCGAACCGACTTGAGCTGGCGGTGCAATGTGACAACGAGAAAGATCACAGATGCCATCAACAGGCCGAGCATAATGGCCGACGTCTTTTCCATCTCGAACATGGCGCTGCGCATGGTGGAGCGTTGGTTGCCAACGTAGGAATTGGTGTAGATCAACAGGTCGTTGGTTTGCGCGCACAGGGCATCCAGGTCCTGCTTAACCTCATTAATCTGTTGAGTGTCCAGTACGACGCCGGTTTGAAGTCTGTCCAAAACCGGTTGTATTTTCCGGATGATGTCGCCGATGCTTTGCAAATGGCCTGATATCGTCGCGTCACTGTTAAAATAGCTACCGAATTTGGAATCATTGACCAGGTTGATCCGGGACAGGAGAATATCGTAGCGCATAGACACTTGCGCGATTGTCTTCTCGTCGCTGGCCCTCTCGTTGCTGGCTTCCGCCAGGACATAATCGAGGGCGCGCGCTTCCCGGTCCAATTGGTAGATCGACCAGACCGCGTTTTCCCTGATATCATCAAACAACAGGCGGTAGCGATCCGATACGTCCTTGAACAGCAGAAGAAATGTCAGCAGCAGGACACCCGACAGGATCAACAGGATCAAGGTCGTCTTTGGCTGCGTTTGACGTTTTTGCGCCGTGGCGGGAGCGAGCAGCATCACCGAACCTCGAGCGATTTGATCTGCCAAACGGAGCGCGCGAAATAGGTTTCCGTATAGAGATTGCTGTCCTCGTCGAACGGATAGATGACCATCATCGGGCCCTTGTCGCGCACCGGCATGGTTTCACCGTCCATGCGTGTGGCGAGGATAATGTTGAGCCCGGATACATCCTCCGGGGGAATAACCGCCGAATAGTCATTGAGCGCCCGTATGGTCACGGCTCCCTGTCCAGCGCCAGCGGCATCCAGAATGGCACGGAGCAAGGGGCCGGAATAGGTGGCCGCTTTTTTCGTCCAGGGCGTATCGAGCGTCACGGTCCGTCCTGGCAAGGCGTCCAGCATGGCGAGATCGAAAAGCGCCTTGTCGCCGCTATTGGAGTGAGAAAGCTTGCCTTCGACGGTCAGGATGACTGCGCCCTTGGGCGTGTCGAGCGCGTCTGCGCGCGGTGCCAAGGCAAAAAGCAGGGCGATGACGAGGATATATCCTTTCATCGGACCACAGCGCCCCGCGCTTCACCCGCCACGCTGCCGCCGCGATAATTGGCGATCAACTGGCGGAAGGCCAGGGCTTCAACCGGCTTGGTCAAAAAGTCGGTAATGCCGACCTGCCGGGCGGCCTGGCGCAGTCCCGGTTCATTGTCGGCGGTGACCATAATGATCGGCACCTGATCATAACGGCCGAGCTGGCGGAGCGTGGTGACAAATTGCAAACCGCTCATACCCGGCAGGATCTGATCGACAATCAACAGATCGAACAGCGTTTGATGACACAGAACCAGCGCCTCATTGGCATCGGCCTGCACGATGATTTCATCATCGGCGACCTTGCGTGCAAGATGTTTCAGGATCATCGCGTTGGTGGCATTATCTTCAACGATCAGAATGCTCATGGTTTCCTCCGTTGAGGGTTGTCGCTGGGCCGCATCACTCGGTTACAGCATCATACGCTTTGTCAAACGTGCGAAAAAAAACCCGTAACCCACTCAATTTGCTAGGTAATATCTTAAAGCCGGGAGGCATGAGATATCCGCAAGCGCTCAGTCAGACCTGATGACAATGCTTCCGCAACGGTCGGGCGGACTGTCGCATTCGGGCAGCATCATGTCAGGATTGCATTTTCCATGCTGGACCTTGCAGGGAGCAGTCTGCATCATGCAGAACCAAGTCAGCGCTCCAAGTCTCAGCGATTGCCCTTGCTTGTATCAGGAGCACACTGAAATTGACTAAAGCAATAAGCTAAAATTTTAGTTTTTCTTGTTTTAGGGCAACTGACGAGATCCATGAAGGACCGTCGCCTTGAGTTTCAACCTAAACCATTGGGAAGAATAATAATTCACGAAAAATCGAATTGCGACAGGCGCCGCAATAGCGCATGGGGTTGACGGATGACAATCGCAGTGCGGGTGCGTTGGATCACGCCATCCTGCACCAGACGCGACATCTCGCGTGAGACGGTTTCGCGGCGTGCGCCAACATGTTCGGCTAAAGCCGCATGAATGATCACCGGAGAGATCATGCGCTGCTGAGGCTTGTCCTCAGAGGGTTTCGACAATCGGAGCAAGGTTGTGTAAAGGCGATGCCGGACATCGAGATAGGAAAACTCGCATATTCTGGCATGCAGGACGTGCATGCGCTGGACCAAGACGGACAGCAGGCTCAAACAAACCGTG
Organism: Allorhizobium sp. Av2; assembly: GCF_021462805.2. NCBI lineage: Bacteria > Pseudomonadati > Pseudomonadota > Alphaproteobacteria > Hyphomicrobiales > Rhizobiaceae > Allorhizobium > Allorhizobium sp. Av2. Next base: position 165,548 of record NZ_CP192696.1, on the reverse strand, counting down.
TGTTTTTGAGCGATAATGTCATTGAAGACGTCCACTGGCATTCGAACCAGCGTCGCATCAGTGGTGGCCATCAGACAGAGATTATAGCCTTCAGCGCGTATCGCATCCATTTCTGCCATAGTGCCGCCGGGGCCGATCATATCCAGAAATAACTCCTTTCCGGCTGAAACACGCAGCGTCGCACGCAGAGCGCCGGACAGGACGACGAGCACAATTTCGGGCCTGATGCCATAATCGAGGACAATCGTGCCACCCGAAACGCTCTCAACGGTGCAGAGTTGCGACCATGCCCTGTCTTCTTCCGGTGTCAGGCTGGTGAAAATATCCGCCTTGGCCAGAAACATGCCCGTATCTGTCATGTCCGTATCTGCCATGCCAGTATCAGCAGTATCTTCCGATGTCATTGCGTCCCCTTGCCGAAAGCACCATGCGCTTTGCCAATCGTCCGAAATTCGCTTTGCCACGGTGTGGCATCGTGTCCAAAACCGGTTGCTGCTGCTCTGCCGAAAACCCTAGATTTAAAAAGCTTGCCTTAGGAAAATTGCAACCCGGCTTTCCTGAAAAGACAAACGAAAACAAAAGAAATGGCACGATAGCCAGTTCCGTATGAAACTGACACACTGTAGTACGGTGTAATCAACACAATTGACAACCTTAAGAATAGATGGGTTTGTGACGATCCCTCACGTTTTAAGATTACCGATGTCGGGAGGCCCCCAGCTGGGCGCCATCACAGCTCTTAAATCTTGATGGTTTCGGCCGCAGCACCCCAGACATCCGTCAACACAAACCCACCCCCCAGTGGATCGAAGGCATCCAGGGCAACCTGGTGGATGCCATAGGTAAAGCCGCGCCCGGTAATGGTGGGAATGACGGCGGGGCGCCCGGCAACAGTTGTCAGGCCTTGCAGACCGACCGTGAACTGCGAACCGATGATCGAGCGCGACAGAAAGCTGTCACCCGGCTTGACCCGGCCACGCGCATGCAATGTGGCGAGATTGGCCGAATTTCCTGTGCCACAAGGCGAACGGTCCACTCGGCCCGGCCACATGGTGGTGCAGGTGCGCACAGCGCCGTCTGGGTCCTCATCGCGAAACATCACATAGGCGACGCCGGAAATGGCCGGAATATCCGGATGGACGACCTGTATGCGCTGATTAATTTCGCCCTTCAACAGCATGCCAGCCTCCACCAGGCGGCGGGCATTGCCCGGTTCGATGGTCAGTCCGAGTTGGCGGACATCCACAAGCGCATAAAACACGCCGCCATAGGCGAGATCGAAGCGAATCTCGCCCCAACTTTCCGTGGCAATCTGCGCGTCCAGTTCGTGAACGAAGGATGGCACCATGGTCAAGGTGACACTGTCGCAATGCCCTTCCCTGCATTGCGCCACGGCTTTGACCAGTCCGGCGGCGGTTTCCAGCATCACCACCGTTTCCGGTTCCTGCATCTCGATCATGCCGCTTTCAAGCAGGGCCGTGGTGACGCAGATCGAGTTGGAGCCGGAGCTGGCATGGGCCTGATCCGGCTGAAGGATGATGAAGGCGGCATCCGCTCGGCTGTCCTTGGCCGGTAGCAGCAGATTGACCGAGCCAATTGGTGCTCCGCGTGGCTCCAACACCAGAAAATGCCGCAGTTCCCGGCCTTTCGGGTCCGTATTCAGCCAATGCAACTGATCCGCCACCGTATCGCCGGGAATTTTAGGCACCCCACCAATCGCCACTTTGCCGATTTCGCCTTCGCAATGCACATCGAGCAATTGCATCATCCGCTTCCATCTCATCGCGGCATCCTCCGGTTCGTGGCTGATCAGTTCCTCAAGCAAAAGGCGATCTACTGCATAATTCCTGAAACCGAAATCGATTCAAGGTGGTAATTATAGAGCAGAGATCACCGTGGCACCGTGTCGCCGACGGAGTTAACCGTCGAGCCAGCGCTTTCGCCCAGCTTTTTCAGCTGGTCACCATAGTTTCGGCGGGTCCGGGGGTCGAAGATCATGATCGGCGCGCTGATTGCCGTGCTGGCCGCCTGGCCGATCGTATTGGTGGCGCCGATGGTGACGGCACCGATGGCTTCTCCGACACCGACCTGCGAATCCGTCACGGTCTGTCCGGCGATCAGCCGTCCGCCGATCAACCGCACGACATCAGGGCTTTCGGCAAACTTGCCGTGGTTCAGCCTGTCACCAGTTTTCAGCTTGGTCAGGTCAAGAACGGTGATGCCAGCCTTTTCGAGCACGCTTCGATACGGTTCATTGGCCGGATTGATCTGCCCCAACCGGTCGACATTGCCGGAAATACGCCGGGAAATACTCAGCGCCCGGTCATCCTGAGAAACGAACAGTGTGAAATGCGGTGGCTTTGGCCCTAATGCCTGAAACTGCTTGCCGAACACATCGACATCCAGATCCGGAGAGGCAAGAATGACATTGGTAATCTTGGCATTGACGCCGCCATGGCGGATGGCCATTTGCCGCAGCGCTTCGACGGCAAGCCACGACCCCATCGAATGCGCCATGACCGTCACATCCGAAACCTGCGGGTCGCTGGTCATGCGGGTCAGCATCTCTTCCAGGGCATCGCGGGAATAATTGGTGCTTTCCTTGTCGTAATTATAGTCGAAAATACTGGCGCGAGACGGCCAGGTAAACACCATCGGCACCACATCCGTGCCTGAATCGTGGACGATCTGGGCGAAGCGATAGACGGAATCCTCGTAGGTATTATTGAATCCGTGCACAAACAGCAGCACGCGATGCTTGCCCTTTGCATGGGTGTTCAGCCAGGCCCGGCGCTGCTGGTCGGTCTGAATGGGCTGGACGGCAACGGTCGTGAAGTCCTTGCGCGGATCCGGCGGCAGTTTCTTTGGCCATTGAACCTCGCCGATCTTGCGGTTTGCGGCGGGAGGAATCGAAATGGTGACGGCATCGATCAACAGACCCGTTCCGCGCTCGCCGCTGAACAGGATCGATTTATCCTCAGAGGGCGCGCGGGTCGTCGCAGCCAGGAGATTGACCTCGCTGGCATTGGCGGCCTTAACCGCCGCGCCGACCGGCTTCATCACGCCCACCGCCCGCGACGCGCAGCCCACCAACAGTACGCCGAGCATGATAATAGCGAGCGGCCGAGCCGCCGAGCGCATGGAAATAGAGAGGCCACGCCGCCTTGAGCGGCGGGGAAGAGCTGTGATGTTTTGCTTTTCAGGAAGAGATGGGGCGGATAGGTCGGCATGCGGCTTGATCATTGTCGGGTCCGGTATATATCCGTCCCGGGTCAGCATCATGCAGCCCGGCTCTGGTGTCGAAACCGGTTTATCGTCATTAGACGCTTGACACCAGTCAAATCTTATCGGCGCATGGTTCCTGTCTCACGCATCGATTGATGCCAGGAAAACGCCTCTTCGAGAATGTGAGGCGTATGACCGCCACGCACGAGCGCCCTCTGATAGTAGTCAGCAAGCTGGTCGCGGTAATCAGGATGCACGCAGTTGTCGAGCACCAGCCGCGCCCTTTCGCGCGGTGCCAGGCCCCGCAGATCGGCAAGCCCCTGTTCAGTGATGAGAATATCAACGTCGTGCTCGGTGTGATCGACATGACTGACCATCGGAACGACAGAGGAAATCGCCCCATTCTTGGCAATAGACTTGGTAACGAAAATCGACAGATAGGCATTGCGGGCAAAATCACCGGATCCGCCGATGCCGTTCATCATCTGCGTGCCGCCGACATGGGTGGAATTGACATTGCCGTAGAGGTCGAATTCAAGCGCCGTATTGATGCAGATCAGCCCCAGCCGCCGGATGACTTCCGGATGATTGCTGATTTCCTGCGGACGCAGCACGAGGTGATGCTTGTATTCAGCCAGTTTTGGCAGGACTTTCTGATACATCTCCGCCGACAGGGTAATGGACGAGGCTGAAGCGAAACTCATCTTACCGGCATCAATCAATTCGAAGGTCGAATCCTGCAAGACCTCCGAATACATCTTCAAGTCATGAAACGGTGTATCGATAAAGCCATGCAACACAGCATTGGCAATGGTGCCGATCCCGGCCTGCAACGGCTGGAGATCGTAACCCATCCGGCCTTGGCGCACTTCGTTGAGCAAAAGCTCAATCAGATGGCTGGCAATGGCCTTGGTATCCTCGTCCGGCGGCTGAATGGGGGCCGAGCTGTCCTGTTTCTCCGAGACGACAATGGCGGCAATTTTTTCCGGAGGAATAGAAATATAGGGCAGCCCGACACGGCTTTCCGGCGTCACAACGGGGATCGGCATACGGGCCGGACGCCGCGACGGGATATAGATGTCATGCAGGCCTTCCAGCGTGGTCGGCTGCGACAGGTTCAGCTCGATGATCACTTTCTTGGCGAGAATGGCAAAGCTGGCGGAATTGCCAACCGATGTGGTCGGTACAATGCCACCATGCTCGGTAATGGCCACCGCCTCAATGATGGCAATGTCGACCGGCGCGATCTGACCGGTGCGCAACTGTTCGACCGTTTCTGAAAGATGCTGGTCGATGAACATCACCTCCCCGGCATTGATCGCCTTGCGCAGCGCCGGGTCCGCCTGAAACGGCATGCGCCGCGACACGACATGGGCTTCGACAAGCGTCTTGTCGAGATCATTGCCCAGCGAAGCACCGGTCATCAGGGTGATTTTCAAAGGATGTTTGCGGGCCCGCTCCGCCAGCGCCATCGGCACCGCCTTGGCTTCCCCTGCGCGGGTAAAACCACTCATGCCGATGGTCATGCCGTCTTCTATCATGGCGGCGGCTTCGTCGGCTGTGACCAGCTTGTCCATCAGAGGCCTGTAGCGAATACGATCACGCAGCATCGGAATCCATCTCCTCTATCGTCAGGCCTGCCCGGAAGGGATACTTGGCCCGCACCAACGCTTTTTCGCCCGGTCAGGCATAATCACGCCAATTGTAACATCTTATGTTGTTTTCATAATTTACCCCCATGGCACCAAACTCGCCGGTGAATACTGGGGTAACGTCGGCGCGATAAAACGCGATTGCCGGATGGTCGGCATTGACATATCTCAAGTCGGGAAATTGTGCGAGGCGCGGTGCTTGCGCTATCAAGCGCTGCCATCCATGCAAGATGGAGAGCGTCCAAACGGACGCTTACAGCGCCGTGCGCCATATATGGCGCACAAAGGTTCGCTGTAGCTCTTTATAGCTACTGCATAATTTTCTCTTTAAACCGATTCCGGTTTAAAGAGAAAATTATGCAGTAGCGTACAGGTTTAAGACCTGAAAACACTCTTAAGGGCACACTTTAACGTTAGGGCGCACGGGCCTTAAGTCGGACCTGTGGGATCAGGCGGTAATCGACGGTGCCGAGGTCGAGACAGTCGATGATGCGGAGGATGTGCCGGTCGCAATGGGCGAGACGATTGCATTGCTTCCACTGGCGGCGAAGCCGCTGTCAGTCTTGGCGGTTTTGGCTCCCTGTTGATTTTTCGAGCTGTCGCCAACATCAGGCGCCTCGACCTCCGTCGTATCAGCCATGCGATCATACGCATCCTGCGCCTGAGGCAGCGGCACATCCGGGAAGACCCGGCCCGCATCCAGGAGGGCAAACAACACGAGAGCGGGAGGCTGTACGACGTTCAGAATGACCTTATCCAGAACGTTGTCGCCATTTCGCGCATCAATCGCCAGATTATAGGTCTCCCGCTCGGCAAGACTTAGGGTCTCCGGCAACACGGCTCCCTCTTGAAACGGGCTGGCCGTATCTTCTTTTGCCGCCCCCGCAGAAGGAACCGAGGTATTAAGTTGAACAATCATACTTGATCCTCACACTCTATCCGGGAGGAATTTATCATAGCCAGGTATGCATTCAGCTAAATCAATGATTCGATTTTTATCGACCGGCCTATTTGAAACGGAGAGCTTCTGGATCTTTTATTGCCATTTGTCCTTTCAGGAAAACAGCCTCTCCTTTTCCCTGACAATGGCTCCTCGTCTCAATGGGCTGCCGAGGGCACTGAACGACCGGTTTTCTCCAGGGTAATCGCCAGGATCGAGGCCAGCAGGCAGAATGCGCCGGCGATGAAGAAAGCGGGTAAATAGCTCTGCAACTGCGTGCGTGACAGACCGGCGCCATAGGCTGCGGTCGCAGCGCCCAATTGATGACCGGTAAAGACCCAGCCGAAAACGATACCTGCTTTTTCACGACCGAAGCGGTCGGCGGCGATCTTCACGGTTGGGGGCACGGTGGCAATCCAGTCCAGGCCGTAGAAGACCGCAAAGATCGACAGCCCGTAGAAGCTGAAATCGCTGAACGGCAGGAAGAGCAGCGACAGGCCGCGCAGGCCATAATACCAGAAGAGCAGCCAGCGATTGTCGAAGCGATCTGAGAGCCAGCCGGAGCCGATCGTTCCAAAGAAGTCGAAAATGCCCATCACCGCAAGCACACTGGCGGCGGCCACCGGCAGAATGCCGAAATCGCCGCAGAGCGTGACGAAATGCGTCTGGATCAGGCCATTGGTGCTGAGACCGCAGATGAAGAATGTCGCAAAAAGAATCCAGAAGGTGGACGTCTTTGACACCTCCCTGAGCACGGAAACGGGTGTTGCCAGCATTGTCAGCAGGCCGCCGGTCTGTGGCGGTGGTGGTATCACCCGCTCCTCGCCAAAAGAGGGCAGGTTGAGATCGGAGGGACGGTCGCGCATAACCGCCAGCACGACGAGTGCAGCCAGCAAGATCATGCCGCAAACGAAAAGGACTGTCATTCGCCAGCCATAGCTTTCCGTCAATTGCGCCATCAGCGGCAGGAAAACCAGTTGACCGGTAGCAGAGCTTGCCGAGAGCATGCCGACGACGAGACCCCGATGCCTGGTGAACCAGCGGGCCGAAACGGTGGCGGCGAGCACCATGGCCGTCAGTCCCGTGCCAAGGCCGACAACCACACCCCAAAGCACCAGAAGCTGCCAGATCTTCGTCATGAACAATGACCCAATGAAGCCGCTGGAAATCAGGATCATTGCGAAAACGATGACTTTCCGGACGCCGAAATAATTCATGAACGCCGCCGAGAACGGCCCCATCAGGCCAAACAGCACCAGCCGCACGGCAAGTGCCGAAGAAATCTGCGAGGTTTCCCAGCCAAACTCATCCTGAAGTGGCTTGATGAGCACGCCAGGGGCGCCCATGGCACCTGCCGTGACCAGCATGGTGAGAAAGGTTGCTGCGACAACGATCCAGCCATAGTGGATGTTGCGCCGTGCCAGCATGGAGGCAAGTGCATTGGAGATCATTTGGTTGTTCCAAGGTGACGCTGGTTCAAGGCATTATGCGGTAGAGAGAGAATGCTGGAATTCTGCACGCAGGAACGTCGCCAATTGCCTGACCGGCAGGCGCGGTTGCTGGGGTAGAACCATTGCCAGCCGCAAGATCGGCAGTTCCGGCAGACCATCATCACCCCCCAGCTTGCGCCAGTTCGCAGGCACCGCCGTCTCCGGCAGGACCGTCAACAGGTCTCCCGAATGAACCGCCAGCTGAATTCCAGCAATGTCCGATGACGAATAGACAATCCGCCAACGGCGATCTGCACGATCCAGCGCTGCCAGAACCTGTGGCCGGGACCGGCAGCCGTCCGGAAAAAGCGCCAGTTGAACCGTACTGCTCTGTTCCGGGTAACGGTTTGGGGCCGCGCACCAAACCTGCCGTTCCAGGCGGATCAACTCCCCCTTAGGCTCGGCCGGACTTTGCGTTATGATGGCAATGTCCAGCTCCCGGCTTTCAACCATGCCTTCCAGATGGTGAGAGAAATCATATTGCAGGTCCAGATTGACCTTGGGATGCTGTGGCGCAAAACGCTGCATCAGCGCCGTGCCGAACAGTGTCAGGTAGTCATCGGGCATGCCGAGCCGAACGCGGCTTTCATTGCGGCCTTCAAGCAGCGTGGCCAGGGCTTCATCCTCGATTGCCCGTATGCGCCGCGCGTAGCCAAGCAATCTTTCCCCGATCGGCGTCAATGTCACCCGGCGATGCCCGCGATCAAACAATCGCAGATCAAGACGCTCTTCCCATTTGCCGATCGCCATGCTGACCGCGGCCTGCGTGCGTCCCAGCCGTTCTGCCGCCGCCGTGAAACTGCCCGTCTCGGCAACAGCTACAAAGCTTGCCAGTGCGTCGCTATCGAGATTGCGCATTCTGCTCCGCCATTGACCAATCGACCGTCGAAACGCTTCCTATCTCTCAAGGCGCAACCGCTCCAGAAAACGGCTGCTATCAGCGGCGCTTATGCATCAATAATAAAATTGTCATTTTCAGCCGCGCAATGACAATTATTCTCATGCTGCGTCAACACAAGAAGAACGTAAAGGGGAATTCATGTTCACTCTCAACAAAAGCAGCCGGCTGCCCGCCATCATGCTCGGCACCGTACTTGGTCTTTCCAGCCTTTGGTCCAGCACCGCCAATGCTGAAACAACATTGCGGCTGGCGCATGCTTCGGCGCCTGAAAGCCTGATCAATGAAGCAGTTCAAAAATTCGCAACGGAAGTTGGTGAGAATACCAAGGGATCGGTCAAGGTTCAGATCTTCCCGAATGCCCAGCTGGGCGACGAAGGCCCAATCGCCGACGGCGTCGGTGCGGGTTCGATCGATATCGGTCTTGGCGGTGCGGTCGATGCCATCGATCCACGCCTCAACGTGCTGTCGCTGCCGTTCCTGTTCAAGGACGCATCAAACGTTCACGCATTTCTCGATGGCGAACAAGGCCAGAAGATCCAACGCCTCGGCGAGGAGCGTGGCTATGTGATGCTCGGCGTGCTCGACTCCGGCTTTCGTCAGTTCGCCACCAGCAAGCCCATTGAAAAGCCTGCGGATCTGGCCGGCGTAAAAATTCGCACGCCTCCCAATCCGGTCATTCTGGCCACTATGAAACAGCTTGGCGCCTTGGCGGAATCCATTCCTTTCGGCCAGGTCTATACCGCGCTGCAATCGCATGTCGTTGCTGCCGTCGAGCCTGAAATGCGCGATTACTGGGACTCCAAATGGTATGAAGTCGCCAAGGACCTGTCGATCTCCAATTATATCTGGACCGCCAACTGGTGGTACATGAACAAGGACAAGCTGGAATCGCTGACGCCTGACGAACAGGCCGCCGTGAAGAAGGCCGCGACAGACACCGTCGTCTGGTATCGCAGCGCGCTGGACAAGGCCTATGCCGACACCCAGAAGAAGCTCGAGGGCAAGGGCGTCAAGGTTACGAAAGTGGATACCGCACCGTTTGTCGCGCTGGTCTCGCCGGTCTACGACCAATTCTCGAAAGAATGGGGCAGCGATCTGGTTTCGGCGGTTAAACAAGCCGCAAGCGCGAACTGAGGCCCATCCATGGATCAGTTCTCAGAAAACCCCTCACCCGGCGGGTGGGGGTGGTTGAAGCGCATCTTCGAGTTTGCGGGTGTGCTGGCCTTCATCGTCATGTTCGGATCAACCCTGCTTGGCGTGATTGCCCGCTATTTCGGTTTGGGCGGTTTCGAATGGTCCTTTGAAGTCGCAGGGATCGCGTTCATCTGGATCATCTTCATCGGGTTGATCAATGCCGAAGTGCGCGGTGAAAACGTCGCTTTCGAAGCCTTCAAGCACAGCGCCCCGCCCCGCCTGCGGGCCGCCTTCGATGCCATCGCCAATCTGGCGCTTCTGACCATGGGGCTGGCTTTCGTCATCAGTGGCTGGGCAGTCTGGCAGCGCTCGTGGAAGGTGCCAACATCCGTCTTGCGCATGCCGACCGGTGTGATCACCGCGACCATCCTCATTCTCGGCGTCGCAGCCGTCTGCATTGCGCTCTACCGCCTTTCCCACAGGGTTCGTCCATTGCCGGAAAAGCCACAGGAAGGATCACTGCGATGACCGTTGCCGTCCTTATCCTCAGTTTTTCCTTTCTGCTGCTGATCGGCGTTCCCATTGCATGGTGCATGGGCGTGGCTAGCCTGCTGACAATCTATGTCGGCCATCTCGGCCTGCCCTTCGCCTGGTTTGCACAGCAGACGATCCGCGGTGCCGATGCGATCACGCTCGCGGCCATTCCTCTGTTTCTCTTCGCCGGAGAGTTGATGAACCGCGGTGGGTTGACCACCCGGATCATGCGGGTCGCGGAACATGTCTTCGGTCGCATTACCGGCGGCCTTGGCCTCGTCAATGTTGCAACGGCCCTGGTCTATGGTGGCATCAGCGGTTCGGCAACCGCCGATACCGGCGCGGTCGGATCGATCATGATCCCCGCCATGGCCGAGCGTGGCTATCCGAAAGCCTTTGCCGCCGCCGTCACCGCCGCCTCGGGAACCCTTGGCATTATCGGTCCGCAGAGCGTCATTCTGATCCTCTATGGCGTGCTGACGAACACCTCCATCGGCGGCCTGCTGGTGGCAGCCCTGCTGCCAGGCCTGTTCATCGCGGTGACATTCATGGTCACATCCTACATTGTCGCCAAGCGCCATAATTTTCCGCGCAATGAAACACCTGCGCAATGGGGTGAGATTGGCAGGGATGCGCTTGGTGCCCTGCCCGCCCTGCTGATGCCGGTGCTGGTGCTGGGCTCGATCATCGGCGGCATCGCCACGGCCACAGAAGCCTCGGCGCTCGCCGTCGTCTATTCCTTCCTGGTCGGAATCTTCGTCTACCGTGAGCTTCCGCTGCGGTCACTCTATTCGGCGGCGTCGGCTGCCGTGGCAACGACAGGCGTGATCATGATGATCATGGCGCTCGCCACACCGTTTGGCTGGATTCTGACGGTCGAACAGGTGCCGGCCAATGCCGCCGCCTGGATAACCGGCCTGCATACGACACCGCTCGTCACCATCATCCTGGTGCTGGTATTGCTGAAAGTCGTCGGCTTCTGGCTCGATCTTGGGCCAGCGCTGATCATTCTGGCGCCGATACTGGTGCCGATCGCCCTAGCGGCGGGTCTGACGCCCTATCAGACCGGCATCGTCTTCACCATGACGCTCGGCATCGGCCTGTTTACCCCGCCGATTGGCACGAACATCTTTGTCGTCTGCAATGTCGCGAAAATCGACATGTGGTCGGTCTCGAAATGGCTGGTTCCCTATTGGATTGCCAGCGTGGTTTGTGTTGCGGCCCTCGTCGCTTTCCCCATCCTGACCGAATGGCTTCCAAGCCTGTTTGGAGTTTAATGATGCAACATCTGGTTTGCGGTATATCCAGCGGCGGACGTGAAGTTCCCGATCTGGACGGGAAGAGATTTCTCGTCGCCAATGCACAGGGGCCGTATGTCTGGGACGAAGACGGTCGGCGATATGTCGATACGGCCCTTGGTTTTGGCGCGACGTTCCTCGGACATACCGATCCCGTCGTCACCGAAGCCATCCGCGAAGCCTTGAGCAAAGGCTCGATGCCAGCCTATGCTCACGCCCTTGAAGAGGAAGCGGCAGCAGCCCTTGCTGCCCATAGCGGGGATCTGACCAAGGTCATCTTTCTCAATTCGGGCAGCGAGGCCGTGCATCTGGCGTGCCGGACGGCACGTGCGCTGACCGGCCGGCAAAAAATCGTCAAGATGGCTGCCGGTTATGACGGCTGGTTCGATGACGTGGCTTTCGGCAATGCCGGAGCGCCGGAAGCGAACATGGCGACAAATGACCGGCCATCGAGCGGCGATACATTACTCCTGCGCTTCAACGATCGGCAGGATGTCGAACTGCTGTTTGAAGAATGCGATGATATCGCCGCCATCGTCCTGGAGCCGATGATGGCCAATGCGGGATGTATTCTCGCCAATCCCGGATATCTGCAACACGTCGCCTCAATTGCCCACCGGCATGGTGCGCTGGTGATCATGGATGAAGTGCTGATGGGCTTTCGGCTCCATGGTGGCCTGGCAAGCCATCTGATGGGTATCAGTCCGGATCTTGCCACGGTGGGCAAGGCAATTGGCAACGGCGTTGCCGTTGCAGCTTTGCTCGGCACGCCGGAGGTCATGGCAGCCTTTGAGGACCGCCGCGTCAACCGCGCTGGCACCTATAACGGCAACCCGGTCGCCTGCGCTGCCGTGAAGGCGGCGATGAGCGTCATCGATACCGTCGATTACGGCGCACTCGAAAAAGCGGGAACCGACCTTCAGGCACATGCGATCCACGCCTTCAGCAACGCAGGCATCGACATCTGTGCGAGCGGCTATGGCACCGTCTTTACACTCTGGCGCGGCAAGACGCCGCCCTCTAACTACCAGGAAGCGGCACAGCGGTCCGAAAAGGATTTTACCGCCAGACTTCATACCGAACTGCGGCGCAACGGCGTGATGTCGATGTATAGCCAGTTCGGTCGGTATTATCTTTCCGCCCGGCATGAGGAGGAAGCGCTTGGTCTCTGGGCCGAGGCTTTTGAAAAGGCTGCAAGATCGATTGCAGCCTGACAGGCTCTGTTGCACAACTCCTGAGTTCAGACTCGACTCAAGGATAAATTAGACAACAACTATAAATGGTTAAAGCGCCGTTCGCTTCCTGAAATGCACGGCGCTGTGACGGTCAATGATGGGAATGCTGCTCATTATGTTTACGGGTCGCTGCGGCCTTCTTTGCGGAGGCAGATCGTTCTTCCCTGGTTCTTGCAGCAGAAGCCTTACCGCCCTTGCGTCCGCCCTTTTCCGACGAGGCGTGGTTCTCCGGGTGGCCGCGACCTGAACCTGACTTGTTGCCGCCACCGCTTTCTTTGTTAACCGTCGCCCAAGCGCGGCTTTGCGCTTCCTTTTCGGGTACGCCACGATTTTCGTAACTCTCTTCGATATGTTCCGCCTTGCGTTTTTGCTTGTCGGTATAAGCGGATTTGTCACCACGAGGCATGAAACATCTCTTTTGCTGATTTAAAAAAATAACCGCGCTGGAGGTCGTAAAGTTCCGAAATGATGTCGACATGAGCGCAAATGGCCAAAATCCCGTCGGAGCGATTGGAGCGGGCTGGTCGCGGACTCAGGCGGGCCGAGTGGCAACAGACGAAGGATGGCTATGTCTTTCAAACACACTGCCGATTTAAAGCACACGACAAATCCGGCAATGCAAAAGCCATTTGCCTCAATGCGGCGGAGCCTGCTCTCTCAAGAGGGCGCGAACCTTCTCAATATCGCCGGAAAGTGGCCGGTCGTCTGAATAGGGCGGGAGGTGTGCGCGAGCCATGCTGTAAAGGGCATTCGTTCCCGCTGCTAGCTGCCCGGCACCTGCGAGGACATCATGGGCCTGCGCGCCCGCCATCCATTCAATCGCCAGAATATACTCGGCATTGTCGAGGACCGCGAGCAGCTTGTTGGCGGCAGCGGTAGGATGAGCCAGGAAATCCTCCTGCAGGCCGGAGGTCAAACCGCCATCGGTAGAAGCCGGGGCCGCAAGGCGGCGGTTATCGCCAACAAGAGCCGCCGCCGTATATTGAGCGATCATCAGGCCGGAATGGCTTCCGGCATCGGTGGCGAGGAAAGGCGGCAAGCCACTCACCAGCGGATTGACGAGCCGGTCGATCCGGCGCTCACTCATGGCTGCGATCTGCGCAATGGCAATCGCCAGACTATCGGCTGCCTGACCCAGCGCCGGGGCGACAGCATGGGCCTGTGATGAAACGATGGGCTTTTCTGGCGTCCCCAGGATAGCGGGATTATCCGTGGCCGAGGCAAGTTCACGATCGACGATCACCGCGCAAGCATCGAAGACGTCACGTGCGGCACCGTGGGCATGTGGCACGGCCCGCAAGCTTAGGGCATCCTGGGTCCGCCTGCCGCGCGCGGCGGCAATCAGTCCACTGCCCTGGAGCCTGGCCCGAAGCGCTGCCCCGACAGCCGCGATACCCTTTGAAGGGCGCAGGGCGAGAACGGCTTCATCGAAGGCATCCATCTGGCACCCAGCCGCTTCAAGCGTCAGAGCCGCGATAGCATCCGCCCAGTCTTGCAGGCGCGCGGCGCGGGCCAGTGCCACACTCGACAGACCGGTTGCACATGCCGTGCCGTTGACGAGGCTCAGCCCTTCCTTGGCGCCCAGCACCAACGGTTGAAGACCGATCTGAGCCAAAGCATCCCGCCCGCTGAGAGGACGGCCACCGACGCGCGCTTGCCCCTCACCGATCAGCACAAGCCCGGTATGGGCGTTGTGGGTCAGATAACCGGCAGACCCCCGCGACGGAACATCGGGAATGCAATCCCGCTCTAAAAACGCCAACAGATGCGAGACGATATCGCGCCGGACACCGGAATGGCCGTGGGCGAAATTGGCGATCTGCGCCGCCATGATAGCCCGCACCTCACGCACATCCAGCAACGGACCGATGCCACAGGCATGACTGAGGACAATCCCGCGTGACAGCCGGCCCTGCGTTGCGCGATCGACAACCGTATCCGAGAGGGCGCCGATGCCCGTAGTGATGCCATAGGCGCGGACACCGCTTTCCACGATACGATCCAGGATCTGGCTTCCCCGATCGATGCGCCGATAGGCCTTGTCTGAGAGAGAAAGTGCCTCACCCTCGCCGACACGCGCAACAGCGCGCCAATCCAGCCCGTCATCAAGAACAACGCTCATGAAATTCTCCTGAACGGTATGGGCCGTGATGCAACGATGGACAAAGGCGTTTCTCCATTCTTGGAACCAGTCGGTCTTGAAACCACGGCGCCTTGAAATCAGTCAGAGCGCAGCATTTGGGCAGGACCTCACGTGCTGCTGTAAAGACGATAACGACTGCCGGGATAGAGCAGGCGGACAGAAGAAACGATCCCCTCAACCGACCATGTACGGCGGCGTACAAGCAGACATGGTTCGGACTTCTGGATCGCCAAAAGCTTGCACTCCCAGGCCTGCGCATTGATCGATTCTATATGCTGCTCCGCCTTGACGATTGGCGCGACGTCCGTCAGGTAGCCATTTGGCGTGACTACATTGAAATCCTGATGCAGATAATCAGGCACGCAGCTGGGATTGACGAAGCGATCCTCGATCTGCATCGGAAGTCCATCTTCGGCATGCATGATGATCGAATGCGCCACCGGGTCCGCAGGTGATACGCCCAGGGCTTCGGCAAGTTCCTCGCCACAGGCTTCCATCTGAAGCAGAATCACCCTTGCGCTATGAATACCGCCGTTGCGACTGATTTCATCAGCAATGTTGGGCACGCTCTGAAACTGCGAGGTTCGTTTCCGGGTCGCGACAAAGGAGCCTTTGCCGCGCAGGCGCACCACAAGCCCTTCATCCGCCAGTTCGCGCAGGGCGCGATTGGCCGTCATCCGGCTCACCCCGAGAATGTCGACCAATTCGTTTTCCGAGGGAACGCGCTGGCCGATCTTCCACTCACCGGTTTCGACACGGCTGCGAACATAGTCTTTCAATTTGACATAAAGCGGCGTGGCGGAGAGCAACGTGGCAGGAGATTGGTCCTCCTGCCCGATCTCCGCATCTTTCTGGACCAGAGGCATCACGTTCCCGGAAAAATTCTGTGTCATGATCCATAACCATGAAGTCGTCGATAGGCATACGTATCTGGATATCAGGCGCCCGGTCGCTGCCAGGCCCCGGGCGTTGGCAGGCGAACAGCGGATGCAGCTCGCCCGCCAATCCCAAATCAGTTCAGCTTGTGTTGCGCAAGCCAGTCGCCGGCGACCACATCGAAACTGTCATGATTGCCCAGACGACCGTTCATAACAACGAGGTCCTTTGTGGTCAGGGCGGCTGATACTGCATCGAGCGTCTTTGTCACGGTCTCACTGACTTTCGCAGTGGCGATCACAGGAACCACATTCTGGGCAGGAAAGAGGTTCTTGACATCTTCCAGCATGACCAGATCGTTCGTCGCGATGGCAGGATCGGTCGAAAACAGGTTAGCGGCCTGTATCTGGCCATTGACGAGTGCCGACAACGTCAGCGGGCCACCGACATCAAGCGCCTTCAGCGACTTGAACTCCAGCCCGTAAACATCCTTCAGGCCGATAATGCCTTCCTTGCGCGTCTTCCATTCCGGTGGACCGCCAAGCACGAATTCGGAAGCAACCGGGGCGAGATCGGCAATCGTCTTCAGTTTGTATTTCTCGGCCGTCGCGCGTGTCACCGCAACGCCGTCCGAATCCTGCGCCGCTGACGGTGTCAGCATCGACACGCCCTTCGGCAGGGCAGCCTTGAGGGCCGCCGCCACATCGTCTGGCGTATGGGCTGTGGCTTTCTTGTCGAGATAGCTCAATGCCGCACCCGCATATTCCGGCAGGAGATCGATTGATCCGTCGAGCAGGGCCGGCATATAGACCTCGCGACTTCCAATGTTCAATTTTGTCTCAACCTTAATCCCCTTGGCGGTCAGGGCCTTGGCATAGATTGTCGCCAGAAGCTGGCTCTCGGGGAAATCGGCAGAACCAACGATAATCGTCTTGGTATCGGTTCTCTCAGTAGGCGGAGCCGCCAGCGGATCGCCTGCGGCAAGCACTGATGCGGCTGAAAGGGTCATGAGCGCCAAAGCGCTGACAGCGGTGATGATCCTGAATGCCATGCGAGCTTCTCCTGTGTTGCTTATCGAGACATAGGGTGAAAAGTCGTTACTGCATCATCGGCGCTACCGTTTCAGGCGGCGCGTCAGTCCGGGCGAGACGGTGAATCTTGATATGACGCCGATCAAAAGATCGACCGTCAGCGCAAGCGCACCGACAAGAACGGCGCCTGCCGCCATCTGGTAATAATCGTTCTGGGCCCGGCCATCGATAATAAGTCGTCCCAAGCCGCCAAGGGAGACATAAGCGGCAATCGTTGCGGTTGAGATGATCTGAAGCGTTGCACTGCGCAGGCCGGAAAAAATCAGCGGCAGCGCGCAAGGCAGCTCGACATCAAACAGGATATCAAGCGGGCGCTTACCCATGCCGCGCGCCGCATCGACCGCCGCCGGGTCCACCGCCGCGATACCGGCATAGCTGCCGGTCATGATCGGCGGTACAGCCAGAAGCACCAGCACGATGAGGCTCGGCACGATAAACGCCATATCGGACGAGAAGACGGGGCCGAACAGGATCACCAGGAGCACAATAAGGCCAAGGCTCGGAAGGGATCGCAACGCATTGGCGAGACCGGCGATGAACACCACGCCGCGCCCGGTATGTCCCACATAAAGCCCGACGGGCAAGCCAATCAGGCAGGCCAGTAGAAGTGCGGCGCCACTATAGGCCAGATGCTGGATAACCAGCGCGATGACGCCACCGTCTCCGGTCCAATGGGCCGGATCTGAAAACCAATCGATCATCGCAGCCCCCTCCCCGGCTGCCATGGTGTCAAGCGATGCGCGATGAACAGCACAAGCCCATCCAGAAGCGCCGCCAGAACCACGCAGAGCACGATGCCCGCAATGATCGGGGTCAAGAATTGCAGCTGGAGGCCTTGCGTAAAGAGAAGGCCCAGCTGTGGCGTGCCGACCAGAGCGGCGACGGAAACGATGCTGACATTCGACACCACGGCAACCCGCAATCCGGCCGCGATGACCGGAACGGCGATCGGCAATTCCACCGTCAGAAGGCGTGCTGCGCGGCGGTAGCCCATGGCATTGGCTGCCTGAAGGACATCAGGAGAAATCGAATCCAGGCCGTCGCTGACCGTGCGCACCAGAAGCGCCAAGGCATACACCGTCAACGCAACGACGACATTCAGAGGATCGAGGATCCGCGTGCCAAGCACGAGCGGCAGCAGAACGAACAGCGCCAGCGACGGAATTGTATAGAGAAGCCCGGCGGCACCCAGCAGAGTGGATCGAAACACACCGGCACGCTGTGCGATCCAGCCGAGCGGCAATGCGAGAACAAGACCGATCAAAACCGGGATGACCGACAGGGAGAGATGCCAGATGAAAAGCGCGGCGATCCGCCCGGATTCATGATAGAGCCAATCGAACCTCATGGCTGCATTCCAAACTGGCCGGCACGCGCCCCCTCAATGGCCGCAACCACATTCGACAGCGTGACCGTACCGACGAGTTCGCCCGATGCACCCACGACAACGCCGCGGCCCGAAGGCGAACTGAGCGCGGCATCGAGCAAATGGCGAAGACTGCTGCCTTCGGGTGCCAGCGTCCCGCTGAGATTGAGATCACCCTCGCGCAACGGTTGTTTAAGCCCCTGCGCATCGGCCCAGCCGATGGGTCGGTTCGCGGCATCGGTCACAAGAACCCAACGGTCCGTGGCAGCATGGCGAAGAGCTTCCGGCGTCGCACCAAGTGTGGCCGTCGGTTCCACCCCAAGCGGGACCGTGCTGTCGAATTCGGCGAAACTCAGGAAGCGGTAGCCCCGGTCCCGACCAATGAAGTCTGCCACGAAGGCATCCGCCGGTCGCGCCAGTAGTTCCTGTGGTGTGGCGATCTGCGCCAGCGTCCCCCCAGAGCGCAGCACCGCCACTTGATCCCCGAGCTTCAGGGCCTCGTCGATGTCATGGGTGACCATGATGATCGTTTTGCCGATGTCACGCTGAAGGCGGAGAAACTCATCCTGCAACTGGCCGCGCACGACCGGATCGACGGCGCTGAACGGTTCGTCCATCAGCATGAACTTGGGATCGGAAGCCAGCGCCCGAGCCACGCCGACACGCTGTTGCTGTCCGCCCGAAAGCTGCCATGGATAGCGATCGGCAAAAGCGCTGGTCAAGCCAACGCGCTCCAACAGCTCATGGGCAGTCCGGAGCGCCTGCTGTTTCGGCGCACCGTTCAGACGCGCCGTGGTCGCGATGTTCTGTACAACGGTGCGATGGGGGAAGAGGCCGGCATGCTGGATGACATAACCAATTCGGCGCCGCAACAAAGGAACATCCATCCGACCGGTTTGTTCGCCATCCAGCAGAATAGATCCGGACGACGGCGTAATCAGCCTGTTGATCATCCGCAAAGACGTTGTCTTGCCGCAGCCGGAAGGACCGACCAAAATGGTCAGCTTACCGCTGGGTGCCACCAGCGAAAGACTGTTAACGGCAGGTGTTGTGTCGCCGTAATGCTTGCTGACTTGGTCGAATGTTATCATGCAATCCCCTGCGGTCAGTGGCTGCGCATTCACATCTGACGTAAGCGGTCAGTGACGAAGTTGTCTATACAATCATGGGGAAATCAGTTTCGCAAGATGGCCAAAATATATTATTAGGACACGGTGAAAAGGTGGCGGTTATTGACGTAAATCGATGACCTGGGTTCGCATAGCATACACCCGGCAACTATTCTCCTAGCTTAGTGTCCAACTGTAGAGTTGCTTGCGCTTTAACGCATTCAGTCTGCAAAATAATTCCTTAAACTGATGATCGATTGACTCCGCGCTTTCCCGGCATGTGTTCGGACCGAATTTAAAGACTATTCTGCTCTCGAGAATAGATCATCAGCGACGAGATCCTTGCTTCTCGCCCATCCGTCGAGAACCATGTTCATGGCAAACCAAGGGAGGCGTGCATGTCGCGAACAGAACGGGCAGACCAGCATGCTTGGAGCTATGACGCGGATGCCCAAGGTTAGCGCGGACATCCAAGGGAACGCTGCCTCTTGAAATTTCCTCAATCAATTGAAATCGAGTGACATTTACGCAGACATACATTCTGGTAGACCTTGGCGATCTATCGTTTCAGACTGCAAATTCAAGGAAGTTTAAATGGTGCCGCTTGCAGGACTCGAACCTGCGACCCCATCATTACGAATGATGTGCTCTACCACCTGAGCTAAAGCGGCACGCGAGGCCGAAGACCGGCCTGCGATGTGTGCGGGTGGATACAGGCAAACATCGCAGATTTCAAGATGCCTTTTGGTATCCGTTACACTTTTCCGCAGATCCTGTCCCGGGCGGCGCGATATTCCGTGTCCAGTCGTTCAACCAGCGCGGCAACGGGCTCCACGGACTTGATGGCACCGATGCCTTGGCCGCAGCCCCAGATGTCCTTCCACGCTTTGGCGCCAGTGACGGCGCTGCCGAAATCCATCTTGCTGGGATCGGCTTCCGGCAATTTGTCCGGGTCCAGACCTGCGGCAACGATGGAGGAGCGCAGGTAATTGCCGTGAATGCCGGTAAAATAGTTAGAGTAGACGATATCGGTGGCACTGGCCTCAACGAGAGCCTGCTTGTAGGCATCCGGCGCCCGCGCCTCTTGCGTGGCAATGAAGGGCGAACCGATATAGGCCATGTCGGCACCTGCCGCTTGAGCAGCAAGAATGGCGCCGCCGGTCGAGATCGAGCCAGCAAGCAGCAGCGGCCCATCGAACCATTCGCGGATTTCCTGAAGGAGTGCGAAGGGCGACAGCGTTCCCGCATGGCCGCCGGCACCGGCGGCAACCGCGATCAGGCCGTCGGCGCCCTTGCGGATCGCCGAATGGGCATGGCGATTGTTGATCACGTCATGCAGCACGATACCGCCATAGGAGTGGATAGCGGCATTCACCTCCGGCACGGCGCCCAGCGAAGAGATGACGATCGGCACCTTGTATTTGACGCACATGCCCAGGTCGTGCTCCAGCCGTTTGTTGGAGCCATGGACGATCTGGTTGACGGCAAACGGCGCAGCGGGACGCTCGGGATTTGCGCGGTCATGGGCGGCAAGCTCCTGCGTAATCTCATCCAGCCATTCGTCCAGTTGCGCTTCAGGCCGGGCGTTCAACGCAGGGAAGGCGCCAACCACACCCGCCTTGCACTGCGCCAGCGTCAGGCGCGGATGCGAAATGATGAACAAAGGCGATGCAATCACCGGAAGTCTGAGGTGACGAGACAGGATATCTGGAAGAGCCATTTGGGCCTCGAATAATTGACGTTCGCGTAAACGTCAAAAGGTTAGCAGACCTGTCGCCGGTTGAAAAGAGCAGGCAACGCTGCCCGCTGCGCTGAGAAGACGGCGATGTGTATCCGGCTGAAAGGGTGGACCGAACTGGAACCAGAACCGTCGCGAGCGGCTCGCTGGGCTTTATAATGATGTTTTTCCACTATCGATCTGTCGGGGGATGGGCTGCGGGCTTGCGGTTTGCCTAGTCTCCGATTACCGATTCAAGGGAAGAAGAATGCCCGATACATTTCGTCGCGGGCCATGAATGTGGAAAGGTCTCGCGTGAGCGGATTGGAAACGGCCATCAGAAGCGCCCTCGACCGGTCGGAGCGATCGCGGGCTGAAGTTCGGGCCAGAATTTACCAGTCTGCGCGCCAGGCTCTGGAAGCGGGTCTCAAGAAGCAGAATGTCAACGATCCGGAGACCGTGGCCGAGCAGCGGCACCGTCTGGAAGCAACCATTCATGCGATCGAGCAGCAGGAGCGGGCACGGCTGAAAGCCGAAGCCGCAGTTGAGCCTGTGTCACGCGCTCCGGCTTCGCCACCTCTCTCGACATCAACTCCGCCAAGAGGTCCCGCGCCATCGGTCTCAGCCGATGCGAACGCTCCGGGCGATGATTCAGCCTCGCTGTCCTTCGGCGTCGACCGGGATCACGGGCGGCCTGCCGAACCAAGCCTTGATCTCGATGATGTACGAGCCGAACGGCATGACCGGGCGGATCCGGCGGGCATGTCGAGTTTTGCTTCGTTTTCGGCACGGCCAGAGGTCGCAGAGCAAGGCAACGCGGAAGACGAGTATGACGAAGAGCCTGTCCGTGGCATGCGGGCGGAGCCCGTTGCAAAGCCACGCCGCCGCCGGGGCGTGCTGTCGCGCCTGCTGATTTCCGTCACCCTCCTGTCTTCCATCGGCATTGCGGCCTGGTGGGTCTATTCCACCGGCCTGTTGCTGTCTCCTGACCAGCGGCAAACGGGCGCGCCATCCCCGACGCCGACTGTGTCGTCGGAAGACTTCAACGGCGACCAGCCCACCGATCAATCCGGCGGCGAAGCGGCAAACGAGCCAAAGACCATCGATCCGCAACGTGGATTTTCCAATGATTGGATAGAGGCCTTCCAGCCCGGCGATGCCTCGAAAATCAAGGCGCGGCCAAACGCCACGGTGGATTTGATTGGCGCCAGTGATGGCCAGGCTGTCCATATCGTTTCACGCAGCACCGACATGGATGGGACGGCCGCAATCGAGATTTCACCGGATCTGTTGCGGCAAATGGCTGGAGGAACTTCGACCATCGCCCTGACGGTGCAGTCCTTTGGTGAAAAGCCGGTTCAGTTTTCGCTGAGCTGTGCATTCGATCGTCTGGGCGACTGCGCCCGTCACCGCTTCACAGCCAATCCCGAAAAAGCCGACCTGCTGTTTCGGGTGAACCTGCCAAATGGCATCGCTCCCAATGCGCCTGGGCAGCTTCTGATCAATGCCGATATCAGCGGCCAGGGCAACGGCATCAATCTTTATGCTGTGCGTGTTCTTCCCGGCAAGTGATCGCTGCGACAGTATCGTTTCCTCAACTGGAACCTGAAAAGATACTGTCGCAGGTCAAATCTGCTGAGTGTCTGCTTTAAAACACCCTTCGGACACCGTCCGTCGTCAGAGCATATCCGGCGCCTCTGCGACGATCTTTTTGTCGATCTCGCCGATCGCCTTTATGTCGCGGCCCTCATAGTCAAGGGAAAGCAGCATATGCCTTATGACGTTGAGATGAGCGCGACGCTTGTCATTGGCCTTGGCCACAACCCAGGGGGCATGCTTGGTATGGGTTTCCTTCAGCATCCGGTCGCGTTTTTCGGTATAGTCGCCCCATTTATCCAAGGCGGCAATGTCCATGGGCGATAGTTTCCAGACCTTCAACGGATCGTGACGGCGGTCGTGAAAGCGTTTGATCTGCATTTCCTGGCCGATATCGAGCCAGAATTTGAAGAAATAAATCCCCTCCTGCCGGATCAGCTTTTCAAACCGTGGCGCCTGCTCCAGAAAATGCTCGTATTGGTCGGGCGTGCAAAAGCCCATGACCGGCTCGACCACAGCACGATTATACCAGGATCTATCGAACAGCGACATGTCGCCACCACCAGGGAAATGGGTGATATAGCGTTGAAAATACCATTGACCGAGTTCGGTTTCTGACGGCTTGGTCAAAGCGACGTTATGGACAGAGCGGGGATTCATATATTCAAGAATGGAGTGGATGGTGCCGCCCTTGCCAGCCGCATCCCGCCCCTCGAACAGGGCCATCACGCGTTTACGGGTCGATTGCAGCCAGAATTGCACCTTGACCAGTTCGATCTGGAGTTTCTTCAACTCCTCCTCATAGACCTCTCGTTTCAACTTCTTGTCATAGGGATGACCGCCAGAGCTCAGCGCCTCCTTTTCAACCCAATCCGGTAGAACCGGATCGTCGATATCAAAGGCGCGCAATTCACCCCTGATCCGCAAAGTTACGCCGCGACTGCCTGCCTGCTGCTCGTCATCCATTCCATTCTCCCTGTCGCCGCACTGTCTGATTTGAGTATATTGACCATGAAACTGTCAAATTCTTCAACAACCTGTTCGAAACGTGGGAGTGCGACGCTTCGTTCCCGCCCGTGCGTTGACATTCGTTCGTGCGTAGGCGGTAAAATCCTGTCATGCAACAGGAATAGGCTATCTCTCCAGCCCACCCAAACCGCCGCCGGAGGTTTTCATTGAAGCAGTTATTTCCATCCTGGCGGCGCTTTGGCGAGCGATTGCGCGACCGTTGGGATTTTATCCTAATGACAATCCTCGTCTCCGGCTCAGCCGTGCTGGCCGGTGCCGATAGCGAGTTCGGCGTCGTCTTGCTGCTGTTTTCGCTGATCGTCATCCTGCTCTATAAAGGCACCGAGGACAAAGATCCGCCAGTGCATTTGCCCGTGGCGCCCTCGCCCGTCTTGCCGCATGGCGAGGAAGTCGAGGGACTTGTGCAGGCGACAATCGCGGCCATCGACCTGCCCTGCGTGGTTTTCGGCTCGGATGGAGGCGTCGTCTTCCAGAACGGCGCCGCCGAAAAGGCCTTTGGCAAACTGGAAACCGGCATGCATATTTCCGCCCGCTGGCGGTCGCCCGGCATTCTCGACATGGTGCGCGAGACCGTTGGCAATGGCTTGCCCAACCAGATCGAACATTCCGAGGTACTGCCCTCCGAGCGGGTCTTCGCGGTGCGGGTCGCGCCCCTGTCCCTGCCGCAGCTGAAGAGGGATTCAGCTCTTTTCGTCATGACGTTTCGCGATATTTCGGAACTGCGCCGCATCGACAGAATGCGTTCGGATTTCGTCGCCAATGCCAGCCACGAACTGCGCACGCCGCTTGCCTCCTTGCGCGGTTTCATCGAGACCCTGCTGGGCCCAGCCCGCAACGACCTGAAGGCGCAGGAGCGTTTTCTGGGCATCATGCTGGATCAGGCCAACCGGATGAGCCGATTGGTGGACGATCTTCTGTCCCTCTCCCGGCTGGAGTTGAAAGCCCATCTGGCACCCGACCAGAAAGTGGCGCTCCAGCCTGTTCTGGCCCATGTGCGTGACAGCTTGACCCCACTCGCCGCCGAGTTGGATGTGGACCTGCGCCTGCATATGCCGCAAGAGAGCGTCGAGGTCACCGGCGACCGCGACGAACTGATCCAGGTGTTCGAAAACCTGATCGAAAATGCCTGCAAATATGGCCAGGAAGGCAAGCAGGTGGATGTCTTTCTCCGCCAGAAGGCGAGCGGCGTGGAAGTCAGCGTGGTGGACAAGGGGCCAGGCGTGCCCGCCGAAGATGTACCGCGCCTGACGGAACGCTTTTACCGTGTCAGTGTTGCCGATAGCCGCTCAAAAAAAGGGACCGGATTGGGGCTTGCCATCGTCAAGCATATCCTGACCCGCCACCGGGCACGGCTGATCATCCGATCGGAACTGGGCCAGGGGACCGATTTTACCGTCCGATTTTGACAGATATAATGCCTCTTCCCGGCCACCATAATATTTATCTATATATATCAATCGGTTGAACTGTCACAAATGTTTCACCTAACTGACATAAAAGCAAAGCCTGACGGGGCTTAAGAACAAGCCGCCGGAGCACGGCGATTGTAAGCGACAGACGCTTGCATCCCACACGAAAGCTCATTCTCGGGAGAGATAAATGAATATGCTGAAACTGTCCGTAGCGGCTCTGGTCGCCTCAGTCGCCTTTGCTGGCGCCGCCGCTGCGCGTGATCAGGTCCAGATCGCTGGTTCCTCCACCGTTCTTCCTTATGCCAAGATCGTTGCTGAAACCTTTGGTGAGACCTTTACCAAGTTCAAGACCCCGGTCGTTGAATCCGGCGGCACTGGCGCTGGGCTGAAGGAATTCTGCAAGGGCGTTGGTCCAGAAACCATCGATATCGCCAATGCATCGCGTCCGATCAACAAGTCTGAAGCCGAAGCCTGCAAGGCAGCTGGCGTGACCGACATCCAGGAAGTCAAGTTCGGCTATGACGGCATCGTTTTCGCCGTCGATAGCTCCAACAAGGACCTCGCCCTGGTGCCGACCGACCTTTACAAGGGTCTGGCTGCTGAAGTCGTGGTTGATGGCAAGCTTGTTCCCAACCCCTACAAGAAGTGGTCGGAAGTCAACAAGAGCCTGCCCGACACCGACATCATGGCGTTCATTCCGGGCGAAAAGCACGGCACGCGCGAAGTGTTCGAAGTCAACGTCCTCCAGCAGGGCTGCAAGGACGCCGGCGCTCTTGATGTGATCAAGGCTGCCATCGGCGAAAAGGATGCCCCTAAGAAGTGCATCGCCGTGCGTAAGGATGGCAAGGCTGTCGATATCGATGGCGATTACAGCGAAACGCTGGCCCGCATCGCCGCCAACAAGACCGCCATTGGCGTGTTTGGCCTGTCCTTCTACGAAAACAATGCCGACAAGCTGAAGGTCGCCACCGTTTCCGGCGTCAAGCCTTCGGTTGAAACCGTTGCCACCGGCAAATACCCGGTTTCGCGTCCGCTGTTCTTCTACGTCAAGAAGGCGCATCTCGGCGTTATCCCTGGCATGAAGGAATATGTCGACTTCTTCCTGTCCGAGCAGATGATCGGCCCTGACGGCCCGCTGGCCAATTACGGCCTGGTTCCGGCTCCCGACAAGGAGCGCGAAGAGTTCCGCGCCAAGTTCACCGCTGGCAAATAAAACATTGAAACTGGCGCGGACAGTGTCCGCGCCAGTCTCATCATGATGTTGCGGTTGATATTTATTGATGACGTAACATGCGGCCCAGCCCTTGGCGGCAGGGCGTGGAGAGGCCGGGGATGGTAGAATGAGTACGTCAATCCTAATTTTTATCGTCATTGCTATCGGGATCATCGGCTACCTGCTGGGCTCGTCACGGGCGCAGTCGCTTGCGCAAGGCCGTGCGTCTGCCCTGCATTCCCGCTATGGCTATCATGGCAGTTTCGTTTCTATTCTGGCAGTTGTACCCGCCTTACTGGTGCTGGGTCTCTGGATGGCGATTGCGCCATCGCTGATCGAAACGCGTGTACGCGATGCGATGCCCGATGCGGTCAAAGCACAGGCCGGAGCTACCCAGAACCTCAATTACGGCACCATCGGTGCGATCGCTCGCGGCCTGAAGAGCCTTGACGACGACCAATTGGCCAAGTTGAAAAGCGCAGATGCCACGACTGCCCGCACAATGCTGGCCGAACAAGGCGTACCGCTGGCCGGCGAGCCTGAGCCCTACATGATCGTGGCGGCGGAGGCCTTGAACGGCATGCGCGCCATCAACGATCTGGCGCTGACCATCGTGGTAATCGCCACCTCGCTCGCAGGCGCCCTGTTCGGGCTTCGGTTGATCGCGCCACGCTTTCGCGCCCGCAACCGGGTGGAGCAAGCCATTCAGGCGGCCTTGGTCATCTGCTCTTCCATCGCCATCTTGACGACAGTCGGCATCATCATGTCGATGCTGACGGAAGCCACCCACTTCTTCCGGGAGGTTCCGGCCTGGCGGTTCTTCTTCGGGACGGTCTGGGATCCCCGGTTTGCTGCCGCTGGCGCCACAGATACCGGCGGCCAGTTCGGATTGATACCGCTTCTGCTCGGCACGCTCTATATCGGCATTGTCGCCATGCTGTTTGCCGTACCCGTCGGTCTGTTTGCTGCCATCTACATGGCCGAATATGCCTCGCCACGGTTGCGCGCCATCACCAAGCCGCTGCTGGAAGTGCTGGCGGGCATTCCGACCATCGTCTACGGCTTCTTCGCGCTGACCTCGGTCGGTCCGTTCCTGCGTGATATCTCCGCCAAGATCAATGGCATCGCCACCGGCGATTTCGCCAGCTTCATTCAGGCACAAAGCGTTCTGACGGCAGGCTTCGTCATGGGGATCATGTTGATCCCTTACGTCTCCTCCCTGTCAGACGACATCATCACCGCCGTGCCGCGCTCGCTTCGCGACGGTTCACTCGGTCTGGGTGCCACACGGTCGGAAACAGTCAAGCGGGTGATCCTGCCAGCCGCTCTTCCCGGCATTGTCGGCGCCTTGCTGATGACGGCCTCGCGCGCCATCGGCGAAACCATGATCGTGGTGCTGGCCGCAGGCGTTGCAGCACGTATCCAGCTTAATCCTTTCGAGCCGATGACAACGGTCACCGTCAAGATCGTCAACCAGTTGACCGGCGACCTTGAATTCACCTCGCCGCAAACGCTGGTGGCCTTCGCCCTGGGTATCACCCTGTTTGCCATCACGCTTTGCCTTAATATCTATGCGCTTTACATCGTGCGCAAATACCGGGAGCAGTACGAATGAGCGAGACCCTCTCCCCCGCTGCGGCAGGCCACGGCGCTGGCGCCCTTGCCCCTGTATCACGCCCTCGTCGGGACATCGGCATCAAGCGCCGCTATGCCGCCGAGCGCCGTTTCCGGGCCTATGGCATTGTCGCCATCAGCTTCGGTTTGCTGTTCTTGCTGCTGCTGCTCACTTCCGTGGTTTCCAAAGGCTACACGGCCTTCTTGCAGACAACGATCACCGTGCCGGTTGAGTTCAGCGAAAAGCTGATCGATCCGAGCAACCAGCGCGCTACCAACCCCGATGTTTTGGTTGCGGCCAATTATCCGGTTCTGGTGCGCAATGCGTTGGCAGCAAAACTTAAGATCGATACATCCAATCGTCCGGCAATGAAGCAATTGACCGAGATGGTCTCCGACAATGTCCGCGTCCAATTGCGCAACATGGTTGTTGCCGATCCATCGATCATCGGCAAGACGGTTCCGGTCTCGGTCCTGGCCAGTGCCACGGTCGACACGGCCTTCAAAGGACAATTCGACCTGACGGTCGATGAAAGCAGCCGAAAGATTTCCGACCAGCAGATCGGCTGGATGAATGCGCTGGCTGAAAGCGGCGCGTTGGCCAAGTCCTTCAATACCGGTATTTTCGTCAACGGCGCATCCAGCCGCCCGGAAGCCGCAGGCGTTGGCGTGGCCTTGATCGGTACTGCCTATATGATGCTGACCGTGTTGATCCTGGCTCTGCCGATCGGCGTGGCAACCTCGATCTATCTTGAGGAATTTGCCCCGAAGAACCGTTGGACCGACCTGATCGAGGTCAATATCAACAATCTCGCAGCCGTTCCCTCTATCGTCTTCGGCCTACTGGGCCTGGCGGTGTTCATCAACTTTGCCGGTCTGCCGCGCTCGGCCTCGCTGGTCGGCGGACTGGTGCTCACCCTGATGACCCTGCCGACGATCATCATCGCCACCCGCGCAGCATTGAAAGCCGTGCCTCCGTCGATCCGCGCTGCGGCACTGGGTCTGGGTGCGTCCAAGATGCAGACGGTCTTCCACCATGTGTTGCCGCTGGCCATGCCTGGCGTGTTGACCGGCACGATTATCGGCCTTGCCCATGCGCTGGGCGAGACCGCGCCACTGCTTCTGATCGGCATGGTGGCTTTCGTGGCGGATTATCCGGGCACGCCGCTCGATCCGTCGACGGCACTGCCGGTACAGATCTATATGTGGGCCAATGAAGCTGAACGCGCTTTCGTAGAGCGGACGTCCGGTGCCATTATCATTCTGCTGATCTTCCTGCTGATCATGAATGTCGGTGCCATCCTGCTGCGCAGGCGGTTTGAGCGGCGGTGGTAGAAACCAGCCGGAGCATGGTCCTGGGCGATGACGTCCAGGAAAGTTCATCGGGCCTACGTCAAGCGATTGCGAAAAGACAGGCCGGAGGGTTAAGAACATGAACATGATGTCTGAAGCAGCAGTTGAAAAGGCCTTGGATCAGAAGATGACCGAAGTGAACACCAAGATGGTCGGCAAGGATGTGTCCGTTTACTACGGCGAAAAACGCGCCCTGTTCGACGTGAACCTGAATGTCCGCGAAAATACCGTCACGGCGCTGATCGGTCCTTCGGGTTGCGGCAAGTCTACTTTCTTGCGGACATTGAACCGCATGAACGACACCATCGATCATTGCCGGGTCACCGGCCTCATCACTCTCGATAATATGGATATCTACGATCCGTCCATCGACGTGGTGGAACTTCGCGCCCGCGTCGGCATGGTGTTCCAGAAGCCGAACCCTTTCCCCAAGTCGATCTACGAAAACATTGCCTACGGCCCGCGCATCCATGGTCTGGCCCGCAACAAGGCGGACATGGACCAGATCGTTGAAAAGAGCCTTCAGCGCGCCGGTCTTTGGAACGAAGCAAAGGATCGCCTTCAGGAGCCGGGAACGGGCCTGTCCGGCGGTCAGCAGCAACGTCTGTGCATTGCCCGCGCCATTGCCGTCAGCCCCGAAGTCATCCTGATGGACGAGCCCTGCTCGGCCCTGGACCCGATTGCAACGGCCAAGGTGGAAGAGCTGATCCACGAATTGCGGGCCAATTTCACCATCGTCATCGTCACGCATTCGATGCAGCAGGCCGCCCGCGTGTCCCAACGCACGGCGATGTTCCATCTCGGCCAGCTGGTCGAGGAAAACGATACCGACAAGATGTTCACCAACCCGGACGACCAGCGGACCCAGGACTATATCATGGGCCGGTTCGGCTGATCCGACGGTTGATTGAAAATGCATCTTTTTAAAGGATCAGAACATGACAGCGCATATCTACACCGCCTTTGACGAGGAACTGAAATATCTGATGCGCCGCATTTCGGAAATGGGTGGTCTGGCCGAGCAAATGGTGGGTGAATCCGTTCGCGCCCTGGTCAATTCCGATGCCGCCCTCGCCCAGAAGGTGATCTCCGACGACGTGATCATGGACAATGCCGAGCGTGAAGTGGGTGACAAGGCAATTGTCACCATTGCAAAACGTCAGCCCATGGCCGCCGATCTGCGCGAAATCATCGGTGCGCTCAGGATCGCTTCGGATCTGGAGCGTGTCGGCGATCTCGGCAAAAACAATGCCAAGCGGGTGATGGCGGTGCAGGGCACTGGCGTGCCGCGCAAGCTGGCCCGTGGCATTGAGCATCTTTCGGAACTGGCGATGACCCAGCTCAAGGAAGTCTTGGATGTCTATACCACCCGCTCGGCGGAAAAGGCCAAGTCGATCCGCGACCGCGATGAGGAGATCGATGCGATCTACACCTCGCTGTTTCGCGAATTGCTGACCTATATGATGGAAGATCCGCGCAACATCACCACCTGCACGCACCTGCTGTTCTGCGCCAAGAATATCGAGCGTATCGGCGACCATGCCACCAATATCGCCGAGACCATCTATTACATGGCCACTGGCGCACAGCCCGAAGGCGAGCGCCCGAAGGACGATACGACGACCGCTTTCGGGGTCGCCGATTGAGATGACAGTGCGAGGATAGTGACTCATCCTCGCGTTGACTGACATGCTGATATCTCAAGGTGTCAAGATCTTGAGATATCAGAGAAAAGCATACCAGGAGCCATGGTCTATGGCTGCCGGTATGAAACCATGACGGAGATTGGCATCGGACAGCTCAGCGTCTGACGCCAAATGGGGTGGGGGCTTCACCCGAAGGTTCGACCTGTGGCGACAGGCCAGCCTTCCAGTCACAGTAGAGCGCCATCATAAAGCGCAAACATGCTGTAAACATCGAAATTCTCGTATTGCCATGTTCTTTTTCGCCAGAGCGGACAAGGAAGGGCTTGCGGGAAGACTCTCTCATTGAAGGTATGGGATCGAATGCTGCCGAAAATTGCCGTCGTTGAAGACGAAGAAGCCCTGAGCGTCCTTTTGCGTTATAATCTGGAATCTGAAGGCTATGAGGTCGAAACCATTCTGCGGGGAGACGAAGCCGAGCTTCGCCTGCAGGAACGGGTACCGGATCTGCTGATCCTCGATTGGATGTTGCCGGGTGTTTCCGGCATTGAGCTATGTCGCCGCCTGCGGATGCGGCCCGATACCGAGCGCCTGCCGATCATCATGCTGACGGCGCGCGGCGAAGAGAGCGAGCGGGTGCGTGGACTTGCCACCGGTGCCGACGACTATGTCGTCAAGCCTTTCTCGACGCCGGAACTGATGGCCCGTGTCAAGGCTATGCTGCGCCGCGCCAAGCCGGAAGTTCTGTCCAGCCTGCTGCGCTGCGGCGATATCGAGCTTGA
This sequence comes from Allorhizobium sp. Av2, assembly GCF_021462805.2. Taxonomy (NCBI): domain Bacteria; kingdom Pseudomonadati; phylum Pseudomonadota; class Alphaproteobacteria; order Hyphomicrobiales; family Rhizobiaceae; genus Allorhizobium; species Allorhizobium sp. Av2. The sequence continues at coordinate 134,195 of NZ_CP192696.1, read as the reverse complement.
TCGCGAAACCCACCGTGTCCATCGCAAGAGCCGCGAAGTGCGCCTCGGCCCGACCGAATTCCGGCTGCTGGAATTCCTGATGACCTCACCCGGCCGGGTGTTTTCCCGCTCTCAACTGCTGGATGGCGTCTGGGGCCATGACATTTACGTGGACGAGCGCACGGTCGATGTCCATGTCGGACGGCTGCGCAAGGCGCTCAACTTTTCCAATATGCAGGACGTGATCCGCACGGTGCGCGGCGCCGGCTATTCGATGGAAGCATAAGATCGCTGCACGGTTTTTATGGACCGAAAACCCAGTGGAACGAAAAAAGCGAGCCGGGCGGCTCGCTTTTTTTATGACATGCGATCGGAGATCACGGGCAGAGATCAGCGGGCGTTAGCGGCAGCCCGGCGCCGCTCGTTTACCGGCTGGTAGGCGAGCTTCGCGTGATATTTGCAATAGGGCGAATTATCCTGGCTATCGCAGCCGCAGAAGTGAAACTCATCGGTCATCGGGTCGCCAACCGGCCATTTGCAGGTCCGCTCGGTGAGGTCTGTCAGCGACAGACGGCGCGAGGCTGGCAGGATGGTGGTGTTGAGAACCGGCAGGACAGCCATGTTCTCGGTGACATCCATGTCGAGATCGTCGTTCAGCGCGGTCGCCGCAGCAGTGCGCGCGGCTGGACGCGGCGCGCTCGAAGGCGTGCGTGCGGCAAAGTTCGGTGCGCGGGGCGTGGACGGTGCTGGCCGCTTGGGTGTGCGCGCTGGCGTGGCAGTAGGACCGCCTGCCTTGGCGCGGCCCGGAAGGCACAACCGATGCACCTTGCCAATCACGGCATTCCGGCTGACGCCGCCAAGCTGTGTCGCAATCTGACTTGCGCTCAGGCCTTCGGCCCATAATTTCGTGAGTCTTTCAACTCGCTCGTCCGTCCAGTTCATGCCGCAATCTCCGCCTGGTGCACGCGCTTGACGCGGAATCCATCATCCATGTCCCAGAAGGTTCCGGAACCCAACTTTCCTCGTGTTGTCGGTGACTGTTTCCGCCGCATGCAGTGTAGTAATTCGTCATTAACCTAGTGTGAGCCTGACTCCGTGACAAGAGTCGCCGAATCATCGTGAATCGAATTTCAGGCTTTTCCCCAACTTGCTATCCACCGATTTTTTATCGATGCGATCTCATCAAGAGGGTTTCCAAGAACATCTCGGTACGATCCGGTTGCAATACCTTTGCCCCTATGTTTTGTTGACAACGCTGGCGGAAGCCGGAATAGTGCAAATGCCGCCGAAAGGCGGCATTTTTGATTTTTCCACCGGTTTTTCGGTGGTTGGCATGCAACATCGTTCAGACTTCAAAAAGCCGCTCGAAAGGATTTTCCGTCATGGCTCAGACATCAACGCCGCTGTTCAACACGTTTTCACGTGCGCCGCTGCGTTTCGAGCGAGGCGAGGGCCCGTGGCTTTATACTGAAACAGGCGAGCAATATCTCGACTTTGCCGGCGGCGTCGCCGTGACGTCCTGCGGCCATTCGCATCCGCATCTCGTCGAGGCGTTGAAAAGCCAGGCGGAGAAAGTCTGGCATCTTTCGAACCTTTACGAAGTTCCCGGCCAGGAACGCCTGGCCGCAAGGCTGGTCGAGGCGACATTTGCCGACAAGGTATTCTTCACCAATTCCGGTGCTGAAGCGCTGGAATGCGCCATCAAGACGGCTCGCCGCTATCACTATAGCAAGGGCCATCCGGAAAAATTCCATATCATCACGTTCGAGGGTGCCTTTCATGGCCGCACCATCGCCACCATCGCGGCGGGCGGCCAGGAAAAATATCTTGAAGGCTTCGGCCCCAAGGCGCCCGGCTTTGACCAGGTGCCGTTCGGCGACCTCGACGCCTTGAAGGCGGCGATTACCGACAGCACGGCTGCATTGCTGATCGAACCGATCCAGGGCGAAGGCGGTATCCGCGTCGTCGGGACCGAGTTCCTGCGTGAATTGCGGGCAATCTGCGACGAAAAGGGCCTGCTGCTCATTCTCGACGAAGTGCAGTCGGGCGTTGGCCGGACGGGCAAGTTCTTTGCCCATGAATGGGCTGGCCTCACCCCCGATATCATGGCGGTGGCCAAGGGTATCGGCGGCGGCTTTCCGTTCGGTGCCTGCCTTGCCACAGACGAGGCTGCGTCCGGCATGACGGCTGGCGTGCACGGCACGACCTATGGCGGCAACCCGCTGGCCATGGCGGTCGGCAATGCCGTTCTCGATCTGGTTCTGGCCGATGACTTCCTGCAAAATGTCCGCGATGTAGCTCTGGTCTTCCGCCAGGGTCTGGCCGGTCTGAAAGACCGTTTTCCAGGCGTGATCGAAGACGTGCGCGGCGAAGGCCTGATGCTCGGCATCAAGGCTGCGGTGCCATCCTCCGAACTGCTGCATGCAATGCGCCACGAGCATATCCTGGGCGTTCCGGCTGGTGATAACGTCATCCGCCTGCTTCCGCCTCTGACGCTGACTGCCGAACAGGCCCGAGAAGGCCTCAAGCGCATCGAACAGGCCGCAGAGGCCTTGTCCGTGCAGGCCGCCCTCAAAATCGCTCAGGCATGAACGACAGGTAACACCATGGCATCCCCGAAACACTTCCTCGATCTCTCGGCCATGACGTCCGAGGACCTTCACTCTATTCTGTCCGACGCCCATCAGCGCAAGACCAGGACCCGGGCCGGAACAGCGGATAAGCCGCTGGCCGGCAAGATGCTGGCGATGATCTTCGAAAAGCCATCGACCCGCACCCGCGTCTCCTTCGATGTCGGCATGCGACAACTGGGCGGCGAGACGCTGTTTTTGTCCGGCACGGAAATGCAGCTTGGCCGCGCCGAGACGATTGGCGATACCGCCAAGGTTCTGTCGCGCTATGTCGACGCGATCATGATCCGCACCACCGATCACAACCGCCTGCTGGAACTGGCCGAGCACGCCACTGTTCCGGTGATCAATGCGTTGACCGACCTGACCCATCCCTGCCAGATCATGGCTGACATCATGACCATCGAGGAACATCGCGGCCCGATCCGGGGCAAGACGCTGGCCTGGACGGGTGATGGCAACAATGTCCTGCATTCGCTGGTGGAAGGGGCGGCCCGCTTCGGCTACCGGATGAACATGGCAGTGCCAATGGGCTCTGAGCCGGAAGACCAGATCCTCAACTGGGCGCGCAACAATGGCGGCGAGATTATGCTGTGCCATGATGCCGACCGGGCCGTGACCGGTGCCGATGCCGTGATCACCGATACCTGGGTATCGATGAACCTGGAGCACAAGGCACGCGGCCATAACGTATTCCAGCCCTTCCAGGTCAATCCCGCCCTGATGAAGCAGGCAAAGCCCGATGCATTGTTCATGCACTGCTTACCCGCTCATCGCGGGGAAGAAGTGACCGATGAAGTGATCGACGGGCCACAATCGGTCGTGTTCGACGAGGCGGAAAACCGGCTGCATGCCCAGAAGTCCATTCTCGCCTGGTGCTTTGGCGCGGTTTGACGGTTTCAGGCTGTTGAAAGCCTTAAATAGCGGGGTTGCAGGATGCGCTGCCCCGCGAGATTGCGAGAGCATGGCTGATGCGCAATTTTACCGCTTGATCTTGAAGCGGTAAGATACCATTTGTCCGTCTTGTTTCGAGGCATGGGCTTTTCCTCGGTTCGGACAGGTCGCTGTGAACCTACCTTGACCAAATAATCGTCATGCAGTCATTTTAGATTGCAGCGCCGTGCGGTAGATGCATGGCGTTGCCCTGCATTCATCCAGGGATGCATTCGTGCCAGGAGTTGTGCCATGACAGACAAATTGAGCGCGTTGGGCGAGTTCGGCTTTGCCGGCGATGACCGGGTCGTGCCCTTCCAGGTCGATGGTCTGGATGTGCGGGGCCGCGCGGTCCAGCTTGGGCCTTTGCTCAACACCATCCTGGATCGGCATGACTATCCACCGGCTGTTGCCCGCCTGCTGGCCGAGGCGATTGCGCTGACGGTGCTGATCGGTACCTCGCTGAAATTCGAAGGCAAGTTCATCGTGCAGACCAAGAGCGATGGCCCGGTCGATTTGCTGGTCTGTGATTTTGCCACGCCGGAAAATGTCCGTGCCTATGCCCGCTTTGACGAAGAGCGATTGGCGCAGGCACTGGCGGACGGCAAATCGACACCGACCGACCTGCTTGGCGCGGGCATCCTGGCCTTTACCATCGATCAGGGCAATTACATGCAGCCCTATCAGGGCATCGTGCCGCTGGATGGCTCCTCGCTGGAAGACATTGCCGGTTTCTATTTTCGCCAGTCGGAGCAGATCCCGACGCGGGTGCGTCTGGCCGTGGCCGAGCTGTTTGATCGAGATAGTTCCGGCAAGCCGCGCCATAGCTGGCGCGCTGGCGGGTTGATCGCGCAATTCCTGCCGGAGGCGCCGGAGCGTATGCATCAGGGCGACCTGCCGGGCGGTGATGGCGACGATAACAACTATGACGGTCCGGATGATGACAATTGGGCGGAAGCCCGGATGCTGGTGGAAACCATCGATGGCGACGAATTGACCGATCCGCAGATCGGCACCGAACGGCTACTGTTCCGGCTTTTCCATGAGCGTGGCGTCCGGGTTTATGAACCGCAAGCCGTTCATGATCGGTGCAGTTGTTCCCGCGACAAGATCAAGGGCGTGCTCAAGGGCTTTACCGCGGAAGAAATCGCCGCCAGCGAAGAAGAAGGCGAGATTTCCGTGACCTGCGAGTTCTGCTCGACCACCTATAAATACGAGGCCGATGAAGTGACGCCCGCATAATCTGCGGGTGCTCAACGGATCAGGATTGCCCTGAAATCATTGACATTGGTGCCAGTCGGGCCGGTCTCGAACAGGTCGCCCAGCGCTTCAAAGGCGCTGTAGCTGTCATGGGCATCGAGCAGGTGTGCGCCATCCAGCCCCAGTTGTTTCAACCTGATAATGCTGGTGCCATCGACAAAGGCACCAGCATTGTTTTCTGTGCCATCAATACCATCGGTGTCGGCGGCCAGTACCTCGATACCGTGACCAGCCTCGATATCGTGACCAGCAATGCCCAACGCCATGGCGAGCGCGAAAGCGCCGTTGCGCCCACCGCGCCCTGTGGGTTGCACCCCTTGGTTTTTCATGGTGACCGTAGTTTCGCCACCGGACAGCAATACCACGGGCTTGGGAAATGGCCGGTCCTTGGCCGCGATTTCACGGGCTAGCGCGGCATGAACGCCAGCCACATCGCGCGCTTCCCCCTCGATACTGTCGGACAGGATCGCAGCGCGCACGCCAGCCGCTTCTGCGGCAAGCACTGCTGCCTCCAGCGAGACGCTGGCTGACGCGATGACATGATGCCGGTTGCGGGCAAAAGCGGGATTGTCCGGCCGGGGCGCATCGGCGGCTTGAGAATTCAGGTGATCCAATGCCGTCTGCGGCAGGCGCAAACCATAGGCGCGAACAATCTCCAGCGCCTGATGACGGGTCGAGGCATCCGGCACGGTCGGGCCAGAGGCAACATGCGCCGCATTGTCGCCGGGAATATCGGAAACGATCAGACTGACGACGGGTGCTCTGGTCAAGGCCGCCAGTCTTCCACCCTTGATCGTTGACAGATGTTTGCGCACCACGTTCATCGCGCTGATCGGCGCACCGCAGGCCAGCAATTGCCTGTTAAGGTCGATCTCGTCTTCCAACGTCATACCTGTCGGAGGAGCGGGCAGCAGTGCCGAGCCGCCGCCGCAGATCAGGGCAATCACCAGATCATCAGGACCAAGCGGGGCAATGGCTTGTTTCAGCCGCTCAGCTGCGACGAGACCATTGGCATCAGGCACCGGATGGGCCGCTTCGAGCAGTTCAAGTTTGGCGAGCGGGCAGCCATAGCCGTATCGGGTAACGACGACGCCTTCCAGCGGGCCGTCCCATAGCGTTTCAAGGGCTGCGGCCATCTGGGCGGCACCTTTGCCCGCGCCGACTACTACGGTGCGGCCTTTCGGCCTTGCGGGCAAATGGGTTCGGATACCATTGAGCGGATCGGCCGCGGCAACGGCGGCAGCAAACAGTGAGGCCAGAAAGGAACGGGGGGCAAGCGTCAGCGGAGCCATCACCAAACTTATGCAGCCCTCGCCTTGGCAATCGCCTCCTTCAGGGCTTTTTCATCCAGCGCGCCGGGATAGAGCGTCGTGCCGATGACGAAGGATGGCGTACCGCGAAAATTCAGCGCTTGCGCCTGGAGCCAGTTGCGATCGAGCAAGCGCGAAATCTTATTGCTGTTCTTGTTTGCCGCAGCCTTGACCTCTGCCATATCGACACCAACGCTTTCAAGCGCCTGGAAAACGGAATCCTGCGTCAATCCACCCTTGAGATTGAGCAGGGCATCCTGCGCCGCCTGGTACTGGGCAGGGTTTGCAATGGCCAGCACGGCCTGAGCCGCAAAAACCGATGGCGGCCCGAAAACCGGCCAATCCTTCATCACCAGCCGCACATGACCGTCTTCCTTTACCACTTTGCTGACGACAGGATGATAGGTTTTGCAGTAGCCACATTGATAATCGAAGAATTCGGCAATGGTGACATCGCCTTTTGGATTGCCCAGCACGGGAATATCCTTGTCGAAGAAAATCTCCTGCGAGCCGGGCTGCTTGGCCCTCAGCAAACCGGGCGCGGCAAGGCAAGCGGCGGCTGCAACCAGTGTCCGGCGTTTGATCATCAGAGAATCCTCATTGTGAGCTTAGGCTATCATGGGTCTTGTCGGCCGATGTAAAAAAATCCTGTCCGGTACAGAGCGATCGGTCAAGCGCTGAAAAATGCCAGCAAATGCCGTGGCGATCAAAAACTGGCTTTTATAGCGGTGCGACCTCCAGATAGTGCTCCAGGAATTCCGACAGCAGGGTTGTCGGTACCAGCATGACCACGGTGATGGTCGAGACCAGCAGGGTCTGGCCATCCAATACTGCCGATGTCAGCCGGAACACGCCACCAACCAGGCCAAGCAGAAGCAACAGCCAGAGCAAGATCACCACCTGCCCGAGCCCCGGCATCAGGACGGATATGGCGATCAGCAGCGCATTGGCATAGGCAATCGGCAGTGCAAACCAGTTGGACGTCACCACTAAGGCGTTGAAGCGGTTGTCAATCGAGAAGAAGCGGCAGACGAAACCAACCAAAATCAGCGGCAACATCCAGCTGGCAAGATCGATCATCGTCATGCGCAGGAAAAACAGGGTCCGCGTCTGCGCATAGACCGGAATATCTTCCAGCAACGCCTGATACCAGAACACCCAGGAAAACATCATAGCCGGCAAGGACCAGGCGATGGACCAGAAGGAGCGGCTGACGCCCCGGTCGGACAGGTCGAGATAACTGAACCCCTGGCGGTCGCCCTTCAGCAACAGCCAGATCCCGGTCAGGTAGATTTCAACCTCCTTAAGCCCCGGCATGGGCAAACCAACTGCTGATGAAGGCGCCATATATGCCGGTCAACGCCTCCAGGTCCGGGACGGCGACCCGCTCATCGACCATATGCATGGTCTGGCCGACAAGGCCGAATTCCACCACCGGGCAGTAATCCTTGATGAAGCGGGCGTCAGACGTGCCACCTGTTGTCGACAGGGCTGGCGTTCTGCCGGTCATTTTTTCAATGGCCGCACTCAAGGACGAGATCAGCGCATTGTTGCGGGTCAGGAACACCTGGCTTGGCCGGTCGGCCCAGGCAAGCTCATAGGCAATTGGCGGGCGGCCCGGTCGCAGCAGCGGGTCGGCGCTGGCCGCATCAAGCCGGGCAATGATGTCTGCCCTGAGCGTCTCGGCGGTCCAGGTATCGTTGAAGCGAATGTTGAATTTGGCGCTGGCACGGGCCGCAATGACATTGGTAGCAGCATTGCCGACATCAATCGTCGTCACCTCGAGATTGGAAGGCTGAAAATTTTCCGTTCCCGCATCGAAGGCCGGATGCATCAGCGCTTCCGCAAGCTTGATCACGCCCCGCACCGGATTGTCGGCCAGATGCGGATAGGCGGCATGGCCCTGGACGCCCTTGACGACGATCTCGCCTGACAGCGAACCGCGTCGGCCAATCTTGATCATGTCGCCAAGCTGGTCTGGATTGGTCGGCTCGCCCACCAGGCAGGCATCCCAGCGCTCGCCTTTGGCGGCGGCCCATTCCAGCAATTTGGTGGTGCCGTTGATCGACGGGCCTTCCTCATCACCGGTTATCAGGAAGGAAATCGACCCCTTCGGCGCGCCATGGCTTTCGATGTGGCGGGCAATGGCTGCGACAAAGCAGGCGATGCCACCCTTCATGTCGACCGCACCACGCCCATAAAGCTCGCCTCCGGCGATCTCGGCGGAAAACGGCGGATAGGTCCAGTCCGCCTCATTGCCGACAGGCACGACATCGGTATGCCCAGCAAACATCAGATGCGGCCCCTCCGTGCCCAGCCGGGCATAGAGGTTCTCGACGTCAGGCGTGCCGTCTTCGCGCGCCACCATCCGCTCCACAGTAAAGCCCAACGGCTCCAGCATGGCGGCCAGCGCCGACAGCGCCCCGCCCTCGGCAGGCGTCACGGAGGGGCAGCGGATCAGGGTCTGGAGATTTTCAACAGGATCGGTGGCGGATGAATTGGCTGGATGCTTTGACATATCGATCTTGAGAACGAGGCAAGGGGAAAGGGCGGACGCAATCGCGACTGAAAGGGGCAGGAACGGCCAAGGATCGCCGTGTTCCTGCCCGGAAAGTCAGACGCAGATCAGTCCCGCAGCAACTCGTTGATACCGGTCTTGGAGCGGGTCTGGGCATCGACGCGTTTGACGATCACGGCGCAATAGAGGCTAGGCGCTGGCAAGCCGTTCGGCATGGTATTGGGCGATGGCATCGCGCCTGCGACGACCACGGAATAAGGCGGCACTTCACCATACATCACCTCGCCGGTGGCGCGGTCGATGATCCTGGTGGATTTGCCGATATAGACGCCCATGCCGAGCACCGCACCTTCACGAATGATGCAGCCTTCCACGACTTCGGAGCGCGCACCGATGAAGCAATTGTCCTCGATAATGGTCGGCCCGGCTTGCATCGGTTCCAGCACGCCACCAATGCCGACGCCGCCCGACAGATGCACATGACGGCCGATCTGGGCGCAGGACCCTACCGTCGCCCAGGTATCGACCATGGTGCCCTCGCCGACATAAGCGCCGAGATTGACAAAGGACGGCATCAGGATGGCATTGGGGGCAATGAAGGCCGAGTGACGCACGACCGCATTGGGCACGGCACGGAAACCGGCGGCCCGGAACTGGTTTTCACCCCAGCCTTCGAATTTGGACGGCACCTTGTCCCACCAGGTCGAAGCCCCCGGCCCGCCCTTGACGACTTCCATGTCATTGAGGCGGAAGGAAAGCAGCACAGCCTTTTTCAGCCATTGGTGCACGGTCCATTGGCCATCCTCTCCACGGGTGGCAACCCGCACCTTGCCCTGGTCGAGCAGGGCAAGCGATTGCTCGACAGCATCGCGCACTTCGCCCTTGGTTGAGAGGGTAATGGTGTCGCGATTGTCAAAGGCAGTCTCGATGACAGTCTGTAAAGAGGAGAGGTCCATGGCGCTCATGAGGATTCCTTAAACTTCATTGGCTAACGTCAAGTCCCGATGCCATCGGTCCTGCGTTGATAAACTGGTAATTTTCTCTACAGCGCCGTGCGCCATTTATGGCGCACAAAGGTTCGCTGTAGCACTTTACATCTGCTGCATAATTTTCTCCTGAAATCGATTCCGATTTAAGGAATTATGCAGTAGCGCATTGGCTTGCCCTTGGGAACCGTTCAGCGTCCTCTCAGACGCATGTTTTCCAAGGCAATGCCGCAGGTTTGATCACGGCATGGATGCGAGAAGTCAGTCGGCAGAAAGTGCCACCGCCGTCATAAATCCCACTCGATTGACGGGATCATGCAGCGGTGCGGCAAGAGATGAAAGGTTCGAAGATGGCGAAGATGCGCAATGGAAAACGGCGAAAGACGGATGGCAGCTGGGCGCCGCTGAAGGACAATCAGACGGACCGCCAGAATGCCCGGATCGTGCCGCAAACGCCGCAGACCTTGTCGCCATCCTATCGTCTGGCCTATGCCGATGAAGATTTCCTGTGCCGGGAAGAATTGCGCCCCGTGCGTTTGCAGCTGGAATTGCTGAAAACCGAAATGGTGCTTTCCGAACGGGGCATCAAATCCACCGTGGTGATGTTCGGCGGTGCGCGCATTCCGGCACCCGGCCAATCCGCCTGGGCGGCGCGCAACGACATACAGCGGCGCAATCTCGAAGCCGCATCGGTGTTTTATGATGAAGCCCGCGCCTTTGCCCGGCAATGCAGCCAATACGCGGCACGGTTCAACTATCAGGAATATGTGATCGTTACCGGCGGCGGGCCAGGCGTGATGGAAGCGGGAAATCGCGGTGCCGCCGACGTCGGTGCGCCATCGATCGGCTTGAACATCGTGCTGCCGCATGAACAGGCGCCCAATGCGTTCGTGACGCCGGACCTGTCCTTCAACTTCCACTATTTTGCCATCCGCAAGATGCATTTCCTGATGCGGGCCAAGGCAATCGTCGTCTTTCCCGGCGGTTTCGGCACGCTGGACGAAATGTTCGAGGCGGTGACGCTGATCCAGACCAAGCGTATGGCGCCAATCCCGCTCATCCTGTTCGGTCGGGAATTCTGGCACAGGATCATTGATTTCGACAGCCTGGCGGAGTTCGGAACCATTGCACCCGACGATGTCAAGCTGTTGAGCTTTGTCGAAACCGCTGACGAGGCCTGGGATATCATCGCCCGGCGGTATGAAATCGAAACGGCTGAAACCGCGTGATCGTATGGGACGACCTATACGGAAAAAAGGAAAAACCTGCCGTGCGGGCACACGGCAGGTTTTCCGGGAATCGCCATCGGAATGAGCGACGGCGATCAAGCGTGGCGCGCTGGTAAAGGAATGGGCCTTTCCTTTGCTCCTCTGACAGCGCCGTGCGGCATATATGGCACGCGACGCTGTAACGCCTTATATCTGCTGCATAATCTTTCCATGCGTTCAGAGAGATGACAGCCGATAGATCTGCGATCCGTTACCGGACCATGTTGATGACGGTGTCGAGCATGTCGGCTGCCGTCTGGAACACCTTGGAGTTAGCGCTATAGGCGCGCTGAGCGGCGATCATGTCCGACAGTTCAGACGCAAGGTCGACGTTTGAACTTTCCAGCGTGCTGGATTCGATGGTGCCGAAGCTGCCTGTGCCAGCAAAGCCGACGACGACGGTACCGGAATCTGCATCCACCTGATAGGCAGTGCCATCGACTTCCTCAAGGTTGTCAGGGCTGGCGACGGTAGCCAGAGCAATCTTGTAGGTATCTGTCGTGGTTCCGTCGGAAGAGACGGTGCTGATAACGCCATCGCTGCCGATCGTGTAGTCGGACGAGCTGCTGGCAGCACTGCCGTTTGCGCTACCCTCTATGCTGGTGGAGGTGGCCGTCTGGGTGATATCCGAAAAATCCAGATCAATCGTAAGGCCTGTCTCGGAATCGGTGAAGGACAGGGTGCTCGTGCTGCCGTCTTCCAACTCCCCTGTGCTATCGAAGGTCAATGTTGTCGAGCCTAGCTCACCATTATCATAGGGGAAGCTGGTTCCGTCATCATCGTCATTAGCCTCGTCATTGCGGTAGATCGAAACCTCCCACTCATCGTCATCGGTCTTGGTGAAATAGATGTCGTATTGGGTGGAGGCACCCTGCTCGTCATAAGTGACGATCGAAGACTTCGCCGTGTAGGTGGCATCCGCCGAGTTCGAAGACGGCGTATCCCCAGAAACGACTTCTTCATCGCTTTCCAGATTGCCGCTGACTTCGCCGGAGGTCGTGGCCGCTGCCGTGACCTCGCTCGTGTCAATTTTCACCGGTTCAAGACCGTCGAAACCATTGATGACAGAAGCCGGTTCGCCATTGTCATAGGAATAGCCCAGCAACGTGTAACCGGATGAGTTCACAAGGTAACCATCCTCGTCGATTTCGAAGTCGCCTTGACGGGTCAGGAAAACATCACCCTCATCGTTCTGGACAACGAAATATCCGTCACCGTCGATCGCCAGATCCGTCTCCGACGATGTCGATTCCAGATCGCCCGATTGGGATACTGTTTGGGTGGTCGTCGAAGTCGTTCCGCCATTCACCAAACTGGAAAAAGCAGTCTCCGTGCCTTTGTAGCCGGTCGTGCTCGTATTGGAAATATTATCCCCGATGGAGGTGAGTTTATTGGACTGCGCCGTCAGCCCCGATACCGATGAGTTCATTGCAGATGCAAGAGACATATAACGGTCTTTCTGTATAATTGTTGTCGTAGAGAATTGATGTCCATAAAAACTTGTGCGAGGCTTACGGCTTTTCTATTCGTTTGATTTTATTTCCTTAATTTAAATTCAGCCGCGAATTCACGTGGGTTGAAACGACCTTGGAGAATGATTGGACATGCAGCTGCGCGCTCGGCGAATCGAGGGCATGAAATGGAGACGGCAAGATGGGCGATGGCGGCCGCCCTGCCCTCTCTTGGAGCATGTGGAACAGCCGAAACCATTGGCGTTAATGGGCGGGGGAAGGCTTGCTCATTCTCGTCAATGAAGGCCTGACACCTCCAGTCATTTCGATTTTCGAAATATTTGATAGAATTCCTACCGATGCCCTTTCCAAAAAACTGGCCGGCATCACAGATTTTGTTCATGATTTGATCTAGTCTTCGACGACAAACCTGCTAGATTGCGCCCATGAACCAATTGCTTTCCGCCCTCAGCAGGCCCGCACTCGCCTATGGTGAAAACCAGTTCAGTTTCGGTGCCCTGGCGCTGATCCTGGCCGTGGTTATGCTCGCTGCTCTCTGGCTGCGTCTGCGTTTAAAACTTCGGCAAAAGGAGGATTTCGACCTCGAAGCCGCGGTTGCCGCCGAGCGGCAGGCGAGCGAGGATCGCCGTCTGGAGGCGCTGATGCAGGCGCAAGCCGAAATGCAGGGCCGGCTTGCCACCATGACGGATCTGTTCGGCGCCCGGCAATCGGAGTTCAACCGCAGTATCAACGAGCGGCTGGACGGCATGACCCACCGGCTGGGAAGCACGATTACCGAACAGACGAAATCCACCCATGACAATCTGCGCATCCTGCAGGAGCGGCTGGCGGTGATCGATGCCGCGCAGAACAACATCCAGTCCCTGGCAAAGGATGTGGTCGGGTTGCAGGCCATTCTGTCCAACAAGCAGACGCGCGGCGCCTTCGGTCAGGCCCGAATGGAAACCATTATTGCCGATGGCCTGCCGATGGGTGCCTATGCTTTCCAGGAAACGCTTTCCAACGGAACAAGGCCCGATTGCACCATACGGATGCCGAACGGTCAGCCGCCGTTGGTGATCGATGCCAAATTTCCGCTCGAAGCCTGGAACGCCATCCGCGATGGGGCGACGCCAGAACAGAAAAAGCTTGCGGGCCAGCAATTTCGACGCGACATGGAGGTGCATCTCAAGGATATTTCCGAGAAATACCTGATGCATGGTGAGACACAGGATACGGCCTTCCTGTTCGTGCCATCCGAATCGATCTTTGCGGAAATCCACGAGAATTTCGAGGGGATCGTCCAGCGCGCCCATAAGCTGCGGGTGGTGATCGTTTCGCCCTCCCTCCTGATGCTGTCGATCCAGGTCATCCAGGCCGTGCTGAAGGATCAGCGGATGCGCGAACAGGCTCACCTGATCCAGGGCGAGGTCATCCATCTGATGGAGGATCTCGGGCGGCTCGACGAACGGACCCGCAAGCTGCAAAGCCATTTCCTGGCCGCCCAGAAAGATGTCGAGATGATCCTGACCTCGACCGACAAGCTCAATCGGCGCAGTGCCAGAATAGAGGCGATGGATTTTGCCAGCGCGCCGGATCCGACGGCAAAGCCAGCACCACAAACAGATGCTAGCGTCGAGAGCCGGACCGGTCTTCTCAAGCTGCGCCTTGTTGACGAAGACTGATCCCTGCCGCAAAACAGAGCCCGAATCAGTCGGACCGGTTTCTTTCAGGCCCGCATCGTTCAAGCAGCATCGTCAGGAGTGCGCCCATGATTACCGTTTTCGGCTCCATCAACATGGATCTCATCGCGACCACCAGCCGTCTGCCCAAGCCAGGTGAGACAGTGGCCGGCAACGGCTTTGCCACGGCAGCCGGCGGCAAGGGCGCCAATCAGGCGCTTGCTGCACGCCGCGCAGGCGCCCAGGTGCGGATGGCTGGCGCGGTCGGCAAGGATGGGTTCGCCACCCCTGCACTGGCGCTTCTGGAGGAAAGCGGAGCGGATCTCGACAGCGTCAAGACCGTAGCGGAAGCAACGGGAACCGCACTCATTCTCGTCGGCGGTGACGGCGAAAACATGATCGCTGTCGTTCCAGGTGCCAATGGCAGCCTGACCAGCGCCGATGCAAGCGCCGCTATCAAGACCATGACCCGCAACGACAGTCTGGTGCTCCAGCTCGAAATTCCAGCCGCTGCCGTGGAAACCGCCCTGCATGAGGCCAAGGCCGCCGGTATCCGTACCATCCTCAATATTGCGCCGCTGACGGATGAGGCCGCGCGCCTCGGACGAATGGCCGATATCGTCATCGCCAATGAAACCGAGTTCGAGCGGCTGGCTGGCGAGACCAACATGGGGGCTGCGGAACGCGAGGCCGCCCTTGTCCGTATACACGGCGAAACCGGACAGATCCTGATCGTAACGCTTGGGGCCGAAGGCGTCATTGCCATCCGCGACGGCAAGATTGAGCGAGCATCCGGTCTGACCATCGAGCCGGTCGATACAGTCGGTGCCGGGGATACGTTCTGCGGTTATCTCGCCGCTGGTTTGGATGCCGGTCTTGGATTTGAACAGGCGCTGCACCGCGCTGCCGTCGCCGGATCACTCGCCTGTCTGAAGGCTGGCGCGCAGCCCGCCATTCCGCTAGCAGCAGCCGTCACGGAAAGGATCTGAGCCGGATCGGCGCCGTGCTTGACCTGCGCGGCGCCGAAGACCTGACTGCATAGTTTCAGGGCACGATCAGCGTACCCGCGCCATGTTCCGTGAAGATTTCCAACAGCACGGAATGCGCCGTCTTGCCGTTCAGGATGACAACGCCATGCACCCCTGCATTGATTGCGTCGATGCAGGTTTCGACCTTGGGGATCATGCCGCCGGAAATCGTGCCATCCTTGATCAGTGCGCGAGCCTGGGCCACCGACAATTCCTTGAACAGTTCGCCATTTTTGTCCAGCACGCCAGGGACATCGGTTAGAAACAGCAGCCGGTCAGCCCTGAGCGCACCGGCAATGGCGCCGGCAAAGGTATCGGCATTGATATTATAGGTATGGCCATCCCGACCGGGGGCGACGGGGGCGATGACCGGGATCATTTCCGACTTCGCCAGAAGATCGAGCAGCGTGCGATCAACCTCGACCACTTCACCGACAAAGCCAAGGTCCAGAACGCGTTCGATATGGGAATCCGGATCGATAACGGTTTTCTTGGCCTTTTCAGCAAACACCATGTTGCCGTCCTTGCCGCAGAGCCCGATTGCCCATTCGCCGGTCTGGTTGATCAGCGCGACGATTTCCTTGTTGATCGATCCGGCCAGCACCATTTCGACGATTTCGACGGTTTTCTGATCGGTGACGCGCAGGCCGCCCTCGAATTTCGATTCGATCCCCATCTTAGTCAGCATCGCGCCGATCTGCGGGCCACCGCCATGCACGACAATCGGGTTGACACCGGACTGTTTCAGCAGCGCGATATCGGCGGCAAAGGCCCGGCCCAATTCGGCATCGCCCATGGCGTGGCCACCATATTTCACGACAATCGTCTTGTTTTCATAGCGCTGCATGAAGGGCAACGCCTGCGCAAGAAGGCGGGCCTGGGTCTGGCTTTCGGAGGCGCTCATTGAGGATCCCTTCGGTTGGTTCGGCGCCTTTTACCTCAAGAATACGGCAGATGGAATAATCCAGACGGCACTGTTGATCGAAATGATATGGGGAAACTGCAATGAGCGCAGCTATTCCTGGACCATTACGCGAAGTGGATGCATGGATGAGCGATGAGATCGGGATATTGCTGGGGAAAATAGCGCTAAAGGACCGGATGGCCCTGTCAGAGCTTTATCGGCGCACCAGCCCGAAACTTTTTGGCATCTGCCTCCGTCTGCTGAAAGACAGAGGCGAGGCGGAAGACGCGATGCAGGAAATCTTCGTAAAAATCTGGCAGAGGGCTCAAAGCTTTGCCGCAACCGGCCATAACGCCATGGGCTGGCTTGGAACGATTGCCCGTTACCATTGCATCGACCGCCTGCGCACGAGGACACCAGTTGCCGCCGAACTCGACGAGGCATGGCATGTTGCCGACAGCGCACCAGACCCGGAACAGACCGCCAGCATACGCAGTGAAGGAAAGCGCATTGACAGCTGCATGGAAGCGTTGGAAGCTGATCGTGCCGCCGCCGTGCGGCAGGCCTATGTGGAGGGGCTTAGCTATCAGGAGTTGGCGGAGCAGTTCAATGTACCGTTGAACACGATGAGGACATGGCTGCGACGCAGCCTTTTGGCATTGAGAGAGTGCTTGGAAAGATGACGACACCGGATCAGAGCAAGGGAGACCGCTCCAGGGACGAGGTTCTGGCGGGGGAATATGTGCTCGGCGTGCTTTCGGCCAAAGGCCGTGTTGAGGTGGAGGCCCGGCTAAAGCGGGATAGGCCCTTCGCCGCTATCGTCCAGCGCTGGGAGGAGAACCTTTCACAGTTCAATGACGATTATGGCGTGGAATTGCCTCGACCGGAAAGTTTCCAGAAGCTGGAAGCCCGGCTGTTTACCGAGAAGAGCACCGGCCCCGCTGGTCCCTGGGTAAGACTTTGGCATTCCGTCCCCTTCTGGCGCGGCCTGTCGTTGACCAGTCTGATCGCGGTCGCCAGTCTGATCGGCGTCGAGCTCGGCGTCTGGGAGAGCCGTTACGGCGCGCGCCCGCTGGTGGCGGATCTGGAAACTCAAAATGCAGATTTGTCGCTGGTTGCCAGCTATGACCGGCAAAGCGGACGGCTGCGCGTCACGCCAGTCGCGTCGCGTGCCGAGGGCCAGAAATCGCTGGAATTATGGATGGTCGAGGCGAATAAGCCACCGCGCTCGCTTGGCGTGCTCCCGCAATCTGGCGAGGGTGAATTCCTGGTTCCCGACAGCATGCGCCCACGTCTGAAGGATGGCGTCACGCTCGCCGTCAGCATTGAGCCTTTCGGTGGTTCGCCGACGGGGACGGCGACAGGGCCGGTGATCGCTTCAGGCAAAACTCATATCCCTTAAGAGAAATAGTGCTTTAAAATCAAAATATTAAAAGTCATTTTCATTTTTCTGCACCGAACCTGAAACTCTTTTTCCCAAACCTCCGTCTTTACCATTGTCCCCGCCATTGCGCGGGGACGTTACAAAAGCCTGCGTCTGACGGCGCCATCCAAGGCTGCTGTAACGGTTTTCAATCTGCTGCATGGTTTCTGGCCGATCGCGCCTGCGGCCATGCGAGCCAAAGACATAATCAACCGGGAAGAGGACCTAGACCCATGACCAAGACCACCCTTCGCCTGCTGGCCGCCGTTTCCATCATTGCGGCCGGAAGCGCCGTGGCCTTTGCCAAGAACCCGATGGTCGGTGGCGCCGCCATGTATGAAAACAAAAATATCGTTGAAAACGCCGTGAATTCCAAGGATCACACGACCCTTGTCGCCGCAGTCAAGGCGGCTGGCCTGGTCGAAACACTGGAGGGCAAAGGCCCGTTCACGGTCTTTGCGCCCACCAACGAAGCCTTTGACAAATTGCCGAAAGGTACGGTGGAAACCCTGCTGAAGCCGGAAAACAAGGAAAAGCTGACGAAGGTGCTGACCTGCCATGTGGTTGCCGCCGATGCCATGTCCACGGCCATCGAAAAGATGATCAAGGACGATGGTGGCGAGCATGACGTCAAGACGGTTGGCGGCTGCGTGCTGAAGGCCAAGGAATCCAAGGGCAAGATCACCCTGACGGATGAGACCGGCGGCGTTGCCCATGTGACCATCGCCGATGTGAAACAGTCGAATGGCGTTATCCATGTCATCGACAAGGTCTTGCTGCCGAAGATGTAACCCCCTCACAGTCCGACCTGGAAGAGCGGCTGGCGGGCCGCTAATCCGGTAAAGACTGGCAGTTTCGGCAGTGCCCGGCGGTAGAGTGCCACCTACCGCCGGGCTTTTTTTGCCATTTCGCCAGCCAAATACCAGAAGACAAAGCCTCCACCCGCAAGCCCAACGGTTACCGCAAGGCCGGGAGGTGCATTACATCAGCCGAAATGCCCGACGGTTTCGCAAATCGCCGCACGCAATTCTTTCAATCCGTTGTCTTTTTCCGAGGACGTCGAAAGGACGAAGGGATAGGCTGCCGGACGCTTGCGGATTTTCTCGAGCGTTTCCTCGATCAGACGCGGCACGCCCGCCTCCTTGATCTTATCCGTCTTGGTCAGCACGATCTGGTAGGACATCGCCGCCTTGTCGAGCAATGTCAGTACATCCTCGTCATTCTTCTTGATGCCGTGGCGGCTGTCGATCAGCAGATACACCCGCTTCAACGTCGCCCGTCCGCGCAGATAGTCGAAGACCAGCTTGGTCCACGCATCCACATGGTCTTTGGGTGCCTTGGCATAGCCATAGCCCGGCATGTCGACCAGCGCCATCGGCGGCAGGTCATCGCCCTCTCCGCTATAGCCCTCGGGAACGAAATAGTTCAGCTCCTGAGTCCGGCCAGGCGTGTTGGACGTGCGCGCCAGGCCCTTCTGGCCGACGAGCGCATTGATCAGCGATGATTTCCCCACGTTGGAGCGCCCCGCGAAGGCGATCTCCAGCGGGCCTTCCGGCGGCAGAAATTTCATCGATGGCACGCCGCGGATAAAAATCCATGGCCGGCCAAACAGCGGCTGGTCGCTCGTTGCCTTTGTTGCAGTCATCGTCTTCTCTCCTGCGGCAGATCCTGATCCACAGATCAAACAAAAACCCCGGCGCGAGGCCGGGGCTTTGCTGTCATCTGGCCTGATTACTTCGTCTTAGCGGATTTTCGCCGCAAAAGCCCCTTGAGATTATCGAATAGTTCGATCTTCACCCCATGGCGCTTCATGATGATCGACTGCTGCAACACCGACAGCGTATTGTTCCAGGCCCAGTAAATCACCAGACCGGCCGGGAAAGACCCGAGCATGAAGGTGAAGACCAGCGGCATCCAATTGAACAACATGGCCTGGGTCGGGTCCGGCGGCGTCGGGTTCATGCGCATCTGCACGAACATGGTAATGCCCATGATGATCGGCCAGATGCCGAGATGCAGCATGGCGGGCGACTCGAACGGCAGCAGGCCGAACAGGTTGACAAAGCTGGTTGGATCTGGAGCCGACAAGTCATGAATCCAGCCAAAGAACGGCGCGTGGCGCATTTCAATAGTGATATAAATCACTTTGTAGAGCGCGAAAAACACCGGGATCTGCAACAGCAGCGGCCAGCAACCGGCGACCGGATTGATCTTCTCGGTCTTGTAGAGCTCCATCATCGCCTGTTGCAGGGCCATACGGTCATCGCCGTGCTTGGCCTTCAACTCTTCCATCTTCGGCTGCATGCGCTTCATATTGGCCATGGACGCATATTGCTTGCTGGCCAGCGGGAAGAACAACAGCTTGACGGCGATGGTCGTCAGCAAGATAGCCACACCGAAATTGCCAACCTGACGGAAGAAGAAGTCCATCAGTTTGAACATCGGCTTGGTGAGGAAATAGAACCAGCCCCAATCGATCAGAAGATCGAAACGTGGAATGTCATATTGCTGCACCGTGTCTTTGGCACCGGCAAACAGATTGGTAAACGCCTGTCCGAACCAGGACTTGTCGAGCGCATAGCCATCAACAACAGGAACTTCCTTGGCGCCGGCAAACAGCAGCGTCTTCAGCGTGGTCGATTGGCCCGGTGCAATCGTCACCGGATCGTTCTTGTAATCCGCCTGGAAGCGAGCCTGGCCATCGGTAAAATGCGAGAAGCGGGAATCATAGGCCAGCGCCTGCGGTGGCACGAGGGTCGCGGCCCAATATTTATCGGTAATCCCGAGCCAGCCACCGGTTGCCTTGGCATTGGTCTCGTTTTCTTTTTCGATAGCCGCATATTTTGCTTCAACCGAGGCAAACTTCCCGTCGCCCGAGCCCATCACGCCGATGAAGCCTTCATGCAGCACATAGGTGGAGGCAACGGCGGGCTTGTTGTAGCGGGTAACACGGCCATAGGGGGCAAGGCTGACGTCAGCGCCCCCGGCATTGGCAACCGTGTCTTCGATCGTGAACATGTAATGCTTGTCGACCGAAATCTTCCGGCTGAAGGTGAGGCCGGCTTCATTGGTATAGGTCAGCGTTACCGGGGTGGTTTCGGTCAGTGTCTGGCCATCCTTGACCGTCCAGACCGTTGATGGCCCTGGAACGCTGCCGGATTTCTCGCCGCCGATAAAGCCGATTTCGGCGAAATAGCCGTCCTTGGTATCGGCCGGATTGAGCAGGGTAATGATCGGGCTCGTCTTGTCGACGGTCTCGTGATAGCCCTTCAGGCGAAGATCATCGAGCCGTGCACCCGTGAGATTGATGGAGCCGGACAGCGCTTCGGTATTGATTTCAACCCGAGCCGACTTGGCGACAGCGTCTTCGCGGCTTGTCGTGGCGCTGGCCTGGGTCTGACCTGGCAGGGCACCATTGACGGCCGCCCCCGGCGTTGCCTGAGTGGCCGGGGTCTTTGCCTGTTGTGCCTGTTGGGCCTGCTCAGCCTGTCTTTGCGCCTCGATCCGCGGGTTCATGTAGAAGAACTGCCAGCCCAGGACGACCATCACCGACAGTGCAATCGCGATGAGATAATTGCGGTTGTTTTCCATCATACTTTCCTGGAACGGGCCGTATCTTGACGCCGAACATTGGATTTTTCTTGAATACGGCGCTGCAACACGTCCCGAAGCTCGCTAAAAGGAGCCGCAAGCACGTCGCGTCGCGCAACGATCACATAGTCATGTCCGGGCTGCATTGCAAAGCCCACGCCAGTCCGCACAGCTTCTTTTAACCGGCGTCGCATACGATTGCGCTCGACAGCATTGCCATGCTTTTTCGTGACGGTGAAACCGACGCGAGGCGGCGTATCGGGCTCGGCCCGATCCAGCACTTCTAGGAGAATGTAGCGCCCCTTGCGTTTTTCGCCGGCGCGAACAGCAAGAAACTGCGGGCGGCTTTTCAGCCGCCCGACAGTTATGGATGTCTTAAGTGACGTCATAAGCCCGGCGCTTTCATCGGGCCAACCCAGCCTTAAGCCGAAAGACGTGCGCGGCCACGAGCGCGACGAGCACACAGAACCTTGCGGCCACCCTTGGTTGCCATGCGAGCGCGAAAGCCGTGACGACGTGCGCGAACGAGCTTGGACGGTTGATAGGTACGCTTCATTTTTTTAAATACCGCGGTGTGCGGCCCTTCTTGGGTTTGCAACGAATTGCAAGAGCGTTAGGATTACGGCAAGCATTACGGGGCCGCAGAACGGGAAACCTATGCAAGCCGCGCGGCTTATACGGAGGATAGAGGCGAGAGTCAATCTTGCCGGGGCTTTCCGGGGGGCAGAACTCTGGCAAAATCCGCCGGAACCGGGCGTTTTTTGCTTGTCGCCATTCAAGCGAACGACTGCCAGACCCACCATCATGCCTTACTTAAAATGCCAGAGCGAACCTGAATACACCATGTTTGATGGATCGCGCTGGAACCGAAATCTTTGCTGCACCGCATTTTACCGGATGCATGAGGCATGGTATGCTGTGATCTAAATGATGCGGCACAGCTGGCAAACGGTACAGAAAACCAAAGTACCACCCGGCAAAATGAGGCTAGTCGATGGGCAGGCGAAAGGCACAGGACGCAAAGCAGGCGCAGGCAGCGTCGATGCCCAGCCGGTTGCGCGGCCTTTCCGGCAAGCTGCTGGTGTTGACTGTGGTTTTCGTCCTTGCGGCGCAGGTGCTGATTTTTGCGCCGTCGATTGCCACGATGCGCCTCAATTGGCTGAAAAACCATATCAACAAGGCCGCGGCCGCCGCAGTGGTGATCGATGGGCTACAGCCACCTGAACTTCCCAAGGACGTCCAGGCCGACACCCTGCTTGCCACCGGAACCAAGGCGATTGCGCTCACCAAGGATGGTACGACGCGGCTGCTGGCCATGGCGGACATGCCACAGGAAGTGGATGGTCAATATGACATTTCCGATGTGGGGACATTGACGGCCATCAAGGACGCAGTCGACACCCTGCTATTCGGCGGCAATAGGCTGATCAGCGTTTCCGGCCCGATCGGCGATACGTCGATGCGGGTGGAAGTGGTGATGTCCGATGCGCCTCTGCATCGCGGATTATTGGCCTATGCAACGCGCATTGCCGTCGTGTCGTTGATCATTTCGGTGATCACCGGCCTCCTGCTGTTCGTGACGCTGAACCGGATGCTCATCAATCCGATTCGTCGGCTGAGCCGCAATATACAGGGATTTGCCAGCGATCCGGAAAATCCTGACAGGGTCATGGAAGTGGTCAGTGGTCGCGACGAGTTGGCCTTTGTCGCCCGCCATCTGGCCACGATGCAGGAGGACCTGCAAAAGACCCTGAGGCAGCAGAAAAGCCTGGCCGATCTCGGGCTTGCCGTTTCCAAGATCAATCATGACATGCGCAATATCCTTGCCTCTGCCCAGTTGATGTCCGACCGGTTGGTGGATGTCGATGATCCGATGGTGAAGAGCTTTGCGCCTAAACTGGTCCGCACGATCGACCGGGCCGTGGGTTATACGAGTGAAGTTCTGGCCTATGGACAGGCTTCGGAGGCCGAGCCCCGCCGGCGTCGGTTTGTGCTCTCCACGCTCAGTCAGGAAGTGCAGGATATTCTCGCCCTGGATAAGGGCATCGACTTTGTCGATCAGATTGCACCTGACATCGAAATCGATGCCGACAGCGAACAATTGTTTCGTGTCATCCATAATCTCTGCCGCAATGCTGCCCAGGCGCTTTCGTCCGCCATGATCGAAATGACCACCGCAACACCCCGCATCATGCTATCAGCCCACCGCATCGGCAGCGTTGTTGCAATCACCGTTGACGACAACGGACCTGGCCTGCCACGCAAGGCCCGCGAAAACCTGTTCACACCGTTTCGCGGCTCAGCCAGATCGGGCGGCACGGGCCTCGGCCTCGCCATCGCCCGCGAAATCGTGCTGGCGCACGGCGGAACGATCGCGCTGATGGAAAAACCCTCCTCTGGCACACAGTTCCGGATCGAAATTCCCGACAGGCCAGTGGCGCTCGACACCTTCCGGCTTCGAGCATAATGAAGCCGGATTCAAGGATGACGGAGAAAAGCCGAATTTCTTCAGACTATTAGAGACAAACTGGAAATCAAACCGGATTTTTTTATCGATTCCGCTTGCAATCAAACACGTCTCGCTTTAGAGGATCGGCACGCCAACGGAAACGACGGCGTCAGACGCACCCGTAGCTCAGCTGGATAGAGCACCAGACTACGAATCTGGGGGTCAGGAGTTCGAATCTCTTCGGGTGCGCCATTTCAGTACAGAACTATGAACGCCGAATGCCGCCGATTTTACGCTTGAAGCGGCCACGAGCGTTCGAAGCAGTTCCGATTTCGATCCCATGATCCGAATTTCAGTATCAGCGACCTCGACGCGCTGCGCCAGCGCGCGCAGGTGATCCCGCCGATAGCCGCCACCTTCAAGCCGCAATCCGTTGCGGGCCTCAGCGGCCAAGGCGTCGATCATGTCCACCGTGATCGCCTGATTTCCGGCGCTGTCGAGCGTGGCCTGGGTACGGTCGGCGTCGGCTAGCGCCTGATCTCGTATCGCCTTGAGACCCGCCATGCGCTCTTTCAGCACCGAATCGCTCAGATCGGCGAGACCAGCTTCGATCGCGTCGTAGAGTCTGTTGAGCCGCTGGTCGGTCTCCGTGATTCGCCGGTTGAGTTCGGCGAGATGCTCACGACGGCGTTCGGCACGTTCCTCGCGGCGGCCGAGCAGGCTGATGAGGATGGTTACCAGCCGCTTGGGCTGGAGCAAGCGTTCTTCCAGATGGCTCGCGACCAGATCGTCGAGCTTGTCCATCGGGAAGGAGCGACCTTCACAGCCGGTTTTGCCCTGCCGCGCCTTGGTCGAGCAGGTATAGTAGCGATATGTGCCGCCCGCGCTCCCCCTCCCGGTGCGGAGCGTCATCGCCCCTCCGCACTTGGAGCAAAAGCAGATGCCAGTCAGAAGGGTCGGCCCGCTGGTGACGCGAGCCGGCACCAGCATGGGATTGCGGGATTTCAGCTTCGCTTGCACCGATTCGAAGGTTTCGCGGTCAAGCAGCGGTGGGACCGCCATGATCGCGACTTCGCTTTCAGGCTTCTTCTCGCGGTTCTTGTGCAAGCGCGTATTGAACCTGTGCTCGCCGATATAGGTCGTGCGGGTCAGGATCGCATGGATTTGCGCGAGGCCCCAGCGCCCGCCATCACGGGTGAAGATACGACGTTCGTTAAGATAGCAGGTGATCGCCTTGACGCCGAGCGGGCCGGTCTTGCCATCGCCTTCGAGGAACAGCCGGTAGATCAGCCGGACTGTTTCGGCGTGCAGCGGATCGATCTCCAGCTTCTTCTTGGTCTTCGAGCCGCGCTGCTCGGCCGCGACGATGCGATAGCCGATCGGCGGTAGCGCGCCGTTCCAGAAGCCCTGTCGGGCATTCTCGTTCATGGCGCGCAGGACGTGCTTGGCGTTCTCCTTGGACTGATACTCGTCGAACAGCGCCATAATCTGCCGCATCATGACGTGCATGGGATCGTCGCCCATCTCCTGCGTGATGGAGACGAGCTTGACGCCGTTCTTTGCCAGCTTGCGGACGTAGAACTCCAACTCGAAGTGATCGCGGAAGAAGCGCGAGAAGCTGTGAACCACGACGACATCGAACGGCGCGGGCTTTGACGTGCCCGCTTCGATCATGCGCTGGAACTCGGGGCGACGGTCATTGGTGGCTGAAGCACCAGCTTCCACGAAGGTTTCGACGAGCTGATAGCCGCGCGAAGTGCAATAGGTTTCGCCCTGCTTACGCTGGTCGGGGATCGATACGTCATGCTCGGCCTGTCGCGTCGTCGAGACGCGCAGATAGAGCGCCGCGCGCTGCACGACATGCGGACTTTGAATGTTCATGGGCGGCCTCCCTTCGCTTCGCGCCGTTCGAGCAAGGGCAGTTCCAAGGCTACCCGGTCATGCAGCACCTTCGGCACGACCTTTTGACCTTCGCCGGGGTCCATACGGACAAGGCCGTAGCTCGCCATTTTCTTCAGGGTTCGGGACAGGTTAGACTT
This sequence comes from Allorhizobium sp. Av2, assembly GCF_021462805.2. Taxonomy (NCBI): domain Bacteria; kingdom Pseudomonadati; phylum Pseudomonadota; class Alphaproteobacteria; order Hyphomicrobiales; family Rhizobiaceae; genus Allorhizobium; species Allorhizobium sp. Av2. Next base: position 108,744 of record NZ_CP192696.1, on the reverse strand, counting down.
GGCCCGTCCGGTGATCTGCGACAGCTCCTCCAGCGAACCGGGCGCTTGCTCGTCGATGACACGCAGTAGCTCGCGATTTCCGCTGGAGAGGATTTGCGCGAAAGATTCGGTGGAGGTGAACCACACCTTTGGATCATCCGCCACCGGCTTTTCCTCGCCGCGCGCGATCCGCATGGTGCGGGCCTTCATTTCATCGTAGTCGGCAATCCCGACTTTCAGGGTGGTCATAGCACGCCTCGCTCCTTTAACACCGCGTCCACCACCTGCCAGAAGTCGGCCAGCAACGTGGCCGCATCCTCGTAGGCGTAAGGCTTCGCGGTCTGGAGGCGGTGACGATGGTCCATCGGCTCGCCGCGTTTGCCCCGGCCGACAGGATGGGCGTTGTCAAAGCCGACCAACCGTTCGCCCGAAGGCCCGTGAAGCGTGAGCGAGTAATCGAGGCCATGCGGCTTTTCCGATGACACCGGAATACGAGTGATGACGAACTTCACCCAATGACCGCCCTCGGGGTCGACAACGAGCACCTGACCGTCGAGGTCGAGAAGCGTGTCGAGGCTCGGGTCACGATCCTCGCTCATGGCTTACTGTTATCATCAGAAGATAATTGATGCAAGTCCCCGGAATCAGGAGGAACATCAAGGGGGCCGAACAATCGGTCGAGAACATCGCCGAAATAACGCTCGAAAATATCCACCTCGGCTTCGGTAACAGGAACGCGCTCCGGCCAGTCGTCGATGACCGGCAGCTTCTCGACATCGAAGGTGTCAGGCGACAGATTGCGGCGTCGCGGAGCCGGCGGCGGTGTCGTATCGTCGCCGTAGTCGTAGAGATCATCAGGAAGCGCTTGCGGGACTGGCCGCCGTGGTCGTCCCCTTCGGGCGCGGGAGTGTTGCGCGCACATGGAATCCTCCGTGGTTCGCTGGTGGAGTCCGGGTGTCGGGAAACCCCGGAATTAGGCGAAGCATGGAGGGGGATGGGCGGCGCGTAGCGTGCCGCATTCGCCCTCGCGCGTTGGCGGCACCCCAGAAGGCCGTGATCCGAACGTGACGATGTCGTGGATTGGGAGTAGCTCGATGAAGCTCAGTCCGATGGCCAAGACTGAGGCCATAGCGCTGCAAAAGCCGTTGCGTGGTGAGGATACCGCCTCTCCCATTGCAAGGGCGACGGTCGTGGCCAAAGTCGCGTTTGCAATGCGTAATCTAAAACGCGCGGACATCTGCTAGCAGATGGCAGCCGTCACCCCGTTACAATCCTACGCAAACATGAACGATGGTAAGCGCAGAGCTGTCCTTCCGACAAGTATCGGGCGGGCGGCTTGCCGACAACCTTACGGAACATCGTGATAAAGCCGCTCGCGTTTTCATAGCCGAGATCGAGTGCCACATTCTGCACCAGTTCGCCAGAAATCAGACGCCTCAAGGCGTGAATGACGTGAAGTTGTCGGCGCCAGTGGCTGAAATTCATGCCGGTTTCAGCAAGGAGCAGACGGCTAAGATTCCGTTCGCTCATGCCAATTCGCAACGCCCATTCGCTCAATGTCGTCTTGTCGGAAGGATGCTCGAGCAGCCTTCTCGCCATCCTTTTGATCCGAGCGTCTTGTGGCAGGGGAAGGCAAAAATCTTCGACTGGCGCTACCGAGAGTTGGTCGAGAAGGGTTGCGATCAGCCGTCCTTCACTGCCCTCTTCATCATAGGCTTCCGGCAGCTTGGCTGCTTCGATGATGAGTTCCCTGAGAAGGAGAGTAACCGAGAGCGTGTGGCACTGGGACAGGCCCATGGGGTCTCGACTCGGATCGATAAACAGTGAGTAGCACTCAGCCGCTCCCCAGCCGCGCAGCGAGTGCTCCGCGCCACCCGGAATCCAGATCGCGCAATTGGGTGGTATGACCCACACCGCATTGTCGACTTCGCAGTTCACGATGCCTCGCATCACATAAACAAGCTGCGAGCGCTTGTGGCGATGACGGCGATATTCCCAGTATCTCGCCTCGACGGGAACGCCCATTGCCGTGACTTTTCGGATGCCGGCGTCGACATCGAGATCGATGGGAATGTTGTCGTCTAAAGCAAGCATGAACGCATAGGACCGATATTTCGAAATTGGCAGCTACACGAAACTTATGATCGAAGTTTCTCCTATCGGCAATGCCACACAATTCGAAAAGTGTCCCAGCGTGGAGCAAACGGTCTGATAGCTCGCAATGCTGCCTCTGAACAACAGAACGAACTGATGCCGAAGCGGCGGCCTGGAGGCAGTCAGCAGAGGGCCGACGAATTGGAAGCGTTCTGATCAGGCTAATGAATGGGTCGTGCACGCTGGCGACGCAGACCATCACAGCCTGTCTTACGCCGAAGGGGAGCTTCGCCGTTTCAGACGCGAATCATTGGTCCGAGCGACGATGTGCGCTGCATGTCCGATTCAAACAACATCTTGGCCAAGCTTCGCTATCGGCCAGCACTGATGATCCGATACGCGGTGAGACCGTGTGACTTCTTCTTGGAAGTTCACTCAGCACCGAGTCGGATTTTCAGGGGGCAAGTTTGAATACTCAAATCATTCTAAAGAACGCATCGTCTACAAAGTCAACTGCCGTTGCTTCTCAGAGTACGGGCTCTTGCTCCAGAACGAACGCCCCTTCCAAAAGCGGCCGCCGTACCCGTCATGCATGGCGCTTCGCTCGCCTCCTGGGTCTGGGCACTGCGCTGTCAGGATCGCTGCATGCGTTCGCTGCATTTGCGCAGGAGCCACAGCTCTCCGACTCCAACGTGACAGTGCTTGACCCCATCGTAGTAACTGGCAACGGAGATAGTTCTGACTACACGGTGCAATCGTCATCCACGGCCACCAAGCTCAATCTCGAGCTGAAGGAAACGCCTCAGTCCGTCACGGTCATCACCCAGGAACGCATAAAGGATCAGAATCTCCAGACGATCGGAGACGTCCTGAACAACAGCACTGGGATTTCGCAGAGCACCTACGACAGCGAGCGCACCACGTACTGGTCGCGCGGTTTCCGCGTCGGCAATTTCATGTTCGATGGGATTCCGACGACGATCGACGCCACCGGAACCTACATCGATACAAACCTTGATTCCTCGATATATGAACGGGTGGAAGTCATTCGCGGGGCCAACGGGCTGCTGACCGGCGCTGGCGATCCGTCGGCAGCAGTGAATTTTGTTCGAAAGCACGCGACTAGCGATGTCTTCACCGCAACGATCACCGGCGGCGGCGGAACGTGGAACAATTGGCGAGGCACGGCCGATATCAGTACGCCGCTGACGAAGGACGGCTCTGTCAGGGGGCGGATCGTGACCACCCTACAGGACACGGAGTCGCAGCTAGACAGGTATAGCAACGAGAAAAAGCTGTTTTACGGTGTAATCGATGCGGACCTTGGTCCAAACACACTGTTGAGCTTTGGCTACGATTATCAGGAAGCGCGTCCCAACGGCGTAACCTGGGGTGGCTTCCCTCTCTGGAATTCCGCCGGCCAGCGGCTCGATTGGTCACGCTCCTTCAATCCTGCTCCGGCCTGGTCCTATTGGGACACGACGAACCATCGCGCATTCGCCAGCCTTGAGCACAAGTTCGATAGCGGTTGGACAGCACGAGTGGTCGGCGCTCACGCCGAAACAGAATCGAATGCGAAGCTCGGCGGCATTCAAGGCTGGCCAAACCCGGCCACCGGGGCAGGCACTTTTGGCCTTGCCAACTGGTACATCATGAATCGCAAGGTCGATTCCGTTGACGCCTACGTTAGCGGACCATTCGAGCTATTTGGCCGCCAGCACGAGCTTGTCTTCGGCGCGAGCGCAAGTCGCCAGCAAGAGCACACGAAGGGCACGAATTTCGCAATGTTCGCGATCGATAATGCCTTCACCTTCAACGGTTCCGTGCCAGAGCCGAACTGGGGGCCTTTAAATGACCAGGGTACGAATACGGTCTATCAGAAGGGCCTCTACGCCACCGCCAAGCTGAACATAACGGATCAGTTCAAGGTACTACTCGGCGGCCGTTTCGCAGATTGGCGGACGACGGGCGCGAACAGCGCGGAAGAGCACAAGTTCATCCCCTATCTCGGCGCCGTCTATGACCTGACAGACACTTACTCCATCTACGCCAGCTACACCGGCGTGTTTAATCCACAGACCTACAAGGACAGTAGCGGCGCTTACCTCGCGCCACTGGAAGGGGTAAACTACGAGGCGGGCATCAAAGCTTCCTACCTTGACGGTCGGCTGAACGCCTCTCTGGCGGTGTTCCGGACAGAGCAGGATAATGTTGCTGTGGTGGACGGCTCAAACATGGTGCCCGGAACCACTCAGCAGGCCTATCTCGCCGCTTCGGGGACGGTGAGCACTGGTTTCGAAGTCGAGGTGAACGGCGCCGTCACCGACCGCTGGAACGTCGGCGCAGGATTCGCGCACTATTCTCTGGAAGGCCCAGATGGGACGTCGATCAACACTGATGTTCCACGCTCCACGCTAAAGCTGTTCACCGCCTACACCCCGCCAATCCTCGACGACAAATTGGTAGTCGGTGGCGGCGTGAGATGGCAGAGCAAGACCTATCAGGACGCCACGGGGCCGTTGGGCGTGGAGCGTGTTGGCCAGGATGCTTATGCGCTGGTCGACTTGTTCGCTCGCTACAACATCACGTCCAATCTGCAAGCCCAGGTGAATGTCAGCAATCTCTTCGACGAGAAATACTACAGCCAGATCGGCTTCTACAATCAGGGCTCTTATGGGGCGGGCAGATCCGTATTTGCGTCTCTGAGTTACAAATACTGATCGATGGGAACGAGGTTCGGTGCACACCTTCTAACCCTGTTCGTCTTGCTGAGCGTGGCGTCGCTGTTCATCGGTGCCAAGCAATTGTCCTGGGAACAAATTGCGGGGCGATCAGACGATGCCTTGCTGATGCTCACGGCAAGCCGTCTTCCGCGCTTTGCTGCCCTCGTGACGACAGGGGTCGGCCTGTCGATCTGCGGCGTGATTTTGCAGCATATCGTTCAGAACAAATTCGTCGAACCCGCGACATCCGGCGGGTTGGATGCGGCCAGGCTCGGAATCCTGACTGCGCTGATATTTGCGCCCGGCGCGGGGCCGACAGGCAAGATGCTTTTTGCCCTGGCGTTTTGCTGTGCGGCAAACCTCATCTTTGTCGCGATCATTCGGCGGATCGGCATGAACAATACCGTTCTCGTCCCTGTCGTTGGCCTGATGTACGGCAGCGTGCTGAGCGGCATCGCGGAACTCTATGCCTACAGCAAGAACCTCGTTCAAAGCATGCAGGGGTGGCTGATCGGAGATTTCTCTAAGGTCATCGAGGGAAACTACGAGATTCTCTATCTCATCGTCCCGGTCGTTGCCGTCGCATATCTGCTTGCGCATCGGTTCACGGTTCTGGGGATGGGGGATAGCATCGCCACCAGTCTCGGCCTCGGCTATGCCGCGACGGCAGCCATCGGCCTGATACTGGTCGCCGTCACCGTCTCCGCATCTGTTATTGCTGTGGGCGCCATACCCTTCGTGGGTCTGGTCATCCCCAATCTGGTAGCGCTGCGCTGTGGCGAGAACCTGCGGAACACGCTGCCGCTGATAGCGCTGTCCGGGGCCTGTCTGCTGCTCGCCTGCGATATTGTGGGGCGCCTCCTGATCTACCCGTTTGAGATCCCGATCGGAGTAACAGCCGGTGGCTTTGGCGGCATGCTGTTCCTCGCGCTGATCATCTGGAAGAACCGATGATTATGCGCGCCAGATCTCGGCTTTGGCTGCCGCTCCTTCTCATCGTTTTGGTGGCTGCCTTCCTGCTCTTCAGGTCGGAACTCGATTTCGAATACATCATTCCCAAACGGCTCGACCGTTTGGCGGCGATGATGATCGGCGGCGTCTGCGTGGCCTTCTCCGCGGTGGTATTCCAGATCATCGCGGGCAACCGTATTCTGACGCCAGCGATCATGGGCTACGAGGCAGTTTACCTGCTGTTTCAATCGCTGTTGACGTTGCTGTTGGGCGGGCATCGCTTTGTCGCGCTCAACAGCACGGGATACTTCTTCCTCTCCGTGCTGTTGATGCTGGCCTATTCCTGGGTGCTCCATCAGTGGCTGTTCCGGGATGGCAAGCGCAACGTCTACTTCCTGCTGCTGACGGGTTTGATTCTGACGATGCTGTTCGGGACCTTCGCGCAGTTCATCGCGATCAAATTGAGTCCCAGCGATTTTGCCGTTCTCCAGGGCGCGAGCATCGTTTCGTTCAACAGGGCGCAATCCGTACAGATCGCCTATTCCGTCGTCCTGGTCGTGGCCAGTGTGGCGGTCGTACTCAGGACGCTCTCCTATCTCGACGTGCTATCGCTCGGCCGCGATCAGGCGATTTCTCTCGGGATCAATCACCGACAATACGTGCGCCTCTATCTCGCGCTGATCGCCGCCCTGGTGGCCGTTTCAACCAGCCTGATCGGGCCAACGGCCTTCATGGGTGTCTTCGTGGCTAACATTACCTACTCCATCACGCGTGCGACCCGCCCACACATAACCTTGTCGGCCGCCTGCGCTACGGCGATCTGCGTGTTCATCGTCGCGCAATTCCTCGTCGAGCATGTCTTCAACTACAAGACGACCGTGAGCATCCTCGTCAATCTGGTCTGCGGCATCTACTTCCTGATGCTCATGATCCGGACGCGAGGTGCTGCATGATCAGCGTCCGCAATCTCGACAAAGCCTATAGCTCGAGCCTGGTGCTCTCCGACATAAGCGCGACCTTTCCGTCACGGCGTCTGACATCACTTATCGGACCGAACGGCGCGGGCAAGAGCACGTTGCTGATGCTCATCGCCAGACTGCACCTGCCAACGCGCGGCGAGATCCTGATTGAAGACAAGCCGATTACAGACTTTCGCCTGAGCGATTACGCGCAGAAGATCGCGACGCTGCGACAGTCGCCGATCTTCAATCTTCGACTGACTGTTGAGGAACTCGTCGCTTTCGGGCGCTTCCCCTACAGCAAGGGTGCGCTTAACGACAAGGATCGCGCTCAGATCGAGCAGGCGCTGGAATTCCTCTCGCTCGACCGGCTGCGCAAGTCCTACATCGATGAACTCAGCGGCGGCCAGCGACAGTTGGCGTTCCTCGCCATGACCATCGCGCAGGAAACCGACTACCTGCTTCTCGACGAGCCTCTCAACAATCTCGATATGAAGCACGCCGTCCAGATCATGAGGGCCTTGCGTCGTTTGTGCGATGAACAGGGGCGAACCGCGATCATGGTGGTCCACGACATCAATTTTGCCGCCAACTACTCCGACCACATCGTAGCCATGAAGCACGGTTCGGTGCGGTTCTCTGGGCCGCCGTCAGAGGTTATCACCGAGAAAAATCTACGTGATCTCTACGATCTCGAATTCGAGATCCTGAAAGGCGAGCAGTCCATGCTTTGCAATTATTTCAAGCCATCAGGAGCGATATCATGAGATGGAAGAACAAAATCGGTTTGTGCATGACCGCAGCAGTCTTGACGCTGGCGGCGACATTGTACGGTGTGACGGCTGGCGAACAGGACTCACCGGCAACGGCAATAGCGGAGCCGGTCATCGTACAGCATGAGCTGGGAACCGCCACGCTGGCAAGCCGCCCGAAGCGCGTGGTGTCGTTCGATATGAGCGTGGTCGACTCGCTCGACCAAATGGGGATTTCGGTCATCGGAATGCCGAAGGACTATGTTCCCCGGTTCCTGTCGCAATATGCGGACAACCCGGATATCGCGGATCTTGGCTCGACCATTCAGCCCAATCTGGAGCGTGTTCATCGAGCCAAACCCGATCTGATACTGATTTCGCCGCTGACCGCGCGAAGCTATCAGGAACTGTCGCAGATCGCTCCGACGATCTATTTCGACTTCGATTTCATGAACAAGAGTGGTAACTATATCGAGGTCGTGAAAAAGCAGCTTGGGACATTGGGACGTGTCTTCGGCGTTGAAGCGCGGGCAGAGCAACTGTCAGCGGAAATCGACAGGAAGGTCGAAGAGGCCCGGCAGGTCACAAACGGTCGTCCTGAGAAGGCTCTCGTTATCATGCACAGCAACGGCTCGTTCACGACTTTCGGTGTGAAGTCGCGCTATGGCTTCATCTTCGACACGTTGGGGGTTAAGCCGGCAAGCCTGCATGTCGATCCAGGCCCCTATGGGCAGCCGATCTCCAACGAATTTATCCATGATGCGGACCCCGACATTATCTACGTGGTAGACCGCATGGCTGCGATCGAGCATCGGTCCGCTGATCCTGCTGTCCTGGAGAACCCTTTGCTGCGTGAAACCAAAGCATGGAAAAACGGACGCGTGCTCTTCGTTGATCCGGACTCTTGGTTTCTCACCAGCGCCGGGGCTCAATCGCTGCAGAATTTGATCGGCGACGTGATCAAAAGCTACGAGAAGTGAGCTGCGGAGCCGAGGCGTTTCATGTAGTTAGGGCCAATCGTCGAGCGGCCTAACCCCTTTCGGCTCCGTTAGTTGTGCGACGAGCTTTCGCAAAAGCGCGATCCGTGGCGATAAACCGCTCCAGCATGGGCACGATGAGTTTGACGGGATCGGCGGCGGGCTGACTGCTCTCGCGAGCCAGCACCTCTGCATAGGCGACCAGATTGCGGTGGAGCGGCCCCGGCAGTTCCACCGTTACTTTGACGGGCTTGTCCTCGACGATAGGACCGAGTTTCAGCTTTGCCATGGTCAGTTCCTGTAGGGTTCGAGTACGAGATCGCGCGTGACGATGACCCTGACCGGGAAACCTGGCCGGATGGTCAGCGTCGGCGCGACTTGCAACTGGCGCTGGACTATCTGCTGACCGGCCTGATTGACGGTGTCCTGGGCGCCGTCGCGAACGGCGCGGATCAGACGGTCATTGTCGTCGGTGGCGAGTTCTGCACCAACGCCGAGCAGGGTCGAGAGAGCTGCGGCCTTGGCGAGATCCCACCAGTGGTAATCGACGCCATCCTCCAGACCGGCATAGCCCTGCGTGTCCGCGCCCGGCTGGCGCTCCAGCACCATGGAGCGGCCGTTGGGCAGAATGAGACGGTTCCAGACGAGCAGCACGCGACGCTGTCCGAACTGGACGCTGTTGTCATACTGGCCGACGAGCCGCGTGCCCTGCGGCACCAGCAGAATGCGGCCTGTAGGGCTGTCATAGATATTCTCTGTAACCTGCGCGGTGATCTGGCCGGGCAGATCGGAACGGATGCCGGTGATGAGCGCGGCCGGGATGACTGCTCCGGCTTGCAGCACGAAAGGCGATGGCGGCGGCGTGACGCGATCGGGCGTCACGGTACGCCGGTCTGCCGCTGCATTGAGGAACGCAAGCTGCCGATCCTGCGCGGTCGGCTGACCAGTCTGACCGCCGAGATCGAAACTGGGGAAACCGGGTGTCGTTCCCGTCCCGGTCGTGTTTGCCGATCCCTGCCGCGACTGAAAGAAGACGGTGCTGACGCGGGCGGCTTCTTCCTCGGCGCGGCGGCGTTGCTCGGCCTCGTCGACGCCGGGTGTCGGAACGACGGGCGGGACGACGGGTTGCGCGTTGTTCTGCGCGGAAAGGATCGGCCGTCCGAGATCGCCGGGCAGCGCCGGACCGAGGATCGGGCCGGTATAGTCGCGTGGCAGTCCGGCGAGACCGTCAGCGGTCTGCCGATTGGCGGTGGAGTAGAGTTCTTCCCCGCCATCGCCAGGCGCGCGGGTCTGAAGGGCATAGATCAGCGCCCCGCCGATCCCGACCAGGGCGACGGCCGCGACGCCGGCAAGCATCTTGCGCGACAGGCGGGTGACACGGGGAGCTTCGGCGCGCAGGCGCATCGGGGCGGTGTTGGTTTCGGTCTCGCTCATGATTGCGGCCTCCCGTCGGTGCGAACAATCCTGACGATCTGCTGGCGGTCGCCGCTGCCAAGGCGCAGCTCCGCTGCACCGAACAGGCGATCGACGATCAGGATGTGTTGATAGATGCGGCTGTTGACGATCTGCGCTTCGCCCTCGGGGCCGATGACGAAGATCGGCGGCATCTCGCCCTGCACGATTCCGCGCGGGAACTCGACATAGACGCGGCGGCCGTCGTCATAGACGGTGGTCGGCTTCCAAGGCGGATTGCTGCTGCTGGTCAGGCTGTAACGGTAATTGCGCGCTGTGACGGCCGGAATGATCGGCGTCGCCGGGACGGCCTGCCGCCCGCCGCCTGCCGGTTGCGGATAGGCCCACGCGACAGCGGGCATATAGGGCTTCTCGCCCGCGCGTAGCTCGATCATATAGGTGCGGCGGTCGGTGGTGATGACGAGATTGGTCGTGATGTCGGCGCGCGTCGGCTTCACCAGCACATGCACGCGGCGGGTCGCGCCGGAACCGGATTCCGTGTCGCCGATAATCCAGCGGGCGGTATCGCCGGCGGCTATCGGGCCGGCGCCAGTCAGGCTCTCGCCGGGTTCGAGCGCGATGTTGGTGATCTGGCCGGGGGCGGCATAGACTTGATAGAGCGCGCCTTCCGACCATGGATAGACTTGGATGGCGTTGAAATATCCCTCGCGGTGCGGCTGCACACGCGCAGCCGCATTGGCGTTCTCGACACGGCCCGTCGCCGTGCTGGCCGTCTGGCCACCGCGCGCGACCGTCCAGGCCGGAGGGACATGCAGCGGCCTCGGCCGGTCGTCCGTCACCGATGCGGGAATGGCCGGTAAAGGCGGCACGCTGGCGTCGTAGCTGATCTGCGGCGGCTTGGTGGAGGCGCAGCCGGCGAGCATGGTCGCCGAAAGCAACACGGCGGCGATTGCGGATTTGCGGGGTGCCGGCGTCATTGGCTCATCTCCCGCGACCAGTTGATGGCGTTGACGTAGATTCCGAGCGGATTGGCTTTGAGCCGTTCGGCGTCGTGCGGCGGCTGGACGGCGATGGTCAGGATCGCGGTCCACCGCTGCGTGCCGGAGAGCTGACCGTTCTCGAAATGCCGTTCCGTCCAGGCGACACGGAAGCTGTCGGGCGACGCTCGGATGACACTCGAAACGTCCACGGCGATCTGCTGCTTGCCTACCTTGGCGAATGGGTCGTTGGTGCGGGCATAGTCGTTGAGCGCGCCCGCGCCGCGGTCGGTGGTCCATTCATAGGCGCGAAGCCAGTTCTGCCGGACGATGATCGCGTCCGCCGGGATCGAGCGGACCTGCTCGATGAAACGGGCTAGATGCCATGCGATCTGCGGATCGGTAGGGCGATAATTGGCCGTGGCGGGCGCAACGGTCTGTGCCTGACCGAGATTGTCGACCTGCACCACCCAAGGGACGACGGTGCCGCTCGCAGACTGCCAGACGAGAGCGGTGGCGAAGCCGGCTGAGAGAAAGAGCGAGCCAAACGCCATAAAGCGCCAGTTCCTCGCCTGCACGCGGGCCGAGCCAATGCGCTCGTCCCAGACCTGTGCAGCCTTCTGGTACGGGGTTTCAGGTTGAGGTGTTCTGCCGTAATGCGCAGCGGGTCGCTTGAAGAGGTTCATGAGCGGTCACTTTCAGAGAGGTTGACGGAAGAACCGGAGCTATGGCTGTCACCGGACCGAACGGCATGAGCGGTTGTCTGGACGGCGTGGCCCATGTGGCCGGATCGGCGCATTCGCTGTGCCCAGCCGGGCGTCGCACCGGCGGGCCGAGCCGATGCAGGCGGGGTTTCCGCCGCGCCGCCGACCGTCCCCATGGTCGAGGAGCCGCCGGTCGCGCCGAGGCCGGATTTGACGCCATCGGAGAAGCTGGATTTGACGCTGGCGGCGGCGCGGCGAAGCGGCGACATAGCCGCGCTGCCCGCCGCACGCCCGACGCCGCCCATGCCGGACGCGACACCCGTTGCACCGAATTGGCCGAGTGAACCGAGGCTGTAGGCGGCCGACGCCGCGCCCACTGCGGTCGCGCCGCCACGCACGGCGGCCGCACCCGTCGAGAGCGTGGCTGCGCCGCCTTTGGCGGCGAGGCCGGCAGCGCCAGCGCCGGCCAGCACCATGCCGCCCGCCGCAAGGCCGGTGCCGACGGCTGCGCCGGCGCCGAGCTGGGGACCGCCCGAGACGAGTCCGTTAGCGATGCCGGGGCCGAAGATGCCGAGGCCGAGCAGAGACAAAGCGGCGAGCACGACGGCCATCGCGTCATCGATGCTTGGTGTCTGACCGCCGAAACCTTGCGTGAATTGCGAGAAGAGCGTCGAGCCGATGCCGATGATGACGGCGAGCACCAGAACCTTGATGCCGGATGAGATGACGTTGCCGAGCACACGTTCGGCCATGAAGGCGGTTTTGCCGAACAGGCCGAAGGGGATCAAAACGAAGCCAGCCAACGTCGCCAACTTGAACTCGATCAACGTGACGAAGAGCTGGATCGCCAGAATGAAGAAAGCGAGGATGACCAGCGCCCAGGCGAAAAGCAGGCACGCGATCTGGATGAAGTTCTCGAAGAAGGCCACCCAGCCCATCAGGTCGGAAATGGATTCGAGCAGCGGCCGGGCGGCGTCGAGGCCGGTCTGTGCGACCTTGCCGGGACGCATTAAGTCCGCCGTCGAAAAGCCGGTGCCGCTTGCTTTGAGTCCAAGGCCCGCGAAGCTGTCGAAGACGATCTTCGCGAGGTTGTTCCAGTTGCCGATGAGATAGGCGAAGACACCGACGAAGAGCGTCTTCTTGACGAGCCGCGCCATGATGTCGTCGTCCGCGCCCCAGGACCAGAACAGGGCGGCGAGCGTCACGTCGATGACGATGAGCGTGGTGGCGATGAAACCGACCTCACCGGACAAAAGCCCGAAACCGGAGTCGATGTAGCGGGTGAAGACCCCGAGGAAATTGTCGATGACGCCTGCGCCGCCCACGGTTCACCGTCCTTCCGGCGCAGGCGACGCGGGCGTGCGGCCCAGGAAGCGGTCGCGAGTCTCGGCCCAGACGCGCAGGCAGTCCGTGTCGTTCGCGGCCTGCTGACCGAGATGCTGGCACCGGCGTTGACCTTCGCGCAGCGGGTCGCGGTCGGGTTGGTGAAGGCGCACCGGCGAAGATGCCGGCGCGTCCTCCTTGCGGTTCAGTTCGATCACCGTTGCTGTGATGGCTACGGCGACGAACACGATTGCGCCGAGGCGTGCCAGCATCTTGCTGTCCATGACGTACCCACCCTCTCGCGATCACTTGCCGCTGTTGAACATCTGCGCGTTGCCGGGCGTGTAGCCGCTGCCCGGCGTCAGGAACCGGCGGCGTTGTTCGCGACCCTGTTCAGCGGCAGCGGCGCGCTCGGCCTCGGTGAGTGCGCTCGCCCGGCCATTGGCGGCGAGCAACGCGACCAGATCGGAAAGCTGCTGCGACTGAAGCGCAAGAATCTGGTTGCCGGCTTGAGTCGCCTGAAGCGCGCCGGTCGCGCCCTGGCTCTGGCTGACAAGCGCCGACATCTGTGTGCGGTTGGTGTCGATATTGCCGACGACGCCAGCCTGCACCCGCATCGCGTCCTGCAAGCCCCCCACAGTGTTCTGCCAGCGCGAGCGGGCATTGGCGACGAGCTGCTGATCGGTGGTCGACATCGAGACGTTCCCATATTTTTGCTGGAACATCTGGTCGATCTGCTGGACGTTGAAGGCGATGCCCTGCGCCTGGCTCAAAAGCTGCTGGGTCTTCTGAACGTTCTGCTGAAGCTGCTGGAGTGCGGAGTAAGGCAGGCTCGCCAGATTGCGCGCCTGATTGATGAGCATCTGCGCTTCATTCTGAAGCGACGTAATCTGATGCGTGATCTGCTCCAGCGTGCGCGCCGCCGTGAGGACATTCTGCGCATAGTTCGACGGGTCGAAGACGATGATCGCGTGCGCGGGCGTCGCGACCATTGGCGAGAGCATGATCGGCGCGGCCAGAATGGTCGCGGCCAGAATGGCGGCACGCGAGCGGATTTTACCGGTCTTCATGATTCAGTCTCCTTTTCGGCTTGGGGGATGAGGGACGAGAAAGTCGGGATGAGTTCGGCGGCCCAGCCGACGTCGCGGGCCTGGAGCCACGCCGCGAGAAAGCCTTCGCGGCCGTGTTCGGCGACAAGGCTGGTGATCAGCGACTGGTCGGATTTGGAGGACGCAGCGCAGAGCACGAGGCCGACTTCGGACAGGCCCAGCTCGAACAGGCGATTACCGCGCCGGGACTGGCAGTAGTAGTCGCGCTTGGGCGTCGCCCGCGCGAGGATTTCGATCTGGCGGTCATTGAGCCCGAAGCGGCGATAGATGGCCGTGATCTGCGGCTCGATCGCGCGTTCGTTCGGGAGAAGCAGCCGCGTCAGGCAGCTCTCTATGATGGCCGGGGCGATATTGCTGCCGTCGATGTCGCTGAGCGACTGCGTGGCGAAGATGACGGAAGCGTTTTTCTTGCGCAGCGTCTTCAGCCATTCGCGGAGTTGGCCGGCGAAGCCTTCATCGTCCAGCGCCAACCAGCCTTCGTCGATGATGAGCAGCGTCGGGCGTCCGTCGAGCCGGTCGCCGATGCGATGGAACAGGTAGGACAGGACGGCCGGAGCCGCCCCGGTCCCGACAAGCCCTTCGATCTCGAATGCCTGCACGGCCGCGCGGCCAAGCTGTTCGGCCTCGGCATCGAGCAGCCGGCCATAGGCCCCGCCGACGCAATAAGGCCGGAGCGCCTGCTTCAGATCGTTCGATTGCAGCAGGACGCTGAGGCCGGTGATGGTGCGTTCCTCGGCCGGCGCGGAAGCGAGCGAGGTCAGCGCTGTCCAGATATATTCCTTGGCCTCGGGCGTGATCGTGATGCCCTCGCGCATCAGGATCGCCACGATCCAGTCAGCGGCCCAGGCACGTTCATAGGTGTCGTGGATGCCGGCGAGCGGCTGAAGTGAAACGGAGGTGTCTGAACCTTCGGTGAGGCCGCCGCCGAGATCGTGCCAGTCGCCGCCCATGGCGAGCGCGGCGGCGCGGATTGAACCGCCGAAGTCGAAGGCGAACACTTGGCTTCGTTCATAGCGCCGGAACTGCAAGGCCATGAGCGCGAGCAGCACGGACTTGCCCGCGCCGGTCGGACCGACGACGAGCGTGTGCCCGACGTCGCCGACATGCAGGGATAACCGGAACGGGGTCGAGCCTTCGGTCTTGCCATAGAGCAAGGGGGGCGCACCGAAATGCTCGTCCCGTTCCGGCCCCGCCCACACGGCGCTCAGGGGGATCATGTGGGCGAGATTGAGCGTCGAGACCGGCGGCTGGCGGACGTTGGCGTAGGCATGTCCGGGGAGCGAACCGAGCCAGGCATCGACAGCGTTGACGGTTTCCACCATGGCCGTGAAATCGCGGCCCTGAATGACCTTCTCGACGAGCCGCAACTTCTCGTCAGCGAGACGCGGATCGGCGTCCCAGACCGTGATCGTGGCGGTGACATAGGCCATGCCCGCAATGTCGGCCCCGAGTTCCTGCAAGGCCATGTCGGCGTCGAGCGCCTTGTTCGCGGCGTCGGTGTCCACGAGGGCGGATGCCTCGTTGGTCATCACTTCCTTGAGGATCGCCGCGATGCCCTTGCGCTTGGCGAACCACTGGCGGCGTATCTTCGTCAGCAGTCTCGTCGCGTCGGTCTTGTCGAGCAGGATCGCGCGCGTGCTCCAGCGATACGGGAAGGCCATCCGGTTGAGGTCGTCGAGTAGGCCGGGCGTGGTCGCGGTCGGGAAGCCGATGACGGTGAGGATGCGCAGATGTTCGCCGCCAAGACGCGGTTCCAGCCCGCCGGTCAGCGACTGATCGGCGAGCAGCGCATCGAGATAGAGCGGCGTTTCCGGCACGCGGACGCGATGGCGTTTCGTCGAGACGGTGGAATGTAGATAGGTCAGCGTCTCGCCGTCGTCGAGCCAGGCACATTCGGGCATGAAGCCGTCGAGCAGCGCCAGCACGCGGTCGGTGCGATCGGTGAAGCCGCGCAGGATCTCATGAGGATCAACGCCGGAGCGTTCACGCCCCTCGTAAAGCCATGTCTCGGCGCGTGCGGCTTCCTCGGCCGGGGGCAGATAGAGGAAGGTGAGGAAGTAGCCGGAAACGAAATGCGTGCCCGCTTCCTCGAAGTCGGCCTTGCGTTCGGCATCGACCAACCCGGAAGCCGGATCGGGGAATATGCTGTCGGGATAGGTCGCGGCTTCGGAACGCTGCGCCTCGACGAAGATGCTCCAGCCGGAGCCGAGACGGCGGAAGGCGTTGTTGATGCGGCCGGCGACAGCGACCAGCTCGGCCGCGACGGCGGAATCCAGATCGGGACCGCGAAACCGCGCCGTGCGCTGGAAGCTGCCGTCTTTGTTCAGCACGACACCTTCGGCGACGAGCGCGACCCACGGTAGATAATCAGCTAGTCGGCTGGCGGTGCGGCGATATTCGGCAAGGTTCATCATGACAGTGCCCCTCAGACCGACAGATGACCGGGGATGCGCAGGTGCCTGCGCCCGACCTCGACGAAGAGCGGATCGCGCTTGGCGGCCCATACTGCCGCGAAGTGGCCGACAGCCCAGATGAGGAGGCCGACCAGCCAGAGGCGTAGGCCGAGGCCCACGGCCCCGGCGAGCGTCCCGTTTAGGATCGCGATGGAACGCGGTGCGCCGCCGAGCAGAATATGCTCGGTTAGCGCCCGGTGGACCGGCACAGTGAAGCCCGGCACGTCGAGTTGCTCGAAGGCCATCGCCATCAGACGAGCGCCCCGCCGCCGAAGCTGAAGAAGCTCAGGAAGAACGAGCTGGCCGCGAAGGCAATCGACAGGCCGAAGACGATCTGGATCAGCTTGCGGAAGCCGCCCGACGTGTCGCCGAAGGCCAGTGCCAGACCCGTCGCGATGATGATGATGACGGCGACTATCTTGGCGACCGGCCCCTCGATCGACTGGAGGATTTTCTGAAGCGGCGCTTCCCACGGCATGGACGAGCCGGAGGCATGGGCGGCCGGGACGAGGACGAGATTGACGTAGGTGAAGGTGGCGGCCGTCGCGATCATGCGACGCACGCGGATAGCGGTGCGGATCATGTGGGTTCTCCTGTGGTGGGGGTGGCTTGGGTGATGCGGTAGTCGCAGTCGGAGCCGAGCCCTTCGACGCGGGCGAGTTCGGCGAGCCGGCGCGCGGAGCCGCGGCCGGACAGGACGGCAACGAGGTCGATTGTCTCGGCGATCAGCGCGCGCGGGACGGTGACGACAGCCTCTTGGATGAGCTGTTCGAGGCGGCGCAGTGCGCCGATGCCGGTTCCGGCGTGGATGGTGCCGATGCCGCCGGGGTGTCCGGTGCCCCAGGCTTTGAGAAGATCGAGGGCTTCGGAGCCGCGCACCTCGCCGATGGGAATACGGTCGGGCCGTAAGCGCAGCGACGAACGGACGAGATCGGAGAGCGTGGCGACGCCATCCTTGGTCCGCATGGCGACAAGGTTCGGGGCGGCGCATTGCAGCTCGCGCGTGTCTTCGATAATGACGACGCGATCCTGTGTCTTCGCTACCTCGGCCAGCAGCGCATTGGTCAGCGTGGTCTTGCCGGACGAGGTGCCGCCGGCGACAAGGATGTTGGCGCGGGCTGCCACGGCGGCGCGCAGCGTCGCGGCCTGACCGGCGGTCATGATGCCGGCGGCTACATAGTCGTCGAGCGTGAAGACAGCGACGGCGGGCTTGCGGATGGCGAAGGCTGGCGCGGCGACGACAGGCGGCAACAGCCCCTCGAACCGTTCGCCGCTCTCAGGCAGTTCGGCCGAGACGCGGGGCGCACGGACATGAACTTCCGCGCCGACATGATGGGCGACCAAGCGTACGATACGTTCGCCATCGGCGGCGGACAGCATCTCGCCCGTATCGGCCAGACCTTCCGACAGCCGATCCACCCAGATACGGCCATCCGGGTTCAACATGACTTCGACGACGGCGGGGTCTTCCAGAAACCGGGCGATGGCGGGGCCGAGCGCCGTGCGCAGCATCCGCGCGCCGCGTGCGATGGCTTCCGGTTTGTTATGGCTGGCAGTCATATCGCCCCCGTTTCTTCACGAGGCGCAACAGACAGTCCCCGGATCGGGGTCGATTAAAAGAGCCTGAAATCAGGCCGGTTCAACAAGTATCGGAAGGCGTGCGGGGATCGGCGGCTATCGGCGGCGAATAGGACGGTCGACTATTCAGGCGGGATCGCTGTTCGTCTCGAATTGATCTGCCGCGGGATCGTCGGGGACCGACTCGACATCGCGCGACAGCTCTTTGAGGAACCTGTCTCCCGTCGCCAATCGACGGCCGAGCGTCTGCATGAAACCCTTGAACCGCTCCGCACCTTTTGCCTTGGCGGATGCATGCGCGCCGTCTGGTAGCGGCGGTGTGACCATGAGCCAGAATTGGACAAACAGCGAGACGGCTTCGCCGAGCACGGCGAGATCTTCATCGAGCGTGTCGATCTGGCGGCCGAGCTTATCGAGACGGCGCGACATGGCCGCTTCCAGTTTTTCGCTCGCATCGCCCGACAGGAAGGATGCGACGGCGGCTTCGACGATGGCGGATTTCGACACCTTCCGGCGGTGCGCCAGCGCGTCGATCTGTTTGAGTAGCGCCGGGTCGAAATAGACATTCATGCGGGTGCGAGTCGTCATGGCGCGTTCCTCAAAGCTCGATCCCGTCACCGGGGTCCAATGACGCCTGCCGCGCGACCACGCGCATCTGGGCACGCATCGCGTTGGCCTTGGCCGCGTCCACGTCGGGCTCGTCGTCCAGCAACTCGAACTCCTGTGCCGGCGACGGTGGCGGCGCGACGATTTCCTCATGCTCGGGCAATTCCGGCTCGCGGCGGATGCCGGCATTGGCTGTGTCGCCATCGGCGTGGACCGTAGTGGTCGCGGATGCTCCATCCGCCGCCGAGACAACGCGGGCGGACCAGTCGTCCGATGTGGCCGGATTTGCAGCAGGCACTAGGGCCGCAAGGTCTGGAGGAGTCAGAATGCGCTCCTGCAACCGCGCGTCCTCGAAATAGCGAGCCTTGGTGGCGCGGATCGGCGGCGTTCCTGCCACCATGACGATCTCGTCGGTGGGTGGGAGCTGCATGATCTCGCCGGGCGTCAGCAACGGCCGCGCTGTCTCCTGCCGCGACACCATGAGATGGCCGAGCCAGGGTGAGAGCCGATGGCCCGCATAGTTGGTGGAATCGCGCAGCTCGGTCGCCGTGCCCAAGGCGTCTGAAACGCGCTTGGCGGTGCGTTCGTCATTGGTCGCGAAACTCACCCGCACATGGCAATTGTCGAGGATCGAATTGTTCTGGCCGTAGGCGCGCTCGATCTGATTGAGGCTCTGCGCAATCAGGAAGCCCTTGATGCCGTAGCCGGCCATGAAGGCGAGCGCCGACTCAAAGAAGTCGAGACGACCGAGCGCGGGAAACTCGTCCAGCATCAGCAGCAGACGATGGCGCTTACTGGAGGTCGTTAGTTCTTCGGTGAGCCGCCTGCCGATCTGGTTGAGGATCAGGCGGATCAGCGGCTTGGTGCGATTGATGTCGGACGGCGGCACGACAAGGTAGAGGCTAACGGATTTCCGGCTTCCGACAAGATCGGCAATACGCCAGTCGCAGCGTGCCGTCACCCGCGCCACGACCGGATCGCGGTAGAGGCCGAGGAAGGACATGGCGGTCGAAAGCACGCCCGACCGTTCATTGTCGCTCTTGTTGAGCAGTTCCCGCGCGGACGATGCGATGACGGGATGAACGCCGGCCCTGCCCAAATGTTGCGTGTCCATCATCGCGCGCAAGGTGGCTTCCACCGGGCGGCGAGGATCAGACAGGAAGTTCGCGACGCCGGCCAGCGTCTTGTCGGGCTCCGCGTAGAGAACATGCAGAATCGCACCGACAAGCAGGCTGTGGCTGGTCTTTTCCCAATGGTTGCGCTTGTCGAGGCTGCCTTCGGGATCGACCAGAATGTCCGCAATGTTCTGGACGTCGCGGACTTCCCATTCGCCCTGCCGCACCTCCAAGAGCGGATTGTAGGCTGAGGATTGCACGTTGGTCGGATCGAACAACAGGACGCGGCCATGCTTGGCGCGGAAGCCGGCTGTCAGGCTCCAGTTCTCGCCTTTGATGTCATGGACGATGCAGCTTCCCGGCCAAGTCAGCAGCGTCGGCACGACAAGGCCGACACCTTTGCCGCTTCGCGTCGGGGCAAAGCACAACACATGCTCCGGGCCGTCATGGCGCAGATAGTCGCGATCATAGCGGCCGAGCACGACACCATCGGGGCCGAGCAGGCCTGCGGATCGGATTTCCTTGTCCCCCGCCCATCGGGCGGAGCCATAGGTGGCTACGTTCCGCGCTTCTCGCGCTCGGATGATCGACATGAGGATGGCAGCAGCGATGGCGAGAATGCCGCCAGATACAGCGATGATCCCGCCTTCGGTGAAGATCGCGGGTGCGTAGGCGTCGAAAGAAAACCACCACCAGAAGAAGGCTGGTGGATAGTAGACTGGCCATCCGGCCAGCTCGAACCACGGATGGCCAAGCTGGGGCTGGAATCCGAGCCGCCATGCGGTCCATTGCGTCGCCGTCCAGGTCATGACGAAAACGATGGTCAGGACGACGGCGATCTGACCCCAGAGTATTCGGCCTCCACGCATACAGGCTCCAATCGGCAAAAATGTTGGAGCCGATCAGAGAATAGGCGTTTCCGAGAGTGGCAACAGGAATGGTGATGCGGGAGGGCTGCCGGATATTGTGGCGTACAAATAGGATGGTTTGGTCAAGCGATCGCCTGTGTATCCGGTAGCGATCTCTCACGGATCGAGCCGTCGTGCGGGCGGCGGCGCTAGACTTAGCAAGCTGCCAAGCGCGAAGGCCAGCCCATCCAGAGCGGCCTTGCTCAACCGAGCCGTATTATGATCGATCGTTTTTCGTGGACCCAGCCGGTAAAGACGGAGAATTGAGCAGGACTGACGATTGACGCAATTTAAGTGCAACACTGAGCAGGTTTGAGAGCACGGGGCTGCGATTGTTCGGAGACCATACCGCCGAAAAACGAACGCTCTCAGGCTCATCGGCAATGGGCAGGAAAACCACGCCTGGCACTGGCGTCAGGGCGCTTTCCTCCAAAAACAACGAGATACCGTGCTCAGCCGCTATCATCGAAAGGAGAGCACTATTACCAATATCCAAGCGGATGATGTTTGGAATTGGCCATCGTCCAACCGAGCGAAGTACGATCAGTTCTTGCACCTGCGGGCCTGATCCGCCTTGCCTAACAAGAAAGGGTTCATCGGCGAGTTGTTGCCAATCTATACTCGACCTGCTTGCCAGACGATGTGTTGTTGATACGGCCACCATCACGCGATCGTGCCAAACTACACGAGAATGAAGGTCCGGGATTTCTTTAATGTCAGCCATGAAGGCGATATCGAGTTTTCCTTCCCTGACCTTAATCTGCGCATCGCGGGCGCTGGTTTCAGAAATGTGCAGTTGGATAAGAGGATGCTCAGAGCGAAATCGCCGGAGCAGATGATCCAATGCACCTCCAGTTGTTAAAGAGTGTATTCCAACACGTAGATGTCCCTCTACACCATGCGCCCGCATGCCGGCTGTCTTGATGGCATCGTCGAGAATGACCATTGCTTCATCCACCTGTTCGACGAAACGCCGTCCAGCTTCAGTGAGGCTGACGCCGCGGGTATTGCGATGAAAGAGAAGAATTCCGAGCTCTTCTTCAAGTGATTTTACCCTCGCACTGACACTCGACTGACTGATGCCGAGCGCCTTCGCTGCCTTATGGAAGCTGAGGTACTCGGCGACAGCAAGAGTTTGAACCAGGGAAGCCATGGAGATGCGGCCGCCGAATAGGCGCAATGTATTTCGCGAATTTTTGTCGTTGAGATGCCGGCGCCGCATGTTGGTGACGGCATTTAGTTGCGATTGTACGGAAATGGAGACGGCAACGCCGCAATCATGCGCGCTCGCCCCGCCAGCGTTCCAAGGGCTGCCATCCTAACAGAAAGAACGCCGCCAACAGCTATCGGGAGGGACCAATTTCCCACCACATGATGGAGTTGCCCGGCGAGCGGAGGGCCACAAGCGGCCAGCAGGTTGCCAATGCACTGAACCATCCCGGAGAGGGTAGCAGCCTGAGAAGCGTTCCCGGTACGCAATCCGATGAAGATGAGGGCGAGCAGCATGCCAGCGCCTGTCCCTAATCCAAAACACGGAACCCAAAGAGCTGCCAAGCTGGGAGCAATGTACAGTCCCACGAACGCAATGCCGGTAAGGATGCCCATCAGCGCAGTTAGCCATCGCTGGTCCTTCAGGCCGGCAACGATCGGTCCGAGGACGAGACCCGGTACTGCCCAGGCGAACTGCATCACGCCATGAAGTGTGCCGGCTTGCGAAGCGGAGAAACCGCTTGAGGTCAAGATGGCTGGCAGCCAGCCGACCAGCGCATAGTAAAGCAGCGAAGTGACGCCCATGAGCAGTGTAACCTGCCAGGCAATGACAGATCGCCAGACCGGTCCTCCATGCGGTGGGCTGGGGGTGTCGGGTGTTGGCCTGGAGGGATGTCGCAGTTGAGGAAGCCATGCTGCCAATGCAACGGCTGGAAACACCAGGACGGACCCGAGCGCAATCTGCCATCCACAGACATTGGACAGAGGAACCGCAGTTGCGGATGCGAACGCGGCACCGATGCTGATTGCGCCTATACCGGTGATGGTGGGAACATGAGCGGGAAAATCCCGCTTGAATATGCCGGGGAGCAGCACGGTGCTGACGGCAATCCCAGCCCCAAAAACGACAGTTCCTAGGTACAGACACCACACTGGTCCGGCCGAGCGCACCGCTATGCCCGCGATTGTTATGAGAAGAGATCCGAACAGGGCTCGTTCGAGGCCATATTCCCGGGCGAAGATCGCTGCGAATGGCGAGAGGACACCAAAGGCGATCAAAGGCAGCGTCGTCAGGAAGCCGGCTAGAGCCGATGAAAGATCAAACGTCGATTGCAGTTCGCCCAGAATTGGTGCGACGGCGGTAACAGGCCCGCGAAGGCTTGTTGCGACAAAGATAAGCCCGACGATCAGCAGGGCTTTGTGAGCGTTGAATTTGCGACGTATGACCATCTTCAGGCTTAATTGCTGCTGGCGTCCCAGGAGATGCCCAAGACGCCAGTGTTGAGACGATACGGGGAAGCGCAGCGGGCCGTCAGGCAGCTATGCGCCACCCCTTGGCGGTCTGGCGTTGCGCCAGGAAGTGCGAATAGAGGCCGCCTTTCGTCTTCAACTCGTCGTGCGAGCCCTGTTCAGCAATCTTGCCGTCATCGAGCACGACGATCTGATCGGCCATGGCCACCGTAGACAACTGATGGGCTATGACGATCAGGGTGCGCTTGCCGCGCAGTCTGGCCAGCGTTTCCGCGATGGCCGCCTGATTTTCGGCATCGAGAGCGGCCGTTGCTTCATCGACCAGGAGAACCGGAGCGGCCTTGATCAGGGCGCGCGCGATTGAGATGCGCTGCCGTTCGCCTCCGGAAAGACGAGCACCACCTTCACCGACCGGCGTTTCCAGCCCTTGCGGCAGCCGTGCGATGATTTCGGCAACGCCGGCGAGCCGTGCGGCCTCCAACACCTCCGTATCGCTGGCACCCGGTTTGCCAAGGCGGATGTTGTCGCCAATGCTGCCCTGGAACAGATAGGTGTTCTGGAAGATCTGGCTGATCTGGCCCGAAAGCTGATCGTCCGACATGTCCCGCACGTCGATGCCGCCGATCGCAACACTGCCTCCGGTCACATCGAAGAAGCGCGCGATGAGGCGGACAAGCGTGGTCTTGCCCGAACCGGATGCCCCGACCAGAGCCGTCATCGAACCGGGGGCGATACGCAGGCTTACACCCTTCAGCACGTCTGGCTGCGCCGTCTCATAGCGGAAAGACACGTCGCGCATTTCGACCGACCCGTCGCGTGGTGCTTGCGGCGAACGCGCCTGCGGCAGCGGCGCTATGGCGAAGATGTCGCGGATGGCGTTGAGCTGGCCGCGCGCGCTGCGCATCGCCTCGCCATAACCCGCAACGTCGAGCAAGGGGTCGATGAAACGATTGGCCAGCATCAATGCGACGATGACCGCGATCATTGTCTCGGCTTCCAGACCGGCGCCCAGAGAGCTGTTCAGCCACAGCGCGCCGACTATCAGCAGGGCCGCGAAGATGACCTGCACCACCCACGCATTGAGGACCACGGAAACCGCCGACATATAGATGAGCTTCAAGCCCGATTTGCGCTGGTCTTCGATCGCCTGTTCGAGAAAGCGCGTGCCGCCACCTTCGCCGTTGAAGGCGCGCAGGACCGATTGTGCCTGAGCGAACTCGACGATGCGCTGGCTGGTCGCGGCCGCCTTGTGATGGAATCCTTCATCTGCCGCCATCCCCAGACGCGAGGCGATGACAAAGATGCCCGCGAGGATCGGCAATGCAACCAGTGCAATGAGACCCATCTGCCAGTTCAGGGCAAGCAGGGCCAGCACGATGACGATCGGTGTCACGGCGCTGCTGATCAGCGGAGTGAACAGGTGCGCGGGAAGCTGTGCGACCTCCATCATGCCGTGCGACACGACATGGCTGAGGCGTGCGGTATTCTCGGGCGAGAACCATCCGACCGGAAGGCTGGCGATGTGATCACCGATCCGGTGGCGCGCGCTCTGGACGATGGCCGTGCCCACCCCCATGCCGGCCTCCTCGACGTACCGGCGCAGCGCCCAGCAGGCGAGCACGCCGACGAAGAAGAAAAGGAGCCAGGACGCGGCAGTTTGTGTCTGGTTGAGCAGGAGGTTGCTGATGACGGGCACGAGCGCTGTGATCGTCAGACCGCTCAGCAGCCCATAAATGGCGGCCATGCGGACATAGCGGCGGAAGACAGGGGCGTCAGCACCCAGCAGTTGGGTCAGTGTGTTCAGCATGTCGGAGCGGCCTCTTTCTGGTTGGCGTCGTGACCACTCAAAGCCCAGAGCTGGGCATAGCGGCCACTTCGGGCTAGCAACTCAGCGTGGTCGCCCTGTTCGCGGATTGCGCCGTTTTCGATAACAATGATGCGGTCCGCGTGCATGACGGTGTCGAGACGGTGAGCGATGACCAGCAATGTGCGTCCTTTGGCGAAGCTCGAAAGCGTCTCCTGGATCGCGACCTCGTTCTCCGCATCGGCCGCGGCTGTCGCCTCATCGAGCACAAGGATCGGCGGATTGAGCAGGACCGCTCGCGCGATGCTGATGCGCTGCTGTTCACCGCCGGAAAGCTGCGCATCCTCGCCGATGACGGAAGCGTATCCGCGCGGCAGGCTGACGATGCGCTCGTGGACGTTGGCAGCGCGGGCCGCTTCCTCGATCTCCTGCTGGGTGGCCGAGGACCGACCGAGAGCGATGTTGTCGCGCACGCTGGCGTGGATCAGGCGGACTTCCTGTAGGACGAAGCCAATCTTGCGATAAAGCTCCGGCGTGGGGATGTGCCTCAAATCGGCGCCGCCGAGCGTGATGCGGCCTTCGGTCGGGTCGAAGAAGCGAAGCAGCAGGCGGGCGAGCGTCGACTTACCTGCGCCTGACGAGCCGACGATGGCCGTTACCGTGCCAGGCTTCAGTATGAAGCTGACATCGGACAGAACGGGATTCTGCTCGTCATAGGCATAAGAGACGTTTTCGACGCGGATCTCGGTCTGTTCGGGGGCTTTCAGGGAGCCTGCCGCCGGCTGATCGAGCACCGGCGTATCCAGAAGAGCCTGCACCCGCACCGCAGCACCCGTTGCGTTGCGCAGTCCATGGGTGATGTAGCCGATCATCACCAGCGAGGCCGATATCCCCGGCGCCACAAGGGCAAACGGCAGAATGTCGACGGGCGCGATCCAACCCAGCGCCACGAACGCGGTACCCGCCGCCAGCACGACGCCCAGCACCGTCGTCGGCGCGATGACGGCATTGGCCATTGCGACCGAGCGAAGCAACGGGCGCGTCATGCCAAGGAATGCTTCGGTGAAGGCATCGACCGCCTGCCGATAGCCGGCATGCGCCTTGCCGCTCGTCCCGAACGCCTTGACCACGGGAATGCCGTTGATGAACTCGACGACGGCGTTGTTGATGCGGGCCTGGCCGGTGACGAACTGATTCATGCGGTCTTCACCGCTCTTCATGGAGGCGCCGAAGATCACGAAAAACAGCGGGAACGGCAGGATGGAGATGATGGCCATCCGCCAGTCCATGAAGAACATATAGATGACCGACGCCACCATGGCGCCGATTGCGCGGCCCATCGTGGTGTAGAAATGGGCCGTCAGGTCATGCAGCGTGCCGACATCGTCCTGCATGGCCTGTTTGACCTCGCCCGAGGCGCGGCCGGTAAACCACCCGAGCGGCACCTGTGACAGTCGCCGTGTGGCCGCGACCCGCAAATGGTGGGTGACATGATTGTCGGCGAGGTGCGCGAGCAGTTCCGCGCACGAAACCAGAGCGAGCCCGGCAAACAGGCTGAGCAGACTGAACAGGACGGTCTGCCAGACTTCTGCCTGCGCTTGTCCAAGCGCTGCGATGGCTGACAGATCAGTATCGCTGAGGGCGATCTTGGCGATATGCGCGATGCCGGCCAGGGGGGCCAGAGTCATTGCGGTTCCGAGCCCCGCCATGACGGCCGCCACGGTCAACCGGCCGCGGATCGGTTGCAGAACCTGCCCGATGGGACTTTGCTTTTTTCCAGGCGGTGCCGCCTCACTGATACTCATAGAAACCTCCGGAAGGAATGTTCAAGGGTGCGCGGATATTGGCCGTGCGCTCGGCCAGGAAACGGCGTGGCGGCGCACCCACTTCCTTGCGGAACATGGTGACGAAGGCTCCGGGACTGTCATATCCGAGTTCGTCCGCAACCGACTGGATCGTCTGGCCCTGAGCCAGCAGCGGCAAGGCGGTGATGATGTGCATGTGGCGCCGCCATTTGCTGACGGAGAGGCCTGTCTCCGATACGAACAGCCGCGCCATGTTGCGTTCGCTCATGCCGACCCGGCCGGCCCATTGATCGAGAGTGGTATGGTCGGAAGGAGTTGCGAGCATCGCATCGGCGAGCTTCCTCAAACGCGGGTCGCTCGGCATCGGCAGGTGGAGCCATTCCGGCGGTGCGGCCGCCAGTTCGTCGAGCAGCACCCCCATCAACCGCGCCTGCGGGCCAAAAGAATCGTACTCCGAAGGCAAAGCCGCAGTTCGCTCGAGCAGCGCCCGCAGGAATGGCGATACAGCCATCGTGCTGCAGGTGTCCGGCAATGCGCCGGCGATCCGTGGTTCGATAAAGACGGCAAACCCCTTGGGGTCACCGGAATTACGGGCGCGGTGCACCATCCCACCGGGAATCCAGACCGCGCTCTGGGGCGGCACGACCCAGACGCATTCTTCGGTTTCGACCGTGATGAGGCCGGTATCGGCGAAGATGAGCTGGGCTTTGCGATGGCTGTGGATTGGATGCTCCCAGCTATCGGTCGCCATGCCCAATCCGATCACGATGATCGGGCTGTCGATCCTGTCCACATAGGCTGCGTCGAATACTTCTCCGCCGACGAGCATCAAGAGGTCTCCTGCGTTGATGCTCAGGATGCCAAAAGCGCCGCAGCCTTCTCCTGGGCCTCTTCCGGCGTGGCGACGATGAACATGGGATAGCCCCAGAATTTCTCGGATATGAGCGCAAATGCCTTGGCGGCTACGCGCTTCACGGTGTCCGGCTGAACATGGATATGCCCTTTGACGAGTCGGCGGATCTCGCCCTTGTTGGCTTTCATCCAGAGCGACACCTTCTTGCGGTCTTCGACGTTGTCGCCGCTGGTGTCGAATGCGCCTTCGCTCATGAAAAGGAAGGCTTCGTTCCGCGCCAGAAGATCTGAGAACTGCCGCAGTAGTTCTTCCACTGGCGCAACGCTCGGAGCGTCGTTGTTCATGCGAACGAAAGGAAAGTCAGACGAATCTACGTTCATAGCGCAGCTCCTGAGCTGCGCAGCGGCAGGCTCAAATTTTGAAGTTGAGTTGTGCTATCATATTAACTTGGGCCGTTTCCGCATTGCAGAGTTCAGACAAAAAACTTCGCAATTCAGCCAAATCAGCAGACGCGAGCGAGGCCGTGGCGCAAGAATTCCTGGCGAGATACCGGATGTAATCGCAGTGTCGGTGGACCTCGCAACTGCAAAGGAAAGCGGTTCGCTTGTGAACCTTCTCACAGGCCGATTCCTCTTTGCCGGCCGAACTGCCACGAAACCGATCCGCCCTGCACGACACCCGCAACGTCTCGGCCAAGATGACGGTCAATGACGGGCCGCCATGGAACAAGGGTGAACTCGTGGCTTTGCTCGACGATGGCGAACTTGCCGCTCGATAACTGCACGGTCCCGGTGAACTTGCCGGCGACGGTCTCGCCGTCCGTGGCGGCGCGGAACGGCAGTGCCTTGGTCGCGGCGATCTCGCTGCCGACACGAGCCACCTCGCGCTCGCGCAGTGTGGCGAGGAGATTGCGCCTATAGGCGATGCGGCCGTTCTGCTGAAGCGCGGCGTCACCCAGACCGATATGATGCTCGCGGCGACGATCCATCGCCTCGCGGACCTGCTGCCCGAAGCCGGACGGAGCGAGATCCGATGCCTCGGCCGAGATAAGCCGCCGGTCGAGCCAGGTGGCGCCGTCCGAGCCGATCTGCTGTTCCAACCGGGCGGCGGAGAGGATACGGATATTGGCCTGCCGGTTGCGGCCGGCGTCATAGGCGGCGGTACGGCTCTCGAAGTCTTCGGGGATGCGCCACTGGTCGGCCTCGATCCGCTCTACGATCCCGGCGCGGCGCAGCGCCTCCAGCCGGCGGACATGCGCATCGACATAGCCTTCGTAATCGCCGCCCGGAACGCGGCCCTCGAACTTCGCCTGTTCGAGATGGCGGCTCGGGCGATAGACGCCGCCCTCGGCGATGGCCGCGATGGTTCGGTCGGATGGACGGCTCGCGGTCTCGGCGGGGCCAACCTCGATGATGCTGCCGATCCGGGCGTCCGCGACGCGGGCGGCGTCGATGCCGGCGACATGGTGCGTCCGGCCGTCGATCCCATCCACCACGACGGTCAGGTTTTCGCCCAGCTCGTCGGTGAGAAATTTGTCGATGACGCGGCCGACGATGGGCGTCTCGGGTGCAGCGCCGTGAATATGGAAGGTCATGGGGTCGCGCTCCATGCCGTCCGCCTTCAGCGCCTTGTGCATATTGCGGATGATGTCGCCACGTTCGCCCAGATCGCGCAGAGCCGGTTCCATGCGCTCGCTCAATTCCCAGACGCCCGGAGCATGTTCGGTGGCGAGGCCCATCTTCTCCAGCTTGGCGAGACGGCGCAGGCGCAGCGTGCGATTGAACTGGCGTTTCGGATCGGCCGGCTCATGGCGCAGGTCGAGGAAGCGTTCATCGGCTTCCTCGGTCATGGCCCGGTCGATGCGGGTGAAACGGTCCTGGTCAATCTCGGCCGACAGCTTGCGGCTCTGCTCGATCTCGGTGACGGGACCAAGTTCGAGCGTGGTCAATTCGCCGGCGCGCTCCCTGATCCCGTTGGCGAGATAGTCGCCATTGATGACAAGGTTCTCGCCCAGTTCGTCCTTGCCCCGGACGATGACATGCACATGAGGATGTCCGGTGTTGTAGTGGTTGACCGCGACCCAATCGAGCTTCGTGCCGAGATCGGTTTCGACCTGGCTCATGAGGTCGCGGGTGTAAGCCGTCAGGTCGGACAGGTCCGCGCCATCCTCGGGCGAGACGATGAAGCGGAACTGATGGCGATCGTCCGCGCCGCGCTCGACGAAGGCCGAACCATTGGCGCGATCCTCGGTGGCGGAATAGAGCTGGCCGCTCTCACCGTCGCGTGAGGTGCCGTCGCGCTGGATGTAGCGCAGATGCGCGGCCGACTTCCCGTTCATGCCCGCGCCCTGGACATAGCGGGTTTTGACGATGATGCGGCGCATTCCGGGCGCGCTGTGCTTCCAGCCACCAGAGAGTGTGCGGGCGCGCACGAAGGCCGCGCCGCGCCCGCGCTTGAGGCCCGGACCTTTGGCCGCGCCGGAAGCTCTGCCGCTCTTCGCGCCGGGGGATGAGTTAGCGCGCTGCGCCGGCCGCGCCGACGATCTGGCCGGAGCGTTGCTATGCTGGCGCGCGATCTTCTTCGCCTGCGTGAGAAAGCTCTTGGCCTTACCCGCCTTCGGCGTATCGGCGCGGATGCGGCCGGGTCTCGGCCGGAAGCGGAATTCGTCGTCGGCGCTCATGGATGCGCCTCCGGCCCAACCAGCCGAAAAACGCCTGAATTCGGGCTAGAGTGCCGGTCGAAACTCTGCAAAGCCAAGGCTTTGCGCGGACACGCGGCACGTGGGGTCCAAAACCATGGTGCCGCTCGCGGCTCCCCCAAACAGTGTGCAGACAAGGGCTTGCCCTGAAACCAGACCGACATGGTGCCGGTTTCCTTTATCTTGCCCTCCGCCTTTTCTGCCCTTTCCGCCCTTCCTACCGAGAACGCAGCCAGGCGCGACCCTGCCTGACTGCACACCGGAATGAACACGAGCGAGCGCGGGAATGCCGTCATCATGGTGCTCCTCCGTCGCCTGCGCGCGCTACGAACATGCTGCCGTCTCGCGGCTCCGTATTGCGGCGCTCACGCACCGGAACGGCGGCGCGACCGTCGCCTGATGTGCCGATAGTCTGCACGGGATCGGCGACCCGCCTGTCGCTCGGGCGCATGACGAAGAGCGGTGCATCGCGCCAATCTGGTGGCGGTGCGGCCTGCTGCTCCGGCGTCTCGGATGCGACCGCGCCGCCAAGCGTCGGTGTAAGCGCAGCGACATAGGCGCGGGTTTCGGCGGGCAGCACGCGGCCCGTCAAACGATACTCGTCGTAGCGGCCGGGACCGGCATTGTAGGCGGCGAGCATCGCCGCGATAGTGCCGTAGCGGTCCCACATTTCACGCAGATAGGCCGTGCCGGCATGGATGTTGTCGCGCGGATCGTAGGGGTTGCGGCCGAGCCGATAGCGGACGCGCAGGCCCGCCCAGGTATCGGGCATAACCTGCATCAACCCCATCGCGCCCGCCGACGAGATCGCGCGCACGTCGCCCGCGCTCTCGGCGCGCAGGACGGCGCGAATCCAGCGCTCGGGGATGCCGAAACGCTGCGACGCCTCCGCGATATGCCCTGCGTGAGCATCGACGGCGACCGTCTGCATGATAGGTGCGGATTGCGCGAGCGTCACGGCCGGTCCCGTGCCGAGCGCAAGCACGCCAGCGAGCAGGAAAACGGCATAACGCCATGCCGACCTTTCTCCGCCACGACGCCAACCTGCCAGCGTGCTCGCTACGGTTAAGGGTACGCGCGAGGCGCCGGCCGATGGCCGCCCTTGACCTTCGCTGCGCGCGCCGGCCGTCCTGTGGTCGAGCGGGACGAAGGGATGAGACGGCCTTTCCGCGAACAATGGGATGAAGACTTTGAGCGCGATGATGACACGGGACCGCATGGCCTTAATCCCGCTCTTCGCGCGGTTTCGGGCGGCTCCAGTGCAGCGACCACGACGCTCCCGCATCGTCGTCGCGGAACAGGTTGGCGCGGATCGGCTGCGGCAGGGCCGGATCGTCGAGCAGCACGGAAAGATATTCGCCGGCCTTCTCGCCGGTGCGCTTCCACGCCGCGCCAATCTCCGGGCCGTCGTCGGCTCCGTGGTGGACGCGATAGTCCGGCGCGTTCTCCGCATCCGAATGTTCGGTGGGAGCGATGGTGATCTCGCGGTAAAGCGTGAGCGTGTGAACGCGCCCGGTGAAGCCGGATTCCTCGCGCGTGAATTGACCGATCTGTGGCATGGGTAATCTCCTTCGCTGGTGGTTGTGGTGGGGATGGTCAGTGCGTCGGTGCGCGCCAGACGAAGCGGCTGTCGCCTTCCTCGTCGGTCCAGAGCGGCAGCGCCCGGCCGATGACGGAGCTTGCGGGGATGGGGCCGAAGTAACGGCCGTCGAGGCTATCGCGGACGTCCCAATTCATGAGGAAAAGCTGACCGTCGGCGATGACGCGGCAGCCTTGCCAGACGGGCAGATCGCGGCCGATCCGGTCGCGGTCGAGCGCGTCGCCCATCTCCACGCCGTCGACGGTGACGGTGCGGCCGCTGCGGCAAACCCGCTGGCCCGGCAAGCCGATGACGCGCTTCAGCAGCGGCACGCCGCGACCGACATAGCCGCGCGCAACCATGAAGCCGGCGAGCGGTTCGGGTGGCATAACGGCGACGAGTTCCGGCACTTCGATCCGGTCGGCCGGCTCGATGGTGTAGAAGCCGACCGGCGCGCTCGCCGTGGCGTTCCAGATGAGTTTCGTCGGTGTCTCGACGGCGCTGGTGGCGGCAATGCCGACGATGGCGAGCAACGTCACCGCGAGAATGCGGCGGCGGCTCATGGGTCGATCCTTCGGCGACCGATCCATGCCGCATGACGCTCGGGCGTGTAGGGGCTCGGCTCCAGACCGGCAGTCAGCCGGTTATGGACGTGCCGCCAGTGATCGGGCGAAGCGTCGGCCGGATCGAGGCCAAGCGCCTCCACCGCGTCGATCGCACCAAGGGCGCGCTGGACCTTCGACCAACCGTCGAGGCGGAGCAGAATTTCGCCGCCAGGACGGACGAAGGGCAGCGTCTGGAACGGCTCGCCGCGACCGATGGCGCGCACGATGTCGATGCGCGAAATGATCGTGCCATGCTCGCCTGCGGCCCAGCGGACAAAGGCGAAGATATTTTCCGGCGCAAAGCCGACGATGCTGCGGCGACGGTCGAGAATCTGTTCGTAGCTCTTGCGACCGAAGCGTATCCAATGCTCGATCTTCTGTTTCTGGAAGGTCAGCTCGACCAGGGTGGTGAACGGCGCTGGTCCGTCCGGCAGTGGACGGCCATGCGCGCGGCGGGAGGCTTTGCCGCTCATGGTCGATCTCCCTGATTGTCAGAGAGGTCGCGGGCGAGCATGTCGCGCAGCACGTCGGCGACGGATCGGGCGGCACCGGCACCACGCCTCGCGTGCGCGCGCATCAAAGAAGAAGAGTTAGTTTCTCTGTTAGATTCTAAGTTAGCGGTCGGATTCCGCGTCGTAGACCAAAGGCTTAACTGCGGTTCGTGCGCCTGATGTGCCGATAGAGCTGCGCCCGATGTGCCGATACCCCGTGCGCCTGATGTGCCGATGGTATTCACAGGCGTTTCCACAGGCACTGTGGACAGGTTTTCGGGGCGGATGCGCACCAACTCGCGGCCGTCTTTTCGCTCGATCTGGAGGTGATAGCCGGGGAGCGGTTGGCGGGCCGCGATGCGGCGCAGGTCGAGCGCGAAGTCGGAAACGCGAGCGAGGCTGCCGGACTTCACATGGAGATGGGCGACCTCGAACAGCCAGCCGGTGTGCTGGTGGCCGGCGTGCTTTCGGGCGACACGGTATAGCCAGCGTTCTATGCCGCCCGTCAGCCGGAAATAGGCCGGGTCAATGGTGAGAACCAGCGAGCGGTCAACAACGCTGTTGTAGAACCATTCGGGCAGGACGAATTCCATGCCTTCGACGCGGCCGGCGCGCGTCGTCATCTCTTCCCATTCGTTGATCCATGAGAACTGCCGACGCCGCCAATGCGGGCCGTTGCGAATCGTCGTGGCGATGACGGTGGATTGCAGACGGGCGAGCGCGGCTTTCAACAACACATATTGGCGGTTGCCCGTCGGTCGTCCGATGGCGCGCAGCAAATGATAGGGTGTGAAGCGGAAGAAGCGCGACGTGTTGAGGCCGTTGTTCTCGGCGGCCACGATTTGCGAGGCCGCCCATATCAGCACGTCCGCGTCCCATATGGTCGCCATGCCGTGCTCGGGCATGGCGAGCACCTGCACTTCGACATCGGCTGCTTTGTAGAGAATCGGCTTGGTGCGCGGCGTCTTCGCCAGCGAGAAGAAAGGCCGCTCCATCAAATCGCGCTGGTCGCGCGGCGCGGCGTCTCCGGTTGCGACCACGAAGGGGTCGAGGCGGCTGCGCTCGCTGGCGTCGCCGAGCTGCGCGGGTCTGTGATCGTCGTCGCGCAGCATTCAGCACTTACCCCGCTCTTCAGGGGTCAGCGGACGCGCGGGAAAGACCGTGCCGGCGTTGGGATCGTGGGTGGATTTGCGGGTGCCGATCTCGGACCAGGTTTCCAGATCGCGGATGGTGTAGAGGACGCGGCCGCCGATCTTGCGATAGGTCGGGCCGGTGCCGTAGGTCCGGTGCTTCTCAAGGGTGCGGATGGAAATGCCGAGGAAGCGGGCTGCTTCCTGTGTGCGCAACAGGCGCGGCGGCATCTCCGCGTTGGGGCGGATGGCCATGGGATCACCTCCGGGTTGGTCAGGGTTGCCGCTGTCGGTGGTGACAGCGGGCTATGGCGAACCATGGCGAGGGATCGGCGGCGGATAGCGTGCCGCATTTGCGCTCATGCGCAGGCGGCACCCCGGAGAAGCTACAGTGAAGCAAATAAGTTGAGGTAATTCAGCGGTCATTGCCAGCCGCGAGGATTCGGCGAAGACATTCCCACGCGGTTCGGCTATGGCTGAAATCGGAGCAGACGCGCTGCTCCGGGGCGTCGAAACCCCTGATTAGCGGTTGTTGCCGGCCGATACGGCAACACACTTCTTGACCTATGGTCGGGGAGCCTGTGGCGTATACAACAGGCTTTCCGAGCTAAAGGCCATGGGGCCGTCTAGTCACGGTTTCGAACTCCCCGATCACCAAGAGTCAGAGAGGATGTTTGCGGGGGCGCACCGCAGACGAAACCCTCTCGGGAATGGGAGTGCCAATGCGGGTTGCAGTCGAACTCAATCCTGATGTGGCCGACGAAGCACCGAGCGGAAACATCATCACGCCCTATGATGAACAGCACTACGTCACCTATCTGCGCCTGCTGGACGCGAGCCGGGACGGCGCGGACTGGAAAGAGGTTGCCCGCATCGTCCTACACCGCGATCCTGTCGCAGAAGAAGCGTGTAGCCGCCGCTGCTGGGAAAGCCATCTCGCCCGCGCGCAATGGCTTTCCCATTCAGGCTACCGGCGCATTCTGGAGCAGGCTGCCGCTAGCGTTATGCTGGGTAGCGGACACGAGTGATCTCCGTTTGGATCGGTGGGCCTCATCTGGGCGGCGACTTGATCGGATAGTGCAGCAGCAGCCGATAGCCGCCGCGCATCATCTTGATGCCGTGAGCGACAAGACGGCGGGCCTTGTTCTTGCGTGGATCGACCTCGAAATCCTCCTTTGTGCCGTGAAAGCCGAGTAGGACTTCGGCGATGGCACGGTAGCTCTCACCGCGAAGGCGAGCGTCGAGAGCGCGCAGGGATAGGGTGTGCCATTGCCGGAGCTGGGCGGGCAATGCGCGAAAATCGGGACCCGGCGGACGGCCGTTGAGTGCGCGCCAGAATCGACGAGCGGCATGGGCGCGCAGTTCGAGAAAGGAATCCATCGGCAAGGATGCTGCGTAGAAAGCCGCCGCATCGGGAACGGCTTGCGGCAACCAGAATTGATGGGCGGTGCCATCGACCTGCCAGATGCCATGCCAGCCGTCTGTAGCGCGGCGCAGGTCGAGGCCGTCGAGATGCGCCAGCGTGATGATTGGTTCCGTCTCGCCGTCGCGATGCCACACTGGAGAGAGCAATATCGCCTGTGGCTGAAGGCTCGGATTCCAGAACAGTGATTGCCGATCAGACGGTGTTTCAGGATCGGTCGGAAAATCGTAGCCCCCAGCGTTGCACGAAGGCTTCAAGCAATTCGGGATCTTGCTCGCTCGTGGCGGTCATTGCCTGAAACTCGCGGCGATAATCGTCGTCGCGGCGAAGATATTCCCAAGCGAAACCGGCAGCGGGGATGCTCTTGGCAAATTTGTATGCCGCCGGTGAACGCCAGTCGATGCTCAGCATGGCGTTACCTCTCTATCCGGGCTCATGCAAAGCAATGCCCGGATAGAGAGCTTCAAATATGGCTGAAAGTAACTGTAGTCGTGCTGTTAAGATAACTGAAGCACCTAACGCGATCACCGTCTTGGTTATTTTATTCTTAAGAGTGCTTGTGTGATTCTGCGAGCCGGGCGCAACCCGGCGAGCGCGGCCATGTTTTCGAGCGTGACCGCGCGCCGCCGATCCGCACGGCCGGATCGGCGCGGTTTTTTTGGGGGGTGCTGAAAGTCTGTGGTGAAGGACAGGGCCGCGAAGTCGGCGGCCCTGTCGCCCTCGCGATCAATATCCTTTCAATCGCTGCATTCCTTCTGCCAGCGTCCAGAGCGCCCGATTCAGCGTCACGTTCTGGTCGATACCGTTGATGGCGCGGGTCTGGCTGCGGCGTATGCGACCTTCGGCGTTGCGCTTCTGGCCGCGCAGCCCGCCCTTGGTCAAATGCTCCTGAATCACGTTGAACGTGCTCCAAAGGCTCCCGCCCATATCCTCGCGGCGGCGCGGCTCGATGATCTGTTCGGGGCGCAGCGGACTTCCATCCTCGCCATAGCGGGCGACAAGGCTTGCCTCAGCCAGAACACGGCGCTCATCCTCGGAAATGCGGATTTCCTTCATGGTTTCGCTGGCGTCGATCAAGCGCGGGAAGTCTTCCGCGACCGTATAAACTCCCTCGATAATGTCATGCTGGATATTGCCCTTGTGCGGCACGCGGATTTCCTCGAACCGCTCGCCCGCAATCATGCTGTTAGTGCACACGAAACGCAGCATCCCGGCGAACATCTGATAGGCGCTGGTCCCGTCATGGCTGTTCACGATGATGACTTCGGCGGCCTGCGGCTTGCCGATGCCGTCATCCCGGCGCAGACGCAGCATATGCTTGGCGTGGCCGTGGCGGCTGTCGTCACGCGGAACGGATTGCACGGCGAAGAATGGAAACCACCCCTCCCGGCGTAACCCCTCCACGATATCGATGGTCGGGACATAGACGTAACGCTCGGAACGGCTGTCATGGGCCTCGCGGGCGAAGATAGAAGGGACGTGACGGTAAAGGGCTTCATTGTCGAGGGCTTCACGCCCGCTGATCTGATGCGAGTTGCGACCGAACCGGGTGGCGAGCTGGTGATACATGGTCTTGATCCTCATGGGCTTGGGTTGGAGCGCAGCGCTGCGCTGCAACCCTGGCCGTCGCCGAGACCGGGGTAGAAAGGTGCAAGGGCGGCCGGGCCGGAGGGGGATCACCCGGCCTGCACGGAACGGAGGAACGATGTGGAGGAAGGCTGGGGAGACCGGCCCGGTCGAGCGTCAGCGGTCCCTTGCGCCGCGCGAGGGCAGCGCCCTTAGTGTTTCAATAGATTAATCGTGCCGCTTGCGGCGCTCACTGAGTCGTTCGGAGAAAATTGTGGTGCAGAAGCTGATTGGACCGACCCATCCAAACTGGGAAGATATGTCCCCGTTTGTTGTTCATTTTACAAAGAAGTCGGCGGCGAGCAGCGAATACGATAATTCGATCTCCATTCTTGCGAGTCGCCGTCTCGAAGCGCGTAACCGCTTCGGCATCGGCAAGAATCACACAGAATCATCACCATGTGTTTGTTTCAGCGAAGTGCCGCTGCATCAGCTCAAACGTCTGGCCGACAAGCGCGGCTCATACGGAATCGTCTTCCGAAAAGAGTTCATCGTCGCGCGCAACGGAGGTCCGATCCTTTATGCCTATCAGGATACGCCGCACGCCTTGGCCTTACGCTCACTTATCGATGGCGCAGCGGGGAACCCAGACGATCCGATCTGGCGTGTGGCACCTTTCGTCGACCTACCCGGACAGTATGGAAGTTCGTCATACTTCTTCGAATGGGAGCGTGAATGGCGTCACACCGGCGATCTCCATTTCAAGGAAACCGATCCGGCCTTTTTGATTATCCCCGAAGATCTACACGAGGCCGCCAAAGATTTTTTCGATGACGCCGAACGCGAGCAACTCGGACCAAATTACAAATGTCCTTTTATCGACCCCTATTGGAGTCTGGATAAGATCAAAAGTCTTTTGAAGCCGTAGGCTCACGCGGTGGCGGCCATGAGCATAGAGAAGCCCCGCTCGCGGCGGGACTTCTTGGGAGGCTGGCTTTCAGTCGCCGTTGCGGCGGGACCAGATGAGGTTGTGGCCGCTGCCGTCTTCTGCTTCGACCAGGCTGGCGTAGATCGGGGCCGGGAAGCTCGGATCGTCCAGCTTGACGGAGAGGTATTCGCGCTGCGTCTCGCGGGCGGTCTTCTTCCAGGCCGCGCCGAACTCGGTCGCACCGGCGAAGATGCGGAAGTCGGGGCCGCGCTCGCTTTCGCCCTCGGAGGGGACGAACTTGGCCTTGACGTTGAGGGTCAGGGTCTTGACCGCGCCGGTGAAGCCCGCGCCGTTTTCGTTCTTGGTGAAGGTGCCGATGGTCGCCATTGCCGTATTCCTTTCCTGTCGGGCCGCACCATTGCGACCTCGATGGGGGGGCGTTTGACCGGGGGCTCTCGGCCCTGCACCCGTGAGGGCTGGAACGAAGTGGAAGGCGGCCGGAGACGGCTTTTTTGCTTCGCGATGCAAAGCCGAAGGCGGCGGAAAAAAGTTGGCGATGGACGTTGCGGAGACGAGCGAGGCGAAGCCGTCCTCCGGCTAGACCCATGCCAATCGAGATCGCGGATGGAGCGCCCGTTTCAGGAAATCGGGGAAATACGGCAATGGCGGCTATCCCTGCGCCTCGCCGCTCGAGAACGGAAACGGCGTGGGCCTCGCAGGCCGACGCACTACCGCCCTGATCCTCGCCGTCATGGCTCGGCAACTGTCCCCGGTGAGCGTGACGAACGTTCGGTCCTACTTTCCCATCGTTGCGTTGACCTCGAACGATGCTGCCGAACGTCCGCGCGCATGATGCCACGCCAATAGCTCCGGCCTGTCGGATGATCCGCGTTTCCCGGCCTTGCTATGTCGCCTGACAGGCCACGGGCGGCGCGGCCACAACCTCATCTGGTCCCGCCGCAACGGCGACTGAAAGCCAGCCTTCTGGAAGCCTCGCCATATTGGGGCGTCGGCGAAAGGACCGCTGCCGCCCCAAGCGTAGAATCGATCCAAATTCCGAGGATTTACGGCGAGTATGGAGCTATCTTGAAGCAAAATGCTGAAAGCAAGGATGGTGACGTGGAAGAGGATGACGAGAAAGAATACGTCGCATTCCCCGAGGAGGCGATCAAATACCTGCCTGCCGAGTGGCAGGAGCACATCTACGCCCTCAAAGAAGATGGCCAAACTGTTCTCGCGAGCGTAGATGAGAGCTTAAATAACTTGAACCGCTTAGTTCATGCGTTTCCCACGATGGCAAGTCTCCGCTACATTCAGCACCGATTGGCTTCCACTAACTTTGAAGCGACGATGGAGTGGACGCTAGAGAACGATATGCTGACCTTGGCATTCGTCACGACATACTGCCGCCTCGTCGACGGCGGCTTGGGGAGCGGTGTTTCTCGAAAAGCGTTACCAGCAAAGCTTCGCCCGGTGCATGACAACATAGTTGAACTTCGCAATAAGCGATATGCGCACAATGTTGGTCACGATACGATCAGCGGAAATTTGGTCATTGGCTTCGAAGGAGGCAAGTTCGATCTAAGTGTCAGCTTCAACATGGGGTTTCATGTCGGAGGTGCGCTTGAGTGGGAACCGCTGGTTATCTTTCTCGATGAGCTGATGATAAGCCGACTACAAAAACAACTGGAAAAGCTGAAGGAAAAAACCGGTCGCGAATGGTCCTTTCCGAGCGGCCCGGCACCTAAGTGGGTATCATCTGATTAGCGGGGGGACTGCGCTATCGTGTTCTGGTCAGGTGGAGCGTGGCGGCTGGAATCGCTAGCCGCATCACGGCCGACACGCCAACGAAACCGCCACTAATGATGCAGAAGATTTGCCGCCAGATTTCGGACGGTACGGATTCTTTGGTGACGCCGTGGACGAGTGCATATCCCGCAACGGCGGCGGGCGTGGCGAAGACCAGCGCCACAATCAGGCGCAAGGTAGGTGAGCGCAGCGTGTCGAACAGCAGCGCCAGGACGCCGAAGGCCGCACCGCCTGCCACCAGCCCCACGAGGCCCGCGCCGATGAAGCCGGAGCCGGTCTGATAGGCGAAGTGCGCGGCGGTCAGGCCGAGCATGAAAGGCAGCGCATAGACTGCGAGCGTATAGGCCAGGACGCAAAGCATTGCGATCAGAGCAACGCTCATGAACATTACGGCGACCATGATTCTTCTCCTTCACGCCTGGCGCGGGTTGCCGATCAATCGCTCCTTCCTTCGAGGATGGTGCAGTATTGGCGATCCGTGCCTGTCCTGTCGACCATGAACAGGATGTGTCATTGCGATGGTCGAGGTGAGCCGGCCGCGCGGGCAACCGCGCGGCCGCGATTTTTTCAGTGAGAAGCCGGGACCGCTTGCGCGGTCCCGGCTCGGCGATCATTCCGCTGCGACGACGAAATGGTCATCGCTCTGTGCTTCCGGTGCCATCACATCGGCGTCGGTGGCGAACGCCTCGGGCCGCTCGGTGCGCAGCACAGGCGGGAGCCAGCCGGTCCCGGCCAGAAGCTGCTCGGCGGTTTCTGCCATCGCCGGCTTCTTCATGTCCGCGATCCGCTCCGCCGCCTCGTCGCCAAGGGCCTCGCGCACGGCGGCGAGGATATGCGCCTTGGTG
Source organism: Allorhizobium sp. Av2 (assembly GCF_021462805.2). Lineage (NCBI taxonomy): Bacteria > Pseudomonadati > Pseudomonadota > Alphaproteobacteria > Hyphomicrobiales > Rhizobiaceae > Allorhizobium > Allorhizobium sp. Av2. The sequence continues at coordinate 68,127 of NZ_CP192696.1, read as the reverse complement.
ACGCGACCGAGATAAGCCCGCACGGTCGGTGTCCAGTGCGCCGTCATGTCGAGCGTCACCGCCGTCGCCAGCTTGTCCGCCGTCTCATGAGCGCGGCGCTTGCTGGTTTCCCACGGCAGCTTCACCGCATTGACGGTGAGCGAGGCGCAATGCGCGAGCAAGGCCATCAGACTCGCATAGTCCAGACCGGCGACAAACCCCCAGAGGTCGGCCACATCGCACGGCATGTCCGCCGCCCATCCGGCATGGCGATCCGCCAGCATCTTCGCCGCCGCCGTGTCCTCGATGCCGTCCGCGTGGGCCGCGAGGTAGTTGCTGGTCGGACGGATTTCGAGGCAATGGGCCTCGCCTCCGCCCTTATAGAAGGTCTGCGCGGCTAGCGTGTGGATGACCGCGATCAGCGCCATATCCGGCTGCTCGCCAAGGGCGAGACGCAAGCCAAGGGTGCGATGTGCGGTCAGGTCGCGGATAAGCGAATCCGGCAGCGGCTTGCCGTCATCCCCGGCATCTTCTTCTTCCGGCTCACTTGCGGGAACGTGGTCGCCTTCGCCGTCCTGCTCGTCGCCGTCGATGATCTCACCATCACCATTGACGCGCACCCCGTCGATGACAGTTTCGCCATCCTCGACGGCTTCCGGCTCCGGTGCCTCGTCCTCGGCCCGGATGAAGCCGCGCTCGATACGAGCTTGCCCGTCATGGGCCACGACGACGAACACACCGCCGCGCGCGATCTCGTCGGGATCGTAGGCGTGGCGCAGCGCGTTGATACGCTCGATCTCGGCTTCAAGCTCCGCGAACCGGGCGTCCACTTCGGACGGGAGGTCAATATCGGCGTCCTCCCATTCCGCCGTCAGGCGCTCAAGCTCGTCCTGCGCGGCGTCGTAGGAAGCGGCGTCCGCTTCCGAAAGCTCCACCGAATGCGGGTAGACGCGGTGCATCCCATGGGCATGGGGGAAGTCGAGATAGGCGGCAGTCCACTTCCACCCCTCGGCCTCCTGCACCTCAGCGGCGACCCACTCCAGCTTCTCGATGGCGAGCCGGTCCAGCAAGGCGGGGTCTTCAAAGAAGCCGCCGCGATCCTCGGTGAACAGGTCGCGGATGATGTTGCCGCCCGCCTCGGCATAGGCTTGCGCGCCGACGAAAACCGCGCGCCGATCCGTCGCCGCCACGTTCATCTTGGTCAGGTCACGCCGGATGATGGACGGATCGCGGTTATAGGACAGGTTTTGATAGACATGTTCCTGCCGCGCGTGATCGTCGGTGATGGCGAAGGCCATCAACTGATCCAAGGTTAGTTCGCCGTCGCGGTAAGCCTGCAACAGCTTGGGGCTGACAGCGCCAAGACGCATCCGCTGCTTCACCACATGTGGGGACACGCCGAAGCGGGCCGCGATTTCTTCCGCGCCCCATCCGTGGTTTTCCGAAAGCTCGCGGAAGCGCTCGTATTCATCAGCGGGGTGTAGGTTCTCGCGGGTGACATTCTCGTCAAGGCTGATCTCCGCCGCGTCGTTCGCCGTGTCGATGACGCAGCGGATGGGTTCGGTCTTCTTGATCTCCTTGCGCTTCACTCGGAGCATCTGCGCCAGCCTGCGGCCTTCGCCGATGGTGACGAGATAGCCGCCGGTCGGTTCGCCCGCCGCATCAAGCTCCGGCTCCACCACCAAATTTTGCAAGATGCCCTTGGCGGCGATGCTCGCTGCCTTCGCCTCGATAGACGCCTCGCTGTGCGGGGTCTTGCGGGCATTCTTCGGGTGCTTCTTGAGCTTGTTAAGCGGGATGAAAACCGTCGCGCCATTTTCGACGGTCGGGATGCTGTTTGCGGTCGTGGTCATGGTCGTTCTCCTATGGGCTTGGGTTGGAGCGCAGCGCTGCGCTGCAACCCTGCCCGTCGGCGAGACCGGGGTAGCAGAGGGCAAGAGCGGCCGGGCGGAGGGGGATCACCCGACCTGCACAAGCGGATTTCCGTAGTTCTGGGATTACTGAAAGCCGTATCCGCGCGGAAGGTCGGGGATACCGCCCGGCCGCTCTTGCCCGCCGCGAGGGCGGAGCCCTTAGCCCTGAGAGGCGGTGCGAGCCCTTGGGATCACTGAGAAAAGTCGCAACACCGTCGAGATATGGAGCCTCGCCGCTCTTCTACTTCAATTGAGCAAATTGCAGCGGTTGTATATTGTGGCTGTGGGAGATCGCTTGGGGGGAATCAGTATGTCGGGCAGTTTTGACTTTTCACTCGATGAGGACTGGTCGACGAACATCGGTAGGCTGAAGGCTCACCTTGAGACAATTGATGCCGAGTGCGCCAAAATCCTCTTCGATAACCTCGCCATCCTGGAAACCGGCGACAACAACGCGCGGCGAGATTTCAATCAGAAGGTCCTTGAAGCCTTGGAGGCCGCCGCGCAGGCGGAGATAGCCTCTCAAGGAGGCGAGTGATGCCCCGTTACTACCTGACCAAGCTCGGCGTCGAAGGGTTTCGAGGCATCAAGAACGAGGGAGATCCGCTCACCCTTCGCTTCAAGCCAGACGCGGTCAATTCCATCTATGCCCAGAACGGCATCGGCAAGACCTCGCTGTTCGAGGCCATCAGCTACGCCATCTTTGACAAGCTGCCCAAACTCGACGGGCTCCAGCGGAGTGAGCGGCCAGAGACATACTATGTGAACCGCTTCCATACGGGCGGAGTCGGCTCCATCTCCTTGGAGTTCACACCTGACGACGGCACCGCACCAATCGAAATCGTCGTCCAGCGCACGGCCGCAGGCCAGCGCACCGTGACAAGCCCGACAGGACATACCGACCCCGAAGCGTTCCTCGCCGCGTTGGCCGAAGATTTCACGGTCGTCGACTACGCTAAGTTCGCCCGCTTTATCGACGATTCGCCCCTTGATCGGGGGCGCACCTTCTCCTCCTTGATCGGACTGACCCGCTTCGCGCACCTCCGCCAGCGGTTCGACCAGGCGAGCAACACTCGGGCTTTCAACACCGATTTCCAGATGGCCGCGTTGAAGGCGAAGCTTGAGGCCGCCGAGAAGCTCGTGCGGGACCATCGGGCCGCGGCGTTGTCGGCTTATGAGGCTGTGACGGGAACGGCAATCCAGGACCTGTCGGCGGAAGCGCAGCGGGTCGTGGAAGTCACGGCCGCACTGGCCGCCATTCCGACGCTCGCGCCTGTCTTCGCCGGAAAAGACATCCTGACGGTGGATATGGAAGCCGCTCGCGCCGCCATCGTCGCGGCGGAGGGTGGCCCGGCGAAGGCCGAATATCAGAAGGTGCTGCGCAATATCGAGGAGCTTTCCAAGAGCGCGTCCACGCCGGAAGCGGCGGCCGATATCGGGGCGCTGCTCGACCTGGCACGCCGCCATGACGCGGCGGTAGCACTCGCCGGCAGCAAGAGCCGGCAGGACCTTTTCGGGGCCGCCAAGGGCGTGGTCGAGGAAGCGGACTATAGCGATCCTCACCAATGCCCCGTCTGCGACACGCATATCGAAGAGCCCATTGCCACGCGGATGGAGCGCCTGCTTGAGCGCTACCGTGAAGCAGACCAACTCGGCGAAGAATTCAAGCAGGCCGTGACTGCCAGCATCTGGCTGGATTGGCTCAACAAGCTGGAAAGCTGTGCCGCCCTCACCGTCCCGGACAACAAGAAGCACCGGGCGAGCATCCGACAGTTGGCGATCGAAAGCCGCCTGACCGAGGGTCGCCTACGGGAAGCGGTCGATAACGCGCAGCAGCTTGAAGAAGAGCGAAAGTCCGTCCTGGAGGCAGTGCAAAAGCGGGAACAGGAGCTTCAGGCCGAATTGCCGCCGTCGCTAGTTGCGCTGACCCAGCAACTCGAAGCCGGAAGCCGCTTTCGTGAAGCCATCCTCGGGCATCAAACAGCGGCAAAGGAAGCAAGCGCCTGGCGGACGCACAAGAAATGGCGAGAGCGGTGGCAAACCTTCATCGGCACCGCCGCCAGGACCGTGGGCGAGGCGGAGAGCCGGTTGGCGACCCAGCGCATCAACGCGATCGAGGCGAGCTATCAGAACCTGTTTCGGGGTCTAGTGCGGGGCGGCGTGGATATGCGGCCCAAACTGGAGCGGTCGGCGGACAGCGAAGACGTGGATCTGAAGCTGGAGAACTTCTACGGCGAGGCCGGCATCTCGGCACGGGCCGTCCTGTCGGAGAGCTACCGGAACGCCATCGCCGGCTCGATCTTCTTCGCGGCGGCGGTCAAGCAGAGCGGTCCCGCCCGCTTCATGGTGCTCGACGACATCACCTCTAGCTTCGACGGCGGCCACCAGTTCGCCTTGATGGAGGCCTTGCGCACCAAGCTGCAGGCTTCAGCGGCAGCCGACGGCCTGCAATTCATCGTGCTCAGCCATGACACGCTGCTGGAGAAGTATTTCGACAAGACGGCGAGCGAGCAGGTGGGTTGGCACCACCAGCGCCTGCAAGGCGCAGCCCCAACGGGGAACGTGTACGCCAGCCAGCTCGATGCGAACCGGCTCAAGAATCTCGCGACGACACATCTTCAGGCCGGGCAGGTGGACATCGGCCAGCCGTTCGTACGGCAGTACCTGGAGTTCAAGCTGTCGCAGATCATCTCTAAGCTGAAAATTCCGGTGCCGCCCGACTATGCGATCCGGAGCGACAACAAGACTGTCGGGAATGCCCTCGACGCCATCTCATCGGCCATCGACCTTTTCGACGGCGCCGGCAGAATCGTACTGAGCGCGCAACAGAAGACAGATTTCCGCAACCAGCATGTCCCTGCGATTATCGCGAACTACGTCAGTCACTATGAGACAGGCGGCGGCACACCGATCAATGCCCACGTACTGCTTGGTGTCCTCCAATCGGTAGACGATCTCGCCGAATGCTTCCGTTACGATGACATCTCCAAGACGCCGCCCGAGCGGAAATGGTATCGGAATCTAGGACAACAGTAGCCAGAATGCCGGTCCTTTCGGGCTGAAAATAGTTCGGCCGCCGCACCCGACGAGGACAATATCAATCGCGTATGAACGAACGACTTCAGGATTTCTGCATCTGCAATACTGCCGCCCACAAGGTTTCAACAGCCTCGTCGCGGAAACCCATGCGATCGACGGCATCCTTCGTGTTACGAAGATAGTCCAAAGCGCTTCCGTCCCTGCCGCGTGCCCGTAGTACCATGGCAGCTACTTCCTCGACGTTCGTGGCTTGAATGAGATTCTTTCCCTCGTAGAAAAAGCAGCACCCCTGAACTGCTTGGCCTGCATCCAATGTGAGCTTTACCTGCCGTCGCCAAAAGCTTTGCCCCTCTCGCTTCGAGAGATAGGCAATGACGGCATCTTCCCTTGATGTCTCAAACTCAAATGCGATGCCGCGGCATACAGCACCTTCACGCGGAACGACGCGCAAGGTGGGAGCAGGATCGTCCTTAGAACCCCAGTTGAGCGTCGACGCCTTGCTGAAGGAGCGTTCATAACCAGTAAGCGCGGCTCTTTCGCGACGGAGGCATGCGAATTCCTTTTCCCATCCGTCCTCCATCAGTGAGCCATATCCGAAAATCCACATAGATTTGCTTTCTAAGGCGAAGATTCCTGTGCCAACCGTCATCACCACGGTTGACCTCTCCACCCGTCACCAGCCGTCGATGGCTAGGCGCCTCCTATCCGACAGTTCGCGTGAGCGAGGCGGTCTTCGGGTCGTAGGCATAGCCGGTGATGGTTCCGTCCCTGATCTTCTCGATTGCTTCATCGACCACGAAAAGCGGCACAAGGAACCATTCTCGCGGGATGATCGGCATGCCGAAGCGATCCTTGATCTCGATGTCAAGGCGGGCCTTGCCGAAGATCCGATGGATCAGGTTCTCAAGCCGGGTGCGATTGATGTTGAATAGCTCGTAGGTCGCGACGACCTCGACATCGGCCATAAGGAAGGTCGGGTCGAGCTTCGCGTTGGCGAGGCGACGCGCGACGTCACCGCCGGTCACGCCGATCTTGTGCAGCACGTCACGATGCGCGGCAACGGCTGGATGATCGGATTTGCTACGCAGCACATAGACGATGCCGCTCGCCTCGTCTCCTTCCTCGCTCTGGTCGGCGAACAAGGGACCTGCTACCGGATCACTAATTCGCCTGCCGGCCTCGTCCTTATAAAGCGCCCGCTGAAGCGATCGCAAAAGCAGATCGCTTTCGGTTCCGTTGGAATAGATGACTCTGAGTCGCGCATCCGTTTCCCCATTCGGAGCCTTGAACGGCTCTCCGACCTCGGCGACGTAGGCGGTTTGTCCGCCAAGGACAAAAAACTGTCCCGCCTTGATTTCCGCTTTCAGGAAACCCGCGTCCTTCACAAACCGCCGTGTCATGCGAACGCCGTTTTGAAGATCGCGCTGCACCTGCTCGAACAACGGCTTGAACTGGTCGAAATCCTCGCATTGCTGGCGGTTGGCGATTTCCTCGGCCGCCCGCTTCTCTGCAGCCGACCGAACATGCCGGAGTTCCGTGATGTCGCTCGGCTCGTCGACCACCCCAAGCTGCGCGAGAAGCTCGTCATCGTCGAGGTCATCGGGCGCGCTGACAGGGGCAGGCTCCGTAGCACCTAGAAGCCCTTGATGATCGAGGCGTTCGATCACGGCGCGGCAATCGGCCCGCTCGCGCAGCCGATCGAGGCGCACCGCATATAGGCGCTCGAAGATGTCGCGGTGCTCACCGTGCTGCGGAGGCCGGCCGTGCTGCTCGACGAAACGCTGAATCTCCTCGAAGCCGGCGATAACGCGCTCTTCGCGCGGTGTCCGGCTGGATTCCTTCTTCGCCTCGACTTCTACGCCAAGCTCTTCGAGAAGCGCGTCATCCTCGTCGGTGAAGCCCTTAGCCACGCGCCGCCTCCGTCTTCATGCGTTGAAGGAACGCCACGCCTTCGGCCATGCGCTTTTCCCAGGCGTCGGGCGAGGTGATCGAGGGGAGTCGGCCACGCTCCTGCTTGAACTTCAAAGCCCGCTTGGCAAGCTCGCGCGCCTCCTCGATCGTCAGCGTGGCACGCTTGGCCCCGATCACGGCCGCGACCTGCTTTAGGCTCTCCTCGCTCATGGTCTTCGCGAGGATGGCATAGGCTTCGCCGAAGGGGTTGATACGGTCGATCAGGTCGATGTCCAGCTCGCGCACGTCCATTGCAAACTTGCGGACACCCTCGACGAAGGCCGTGTTCGGGCTCTTGTCGCCGTCGCCATCGGCTCCGCCCAAAGCGACTTCCTTGGCCTTCTGCGCAAGGTTCAGAGCGGCGACGGCGTGCTGGCGCACGGCCTCCTGATCCTCTTCGTCCAGCTCGGGAAACTTGTCCTTGATGATCTTGCCCATGCGTAGCTGGGTCAGCTCTTCTGCCAAGGTCTCGCCACCAGCGTGCTCGCCATCAAACAGGCCGCGCGTGATCGTCGTCTTGTCCTGCACGAAGGCGGCGATGACCTCGTTCAAGTCCTGCTGGCAGATGCGCTGCGCTTCCTCGCTCTTCGGCGCGACAAGACCTTTGATCTCGATCTGGAACTGCCCCGTCTCCTCGTTGAAGCCGACGTTGGTCTTATTGGGATCATAGCCGCCTTCGCCATAGTCGAAGCCGGGCGTCGGTCCGCTCTGCGGGTTCTTGGGCTTGAACTCGAAGCGCGGCGCAAGCACTTGCTCCATGAGCAGGCTTGCCGCGATGGCCTTCAGCGTGTCGTTGACCGCCTCGGTGACGGCTTCCTCGGAGGCGTCCGGCTCGGCAATCAGGTTGGTGAAGCGGGAGCGGGTCTTGCCCGGCGCGTCGCGGGTGGCGCGGCCGATAATCTGCACGATCTCGGTGAGGCTCGACCGATAGCCGACTGTCAGCGCGTGCTCGCACCAAATCCAGTCGAAGCCTTCCTTCGCCATGCCGAGCGCGATGATGATGTCCACATGGTCGCGGTTGTTCTTCTGTGCCGGGTCCTTCAGCGCGGCGGAAACCCGGTCCCGCTTGGCGGCGTCATCATCAACCAGGTCGGCAATCCGAAGGACGCGGCCTTCGGGCGTCTTAACCAGTTGGAAGCCGGTGGCGAGGTCTGCCCCCTGCCATTCGCCCAACTCCTCGATGATGTGCTCGACCTCCCTGATCTTGTCCTTCGTGCTCTCGCGCGAATTGACGGAGGGGATGTGGACTATCGTTTTTTCGGCGGGGTCGAGCACCTTCAGGATGTCGTCGGCATAGGAACCCGAATAGAAGAAATAGCCGATGTCGAGCTGCTTCAGATATTCGTAGCCATTGAGCTGCTCATAATAGGTGTAGGTGACGGTATCGAACTTCGACTCGTCCTGCGGGGCGAGCACGGCTTCGGCATCGCCCCGGAAATAGGAACCCGTCATCGCAACGATATGCACGCGGTCGCGGGCGATGAACTGGCCGAGATGCAGGCCGAGCTTGTTGTCGGGGTTGGCGGAAACGTGGTGGAATTCGTCAACGGCGATCAGCCGATCGTCGAAGGCTTCTACCCCGAACCTGTCCACGGCGAAGCGGAAGGTGGCATGGGTGCAGACCAGCACCTTGTCGTCGCTTTGCAGGAACGCCTCGACCGAATTGACCTTGCCGCCATTGTCCGATCCGGGCGCGTTGCAAAGGTTCCATTTCGGCGCGACGGTCCAGTCGGCCCAGAAGCCGAATTTCGTCAGCGGTTCGTCGTTGAAGCTGGCGCCGATGGATTTTTCCGGCACGACGATGATCGCCTGCTTGAGCCCCTGATTGTGAAGCTTGTCGAGGGCGATGAACATAAGCGCGCGGCTCTTGCCCGAAGCGGGCGGCGACTTGATGAGAAGATACTGCTCGCCCCGCTTCTCATAGGCGCGTTCCTGCATCGGGCGCATGCCAAGGGCATTGGCCTTGGTCGAGCTGCCGTTGCGGCCGTAAGAGACTGAAACAGACGGGACGGATTTATCGGCTCTATTGGTCATTTCTTACTCGCCTGTTGTGGATCGGCGCGGTCCTTCATGATGGCCTTGCCAAACCAATCCGGCACGTCAGTCATTTGGGAATCGATGACATTCTCTGGAACGTCCCGCCAGAACGCCAAGATCGCGTCCGAGAACGCCTGAAATTGATCGTCGCTCACCTTGAGGTGCGTGTGGTCACGATATTTTGTGTCTGAGAAAGCGCCGCCGGAGCCGTTGAACAGGTCATCAAGATATTCAGGAAAACTACTTTTCAACTCATCGAGAGATTTGCCCTCGCCGTGTTTGTAGACGTTGACCACAAGGCGGCACGCATCAAGCGTGCGGAAGTAGTCTGCATTGCGGACATTCCAGCCGAAGCTTTCTAGCAAGTCGGCGATCTGGCCGAAGTCAGCCGACCAGACCTTCAAGGTGGCGTTGTCGCCACGATGCCAATGCTGAATCTCACGTGCCAGCCAATCGCGTAGCTGCTTGTCCCACTCGTGGAACATCCCAGCGACGGCGCTCAAGCGGGTTTGCTCTCGCATGCCGCTCAAGAGCCCATAGAACTCGATGCCCACGTCGTTGGCTGCTTCATAGAAGTCGCCGGGGTCATGTCGGTCCGGGTCAAAGTGCTGACCACTTTGCTCCAGCCACTCCTCGGCTGCCTGGTCGGCATCAACCTCAATTTCGTCGAACTGCGAAAGCAAACGCTTCCGCGCCTGCTCGACATAGAACAAATGCCCCTTGATCAACGATTGCCGAAACGGTCCCCACATTTGGAACAACACATAGCTGCTCATGCCGACGCCGCCTTCCTGGCCTTGAGGGCCTTGCCTGGGGTGGCGGTTATCTTGGTGTAGAGGTCGAACAGCTTTTCCAGCCGCTCGGTATCGTTGCGGAACCGGCGGCCGATATAGATGCGCTCAAGCACCTCGTCGTTGCGCTCGTGGGCCTCCCGCAAGTCGGCGGGCATATTGTCGGGATTGTAGAGATCGGCGACCGTCGCCGGGAAATGCGCTTCACGCGCCAACAGGATGTCCTCGGCGCAACGCGTCAGGTCGGCTATGTTCTTCTCGGTGAGCGCGGGGACCGGGAAAGTGTTCCAGCCGAGGGTGTTGGAATATGCAAAATCGGTTCGCGTGCGCCCGCATACCGTCGCGATCCACATTACGTGAAGACGTGATGCTATGATCGATAGCAGCCAAATTGGTTCATCATATAGAGCAAAGCTTTGACTGCTGACCACGCCGCTAGCGTCGATAATCCCAACAGGCAGAAATTCTCGATTCTCTGACGTAATTCTCGGAAGAACGATAGTATGGTTTCGGGCTCGCCTCATCTCACGAAACTGATGAGCGCGATCGGCCATCTGGTTGGCGCTCTTATCTGGGCTCGCGAGCCTAAGAGCTTTCACCGCCTCTATCCGTTCAGCGACTGTTGGGTAGCTCATGGCTTCAGATAGATTTTTATCATCAATCCATAGGCAGTACACACTCTCTCCACGAATAAAATCTGCCGAACCGTAAATCCGTCGAATGATATTTCGTTTGCTCTCTTCTGGAAGGCCAAGTCCACCTATTTCATCACGGCTCATCCGCAGATGTCCGCCGTCCACCACCTTATTCCCGAAGATCATCTTTGGAATGGTAGAAATAGGGGAGCTTTCTTTGCTCACGATGATGTTGCGACCAGCCGCTAGGTACGCATTGATGTTGTCCGTCTGTTTCTCAATCGTTGTGCCGTTCTCGCCGATCGAAAATAGCCGCCGCAAATTGCCTGCGTGATTTGAGATGCCAATGATGGCAACCGTTACACCTGCATTATGGCTCGCCAGATTAGCCCACTTGAATGAGGTGTGTGCGAACGCGATCTCATGGCCGGTCTGCAAGATCAACGGCCAGAGGATTGGCACTTGCTGACCTTGGCAAATTGAATTGGTGGCCACAAAAGCAGAAATGGTATTAGTCTGCGTGCCGTAATCAGCAGCTTTCATGAACCAACCAGCGACATAATCGAGCGATTTCCAGCTCTTTGTGCGTCCATCGAAAATTTGCTGAAGGTCGTATTTCTGCTCGGCCGATTGCCATGTCGAGCCGAGATATGGCGGATTTCCGCAGATATACGTCTCTCCTCCTTCATTCTCGAAGTCGATCTGAGCCTGATCGAGCGGAGTGTGGAACAGATCATCAGCCTGGTGCTTCACGCCGGTCCCCGTGGACGGGCAGATACTCAGCCAATCCAGCCGCAGGGCGTTGCCGCACGTAATCCAGTTCTCGGCGTCCAGAGGCAGGAAGTCTCGCAGGGCCTCCTTTTGGCCGCGATAGAGCACGTCGCACTGATACTCGGCGATAATGAGTGCAAGGCGTGCGATCTCGGCCGGGAAGTCGCGCAGCTCGATCCCTCGAAAGTTTGTGAGCGGGATGTCGCTGCGCCGGTCGGCCTCGCCGCGGCGCTTGTCGATCTCAGCTTCGATCGCCCGCATCTGCTTGTAGGCGATGACAAGGAAGTTGCCGGAGCCGCAAGCCGGATCGAAGATCCTGATCCGCGACATGCGCTTGCGTAGGTTCAGCAACATGCGCGGATTGTCCCCGGCCTCGGCCAGCCGCGTGCGCAGGTCGTCGAGGAACAGCGGATTGAGCACCTTCAGGATGTTCGGAACGCTGGTATAGTGCATCCCGAGCGCGCCACGTTCCTCGTCCTCCGCGACGGCCTGAATCATCGAGCCGAAGATGTCGGGATTGATCTTCGTCCAGTCGAGATTGCCGATGTGGAGAAGGTAGGAGCGCGCGATGCGGCTGAAGCGCGGCACGTCCATGCTGCCGGAGAAGAGCCCGCCGTTCACATAGGGGAACTGGTCGGCCCAGCGGGGAATCCCTGCCGCAACGCGATCCGCGCTCTTCATATTCATGGCGCGGAACAACGTGCCGATCACCTCATGGGTGTTGGACGAGTCCTTGGCGCTCATTTGCTCGACGGTGGTGGTGAAGCGCCGCGTGCCGCCGAAGATGTCGGTGTCCTCCGCGAAGAAGCAGAAGATCAGCCGCGCCATGAAATGATTCATGTCAGGCCGGCGTTCGGCCGTTCCCCATTCGGGATTGTCCCTCAGAAGCTCGACATAGAGGCGGTTCAGGCGGCTGGTCGCCCGGATATCGAAGGAACTGTCGCGTACCTGCTTCACGGTGGTGATGCCGGCGAGCGGCAGGAAAAAGCCGAAATGGTCGGGGAAGTCGGCAAAGGCGCAGACGACCGTCTCGCCCGATGCCAAGTCCTCGGCCTCGAACGTGTCGCCATCGGTCGCCTGCACGAATCTCGCCTTCGCCCGCGTCGTTGCCGGGCTGGCCTTCAGCGCAGCAAGGGTGTTCGTCACCTCGCCGGGTGCGGCGACGGCGATATGGATGTTGTTGGTCTGAAGGACGCCGCCAAGGTCGGACTTGTTCGACTCGCCCTTGCGCAGCCGCTTGAGAGTCGTTTCCTTGTTCCCGAAGGCTTGCAGGAAGAGATAAGGAAACTCCCCCGCGTCGAACGGCTGCTCTGCGAGCGCCGATATGGCCTCTTCAATCTCGACGGCGTTCATGCATCCCCCCGCTTTCCGTAGCCGAGGCGCGGAAAGGCTCGACCTTGATCTTGTTGGCCCGGTGCATGACCTCGGCCAACTCATAGTCGAGCTGCCGGATCAGCCATTCGCGGGCTGGCGTGCCGAACGCCTTTTCCAGCCGGATGGCCATCTCGGGCGAGATTCCCGACCGGGCATTCAGCAAATTGCTGAGGGTTTGCCGATCGACGCCGAGGATTCGGGCGGCGTCGGTTACGCTCAACCCGTTCTTTTCAACGCAATCTTGCCGGACGGCCGTTCCTGGGTGCATCGCCTGTCGATTCGTATCGCCCTTCGTTCATGCAGGACTACAGTGATAATCGACACTGGGCAAGTTCCTCCAGGCCCGGCCTGCTATCAGGCCATTGGATTCACAGACTTATTTTCTTTGGCCAACGGTGTCCGGTACCGCAACGTGATCGGGCTTCCTAGAAGTCCGATACGCTTTATGGCTGGCTCATTCGTGACCAAAGCCGTCGGTGGATCGCGATGTTGGTCTGCGACGATGGCATTCCACTGGTCCAAAATGTCAGGACATATCCATTAAATATTGACTTTGTCAGATTACGTGCCTATGTTGCCGACATGGGAGGCGATCATGACTGATGGACCATTCAGAAATGCGGAACTGCCCAGCCGCTGGAAGCGCTACGGCCAGGAACTGGTCAGTGATGCCGCGAGCCCGGAAGAGCGCACGATGCATGCGTGCCACAGCATGATTGGTGACGTGGACATGAAGGCATTCAGTCCTCTTTTCGATGAACTCAAAGCTCACGCCGGGCGTGCCCAAATGGACCTGGACCCTGTCACGACGGTCGAAACGATTTTCGACAATCATGCGCCGTTGCCTTTGACGGACGCCCTACAACGGCATTTGATAGCCAACCTCCAAGATCAAATGTCTCCCGACAAGGCCCTCGGTGAGGCGCTCGAAAGCACGGCAAAAGAGTGGATCGGCATTACCAAGAACCGCCTCGACGAAGAATGCATCCGTGCCCGCGAACTCGGCGATATGAGCCGAGAAGAGTACCGGAAGGGAATCGAGCGGAACCGCGAGACGTTCGCTGCGATCAAGTCCAGTGAACTCAGCGACGCCTTAGCAACGGGCAACAAGCGCGCTTTCAGTCAGGCAGTTCAGAAGAAAGCCGGCGTAGACGCGGGGCCCGAGGAGTGAGCACCCATCCGAACAAGTCATCGATGCCAAACAAGCGCCTGTTCGTTATCGAGAAGGGGCAGAAGCCGGGCCGCACCGTCCCGAAGGACGCGGCGACCGCAGAGGTCGGCCGGCACATTCGTTTCGACGCAGCGGTTCTGGATACCTTCGACGTGAAGGGGTGCGAACCGCTGCATTACGACTTGCTGGTCCTCTGTGCCGCCGTCGAGTTCGCTGACCGTCGTTGGAAGCGTCCGCTGGGCTGGCGCCGCACCTTGGATGTGACCCTTCCAGTTATCGACTTCAAGAGTTGGCAGAAGCCGGATGTCCTGAAGAGCCTTCATAGCGTCTTGAACCATCTGACCGGCGACTCGTGGCGATTTACCTTCGTTCAGGCGAAGAACCTGTCGCCTATCGGCTCGCGGCAGATGCCGCTGGACTTCGGCAAGACCAAAACCTTCGCTGTCGCCTATAGCGATGGTTTGGATTCCCGTGCCGTCTCAGCTCTCAGCGGGGACAAGGAACAGGCGCTCTGTATTCGCGTCGCCGGCAATCGCCAGCGCCGGAAAAATGGTGACAGCTATTTCACGCGAATTCCGTTCAAGGTTAAGGGGTACCGCGGCAACGAAAGCAGCTTCCGCTCGCGCGGATTCCAGTTTGCGGCGGTGACGGCGATTGCCGCGCAGCTCTCAAGCGTGCCGCGTATCGTAGTTCCGGAGAGCGGCCAGGGCGCGCTTGGTCCCGTGCTGCTTCCGCTGCACAACATCTACGCCGACTATCGTAACCATCCGACGTTCTTCCGGAAGATGGAGCGGTTCATCAAGGCATTGCAGGGCTACCGGGTCCAGTTTGAGCAGCCGCGTCTGTGGTCTACGAAAGGCCAGACGCTACGCGCATTTTTGGGCATAGCCGGAAAGTCCGAAGGGCATCTGACGAGTACCCATTCCTGTTGGCAGACCCGCCGGATCGTCAATGTAGGTGGCAAGAAGCAGTGTGGCCTGTGCGCTGCCTGCATGCTGAGACGCCTCAGCATGCATGCCGCTGGCGTCAACGAGGCACCTCGAACGTATGTCGTGTCCGACCTTGCCGCGTCTGACGCTGGCGATGCTCTGTCGGTCATACCCCAGAAGGCTGATCGGGACATCATGGTCGAGTACGGAAGCGTCGGTGTGCGCCACCTGCAGCATCTCGCGGACATGAGCGGCTTGCCTGACGACGACCTTCGCGTTCACGCCTGGCAAATCGCGGCCGCAATAGGGGAAAGCTACGAGGAAGCTCTGAAGAAACTGAGGACGATGTTGGTAACGCATGCCGAGGAATGGCGGGCATTTCTGTCCGCACAAGGAGAACAAAGCTTCTTGAAGAGCTGGATGGATGGAGGGCGCTATGGGCGATCTGAATGAGCTGAGCGCACAGGAAATTGGACGTCGGCTACGGATAGCACGGGAGAATGCAGAAATCCGCCAGGATGACGCGGCTCAAGTCATCGGCATGTCCCGCCCAACGCTGGTATCAATCGAGAAGGGTGTGCGCCGGGTGCGCATTCAGGAAATCCAGATGCTCGCCCGCCACTACGGCGTATCGGTGAACGCACTCCTCCGCCGAGAAGCTGTGCATACCGATCTGATGCCCCGCTTCCGCAAATTGCGGGAAACCGAGGACGCACACACCAACGAAGCCGTTCAGTTGTTCAACGACCTAATCAAAGCCGACGTTGAACTGGAGAACATCCTCGGCATCCAGCGGCGGCGAAATTATCCCCCGGAGCGCGGCATCAACGAGGGCGACGTTGTGGCCCTGGCCGAAAAGCATGCGAAGGATTTGCGCGACTGGCTGGGTCTTGGTCCGGGACCGATTGCTGACATCTTCTCGGTCATCGACCTGGGTCTCGGCATCCGGTTGTATCAGCGCCGGCTTTCTTCCGGTTCGAAGGTTGCCGGTCTTTTCACCTACGATGAAAGCGTCGGCGCGTGCATTCTTCTCAATGCCAACCATCCATTGCCGCGGCGCATCCAGTCCGCGGCGCATGAACTCGGCCACTTCTATGGCACCCGCCAGACTCCGGAGGTGCTTGAAGACGATGAGAAATTCCTGTCACGCGATGAGCGTTATGCTAACGCTTTTGGCCGTGCATTCGTGACGCCAGCCGAGAGTTTCTCGGAAAGCTTCCGCCAACTGAAGGAGATCACCGGCAAAACGACCCGGCGTCTGATCATTCTCCTCGCCCAACAGTATAATATCTCGCGCCAAGCGTGCGCTCTCCGACTCGAGGAATTAGGCCTTGCCAAGAAGGGCACCTGGGCCTGGTTCGAAAACAACGGCGGCATCACCGATGAGCATGTCCAGGAGGTTCTCGGCGAAATGACCGATCGCCGCGATCCAGCGAAGAGCGACGCGGACCGGCCCATTTCCCACCGCATGAGCCTGATGGCGCATGCCGCCTGGAAGCGTGAACTGATGTCTGAAGGACAGTTGGCGGAACTATTAAAGGTGGGCCGAGTGGAGCTTCGCGGCATTATTGACCAGATCGAGCTTGAGGAAAGAGAGACGGATGAGTTGCTCAAGCTCCCTGATTGATATCGCGGATCCGCTTGTTCTCGACACGAGTGTTCTGATCAATCTTCACGCTTGCAAGCATGGCGAGCGCATCCTCACGGCCATCCCTAACGATATCGTCGTGCCGGAGATTGTGGCTGGAGAACTGGAGCACGAGACGAGCCGCCGTAACGGCGAGCACAGCTTTCTGCACGGCCTCGTGACGGGTGGAATCGTGACTCTCGCCAATATAACCGACGTGGAATACGAGATATTCCACGAACTCACGTCGACCTCGCCTTCGCTGGACGACGGCGAGGCCGCGACGATCGCGGTCGCCGCCTCTCGATGTCTCCTGCCGGTTATTGATGAACGAAAGGGGCGTACCCGCGCCGGCATCCTAATGAAAGCGCGACCGCCTGGCTGGTCGTTAGACCTCTTTTGTCATCCGACGGCCATCGCCGACCTCGGCGATCAACCTGCCGTCGAAGCGCTGTATCTCGCCCTTCGCGACGGTCGTATGCGAATCCCATCGGAAAGGGCGGACGACGTCATCGCGCTCATCGGCCTGGAGCGTTCACGCAGTTGCACGTGCCTTCCTGGGTATCGAGAACGATTTAGTCTGGGACGGGATGTTCTGGACGCTCTCGAAACGCCGCCAGCTTAGAGCTATGCGAACTTGCGAAACATTGCGACGGCCGCTTTTTCACCCCGCAGCTTTTGCAGCCTTGGATCTGAAGTGCGCTAAAGTGGGTATTGTCGCTCAATCGACTCAAAGGAGAGCTGTGGAGGGCATTAGAGGGCGATAGCGTAGACATAGTTCTCATCATCGCCTGAGACGGCGCGCCATTTTCTCCTTTAAAACGATTAGTCACCTGAACGCTCATGCGTTTATGAGCTCAGCACGTGCGTTTCTAAATGGTCGCTCATCCAGACGACTGGTGACCGGGCTTTCCGAAGCTGTTACTCAGTCTGGTGATGGGATCGATGAGGCTTTAAAATCAGCCCATCGCATTTTTGCTTTCAGTGACAATATGTCTCTCGCTGCGACACAATCATAGGGCGTAAATTTCGCCTTCACATTCCTTATATTACCGATACCTTCATTTTTAATTTATCAATTTGGGTCAATCCTCAGGCAGCCAAATATTGGGATGCCAGCCTGGGGGGCATAGTGATGAGTTTAAGGATTTCAACGCGATTAATGGTCATGGCAGGGGCGGCACTCATGCTTGTCATCCTTCTCGGCCTGTTCAGCTACAAGCAAACGTCCGTGGTGTTTTCGGCAGCCTCCGATACACGGCAGGTGTGGATGCCACGGATGGCGAAACTGGATGGCATTCAGTTTACCATGTTGCGCTATCACACGACGACGATCCGCAAGACCATTGCCGTCGATCCCGCCGAGATCAAAGGGCTGGATGACGAGTTCGCGGAAATGGATGCATCCATTCCGAAATCCTATGCGGACTTCCGCGCAACCCTGCGCAACGATGCTGAGAAGAAATTGTGGGGCGATTTCGAAGCCAAGTGGACCCGCTATCTCGAATTTCAAAAGAAGATCATCAGCGCCGTCGCCGCCAAGGATCAGGTTGCAGCAACCGCCGCAATCGCCCCAGCCCGTCAGCCGCTGGTCGACAGCTTCATTGCGCTTGGCGAAATCATCAAGCTCAACGATAGCGGTGCGGCAGCCTCAAGCACAGCTGCCGAGGCAGCCTATACGCAGTCCTCCTATGTTACCATTGGTGTCATTCTGTTCGGCGTGCTGTTGATGAGCATCTTGACCGGCTGGATCATCCTGGGCGTGTCACGCCCTGTGACCCGGATGGCAAAGGTGATGCTGCATATTGCCGATGGTAAGCTGGATGTCACTGTACCCGACGCCGACCGCAAGGACGAAATCGGGGAAATGGCTGGCGCCGTCGAAGTCATGCGGCAATCGGCCCTGGCGAAAGTTCAGCTGGAAGCGCAGACCGAACAGAACCGGCTCAATGCCGAACAGGAACGCAAGGATGTGCAGCGCCGCGCCGAGGAAGATGCGGAACGCCGCCTGAACGAAGCCACGGGCGCGCTGGCCGCCGGCCTGAAGCGGTTGGCCTCCTGCGACCTTCTTTGCGAAATCGATCAGCAGTTCGCCGCCCAGTTCGAACCGCTGCGCCATGACTTCAATGCATCGGTCAACCAGTTGCGCTCCGCGCTCGTGGCCGTTGGTCAAGTCGGCAAGGGTGTAACCAATGGCAGCGGTGAAATTTCGCAAGCCTCCGACACGCTGGCCAAGCGCACTGAACAGCAGGCCGCCTCGCTAGAGGAGACTGCCGCCGCGCTGGAGCAGATCACTTCCAACGTACAGGCGACGTCCAAGCGGACCGGCGAAGCCCGCAATCTGGTGCGCAATGCCCGCCAGCATGCCGAACATTCGGCGACTGTGGTCAACAATGCCGTCTCCGCCATGGAACGGATCGAAGATGCCTCGCGCAAGATCACCCAGATCATCAGCGTGATCGACGAGATCGCCTTCCAGACCAACCTCCTGGCCTTGAATGCGGGGGTCGAGGCCGCCCGCGCTGGTGAAGCAGGCAAGGGCTTTGCCGTCGTTGCCCAGGAAGTGCGCGAACTGGCGCAACGTTCCGCCAATGCCGCCAAGGAAATCAAGTCGCTGATCGGCAATTCGGAAGCAGCTGTCAGCGAAGGCGTTAAGCTGGTCAACGATACTGGCGAAGGCTTGACGACCATTTCCAAGGTGGTCGAGGACATGAACCAGCATATGGATGCCATTGCGACGGCCGCCCAGGAACAGGCCAGCGGTTTGGCGGAGGTCAATACCGCCGTCAATCATATGGACCAGGCGACCCAGCAAAATGCCGCCATGGTGGAAGAAATGAATGCCGCCGGGGCTGGTCTCAATCAGGAAAGCCGTCGCCTTTCGGATCTGCTCGCGCAATTTAGAACCGGAAACGATGTTGCCCAGCCAGTACGCTCAGCCCAGGCCTCGCCTGCGCCTGCTCCCAGAGCACAGGCCCCGCGCAGGGCCCAGCAGTCTGTTCCGGTCAGCCATGGTAATGCCGCCGTCAGCCGCGACAATTGGGAGGAGTTCTGATTTTCGCCATTGATGCCAGGCTCTCTTCTGCCTGATCGATAAACTCAAAAAAGCGCCGTACGTCTCTGACGCGCGGCGCTTTTCATTTAAGACCGTCTTGCATATCCGCACTTGGCTATTGAAGCGCAAGCAATCAGGCCCGGGCAATCATGGACAAACAATCACGGCAGAATCGATGGTCCCTTCGGGAAATCATCGGCCGAAATGAAGCCATCCTTATTGGTATCCAGACGGGTGAACAGCTTATCGAGCGCCGCATCGGCTTCGGCCTTGCTGATCTGGCCGTTTTCATCGGTGTCGACCTTCTCCAGCAGGCGCATCGCACCCATTGGACCACCCATTGGCCCCATCGCCATCATCGGGCGATGGCCATGCGGACCCCTGGGTCCACCCATTCGCTCGCCCTCCGGACCGCGTTCCTTTGCCCAGCGCTCCGGCCCTGGACGATGCGGACCACAACCGGCCATGCCGTCATCAGGCGGTCCCATGGCGTCGTCTTCTGCACCCGGGCCACCTGGCGGCGGCGGTGGTGGCTGATCCGTCGCCTCGTCAGGCTTTGGCCCGTTAGGATCGACTGGCGCAGCACCCTCAGGCGCCGGAGGCTTCGGCATCTCGGCACGCATGGCCTCCATGCGTGCTTCATGGAACTTGCGCAATTCACCCGGCGTCAGAACGCCGTCCTTGTCAGTATCGATGGCCGTAAACAGCTTGTCTTCAGCGTCCTTGGCCTCTTCCTTGGAAATCTTGCCGTCCTTGTTGGTGTCGAATTGCTGGAGGGCAAAGATGAACATCGCTGCCGGTCCATGCATCATCATCGGACGGGGACCGCAGGCGTCGCGCATCTCATCAGGCCGTGGTGGAGGTGGCGGTGGAGCCTTAACGTCTTTTGCAAATACGGCACCGGATGACGCGCTGACCAGCAGGGTAGCCGCCAGGGCAGCAATGGTCGTTTTCTTCGCACTCATGGAGTTTCCTTTCCTCGGTGCCACATCGTTTCAAGACCGGAAATCGGTTCTGTGATCGAACGATGCAGCCGTATAACCGTTGCAGAACACCGTAGGCCTGAGACAGGCTGTGATCTGCAATATCGAGAGGATAGGCACTCACCCCTGCGGCGGCCACTTAAGGTTCTGTAATGCTGGTTACTTTTTTGTAATGTCGTAGTTAATAACTATCTAGAGCAATAGTCCGATGCTCTAAGGCCTGTCTCGCTCACTTTGAACCTGCCAAAAGAGAGCAAAGGAAGCCCGCCAGATCGTCGGTGGCGTAATCGACATGCGCATGGCCTTCGTCACTATCCATCCGCTCCCAGCTTTCCAGCATCACGGCTTCCAGATTGCGCGGCACGAGCAGCACGGTTTTCATGCCCAGCGCCTTCGGCACGACAAGATTGCGCGGCAGATCTTCGAACATCGCTGCCTGTCCGGTATCAATCTGCTTCAGCCGGGTGAATGTGTCATAGGTCTGGCTGGCCGGTTTCGGCAGATAGGCCGCAGCAACGATATCGAAAATGTCGTCGAAATGATCGAGAATGCCGAGCGCCCTCGCCGCCGCCTCGGCATGTTCCACCGTGCCATTGGTGAAAATAAACTTCCGTCCCGGCAGGGCCTTGATCGCCTCGCCCAGAGCCGTATCTGGCAACAGGGCGGAATAATCGATGGCATGGGCCTTTTCCAGGAAATCATTTGGGTCGACGCCGTGATGGGCCATCAGGCCTGCCAATGTCGTACCATGCTCATGATAGTAGCGCTTTTGCAGGATGCGCGCGTCATCCGGCTCCATCTGCAACAGATCCGCGACATAGGCGGTCATGTTGCGATCGATCTGGGCGAACAGATTGATGTGATGCGGATAAAGCGTGTTGTCGAGGTCGAAGACCCAATCACGGATATGGGTAAAATCGGCAGGCTCTGGTGACGTTTTCGGTGTGCTCATCTCTCAGATGTGCCACAGGCCCGGCCAAAAGAAAATGGCCGGACCAAGACACCAAGAAGGATAAGGAGAATTTGCACCAGGTTTAAAGCCGCGCCAACCGTTCCGTCAGCAAGGCAAAGAACCCGTCAGCATCGACATCGCGCATTACCTTGGCATTGGGCGTGCGACCGGTCACGCGCCACCAGTCAACCACCGTCATGCCGACCGTCAGGTCTGATGCGGTTTCGATCTCCACATTGCAATCACGCCCGGAAAACAGCTCCGGCTGGAGAAGATAGGCAATCACGCTGGGATCATGCAGCGGTCCACCATCCGAACCGTATTTCTCGATATCGAAACGCTCGAAAAACTCCAGCCAGTCAACCATGACCTTGGCCACCCGTGTACCAATGGCGCCAATGCGGGCAACCCGGGCCTTGGTGGTCAAAAGCTGGTGGGTGACGTCCAGCGGCATCATCACGATCGGGACGCCCGAATCAAACACTATCTTGGATGCCTGCGGATCGACATAGACATTGAACTCCGCCGCAGGGGTAATATTGCCACCCTCGAAAAAGCCACCACCCATCATCACCAGTTCACGAATACGCGGTGCAATATCCGGGGCCTTTTGCAGGGCCAGGGCAATATTGGTCTGCGGTCCGAGCGTGCAGAGGGTAATGGTGCCCGCTGGCTCGCGGCGTATGGTGTCGATGATAAAATCGACCGCATGCTGGTCTTGAACCGGCATGACCGGCTCATCGACCTCGGCCCCGTCCAGCCCGGTCTTGCCATGCACATGTTCCGCCGTCACCTGGGGCCGCTCCAGAGGCTTTAACGCACCTTCATAGACCGGCAGGTCTGATCGGCCCGACAGTTCGCAGACGATACGGGCATTGCGGCTGGTCATCGACAGGGGAACATTTCCTGCAACCACCGTCAGGCCGAGGACGTCCAACTGATCGGGACTGGCAAGCGCCAGCATGATGGCTGCGGCATCGTCCTGACCGGGATCGGTATCGATGATGATTTTTCTGGGCTTTTCCATGCGGGCCTATCCTTGGATTGATAGGGTTTGATGGACGGGCAGCCGGGCTATTGTCAAGATCTATCGTGCCGGTCAAACGCTTGTTTACCGCCCTCGAGACTCCCATATCTTAACCAAAGTATAGACATGCCAACCACCGGAAACACAATCCCGCAACGACTGGCCCGCAAGGACCGACGTGTCGTCCGGCGGGGGCCAGACGAGGACAGAATGCGACGGACAAAATCCATCACCACACCCCTGCTGCTGGGTTTCGACATTACCGATGCCGTGTTGAGCCAGTTGGCCCGGACCAATGACGGCTATCCGCCCTATAATATCGAGCTTGTTCGCCGCACGAGCGACCATGAAGGTGACAGGCTTAGGATTACCCTTGCCGTGGCAGGCTTTTCCGAGAGCGAGCTGGAGGTTCTGGTCGAGGGAAACCAGCTGATCATCCGAGGCAGCCAGACCGAGCGGCCGGATGCCGATTATTTATTTCGCGGCATAGCGGCACGGAACTTTCAGCGCAGTTTCCTGTTAACGGACGGAATGGACGTTTCGCGCGCACGGATGCGAAACGGCCTACTGGTGGTCGAACTAATTCGTCCTGATACGCAGCAAATGGTAAGGAAAATTAATATTTCCGCCTCAGACTAGGATCATGGCGCTTTTGCACAAGCCCCTTGGACCAGGTCGGTTTCAGGAAAAATTATGCAAAAGATATAAGGTGTTACAGCAGATTTCGCGCGTCCTGGTGAAGGCTGTTGTGCCGCCGCTCCCTCAATGACGGAGAACCGGAATGTTGATTAAAGAAGCCACCCCCAACCTCTCGAAAAACGAGCTTGCGCATCTTGGCTCCGGTGAAGTGGGCTATATCCGTAAGATCCGTTATGATGAAGTGTCCCGCTGTTTTCCAGATGCCCCGGAAATCGATCCGCGCACAGATCTCTGGGCGCTGTTTGCCGCTGACGGCACACCAATCCTGCTGACCGACAATCGTTCCTCCACCTTCTTCAAGGCCGCAGAAGACGAGTTGAAAACCGTCAGCCTGCACTGAGCTTTCATCGATAATCATTGACTGAAAACACCCTGCGCCATGCATTGCGCAGGGTGTTTTGATTCGTGTTTTGGCTAAAAATGAGAGCGACCTTCGGGGAAGCCTAGAGTCTCTTCAAGGCCTTGTATTATGTCCTGCGGAAGGTCAAATAGGCCGATGAGCGGCCTTCGCGCCGGGCTTTGGCCTCATAGCGCGTGCCGGGCCAGCCCTCGTAGGGCTTCAGCCAATCGGCGGAGCTTTCGGCCAGCCAATCGAAACCGCCATGGTTGCGGCAATGCAACAGCGTCCAATTGACATAGGTATCGATATCGGAGGCGAAGCAGAAATTTGCTCCTGGTTTCAACACCCGGTGAAACCGCTCCAGGTTGACCTGCGAGACGAAACGGCGCTTCCAATGTTTGCGCTTCGGCCAGGGATCGGCGTAGAGAAGATCGATCTGGTCGATCGATGCCGCGGGAAGCCAGTCCAGCAATTGCGTGGCATCGTCGTCATAGACGCGGATATTGGGCAGGCCCTCATCCTCAATCACGGCAAGCAGCTTGGCCATGGAATTGACGAAGGGCTCGACGCCAATGAAGCCGGTCGTGGCATCCTGTCTGGCACGATGGGCCAGATGTTCACCCCCACCGAAGCCGATTTCCAGGCGGATGCGCTGCACCGGCACAGGAAAGAGTGTCTTCAAGTCACCAGGCGCCACCGACCCCAGGTCCAACTTGCGTTCGGGCAGGAGATGGGTCATCCGCTCGACCTGCTGGTCGCGGAGCGGCTTTCCCTTGCGGCGACCGAAAAAGGCTTCGGTCGCCCGGCTGCGGCGGTCTGCGGTCATTATACTCAGCCCTTCAAGGCATCCTTGAGCGGCTTGACCAGATCAAGCTTCTCCCATGCGAAGGAGCCATCACGGCCAGCTTTGCGGCCAAAATGCCCATAGGCAGAGGTCTTGGCGTAAATTGGCTTGTTCAGATCAAGATGACGGCGAATACCGGTCGGCGACAGATCCATCACGCTGCGAATTGCCGCCTCGATCTGGTCCTCGGTGTGTTTGCCGGTACCATGTAGATCGACATAGATCGACAGAGGCTGAGCAATGCCGATCGCATAGGCGATCTGGATGGTGCAGCGATCGGCTAAGCCCGCGGCAACGACGTTCTTGGCCAAATAGCGGGCTGCATAGGCGGCGGAACGGTCAACCTTGGTGGTATCCTTGCCGGAGAAAGCGCCACCGCCATGGGGAGCCGCGCCACCATAGGTATCGACAATGATCTTGCGACCGGTCAGGCCAGCATCGCCATCGGGACCGCCGATCACAAACTTGCCGGTTGGGTTGATATACCACTTGCAGTCATCGGCAACCTTCAGCTCGCCAAACGCTTCAAGAATATAGGGTTCAACGACCGAGCGAACCTTGGCAGAATCCCAGCTTTCGTCGAGATGCTGCGTGGAAAGCACGATGGATGCAACATCCGAAGGCTTGCCATCGACATAGCGGACAGTGACCTGGCTTTTGGCATCGGGGCCAAGCTTGCCCACGTCGCCCTCGCCCTTTTTACGGGCTGCCGAGAGAAGCTGGAGGATCTTGTGGGAGTAATAGATCGGAGCTGGCATCAGGTCCGGCGTTTCGCCACAGGCATAGCCGAACATAATGCCCTGGTCGCCTGCGCCTTCGCCGCCTTCGTGGTCGGCAGCCTTGTCGACGCCTTGAGCGATATGGGCCGACTGGGAATGCAGGAGAACGTCAATCTTGGCGGTCTTCCAGTGGAAGCCGTCCTGTTCATAGCCGATGTCGCGGATCGCCTTGCGCGCCGCAGCCTTGAACTTGGCAGGGTTGATCACCTCATTGCCGTTCTTGTCGGTCTTCATCAGGCTTGGCGGTAGGCGAACCTCACCAGCGATGACAACACGATTGGTGGTCGCCAGCGTCTCGCAGGCGATGCGGACTGTCCAGGGATCAACCCCGGTCCGTGCCGCTTCTCGATAGACCAGATCGACGATTTCGTCTGAAATTCGGTCGCAGACCTTGTCCGGATGACCTTCCGAAACGGACTCACTCGTAAACAGATAGTTTGAGCGCATGCGGGATTCCCCTCAATGAACCAGATACCCCTGTGATAAAGGCTCGACGCCTTAAAAACAAGGACACAACGACATAAATATATCTTTATGTCAGCAAGCCTTTCGTAAAGGTGACCAAGACATAAAAAAAGCGGCCTAATCGCCGCTTTTTTTTCGAGCCCTGAAGGGTCCCGGTTATTCCGCGTCTGCGTCGGCGGCAAGCGCCTTGACCAGATCGACGACTTTACGGCGCACTTTCGGATCGTTGATCTTCACGAAGGCGCGGTTCAGCTGCAAGCCCTCGGAAGACGAGAGAAAGTCCACGACATAGTTGGAGCTGGCCGCCTCGGAAAAGCCATTTGCACCTGCTACAACCTGTTCACCTGGCGCATCCTCGAAAAAGAACGAGACGGGGACGTTCAGAATGCTTGAAATATTCTGCAAGCGGCTGGCGCCGACACGATTTGTGCCTTTTTCGTACTTCTGAATTTGTTGAAATGTAATGCCGAGGCTCTCGCCCAGCTTTTCCTGGCTCATTCCAAGCATGGTGCGACGAAGGCGAATCCGGCTACCGACATGAATGTCGATTGGGTTTGGCTTCTTTTTGTTTTCGAGCATGTGACGATCCTGAAGAAAGTTAAAATTGATCTGAACCCGTAGCGCTTGCAACTTCATATAACGTTACGTTGTACACGCCAGCGCTTCAAGCGCTGGATTACAAGCACCACCAAGTTACAGCACTATGCATTTTTAGGGGTTTTTCGTCAATTCACTCTCGAAATTAAACCTAAACGAGAAATTACAGCCGTAGATAATAACAAAGCAGTTACCGCCCAAAAGTTGTATTTACTATGATTTACATTGGATTCAGGCGCGAATGATAGCGTAAAGGTTGCATTTTCTACGCCTTCAGCGTTCAATCGCAAACCCGAAAACACCCGCCCTCGCCCGTCAATTAAGGCAGAAATGCCATTATTGGCGGCACGAATAACGGGCAGTCCGGTCTCGACGGCGCGTAATCTTGCCTGTTGAAAATGCTGGAACGGACCTGGCGTATCGCCAAACCAGGCATCGTTGGTGACATTGATAATGGCATTGGCCCCGGACAATCCCTTAACCATTTCGTCTGGAAAAATGACCTCGTAACAGATCAGCGGATAGAGCTTCACCCCTCCCGGAAGGGTGAGCAGAGAGCGAGATGCACCTGGAGAAAAGCCTCCCGGCAGGTCGATAATGTTGGTAATGCCGAGCTTCGACAAGATGTCCTGCCATGGGACATATTCCCCAAATGGCACAAGATGGACCTTGTCGGCGGCCGCAAGGATCTGCCCCTGACTATCGATTGCATAGATCGAATTATAGTAGCGCGGGGCAATTCCGGCGCCCTGGTCTTCAGAGCGCACTGTGCCGGTGATCAGCACTTGGCCCTCCTGCAACGTCCCGGCAATTTGGCGCAAGGCATCAGGATTTTCGGTGAGGATGAAGGGAATGGTGGTTTCAGGCCAGACGATCACATCCGGGCGCGGCTGATCGGGTGGCGTTGGCACCGCTGTCAGGCGAAGATGTTTCTCGAAAATCGCAACGCGGTCGGTATCATCCATCTTCGCTGCCTGGTCTATATTCGGCTGCACCAGACGGATTGTCAGCTTGCGCCCTTCCGGCTCCGGCAGTGACAGCCTGTAGGCGCCATAGCCGAGATGGCCGCAGATCAATAATCCCGCCAGCGCCAAGCCGAGTTTTGCTCCACGGCGCGTGCCTAGAAGAGCGGGGGCGGCGAAAACGAAAACGGCAAGGGCAGAAACCCCGAAAAGACCCAGCACCGCAGCCGATTGCATCATCAGGGGGATGGGCATGGCGCCATAGCCGATGGCATTCCAGGGAAAGCCCGTCGCAATGAAGCTGCGCAGCCATTCGGTTATACCGAACATCGCTGCCAGCGCGGCAATCCGGCCAAGGCCTTCGGACCAAAGCAGGCGGGCGGCAAGGCAAGCCAGGCCATAAAACACCGCTAACACCGCTGGCAGACCAAGCACGGCCAGCGGCAGCGCCCAGGCAAATTCATCAGCCTCCACCATCAATGCATTGCCCAGCCACCAGAGCCCGGCAACAAAATAGCCGAAGCCGAACAGCCAGCCGATCCAGAAGGCGGACCGCAGTCCCCGCGACCAGCTTCGATCGGGATTGCCACTCACACCATCAAGCAGCCAGACGAGCAAGGTGAAGGACAAAAACAGCGCCGCAAAGAAGCCAACCGGCGGCAGCGCCAAGGCCCCGACCGCACCTGAGGCGATGGCAAGAAGGGCACGCCGCCATCCCGCCAGAAGCATGATTCTAGCCGCCAACCGTTCCATCTTCGCCCCCAAGACCTCTGCTGCATCATGCACGGCCCTACCACAGCCCTGCCTGCGTGAATCGAAAGGGCGGCAGTTCTTGTTGAAAACTACCGCCCTGCCTCAAACCATATGTGATCGGCTGCTGCATAATTTTCTCCTTAAATCGGACTCGATTTCAGGAGGAAATTATGCAGCAGATATAAAGCGCTACAGCGAACCTTTGTGCGCCATATTTGGCGCACGGCGCTGTAGTGGTCCGCTACTTGTCGTGACCCGATCCGACCGTCTGTAAATCGGCGCCTTCCTGCAAGCGCTTGGCAATCGGCGCCATGCGGGTGATGCGGACCTTTTTGACCCGTCGCGGATCGGCATCAAGGATATGCAGCTCGAAGCCCGCCACCGCCTGCACCACTTCACCGCGCTGCGGCACCCGGCCAATCGCGGTGGAGAGCAATCCGCCCAGGGTATCGACTTCGTCGATTTCCGCACTGATATCGAAATCAGGACCGATCACCTCGGCGATTTCCTCCAATTCGATGCGGGCATCGGCCAGATAGACATCCTGGGAGACGCGGGTGACCAGCGCCTCTTCCTTGTCATGCTCGTCTTCGATATCGCCAACCACCATTTCGACGATATCTTCATGCGACACCAGGCCATCGGTGCCGCCATATTCGTCGATCACCAGCGCCATCTGGGTGCGGGCAGCCTGCATGCGAGCCAGAAGGTCAGAGGCTTGCATGGACGGTGGCACGAACAGGATGGAGCGGATGATACCGGCGTCTTCCAGCGTCACGCCGAGATCGACGCAGGCGAGATCGAGGCCGTTGCCGTTCAGTGCCTTCAGGGTGATATAGGAGAGAAGATCGCGGATATGCACCATGCCGCGCGGATCGTCCAGCGTGTCGCAATAGACCGGCATGCGCGAATGGCCGGTTTGCTGGAACAGGGTCATCAATTCGCCGATGCTGGTCTCGACATCGACAGCATGGATATCGGAGCGCGGCACCATGACATCTTCGACGCGCACTTCGCGGAAGCGCAGGATATTATGCAGCATCGCCCGCTCTTCAGCGGAAAAGGCCTCTTCAGCGGCCCTGTCGGACATCAGCGCGTCGGCGATATCCTCACGCAGGCTGGCGCTGGTGGGTTTCAGTATCCGGGCGGCACGCGCCCAGAAAGATGATTGCGGCTTGTGGGCCGCGGAACTTCGCTGCGGACTAGACCCCTCTTCAGAGGAGGAGCTGTCCTGCTCCTTCGTGGCCTCACTGGCCGATCGTGTCGAAAAATCGCTCATTTTACCGTTCTATCAAACCGGGACTTGACCCGCATAAGGATCAGATAAGCCAAGACCGGCCAAAATGCGAGTCTCCAGTCCCTCCATCTCCTCCGCCTCATCCTCGGTCATGTGATCATAACCGAAAAGGTGGAGGAATCCATGGACCATCAAATGCGTCAGATGGTCCGTCATCGTTTTCTCCAGCTCCGCCGCTTCCCGCTCCACGGTCTGGCGGGCAATGACGATATCGCCCAGCATCGGTCCCGGCTTATCGCCGGGCTCTATCGGATAGGCCGGAAAAGACAGGACATTGGTCGGCTTGTCCTGTCCACGCCATTCGCTGTTGATCGCCTGGATCTCGGCGTCGCCGGTAAAGACCAGAGAGACCTCCGCCGGCATCGGTGCAAAAGGCTGGCCTTCAGCAGCAATGAAATCCGCCGCATGGTCCAAAATTCGTGTGCTCAACGCCTCAAGTTCCGCCTCATCCGGCCAGCCATCGGTCTCGATAGCAATCTGAACGTCAAGTTTCTTCATCAATGACACGCACTCAACCAAGGATACAGCAACAGGTTATTCCGGCTTCTCGCCTTCGACAGGCTGCGTATACTGAGGCTCAGGCTGCGCATATTGGGCATCATAGGCCCTGACGATCCGCCCGACAAGCGGGTGACGCACGACATCGATATCCTTGAAGCGCACGAAGGAGACACCTTCCACGCCCGCCAGAATATCCAAGGCTTCAACCAAGCCGGATTTGACGCCGCGCGGCAGGTCCACCTGGCTTGGGTCGCCGGTAATGATCATCCGCGAATTTTCGCCAAGCCGCGTCAAAAACATCTTCATCTGCATGGATGTAGTGTTCTGCGCTTCGTCAAGGATGATGGCCGCATTGGCCAGCGTGCGTCCGCGCATGAAGGCGAGCGGGGCAATTTCGATTACGCCCGCGGTAATCGCCCGCTCCACCTTGTCGCCCAGCATCATGTCATAGAGCGCGTCGTAGAGCGGCCGCAGGTAAGGATCGACCTTTTCTTTCATATCGCCGGGCAGAAAGCCCAGCCGCTCGCCCGCCTCGACCGCCGGGCGCGACAGGATGATCTTGTCAACGGCACCGCGTTCCAGCAATTGCGCAGCCTGCGCCACGGCCAGATAGGTCTTGCCGGTGCCAGCCGGACCGGTGCCGAACACCAGCTCGGACCGTTCCAGCGCCCGCATATAGGCATCCTGGGTCGGCGTGCGGGCAACAATGGTCTTCTTGCGGGTGGAAATCTGCGCCATGCTGAGTTTGGCCTTGCGCTCCATCGTCGGCAAGGTCAGCTGGTCATCGGCAGCCACCGCCATGCGGATCGCGCCTTCCACGTCGGAGGCCTCGACGCTGCCGCCGCTTTGCAGCCTGGCATAGAGGAAGTCCAGCGCCCGGCGCGCCTGATTGGTGGCCATGATATCGCCGGAGATGGAGACGGAATTGCCGCGCGCGCTGGCTTTGATATTCAGCCGCTGCTCCAGCAACTTCAGGTTTTGTTCGAACTGGCCGAAAAGCTCGCTGGCATGCCGGTTGTTCTCGAACGTCAAGATGAAGTGATTGGCGTCGGTCGCGGCGGTTTTGGTGTTGCGCGAGGGTGAGGTTACCACTTCTGGTGCGTTCAAGCGATCAGGCTCCCTATCGGAATTCAGTCCCGGCCCCCACTCTAACTCTCTGCCACCTCGGCAAACAAGCTGTTTGGGCCGATATCCGTGATTCGTACCTGAATAATGTCGCCTATTTGCGAAGGTTTTGCATCAACATTCACAGACTGCAACCACGGGGACCGGCCGATAATCTGCCCCGGCATCCGGCCCGGCTTTTCCAAAAGCAGGTCCATGGTCTGGCCCACCAGCGAGCGGGCAAAGTCATGCTGTTGTTTTAACAACAGTTCCTGCAACCGGGCGAGCCGTTCGGTCTTCACGTCCTCGGCCACATGGTCGGGCATGTCGGCGCCGGGCGTGCCTGGACGTGGCGAATATTTGAACGAAAAGGCCTGTGCATAGCCGATCCGCTCGACCAATTTCAGTGTGTCTTCGAAATCAGCATCCGTTTCGCCGGGGAAACCGACGATGAAATCGCCTGATATGGCGATGTCGGGACGCGCCTCCCGGATACGATCGACGAGGGCAATGTAATCGGCAGCTTTATGCCGACGGTTCATCGCTTTCAGTATCCGGTCGGAACCCGACTGTACCGGCAGATGCAGATAGGGCATCAACATCCGCAGATCGCGATGCGCCTCGATCAACCGCTCGTCCATATCACGCGGATGGCTGGTCGTGTAGCGCAACCGGGCAAGACCCGGAATTTCGGCAAGCTTGTAAAGAAGATCGCCAAGGCCCATCTCGCGCCCATCCGGTCCCTTGCCATGCCAGGCATTGACGTTCTGGCCAAGCAGAGTGATTTCGCGCACACCGCTTTCCACCAGCCTCTGGGCTTCACCCAGCAATTGAGCAAGCGGGCGGGAAACCTCGGACCCACGGGTATAAGGTACCACGCAGAAGGTGCAGAACTTGTCGCAGCCTTCCTGCACGGTCAAAAAAGCCGTGATCATCCGGCGCTTGCCGACGATCTTGGTCGGGTCAGGCAGATGCTCGAACTTGTCTTCCACGGCATAGTCGGTATCAACCACCCGCTCCCCACCCCGCGCCCGCCTCAAGGCCTGCGGCAGGCGGTGATAGGTCTGCGGACCGACAACCACATCGACGCCCGGTTCGCGGCGGACGATTTCCTCGCCCTCGGCCTGGGCGACGCAACCGGCCACGCCGATCATGAATTCCTCGCCTCTAGCGGCGCGGATCTTTTTCATTTCACGCAACCGCCCAAGCGCCGAATAAACCTTGTCGGCGGCCTTTTCGCGGATATGACAGGTATTGAGCAGCACGAGGTTGGCTTCTTCCATATCCTCGGTCGATTGATAGCCTTCAGCCACCAGCGCATCGGCCATGCGGCTACTGTCATAGACATTCATCTGACAGCCATAGGTCTTGATAAACACCTTCTTCTGCGGCGCAGGATTTTGCTGGGCAGACGTGTGTTCAACCATGGCGGACACCGGCTCTACCGATGCTGAAAGGCTTGAAATTTCCTGGGTCATGGCGCGCTTTTATACCAATGATCGGCATTAGCAAAGAGTGCCGCATCATCCCAATGAAAAGCGGCGAAACGAAAAGGGATAGACAGTCTGTTTTCTGTCGTCTGCTATTCGATCGTCCGACCCAGCAGCTTTGACAGCAGCATGCGGCGGATCTCCGCTTCCACCATAGCGCTCACCCGTTTGCGATTGCTGTCCTTGGTATAGGCAACCGGCACACCGAAACAGACATCGACATCCACCGCCGCCACCTTGAGCAGACCGGCCAGATGCGGTCCAAGCGTGACATCGCCTGGCCAACTCACCAATGGCCGATGGAAGCGGCCCATCGGCATGCCATGGATTCCCGTATAGGCAATGGCAACCGGCTGCACATAGACCACGCCCTCAGGAGCAAGCGGCACTGCCATGGAAGCAGCGCCAAACAGCGAGGATTTGACCGGCAGCAGCCGATTGCCGTCCGACGTCGTGCCTTCGGGAAACAGCACAACGATTTCACCATCCGCCATGCGGGCAGCAATATCGTTGACCTGTTCGCCTGAAGAACGCTTTTCCTCGCGGCGAATGAAAATGCTTTTTTGCAGCTTGGCCAGCGTCCCGAAAATCGGCCATTCCGCCACTTCCATCTTGGCGATGAACACCACATCGGCAATGGAACTCAGCACCAGAATATCCGTCCAGGAACAGTGATTGACGGCCAGCATCAACGGCCTTTGCCGTTCCGGCAGGCCATGCACCCGCACGCGGATACCGAGAACCAGACAGGCAATCCTATGCCAGTAGCGCGGCAACAGCCGTCGTATTTTCAGATCGAACGCCAGGCCAAGCAATTGCAGCGGCAGCATAATCAGCGTGACGGCGACAAGCAGCGCCAGCATGAAGACAGTTCGGATGGTGATGATCATGGCTGCCACGAACAGCCAAAGCTTGCCCTGCTCACGGCTCGTCCTTCGCCAATGGCACGCCATAGAGTTCCAGCCGGTGATCCACCAGCCGAAAGCCATGTTCTCGCGCGATTCGCTCCTGGAGCGCCTCGATCTCAGGTGAGCGGAACTCGATGACCACGCCCGTCTTCAAATCGATCAGATGATCGTGGTGTTCTTCCGGCATCGTTTCGTAACGGGAGCGCCCATCGCGAAAATCGTGGCGGGCGATGATCCCGGCATCCTCAAACAGCTTGACGGTGCGATAGACGGTCGAGATCGAAATTTTGGCGTCTATCACTGAAGAGCGGCGGTACAGCTCCTCGACATCGGGATGGTCGTCGCAGCCTTCAAGAATGCGCGCGATGATCCGCCGCTGTTCGGTCATGCGCATGCCACGCTCCGCGCAGAGCTCTTCCAGCGTTTTCGGCGTCTCCGTCATGATGGTCCGGTTGCTCGTGAATTTCGATAGTCACGAGTTAGCGAAGATCGCGCCGCATGACAAGCGCCGCACTGCGACGACCGTTGGCATCGGCGTAATAAGCTGGCCTTTCGCCAGCTTTTTCAAAGCCAAGCTTGCGGTACAGATTGATGGCGGGGTGATTGCCGTCATCCACTTCGAGGAACATGATTTCGCCGCCACGCACTCTTGCTTCGCGCATTGCGCCCTGCATCAGCCGCCAGCCAAGGCCGTTTCGTGCGCCCTTTTCATGCACGGCAATCGTCAGAATTTCCGCCTCACCCGCCGCTTCGCGGGCCAGCACGAAGCCGCTCAACTGCGGCTTGAACATCAGCGTATTGGTCTGGCGAATCACGAAACCGAAGACATTGGGCTGCAACAGCAGGCTTTCGAATGCGCCATCATTCCATGGCTGCGAAAACCGCTGGCCATGCAATTCCGACACGTCATGGCAATCGTCCAGCTCCATGGCGACGATTTCAAACTCGGCTTTACGGGCAAAAATTGTTTCAAGCATAAGACCCTCCCCAGAGTCAGGATAAAATATGTTTATTCCGACATGCTCACGGCACAGATTACCCGATAATTCCTAAAATCACCTGGGATTTATGGTGAAAATACGCAGCAGATTTAACTTTATTGCGTTTATCGTCTACAAAGCCATCAGCCCATAATGGCCTAAAACAGGATCAGGCCCGCGCCACGGCAAAACCTGCCTGCGGCTTGACATCCGGGCCCCGCAAGTAAAGCGGCTTAGGCTTGCCCGAGGCCTGCGCAACCGCTCCAAGCCTGACAATATCCTGCATCGGAAAGTGATCGGCTTCTACTGTTGCGGCCTCTTCACCCTCCCCTGCCGCGTCTTTCTCCAGCAGTCGGCATGCCGAACCAGTGACGCGTCCTGCGCGATGCCTGGCAAACTCAGCCGCCATCGCCCGAAATTCCTCCACCGACAGCAATCGAGCATCATCCAGCGCCAGTGCATCAGGGCTGAAACCCTGGACATAGACCTCATCGCGCTTGGCATCCATGGCAGCAAGTACCGCAACCGCGCCACCCCGCCTGCGTTCTGCCGCCGCCAGAACGGCAAGGGTTGTTATGCCGACGATATCGACACCCAGCGCCAGGGCAAGGCCACGCGCCGCCGAAAGGCCGACACGTATGCCGGTAAAGGAACCGGGACCAATGGTAACCGCAACCCGCTCGACACTGGTGAGCGCTGTTGATGCCTCGTCCAGAACCGCATCGATCATGCCCATCAGCTTTTCGGCATGGCCACGGCCAATCGTCTCGCTTCTGGCCGCCAGCATCCGGTCGAGATCGCTGTCATACAGGCCAACGGCGCAATCAACGCCGGCGGTGTCGATTGCCAAAAGGATCATGCCTGCTCGCTTTTCATTGCGTGACGTTTCACATTTATCGAAAGCGCGGCAACCTGAGGGACGCCGCACCCAAACCGCATCAAACGGCTTCGACTTCCTGCACTTCGGGAATGAAATGGCGCAGCAGGTTCTGGACGCCATGCTTCAGCGTCGCGGTGGAGGATGGGCAACCTGCACAGGAACCCTTCATGTTGAGGAATACCTTGCCATCGCGGAAACCACGGAAAGTGATATCGCCGCCATCCTGGGCGACGGCCGGACGCACCCGGGTTTCCAGCAGTTCCTTGATGGTGGCAACGATGGTCTCGTCACCCTCGTTGAAGAACTCTTCGTCCGACGCCTCGTCTCCAGCAACGGCGCTACCCATGATCGGCGCGCCGCTCATGAAATGCTCCATGATCGACCCAAGGATGGCGGGCTTCAGATGCGGCCATTCGGCGGTATCCTTGGTGACAGTCACGAAGTCATAGCCAAAGAACACGGAGGTGACGCCGGGTATGGCAAACAGCTTTTCAGCCAGTGGCGAGGCCATGGCCGCTTCCCGGTCGCGGAATTCAGCCGTGCCGCTTTCCATCACCACCTTGCCCGGCAGGAATTTCAAAGTCGCCGGATTGGGGGTGGATTCCGTCTGAATGAACATCACAAACTCCTTGCGAACCGGTCAAGCCGGGTCCGATTTAGAATGCTTCAAAAATAAACCTTCGCAGGTCCTGCTTCAAGCACTGGCTGCAAATAAACATCTTATACCACGGCTCGAAGATGCCGAGGCAGTCTTACCTTGAAGGCATGTCCAGCCTCACTTTTCAGCAAAGCGCGTCGATTTCTTCATTGCTCAGCGTATCCGGCAGCACGGTCACGGGAATGGGAAAGGCCTGTGCCCGCCCGGCGATCATCGAGACCAGCGGGCCAGGCCCGTCCTTGGCCGAGCCTGCGGCCAGAACGAGGATGGCGATATCGCGATCTTCTTCAATCACCGCCTGGATCTGCTCGGCGGCGCTGCCTTCGCGGATGACGATTTCCGGTTCAAGCCCAATGGTTTCACGCACCGTCTGGGCGGATTTTGCCATCACCGCTTCGGCGGCTTCCCGCGCCTCGGCCCGCATGATTTCCTCGACACCCAGCCATTGCTGGAAATCGCCCTCTGGAATCACATAGAGCAGAACCAGCCCGCCATTGGAATTCTTGGCGCGCCTGCCTGCATAATGGACGGCGCGGGAGCATTCCGGCGTATCGTCGATGACCGTCAGAAATTTCCGTCGGTGCCCGTCAAGACGCGATAGACGTTTCGATACCATGGCCTGCCCTGTTCGTCGGGCCGGATCGACCGGCCCCGATAACCGTTACCTGATGACGCGTGACACCTGCCACGCATCATCATCAAAGCTTAGCGCACGAAACCGATAATGTCGCGGATTTCCGTCATGGTTTTTTCGGCACGGACCCGCGCCCGCTCACCACCATCGCGCAACACGGCGTCAATATGAGCAGGGTCACCCATCAAACGGCGCATTTCACCAGTGATCGGCGACAGAACCTCGACAGCAAGTTCGATAAGAGCAGGCTTGAATACTGAGAACTGCTGCCCGCCGAATTCCGCCAGCACCTCGGCTTTGGTCTTGTCGGCAAGGGCTGCATAAATACCAACCAGATTATCGGCCTCCGGCCGTCCGGCCAGTCCATCCGTTTCGCTTGGCAGGGCATCCGGATCGGTCTTGGCCTTGCGGATCTTCTTGGCAATCGCCTCGGCATCGTCCATCAGGTTGATGCGCGACAGATCCGAAGGATCGGATTTCGACATTTTCTTGGTGCCGTCCTTCAGGCTCATCACCCTGGGGGCCGGACCGTCGATCAACGGTTCGACCATCGGGAAATAGGCATGCACCGGCTCATTGCCGACGGTGATATCGATGCCAAGTCCGGTCGGGCGGATCTGCTGGGCAAAATCCAGATTGAACTTCATGGCGATATCGCGGGTCAGTTCCAGATGCTGCTTCTGGTCATCGCCCACAGGCACATGGGTGGCGCGGTAGACAAGGATGTCAGCAGCCATCAGGCTCGGATAGGCAAACAGCCCAAGCGAGGCCTGCTCACGGTCCTTGCCCGCCTTGTCCTTGAACTGGGTCATCCGGTTCATCCAGCCGATGCGGGCGACACAGTTGAAGATCCACGCCAGTTCGGCATGCTGCGGCACCTGGCTCTGGTTGAAAACGATATGCTTGACGGGGTCGATACCCGCCGCGAGAAAAGCCGCCGTGATCGACCGGATCTGGCCGCGCATGTCCTCATGCACCAGTTGCGCCGTCAGCGCATGCAGATCGACGACGCAATACATGCAGTCGTTATTCTCCTGGAGCGCGACGAATTTGCGGATCGCGCCGAGGTAATTGCCAAGATGGAGATTGCCCGTGGGCTGAACACCGGAAAAAACCAGCGGCTTGAATTCGCTCATGATTGACCTCAGCAGGCTTGTGGAGGGCCTGATACCTCGTGTGGATTTACAGCGCTTATGCACAGGCAGGCGTTCCCGATCAAGCGGGGAACGGCTGAGGCGCGATTATAATTTTGGCTCGATCAGGTCCCAGAGATTGCCGTAGAGATCTTCGAACACGGCAACCGTGCCGTAAGGCTCGTAACGCGGCTCTTCCTGAAAGGCGACGCCATCAGCGATAAACGCCGCATGATCGCGGGCAAAGTCATCTGTTTCCAGAAAGAAGGCAACCCGGCCGCCAGTTTGGTTGCCGATTGCCGCCAGCTGTTTTTCTCCATCCGCCTGCGCCAGAAGCAGCCCGGCACCGCCTTCAGCGGAAGAAACCACCACCCAACGCTTGCCATCGCCCAGGTCGATATCTGCTTTGCAGGCAAAGCCCAGCTTGCCGCAATAAAAAGCCAGCGCCCGGTCATAGTCATCCACAACAAGCGTTACGGTGGCGATGCGTTTTACCGGCCTATTCTGCGTCATCGGCGGCCTCGCTTGGCGTCGCCCGCCTCTTGCGCTTCAGATTGCGCCTGAGCATGCCGAGATCCGCGCCCCCAATCAGGAAGGCCAGCGAGAAATAGATCAGCATCGCCAGACCGATCTGGATGAACAGCACCAGCACCTTGTGCAGGAAGGGCGAACCAGTGCCTATATAGGGTGCGAAAAAGCCCGACAGCGCCATCAGCGCCGCGCCCATGGCAAGCGCCGCCAGCAAAAGCCGCAGCGCCCGGGACACCAGCGCCCATTCCACCTGCAAATGTCCGCGCCGGACCAGCATGGTGAACAACAGAACCGTGTTGATGGCGCCCGCCGTCGCTTCCGCAATGGCGATGCCCCGCTCCTGCAACAGCGGAAACAGCGAAATGGCCAGCGCCGAATTGACCACGACCGAAATGCCGGTGAAGCGCATCGGGGTTTTCGTATCCTCGCGGGCGTAAAAACCGGGCTGCAATGCCTTGATCATCACGAAACCGGGCAAGCCCAAGCCGTAATAGGCAAGAATTGCCCCGACGATGGCGGTATTATGCGCGTTAAACGCGCCGCGCTCATAGAGAACCCGGATGATATCATCAGACAGGACCCAAAGCCCGACTGCCGCAGGCAGAGTGAGAAACAGCACGAATTCGATCGACCTGTTCTGGATGGTCGAGGCTTCGCGCTGATGATCAGATTTCAGCGCCCGCGCCAGCTCCGGTAAGAGCACCACGCCAACGGCAACGCCCACCACGCCCAAGGGCAATTGATAGATACGGTCGGCATATTGCAGGGCGGCAATCGCCCCATCCTTGGAGGAGGCAATCGCCTGGCCGATCAGCTGATTGATCTGGGTAATACCCCCGGTCACCGCCGCAGGGACGGCCAGCACCAGCAACCGTTTCACATTCGGAGTGATTTTCGGCCATTTGAAGCCGAGCCTGATCCCCGCATGGCGCACGCCGATATAGACCACCAGCAATTGTAAAATCCCGGCCACCAGCACCGACCAGGAGAGATACCAGGCCGTTACGACAGGCTCGACACCATGGTAGAGTGCATAAAACAGCGCACTGATCATCACCAGATTGAGAAAAATCGGCGCGACGGCGGCGGCGAAAAAGTGATGCAGCGAATTGAGCATGCCGCTCAGCATCGCCGTCAGCGACATGCACATCAGATAGGGAAACATCACCACGGCGAGACGCACGGTCAGCGAAAATTTTTCCGCGTCATCGGCAAAACCCGGAGCGATGACAAACCGCACCAGGAGCGGCATGGAGAGCTCCATGGCGATGGTGATCAGCAACAGCACGGTAAAGAGAACGCCGAAGACCTCCTCGGAAAACCGCTTGGCGCCATCCAGTCCGTTAGCCTCGATCTCCTTGGAAAACAGCGGCACGAAAGCGGCGTTGAAGGCGCCTTCGGCAAACAACCGGCGAAACAGGTTGGGAAAGCGGAAAGCGGCATAGAAGACATCGGCCATCGGCCCGGTGCCCAGCGCCGCCGCCATCAGGGTTTCGCGGGCAAAACCGAACAATCGGCTGCCAAGCGTGGCGCCGCCAACGGTCATGAACTTCTTGACGAGGGACATATCAGACGCGGGCTTTCTTTTCAGCAGCCGGGGATTTTGTCGCGGCGGGCGCGATCATGCCCGATGGCATCTGCTCGCGCAATTCGTCGGGCTGCTCGCTCATCACCGCTTTCAGCCGGACCGAAATGGACCCCTGCCGATTTTCATTGGTGATCTTCTGGCCAACCAGATCGATAACGTAAAACGTATCGATGACCTTTTCGCCAAAGGTGGTGATACGGGCTGAGTGAATATCGAGCGACAGATCGGCCAGGACCGCCGTGACCTCGGCCAGCAGACCGATACGGTCGAGACATTCGATCTCAATCACCGTAAACTTATTGGAGAGGCTGTTGGAAATCGTCACATGCGGCTTGACGGTGAAGGTTTTGTTGCGTTTACGGCCCTTGGTGCGGGTGGCAATCACTTCCGGCAGGCGCTTCTTGCCCGCCAACACGTCTTCAATCATCTTGCTGATCGTATTGGCCCGCCGCATCTCGTCCTCGTCAATGGGAAACTCCCTGTTGATGAGAATGGTATCGAGCGCCCGGCCATCCGAGGTGGTGAAAATCTGCGCATCGGCAATATTGGCCCCCGCCGCCGCACAGGCACCGGCGATGATCGACAACAGGCGCGGATGGTCGGGGGCAAGCACCGTAATCTCGGTGATCGCGTGGAAGGAATGGGTGCGGACCATGGTGGCCAACGCCTGATCGGCCTTGTCGGCCTGGCGGATGAAATGGGCATGACGCACCTGATCTTCCAACGGCACCGTCAGCAGATAGGGCTGATAATGCAGCTTGCTATAGGTTTTCTGGTCCTTCTGGCTCCAGTCCGACAGGGCCTCTGCCAATTGCTCGGCGGCCTGTTTGGCGCGCTCCTTGCGCGGGCTTTCGGAAAACCCGCCTGATAGCAGTAATTCGGTTTCATAATAAAGCGTGCGCAGCAATTGGCCTTTCCAACCGTTCCACACGCCCGGGCCGACGGCGCGGATATCGCAGACCGTCAGCACCAGCAGCATGCGCAGCCTGTCAAGCGACTGCACCTTCTCGGCGAAATCGGTAATGGTCTTGCGGTCGTGCAGATCGCGGGTCTGGGCAACCATCGACATCAGCAGATGCTGATCGATCAGCCAGACGACCAGCTTGGTCTGCTTCTCATTCAGGCCAAGACGGGGGCAAAGACGCCGGGCAACCTTGGCACCGGCAATCGAGTGGTCCTCCTGACGGCCCTTGGCGATGTCATGCAGCAGCACCGCGACGAACAGCACAGTGCGTTCCTCTATATTCGGCATCAGCTTGACCACCAATGGATGGATCTCGGCATGCTGTCCCTGATCGACCTCGGCCAGGACGCCGACCGATCGGATCAAATGCTCGTCAACGGTATAATGATGATACATGTTGAACTGCATCATCGAAACAATTCGCCCGAAATCCGGGATAAACTTGCCCAGCACACCCGCTTCGTTCATCCGGGTCAGCATCAGCGCCGGGTCGCGTTTGGAGGTCAAGATGGAGAGGAACAGCCGGTTGGCCTCCTCGTTTTCGCGGAAATCATGATCGATCAGCGGCAGGCAGCGGGTAATCGCCTTGAGCGCATCAGGATGGAATTCCAGCCCATGCAGGTCGGCGACATGGAAAAAGCGCATGACGTTGATCGGATCACGCTTGAAAATATCCGGACCGGATAGAGCAATCCGGCCCCTGTCCTCGATGAATTCAGGCGTGCCGGGAATGCGCCGGGGCCGATGGGCAAAACGCCCGATGGCTGCGGTCAGACCTGGAGCAGCCTTCGCCTGCTTGTCCTCCAGGCTGGCACAGACGATCCGGGTCAGGTCGCCGACATTTTTGGCAACATGGAAATAATGCTTCATGAAACGTTCGACCTCCGAAAGGCCTGGACGGGCATTATAGCCGAGATTGCGGGCGATTTCCGGCTGGAGATCGAAGGACAGCCGCTCTTCCGGCTTGCCGGTGGCAAAATGCATATGGCAGCGCACCGCCCAGAGGAAATCGTCGGATTTCTGAAACATCCGCCATTCCTGGCGCGACAGAACACCCAGTTTGACCAGATCGGCGGGGTCGGAAATCCGGTAATAATATTTGGCGATCCAGAACAGCGTGTGCAGATCACGCAATCCGCCCTTGCCTTCCTTCACATTCGGCTCGACCAGATACCGGGTATCGCCCGCCTTACGATGGCGTTCGTCGCGTTCGGCCAGCTTGGCGGCAATGAATTCAGGCGCGGTCTTTTCAACCACCTCCGCATCGAACCGTTTCTGCAATTCGCCAACCAGCAACGCTTCCCCGCAGATGAAACGAGTTTCAAGAATGGCGGTCCTGATGGTCATGTCGGTGCGCGACAGCCGGATGCATTCCTCGACCAGACGGGTGGCATGGCCGACCTTGAAACCCAGATCCCAGAGAATATAGAGCAGGAATTCCACCGCCTTGCGGGCATCCGCCCCGGCCTTCACCGACAGCAGGAACAGGAGATCAATGTCGGACCCCGGAGCCAGGGTGCTGCGGCCATACCCGCCGACCGCAGCCACCGCAAATTCATGCTGGGTGGTCGGATAAACCGACTGGGTGACCATGCGATGCACCAGCGCGATCAGATTGTCCTGGAGATTGGAAATCATCCCGGCACATTC
This sequence comes from Allorhizobium sp. Av2, assembly GCF_021462805.2. NCBI lineage: Bacteria > Pseudomonadati > Pseudomonadota > Alphaproteobacteria > Hyphomicrobiales > Rhizobiaceae > Allorhizobium > Allorhizobium sp. Av2. The sequence goes on along the minus strand of NZ_CP192696.1, from coordinate 26,137 downwards.
CAACCCGCTGCCATTGGCGGTCAGATGGCGCAGGGCCGCCTCCCGGCCATCAATGCTTGCCTTTTTCAGCAAGGGGAGAATGGCGGCCCGCGTTTCCGGCACCTTGCCATTCTGGAGCACGATGGCCATGCATTCCGCCTCCAATGCCTTGAAATCGGGGAGCGTTGCGTCTGATGGATCGTGCTTTGCCATAATCGTCCAGTTATCTGTTCCCTGCCGCTCGGAATATGGCGGCTTTTGTCTGTAACGGGTTTAGCGTTTTTAAGGCGCTGCGGGCAACAGGATAGCCGATAATTCCTAAAATCCCTTGACGGAGCCAGAATCGAAAGCCCAGAACCAAAAAGCAATACGAGCCTGGATCAGGATTTGGCCGATCAGGATTTTGCCAGAGCGGTTTTCAGGTCGTAAAGCGCATCCAGCGCCTGCCTTGGCGTCAAATCATCCAAATTGAGGCCACGCAATGCCTCTTCCACCGCCGAAACCTGCATCCCTGCCCCTGTCCGGCTTTCCCGCCTCTGACTGACCTGGAACAGCGGCAGGTCGTCAATCAACTGGCTGGCCGGATTTTTTCGGTCAGCATCTTCGAGCTGCGACAGCACGGCGCGGGCGCGCTCCACCACCATGCCCGGCAGCCCGGCCAATCGCGCCACCTGGATGCCGTAGGAACGGTCGGCGGCACCGGCCCCAACCTCATGCAGGAAAATCACGTCGCCATGCCATTCCTTGACTTTCATGGTGACGTTCGACAGCCGCACAAGCTTTTCAGACAGTGCCGTCAGCTCGTGAAAATGCGTGGCAAACAGCGATCGGCAGCGATTGACCTCATGCAGATGTTCGACGGTCGCCCAGGCAATCGACAGGCCGTCGAATGTCGCCGTACCACGCCCGATCTCATCGAGAATGACCAGAGACCGCTCGCCCGCCTGATTGAGAATGGCTGCCGTTTCCACCATCTCGACCATGAATGTCGAGCGGCCCCGCGCCAGATCGTCGGAGGCGCCAACGCGGGAAAACAGCCGGTCGACAATGCCGATATGCGCCGACCCGGCGGGCACGAACGATCCCATCTGGGCGAGAATGGCGATCAGCGCATTCTGGCGCAGAAAGGTGGATTTACCGCCCATGTTCGGACCGGTCAGCATCCAGATCGCGCCGTGCTTCTGATCGCCTACCGGTGAAAGATCGCAATTATTGGCAATGAAAGGGCTGGCCGCCTGCTTGCGCAAGGCCTGTTCGACCACCGGATGACGCCCGGCAACAATGGAAAACATCCTGCTGTCATCGACCAGGGGGCGGCAATAGCCCTGCTCTTCAGCGAGGACAGCAAGACCGGCGGCCACATCGATCACCGCCAGCGCCCGCGCTGCTTTTTTGATGGCCTCTGCCTCCACCACCACCGCCTGACGCATTCGCTCAAACGCCGCAAGCTCTATTTCCAGCGCCTGTCCTGCCGCATTGGCAATCCGGCTTTCGAGATCAGCCAGTTCGGTCGTGGTAAAGCGCATGGCATTGGCCATCGACTGGCGATGGATAAAGCGGGCCTTGGCCTCGCCCTCGATCAGCGGCCCGGCATTGCCGGCGGTGACTTCGATGAAATAGCCCAGCACATTGTTATGCTTGATCTTCAGAGATTTGACGCCGGTTTCCTCGGCATATTGCAATTGCAGCCCGGCGATCACCCGGCGCGACTGGTCGCGCAGCGCCCGCACCTCGTCCAGCCCCTCATCGGCGCCCTCTCTCAAAAAACCGCCATCGCGTTTCAACAATGGCAGATCTTCCGCCAGTTGCGAGGCCAGCAGGTTTTCGAGCGACGGCGATAGCATTTCGAGATCGGTGAGCGCCGAGGCAAGCTCATCCGGCAGCACCGCTCCTCGCAGCAACCCGGCCACATCGCCTGATGTGGACAAGCCATAGCGGATCGCCGCCAGATCTCTTGGCCCGCCCCGATCCAGCGCCAGCCGCGACAAGGCACGCGGCATATCGGGGGCGCGTTTCAAAAGGTCGCGCAGCCGCTCACACAGGAAACCATCCGTTAACAGATAGGCGACCGCATCCTGCCGCTGCGCAATCGCCACCACCTCTGTCAAAGGCGACATCAGCCGCTCAGCCATCAGCCGAGCGCCGCCGCCGGTTACGGTTCGGTCGATGGTATTGAGCAGGGAGCCCTGTTTCTGGCCGGAAAGGGTCTTCACCAATTCCAGATTGGCGCGGGTGGCCGCGTCAATAAACAGCGTCGAGGACGAGGATTGCCGCTCAGGCAACCCAAGCGGCGGACGCTCGGACATCTGGGTTTTTTCCACATAGGCAATCGCCGCCGAAGCCGCAGCCATTTCTGGCCGTGAAAACCCGCCGAAACCGTCGAGCGTCTTGACGTTGAAATAGCGCGTGATGCGCCCCTCCGCCGAAGCGCTATCGAACAGCACCGATGGCTGCGGCACGACCACGCGGCCAAGCACATCAAAGGCCGGCTTCAGGTCCGGGTCCTGCATCAACGTTTCGGCGACGATCACTTCACGCGGATCGATGCGGAAAATATCGGCCAGCAGACGGGTGGGATTGGTTTCAGCCAGACGGAAGACGCCAGTGGAAATATCGATCCAGGCCAGCGCCAGTTCATCGCCGCTGCCGCGCACCCGTGCCAGCGCCATCAGATAATTGGTCTCCGACGGCGACAGCAGCTTTTCCTCCGTCAGCGTGCCGGGCGTGACCAGACGCACCACGTCACGCTTGACCACGGATTTGGAGCCGCGCTTCTTTGCCTCAGCCGGGTCTTCCACCTGTTCGCAAACGGCGACACGGAACCCGAGCGTGATCAGCTTTTGCAGATAATCGTCAGAGGCATGTACAGGGACACCGCACATCGGAATGTCTTGACCCAGATGCTGCCCGCGCTTGGTCAGGGTGATGCCGAGCGCCCGGGACGCCTCGACGGCGTCCTCGAAAAACAGCTCATAGAAATCACCCATCCGGTAAAACAGCAGTGAACCGGGATTGTTCGCCTTGATTTCAATATACTGTTCCATCATCGGGGTTGCCGTTGCGCGGCTTTCTTGCGACGTCAGGGCGGCGGTGTTGAGCACATCCGGTTCGGCAGCTTTGTCGATGATCACAGGTTCACGCTTTGCAAAATTGAGGGTATCGGGACACGACCGCGTCCAGACGACATCTAACGATGTTCAAGCCACAATGACAACCGATGCAGCGGCAAGCCACCCGCCTGCCCACAAAAAGCTGCGGTCGCACAAAGATCAACCGCACTCGCCTTTCAGACATGGGCCTTTCAGAAAAGGGCCGCCTAGAAAAGGAATTGCCTTGGCGAGACGGGTCATATCCTCGTGAAGCTCACCGCGCAGCCACCGCTTGAAGGCATCGACCTTGTCATTGCGGCGCGCGCCTTCTGGGCTGACAAAATAATGGGCAAGCCCTGTCGGCACTGCCGGCCCGAAGGGCGCCACCAACTGCCCCTGCTGTAATTGCTGCGAAGCAATCGTCTGCCAGGCCAGCAAGATGCCTTGCCCAGCCAGTGCAGCGTCCAAGCATAGAGAGGCTTCGCTAAAGACGTGCCGTGTGCGGACAGTTCGTCCGGGAAGTCCGGCAGCGGCCAGCCATACATCCCAACTGAACATCGCCCGGCCATCTTCCACAATCGGCAAGTCCAGGAGATCGGCTGGTGATTGCAGGCGCTTTGCCATGGCAGGTGTGCAGACCGGAAAAACCTTCTGTTCCAGCAGTAACTCGGCCCGTACACCGGGCCAGTCACCACGCCCGACCCGAATACACAGATCGACATCGGAGCTTGATGGATCGATTAACCGGTCGCTTGCCTCCATTCTAAGACGGATCGTCGGAAACCGCTCTGAAAACGCACCAATGCGATGCACCAACCAGCGTGCAGCAAAGACCGGCGCCACCGAAATCGTTAAAACCGTATCATCGCTCTTCAGCGCAAGCGCCACTGCCCCCGACAAATGCCGAAAGCCCGCACTCAAACGGTCAAGCACCGGCTCAGCCACATCTGTCGGCACCATGCCGCGGCTGGTTCGCTCGAATAATTGCAATTGCAACTGCTGCTCAGCCTTGATGACCTGCTGGCTGATGGCACCGATCGAAACGCCAAGTTCGCTGGCAGCCGCTTGCAGAGAGCCTAGCCGACCAACAGCCTCCACGGCCCGCAATCCATTGAGATGCACCAAATTGAGTTTGCTCATCCAGGAAATCTATAGGCACCGCCCAAAAATCTCAATTGCCGATAGCAGAGAACTCTCTAGCCTTTGAAGGCCTGATACAGCACGGTAAAGGATGTAACCATGAAGATTATCTGGAGGTTTTTCTCAAGGTCAGGATCTTCGGATGCCTGCAATTACGCCGCGAGCAAAGATCCACTTCTGCATCCAGATTTGGTGGGTCTATCGCAACGGCAATTGGCCGACCTCGTCATCCCGCCCGAGCAACCAATGGAAATGCCAAACGATCAACGGCTGGCAAAATCTACAGCGTCCTGCGTTTCAGCAAACAGACACCTTCGACAGAAATCGCCATGTTCAACCTGAACCGGACAGTTCCCAGCTTTCTTTACTGAAAGCGATCTTTTCGAGAAAGCAGGGCTTCGGCTTTCCTGATATAACCTAGCTCGCAAACCGCCCGGCATCGGCACCGTAATAATTCACGTAGCGATCGGAAATGCTGGTGATCGGCAGAACGATCAGCACATCGGTGGTGTTGAAGGCATGGTCGACCACGGCACCGGTACCGATCATCGCGCCGAGACGCAGATAACCCTTGACTAGCGGCGGCATGGCGGACAGCGCCTTGCGGGCATTGACGATTTCGGATGGCATCAAGTCCATGGGGCAAAACAGTTCCGGGCGGGCACGAACCGCCCATTCGCCGCGGGCTTCGGCATTCTGCGCCAGAAAGGACAGAGCCAGCGCATGCTGTTCCGGCTGCACGCCTGGAAAAGAGGCGCAGCCGATCATGGCGCTCATATTGTGGCGCAGCGCGTAGGCCCAGTTTCCCTGCCAGAGCAATTCTACCGTCCGCTTGGTGCGATAATTCGGCAGGACACAGGAACGGCCAAGCTCCATGAAGCGCTTGTCGGGATGGCGGGCGATGAGATCGTCCAGCGCAAATTCCGAGGCGGAATAGAAGCCGAAATTGGCCAGCGCCACTTCATGACGCAGCAGCCGATAGGTGCCGACGATCTGATCTTCCGGATCACCTTCAATGGCGTGGTCTAGAACCAGAAGATGATCGCAGATTTCATCGAACACATCGATATCGCGCTTCTGCCGCATGGCATCGGGCGGCAACATAGCATTCATCTCTTCGACGAACACCCGGTAGCGCACCGCCTGGGCCGCATCGATCTCGCGTGCGTTGCGGGCAAGCCTGGTTTCCAGCGTACCGATCCGGCCCAGTACATCGCCAGCAGGGCCGGAAACCGTACCGGAGGAACGCTCCGTTTCAGGTGTGACTGCACGATCAAGGAGTTCGACTGTCATGGCGGTTCATCCGGCTTTGTTCAAACAAGACCTGTTAAACACGGATATGCGACAAGATGTTGACACAGGATACGCTGATTGCAGTTTTTATGGCGATTTTTCCCATAAAATCAATGGATACTCCAAGATAATAATAGGAAACTTTCCCGGAATCTAGCCGTACAGTCTTGTACGATGTGTTTTCATCAACGAGGCAATTTCATTCAGCAGGCGCTCGGGATTGACAGGCTTCTGCAAGACCAGATCCGCGCCACTGGTCAGCGCCTCGGCTCGGGCGGCATCCCTGAGATCACCGGTCAAGACTAGGATGGGGCAGCGCGGGCGGCGTTTCAATTGCTCGATCATCCGCACATAGCGCAGAACTGAGCTGCCATCACCGCCGGGCATGCCGAGATCGGTAATGATCAGGTCCAGTTTGACCGCCTCTTCCAAAGCCACTTCACGCCGCAGGGCATCGAAATCATTGACCACGCCGACCATATGGCCAGCTTTCTGCAAAACGGCCCGCAGCAGGGTTGCATTGACGAAATCGTCCTCTCCAACCAGAACATTCAGCACGTCCGGGACCTGTTTGCCCGGCTCCATGCCTTCTCCCGAAAGCAGGACACCTGCATGGGAGACATCGGTATCCTGTACATCGACATGGGCCGCATCCACGCCACTCATCAGCCCCCGCAGCACATCGCTCAAGGTTTGCTCACGCAGCGGACGGATCAGCCAGGCATCGAAACCGGTCAGCGGCCGCACAGGCCGCTCTTCCGGATTGACCAGATAGATGCGTCGAATTTTTCCCAGACCGGACAGCCGTCTGGCAAGATTGGCATCGTAATCGGAAATGCAGCGATGATCGACGATCAGATCCGTCAGCATCGCATCCTGCCTCTCGACCCGATCCAAAAGGTCAAGCGCCTCTTCGGTTTTCTTTGCCCAATGGCAAAACCCGCCAAGCGTGCGAATGGTCATGGACGCGCCTTCAGCCGCCGGGCCATCTGGGGCCAACAGCAGGACGCTGGACCCTGATAACAGCGACTGTCGCTGAGAAACGGTGCGATCCTGCGCAATCGCCTTGGTTGGCAAGCGGATCTCGAAGGACGTTCCCCGTCCGCGCACGGTTTCAATAATCGACAGAGAACCGCCAAGCGCCATCATCAACCGCTGGGAGATGAACAGGCCAAGGCCCGTGCCGCCACTGCGCTGCACTGGATCTCCGCCTTGCGAAAACTCCACGAACAGCCGGGTGCGTTCCTCCTCCGTCATGCCAGGACCGGTGTCGCGGACCCGCACCACCAATTCGTCGCCAATGCAGCTAGCCGAGACGAGCACACCGCCCTCGACGGTGAATTTCACCGCATTGCCGATCACATTGAACAGCACCTGGCGCAGCCGGGCGACATCGATATCGACTTCCTCGGGAACCCCGGACTGTGTCGTCGCGGCGATCTCGATGCCCTTGGCATGGGCGCGTGGCGACAACATCTCGACCACGCCTTCGATCAGACGTCTGGGGGAAACACGTTGATTGTGAAGTTCGAAATGGCCAGTTTCAAGCGTCGTGTAATCAAGAAGATCGGCAATCAATTGTTGCAGGGATTCGCCCGCTTGTACGATGCCGGAAAGATAATTGCGCTGCTCTGGCGACAGATCGGTCCGGCCCAGCAGATGGCTCATGCCGAGAATGCCGTTCAGCGGCGTGCGCATTTCATGGCTGACGGTGGCAAGCAGACGCGTGCGCACCAGTTCCGCACTCGCGATGGATGGGGGGACAGGGCTCTGCGTCTTCGATAGCATCTGCGCCTACTCCGGCAGCTGTCCGGCAAAGCCTTTCGGAAGAGGAGGCGAAACCCACCTGTTTCGGTGTTTTCCATCATCCGCCATCCGGTGCTCCCACCAAGATCACGACATTTATCTGGCCACACCACCAGCATCCTGCAAAAGACGTCAGGTACGCTATGGTGCTTCAAATCCGCTGCATAACTCTCTCATTAAACCAAGGCCGATTTGATGAATTATGCGGTAGCAAAGCCCCGTCAATGTTTTGTTACGGTCGGCAGACCACGTTCAATCTCGGTAAACCGACCCTCAATGCCGTGTGAAAAAAACCGCTTGGGGCGAGCGGCTCACAGCATGTGAGCAATCCTGTTTCAAGCCATGCTACACCTTTTAGGGAAAATTTCCATCACTAGTTCGGCGTGGCCGAGCGGGAAATTTCGCCTCTACCCTTTTGAGCGGCGCAAAACCAGCAGTTCTTCCAGCAGGATGAAGCCGGCCCCGATCGTAATCAAGCTATCGGCCAGGTTGAAGACCGCAAACGACCATGTCTCGGTATGAAACAGAATATAGTCCACCACATAGCCATAGGTGAAGCGGTCGATGATATTACCGAAAGCGCCGGCAATGATCAGGCAATAGCCCAGATGCGCAAACTGATGATCGCGGCTGGTCTGGCGCCAGAGCCAGGCGACAAAAGCGACGATGGCAAGCCGCATGACGACGATGACCCAGGCATCGAGATGTGAAAGCATGGAAAAGGCAACGCCGAGATTGTGGGTGCGAAACAGGCCAAGCATCGGCACAACAGGCACGAGTTCATGCATGGGCAAGCTGACCTCGACCGCATATTTGATCGCCTGGTCCAGGATCAGCAGCGCCAGGATGAACAGGATTGCCGGAACCGGGCGACAAAACAAGGCAGCGGAACGGGTCATTTGGCCTCGTCGAGGGTGAGAAGATGGCGACGGGCTTCAAACAGCATGACGCCAGTCGCCACAGCGAGATTGAGGGAATCGGCCAATCCGGCCTGGGGGATGCGCGCCAGCATATCGGCCCGGCTGGCCAATTCCTCCGGCAGGCCGGATTGCTCATTGCCCATCAGCACCACGACCGGGCGGCGCTTGTAATCCACGGTACGGTAATCCACCGCGCCAGCCAGATGGGTGGCGACGACGCTGACGCCAGCCTTGGTCTTCCAGCCGAGAAAATCAGCAACGGTGGTCTTGACCAGCGGCAGCGCGAAAATCGACCCCATCGTAGCACGCACCGTCTCCATGGCGAAGGGATCGGTGCTGTCACCAATCAGCATGACACCAGAGGCACCCGCTGCATCGGCAGTGCGGATAATCGTGCCGAGATTGCCGGGATCGCGCACCCGGTCGAGCGCCACCCAGGTTTCCCGCTCCGTCAGGCTGACATCCTTCAGCGCCTTCCAGCGCTGATCGAACACACCCGCCACCATTTGCGGATTGTCTTTGCGGGTAATGGAGGCCATGACCTTTTCGCTGACCTCCAGCACCATGCCGCCATGGGCAACGGTGCGCGCCGCGATCCGTTCCACCTGCGGCTTGCCCTTGGCAGCCTTGGAATAGATCAGGTAGCGCAGGCTCCAGCCGAGCTCCACCGCATCGATCACCAGCTTCAGGCCTTCGGCCAGAAACGTCCGCGTCTCGTCGCGGGTCTTTTTCTGGGAAAGCGCCTTGATATCCTTGACGATCGGATTGGCGAGGCTGGTGACTTCCTTCACCTGCCCAACCTTGCCCTGCACGCCTCTTTCCGCGGAGCTAGCCGCAAAACCGGAAGCGCCATCCTTGAACCCGTTACTCATTTTGGAACCCATCTGCTGAACAGCGACGTGGACAAGGCCCGCCCAGGTGTCTTGCCATCCAGACCTGCCTCACGCAGGACCAGTTCGCCGGATTCGACCAGACCGCCCTTGCCGCGCATGGTCTCGCGCATCAATTCATGGATAGCGTAGAAGCTGGCGCGGATTGAATAGGCCGTCAGCACCAGGCCTTCGGCCTTGGGCGACAGGATTTCCCGGCACAGCGACAGCATCAGCGGCAAATGCTCGAACAGATGCCAGACCTCGCCATTCGGACCTCGGCCAAATTTTGGCGGGTCGGTGAGGATGATGTCATACTGGCTGCCGCGCCGCTCTTCCCGCTGGATAAATTTCATTGCGTCATCGCAGATCCAGCGGATCGGAGCCCGGTCGAGACGGCTGAGCGCCTGGTTTTCCCGCGCCCAACCGATTGCCTTCTTCGATGCATCCACATGGGTGACTTCCGCACCAGCAGCCGCCGCAACCAGTGAGGCCACGCCGGTATAGCCGAAAAGATTGAGCACTCTCAATGGCCGCTCTGCGTTCGCGATCTTTGCTTTCTCAACCCGGTCTTTCATCCAGGTCCAATGGGCGATCTGTTCGGGAAAGACGCCGACATGGCGAAAGGACGTGAAGCGCCCGAGAAAATCGACGCCCAACAGCGAAAGCGGCCAGGTTTCGCCCAGCGCCTCGCGGGGAAAGCGCCAGCGGCCCATGCCATCCTCGTCGGTATCGCCGGAAAACACCGCATCGGCTTTTTCCCAGACATGCGGAGCAAGGCCCGGCGGCCAGAGAGCCTGTGCTTCGGGGCGCACGATCCGATAGGGGCCGTATTGTTCGAGTTTCAGACCATGACCACTGTCGATCAGGTGAAAATCGCCAGCCCCCATCGATTCCAGAATGAGCGGCAGCTTCTCGCGGGGCAGCGGGCCTGGGCGAAGCGCCAATGGCGCATTGGCGGGTGTTGCCGAATCCTGCACAGGATCTTTTTCCATGCGGGGCGATGGTGCGGAAACCCTTGCCGTTTCCCTAGCATCTGCGCCTGCCTGGCTGCGCACCGGTTTTTGCCCGGTACCACGATAAGGGCTTCCCCCATTGCGATCGGGCTGAGACTTGGCTGGGAGAGATGCGGCGGGGCGAGAGGAAGAACGCCCCTTGCCGGCGGACGCCGTGCCGGGAGCGCTCTTGCTGGGTGGTCGGCGGGATTTGTCTTTCACAATCGGCTCGGCTTTCCGATGACAGCGCCCTGAACCCACGACGAGCTTACAATTGCACGCCCGGTTCTATGGTAACGCTTCATAACGACGGCATGGTCTCCTGGCCGTCTCCGGTTCAGGCATGGTATTGGCTATAGTCATAATTCCTCACATCGGGTCCGATCCAAGGAATTATGCGGTAGGTTGCCCGCGCAAATTATGCTCAAAATCGAAAACATAAATCCTGCGTGGCCAAGGCAGCGGGCCTTTATCATTCAAACGCCGCGGAGAAAAGGGTAGCGAGCAGCTTAAGTTCCGGCAACCGTCAAGGCGATGGCAACTGGCTCACGTGACCGGATGCCGCGATCTGCTCGGCTCGCTTCTTCTGCTGATCGGCCTCGCCACGCCATTTTACCGCAGCACGTGCCTCATGCCGGGCGCGCTTGCGGTGCTTGCCCTGGGTCAGCCAAGTGGCAAAACTGCCTGCCAAGGCGCCAAGCAAAAAAGTGATCAGCAGGAAGACGAAGAAGGGCGCGCCTGCCGACAGCATCTGATCATCAGGGCGGAATGGATTGAGCGCCAGCGTTACCCATTGCCGATTGGCGACACACAGCACGATCAGCACCACCGCCAACGGCACCAGAATGACGATATTGAAAATCTTTTTGACCACCATCACGCATCTCCTGCCGGATCTTGCCGCAGCCGGGTTTTAACGTTGCCGATTACTGTCATCACGACAAAAAACCGACAACCCTGCAACTCACAGTCTAACGGCCTCTTCACCACGAATTGCGTCATCATATGGAAAGGGGCCGGGCTCATGCAAGGCCGACCCGGATAATTCGCCCGATATCATTTGCAGGGTCACGACACGCCGGAATGCAACGCCGAACGACTGAAGATCCGATCAGTCGGCGTCGCCGTCATCCTCGTCGTCCATGCCGGGATTGAGGCGCTCGCGCAATTCCTTGCCGGTCTTGAAAAACGGCACCCATTTTTCCTCGACGAAAACCGTATCCCCCGTGCGGGGATTGCGTCCGGTCCGCGACGGGCGGTTTTTCACCGAAAAAGCGCCGAAGCCCCGCAATTCGACACGATTGCCGGACGCGAGCGCATCGGTGATTTCATCCAGAACGGCGTTGACGATGTTTTCCACGTCGCGGTGATAAAGATGCGGATTGCGGGCCGCAACGATTTGCACCAGCTCGGATTTGATCACGTTAACCCCCTGTTCGGTCTAGACAGTTCACTGATAATCAGTTCGCGGGCCCCAGCCCGCCGTAAAAGCGGCAGAGCAATGACCGCCAGCTTGTTCGGGGTGTAAAACACCATAAAAAATTGGATTAATCAATCGCTTAAGCCCACATGTCGCTGACGATTTCATATCCACGGTCCAATGCGAGTCAATTCGGATTGTAAAATCGACAAATACAACCGAAAAATAACCTGTCATCATAGCATCCAGCATGCACGAGACAGATAGTGGCACGCAGTCTGCTGCGGGTCGAGCATTGACAAAAGACGAGGGATAGCACCGCTCCCCCACAAAAAGCCGCAGGCGGAAAGCTTGTAACAGACTTGAAAAAATCCATATTTCCAGCCAGTAACTGTCTTGAATGGTAGCTGGAAGCGGTTCACCCGGAAGACGGGTGACAAAATAACCGATCGGCTCTACGGATTATCGAGCATGCTCAAGCGTTTAGATAAAGGTGCCCTAGAGCCGCGCCCACCTGCCCCCGATACCTCCTATCGCAAGGCGGTCGGTCACTCGCATCGAGTCAGGCGGCTGCGCATCGCCTTGCCGGCTTTAGCGGTCGTGCTCTCGCTTGGCTTTGTTGCTGTCTCCGTCGTCAGGGCTTACCTGCCCGACAACATCAAGATCGAGGGCGCCAAGATCGAGGATGGCAAGGTCGTCATGGCCAAGCCAGCCATATCCGGACGCAATTCAAACGGCGCGCCCTATTCGATGAATGCCGTGCGGGCGCTGCAAGATATCAAGAACCCCAACCTCATCACGCTGGAAACGATTACAGCGACCATGCCGGTCAATGATGACACCTCCGCCGATATCAAGGCACAAAGGGGCACCTATGACCGCTCTTCCGACAAGATGGTGCTGGACAGACCCTTCACGATCCATCTCTCCAGCGGTGTGGACGCAGAGTTTCAATCCGCCGATCTTGACGTGAAAGCGGGAAAGCTTAAGACAAATCAACCGGTCTCCATCAAGACGAAAGAGTCATCAATCGTTGCACAGTCGATGGATATGACCGATAAGGGACAGACAATCACGCTGACGGGCGCGGTCCGATTGAATATCGCACCGACCGCCCTGCAGAAACCGGGCAACTGAGAACAGATCATGACGCACAGCCACCGTCGCCTTTCCTTCCGCGTTGCTTGCGCCACGCTGACCGCAGGCCTTGTCGCGACCGCAGCCGCAACCGGCGCGTTTGCCCAGTCCGCTACCAGCAACATGAACAGTCTGAAACTGTCCGGCGACAAGCCGATCCAGATCGAAAGCGATGCATTGGAAGTGCATCAGCAAGAGAACAAAGCCAATTTCAACGGCAATGTGAAGGTGGTTCAGGGCACCACCACGATGCGTTCCGGCACGATGGTGGTGAAATACAAGGGCCAGGGCGCGGCTGTGACCAGCGGCGACGCCAAGATCGACACGATCGATGTGGCCGATAACGTCATTCTCAATACCGAAACCCAGCAGGCCACGGCCGACAAGGGCCATTTCGACATGAACACCCAGATCTTTACGCTGGATGGCGACAAGGTCGTGCTGTCGGAAGGCGGCAATGTGTTCGTCGGCTGCAAGCTCACCGTCCATATGACGACGGGCGAAGCCAAGCTCGACAGTTGTGGCAAGCGCGTGCAAATCCAGCTGGATCCCAAGTCCAAGCAGAAACCCTGATTGCGAACGCAGACGTGAAAGTTCCCGGTTTGACATCCAAGCAACAGGACGCGAATGCCGCCGCGCCATCAGACGCAGCACGCGAGAAGAACAGGTACGAAGGTACGCTGATCGCCCATGGGCTGACGAAAACCTATAATACCCGCCGCGTGGTCAATGGCGCATCGCTCGTCGTGCGCAGGGGCGAGGCTGTCGGCCTTCTCGGGCCAAATGGCGCAGGCAAGACCACCTGTTTCTACATGATCACCGGCCTCGTGCCGGTGGATATGGGCACGATCGCCATTAACGGCAATGACGTGACCTCGATGCCGATGTACCGCCGCTCACGGCTGGGCGTCGGCTATCTGCCGCAGGAAGCCTCGATTTTCCGGGGCCTGTCGGTCGAGGACAATATCCGCGCCGTTCTGGAACTGCACGAGAGCGACAAGACCAAGCGCGAGCAGAAGCTGAACGAGCTGCTTGCCGAATTCAACATCGAGAAACTGCGCAAGGCGGCAGCCGTCTCCTTGTCGGGCGGCGAACGGCGGCGCCTGGAAATCGCCCGGGCACTGGCAACCGATCCGACCTTCATGCTTCTGGATGAGCCTTTCGCCGGTGTCGACCCGATTTCCGTGTCTGATATCCAGAACCTCGTGCGGCATCTGACGGCACGCGGGATCGGTGTGCTGATCACCGATCATAACGTTCGAGAAACGCTCGGACTGATCGACCGTGCCTATATCATCCACGCCGGTGAAGTGCTGACGCACGGGCGGGCCGACGACATCGTCAACAATCCCGATGTACGACGCCTCTATCTTGGCGAGAAATTCAGCCTCTAATACGCGCAATTCGATGGGATGCCGTATTGAAAACGGCATCTGTGCCGCAAAGAGCCTCGCGTTTTCAGGTTATTTGCGTCGGAAGCCGCTCTGCGGCTTGACCAAACCTTATAAAAAAGCAATTTTTGGGCCACTTGGAACTTCGGAAAATCCAAAACAGGAACAAAAGGGGTCCGAGAGGGAATAGTAGGGGAGTTTTTCGTCCGCCATGGCCCTATCAGCCAATCTTTTCCTTCGCCAAAACCAGTCGCTGGTGATGACGCCGCAGCTGATGCAATCGATTCAGCTGCTCCAAATGACCCATTTCGAGCTTGTGCAATTCATTGCGCAAGAGGTCGAGAAGAATCCACTGCTTGAATTTGCGCCAAATGACGAAGGAACAGGCAGCAGCGAACCAGGCACGGATAGCGAAGCCCCGCCAGCACCAGCCCCCTCCGATACATTGCAGAGTGACTGGTATGAACATGGTGGCGATGGCGATCTGAACGAGCGGCTGGACGCCAATTTCGGCACAGCCTTTTCCGATGATGGCGCCAACCCGAAGACCGATGCACCCGAAATGCTCGGCCAGTGGAAATCGATGCCCGGCGCCCAGGGAGATGGCGAGGGCTATGACCTGGATGATTTCGTCGCTGGCAAGGTCTCGCTGCGCGACCACCTCGGCCAGCAATTGCCTTTTGTGCTCTCGTCCGCATCGGATCGGATGATTGCGCTGGCCCTGATCGACCAGCTGGACGAGGCCGGATATCTGCGTGCCGACCTGGATGAGGTCGCCAAGCAGATGGGGGCGTCCCGAGACGATATGGAACGGATTCTGGCAGCCCTTCAGACCATGGAGCCCGCCGGCCTGTTTGCGCGCAATCTTGGCGAATGCCTGGCCATTCAACTGCGCCAGCGCGACCGGCTGGATCCGGCCATGGCCGCATTGATCGGCAATCTGGATTATCTGGCAAAGCGTGACTTTGCGAGCCTGAAGCGGTTATGCGGCGTGGATGAGGAAGACCTGCTCGATATGCTGGCCGAAATCCGCAAGCTTAATCCCAAGCCCGGCGCTGGTTTCGAAACCGATGCACTGGAAACAGTCGTGCCCGATATTCTGGTGGCGCCCTCGCTCGAAGGTGGCTGGCTGGTGGAGTTGAATGCGGAAACCCTGCCGCGCGTGCTGGTCAACAATGCCTATTTCACCGAGATCCGCCGCAGCAGCCTGCGAGAAGGCGCCATGAAGACTGCCAATGGCCAAAACGGCAATGGCAAGACCGGGCAGAGCAAGGCCGAGGGCGAGCAGGCCTTTTTGACGGATTGCCTGCAAACCGCCAATTGGCTGACCCGCAGCCTCGATCAGCGCGCCAAAACCATCATGAAGGTGGCGACCGAAATCATTCGCCAGCAGGACGCCTTCCTGCGCCATGGGGTCGATCATTTGCGTCCGCTGAACCTGAAGACGGTGGCCGACGCCATCAAAATGCACGAGTCCACCGTCAGCCGCGTCACATCCAACAAATATATGCTGACACCACGTGGGCTGTTCGAGCTGAAATATTTCTTCAGCGTCTCCATTGGCTCGGCAGAAGGCGGAGACAGCCATTCGGCTGAGGCCGTTCGTCATCGTATCCGCATGTTGATTGCTCAAGAAAGCCCTGAGAATATCCTCTCAGACGACGATATTGTCGAAAGCCTGAAAAACGGCGGCGTCGAGCTTGCCCGCCGCACGGTTGCCAAATATCGCGAAGCAATGAACATCGCCTCCTCCGTCCAGAGGCGCCGGGAAAAGCGCGCCCTGGCGCGGAACCCGGGCTGAGATCAGCTCTTTGCAATAATCCTTAACAAAACATTGACATTGGCGCCCGCGCCAATTAGAGGATACCGCCAAAACACGGGAACGATTTTGGGATAGTGACATGTACAAAATCAGAGACTTAGTCTTATCCTGCGCAATTTTTTCACCCCAGTCCGCCCTTGACATGCGGGTTGTTCCAGGCCTGAACGGACAGACGCTCCGCTTTGGCCCGGCCCGATAGGATAAATTGCCCCGGCATATGGCCGAGCTTTTATCTTGGACTATGGAAACGCTTGGATGCGCCCCGCGCTTGGCGTAAACTCCCCCTGCAAATCACGATAAGAAGGGAAACTCCATGAGTGTACGCGTAACCGGCAAACATATGGAAATCGGCGAATCTTTCCGGCAACGGATAGAAGTCCAGATCACTGACGCCGTAAGCAAATACTTTGACGGAGGGTATTCCAGTCAGGTCACGGTGACAAAATCAGCCTCGCGGTTTTCCGCAGACTGCGCCCTGCACCTCGATACCGGTATAAACCTGCATGCAACCGGCACTGCCGTCGATCCGCAAGTCGCCTTCGACACCGCCGCAGAGCGGATCGAAAAGCGCCTGCGGCGCTACAAGCGCAAGCTGAAGGATCACCATATCCCAACCAACAACTTCGAAATCAGCTACACGGTCATGGACCCGGTTTCTGAAGAAGATGAGGATGTGCCAGAGGATTTTGCCCCGACCATCGTGGCCGAAAGCACCAAGAAGGTCAAAACCATGTCTGTCGCCACCGCCGTCATGGCGCTGGATATGACGGATGAGCCCATTGTACTGTTCCGCAGCCCTGGCAAGGACGAGTTGAACATTGTCTATCGCCGCAATGACGGTAATATTGGCTGGATCGATTCCGCCGCAATCAAGGGCTGACACGCCCTCGGAAAGCGGTGGCCGACCACCGCTTTCCTTTTCATGTGTCGGCGGGTATAAGGATTTTTCGAAATGGCCTTGGCAGATTTGCTACAGCAAGATGCGATATTGCCCGTCCTCAGGGTCAATTCCAAAAAACAACTTCTCCAGGAACTGGCTGCCAAAGCCTCGAAACTGATCGGTATTCCCGAGCGGGAAATCTTCGACGTCATCCTGCAACGGGAAAAGCTCGGCTCCACCGGTGTCGGCAATGGCATTGCCATTCCCCATGGCAAGCTGACGAGCATTTCCACCATTCAAGGCGTTTTCGCCCGCCTGGAAACGCCAATCGATTTTGAAGCGCTGGACGAGCAGCCCGTCGATCTGGTCTTCCTGCTTCTGGCACCCGAAGGGGCCGGTGCCGATCATTTGAAAGCCTTGTCGCGCATCGCCCGCGTGCTTCGCGATCAGGACCTGGTTGCCAAGCTGCGCGCCAGCGACAGCGCCACCGCCATCTATACCTTCCTGAACCAGGACCAGGCCTCGAACGCCGCCTGACCGCTCTTCATTTAACGTATAGTTTCACACAAAAAGCGCCGCGCATCACTGCGCAGCGCTTTCTCTTTTTCCTGTAAAAGAAAAGGGGCAGGCCTTGCTCGAAAACCTGCCTACAGCGCTTCTCATCATATATGGCGCACAAAGGTCCGCTTTAGCGCTTTATATCTGCTGCATAATTTTCTCTTTAAACCGATCCCGGTTTAAAGAATTATGCAGTAGTTCAATTTGAACCAGACAGGCTCTCGATTCTGTTGTTTTCGTTTGCCTTTTCGGGAAAACCGGACACCACTTTTCCCTGACAAACTCTAGGCATCGGCAGACTGAGCGGCCTCTGCCTTGGGGCCACCCTTGGCAACGCCAACCATAGCCGGACGCAGCACCCGATCGCCAATGGTATAGCCGGGCTGAACAACCTGCACGACCGTATTGTTGGGCACTTGCGGATTGGGAATTTCGAACATCGCCTGATGGAAATTCGGATCGAATTTCTGGCCTTCCGGCTCGATCTTGCGGACACCGTGGCGCTCGAGCGTCGACAGCATCGCCCGCTCGGTCATCTCGACACCTTCGATCAATGCCGTCAGGCCGGCTTGCGCCTCCTCCTTGGCTTCATCAGGGACAGCGTCGATGGCGCGGCGCAGATTGTCGGACACGGCCAGCATGTCACGGGCAAAAGCGGTGACCGCATAGGACTTGGCATCCTTGACATCGCGCTCGGTGCGGCGGCGCAGATTGTCCATTTCAGCCGCCAGACGCAGGAAGCGATCACGCAACTCCGCATTTTCAGCCTGCAGGGCTGCTGTCGGGTCATTATCCTGCCCGGCATCCTCAGCGGTCGAATTGGTCTCTTCCTGTACCTGGGGTTCAATCTGCGCGTCTGCGGCAGCGTCAGGTCCGTTTTTAGCTGTTTCGTCGGTCATGACGTTCTCCGAAATACTGTTTCTCGTCCGGCCCCGATATCAGGGTTCGGCGGCAAAAAATCAAGGGTCGAGTGATGATCTCATGTGGTGTTGCTAAGGTCAGTGGCCGCTGCGGGTCATCTTGGCCATCACCTGGGCGGTATAATCCACCATCGGCACGATACGGGAATAGTTGAGGCGGGTCGGACCGATCACGCCGACGGCCCCGACAATCCTGTCGTCGCCGTCGCGGTAGGGCGCAACGATCAGCGACGACCCGGAAAGCGAAAACAGCTTGTTCTCCGAACCGATGAAAATTCTGACACCCGGCCCGCTTTCGGCCAGATTGAGGATCTCGATCAGGCTTTCCTTACGCTCCAGATCATCAAACAGCAGCCGCAGCCGATCAACATCCTCGACGCCCGCCAGACCTTCCAGCAGATTGGCGCGGCCACGCACGATCAACCGGGTCGGTTTGTCGCCCTCGCCGCCGGACCAGACCGCCAGCCCACGCTGCACGAGATCCTGGGAGAGAACATCCAGTTCGCTGGCCACCTGATCCTTCAACTGCACCAGCTGGCCGCGCACTTCATGCAGCGTCTGGCCGGACAGATGCGCATTGAGGAAATTGGCCGCCTCGGTCAGTTGCGAGGCGGTAATGCCCGCCGGGAGTTCGATGATCCGGTTTTCGACCTGGTTAAACTCACCGACCAGCACTGCCAGCGCCTTGGTCGGCTCCAGTCGGATGAATTCGACGTGTTTCAGCACCGGATCGGATTTCGCCGCCACCACCAGGCCCGCACCACGCGACAGGCCAGACAGCATACGGCTGGCCTCGTTATAGAGCGTTTCCATCGGCTGGTCTTCCGAGGAGCGCATCTGCCGTTCGATCGAGCCGCGATCTTGCTCCGACAAGCGACCGACCTGCATGAAAGCATCGACAAAAAAACGCAATCCCGTCTGGGTTGGCAAACGCCCAGCACTGATATGGGGGGAATAGATCAGGCCGAGCTCTTCCAGGTCGCTCATCACATTGCGCACCGAGGCGGGCGACAGCGACATCGGCAGAATGCGCGACAGATTGCGCGAGCCAAGCGGTTCACCGGATTCCAGATAGGTCTCGACAATGCGGCGAAAGATCTCCCTGGATCGCTCATCCAGTGCCATTGACACATCGCCTGCGGTAATTGGGTTTTTCCCCATTTCGCTCATGTTTGCTGCTGCACCTATCCTTAATATAGCTGCTGATTGACCAATCACAACGGCTTTTGGTGAGGAAGCGCCGGTTTGAGCGGACCATACCGGCTTTTCCTTTGCAAAACCGTCAAACCACTCGTAGAAGGCAGCCAGGACGCCAAGCAGGACTGGAAATGCCCCGGACAGATTTCCGGGCCAGATCTGCCCAGAACGGCCCAGACGGGCATTGAAACGAAAATAAGCGGACAGAGGTTGGTGTGCCAGCCAGTGACTGCTCGACCGAGGAGACGGAAATGCGACCTTCAGGCAGAAAAACCGACCAGATGCGCAAGATATCGTTCGAGCGCAATTTTTCCAAACATGCCGAAGGCTCCTGTCTCGTCAAGTTTGGCGATACCCATGTCCTGTGCACGGCAAGCCTCGAAGATCGCACTCCGCCCTGGCTGCGCAACACAGGCAAGGGCTGGGTGACAGCCGAATACGGCATGCTGCCGCGCGCCACCGGCGAGCGAATGAAGCGTGAAGCGTCCTCCGGCAAGCAGAGCGGTCGCACCCAGGAAATCCAACGGCTGATTGGTCGTTCACTGCGCGCCGTGGTCGATCTGGAAGCCCTAGGCGAACGGCAGATCTCGCTCGATTGCGATGTGATCCAGGCCGATGGCGGCACCCGCACAGCCTCGATTACCGGCGCATGGATTGCCTTGCACGATTGCCTGAAATGGATGGAATCGCGCAACATCATCAAGGTGGACCGGGTGCTGAAGGACCATGTCGCGGCGATTTCCTGCGGTATTTTCGCCGCCCAGCCGGTGATTGACCTGGATTACCTGGAGGACTCTGCCGCCGAAACCGATGCCAATTTCGTCATGACCGGCACAGGCGGCATTGTCGAGATCCAGGGCACCGCCGAAGGCAAGCCGTTCAGCCAGGAAGAATTCCTGACCCTTCTCGGCCTTGCCCAGACAGGCATTGCCGAATTGGTGGACCTGCAAAAACAGGCGATTGCCGGATAAAGAGAGCATCATAATGGCCACAAGCATTGAAGGCATTCTGGAAACCTCACTGTATGTCGATGATCTCGACGCGGCAGAGCGTTTCTATGCCGGCCTGCTCGGCCTTGAGGTGATCATCAGCCAGCCGGGGCGTCATGTGTTCCTGCGCTGTGGGCCGGGCGTTCTGCTGCTGTTTAATGCAGCCGAAACCATCAAGCCCGCAGAGCCCGACGCTCTGCCGGTGCCAGCCCATGGTGCCGTCGGGCCAGGTCATGCCTGCTTTCGGATGGACGGTGCGGCAATGGATGGTATGGCGTCACGGTTGTTGAGCCATGGCATCGCCATAGAGGCGGATTTTCTCTGGCCGAATGGTGCGCGTTCAATATATTTCCGCGACCCAGCGGGCAATAGTCTGGAATGCGCCGAAGCCCGGCTTTGGCAGATTGAATAGGATCGGATGATGCGCAAACTCGATACCAGAACCATTGTCGTTGCCAGCCACAATGCCGGCAAGATCGCAGAGATTGCCGACCTGATCGGCCCGTTTGGTTTTACGGCCAAATCGGCCAAGGAGCTTGGCTTCATCGAGCCGGACGAAACCGGCACGACATTCGAGGAAAACGCTGCGATCAAGGCACTGGCTTCGGCCAAAGCCTCTGGCCTGCCAGCGCTGTCGGACGATTCCGGTCTGGTCATCGATGCGTTGGATGGTGCGCCGGGTGTCTATACCGCCAATTGGGCCGAGCGCGAGGATGGCAGCCGCGATTTTGCCATGGCGATGGAAAAGGTCGAGCAGGCCCTTCAAGAAAAGGGTGCCGCCACGCCTGAGCGCCGGACGGCGCGTTTCGTCAGCGTGCTGTGTCTGGGCTGGCCCGATGGCCATACCGAGTTTTTCCGGGGTGAAGTGGAAGGTGTGGTCGCCTGGCCGCCCCGCGGCACATCCGGCTTCGGCTATGACCCGATCTTCCAACCAGACGGATTTTCAACCACGTTCGGCGAAATGACCTCGGAAGAAAAACACGGATGGAAGCCGGGCGATGCGCAAGCGCTGTCGCACCGGGCGCGCGCTTTTAAGCTTTTCGTCGAAACCTGCCTGAACGCCTGAGGATTTATGGCCGAGCCAACGTCGCTTCTCCTTCCAGACACCGGCGAACCGGGCTTTGGCATCTATATTCACTGGCCGTTCTGCGCGGCCAAATGCCCCTATTGTGACTTCAACAGCCATGTCCGCCACCAGAAGGTCGACCAGCCGGGCTTCACGGCAGCTTTCCTGAAGGAAATGGAGACGATGCGGGCCATGAGCGGCCCCAAGACCGTTACCAGCATCTTCCTCGGCGGCGGTACGCCTTCGCTGATGGACCCGGCCACGGTGGGTGCCATCCTGGACGGAATCGCCCGCTACTGGACCGTGCCGCGTGGCATCGAGATCACCATGGAAGCCAATCCGACCAGCGTCGAAGCCGAACGGTTTCGGGGCTATCGGTCAGCTGGCGTCAACCGGGTGTCGCTCGGCGTGCAAGCGCTCAATGATGCCGATCTGAAATTTCTGGGCCGGATGCATTCGGTGGAGGATGCACTGAAAGCCGTCCGGCTGGCACGCGAGATTTTCCCGCGCATGTCCTTCGACCTGATCTATGCCCGTCCCAATCAGACGATTGCCGATTGGGATGCCGAGTTGAAGCTGGCGATTTCCTATGCGGTGGACCATCTGTCGCTCTATCAGCTGACCATCGAGGAAGGCACGCCATTCTTCGGCCTGCACAAGGCTGGCAAGATCATTACACCCGATGAGGAACATGCGGCCCAGCTCTATGAGGCGACGCAGGAGATCACCGAGCGCGAAGGCCTGCCCGCCTATGAGGTTTCCAACCATGCGCGGCCCGGCGCCGAGAGCCGTCACAACCTGACCTATTGGCGCTATGGTGATTATGCCGGTATTGGCCCTGGCGCCCATGGACGGCTGACGCAGGGCCATGAAAAACTGGCGACTGCGACTGAAAAACACCCGGAAACCTGGCTTTCAGCGGTCGAACAGAACGGCCACGGCATGGTCATCCAGGACGCGCTGGGTTCCGAAGAACAGTCCGACGAATTGCTGCTGATGGGCCTCAGGCTGCGCGAAGGCGTCGATCTCGCCCGTTGGCAGCAATTGTCCGGTCGCGATCCGGACCCGGTCCGCGAACAATTTTTACTGGAACACGGATTTATCGAACGTCTCGGCAATTCCCGGCTGCGCTGCACGCCAAAAGGCATGCTGGTTCTGGATGCCGTCGTGGCAGATCTCGCCTGCTGAGCAATCATAAACAGACGCAAGGATAGAGGGAGAAGCGTCAATGCCCGTAGATGATGCCTTTGCGCTGTACGACATGGCCGTTTTCTATGACAGCTTCAACATTCATGGCGAAGACGGGGATTTCTACGAGGCCTATCCAAAAACGCCCTGCCGAATTCTCGATATCGGCTGCGGCACAGGCTCGGTGACGCTCCGGCTGGCAAGACGCGGCCATCAGGTGACAGGGATCGATCCCGCGCCGGGCATGTTGGCTCTGGCAAAAGCCAAAGATAAGGAAGGGTTGGTGCGCTGGATTGCCGCCAATGCCTTCGATCTCAATCTCGATAGAGAGCAATTCGATCTGATCATCATGACCGGCCATGTCTTTCAGGTCTTTCTCGATGATGAAGAAACCCTTCTGGCGCTCACCAATGCCCGCCGCCATCTCTCGCCGGGTGGACAGATGATCATCGAGAGCCGCAACCCGCTGCTGCGCGCCTGGGAAGGATGGACCGAAGCCACAACCCGCAACACAGCGCAGGTGCCTGGTATCGGCCCGGTCGAGGTTTTCTATCAGGTCGACAGGATCGAAGGGGAGCATGTCACCTTTGACGCGACATTCACGCTGCTGGAGACAGGTGAACAGCGGATCAGTCGCAGTTGCCTGCGTTTCCCCGGTCGCGGCAAGGTCGAACAGCTGTTCAAGGCAGCCGGGTTCAAGAGCATCGACATGCTCGGCTGGTGGGATGGCCGCAGCTTTGAGCCGACCAGCCCGGAAATCATTGCCATCGCCAGCGTCTGAGGCCAGATTGTCAGGCGACTGCCCGCTGGCGAAGCCGACGCCATAGCCTGCCATCGATGGCGGCAAGTCCGAGCGCAATCAAGACCATGCCGACCAGATGGCGTGGGGCGACCTGATCTCCCAGCACCAAGGCACCCAGCAGAATGGCGCTGGGGGGAATGAGGATGGTGACCAGCATCAGGTTGGTGGCACCAGCCGTCGACAATATCCGGAAAAACAGCACATAGCCGACAGCGGTGGATAGCAATGCCAGTCCCAGCAGAGCCGCAATGCTATCAAGACCGGGAACGGGCAAGGTCCAGGGGGCATCGACCATCAGCGTAATCGGCAGAAGGACAACCGTAGCCGCCGTCACCTGCCCCGCGGCGGGCAAGAGAGGGGCTAATCCCATCGCCTTGAAGCGCCGCCCGAAAAGACCAGCAAAGGCATAGGAAACTGCCGCCAGCATCACGGCCAACTCGCCCCAGAGATCCGCGCCGAGATGTCCGAGCACGGCGGGACCGATCATAACCGCGACCCCTGCAACCCCGATCAACACGCCAGCCAACCGGTTGGCGGTCAGCTTCTCATCGGTGGTCAGAAAATGCGCGATGATCACTCCAAACAGTGGCGTCGTCGCGTTGAAAATCGCCGCCAGCCCGACGGGAATATGGGTCTGGCCCCAGACAATAAGCGTGAAGGGAATAACATTGTTGAGAAGGCCCATGCCAAGGAAGGCAAGCCAGACCTCGGCCCTGCGCGGAACCGGCTGGCCCGACAGGCGGACGATGATCCACAGCGCCATCGCGGCAAGCGCAACACGGGCGGTAACGATGGTCAGCGGCGGCCAGACCTTCACCAGAATGCCGATGAACAGAAAGGAGCCGCCCCATAGCACCGAAAGCACCAGCAGCATCGCCCACTCCTGAGCACCCATCTGTTTTTGCATAACCAGCCTCTCACCATGTCTCTTTATCGAAGATGGTTATTGCGCTTTTGAAGCGGGGTCGCCACCCGTTTCTTGCAGATTGACCACCAAGTCCTCTCTGTCAATCATAAGAAAACAGCGCCATTCGTCAGTGATGACAAATGGCGCTGTGATCTCCAAAAAGCATAGGGGGGCCAAGCGAGGCGACGATCCGATTACTCGTTGATCAGGCGGCGCAGCAGCTCGATTTCCTGCGACAATTTCTGGTCGCCGGAGATCAATTCCTCAATCTTGCGCACGGCATGCAGCACCGTGGTGTGATCGCGGCCACCGAAACGACGGCCGATTTCCGGGAAGGAGCGGGGCGTCAGGGTCTTGGACAGATACATGGCGATCTGGCGCGGCTTGACGATGACCCGGGTGCGGCGGTTGGAAACCAGTTCCTGGCGCGACACATTGTAATGGCGGGCAACAACGCGCTGGATGTCTTCAATGCGCACCCGCTTCTGTTCGGCAGCACCGACCAAGTGGGCCAGCAGTTCATCGACGCGCTCAATGGTCATATTGGCTTCGAATGAACGGCGGAACAGCAGCTGGTTGAACGCACCTTCCAGATCGCGGCCAGAACTGGCGACATTGCGGGCCACATGGGCAATGATCTCGGCTGGAATTTCCAGGCTCGGATCTTCTTTCTTGGCGAGCGCCAACCTTGTCTTCAGCATGTCGAGGCGCATGTCGTAATCAGGCGCTTCCATCTCGATGGCAACGCCACCTTGCAAACGCGAGCGAACGCGCTGATCAAGCGATTCCAGCTCCCACGGCGCCCGGTCGGCAGCCACGACAACCTGCTTGGCGCTGTCGAGCAGCATGTTCAGCAAGTGACAGAACTCATGCTGAATGGTTTTACCTTGCAGAAACTGCATGTCGTCGATGATCAGCAGGTCGATGTTGCGCAGCGAGTCCTTCAAAGTCAGAGCATCGTTGTCGCGGATGGCGGTGGCAAAGCGCCACATGAAATATTCCGCCGTCAGATAGACAACGCGCGGAGCCCGAGGGCTATGGATGGCTGCATTGGCGATCGCCTGGAGCAAATGCGTCTTGCCCAGACCGACCGACGAATGAATGAACAACGGATTGAAGCGTACGGCGCCTGCACCGGCTTCAGCAATGGTCTTGGCGGCGGCAACCGCCACCCGGTTAGACGCGCCTTCGACGAAACCATCGAACGTATAGCGGCTGTCGAGCGGCGAACCGAACAACGGTCCCTGTACGGGAGCGCGCTGCGGTGCTGCGGCATTGGCGATGGCAGGTGCCATCTGGCCAATGCTTTGCGGCACCTGACGCTTCTGGGCAGACGACAGGGAGGGCTCGACGGCCCGGTCTTCGACAACCGGCGCCCGGCTATTGCGGCTGGCGCTGCGCACCAGGATTTCGATCTTCAG
Source organism: Allorhizobium sp. Av2 (assembly GCF_021462805.2). Classification (NCBI taxonomy): domain Bacteria; kingdom Pseudomonadati; phylum Pseudomonadota; class Alphaproteobacteria; order Hyphomicrobiales; family Rhizobiaceae; genus Allorhizobium; species Allorhizobium sp. Av2. Next base: position 348 of record NZ_CP192696.1, on the reverse strand, counting down.
AATGCTGGCATCTTCCGCCTGAAAAATCGAGGTAATCAGGTCGAGATAACGATTGTTGATCCAGGACTTCAGGAAGGTCGTCGGCACGCTAAGCCGGATAACGCTCTTCGAAGAGGAATGCAGTTTCAACCGACCAAACCAGCTGGCAAACACATCCGGGCCGACCTGGGCTCGCAGCCGGGCACTGAACCGCTCAAAAAGCGCATCGTATCGAACTTCATCGCCTGCCACCGTATCGTCTACCACCGCATTCGGGCCGCCTGTCGCGTCAGGGCTAACGGCCTGATCGATCGTGCGCGCCTCGTCCCCACTGGCTGCCGCACTTGCCGTTACCATCTTCATCTGCAT